>CAVVSW010000001.1:0-33147 GCA_963751035.1 uncultured Actinomycetota bacterium
CGGGGCCCGTCGAGCCATCAAACGCAGCCCAGCAAGCGGCAGCAGCCGCGACACCGCAACGATCACCCTGTATCGCGCGCCGGGCACGCATACGACGGCGTTACGGCGCAGCGCCGCCAGTCCCTCGTCGACGACGTTGTCGGCGTCGAGCCAGAGGAACTGGGGGACGGCGGACATGTTCAGCCCGGCCCGGCCGTGGAACTCGGTCCGCGTGAAGCCAGGGCAAAGCGCCAGCACCCGCACACCCGTGTCGTCGAGCTCGTTGGCCAGACCCTGGCTTAAGGTCGTGACCCATGCCTTTGCGGCGCTGTAGGTGCCACGCGGCAGGAAGCCCGCCACTGATGACACGTTGACGATCGCGCCGTGACCGCGTTCAACCATGCCGGGGATCGCCGCCCGAGTGAGTCGCATGACCGCCCGCACCAGCAGCCGGAGCATCTGCTCCTCATCTTCGATATCGCCGGTCGAGAAGCGCTGCCGGGCACCGGAACCTGCGTTGTTCACCAGTAGGTCGACCGGTCGTGACGTGTCGGCCAAGCGGTTCTCGACGCGCCGGCAGCCGTCGTCTTCGGTCAGGTCGGCGGCCAGCACCTCGACGTCCACGTCGTACGACGTGTGCAGCTCCTTGGCCGTCGACGCCAGGCGTTCGCTGTCACGTGCGACCAGAACGAGGTCGTGTCCATCGGCAGCGAGCCGCCGAGCTCAACGCGTGCCCGATCCCTGACGTGGCACCGGTGACGAGCGCAGTGGTGGTCATCCGTCCAGCGTCTCCAACACCACCGCCCGCGGCCCCGCGGTCGGCGAAGAGGCGTCCACAGATCCGTCAGAGGGGTTGTATCGCTGCAGGTCAAAGGGCTAGAATCGAACACATGTTCGAGTCCGGTCGGTGCGCCGAGGCGCCATCTGCGTGGCCGGTGGCCAGGCCCCCGCTCGGAGCGGCCGCGGTGCGCGACTGGGTCGACGAGTTGGCGGGCGTCGACGGTCGGGGCACTGACGGTCAGGGCATTGACGGTGAGGCCCGAGACGTCGAGCGCATCGAGACGATCCGTGCGCTCGAGGAGTTGAAGTCTGCGGCCGCTGCCGCGCAGGCACGACTGACGGCGGCGTTCGCCGCGTCCCAGCGTGCCGAGCAGCGTCATGCCGACGTGCCGGAGAGCGAGATCGCCCGCGGCATCAGCGCCCAGGTGGCACTGGCGCGGCGCGAGTCACCGCACCGCGGTTCCCGCCTGGTCGGGCTCGCCGAGGCTCTCGTCCACGAGATGCCCCGCACGATGGCCGCCCTGACCGCGGGCGAGACCAACGAGTGGCGGGCCACGGTCGTCGCGAGGGAGCAGGGCATGTCTGCCGCGCGAGCTGCGGGAGCAGGCCGACCTGGAGCTCGGCGATCGCCTCGAGCGCCTCGGAGACAGCGAGACGGAGAGCGAGGCGAAGCGGCTGGCCTACCGGCTCGACCCCGCCGCCTACGTCGACCGCTGCCGGGCTGCCGCGAACGACCGCCGGGTCACCCTCCGCCCGGCGCCGGACACCATGTCCCGGCTCGGCGCCCTTCTGCCCGTCGCGCAGGGAGTCGCCGCGCACACCGCGCTGACCAAGGAAGCCGACCGGCTGCGGGCGCTCGGCGACCAGCGCGGCCGCGGGCAGCTGATGGCCGACCTGCTCGTCGAGCGCGTCACCGGTCAGGCATCTGCCACCGCTGTGCCGGTCGAGGTTCAGCTCGTGATGACCGACAGGGCGCTGCTCGGCGAGCACGGGGCGCCGGACCACCGGGCCGGCCGGGCTCACCCCGCCGAGCCGGGCGACCGGGCCGATGTCGACGAGCCAGGGGTGCTCCTCGGGCATGCCCGGTGCCCGCGTCCTGGGCATGTGACCTCGTCCGCGAGGCGCCACAGGTGTGGCTGCGCCGGCTGTTCGTCTCGCCCGAGACCGGCGAGCTGGTGGCGATGGAGTCGAGGCGGCGGATCTTCCCTGCTGGGCTGCGCCGGTTCGTGGTCGTGCGCGACCAGGTGTGCCGCACCCTCTGGTGCGGGGCGCCGATCCGGCACATCGACCACGTCGCCCCGGCGGCGGGAGGGGGTCCGACGAGCGCCGGCAACGGTCAGGGCCTGTGCGAGGCGTGCAACTTGGCGCGGGAAGCGCCGGGCATGCTGGCGCGCCCCGGTCAACGCGGTAGCGGTGACTACGTCACGACGACGACTGCGACGGGAGACGAGTACACAGCCGACTACCGCCGGTGCCGGGCACCCGGCCACCGAGACGAGACGTGTTAGGTGTCGACGACAGCCTGCTGGAGTGGCAGCTAGGTGGACACCTAGCTGCCGAGGCCTCCCGGCTGGTGACTCGCAGGCCGTCGGCGTCCGGTGTGAGGTCGACCACGACGGCGTCGCCGTCGCGGACCTCGCCGGCCAGCAGCGCCCGGGCCAGCGGGTCGCCGATCGCCGACTGCACCAGCCGGCGCAGCGGGCGGGCGCCGTAGACCGGGTCGAAGCCGGTGCGCGCCAGCCACTCCCGGGCCTGCGTCGGTGACCTCGAGCGTCGAGCCGCCGCTCGGCCAGCCGGCTGGCCAGCAGCGCGACCTGCAGGTCGACGATGCGGGCCAGGTCGTCGGTCGACAGCGCGTCGAAGACGACGACGTCGTCGAGCCGGTTGAGGAACTCCGGCTTGAACGTCGCGCGCACCGCACCGATCACCGGCTCGCGCTGCTGCTCCGGCGTCGAGGTCGGGTCGACCAGGAAGGTCGAGCCGAGGTTGGACGTCAGGATCAGGATCGCGTTGCGGAAGTCGACGGTGCGGCCCTGGCCGTCGGTGAGCCGGCCGTCGTCGAGCACCTGCAGCAGGACGTCGAAGACCTCCGGGTGGGCCTTCTCCACCTCGTCGAGCAGGATCACGGAGTACGGGCGGCGCCGGACCGCCTCGGTGAGCTGGCCGCCCTCCTCGTACCCGACGTAGCCGGGAGGCGCGCCGACGAGCCGCGCGACCGAGTGCTTCTCGCCGTACTCGCTCATGTCGATGCGCACCATCGCGCGCTCGTCGTCGAACAGGAAGTCGGCGAGCGCCTTGGCCAGCTCGGTCTTGCCGACGCCGGTGGGGCCGAGGAACAGGAACGAGCCGGTCGGCCGGTCGGGGTCGGAGATGCCGGCGCGGGCACGGCGTACGGCGTCGGACACCGCCCGGACGGCCGTGCGCTGGCCCGACCAGCCGGCGGCCGAGCTCGTCCTCCATGCGCAGCAGCTTGGCCGTCTCGCCCTCGAGCAGCCGGCCGGCCGGGATGCCGGTCCACGCCGCGACCACCTCGGCGACGTCGTCGGGGCCGACCTCCTCCTTGACCATCGCCTCGCGTGTCCTCGCTCTCGGCGCGGGCCTCGGCGAGCTCCTTCTCGAGCGCCGGGATCTCGGCGTACAGCAGCCGGCTCGCGGTGCTCGAGGTCGCCCTCGCGCTGGGCCCGCTCGGCCTGGCCGCGCAGGTCGTCGAGCCGCTTCTTCAGCTCGCCGACCCGGTTGAGGCCGGCCTTCTCCTGCTCCCAGCGGGCGTTGAGGCGCGGCCAGCTGCTCCTGCAGGTCGGCCAGGTCGCGGCGCAACCTCGCCAGCCGCTCCTGCGACGCCGCGTCGTCCTCCTGCTCGAGCGCCATCTCCTCCATCCGCAGCCGGTCGACCTGGCGCTGCAGCTCGTCGATCTCGACCGGGCGCGAGTCGATCTCCATGCGCAGCCGGGACGCCGCCTCGTCGATCGAGGTCGATCGCCTTGTCGGGCAGGAAGCGCGAGGTGATGTAGCGGTGGGACAGCGTCGCGGCGGCGACGAGCGCGGCGTCGCTGATCTCGACCTTGTGGTGCGCCTCGTAGCGCTCCTTGAGCCCGCGCAGGATGGCGATGGTGTCCTCGACACTCGGCTCGCCGACGAGCACCTGCTGGAAGCGCCGCTCGAGCGCGGGGTCCTTCTCGACGTGCTCGCGGAACTCGTCGAGCGTGGTCGCGCCGACCATGCGCAGCTCGCCGCGCGCCAGCATCGGCTTGAGCATGTTGCGACGCGTCCATCGCGCCGTCGCCGGTCGCGCCGGCGCCGACGACGGTGTGCATCTCGTCGATGAACGTGACGACCTGCCCGTCGCTGGCCTTGATCTCGTCGAGCACGGCTTTCAGCCGCTCCTCGAACTCGCCGCGGTACTTCGCGCCCGCCACCATCGCGCCGAGGTCGAGCGCGACCAGCCGCTTGTCCCGCAGCGACTCGGGGACGTCGCCGGCGACGATGCGCTGCGCGAGGCCCTCGACGACGGCGGTCTTGCCGACGCCGGGCTCGCCGATGAGCACCGGGTTGTTCTTCGTGCGACGCGACAGCACCTGCACAACGCGTCGGATCTCGGCGTCGCGGCCGATGACCGGGTCGAGCTCGCCGTCGCGGGCGCGCTCGGTGAGGTCGACGCCGTACTTCTCCAGCGCCTGGTAGGTGCCTTCCGGGTCGGCGCTGGTGACGCGGGCGCGCGCCGCGTACCTTCGCGAAGGCCTCGAGCAGCCCTCGGGCGTGGTGCCGCGCCGACTCAGCAGGTCGGCCGCGGGCCGCCGGCCTCGCGAGCCCGACGAGCAGATGCTCGGTCGCGACGTACTCGTCGCCCATCGCTCGTGGCCCGGTCGCCGGCCGCGGCGAGCACGGCGAGGCGTGGCGCGCGACGCCTCGGGCGCGGCGACGGTCGTGCCCCGATGCGCTCGGCAGCTGGTCGCAGCAGCGCTCGGCCTCGGCCGCGACGGTCGGCGCGGTCGACGCCGACGGCGTCGAGCAGCGGCGCGGCCACGCCGCCGTCCTGCGCCAGCAGCGCCTGCAGCAGGTGCACGGGCTCGAGCGTGGGGGTTGCCGGCGCGAACGGCGCGGCGGATCGCGTCCGCGAGCGCTTCCTGGCTCTTGGTCGTCAGCTTGCTTGCGTCCATGTGAGGCAGCTCTCTCGGTGGTGCGGGGTGGCGTCAGCGTCAACGAGTGCGGTGCGGCGGTCGCCAGACGACGAGCGCCGTACGGCGGGCAGCGGCGCGGTGCTCGTCGACCTCGCTCTGCAGCTCGCCGAGGCGCTCTCGCAGAGCGATGACCTGGTTCTCCAGCTCGAGGATGCGGCGCACACCCTCCAGGCCGATGCCCGAGGACGACAGCTCCTGGATCTCGCGCAGGGCGGCGATGTCGCGCGGCGAGTAGCGTCGCCCGCCGCCCGGTGTGCGGCCCGGCGAGACCAGGCCGAGCCGGTCGTACTGCCGCAGCGTCTGCGCGTGCAGACCCGTCAGCTGCGCGGCCACCGAGATGACGTAGACCGGGGTGTCGTCGTCGTGCTCGAGAGTCATCGCTACGCCTCCGCTCGGGTCGAGCAGGCCGACGCGCGGGTCCTCTGCGGCAGTCGCGTCGCGCAGCGCCTCGACGGCCTGCTTGCCCGCGCCGTCGAGCTTTGCCGGGTACGACGACGTCCACCGTGACGAGGAGGTCGCCCTTGGTGCCGTCCTTGCGGGTGACACCGCGGCCCTTGACCCGGAAGGTGCGCCCGTTGGTGGTTCCCGACGGGAGCCGCAGCGTCACGGGCGCCCCCCCGAGGGTCGGCACCTTGATCTCCGCGCCGAGCGCCGCCTCAGGGAACGTGACCGGCAAGGACAGGGTGAGGTTGTCGCCCTTGCGTCCGAAGAGTCGATGCGGCTGCACGTGCACCGTGACGATGAGGTCACCGGTCGGGCCGCCTCGCTCGCCGGGTGCGCCCTTGCCCTTGAGCCGGATGTGCTGCCCGTCGCGGACGCCGGCCGGGATGCGCACGTTGAGGGTGCGGGTGCCGAGTGCCCGGCCGCTGCCGTGGCAGGTGGGGCAGGGGTCCTCGACCACCAGGCCACGCCCGCGGCACTCCCGGCACGGCTCGGCGAACGCGAAGCCGCCCTGGTTACGGGTGGTCTGGCCGGTGCCCAGGCAGACCGGGCACTGGGTGGGCAGGGCGCCGTCGCGCCCGCCCGTTCCGTGGCAGCTCGGGCACGGCTTCTCGCTGGACATCCGCAGCGGCACCGTCACGCCATCGACCGCGTCGTGGAACGACAGCGTGACCTCGGACTCCATGTCGGCGCCGCGCCGCGGTGACGTGGTGCGGCCGCCCGCCCGGCCACCGAAGAGGCCGCCGAGCACGTCGCCGAGGCCACCGGCACCCTGCCCGCCGGGCTGGCCGAACAGGTCACCGAGGTCGAACGCGAACCCGCCGCCACCCGGGCCGCCTGCACCAGCGGGCGCACCGCGCCGGCCGAAGCCGCCGGTACCGAACAGGGTGCGCGCCTCGTCGTACTCCTTGCGTCGCTTGTCGTCGGAGAGGACGTCGTAGGCCTCGGAGACCTCCTTGAAGCGCTCCTCGGCGGCGCTGTCGCCCTTGTTGGCGTCGGGATGGAACTGGCGCGCCAGCTTGCGGTAGGCCTTCTTGATCTCCGCCGGCTTGGCGTCCTTGGGGACGCCGAGCGCCTTGTAGTAGTCCTTCTCCAGGAAGTCCCTGGCGCTCATGCGTCCCCTCCTTCCGTGCCGTCCTTGGTTTTCGTCAGCTCGCGGTCAGCCCTCGGAGCCCGGCTCCGGCTCGGCAACGCCGACCCGCGCCGGGCGGACCACCCGGGCACCGATGCGGTAGCCCGGCTGGAAGACCTGCACCGCGGTCGGCTCGGTGACCTCGGCGGAGTGCGAGTGCGTCAGGGCCTCGTGGACCGACGGGTCGAACGGCTCCCCCGGCTCGCCGAACCGCTCGAGACCGAGCTTGCCGACCGCCGCCTCGAGTGCGTCGGCAACCGACTTGAAGCCGCCCTCGAGCTCGCCGTGCTCGCGGGCGCGGCCGATGTCGTCGAGGACGGGCAGCAGGTTGGTGAGGATGTTGACCAGGGCCAGCTCCCGCACCGCCTCCCGGTCGCGCTCGACGCGCCGCCGGTAGTTGGTGTAGTCGGCCTGCAGCCGCTGCAGGTCGGCGGTCCGCTCGGCAAGTGTCGCCTCGAGAGCGCCCTCGCCCGTGCCATCGGCCGGCGCGGGCGCACTGGTCGTCGACGCCGTCCCCCGCCGGCGCGGCCGGTTCACGGACCGCGCCGGTCTCGGGGTCGAGGCGCCGCCGGTCCCGGATGATCGGGCCCTCCTGCTCCTCGGGCTCGCGTTCGGTCACTTCTTGTCGTCCTCGTCGACGATCTCGGCGTCGACGACATCGGAGTCCTCGGAGTCACCGGAGTCGCCGGTCGGGGCCTCACCCTGGCCGGTGTCGGAGCCACCGGCCGCCTGCGCCTCGGCGTACATCGCCGAACCCAGCTTCTGGCTGGTCGTCGCGACCTTCTCCGTGGCGCTGCGGATGTCGGCGACCGCGCTGTCGTCGGTGTTCTCCAACGCCTTCTTCAGCTCGGCGATAGCCTCCTCGACCTCTGCCCGCGTCGCCGCCGCGTCGCCCTCGGCGAACTTGTCGGCGTTGTCGGCCAGGAACTTCTCGGTCTGGTAGACGAGCTGGTCACCGGTGTTGCGCGTCTCGGCCGCGTCGCGGCGCGCCTTGTCCTCCTCGGCGTGCGACTCGGCGTCGCGCATCATCCGCTCGATGTCGTCCTTGGGAAGCGCGGAGCCACCGGTGATGGTCATCCGCTGCTCCTTGCCGGTGCCGAGGTCCTTCGCCGACACGTGCACGATGCCGTTGGCGTCGATGTCGAACGCGACCTCGATCTGCGGGACCCCGCGCGGTGCGGGCGGCAGGCCGGTCAGCTCGAACATGCCGAGCTTCTTGTTGTAGGACGCGATCTCGCGCTCGCCTTGGTAGACCTGGATCTGCACGGACGGCTGGTTGTCGTCGGCCGTGGTGAAGATCTCGGACCGCTTGGTCGGGATCGTCGTGTTGCGCTCGATCAGTCTGGTCATGATGCCGCCCTTGGTCTCGATGCCGAGGGACAGCGGGGTGACGTCGAGAAGAAGGACGTCCTTGACCTCGCCCTTGAGCACGCCGGCCTGCAGGCTCGCGCCGATGGCGACGACCTCATCGGGGTTGACGCCCTTGTTGGGCTCGCGCCCGCCGGTGAGCTCCTTGACCAGGTCGACGACCGCCGGCATCCGGGTCGAGCCACCGACGAGCACGACGTGGTTGATCTCGTTCACCGGGAGCCCTGCGTCGCGCAGCACCGACTCGAACGGGGTCTTGCAGCGGTCGAGCAGGTCGGTCGTCATCTGCTGGAACTGTGAACGCGAGAGCTTCTCGTCCAGGTGGAGAGGCCCGGCGTCCGATGCGGTGATGTAGGGCAGGTTGATGGTGGTCTCGCTCGACGAGGACAGCTCGATCTTGGCCTTCTCGGCCGCTTCGCGGAGCCGCTGCAGGGCCATCTTGTCCTTGGCCAGGTCGATGCCGTTCGCGTTCTGGAAGGCCTTGACCAGGTGGTCGACGATGCGCTGGTCCCAGTCGTCACCACCGAGGTGGTTGTCACCGCTGGTGGCCTTGACCTCGACGACGCCTTCACCGATCTCGAGCAGCGACACGTCGAACGTGCCGCCGCCCAGGTCGAACACGAGGATCGTCTGGTCGTGCTCGCCCTTGTCCAGGCCGTAGGCCAGCGCGGCCGCGGTCGGCTCGTTGACGATGCGCAGGACGTTGAGCCCCGCGATCTCGCCGGCCTCCTTGGTGGCCTGGCGCTGGGCGTCCTCGAAGTAGGCCGGGACCGTGATGACCGCGTCGGTGATGGTCTCACCGAGGTAGGCCTCGGCGTCGCGCTTGAGCTTCATCAGGATGCGGGCGCTGATCTCCTGGGCGGTGTACTTCTTGCCGTCGATGTCGACGGACCAGTTCTCGCCCATGTGGCGCTTCACCGACCGGATGGTCCGGTCGACGTTGGTGACGGCCTGGCGCTTGGCGACCTCGCCGACCAGCACCTCGCCGTTCTTCGCGAAGGCCACGACGGACGGGGTGGTCCGCGAGCCCTCGGCGTTGGCGATCACGGTGGGCTCGCCGCCCTCCAGGACCGAGACGACGGAGTTGGTCGTCCCGAGGTCGATTCCGACCGCACGTGCCATGGTGTTCGTCCTCCGCTGGGAAAGTTGAGTGGTGCCCACATGGTCGGTCACCATCCGCGCTCCTGTCAAATAACCTGAGTCGCTTCCGCTCAACTTCCCTCCGCCCAGCCCGGTGGGGTTCACTGGCATGAGCGGAGGGAGAGAGGGAACGAGGGCGGCCATGAAATGGAAGCTGTTCGGCACCCTGGCTGCGGTCCTCGCCGGGTTCGTGGCCCGCAAGCTCCTCGTCAAGGTCTGGACGACGAGCACCGGAGACGACCCCCCGGCAAACCCCGCGGCTCCGGGCACGAACTGGCCGAAGGCGATCGGCTACGCGGTGGCGAGCGGCGCCGTGATGGGCCTCGCCCGGATGCTCGCCACCCGCAAGGCTGCCGACTACTACCGCAAGTCGACCGGACACCTGCCGCCAGGGATGGAAGAGGTCACCTGACGGTCGCCGGTTGGACATCCGGGGGGCCTTGCGGGGCCCGGCGCGAGGCGGGCAGAGTGCCGCTGTCGCCTCGATCGCCGACCTTGGGAGCTCCCAGATGTCCGGGCCACTGCGCAACCGCGTCACCCTGATCGCCACCGCCGCCTGCCTCGTCGCCGGCGTGCTTGCCGCGCCCGCGTCGGCAGTGAGCCCGCAGGCGAAGACGCCCGGTCTGGAGTTCCTGGGCGAGAGCACGATCGCCTCCGGCGCCACCTTCGAGGGCACCGTCGTCGGCGGCCTGTCCTCCTGGGCGTACGACGAGGCCCGCGACGTCTACTACGCGCTCTCCGACGACCAGGGCGGAACCTTCAACCTCCCGAGCACCCCGGCCCGGTTCTACACGCTTCGGGTCGACCTCTCCGACGGGTCGCTCGGCGCCGGCGACGTGACCGTCGTGGACGTCACCACGCTGCTCGGGGCGAACGGCCAGCCCTTCCCCGGTCGCAGCCTGGACCCGGAGGGGCTGACCCTCACCCGTGACGACACCCTGATCATGACGTCGGAGGGGGTCCCTGCCGTCGCCGGTCCTCCCCCGGTGCCCGCCTTCGCGCCGTTCGTGCGCGAGTTCGACCTGTCCGGTCGGCAGATCAATGTGCTGCCGGTCCCGAGTGCTTTCACTCAGTCGGCCGACGGGACCCGAGGTGTGCGTCCCAACCTCGGCTTCGAGGCAGCCGCGGTCGCCCCCAACGGCCAGTTCCTGTTCGTGGGCGCCGAGAACGCACTCGTTCAGGACGGTCCGGCCGCCAGCCTGACCACGGGAAGCCGAGCCCGGCTGCTGCGCTACAACCTTCAGAACGGCAACCTGGACCGGCAGTACGTCTACGGGACCGACCCGGTCGTCGCGCCCAGCTCGATCTTCACGGTCAACGGTCTCGTGGAGCTGCTGCCGCTGAACAACCAGTTCCTGCTCGCGATGGAGCGGTCGTTCTCTGTGGGCGTCGGCAACGACATCCGGATCTACCGGGTAGCCGTTCCCGGTGCGACGGATGTCAACGGCGTCGACGACCTCGACCAGCTCGGCCAGGTGACGCCCGTCCAGAAGACCCTGCTGCTCAATCTCAAGGGACTCGGGCTGACGCTGGACAACCTCGAGGGCATGACGCTCGGCCCGCGGCTGCCCGACGGGCGGCAGTCGGTTCTCCTGGTCAGCGACAACAACTTCACGCCTGGACAGGTCAGCCAGTTCCTGCTCTTCGCGCTCGACTGACGGAGTTCCCACGACGGGCACGCGCCCGTCGTACGCTGTCCGGCATGCTCCCCGCCCTGCGAGACCAGCGAGGCAAGCCCGCGCCGCCGCTGCGGCTGCTCGCTGTTCTGGTCGCCGTGGGCATGCTGGTGCTCACCGCGCCGGTGCTCGTGCCGATGCTGCGCTGGGCGACCGACCTCGTCCGCTGAGGCCCGTTTCCGGCGCCCCAGTCGTTGATCGCTATCGTCTCGCCCGTGAGACTCGCCATCGGCCTGGTCATGACGGTCCTGGCCCTGGCCATCGCCGGACGGCGGGTGTCCTGGCTCTACCGGCTGCTGAAGTCCGGCCAGCCCGCCCCGGGGCGCCTCGACGGCATCGGGCAGCGCGCGAAGGACCAGCTGATGGAGGTCTTCGGCCAGCGCAAGCTGCTCAAGCGGAACGTGTCCGGCACAGCGCACTTCTTGATGTTCTGGGGCTTCGTCGTCCTGGCCGCGACCATCGTCGAGGCCTACGGAGCGCTGTTCGACCGCGACTTCGCGATCCCGCTGGTCGGGCACTGGCCGCTGCTGGGCTTCCTCGAGGACTTCTTCGCCGTCGCGGTGCTGGTGGCGCTCGCGGTGTTCAGCGTGATCCGGCTGCGCAATGCGCCGGCGCGGCGGCAACGGGCGTCCCGGTTCTACGGCTCGCACACCGGCGCGGCCTGGCTCGTGCTCTTCATGATCTTCAACGTCATCTGGACGCTGCTCCTCTACCGCGGAGCACAGATCAACACCGGCGTCTTCCCGTTCGAGAGCGGGGCGTTCGCCTCTGAGGCCGTCGCCGAGGTGCTCGAGCCGCTGGGCGAGGACACCAACGAGATTCTCGAGACGATCGCAATCCTGGCCCAGATCGGCGTGGTCCTCGGCTTCCTCGTGCTGGTGGTCTACTCCAAGCACCTGCACATCTTCCTCGCGCCGCTGAACGTGCTGACCAAGCGCGAGCCCCAGGCGCTCGGCCCGCTGCTGCCGATGACCTCCGGCGGCAAGCCGATCGACTTCGAGGACCCGGGCGAGGACGACGTGTTCGGCCGCGGCAAGGTCGAGGACTTCACCTGGAAGGGGATGCTCGACTTCTCGACCTGCACCGAGTGCGGTCGCTGCCAGGACCAGTGCCCGGCCTGGAACACCGGCAAGCCGCTGTCCCCCAAGCTCGTGATCATGGACCTCCGCGACCACCTGTTCGCGAAGGCGCCGGCCATCCTGGGAGCGCCGGACGGCGCGAACAGCACGGCGGTCACCGGCATCGAGGAGGCCGGCAACGAGAGCGCCGACCGCGCGTCGACCGGCGGGCACCACGGCGTACCGGAGTCCGGTTTCGGCCGCATCCCGGAGAAGGGCGCGGCGCAGGCGGCCCGCCCGCTGGTCGGCACCGAGGCCGAGGGCGGCGTCATCGACCCCGACGTGCTGTGGTCCTGTACGACGTGTGGTGCCTGCGTCGAGCAGTGCCCCGTCGACATCGAGCACGTCGACCACATCATGGACATGCGTCGCTTCCAGGTGCTGATCGAGTCGTCGTTCCCGTCCGAGGCCGGCACGATGCTGAAGAACTTGGAGACCAAGGGCAACCCGTGGGGCATGAACGCGCGGGCCCGCCTGGACTGGACCGAGGGCCTGGACTTCGACGTCCCGGTGGTGGGCCAGGACGTGGCTGACCTCTCCGAGGTCGACTACCTCTACTGGGTCGGCTGCGCCGGCGCGCTCGAGGACCGCGCCAAGAAGACCACCCGTGCCTTCGCCGAGCTGCTGCACATCGCAGGCGTGCGCTTCGCCGTCCTCGGTGAGGCGGAGGCCTGCTCGGGCGACCCCGCCCGGCGGCTCGGCAACGAGTTCGTCTTCCAGATGCTCGCGCAGCAGAACGTCGAGACGCTGAACGAGGCGAAGGCGACCACGATCGTGGCGACCTGCCCGCACTGCTTCAACAGCCTGGCCCGGGAGTACCCGCAGGTGGGTGGCAGGTACGACGTCGTGCACCACACTCAGCTGCTGTCCCGGCTGGTCGACGAGGGCCGGCTCACCCCGATCACGCCCGTCGACAGCCTGGTGACCTACCACGACCCGTGCTACCTGGGGCGGCACAACAAGGTCTACACGCCGCCGCGGGAGATCCTCGACAGCGTCCCGCACCTGCGCTCGCAGGAGATGCACCGGTGCAAGGAGCGCGGCTTCTGCTGCGGCGCCGGTGGCGCCCGGATGTGGATGGAGGAGAAGATCGGCAAGCGGGTCAACGTCGAGCGGGTCGACGAGGCGCTCGCGCTGGACCCCGACATCGTGTCCACAGCCTGCCCGTTCTGCCTGGTCATGCTCGGCGACGCGGTCACGGCGAAGAAGCAGGACGGGTCGGCCCGGGAGGACGTCGAGGTCGTCGACGTCGCCCAGTTGCTCGTGCGGTCCGTCCGCCGTCCACCGATCACGGTCATCCCCGTCGGCGCCGACCCGGACGGGGACGCCGGCCCCGCCGCCTGAAAGGTCGCGGACGACGAGCCGGGGGTCGCCCGTTCGGCGGTGCGGTCACACCATCGTCATGAGCACATATCGGCCGAACGGCCATATGTGAGCGTCAGCGCTACTCCGTTCGGGTGCATTGCGTCGATGGCTCATGACATTCCGTAACAAGTAAAGGCACAGTAACGACTCCATTGCAGAACACCATCTGCCCAGGGGGTTTCGTGAAGCCGCAGCGATTTGCTCGACCGCAAGGGTGGCGCATTGTCGTCGCCGCCGCGGTCGCTCTCGGCGGTGTCTTTGCCTCTCCCGCCATGGGTGGGTCGGCACCGGCAGCGGCCGGCGAGGACAAGGTCACCCGGGTGATCGTCCGGGCCGAGCCCGGCAGCCTCCCCTCGGTCAACGACACCGCCACTTCCCTCGGTGGCCAGGTCGTCTCTTCACAGCACACGCTGAGCACCGTTGTCGTGGACATGCCTGACCGCGCTGTCGGCCGGCTCCGCGCCGCGGCCCACGTGGAGAGCGTGACCTCGGACAGCCAGGTGAAGCTGCAGGACACGGGAATCGTCGGCGACGCCACGACCGCGGTGACCAGCCCGGCCGGCCTCCCCGGCGAGATGAACAACGTCGTGAAGCTCACCGGCGCGCAGGCGTTCTGGAACAAGGGCTACTACGGCCAGGGCGTCGACGTGGCGTTGCTGGACTCGGGCGTTCTGCCCGTCAACGGCCTGGCGACCCCCAACAAGCTCGTCATGGGACCTGACCTATCGTTCGAGTCGCAGGTAGCCAACCTGCGATACATGGACACGTTCGGCCACGGCACGCACATGGCCGGGATCATCGCCGGCCGCGACAACAGTTACACAGACCCTACAACTTCGTCGGGATGGCGCCAGCTTCCCGCATCGTCAGCCTCAAGCTTGCGGACGCCCAGGGCAACACCGACGTCTCTCAGGTCATCGCTGCGATCGACTGGGTCGTCGCCCACGGTCGCGACGCCGGTCTCAACATCCGCGTGATGAACATGTCCTTCGGGACGGACTCCCTTCAGGACTACCGGCTGGACCCCCTGTCGCATGCGGCCGAGGTCGCCTGGCACAGCGGAGTCGTCGTGGTGGTCTCCGCCGGCAACGGCGACGGCAGCCGGCTCGGACTCGCCAACCCCGCCTACAACCCCGCGGTGATCGCGGTGGGCGCCCAGAAGACAAACGGGACCATGGACCGGTCCGACGACAGCGTGCCGGCGTTCTCGCAGCGCGGCGCCACTGCCCTCGGGATGCGTGCGCCCGACCTGGTCGCTCCCGGTGTCTCGATCGTGAGCCTGCGGGCACCTGGATCGTTCGTCGACACGACGTACACCGCCGGCGCCGTCGGGCAACGCTTCTTCAAGGGCAGCGGCACCTCGCAGTCCGCGGCCGTGATCTCCGGCGCGGCAGCTCTGCTGCTCTCGCAGCGACCCAACCTCACCCCGGACCAGGTCAAGGACATCCTGCGCCACTCGGCGAAGCCGCTGGCTGGAGTCACCACCGACGCCCAGGGCGCCGGGGCACTGGACCTCAACGCAGCCGTCACGACCAACCCCGGCAGGGGCGTCGCAGCGCCGGCCAAGAACGCCGGTGGCGGCTCGCTGGACAAGGCCCGCGGCCGGTTCAAGGTCAAGTTCAACGGCGTGCCGCTGACCGGCGAGGTGGACATCCTCGGCAACCCGGTCGACACCGGAGCTGTCGCCGCGGAGGAGACGGACGCCAACCCCGACGCCCTGAACGGGGCGACCTGGGCAAATGGACAGTGGCAGGGCTCGCCGGCTCTCGGCGCCAGCTGGAACGGCGCGACCTGGGCCGGAGCAACGTGGGCCGGGGCGACCTGGGCCGGAGCAACGTGGGCCGGGGCGACCTGGGCCGGAGCAACGTGGGCCGGGGCGACCTGGGCCGGAGCAACGTGGGCCGGGGCGACCTGGGCCGGAGCAACCTGGGCTGATTCCGCCTGGGCCAACGATCTGTGGTCGAGCGCAGGGTGGGAGTGATCGACATGACGACGACACAGGCGAACCCAGGCCAGCTGACCGGCGCATCAACGAACGGGGAGAAGATCATGAACCAGGACCGCCGTGAGAGCGCCCCCGGCGCTTCGTGGATCTGACCCTCTCTCTCTAAGGCCAGAGCCCGAACGCGTCGAAAGGTCAGCGTGAATGCTTCGGCAGGTGCCTTCGGGACACTGCCGGCTCCGATCCGACGTACGGCGCGTCCCACCCGGCGCGTCCTCGGTTTGGTCGCGGTGCTGGCGGTGGTCGGCACCTTTCTCTGGATCACCCTGCAGCTCAGCCCGCCCGACGCCCCGCAGGGTCTGAAAATCCCCTGGTGGCTACTCGCACTGATGTTCGCGGCCACCGAGATCTGGGTCTTCCACATCCAGGTCGGCCGCGAGGCGCAGAGCATCTCCATCAGCGAGATCCCGCTCGTGCTGGCGTTGTTCTACTCGATGCCCGAGGACCTGCTCGTCGCCCGGGTGGTCGGCCCGGCGCTCGTGATGCTGCTCCACCGCAAGCAGACGATGCTCAAGTCCGGCGTGAACATCGCCCTCGTGTTCACCGACACGGCCGTGGCGTTGACCATCTTCGCTGCGGTCGGTGGTGGCAGCACCGCTGACGGACCGCGCGAGTGGACCGGCGCCGTGCTCGCCGCGGCCGCTGCGATGGCCGTCGACCTGTTCGTCCTGCAGCTGATCATTCGCTGGTACGACGGGGCGTCCCCGCTCGCCGGCTGGCGCAGCACCACCCTCGGGGTGGGGATCGCGGCAGCGAGCGCGCTGCTCGGCCTGGTGCCCGTCCTCACCCTGCGACTGGGCGCGCTGGCCGCGATCCCGCTGCTGGCGGCCGGTGCGGTGCTCATGCTCGGCTACCGCGCCTACGCGTCGTTGGCCGAACGGCACAACAGCCTCGAACGACTGTTCCACTTCAGCCGCGAGCTCAGCGTCGCGCCGGAGTCCGACGACGTCCTGCCATCGATCCTGCACCAAGCCCGCGAGCTGCTCCGCGGCGAGGCGGCCGAGGTGCTGCGCTTCGGCGACGGCCAGGTGTCGCTGTGCCGTTTCGACGGCAGCAGGGTGGAGGAGCTCGACGACCTGGACGCCGTCGGCACCGGCCTGCTCGTGCGCGGGCTGCTGGCGCCTGGCGAAGCGGTGCTGCTGCGGCCGGACGACGCATTCGGTGCGGCGTACCTCCAGTCACGTGCGGCGAGCGAGGCCGTGCTCGCACCGCTGCGCTACGACGGTCAGACGGTCGGCGCGCTGGCCGTGCACGACCGGCTCGGGGAGGTGCGCGGCTTCTCCAACGGCGACGTGCAGCTGCTGCAGACCATCGCGAACCATGCGTCGGTCGCGCTGCACAACGAGATGCTGATCGGGCGGCTGCGGCACGACGCGCTGCACGACGCGCTCACCGGGCTGCCCAACCGGGCCCAGCTCGCCAACGAGGCCACCGCGGCCCTGGCCCAGGCGCGCATCACCCGCGGCCTGGTCGCCATCATGATCATCGACCTGAACGGCTTCAAGGCCGTCAACGACACCCTCGGTCACCACGTCGGTGACGACCTGATCCGCGAGGTCGCGCGGCGCTTCGCCGAGGCCGCGCCCAAGGGCGTGACGGTCGCCCGTCTCGGTGGCGACGAGTTCGCCGTCCTGATGCGCCCGACCAGCAACGGCGAGCCGGTGCGGGTGGCCCGCGAGCTCCTCGACGCGCTCGAGGAGCCGTTCGCGATGGGGCAGGAGCGCCTGCACCTTTCGGGAGCGGCCGGCATCGCCATGGCGCCGGCCCACGGCAGCACCGTGTCCGACCTGCTCAAGCGCGCGGACATCGCGATGTACGCCGCGAAGAACGGCCCGGACGCGTCCGTCACCTACCGCCCCGACATCGACGTGCACGACCCGTCGCTGCTGTCCCTGATGGGCGAGCTGCGTCAGGCGATCAACGACGGCGACGTGGACATCGAGGTCGAGCCGGTCGTGGACCTGTTCACCGGCGAGCTCGTCTCGGCCGAGGCCCTCGTCCGCTGGCACCACCCGGTGCGCGGCACGCTGCGGCCGAACCTCTTCCTCCCGCTGGCCGAGCGCAACGGGCTGATCGTGCCGCTGACCGAGCTCGTGCTGGACCGCGCCGTCGCTGCCTGTGCGCGCTGGCGCGAGCAGGGCCTCGAGATCGGCATCTCGGTGAACCTGTCGGCGCGCTCCCTGCTCGACAACGCGCTGCCCGCAGCAGTGGCGCGGGTGCTCTCGCAGTACGGCCTGCCGAGCCAGCTGCTGACCCTGGAGATCACCGAGAGCATCGTGCTCAGTGACGCCGACCGTGCACTCGGGCTGCTCGCTGACCTGCGCCGGCTGGGCGTCCGGCTCTCCCTCGACGACTTCGGCACCGGCTACTCCTCGCTGACGCACCTGTCCGAGCTGCCGATCCAGCAGCTGAAGATCGACCGCTCGTTCGTCAGCCAGATCCACGACCGCAGCCGCGATGCCGCGATCGTCAAGGCAGTCGCCGAGCTGGCCGGCCATCTCGACATCGAGGTCGTCGCCGAGGGCATCGAGACCCCGGAGACCGCCGCGCTGCTGCGCGACCTCGGGTGTGGCCACGGTCAGGGTCACCACTTCGCGCAGTCGATGGCCGCCGAGCTGCTGCCGGTCTGGGTGTCGACGCGCCCGCTGGCGGTCGCCGCGAACGGTGCCGGCACACCACGGACCCGGGTGCTCCGCGCCGTCCGCTAGATCTGCGTGCGGTGGAAGCTCTGGAACGACCGCGAGGGTGTCGGGCCCCGCTGGCCCTGGTAGCGGGAGCCGGCCGCCCCTGAGCCGTAGGGCGCCTCGGCCGGGCTGGACAGGCGGAAGAAGCAGAGCTGACCGATCTTCATGCCCGGCCACAGCTTGATCGGCAGGGTGGCGACGTTGGACAGCTCGAGCGTCACGTGGCCCGAGAACCCGGCGTCGATGAACCCGGCGGTCGAGTGGGTCAGCAGCCCGAGGCGACCCAAAGAGCTCTTCCCCTCTAATCGGGCTGCGACGTCGTCAGGCAGGGTCACGACCTCGTACGTCGAGGCGAGCACGAACTCGCCGGGGTGCAGGATGAACGGCTCGTCGCCGTCGGGCTCCACGAGCCGGGTCAGGTCGGCCTGCTCCACCATCGGGTCGATGTGCGGATAGCGGTGGTTCTCGAAGACCCGGAAGTAGCGGTCCATCCGCACGTCGATGCTCGACGGCTGGATCATGACCGTCTCGAACGGGTCGATCATGACCCGTCCTGACTCGATCTCCTTGCGGATGTCGCGGTCCGAAAGCAGCACGGGGCGACCCTACCCGTGCGTGAGGAGGTCGCCGCGGAACTCCAGCCCGGCAAGCCCGCGCGAGGATCCCCAACCGTCCACGGCGACGTCGCCCAGCAGCGTCTGGTGGATGCCTTCACCGAGATCGTTGTACGCCGAGCGAGGCGCACTCGCCGTCAGCCTCACCTTCCGCCCCCGCGTCCAGGCGTTGAGCTCGAAGGACTCCTGGGTGCCGTCGACGGAGAGGTGGCCGTAGGTCGGGGCCAGGATCTGCGTCGTACTGGTGCCGTCGTCGACCATGGCGTAGCCACCGATCAGGCCGCGACGGCCGTGGCCCCAGAGGCGCGTCCGGATGACTGCAGCCTCCACCACCCCGTCCCCGTCGCCGAGCCCGTCGGCGGACACCCACACCCACGAGTCGGGCAGCCGTCGGCCCCAGTAGTGGCTCAGCGTCCCGCGGGCGTCGACGAGTGTGAAGGTCTCGCCGGCGACCTCGATGGTCCCGCTGAACCGGGCGCGAGGACGCCCGGCGAGCTGCAGGTCGAACGGGCGCAGCACCTTGGCCGGCAGGGGCACCGGGTCGAGCCGCGTCTCGCCCGGGTCGTAGGTCAGGTCCCAGCGGACGTCGTCGACCCCCCCGCTGGTGGAGGCCGGTGTCAGGGTGCATTCGTTGACGTGGACGGTGGCGCTGCTGTCGTGCCACGCGTCGGCCCTGGTCCGCAGGACCCGACCGGCGCCGCGCACGAACAGGCTGACGCGGACCTCTGCCTGACCGCTGGCGCGACGGACGATCCAGTCCACGAGAAAGGACAGGTCGCCGCTGCGCACCTTGATGAACCAGTACTCCAACGGCGCGCCGCGGGATCGGAACTCCTCCACGGCGCCTCCTGTCCTCGCGTGCTCTGCATCGTGTGGCGACCCTGTCGGTGCCTCTGTAGCATGTCGGGCGTTCGCTCGCGGGTGTAGTTCAATGGCAGAACATCAGCTTCCCAAGCTGACAGTGCGAGTTCGATTCTCGTCACCCGCTCCACGAAATCTCACCAAGCTGCCGGGCTGCGTCGCTCGGCCGAGCGGTTTCGATACCGTTCGGATCATGTTCGCTGCTCTCGGGAAGCTCGTCGTCCGCGCTCGCTGGTGGGTCATCGCCGCCTGGATCGTGGCCGCCGTGGTCATCGCGTTGACCGCCCCTGCTCTGCAGTCCACGCAGGACCAGTCGGAGTTCCTGCCCAAGCACTACGAGTCCGTCAAGGCACTCACCGTGCAGCAAGAGGCGTTCCCCGAGCGCGGTGAGATCGGCGCGATCGTGGTCTTCGACCACGGGGACGGCAGCACGCTGACCGAGGCCGACCAGGCCAAGGTGACCTCCATCGCCGAAGAGCTCAACACCAAGAGCTATGACAACCTCAGCACCGCGGCCGCCTCCCCGGTGTCGGAGAACGGCCTGGTGCAGGCCATTTTCGTGCAGGTCAAGCCGGGCAAGAACGCCTTCGACCCGACCGCCATCGAGGACGCCCGAAACCTGCGCGCCGACCTCGAGCCGCTGGTCGAGGGAACTGACCTCCGCTCCGGCGTGACCGGGCCGGCGGCCCAGTCGCTGGACTCGGAGGAGTCGTCGCAGCAGGCGCTCGCCATCGTCAGCATCGTCACCCTGCTGCTCATCGTGACCCTGCTCGCGCTGATCTTCCGGAGCGTCATCGCATGCGTCCTGCCCATCCTGACCGTCGCCCTGGTCGGGACGACCGCCAACGGGCTCATCGCGGTGGCGAACGAGGCGTTCGACCTCAAGGCTGACAGCTCCATCTCGGTGATCTTGTTCATCGTGCTGTTCGGCATCGGCACCGACTACATCCTGTTCTTCCTCTTCCGCTACCGAGAGGCCCTGCAGCTGGGCTTCGACGGTCGAGGCGCGGTCTCCCACGCCGTCGAGCGGGCCGGTGAGGCGATCGCCTCAGCCGGCGGCGCCGTGATCATCGCCTTCATGGCGATGGTGCTGTCGTCCCTGAGCATCTTCCGCTCGATCGGGCCGGCGCTGGCGATCGCAGTCGCGCTGGCCGTGCTCGCGGCGTTGACGCTGGTCCCCGCGGTCGTCGCCGCCTTGGGGCCGCGGGCGATCTCCTGGCCGTCGAAGAAGTGGATGGTCGAGCGTGAGGGCACTCGGTTCCGCTCCATCGGGCGCTCGGTGGCCGCGCACCCTGTCCGCTACGCGGTCGTCTCGGCGGGGTCGCTCGCCCTGCTGTCGTTGTTCGCGCTGGCGTTCAACCCGACGTTCGACTTCTCCGACAGCAGCACCGAACAGACCGAGTCCGGGCAGGCACTGATCAGGTTCGAGAAGGGCCAGCCGAGTGGTGCGGCAGACCCCACGTCGGTGCTGCTGCGCTCGACGGACGGCCAGCCGCTCGACGACGGCGCCCTCGAGACCTACGCCACCGATCTCGGCACCGCAAAGGGAGTCGCGTCGGCGGATCTGGCCGCAAAGACCGACGACGTCGCCGTGTTCACCGTCGTCCTTTCCGACGACCCCGGGTCCGACGCGGCGCTGGCCAACGTCGAGGGCCCGATTCGCGACACCGCGCACTCGGCCGCGCCCGACGGGACCGAGTCCTTCGTCGGAGGCACCACGTCGATCTTCGTCGACCTCGACGACGCGATGGCCCGGGACTACTCGGTCGTGTTCCCGGTCGCGGCACTGCTGATCATGATCATCTTGGCATTGCTGCTGCGCAGCCTGGTCGCGCCGGTGTACCTCATGCTCTCGGTGGGTCTCGGTTTCACCGCCGCCCTGGGCGCGACGGTGCTGGTCTTCCAGGGCCTGATGGGAGAGCAGGGGCTGATCTTCATCCTGCCGATCTACATCTACCTCTTCGTGGTGGCGCTGGGCACCGACTACAACATCCTGATGGTGGCGCGCCTGCGGGAAGAGGCACGCGAAGGGCTCGAGCCTCGAGTCGGAGCCGCCAAGGCGATCGAGCATGCCGGTCCCACAGTCGCGGCCGCGGGCCTGATCCTGGCCGGCACTTTCGCCTCGCTGATGCTCGCCGAGGGCACGTTCTTCAAGTCGATGGGCTTCTCGTTCGCCATCGGCATCGCCCTGGCCGCCTTCGTCATGGCTCTCTTCCTCACCCCGGCGCTCACCGCACTCCTCGGACACGCGGCGTGGTGGCCCGGCCACGGCGACCGGGCCCGCGACGCCGTCGAGGAGCCCGCCAAGGAACGGGTCCCCTAGCGATGCCGGCGATCGCCGAATGAGCGGCGTCGAGGTGCTCGGCCGGATCGGACCGGATGGTCCAAGCGTGTTCGTGCTGTACACGGGCGGCACTTTCGGCATGGCTCCAGGACCCGACGGTTCGCTGGTGCCGCTCGACCTGCGTGAGCTCGGTGAGCATCTGCCGGTGCTCCGTCGGCTGCCGCTCGCGCTCACCCTGGCGACGTTCCCTGACCCGATCGACTCGTCCGCCATGGGCACATCCGACTGGCTCGACATCGCCGACGCGATCATCGAAAATGCGCCCGGCCATGCTGGAGTGGTCGTGCTCCACGGCACGGACACCATGGCCTACACGGCGTCCGCGCTGAGCTTCCTGCTCGAGGGCATCGACATCCCGATCGTGCTCACGGGTGCGCAGCGTCCGGTTACGGAACTGCGGTCCGACGGCCGCGAGAACCTGGTGACCGCGGTGGCGATCGCAGCTGGCCACGTACGCGGCGCGACGCTGGTCCCGGAGGTGACGATCTTCTTCTCTGACGTCCTTCTCCGCGGCAACCGTGCGGTGAAGGTGCACGCCGACAGCTATCGCGGCTTCGCGTCACCGAACCTCCCACCGCTCGCGACCGCCGGCGTCGCGATCGAGTTCGAGTCGAGCCTGATCCGATCTCCTGATGCGGGGCCGATCCGGCGGAGCGGCGGGATCAGCGACGCCGTGACGGGACTCCGGCTCCATCCCGGCATCGATGGACAGATCCTCGAATCGGTGCTCGCTCGGCCCGGTCTGCGTGGCCTCGTTCTTGAGGCGTTCGGAGCGGGGAACGGACCGACCGAGAGCTGGTTCCTGGATCCGCTGCGCTCCGCCGTCGATCGCGGTGTGACCGTCGTCATCACGACCCAGTGCCGCGCTGGCAGCGTGGTCCGCGGTCTCTACGCCGGCGGCTCTGCCCTCAACGCCGCCGGTGCGATCTCAGGAGGCGACATGACCTTCGAGGCGGCCCTCACCAAGCTCATGGTCCTCACGGACCGTCATGGTCCCGACGAGGTGCGCCGAATGATGCAGGACGACCTGGCCGGCGAGCTGACTACCTGACCTGCGTCCCGATGACGACGGTGGCCTCGAGCTCGGCGGACCGGGCGACCCGGGCGGCGAGCCCGCTCCGCTCGAAGATCTCGACAAGCTGGGGCGCCTGGAGGTCGCTGGTCTCGACCAGCAGGTGTCCGCCCGGCGCCAGCCAGGTCGCGGCCTGAGCGCCGACCGCGCGCTGGACGTCGAGCCCGTCCGCGCCGCCGTCGAGAGCCGCGCGTGGCTCGTGGTGGCGGGCCTCCGGCGGCATCGTCGCGACCGAGTCACGGGGCACGTACGGCGTGTTGGCGACCAGCACGTCCACGCGGCCGCGCAGGCTCTCCGGCAGCGGCTCGTACAGGTCACCTTCGAGCACCCGCCCGCCGAGCGGGTCGAGATTGCGTCGCGCGCACGCCACCGCCACCGGATCGATGTCGACGGCGTAGAGCTCCGGGGCATCAAGGACCACGGCCAATGCGGCGGCCACGGCACCCGATCCGCAACAGAGTTCGACCACGACGGCTCCCGGCCCGGTGACCAGTGCCGCGGTCTCGCTGACCAGCAGCTCGGTCCGGCGGCGCGGCACGAACACTCCCGGGTCGACCGCAATCCGCTGCCCGCAGAACTCGACCCAGCCGAGGACGTGCTCGAGCGGGACGCCCCCGACCCGCAGGTCGACCAGCGCGGCCAGCTCACCCGGCGTACCGGCCGCTTCCAGGAGCAGCCGGGCCTCCTCCTCGGCGAACACGCACCCGGCCGTTCGGAGCCTCGCGACGACGTCGTACGCCTGCCCGGATGGCCCGGCGGACGAGGGGGTCGGCATGGACTCTGTCTACCTCAGATGGCCGAAACGGTTGCACAAGTTACTCATCAGTAGCATGATTATGTTACTGACGGGTAATAGCGACATCTGCCCCGCGACACCGCCGCCTGGGAGGACCGAGGTCATGGGTCACTACAAGAGCAACCTGCGCGACATCGAGTTCAACCTCTTCGAGGTGTTCGGCCGCCAGGAGCTGCTCGGCAAGCCGCCCTTCGACGAGGTCGACGCCGACACGGCCCGCAGCATCCTCTCCGAGGTCGAGCGCCTGGCCAGCAACGAGCTCGCCGAGTCGCTGCTCGACTCCGACCGCAACCCGCCCGTGTTCGACCCCGCCACCGGCATCGTGACCATGCCGGAGAGCTTCAAGAAGTCATTCAAGGCCTACATGGACGCCGAGTGGTGGCGGTTGGACCTGCCGGCCGAGCTCGGCGGCATCGTCGCCCCCCTGAGCCTCAAGTGGGCCGTCGCCGAGCTGGTGCTCGGCTCCAACCCGGCCGTGCACATGTACGCCTCCGGCGCGAGCTTCGCGCACGTCGTCTACCGCCTCGGCACCGAGGAGCAGCGCAAGGTGGCCGAGCAGATGGTCGAGCACCGGTGGGGCGCCACGATGGTGCTGACCGAGCCCGACGCCGGATCCGACGT
This sequence comes from uncultured Actinomycetota bacterium, assembly GCA_963751035.1. Taxonomy (GTDB): domain Bacteria; phylum Actinomycetota; class Actinomycetes; order JACCUZ01; family JACCUZ01; genus JBDUAP01. The sequence continues at coordinate 24,172 of CAVVSW010000001.1, forward strand.
CGGGGCCGGACGCACCAAGGCCACCCAGCAGCCCGACGGCACGTGGCACCTCGAAGGCGTCAAGCGCTTCATCACCAGCGCCGAGCACGACATGGCCGACAACATCGTTCACCTCGTGCTCGCCCGCCCCGAAGGCGCCGGCCCCGGCACCAAGGGCCTGAGCCTGTTCATCGTCCCCAAGTTCCACTTCGACTGGGAGACCGGCGAGCTCGGCGAGCGCAACGGCGTACAGGTCACCAACGTCGAACACAAGATGGGCCTCAAGGCATCGACCACGTGCGAGCTGACGTTCGGCGAGCGCGAGCCCGCCGTCGGCTGGCTGGTCGGTGAGGTGCACGACGGCATCGCGCAGATGTTCAAGGTGATCGAGTTCGCGCGGATGATGGTGGGCACCAAGGCCATCGCGACCCTGTCGACCGGCTACCTCAACGCGCTCGACTACGCCAAGACCCGCGTGCAGGGCCCCGACCTGACCAAGATGACCGACAAGGGCGCGCCGCGCGTCACCATCTCCCACCACCCCGACGTGCGCCGGTCGCTGATGATGCAGAAGTCGTACGCCGAGGGCATGCGCGCTCTGGTGCTCTACACCGCCACCATCCAGGACCAGATCGCCGTCGGCGTCGCCACCGGTGCCGACGAGGGCGAGCACGACCTCGCCGTACGGCTCAACGATCTGCTTCTGCCGATCGTCAAGGGCTTCGGTTCGGAGAAGTCCTACGAGCTGCTGGGGTCGCAGTCGCTGCAGACGTTCGGCGGCTCGGGCTACCTGCAGGACTACCCGCTCGAGCAGTACATCCGCGACGCCAAGATCGACACGCTCTACGAGGGCACCACCGCGATCCAGGGGATGGACTTCTTCTTCCGCAAGATCGTCCGTGACAAGGGCCAGGCGCTGACCAAGCTGCTCACCGACATCCAGGAGTTCGCCAAGGGCGACGAGGGCAACGGCGCGCTGCGCAACGAGCGCGACCTGCTCGCCAAGGGCCTGGAGGCGGTCCAGGGGATCGTCGCCACGATGGTCGGCTCGCTGACGGCTGCCGCCGACGACGTCACCAACGTCTACAAGGTCGCCCAGAACACGACCCGGCTGCTGCTCGCCTGCGGTGACCTGGTGACGGCCTGGCTGCTGCTGCGCCAGGCGGTTGTCGCCCAGGCGGCGCTGGACGCCGGCGCCACCGGCCGTGACCAGGCGTTCTACCAGGGCAAGGTCGCCGCCGCGACGTTCTTCGCCGGGCAGACGCTGCCGCTCCTCGCCGCGCACCGAGCGGTCGCCGAGTCGGTGGACAACGCGCTGATGGACCTGCCCGAGGAGGCGTTCTAGCCCGGTCGGGTGAGTCGCTGCCCGATTTGACCGAGTGCGGCGTGGTATGCCTGGGTAGGACTACCCGTTGAGGTCGCTTGACTCGCTCACCAAGCGGGTAGACCGACTAAGAACCGGCGGACAACCGTCCGGCCGCACCGCCCTCACGTGGAGGTTTCCATGGGCATCGGCGTCAGCATCTTTCTGATCGCCGTCGGCGCGATCCTGGCCTTCGCTGTCGAGTACGACATCAATGGCCTGGACATCGCCGTCGTTGGCTTCATCCTCATGATCGTCGGCCTGATCGGCCTGATCATGACGGCGTTCATCTTCGGACCGCGCCGGACCGCAGGCCGCGGCGACACGGTCGTTGAAGAGCGCCGAACGTACGACGACCGCATCTAGTCGCCGAGACGAGACACACGGCTTCGAGGCCGGCGACCGTCGCACGGTCGCCGGCCTCGCCACGTCAGCAAGGGAAGACAGCTCACATGCGCACCTCGATCGGAACCGGCGTCATCCTGATGGCGATCGGCGGCGTGCTGGCCTTCGCGGTCCGTGCGCCCGCCGAGGTCGAGCAGTACGTCGATGTCATCGACCTCGGCCTGATCCTCATCTGGGCCGGCGTCCTGGTCCTCGGCATGCAGGCCTACATGCACCGCCCGCGCCGTCCGCGGCCACCGCGCGTCTCGCGACGCGACGGCGTCGCCGAGGACCCGTGGCGCGACCAGGACGTGCACCGTCCCGGCTACGCCGGCGAGACCCAGCGGTACCCGTCCATCCGCGGCACCCGCGACCGCTGAGCGAACTGCACACGAAGATCGTTCGCGACGTTCCGCTGCGACTCGCCGGGCATGTCGCGGCTCTTCATCGCGAATGATCTTGGCTGCCTACTCGATGCCGTGCAGCACCAGCGTCAAGCGGCGTTCGGCCCCGGGGACCAGTCGCAGCGGCACTCCCCAGTCCTGCTGGTGAATGTGACAGGCCGGGAACTCCACCGCCGCGTCGTCGTCGCAGGACGCCGCCATCGCTGCCACGTGCAACACACCGTCACCGACGTGCTCGTCCAGGACCAACAGCCGGGTCAGCTCGGTGCCGCGACCCTCGCCATAGCGGAGCAGAGCAGGCGGCGTGGCGGTGACGACCAGCCGGGTCGCCGGACCGTCGCGCTCGTCCAGCTTCTGGCCCCGCGGCGGCACGAAGACCACCTCGAGCAGCACCTCGCCCGACGCCACCTCGGTTGTGGGGCGGGCGGTTCGGTGAGCGACCGCGTCGACCACAAGGGCTTCCTCAGGAAGGCGCAGCCGGGTAAGCCGGTGCGCCGCCGACTCGACGACCAGCAGGTCGCCGTCGACGACGGCCGCGTCGCTGGGCTCGGCCAGCCCCACGGCCAGGGTCGATACCTCCGCCGTTGCCGGGTCGTAGCGGCGGATCGCGCCGTTGTAGGTGTCGCAGACGGCGATCGAGCCGTCGGGCAGCACCGCGACACCGAGCGGGTGCTGCAGCAACGCCTTCTCGGCCGGGCCGTCGACGTGACCGAAGTCGAACAGCCCGGTGCCGACCGAGGTGCGAACCTGCCCGCCGGCGAGCGAACGCAGCGACGAGGTCTCGGGATCGACCATCCAGAGCGTGCCGTCTGCGGCCGTCGCCAGACCGGAGGTCTGCGCGCACCAGGCATCCGCAGGCGCGCCGTCGAGCAGGCCCTCGTTGGTCGTGCCGGCGAGCACCGACAGCGCCCCGGTGATCGGGTCGAAGGACCAGAGCTGGTGGATGCCGGCCATCGCGACGACCACGTGACCGTCATGCCACGCGACGTCCCACGGTGAGGACAGCGCGACCGCACGGTCGGAACCGGAGGGGACGGCTTCGCCCTGCATCCACTGATGCCCGGTGCCCGCGACAGTGGTGACTTCTCCCGTGTCCAGACGTACGCCGCGCAGCGCATGGTTGACCGTGTCGGCAACGAGCACGTCGTACCCAACCTGATCGGCGACGTGAGGGGGGAGCAGGCACAAGCCCTGCGGTTCGCTGAACGTCGCCAGGTCCGGCGGGCCGTCCGTCAGGCCGCGGTGGCCCGAGCCGATCCTGCGCAGCACCGTCTGGCCGTCGGCCGCGACCTCGACCAGCGAGTGGTGCCCGGAGTCGGAGACCAGGAACGTGCCGCCTGGCAACGGCAGCAGCTTGCCGGGAAAGCGCAGCTCGGTCGCCGGCGCTGGAGGCGCGACGTACGGTCCGTCCCCGCGGTGCAGTGTGCCCTTCGCCTCGTGCTCGGCGACGAGGTCGGCGAGCAGGGTGTCGAGCGAGTGTGCATGACCCTCACCGGACATCTGCGCCACGACGTAGCCCTCGGGGTCTACGACAACCAGGGTCGGCCAGGCGCGTACGGCGTAATGCTGCCAGGTCTCCAGCTCGGGATCGTCGAGCACCGGGTGGTGCACGTCGTACCGCTCGACGGCCGCGGCGAGCGCAGCGGCGTCCGCTTCGTGGGCGAACTTCGGCGAGTGGACGCCGACCGTGACCAGGACGTCGGCGTACTTCGCCTCGAGCGGCCGGAGCTCGTCCAGGACGTGCAGGCAGTTGATGCAGCCCGAGGTCCAGAAGTCGAGCAGGACGATCTTTCCTCTCAGGCCGGCCAGCGAGACGGCTGCGCCGCCGGTGTTCAGCCAGCCGCGCCCGCGCAGCTCCGGCGCCCGCACCCGCACGCTCCACCCCTTCCCCTCAGTCGTGATCATGCAGTTCCGGCTCTTCCCGGTGGCTGGTGATCGTCGCGAAAGTATTCTGCCGAACCTACTTGACCGATACAGAGAGCGGGGCTACTGTATCGGTACAGAGTCCATTCCGAGCGTGGCCGAGGAGGTCCCCTCATGTACACCACCCCACTCGTCTTCTCCTGGTCCGAGGAGTTCACCCGCGAGGTCAGGAGCGCCCTCCCGGACGCCCCGGTGGTCCCCGACCGCGCCCCTCGCCCGGCCCCCACCCGCCGTACCCGCATCGCCGCGGCCAACGTTTTGCAGCGGGCGGCCGACGCCGTCGCCCCCGCGGAGTGCAGCCCAGCCCGCTGATGGGCCGGGTCACGCTCCAGACAGTCGCGGACCGCGTCGGCGTCAGCCGGATGACGGTGTCCAACGCCTTTTCCCGGCCCGATCAGCTCTCGGTGACGCTGCGGGACCGCATCCTCGCGGCCGCCGATGAGCTGGGGTACGTCGGTCCGGACCCGGCTGCGCGGGCGCTCGCCCGCGGCGCAACCGGATCGGTCGGGGTGCTGCTGACCGACTCGCTCACGTTCGCCTTCACCGACGAGGTCGCGACCGGCTTCCTCAGCGCGATCACCGCCGAGCTGGCCCCGTCCGGGCTCGCGCTGACGCTGCTGTCGTCGTCGGCTTCGGGGGAGGTCGTGCCGGCCCGCGACGTGCCGATGGACGGTGCGCTGGTCTACTCGTGCGACAGCGACTCGGCAGCGCTGGACTGGCTCATCCGCCGTGGACTTCCGCTCGTCTACGTCGACCAGACCCCGGACCCCGGTGCCTCCAGCGTCAACGTGGACGACCGCGCCGGTGCCCGTGCAGCGGCCGAGCATGTGGTCGAGCTCGGCCACCGCCGGGTCGCCATCCTCACCAGCGAGAAGGCGGGCCCGCACGGTGTCGAAGTCGCACCCGATCTGGCGAGTCACCACCACGTGTCCCGGCAGCGGATGCTGGGTTGGCTCGACGCGTTGAAGCCGGCCGGGATCGAACCGCTCGTGATCCGCGTGCCACTCAAGTCCGAGGAAGCCGCCTATCACGCGGCCACCCTGCTGCTGGACCGCCTGGATCCGCCGACAGCGGTGCTCTGCTTCTCCGACGTGCTCGCCCGCGGAGTCATGCGGGCCGCCGAGGATCTCGACGTGCGCGTGCCCGAGGAGCTCTCCGTGGTCGGCTTCGACGACAACCCGCTCGCGCAGCGGATGCGACCGGCGCTCACCACCGTCCGCCAAGACGTCGCGGAGAAGGGGCGAGCCGCAACAGCGGCGTTGATCGAGGCGATCGAGAGTGCGCGATCAGCCAAGGCAGCGGCGCCGCGCCAGGTGCTTCTCCCCACCGAGCTGGTCGTGCGCGAGAGCACCGGACCGGCACCGAGCTAGGGGCAACAGTCTCACCTCGCCGACGGCGAGGGAACTCGGTTCGGCGTGCCTCAGCGTGACATCAGAGGCTCCCGGATTTGGAATGGTGTCGGCCCCGATCTCTAGCGCCACCGCCTCGGCCGTGTCACGAACGGCGACGGTCAAGGGAGGCAGCCCGGGCTTCCTCGCACGCCATCCCTGGGAACGCCCGGCGGAACTCGACGGGAACCAGCCGTCGGCACGGGACGCATCTTGCGAACGATGTGTTTTGCGGCTACTTTGACCTAGCAGGCTAGAACGTCGTGTGAACGAGCGTAGAAAGACAGAAATGAAACTAACTGTGACAACACTGGAGGGAACCCGTCAAGAACTGGATGCCTCGGAACTTGCGCACCGCCTCCTGGCCGGCGAATCTGCGGAGGAGCCGCCCCAGGCCTCGGTCTACGGACCCGACGACGACGCTGACGCCGAGACCACCCCACCACCCGCGAACGAACCCGGGGCTATTCCCGGCGTTCCCGCCGACGGCCAAGCCGCCGTGCGACGCCAACTGAACTCGAACCGCGGGGCGAACCACTTCGTGAAGTTTTTAGAATCCACTGTTTCCTGGACCGGCGTGCGCCTCCACGGGAAGAAGAACCGCGGGATGGCCGAGGACGATCCGCGCGACTACACGGATTATCTGAGGCTCCGCCGGCAGGGCAGCAACTTCGGCGGGTTCGCATACGTCTACCCCGACATAGGCGTGGTGCTGCTTCGTCTCCGGTACGACACCGACGAAGAGCTACACGACATCGCACCTGACGCATGGCGCTTGAGCAGCGGTCATCGTCAGTACCGCGTAAAGATCACGATCCTTGACCAGGTCACCCTTGAGCAGGCGCTGCAGCTAGCGCGCATCGCGTACGACGCGACCTGACGGGCTTCACTTGGAGCCCTCATGCGCGATCCGCCCACTGAGCTGGTCGTGCGGGAGAGCACCGGACCCGCACCGAGCTAGTCGTCAGCGTCGAGGCACGAGCTCGATCGCAATGGGTCGGCCGCGTGACTCCGGAACGCAGCAGGTCAGGTCGTTGCGGCACTGCGCCAACGGGGGCTCGGCGTCGAGCGACGTGCGGACCGTGTCGAGCTGCGCGGAGAACTGTTCGAGCTCGGCGATCCGTTCGGCGATCTCCGCCTGCTTCTGATCGACCAGCCGGCTGACCTGCTCGCGCGCGGCGCCGCAGTTCGTGCCGGCCCAGACCGGGATCAACGCCGTGATCTGCTCGCAGCTCAGCCCCATCCGGCGGGCTCGAGTGATGAACCGCAGGCGGGAGGCTGCATCGTCGGCATAGTCGCGGTAGCCGGATGTTGTGCGCGCCGGAACGGACATGAGACCGACCCGTTCGTAGTAGCGCACCGTCGAGGTCGGGACCCCCGCGGATTCGGCAAGCTGAGAGATCCGCACCCGCACACCGTAAACCTTGCACCGGCGTACCAGGTCAAGGTCTTGACTTTGCACCCGAGTTCAACTTCTACCTTCCTGATCACGACCGGAAAGGCCGGTCGCCAGACCCGGGAGGGACGCCATGGGAAGCTTCACCCGCGACAACACCGAGCTCGCCGTTGACATCGACGGAGCGGGCCAGCAGCACCGCGTCGAGGCGGGCGGGATGACCATCGCCCTCGAGCGGTGGAACGCCGGGCTCGACACCGCCGAGTGGTTCGCCGACCTCCCCGGCGGCGCCTGCCAGGAGTCGCACTGGGGCTACTGCCTGAAGGGCAATGTGACCATGCGGTTCACCGACGGCGAGACCGAGGTCCTCACCGCCGGCCAGGCCTACTACGTCAGGCCCGGCCACAACGCCCACATCGACGACGACGCCGAGTTCGTCGAGTTCACCTGGGCCGACCAGACGCCTGGCATCAACACCGTCGCGCTGTAGACGTCGACGTCGCGCCGGGCCGTGTATTTCACCAGCTAGGAAAATCACATTGGACCGTAGCTAGTCGCCGTCTCCGTCGCCGTTGCCACCGCCGCTGACGTCGTTGACGGAGGGAACCCAGTCGGTGTGCTGCTGGTGCGGTTGCAACGTGACGAGCTGCTCGTGCGCGACCCCCCCGTCGGCGACCAGCGCGGACATCGGGATCGCGAACGGGTTCTTGACGCGCGCCTGCTCTTCGTCGGCCATGCAGTCAGCATGACCTCCGGAAATCACCGCGGCAAGGGTGGTCACCCACCTGCCCGGTCTGCGGTTGAGTTCGGGACGACGCAAGGGATCGACGCGTAGACGCGCGCTTCATCGGAGATGCGCCGCAGGCTGGCGTTGATCAGGCGGTTGTCGGCCTCGAGTCTCCGGAAGCGGGGAACGACGCTCGCCTCGAGCCAACGCCAGCGGTCGTCGTAGCGGGTGATCCTCGGCCACGCGCGCGAACGCCGAACGTCCGGCAGACCTCGGGTCAGCGCGTGCAGGTAGAAGGAGGTGAAGTACGCAACTTCCCGTCGCACACCCCGCACCTCGAAGCTCGTGGTCGCGCCGATCGAGACGAGGCGGGCGAACGTGCACGAGAGGCGATCGAAGCAGGGCTGCACCAGGGCGCGCTGTTCGTGCTCGAGGAGCTGGACGGTGCCATCCCAGATGAGACCATCGGCCGCTTGACGAGCCTCCGCGGACGCCGTCCCGTCCTCCAGGGCACAGCGCCCCCGTTCGATCGCCTCGAAGCCGGCGAGCATGGGTGCGTAGTAAGCGTCCGCGGCCAGGAGCGCGCGTAGCCGTCCGATCCCGTCGTCGGCAGTGGTGTACGCCAGGTGCACCCAGAAGATGTCGTCGAAGATGGCGTTGTTCGTCGCCCGGATCGTGTTCACGTCCGCGGTCAGCATCAGCTTGTGGCGTCCCAGGCTGCGCGGGATGTCGACGTAGCCCGTGCCATCGGTGTCCAGCCGGAGCGGGAACAGGGCGAGCCGCACGTGGTGCGACGCGAACGCGGCCATCGCGGCCCACTTGAATCGTGCCGGCTGCAGGTTGTACATCCAGGCATAACGTGACGAGATCTCCATGTTGCGGTGAAAGGCGCAGCAATGGTTGGTCAGGAGCCCCTCGACCAGGGCCTTCCACCCCGCGATCGTGTCCGGCGTCGTGTTCCGGGGTACGACCTGGCGTTGCTCAGGGATGATCCCCTCCGGGCCGCTTGGATCGACCACCCATGGCACGGGCGGGCGTGCGCCGTCGGTCGCCGGCGCGGGACCGGCACTGTCGGGCGTCACGAGGCCAACTCTCCCGCCGCCCGGGCATCGCGTCCATGCCCGCCCGGTTCTGGTTTTATCTGGTCCCGTGACCGACGCCGGGGACGAGGAGTTCTCACCCTCGACGGGCGCCCGCAGCACGTTGCAATGGGCCTACGAACACGGTGCATCGACGCTGGGCGAGGCCTACGACCTGCTCGATCAGCTGGAAGTCTCCAACGACATCCCCGAGGTGCTCGGGCACGACGACACGGTCGACGACATCCGCGCTGAGCTCGAGCTGGGGATCGACCTGATCGGGCCGGACGCTGCGCTGACCCACCTGCTGTAGACGTGCTTCACCCGGTTTCG
>CAVVSW010000002.1:0-163913 GCA_963751035.1 uncultured Actinomycetota bacterium
GTCGTCGGTTCGACTCCGACAGGCGGCTCCAAGCAACATTGCAGGTCAGTGCGGCGTCGATCTCCAGTCGCTCACGGGTACCGTCGAAAGGTCTGGCCACCATGACCGGTGAGCCCATCAGGCTGCAGGCGGCCGACGGCGGAGCCGCTCGAGGCTGAGCCCCTCGTGCGGGCACTGGCGTCGGCGGTTCGCCGTCTCGCCAGGGCATGCGGGGTCGTGCAGCGCAGTCGGCTGGACACCTTCGACCGGCGGCTGCGCTCGGCGGGCATGTCCCTCGAGCATGAGGCCACCAAGGGCGGGGAAAGGCTGGTGCTGCTCGAACCGCACGAGCGGGCCGTCCTCGACCGTGCCGGTGGCCGGCGGCTGCGCTGGCCGGCCTTCGCCGACGCCCTGCCCGCGGGTCCGGTCCGTGACCAGGTCGCGGGGGTGTCGGATATCCGCGCGTTGACTGTCGTCGCCGAGGAGAAGCGGCGGGTGCAGCGGCTCGAGCTGCGCAACGGCGACGGGAAGATCGTCGTGCGGCTCGAGATCGACGAGCCGGCAGGCGGCGGCTCGCCGCGGCCGGCGACCGTGACGGTCCGCGAGATGCGCGGGTACGGCGACCAGGCTCGCCGCGCCGTGGCACTGCTGACCGGCTTGGGGCTGCAGCCCGCAGCGACCGTCGACGATCCGACGCCGTCGACGGGCCGAGCAGCCGGCCGCGGTCGACCGCGACGCACCCGCCGCCGAGCTGCTCGCCTCAGGCGCTCAGCGGGTTCCTGCAGGCGATGAACGAGAACCTGCCCGGCCTGCTCGCCGACGTCGACACCGAGTTCCTGCACGACTTCCGGGTCGCGGTCCGGCGTACCCGGGCGACGCTCAAGCTGGGCCGGCACGGCACTGCCCGGCGGAGATGCGCAGCCGCTGGGAGCCGGAGTTCAAGTGGCTCGGTGACCTGACCACCCCGGTGCGCGACCTCGACGTGTACGAGCTGGACCTGCCGACGATGGGCGGGTGGCTGGTCGCTGCCGACGCCGCGGACCTCGCGGCGCTCGCGACGCACCTGCGCCGCCGCCGGTCGGCGCAGCGCCGGGTGCTGCTGCGCGGGTTGCGGTCGGCCAGGTTCGAGCGGTTGCGGTCGGAGTGGGGCGAGGCGCTGACGGCGCTGGCGCGGCCGGCGCGCGCCGACGGCGCCGAGCAGATGTCCGCCGGTGAGCTCGCCGGCCGCAGCATCTCCCGGGCGGCCCGGCGGGTCATCCGTAGCGGCACCGCCGTCACCGCGGCGTCGCCCGCCGAGGACCTGCACACACTACGGAAGCGGTGCAAGGAGCTGCGCTACGCACTCGAAGTCTTCTCGCCGGTGGTGGAGCAAGGCGGCCCGCAAGCGCGCGGTCGCCGACCTCAAGGGTCTGCAGGACGTGCTCGGTCGGTTCCAGGACACCGAGGTGCAGCGGCAGGCGTTGCGTGGGTTTGCCGAGGAGATGATGGCCGACGGGACCTCGACCGAGGCGGTGCTCGCGATGGGTGAGCTGATCGGTCACCTGGACGGCGAGCAGGACCGCGCTCGCGCGGAGTTCGACGCCAGCTTCGCGCGGTTCGCGCGCCCCGCCAGCATCGCGCGGCTCAGCAGGCTGGGGCGGATCGAGTTGAACGTCATCGCCTCCTACAACATCAAGGGCGGTGTCGGAAAGACGTCGACCGCGGTGAACCTGGCGTTCCTGGCCGCGCGTGAGGGACGACGCACGCTGCTGTGGGACCTCGACCCGCAGGCCGCCGCCACCTTCCTGTTCCGCGTGCGTCCACGGGTGAAGGGCGGCGGGCGCGGCCTGGTGACGCGGAAGCGCCCGATGGAGGCAGCGCTGAAGGCGACCGACTTCGAGGGACTGGATCTGCTGCCGGCCGACTTCAGCTACCGCAACATGGACCTCGACCTCGATGACACCAAGAAGCGCACCCGGCGGCTGGGCCAGCTCGTCCAGGAGCTGTCCGGCGACTACGACATGGTGTTCCTCGACTGCCCGCCCAGCGTTTCACTCGTGTCGGAGAACGTGCTGGAGGCCTCGGACACCCTGCTCGTGCCGCTGATCCCCGCCACCCTGTCGCTGCGAACCTTCGACCAGCTGACCCGGTTCGTGGCCGACTCGGAGGGTCGCCGGCCCGAGGTGGTGGCGTTCTTCTCGATGGCCGACACGCGCAAGCGCCTGCACCGCGACGTCATCGAGGCGATCCCCCGGGACGGCGCGCCAGGGTTGCGACAGACGGTCATCCCGTCGTTGTCGATGATCGAGCAGATGGCCGAGCACCGGGCGCCGGTCCCGGCGTTCGCACCGGCCAGCCGCGCGGCGCGCTGCTACGAGCAGCTCTGGGCCGAGGTGCGACCCGCATGAGAAGGCCCGTGGTCCTGGCTGCCGGCGGAGTCCTCTGGCGTCACGACGCTGACGCACCCCGAGGTCGCGGTGGTGCATCGACCGCAGTACGACGACTGGTCGCTGCCGAAGGGCAAGGCCAAGCCCGGCGAGCACCTGCTGGTCACCGCGCTGCGTGAGATGGCCGAGGAGACGGGGTACCGGGCCCTCATCGGTCCCTACCTCACGACCGTCCGCTACCGCGTCACGGTCGGCCGGCCGCCCCGCCGACAAGTCGGTGACCTACTGGTCGATGCGGGCCACCGACGGCGAGTTCGTGGCCAGCCGGGAGGTCGACGCCATGCGCTGGCTGCCGCTGGATGCCGCGCGCAAGCTGCTGACGTCCGCCTCGGACAAGAAGGTGCTCGACTCGTTCGTCCGCGGCGCCACGCGACACCCGGCCCCTGCTGCTGGTCCGGCACGCGGCCACCGCGACCCCCGGCCGGGCGGCTGAAGGGGCGCATCGGTTCGCTCCGGGGACTGAGCAAGTCCGGCCGGGCGCAGGCGAGGCACTGGTGCCGGTGCTGGAGGGTCTCGGTGTCACCCGGCTGCTGAGTGCGGATCTGCCCGCGTGCGCGCAGACTCTGGCGCCGTTCGCGGCGTCCAGCGGCGTCGCCGTACGCCGGGAGGCCCTCCTGACCGGTAACGGGTTCGCGGCCAACGAGCAGGAGGCCACCGACGGGGTACGCCGGGACGCCGCGGCGCGCGAGACCGTCGTGGTCTGCGGGCAGCAGCGGGTGATTGCCCGACTGCTCGCGGCCTTGGGCGAGGGCGTCGGGGCGTCGGGCCGCCCAAGCGGGCCGCGGTGGGCAAGGGCGGCTGGTGGCTGCTGCATCACCGTGACGGCGCCATCAGCGCATACGAGAGGCACGAGCCCGCCGCATGATTAGCCAAGCATCACCGCAGGTCAGCGCGATGGTCAGCGATGCAGGTGTCGCATCCAGTCCGCGGGGACGACTCCCGCGGGTCCGGGGACGGGCTGGTCCTGCGGATGGTGTGTTGGCGGTGCCAGCTGCGGGCCCTCGACATAGTCGTCCGTGGCGAAGTCCCAGTACCAGTCCTCTCCCGGCTCGAAGCTCTGGATATACCGGTGCCCACTGTCCAGGAAATGCGCACGCGCGTGCTGGCTCGGTGACGAGTCACAGCACCCGACGTGGCCGCACTCGGCACAGCGGCGCAGGTGGAACCACCATCCGGGTGGCGCGGCAGCGAGGCACTCGAGGCATCCGGTGCCAGACGGAGGGACTTCGGGATTGACCCCCGGGATATCAGTCACGGTTCTCCTTCGCGGGTCGACGTTCGAGTCGTTCGCGGTCCCAGTCGGCCGTGGTGGCCGCGGCGTCGTAGGTGCTGTTCAGGAAGGTCATCAGCGTCTCGTCCGGATCCACTGCAGTGCGCACCACCTCGTATGGCAGCACAAATTCCCCGAGCTCGTCACTCCAGGATGCCTTCGATGGTTGGACGGAGCGGTCGGCGTACCCGGGCGGTGTCGGGTACGCGTAGCCGTAGAACAGCCCCTCGGCGGCGCCGTCCGGCCAGTAGCCGCAGCTGCTCACCTCGTGCGAGTACGCCTCGCGCATGACGTGCGGCCCGCAGTTCGGAGCACCGCCGGGATGCGGCGGTGCGGTCCGGCCGGAGAAACGGGTGGTCGCAAGATCGAATCCGCCCCAGAACAGATGTACCGGGCTGGTCTTGCCGACGAATCCGCCGCGGAACCGTTCGAGCACCGGCACCATGCGGGTGAGCGCAAGCCAGAAGCGCTGCGCCTGCTCTGCGTCGTACGCCGTGTGCTGATCGTCATCAGTGAACGCAATCGCGCCCGGGATCTCAACCGGCATCGACCACACGTGCGTACCCAGGCCGAGGGCGTCGAGTTGGCTCATGAACTCGCCGTAGAACGCCGACACGGGCCCGGCCTGCAACGGCATCGAGCGCTGCGAGCCTGAGACCGTGGTGATGCGCAGCGCCTGTTCGCGCAGGTCCATGTCGATCTGGAAGCCTTCGCCGCTCTGATGCCACATCAACGATGTGGTGAGTCCGCGAGCAGTGACGTAGAGCGGGACGTTCCACCAGTGGTTGATCAGGGGGGTGTTGCTCATGCGGACCTTGCCGATGATCTGCAGCCACAACTGCAACGTGTCGCGGGTGTCCCGCCACTCCGAGAGGGGAAGGGGCGGCCACACCCGCGACGCGCTCACGACTCGTCGTCGAGTGTTTCGACGGACTGAACGTGCTCCTCGCGGGCCCGCAGGATCGCGTCCTTGCCGCGGAAGATCACGAGCCAGCCGTCCTCTCGCTGCAGCTCGACGTCGTTGAAGGTCTCGCGCACGACTTGCTCGTCGTCGCCGTAGACGATCCGGTAGTTGGCCATCTGCTTCTCCTTTCTCGTGCTTAGGCAGCCTGTCGCACTGCGCGGAGCGGGGCCAGTGCGTTGCTCCAGGAGACAACCTGATCCATGAGCGTTCCGAGCGCCTGCGCCTGGTACTCGCCGGGCTGCAACTCGGAGAAGTTGACGAAGTCGGTGAACATCGACAGTGCGACGTTGGTCCGTACGTCGGCCATCTGGAGCTCGCCGGCGATCAGGCGCAGGTGCTCCGCGGCGCGGGCGCCGCCGACCGCGCCGTAGGACACCACGCCCATCGCCTTGTCGTTCCATTCGGCGTACAGGTAGTCGATCGCGTTCTTCAGTACTCCGGACGTCGAGTGGTTGTACTCCGGCGTGACGAAGATGAAGCCGTCGTACTTGGCGACCGTCGCCGCCCACTCGTGGGTGTGTGCGTTCTGGTACTTGCCCATCGATGGCGGTAGCGGCTCATCGAGGTGCGGCAGCGGGTAGTCGGCGAGGTCGATCAGCTCGAACTCGGCGTCAGTGCGGTTCTTGGCGTGCTTCATCACCCAGTCGGCGACCTGCGCGCCTCTCCGGCCGGGGCGGGTGCTGCCGAGGATGATCCCGATGCGTGTCATGACAGTGCTCCTTAGGAGTAGTTGCGGGGGGTGAGCTGGTCGGCGGGGATGATGCCGAGCCGACCGGCGTGGTAGTCGTCGATTGCTTGCCCGATCTCCTCACGGGTGTTCATGACGAACGGTCCGTAGTGCGCGATCGGCTCGCGGATCGGTAGGCCGCCGAGCAGCAGGACGTCGAGCGCGTCCCACTCGCCGGACATACGTTCGGCGGCGCGGATCACGACGTTGTCGCCGGGGCCGAACACGACGAGTTCGTCGTCGCGGATGAGCCGTTCCGTCGGGCCGGCTGCTCCCTGTCCGGTGAGGACGTAGGCGAAGGCGCTGAAGTCAGGGCTCCAGGGCACAGTCAACTGGGCGCCCGGCGTGATGGTCGCATGCACGTAGGTGATGGGTGTGTGCGTGACGCCGGGTCCTTGGTAGGACGCGAGGTCACCTGCGACCAAGCGCAGCAGAGCGCCGCCGTCGTGGCTGCTCAGCAGGGTGAGGTTCTCGCGGGTGATGGGTTGGTAGCGCGCGGGGGCGAGCTTCAGGCGGCGGGGAAGGTTGACCCACAGCTGGACGGCGTGGAACGGCCCACCCTGGCGGTAGGACCGCTCAGTGGGCAGCTCGTCGTGCAGGATCCCGGCGCCAGCGGTCATCCACTGGGTCTCGCCCTCACCGATGACCCCGCCCCCGCCGTTCGTGTCGTGATGGGAGATCTCGCCGTCCAACACGTAGGAGACGGTCTCGAACCCGCGATGCGGATGCCACGGTGCCCCGCGGGCCTCCTCCGGTCCGTTGACGAGCGGCCCGACATGGTCAAGCAGCAGGAACGGGTCTGAATCGGCTAGCGAGACCGGGCCGGGGAAGGGTCGAGCGACCTGAAAGCCGCCACCCTCGGTCTGCTTCACCGACGCTACGACCTGGCGCACCGGCCGGTCGGTCGTCAGGCCAGGCTCAGGCCGCGGCACCCGCGGCAGAACGAAAGGGTTCTCGACGGTGATGGCGGGCATCGCAGCCTCCATGACTTGAAGGTTCAAGTGACACTGGCATCAATCACTTGAGGCGTCAAGTCATTCCCCTACGCTGGACCCATGACTGACCGGAAGCCCCGAAACCGACGAGCGCAGGCCGAGCCGACTCGGTGGCTCACCGCCGACGAAGAGGCGGCGTGGCGGGCATTCGCCAGCGTCCTCGTCCATCTGCCGTGGGCGCTCGAATGCCAGCTCCAGCGTGACGCCGGCCTGAGCTTCATCGAGTACCACGCGCTGGCGATGCTCTCGGAGTCTCCCGACCACACCCGGCGAATGAGCGAGCTCGCTGCGGTCACGAACGCATCGCTCTCCCGGCTGTCCCACCTGATCAAGAGGCTCGAGGGTCGCGGATTTGTCCGCCGCGAGGCCGACCCGACGGACGGCCGCTACACCAACGCCGTGCTCACCAAGGCCGGCTACGAGCACCTGGTCGCCTCGGCGCCGGCCCACGTCGAGACCGTGCGCCGGCTCGTCATCGACCCGTTCAACGGGGCCGAGCTGCGGCAGCTCCACAAGGCAGCGGAGCGCGTTCTCCGGGGAGTCGGACAACAGTCCGCCTGACGCCATCAGCGAGGCAATGCCGGCGCTTCGCTGGACGTCATCCCGTGAGGGTGATGCGTGGACCGCAGAGGGGAACGACCCTCGTCGTGCCTGGTGGGGTCAGGGCGAGGAGGACGACATGACCGCTTTCACCGTGTGGAAGTTCGACACGCCGGATGGCGCGGAGAGCGCTGCTTCGCGTCTCGAGAGCCTCGCCGGCGAAGGCCTGATCAAGATTCTCGATCATGCGGTTGTGTCGTGGCCGGTCGGGGCGAAGCGCCCGCTGACTCAGCACAGCCATGACTCCGTGCGGCGCGGCGGTGGGTGGGGAGCCCTGTGGGGACTGCTGTTCGGCACGCTCTTCTTCGCGCCGCTGTTGGGAGCCGCCGCTGGGGCCGCCATCGGCGGGCTGGCGCGAGCCACCGAAGGACTGGGGATCAGCAAGGAGCAGCTTGAGACGATCCGCGCACAGATCACCGAGGGGACGTCGGCTCTCTTCCTCGTGACCGACGAGGGAGACCTGGATCGGGTGGGCGAGCGATTCCACGGTGCGCACATGAAGCTGGTCGACACGAACCTCACCGATGCCGAGCGGAAACTGTTGTTCGAGACCTTCAGCGGCTGAGCAGGGTGAGGGGCCTCATCCCTTGAGGGTGATGCGCGGATCGCAGCCGGGTACGACGGTTCGCGCGGGAGGAACGGAGATTGCGATGACCGACACGAACAGCGTTCCTCCAGGGATGTCTACCGAAGAGATGTCGCGGCTCCTCGGCCTGCTCGAGGGCGCCGACACCGTCGAGCTCAAGCTGACCGTGCCGGACGGGAGCCATCGATCGGCGGTGGTCGCTCTCGGGATGGACCCGCTGGACGCGAATCTGCGCCAGGTGTTCTTCTTCGACACCAAGGATCTGCTGCTCAACCATCACGGGGTCATCGTTCGGGCCCGGCGGGCCCAGGGCGGCGTTGACGACTCAGTGGTGAAGCTCCGGCCGGTTGTCCCGAACGAGCTGCCAACGAAACTTCGTAAGCTGCCTGACTTCGGTGTGGAGGTCGATGCTATGCCGGGCGGCTTCGTCTGCTCCGCCCGGTTGAAGGCCTCGCTGCGCACGGGCAAGGTCAAGGAGGCGATCTCCGGCGAGCGGTCGATTCGCTCGCTCTTCACCAAGCAGCAGCGGGCCTTCCTCGCGGAGCATGCCCCGGGGGGCGCCGGCATCGAGGACCTCACCGTGCTTGGCCCGATCACGGTGCTCAAGCTGAAGTTCTCCCCCCGCGAGTACGGCCGGCGGCTGGTTGCCGAGCTGTGGAATTACCCAGACGGCTCGCGGATCCTGGAGCTCTCGACCAAGTGCGCACCGGCCGAGGCGTTCGACGTCGCGGCGAAGACCAGGGCCTTTCTCGACGAACGAGGCATCGACCTGACCGGCGAGCAGCAGACGAAGACCAAGACCGCACTCGAGTTCTTCTCCCGGGAGGCAACTGGAGGGTGAACGACGTGTGTTGCGGTCGACGTGGTTGAGGATGGGCAGGAGGCCCCGGCGGGGAAGGCGCCAGACGCGGACCCGGGCGCGCGGCGCACGCCTGACGTGCCCCTGGAACCGTTTCGGGTCGCCTACCTTGGGCGCACACCGTTCCGATCGGCGCACAAGCCGCCGCTGAGCACGCGCTACCTGCCGCTCGTCGCCTCACTGCGCGGGTACAACCAGGCTCGGCTCCGTACCGACGCGCTGGCGGGGGTCACGGTCGCCGCCCTCGCGCTACCAGCGTCCATGGCCTACGCGGACATCGCCGGGCTCCCGGTCACGGCCGGGCTGTACTCGCTGCTGCTGCCGTTGGTGGTCTACGCGCTGCTCGGCTCGGCACCTTGGCTCGTCGTGGGCCCGGAGAGCACCATCGCATTGCTGGTCGCCGCCGGGCTGGCGCCCCTGGCCATCGCGGGAAGCGCCGAGTACACAACGTTGGCGGCTGCACTTGCCTTGATAGTCGGCGCGTTCTATCTAGGCGCCCGGCTGTTGCGGCTGGGGTGGATCGCTGACTACTTCTCCCAAGCAGTCCTCGTCGGCTACCTCACGGGTGTCGCGATCCTGATCGTTCTCGGGCAGTTCGGCAAGCTGGTCGGAGTGTCCAGCGACCACGACAACAAGGTCATCGCAGTGGGTGACATCGTGGCGCATCTGGGTCAGGCCAACGGCGCCACGGTGGCCCTGGCCGTCGTCTCCCTGCTGCTGCTGATCGGACTGCGGCACTTCCTGCCGAGGTTTCCCGCTGCGCTGTTGGTTGTGGTCCTGGGCATCGTCGCGTCCTGGTCACTCGACCTCGCCTCGCACGGCGTGACCATCGCTGGGCCGGTGCCGGCAGGTCTCCCCGACCTGGCGTTCCCGCGGGTTGGCGGCTCCGAGCTGTTGCAGCTGGTCGGGGTCGCGGGCGGCATCTTCCTGGTCGGCTTCTCCGACTCGATCCTGACCGCCCGGTCGTTCGCGGCCCAACGCGGTGAAACGATCGACGGGGACCAGGAACTGCTCGCCTTCAGCGCCGCGAACGTGGCCGCGGGTGTGACCCAGGGAATGCCCGTAGGCACGGCGGGGTCGCGCACCGGTGTGAATCTCAGCATGGGGGCCACCAGCCAGGTCAGCGGGCTCGTCGCGGCCGGCTTCATCTTCATCGTTCTCGTCCTGCTGACCGAACCCATCCAGTACCTACCCGCGGCCACCCTTGCCGCGGTCATCGTGACCGGCGCGATCCGCCTCATCGACCCGGACCAGTGGCGGTTGCTCGGCCGCAGTGATCGCGCCGAGCTGGTGATCGCCGTGATCACGGCGGTTGCCGTGATCAACCTGGGAGTGCTCGTCGCGTTGGTGGTCGCGCTGGTCCTGTCGCTGCTCGATGTGATCCGTCGCGTCGCCAGGCCGAACGACGCGGTGCTCGGCTGGTCGCCGGCCGCCCTCCGGTACGCCGATGTCAGCAGCGATCCCGACGTCGCGGTCACTCCGGGCGTGGTCGTGTACCGGTTCTCCGACCGGCTGTTCTTCGCGAACGTCCACTTCTTCAAACGACGGGTGTGGGCTGCCGTGGACGCAGCGCCCAAGCCGACCCGGCACTTCGTGCTGGACATGGCGGGAGTTCCCGGCATGGACTCGAGCGCCGCGGCCGGACTGCGGGAGCTGCATGACGGCCTGTTGGCGCGCAACGTCAGTCTGGAGATCGCGCGGGCCACTGATCCCCTGGAAGCGGCGATGGACCGGCTCGGCCTGGTCGAGCTCATCGGAACCGATCACTTCCACGGAACCGTGACTTCTGCAGTGGAATCAGTGGCTGGAGGTGACTCAACAGGAGACGCGGCGACGCCGTGACGTGGGGGCTCAGAAGGTGACGCAGTCGAGGTAGGTGAAGCCCTTCTGGGCGGCCTCGAACGGGTCGAACGGCGGCGGGGCGCCGAAGCGTGGGTCGTGCTCGACGACGTAGTACCTGATCTGACCCTTGGCGGCTGCGAAGATCTCCGGGAAGTCGATGATCCCCTCGCCCACGATCTCGATCGGGCCGGGGAACGGACCGGCACCCATGTCCTTGACGTGGAACAGCTGGATCCGGTTGCCGTACTTCTCGATCACGTCGAGCGGATTGTCCATACCACCGCCGTTGGTCGCCCAGTACAGGTCGAGCTGGAACGCGACGTTCCGTGGGTCGGTGTTGGCCATCAGGATGTCGAACAC
The DNA here is from genome assembly GCA_963751035.1 of uncultured Actinomycetota bacterium. Classification (GTDB taxonomy): domain Bacteria; phylum Actinomycetota; class Actinomycetes; order JACCUZ01; family JACCUZ01; genus JBDUAP01. The sequence continues at coordinate 10,609 of CAVVSW010000002.1, forward strand.
GGTCCGGCCGCCGAAGACCGTCTCGAACTCGATGTCGTGGTTGTGCACCATCAGCGTCTGGCCGGCCCGGCGGGCCAGCGCGCCGAGCTCGTCGAGGTACTGCGCGTACGCGATCCACTGCGCCTCGGTGGTGTAGATCGGCGGGAATATGGGGGTGGCCCCTGACCCGAAGTACTGGATCCCCAGCGTCTTGTTGTCGGCCAGGATCGCCTCGATGTCGGCCGGGTTCTCCGGGGTGCCGACATCCACGTGCCGCGCGGACGCCTTGAGCCCGTACTTGTCCAGCAGCGCCCGGTACTGCTCCGCCGTCAGGCCGCTCAGCGTGAACGGCTCCACGTTGCGATAGCCCATCTCGCTCAGCCGGCGCAGGACCTCTTCCGTCCGCGCGATCGTCGCCGCGTCGGTGCCGAAGCCGATGTACTCGGCGAACGTCCACAACTGGACGGAGATCTTGTTCGTCGGCACGCCGCTGCCCGCGCACTGCGGCGCGGCGGCGGTGGCTGTGCCGCCGGCGCCCAGGCTCAGACCAGTGGCCAGGGCAACCGCGACCAGGCCGCGGACGACGCGTCCACGGCTCCATGAAGTCCTCATGACGCCTCCCGGGGTGGGGTGAAGAGGGTCGATTTGCGGGAGGCTACTCCGTATTCGACCATCCCGAAACGGGGGAAAGTGCCCCGAATTTCTTGGTCAAAGGTCTTGACTGGTGCAGCGCTAGGGGGCGAATAATTCGTCCCGTTTTCGAGGGTTGATGCGGAAGCGCTCGATCACCTGGCACCGGCGAGCCATCGGACGTCGCCACAGTCCCCTGGTCACTGGCGCTGGTTTCGCAGAGCCTTCAGGGAGAGCCGATGAGCATCCTCACCTCGATTCACGTCCGCCTCGTCGTAGCGCTCGTCGTTGTCGCGAGCCTGGCGTTCCCGGTCACCGCAACAGCCGCGCCGCCAGGGGGAGGCAAGAAGCCCAGCTTCAGCGTGCTGGTCTTCAGCAAGACAGCCGCGTTCCGGCACGACTCGATCCCGGTCGGGATCCAGGCGATCACGCAGCTGGGCGCGCAGAACGGCTTCGCGGTCACCGCGACCGAGGACGCGACGCGGTTCAATGACAGGGAGCTCGCGAAATACGCGGCGGTCATCTTCCTGAGCACGACCGGCGACGTGCTCAACGCCGAGCAGCAGGCGGCGTTCGAGCGCTACATCAGGGCCGGCCGCGGCTACGTGGGGATCCACGCGGCGTCCGACACGGAGTACGAATGGCCGTTCTACGGCGAGCTCGTGGGCGCCTACTTCTCGAGCCACCCGGCCATTCAGCGGGCAACCGTCAAGGTGGCCGACCGGGTCCACCCCTCGAGCAGCATGCTGCCCGAGCGGTGGAACCGCACTGACGAGTGGTACGACTTCCGGACCAACCCGCGCGGCAAGGTGCATGTGCTCGCCACGCTGGACGGGACGACGTACGAGGGCGACACGATGGGCGCCGACCATCCCACCGCGTGGTGCCAGGACTACGTCGGTGGCCGCTCTTGGTACACGGGCGGCGGGCACACGCAGGAGAGCTACGCCGAGCCGTTGTTCCGCGCCCACATCCTCGGCGGCATCCGCTGGGCCGCCGGTGCGGTGGCGGGCGACTGCGGCGCGACGGTGGACGCCAACTTCGAGAAGGTGACGCTCAACGACGAGCCCGGCGAGCCGATGGCCCTGGCGGTGCTGCCAGACCTACGCGTGCTGCACAACACCCGTCCGGGCAAGGTGTGGATGCACGACCCGCAGACCCGGACCAACAAGGTCATCGGCAGCTTCGACGGGCTGCCGGGCAGCCTCCCGGCGCTCTACACCCACGACGAGGAGGGCCTCCAGTCGATCGCCATCGACCCGAACTTCTCGTCCAACCACTGGGTCTACATCTACTACTCGCCGCGGCTGAACACGCCGGCCGGCGATGCGCCGGACGAGGGCAACGCGCAGACGTGGGCTGCCTGGAAGGGCGCCATCTTCCTGTCGCGCTTCAAGCTCGTCGGTGATGCGCTCGACCCGGCGTCGGAACAGGTGATCCTCAGAGTCCCGGTCGACCGGGGAATCTGCTGTCACGTCGGCGGAAAGATCGACTTCGACAACCAGGGCAACCTCTACCTGTCGACGGGTGACGACACCAACCCCTTCGCCTCCGACGGCTACGCGCCCATCGACGAGCGCAACCGCAGGAACCCCGCGTACGACGCCCAGCGCAGCGCGGCCAACACCAACGATCTGCGCGGCAAGGTGCTCCGCATCAAGGTCAATGCCAACGGGTCCTACTCCATCCCGGCCGGCAACCTCTTCGCGGCCACCGCCTCGACGCGGCCGGAGATCTACGTGATGGGTCTGCGCAACCCGTTCCGCTTCTTCGCCGACACCGACGGCACGCTGTACCTGGGTGACTACTCGCCCGACGCCGGCTCGTCGTCGTCTCTGCGGGGGCCTGCCGGCACCGGCAAGTGGGCCGTGATCCGCGGACCCGGCAACTACGGCTGGCCCTACTGCGCCACGCCGGAGCTGCCGTACCGAGACTACGATTTTGCCAAGGGGACGTCGGGGCCCTACTTCGACTGCGACAACCCGGTGAACGAGTCGCCCAACAACACCGGCCTGCGCGTGCTGCCGCCCACCCAGCAGCCCGACGTCTCATACAGCTACGCCGCGTCCTCGGAGTTCCCGGAGCTCGGCACCGGCGGCATCGGCCCGATGGGCGGTCCGCTGTACCACTACAACGCGAACCTGAACTCCACGACGAAGTTCCCGCAGTACTTCGACCGCGTGCCGCTGTTCTACGAATGGACACGCGACTACGTCAAGGAGTTCCGGCTGGACTCGGCCGGCAAGCTGTTGAAGATCAACCCATTCCTCCCGGGGACGGTGTTCGACAACCCCATGGACATGGAGTTCGGTCCCGACGGCTCGCTCTACACACTCGAGTACGGCGACGGATTCTTCTCGGAGAACCCAGACGCCCAGCTCGCCCGGATCGACTACGTGAAGGGCATCCGGTCGCCGATCGCCGAGGCGAGTGGCACACCGACCAACGGGGCGGTGCCGCTGACCGTGGCGTTCTCGAGCGCGGGGTCGCGCGACCCGGATCCGGGTGACTCGATCCGCTTCGCGTGGGACTTTGACGGCAACGGGACGACAGACTCGATGGACCCGAACCCGACGTTCACCTACACGCAGGCCGGCCGATACCAGGCCAGGCTCACCGTTACCGACTCAACGGGCAAGACCGGCGTGGACACGGTGACGATCACCGCGGGCAACACGGCTCCGAAGGTGACTCTGGAGCTGCCGCCCGACGGTGGCGTGATCGACTTCGGTGACAACGTTGCGTTCCGCGCGGTCGTCCAGGACACCGAGGACCAGACGGTGGACTGTTCACGGGTTCAGGTGCAGTACATCCTTGGTCACGACTCGCACGGTCACCCGATATCGAGCACGTCGGGCTGCCAGGGCACGATCACGACCGCGACTGACAGTGGACACGACGCGAACGCGAACATCGTCGGTGTCATCAACGCCTCGTACACGGACAACGGCGGCAACCTGGCGCTCTCGGGGTCTGACGAGGCGGTCCTGCAGCCGCGTCGCAAGCAGGCCGAGTTCTTCACCTCGATGCAGGGTGTTCAGACGGAGAACACCGCGGATACGGGCGGTGGCATCAACATCGGCTTCATCGACCACGGTGACTGGGTCGCCTTCAAGCCGCTGAATCTCCAGAACATCAATGCGATCGACTTCCGGGTGGCTTCCGCAGGCACGGGCGGCCGGATCGAGCTGCGCGTCGACTCGCCGACCGGCCCGCTGGCCGGCACGGTGACGGTGCCGGTGACGGGTGACTGGCAGGGGTGGACCACCGTCAACATGCCGGTGACGGATCCGGGCGGCACGCACGAGATGTTCTTCGTGTTCGTCAACAATCCCGGTGACGGCGGCCTGTTCAACGTCAACTGGTTCCAGTTCGTCGGCCAGGGGGTGGGAACGCCGTAACCGGCCGTTGCGTCAAGTCTCAGTAGACGGATACGTGCACGTGGTCGTAGTGGTTGGCCGTGGTGGACCCTCGGTCCTCCATGGGGCGCCAGCCTTCGCTGCTGCGCTGAACCGACCAGATGCGCTGCTCCCAGATGACCTCGCTCACGCCGAAGCTGGAGGCGTGCGAGCGGACGTACTGGGCGATCGAGTCACCGAGCGAGCCGGTGCACATGATGTCCAAGGCCCGACCGGCGCCGTGGTCGCCGGAGCCGGACCGGCCACCCCAGGAGCTCACGGCGGGGAATGCGGCACAGACGGCTCGGTAGAGCTTCACCGTGTTCGCCTGGAGGCCACTCTCGACCGATGAGCCGTCAGGACACGGCCGGCCCGACACTCCAGTCGGCGTGGCCGTCGCCGTCGTCGCCTTCGGCTTGGTGCGGGCGAGGTAGGTCTTGAGCACCCACGCCGTCCGGTCCTTTCGCGCAATCTCTGCCCACTGGCCGCGCACCCGGCCCGTCACGAGCACCTTGACCCTCGCGTCGAGCACCGTGAGCAATTTCGCGGACTCGCCTGGGCGGCTCCGAACGTTGAGCCGAGTCGTCGTCCACCGGGGCTTCAGCTTGACGGCCGGCTTCGCTGCCTTGACCGGCTGGGCACGATCCCGCGACCGCGACGCGGCACGCATCTCCGTGCGAACGATCTCCGGTGCCGGCGCAGCGGTCGTGGCCACGGTCTCTTCGGGGGACGCCACCTGTGCGCTCGCCGTGATGGGGATCGCCGTCGCCAGAGCCAGGCCGAACCCCGCGAGGGGGCGCAGTCGCCGAGCCAGGGTCCGGGGCCGGGTCTTCCGGTGTCTACCGGCAGGCACTCGTTGATCACCTTGAGGGAGCAGGGGAAAAGGGGGCAAAAGCGAGTCAAGCACATGTTGGCGGTCTCCCCGTGCACCGGAGGTACCCACCGGAGACGTAGATCACACGCGAGGTCTTGACCGCCCGCGGAGGAGCGACAGTCCGAAAGCCCATTGACGCGACGGTCCGCGCGCGCTTCACTTTAGTCGTCTGACTTAGACACTCGACTAACAGACGTCACCGCGGGCACCCGGAGGCTGGACATGACCATCGACGAGCGCACCAGCATCGAGGCGGCTGTCGTGGCCGCCGTCCTCGACTACTTCGACGGCTGGTTCGACGGTGACGCTGCCCGCATGGAGCGGGCCCTGCATCCCGACCTGGCCAAGCGAGCCCTTGAGCCGGACGGCCGGTCGCTGGACGAGACGACCGCCGCGTGGATGGTCGACGCCACGGGCCGAGGGGTCGGCCGCGATCGCGACCCCGGCGACCGTCAGATCGACGTCAAAGTCGAGGACGTCCACGCCACCATCGCCAGCGCGACGGTGCGCTCCGCGGTCTACCGGGAGTACGTCCACCTCGCCCGGACGACCGACGGCTGGAAGATCGTGAACACGCTGTGGGCGCCGACGTGATCGTGTCGACGGCTCGTTCGACCGCGGAGGACGCTCTCCTCGATGCGGCCGAGCGCCTGCTGGTCGATGCCGGGCACGCCGGCGTCACCACGCGGCGGCTGGCAGATGAGGCGGGCGTCAACCACGGCCTCGTGCACTACTACTTCGGGTCGGTCGAGAACCTGCTCGTCCGCACCCTCGAGCGGTTTACCGAGCGGCTGATCGCGCGGCAACGCGAGCTTTACGCCGCCGACCTGCCGTTCATCGCGAAGTGGCGCACGGCGATGCGCTACCTGGTGAGCGACGACTCGGCGTACGAGAAGATCTGGCTCGAGCTGCAGGCACTCGCCTGGAACCGGCCCGAGCTGCGCGAGCACCTCGCCGCGGTGCACGCGGAGTGGCGAGCCGTGCTGATGGAGGCCTTCGCCGAGCCGCGCGAGCAGTTCGGGATCGACATACCCCTCGAGGCACTCGTCAGTCTCGTCATGACGTTCAACGAGGGCATCATGCTCGATCGCCTGTCGGGCATCACCGACGGCCACCAACAGCTGCTCGACTGGGTGGATCGGCGGCTGTCGGCATGACCGCGTCGCGAGAGCAGTCGCGGGCCTGCTACCCCGACACCGAGGGGTACGTCGAGCGAGACGGCGTGCGGATCTTCTACGAGGTCTACGGCCGAGGCGAGCCGACCGTGCTGCTGCTGCCGACGTGGACGATCATCCACGCGCGCCAGTGGAAGATGCAGATCCCCTACCTGGCCCGCCACTGCCGGGTGGTCACCTTCGACGGTCGCGGCAACGGGCGATCGGACCGGCCGACCGAGGCATCGGCGTACGCCGAGACGGAGTACGCGGCCGACGCCCTCGCCGTGCTGGACGCGACGGGCACCGACCGCGCGATCATCGTCGGCTTCTCGATGGGGGCCCAGCGCGGGCTCCTGCTCGCCGCGGAACACCCGGAGCGCGTGGACGGAGCCGTCTTCATCGGTCCGGCCTACCAAGGTGGTGGCAAGCCCATCACCGAACGGCTGGCCCACCCGTGGACCGAGCCCCTCGACACCGACGAGGGCTGGGCGAAGTACAACAAGCACTACTGGCTGCGGGACTACCAGGGCTTCCTCGAGTTCTTCTTCTCGAAGATCTTCGTCGAGCCGCACTCGACGAAGCCGATCGAGGACTGCGTCGGCTGGGGTCTCGAGACGACGGGGGAGACGCTCGTCCTCACGGGGGAGGCACCCGGCCTGGACCCCGAGGAGATCCGCGACGTGGCCAAGCGGGTGCAGTGCCCGGTGTTGGTCCTGCACGGGACGCACGACGAGGTCATCTCGTCGTCGCGCGGGAGCGCCCTCGCCGAACACACGGGCGCTCAGCTGGTCCTGCTCGAGGGATCGGGTCATGCGCCGCACGTACGCGACCCGGTCAAGACAAACCTCCTGTTGCGGGACTTCGCGTGTCCTCCGCCGCCGTCACCTCGGTGGGCGCGCGGCAGGTCGCGGCGCAAGCGGGCGCTCTACATCTCCTCGCCGATCGGGCTCGGTCACGCCCAGCGCGATGTGGCGATCGCAGCCGAGCTGCGACAGCTGCATCCCGACCTCGAGATCGACTGGCTCGCGCAGAACCCCGTGACGAGAGTGCTCGAGACGCACGGCGAGCGGATCCATCCGGCCAGCGCTCATCTCGCCAACGAGTCGGGACACATCGAGAGTGAGAGCGCCGAGCACGACCTGCACTGCTTCCAGGCGATCCGCCGCATGGACGAGATCCTGCTGGCCAACTTCATGGTCTTCCACGACCTTGTCCGCGACGAGCAGTACGACCTGTGGATCGGCGACGAGGCGTGGGAGCTCGACTACTACCTGCACGAGAACCCGGAGCAGAAGCGGGCGCCGTACGTCTGGCTGACCGACTTCGTCGGCTGGCTGCCGATGCCCGACGGTGGAGAGCGGGAGTCGTTCCTCACCGCGGACTACAACGCGGAGATGATCGAGCACATCGCGCGCTTCCCGCGGCTGCGCGACCGCGCTCTCTTCGTGGGCAACCCCGACGACGTCGTGCCCGACGCTTTCGGGCCGGACCTGCCGCTGATCAGTGACTGGACCCAGGAGCACTACGACTTCACCGGCTACGTGACCGGGTTCGATCCCGAGCTCCTCGCCGACCGCGACGGCGCTGCGGTCCGAGCTCGGCTACGCCGCCGGACGAGCAGGTCTGCATCGTCACGGTCGGCGGATCAGGCGTCGGCGGTCACCTGCTGCGACGGGTGATCGAGGCCTTCCCGGAGGCCAAGCAGCGGGTGCCAGCGCTGCGGATGATCGTGGTCGCCGGGCCGCGCATCGACCCGGCGACCCTGCCGGGGGCGGAGGGGCTCGAGGTCCGGCCCTTCGTGCCGGATCTCTACCGGCACTTGGCCGCGTGCGACCTGGCCGTCGTGCAGGGCGGGCTGACGACGTCGATGGAGCTGACCGCCAACCGGCGCCCGTTCCTCTACTTCCCGCTGCGGCACCACTTCGAGCAGAACTTCCACGTGCGGCACCGGCTGGGCAACTACGGTGCCGGCCGCGCGATGGACTTCGCAACGGCGGACGCCGGCGTGATCGCGCAGGCCATCGCCGAGGAGATTGGCCGCGACGTCGCGTACCGCCCCGTCGAGACAGACGGGGCGGCACGGGCGGCGGCGATGCTCGCCGAGCTTCTCTAGCGGCTGATGAGCACCTTCAGAGCGCGCGTCTCCGCGGCGTTCCCGAAGGTCTCGTAGGCCGACATCACGTCGTCCAGCGCGAACTTGTGCGTGATGAACCTCTCGACCGGGAGCTTGTGCTGGGCGACGAGCTTGAGGAGCATCCCGAGCGTCGTGGTGTTCACCAGCCCCATGCTGATGTTGATGTTCTTGATCCACAGGTCCTGCAGGTGCAGCTGCACGGCCCTGCCGTGCACGCCGACGTTCGCGATGTTGCCGCCGGGTCGCACCAGCTGGGTGCACATGTCGAAGGTGGCAGCGAGCCCGACCGCCTCGACCGCGACGTCGACGCCGTAGCCGTCCGTCAGGGCGAGCACCTGCTCCTTCCAGTCAGCCGCACCTGAGTTGACCCCGTGGGTGGCGCCGACCGTCTGGGCGACCTCGAGCCGGTTGTCGTCCAGGTCGATGGCGATGACCTGGGCCGCGCCGTAGAGCGAGGCAGTGGCGATGACGGCGAGGCCGACCGGGCCGGCGCCGACGACGGCGACCGTGTCACCGGGCTGCACCCGCCCGTACTGCACGCCGATCTCGAAGCCGGTGGGCAGGATGTCCGACAGCAGCAGCGCCGCGTCGTCCGCGATGCCGTCCGGCAGCTTGTAGAGCGAGTTGTCGGCGAACGGGATCCGGACCAGCTCGGCCTGCGTGCCGTCGATGAGGTGACCGAGGATCCAGCCGATGCCGGCTGCGCCTTCGTCGGCGAGGCAGTGCGACGGGTTGCCGCTGCGGCAGTAGGAGCAGACGCCGCACGAGCTGATGCACGAGATGATGACGCGGTCGCCGGCGACGTAGTTGCGGACCGACGGGCCGACAGCCACGACGGTTCCGACACCCTCGTGCCCGAGGATCCTGCCCTCGGTGACGGCGGGAACGTCGCCCTTGAGGATGTGCAGGTCGGTCCCGCAGATGGTCGTGGAGTCGATGCGCACGATGGCGTCCGTGGCGTCGGTGAGAACGGGGTCGGGAACCTCGTCCCAGCTCTTCCGGCCCGGACCGTGGTAGACGAGTGCCTTCATGAGGGTCTCCTGCATGCGTTTCACAGGCGAACCCAGTAGTCCGCCGTTGTCCACAGGGTTCGCTGCGGGAGCCCTGAGCGACAGAGGCGAAAGATCCTGCTGGAGGTCTTGGCAGCCTGGCCAGCGAGGGGAAGAGTGGGGGCTCGATCCCTGGGAGCGGGAGGTCAGCCGTGGGTGACGCAGACGGGCGCAACGGTGCCGAGATCGCCGCGGAGACCGAGCTTCAGGTCGATCTCGAGTACGACCTGGCGCACGAGTGGACCGGTGGTCCCGATGACGCGGGGACACGACGGGACCGGCCGGCTGTCTACGTCGCGACCGAGACGGCCGACGAGGGAGGGGACTACGCATACGACATGGCACACGACGTGCCAGGGCGCTGACATCCGCGTACGCCGAGTCGAGGAGGTTCGAGATGTTCGTTCAGGTCATCCAAGGAAAGGTCAGCGACGCCAGCGAGGCACACACGGCGATTGACCAGTGGGCCCAGGAGCTGGCGCCGGGGGCGACCGGGTGGCTCGGTTCGACCGCGGGGGTCACTCGGGACGGCGAGTTCATCGCCATCGCCCGCTTCGAGAGCGAGGACGCGGCGCGGCGCAACAGCGAGCGGCCTGAGCAGGACGCGTGGTGGGCGCAGACATCGAAGCTCTTCACCGACGAGCCGACGTTCAAGGACAGCACCGACGTGGACGTCGACCTGCCCGGTGACCCGAACAAGGCAACGTTCGTCCAGGTCATCCAGGGCCGCAGCAGCGACCCGGCACGGGCGCGTGAGCTGATGCAAGAGAACCCGGAGGAGTGGGGCAAGTTCCGCCCGGATGTCCTGGGCAGTATCGGGGCAGGGCACGACGGCGGGGCCTACACCGCGGTGCTCTACTTCACGTCCGAGGCGGAGGCCCGCGAGGGCGAGCGCAAGGAGATGCCGCCTGAGGTGCAGGCCCAGATGGCGGAGATGGGCAAGCTCGAGATCGGCGAGCCCACCTTCCTCGACATCACGGAACCCTGGCTCTACTCACCTCGGTGACGAGTTCGGACACTCGTTTCATCCGCCTTGGATGGTGTCGGCGGCGCCCAACCCCAGCACCGTTGACGCATCGGGCTGTCGCTCGCGGGTCGCACCGCAAGCACACGGCGAGGACGGTGGTCTAGCAGGGAGGCACGGTGCTACGCATCGCGCGAGGGCTGCGGGAGAGTGATGGCCGGGCGCTCGCCGGCTTCGTCGTCTCTGGGGCTTTGCTCATGTCCGTATTGGCCGGGTGTGACAGTGGTGGCGACGGAGACTCTGACCTCAAGGCCGCCGAGGCACGGGTGGCTGCCAAGGAGAAGGCCCTCGTCGAGGCCAAGGCTGATCTTGTGGAGAAGTCGGCGGCATTCTGCGGCGCGAGCGAGTCCTACATCACAGCCATCGATCGGTACGGCGACGTGCTCACGAATACCGCCACGACCGTCGGCGATGTCAATGATGCGGGCACCGACCTGGCGCAGCCCCGTGAGGATGTCATGGCGGGAGCCGAGGAAGCCGTGGCGGCGAACGAGGCCCTCGCCGACGCGGAGCAGGAGCTGGCGGATGCGAAGGCCGAGCTGGCGGCGCTGAGCACCCCCGGGTCAGCGACAGCGACTACCTCGACCGGCACGGCCAGCCCCACGCCTTTGCTGCCGGCGGCCACGGTCAAGCTCGTGCAGGACGCCGAAGCGCAGTTCAGCACCGCCCGAGAGGGCATCACTGACGAGACTCCGCTGACACAGGCCTCGCAGCAGTTCAACGCTGCCGCCGTGGCCCTGGAGATGTCCTGGCTTCGGCTGCTCTCCGACGCGGGATGCCTCACCGACGAGCGGCAGAAGCAAGCCGAGAAGGCAGTGCGCGACTACACGACGGCACTACAGAAGTCACTGCGCGACGCCGGCTACTACGAGGCCGAGGTCGACGGGGTCTACGGCCCGGCGACGGTCGACGCCGTCCTCGCCCTGCAAAAGGCGCACGGCCTGCCCAACACGGGAACGGTCGACAAGGCCACCGCAGACGCGCTCCAGGCCGACCTGGCAGCCAAGGGCGGGGCCACGGCCGTGCAAGAGGTTGCGTCCACGGCCGCCGTGCAGCAGACACTCAAACTGGCGGGATTCTGGGATGGTCCGGTCGACGGAAAGTGGACACCGGCGCTGACCGAGGCGCTGAAGAAGTTCCAGAAGGAGCTCGGTGTCAAGCAAACGGGCACCGTTGATGCAGCGACCATCGCCGCCCTGGAGAAGGCGATCGCCGACGCGCAAGAAGAGCCACCGGCCACGACGAGCGCGCCCTCGACCTCACCCTCGGCGTCGAGCACCTGAGCCGCTGCAGTCAACTGCCCGTGGTGGCTTGATTGCTCAGCTGGACGGTGAAGGTCGCGCGACACAACGGAAGCCCAGGTGACCGGTCGTGCTCCTGACGGCGTGACCCTGCCGCGCAGCGGGGCGGTAGCGCAGGCAGTATGACGGCGCGCACAGGTGGGACCCGCCCTTCGTGACGCGTCTGTCGTCCTCCGACAGGCGCGATGTCGGAGCACAGCAGGAGTGCTCCTCGTGCTCGTGGCTATCGGCGGCGTGATCATCAGTCCACGGATCGGCTGTCCATTCCCAGACGTTTCCGGCCACGTCGTACAAGCCGTATCCGTTGGGGGGAAACTTCCGCACGGGCGAGGTCCGCTCGTAGCCGTGCGGTCGCAGGTTCTCCCACGGGAATCGACCGTGCCAGGTGTTGGCCATCACACGTCCCCGCGGCATGAACTCCTCCCCCCACACGTAGGTCGCCCCGTCGAGACCACCCCGCGCCGCGAACTCCCACTCTGCCTCGGTCGGCAGCGCCTTCCCGCCCATGCGGCGTAGGCCCGAGCGTCCTCGAGACCCACGTGCACCACGGGATGCAGATCCAGGCCGTGCAGCGTTGTCCCGGGTCCGCCGGGGTGCCGCCAGTCAGCACCGGGTACCCATGCCCACCAGCGCTGCCAGTCGTCGAGTGGGACCGGCCCCGGTGTGGGGCGGAACACGAGAGAACCCGGTGTCAGGTCCTCCTCCCGCGCGTCCGGGAAGTCGCTCTCGTCCGGCGCCTGCTCAGCGATGGTGACGTGTCCCGTGTCAGCGATGAATCGACGGAACTTCGCGTTGGTCACCGGGTGCTCGTCGACCCAAAAGCCGTCCACCAGGCGCTCGACGACGGGACTCTCCTCGGGGTAGAACCGTTCGTCGCCCATGCGCACGCGTGCCGCCGGCCAGCCACACCATGCCCTTGTGTCCCGTCGCCTTCGCCGTGGCCATCGCCTCCTGCCTCCTTCGTCCCTCGGCGGTGGTCGATGGATCTAACGTGCGTGACCCACGGTCGTCTGAGCGCGTCACAGCAGGGATCACCCACTCGGGATGACTTTGATGCCGGAGAATGCCCCGCCGCGGATGATGCCGTGTCGCACTGGCGGTCGTACGTTCGGCCCGTCGATGAGCTCGCCCGGGTCGGCGAGACGCCCCGCGATCGGAGCAACCCATGAGTCCCGACAGGCATGCGCGCGCGATGTTGCCGATCCCGCACCGGCCGGCGCCGGGCCTGACGACTTTCGATGCGAAGGATCCAGACACGGCGTTCCCTCCCATTGAGCCGTTGCGCCCACCCGCGGGGGCGCCGAACGTCCTGATCGTGCTGCTCGACGACGTGGGTTTCGGGGCGTCGACCACGTTCGGTGGCCCCTGCCGGACGCCGACCGCGGATCGGCTGGCCGCCGGCGGGTTGCGGTTCAACCGGTTCCACACCACGGCACTGTGCGCCCCCACGCGGCAGGCGATGCTGACCGGTCGCAATCACCACTCGGTCGGGATGGGCAGCATCACCGAGACCGCGACCTCGGCTCCTGGCAACAGCTCGGTGCTGCCCAACACCAAGGCGCCGCTGGCGATGACCCTGAAGCTGAACGGCTACTCGACCGCACAGTTCGGCAAGTGCCACGAGGTGCCGGTCTGGCAGTCGTCCCCGATGGGCCCGTTCGACGCCTGGCCGTCCGGCGGCGGCGGGTTCGAGACCTTTTACGGCTTCATCGGCGGCGAGAACAACCAGTACGACCCGGCGCTGTACGAGGGCACGACACCGGTCGAGCCGCCCGCGACCGCGGAGGAGGGCTACCACCTGACGGAGGATCTGGCGGACCATGCGGTGAACTGGGTGCGCCAGCAGAAGGCACTGATGCCGGACAAGCCGTTCTTCGTCTACTTCGCCCCGGGTGCCACGCACGCCCCGCACCACGTGCCCAAGGAATGGGTCGACAAGTACGCCGGCGAGTTCGACGACGGGTGGGACGTCCAGCGCGAGCGCACCTTCGCCCGGCAGAAGGAGCTGGGGGTGATCCCCGCTGGCGCCGAGCTGACTGCACGCCACGACGAGATCACCGCGTGGGACGACATGCCCGCCGAGCTCAAGCCAGTGCTGGCCCGCCAGATGGAGGTCTACGCCGGGTTCCTGGAGCACACCGACCACCACGTGGGCAGGTTGGTCGATGCCATCGACGACCTTGGCGTCCTCGACGACACGATCATCTACTACATCATCGGCGACAACGGCGCGTCCGCCGAGGGAACCATGAACGGCGCTTTCAACGAGATGGCGAACTTCAACGGGATGGCGGCGCTCGAGACCCCCGAGTTCATGGTCAGCAAGATGGACCACTTCGGCGGGCCGGACTCCTACAACCACTACTCGGTCGGATGGGCGTGGGCGATGAACACTCCCCTCCAGTGGACCAAGCAGGTCGCCTCGCACTGGGGTGGCACCCGCAACGGAACGATCGTGCACTGGCCGGCAGGCATCGAGGAGGCTGGCGGGCTGCGGTCCCAGTTCAGCCACGTTATCGATGTGGCCCCGACGATCCTGGAGGCCGCCGGCCTGCCCGGAGCCCACCATGGTCAACGGCGTGCTAGCAGTCGCCGATGGAGGGCACCTCCATGCTCTACACCTTCAACGAGGCGGACTCTCCAGAGCGCCACGACCTGCAGTACTTCGAGATGTTCGGCAACCGCGGCATCTACCACAAGGGGTGGAGCGCGGTCACCAAGCACAAGACGCCCTGGATCATGGTCGGCGGCGTGCTTCCTGCTTTCGATGACGACGTCTGGGAGCTGTACGACGGCAACAGCGACTACAGCCAGGCCCGCAACCTCGCGCGACGAGGACCCGGAGATGTTGGCCAAGCTGCAACGGCTGTGGCTGATCGAGGCCACGAAGTACAACGTGATCCCCCTGGACGACCGTACCGGCGAACGGCTCGAACCCCGAGCTGGCGGGCCGACCAACCCTCATCCGCGGCGAACTCCCAGCTGTTCTTCGCGGGCATGGGCCGCCTCTCGGAGAGCAGCGTGGTCAGCATCAAGAACAAGTCCTTCTCGGTGACCGCCGAGGTCGACGTGCCGGACGGCTGGCGCCACGGCGTGATCATCGCCCAGGGTGGCCGGTTCGGTGGGTGGGCCGTCTACGTCAAGGACGGCAAGGCCAAGTTCGTCTACAACGTGCTCGGCATCCAGGAGTTCGCGACCGAGGCCGACTCCCCATCCCGGCGGGGACTCACCAGGTGCGCATGGAGTTCGCCTACGACGGTGGCGGGCTGGCCAAGGGCGGCGACGTCACCCTGTACTACGACGGCACCGCGGCCGGCGCTGGCAGGGTCGGCGCCACCCAGCCGATGGTCTTCTCGGCCGACGAGACCACCGACATCGGTTACGAGTCCGGCACCACCGTCAGCCCCGACTACACCGCGCAACCAGCCGGTTCACCGGCAAGATCCACTGGGTGCAGATCGACCTGGGAAAGGACGACCACGACCACTTCATCGATGCCGAGGAACGTCTCCGCATCGCCATGGCCAGGCAGTAGGACGTCTCGCCATGACCGTGGCCGAACGCAACCGCTGCAGGGTAGGTGTTGGCGCCTTTGCGCTGATTGCCGGGATGATGCTGGCCGGTTGCGAGGGCGGGGAGAATCTCCCCGAGCCGACGGGGAGCCGGTCCGTGACCGTGAGCCGCACAGCTGCTGGGCCCTCCGCGACCGCGCCCGCGACGACCGCGCCAGCGACGATCCGCCCGCGACGACCCGCCCGCGACGACCGCGCCCGCGACGACCGCACCCGCGACGACCGCACCCGCGACGACCGCCACGGCGACCCGGACCATCATCGCGAGGCCGTCCGGAACGACCGCCACAGCGACCGTCACGTCGACCCCGACCGAAGAGGAAACAAGCGAGTCCCCGACGCCGACCGAGAGCGCAGCGGCCGCGGCCAGCGACGAGACGACGGGCTGGCCGTGGTGGCTCTGGCTCCTCCTCGTCGCGGCCGTGGCGGGCGGCATCGCCTGGTTCGTCCTCGCCGCGAGGCGTCGCCGCACGTGGGACGCAGACTTCGCCGCCAAGTCGTTGGAGGCACGGTGGGCCGCAGACACGCTCATGCCCTCCGTCACCGACCGGACAGCGTCGGTGGAGGAGGTCGCCCAGCGCTGGCGTCGCGGCAAACCCCGCTTGGATGAGCTGCTGACGGACCTGTCTCAGCTCGCCGGCACGGCTTCGGGGGCAGAACGCTCTGCCGGAGCCTCTCGGGTGTCCGAGGCGGTAAAGGCGCTCAGCCAAGCCCTTGACTCCGATGTCCTGCTTCGGGCCGGCACGAGCCCGACGGGGCAGTCCGACGGTGAGCTGGCCGAGTCCCGAGGCCACGCCCAGACCCGCGCCGACGAGGTGCTGGCCGCCCTCGAGAGTCCTGAACCGCCTCCCGGCAGCTAGCGTCGCTCATGATCAACCAGCCCGGCTCGCTCGAACGTGAGGTACGGACTCCCCGCGCGGCCGCGATCGCGGGGATCGTCTTCGCGCTCCTGCTGACGACAGCCATCCTCCTGACCCAGTGGGCGATGCCCCGCGACCGAGATCCCTCGGAGTGGTTCACGCAGGACTCACATCGACGGGCCGCCGGCGTCGCCATCGCTCTGATCCCGTACGCCGGGATCGCCTTCCTCTGGTTCATCGGTGTCATCCGGTCCCGTCTGGGTGATCTCGAGGACAGGTTCTTCGCTACCGCGTTTCTCGGTTCGGGGCTCCTCTTTGTCGCCATGCTCTTCACGTCGGCCGCGGTGACCGGGGCGCTCCTTGACCTGTACGGCGGAACTGAGCCTGTGACGAGTGCCGACGCACGTCTGACCAACGGGATCGTGTCCGCACTTCTGGGGACGTTCGGCATCCGGATGGCAGCCGTCTTCACGCTGGTCGTCACCAACCTGGGTCGACGTACAGGGATCGTTCCCGGTTGGCTCGTGGTGATCGGGTATGTAACGACTCTGGTGCTGCTCTTCGCTCCTCCCCGGACCGTCTGGGCGACATTGCTGTTCCCGGTCTGGGTGTTTCTGCTCAGCGTCAACATGCTGGTGGTCTCTCTGCGGAGAGACCAGCGACTGCAACCGGGAGCGCTGGCCGCGCCGGAGTGAGCAGCAGGCGCCGGCTCCCAGCTAGCGCCGGCGGCCGCCGGAGAGCCTCTCGGCCCGCGGCCTACTTGTCCGCCCAGTAGGCCGCCAGTCCGACCATCGACCACTCGCGCTCCGGGTCTGCGCGGTAGAGCGGGTTCATCGCGAACGTCGTCACCCGGGCGGCGCCCGCTGTTGTGGTTCCGTGCGCGATCACGGCGGCATTTGGCGTGGAGGCCTTTTGCGCGTCGGTCATGAGCCACATCCCGGAGGCGAGGATGTCCCCCGCGGTCGCCGGGAACCGGCCATCGGCGGTCATCGTCGCCGGGACCGAGGTGAACCAGGTCGGCGGGTCCATGATCGCCGTGTCCCGGGCGGGACTCGCCCCCGTGATCGGGCTTGCCGCCCCGCCGACGTTGTTCCAGTTGACGATGCCACTGACCCCGGAGCCGGACCGGGGACCGCAGCCGCGACCAAACCGGACACGAGGCCGCCGTTCGTCAGGAAGTTGGCGCCATTCAGTCCCGGCGCCGATGTAGCCGCCGCCCGCGGCGAAGAAGCTCTGCAGCCGGGCCCGTGCCGTTGCATTCGCAGCCGACGGATAGCCGCCGGTGTTCCAGATCACGTCATAGTTCGGCAGCGGGTCGGTTGGAGCGCTGTTGATGGCCGCTGTCGACATGAAGTCCGGTGTGAACCCGAGGTTCTGCAGCGACCAGACGTCTTGGTTGAGGGCGCCGGTCAGGACCAGGATTCGCGGCTTGCGGTCGATCGGCTCGGTTGCCGGGCCCGCGCCGCTGGTGCGGTAGAACCAGACGTCGTTGGCCCGACCGGTCGCGGCCAACCGCGGTTTGGTCGCCGAGCCGGCGTCGAAGATCGCGCTGCCTGCCGGCATGAGCCGACCACTCGGTGTCGTGAACGACGTCAACGCCAGCTTCGCCGTGAGGCCGTCGTCCATCAGTGCGTTGAGGGTCCGGACCGCCGTCGGTGAGTCGATCGCCATGGCATATCCGCTGGCCGAACCGGGTTCGACGCCACCAAGGAGGTGGCTGGCCTTGAGGATCCGGTTCGTGTTCGGGGTGAACGCCGCTCCGCGCGGCACCACCGCCACGTCGGCACCCCACAGGTAGCCGTGGCTCCATGCAGCCGGGGGCGCGTAGAGGATCGAGATGTCGTTCGAGATGTCGACGCCGACGCTCAGCGCCGTGTCCGCCAGGCCGCGGTGCGCCTGGGCCATGTGCACGACGTACGAGCCCGTGGAGTAGGTCACGCCGTCGAACGCGTAGTCCTGCTTGAGCTCATCGACGAGGATCCCGTTGAAGAGCAACCAGTCGACCAGGCGGTTCGCCTCCGGCTCGCTGCGCTGTCCGTCGCCCATCGGGATGATGTAGGCAGTCGGGAACTCCTCCATCCAGTTGTTGTCCACGTCGAACGGCGGCGGGCAGCACTCGGGTCGCGGTTCATTCGCCACGCCACGGCGGTAGCGCTCGAGCTCGTCGTGGAGCAGCTCGTTGCGGTTCGCGAGGTCGTACAGGGTCGAGGACCAGACCACCGTCTGCTGGATGATGCGCGAGCCCAGGCGACCTCGCGTGGCCGTCGACGCAGGGCTGGTCAGGCAGCCGGTTCCGGTGGAGTTGCACATCTCGACCGTCGAGCCGTTCAGCCCGACGTGCTGGGAGTACATCGGGGTGTAGAACGGTCCCCAGTCGTCCCAGCCTTCCGCCTCGGCAGGGCCTGCCTCCTCGCCGTCCGGGCAGATGCCACTTGCCGGAGCGGGTTCGCCGTCGGAGCACCAGTCGTTGACCGGGCGGGTGATGTCGTAACCGGCGGCCGTCATGGCCGCCTCGTTGGCATCGATGCGGCCCTGGTTCCACTTCAGCCAGAGGTCGTAGTCGATGCTGGGGTTGTGCGGCTTGGTCGTCGCCTCGATGAGCGTCGGCGTGACGTAGCCGTGCAGGTCGAGCGTCTCCGGCGGCAGCCACTTCTGCATGATCGAGACGGAGGCCCGGGTTTCCGGCTGAGACTGGGTCATGAAGTCGCGGTTCAGGTCGAAACCGTTGCCGTTCGCCCGCGTGCCGGCGACCCGGCCGTCCGGGTTCTGGATGACGTTGAACAGCATGACGGTGTGGTCAAGGACGGCATCAACCTCGGGGTCGGCGCCGTACGGCGTGGTCGCGAGCTTGCGGAGCGTCTCGAAGATGGCCTCGACGCCCTCGAACTCGTTTCCGTGGATCGCGCCCTGGACGAACAGCGGAATCTTGATGTTGTCTCCCGCGTCGGCGACGAGCTGCTGCCCGCGGGCCGGGTCCGTCAACGCGACTTTCCGCACTTGCTGCCAGGCCTGGAAGTCCCGGCGCTGCTCGGCGGTGTCCAGCGCGTTCACCGTGACGAGGAACAGGTCGCGGCCGAGCGCCGACTTGCCGATCACCTCCAACGACATCCGCCCCTGGCTGTTCGCCACGATGTCCTCGAGGGTGCAGCGGATGGCGTAGTAGGGGATGTGCGGGAAGCTGCCGACGGGCTGGCCGGCCTGCGTGCCGTCCGGCAAGCTGCCGGCGGCGTCGGCGACGGGGTCGCCGCACCACGGTGGCGCCAGGTCGGCAGAGGCACTGGCGGGCGCCAGTGTCACCAGAAGAGCCAGGACGACGAGCAGGATCGTGCCGGGTCGACGAGACACGAGCAACCCCTTTGGTCAGAGGGAAGGTGCCCGCCTCGAACAGAGCGGCCATCGCGCGGACTCCGTTCTGGCGTTCCTACTCGCAGCCCGCAGGCCCGTCAACCCTCGCGCGGAATTGCTGTCCGGTCGGGCTCACCCGATGAGCGTTGCCTCGGCGGGGTTGCCTCCGCGGCGGGGGTGCGGCGGACCGTGTTGGGCCACCAGACCTTGTCGTCGAGCTCATAGACCAGTGCCGGCACGAGCAACGAGCGCACGATCAGGGTGTCGAGCAGGACGCCGAAGGCGACGGCGAACCCCAGCTCGGCGAACGGCACCAGCGGCAGCACGCCGAGGGCCGAGAACGTCGCGGCGAGCACGATGCCGGCGGAGGTGATGACCCCGCCGGTAACGGCGAGTGCCTTCAGCGTGCCCTGCCTCGTGCCGTGGATACGCGTCTCCTCGCGCACCCGGGTCATGAGGAAGATGTTGTAGTCGATGCCGAGTGCCACCAGGAACACGAACGCGAACAAGGGGAACGACGGGTCCGCACCGGCGAAACCGAAGATGTGATCGAAGACGAGTGAGCAGATTCCGAGCGTGGCGAAGAACGAGAGCACGACAGTGGCGACCAGCAGGAGCGGTGCCACTACCGCGCGCAACAGGAGCGCCAGCACCAGCAGGATCACCACGAGGACCGCCGGGATGATGACGCGGGTGTCGCGCGCGGACTCCTGCTTGATGTCGTAGACCACGGCCGTGCCGCCGCCGACGAGGACGTCCTCGCCGATCTCGTCGACCGCGGACCGCAGGCGCAGCACCGTGTCCTCGGCCTCGGGGCTGTCGGCAGGGTCGGTGAGGACGGCCTGCACCTGCACCTTGCCGTCGACGACCTTGGGTGTCTGCGCCCCTTCCTCCGTGAACAGCTGGGCGTCGGCGACACCCGCAACTCCACGCGTCACGTCAAGGAGCGGGGATGCATCCGCTTCGTCGCCGATGACGCTCGCGGGCACGCCGGACCCCGCCGGGTAGTGCCGGGCGAGAACTTCCTGCCCCTGGACGGAGTCCACGTCGGTGGTGAACTGCTCCGCGGTGGTCAGACCGGTCGCGTCGAGCTGGGTGGTGAACAGAGCAGCACCGGTCAACACCAGCGCCACCGTGATCCAGACCACCCGGGCCCGTCGTCCGATCAGCCGGGCAACACCGCCCCACACGCCGCGGTCGTGCGTCACGA
The DNA here is from genome assembly GCA_963751035.1 of uncultured Actinomycetota bacterium. GTDB lineage: Bacteria > Actinomycetota > Actinomycetes > JACCUZ01 > JACCUZ01 > JBDUAP01. The sequence continues at coordinate 31,142 of CAVVSW010000002.1, forward strand.
CGTCGTCGTGGCGAGGTACGAACGGGAAGAACCAGTAGCGGCCGAAGACCATGAGCAGCGCCGGGAGGAAGACGGTCATCGAGAACATCGCGCAGACGATTCCGATGGCGCCGACGGGTCCGAGTGACTTGTTGCTGTTCAGGTCGGACAGCAACAGGCAGAGCAGCCCGAGCACGACCGTTGCGCCAGAGGCGAGGATGGGCGGGCAGGCACCTCTGAGCGCGCCTCGCATGGCGACCGTCCAGGAGTCCTCCTGGTGCAGCCCTTCCTTGAACCGGCTTATCAGCAGCAACGCGTAGTCGGTGCTCGCCCCCAGCACGAGCACCGACAGGATGCCCTGGCTCTGGCCGTCCACGGTGAAGACCCCTGCCTTGGCGAGCAGGTAGACGACCGCCTGCGCGAGCACCAAAGCGAATCCGGCGGACAGGAGCACCGGGATGAACACCGGGCTGCGGTAGATCAGCAACAGGATGATGAGGATGACGCCGACGGTGGTGAACAGCAGGTTCGTGTCGATGCCCTCGAACGCGGCCGCGAAGTCAGCGAACTGACCGCCGGGTCCGGTGACGTAGCTCGGCAGACCCTCGATCTCGGCGGCCGTCGTGACGTCTTCCACGATTCCCGGCAGCGTCTCGAATGCCGTGTTGTCGCCAGGCAGCGGTACGACGACCTGGACCGCCTGGCCGTCCTCGCTCGGGATCGGCTCGGAGGCCGGACCGGCGACGCCGTCGACCTCGGTCAGCCGCGTCCGTGCCTCGGCCACCGCGGCGAGATCGGCGTCGGTCAGCCCGCTGGTGCGTTCCCAGACGATCAGTGCCGGAATGTCCTGATCGCCGGCGAACTGGGTCTCGAGCTCCAGTGACTTGGTCGACTCGGCGGAGTCGGGCAGGAAGGCCGCCTGGTCGTTCTCCGTGACGCTGCTCAGCTTGCCGGACAGCGTGCCGGCCACCGGCATGACGACGAACAGGGCGACCACCAGCACGACGGCGGGCAGGAGCACTCGGCGCCAGTTGATGCCTCGCCTGCGCGCGGGCGCTTCCGTCGGATCGTCCGTGCTCGCCATCTCGAGTGCCCTTCGGTCAGCGGTCGGGGTGCTGGCCTTTAGACCTCATCAGAAGCCGGAACTCACCGCCGCACCGAAGGCTGGACTGTCACGATCCGTTTACCTAAGGCCCCTACGCGAAAGAACGCCCTCTCTCCTGGCCGTCCGCGGAAGTGACTCACACGGGGGAGAAAGGGCGCCCTTTTCACAGCCCCGCAGCCCCAGCACCTGTTCCGCCGAGATACAGGTGCCTGAACAACGGGCAAGCCGTCAGGCGATGCCGAACGTTGCTCGGTAGGGCTAAGGGTGAACTCGCCCAACTCACACATCCGGCCGTCACAGACGGTCCGCCGGGGTCCGGGGCGTGGGCACAGTCAAGCATCCCGAGGCCGTCAGGAAAAGGTTTCTGACGGAAACGCCCGAACTCAGCCGGTAAGGGCCGTCGTACGCGCTGTCGAGCTCGGGGCCGCGGTTCTTTTCACCGATCGAGCCCGGGCGGGTCCCGCGGCCCTTGACCGCACCAGTGTGACGGGTGTTCTCTAGCGGGGCTGCTGTTACCACAGCGACCCGAGGGGGGTCCAGAACCGGTGCTCCGACACGCCGTACGACGTGCTGCGACCCGACTCTCGGCGGCCGTGGCGCTGGTCGCGGTCGGCTCGCTCACGCTCGGGCTGCTTGCCGGCCCCGCCGCCGCCGACCCGGCCTTCCCCAGCGCGCGCGAGGTGGAGCGCAGCCAGTCGGCCGTCGCCAGCACCGCCGCGAGCGTCGGGCAGATCGAGGCGAGGCTCGCCGCTGCCAGCGCGCGCTCCGCGCAGCTGGCCACCGAGGTGGCCCAGGCGGTCGAGGCCTACAACGGCGCGCGGTTCCGGCTCGAGCAGGCCCAGCAGGCCGCCGTCGTGGCGCAGCAGAAGGCCGCAGATGCGCAGCGCGACGTTGACGCGGCGCGACGCGAGCTGGGCAAGTTCGCGGCGGCGGCCTACCGCGAGGGCGGCGACCTGGGCGGGCTGTCCGCGTTCCTCTCGTCGAGTGGCCCGCAGGACCTGATCGACCGCGCCTCGGCGATCGACTCCATCGGCGACTCCCGTCGGCGCGCCCTGTCCGCCCTCCGCGCGGCCGAGGTTGCCGCGGGTGTCCTCCAGCAGCGGGCCCGGCACCTGGTGGCCTCGCGCACCGACGCCGCGACCGCGGTCGAGGCCGCGAAGGTGGCCGCCGAGGGCAAGCTGGCGGCCCAGCAGCAAGCCGTGGCGGCGATGGCCAGCGAACGCAAGGCACTGATCGTCGCGCTGGCCACGGCGCGGAGCACGTCGGTGCGGCTGGAACGGGCGCGGCAGGCGGGTCTCGAGCGGGCTCGAGCCGAGCGCGCGGAGCAGGCCCGGCGGGCCCAGCAACGCCGGGCCGCGCAGCAGCGCCGGGCCGCCGCCTCGGACCGGGACAATGGCCACTCCTCCGGTGGCTCCTCGTCCGGCGGCTCGAACAGCGGCAGCGGGGCGCCGTCGGGCGGCTCCGGCGGGTCGTCCGCGGGCACGTCCTCCGGTGCCTCAGCCGCCATCGCCTTCGCGCGGGCCCAGATCGGCAAGCCCTACGAGTGGGCGGCGACCGGGCCGGACACGTTCGACTGCTCCGGGTTGACCATGCGCGCCTGGGAGCACGGTGGCGTGTCGCTGCCGCACTACAGCGTGGCGCAGTACGAGCAGGGCCGGAAGGTCGCGATCAGCGACCTGCGCCGCGGCGACCTGGTCTTCTTCGGGTCGGACCCGGGCAACCCGGCCTCGATCTACCACGTCGGCCTCTACATCGGCAGTGGCCAGATGATCGAGGCGCCCTACACGGGTGAGGACGTCCGGGTGTCGAGCATCTTCCGCGACAGCCTCTTCGGCGCCGCCCGCCCGTGAGTTCCTATCGCGAGCAGCACGCGCGCACGTTCGGGGGATGGCTGGTCCTGCTCGCCCTCGGCTACGCGGTGTTCCATCACGCGGGCACGCTGTTCGCCGGCCTCGGCGACGTCGGCACGACCCGATGGGCCGACTGGATCGACCTCCTCACGCCGTACGTCGTCACCGGGGCCGCCGCCGGCGCGCTGAGGGGCGCGGGAGCGAGTCGCGGCACGTGGACCGGATTCTGGTTCGCAACGGTGCTGTACACCCAGGGTCACGGCATCCACCTGTCGGCCAACTCCATCGGCAACGTGCTGCCCGGAGAGGACCCGGCCGTCGTGCATCTGTGGGACGAGACGGTCGGCCACTACCTCTGGTACCTCGGCTTCGCGCTGATCGTCGTTGCACTGGCGGCTGCTCTGGCCGAGCGGCGAGCTCGGGGCGGTCTCGCCGGGCACCTGCTCGCGGCTGCGGTCGGCTTCACCCACTTCACCAACTCCGTCGAGGGTCAGACGCCCTATCTGGGGATCGCGACTGCGCTCATCTTCGCCGGCTGGGGGTGGTGGACCCGCGACGGGATGGGGCGCTACCTGCTCTCGGCGTACGCGCTCTCGCTTGCTCTCTTCGCCGGCTTCGGCCTGTGGCAGGGCGGCTTTCCGGAGTTCAGCGAGCTCGGCTGGATCTAGGCACTCAGCGGGGGGTTGGGGGGTGCGCTGCGGCTTGTTCGGGGGTGGCGTCCTTGAGCCGCTGGACCGACGCCTTGATCTCTTCCTCGGCCTCGACCCGGCCGACCCACGTCGCGCCCTCGACCGACTTGCCGGGCTCGAGGTCCTTGTAGACCTCGAAGAAGTGCTGGATCTCCAGCCGGTCGAACTCCGGCACGTGGTGGATGTCGCGCAGGTGCTCCGACCGCGGGTCGGTGGCCGGCACGCACAGCACCTTGTCGTCGCCGCCGGCCTCGTCGGTCATCCGGAACATGCCCAGCGCCCGCGCCTTGATCAGGCACCCCGGGAACGTCGGTTCCTCCAGCAGCACCAACGCATCGAGCGGGTCACCGTCCATGCCCAGCGTGTTCTCGATGAAGCCGTAGTCGGCCGGATAGCGCGTCGACGTGAAGAGCATCCGGTCGAGCCGGATGCGCCCGGTGGCATGGTCGACTTCGTACTTGTTGCGCTGTCCCTTGGGGATCTCGATGAGGACGTCGAAGTCCACGGTCACCTCCTGGCTGCGCAGCAGCACCCGCTGCGCTCGATAGTCTCCCGTACGGCGAGCCGGGTGGACGAATCGAGGGTGCGTGGTCAGCGCCGTGCGGGGACGTCCGCGACGTGTGGGCACCGTCGTGCTGGTCGCCGTCGTCGTCGTGCTGCTGGCCGGCGGTGCCTTCGTCGGGCTGGACGCGACCGGGCACATCCCCGGGGCGCTGTTCGACGATCCGCAGGCCGAGCCGACCGCCACGTCGTCACCGAGCCCGTCGCCCGTGGCTGCCGGTCCGGTGCTCACGCCGGCCACCGGGTCGCAGGGCGAGTCGCCCGACGTGGCCGAGCGGCTGCTCGCCGATCCAGACCTCGGGGGCGATGTCGGCGCGTACGTCGTGGACGTCGCGAGCGGTGAGGTCCTGCTCGACCGGGACGCCGCGAGTGCCCGGACTCCGGCGTCGGTCGCCAAGCTGGCCACGGCGGCCGGCGCCCTGGTGGCGCTGGGCCCCGCCACTCGGCTCGAGACGCGCACCGTCGCCGGCGAGCAGCCCGGTGAGGTGGTGCTCGTTGGTGGTGGTGACACGACCCTCACCGTGCGGTCGGGCAAGGCCGGCTACCCCACCCCGGCACGCCTGGCCGACCTGGCCGACGCCACTGCGGCCGTGCTGCGCGTCAAAGGAGTCGTCGAGGTCACCGTCAGCGTCGACGACAGTCTCTTCACCGGACCATCGCTGTCCCCGGACTGGCGGCCCGGCTATGTCGCTGCGGGTGTGGTCTCCCCGGTCAGCGCGCTGTCCCTGGACGGCGGCCGGCTCAGGCCCGGCTTCGCCGCGCGGTCGGCCGACCCCGCGGTCGCGGCGGGAGAGCGGCTCGCCCGGCTGCTCCGGGACCGCGGCCTGTCCGTCAGCGGCCCGGTCGGTCGCGCGACAGCGAGCCCCGACGCGGAGGTCCTCGGGACGGTGAGCTCACCGCAGCTGTCGTCGCTGGTGGAGACGATGCTCCTGTCGAGTGACAACGACCTGGCTGAGTCGCTGATCCGGCTGGTGGCCATCGGCCGCGACCAACCCGCGACGTTCGAGGGCGGGACCGCGGCCGTTGCCGAAGTGCTTGCCGAGCTCGGGGTCCCGACCGACGGGCTCGCGCTGCTCGACGGCAGTGGGCTCGCGCGCGGTTCGCAGATCGCCCCCGAGACGCTGGGTGCGCTGTTGGCGCTGGCCGCCGCGGACGGCGGTGACCCTCGGCTTCGACCGCTGGTCACGGGCCTGCCGGTCGCGGGCTTCTCCGGCACCCTCGCGGACCGATTCGGCAGGGCCGCCGCCGGCCGCGAAGGAGCTGGGGTGGTGCGAGCGAAGACCGGGACCCTCACCGGGGTGAGCTCGCTGGCGGGGCTCGTCCCAGCTGGTGACGCCGCTCCGCCGGGCCAGTTCCGGCTGCTCGCCTTCGCCCTCATGACCGACGATGTCCAGGTTTCAAACACTTTGGACGCGAGAGATGCGCTGGACCGGATTGCCGCTGCCCTTGGGCCGGACGGGTGAACCGAAACTCCGGGGGTTGAGGCGATACCCACCGGGAAATAGGGGGTCCGGAAGGAGGCAGACACAATGGAATTCATTCTGTGGCTCATCGCAGTAGCCCTCGTCGTGTGGGGGATTGTCACCCTCGTACGCGGCCAGGTTCTGCTCGGCATCGTGCTCATCATCGTCGGTCTTCTCGTCGGACCCGGTGGAGTGAGCGTCTTCACCTGACGCACCACAGTTCTTCCCGGTGGCCCGAGCGGTCGGCAACGACCGCCCGGGCCACCGGCATGTCTCCCGCCGGCATCCGACGTACGGTGAACGCATGAGTCCTTCTGCAATGGTCGACTGGGATCTCGCCGTCACGACCGGCACCTGGCTGGTGCGCCCCGGCCCCGTCATCTCCCGAGAAGACGCCCGCACCGCGGTCGCAGACCTGCGCCGCTACGCCGAGCAGGCCCAGGGCCACGTGCGCGACTACACCGGCCTGGTCGCCGACACCGACGGCTCCTCGGTCGCGGTCATCGACCGGCCGGCGTGGATCCGCGCCAACGCCGAAGGCTTCCGCACCGTCCTCGAGCCGGTCATCGAGAAGCTGCAGAAGCGGGGCACGAGCTCTGCTGCCGTGACTGCCGTCGGCGCCCGCATCACGGGCGCGCAGACCGGCTCGCTGCTGGCCTTCCTCGCGACCAAGGTGCTCGGCCAGTACGAGCTGTTCCCGCCGTACGGCGAGACCGCTGACTCGCGACCGGGCCGGCTCCTCCTCGTCGCACCCAACATCGTGGCGGCCGAGCAGGAGCTCGACGTAGACCCGCGCGACTTCCGGCTGTGGGTGTGCCTGCACGAGGAGACCCATCGCGTGCAGTTCGGTGCGGTGCCGTGGCTGCGCGAGCACGTCATGACCGAGATCCGCGCCTTCGTCGAGGAGACCGACCTGGACTCCGCCGCGGTGCTGCGGCGGCTGGGGGCTGCGGCCGGCGCGGCGTACGACGCGGTGCGCGGGGGCACGGAGGCCGAGGGCGGCTCGCTCATCGAGGTCGTGCAGACCCCGGCGCAGCGCGAGATCCTCGACCGCATCACCGCCCTGATGTCTCTGCTCGAGGGCCATGCCGACTACGTCATGGACGGGGTCGGACCGACTGTGATCCCGTCGGTCGCCGAGATCCGCGCGAAGTTCCAGCGCCGCCGCAAGGAGGCCACCTGGCTCGAGCAGGTCGTGCGACGGCTGCTCGGGATCGACGCCAAGCTGCGGCAGTACCGCGACGGGGAGCGCTTCGTCCGCTCCGTCGTCGAGCAGACCGACATGGCTGCCTTCAACAGGGTGTGGGAGCGGCCCGAGAACCTGCCGACCAAGGCCGAGCTCGCCGATCCGGACGCCTGGGTCAAGCGCGTGATCACGCCCAGGCAGCTTCCCGCCTGACGTCGGCGCATGGGTCCGAGTCCGGCCGTCGCGTCGGTTCGCCTGGCCGTACGACGTGGGCTGGCCGACCTGGAAGCCGGCGACCTGGTGCTGGTCGCGGCAAGCGGCGGTGCCGACTCGCTGGCCCTCGCGTCAGCCGTGGCGTTCGAGGTGCCGCGGCTCGGCCTGCGCGCCGGGGCGGTGACGGTCGACCACGGGCTGCAGGCCGGATCGGGCGAGCGCGCCCGACAGGTGGCTGCGGCGCTGACCGCGCTGGCTCTCGACCCGGTCGAGGTCCGCGCGGTGCAGGTCGGCACCGCGGGCGGGCCGGAGGCGGCCGCCCGGTCGGCCCGGTACGCGGCACTGGACGCCGCGGCCGACGAGCACGGCGCGGTGGCCGTGCTCCTGGCACACACCCGCGACGACCAGGCGGAGACCGTCCTGCTCGGCCTGGCCCGCGGCTCGGGGGGACGGTCACTGGCCGGCATGGACGCCCGGTCGGATCGCTACCGCCGCCCGCTGCTCGCCCTGGACCGGGCCACGGTGCGGGCGGCTGTCGACGGCCTCCCGGTGTGGGACGACCCGCACAACGACGACCCCGCCTTTGCGCGGGTGCGCGTCCGCCATGCCGCGTTGCCGGCGCTGGAGGACGCACTCGGGCCTGGCGTCGCAGCCGCCCTGGCCCGCACCGCGGCTCTGCTGCGGGCCGACGCCGACGCCCTGGACGAGTGGGCCGCGCGCGCCGGCGCCGACGTCACCGGGCCCGACGGCTCGCTCGATGTGGTGGCTCTCGCAGCGTTGCCGCTCGCGGTGCGCAGCAGGGTCGTGCGCGCCGCTGCCCTCGCCGCCGGGGCGCCGGCCAGCGACTTGCGGGCCGAGCACGTCGAGGCCGTGGACGCGCTGGTCACCGACTGGCACGGCCAGGGGCCGCTGGAGCTGCCGGGCCGGGTCACGGCGCGGCGGGAGTGTGGCAGGCTGCAGATCGCCCGCGCCTGAACGTGGCGGTGCTGTCGGCTTTCCGGAGGGCGAGGACGCGTGGACGAGAAGGACCTGGGGAGCGACCTCGAGAAGGTGCTCGTCACCGAGGAGCAGATCGCGCTCCGGCTGGCCGAGATGGCCGCCGAGATCGACGCCGACTACGAGGGCCGCGACCTGCTGCTGGTGGGTGTGCTCAAGGGCGCCGTGATGGTGATGGCCGACCTGGCGCGGGCCCTGCGCACGCCGGTGACGATGGACTGGATGGCGGTGTCCTCCTACGGGTCGGGCACCAAGTCCTCGGGCGTCGTGCGCATCCTCAAGGACCTCGACGGCGACATCCACGGCAAGCACGTGCTCATCGTCGAGGACATCATCGACTCGGGCCTGACGCTGTCGTGGCTGATGTCCAACCTGGTCTCCCGTGAGCCGGCCTCCGTCGAGGTGTGCACCCTGCTCCGCAAGCCGGAGGCGGCGCAGGTCGACGTGCCGGTCCGATACGTCGGGTTCGACATCCCCAGCGAGTTCGTCATCGGCTACGGCCTGGACTACGCCGAGCGATACCGCAACGTGCCGTTCGTCGGCACGTTGGCACCGCACGTCTATTCAAGCTGACGAGCACGGGGAACGATCCGGCCCGACCCCCGCGTTGAGCGGGCATCAGGCGTGACCCCGCCGACCGCCGCGCGGCGCCCCAGGGCCAGTTCGCGGTGTACCGTCGAGGGTCACCAACCCACATCTCGGCAGGAGGGACGGGGCGACCCGCCCCGCTTCGATGGACGTCAAACGCTATTTCCGAGGACCCTTCGTCTGGGTCGTGCTCGTCATCATCGCCGTGGTGATGATCAGTTCGATCTCCCAAGCCTCCGGCGGGTTCAAGAAGGTCGACACCGAGGTCGCCCTCAAGGCCATCACGGACAACCGGGTCGAGCAGGCCAAGATGATCGACCGCGACCAGCGGCTCGAGCTGACCCTGAAGAAGGGCGTCGAGGTCGAGGGCAGCGACAAGATCCAGACCGAGTACGTCGAGGCGCGGGCCAACGACATCATCGCTTTGCTCAACGACAACCCGCCGAGCGAGACCTTCACCGACAGCGTCCCGCGGCAGAGCTGGTTCGTCGGGCTGCTGCTGACGCTGCTGCCGATCATCCTGCTGGTCGCCGTGTTCCTGTTCTTCTTCAACCAGATGCAGGGCGGCGGCTCGCGCGTCATGCAGTTCGGCAAGTCCAAGGCGAAGTTGATCACCAAGGACACGCCCAAGACCACGTTCGCCGATGTCGCCGGGGCTGACGAGGCCGTCGAGGAGCTCGAGGAGATCAAGGAGTTCCTCGAGAACCCCGCCAAGTTCCAGGCCATCGGGGCCAAGATCCCCAAGGGCGTCCTGCTCTACGGCCCGCCCGGCACCGGAAAGACGCTTCTTGCCCGGGCCGTCGCCGGTGAGGCCGGCGTCCCGTTCTACTCGATCTCCGGCTCGGACTTCGTCGAGATGTTCGTCGGTGTCGGCGCCTCCCGCGTGCGCGACCTCTTCGAGCAGGCCAAGGCCAACGCTCCGGCCATCGTGTTCGTCGACGAGATCGACGCCGTCGGCCGGCACCGCGGCGCGGGCATGGGCGGCGGTCACGACGAGCGCGAGCAGACCCTCAACCAGCTGCTCGTGGAGATGGACGGCTTCGACGTCAAGGGCGGCGTGATCCTGATCGCGGCCACCAACCGGCCCGACATCCTCGACCCGGCGCTGCTGCGGCCCGGCCGCTTCGACCGGCAGATCGCCGTCGAGCGGCCCGACCTCAACGGACGTCACAAGATCCTCGAGGTGCACGCCAAGGGCAAGCCGATCGACGAGAGCATCGACCTGCTGGCCTTCGCCCGGCGTACCCCCGGTTTCACCGGGGCCGACCTCGCCAACGTCCTGAACGAGGCGGCGCTGCTCACCGCGCGCAACGACAAGAAGCTCATCGATGCCCGTGCTCTCGACGAGGCGATCGACCGGGTCATCGCCGGGCCGCAGAAGCACTCGCGGCTGATGAACGAGAAGGAAAAGAAGATCACGGCCTACCACGAGGGCGGCCATGCCCTCGTCGCCGCCGCCCTGCCGAACACCGACCCGGTGCACAAGATCACGATCCTGCCGCGGGGCCGCGCGCTCGGCTACACGATGGTGCTGCCCGACGAGGACAAGTACTCCACGACACGCAACGAGATGCTCGACCAGCTCACCTACATGCTGGGCGGGCGTGCCGCCGAGGAGATCGTCTTCCACGACCCGACGACCGGTGCGTCGAACGACATCGAGAAGGCCACGTCGGTCGCCCGCGCCATGGTCACGCAGTACGGCATGACCGAGCGCATCGGGGCGATCAAGCTCGGTCAGGAGCACGCCGAGCCGTTCCTCGGCCGCGACATGGGCCACCAGCGCGACTACTCCGAGGAGGTCGCCGGGGTCATCGACGAGGAGGTCAAGAAGCTCATCGAGGCCGCGCACGACGAGGCCTGGGAGATCCTGGTCGACAACCGCGACATCCTGGACGAGCTCGTGCTGCAGCTGCTCGAGAGGGAGACCTTGGACAAGGCCGAGGTCGCGCACATCTTCGCCAAGATCCGCAAGGTGCCCCAGCGTCCGGCGTGGACCGGGTCGGCCAAGCAGGGTCCCGCAGGCCGGCCCGATCATGACGCCGAAGGAGCTCGCGTCGCCCAACGGGCAGGACAAGAAGCACAGCCTCGGCGAGGTCGGCCCGACCGACGTTCCGGACTCCCCACTGCCCTCCGACGAGATCCCCGGCCGGCCGCTCGGCAACGAGGGCTGACCCGGCGTGGCGGAGCCCACCGAGTCCGGGTCACCGGACATCGATGCCGTCGGGTCACCGGACATCGATGCCGTCGGGTCACCGGACATCGATGCCGTCGGGTCACCGGACATCGATGTCGCGTCGTCGCCAGGCGTGTACGACGAGGCCGCCGTCCGCCGTGCGGTCCACGACTTCCTCGTGGCCGTCGGCGAGGACCCGGCCCGCGACGGTCTGGTGGACACGCCTGCCCGGGTCGCGCGTGCCTACCGCGAGATCTTCTCCGGGCTGTGGCTCGAGCCCGAGGACGTCCTGACGACGACGTTCGACCTCGGTCACGACGAGATGGTCCTGGTCAAGGACATCGAGGTGCGTTCGATGTGCGAGCACCACCTGGTGCCGTTCTTCGGGGTCGCGCACGTCGGCTACATCCCCTCGCACGACGGCCGCATCACCGGTCTGTCCAAGCTGGCCCGGCTGGTTGACGTGTTCGCGCGTCGACCTCAGGTGCAGGAACGTATGACGACGCAGGTCGCTGACGCGCTGATGCGCATCCTGGAGCCGCGCGGCGTGATCGTCGTGGTCGAGTGCGAGCACCTGTGCATGTCGATGCGGGGCATCCGCAAACCCGGTGCGTCCACGATCACGTCGGCGGTCCGCGGCCAGCTGCGCGACCCGGCGACCCGCGCCGAGGCGATGAGCCTGATCGTCGCGCGGTGAACACCGGAGCCCGCGCTGTGCCGTCTGTGCCTTCCGCGCCGTCAATCCCGCCAGCTCCTCACCTCCGCGGGCTGCCGGCGCACCTGTCGGCCCTGTCGCGCTGTCTGGTCATGGGCGTCGTCAACGTCACGCCCGACTCCTTCTCCGACGGTGGCGCGTTCCTCGACCCGGAAGCCGCGATCACCCATGGCATGTCGCTCGTGCACGACGGCGCCGACATCGTCGACGTCGGCGGTGAGTCCACCCGCCCCGGAGCACACCGGGTCAGTGCCGACGAGGAGGCCGGGCGGGTGCTCCCCGTCGTACGCGGTCTCGTCGCCGCGGGCGCAGTGGTCAGCATCGACACCATGCGCGCCGAGATCGCGTCGGCCGCTCTGCAGGCCGGGGCGGAGATCGTCAATGACGTGAGCGGTGGCCGCGCCGACCCGGACATGGCTGCCGTGGTCCGAGACGCCGGTGTCCCGTTCGTCGCCATGCACTGGCGGGGCCACAGCGACCACATGCAGGACCTCGCGGTCTACGACGACGTGGTGGCCGACGTGCTGGCTGAGCTGCGGGACCGCCTGGACCGGCTCGTCGATGCCGGTGTCGACGCCGAGCAGGTGGTGCTCGACCCGGGCCTCGGTTTCGCGAAGACCGGCGCACACAACTGGGCCCTGCTCGCCCACCTGGACGCGCTGCAGTCGCTGGGCCGTCCACTGCTGGTGGGTGCGTCGCGCAAGGGGTTCCTCGGCACGCTTCTCGCCGACGCCGCCGGCGAGCCACGCCCTATGGCCGAACGCGACGCGGCAACCGCCGCAGTCAGCGCGCTGGCAGCCTGGTCAGGGGCGTGGGGGGTGCGGGTGCACGAGGTGCGCGCCAGCGTTGATGCGGTGCGCGTCGTCGCCGCCGTGCAGGAGCAGCGGTGACCAACGAGGAGGACGTTCGCGCGGTGCTGTTCGCCAACGCGGCGTTGTACGACGCGTTCGAGACGGCCGACCTCGACCTGATGGAGGCCGTCTGGATCGACGGTCCGGGCGCCGAGGACGTGATCTGCGTCCATCCCGGCTGGCCGCCGCTGCGCGGCCGCGCGCAGGTGCTGCGGTCATGGGCGATGATCATGGCGAACACCACGAACATCTCGTTCGTGCTGACCGACATCGACGCGACCGTCGACGGTGATGTCGCCGTCGTCACCTGCGCCGAGAACATCCTGACCGGCATGCCCGAGGACGCCGAGCTCTCCACGTCCCTTGCCGCGACGGCCCTGTCCGGCGGTCGCGTGGCCGCCACCAACGTCTTCCGCCGCACGGGCAGCGGGTGGCGGCTCTGGGTGCACCATGCATCGCCGGTCCTGTCGGTGACCGAGGAGGTGGAGGACGAGTGATCGACCGGATCGCGCTGCGCGGGCTGCGCGCGGTAGGCCACCACGGGGTCTACGCCGAGGAGCGCGCGAACGGGCAGCCGTTCGTCGTCGACGTCGTTCTCGAGGTCGACACCCGCACGGCCGCGGCCAGCGACGAGGTGACCGACACGGTCCACTACGGCGAGCTGGCCGCGCGTGTCGTCGCCGTGGTCGAGGGTGAGCCGGTGAACCTGATCGAGACCCTCGCACAGCGCATCGCCGACGTGTGTCTCGAGGACGAGCGGGTGGCAGCCGTCGAGGTCACGGTGCACAAGCCCGAGGCGCCGGTCGGCGTCGAGTTCAGTGACGTCACCGTGTCGATCGTCCGGCGGCGCGGATGACGTCGTCGTCACGTCGGGCGGCCCTGGCCCTCGGCAGCAACCAGGGCAACCGGTTGGAGAACCTTCAGGGCGCGGTCGACGCGCTGGCCGAGACCGACGGGGTGGAGATCGCTTCCGTGTCCGGCGTCTTCGAGACCGACCCGGTAGGCGGCCCGCAGCAGCCCGACTACCTCAACGCGGTGGTCGTCGTGCTGACCACGCTGCCGGCCCGCGAGCTGCTGGGCCACGCGCACGAGATCGAGCAGCGGTTCGGCCGGGAGCGCTCCGAACGATGGGGCCCTCGGACGCTCGACGTCGACATCGTGGCGGTGGGCGACGAGCTCGTCGACGAGCCTGACCTCGTCGTCCCGCACCCGAGGGCGGCGGAGCGTGCGTTCGTGCTGCTGCCGTGGCTGGACGCGGACCCCGAGGCGGCGCTGCCCGGACACGGACCGATCGCCGACCTGCTGGCCAGGCTCGAGAGCAGCGGAGTCCGACCCCGCTCGGACCTGAGTTTGCACCGGGAGACGGCCCCGTGAAGCCGACCCGGCTGAGCACCCTGGTCGCGCTGCTGCTCGGGACAGGCGCCGTGTCGTGGGGAGCGCTCCGCATCGCCGAGAGCCGCGGCACCGTGCTGCCCCCACTGCCCTGGGCCGCACCCCTGGGCATCGCGTTGCTCGCCACGGCCGTCGCCCTGTCCACCGCCGCACTGCGGCGCCGGCTGAGCGGTGTCCCCGGCACCAAGCCACCGCAGCCCATCGGCGTGGCACGGATGGCGGTGCTCGGCAAGGCTGCGGCGCACGTCGGCGCGCTCGTCGGTGGCGCCTACGGCGGCTACTTCGTGTTCCTCCTGCCCAGCCTGGACATCGGCGGCCGTCGTGACCGGGCGCTGGTCGCCGGCGCAGCGCTGGTCGCGGCGGTCCTGCTGACCGCGGCCGGGCTCCTGCTCGAGCGCGCCTGCCGGGTGCGGCCACCCGGCGGCGACCAGCCCGACGCCCCGTCGGCCCCAGCCTGAGCGCCCCCCGGATGCACCGCGCGCGGCTGGCCGCCCAGCTCCTCAGCGGGGCGCCTGCCCGGACGGCGGAGGACGTCGTACGACATCTGCTTGCCGTGCAGGGCCAAGACTCTCGGGGCGCGCGGCTCGCCATCCGCTGCCGCTCGGCCGGCCTGACTGCAGTCGACGTGGACACGGCGCTGACGAACGGGACCCTGCTCATCAGCTGGCTCAACCGCGGCACTCTGCACCTGGTGACGCCCGAGGACTACTGGTGGCTGCACCCGTTGACCACCCCCCAGCTGAAGACCGGCAACCTGCGACGGCTGGCGCAGGAAGGTGTCAGTCCCGCCCAGGCCGAGCGCGGCGCGGAGGTCGTCGTCGCAGCCGTGGCCGAGGGGCCGCGCACCCGCGCCGAGCTGCGCGATACCCTGGACGCCGAGGGTGTGCCGACCGACGGCCAGGCCCTGGTGCACGTCCTGCTCGCGGCGACCCTGCGCGGACACGTGGTGCGCGGTCCGATGCGCGGCCGGGAGCAGGCCTTCGTCGCAGTGGGGGACTGGCTGGGCGATCCGCCGGAGCTGCCCGACCGCGACGAACTGCTGGCGTGGCTGGCGCGGCGCTACCTCGCCGGTCACGGCCCGGCCGACGCCCGTGACCTCGCCAAATGGGCGGGGATCACCCTGGGCGACGCCCGCCGCGGGCTGACTGCACTCGGCGACGAGGTGGAGCCGTACGGCGAGGGGCTGGTCGACCTCGCCGGCCGGACTGCGCCGCCGCGGCTGCCGTCGCCGCGGCTGCTCGGTGCCTTCGACCCGCTGCTGCTCGGCTGGGTGTCCCGGGAGGCGGTCATCGGTGAGCACCATCACGTCGTGACGTCCAACGGCATGTTCCACCCGGTTGCCCTGGTCGGTGGGCGGGCCGTCGCCACGTGGGGTGTCAGCGCCGGGGTGCTGACGGTGTCGGCTCTGGAACCGATCCGCCCGGCGGCGCTGAAGGGTTTGCGGGCAGACGCCCGCGATGTGCTGCGCTTCCTCGGGCTGCCCGATCGTCCCGCCGTCGTCAGATCCGGCTGATCGAGTCCAGGTCGACCTCGTCGCGCTGGAGGCCCTGGGCCTCGGACTCGACCGACCGGCGGAGCGCCTCGTGCAGGGTTGCCGGCGTCAGCACCCCGAGGAAGCGGTCACCTTCGAGCACGGCCACCCAGCCGGCGTCGTGCTGGAGCATCTCGCTGAACGCCTTTTTCAGGGAGGCTCCGACGGGAATCCACGCGTCCATCCGCTGCGCCCGGCTCCGCACCGTCTCGTTGCGGTCGGCACCCTCGGCCGCGTCGGCCGCGATCCAGCCGTGCAACGCGTCGTTGTCGTCGAGCACCACAGCCCACCGAGCCCCGGCCGCGCGCAGCGACGCGGTGGCGTCGGCCAGCCGGTCGGTGAGGTGGACGACGGGTGGGTGTTCCAGGTCACCCACGTCGATCGGGGTCACGGAGAGCCGCTTGAGGCCGCGGTCACTGCCGACGAAGTCAGCCACGAACGGCGTCGCAGGCGCGCCGAGGATCGTCGGGGGCGCGTCGTACTGCTCCAGATGACCGCCCTGCGAGAACACGGCGACCTTGTCGCCGAGCAGGACGGCCTCGTCCAGGTCATGGGTCACGAACAGCACAGTCTTGTCGACCTCCTGCATCAGCCGGAGGAACTCGCCCTGCAGCCGCTCCCGCACGATCGGGTCCACCGCGCCGAACGGCTCGTCCATCAGCAGCACCGGCGGGTCAACGGCGAGTGCCCGTGCCACGCCGACCCGCTGTCGCTGCCCACCCGAGAGCTGGGAGGGGTAGCGGTTGGCGTGCTGCTCGAGACCGACGAGAGTCAGCAGCTCGGCGACCCGCTCGGCGATGCGCTTGCGGTCCCAGCCCAGCAGCTTGGGCACGGTGGCCACGTTGGCGCTCACCGTCTGGTGGGGGAAGAGCCCGACGTTCTGGATGACGTAGCCGATCCGGCGCCGCAGCTGGACGACGTTGGTGCGCATGACGTCCTGGCCGTCGACCGTGATGGTCCCGCCGGTCGGCTCGAAGAGCCGGTTGACCATCTTCATCGTCGTGGTCTTTCCGCAGCCGGACGGGCCGACCAGCGTGACCACGTCGCCCTTCGCCACGTCGAAGCTCAGGTCCTCGACCGCGACGGTCCCGTCGGGGAAGACCTTCCGCACGTGGTCGAACCGGATCATCGGCTGTTCGCTACGGTCCATCCGTGCGTCCTCTCTCGACCGGCTGCCTGGTGCGCAATGACTGGATCTGCGGTGAGTACATCCGCAGTCGCCGGCCGGAGCTCCAAGATGCTCTGGTCCAGCACATCACACTCACCGTCGTGGCGGTGGTGGTCGGTCTGGCCGTGGCCGTGCCGCTGGCGATCGTCGCCCGGCGCCTGCACCTGACCCAGCTGATCCTGGGTGCCGCGACCGTGATCTACACGATCCCGTCCGTCGCCCTGTTCTCCTTCTTCATCCCGTTCACCGGCATCAGCGCGACGACGGTCGCGATCGGCCTCGTCCTCTACTCGTTGACCGTGCTGGTCCGCAACGTGCTCGCCGGGCTCGACGCCGTCCCGGACGACGTGCTCGAGGCTGCCCGCGGGATGGGCATGGGCCCCACCCGGATGATGGTCCGCGTTCAGCTGCCGCTCGCGCTGCCGGCGATCATGGCCGGGGTCCGGATCGCGACGGTGTCCACCATCTCGCTCACGACGGTGGGCGGCATCATCAACTACGGCGGGCTGGGCAACCTCATCTTCAGCGGGCTGCAGACGACGTTCCGGCCTCAGGTGCTCGTCGCGTCGGTCCTGTGCGTGGTCCTTGGCGATCACCGCCGACCTGGCGCTGCTCGGCGTACAACGCGTGATCACGCCCTGGCAGCGGGTGGCCGCACGATGACCCCGATGAGTGCCTTCGGCGACGTGGCCGCCTGGTTGACCGACCCCGACAACTGGCAGGGCCCCGCGGGCATCCCGGCGCGGACCTGGGAGCACCTGGTGCTCTCCGGGGTCTCCCTCGTCGTCGTCTGCGCGCTGGCCCTTCCGCTCGCGCTCTGGCTCGGACACATCGGCAAGGGGGGCGCGCTCGCGATCAACGTGACGAACATCGGCCGCGCGGTGCCCGTCTTCGCCGTGCTCGTCCTGCTGGCCATCGGGCCGCTCGGGCTGGGTGCGACGGCGACGATCGTCGCGCTGATCCTCTTCGGCATCCCGCCGGTGCTCACCAACGCCTACGTGGGCATGCGCGAGGTCGACCGCGACACCGTCGAGGCTGCCCGCGGCATGGGCATGACCGGGTGGCAGACGATGCGCCAGGTCGAGGTGCCCCTGGCCCTGCCGCTGATCCTGACCGGGATCCGGCTGGCCGCGGTGCAGATCATCGCCACGGCCACTCTGGGGGCCTTCGTCCTGGGTGGCGGGCTCGGCCGGTTCATCAACTCGGGGTTCGGGCGCCAGGACCAGGCCGAGCTGGTGGGCGGCGCCGTCCTCGTCGCGGCGCTTGCCCTGACCGTCGAGGGCGCCTTCGAATTGTTGCAACGTCGTCTCGATCCGCTCAGGCGGGTTGCTCGGCTGTCGGGCCGCCGTGTTTGACTGATGCCGAAGCGGGTGCAAGCGAGCGCCCGCCCGACACGCGCGGAGAGAGCCTCAGGCTCGCCGCGGGACACAGAAGGCGGGTGGTTCTATGCGCTCCCGGCGCGTCATTTCCCTGGTAGGAATCCTGGCATCGGTCGCGATCGTGGCGACCGCCTGCGGCGACGACAACAAGCTCGACTCGACCGACAGCGACGCAAAGAGCACCACCAAGAAGGGTGCGGTCGTCGTCGGCTCGGCCGGCTTCACCGAGATCCAGCTGATGGCCGAGATGTACAAGCTGCTGCTGGACAAGGCGGGCTACACCGCGTCAATCAAGGTCGTGCAGAACCGCGAGGTCTACGAGCCCGCGCTGGAGAAGGGCGACATCGACGTCGTCCCCGACTACGCCGCGACGATGACGGAGTTCCTCAACGTCAAGAAGAACGGCCCGACGGCCAAGACGGTTGCCACCAACGACAAGGACGAGACGGTCGACTGCGCTGAACGAGCTGGGCGAGCCGCTCGGCATCAAGGCCCTCACGGCCGCCGAAGCGGTCGACCAGAACGCGTTCGCCGCGACCAAGGAGGCCGCCGCCGAGAAGGGCAGCAAGCTCTCCGACTGGGACGGCGAGTCGGTCAAGCTGGCCGCGACCGAGGAGTGCCCCGACCGTCCGTTCTGCCAGCCGGGCCTGGAGAAGACCTACGGCATCAAGGTCACCGAGGTGCTGCCGCTCGGCTTCGGCACCGCGCAGGTCAAGGAGGCGGTCACCAGCGGCAAGGCCGACCTCGGCCTGACCGGCACCACCGACGCCACCCTTGCCGACCTGGGGCTGGTCATCATCGAGGACGACAAGGGCCTGCAGCTGGCCGACAACCTCGTTCCGGTCGTCGGCAAGGACTTCATTGACGACGCCGACCTGGCCGACGCGCTGAACGCGCTGGCCGACCAGCTGACGACCGAGGACCTGGCCAGCCTGAACAAGAAGGTCGACGGCGAGCGGCAGAAGGCCGCCGACGTGGCCAAGGAGTTCCTGACGTCCAAGGGCCTGCTCTAGGGGTCAGGCGCGCAACGGTCAGCTGCCAACAGCTCGCCGCCCCCACCGGGGCGGCGAGCTGTTGGCTATCTGGGGGTCAGCACACAGAACTCATTGCCGCCTGGATCGGCCATCACGACCCAGCTGACCTCACCCTGTCCGATGTCGATGCGAGTCGCCCCGAGGGAGACGAGCCGGTCGACCTCCTCTTGCTGATCACCGCCGACAGGTGGAGCCAGGTCGAAATGGTGCCGGTTCTTCCCGGTCTTCGGACGTTCCGGCGGACCGCCCCAGGCGATCTTCGTTCCGCCGGCCGGCGACTGGATCGCGGTCTCTTGGTCCTGGTCCCAGACCAACGGCCAGCCCAGCGCCTCGCTCCAGAACTGCCCGACCTCCCGTGAGCCGTCGCAGGCCAGCTCTCCGAGGAACCCGCAGTCGGCCAGGAAGGTGTTACCCGGCTCGATCACGCAGAACTCGGTGCCCTCGGGATCGGCAAGCACGATGTGACCCTCCTCCGGGAGCTGACCGACGTCGAGGTGCCGGGCGCCGAGTCGAGAGCGACCTGGCCACCGTCTGCTGCTGGTCCTCGAGGGAGGTGCTCGTCAGGTGGAGGTGCATCTGGTCCGGGCCTGTCTTCTGCTCCTGGGTCGGCTGGAACCGGATGCTGAACTCGGTGCCATCACTCGGCAGCAGCGCGATGCCGTCGGCGGGGTCGTCGGCAAGCTCCCGGCCCAGGACACCTGCCCAGAATTGCGCGAGAAGGGGCGGGTCGTTCGCGTCGAAGCTGAGCGCGACGAGGTGAGAGGTCACAACAGCTCGCCGCCCTGCACCGGTACGGCGAGTGTGTTGCCCGGGGGAGCCAGCGGGCAGGTCCAGGCCGGGTCGTAGGCGCAGGACGGGTTGTAGGCGAAGTTGAGGTCGACGACGAGCTCGCCCGCCCGGACGTCGCCGCCGAGGTCGGCGCCCTTCACGGTGTCGAGCAGATAGCGGCCGCCGCCGTAGGTCTCCCGGCCGGCCCCGGCGTCCTTCACCGGCACGAACAGGCCACCGCCGTACGAGTCCAGCCACCAGGCATCGAGGTCGCCCAGGCCGTGCAGGTGCAGGACGCCGATCCGCTCGAACGGCACGACACCGTCTGTGGCGGTCGGCACCTCGAGCCGTTGGGGCTCCACATCGGCGTCGAGGGTGACCTCGAAGCGCAGCGCCGGGTCGTAGGCCGCGACGTTGAGACCGGTGAATGCGGCGCGGTCCTCGGGCAGCAGCGGTGAGTCCGGATGCGTTGCGAAGAGCTGGTCGCGGCCGGTGCGCCAGAACTCGTGCGCCGAGGCGGGGTCGGGATCGGCCCGCACCTGCGCGTAGAGGTCGTGCACCTGCCGGCGCCAGTCGAGCAGGGTGAGGCTCATGGGTGTTCAGCCTGTCACGGGCGGTAAAGATCGCTGCGCGAGCCTCCGACAATTCGCCCGCCGACCGGCGTAGCGTCCGGGCATGGCCGCTAGCCGCCGCGTTTCCCCCGCAGCCGCTCGTCCGCCCGTTTCCGGCGCTTCACGCGCCCGGGGCCGGCGACGGCGACCGTCCCTGTGGCGCCGGGTCCTCCTGGCCCTTCCGCGCCTTACGCCCCGGGCGCCGGGCGTCGACCCGACCACCGCGCTGCAGCACGAGGTGCACGAGCTGCGCCTCGCGGTGGCTGCCCTTCGGGCCGAGGTCGCGATGCTCCACGAGCGCCCACCCGTCCAGGTGGCCGCCCCGCTCGAGTCTCGTCGACCTGCGCGGTCCCGCTGCCGTCACGCTGATCCTGCCGCTCGCCCGGGCGGCGGCCTTGGCGGGTGTCCCGGCCGACGGGGTCGTGTCCCTCGACCTCGGAACGGACACCGCGCCGACCGAGATCGTGCTGCCGCCAGCAGCGGCGCCCGCGCCGATTGCGGCCGCCCACCAGTCGGTGGCGCCGCGAGTGGCTGTGCTGCCGGAGGCGCCGCTGCTCGACCCGCGGCTGGCTCGGGTGGCCGAGGCTCTCGACGACCTGCTCGGCGACGATGGGGCGCAGCAGCCGGTGGGTGCCTCGCAGCGCGAGACCGCCTGACCCTTCTCGCTGGCGGCTACTTGTCGATGTCGCCGACGACGAAGAACGTCGAGCCGAGGATCGCCACCATGTCGGCGACCAGCGCGCCGGGCAGCAGCTCGCTGAGCACCTGGATGTTGTTGAACGAGGCCGACCGCAGCTTCAGCCGCCACGGCGTCTTCTCACCCTTGGACACCAGGTAGTAGCCGTTGATCCCGAGCGGGTTCTCGGTCCACGCGTAGACCGCGCCCTCCGGGCACCTTGAGCACCTTGGGCAGCCGGACGTTGATCGGTCCCTGAGGCAGCGCCGCCAACCGGTCCAGGCACTGGTCGGCCAGGTCGAGGGAGACCTGCACCTGCTCCATCAGGCACTCGAACCGGGCCAGGCAGTCGCCGGCCGTGCGCGTCACGACCGGGACGTCGAGCTCGCCGTACGCGAGGTAGGGCTCGTCTCGTCGGAGGTCCAGTTCGACCCCGGAGGCCCGCGCGATCGGCCCGCTCACGCCGTACGCGTGGATCTGCTCGGGGGAGAGCACGCCGACGCCCTTGGTGCGGGCGCGGAAGATCTCGTTGCCCATGACGAGGTTGTCGATGTCGGGCAGCCGACGTCGTACCTCGTGTACGGCGGTGCGCGCGCGCCCGGTCCACCCGGCGGGCAGGTCCTCCTTCAGGCCGCCGACCCGGTTGAACATGTAGTGCATCCGGCCGCCGGAGATCTCCTCCATCACCGCCTGCAGCGTCTCGCGCTCGCGGAATGCGTAGAAGATCGGCGTGATGGCGCCGAGCTCGATCGGGTAGGAGCCGAGGAACATCAGGTGGTTGAGCACCCGGTTGAGCTCGGCCAGCAACGTGCGCGCCCACACTGCGCGAACCGGAACCTCCATGCCGAGCATCTGCTCGGCGGCCAGCACCACACCGAGCTCGTTGGCGAAGGCCGACAGCCAGTCGTGGCGGTTGGCGAGCACGATGATCTGCCGATAGTCGCGCACCTCGAAGAGCTTCTCGGCGCCGCGGTGCATGTAGCCGACGATCGGCTCGGCGGTGACGATGCGCTCGCCGTCGAGGGTGATGCGCAGCCGCAGTACGCCGTGGGTCGAGGGGTGCTGCGGGCCGATGTTGAGCACCATGTCCTGGGTGGCGATCCGGCTCCCGTCATCGACGAGGTCGGCCCCCGCACCCATGCCGACGATGCGCTCGGTGCTCACGGGTCGAGTCTGCCAGCACTAGCCTCGGGGTATGACGACAGCGGACCGAGCCGCACCTGCCGCGCCGCAGCCGACGAGGGGGCCGAGCCTGGCCTGGCTGTGGCTGGGGGTGGCCGTTGCGGTGCTCGCCGCCGGGTGGGCCGTCGCCCTGTCCGTCGCGGAGGACGAGCCGGAGGGCCCGTCGCAGACCGGACCCGGGGCGGTCACCATCGAGGTCACCAAGGGCGGGGCCTACGGGGTCTACTTCCCTGCCGGTGAGGCGCCGGAGTTCGCCGCCTCCCTATCGTGTCGCATCGCGGCCGGCAGCGGCGCGGGCTCGCCCCTCGATCTCGACGAGTGGGGCGGCGGGTACGACGGGCCGGAGCGAACCGAGTTCGGCCAGCTGTGGGAGGCGGTGGGGGAGTTCACCGCACCCCTGTCTGACGCCGCGACGGTGTCCTGCGACGACGCCGCATCGGGACTGCTGGTCCGCCCGGTCGACGACTCGGTTCTCGGCGTGGGCTGGGCGGTCGTCGCGGGAGACTCGCTGTTCTTCGCCGGGGCTGCGCTTGCGATCGCCGTCGTCATCGGGCGGGCACGGCGCCGGCGTATCGGTCCGGGCTCGCCCGGGGACGGCACCTACCGGCCGGACGAGGCCGAGTACAACCCACCGCCGCCGTCGGAGCGCGGTCCCGGGTACCAACAAACACCATGAGCGCACCAGACCTGCAGGGCGAGCCGTTCGCGCCGGCCGGTGAGCCGTGGGTGCGCGTGTCGCCGCGGCTGGCGACGCTGCGCCGGCTGCTGCTCGCCGGCTTCGACGGCCTGGTGACCCTGGTCGCGGCCGGCCTTTGCGTGATGGCGTCCTGGTGGCTTGCGGTGGCGGTGCTTCTCGTCGGGGCGGGCCTGATCGGCTGGGGCTGGGCGGTCGTCGGCCGGGCGGTGCGGTCCTGGGGCTACGCCGAGCGGGCCGACGACCTGCTGGTCACGAGCGGGATCATGTTCCGCCAGCTCGTCGTCGTGCCGTACGGGCGGATGCAGTTCGTCGACGTGACGGCCGGGCCGCTGGACCGCCGGTTCGGCCTGGCCACGGTGCAGCTGCACACCGCCGCAGCCGCCACCGACGCGCAGATCCCGGGGCTGGTGCCGGCCGAGGCCGCGCGCCTGCGCGACCGGCTCGCGGCGCGCGGCGAGGCCAGCTCGGCAGGTCTCTAGGTGACGGAGGCTCCGGCCCAGCAGTCGACGGGGTTCCGCCGCCTGCATCCGCTGACCCCACTGCTGCGCGGCTGGAAGGTGTTCGCGGCCGTGCTGGCCATCGCGGCCCAGCAGCTGTACGGCGACGTCGAGGCCAGCTGGCTCGCTGTCGGGGTCGCCGCGAGCATCCCGGTGGCCATCGTCTACGGCTACCTCTCCTGGCGGTTCACGCACTACCTGATCGACGGCGAGGACCTGCGGCTCGAGACGGGAGTCCTGTTCCGGCGCTCCCGGCGGGTCCGGCTCGACCGCTTGCAGGCGGTGGACGTCGTACGTCCGCTGATCGCGCGCGCCCTCGGGCTCGCCGAGCTGCGCCTCGAGGTCGCCGGGGGATCGTCGTCCGAGGCGCCGCTGGCCTACCTCTCCGAGCCGGCCGCCCAGGCACTGCGCGCTGAGCTGCTTGCGCGGGCCGCAGGCCTGAGCCACGACACACCGGAGGCACCCGAGGCGGTCCTGCACACCGTGCCGGTGGATCGACTGATCAAGTCGCAGCTGCTCACGGTCGGCGTGATCATCACCGTCGTCCTCGTGCTCGTCCTGCTCGGCCTGACCGTCGGCCTGCGGGAGATCTCGCTGCTGGGCCTTGCCGTGCCCATGGCGATCAGCCTCGGCCCTGCGCTGTTCGGTCCGATCATCCGGCACTTCGACTTCACCGTCGCGGACTCTCCGGACGGACTGCGGCTGCGGCACGGACTGCTCGAGACGAGGGCGCAGACCGTGCCTCCTGGTCGGGTGCAGGCCGTCCGCATCACGGAGCCTCTGCTCTGGCGGTCCCGCGGCTGGTGCCGGGTCGAAGTCAACATCGCGGGCTACGGCGGTGAGGGTCAGAGCCAGGCCTCGGTGCTGCTTCCCGTGGCGCCTCGCGCGGAGGCCTTCGCCCTGCTTCGACGGGTGATGCCCGACGTGGACATCTCGACGGTGGAGATGCACGGCGTACCGCGGTCTGCTCGTTGGGTCGACCCGTTCGCGTGGCGCTTCCAGGGGGCAGGTGCCGACGAGCGGGTGTTCGTGGCCCGGCGCGGCAGGCTGCGCCGGGAGACCGACATCGTCCCCCACGAGCGGCTGCAGAGCGCGAGGCTGACGCAGGGTCTGCTGCAGCGGCGGCTCGGGCTGGCCTCGATCCACCTGGACACGACGCCGGGTCCGGTGCGGCCGACAGCGGCCCACCGCGGGGCCGACGAGGCCCGGCGCCTGCTCGACGCCGAGGTCGAGCGGGCCCGGCTGGCCCGCAGCAGCGCGCCACCGGAACGGTGGATGAGCCTCCCCCAACCGCCGCCGCCCCCTACGGTTGCCGGGTGAGTGCCCAGCTCGAGCTGACCGACCCCGCGTTCGTGGACGACCCCTACCCGGTCTTCGCGCAGCTGCGGGAGCAGTCGCGGCTGCTCTGGCACGAGCCCACGTCGCAGTGGCTGACCCTCACCTACGCGCTGGCCAACTCCGTGCTCCGCGACCGACAGATGGGACGGCTCTGGCGGGACAAGCAGCCCGAAGAACGCTTCGAGCCGTTCAACCGGCTGCACCGTCACCAGATGATGGAGAACGAGCCGCCCGACCACACCCGGCTGCGGTCTCTGGTCACCAAGGCGTTCGCGCGCGGGCACATCGAGCGGCTGCGGCCGCGGGTCCAGCAGATCGCCGACGACCTGCTGGACCGGGCGATGAGCCGCGACGGGTTCGACCTGATCGCCGACTACGCCGAGCCGCTGCCGGTGCTGATCATCGCCGAGCTGCTCGGTGTGCCCGAGGCCGACCATCACCTGCTCCGGCCGTGGTCGGCGGCGATCGTGAAGATGTACGAGTACAACCGCGGGCCGGACGTGGAGCCGGCCGCCGTCAGCGCGTCGGGGGAGTTCTACGACTACATGCGCGACCTGGCGCGGGTACGACGTGGTGATCCGCGCGAGGACCTGGTCAGCCATCTCGCCGCCGTCGAAGACGGTGGCGAGCGGCTTTCTGCGGACGAGCTGGTCGCCTCCGCGATCCTGCTGCTCAACGCCGGCCACGAGGCCTCGGTCAACGCGTTCGGCAACGGGATGGTCGCCCTGCTGCGCCACCCCGACCAGCTGGAACGGCTGCGCGCCGACGAGTCGCTGGTGCCGTCCGCGATCGAGGAGATGATCCGGTTCGACTCGCCGCTGCAGCTGTTCGAGCGCACGGCGCGGACGGAGGTGGACCTCGGCGATGTGACGGTGCCGACCGGCGGCAAGGTGGCGGTGCTGCTCGGCGCAGCCAACCGCGACCCGGCCGCGTTCCCCGACCCCGACAGCTTCGACATCGGCCGCCATCCCAACCAGCACATCGGTTTCGGCGCCGGCCTCCACCACTGCATCGGGGCGCCGCTGGCGCGGATGGAGCTGCAGATCTCGCTGCCGACGCTGCTGAGCCGGTGCCCGACCCTCGAGCTCGTGGGCGACCCGGTCCGCCGGTCGACGTTCGTGCTGCGCGGCTTCGAGTCAGTGCCGGTCAGGGCAAGGGGCTGAGCGAGGCCGGGCAGGGCTCGACACAGGTCGGCTGTTGGTCGATCATTCCCGGCGTGGAGGCCGGGCGCACGCTGATGATGGTCGTCGCGCATCCGGACGACGACGCGTACGGTCTGGCCGGCACCGTCGCGCTGCACGCCGACGACCCCCGGTTCCGGTACGTGCTCGTCCACACGACCGACGGTGCCGCGGGGGACATCCCGCCGGGCTTCCCGGCCACCCGCGAGACCTTGGGTGCCATCCGCAGGGCAGAGGACGAGGCCGCGTGGCGGGTGCTCGGTCGGCCGCCGGACCGGCACGAGTGGCTCGGCTACGACGACGGCGGGGTCCCGGACGCGCCGTTCGAGGAGCTGGTCGACCGGATCGCCACGATCATGGCCGAGGAGCGCCCAGACGTGGTCGCAACCTTCGGTCCCGACGGCATCACCGGTCACCCGGACCACATCCGGGTCGGGGCGGCCACCGACGTGGCGTTCGAGCGAGTGGCCGCGACACCCGGACCCGGCTTGCACCGACTGCTGCACGGGGCCATCCCGCAGTCGGTGTTCGAGCGCTGGAACGCGACCCGGGTACGGAAGGGCATACCGGCCTGGAATCCGGAGGCGGTCTACCACCTGTGTGGCGTCCCGGACGAGCTGATCGGCCTGACCGTCGACACCTCGTCGGTGGCGATGCGGGTCATCCGCGGCCTGAAGGAGCACGCCAGCCAGTTGCACGTCATCAAGCATCCTGACGCCAGCGACGAGAAGTGGGCCCGAAGCGTCGCGCGCGAGCACTGCGTTGTCGTGCGTGGCGGTGCCGACCACCTGCTCGCCGACGTCTTCGAGGACCTGCCGCAGCGCGATGCCGGCTCTCAGGAGCCGACCGGTGACGCCGTCAGCCGGTCGCGGCTGTCGCCTCGACAGCCTGCAGGATGAGGTTGGTCGCGGCCTCGGGCTGGGACACGAACGAGACGTGCGACGCAGCGACCTCGACGATCGTGGCGTTCGCGCGCTCAGCCATGAACCGCTGGAGCTCCGGCGGGATCGCCTTGTCCTCGGTGCCGAGCAAGTAGAAGCACGGCAGTGTGTTCCACGCCGGTGGGGCCGACGGCGTGGCTGCGAACGCGGCGACGGCGTAGGGGCGCTGCGCGGCGGCCATCACTGCTGCCGTCTCGGCGTCGACGTCGGCGGCAAAGGCTTCGCGGAACGCCTCGGGGGCGAGGTAGAGGTCGGTGCCCTCGCTCCCGTCGGGGTTGGTGAACGGAACGGGCCGGATCGAAGGTCCGACCAGGCTGCCCTCGAACTTCTCCAGCAGCAGCTGCTGGCTCTCGCCCTCGTCACACATCCAGCCGTTGAGATAGACAAGCGCGCGAACCTGCTCGTTGCCGATAGCGGCCATGGAGATCACGTTGCCGCCGTAGGAGTGGCCGACGAGCACGATCGGGCCGCTCAGGGTCCCGAGGAACGCGGCCAGGTATGCGGCGTCGCCTGCGAGATCGCGAAGCGGGTTGCCGAACCCGATGGCGGCGTAGCCGCGGCCCTGCAGGGCGCGGATCTCGGCGTCGAAGCCAGTCGCGTCGGCCCAGGCACCGTGGACCAGGACAATCGTGGGGGTCTCAGTAGCCATTCTGGTCACCCTCCTACTTTGACGGTCTGCCGGATTTTCGAACGTAGTCCGGCGGGTGTGGCCGGCCAAGGCCTGCGACCGCAAAGAACTCCGGCGGTTAGCCTCCCTCAGGTGGACTCCGGTGAAGCGAGGTCTGAGGAGCTCGTCGTACTCCTGGACGAGCACGGACGGCCCTGCGGGACGGCGGCCGAAGGCGACCGTTCACCACGAGTCCACGCCGCTGCACCTGGCCTTCTCCTGCTGGCTGTTCAACCCGGCGGGCGAGCGGGTGCTCCTGACCAGGCGCGCCGCGGGCAAGCGCACCTGGCCGCTGGTCTGGACGAACAGCTTCTGCGGGCACCCCGGGCCGGACGAAGCCGTCGACAAGGCGGTACGACGACGGGCTGCCGACGAGCTCGGCGTCGATCTGGGCGAACTCAGTCTCGAGCTGCCTGACTTCCGCTACACCGCGCGGATGGCCAGCGGCGTCACCGAGAACGAGGTCTGCCCGGTCTTCACTGCGACGCTTGACGGCGACCCGCAGCCGGACCCGGCCGAGGTGGACTCGTTCGCCTGGGTGCCCTGGTCCACGCTGGCGGCCGCCGTCGCTGAAGACCCTGAGCGCTACAGCCCGTG
This sequence comes from uncultured Actinomycetota bacterium, assembly GCA_963751035.1. GTDB lineage: Bacteria > Actinomycetota > Actinomycetes > JACCUZ01 > JACCUZ01 > JBDUAP01. The sequence goes on from CAVVSW010000002.1 coordinate 59,173, forward strand.
GATGCGGCTACAGCTGCCCCTGCTCGCCGAGAAGCGCGGCGGGTAGCGGCGTCTCGAACGCCTGGACCAGCCAGCCGAAGTCGCCCAGCCCGCCGGGCTCGCGCAGCTCGGCGAGCTCGCCGACGCGCACGATGGCCGCGACGTACGCGCCCGCGTCGGTCGAGGCCAGCTCCGAGGGCGGATGCTCGGCTACCACTCCCAACGCGGTCAGCGCGTCCCGTTGGGTGGTGAGCACCGTCTCGGTCGCACCCGCCCGCCGGCCAGCCTCGGCGCACGCGTCCAGTGCCACGTGCGCGGTGACGTCGCACGACCCGTCCGGCACCGGAGCGACCTGACGCCCCTCGCGGTAGCCGGTCAGTGTTCCAAGCGACGGCCGGTCGCCTGCCTCGTGCGCATAGTCGACGGCCACCGCGACACCCGAGCCGAGCCGGTCGAGGGCCTTGGCCCACGCAGCGTCGCGGGGCCAGCCGATCTCGGCCCGGTCGCCGTCCGCCCGGAGCGGCCACCACCGGTCCAGCCACGCGGCATCACGGTCCGAGACCGGCCCGCCGACGCTCTCCTCCCCGGTCGCCGGGTCGACCAGGACCAGGCGCTCGCCGTCGGCCGTGCGCACCGCCACGTCGACGGGCACGTTGTCGAGCCACTCGTTGGCGACCAGCAGAGCACCGTCGACCTCCGGGACGGCCGACGACCACTCGACGCCCGCCGGCAGGTCGGCGGGCCGGTCCACGACGTCGACCCCGACCAGGCGAAGTCCCGGGTCCCACTCGTGCAGCTGCGCGAGCAGCTCACCGCGGCCCGAGCCGACGTCCACCACCGTTCGCAGGCCGGTGGCAAGCGCCAGCCGGAGCAGTGCCTCCGCGAAGAGCGGCGACGCGTGCACCGACGTCCGGAAGTGCGCCGCCGGCCCGTCCGTACGCCGGTAGAAGCCGCCGTCCCCGTAGAGCGCCCGTTCGGTCGCCTCCCGCCACGGCACCGGCCCCTGCGGTTCAGACATGGGAGAGCAGGAACGCCAGGATGAACCCGAGCGTCGTCGCGAGCCCGGCAGTGTTGCCGCCCTTGTCCAGCGCCTCCGGCATCATCGTGTCGGCCAGCATCGTGAGGATCGCGCCGGCTGCGAACGCCTGGGTGACGGCGACCGCAGTCGAGTCGGGATCTCCGAGCAGGGCGTAGCCGAGTGCGGCAGCGAGGCCGGACACCAGGACCACCACGGCCCACAGGGCGAGGATCCACCGGACGGACCGCCCCGCGGAGCGCAACCCGGTCGACGCCGAGAGGCCCTCGGGCACGTTCGAGAGGAAGACCGCGACGACGACCGGCACCCCGACCGTGCCGCCACCCAGCAGCGACGCGCCGATGGCCACGGACTCCGGGATGCCGTCGAGGAGGGCGCCCAGGAGCAACGCCATGCCTGCCCCGCCCGCCTGCTCGTTCCCCATCCGCTTGCGGTTCGCTCCGCCGTTGTGGTCGATGACCCAGTCGCCCAGATAGAAGGTGGCTGCGCCGGCCAGCAATCCCCACACCACGACCCAGCCGCCGGCGATCTCGAACGCCTCCTCGGCGAGCTCGAACGCGACGGCGCTGATCAGCACGCCCGCCCCGAAGGCCATCACCAGTCCGATGACGCGGGTCGACACCTTGGTCGTGACACCGATCACAGCGCCGATGAGCAGCGCGATCCCGCCGACCAGGCCCCACATGCCTGCCTCGAGCACGCCCGTCTCCTCACCCGTCCCGGTCAGCATCGCGAGGCTAGCCCGTACGCTGGCGCCGTCCGGTACCCCCGAGAGGACTGGAACACGAGTGACGTCCCCCAGCACGGTCGACCGCCCGGCACGCCTGGCCGTCGGCGTCATCGGCACCGGCCGGGTCGGCGCCGTCCTCGCCGCCGCCCTCGAGCGCGTCGGCCACCACGTGGGTGCCGTGTCGGCGGTCTCGGACGCGTCGCGGGCGCGGGCCGCGGCGCTGCTCCCGGACGCGGAGGTAATGGCGCCCATCGCGGTCGCCCAGAAGTCCGAGCTGCTGCTGGTGACCGTCCCTGATGACGCGCTGCCGGGGCTGGTGCAAGGACTGGTCGCAGCCGAGGCCGTGCCACCGGGCCAGCTCCTCGTGCACACGAGCGGGCGGTACGGCGTGCGCGTGCTCGAGCCTGCGACCCGTCTCGGCGCGCTGCCGCTGGCCTTGCACCCGGCCATGACGTTCACCGGCCGGCGCGAGGACATCAGCCGGCTGGTCGGGTGCTCGTTCGGCGTCACTGCCCCGGAGCCACTGCACCCCATCGCGGAGGCACTCGTCGTGGAGATGGGTGGTGAGCCGCAGTGGGTCGACGAGGAAAGCCGCGCGCTCTACCACGCGGCGCTGGCCAACGGCGCCAACCACCTGACCACCCTGGTCGCCGAGTCGATGGACCTTCTGCGCCGCTGCGGTGTCGAGGACCCGGCCAAGATGCTCGGCCCGCTGCTCGGCGCCGCCCTGGACAACGTGCTGCGGTCCGGTGACGCGGCGCTGACCGGACCAGTGGCCCGCGGCGACGCCGGCACGGTCGCGGCGCACCTCGCCGAGCTGCGGCAGGTCTCGCCGCAGGCGCTGGGCGCCTACGTCGCGATGGCCCGGCTCACCGCCGACCGCGCGCTGGCCGCCGGGCTGCTCCGACCCGAAGCGGCCGAGGCGCTGCTGGACGTGCTGGCCGAGGAGTCCCGCCAATGACGCAGGTCGTGCACACGCGCAAGGAGCTCGACGCGGTCGTTGCCGGGCGCTCGGGCGGCGTCGGCGTGGTGATGACGATGGGCGCGCTGCACGACGGGCACCGCGAGCTGATCAGGGTCGCGCGCAAGAGGTGCGAGCTGATCGTTGTGACGGTCTTCCTCAACCCCTTGCAGTTCGGCCCGAACGAGGACCTCTCGCGCTACCCGAAGACACTCGAGTCCGATGTCGCGCTCTGCACGGCCGAGCAGGTCGACGTCGTGTTCGCGCCCTCGGTCGAGGAGGTCTACCCCGGCGGCGGCCCGCCGCTGGTGCGGGTGTCCGCCGGACCGCTCGGTGATGTCCTCGAGGGGGCGTCCCGCCCCGGCCACTTCGACGGCGTGCTCACCGTTGTCGCGAAGCTGCTGCACATCACCTGGCCCGCCCTCGCCTACTTCGGCCAGAAGGACGCCCAGCAGTTGTTGCTGATCCGGCAGATGGTCGCCGACCTCGACTTCCCGTGCGAGGTGGTCGCGGTGCCCACCGTCCGCGAGCCGTCGGGCCTGGCGCTGTCCAGCCGCAACGGCTACCTGTCGGCGGAGGACCACGACGTTGCCCTCGCGCTGTCGCGGGGGCTGCGGGCCGGGGCCGACGCCGCGGCGGGCGGTCCCGATGCCGTACGACGGGCAGCCGCTGCCGTGATCGAGGCCCAGCCGGGTGTGACGCCGGACTACCTGGTCCTCGTCGATCCCGCCACCCTGCACGACGTACCGGACGACTTCACCGGCGAGGCGCTGCTCGCCGTTGCGGCCCGCGTCGGCACCACCCGCCTGATCGACAACGTCACTGTCCAGCTGGTCGCCGAAGACCTAGCAGGCCCGTGATGCTGCTCGCCATCGACGTCGGCAACACCCACACCGTGCTGGGCCTGTTCGAGGGCGAGGACCTGGTCGAGCACTGGCGGATCGGGACGGAGGTGTCCCGGACGGCCGATGAGATCGCCGTGGTTCTCAAGGGTCTGCTCGACCAGCACCCGGCGCCCGGCGGCGCCGAGGTCGACGGCATCGCGATCTGCTCGACAGTTCCGTCCGTGCTCCAGGAGATGCGCGACATGTGCCGGCGCTACTACGGCGACGTGCCCGCGGTGGTCGTGGAGCCGGGCGTCAAGACCGGCGTGCCGGTCTTGACCGACAACCCCAAGGAGGTCGGCACCGACCGCGTCGTCAACGCGCTCGCTGCCGTCGAGCTGTTCGGGGGCCCGTGCATCGTCGTCGACTTCGGCACCGCGACGACGTTCGACGCGGTCTCGACGAAGGGGGAGTACCTCGGCGGTGCCATCGCACCGGGGATCGATGTCTCAGTGGAGGCGCTGGGCGCCCGCGGTGCCCAGCTGCGGCGGGTCGAGCTGGCCCGGCCGCGGTCGGTGATCGGGCGCAACACGGTCGAGGCGATGCAATCGGGCATCCTCTACGGCTTCGCCAGCCAGGTTGACGGCGTCGTCACCCGGATGGCGGCCGAGCTGGCCGACGACCCCGACACCGTGACCGTGGTGGCCACCGGCGGGCTCGCCCAGGTCGTGCTGGCCGAGTCGAGCACGATCGACGTGCACGAGCCGTGGCTGACCCTGATCGGCCTGCGGCTGGTCTTCGAGCGCAACCCCCCGCACTGACGCCGGTAGCCTTGCCGGGTGAGTGAGCAGCCGCCGGACGCGCCGCCTCCGCAGGACGACCTGCCGGAGCAGATGCGCGTACGCCGGGAGAAGCTGGACCGGCTGCGGGGCAAGGGCGTCGACCCCTACCCGCTCGGGTTTCCCCGCACGACGACCATCGCGGAGCTCCGCTCGGCGTACCCCGATCTGGACCCCGACGTCCGCACCGGCGAACGGGTTGGCGTCGTCGGGCGGGTGATGCTCTCCCGCGTGGGCGGCAAGCTCTCGTTCGCGACGCTGCGTGACGGCACGGGTGACCTGCAGGTGATGCTCTCGCTGGACGAGCTCGGCGAGGAGAGCCTCACCGCGTGGAAGACCGACGTCGACCTCGGCGACCACGTCGGGGTCGAGGGCGAGATGGTGACCTCCAAGCGCGGCGAGCTGTCCGTCCTGGTCGACCGCTGGGTGATGACGTCCAAGGCCCTGCGGCCGCTGCCCGACAAGCACAAGGGGCTGACCGACCCGGAGGCACGGGTCCGGCAGCGTTATGTCGACCTGGTGGTCAACGCCGAGTCCCGGGACATGGTGCGGGCTCGGGCCACCGTCCTGCGGTCCCTTCGCGACACCCTGGAACGCCGCAGCTACCTGGAGGTGGAGACCCCGCTGCTCCAGTCGCTGCACGGGGGAGCGGCGGCGCGGCCGTTCCAGACCCACCTCAACGCGTTCGACATGCCGCTCTTCCTGCGCATCGCCACCGAGCTCTATCTCAAGCGCCTGGTCGTGGGCGGCATCGAGCGGGTCTACGAGATCGGCCGGGTCTTCCGCAACGAGGGGGTCGACTCCACCCACAGCCCGGAGTTCACCGAGCTCGAGGCCTACGAGGCCTACGCCGACTACGACGTGATGGCCGAGATGACCCGTGACCTGGTCATCGACGCGGCCCGGGCGGTCGGCTCCACCGTCGTCCCGGACGGGAACGGCGGCACGATCGACCTCGAGGCCGAGTGGGTCCGGCTGCCCATCCACGAGGCCGTCTCCCAGGCCGTCGGCGAGGAAGTCACGGCCGAGGCGAGCGCCGAGGTGCTCCGCAAGATCGCCGACCGGCACGAGGTGGCGCTGCAGCCCGACTGGGTCGCCGGCGAGATCGTTCTCGAGCTCTACGAGAAGCTCGTGGAGCACACCCTGCTCCAGCCGACCTTCGTCACCGACTACCCGACCGACGTCCGCCCGCTGGCCCGCGACCACCGCAGCACCCCTGGCCTGGTCGAGGCCTGGGACCTGATCATCGGCGGCGTCGAGCTGGCCGTGGCCTACTCCGAGCTGGTCGACCCGGTCGAGCAGCGCCGCCGCCTGCTGGAGCAGTCGCTGAAGGCGGCCGGCGGCGACCCGGAGGCCATGCAGCTCGACGAGGACTTCCTCCGGGCCCTCGAGTACGGCGCGCCGCCGATGGGGGGCATGGGCCTGGGCGTGGACCGGCTGATCATGCTGCTCACCGGCACGAACATCCGCGACACCATCGCCTTCCCGCTGCTCAAGCCCGAGCAGGACTGATGGACGTCCTGGCCGCCTTGCTGCCGCCCGTGGTGGCGGCAGCGGCATTCATCGCCATTGTTCGGGCCGTAATTCGGCACAACGCTCGGGAAAGTGCGGCCGAGTCGGCGGATAGCCGCGGAGATGGTGCCGACGGCGAATAGCGGCCCGAATTGCATGTGCCGCATCTGTGCCATAACCTCGGGCGCAATTGTTCCCGCGACAGATGCAAAGGAAATCCCAATGGCGCAGAAAATCACGGTCGTTCTCGAAGACGATCTCGACGGCGGTCCCGCCTCGGAGACCGTGCTGTTCTCCCTCGACGGCGTGGCCTACGAGATCGACCTGAACGACGGCAACGCCGCTGGTCTGCGCGACGCGATGGCCCAGTACGTCGGGGCCGGCCGCCGCACCGGTGGCCGGTCGGCGAGCGGGCGGCACACCGGGGCCGCGGCCGGGGCCGCAACAGCCGCACCGCCGAGATCCGCGCCTGGGCCAGCGACAACGGCCACAAGGTCAACGAGCGCGGCCGGGTGCCCGCCGACATTGTCGCCGCCTACGAGAAGTCCCGCGCCTGACCCTTTCCTTCCGCCGTTGTGTCCGAACAACCGTGCGGGTAGCTCCGCAGGGCACTTCGGACACAACGACAAGCGCCGCTAGGGGTCTTTTACCGGCTGAGGACGAACTCGGGTTCCCATTCGGCGCGGCCCTGGCGGTGCAGGCGCCAATAGTGCTCGGCGATGAGTTCGGGGTCGAAGGGGGTGCCGACTTTGAGAATTCCGCGGATTGTCACCGTCGTGACGTGCACGCCGTCCGGGCCGAGCTCGGCGGCAGTCGAATAGGCGAGATTGCGCAGGCCCGCCTTGGCCACGCCGAGCCCAGCCGCGCCCACCGACGGCTTGATGGCCGCCTCGCTGCCCGTGAGCAGGATCGTCCCGTGCCCGGCGGCCCGCATGGCCGGCGCCACCTCCTGGATGGACACCAGGGCCCCGGCGACGCCCACGAGCAGGCCGTGCACGAACGCGTCGAGGCTGACGGTGGTGGGCCGGCCCTCGACGTACTCCGAGCCGTTGTAGACCAGCACGCTCGGATCGCCCAGCTCCCGGCGTACGTCGTCGAAACCGGCCCGCAGGGACCCCTCGTCCGCGACATCGGCGGCAACGGCGCAGACCCGGACGCCGAGGGCCCGCAGCTCCCAGGCCAGCGGCTCCAGGCGCTCGGCCGAGCGGGCCAGGAGCGCGACGTCGGTGCCTTCGCGGGCGAACCGCAGCGCGACCGAGCGGCCCAGCCCCGGCCCAGCAGCGACAACGGCGACGGTCTCGGTCATCGGGTGAAGATTACGCAACGGTCTGGGACCCTCACCCATTCGGCGCGCGTTCGCTCCCGGCGTAGGGGTAGCGGAACAGGGTGAAGTCCCCAGGGGTTGGAACCGATGCACAACCCAACGATCGAGACGTGTTCGAGACAAGAGAGTCCGCGTGCGGGGCTAGCATGCGGAGGACAGTTGGTGGGGCGTCCACCGGCTGGCCGACCGCTCTCTCCCAAGGAGCGACATAGATGTTCGAGAGATTCACAGACCGCGCACGGCGGGTGGTCGTCCTGGCCCAAGAAGAGGCCCGGATGCTCAACCACAACTACATCGGCACCGAGCACATCCTGCTCGGGCTGATCCACGAGGGTGAGGGCGTCGCCGCCAAGGCGCTGGAGTCCCTCGGCATCTCGCTGGAGGCTGTGCGCTCCCAGGTGGAAGAGATCATCGGGCAGGGCCAGCAGGCGCCGTCCGGGCACATCCCCTTCACCCCCCGGGCCAAGAAGGTCCTCGAGCTCAGCCTGCGCGAGGCGCTGCAGCTGGGCCACAACTACATCGGCACCGAGCACATCCTGCTCGGGCTCATCCGCGAGGGCGAGGGCGTCGCCGCCCAGGTCCTGGTCAAGCTCGGGGCCGACCTCAACCGGGTCCGCCAGCAGGTCATCCAGCTGCTCTCCGGCTACCAGGGCAAGGAGACCGCCACCGCCGGCGGTCCCGCCGAGGGCGCCCCCTCGACGTCCCTGGTGCTCGACCAGTTCGGCCGCAACCTCACCCAGGCCGCCCGCGAGGGCAAGCTCGACCCGGTCATCGGGCGCGAGAAGGAGATCGAGCGGGTCATGCAGGTGCTGTCCCGCCGCACCAAGAACAACCCTGTGCTGATCGGCGAGCCCGGCGTCGGCAAGACCGCCGTCGTCGAGGGTCTGGCCCAGGCGATCATCAAGGGCGAGGTGCCCGAGACGCTCAAGGACAAGCAGCTCTACACACTCGACCTCGGCGCGCTCGTCGCCGGCAGCCGCTACCGCGGCGACTTCGAGGAGCGGCTGAAGAAGGTCCTCAAGGAGATCCGCACCCGCGGCGACATCATCCTGTTCATCGACGAGCTGCACACCTTGGTCGGCGCTGGTGCCGCCGAGGGCGCGATCGACGCGGCCTCGATCCTCAAGCCGATGCTGGCCCGTGGTGAGCTGCAGACCATCGGTGCGACGACCCTCGACGAATACCGCAAGCACCTCGAGAAGGACGCCGCGCTGGAGCGCCGCTTCCAGCCGATCCAGGTGGCCGAGCCGACGCTCGCCCACACGATCGAGATCCTCAAGGGGCTGCGCGACCGCTACGAAGCGCACCACCGGGTGTCCATCACCGACAGCGCGCTGGTTGCCGCGGCGACTCTTGCCGACCGCTACATCTCCGACCGGTTCCTGCCCGACAAGGCGATCGACCTCATCGACGAGGCCGGCTCGCGGATGCGCATCCGCCGGATGACCGCTCCGCCGGACCTGCGCGAGTTCGACGAGCGCATCGCCAACGTGCGTCGCGACAAGGAGTCGGCGATCGACGCGCAGGACTTCGAGAAGGCCGCGTCACTGCGCGACCGCGAGAAGACCCTGCTCGGTGAGAAGGCCACGCGCGAGCGCGAGTGGAAGGCCGGCGACATGGACGTCGTCGCCGAGGTCGACGAGGAGCTGATCGCTGAGGTCCTCGCCACCGCCACCGGCATCCCGGTCTTCAAGCTGACCGAGGAGGAGTCCCAGCGGCTGCTGCGGATGGAAGACGAGCTGCACAAGCGCGTCATCGGTCAGCAGCAGGCGATCAAGGCTCTCTCGCAGGCCATCCGGCGCACCCGGGCCGGCCTCAAGGACCCGAAGCGCCCCGGTGGCTCGTTCATCTTCGCCGGCCCGTCCGGCGTCGGAAAGACCGAGCTGTCCAAGACACTCGCCGAGTTCCTGTTCGGCGACGAAGACTCCCTGATCCAGCTCGACATGTCGGAGTTCTCCGAGAAGCACACCGTGTCGCGGCTGTTCGGCTCGCCTCCCGGCTACGTCGGCTACGAAGAGGGCGGTCAGCTCACCGAGAAGGTGCGGCGCAAGCCGTTCTCGGTCGTGCTCTTCGACGAGGTCGAGAAGGCACACCCCGACATCTTCAACTCGCTGCTGCAGATCCTGGAAGACGGTCGGCTGACCGACTCCCAGGGCCGGGTCGTCGACTTCAAGAACACCGTCATCATCATGACGACCAACCTCGGCACCCGCGACATCTCCAAGGGCTTCAACCTCGGCTTCTCGGCCGCGGGTGACAGCCACACCGGCTACGAGCGGATGAAGAACAAGGTCCAGGACGAGCTCAAGCAGCACTTCCGGCCCGAGTTCCTCAACCGCATCGACGACATCGTGGTCTTCCACCAGCTGTCGCCGGAGGAGATCGTCAACATCGTCGACCTGATGCTGGCCAAGCTCGACGAGCGCCTGCACGACAAGGACATGGGCCTCGAGCTCACGGTGGCGGCCAAGGAGCTGCTTGCCAAGAAGGGCTACGACCCCGTCCTGGGCGCCCGGCCGCTGCGCCGCACGATCCAGCGCGAGATCGAGGACGTGCTCTCCGAGAAGATCCTCTTCGGCGAGATCCGCCCCGGTCAGATCGTGCTGGTCGACGCCACCGGCGAGGGCGACGAGGCGGCCTTCACCTTCGTAGGTGAGGACAAGACCGCGCTGCCTGACACCCCGCCGGTCGAGGTGGCCGGACAGCAGGAGAGCTAACGCCCGTACGACGAGCGAAGGGCCCGGCCGGAGAGTTCTTCCGGCCGGGCCCTCTGCGTGCGTCTGGGGCCTCAGCCCTGCAATCCTTCCCAGGACCAGTGCGGGATGCTCAGGCTGTCGGGGACGTCGTCAGGAGAAGCTGGGTAGCGCGCCATGGTTGTCGTGGTGGCCCATGCGAAGTAGTTGTGCAGCACCTGTCGGAGCAGCTCATGTGTTGACAACCCGGTGTCTTCCAGGGCCTGGTCGAAGCAGGCGATAGCCCGTTCGTCCATCTCATCGTGCTCGCCGTTGCCACTGTGGGTCCGCACCACCGACGTCTCGTCCCCGTAGTTGTCGGAATATGTGGTGGGTCCCCCGAGAGCCTCGGCCCAATACGCGGCGAGCCGCTCGGTGTGCTGGGGGTGAAATCCGTGACTGAACGCGTGGCTGACCACCTCGTCTGCCATGACCCGGGAATGCCACGCCTCGGCCAGGCGGACCATGCCGTCGTCGCCCCCGGCGGCCTCGTAGACGGTTGGCATTCCACAAGGATGCCAGGGCCACTCAGACGGGCAGTTGAAAGTCGCCGGTCCCGGTCGGTTCGACCAGGCCGTCCTCGACGAGACCCGCGAGAGCGCGACAGCGCTGTACGTCGTCGTCCCACACCGCCTCGAGTGCGGACGCGGGCACAGTGCCTTCCGCTTCGCGCAGCACGGCGAGCAACCGACCGCGGACCTGCCGGTCTGTGCCGGCATAGCGCTGGCCTGGCCGTCGGATGTCCGGCTCGGGCAGCCCGCCGCTGCGCCATGCACACCTCGTCGCGAGCGGGCAGTCCGCGCAGCGCGGCGCCCGCGCGGTGCAGACGAGCGCGCCGAGTTCCATGACCGCGACGCCCCAGATGGCAGCGACCTCGGGCGCCTCGGGCAACAGGTCCTCCGCGAGCCGGCGCTCACCGGCCGTCAGGGTCGGCGCCGGCAGCGCCCGACCGGACACGGCGCGCGCCAGCACCCGTCGTACGTTCGTGTCCAGCACAGCATGCCGACCACCGAACGCGAACGACGCGACGGCCGCAGCGGTGTAGGAACCGACACCGGGCAGGGCAAGGAGGTCGTCGTACGACGTGGGCACCTCGCCGGCGTGCTGGTCGACTATCGCCCGCGCCGCCTCGTGCAGGCGCAGCGCCCGTCGCGGGTAGCCCAGCCGGCCCCACGCCCGCACCGCCTCGCCCGGAGGGTCCGCCGCCAGCGCGGCGGGCGTCGGCCAGCGCTGCAGCCAGTCGAGATAGGCGGGCAGGACCCGCGCGACCGGGGTCTGCTGCAGCATGATCTCGCTGACCAGCACTCCCCACGGCGACGTGCCGGGTCGCCGCCAGGGCAGGTCGCGAGCGTGGTCGGCGTACCAGTCGAGGACCGGCGCGTGCAGCGGGGACGACGTCATGACGACGGTCATTGTGCCAAGGGGTCCACAGCGCCCGCTTTGCCTCAAGTTGCCCCCCGGAACTGACGACGGAATCCAGACGGCGGCACCCAGGCCACGCGCGTCCCAACAGCCTTTGCGAGGTGACGTGTCCACGCTCAGCCAGCAACCCGGCACGGTCGCGCCCGCCCTGGTCGTGGTGGTCGTGGCGGACAGTGCCGTGCGCGCCCGGCACCTGCGCAGGTTGCTCTCCGGGCCGGGTTTCGTGGTCGCCTCCGAGGCCTGCACCGCTGACGACGCCGAGGCGGCTGTCGTGCGGCACAGCCCCGACGTCGTCCTGCTCGACCTCGACCCGGAGTCGGGTGGCATCGAGGCCATCGAGCGGATCATGGGAACGCTGCCGACGCCGATCGTCGTGTGCGGCGATGCCGCACTCCACGCGCGCGAAGCCCTGGCCGCCGGGGCGGTCGACGTCGTCGGGGCCCTGGATGCGTTGCCCAGCTCACCGCAGTACGTGACCTCCCTGCGCCGCCACCTCAAGGTCGCCAGCCGGGTGCGCGTCATCACCCATCCGCGCAACCGGCTTCGGACCCAGGGCGTGCCGGCCCGACCGGCCGGTGAGCAAGCCGGCTCGGCGGTCGCCGAGGAGGGCGTACGCCTCATCGTCATCGGTGCCTCGACCGGCGGGCCGCCCGCTCTCGCAATGATCCTCGGCGAGTTGCCCGGTGACCTGCCTGTCCCGGTGCTCGTGGTCCAGCACATGGCCGACGGCTTCGTAGAGAGCCTGGCCAGCTGGCTGGACGGTCTGTCCCGCCTGCCGGTCGTCATGGCGCAGGACGGCCAGTGCCTGGAGGCGGGCAGCGTGTACGTCGCGCCCGCCGGCAAGAACACGCTGCTCCGTGGCGGTCTGCGGGTAGAGCTGCGCGACCCGCCGTCCGGTCAGTTCCACGTGCCCGGAGTCGACGCGACCTTCACGAGCGCCGCCGAGATCTGCCGGGACCGCGCCGTCGGCGTGCTGCTGACCGGCATGGGCCGCGACGGCGCCGACGGCCTGCGCCGCATGCACAGGGCCGGTGCCCACACGATCGGCCAGGACGAGCCCACCAGCGTGGTGTGGGGCATGCCCGCTGCCGCGCAGGCACTGGGCGCGGTCGAGCAGGAGCTCGCCCTTGCCGACATCGCCGGCGCCATCGTCGAGGCCGTTCGCGCCCGATCCAAGGCAACAGCTGAGCAAGGAACCGTTTGATGCTGACCGACCTCGACTTCGAGACCATCCGCGACTACCTCGCCGCCGGGGCCGGCCTGGTCTTCGACGACAGTCGCCGGGCCGGGCTGTCCGCCGTCGTGCTCGAGCGCATGCACGCCACCAGCACGGTCTCGGTGGATGCCTACCTGCGTCTCGTCGACGGGTCGAAGGGCGAGGAAGAGCGCCAGCGGCTGCTCGACGCGGTCACCGTGCAGGAGACCTACTTCTTCCGCAACCCGCCGCAGATGGAGGCGCTGCGCCGGCGCATCCTCCCCGAGCTGTTGCGGCGCTCGGCCGGCCGGGACCGACCCTTGACGATCTGGAGCGCGGGCTGCTCGACGGGCGAGGAGCCCTACACCCTCGCGATGCTGCTCCTCGAGCTCTCGCCGATGCTCGGCATCCACTCCGAGACGCGAATCGTCGGGACCGACGTGTCGGCGCAGGCGCTGGACTCGGCGCGCCGCGGCGTCTACACCGGCCGCGCGGTCGAGACGGCCCCGTCGATGCTGCGCGACCGCTGGTTCGAGCGGACTGCAGGCGGCGCGCTGGCGGTGCGCGACGAGGTGCGCCGGCTGGTCGACCTGCGCCTGCACAACCTGGTCGCCGAACCGCCACCGTTCGGGGCGGGCGAGGTCGACCTCATCGTGTGCCGCAACGTCACCATCTACTTCGCGCGCGACACGACCCGCAACCTGGTCGGAGGGTTCCACGACGTTCTGGCGGAGGGTGGCTACCTGCTCCTGGGGCACTCCGAGACGCTCTGGCAGGTCAGCGACGCGTTCACGCTCGTGCCGGTCGGCGACGCGTTCGTCTACCGCCGATCGCACGACGCGCGCGTGGCGATGGGGCCGTCCGCGCCGGTCCTGCGTCCGGTCCGCCTCCGCCGGCCAAAGGTGCTGCCGAAGCCGATCGCGCGACTTGTCACCGCGTCGGGTGTCGCCCCACAGACAGACCTGGAAGTGGCGCGAGCCGCGCTGGCCACGGGCGCGTACGCCGAGGCGGTGCAGGCCGCCGAGGCGGCCGTCGCCGCAGACCCGCTCAGCACCGAGGGCTATGTCGTGCTCGGCCACGCGCTGTCCACCCTGGGCCGTGACGGCGACGCACTGGTGCCCCTGCGCAAGGCCGTCTACCTGGACCCCGACGCCGGTCACGCCCACTTCATGCTCGCCAGCTCGCTCGCCCGGCTGGGGCAGCACGGCGCGGCCGCCATCTCCTACCGGGCGGCGGCCGCTTCGCTGAACCTGGTCGAACCCGCCAGCGTCGCCGCGATGCTGGACGGGCGTGACGTCACCGACCTGGTTCACCTGTGCCAGCGACTTGCCGACATCTCAGAGGACATGGAGCTCGGCGAGCAGCGGTTGGCGGAGGGACGGAGGGGAGCATGAGCGGCTACGTGGTGTTCGTCATGAACGGCCGGGAGATGGCCGGTCAGCTCGGCGACGTGCGCGAGGTGGTCCGCGCCATCGGCATCGAGGCGCTGACCGGTGCGCGCGCTCCGGTCACCGGTCTGCTGACGCTGCGTGCCCTGCCGGTCCCCGTCGTGGACCTGCGAACCGCGGCCGACCCCGGCGACACCGGTGACGTGCTCGTGCTCGCGCCGGACGTCGACGGCATCCTCGGCGTCGCTGTCGACAAGGTGCTGGCGATCCTCGGCCCCGACGAGCTGGTCCCCACCGACCCCGACGAGCCGAAGCCCAACGGGCTGCCACCCTACGTGCTGGAAGTGCGACGCGACGCCGCCGGCAGAGCCGTCTTCATCGTTGCCCTAAGAGCGATGGCCGGTCTCGTCCCCGCCTGAGAGCGCCGCCCGTCCCGGCGGTAGTGCGCCAACTTTCGCAAGATTGGCTGCGGAACCAGGTCATCGGTGAGCGTCGTTTCCTCTCCGATGATGGAAGAACCGGCGTCGGCTGCTCAGGGGGTCATCACGTTCGCGATGTCCGCCGCGACGTGCTCCCAGCTCCAGTGCCGGACCACCGCCGCACGCGCAGCGGCCGAGATCTCCTGCCACTGCGGTCGTGGCAGAGAAGCGAGCTCGCGGAGCTTGGCGGTCAGGTCGTCGACGTCGCCGGTCTCGAACGACGCGAGATGCCGGTAGGCGGAGGGGTAGTCGACCTCGAGCGCCGCGGCGATCTCTGCCAGCCCTGAGTGTCGAGCGACCAACGGGGGTGACCCGCATGCCGCCGCCTCGGCAGCCACCATGCCGAACGCCTCGGGAAAGACCGAGGGCACCACGCTGACGTCCGCGAGTGGCCAGAGGTGCGCGAGATGACGGTGCTCGAGCGGTCCGGTGAAGAGCACGTTGTCCCCGGCCGTGCTGTCCAGCTCCGTCCGCGCCGGTCCGAAGCCCACGACGACGGTGCGCAGGTCGAGTCGCCGTGCCGCCTCGATCAGCAGCGAGACACCCTTCTCGGCGCTGAGCTTCCCGACGTACACCGCGGTCGGTCGGTCGTCGGCGAAGAACGACGCGAACCGTGCCGCGTTTCCCTCGTCCGGGTGGCGGTAGTTGTGTCGACCCGGCGGGTTGGCAACGTCGCGTTCGGACTCCTCGATCAGGAGTCGCAGCGCAGTCGTGCGGTCCTCGGGCCGGAACTCCTCGACGTCCACGCCCGGTGGTCCGACACGCACCTGCTGCTCGTGGTCGCCGGGCCCGACCACCTCGGTGAGCACCCGCACGATGTGCTCCGACCCCGCGATGACGGCGCGCGCAGAGGCGAGCGAGTCCCGCGCCCAGGCGCCCAGCTCGGGGTGCCCGCGCATCGAGAACTCCAGCTCGGAGCCGTGTGCCTTCACCGCGAAGGGAAGCCCGGACGCGGCGCCCACCGGTCCGCCGAGCAGCACGTGGTTGGCCAGCAGGAAGTCGGCCGGCCCTTGCTCACGCACCGCGGCCGCGTTGGCAGCCACGTAGTCGTCCAGCTCGCCGCGGTCCATGTCCTGCAGGAGACGGGGGCGCACCGCCTCGTAGTTGTCGAGCACGAAGACCGGCAGGTGCGGACCGATGTCAGGCCGTACGACGTGCGCGCCACCCAGGTCGTAGCGCTCGGGGTGGCGGTCCTGGCAGAGGACGACGACTTCGTGGCCCTGCTTGCTCCACGCCTTCGCGAGCGAGCGCGTGTAGACGTTGGAGCCGGTGCCGCCCAGGAGGTAGCCGTGCCAGATGAGGATCTTCATGTGGCCGCGTGGGCGGCTCAGACGTAGCGCTCGAGGATCGAGGACTCAGCCAGCCGGGACAGCCCCTCGCGCACGCTGCGCGCCCTGGACTCGCCGACACCCTCCACGGCCTGGAGGTCGTCGATGCTGGCGGCGAGCAGCTTCTGCAGGCTGCCGAAGTGCCCGACCAGCCGGTCGACGACAGTCGGTGGCAGCCGCGGCACGCGTGCCAGCAGCCGGTAGCCGCGCGGGCTCACGGGCAGGTCCAGGCTCTCGTCGCCGCCGTGCCCGAGTGCCCGGGCGACCGAACCGAGGTCGAGCAGGTCGGTGGGGGACAGCTCGTCGAGTGCACCGAGAACGTCGCCGACGGTGCGCGACCGGCGCCCGGTCGCCGTCGGCAGGTAGTCACGCGCGATCAGTTCGCGGTCCTCGCCCACCCCCGCGATCAGCTCGTCGAGCTGGAGAGTGAGCAGCCGCCCGTCGGTGCCCAGCTCCACGACGTACCCCTCGATCTCGTCCGCGATGCGGCGAACCATCTCGAGGCGCTGCGCGACCGCGCACACGTCACGCACAGTGACCAGATCCTCGATCTCCAGCGCGGACAGGGTGCCGGACACCTCGTCGAGGCGCAGCTTGTAGCGCTCGAGGGTGGCCAGCGCCTGGTTGGCTCGCGACAGGATCTGGTTGGAGTCCTCGAGGACGTAGCGCTCACCGTTGACGTAGATCGCGATGATGCTCATCGACTGGCTGACCGAGATCACCGGGAGGTTGGTCTGCTTGTTGACCCGGTCTGCGGTGCGGTGCCGGGTGCCGGACTCGTCGGTGGGGATCTGCGGGTCGGGCACGAGCTGGACCGCGGCGCGCACGATCTTGGTGCAGTCGCCGTCGACGACGATGCCGCCGTCCATCTTGGCCAGCTCGCGCAGCCGGGTCGCGCTGAAGTCGACGTCGAGGACGAACCCGCCCGTGCTCAGCGCCTCGACCGTCTTGTCCCAGCCGACGACGATCAGCGCGCCGGTGCCGCCGCGCAGGATGCGCTCGAGACCATCGCGGAGGGGGGTGCCGGGAGCCATCCACGCGAGGATGGTGCGCAGCGAATCGTCGGACCGCTCGGTGGATACCAACTCGTTGCTCCCCAGCGTCGGATGATCACCCTGAGTCTATCGGCCCGCCTGCGCAGTTCCCTGCGCGGCGGAAGCCGTGACCAAGACGTCACCTGGCGTTCGCGCACAATGCCGAGCATGACTGCTCGCCCTTCGGGTGCTGAGCCCCCGGTTCCGGCCGCGGTGCTCGACGCCTTCGGTCTGACCGGTCCGGCCCAGCAGCTGCCGGGCGGGGAGGGGCACAGCGTCCGCGTCGGGGCGGCCGTTCTGAAGCCCACCGAGGACGGCCCGGAGGCCAGGTGGACCGCGGAGCTGCTCACGCGGGTTGAGTCGGTCGGTTTCCGGTTGGCGCGACCGCTGCGCGCCCTCGATGGCCGGTGGGTCGTCGATGGGTGGTCGGCATCGGGTTTCGTGGCAGGAGAGTCCGGCGCTGCCGGGCGATGGGGAGAGCTGTTGGCTGCTGCTCGGGCATTCCACGCGGCGCTGGCCTCCGCGCCACCGCCAACGCTCCTCGCGTCCCGTACGCATCGGTGGGCGGTGGCCGACCGCGTGGCCTGGGCGGAGGCTTCCGTGACCGCCCTGCCTGAGGTCGCCACGCTGCTGTCGAGGTTGGAGTCGTCGAGGCTGCCGATCACCGCGGACTGCCAGCTCGTGCACGCGGATCTCAGCGGGAACGTGCTCTTCGCCGACGGTCAACCGCCGGCGATCATCGACTTCTCGCCCTACTGGCGTCCTGCCGCTTACGCAGACGCCGTCATCGCCGTCGACGGGCTGCTTTGGTTCGGCGCCGGCCCTGAACTGCTGAGACTTGCGGACTCCTCACCGGACTTCCCGCAGCTGCTCGTGCGCGCGCTCATCTTCCGGCTGGTCGCCATGAACGAGCGAGCCCGGGACACGGCGGCCGATCCCCGGGACGAGCTGGCCGCCTTCCACCAGACGGCTGCCGCGGTCGAGTCTCTACTCCGGTGAGGCGGCCGCGGCTCGGCGTACGGCGTCGACGCTGGCCGCGACGTCCTCGGCATCGGTCGACCAGTTGCTGACCGAGACCCTCAGAACGTCGCGGTCCTGCCACCGCGAGCCCGACATCCAGGCAGTGCCGTCCGCGAGCAGGCGCTGAGTCACGTCGCGGGTCCGCTCGTCGGATCCGAACGCCACGGACACCTGGGTGTAAACGACGTCGTTGAGGATCTCGGCCGTCGGGATCGACGCGATGCCGTCGGCGATCGCCTGGGCGTTGGCGACCAGGCCGTCGACCAGGTCGGTCACGCCGGACCGGCCCAGCGACCGCAGTGCAGCCCAGACCGGTACGCCGCGAGCCCGCCGGGACAGCTCGGGACCCTTGTCGAACGGGTCGCCCTTGGGATCCGGGTTGATGAAGTAGTGCGCCTGCACGCTGAATGCGGCGCGTAGCGGCGCTGGGTCGCGCACGATCGCGATGCCGCAGTCGTACGGCGTGTTGAGGGTCTTGTGCGCGTCGGTCGCCCAGGAGTCGGCCCGGTCGAGCCCCTCGACCAGGTGCTGCAGCTTTGGGGATGCGGCCGCCCACAGCCCGAACGCGCCGTCCACATGCACCCAGGCGCCCTTCTCGTGCGCCAGGTCGGCGCACTCGCCGATCGGGTCGAAGGCCCCGGAGTGCAGGTTGCCGGCCTGCAGCGCGACGATCGTCGGGCCGTCGGCACGGTCGAGCGCCTCGGCGAGCGCGTCCGGCCGGATCCGGCCCTGCTCGTCGGCCGCGACGGTTGTCGGGAACCCGAGCCCGAGGTAGCGCAGGGTGAGGTCGATCGTCGAGTGCCGGTCCTCTCCGACGAGGACGGTGATGCGAGGCGCGCCGGTGAGACCGTCGCGGTTGAGGTCCCACCCCGCGCCAGTCAACACCTGCTGCCGACCCGCGGACAGTCCGGTGAAGTTCGCCATCGTCCCGCCGGTGACGAACCCGACGTCGGACGTCTTCGGCAGCCCGAGGAGGTCGAGCAGCCAGGTGGCCGCGGCTTCCTCGGTCCCGGTCGTGCCCGGCGTCGCGAAGCGCATGCCGGTGTTCTGGTCCCACGCGCTGACCAGCCAGTCGGCGCCGAGCGCCGCCGGCAGCGTGCCGCCGATCACCCAACCGAAGAACCGGCCCGACGGCATCGCCATCAGGCCCGGCTCGATGCGTTCGGCGAGCAGGTCGATGACCTCGGCGGGGTCGGTGGGACCGTCGGGCAGGTCTCCGCCGAGGGCCTCGACGATGTCGTCGCAGGTGCTCTTGGGTGGGACGGTCCGGGTGGGGACATCGCTGAGCCAGGCACGGGCGTGGGCGGCGGCGCGGTCGAGGACGGCGTCGTAGAGATCAGGTCGGGCGCTCATGCCCCCACTCTGCCTGAACTCCGGTCCGCGCTATCCCAGCATTGACGAACCCGACGCACCGCCGGTAGGTGGCGGCGTACATCTGCGCCATTCACATCAGAAGACAGGAGTGATGTCGCCGACGGTGATGCTGTCGAGCACCCGCTGCACGGTGTCATCGCCGGAAGGGCCGTCACCGTCCAGATCCCACACCCAGATCACCAGCGGATAGCCCATGACTGGTTCCATGGGCTTGGTGACGATCAAACGCGAGGTGGTCGCCGGACGCAGCCCCGCCAGGACAGCCGGGCTGTTGAAGTCGCGGAGCAGGGGCAGGCACTCGTCCCCGACGGGACAGCCAGAGACCAGCTCGGCGTTCTTGCCCGGCCGGAGATCGACCTGACGGGCGGCGAGGTCGGCAAAGGTGGTGTCGGTGACCGGCGAGGCCTCCACGCCGTACCTGGCCTCCAGGAGGCGCGTCCAGGAGGCAACGTCATCGATCCGCGTGCCGTCGGCCCGAGCCGGACTGATCAGCAAGGACAGCCCGACGTCGGAGTCGCGAGCTCGCAGCATCCACCCCATCGAGCCAGCGACTTCGAGGCGGCCCGGGGACCGGCCGGGGACCGGTGCGACCTCCCAGCCGTCGGGCAGCGTGAACGAGAAGGGCTGTACCTCGTTGAACCCGATGAACGCGGAGCCGTAGGTCCCGGCAGGTGTGCTTGACGGGCACGCAGCGCTGGTGTCCTGGTACGGGGGATCGAGCCGGCCCTGCCAGGACGGGTTCCAGCACAGCGGCGGAAGCAGCACGGTACGTCCGTTCGGACTGGCGGGAAGAGGCACCGAGGTGGGCCGCCCGTCCAGGAGAAGCGAAGGAACAGCGACCGCTACCAGTCCCGCCACCAGGACTCCCGCGGCGATGCGTCGGCGCCGCCGGATCCCCCTCGCCTGGCGCTGCGCCCGGGCCACCAGCCTGATTGCGGTGTCCACGTCCGCCGCGCGGCCATGCAGCTCACGGGTGAGCCGCTCCTCAAGATCGTGGATCGTCATGCCGGGGCCTCCTCCGACGCCAGAGCCGCGCGCAGCGCGGCGAGTCCCCGGCTGGTCTGCGATTTCACCGTGCCCACGGAGCAGCGCATCAGCTCAGCGGTCTGTGCCTCACTCAGGTCCTCGTAGAAGCGCAACACAATCGCAACACACTGTCGTGGCGGCAGAGCCAGGACCACGGGCCACAACGCGGTTCTCTCCACCATGTCTTCGATGGGACGAGACGCGTCCGCCGGTTGGAAGTCGTCGAGATTCGCCACCGTTTCGCGGCGACGCCAGGCGCGGCGCCACCAGGAGATGTGCTCGTTGATCAGAATTCGGCGGACGTAGGCATCCATGTGGTCGGTATCCCGCAACCGTCCCAAGGACAGGTAGAGCTTCGCCAGCGCCGTCTGCACCAGGTCCTCGGCCGACTGCTGATCTCCGGTCAGCAGATACGCCGTCCGCAACAGACTGCCTTGACGAGCGACGACAAAGCTCGCGAAGTCGGCATCCGGACCCCCGGCGACGAGTGTCTCGACACCCGTTCCGTGAGCCATGCTCTCTACACCGCCCTCCACGCCTCTTAGACGTAGTCAGCCCAGCGAAAGGTTGCATCCCTTGGGGTTTCACGCGTACGACGAAGTCAAATCCCTTGTGACGGCGCAGCCCTCGGCCCAGCCGGACCGATGAGTTCGTCCGGATCGGGAGGTCCTACCAGGGACAGAGTGGAGCGCGTCATGAACAAGTCTTTCACCGCCACGTTGGTCAAGAGCCCGAGCAAGGGCGGTTGGACATACGTCGTGTGGCCCGAGTCGGCGACGTTCTTCGGCACCCGCGGCTTGGTCAAGGTGGCCGGCACGATCGACGGTCACGCCTTCCGTAGCTCGTTCATGGCGATGGGCGACGGCACGCACAAGCTGCCGGTGAAGGCCGACGTCCGCAAGGCGATCGGAAAGCAAGCGGGAGACGAGGTCACGGTCAGGCTGAAAGAGCGGCTCGAGGACTAGCTCCGGCTGGTCAACGGGATCACGGTCGCGCTGCGCCAGGCAACGTGCAGGGCGCGACGGATGTCGCCCACCTCGACCACCGTCATGCCGGCCGGCACGACCCCCGGGTCGCGGGGCACCAGAGCGGTGGTGAAGCCCAGCCGCGCGGCCTCGGCCAGTCGGCTGGCCACACCCGTGACCGGCCGGATCTCACCGGCCAGACCCACCTCGCCGATCGCTATCAGGCCGGGCGCGAGCGCGTGGTCCTTCGCCGCACTCGCGACCGTGAGGGCCAGCGCGAGATCGGTGGCCGGCTCGACCAGGCGCATCCCGCCCACGGTCGCGGCGTAGACGTCGCGGTCGTGCAGCGAGATCTCGGCTCGGCGCTCGAGGACGGCGAGCACCATGGCGACCCGGCTCGAGTCGAGCCCGCTCGTCGTGCGACGTGGGTTGGCCAGCGGCGAGCGGGCGACCAGCGCCTGCAGCTCAGCGACCAGTGGCCGCCGACCCTCGACGGTGACGGTCACGCAGGTGCCCGGGACCGCCTCGTCGCGACGGGACAGGAACAGCCCGCTCGGATCGGGCAGCCCGACGATGCCGGCCTCGGACAGCTCGAAGCAGCCGACCTCGTCGGAGGGGCCGTAGCGGTTCTTGATGCCGCGCACCATGCGCAGGCGGGACTGGCGGTCGCCTTCGAAGTGGAGCACGACGTCGACGATGTGCTCCAGGACGCGTGGGCCGGCGATCGAGCCGTCCTTGGTGACGTGTCCCACCAGCACGACGGCGATGCCGCGCTCCTTGGCGACCCTGATCAGGGCGGCCGCGACCTCGCGCACCTGGCTGACGTTGCCCGGCGAGCCGTCGACCTGGGCGCTGGCGATGGTCTGCACGGAGTCGACGACGAGCAGGTCGGGGCGCACCTCGTCGACATGGCCGAGCACGGCGGCCAGGTCGGTCTCGGCGGCGAGGAAGAGACCGTCACGCACCGCGTCGATGCGCTCGGCCCGGAGCCGCACCTGCGCGGCCGACTCCTCACCGGTGACGTAGAGCGCCCGGCCGGACTCAGCGAAGCGCGCGGCGACGTCGAGCAGCAGCGTCGACTTGCCCACCCCGGGCTCGCCGGCGAGCAGCACCACGGCACCCGGGACCAGCCCGCCGCCCAGCACCCGGTCGAGCTCGTCCACGCCCGACGGTCGGCTGGAGCTGGTCGCCATGTCGACCGAGCCGATCGGCAGGGCAGCCGCGCTGACCGGGCCGGCCGACGTCGTACGGACGATCGGCGCCGCGGTGTCCTCGACCGTGCCCCAGGCCTGGCACTCGCCGCACCGCCCGACCCACTTGGCCGCGTGCCAGCCGCACTCGGCGCATCGGTAGGCGGGCCGCTCGCGCACTGCTGATCTGGCCATGGTCGCGAGGCTAGATGTCGCTGCCGACAGGTCGGCGGCACCACGCGGGTCGTCCCGCCGCGACCTGTCGTCAAGGCCGCTGGAAGGACTCCTCGATCAGCCCCTCGCGCAGGAAGCTCTCGCCCAGAGCGGCCACGAGGGGCTCCACCTGGCTGGTCTGGGCGCGGATGGCGTTCAGCTTGGCCTCGAGGAGCTCGCCCTCGAAGACGGCGTGGATCACGAGCTGGTCCACCGGCGTGCACGGGGGTTCGGCGCCCATGAAGACGTTGACCCGGTCCAACGGCTCGCGGAACTTCGCCAGCCACTCGGGGGTGTTGGTGGCGTAGGCCAGCAGGGCGTCGGGGGCGGCCTCCGCATGCGCGGCTGTGGTCCACCGACCCACGCTGATGTGGTCGGGGTGACCGGTCATCCCGTCCGGCCCGAACGTCAGGATCGTGTCCGGCCGGACGCCCTCCATGATGCGGGTCAGCACCTCGATCGCCTGGCCGTCGTTGATCTCGGCGCAGTGCCCGTCCGGGTAGTCCAGCCACTGGTGCTCGGTGACTCCGAGCACCGCGAGCGCCCGCTCCATCTCGGCGGTGCGTACGGCGGCCAGCGGCGGGCCGGACGGCCAGCGCTTCTCGTCGGGGGAGCCGAGCTCGCCCCGGGTGGCGGTGACGCAGACGACGCGCGAGCCGTTGCGCACGGCACGGGCCATCAGCCCGCCGCAGAGCCAGGTCTCGTCATCGGGGTGCGCCCAGATGCCGAGGATGGTGCCCAACTCGTCGGCCACGCTGAGAAACTAGCCCCGTCGCGGTCGCGGCGCACCCTTCTTGGGGTCGGCCGGGTGCGGAGCCGGCCGGCGCCGGGCTGCGATCCGCTCCTCGCAGTGGCGCTCGAGCTCGTCGTAGGCCTTCTGGCCCATCAGCTCCACCAGCTCTGGCCGCAGCGACACGTAGACCGGCTCGACGGCGACGTGCGCCTCGGTGTTCGCGGTGCAGTACCAGTCCAGGTCGTGCCCGCCCGGGCCCCACCCGCGCCGGTCGTACTCCGCGATCGTGATGATCAGCTTCTCGGTGGTGTCGGGGCGCTCCACCCGGTCGTAGGTGCGCCGGATCGGCAGCTGCCAGCAGACATCGGGCTTGGTCTCCAGCGGGTGCAGCCCCTCGCGCAGCGCCAGCCCGTGCAGGGCGCAGCCCGCGCCGCCCGGGAAGTCGGGCCGGTTGGCGAAGATGCAGGCACCGTCGACCACCCTGGTCTTGCGGTCGCCGTCCTCGTCCTTCTCGGTCCACTTCTTCGGGTCGTAGTGCTGCCACGTCTCCGGCGTCAGCTGCTTGACGAAGCGCTTGACCCGCTTCTCGTCGTCCTTGTCGGAGAAGTGCGCACCGAGGGTGCAGCAGCCGACGTCGGGGGGCTGGTCCTTGTAGATCCCCGCGCAGCCGTTGCCGAAGATGCACGTCCAGCTCGACGTCAGCCAGGTCAGATCACAGCGGAACGCCTGCTCGTCATCGGCCGGGTCGTCGAACTCCACCCACATGCGGGGAAAGTCAAGGCTCACTTCGGGCACGACTCCACCCTAAACCGCGCGACTACGGTCCGCGCGTCGACAGCCCGATGAGTTCAGACGACGGTCCTATGGTTGTCGCTATGAACGCGGTCGTGCGGGTGCCCCGGGCGAAGGTCGCCCTCTCGACCGCATCGTGCTATCCCGAGTCCTGCACCACGGCGTTCGAGATGGCCGCCGACCTCGGCTTCGACGGTGTCGAGGTGATGGTGTGGACCGACCCGGTCAGCCAGGACCCCGAGGCGCTGCGCGGTCTCTCCGACCGGTTCGCGATGCCCATCCTCGCGATCCACGCCCCCTGTTTGCTGCTGACCCAGCGAGTGTGGAGCACCGACCCGTGGGCCAAGCTCGCTCCGCGCCAAGGAGGCGTCCGAGCGAGTCGGCGCGTCGACGGTGGTCGTGCACCCGCCGTTCCTGTGGCAGCGGGAGTACGCCCGCGGGTTCGCCGACGGGCTCAAACGGATGCAGGACGAGACCGACGTCATCTTCGCGGTCGAGAACATGTTCCCGTGGCGGGCCCGTGGCCGGGAGATCGCGGCCTACCTGCCGCACTGGGACCCGGTGCAGCTCGGCTACCCATCAGTGACCCTGGACCTGTCACACACCGCCGTGTCCGGCACCGACGCCGTCGCGTCGATCGACGCGCTCGGTGACCGGCTCGCCCACGTGCACCTGGCCGACGGCATCGGCTCGAACAAGGATGAGCACCTCGTGCCCGGCCGCGGCGCCCAGCCCTGCGCGGAGGTGCTCGAACGCCTGGCGATCGACGGATTCGACGGCACGGTGGTGCTGGAGATCAACACCCGGCGCGCCACCAACCGTGACAACCGGGAGGCCGACCTGGCCGAGGGGCTCGCGTTCGCCCGCCTCAACCTCGCGTCACCCGCCGTACGCGATGGCATCGGGTGACCTGGCGATGAACCGCACGACGTTCGACCACGTCGCGACGGAGTACGACGCTGCGCGTCCCGACTACCCCGCAAGCCTGTACGACGTGCTGGAGTCCTCACTCGGGCAGCCGCTGCTGCGGGCCGACGTGCTCGACGTCGGAGCCGGCACCGGCATCGCGACCCGGGCCCTGGCCGGCAGGGGAGCCCGCGTCGTCGCAGTCGACCCTGGGCCCGTCGTGCTCGGGCTGCTGCGGTCCCGCTCCACCTCACGGGTCCGCCCGGTGCTCGGCGACGGCAACGACCTGCCGCTGCGCGACGGCAGCGTCGACCTGGTCACTTACGCGCAGTCCTGGCACTGGACCGACCCGGTGCGCTCGGTCCCCGAGGCGGCGCGGGTCCTGCACGACCGCGGGGTCCTCGCGGTCTGGTGGAACTTCCTGATGGCCGACGGCGAGCCGTGGTTCGAGGAGTTCACGGCCCGCAACGAGGCGAGTACGCCGACCTACCACCGCAGTCACCGCGGCGTGGACTACGGCGTCCCGATGCGCGACAGCGGGCTGTTCGGCTGGGTCCAGCCGGTCGAGATCCCCTGGCAGCGGACGGTGTCGGTGGACGACTTCGTCACCGACCAGAGCAGCCACTCGCACGTTGCCGCGCAGCCCCCCGAGAAGCGTGACGTGCTCCTCGGGGACCTGCGCTCCGGCCTGCTGGACGCGTTCCCCGACGGCGTCGCCGAGCTGCCCTACGTGACCCGGGTGTGGGTGTGCCGGCGCTGAACTGCTCGTGGTTCAGAAGTAGCGAGAGGTGATGTACGTGAGGTTGTTGTTCTGAGTGGTCGTGTACCCGGAGACCCAGGCCTTCACGTAGAACCAGTATTTCTGGCTGCCGGCAACATCAGCGAGAGTCAGCGTCAGGGCGCAGCGCGACGTGAAGCTGCACGTCCTGGTGACGCCGACGCGGGCGGCGTTGCCGTCTCGCTGGATCTCGCCGTAGGTCCAGCTGGACATGGGCGTGTTGCTCGAGCACGACATGGCGAAGGTCGCACGGACGGTCGTGGACGTGGGCTTGTGCATGTTCGTGATGGAGACGGTGCAGCCGCCCGGGCCGGGGGGAGCGGGTGCAGCCGTCGCCTGCGGCGCGCTGGCGACCACCGCCAACAGGGCAACAAGAAGGGCGATCATCCTCGTCAACAGACGCCCGACACCTCGCGGCTGTGTGCATGTTGCTTGGTTCGTTCGCATGGGCTTCCCTCCGTTTGGTTTCCGAGGCCCGCGGCTAGCGGACTTGCGGTCACTGTGGGCGGGGCGCGTGTGGCGAGCAACGAATATGCGCGGCCTGCTGCGGCCAATGGCAGGATGTGGCCGCGCGTTCAGCGCAGGCAGGACTGCGCCGCTGCGACGGAGAGCGGGTGCATCATGACCGCCATGACTGGTCGCAAGAGATGACATCCGCTCCTCGCCGCGGGCCGGGTCGTCGTCCGGGTGCGGCCGACACCCGCGGCGAGATCCTGGCAGCCGCCCGTGCGGAGTTCGCCGCGAAGGGCTACGACGCCTCCAGCGTTCGGGGCATCGCCCGTCAGGCCGGTGTGGATCCGGCCCTCGTGCACCACTACTTCGGCACCAAGGAGCAGGTCTTCGTCGCCGCGATGGCGCTGCCGTTCGACCCGGCGGAGCGGCTGCCGCAGGTCC
Source organism: uncultured Actinomycetota bacterium (assembly GCA_963751035.1). GTDB lineage: Bacteria > Actinomycetota > Actinomycetes > JACCUZ01 > JACCUZ01 > JBDUAP01. The sequence goes on from CAVVSW010000002.1 coordinate 85,847, forward strand.
TCGACGGCGACCCTGCCCAGCTGGGGGAGCGGCTGGTCCGGACCTTCCTGGGCATCTGGGCCGAGCCCGACTTCCGCACGCCGATGCTCGGGATGCTGCGTTCGGCTTTCACCGGTGAGCAGGGGGCGAAGCTGCTGCGGGAGTTCGTCGGGAGCGCACTGCTCGGCCGGATCGTGCAGGCCATCGGGCCGATCGACCCGCTGCGTGTGCAGACGGCGGTGGCGCAGATGGTCGGCGTGGTGATCCTGCGGTACGTCGTGCGCCTCGAGCCGCTCGCGTCGGCGGACCCGGAGGAGATCGTCGCGCTGGTGGCCCCGACCGTGCAGCGAGCCCTCCTGGGTTGACCTCATTGGGGGTTGACGCCGGCCTGCATGCGGGTGCATATTCATCATATGATGAATAACCAGATCCCCACAGCCGAGCCTGCGGTCCGGGTCAGCGACCTGCGCGTCGTGCGCGGTGGCCGCCTCGTCCTCGACGACGTCTCCTTCGAGGTGGCGCCCGGCACCGTCACCGGGCTGCTCGGCCCGAGCGGCTGCGGCAAGAGCACGCTGATGCGCTCGGTCGTCGGCGTCCAGATCGTCGAGGGCGGCACCGTCGAGGTGCTCGGCCAGCCGGCCGGCTCCAAGGGCCTGCGACGCTCGGTCGGCTACGTCACCCAGGCACCGTCGGTCTACGCCGACCTGACCGTGCGCGAGAACCTGCGCTACTTCGCCGCCGTCCTCGGTGCGCCCGCCTCCGACGTCGACCGGGTGGTCGAGGAGGTCGGGCTGAGCGATCACGTCGACGCGGTCACCGGTCGCCTCTCCGGTGGCCAGGAAGCCCGCGTATCGCTTGCCGCGGCGCTGCTCGGAACACCCCAGGTGCTCGTCCTCGACGAGCCGACCGTCGGACTCGACCCGGTGCTGCGCCGTGACCTGTGGGCACTGTTCGGCCGCCTGGCCGACAACGGCGCGACGCTGCTTGTGAGCAGCCACGTCATGGACGAGGCCACGCGCTGCGGCCGGCTGCTGCTGATGCGCGATGGGCGGATCCTCGCCGACGACAGCCCCGGCGCCCTCCTCGAGCGCACCGCCACCCCCGACATCGAGACCGCCTTCCTTGATCTCGTCGCCCGGTCCGAGAGGAGCGCGGCATGAGCCCCACCGTCACCCTGGCCACGGGAAACCGGGTCCTGGCCCAGCTCCGTCACGACCACCGCACCCTGGCGATGCTCATCGTCGTACCGTGCGTTCTGCTGGGGCTGCTCGCCTGGATCTTCGAGGGCACCGGCACCTTCGACAGCATCGGTGCCCCGCTGCTCGGCATCTTCCCGTTCGTGATCATGTTCCTGGTGACCTCGGTTGCCACCCTGCGGGAGCGCACCTCCGGCACGTTGGAGCGCCTGCTCACCATGCCGATCGCCAAGCCCGACCTGCTGGTCGGCTACGCCCTGGCGTTCGGCCTGGTTGCCGTCGTCCAGGCAACCGCGGCGGCGACGCTCTCGGTGACCCTGCTGGGGCTCGACGTGGCCGGTCCGTTCTGGCTCCTGCTGGTCGTTGCCGTCCTGGACGCGTTGCTCGGCATGGCGCTCGGCCTCTTCGTCAGCGCGTTCGCGGCCACCGAGTTCCAGGCCGTCCAGTTCATGCCGGCGTTCGTGCTGCCGCAGTTCCTGCTCTGCGGCCTGTTGGTTCCCCGCGACGAGATGCCCGACGTGCTGCACGCCGTGTCCAGCGTGCTGCCACTGTCCTACGCCGTTGACGCCATGCGCGACCTCACTACGACCGAAGGGGTCGCCCCTGATGCGTGGGGCGACCTCTTGGTGGTCGGCGGGGCGATCGTGCTGGCGCTCGGTCTCGGAGCGGCAACCCTGCGACGCCGTACGCCGTGAACCTTGCTGCCGTCAGTGGTAGAGCCGGCGGCTGCTGCCGGTCGAGACGGTCTCGCGCCGGTCGCGGGTCCTGACGTCGCCGTCCCGCCGGTCACCGCTGGTCCGGTCGCCGTCCTGGTCGTCCTCCTCGGCCGTCAGGGGGGTGGCGATGTCCTCGAGTGAGCGCTGGGCGGCGTGGACGCCCAGGAACAGCTCGACGAGACCGGCGGCGATCATGAGGGCCGCGCCGACGTAGTAGCCGCGCACGATGCCGTCGCGACCCTCCTCGATCAGCTTGCCGAAGTAGATCGGCCCGATGATGCCGCCGATGCCGGTGCCGACCGCGTAGAAGAACGCGATCGCCATGGCGCGGGTCTCCATGGGGAAGATCTCGCTGACGGTGAGGTAGGCCGCGCTGGCGCCGGCGGAGGCGAAGAAGAAGACGGCGCACCACATCAGCGTCAGGGTTGTCGCGCTGAGCGAGTCGTTCTTGAACAGAACACCGGTGAGGATCAGCAGCAGACCTGACCCGACGTACGTGAACGTGATCATCACCCGGCGCCCGAGCGTGTCGAAGAACCGGCCGAGCAGCAGCGGACCGAGGAAGTTGCCGATGGCCAGCGGGATCAGGTACCACGGCGCGATGGCGGCGTCGACCTTGAGGATGTTTGTCAGCACCAGCGCGAAGGTGAAGAAGACCGCGTTGTAGAGGAACGCCTGGCCGATGAACAAAGACAGACCGAGCGTCGAACGCTTGGGATAGCGCGTCACCATCGTCTTCGCGATCTCGCCGAAGCCGATGCTCTTGCGCTGCCGGACCGTGATGTCCTCGTCGACGCCCTTGAGACGCTCGTCGGTCGAGTCCTCGACCTGGCCCTCGATGTCCTGGACGAGCTCTTCCGCCTCGTCCTCCTTGCCGTGGATAAACATCCAGCGCGGGCTCTCGGGGACGTAGCGGCGCACGATCAGGATGCAGAGTCCGAAGATGGCGCCGAGGCCGAAGGCGAGTCGCCAGCCGAGATCCTTGGCGAAGTAGTCCTCGTTGAGCAGGAAGACTGACAGGGCGGCACCGAAGGCGGTGCCCAGCCAGAACGAGCCGTTGATGATGAGGTCGACCCGTCCGCGCACCCGCGCCGGGATCAGCTCGTCGATCGCCGAGTTGATGGCGGCGTACTCACCTCCGATGCCGGCTCCGGTGAAGAACCGGCATACGTAGAACCACATCGGGTTCTTCGAGAACGCGGTCAGGACCGTGGCGACCAGGTAGACGAAGAGCGTGATCATGAACAGCTTCTTGCGGCCGATGCGGTCCGCGAGATAGCCGAAGAACAGAGCACCGAGGCAGGCACCGGCCACGTAGACGCCGGCGGCGATGCCGATCTGGGCCTCGGTGATGGTGATGCCGCTGCCCTCCTCGGTCAGCCGGCCGGCGATCGAGCCGACGATGGTGACCTCGAGCCCGTCCAGGATCCAGACGGTGCCGAGTCCCAGGACGACCAGCCAATGCCAGCGGGACCAGGGCAGCCGGTCCATGCGGGCGGGGATGTCGGTCGTGATCCGGCCGAGCTCTTGACCGCTCATCGAAGGCCTCCTCAGGGCTTGAGCGCTCAGACGACTGCGGCTGCAAATGCCCGGTGATCAACTGTCGAAACGCGCACCGGCACACAAGCCCACCCAAACCCCCGCCGGTTAGCCTGGCTGGGGCCCGGGACACCCCGGCGCCCTCGCCGACCAAGGAGGTCGACCCGTGCTCCGCAGAGTGCTTCTGTCGCTGTCCCGCAGCGTGCGGGTGCGCCATCTCGTCGAGACCGCCCCGGTGTCACGCGGGGTGGTGGCGCGTTTCGTCGCGGGCACCGGCGCGGAGGAGGCCGTTGCGGCGTCACGGCGCCTGGTCGACAGCGGCCGGCTCGTCTCCCTGGACCGGCTCGGCGAAGACACGGTCGAGCGTTCGCAGGCCGATGCCACCCGCGACGCCTACGTCACCCTGCTCAAGCTCCTCGCCGAGGACAGGCTGACGTCAGCAGCCGAGGTGTCGGTGAAGCTCTCAGCGGTGGGCCAGGCGCTTCCCGGCGACGGCGAGAAGCTGGCCCTGGACAACGCGTTCGCGATCTGCGAGGCCGCCCGCGACGCCGGCACGACGGTCACCCTGGACATGGAGGACCACACCACCACCGACTCGACGCTGCAGATCCTCGCGGACCTGCGCAAGGACTTCCCGTCCACCGGAGCCGTCGTCCAGGCCTACCTCCACCGCACCGAGGCCGACTGCCGCGACCTGGCCACCCCGGGGTCGCGGGTCCGCCTGTGCAAGGGCGCCTACAAGGAACCAGCGTCGGTGGCCTTCCAAAGCAAGGACGAGGTCGACCGCTCCTACGTGCGGTGCCTCAAGATCCTGATGGAAGGGCCTGGCTACCCGATGGTCGCAACGCACGACCCGCGGCTGGTGGCGATCACCGCCGATCTGGCCCGGCGAACGGACCGCGACAAGAGCAGCTACGAGTACCAGATGCTCTACGGCATCCGCCCGAACGAGCAGCTGCGCCATGCGGCACGCGGTGAGCGGATGCGGGTCTACGTTCCGTACGGCGACGAGTGGTACGGCTACCTCGTCCGCCGGATGGCCGAGCGGCCGGCCAACCTGGTCTTCTTCCTCCGGGCCCTCGCGACGAAGGGATAGGCGATGGCAACCCAGGCACCCATGGAACGGGTCGCGGTGCTCGGCACCGGCAAGATGGGCGAAGCACTGCTGTCGGGCATGCTGCGCGCCGGACGCAAGCCGGCCGACGTCCTCGTCACCGCCCGGCGCCCCGAGCGGGCCGAGCTGCTCGCCCAGCGCTACGGCGTACAGGTCCTTGACAACGCTGATGCCGCCAAGGCGGCCGACACCTTGATCCTCGCGGTGAAGCCGCAGGACATGGGCGCCCTGCTCGACGATCTCGGGCCGAACCTGCCGGGGGACCGGCTCGTCGTCTCGGTCGCGGCCGGCATCCCGACCGCGTTCATCGAGCGCCGGCTGCCCGAGGGCGCTCCGGTCATCCGCGTCATGTCCAACACCCCCGTGCTGGTCGACGAGGCGATGAGCGCCATCTCGGCCGGCGCCAACGCGACCGAGGAGCACCTCGCGCGGACCGAGGCGATCTTCGCGCCCGTCGGGAAGACGATCCGGGTGCCGGAGTCGCAGCAGGACGCTGTCACCGCGCTGTCCGGAAGCGGTCCCGCCTACTTCTTCTACCTCGTCGAGGCGATGATCGATGCGGGCATCCTGCTCGGGCTGCCTCGCGCCGTCGCGCACGACCTCATCGTGCAGACCGCGATCGGCGCCGCCGTGATGCTGCGCGACACCGGCGAGCACCCGGTGACGCTGCGCGAGGCGGTCACGTCCCCCGCCGGCACCACGATCAACGCGATCCGTGAGCTGGAGAACCACGGGGTTCGGGCCGCCATGCTCTCCGCTCTCGAGGCCGCGCGCGATCGCGGCCGGGAGCTGGCCAGCGGCGAGTGACGGGCGGTTCATTCGTCGTACGGCGGTTGCAGCCCGATGACTGGCAGGTCCTCCGCGACATCCGGCTGGCCGCGCTGGCGGACTCGCCGTCAGCGTTCGCCTCCACCCTCGCTCGCGAGGAGGCGTTCACCGAGGCCGACTGGACGTGGCGGCTCACGAACGGCTGCAGCGTGGTCGCCACCGACGGCGTGCACGGCGAGGCGGTCGGACTGGCGGGCGGCTACCTGCACGAGGGCGTGCCCGAGTTGATCGCGATGTGGGTGCACCCGGCTTCGCGGGGGACTGGCGCGGCGGACGCACTCGTCGAGGCCGTGGCCGACTGGGCGCGCGAGCAGGACGCGGCGCGGCTCCGGCTCTGGGTCGTGGAAGGCAACGACCGGGCGGAGCGGGTCTACCGGCGGCTCGGGTTCGCTCACACCGGGGCCGCCCAGCCGGTGCCGGGCAACCCCTCGCTCACCGAGGTGCAGATGGAACGGCTCCTACGATGACGGAGTGAGGCGGACAATCACGGCGCTGTGCCTCGGCACGCTGCTCATCGGCGTGGCGGGCTGCAGCGACGATGACAACGGGGTGCGGCTCGGGACGGTCGGGCGGTCGACCGTCACCGAGGTGGTCGAGGCACCGGCCACGGTCACCGCCAAGGCGACCGCCGAGGTGACCTCGGCGGCCGACGGGCGGATCAGTGAGCTGCGGGTGCGAGAAGGCCAGGCCGTCCGAGCCGGCCGGATCCTGCTGCGGATCGGCTCGCCCCGCGCTGAGCGCCAGCTCCGGGACGCCCGCCGGGCCGACGCGGAGGCCGCCTCCGCCGGCAACGTCGCGGTGCCCTCGGGTGGGCTGACGGCGGCGCAGCTCCAGGCCGACGCCGATGCGCGGGCTGCGTTCGCGGCGGCGCGCAGGTCGGCGAGGCAGATCGCCGACCGGCAGGTGCGGGCGCAGGCGCTGGCCGCGGTGCGCGCCTCCGAGGCGCAGTACGCCGCAGCCCGCGCTCAGGCCCGGGACGCGGTGCGGCAGTTCAACGCCGGGCTGGGCAGCCTGTCCAACGCGATCGGCTCGCTCGCCTCCGCGCAGCGCGTGCAGACCCGGGCCGCTGTCGCAGCCGCGCAGCGCACGGTCGACGCGCTGACGATCCGCTCGCCTATCGCCGGCCGGGTGTCGCTGACCACCGGCGGCCAGGCCTCGGGCACCGGCGACTCCGGTGCCGCTCTGCTCGACCAGCTGCCCGACAGCGTCCGGGGGCAGGCCGGTGACCTGCTCGGCAGCAGCGGCGGCGGCGCCCAGGTCAGCGGCAGCCTCGCCGAGGGCCAGCCGGTGCGGTCGGGGCAGCTCCTGCTGCGCGTCACCGATGCCTCCGCACTGACGCTGGCCGCTCAGGTCGACGAGACCGACGTCCTGCTGGTCAAGCCGGGGGTCGTCGGCCGGGCCGAGCTCGACGCGGTGCCGGACGCGACGTACGACGCCGAGGTCACCACCATCGACCCGACCCCGTCGACGTCCAGCCGCGGCGGCGTCGCCTACACCGTGCGGCTCTCCCTCGGCCAGGGCACCGAGGAGGACGGCACCGCCGCACCCGAGCCCCGGCCCGGAATGAGCGCGGTCGTCGACCTGATGGTCCGCACGGCGACCGACGCGATCGCCGTGCCCGCGTCGGCTGTGTTCCGTGACGGTCGGCGGGACGCCGTGTGGGTCGTGCGCGCGGGGATGGCCCGCAAGCAGCTGGTCCGGGTCGGTGCGCAGGGGGAGGACGAGGTCCAGATCGTCGAGGGCCTCAAGGGCGGGGAGCGCATCGTCGTGCGTGGCGCCGACCGGGTGCGCGACGGGCAACGCCCCCAGTGACCGGAGCCGTCGAGGCGCTCGACGTCCGGCGCAGCTACCAGCTCGACGGTGTCGCGGTCGACGCGCTGCGCGGCGTCACGCTGCGGATCGACCCGGGCGAGTACGTCGCGATCGTCGGGCCGTCCGGCTCGGGCAAGTCCACCCTGATGCACCTGCTCGGCTGCCTCGACCGGCCGACGTCGGGAACGCCTGCGCATCGGCGGTGTCGACGTCGCCGAGATGTCCGAGGTCGAGCTCGCGGCGCTGCGCAACGCGGCGATCGGGTTCGTGTTCCAGTCCTTCCAGCTCCTCACGCGAACCTCCGCACTGGACAACGTCGCCCTGCCGCTGGTCTACCGCGGCGTACGACGTGCGCAGCGGCGCGCCCAGGCGGCCGACGCGCTTGAAGCCGTCGGCCTCGCACATCGGCTCGGCCACCGCCCTGGCCAGCTCTCCGGCGGTGAGCAGCAGCGGGTCGCCATCGCACGTGCGCTCGTCGGCGAGCCGGCGTTCCTGCTCGCGGACGAGCCGACCGGCAACCTCGACAGCCGCAGCGGTGCCGACATCCTCGAGATCCTCAGCCGACTGAACTCCGAGCGCGGCGTCGCGGTTGTCGTCGTGACGCACGACCGCGACGTGGCCGCTCTGGCTCGACGCCGGGTCACCATGCGCGACGGCTTGCTCGAGTCGGACAGCGGGCCGTCATGAAGGTGGGCGAGGCGTTTCGTGTGGCGCTGGATGCCTTGCGGGCCAACGGGTTGCGCAGCATCCTGACGATGCTCGGCGTCATCATCGGTGTCGCCGCGGTCGTGATCCTGGTCGCGATCGGCAGTGGCGCGAAGCAGGAGGTCGAGCAGCAGGTCGAGGGTCTCGGCTCGAACATCATCATCGTGGTGCCGGGCCGCTTCGAGTTCGGCTCCGCCCCTTCGGTGAGCCGGCTGACCCTCGACGACGTCGATCTGCTCGGGCGGGTGGTGGGCGACCGCGACCGGGTGGCGGTGAGCATCGCGTCGGGCGAGACCGTCCGGGTCGGGTCGCGCGAGGCGTTCGTCACCGTCAACGGGGTCAACGAGAGCGTGCCCAACGTCTTCAACCGGCCCCTCGCGCGCGGTGAGTACATCACGGAGACCGACGTCGACACCCGGCGTCGGGTGGCGGTGCTGGGCTCCAGCGTCGTGCGCAAGGTCTTCGGCGACGTGGACCCCCTAGGCCGTCAGGTTTCCATCGCCGGCGTGCGGTTCCGGGTGATCGGCGTCTTCGCGGAAGTGGGCTCGACGTTCGGCGTCGACCGGGACGCCGAGATCCACATCCCGGTCACCGCAGCCCAGCGGCTGTTCGGCGTCGAGCGCATCGACGGGCTCGCCGTCAAGGCACCCACGTCCGACTCGGTCGACGTCCTCCAGAAGCAGCTGGTCGCTGCCCTGCAGGAGAAGTACGTCGGTGATGAGTTCTCGGCAGTCACCCAGACGCAGATCCTCGGCACGATCGGGCGCATCCTCGGACTGCTGACCCTGGTGCTAGCCGCGATCGCCGCCATCTCTCTCCTCGTCGGCGGTGTCGGCGTTTCGAACATCATGCTGGTCAGCGTGCGGGAGCGAACTCGCGAGATCGGGCTGCGCAAAGCCTTGGGCGCCCGGCAGCGCGACATCCTCCTGCAGTTCCTCATCGAGGCGGTGCTGCTCTGCGTCGTCGGCGGCGTCATCGGGATCGGCATCGGCGTGGGCACCGCTCTGCTCGTCGACACGTTCTCGCCGCTGCCGGCCGTCATCGCGTGGTGGTCACCCGCGCTCGCCTTCGCCGTCTCAGCAGCGGTGGGCATCTTCTTCGGGGTGGCACCGGCCCGGCGCGCGGGGCGGCTCGACCCCGTTGTCGCCCTGCGCACGGAGTGACCCGAAACGCGGGTTCTCGCTACGGTCGCGGCATGGAGATGCTCACAGGGGACCAGATCATCCAGGCCGACCTGACCGACTGGCGCAAGATGGGACAAGGACTACACGCGCGCTTCCTCGCCGGTGACTTCGCCGCAGGCGTTCGCTTCGTCAGTGCCATCGCTGAGGCCGGCGACGCAGCGGGTCACCATCCCCGGGTGACGCTCGGCGGCCGCTACGTCGACCTCAAGCTAGTTAGCGACGACGCCGTCTTCCGCGACGACCAGGGCACCGAGCACACGGTGGAGTGGGTGACCCGACGCGACATCGATCTGGCCCGGAGGGTCAGCGAGATCGCTGCCGAGCAGTCGGTGCGCGCCGACCCGGCGTCGATCACAACGATCGAGTTGGCACTCGACACTGCCAATGCAGCCAGAATCGCGCCGATGTGGGCGGCCGTGCTGACGGGCGGCACCGCCGCGCACGGCCGCGGCACCATCGGCGACGACGTTCGCGATGACACATGCCGGGTGCCCATCCTCTGGTTCCAGGACACGGACGAGCACGAGACGCCACGTCAGCGGTTTCATCTCGACGTCTGGGTCGCGCCCGAGATCGCCGATGAGCGGATCGCCGCTGCCGTCGCCGCGGGCGGGACGATCGTGGACGACAGCCAGGCGCCGTCGTACACAATCATCGCCGACATTGACGGCAACAAGGCGTGCGTGTGCACCTCGCTTTCACGAGCGTGACCATGACGCAGGTGCCAACCGAGGGCGACGATGCCGTCAGTACGTTCCTTGCCGGCTGGTACGGCCCACCGAGTTCGGTGCAGTCTGTGGCCGCGAGTTCAGAACCGCCCGCCCTGCGGAACTGGCGGCAGTCGGTGTCTCGCTGGAGCCGCCCGATCGTCGTACAGAACCAGCTTGTTCCTCGTGATCGCGGTCAGGTCGAGGACGGCCTGGTGGTCTTCTACGTCGAGAATCAAGGCGTCTGGCTGTGGGCGTACGGCGAGGGTGACGACCCGCACGTCTACGACCGGGAGAACGAGGATGGTCGCGCTTGGCAACCATCCGGGGCCAGCCTGAGCGACTTTCTGTTCCAGATGACTGTGGTCGAGACGGTCTTAGGCACCGAGCGGGGCGCGGGCGCATCAGACCTGTCGCAGCCGGACTTCGATCGCATCGTCGAGCCATTGACCGCGGTCGACATGACGCCCTGGCGCTGGCCCGGGCCTGAGCACCGGCTGTGGCTGGGTGACGGGGATCGCGGCATTCGGGGGCGTCAACGAAATCCCCGGCACCGAGGTGGGGCCGGGGAGTCGCTGGGAAGTCTGGCTCGCGGTTGTCGAGGACTCCGGCTCGACTACCTCGATGGGCTGGAGGTCGATTGGGACTGGAACAGCCGCATCCCTCGGGCTAGATGAACTCCTCCAGGAAGTCCCGCGCGTAGTCCGTGTCGACCCGCTGGTAGCTGCCGGTCGCGTTGCACGTCAGCGAGTTCACGTAGGAGGCGTCGCCAATCACGTACTGGCCGAGGAACGCCGCCCCGCCGGAGTCGCCGAAGCAGGAGCCGCCGCCGGCCTTGGAGTCGCGGTCGTTGATCTGGAAGACGACAACCTCGCTCTGCACGTTCTTGAGGAACGACGTGGTGAAGCGCCGCTCTGTGCACGACGATCTGCGCCTTCTTCGCGCCGATGTCGACGCCGTAGCCGACCAGGGTGAAGGTCTCGTTCTTGAGCGCGCCCTGATTGGCGTCAAGCGTGTGGAGCGGCAGCAGCGGTGCCGGCGTGATGGTCGGCCACTTCGACGTGGCTGGCGCATCCAGGACCACGACACCCTGATCGTGCTGCTTGGAGATCGACAGCTTGCCGTCCCAGTTGGGATCCGGGTGTGCGGTGCCGGTGATGTAGTTGGCTGCGCGAGCCGCGCGCTCTGCCGGCGTGATGCCGGCCGCCAGCGGGTCGAGCGCCAGATCGGTGTTGAACGAGACGTAGACATTGGTGGCCGGGCTGTCGCCTGAATCTCCGGTGCAGTGGCCGGCGGTCAGCACCACTGTCGGCGAGATCAGCGTGCCGGAACAGCGGAACCGGCCCGCCTCGGTGGTGAACCGGACGAGGCCGACGTTGGTGTGCACGACATCGCGCTGCCCGTCGATGATCGCCACGGCCGGCTGCGCGAATGTCATCGCGCCGACGACGAGCGACAGCAACGCCGATGGCGCTCGCCAGGACTTTGGTCCGATTCCGCCCCATGGGCCTGCTCCCTCATTTGTTGGATGCCGCGCAGTATCGTCCGGCAAGGTCAACGGGCACAACAGAACAACTCGTAATGCCCGGGAAACGTCATCGACCATGATCACGACGAGTGATGGGTAGTGCACACAATGAGCCGGTCGTTAGTCCTTCCGTGGGACGACCGTCTCATCGGCTACGACTTCGGGCCGTCACACCCGCTCAACCCGGTCCGCGTCGACCTCACGATGCGGCTGGCCCGAGCCTTGGGCCTGCTCTCCCTGCCGAACGTCTCGTTGACGTCGGTTGAACCTGCCGACGACGACCTGCTCCAGCTCGTGCACGACCCCGACTACGTCCAGGCCGTACGCCGGGTGAGCGCCGATCCGGGAAGCCCCGACCTGGCGCGCGGACTGGGCAGTCCCGACAACCCGGCCTTCGCCGGCATGCATGAGGCGTCGGCGCTGGTCGCCGGCGCAACGGTTGCCGCGGCGCGCGCCGTATGGACCGGCGAGGCCGAGCACGCAGTCAGCGTCGCCGGTGGTCTGCATCACGCGATGCCCGACGCCGCGAGCGGCTTCTGCATCTACAACGACCCGGCCATCGCGATCGCGTGGCTGCTCGAGCAGGGCGCGGAGCGGGTGGCGTATGTCGACGTCGACGTCCACCACGGCGACGGGGTCGAGCGCGTGTTCTGGGACGACCCGCGAGTGCTCACGATCTCGTTGCACGAGAGCGGGCGCTTCCTCTTCCCCGGCACCGGGTTCCCCACGGACACCGGCGGCCCTGCCGCGGAGGGGTCCGCGGTCAACGTCGCGCTGCCGCCCGGCACCTCGGATGCGGGATGGCTGCGGGCCTTCCACGCGGTCGTGCCCATGCTGCTCGAGGAGTTCCGGCCCGAGGTCCTGGTCAGCCAGCACGGCTGCGACAGCCACATCCTCGACCCGCTCGCGCACCTGGCGCTGACCGTCGACGGCCAGCGCTCGTCGTACGACGCCCTGCACCGCCTTGCGCACGAGCACGCCGGAGGCCGGTGGGTCGCCACCGGCGGGGGCGGCTACGAGCTCGTCGAGGTGGTGCCGCGCGCGTGGTCGCACCTGATCGGCATCGCTGCGGGCGCGCCCGTTCCCCCGGATACCGACGTGCCGGCCGACTGGCTCGCCTATGTCCAGCAGCGGCTGGGCGTGGCGGGCCCGGAGCGGATGACCGACGGCGCGGAACCTCGGTGGCAGGACTGGTCGTCGGGCTTCGACCCGGCCGACCCCGTCGACCAGGCGGTCCGCGCCACCCAGCAGGCCGTCTTCCCGGCGCACGGGCTGGCGTTCGTGGTGGACCTGTGACCGACCCCGCCGCGCTGCGGACGCACCTGGTCGCCCAGCGCATTGCGGGTGACGTGGCCACCTCGCGCGAGGACAACCTGCGGAAGTACGCGATGTTCGCCGACCGGGCACCGGGCGCGATGTTCGGCCTGGAGCCGACCGGCCGGTGGGACTTCGCCGACATCCTCGACCTGATGGCCCGCCGGGTCGGTGTGTCACCCGACCCCGACTACCGGCGCGGCCCCGACCGGATCGACGCCGCGCTCACCATCGCGGGCCTGGACCGGATGGCCGAGCGGCTCGCGGCTGCGGCGGCCACGCCGGGCGCGCGGGTCATCGTGGCGACCGGTCACCCGTCGGGGTTGCTGCCGGTGCACCTCGCGGTGGTCTCTGCCCTGCGCAACCGCGGTGCCCGCATCCTGACCCCTGCCCCAGGCTGGAGCTACCAGGCCGGGACGGGGACCGGCTCTGCGCACCGGGAGATCCGCTACGTCGACGAGGTGGCGATGGTCAGCAACCGTGGCGAGCTCAACCACACCCACTCACCGAGGCCGATGGAGGCGATGCTGCGTTCGCTGGCCGAGGCCGGCGAGCCGCCACCCGATCTCGTCGTCGGAGACCACGGGTGGGTCGGGGCGGCCGGGCAGGCGGGAGTCACCGCTGTCGGGTTCGCCGACTCCAACGACCCCGGGCTGTTCGTGGGGGAGGAGGAGGGCACGGTCGCCGTCGCCGTGCCCCTCGACGACAACGTCGCTCCCCACCTCTACGCCCCCGTGACCGCCTATCTGCTGAGCGCGGCCGGACTCTCGTCCGACGGCTGACGGCCGCTGCACCCGTTCGGCTGATCGAGTGACGGCGGGCGACGCCCGACCACTCTCTGGGGGAGTCCCCTCAGCCGTCCGGGAGGAGGTCACGTGCGTCGGTTCAGCCTGCTTCAGAGGTTCGCCGTGGTCAGCCTCCTGCTCGTCGTCGTCCTGGGCGTCCTGATGGCCCAGCTAATCGCGGCGATGGTCTCCAAGAGGGCCCTGCGGTCGGCCACCGATGCCGCAGTCCTGGTGACCGCCGTCGCGATCCAGCCGTTGCTCACGCCGGACGAGATGGTCAACGGCCTGCCGGCCGAGAAGGTCGCCGCCCTCGACCGGGCCGTCAGCGGCTCACGGGGCAGCACCGAGATCGCCCGGATCAAGATCTGGCACAACGACGGCGACGTTCTCTACGTGGCCGATCCACACACCAGCAGGCCGGCCAACCCGAGCACCGTTCCCTCGCACGAGCTGGAAGAGGCCCTCGAAGGAGAGATCGAAGCGGAGATCATCAGCAGCAGCGACGAGCCGGACACCGCGGCGCTGCTCGCGCGCTACGGCACGCTGCTCGAGGTCTACGTGCCGATCCTGTACGGCGACGACCCGGACCCGGCCGGTGTCTTCGAGCTCTACCTGCCGTACGAACCGGTGCGGGACAGCATCCGGGCGGACACGCTGCGCGCGTTCACGCTCCTCGGGGCAGGTCTGGTCGTGCTGTGGCTTGCGCTCTTCCGCACCGTTGCGACCGCCTCGCGACGGCTGCGCGACGAGTCCCGGCGCAACGAGTACCAGGCCCGGCACGACGCGCTGACCGGCCTCGCGAACCGCACCGCTCTGCAGGTCCGCATCGGCGCGACCATCGGGAAGGTTCGTGACCCGGGCCACTCGGCTGTTCTCGTGCTGCTCGACCTCGACCGCTTCCGCGACGTCAACGACACCCTCGGGCACGGGCACGGTGATGCACTCATCTGCGAGATCGCTGCGCGGCTGACGAAGCATGTGGGGGACACCGGCGTGGTGGCGCGCCTGGGCGGCGACGAGTTCGCCGTCCTGCTTCCCGACGTTCCCAGCCGTGCGGAAGCGGTTCTCTCGGCAGAGGCGCTCAGGGCCGTGCTGCGCGATCCCGTCGAGGTGGACGGCGTACCCCTCGTCGTGGAGGCGAGCGCCGGCCTGTCGATGCACCCGAGCGACGCTGCCGACGCCGGCACGATGCTGCAGCACGCCGATGTCGCGCTGTACGTCGCCAAGCGCACCCATCACGGCGTAGTCGTCTACGACCCCGCCGACGACGACCACAGCCCCGAGCGGCTGCGGCTGCTCGCCGACCTCGCCGTGGCGATCGAGTCCGACGAGCTGGTCCTGCACTACCAGCCGAAGGTCGGGGTGGATGGTTCCCTGCAGGGCGTCGAGGCGCTGGTCCGGTGGCAGCACCCGGAGCGTGGCCTCCTGCCGCCGGTGGAGTTCATCCCCGCCGCCGAGCGCACCGGGCTGATCCACTCGCTGACCGACGTCGTTCTCGCGGGCGCCGTCGCGCAAGCCAGGGTCTGGTACGACGCGGGCACGCCCACCCCGGTGGCCGTGAACGTCTCCACCCGGACACTGCTGGACAGCGGGTTCGCGGACCGGGTGATGGCCCAGCTGGCCGTGCACCGGGTGGCCCCCGGCCTGCTCTGCCTGGAGATCACCGAGACGACGATCATGGAGGACCCCGACCGGGCCCGCGTGGTCCTCACCCGGCTGGCCGCGGCCGGGGTCCGCCTGTCGATCGACGACTTCGGCACCGGCTACTCCTCGCTGGCCTACCTGAAGACGCTGCCCGTGCACGAGATCAAGATCGACCGCACCTTCGTGGCGGCCATGACGGAGAGCGAGCCCGACCGGGTCATCGTCGACTCGACGGTGGCGCTCGGGCGCCGGCTGGGGCTGGCGGTCGTCGCCGAAGGTGTGGAGGACCAGGCGACGCGTGATGCGCTGGTCGATCTGGGCTGCGAGCTGGCGCAGGGCTTCCTGTTCAGCCGGCCGATGCCCGCAGCCGACCTGCGAGCCTGGTTCGACGTTCGCGCGACCATGGCCGCGGCACGCCCGTCCGGGTGACGTTTCGGACAGTTCGACGCCTCCCCTATCCCACGACGCACTTCCGCCCCTACTCTTACGGCCAGAGCGCGTGCGACTGGAGTGCTGCCGGTGGGGAAGCCGGCGCCCGTCACGTGCTGAAGGTCCGGTGCGCCATGGTTGCTCGCGGTTCAGCAGATCGTCCCGATCGGCCCCTGTCCGAGGTCACGTTCCTGACCGTGGCCGAGGTGGCCGCCGTCATGCGGGTCTCGAAGATGACGGTCTACCGGCTGGTGCACGCGGGCACGCTGCCCGCCGTACGGGTCGGTCGCTCGTTCCGGGTCCCCGAGCAGGCAGTCCACGACTACCTGCGCCAGTCCTATGTCGACACCGCCTGACCACTCCGACCACGAAGAAACGGCCGCGCCCCGGAAGGGACGCGGCCGTTCTCTTCGAACCCGGACCTGTGGCTATCCGGCGTCCGTGGCTGTCAACGTGAACGGCACCTGCGCCCCGGTGAACAGCTGGGTCAGGACGTAGGCCGTCCCGCCCGGGATGACACCGGACTCATCGGCAGCCGATGAGGCCGTCGAGCCGATCACCTGGCAGGACGCGTCCATGTAGTAGACGTCGATGTCGTGCCCGGCCGGGGTCTCCTCGCCCTTGACCTCGATGACGTGCGTGCCGTCGCCGAAGCCTGCGGGCAGGGCGCTGATCCAGCCGTCTGCACCCTGTGAGGCCGGAGCCGCATAGGGGTCGGGGCAGGTGTTCGAGAACTCGTTGCCGGTCACGCCGATCACCCGCTCGACGACCTCACCGGTGGCCGGGTTCCCGGTCGCGATGGTGCCCGAGTCGGTGAACGGCTCGTCCGCGGGAGGAGCGGTCGGGTCGATCGCTCGCACCGGACCGAAGACCTGCAGCTCGGCTGCCTGCGCGTAGGTCATCGTCTCGCCTTGGACCGAGTCGATGAAGAACCGCACGTGGCTTGCCTTGACCGGGGTGTCCAGGGTGAACGTCCGGTAGTTCAGGTCCGGAGCGGTCGGCCGTGGTGCCTGGTAGCCGAAGCCGCCGGTCTTTACGGTCTTCCAGAGCACACCGTCGGTGGAGACCTGGAAGGTGAAGTCCTTCAGGGCGGCGAAACGGCTGGCGGTCGTGTTCTTGAAGGCGCTGACCTGGATGCGGTCGATCGTCGCAGGTTTGGCCAGCTTGACCGTCACCCGCTGGTCCGAGCCGCTGTTGTAGGTCGTGTCCGTCTTCTTGGTGCTCCACACGCTGGCGGCCGTGTCGTCGAGAAGGAAGGTGGCCGGGAGTCCGGCGTCCTCACTCGAGGCCGAGACCAGCGTCGCGCCGGATGCGAGCGATGCCAGGTTCGGTGACAACTTGAACGTCCTGGCCTTCGTGGCTCCGGCGGCCACCGCTACGTCGGTGAAGTGCTGGGCACCGAAACCGGGAGCCTGCACGATCACGTCGTAGGTGCCGGCCACCATCGGGGTGGTGAACTTCCCGGCGTCGGAGGTGCGTGCCACGGGGGAGACGCGAGCCTCGAACTCGCCCACGATCACCTTGGCGTTGGCCACCGGCAGGCCGTTGGACGCGTTGAAGACAGTGCCGGAGAGTGTGCCGTTGCGCGAGGCAGCGGGGTGGTCGAAGCCGGGAGTCGGCTCGGTGTCGTCGCCCGTGGTCGTCGAGGCAGAGGCCCCCGCGCCGCGGGTGGCGAAGACGGTCCAGATCGCGTCGCTGTTGTCGCCGTGGTAGCGGTCGACGTCGGCGGCCAGGATCGCGTCACGCATATCGAGGAAGGAGGGGTCCGGCGCCGACAGCGGCATCGCGTCGGTGACCAGCCGCGCGGTCACCTCCGAACCCTTCGCCTGGCCGTACTGCTCGACCAGCTGCTGGCGCAGCTGCCAGAGAGTGGCGGTCCAGATCTCGCCGTCGGCGTGCACCTCGGGACCGGTCAGGTCGTAGCCGATGTCCCCGAACGTGGTCGGGTTGTCGCCGTAGGCCCAGTTCCTGATGCCCCGCTCGGGGTTCCCCGTCGCGTACTCGCCGACGACGGACTTCTCGTAAAGACCCTCGCGGTGCAGGTAGTTCAGGGCGTACCAATCGCCCCAGCCCTCACCCATCGACCCCGACTGGTGCGACCCGAGCGACTCGCCTCCCGCGACGTACCGGTTCGAGAGACCGTGCGCATACTCGTGCTCTATAACCGAGGCGTCGAAGTTGCCGTCGGAGTAGGGACCCTCGAACGCGTCGTTGATGGGCTCCCACAGGAACATGCCGCTCCACGGCGGGATGCCGTCCGGCAACGTGAGCATGTAGGCGTTGTCGCGACCGGTGTAGGTCGGCGCGCCACCACTCGCGGCACCGGCGTGGACGAGACCGAGGATCGGGTCGCCACCGGCGAGCTCGAAGTTGCCCGCCGACTCGGTGAACCCGAAGTCGTAGAACTCATCGTGAATGCGGTTGTGGTGGTAGAAGAGGTTCGTCGCTGCCGGGTTCAGGTCCAGCGCGTACGACGGAGGCACGATCGCGCCCTTGGACTCCTGCCAGTTCATGTCGTAGGTGTAGTTGAACTGGCTCGTCGGGCTGACCGGCCGCGGCATCTGGTCGATCGGGCCGATGAAGTTCGAGTAGTTGGCATAGGTGCTGGCGTTGTTGCCCAGCGTCGTGGGACCGGGCAGCCCGGCCACACCGGTCGGGTCGACGTAGCCACCGGGGGACTCAGCAGTCGGACCGAAGCTCCTGACGACGGGTGAACCACCCTTCCCCTCGTCGCCCGGGAAGTTCTCGTAGACGGTGCCTTCGGCCTCGTGCTCGACCAGGCTCTCGCGGTAGAGCGTCTTGCCGCTCCCGGCGTCGACGATCGCCTCGTATGCCTCGTCGAGCTTCTCCACGAAGATCACGCGGTACGCCGCGCGGGCGCCGCTCTCCATGGGGAACGCGGCCTTCTGCACGTACGACGGGGCGGCGAACGGCCCCTTCGCGAACCGGGTGAACCCGGCCAGCTCGCCGCTGGCCTGGGGGGTGACGTCCTTGCCCGCGAGGTCGGACGCGACGGTGCTGAGCGCCTGGGCGGGGCTCAGCGCGTAGGAGCCGGCGACCTGGTCGCCGCGGGTCGGGTTGCCGGCGTACGACAGCACCCGGCCGTCGTTGGTGACCGCGACGTTCAGCCGCCCGCCGCGCACGGCGGCGACACCGTCGAAGACCTGGGCGAACGTCACGACGTGAGTGCCCGTGCCGGGCAGCTTGTGGTCGCGCTGGACCAACATGTCGCTGACGTCAGCCGCGGACATGCCGAACGCGTCCCGGTTGTCCGACACCCAGCCGCGGGCGACGTCTGCTGCCGATCCGCTGCGCGCACCGGTCAGGTAGCCCTTGCCCGCGTACAGCGAGCGGGGCGTGCCGAATCGGTCGTCCCAGGTGGCGCGCGCGCCGCTGCCGGCGGCCGAGAGGACTTTGGCGACGGCGTCGAGCTGCGCCTGGGTCGGCTTCACCGAGGTGGAGCGCCGCACGTCGTAGGTCGCGCTGTTGTCCTTCGCGTCGGCCCTCGTGGGGTCGGCGATGGTCGCGCCTGCCGGGAGTGTGGGCAGGACTGCGGCCGTCACGGCGAGCGCCGCTCCGGCTGCTCCAGCGGCCAGGATCTGCCGCTGCAGGGATCGTCTACGCATCGCGGATGCCTTCCAACGTCGGGCCGCTGGCGGCCAGGGGTGTCACGGGGCCCAACGAGCGCGGCGGGCAGAGGTCACGGCCTACGCGTGGACCGATCCGGTGTGAGGGCAGAGGCCCAGGTCAGCCGGGGTACGCTGGGCCCTCGTCGTCGACAGAGCAGAGGGTCACTGGTGGGTTCGGTCATCAAGAAGCGCCGCAAGCGCATGGCGAAGAAGAAGCACCGCAAGCTGCTGAAGAAGACCCGCGTCCAGCGCCGCAACAAGAAGTAGGCGTCGCGTGGGCCGGGTCGTCATGGTGACCGGCGTGTCCCGCTATCTCGGCGGACGGTTCACCCAGCTGCTGCAGGCTGACCCTGACATCTCCCGCGTGATCGGCGTCGACGTCGTACCGCCCAAGCAGGATCTCGGCGACGCGGAGTTCGTGCGCGCCGACATCCGCAACCCGATCATCGGCAAGGTCATCAGCCAGGCCGAGGTCGACACCGTCGTGCACATGTCCGTCATCGCGACCCCGGTGGGGGCAGGCGGCCGGGCGACGATGAAGGAGATCAACGTCATCGGCACGATGCAGCTCCTCGCGGCGTGCCAGAAGGCGCCCAGCGTGCGCAAGCTGGTCGTCAAGTCGTCGTCCGCGGTCTACGGCTCCTCACCGAGCGACCCCGCGATGTTCAGCGAGGACATG
This sequence comes from uncultured Actinomycetota bacterium, assembly GCA_963751035.1. Classification (GTDB taxonomy): domain Bacteria; phylum Actinomycetota; class Actinomycetes; order JACCUZ01; family JACCUZ01; genus JBDUAP01. Next base: position 105,635 of record CAVVSW010000002.1, read on the forward strand.
GAGCCCAACGCGATGGCCCGGTCCGGCTACGCGAAGGACTCGGTCGAGGTCGAGAGCTATGTGCGGGGCTTCGCCCGCCGGCGGCCGGACGTCAAGGTGACCACGCTGAGGTTCGCCAACTTCATCGGGCCCCGGGTGCAGACGGCCCTGACCTCCTACTTCGGCCTGCCGGTGGTGCCCACGGTGCTGGGCTTCGACCCGCGGTTGCAGTTCGTGCATGAGCGGGACGGCCTGGAGGTTCTCTGGCGCAGCACGCTGGAAGACCACCCGGGCACGTTCAACATCGCCGGGGACGGCGTCATCCTGCTGTCGCAGGCGATCCACCGAGCGGGGCGCCCGATGCTCCCGCTGCCGTCGCCGGCGGCGCCCTGGATCGGCCAGGTCCTGCGCCGGCTCGGCGTCGCCGACTTCTCGCCCGAGCAGATCCGCTTCTTGACCTACGGCAGGGTGCTGGACACCACTGCGATGCGCGAGATCCTCGGCTTCACGCCTCGCTACAGCACCATCGAGGGCTTCGACGACTTCGTGCAGCAGCAGGGCTTGCGCGGACCGTTGTCCCGGGACACGGTGACCGCAGTGGAGCGGCGGCTGGTCGACGTCCTGGCCAGGGGCGAGAAGGGACACGTCGATGCCTGAGGCCCGCGTCATTCCGATCGGCGGCGGCGACCGCCCCAAGCGCCGGCCGGCCAGCTCCGCGACCGATGCGGTTGCTGCGGGTGCGGCTCGCGCGACCGGTGAGCGGTCACGACGTCGTACGGCGAGTCCGTTGCTCGACCCCGACGCCAAGCCGCCGACCGAGCGGCGCAGCCGAGCCGCGGCCGCGAAGCCGCGGACCCGCAAGGTCGCGAAGGCCGGCGGCACAGCAGGGTCGCGCGCCGGTGCCGAGCCGCCCGCCGCTGAGGTGTTCGACGAGCTCTCGGCCGCCATCGAGACGGACGGTGAGACCGAGGCGCCCGAAATGCGCCTCGAGGAGGAGTGGGAGCGCAAGCTCGCGGGGGTGCTGGCCTTCGTGCGCCGGCGCCTGACCGGCGACATCGAGATCGACGAGTTCGGCTTCGACCCCGAGCTCACCGACAAGGTTCTGCTCGCGATGATGCGCCCGCTCTACGACAAGTACTTCCGGGTGGAGACCCGCGGCCTGGAGAACGTCCCCGCGGAGGGCGGCGCGCTGGTCGTCGCCAACCACTCCGGCACGATCCCGCTCGACTCCGTGATGACCCAGCTGGCCCTGCTCGATCACCACTCCGGCCGGCGACACCTGCGCATGCTCGGCGCCGACCTGGTGTTCCAGACCCCCATCGTCGGCGAGCTGGCGCGCAAGACCGGGACGACGCTGGCATGCAATGCCGATGCCGAGCGGCTCCTGCGCAAGGGTGAGCTCGTCGGCGTCTGGCCGGAGGGGTTCAAGGGCATCGGCAAGCCGTTCTCGGAGCGATACAAGCTGCAGCGCTTCGGTCGCGGCGGCTTCGTGTCCGCCGCGCTGCGCACCCAGGTGCCGATCGTGCCGTGCTCCATCGTGGGGGCCGAGGAGATCTATCCGATCCTCGGCAACATGAAGACGTTGGCTCGGCTGCTCGGACTGCCCTACGTGCCGGTGACGCCGACGTTCCCGTGGCTCGGCCCGCTGGGTGCGATCCCGTTGCCCAGCAAGTGGATCATCGAGTTCGGCGAGCCGATCCCCACCGACGGCCTCGGGCCGGAGGCCGCCGACGACCCGATGCTGGTCTTCAACATCACCGACCAGGTTCGCGAGACCATCCAGCACACGCTCTACCGGCTGCTGATGCAGCGCCGCTCCGTCTTCTTCTAAGAGTCCTGCGGCCCGACACGCCCGGGGTGCCTGTGGAAACGTTTCCGCGGAAACGTTCCTGGCCCCTTCGGTGGCGCCCTTGCCGGTCAGCAGGTGGTGAGGGGAGCCACCGGCACGCACGGGACTTCCAGCGACACCTCAGGCACCGGCACCGTCGGGGTGGTCACCGGCAGGGGCGGTGCCACGGTGGGTGCTGTCACGGTGCTGCCTCCCGTGGCCACCGTCCCGGGGTCGGGTGTCCCGATGACGCCAGTGGTGCCCGTTGCTGCTTCGGTGAGGTCCTCGACCAGCCCGTCGCTCGAACCGTCGGAGCCCTGTTGTGCGTCGGTCGCCGTGGACGGCGAGAACCCCGTCCCGCCCAGGAGTCCTTGGGTCAGGACGAGGTTGTCCGCGGCCCGGCTGACTTCCCAGCCGTCGCCTGAGGCCCGGGGACTTCGCGCGGCGCCGGCTGCGCTGTCGACACCGATGACGGCGACCACCTGGGCGTGCAGCGCGGCGAGCAGGTCGACGGTCGCGGCGGCCTCGTCCCGAAGAGCCGGATCGATGGCGGCGAGGCGGTCGAGCAGCGCAACGAGGCGCCGCTGCTGGTCGATGACGAACCGGTCGAGCAGCTCCAGCGCTGCGGGGTCGCCGGTCTGCCGGTAGACGTCGGTCAGCAGGGTCGACCCGTCGCTGAGGGCCTTGTTCATGTCGGACAGCGCCTGCCCGATGCGGTCGCGGGTGGTGGCGTCTGTGGCGCGGTCGGACGCGGCCAGTTTCTCCGCCTCACCGAGGCGGGCATCGGCCTGCTCGAGCAGCTCGCGGCCGCGCGCCATCTCCGAGCCGGCGAGGGAGAGCTGCGCCGTCTCGAGACCGCGCTTGAGGCCGTACAGCGAGTCGCCGGGCACGGCCCCGCTGCTGGCAGCCGCTGCGCCCGCTCCGCCGACGATCACGACCGCCGTCAGTGCCGCGACGGCCTGGCGGATGCGGTAGGAGGGCGACTCCTGGACCTCGGCGGTGCGCTGCGTCGGGACCCGGGCGGCGGGCGAACGCTGGGAGGTCTCCTGCACCAGCCGCGCGCGCAGGGCGGAGCTGAAGTCCGTCGACGGCGCGATCTCGGGGGCGCGCATCGAGGTTGCCAGGGTGACCAGCGACTCGAGCTCGTGGTCGGAAGCCGCCAGGCGACGGTCGAGGAGGTCGGCGAACTCGTCGGTCTGACGCCGCCTTGCCGGCGACTGGAACACGTCGGGAATCATTGCTGACACCCCCCTCGCTGCCTGGTCTTGTCGTACCGGGCCCCCTGTGGTCCCCGTGCGACATGAGAACGACGGGCCAGGCGCGGGGTTACGGTCTGTCGCCGACTCATCGCACCGGCTCCGGCACGAGTTTCGCCAGCGCTCGTACGGCGCGTAGCTGGAGCTGCTTGATGGCGCCGTCGGAGCGGCCCATCACGGCCGCCGTCTCGGCCACCGACAGCCCCTGGAGGAACCGCAGGACGACGCACTCCTGCTGCTCGGGCTTGAGCTGGCGAACCGCGGCCAGCAGGGCCTGGTTGTCGAGGTTGTCCAGCACCTCCTGCTCGATGCCGTCGTCGGCACGATCCGCGTCGAGCATGTCGGCGGTGCTGACCTCGAGGCGGAACCGGCTGGACTTGTAGTGGTCGGTCACCAGGTTGCGGGCGATGGTGATGAACCAGGCGCAGATGTCGCGGCCCTGCCAGGTGAACGAGTCGATGCGGCGCAGGGCGCGGAGGAACGTCTCGGAGGTCAGGTCCTCGGCCAGCGGCTGGGAGCCGACCCGGTAGTAGAGGTAGCGGTAGACCTGCCCGACGTACGCGTCGTAGATCTGGCCGAACGCCTCGCCGTCGCCCTGCTGAGCGAGGGTGAGCAACGCAGCCATCCGCTGCTGCTCTGCGTTGTCGTCGTCATCATCGGGAGGCTCACCGGAGCCACCCCGGCTCCTGGCCAGCGGGTGTGTCGTCGGGACACCCATCGCGAGGACCACCGGTGCCCCCGCGCCCGCCAGGCGGCTCCCGCCGGCGAGGCCGAGCTCGACTGCGGCCTGCATGACGAGCGCCCTGAGCTGGCTCAGGGCTTTCGGCTCGACAGAGACGGACCGCAGCACACGGCTCCCTTCGGGAGCGAGGAGGGAGGACAAGGGCGGCATACCCGCGAAGGGGATGTGACGAACGTCTCGCCCGAAGTCGAACCTATGTCACAGGCCCCAATCGGGGCAAAAAGCGCAGGTCAGCGCCGTCGGCGCCGCACCGCGAGCCCTGCGCTGAGCGCCCCGGCTGCGGCACCCAGGCCGAGCGCGGTGGGCACGCCCACCTTGGCCGCCTTGCGGCCCGTCCGGTAGTCACGGATCCGCCACCCGTTGGCCCGGGCGTGCGCACGCAGGCGGCTGTCGGGGTTCACGGCGCAGGGTCGCCCGACCAGCTCGAGCATGGGGATGTCGTTGGCCGAGTCGCTGTATGCGGCGCACTGCGTGAGATCGAGGCCCTCGCGGGCGGCGAGGGCGCGCACCGCTTCCGCCTTGGCCTCGCCGTGCAGGATCTCGCCCACGAGGCGCCCCGTGTAGATCCCGTCCACCGACTCCGACACCGTGCCCAGTGCCCCGGTCAGCCCCATCCGGCGGGCGATGACGCCGGCCACCTCGACCGGGGTCGCCGTAACCAGCCAGACCCGTTGCCCGGCGTCGAGATGCATCTGCGCGAGGGCCCGGGTGCCGGGCCAGATCTTGGCCTCCATCACCTCGTCGAAGATCTCTTCGCCGATCGCGACGAGCTCCTCCACCCGGTGCCCTGCCGCGAACGACAACGCCGATTCGCGGGCCTCGTGCACATGGTCGAGGTTCTCCCGGCCGACCAGCCGGAACCGCGCCTGCTGCCACGCGAACCGGCCGAGGTCGCGGGGCTTGAAGAACTTGCGGGTGTACAGGCCGCGCGCGAAGTAGAAGATCGATGCACCGCGCATCACCGTGTTGTCGACGTCGAAGAACGCGGCGGCAACCGGATCGAGCGGTACGGCGAGTGCGTCCTCGACCTCCGCGGCGGCGGCAGAGGCCTGGCCGGCACTGACGGCGTCAGCGGCGTCTTCCGCGCTCCGGGCTCGACGGAGCAGTCGGGGCGACATGTTTGAAGATCGTAACCATCGTGGCCACCCGGTGGGCAGGCCGAAGAAGTCGGGCGGTCAGCCGCTGACGGTGCGCATCACGTCGGCGAAGCCGAGCGCGTCGACCAGCGGGTCGGTGGCCTTGCCGCCGTGCAGCCCCGCCTTGGCCGTCGTGATCCGGCGCTTCAGCAGCTGCGTGGGGGTCGGCGCGGGCTTGCGCACCGGCCGAGCGACTGGCTTGGCCTTGGCAGCCGGCGTGCTGGTCCTGCTGCTCGAGGTCTTGCTCGGCTTCGGCTTGGTGGCGGTGACCGAGCCGGACGGGGTGCGGAAGACCTGGGTGACCCAGACCCGGCCGTTCTTCACGACGACGCCGATCCCGATCTGGGTGTAGTCGCGGTCGAGGATGTTGGACCGGTGTCCGGGGGAGTTCATGAACGCGGTCTCGACAGAGCGCCAGTCCGGTCCGTAGCCGACGTTCTCGCCGACCCAGCGCCAGTGCGTCACCTGGCGGGTCAGGCTGGGGTTGTGCGCCAGCGTGCCGGTCGAGGCCATGTGCTGGGACCAGCGGTACGCGACCGCGGACAGGTCCGACCGCAACGAGAGCGGCCGCCGTCCGGCATTGGCCCGCGAGGAGTTGACCGCGGACAGGATGCTGCTGGTGTTGGGGCCGCTCGCCGAGGCAGGTGCGGGGCTGAGGCCGACGAAGGTCGACGCCAGCAGGGCGGCCGAGAGCAGCCAGCCCGTCGTACGTCGCGTCGCGCGCATCGGTGGTCACCCCTTCAGTCCGTCAGGGGTGGTGTCGGGGGATGCCTTCGGTTGCTTGAGCGCGCGGCCACCCAGTTGGCCTAGTCCGGAGCGTGGCCTTTGCCTGTGCCAGACTCGCCCTCGTGGCAGGAGGAGACGGCAACCTCGCCGACCTGGTCCGGCGCAGCGCCGCCCGTCGTCCCGACGCGACAGCCCTCGTCTCCGACGGCGCCCGCACCACCTGGTCCGATCTGGACGCGGCCGTCGATGCCGCCGCAGCCGCCCTCGTCAGCGAGTTCGGGCTCTCTACGGGTGACCGGGTGGCCCTGTGCCTGTCGAACACCCCCGACTTCGTCACCGCCTACTTCGCGACGCTTCGGGCGGGCCTGGTGGTCGTCCCGATCAACACCGGCTACACCAGCCGGGAGATGGCGCACCTGCTCGGTGAGGCCGACGCGCGCGTGGTCATCGCCGAGGAGGCGACCCTGCCGGCGGTCCGAGAGGCGGTCGACACCGCCGATCGCGCGGTCGTCGATGTGGCGGGCTTCCGCGAGCTCGTCGCGTCCGGTCGCAGCGGGGGAGCGGTCGAGCCCGACGCTGGCGGCGAGGACCTCGCTGTCCTGCTGTTCACCTCCGGCACCAGTGGCCGGCCCAAGGGGGCGATGCTGAGCCATCGCGCGCTGCTGGCCAACCTCGAGCAGTGCTCCCGGATCGAGCCCCCGCCGATGCGGGCGGACGACGTCGTACTCCTGGTCCTGCCGCTCTTCCACATCTATGGCCTCAACGCGGGGCTCGGCATGGTGGCGCGCACCGGAGCCAGCGCCGTGCTGGTCGAGCGGTTCGACCCGCGTGAGTCCCTGGACCTGATCCGGCGCGAGCGCGTGACGAACATCCCCGGTGCGCCGCCGATGTACATCGCCTGGGCCGAGCTGGCCGGTGCGGACAACCCGGTCGACGTCGCCGACGCGCTGCGCGAGGTGCGGCTGCTCGCGTCGGGAGCCTCGCCGCTGCCGCCCGCGGTCCTCGAGCAGGTGCGCACCGGCGCGGGCGTCGCGATCAACGAGGGATACGGCCTGACCGAGACGGCGCCGGTCGTCAGCAGCACGCTGGCGTCGGACGAGGCCAAGCCGGGTTCGGTGGGCCGGCCGATCCCGGGCGTCGAGCTGCGGCTCGTCGACGAGGAGGGCCAGGACGTCCAGGACGACGACGCCGGCGAGATCTGGGTGCGCGGCGACAACGTGTTCTCCGGCTACTGGCCCGACGGCTCGGGTGGCCCGGACGAGCAGGGTTGGTACGCCACCGGCGATGTCGCCTACGCCGACGAGGACGGCGACCTGTTCCTGGTCGGGCGCCGCAAGGAGCTGATCCTGGTCAGCGGCTTCAACGTCTACCCGCGCGAGATCGAGGACGCGATCGGCGAGCACCCGGACGTCCTGGAGTCGGCGGTCGTCGGCGTGGCGCACCCGCAGACCGGCGAGGCGGTCAAGGCGTACGTCGTGGCGAAGCCCGGCGCCACGCTGACCGGCGAGGAGATCACCGCCCACACCGCCGAACGGCTCGCCCGCTTCAAGCAGCCGACGATCGTGGAGCTGGTCGCCGAGCTGCCCCACTCGGTCACCGGCAAGGTCGCCAAGGGGCGGCTGCGCGACGCGGACAGCGAGGCCGAAGCGGCGGCACCGTGACCGGGGCGCCCGACCAGGCGGCCCGGATCACCCTGATCGGCAAGCCGGGCTGCCACCTGTGCGACGAGGCCCGTGAGGTCGTCGCCGCGGTGGCCGCCGAGGTGGGTGTCGGCTGGGAGGAGCGCAGCATCCTCGATGACCCTGGGTTGGAGGAGCGCTACGCGGAGCAGATCCCGGTCACGCTCGTCGACGGGCGCCCGCACGACTTCTGGCGGGTCTCGGCCGACCGGCTCCGGGCGGCGCTCACCGCCTGAGCGGGGTGGGCGGTTCGCTCACTTTGTGCCTGCGTTCACAAGCGCTTAAGGTGACGTCCTGGTTGACCCACGACCGGTCGCCCTCTGGAGACCTGTGACCACTGCAGACCGTTCGACTGCTCGAGCCTCCCGGACCCGCGGCATTCCGGAGGCCACCGTGGCGCGGCTGCCCGTCTATCTGCGGGCGCTGAGCGCGCTGGCCGAAAGTGGTGTGTCCACCGTCTCATCCGAGGAGCTGGCGGTTGCCGCCGGGGTCAACTCGGCCAAGCTGCGCAAGGACCTCTCCCACCTGGGCTCCTACGGCACCCGCGGTGTCGGCTACGACGTCGACTACCTCGTCTACCAGATCTCGCGCGAGCTCGGGCTGAGCCAGGACTGGGCCGTCGTGATCGTCGGCCTCGGTCACCTGGGCCACGCCCTGGCCAACTACGGCGGGTTCGTGTCCCGCGGCTTCGCGATCCGCGCCCTCGTCGACGCCGATCCGGCGCTGGTCGGCGCCGAGGTGTCCGGGCTGCAGGTGAGCCCGTTGTCCGACCTCGAACGTCTCATCCGTCAGCACGGCATCGCGATCGGAGTCATCGCGACTCCGGCGGCGGGAGCGCAGGAGGTCTGCGACCGGCTGGTGGCCGCAGGAGTGAGCAGCATCCTGAACTTCGCCCCGACCGTGCTCGTCGTCCCCGACGAGGTCGAGGTGCGCAAGGTCGACATGTCCATCGAGCTGCAGATCCTCGCGTTCCACGAGCAGCGCAAGGTGTCCAGCCCGCAGCAGGTCGCCCGCCGCCTCACCGAGGTGCTCCCGGCCGAGCGGCAGGTGGCGTCCTCATGAGCCTCCTCGTCGTCGGCCTCTCCCACCGCACCGCTCCGGTCAGCCTGCTCGAGCGCGCCGCCCTCGGCACCGAGGCCGTGTCCAAGCTGCTCACCGACCTGGTCGGCGGCGAGCACGCAGCAGAGGCGGTCGTCCTCTCCACCTGCAACCGGGTCGAGGTCTACGCCGACGTCGACAAGTTCCACGCCGGTGTCGCCGAGACGTCAGCGCTGCTCGCCCGGCATGCGCAGATGCCGCTGGACGGGCTGACGCCGCACCTCTACGTGCAGTACGAGGACCGGGCGGTGGCGCACCTGTTCTCGGTCGCGTGCGGGCTCGACTCGATGGTCGTCGGGGAGAGCCAGATCGTCGGCCAGATCAAGGCCGCCCTGAGACTGGCGCAGGACGCCGGCACGGCCGGCCGTTCCCTCAACGAGCTCACCCAGCAGGCCCTGCGTGTCGGCAAGCGCGCCCGCACCGAGACCGGCATCGACCGGGCCGGCCGGTCACTGGTCACCGCCGCACTGGACGAGGCGGTGCGCGTGCTCGGCCCGCTGTCCGGTCGCGAGGTGCTGGTCGTGGGAGCGGGATCGATGAGCTCCCTGGCAGCCAGCGTCGCGAGCCAGCAGGGGGCCCGGCTCACCATTGCCAACCGCACCCTCGCCCACGCGGAGCGGCTTGCCGAGGCGGTCCAGGGCACCGCCGCACCGCTGACCGACCTCGACCGCCTGCTGGGCGAGGCGGACGTGGCCGTGTCGTGCACCGGCGCCGTCGGCCAGGTGCTCGGAGCCGACGTCGTGACGCAGGCCCAGGAACACCGCGACAACAGGCCGCTGCTGCTGCTCGACCTGGCGCTGCCGCGCGATGTCGACCCGGCCGCGGCGGCGGTCCCCGGCGTCACCCTGGTCGACCTGGAGACCCTCGCCACGGTGCTCGCCGACAGCGAGCACACGGCCGACGTCGAGGCCACCCGGGCCATCGTCGCCGACGAGGTCGCGGCGTTCCTGGGGTGGCAGCGCGCGGCCAGCGTCGCGCCGACGGTCGTCGCCCTGCGCGGGATGGCCGAGGACGTCGTGCGCGGCGAGCTCATCCGGCTGGCCGGCCGGCTGCCTGACCTCGACGACCGCGCCCGCGCCGAGATCGAGCTCGCCGTACGCCGGGTGGTGGACAAGCTGCTGCACGCCCCGACGGTGCGGGTCAAGGAGCTCGCCGAGGAGCCCGGCGGCCAGTCCTATGCCGACGCGTTGAGCAAGCTCTTCGGCCTGGACGCGCGGGCCATCGAGGCCATCACCCGCGTCGACGTCGACGAGGCGGCGCCATGAGCCCGGACACCACGGTGCGCATCGGTACCCGCGCCAGCGCACTCGCCACCACCCAGGCGCGCCTGATCGGCGACGCGATCACAGCGAGCACCGGTCGCGCGGTCGAGCTGGTGCCGATCACGACGTACGGCGACACCTCCCGCGAGGATCTCGCTCAGATCGGCGGCACGGGCGTTTTCGTCACGGCGCTGCGCGATGCGCTGCTTGCCGGGACGGTCGACGTCGCCGTCCACTCGCTCAAGGACCTGCCCACGGGCGACGCGCCGGGCCTGTGCATCGCGGCGGTTCCGGCGCGCGAGGACCCGCGCGACGCGCTGGTCGCCCGCGACGGGCTCACCCTCGGCGAGCTGCCCGCCGGCTCGAAGGTCGGCACCGGCTCGCCACGCCGCGCGGCCCAGCTGCGCGCGCTCGGCCTCGGCCTGGACGTCGTCCCGGTGCGCGGCAACGTCGACACCCGGCTGCGGCTGGTGGCCGACGGCGAGCTCGACGCCGTCGTGCTCGCCCGGGCCGGGCTGGCCCGGCTGGGCCGCCTCGATGCCGCCACCGAGGTGATCGACCCGATCCAGATGCTGCCCGCACCCGGTCAGGGTGCGCTGGCCGTGGAGTGCCGGCACCCCGACGGCGCCGCGGCGTCGCGCGACACCGATGTCCTCGATCTACTCGCTGGTCTCGACGATGCCGCAACCCGGCATGCCGTGACCGGCGAGCGCTCAGTGCTCGCCACCTTGCAGGCCGGCTGCTCGGCCCCCGTTGGGGCCCTAGGGGAAGCAGCCGAAGGCGAGCACGTCCAAGAGCTGTACCTTCGCGCCGCCGTCATCTCGGTCGACGGCTCGGGAAGCGTGCGGCTGTCCGCCTCCGGACCACTCGACGAAGCAGCAGAGATCGGTCGCCGCCTGGCGAACGATCTGCTCGCCGAGGGTGCGGCCGACCTGATGTGGGAGCGAGTTCCGTGACCCCCCCGCCCAAGAAGAAGAGCTCCACACCCAAGGGCAGCGTCGCCTTCGTCGGCGCTGGACCCGGCGACCCCGGCCTGCTCACCGTCCGTGCCGTCGAGCTGCTGGCCAGCGCCGACATCGTCGTCACCGAGTCGCAGGACCCGGCGTTCGTCGCGCGGTTCTGTCGGCCCGACGTCGAGGTCATCGACGGCTCGGTCGGCGACGACGGCCAGCCGATGACCCATGCGATGCGCGCGAAGCTCGTCGTCAAGGCGGCCCGCTCCGGCGGTCTCGTCGTCCGGCTGCTCGACGGCGACCCGTTCCTCTACGCCACCGGCTCCGAGGAGGCCGCCGGCTGCGCCAAGGCCGGCATCTCCTTCGAGGTCGTGCCCGGCGTCTCGGCCATCAGCGCGGTGCCGGCCTACGCCGGCGTACCGCTCACCACGGCGAAGGCGCGCGAGGTGCGCGTCGTCAACGTGGCCGAGGGCACCGTTGACTGGTCGGCCTACGCCGCCGGCAACGCCACGCTGGTGCTGCTGTCGGCGACCGGCGTGATCGGTGACGTCGCCAAGGCGCTGGTCGCAGCCGGCCGCAGTGCGGAGACGCCGGTGCTGCTGACACACCGTGGCACCACCACCGAGCAGCGCACCGTCGTGTCGACGCTCGAGCGGGTGGCGGCCGACGTGAAGCGCGCGCGCCTCACACCGCCGACGATCACCGTCGTCGGCGACACCGTCGCGCTGCGCGAGAAGCTCTCGTGGTTCGAGACCAAGCCGCTGTTCGGCTGGCGGGTGCTCGTCCCGCGCACGAAGGAGCAGGCCGGTGCGCTGTCGCAGCGGCTGCGCTCGTTCGGCGCGGTGGCCGAGGAGGTCCCGACGATCGCGGTCGAGCCGCCGCGCACGCCGCAGCAGATGGAGCGGGCGATCAAGGGCCTGGTGACCGGCCGCTACGAGTGGGTCGCCTTCACCTCGCGCAACGCCGTCAAGGCCGTCCGCGAGCGCTTCGAGGAGTACGGCCTGGACGCCCGGGCGTTCGCCGGCATCAAGGTCGCTGCCGTCGGCGACCAGACTGCAGCTGACCTGCTGGCCTGGGGCATCAAGCCCGACCTGGTGCCGAGCGGCGAGCAGTCGGCTGCCGGGCTGCTCGAGGACTGGCCGCCCTACGACGCGGTCTTCGACCCGATCGACCGGGTCTTCCTGCCGCGCGCCGACATCGCCACCGAGAACCTGGTGGCCGGCCTGGTCGAGCGGGGCTGGGAGGTCGACGACGTGACGGCCTACCGGACCGTTCGCGCGGCGCCGCCCGCCGCGCCGATCCGCGAGGCCATCAAGGGTGGGGGTTACGACGCGGTCCTGTTCACGTCGTCATCCACGGTGCGCAACCTGGTCGGCATCGCCGGCAAGCCGCACCCGTCCACCGTCATCGCGTGCATCGGCCCGGCCACGGCCAAGACGGCTGAGGAGCACGGTCTGCGGGTGGACGTCCTGGCGGAGACCCCGTCGGTGACGGCGCTGGCCGAGGCGGTAGCGGAGTACGGCGCAGCCGATCGGCTCGCCGCCCTCGAGGCGGGTGAGCCGGTGCTGCGCCCGTCCCAGAAGCGCACCGCTGCACGCCGCAAGGCCAAGTAGGCCGTGGACGCCGCGCCCTTCCCTGCCGGTCGGCCACGCCGGCTGCGGCGCACCGCCGCGCTGCGCAGCCTGGTGGCGCAGACCCGGCTGCACGCCGGCGACCTGGTGCTGCCGATGTTCGTCAAGGAGGGGCTGGCCGAGCCGGCGGCGATCGCCTCGATGCCGTCGGTCGTCCAGCACTCCCGCGACTCGTTGCGCAAGGCCGCCGTCGACGCCGTCGAGGCAGGCGTCGGCGGGCTGATGCTGTTCGGGGTGCCGACGGAGAAGGACGCGACCGGATCAGGGGCCGTCGACCCCGACGGAATCCTGAACCAGGCCATCGCCGATGTGATCAGTGAGGTCGGTGACTCGACCGTCGTCATGAGCGACCTGTGTCTCGACGAGTTCACCGACCACGGCCACTGCGGCGTCCTGGCCGACGGACGGGTCGGTCGACAACGACGCGACCCTCGTCCGGTACGCCGAGATGGCGCTGGCCCAGTCGAGCGCGGGGGCGCACGTGCTCGGGCTGTCCGGGATGATGGACGGTCAGGTCGGCGCGGTGCGATCCGCCCTGGACGCCGACGGCCACATCGACACCGCTTTGCTCGCCTACTCGGCGAAGTACGCCTCCGGCTTCTACGGGCCGTTCCGCGACGCCGTCGAGTCCTCACTCGTCGGTGACCGGCGGACCTACCAGCAGGACTCGCCGAACCTCGACGAGGCGCTGCGCGAGGTCGCGATGGACATCGCCGAAGGCGCCGACCTGGTGATGATCAAGCCCGCGCTGCCCTACCTCGACGTGCTGCGCCGGGTCGCCGATGCCGCCGCCGGCACCGGCGTGCCGGTGGCGGCCTACCAGGTGTCAGGAGAGCTGGCGATGGTGGAGGCCGCGGCCGAGCGGGGATGGCTGGACCGCGACCGCGCGGTGCTCGAGACGTTGACGTCGATCCGCCGCGCCGGCGCCGACGTCGTCGTCACCTACTGGGCCGTGGACGCCGCCCGGCTGCTGCGCGGCTGACCGTGGCGGTCCACATCGCGCTGCTGCGCGGCATCAACGTCGGCAGGAACAACCGCGTGCCGATGGCCACCCTGCGCAGCCTCCTCGACGACCTGGGCTACTCCGACGTGCGCACCCACCTCAACAGCGGCAACGCCGTCTTCACCGTTGCCGGCCGCCAACAGCCCGCCACCGTGGCGAAGAAGATCGAGGCAGCCCTGCTCGACGAGACCGGGCTGACGTTGCGGGTGGTCGTGCGCAGCCGCAAGGAGCTCGCCGACGTCGTCGCGAAGAACCCGTTCGCCGACGAGGCGACCGACCCCGCCCGATTTCTCGTCGCATTCCTCGCCGAACCTGTCCCGGCAGCGCGGCTGCGCGACGTCGACGCCGAGGCGCTGGCGCCCGAGCGCTTCCACCTGGCTAGGCGCGAGCTCTACCTCTGGCTGCCCGGCGGCTTCCAGAACAGCCCGATGCTGAAGGTGCTGTCAGACCAGAAGCTCGGGGTCGCGACGACCGCCCGCAACTGGAACACCGTCACCAAGCTGCTCGAGCTGGCGGGATGAGCGGCCGGCCCTCACCCCACGTGCAGGTCGACGTCCAGCAGCAGCAGGGGCCACAAGAAGATGCCGAGCAGCGCGGACACCAGCCTCTTGAGCAGTGCACTGGTGAGGTAGTTCTGGTCATAGGCCACGATGATCCCGATCACGAGATACACGGCCAGGACCAGGCTGATATTTCGTCCTCTTCGCATGCTGCGAGGATGGCACGCGTGACTTCCCCGGACGACGCCGCCTCGCGCTATCCCTTCGACGCGCCCGCGTCGCACGCGCTGCTCGACCGCGCGCTGGCCGTCACTCCCGGCGGAGTCAACTCCCCGGTCCGCGCGTTCCGGGCCGTGGGCGGCACCCCCCGCTTCATGGTGGAAGGCAGCGGCGCCTGGCTGACCGACGCGGACGGCCGCCGCTACGTCGACCTGGTCTGCTCGTGGGGGCCGCTGCTCCTGGGCCACGCCCATCCGGATGTGGTCGAAGCGGTCCGTTCCGCAGCCGGGCGCGGCACGTCGTACGGCACGCCGACCGAGGGCGAGGTCGCGCTTGCCGAGGAGATCGTCGCGCGGGTGGACCCGGTGGAGCAGGTGCGGCTCGTGTCCAGCGGCACGGAGGCCACCATGTCGGCCATCCGGCTCGCGCGCGGGTTCACCGGCCGCAGCAAGGTGGTGAAGTTCGCCGGGTGCTACCACGGTCACGTCGACGCGCTGCTGGCGAGCGCGGGCTCCGGCGCCGCGACTCTCGGCCTGCCCGACTCGCCGGGCGTGACCGGTGCGCAGGCGGCCGACACCATCGTCGTCCCCTACAACGACCTGGCAGCGGTCGAGCAGGTGTTCACGACGTACGACGGGCAGATCGCCTGCGTCATCACCGAGGCTGCCGCCGGAAACATGGGGGTGGTGCCGCCGCTGCCCGACTTCAACGCGGGACTGGCCGAGCTCTGCCGGCGCAACGGTGCCCTGTTCATCAGCGACGAGGTGATGACCGGGTTCCGTGTCAGCCGGGCGGGCTGGTTCGGTCTGGACGGCGTGCGCCCCGACCTGATGACGTTCGGCAAGGTGATGGGTGGCGGATTCCCGGCCGCGGCCTTCGGTGGTCGCGCCGACGTGATGGCGCGACTCGCACCGCTCGGGCCCGTCTACCAGGCCGGCACGCTGTCCGGGAACCCAGTCGCAACCGCAGCCGGACTCGCGACGCTGCAAGCGTGCACCGACGACGTCTACGCGCGGGTGGAAAAGGCTGCCGGGGAGATCGGGGGCCTGGCGAGCGCCGCGCTGGCCGCCGAAGGGGTGGCCCACCAGCTGCAGCACGCCGGCAGCATGTTCTCGGTGTTCTTCACGGCCGAACCCGTCACCGACTACGCCGCCGCGCAGCGGCAGGAGACGTTTCGCTACGCCGCGTTCTTCCACGAGATGCTCGCCCGCGGCGTCTACCTTCCGCCGTCAGCATTCGAGTCGTGGTTCCTCTCGGCCGCGCACGACGACGAGGCGATCTCGCAGGTCGCTGACGCGCTGCCGCACGCGGCCCGGGCGGCCGCATCTGCCACCGCCGAGGGAGCACCATGAGTGAGACCACCGTCGTGCATCTGCTCCGTCACGGCGAGGTGCACAACCCGACCGGCGTTCTCTACGGGCGCCTGCCCGGCTTCCAGCTCTCCGACCTCGGGCACGCCATGGCCCAGCGCATTGCCGAGCACGTCACCGGCGAAGACATCACCCATCTCGTGTCGTCGCCGCTCGAGCGGGCCCAGCAGACCGCCGCTCCGTCAGCCGCCGCCCTCGACCTCCCTGTGCACACCGACGACCGCATCATCGAGGCCGGGAACGTCTTCGAGGGCAAGACGTTCGGCGTCGGTGACGGCGCGCTGCACCGGCCCGAGCACTGGGTCCACCTGCGCAACCCGCTGCGCCCGTCGTGGGGTGAGGCCTACAAGGACATCGCCCGTCGCATGCTCGCCGCCATGGCCGACGCCCGCGACGCCGCGCGCGGCCACGAGGCATTGCTCGTCAGCCACCAGCTGCCGATCTGGACCGCCCGCTCGTTCGCGACCGGGCGCCGGCTCTGGCACGACCCGCGCAAACGTCAGTGCTCGCTGGCCTCGCTGACGTCGTTCACCTACGACGGCGACGAGCTGGTGTCGCGTGTCCTACGAGGAGCCGGCCCACGACCTGCTGCCGGTGCGGGCCACCAAGAAGTTCGTCGCCGGAGCCTGATGCACCGCCTGTCTGGGTCCCGCCGTACGACGTGCTTGGTTGCCGCCGTCCTCGCCGCCGTCGTGCTGGCTGGCTGCAGCGGGTCACCCGAGCAGAGCGGCGCGCCGGACAAGGGCTACATCTCCGGCGACGGCACCGTGACCCTGGTCGGGGCGACCGATCGCGATGACGTGGTCTCGTTCGCAGGCACCACCCTGGACGGCGAGAAGTTCGACGTGGCCGACCACCGCGGCGACGTGGTCGTGGTGAACGTCTGGGGGTCGTGGTGCCCGCCGTGCATTGCTGAGGCACCGGCGCTGGAGAAGGTGTGGGAGCAGACCCGGTCCGAGGGCGTCCAGTTCGTCGGCGTGAACACCCGCGACCAGAACGCAGCTGCCCGCGCGCACGAGCGCCGGTTCGAGGTCAGCTACCCGAGCATCGACGACGACGGCGGCCGGGTGCTGCTGGCGTTCCGGGGCACCCTGCCACCGGTGGCAATTCCGAGCACGCTGGTCCTCGACCGGAGCGGCCGCGTCGCCGCACGGGTCCTCGGCAAGGTCAGCGCCGGCACCCTCCGCGGAGTCGTGGACGACGTCCTCGCCGAGCCGGACCCGTCAGCGTCGCGATGAGCGCGACAGACACCATCACCGACGGCTCGCTGTTGCTGGCCGTGCCACTGGCGGGGCTCGCCGGCCTGGTGTCCTTCCTGTCCCCGTGCGTGCTGCCGCTGGTGCCCGGCTACCTGTCCTACGTCACCGGGCTGGCCGGGGTGGACCTCGCCGAGCGCCGCCGCGGGCACCTCGTGGCTGGCGCTCTGCTGTTCGTGCTCGGGTTCACGGCCGTCTTCGTGACCGCCGGCGTCCTGGTCGGCGGGGCCGGGTCGTTCCTGCATCGAGTACGAGCGAACGCTGCAGCGCGTCCTCGGCGTGCTGACCATCCTGCTCGGGCTGGCGTTCATGGGCGCCGTGCCGTGGTTCCAGCGCGACCTGCGCGTGCACAGCAAGCCGGCCATCGGGCTGGCCGGCGCGCCGATGCTGGGGGTGGTCTTCGGGCTCGGGTGGGCGCCGTGCATCGGCCCGACACTGGGGGCGGTCCTGACGCTGGGGGTCACCGAAGGCAGCGCCGTTCGGGGCGGGCTGCTCGCGGCGGCCTACTGCCTCGGCCTCGGTCTGCCGTTCATTCTCACCGCGTTCGCGATCAACCGGGCGCTGGGCGCGTTCGGCTGGGTGAAGCGGCACTACGTGTGGGTGATGCGGATCGGCGGCGGGCTGCTCGTCGCGATCGGGTTGCTGCTCGTCACCGGGTTGTGGAACGAGCTGACGGTCGCCATGCGGGTGTGGGTCAACGGCTTCACCCCGGCGGTCTGACGTGGTCGACTCTGACGTGGTCCACACCGCGATGTCCACCGCCCCGAGCGAGGCCGAGCCGCCAAGCGGTCCGGGTTCCCTCGGGCCGGTCGGCATGGCCCGCTGGGCCTGGCGGCAGCTCACCTCGATGCGCACCGCGCTGCTGCTGCTCCTGCTGCTCACCGTCGCCGCCGTACCGGGGTCACTGGTCCCGCAGGAGGGCGTCGACCCGGTGCGGGTCGCGGAGTTCAAGGCGCAGCATCCCTCGTTGGCGCCGTGGTACGAGCGGCTGTCGCTGTTCGACGTCTTCGCGGCGCCCTGGTTCGCCGCGATCTACCTGTTGCTGTTCGTCTCGCTCGCGGGCTGCGTGCTGCCGCGCAGCCGGGCGCACTGGGCGGCGTCGCGCGCGCGACCGCCGGCCGCGCCACGACATCTCGAGCGACTGCCGGTCGCCGAGAGCTGGACGACCGACGCGCCACCGCGCGAGGTTCTCGACGCGGCCCGGCAGGCACTGCGCCGGCGCCGGTTCCGCGTCGACGTCGGCACCGACGGTTCCGTGGCGGCGGAGAAGGGCTACCTGCGCGAGACGGGCAACCTCGTCTTCCACGCGGCGCTCCTGCTGCTGCTCGTCGCGGTCGCGGTGGGCAACCTGTTCGGGTTCCAGGGCTCGGTCCTCGTGTCCGAGGGGGGCAGCTTCTCCAACACGGTGTCTGCCTACGACACGGTCCGGCAGGGCGCGGCGTTCGGCTCAGGCTCCTTGGTGCCGTTCACGGTGACCCTCGACGACCTCGACGTGCGTTACGAGCAGAACGGTGTCCAGCGCGGAGCGCCGCGGGACTTCCGCGCCGCGGTGAGCTTCACCACGTCGACCCGATGCGTCGCCGCGGCGCGGCGAGCTGCAGGTCAACCATCCGCTGGTCATCGACGGCACCAAGGTCTTCCTGCTCGGCAACGGCTACGCACCGGAGTTCACCGTGCGCGACGGCACCGGTGAGGTCGTGTTCTCCGGCCCGGTGCCGTTCCTTCCGCGCGACGGCAACAACACGTCGGTGGGTGTGGTGAAGGTGCCGGGGGCGAAGCCCACCCAGCTCGGGTTCCAGGGGCTGTTCCTGCCGACGGCGGTCCTGCACCCGGAGCGCGGTCCGATCTCGGTCTTCCCCGACGACGCGCTGCCCCGCGCGGTGCTCACGGCCTGGGTCGGCGACCTCGGCCTGGACAGCGGCGCGGCACAGTCGGTCTACCGGCTCGACACGGCCGGCCTGACCCAGGTGACGCAAGGACGGCAAGCCCGCTGGCGCAGTCACTCGCGCCCGGCGACGACGATGACGCTGCCCGACGGGGAAGGCAGCATCACCTTCGACGGCGTACGACGGTGGACCTCGCTGAAGGTGTCCCACGACCCGGGCAAGCAGTGGGCACTGCTCTCCGCCGCGGCGGCGCTCATCGGGCTGATGCTGTCGCTGTTCGTCCGTCGGCGACGGGTGTGGGTGCGGGCAACCGCCACGGACGACGGGCGTACCCTCGTGCGCGTTGCCGGCCTCGCGCGCGCCGAGGGTGAGGGCCTGGCCGACGAGGTCGCCGAGATCGCCACGGCGCTGCGCGCGAAGGAGGACTGAGAGTGGGCAGCGAGAGCGTCGCGCAGATCAGCAACAACCTGCTCTACTGCGCGATGGCCGTCTACGCGGCCGCGATGTACTGCTACGCCGCCGAGCTCGCGTTCGGGCCCAGGGTGCGCAAGAGCGAGCCCGCGCTGGTGACCGCGAACGGCCCGGGCGACACGTCGTACGACGACTCAGGTGTCGCGGTCGAGCAGCGCGATGACCGCAGCGGCAAGGCCGAGCGGCTGGGGCGGATCGCGGTCATCGCTGACGGTGCTGGCCTTCGGGCTGCACCTGGCGTCGGTCGTGGCGCGGGGCGTCTCGGCGGGGCGGCCGCCGTGGGGCAACATGTTCGAGTTCTCGGTGACCGGTGCGCTCGCCGTGACCGGGGTCTACCTCGTGCTGTTGGCTCGCCGCGACGTGCGCTATCTCGGCGTCTTCGTGATGCTGCCGGTGCTGCTGACGCTCGGTCTGGCCGTCGCCGTGCTCTACACCGAGAGCGCGCAGCTCGTGCCGGCACTGAAGTCGGTGTGGCTGGTCATCCACGTCTCGGCCGCGATGATCGCGTCCGGCATCCTGACGATCGCGTTCGCGCAGACCATCTGCTACCTCGTGCAGGAGCGTCGCGAGCGGACGCCGGCCGAGCAGCGGTCACCGTCGTTCATGGACCGGCTGCCGTCGGCCGCGGTCCTGGACCGGTCGGCCTACCGGATGCACGCGTTCGCGTTCCCGATCTGGACCTTCGCGGTCATCGCCGGGGCGATCTGGGCCGAGAACGCGTGGGGGCGCTACTGGGGCTGGGACCCCAAGGAGACGTGGGCGTTCATCACCTGGATGGTCTACGCCTGCTACCTGCACGCGCGGGCGACGGCGGGGTGGCGCGGTCGCAAGGCGGCCTACGTGGCGTTGCTGGGCTACTCGACGTTCCTGTTCAACTACCTGGTCGTCAACATCTGGCTGGTGGGGTTCCACTCCTACGCCGGAGTCGGCTGAGTGGGCTAGCGCACCGGCCGGTTGGGGCCGTCCGGGCCGTCGTCCGGGTTGTCGCCCTCCGGCGGGTCGTCACCGGTGCGCTTGCGCAGCTCCTCTTCCCACTCCTCGAGCTGCCGGTCGTAGGCATTGTGGCTGCCCAGGCGGCCGAGGAACTCCGGGTCGTCGTCCGGGGCCAGGGTGCGGGGCGGCGGGGCGGCCGGGCCGCGCGAGCCTGGCAGGGTGATGCGGGACCCGCCGGTCCGGGGGCGGCCGGCGAGCAGCCAAGCCACCGGACCGACGATGGCCACCAGCACGATGAGGGCAATCCAGCCGATCTTCGGCAGGCCCCTGACCTCGCTGTCATCGGTCTGGATGCAGTCGACGAGGGCGTAGATCGCGAGCAGGATCGGCAGTCCGTAGACCAGAACAACTCGGATCATCGCGGCGGCTCCACGTCATCGAGCCTATGCCGCGAGCGGGGCGAATCTGTCGCGGTGGGGGTCAGCGATCGGTGTGCTTGCGGTTCACGAGACGGCGCAGCCGTCCGGCGACCCGGGTCACGTCGATGCCGCTCGACTGGCGCGCTGCGTCCCGCTGCAGGTCGCGGATGTGGGCGCGGGCCAGGTCCAGGGTGTACATCAGTGGTGCCTTCTCTTCCGTTGCATTTCGGTGCTTGCAGTTACGATAACAAGGTCAACAGGGCGATCGACCATATGATTCCCCTACTTGAGCGTGCCGGTGCCCGGGGACGTGGGGCGAATCACGTCCGGCCGACCGGTGGGAGCGAGGATGGCGGCATGGATGCGATCGACCAGGCGCTGATCGAGGCCCTGCGGGCCGATGCGAGAGCGTCGTACGCCGAGCTGGGCCGGGCAGTCGGCATGTCCGGCCCGAGCGTGGCCGAGCGGATCGCCCGCCTGGAGCAGGCCGGCGTCATCACCGGCTACCACGCCGCGGTCGACCCGGCGGCCCTCGGCCTGTCCGTCGCGGCCATCGTCGGGGTGCACCTGTCCGACACCTCGGACCAGGACGCGGTGACCACGCGCTCTGAGCGAGCTGGAGGAGGTCGAGGACTGCTGGTTCGTGGCGGGGGACGAGAGCTTCCTGATCAAGGTGCGGGTTGCCGGCATGCCGGAGCTGGAGGCGACGCTGTCGCGGCTGCGCCAGATCAGCGGGGTGTCGCGCACCCGCACGACCGTCGTGCTCTCGACCAAGTGGGAGAACCGCGCCGCCGGTGGTCCCGAGCTCTGACGCAGGTCAGCCCGACAGCCAGGCCAGGGCGACGAGGAGCAGGACGCCGTAGGCCAGCAGGACCAGACCCGTCGCCTTGAGCACGGTTACGAGATCCGGCCCGCGCGCCCCGCGCAGGACCTTGCGCACCGGAACGAAGGCCCAGCCAGCGGTGAGGAGGGCCAGGGCCGCGGGCGGGTACCAGACGACGACCGGCACCAGCACGACGTCCGGCACCAGTCATCAGCGCGGCGTACAGCCACCGGGTCCGCCGGTCGCCGAGCTTGACCGCAAGCGTCACCTTGCCGACGCGCTGGTCGCCGTCGAGGTCGCGCAGGTTGTTGGCGACCAGGATCGCGCACGCGAACGCGCCGCAGCCGACGCCGAGCAGCACCGACGTCGTCGTGATCTGCTCCGCCTGCACGTACGTCGTGCCTGACCGTCGCGACGAGGCCGAAGAAGACGAACACCGAGACCTCGCCGAGGCCCGCGGTAGCCGTAGGGCCGCGACCCGCCCGTGTAGAACCACGCGGCGACGATCGCGGCCGCCCCGACGAGCAGCAGCCACCACGTCGTCATCGCGGCGAGCACGAGGCCGGCGACTGCAGCGACGCCGAAGCTCACGAGCGCCGCGGTCCGCACCGCCGCCGGGCGAGGCAAGCCCGGAACCCACCAGCCGCAGCGGCCCGGTCCGCTCGGCGTCGGTGCCGCGGACGCCGTCGCTGTAGTCGTTCGCGTAGTTGACGCCGACCTGCAGCGCGACCGCGACGAGCAGCGCGAGCAGTGCGCGGCTGGGGCACAGCGCGTCGACCGCCCCCGCTGCTCCGGTGCCGGCGGCGACCGGCGCGACCGCCGCAGGCAGGGTCCGGGGCCTCGCCCCTTCGAACCACTCGCGTGCGGTCGCCATCAGCGCTGCCCCGCGCGCTCGGCCAGCAGGGTGCGCACGGCAGCCCGGTCGGGCTTGCCGGAGTCGAGCATCGGCAGCATCCCGAGCACGACCAGCTCCTTCGGCAGCGCGGCCGGCTCCAGCTGGTCGGCGCCGATGTCGCGCAGGTCGTCCAGCGTCGGCGCGTCGTCACCGCGGACGGCCTGTACGACGGCGACGACCCGCTCGCCCCACTGCTCGTCGGGCCGCCCGACGACCGCGCAGGCACGCACTCGCGGGTGCGCGGCCAAGCACCCGTTCCACCAGTGACGCCGACACGTTCACACCGCCGGACACGATGACGTCGTCGGTACGGCCGAGCACCGTGAGCCTGCCGGCCTCGTCGATCCGGCCGAGGTCGCTGGTCACGAAGCCGCCCGTCGACCAGCGCATCGGCCGTCAGGTCGGGCCGCAGCCGGTAGCCGGCGAACACCACCGGCCCGCCGATCGTGATGCGCCCGTCGTCGTCGACCGCCACGTCGACGCCGTCCAGCGGCATGCCGTCGTACACGCAGCCGCCGCACGTCTCGGACATGCCGTACGTCAGCACCACCCGCGCACCTGCGGCGGCCGCGCGCTCCACCAGCGGAGCCGGTGCCGCCGCCCCACCGAGCAGGATCGCGTCGTACGCCGTGAGGTCGGCGCCTGCGTCGAGCAGCCGGTGCAGCTGGGTCGGGCACCAGCGCGGTGTAGCGCCGGCCGGCCGGGTCGAGCCGCTCGGTCGCCGCCGAGAACGCGCCGGTGTCGAAGCCGCCGTAGAGGTCGAGCACCTCCGGCGTGGTGCCGGCCGCGAGCGAGCGCACCAGCACGGCCAGGCCGGCGATGTGGGTCACCGGCAGCGCGAGCAGCCACTGACCCGGACCGCCGAGGCGCCGCTGCGCGGCCAGCACCGAGTGGCGCAGCGCGTCAGCGGTCAGCAGCACGCCCTTGGGCTCGCCGGTCGACCCCGACGTCGCGACGACGAGCGCGACGTCGTCGGACTCGAGCGGCAGGTCGGGCCGCAACGTCGCGGTGATCGCCGCGCGCGTGCCGCCGGTCGGCAGCGGCAGCAGCGCCGGGCCGTCGCCGCGCAGCGCCGCGGCGAGTGCCGGCAGCAGCGAGGTGAGGACCGCCGCACCGGTCGGCGCGGACAGTGCCCGCAGCGGCCGCGCGGGCACGTCAGTAGGACCAGGGGTACGGCGACCAGTCCGGGTCGCGCTTGTCCACGAACGCGTCGCGTCCCTCGACCGCCTCGTCGGTCTGGTAGGCGAGCCGGGTCGCCTCGCCGGCGAACACCTGCTGGCCCATCAGCCCGTCGTCCACCAGGTTGAACGCGAACTTCAGCATCCGCTGCGCGGTCGGGCTCTTCGCGTTGATCTCGGCGGCGACCTCGAGCGCGACCCGTTCGAGGTCGGCGTGGTCGGCCACGATGTTCACCGCGCCCATCTGGTGCATCGTCTCGGCGTCGTACTCGCGGCCGAGGAAGAAGATCTCGCGCGCCCGCTTCTGCCCGACCATCCGGGCGAGGTACGCCGAGCCGTAGCCGCCGTCGAAGCTGCCGACGTCGGCATCGGTCTGCTTGAACCGGGCGTGCTCGGCGGCTCGCGATCGTCAGGTCGCACACGACGTGCAGCGAGTGCCCACCTCCCGCGGCCCAGCCGGGGACGACGGCGACGACCACCTTCGGCATCATCCGGATCAGCCGCTGCACCTCGAGGATGTGCAGCCGCCCGCGCCCGGGCCGGGTCGACCGTCTCGGCCGTGTCGCCGCTCGCGTAGCGGTAGCCGTCGCGGCCGCGGATGCGCTGGTCGCCGCCCGAGCAGAACGCCCAGCCGCCGTCCTTGGGCGAGGGGCCGTTGCCGGTGAGCAGCACGCATCCCACGTCGGAGCTCATCCGCGCGTGGTCGAGCACCCGGTAGAGCTCGTCGACCGTGTGCGGCCGGAACGCGTTGCGCACCTCGGGCCGGTCGAACGCGATCCGCACCGTCCCGGAGCCGACCGCCCGGTGGTAGGTGACGTCGGTCAGGTCGAACCCCGCGACAGGGGTCCAGGCATCGGCGTCGAAGAGCTCGGAGACCACGTCGGCGAGGATAGGCGCATGTACCTCGCCGCACGTCTTCTCGATCCCGATGCGGACGCGGTTCCGCGGCATCGACGTGCGCGAGGGGATGCTGCTGCACGGGCCCGGCCGGGTGGGGGGAGTTCTCGCCGTTCTGGGACTACGACGCGCGCGAGAGCGCCCCCTGGCTGGCCGCGGCACGCGAGGCGGCGTACGACGGGTGGCCGGCGCCACGTCGTACGACCATCGCGGTGAACGTCACGGTGCCGGCGACCGGGCCGGAGCAGGCCGCGGCGATCGTCCGTGCCTCGAACGGCTGCCGCACCGCCAAGGTCAAGGTGGGGGAGCCCGGGCAGACCGAGGCCGAGGACCTGGCCCGGGTCGAGGCGGTCCGGGATGCCCTCGGCCCCGACGGCCGGCTGCGCGTCGACGTCAACGGCGGCTGGGACGTCGACACCGCGGTGCGGATGATCCGGCTGCTCGACCGGTTCGGGCTCGAGTACGTCGAGCAGCCGTGCGCGACCGTGGAGGAGCTGGCCCTGGTACGTCGGGCGGTCGACGTGCCGGTCGCCGCCGACGAGTCGATCCGTCGGGCCGAGGACCCGATGCGGGTCGTCCGGCTGGAGGCGGCCGACATCGCGGTGCTCAAGGTGCAGCCGCTCGGCGGGGTGCGGGCCTGCCTGCGGATCGCCGAGCAGATCGGCCTGCCGGTCGTCGTCTCGTCGGCGCTGGAGACCTCGGTCGGCATCGCCGCCGGGGTGGCGCTGGCGGCCGCGCTGCCCGACCTGCCCTATGCCTGCGGCCTGGCCACCCTGCAGCTGCTCGACGGCGACGTGACCTCCGAGCCGCTCCGCGTCGTCGACGGCGCACTCGACCGTCGCGCGGCCCGAGCCCGACCTGGCCGGCGCCGTGGCCGCGTCGAGCCCGACTGCACGCGGCGCTGGCAGGAGAGGTCGCGTCCGTGGAGGTCCTCGCATGAACCCGTCGACGGCACTGGCGACCGTCATCGTCGACGAGCTGGTCCGCAGCGGTGTGCGCGAGGCGGTGCTGTGCCCCGGCTCGCGCAACGCGCCGCTGTCCTTCGCGCTGCACGAGGCTGACGCCGAGGGCCGGCTGCGGCTGCACGTGCGCATCGACGAGCGCACCGGCGGCTTCCTGGCGCTCGGCCTGGCGAAGGCCTCCGGCCGGCACGTCCCGGTGGTGACGACGTCGGGGACCGCCGCGGTCAACCTGCACCCTGCGGTCGTCGAGGCCGACTACTCCGCCGTCCCGCTGGTCGTGCTGACCGCCGACCGGCCGGCCGAGCTGCGCGGCACCGGGGCCAACCAGACGATCGACCAGGTCGACCTCTACGGGCGATCGGTGCGGTTCTTCGCCGACGTCTCGGTCGGACGAGGAGATGACGGTGACGGGGTGGCGCGAGCTCGTCGACCGGGCGCTCTCGGCCGGGATGAGCGGTCCGGTGCACCTCAACGTCGCGATGCGCGAGCCACTCGTCCCGGAGTGGGACCCGACCTGGTCCGAGCCGCTGGACGAGGAGATCGAACGGCAGCGCCGCACGCCGCCGGCCGCGGTGATCCCTCCGTTGGATGCGGGCGCCCGCACCGTGGTGGTGGCGGGGGACCGGGCCGGTCCGATCCCGCGGGCTCTCGCCGAGACCGCGGCTGGCCGCTGCTCGCCGAGCCGAGCTCCGGCTCGCGCGCCGGCTCCCACGCGCTCGCGACCTACCGGCTGCTGCTGAGCCACCTCGGCGCCGACATCGAGCGGGTGGTCGTCGCCGGCCGGCCGACGCTGTCCCGCGCGGTGACGGTCCTGCTCGGCCGCGAGGACGTCGAGGTCGTCCGCGTTCCGCGGCGGCGCGCCACTCCCGCGAGGTGACCGGCCAGCGCAGACGCCGCCTGGCTGACCCGGTGGTGCGAGGCCGGACGAGCGCGCCCGGGCCGCGATCCGCGACGTGCTCGACGGGGAGCCGCTCACCGGTCCGGCGATCGCCGCGCTGCTGGCGCGCGCCGTCCCGGCCACCGGGCTGCTGGTCGCGGGTTCGTCGAGCCCGGTGCGCGACCTCGATCTGGCCGATCCCTGGGCCGAGCCGCCGCTGGTGCTCGCCAACCGCGGGGCGTCGGGCATCGACGGCACGCTGTCGACCGCGATCGGCGCCGCCCTGGCTCACCAGGCCCAGGCTGGCGGCGCGGCCTACGCGTACGTCGGCGACCTGACCTTCCTGCACGACAGCACCGGCCTGGTGATCGGTCCGGACGAGCCGCGGCCCGACCTGACCATCGTGGTGGTCAACGACGACGGTGGCGGGTTGTTCTCCGTGCTGGAGCAGGGCGCGCCGGAGCACGCAGCAGTGTTCGAGCGGCTCTTCGGCACCCCGCACGGCGTGGACTTCGCGGCGCTGTGCGCGGCGACCGGCACGTCGTACGAGCGGATCGACACGGCAGCCGAGTCTCACGAGCTGCGCTGGCACCCAGCGGTGGACTGCGCGTCCTGGAGGTGCGCACCGATCGCACGTCCACCCGCGACCTGCACCACCGGCTGCGCCGCAGCCGTCGCCGCCGCGGTCTGAGGACTAGTCCGCCGACGCCCTCGAGCGCGTCGCGCATCGGCACGAACTTCGTCTGCGCCTCGAGCACCTCGGCGTCGGGGTCGGAGTCGGCGACGATCCCGCAGCCCGCGAACAGCCGGGCCGACCGCGCCGTCGAGCTGCGCGCACCGCAGCGCGATGCCCCACTCGCCGTCACCGCGGGCGTCCACCCAGCCGACCGGGCCCGCGTAGCGGCCCCGGTCCATCGGCTCGAGGTCGCGACGCAGCCGCATTGCCGACGTCGGTCGGCGTGCCACCGACGGCAGCCGTCGGGTGCAGCGCTCCGGCCAGCTCGAGCGCGTCCGCGCCGTCGCGCAGCCGGCCGGTCACGTCGGTCGCGAGGTGGCAGACGTTGGGCAGCTCGAGGACGTAGGGCGTGGTCGGCACCGACAGGTCGGCGCAGTGCGGCGTCAGCAGCGAAGTCACCGACTCGACCGCGTAGCGGTGCTCCTCGAGGTCCTTGGCCGACCGAAGCAGGCCGGTGCGCAGCGACTCGTCGTCCGCCGCATCGGCACCGCGCGCTGCAGTTCCCGGCCAGCACCCGGGACACGCACCTCGTCGCCGCTGCGCTGGACGAGCAGCTCCGGTGTCGCGCCGACGAGCCCGTCCACCGCGAACGTCCAGCAGTCGGGGTAGCGGTCGGCCAGCCCGCGCAGCACGAACCGCGCGTCGATGTCGTCGTCGGCACGTGCCGACAAGGTCGTGGGCCAGCACGACCTTGTCGAGCGCGCCGGACCGGATCCGGGAGACCGCGGCCTCGACGGCCTGCCGGAAGGCGGTGACGGTGATCGTGCCGCCGGAGTAGCGCAGGCCGCGCGGTGCGTCGACCCCGTGCAGGACGGACGTCGTCGCCGATCGGCCGCCGATCGTGGTCAGCCACGTGCGTGTCGTCTCGCCGTCCGACCAGCACCTCCGGTACGACGAGCACGGAGCTCGTCGGGCCGTCGTCGTCGAACGCGAAGCTGCCGAAGGCGACCGGGCCGCAGCCGGGGAGGCCGAGCTCGTCCTCGACCGACCACCCGGCGGCGACCTGACGCCACCAGTCGGCCGCCTGCGACGAACCGGTCGGGACCCGACACCTCGAGCCGGGCGGCCTCGCCCCAGCCGACCAGCCCCTGGCCGCGGCGTACCCAGGAGAGGGCACCGGTCGATGCGGGCAGGCGGTCGAGCAGGCCGTCGCCGGCGACCAGCGGGGCCGTCCGCACCCGGGTCGGCGCGATCCCGACGGCTGTGCTCATGATCGGTCAGCCTACGGGCGTCAGAGCAGGGTGCCGATCTCGGTCGGGTAGTTCGGGAAGAACCGGGCGATCTCGTCCAGCCCGAAGTGCCGCAGGATCGAGGACGCGGGCTCGCGCTCGAGCAGGTAGGCCATGGACGCTCGCACCAGCACCGGCTCCTGTGCCTCGGAGAGGCCGAGCTCGGTCAGGATGGCCGGCGGCACCCAGACCCGGTGCGACGTCTGCTGGCCGTCGTCGTCCGTGATCGTCACGTCGTAGGTGTTGGCGTCGGCGGCGGCGATGTCGATGTCGGGCATGGTCCAGTCCTACACCGGGTAAGCGCCGGGCCATGAGCGAGGACCGCTACACCCACCCGACCGACGGCGGGGATCCGCGCGAGCGGGACGAGGAGTTCACCGATGCCGAGGAGATGGCGAAGCGCCAACGGGAGCGCCAGGTGACGCACCCCCAGGAACGCGAGCGCGACCAGGCCACGTCAGCCGACTCCCCAGGCTTCGACCCCGCCGACCGCGACCAGATCTGAGATCCACCCCTTACCTCCCCGTTGTGTCCGAAGTGGCCCGCGGAGGTACCCGCACGGTTGTTCGGACACAAGCTCAGATAGACCGTTGTGTCCGAAGTGGCCCGCGGCGGTACCCGCACGGTTGTTCGGACACAAGAGGGGTGGGAGTGGGGGTACGGGTGACAGCGGAGTGGGGGAGGTCGGGGCGGTGATGGCAGAGTTGGCCCGTGACCCGGGCTGATCTGGACAAGGAGCCGCACGACGTCGCGGCCATGTTCGACGGGGTCGCGAAGCGCTACGACCTCACCAACGACGTCCTCTCACTCGGCCAGACGCGGCTCTGGCGCCGCGCGGTCGCGCGGGCCGTCGACGCCCGTCCTGGCCAGCGCGTCCTCGACCTGGCGGCCGGCACGGGCAGCTCGTCACTCCCGTTCGCCGCGGCCGGCGCGCAGGTGGTCGCCTGCGACTTCTCGCTCGGCATGCTCACAGTCGGCCGAAACCACCACGCGACCCTGCCCTTCGTGGCCGGCGACGCCTTGCGGCTCCCGTTCGCCGACGGGGCGTTCGACGCGGTCACCATCTCGTTCGGGCTGCGCAACGTGGCCGACCCCGACGACGCGCTGGCCGAGATGGGCCGCGTCACCCAGCCCGGCGGCCGCCTGGTCGTGTGCGAGTTCAGCCACCCGACCTGGCCGCCGTTCCGCACCCTCTACAGCGGCTACCTCATGCGCGCCCTGCCTGCCGTCGCCCGGCGGGTGTCCAGCAACCCGGACGCCTACGTCTACCTGGCCGAGTCCATCCGGGCCTGGCCCGACCAGCCCGAGCTGGCCGCCCGCATCGGGGCCGCCGGTTGGCGCGACGTCGCGTGGTCCGACCTCTCCCAGGGCATCGTCGCCCTCCACCGCGCGCACCGCTGACGGGGTTTCGCGGCGGCTCATCGGGCAAGGATCTGCAGGTCCCGGCAGGTGACAGCCTGGCGACTACCGAACGGGAGTTGGTATGGGAAACGACGACAAGACCAAGAACAAGGTCGAGGAGATCCGCGGTCAGGCCAAGGAAGGCATCGGCCAGGCGACTGGCGACGACGCCCTTGCCCGCCAGGGCAAGAACGACCAGAGCAAGGCCAACCTCAAGCAGGCCGGCGAGAACGTCAAGGACGCCTTCAAGCGCGACTGACGATCGAGCACTGACGCACCAGGAAGGCCCGCTGCGACGCAGCGGGCCTTCCTCCTGCCTTGCCCCTGTCCAGCCCTCGGCTGACTCGGGCCACCCGCTCCCCACCTGCCGCGCCGCCTTTGTAGACTGACGTCCAAGCGACCTCGTGAAACAATTCACAAAGTCGCTTCCGGACGCCCCGCAACCCCCCGAGGTGCCCCGCTGTGAGCAGATGGTGAGCACGTCCCCGAGCGCCCAGGACGCCGACGTCATCGTCGTCGGCGCAGGCCCGGCCGGATCCACGACCGCCTACCACCTGGCCCAGTCCGGCGCCGACGTCCTGCTCCTGGAGAAGTCCGCGTTCCCGCGCGAGAAGGTCTGCGGCGACGGCCTCACCCCACGCGCGGTGAAGTCGCTGGTCTCGATGGGCATCGACACCCGTCCGGAGGCCGGCTGGGTCCACAACTTGGGCCTGCGCATCCTCGGCGGCGGCATGCGCCTGGAGCTGCCCTGGCCCGAGCTGGCCGACTACCCGTCGTACGGCCTGGTCCGTCCCCGCACCGACTTCGACGACCTGCTCGCCCGGCAGGCGGTCAAGGCCGGCGCATCGCTGCGCGAACGCGTCAACGTGCAGGCGCCCGTCCTCGACGATCGCACCGGGCACATCACCGGGGTCACCGCGCGCACCGAGGACGGCGAGGTCACCTATCGGGCGCCGCTCGTGGTGGCTGCCGACGGCAACTCCAGTCGGCTCTCGGTCGCGATGGGCCTCAACAAGCGCGACGACCGGCCGATGGGCGTTGCGGTGCGCACCTACTACACGAGCCCTCGCCATGACGACGAGTGGCTCGAGTCGTGGCTGGAGCTGTGGGACGAGCGTGACGGCCAGCGCCGGCTGCTGCCCGGCTACGGGTGGGTGTTCGGCGTCGGCGACGGCACGTCCAACGTCGGCCTCGGCATCCTCAACACCAGTACGGCGTGGGGCCAGGTGGACTACAAGGAGCTGCTGCGACGCTGGCTCGACCAGACCCCGGAGGAGTGGGGCTTCCGCGAGCAGAACCGCACCGCCCCCGTCCGTGGTGCCGCGCTGCCGATGGGCTTCAACCGCCAGCCCCACTACACCCGCGGACTGCTGCTCGTCGGCGACTCCGGGGGCATGGTCAACCCGTTCAACGGCGAGGGCATCGCCTACGCGATGGAGTCCGGCGAGCTCGCCGCCCAGGTCATCGCGCAGGCGCTCTCGCGTCCGACCGACGACGCGCGCGAGCGGGCGCTGGCCGCTTACCCGCATGCCTTGAAGCAGGCGTACGGCGGCTACTACACGATCGGCCGGACGTTCGTGAAGCTGATCGGTGACGACCGGGTGATGAAGCTCGCCACCCGTCACGGACTGCCGCATCCGCTGCTGATGCGCTTCGTACTCAAGCTGATGGCCAACCTCACCGACGCCCGTGGCGGCGATGCCATGGACAGGGTTATCAATGCTCTGTCCCGGCTCGCTCCGGCGGCCTGACAACGAGGGCTGACTGCTGAATACCCCGGTTCTGATGACCCCCGAGCCGCTCCTAGGATTGAGCAGCCCGGTCACCCGCCGGGCGATGTCGTGCGGGCCACGAGCGAGGGGAGACCGGCAGGGATGAACGCCTACGCCCCGATCATCGTGCTGGCCGCCATCGCGGCCGGCTTCGCGGTCTTCTCGATCGCTGCCGGTGCCCTCACCGGCCCCAAGCGCTACAACCGGGCGAAGCTCGACGCCTACGAGTGCGGCATCGAGCCGACCCCGCAGCCCGTCGGTGGCGGCCGCTTCCCGGTGAAGTACTACCTGACCGCGATGCTCTTCATCATCTTCGACATCGAGATCGTGTTTCTCTACCCGTGGGCCGTGCACTTCGACGAGCTCGGCATCTTCGGGCTGGTCGAGATGGTGCTGTTCATCCTCACCCTGCTGACCGCCTACGCCTACGTGTGGCGTCGCGGCGGCCTCGAGTGGGACTGAGGTAGCGATGGGTATCGAGGAGAAGCTCCCGTCGGGGATCCTGCTCACGACGGTGGAGAAGCTGGCCGGCTACATGCGGCGCGGCTCGCTGTGGCCCGCGACGTTCGGCCTGGCCTGCTGCGCGATCGAGATGATGGCCTCCGGCGGGCCCCGCTACGACCTGGCGCGGTTCGGCATGGAGGTCTTCCGGGCCTCGCCCCGGCAGGCCGACCTGATGATCGTGGCCGGCCGGGTGAGCCAGAAGATGGCCCCGGTGCTGCGCCAGATCTACGACCAGATGCCCAACCCCAAGTGGGTGCTGTCGATGGGTGTCTGCGCGTCAAGCGGCGGGATGTTCAACAACTACGCGATCGTGCAGGGCGTCGACCACATCGTGCCGGTGGACATCTACCTGCCCGGCTGCCCGCCGCGGCCGGAGATGCTGATGGACGCGATCATCAAGCTGCACGAGCAGATCCAGGCCGCGCCGCTCGGCGCCAACCGCGAGCGCATCGCGCGCGAGTCCGAGGCGGTCGCGTTGACGGCCAAGCCCACCGGGCAGATGAAAGGCCTGCTCCGGTGAGCGAGATCGACAAGAAGCTGCCGGAGAACCGCAAGCCGGTCGACGACCCGGCCGTGGAGACGATCGACGTACGGCGTGGCATGTTCGGCGCGCACGGCACCGGTGACACGTCCGGCTACGGCGGCCTGGTCCGGCCGGTGCAGCTGCCGGGTGGGTCGGAGCGCCCCTACGGCGGGTGGTTCGACGAGGCCGCCGACCAGCTGGAGCGGCTGCTGCCCGAGTTCGACGACGCGATCGAGAAGGTCGTCGTCGACCGTGACGAGCTCACCTTCTTCGTCCGACGCGAACGTCTCGTCGACGTCATGCAGGGGCTGCGCGACGACCCCGCGCTGCGCTTCGAGATGTGCATGGGCGTCTCCGGCGCCCACTACCCGCACGAGACGGGCCGCGAGCTGCACGCCGTCTACCCGCTGCTGTCGGTGACCCACAACCGCCGGGTCCGCGTCGAGGTCGCGTGCAGCGACGACGACCCGCACATTCCGTCGGTCACCTCGGTCTATCCGGGCAACGACTGGCACGAGCGGGAGACCTGGGACTTCTTCGGCATCGTCTTCGACGGCCATCCGGCGCTCACCCGCATCGAGATGCCCGACGACTGGCCCGGGCACCCGCAGCGCAAGGACTACCCGCTGGGCGGGGTCCCGGTCGAGTTCAAGGGAGCGCAGATCCCGCCACCGGACGAGCGAAGGGCCTACAGCTGATGACGCAGCAGGACGCCTACGCGGCCGCGCAGGAGACGACCGAGGGCACTGTCTACACCGTGTCGGGCCAGGACTGGGACGCGCTGGCGGCCGGGCTCGGTGAGGCCGGCGAGGAGCGGATCGTCGTCAACATGGGGCCCCAGCACCCGTCGACCCACGGCGTGCTCCGGCTGATCCTCGAGCTCGAGGGCGAGACGGTCACCAACTGCCGGCTCGGCATCGGCTACCTGCACACCGGCATCGAGAAGAACTGCGAGTTCCGCAACTGGACCCAGGGCGTCACCTTCGTGACGCGGATGGACTACCTGGCGCCGCTGTTCAACGAATACGTCTACTGCGCCGGCATCGAGCGGCTGCTCGGCATCCAGGACGAGATCCCCGAGCGCGCCAACGTCATCCGGGTCATAATGATGGAGCTCAACCGGGTGTCGTCCCACCTGGTGGCGTTGGCCACGGGCGGCATGGAGCTCGGGGCGCTGACCCCGATGACGTTCGGCTTCCGCGACCGCGAGGAGATCCTCGACGTCTTCGAGATGGTCACCGGCCTGCGCATGAACCACGGCTACATCCGCCCCGGTGGCCTGGCCATGGACCTGCCCCCGGGCGCGGTCGACCGCATCCGCGACCTGCTCACCCTGCTGCCCAAGCGCCTGGCCGACATGGAGAACCTCCTCGTCGGCAACAAGATCTGGATGGAGCGCACGGCCGGCGTCGGCTACCTCGACCTGACCGGCTGCATGGCGCTGGGCATCACCGGGCCGATCCTGCGCGCGACCGGCCTGCCCCACGACCTGCGCAAGTCGCAGCCCTACGCCGGCTACGAGACCTACGACTTCGACGTCCCCACCCAGACGACGTGCGACGCCTACGGCCGCTTCCTCATCCGCATCGACGAGATGAAGGAGTCGTTGAAGATCGTCTCCCAGTGCCTGGACCGGCTCAAGGATGGCCCGGTCATGGTCGCCGACAAGAAGATCGCCTGGCCGGCGCAGCTCGCCCTCGGGGGCGACGGGTTGGGCAACTCCCTCAACCACATCCGCCACATCATGGGCGAGTCGATGGAGGCGTTGATCCACCACTTCAAGCTGGTCACCGAGGGGTTCAGGGTGCCGGCCGGGCAGGTCTACAACGCCATCGAGTCCCCGCGCGGAGAGCTCGGCGTCCACCTCGTCAGTGACGGCGGCACCCGGCCCTACCGCGTGCACTTCCGCGACCCGTCGTTCAACAACCTGCAGTCGGCGCCGGCGATGTCCGAGGGCAGCATGATCGCCGATGTCATCGCAGCGATCGCGTCCATCGACCCCGTGATGGGGGGGGTGGACCGGTGAGCGCCTACAGCCAGGAGCTCCAGGACCGCCTCGAGGTGGACGCGAAGGAGATCATCGCCCGCTACCCGCGCAGCCGTTCCGCGCTGCTGCCGCTGCTGCACCTCGTGCAGTCGGAGGAGGGCTATGTCAGCCCCGCCGGCATCGAGTTCTGCGCCGAGCTGCTCGACCTCAGCAGCGCCGAGGTCGCGGCGGTTGCGACGTTCTACTCGATGTACAAGCGCCGGCCCAACGGCACCTATGCCGTCGGCGTGTGCACGAACACGTTGTGTGCCGTCCTCGGCGGCGACCAGATCTTCCGCACGTTGAAGGACCACCTCGGCGTCGGCCACGACGAGACGACCGACGACGGCGCGGTCACTCTCGAGCACGTCGAGTGCAACGCTGCCTGCGACTACGCGCCGGTGATGATGGTCAATTGGGAGTTCTTCGACAACCAGACCCCCGAGTCGGCCATGCAGCTCGTCGACGACCTGCGCGCCGGCGCCGAGGTGACACCCACCCGTGGCGGGCCGCTGCGCACCTTCAAGCAGGTCGAGCGCGTTCTTGCCGGGTTCCCCGACGGTCTGGCCGATGAGGGCGGCTCCGGCGGCCCGGCGACCTTCGTCGGGCTCGAGATCGCCCGCGAGCGCGGCGAGTCCGCACCCGAGCCTCCGGCGAGGAACAAGGGGGCGAAGGACTCATGACGCTGACCCCCGTCCTCAGCAAGTACTGGGACGCCGAACGGTCCTGGACCCTGCAGACCTACCAGGACAACGACGGCTACGAAGCGCTGCGCGCCGCGCTCGCGATGCACCAGGACGCGGTCGTGCAGGCGGTCAAGGACTCCGGGCTGCGTGGCCGTGGCGGTGCCGGGTTCCCCACCGGCATGAAGTGGGGCTTCATCCCGCAGGGTGACGGCAAGGACCACTACCTGGTCGTGAATGCCGACGAGTCCGAGCCGGGAACCTGCAAGGACATCCCGCTGATGATGGCCACGCCGCACGCCCTGATCGAGGGGGTGATCATCTCGTCGTACGCGATCCGTGCGAACCAGGCCTTCATCTACGTGCGCGGCGAGGTGGTGCACGTCATCCGCCGGCTGCAGCAGGCGGTGCAGGAGGCGTACGACGCGGGCTTCCTCGGCACCGACATCCTCGGGTCGGGCTTCAACCTCGAGCTGACCGTGCATGCCGGGGCGGGTGCCTACATCTGTGGTGAGGAGACGGCGCTGCTCGACTCGCTCGAGGGCTACCGCGGCCAGCCCCGGCTTCGTCCGCCGTTCCCGGCGATCGCCGGCCTCTACTCCAGCCCGACGGTCATCAACAACGTCGAGTCGATCGCCAGCGTCCCGCCGATCATCCTCAACGGCGCCAAGTGGTTCCGCTCGATGGGGAGCGAGAAGTCGCCGGGCTTCAAGCTGTTCTCGGTTTCCGGCCACATCAAGCGGCCCGGGCAGTACGAAGCGCCGCTCGGCATCACGTTCCGTGAGCTGCTCGACCTGGCCGGCGGCATGCGTGACGGGCACGAGCTGAAGTTCTGGACGCCCGGCGGCTCGTCGACCCCGCTGCTCACGGCCGAGCACCTCGACGTCCGGTTGGACTTCGAGGACGTCGTCGAGAAGGGCTCGATGCTCGGTACCACCGCGCTGATGATCTTCGACGAGACGACGTGCGTGGTGCGCGCGGTGCTGCGCTGGACCGAGTTCTACGCCCACGAGTCCTGCGGCAAGTGCACGCCCTGCCGCGAGGGCACGTTCTGGCTGGTGCAGATCATGCGCCGCCTCGAGCACGGCCAGGGCACCGAGGAAGACCTCGAGAAGCTGCTGGACATCTGCGACAACATCCTGGGTCGCGCGTTCTGCGCGCTCGGTGACGGCGCGACGAGTCCGATCACCTCGTCGGTGGAGTACTTCCGCGACGAATACATCGACCACCTCACGCAGGGCGGGTGTCCGTTCGACCCTGCGGCAGCAACCGTCTTCGCCGGCAACGGCCATGGCTCGGGGGCGGGCAACTCATGACCGTCACCGCGAACACCGACGAGAGCGTGGCCAAGCGCGACGACCTCGTCCCCCTGACCATCGACGGCTTCGAGGTGCGGGTGCCAAAGGGCACGCTCGTGATCCGAGCCGCCGAGCTGCTCGGGATCCAGATCCCGCGTTTCTGCGACCACCCGCTGCTCGACCCGGTCGGCGCGTGCCGCCAGTGCCTGGTCGAGGTCGAGGGGCAGCGCAAGCCGCTCGCGTCGTGCACCACGACGGTGTCGGAGGGCATGGTGGTGCGGACCCAGCTCACCTCGCCAGTCGCCGACAAGGCGCAGCACGGCGTGATGGAGCTGCTGCTCATCAACCACCCCTTGGACTGCCCGGTGTGCGACAAGGGTGGCGAGTGCCCGCTGCAGAACCAGGCGCTGTCCAACGGCCGGGCCGAGACGCGCTTCGTCGACGTGAAGCGCACGTTCCCCAAGCCGATCAACCTCTCCGCCCAGGTCCTGCTCGACCGTGAGCGCTGTGTCCTGTGCGCCCGCTGCACCCGCTTCTCCTCGGACGTGGCCGGCGACCCCTTCATCGAGATGCTCGAGCGCGGCGCCCTCCAGCAGGTCGGCATCTACGAGAACGAGCCGTTCGAGTCCTACTTCTCCGGCAACACCGTGCAGATCTGCCCGGTCGGCGCACTGACCGGGGCGGCCTACCGGTTCCGCGCCCGGCCCTTCGACCTCGTCTCCTCACCGGGCATCTGCGAGCACTGCGCCTCCGGCTGCGCGATCCGCACCGACCACCGCCGCGGACGGGTGATGCGCCGGCTCGCCGGCGACGACCCGCAGGTCAACGAGGAGTGGAACTGCGACAAGGGCCGGTGGGCCTTCACCTACGCCACCGCCCAGGACCGCCTGACATCCCCGCTCGTGCGTGACGACGACGGTGAGCTGGTCCCGACGTCGTGGGCCGAGGCATTCAGCATCGCGGCCGACGGGCTGGGCCGGGCGCGCGGAGCCGCCGGCGTTCTCGTCGGCGGCCGCTCCACGATGGAGGACGCCTACGCCTACGCGAAGTTCGCGCGCACGGTGCTGGGCACCAACGACATCGACTTCCGGGCCCGCCCGCACTCGGCCGAGGAGGAGGCATTCCTGGCCGCCGAGGTCGCCGGCCGTGGCATCGGCGTCACATACGCCGACATCGAGAAGGCCTCGTCGGTGCTTCTGGTCGGCCTCGAGCCGGAGGAGGAGTCGCCGATCCTGTTCCTGCGACTCCGCAAGGGCGTGCGCACCAAGGGCCTCGAGGTGCATGCCGTCGCGCCGTTCGCCACCCGTGGGTTGGAGAAGCTGTCCGGCCACCTGGTCGCGACCGCGCCCGGCGCGGAGGCTGCAGTGCTGGACGCCATCCGATCGCGGGACAAGGACGTCGCCGAAGCGGCCAAAGCAGTGCACGCCGACGGTGCTGTGATCCTCGTCGGTGAGCGGCTGGCCACCTCGGCCGGTGCGCTGACGGCGGTCGCCAACCTGGCCGAGGCGACCGGGGCCCGGCTGGCGTGGGTTCCCCGGCGAGCGGGCGAGCGCGGCGCGGTCGAAGCCGGCGCGCTCCCGTCGCTGCTTCCCGGTGGCCGTCCGGTGGCCCAGGCCGATGCCCGGGTGGATGTGGCGACGGCCTGGGGTGTCGACCCGCTGCCGAGCGGTGCCGGCCGCGGACTGAGCGACCTGCTGGCGGCGGTGCACACGGGCGGCGTACGTGCCCTGTTGATCGGCGGCGTCGACCCGCACGACCTGCCCGACCCCACGGCGGCGCTCGCGGCCATCGACGCGGCCGACTTCGTCGTGAGCCTGGAGCTGCGGGCCTCTGCGGTGACCGAGCGCGCTGACGTCGTCCTGCCGGTCGCTCCGGCCGTCGAGAAGTCCGGGACGTTCGTGGACTGGGAGGGCCGGGAGCGGCCCTTCGCCGAGGTGCTGCGTGGCACCAACGCGCTGCCGGACACCCGGGTGCTGCACGTCCTGGCTGCCGCCATGGACGTCGACCTCGGCCTGCCCGCTGTCGCGGACGCCCGCGCCGAGATCGCCGAGCTCGGGGAATGGGACGGCGACCGTGCGGCCGGCCCCAAGGCCAAGGGCGGCGCGGCCACCCGCCCCGGCACGGGGGAGGCTGTCCTGGCGACGTGGCACCTGCTGCTCGACGCGGGCCGGTTGCAGGACGACGAGCCGTTCCTCGCCGCGACGGCACACCGGTCGGTCACCCGGCTCGGTCCGGCTGCGGCGGAGACGCTCGGCCTCGGAGACGGCGATGAGCTGACCGTCGCGACCGACGCCGGTTCGATCACGCTGCCGCTCGTCGTCACACCCGGCATGGCCGACGGTGTCGTCTGGGTGCCGACCAACAGCCCGGGCTCCGCCGTCCGGTCCACGCTGCGGGCCGACGCCGGCGCCGTCGTACGGATCAGTGCCGGGGGTGCCGGGTGACGTCGACACTGCTCGCGGCACCGCAGGTCCCCGGCTTCGGTGCCGACCCCTGGTGGCTCGTGCTCGGCAAGGCGCTGTTCGTCTTCGTCTTCCTCGTCGTCATGACGTTGTTCACGATCTGGTGGGAGCGGCGGGTCGTCGCGCGCATGCAGCACCGCATCGGACCCAACCGGGTCGGCCCCTTCGGCCTGCTGCAGAGCCTCGCCGACGGCATCAAGCTCGCGCTGAAGGAAGACATCATCCCGAAGGCAGCTGACAAGGTGGTGTTCATCCTCGCGCCCATCATCGCGACGATCCCGGCCTTCATGGCGTTCGCCGTCATCCCGTTCGGCGGTCAGGTGTGGATCGCCGGGCACGAGACCAACTTGCAGCTGACCGACCTGCCCGTTGCGGTGCTCTACATCCTCGCCGTCGCGTCGGTCGGCATCTACGGGATCGTCCTGGCCGGCTGGTCCAGCGGCTCGACGTACCCGCTCCTCGGTGGCCTGCGCTCGTCGGCCCAGATGATCTCCTACGAGGTCGCGATGGGGCTCGCATTCGTCGGTGTGTTCCTCTATGCCGGCTCGATGTCCACGTCGCAGATCGTCGCCGCGCAGGACCAGCTGTGGTTCGCCGTGCTGCTCGCGCCCTCGTTCGTCATCTACGTCGTCTCGATGGTGGGCGAGACCAACCGCGCACCGTTCGACCTGCCGGAGGCCGAGGGTGAGCTGGTCGGTGGGTTCCACACGGAGTACTCCTCGCTGAAGTTCGCCCTGTTCTTCCTCGCCGAGTACGTCAACATGGTCACGGTCTCTGCGCTGGCGACGACGTTGTTCCTCGGCGGCTGGCAGGCGCCCTGCCCGCTGGGCGGGCCGATCTGGCAGGGCGCCAACGAGGACTGGTGGCCGCTGCTGTGGTTCACCGGCAAGCTGCTTGTCTTCCTCTTCTTCTTCATCTGGCTGCGCGGCACGCTGCCGCGGCTGCGCTACGACCAGTTCATGCGACTGGGTTGGAAGGTCCTGATCCCGGCCGCCTTGGCCTGGCTGATGCTGGTCGCGACCGCGCGCGCGATCAACAACGAGTACGACCTGAGCCGCCGCGACCTCCTGCTCTACGGCGGGTCCGTGGTGCTGTTCGTGCTCGTGCTCAGCTTCGTCTGGGACTTCTTCGCCGGCCGCCGGCGTGACGCGCAGGACGACGACACCGACGGTGGGTTCGATGCGATGGCCGGCGGCCACCCGGTTCCCCCGATGCCCGACCAGGTCACCCCGGCGCTGGCCGGGTCGTCTCGCCGGACGGAGGACGACTCGTGAACCAGCTCAAGGGTTTCGGGGTCACGTTCCGCACCATGTTCAAGCGGGTCGTGACGGAGCAGTACCCCGAAGAGAAGAAGGTGACAGAGCCGCGCTTCCACGGCCGCCACCAGCTCAACCGGCACCCCGACGGCCTGGAGAAGTGCATCGGCTGCGAGCTGTGCGCCTGGGCCTGCCCCGCCGACGCCATCTACGTCGAGGGTGAGGACAACACCGAGGGTGAGCGCTTCTCGCCAGGGGAGCGCTACGGCCGCGTCTACCAGATCAACTACCTGCGCTGCATCTTCTGCGGGCTGTGCATCGAGGCGTGCCCGACGCGCGCGCTCACGATGACGAACGAGTTCGAGCTCGCTGACTTCTCCCGGGAGAGCCTCATCTTCGAGAAGCAGGACCTCCTGGCTCCGCTCATGCCGGGCATGGTCGAGGCGCCCCACCCGATGGTCGACGGCTACGACGAGCAGGACTACTACCGGGGCCGGGTCGCCCGGGCGACGACAGCCCAGGCCGACTACGCCGCTGCACACAACGCGGAGGTCACGAGCGACGTCGAGGACCCGGCGTGACCGGCGCGATCACGCTGGCCGCCACTGCCGACACCGGCACTGGCGAGGCGGTCGTGTTCTGGCTGCTCGCACCCGTGGCCACGCTCGCCGCCGCGGGGATGCTGTTGGTCCGCAAGGCGGTGCACAGCGCACTGCTGCTCGCGGTGACGATGCTCTGCCTCGCCGTCTTCTACATCGCGCAGGACGCGTCCTTCTTGGGCGTCGTGCAGGTCGTGGTCTACACCGGCGCCGTGATGATGCTGTTCCTGTTCGTTCTGATGCTGGTCGGCGTGGACTCGGCCGACTCTCTCGTCGAGACGCTGCGCGGCCAGCGGATCGCTGCCGTGCTGGCCGGCGTGGGCTTCGCCGCCCTCGTCATGTTCGGCATCGGTGACGTCGTGATGGACAACAAGGGCCTGGAGGCCGCCAACGCCGACGGCAACGTGCAGGGCCTGGCCAACCTGATGTTCTCGCGCTACGTGTTCGCGTTCGAGGCGACCAGCGCGCTGCTCATCACCGCGGCGCTCGGCGCCATGATGCTGGCGCACCGTGAGCGGATCGAGGCCCGGCTGAGTCAGCGCGACCTGTCCGAGCTTCGCTTCCGGCGGCCGAACCCCGCGCCGCTGCCCGGCCCCGGCGTCTACGCACGGCACAACGCCGTGGACACACCGGCACTGCTTCCCGACGGAACGCCGTCCGACCTCTCGGTCTCGCCGGTCCTGACGGCCAGGGGAGACGTCCGCGCCCCCGTGTCCGGCGGTGCCGACATCCGTGAGGTCGAGGGCGCGCATGACGACGACGGGGGGTCGAAGCGGTGAACCCGATGAACTACATCTACCTGTCGGCCCTGCTGTTCTCGATCGGGTCGGCCGGCGTCCTGCTGCGGCGCAACGCGATCGTCGTGTTCATGTCCGTGGAGCTCATGCTCAACGCCACCAACCTGGCGTTCGTGACGTTCGCCAGGATGCACGGCAACCTCGACGGGCAGGTGATCGCGTTCTTCGTCATGGTCGTCGCGGCCGCCGAGGTGGTCATCGGCCTGGCGATCATCATGACCATCTTCCGCACCCGCCGCTCGGCCTCGGTCGACGGCGCCAACCTGTTGAAGTACTAGGACTGCCGTGACGAACCTCCTCGCCGCGGAAGGCACCCAGTCGGTCACCGCAGCCTCCGGCGTCTTCACCCTCGGCTGGCTGCTGATCGCGCTGCCGCTGGCCGGTGCCCTCGTCCTGCTGGTCGGTGGACGTCGTACGGACCGCATCGGTCACCTGGTCGGCACGGCGATGCCCGCAGCATCGTTCGTGCTGGGGGTGGTGCTGTTCATCGCCATGCTCGGCCGCGATGCGGAGGACCGCTCGCTCGGGCAGCACCTGTTCGCGTGGGTGCCGGCCGGCAGCCTGCAGGTCGACGCCGGCCTGCTGATCGACCAGCTCTCGATGTGCTTCGTGCTGCTGATCACCGGCGTCGGGACGCTGATCCACGTCTACTCGATCGCCTACATGGAGCACGACCTCGACCGGCGACGGTTCTTCGGTTACCTGAACCTGTTCATCGCGGCGATGCTCCTGCTCGTCCTGGCCGACAGCTATCTCCTGCTGTACGTCGGGTGGGAGGGCGTCGGGCTCGCGTCGTACCTGCTGATCGGGTTCTGGAGCTACGTGCCGGCCTATGCCGCGGCGGCGAAGAAGGCGTTCGTCGTGAACCGGGTCGGCGACTTCGGCCTGTCCGTCGCGATCATGATCATGTTCTGGCAGTTCGGCAGCGTGAGCTTCGCCGACGTGTTCTCCAGCGCCGAGGGCGCGAGCGAGGCGGCGCTCACCGTGATGGGGCTGATGCTGCTGCTGGGCGCGTGCGGCAAGTCCGCGCAGTTCCCGCTGCAGTCCTGGCTCGGTGACGCGATGGCCGGCCCGACGCCGGTGTCGGCGCTGATCCACGCCGCAACGATGGTGACCGCCGGCGTTTACCTCGTCGTCCGGTCGGCGCCGATCTTCGCGGGCGCGCCCGACGCCCAGCTGGCCGTGGCCATCGTGGGTGCCGTCACGCTCCTGTTCGGGGCGGTCATCGGCACCGCGAAGGACGACATCAAGAAGGCGCTCGCGGCGTCGACGATGAGCCAGATCGGCTACATGATGCTGGCCGCCGGGCTGGGTCCGATCGGCTACGCGTTCGCGATCTTCCACCTGCTGACGCACGGCTTCTTCAAGGCCGGCATGTTCCTCGGTGCCGGCTCGGTGATGCACGGCATGAACGACCGGGTGGACATGCGGCGTTACGGCGGGTTGTCGACCGTCATGAAGGTCACCTGGGTCACGTTCGGGCTGGGCTGGCTGGCCATCATCGGCTTCCCGGGCCTGTCCGGGTTCTGGAGCAAGGACGCGATCATCGAGGCGGCGTTCGTCGGCGACGGCTGGCGGCCGTGGGTGCTCGGCATGGCGGCCCTGGTCGGTGCCGGCATCACGGCGTTCTACATGACCCGGCTGTTCGTGATGACGTTCCACGGCGAGCGGCGCTGGGAGGACGACGTGCACCCGCACGAGTCGCCGAAGCTGATGACGGTGCCGCTGATCGTGCTGGCTGTCGGCTCGGCCTTCCTCGGTCTGCTGCTCGGCCCGACCGGCGCGATCCAGCACTGGCTCGAACCGGTCGTCGGCGAGCACGGCGAGGAGGCACCGGTGCTGCCGATCTGGTTGCTCACCACGCTGACGGTGGTGCTCGTGGTGCTCGGCGCCCTGCTGGCAGCGCAGATGTACCTGCGCCGCCCGGTACCCCTCACGGCGCCGGTCGGGTCGGTCGCGACCCGGGCCGCTCGGCAAGACCTGTACCAGGACGCGGTGAACGAGTCGCTGTTCATGCGGCCGGGTCAGTACCTCACCCGCTCCCTGGTCTACGTCGACAACCGCGTCATCGACGGTGCCGTCAACGGGCTGGCCGCGCTGATAGGTGGGACGTCCGGGCGGTTCCGCCGACTGCAGACCGGGTTCGTCCGCTCCTATGCCCTGGCGATGCTCGGAGGAGCTGTCCTCGTGATCGGCGCCATGTTGTTGGTGAGGCTCTAAGTGACCGACTTCCCCTGGCTGACGACCCTCGGCGCGGTGCCGCTCGTGGGTGCGCTCGTCGTGGCCGCACTGCCACGGACCCGGGACCTGCTGGCCAAGCAGGTGGCACTCGGCTTCTCGCTGGTCGTGCTGGCGCTGACCGTCGTACTCGCGCTGCGCTTCGAGCCCAACAGCGAGGAGCAGTTCCAGTTCGCGGAGACCCACGAGTGGATCCCGCAGTTCGGTGTCAGCTACGCGGTCGGCGTCGACGGCATCGCGCTTGGTGCTGATCGCCCTGGCGACGGTGCTCACGCCGATCTGCATCCTGGCCTCGTGGCACGACGCCTTCCGCCTGCGTCGCCCGGTCGGCACCTACTTCTCGCTGTTCCTGCTGCTCGAGACGCTCATGATCGGCGTGTTCGCGGCGACCGACGTGTTCCTGTTCTACGTCTTCTTCGAGGCGATGCTGATCCCGATGTACTTCATCATCGGGTCCTACGGGGGCCCGCAGCGTTCCTACGCAGCGGTGAAGTTCCTGCTCTACAGCCTGTTCGGCGGCCTGCTGATGCTGGCGGCGGTGATCGGCCTGTTCGTCGTGTCCGACGGCGGCAACCAGGCGTTCCTGTTCGAGAACCTGCTCGGCCTGGACATCGCACCGAACACCGAGCGATGGCTGTTCCTCGGCTTCTTCGTCGCCTTCGCCATCAAGGCGCCGCTGTGGCCGGTGCACACGTGGCTGCCCGACGCAGCGGCTGAGTCACCGCCCGGCGGTGCGGTTCTTCTCGTCGGCGTACTCGACAAGGTGGGCACGTTCGGGATGATCCGGCTCTGCCTGCCGCTGTTCCCCGACGCGTCGCAGCTGGGCGGCACCGGTGGTGATCGCGCTGGCCGTGATCGGGATCCTCTACGGCGCGCTCGTGGCGATCGGGCAGACCGACATCAAGCGGCTGATCGCCTACACGTCGATCTCCCACTTCGGGTTCATCACGCTGGGCATCTTCGCGATGACCACGACCGCGTCGTCGGGCTCGATGCTCTACATGTTCAACCACGGGTTCTCGACTGCTGCGCTGTTCCTCGTCGCCGGGTTCATGATCAGCCGGCGGGGCTCGCGACTGATCGCCGACTACGGAGGTGTCCAGCGGGTCGCCCCTA
The DNA here is from genome assembly GCA_963751035.1 of uncultured Actinomycetota bacterium. Taxonomy (GTDB): domain Bacteria; phylum Actinomycetota; class Actinomycetes; order JACCUZ01; family JACCUZ01; genus JBDUAP01. The sequence goes on from CAVVSW010000002.1 coordinate 150,254, forward strand.
TGCTCGCCGGGACGTTCCTGGTCGCCGGCCTGTCCAGCCTCGCGCTGCCTGGCCTGTCCAGCTTCATCAGCGAGTTCCTCGTGCTCGTGGGCACGTTCCCCCGCTACCAGGTCGCCGCGGTCCTCGCGACGCTCGGCATCATCCTCGCGTCGGTCTACATCCTGCTGATGTACCAGCGCACGATGACCGGTGAGCCCAACGAGTCGACGTCGCAGTGGCGCGACCTCGGCCGGCGCGAGGTTGCCGTGGTGGCTCCGCTGCTGGCAGTGATCATCGCGTTGGGCTTCTATCCCAAGCCGCTGCTCGACGTCATCAACCCGTCGATCGAGCGGACCATGGAGCAGGTCGGCTCGACGCGATGTGCAACCCGTCGTACCGGTTGCCGAAGGGCAGGAGCCGTGAGCGCCGTGAGCACCGCGCCAGTGCAGCTCGCGGCCGCCTTCGACACCCCGAGCATCGACTACGGGCTGCTCGCCCCGATGCTGATCGTCTTCGGTGTCGCAGTGGTCGGGGTGCTGGTCGAGGCGTTCATGCCCCGCTTGTGGCGACACGAGGTGCAGTTCGGCCTGGCTGCGGCTGGGCTGATCGGCGCGTTCGTCGCGCTCGTGCTCTCCGCCGGCGACGTCGCGATCATCGCGCAGGGCGCCATCGCCGTTGACGGCCCGGCGCAGTTCCTGCAGGGCGTGATCCTGCTGCTCGCGCTGACCGGGCTGCTCGCAACGGCCGAGCAGTCACTGGACACCGGCGGCCCGTTCACCTCGGCCGGCTCGTCACTGCCCGGCTCCGAGCACGAGCGCACGCTGACCGCCACCGGTGTCACCCAGACCGAGATATTCCCGCTGCTGATGTTCGCGGTCGGCGGCATGCTGATGTTCCCGGCGGCCAACGACCTGCTGACGATGTTCGTCGCGCTCGAGGTGCTGTCGCTGCCGCTCTACCTGCTGTGCGGGCTCGCGCGCCGCCGGCGGCTCCTCTCGCAGGAGGCGTCGCTGAAGTACTTCCTGCTCGGCGCGTTCTCCTCGGCGTTCTTCCTGTACGGCGTGGCGCTGCTCTACGGTTACGCCGGCACGGTGCGGCTGTCGGGCATCGCCGACGCGGTCAGCAAGAACGCGGGGTCCGACGGTCTGCTCCTGGTCGGCACGGCCCTGGTCTCGGTCGGGCTGCTGTTCAAGATCGGTGCGGCGCCGTTCCACGCCTGGACGCCGGACGTCTACCAGGGCGCTCCGACCCCGATCACCGGATTCATGGCCGCGTGCACCAAGGTCGCGGCGTTCGGTGCCTTGCTGCGGGTGTTCTACGTCGGCCTCGGCGGGCTCGCCTGGGACTGGGAGCCGATGATCTGGGCCGTGGCGATCCTCACCATGGTGATCGGCTCGGTCGTGGCGCTGACGCAGACCGACGTGAAGCGGATGCTCGCCTACTCCTCGATCGCCCACGCGGGGTTCATCCTCACCGGCCTGGTGGCGACCGACACGATCAACGCCGAGACCGGTGAGGTGCTCGGCGTGTCCAGCGTGCTCTTCTACCTCGTCGCCTACGGCTTCTCGACGATCGGCGCGTTTGCCGTCGTCACCCTGGTGCGCGACTCGGCGGGGGAGGCGACGCACCTGTCCCAGTGGGCCGGTCTCGGCCGCCGCTCGCCGCTGGTCGCCGGCGTCTTCGCGCTGTTCCTGCTCGCCTTCGCCGGGATCCCGCTGACCAGCGGCTTCACCGCCAAGTTCGCGGTGTTCTCGGCCGCCGTGGAGGGTGGCGCGACGCCGCTCGTCATCGTCGGCGTGGTGATGAGTGCCGTCGCCGCCTTCTTCTATGTCCGGGTCATCGTGCTGATGTTCTTCTCCGAGCCGTCACCCGACGGGCCGAGCGTCGTTGTGCCCAGCGTGCTCACCACGATGACGATCGCGATCGCGGTTGCGGTTACGGTGGTTCTCGGGGTGCTGCCGACCCAGGTCCTCGACCTTGCCGCGCAGGCCTCGCAGTTCGTCCGCTGACCCGACAGGGGGCTCCGTGATCACCGCTGGTCCGTGGGGGCTGCCGACAGGCGACGTCACCCTGGAGGCTGACCTGCGCCTCGGCATGGACGCCGTCGAGGAGCTGATGCGCAGCACGGTGAAGAGCGACTACCCGTTCGTCACCGAGACGTCGCGTCATCTGGTCGAGGCCGGCGGCAAGCGGTTCCGTCCGCTGCTCGTGCTGCTCGGTGCGCAGTTCGGCAACCCGCGAGCGGCTGGCGTCGTACCCGCTGCTGTCGTCGTCGAGCTGACGCACCTCGCGACGCTCTACCACGACGACGTGATGGACGAGGCGGCGCTGCGACGCGGGGCCGCCAGCGCGAACGCCCGGTGGGACAACAACGTCGCGATCCTGACCGGTGACTTCCTGTTCGCGCGCGCGTCGGACATCCTGGCCGACCTCGGCCCTGAGGCGGTGCGGCTGCAGGCGCGCACGTTCGAGCGGCTGGTGACCGGCCAGATCCGGGAGACCGTCGGACCGGCGCCCAACGACGACGCCGTCGACCACTACATGTCGGTGGTGGCTGACAAGACGGGCTCGCTGATCGCCACGTCCGGACGCTTCGGGGCACTTCTTTCCGGGGCGGGGGAGCCGGCGGTCGAGGTGATGACCCGGTTCGGGGAGCGCATCGGGGTCGCATTCCAGCTCTCCGACGACCTCCTGGACGTGGCGTCGGACTCCACCGTGTCGGGCAAGACACCGGGCACCGACCTGCGCGAGGGGGTCCCGACCCTGCCGGTCCTGCACGTACGACGGGCGAACGACCCGGCAGACGCCCGCCTGCTGGAGCTGCTCGAGGCCGACCTCGAGGACGACGCGTTGCACAAGGAGGCGCTCGGGCTGCTGCGCGAGAACGCCGCGATGGACGCTGCCCGGGCCGACCTGCGGCGCTGGGCCGACGACGCCCGGTCGGTGCTGAGCCCGCTGCCGGCCGGCCCGGCCCGCGCGGCGCTGGAGTCGCTCTGCGACGTGGTGGTCAGCCGCACTGCCTGACCTGAGGCGGCTTCCTTCCGGGCAGGTGTCGGCTTACCCTGGGGTTATGCCTCGCCGTCCATCTCGTGCCCAGGTGACCTGGGCGATCGTGATGGTCTCGGTGATGGTCGTGGGGATTGCCGCCTGGATGATCGGCGCCGGGCGAGACCCGGGGGACGCCGCAACGGTCCCGGCGCCCGCCGTACTCGCCGACCCGACGACCACGTCGGCGCCTGCCCCCTCCGCGAGCACGTCGGCGCCTGCGCCCACCTGCGCCACTGTGGCGCGCCACTTCAAGCCGCAGACGATCAGCGTCCCGGGCGTGACGAGGCACGCCTCCGTGGTCACCCCTCCGCGCGATGAAATCGGGGTGCCCGGGACGCCTCCCCTCACCACGGGCGGCAAGTCGATGGTCGCCTGGGACCGCGAGCAGGGGATTCGGCCCGGCGACAAGGCGGGCAACGTCCTGCTCAATGCGCATACCTGGCCGGATGGCACCGCACTGGGCAACCGCCTGCTGGCCGGCCTGCACGAGGGGGACCGCATCGTCGTACGCGGGGCGAACGCGCGCCTGTGCTACCGGGTGACCGAGCGGGTCGAGGTTCCCGCGGACGCGAACATGCCGCGCTACTACGACAAGGCCGGGCCGCCGCAGCTCGCCCTTCTCGTCTGCTCGGGGCGGCGGCTGGGTCCAGGTGTCTGGACGAAGCGCACCATCTGGTTCGCCTCGCCCTCGGTGTGAGATCGCTGGGCCGCGTCGGACCTGCCCGGCGACCTGTCGGTGGCCGGATCTAGGTTTGCGGCATGACCAAAACACCGATTCTCCTGGTTCCCGGATTCTGGCTCGGCGCGTGGGCCTGGGACGAAGTCGCAGCCCTGCTGCGGGCTGACGGGCACGACGTCACCGCACTGACGCTGCCTGGCCTCGAGTCCGCCGACGCCGACCGGTCGTCCATCACTCTGTCCGATCACGTGGACGCGATCTGCGCGGCTGTGGAGGCGGCCGGCCGCCCGGTTGTGCTCGCCGTACACAGCGGCACCGGCTTCTCCGGCTATGCCGCCACCGACCGGGTGCCTGAGCGGATCGCGGCGATGGTCTACGTCGACACGGCCCCGGGGAAGGGCGCCGTGGATCCCGAGTTCGAGGGCAGCGAGAAGCCGTTCAACTGGGACGAGATCGCGGAGGAGGAGAACCTCGACGGCATCAGCGAGGAGCAGCTCCAGACGTTCCGCGAGCGCGCGGTCCCGGAGCCGGGTGGTGTCATGCGCGAAGGCGCGGAGCTGACCAACGACGCTCGATGCGACATCCCGAGCACGATCATCGCGACCGGCTTCACGGCCGAGGCCTACCAGACGTACGCAAAGGAGCACCCCGAATGGGCGTTCCTTGCCGGCATCTCGGATCTGCGGGACATCACCTGGGTCGACCTGCCGACGAGCCACTGGCCGATGTGGTCACGGCCGAAGGAGCTCGCCGCGATCATCGGCGACGTCGCCAAGGGCGCGTCCGAGTCCTGACCGGTCCGCTACGAGGCTGCGCCTGGGAACGAATGCACCCAACCTCGTCCACCGCATCGCAGCAATCCAGCCGAGTGGCGATAACGTGATTTGGTGATCATCTGGCTGAACGGCGGGTTCGGATCGGGGAAGACGACGCTGGCAGAGGAACTGCATCGGCGGCTCCCCGACGCGGTCGTGTACGACCCGGAAGACGTCGGCCTCATGCTGTGGCAATGGATACCGCCCAACGGCGATTTCCAGCACCTAGCGAGCTGGCGGGAACTGACCGTCGCTACGGCGCTGTCGCTGCGCAGGCACCACGCGGAGACTCTGATCGTCCCGATGTCGCTGATCCGCGACGCCTACCGGGCCGAGATCCTCGGCAGCCTGGCCGACGCCGGCGAGGAGCTCCTGCACGTATTTCTTGAGGTGGACGCCGGCGTACTCCGGGAGCGGCTCAATGCTCGCGTCACTCACCCCGGGGCGGAATGGGACCAGGGGGCCCACGAGTTCGGCATGACCGGCGTGGATGACATGGTGGCCGCCGCTGCCCGCCAGCCGAGGGGGACGCTCATGCTGCGCTCGGACAGGCTCACCCCGGCCGAACTGGCCGATGCGGTGCTGGCTGCGGCTGGCTTGAGCCAGGTTCGCTGACGCAGCAGGGGGGCTCTCGTGTTTCGAGGAGGCGTCGTCGTTCCTGAGCTGGCGGGCATGATCGCAGCGTGAGTCCAATGCAACGAGCAGTTCGTGCTGTGATCGCCTACTGGGTTCTTGTCCTTGCAACCGCCGTATTCGTCCACCAGTCCACGCGGGCACCCAACGACGGTCTTGCCGGAATGTGGCTCGAGCTCGTGACCATGCCGGGCTCGCTCGTCCTCGCGGGGACCGACCTGGTCGGGACGGATGCAATTCTGGCGCTGGTCGTCGTGGGGTTCCTCCAGGGCCTCCTGGCTTACCTGGCGTTCATCGTGTTCATGCGGGTGCGTAGCAGCCGCGCATAAGTGCCGTGGCAACGATCCCTTCTGTGTTAGAGGCTTCCGCCCCCGCCCCCAGTTACCGACGGCCTCCCCGAATGCACCCACCGCGCCATAGGGTCGCGGGATGACGGTCAGGCTCCGCGAAATGTCGCGCGAGGCGGCCGATGCAATCCTTGCGGGTGATCCGCCTCATGACGTCCGCGTCGCCCCGGACTATCCAACGGAGTTTTCCGTCGGCGTGGCGCAGTGCGTAGGCGCCGTTGGTCAATTCGGTCCCTTCCTCGTTCACCGCGCTGACGACGATGTTGTCGTGGGCGAGATCGGTGGCGCGTTCGTCGACGAGCAGGGCTCGATCGAGATCGGCTACGCCATTGTCGCGTCGCAGTGGAACCGCGGATACGCGACCGCGGCGATCGAGGCGTTCGTGGCGGAGGCACGTGCGGCCGCTGAGGTACGTCGCATCCTGGCGCACACTCCGCTTGAGCGCCCGCAGAGCGGCCGCGTTCTCGAGAAGTCGGGCTTCTCGATGGTGCGGGAGACGGACGACGCGGACGAAGCGGGGAACGTGCTGCGTGTCAAGGAGTGGGAGCTCCTGGTGTAGGACAAGCACGAGTGCTGGTTCCACAATGTCCCTTGTGGAGCAGCAGCTCGGTCTGGCCAGCCTTGAGGACGGGACGGCGATTCGCTTCGCCGTCGCCGGCACAGGTCCGGTTGCGATCTACGTGCCGGGGTGGGTGTCCCATCTCGAGCTGGGGTGGGCGCTGCCGGCCGAGCGCGAGTTCTACGAGGGGCTGGCGGACGGCCGCACTCTCGTGCGATACGACAGGCCGGGGTGCGGTCTGTCCGGGACGACCAGCCGCGCGGACGTCGTCGAGCTCGAGCTGGAGGTCCTGCACACCATCGCAGCCGCGACCGGGGTCGACCGCTTCGACCTGATCGGCGCCTCCTTCGGTGCGCCGCTCGCGGTGCAGGTGGGCCGCTCGTCACCCGGAGTCTGTGACGCGCCTGGTCCTCTACGGCGGGTGGGTTGACGGTGACGGAGTGGCCGCACCCGCCGTGCGTGAGCATGTGCTCGGCCTGGTCGACCAGCACTGGGGCTTCGCGTCGGATGTGCTGACCGAGATCTTCGCCCCCGACGCGGACGCCGGGTTCCGCGCCATGTTCTCCCGCTACCAGCGAGAGTCGACGTCCGCGGCGATGGCGCACCGGTTGTTGGCAGCGTGCTACGACATCGACGTCGCCGATGATCTCCGTCGCATCACGGCACCTACCTCGGTCATCCACCGCCAGGATGACCGTGCGGTGCCGATTGCCGAGGGTGAACGGTTGGCCGCCGGCATCGACGGCGCGACGCTGACGGTTTTGGCCGGTCGGACACACATCCCGTTCGCCGGCGACGCCCACTCCGTGCTGAACGCGATGCGCCACGGCCTGGGATTGCCCAAACGCGACCGCGGGACGCCACCCGCGTTGACACCGCGGCAGAGCCAGGTGGCGGCGTTGGTCTCGCAGGGCTGGTCGAATCGGCAGATCGCCGACGAGCTGGTGATCACCGAGCGCTCCGCCGAGTCGCACGTCGAACGGATCCGCGCCCGGCTGGGATTCCGATCCCGAGCCCAGATCGCAGCCTGGTACGTCGCGTCGAATGCCGTCGACTGACGGCCGAACTGCGGTATTTCCACTGCTGACCACGCCACCGCCGGTCCGGCAGGCTCGACGCATGACGACTCCCACGAAGCAAGCCGCCACGGTGACGACCCCGCGCAGCCGCGACGCCCCAGGAGTTCGACGCGCACCCAGGTCGCGGCCGGTTCAACTCGGCGTTCTTCTGGGTCATGGGCGGCTACATCAACTGGCACATGCGCAAGGCCAAGGCGTTCGCCGACCTGCCTCGACCGTGGTCGAGCTGGGCCCGGGAGTGGGCGCGAACATGCGCTACCTTCCGGCCGGCGCCCGCCTGATCGCGATCGAACCCAACCCGTACATGCACGCACGGCTCAGGCGGGCGGCACAGCGCGGGCGGCGTGGAACTGGAGATCCGCAGCGTTGTCGGCGAACGGATCGACCTGCCCGACGCCAGCGCCGATGCCGTCATCTCCAGCCTGGTCCTGTGCAGCGTCCGCGACCCAGACGTCGTGCTCGCCGAGATCCGCCGCGTTCTGCGACCTGGCGGGCGGTTCAGCTTCGCCGAGCATGTCGCTGCCGAGCGCGGCACGCCCACACGCTGGTTGCAACGGATCCTGCGTCGGCCCTGGGCGTGGGTCTTCGAAGGCTGTTCCTGCGAACGAGACCTGGCGAGCGTGATCCAGTCCGCGGGCTTCTCCAGCGTCGACCTCTGCCACTACCGGATCCGCTCGCCGTTCCTCCCGTTCAACACCCACATCGCGGGCACGGCCATCGCCTAGGCCAGGGACTTGAGCATGGTCGTGGCCTATCGGCTCGCCAACTCATCGCACCGAACGAAGCCAGAGCCGCTGCCACGGCGTCTCCACCGCCCGCGGGTTGTAGCGCTTGCGCACCCACGCGACCGATTCCGACGCCGGGACGCCATCGAGAACCGCTAGCGCGGCCAGTGCCGTTCCGGTGCGACCGACCCCGCCCCGGCAGGCCACCTCCACGCGTTCCCCGGCAAGCGCGCGCCGGTGCGCCTCGTGCAGCGCATCCAGGGCGTCGGCGCGGTCCACGGGCACCCAGAAGTCCGGCCAGCGGATGCGACGGTGCGCCCAGGCCGGAACGGGCCCATCCGCCAGCAGCAAGGCGAAGTCCGCCGGGCTCACCGCATCGCCGATCCGCCGGCCACGAACCCGGACGCCGCTCGGCAGCGCGATCAGCCCGGCCTCGTCCTCCCACACGGCGCCCCCTCCCCAGCTACGCGTAGGCGCCGGCCTGCGCCTCGGCGGCAGCTCGCCGCTGGCTGCGCCGGCGGTTCTGCAGCATGTCCACGGTCAGCACGCTCAGCGCCGCCCACACCAGGACGAAGCCCGCCAGCCGCGAGGCCGGCATCGGCTCGCCGTACACCACCACGCCGGTCAGGAACTGCAGCACCGGTGTGAGGTACTGCAGCAGCCCGATCACCGAGAGCGGGATCCGTCGCGCGGCGGCGGCGAAGAGGATCAGCGGTACGGCGGTGACGATGCCCGTGCTGGCGAGCAGCAGCGCGTGACCCGCTCCGGCGTGGCCGAACTGCCCCTCGCCGCGCACCTCCAGCAGGATCAGCCAGGCCAGCGCCGGCATCGCGAGCACAGCAGTCTCGACAGTTAGCGACTGCACCGCCCCGACCCGACCGCCCACGCGGTTCTTCAGCAGCGCATATGTCCCGAACGAGAACGCCAGCCCCAACGCGATCCACGGCGGTCGGCCGTAGTCGATGGCCAGCACGACGACGGCAACCGTGCCGAGTCCGATGGCGACCCACTGGGTCCGCCGCAGGCGCTCCCCGAGCAGCACGACGCCGAGCATCACCGTGACGATCGGGTTGATGAAGTAGCCCAGCGAGGTCTCGACGACCTGGTCGCTGTTGACGCCGTAGATGTAGAGGCACCAGTTGCCGGCGATCAGGACCGCGGCCGCGACCAGGATGGCCAGCGATCGACGGTCGGCCGCGAGCACGCGCAACGAGCCCATGTTCCGCTGCACAAGGAGGATGACCAGCACGAAGAGCAGCGACCAGACGATGCGGTGCGCCACGATCTCGACCGCGCCGGCTGGCTTCAGCAGCGGGAAGTAGAGCGCGAACATGCCCCAGAGCAGATACGCCGAGATCCCGTACGCCGTCCCGCGCCGCAGCTCGTTCACCGGTCGCCCACGCAGCCCACGCTAACCGGGCCCGGTCAGGAGTGTCGAGCGGCTTTGCTGCTGTCTCAGATCGCGGTCGGGCGCCCGACCGCTAGTGGACCGACGGCCCGACCGTCCAGGTGTCCCCGCCGGCGAGCAGCTCGGCGAGGTCCCCCTCACCCTGGGTCTCCCGGGCCGAGTCCAGCTGGCCGGCCATCAGGTCGTCATAGACCGGTCGCTGCACGGACCGGAAGACCCCGACCGGCGTCCGGGCCAGCGACAGGTCGGCCAGCCGGGACAGGTCGAACGCGTGCGACGGGTCGTCGGCGTGCGCGTCGTGAACGAGTATCGCGCCGGCGTCCACGTCGGCGACGTTCACCACCTTGAGCGATGCGTCGTCGCCCCGGGTCACGCCGTACTGGCTCTGCGCGCCCCAGATGATCGGCTGGCCGTGCTCGAGCCGGATCGTGAAGTCGTCGCGCGTCGCCGGGTCCTTCAGCGGCTCGAACGCCTCGTCGTTGAAGATGTTGCAGTTCTGGTAGATCTCGACCAGCGCCGTGCCGCGGTGCTCGGCCGCCGCCTGCAGCACCGACGTCAGGTGCTTGCGGTCGGAGTCGATCGACCGCGCCACGAACGTCGCCTCGGCACCGAGGGCGAGCGACACCGGGTTGAACGGCCCGTCCAGCGAGCCCATCGGCGTCGACTTGGTGATCTTCCCGAGCTCCGACGTGGGGGAGTACTGCCCCTTGGTCAGCCCGTAGATGCGGTTGTTGAACAGCAGGATCTTGAGGTTGACGTTGCGGCGCAGCACGTGGATCAGGTGGTTGCCGCCGATCGAGAGCGCGTCGCCGTCACCGGTGATCACCCACACCGACAGGTCCTGCCGCGAGGACGCCAGGCCGGTCGCGATCGCGGGCGCGCGCCCGTGGATCGAGTGCACCCCGAACGTGTCCATGTAGTAGGGGAACCGCGACGAGCAGCCGATGCCCGAGACGAAGACGATGTTCTCCTTGCGCAGCCCGAGCTGCGGCATGAACGACTGAACCGTCGCGAGGACCGCGTAGTCACCGCATCCCGGGCACCAGCGCACCTCCTGGTCGGTCTTGAAGTCCTTGGCCGTCTGCGCGACGTCGGACTTCGGCACCAGGTCGAGGGACGGGAACGTGTGTTCGCTCACTGATTCGCAACTTCCGTGATGACCGAGGCGAGCTCGTCTGCCCTGAACGGCATCCCGCGCACCTGGTTGTAGCTGATGGCATCGACGAGGAACCGGGCCCGGATGAGCATCGCCAGCTGGCCGAGGTTCATCTCGGGGATCAGCACCCGGTCGTAGCCCTGCACCACCTCGGCGGTGTTGGAGGGGAACGGGTTGAGGTGGCGCAGATGGGCCTGCGCGACCTCGATGCCCGCCGCGCGCACGGTCCGGCAGGCAGCACCGATCGGGCCGTACGTCGAGCCCCACCCCAGCACCAGCACACTGGCCTGCCCGGTCGGGTCGTCCACCTCGAGCGGCGGGATCGACGACGCGATCCCGTCGATCTTGGCCTGCCGGGTGCGCACCATGAAGTCGTGGTTGGCCGGGTCGTAGGAGATGTTGCCCGTGCCGTCGGCCTTCTCGATGCCACCGATGCGGTGCTCGAGTCCGGCCGTGCCGGGCACCGCCCACGGCCGGGCCATGGTCTCCGGGTCGCGCAGGTAGGGCCAGAACGCCGTGCTGCCGTCGTCGAGAGTCTTGTTGTGCTCGCTGGCGAAGTCGACGTGCAGGTCGGGCAGGTCGTCGACCGCTGGGATCGCCCACGGCTCCGAGCCGTTGGCGAGGTAGCCGTCGGACAGAATGATCACCGGCACGCGGTACGTCGTGGCGATCCGGGCCGCCTCGATCGCCGTGTCGAAGCAGTCGGCAGGTGAGCGCGGCGCGACGATCGGCACCGGCGACTCACCGTTGCGGCCGAACATCGCCATCAGCAGGTCGGCCTGCTCGGTCTTGGTGGGCATCCCCGTCGACGGGCCGGCCCGCTGCACGTCCACGATGATCAGCGGCAGCTCGAGCGACACGCCGAGACCGATCGTCTCCGCCTTGAGCGCGAGCCCTGGGCCGGACGTCGACGTCACGGCCAGCGACCCGCCGTACGCCGCTCCGAGTGCCGCGCCCACCGCGGCGATCTCGTCCTCGGCCTGGAACGTGCGTACGCCGAACCGCTTGTGCTTGCTCAGCTCGTGCAGGATGTCGGAGGCCGGGGTGATGGGGTAGGACCCCAGGAAGAGCGGCAGCCCCGCCCGCTTCGATGCGGCCACGAGCCCATAGGACAAGCGCCAGGTTGCCGGAGATGTTGCGGTAGAGCCCGGGCGCCTGCTTGGCCGGCTTGATCTCGTAGGAGATAGAGAAGTCCTCGGTGGTCTCCCCGAAGCTCCAGCCCGCGTTGAAGGCCGTGATGTTGGCCTCCATGATCTGCTCCATCTTGGCGAACTTCGTGCGCAGGAACGCGACCGTGCCCTCGGTGGGGCGGTTGTAGAGCCAGGAGAGCAGCCCGAGGGCGAACATGTTCTTGGCCCGCTCGGCGTCCTTCTTGCTGATGTCGTAATCCTTGAGCGCCTCGACCGTCATCGAGGTCAGCCCGATGGGGTGGACGCTGTAGGCGTCCAGTGAGCCGTCCTCGAGCGGGTTGGCGTCGTAGCCGACCTTGGCCAGGTTGCGCTTGGTGAACTCGTCGGTGTTGACGATGATGTCGGCGCCGCGGGGGAGGTCGCCGACGTTGGCCTTGAGCGCGGCCGGGTTCATCGCGACGAGCACGTCAGGCCGATCACCCGGGGTCATGATGTCGTGGTCGGCGAAGTGCAGCTGGAAGGCCGACACACCGGGCAGCGTGCCCGCCGGGGCGCGGATCTCGGCCGGGAAGTCGGGCAGCGTGCTCAGGTCGTTGCCGAAGGCCGCCGTCTCGGTGGTGAAGCGGTCACCGGTCAACTGCATGCCGTCACCGGAGTCGCCGGCGAAGCGGATGATCACCCGCTCGAGCTGCTCGACCTGCTTGGCCACGTTTCCATGCTACGTCCCCCTAGACTCCCCGGAGCCGACCGAAACGAGGAGGCACCGGCGGTGGACGGCTTCTACAGCGGATATGCGCTGGTGGGGCTGATGCTGCTGGTGGGGGTCGTGTTCGTCACTGTGGCCTTCACCGCCAACCGGCTGCTGCGGCCCACCGTCGCGGGCGGTGACAAGCACATCACCTACGAGTGCGGTGTCGACCCGGTCGGAGAGGGCTGGGCGCAGAGCCACGTGCGCTACTACGTCTTCTCCTACCTCTACGTGATCTTCGCCGTGGACGCGATCTTCCTGTTCCCGTGGGCCACCGTGTTCGCGGCGCCGGGGTTCGGCGCCACCACCCTCGTCGAGATGTTCGTCTTCCTCGGCTTCCTCACCGTCGGGCTGCTCTACGCCTGGAAGAAGGGCGTGCTGACGTGGGACTGACCGACCTCCCGGTGCCGACCGTTGGGCCACCGCAGCCGGCCGCACCGAGTGTGGGGGCACTGCAGCGGATGGCGCCCGAGCCGATGCGCCTGGTGCTCAACTGGGGCCGCCGCTACAGCCTCTGGGTCTTCAACTTCGGGCTGGCCTGCTGCGCGATCGAGTTCATCGCCTCGTCGATGTCTCGGCACGACTTCATCCGGCTCGGAGTCATCCCGTTCGCTCCCGGCCCGCGCCAGGCAGACCTGATGGTCGTGAGCGGCACCGTCACCGACAAGATGGCGCCGGCGATCCAGCGCCTCTACGAGCAGATGCCCGAGCCCAAGTACGTCATCTCCTTCGGCGCCTGCTCCAACTCCGGCGGCCCCTACTGGGACTCCTACTGCGTGACGAAGGGGGTCGACCAGATCGTGCCGGTCGACGTCTACGTCCCCGGCTGCCCGCCCCGCCCCGAGGCACTGCTGCAGGGCATCCTCAGGCTGCAGGAGAAGATCGCGGCCGAGTCGCTGTCCGACCGCTACCAGCCACGCGCCCCGACCGGCCCGATCCGCAGCGTCTCGGTCGGCCCCGAGGTCCCGGCAGGATCCGGATGACCGCAGACCCCGAGGCGGCCACCGCTCTCGCCGCGCGGTTCGGCCCCGACGCGCGCGCGGAGTCGGCGTACGGCCAGGTCACCGTCGACGTGCCGTCGACTGGCTGGGTGTCCGCGCTGACCACCGCCCGCGACGAGCTCGGGTTCACCTACTTCGACTGGCTCAGCGCCGTCGACCAGCTGGACGACGGCTTCGACGTGGTCACCCATCTCTGGTCCGTCGACCGCCGCGAGCACCTGCTCCTGCGCACCCGCATCCCAGCGGTCGACCCACGGCTGGACACCGCGACCGGCGTCTTCGCCGGTGCGTCATGGCACGAGCGGGAGACCTTCGAGATGTTCGGGATCACGTTCGACGGCCATCCCCACCTG
>CAVVSW010000003.1:0-238721 GCA_963751035.1 uncultured Actinomycetota bacterium
GCTGCCAGCCGCTGCAGGTCGGCCTCGGCCAGCCAGATCTCGTCGAGCGGCACGCCGCCGGTGCGCCGGATGGCCTCGCGCAAGGGTGCGGCCCACAGGTGCTCGATGAGCGCCACGGCGGCCGTCGTACCCGCCGGGACCGAGTCCGCCAACGACCAGACCGGCCCGTCCAGCGCGTCGAGGTCGTCGCTGCCCGCGTCCGTCCGGTCGTCGCCCGTCTCGTCGGAGTGGCCGAGCAGGGTCGCGACGAGCGCCCCGCTGCCATGCGGCAGGTCGGGCAGCCCCTCCGCCTCAATCCTCGGCGACGTCCACGGTGTCGAAGGTCCCGTCGGCGGCGCGGGTGACCAGGAGCACGTCGACCAGCCGGACGAGCCCCGCGTCGCTCAGCCGAGCCAGCTCGGCCAGCACCTCGCCGGTGAACGCCGGCTGCTCGTAGCCGACGACCAGCACCTGGACCGGGCCCATCATCCGGTCACCCGGCTCGCCAGGCGAACGTGCTCGTCGGCGCTGATCACACCGTCGTCGCGAAGCTGTTGCAGTGCCTTCAGCTGGGCCGCTTGCTGCTCGGGCGAGGGCGGCGCAGGTGGTGGCGCTGGGGGCGGGGCTGGCGCAGGAGGAGCACCTGCCGCCTGCCGAGGGTGCGACGCGGCATACGCCTGGGCCGGGGTGAACCGGCCGCCGTAGTACGGGACGTCGCCGGTCATGCCGGCTCGGGCGAGCTGACGAGGCACCAGGATCACGAGGCCACCTCCGAGGACGGCGGAGCCCTCACCATGCCGCGGAAGCTCCGCCTGCGCCTCACCCCGCACGGCGTACCTTCACGGCTGGTCCGGATCGCGCCGTCGTCACGGTCAAATGTCTGGACCACGCCGAGACTCCCTGCGAGCGTAAAGCAGTGACGAACAGGCATAAAGCGAGGCCTGGTGGCCCGATTGGGCTAGGCACGATGGGCCATGGCGGCCTCCGCTACTCGGAGTAGTTTCCTCGACGAACTGCGTGACTGGTCAGGGTCACGCCCTGCGACTCGTCAGGGGACCCACGATGGTCGACGTCCGCAACTTCTTTGCCCAGATCGCTCGGCCCCACCTCCGGACGGCCACCGTGATGGTGACTGTGCTGGCGACGTCGGCGGCCTACGTGGGTCTCTCGCTGCCGCCGAAGCCGGCACGGGCGGCCGACACGGAGACGACCGCACTCGTGAACCTCCTCGACGACCTGACGACGTTCGTCCCGCAGCTGGCCGGCGTCGGGCAGTTCGCCCAGGCAATTCCCACTCTGGATGTGGTGCCGGGCGGCGCGAACGGAATGGGTCTGGCCACCCTGCTCGCCGAGGCCAAGACGTCGATTCTCACCGATCTCGGCGCAGCGGCGGACATCGATGACTTCGTCGCTGCCATCGATGACGAGAACGGCACCATCAGCAGCGGCCGGAACGTGTCCTTCACCGCGACCAAGAGCACGAACGGGACCGTCGACTCGGTCACCGTCGGTGTGCAGGCGACCCGCACGATCAACAGCGGCAAGCTGGACATCAGCGACGACTCGCCGGCGTTCACCCTGTCGTCCGGCGGGGGGGTGCATGTCGAGCTCACCCTCGCCGCGTCCTTCGTCTTCAACTACGACTCCAGCAGCCAGGCGACCTGGATCACCCGGACCGGCTCGACCCCCAGCCTGACGATCGGATTCTCCGCGACTACACCGACCCCGGCCAACGTGACTGCTGGGCTGGGCATCCTCGGGATTGCACTGGGTTCGGACACCGTGTTCTCGCTGACTGGCACAGTCGGCAGCAACTGGAGCGACCCGAACAACGACGGGAGACTTGCGTTCGAGGAGCCCGGCGGCGGGCCGGACGACGGGGAACTGTCTGCTGCGGGTGCGGGTGCGGGGCTCGTCACGGCCTCCTTTACCGCCGGGACCATGAACGCGACGCTGGACATCGAGGCGAGTACCAGCACGGCCATCTCGTTGCCTGCGGCGACTGCTGTCGTCACCGTCACCGACGGCGACAGCGGGCCTGGGATCGACCCGCAGGTCTCCATGGCCCCAGGGGCTCTCGACGCCGTCAACCCGTTCCTCACCCTCAGCCCGAGAGACCTGGCCGCGGGGCTCGCGCAGGCTGCGTCCTCCGTCCTCGCGTTGCAGGACGCCACCGGCGTCAAGCTCCCGTTCATGCGCGGCGAGCTCAACGACGCGATTGCCGCGGTCGAGGCCATCCAGAAGTTCCTGGACAACCATGTGGAAGAGCCCGCGCCGGGCACGCTCGTGCCGGGACAGCCCGACTTCCCGTCTCTCCAGGCCATGCTCGAGATGCTCGCGGCCGAGACCGATCTGCCGCCCGACACGGACTTGAGCGTGGCGCCCGGCGCGGCATACTCGGCCGCGAAGGAGAAGGTCACCTTCACGCTCGGGGTTGACCGTACGGCGAGCGCCAGCGCCCAGCCGCTCAACCCTGCGGGCGAGCCGACCACTGGCACGGCCAGCTACACCAACACGACGCTGACCGACGGCTCGGCGAACTTCACCGCAAGTGGGGTACCAGCCCTGGTCGGTCGGCAGGTCATCGCCGGCACGTCGAGCGGGATCGTGCTGTCCGCAACCGCAACCACGCTCACGCTGGACCCCGTGCCGCTGGGCAACCCGTCACCCGATGTCCGCTGGCAGGGCGGCAAGCCGGCCAACGGCACCCCCTACACGATCCTGGCCGCCGACCCCAAGATCGGCCTGGTCGAGCTTGCCAACACGCTCAAGAGCGACAGCGCTATCGCCAACGCCAACGCCAAGGTCGCGCAGGCCACCGTGAAGCCGAGCTTCTCCCTGGACATCCCGATCGTGCTCGACCTCCAGGCGCCAGACACCTCCGACTGCGACCCTGGCCCCGGCACAGCCAGCTGCCCGTTCGAGGACACCGACGCGACGTCCGGGATCAGTCGCATCATCACCTCACTGCCGCTGCCGGCCGACCGGATCATGCTCCGCACCCCACTGAGCGGTACGACCCCGCTGCTGACTGCGGACGCGCCGATCGAGACCGGTGTCGACGTGGACGCCACCGTCGGGTTCGTCGGGGTGCGGGTGACGGGCACGCTCAAGGAGTGCACCACCAACGCAGCCGCCAACTGCAGCGGCGCCACCGGCGATGGGGACCACCTGCTCACCCTCGCCCTCAAGCCGGTGAGCGGGGCCGACGCGGACGGCGACATCCCCATCACGGAGTTCTTCGATGTCCTCGCCGACAAGGTCGCGGGCGGCGACGTCGCCGACATCCTCGGATTCGACGTCGACGGTCAGGCCTACGCGAGTCTGACCCTCTCCATCCCGGGAGCCCCCGACTTCTTCGGCAGCGCCGCTCCGAGCATCACCGGAACCGTGACCATGTCGGACTTCACGGATCCGAGCACGCTCGACGTCGACTTCAACGCCTCGCAGATCGCCCGGCTGGCTGCCCTCGACGTCGACACGTCGAACCCGCTCGCCCTCTTCGGCGCTCTCCTGCAAGCGCTGCAGTCCCTGCAGGGTTCCATCGAGTCCGTCCCGGGCGGCTCGGCAGGCCTGCACGACGAGATCCCGCTCCTGGGCCGCTCGTTCAGTGAGATCATCGGTTCCGGCGTGTCCGGTGGCGGGACGGGTGTGAGCTTCGCGGCCGGCGCGCAGCCGAACACCACCGTGCTGACCGACAACGGCAAGACCTTCGGTGACGCCTTCGTGGGGCGCCGGCTGACGGTCGGGTCGGTTTCGGTGCTGATCGTTGACGCAGCCGGTCACACGCTCACCCTCAAGCCGGCACTGTCCGAGTTGCCGGCCGCTGGCGCGCAGTACTCGGTCGAGTCCGAGCTGCAAGGTGTCATCAACCTGCTCCAGGCAGACCCCAGCGAGACCCTGCAGGGCATGCTCGACCTGCTCGAGACGCAGCTCGGTGGTGGGAGCACCGTCGACTTCGCGGTCGAGGCCGGCAGCCCGCCGGTGCTGCGGCTCAACATCGACTGGAAGCGGGCCTACAAGACCCAGGTGCCGGTCACCCTGAACTTCGACGTCGGAAGTCTTGGCGACCAGTCCCTGGTCGGTGCCCGAGGGTCGGGTGCGCTCAACGTCGACGCGTCGGGCCAGGTCAAGCTGACCATGCGTCTGCCACTTTCCGCCGCCGCGGTGGCCAACCCCGCCGCGAATCTCACGATCGACCCGACGGCGTCCTTTGTGAAGGCCGGCGTGACGATCAACGGTGACGGCGTGCGTCTCCAGGCCAACCTCGGCCCGTTCAAGGCCGCGCTGGGTGACCCGAACACGTCCAATCCGGCCGGCACGCAGCTTCAGGCAGGGCTGGGTGTGACGCTGGAGAACGCGTCGACCTCGCCGGAGACGCTGGGCGACTTCTTCGGCGACCTCGGCGTCGAGGTGGACGGGGCAGGAGTCTCCTGTCCCGGCGCCCCCGTGGCCGACGGTACTGATCTCGCCTTGTGCGCGGTCTTCCCGGCATATCTCAACGGCAACCCGGTCAATGCCGACCCCGCGCTCAACAAGTTCGTCGTGCGCCTGCCCATCGGAACCACGCTGGCGGACACCTTCGACCTGGACCTCGACGGCGGTAGCCCCGTCGGAGGGCAACCACGTTTCGTGACGCCCACCGGGCTCGAAGCGGCGCTCCAGGCTGCTGCCCTGAACCTGCTCACCTTCGGCGACGGGTTCTTCGGCTACCTCGAGTTCCTGGAGAACTCCCTCGGGGTCGCGTCGTTCGACGGCAAGCTCCCGGTCATCGGCAAGGACCTGCAGGCAGGGTCGGACTTCATCGGAGGCTTCCGGTCGGATCTGGAGACTGCCTTTGCTGAAGCCGGTGTGCCCACCAACCCGACGGCGGGCGACATCCGCAACTTCCTGAACACCAAGCTCAAGCCCGAGCTGCCCGGCGGAGGGGCCGGGCTCACGATCGACCTGACCTGCACGACCACGCTGGCCCCCGCGAGCACGCCGGGAATCACAGCGGTGAACACCGATGCGGCCGCGACACCCGCGACGTACCGGTACAAGGTCGTCGCCTACACCAACGCTGACAAGGACCAGACTCTGCGTTCACCTGCCTCTGCCGCCGTGTTGAACGTCGCCGAGGCAAACCTCGACGGGAACCACCACAACGACGTCACCTGGGCCGCGGTGCAGTACGCCACCGGCTACATCGTCCTGCGCAGCATCGACGGTGGCACCTACGAGAGCCTGGGCGACGTCGGCAACGTGCTCTCGTTCGTGGACGACGGCACCCCTGACGGGAGCGCCGCCGACCCCGAGCCGGCGAGCGCGCCGCTCGTCGAGCCATGCCCGGACGCGGCCTCGCCTACCGAGGTCAGCGGCTTCACGATCGAGGTGACCATCGGGCAGGGCAACCCGACACCGGGCAACGGCTGCACCAACGCGCAGTGCCTGCAGGCGACGCTGCCGGTCGACCTGGGAATCCCCGGACTCTCGTTGAAGGCCACCGACGCCACCGGTGGAGTGACCGGCAAGGTCGGCTGGGAGCTGCAGCTCAAGCTCGGGTTCAGCCGCGACGACGGCTTCTTCGTCGCCAGCGACGACACCCCGGACCCCGAGTTCCTCGTCGCCGCGAGCCTCGATGTGCCCGACACCCAGGCGCAGCTGGCGTTCATCACAGTCGACGAGGCGTCGAACGACGCGGCGACCCCGGAGTTCAAGGGTCAGTTCTCGATCGACCTGCTCGACCCTTCCGGCGGCGACGGCAAGATCACGCTGGACGACCTCTCCAGCGCCTCGATCGGCAACATGGTCGACATCACTCTGCAGGCCGGCGTGGACATCGACTGGCACCTGCGGGCCACAGCCACGTCCGCCCTGCCCGGTATCTCTACGGACTTCCTGCTCGGCTGGGATTGGACGAGCGACGACCCGAGCAACATCGACACGTTGTCGATCGCGTTCAACAACGTCAAGCTCGACGCTGGCGACTTCATCGGCGCAGCGCTCAAACCGATCATCAAGCAGATCACAGACGTCTACAAGCCGGTCCAGCCGATCATCGACACGATCTTTGCGCCGATTCCGGTCATCAGTGACCTGTCGAAGGCCGTCGGTGGCGACGACGTCACCATCGCGTCACTCGCGGCGGCATTCAGCACGATTGCCGGCGGTCCCGACATCACACCGTTCCTCGACGTGCTGCAGAACATCCGTGACCTGCTCAAGGCACTCACCGCCGACTGCGGTGCGGAACCCGAACCGTGCCTGACAGTGGGTGACTTCGAGCTGGTCAGCAGCAAGGCGATCACCACTGACGCCAACCCGGGCACAGCAGCGAGCCTCATCGCTCCAGGTGCCACTGTGAACGACGACCTGCTCTCCGACGTCGACGCGGCGACCCCGGGCAATCTGCAGGGCACCGGCGAGGACACAGAGCACCCCGGCTTCACCTTCCCCTTCCTCGAGACCCCGTCGAGCATCTTCGGCTTGATCGTCGGGCAGGACGTGGCTCTGGTGGAGTTCGACTCCGGTCCGCTGACGCTGGGCTTCGAGTTCCAGAAGTCGTTCGGACCGGTCTACGCGCCACCACCGGTCAACGTCGTCATCGGTGGCGGTGCCTCGGTGACGTTGCGGATCGCCGCAGGCTTCGACACTTACGGCATTCGCACCGCGATCGAGAACGGCAAGGCGGACGCCAAGATCCTCGACAGCCTCTACTTCAAGACCACCGACAGCAGCGGGACGCCGATCCCCGTCGTCCAGTTCGAAGGCTTCCTCCAAGCAGGAGCCTCCGTGAGCGCGGTCATCATCGAGGTGGGAATCGTCGGCGGGATCAAGCTGACTGTCGGCTTCTTCTGGAACGACCCGAACAACGACGGCAAGTTCCGGTTCGGTGAGTTCCTGGCCACAGCTCTGTCCAACCCGATCTGCCTGTTCAACGTCGGCGGCGAGCTGTCGCTGTTCATCAAGGTCTTCATCACCCTGGGCATCGACCCGTTCAGCGTGTCGTTCGACTTCACGCTGGTGAACATCAAGCTGCTCGACTTCTCCCTGAAGCCGAACTGCACACCGCCGCCGCCGAAACTCGGCGGAACGAAGGCGGGTGTCCTCTACCTGTTCGCCGGCAAGTTCAGCAGCGCGGCCGAACGTGGCCACTCCGCGTGGAACAGCAACAACACGGCGGAGGAGACCTGGGTCGTTCGCCAGGTGCCACCCAAGCCCGACCCGGACGGCGACGGTCCAAAGTCAGCCGAGAACGCCAAGGTCGTCGTGCAGGCGCTCGGCATCACCGAGGACTTCGACGACGACGGCGGCAAGATCACCACAGTCGTCTTCGACGGGCGCGGGTACGCCGGGCCACTGCAGCTGATGCTCAACGGCGGCGCGCAGGGCCAGGCCTTCACCAAGAAGGCAGTCGTGGTGACCGGCTCAGGCGAGGACGTCATCCGGACGGGCGAGGGCACCTCGTACGTCGACGGCGGTGGCGGCGCTGATCAGATCACCACGTTCGACCGAACTGACCTGTCCAAGCCGCTGGCGTCTCCCAAGGCAATTGTCGCCGGTGGCGGCGGGCCCGACGCGATCACCGTCGGCAACGCTGCTGGCGACACCGTCTACGGCGACAAGTCCCTGACGTTCCACGATCAGGACCCCATCACGGTCAAGACAGCCGACGGGGGCGATGTCTCCCTCACCGCCCCGCTCGACCCGGACAATGTCGACCTGCCGAGCAACCCGGACGACGATGGCAGTGACCCAGGGGCCGACCAGATCGCAGCAGGCCTCGGCGGCGCCACGCTCTACGGCAACGCCGGAGACGACAAGATCGGCACCAACAACGACAACCCGCAGGCGGATCTGGCAGCCAATGCGGCTACCAAGTCGCTGTACCAGGCGCACTCCAACACCATCGTGGGAGGCAAGGGCAGCGACCGGATCAAGAGCGGCAGCGCCGACGACACGATCTACACCGGCTCGCAGCAGGTCATCGACGGTGACGGCTTCGGGGCTGGCGACGACGCCACCATCCAGCCCAGCGGCAAGACCAAGGACCAGAACGCGGTCGACACCGGCACCGGCGACGACACTGTCTACGGCTCCAACGCCAGCGACTTCGTAACGACGCACTCGACCGTGGACCAGGTCGCCACGGCCTACGGCGGCGACGCCGAGGACGTGCTCATTGGAGGAGCCGGCGAGGACGCGCTGTACGGCGGTCCGGGCGACGACTACCTCGTGGCCGAGCCGGCTGAGGTGTCCGACGACAAGCCGGTGAACGACGTCCTCGGGTCGGCACGACAGGTGACCCTTGTCCCGACGGCAGGTCCGTCGTCGGAGAAGACCCTTGTCGGCGGCGGTGGCAAGGACCGCATCTACGGCGCGGACGGAACGGCATTCATCTTCGGCGACCACGAGGTCGACCCCTGCGTGCTGCAGACCGACCCGGTGTCCAAGCAGCCGCCGGAGCACCCCACCACGGACGGCCCGGCGAGCGGGCGAGACAACGACGACCTGATCCTCGGCGGTGACGGGGTGGACACCGTGCAGGCCGGCGGCGGGGACGACCACGTGTTCACCTTCGGAGACGAAGACGTCGCGTGCGGCAACGCCGGCTCGGACGAGATTCGGGGCGGCAACGACAACGACCTCGTCTACGGCGGCAGCGACGGCGACGAGCTCTATGGCGAAGACGGCGCCGACCAGGTATACGGAAACACCGGTGGCGACGCCGCGTACGGCGGAGAAGGAACGGACCGCATCCAGGGCAACAACGGGTTCGACCGGCTCTTCGGCGGTGCGCACAACGACCTCGTCATCGGAGGCACGTCAAAGGCCGCCGAACCGGACACCGGTGACCTGCTCTACGGGGACAGCGGGCTGGACACACTCATCGGTGACAACGCCGACAGCGACGTCCTCCCGTCCTACCCGACCGACCTGGGGACGGCTGCGGCTGCCGACGGCGGGGAGGACACCGTCTACGGCGGCTCGGACAACGACAAGGCCTACGGAGGCCTCGAGGACGACTACGTCTACGGCGGTGGCCAGCATGACTACCTCGAGGGCAACAACGCCACCGACCACGTCTTCGGTGAATCCGGTTCGGACGACATCATCGGTGGCTCCAGCCAGGAGGCTTCCACCGGAGTCGGGCGGCCCGACGCCGGGGACATCCTCTCCGGTGGGGGCGACGACGACGTGATCACGGGCGACAACGCCCAGCTGGCGAAGGCCGCCGTCGGGTTCGGCAGCGCCATCACCGGAGGGCGGCCGACGGTGACGGAGCGCGTCATCAACCTGCTCGACCTGGGTGAGGGCACCGCAACCGGCCGGTTCGGCGCCGACGTGATCATGGGCGACGGCGACCCGGACGTGATCCTGGGGCAGCGAGGTAACGACCGCGTCCTGGCCGGAACGGCCAGCGACTACGCCGAGGGCGGGCCCGACGTCGACTGGATCGAGGGCGGAACCGGCTCCGACGACCTGGTGGGCGGCTCCTCGTCCATCGACGGTACTGACTCCGGACTGTCGGCCAAGGGCCAGCCGGACGACGTGGACGTCATCTGGGGTCAGCTCGGGGACGACGTGGCAACGGGCGACAACGCGATCGTCACCCGTCGGACGCCTCACGACCCGCTCACCAACCGCGTCGGTCCGGCCGGCGAGAAGATCGAGCCACGGTCGCTGCGCCTGCTCGACCTGTCCAACGGCGGGCTGCTCAGCTACCCGACCAGCAACCGTTACGGCGCGGACTTCATGTCCGGCCAGGGGGGCGTGGACGTGATGTTCGGTCAGGACGGCGCGGACGACATCTTCGGAGGAAGCGACGACGACTACGTCGAGGGTCAGGGTCACAGCGAGACCATCTACGGCGACCGGTCTCCGACCGACGCCGGCATCCCGGTTCCTGCCGCTACCTGGCCGGGTAGTGCCAGCGCGGCGTACGCCGAGGACACCGGTCCCGCAGGACAGGACGACCTGATGGGTGGCTCGTCCCGTCAGGGGTTCCGCGACGTCGAGGACGAGATCCACGGCGACGGGATGAGCGACTTCATCCTCGGTGACAACGGCACCGTGAAGCGCGACATCCAGACCGGCGGCGCGCAGCCCTTCAACGACCGGATCTACGCGATCCGCTACGCCAACCCGGCACCCAGCGGCGCCGCGAAGGTACGTCTGGCAGGAGTGGGCACGTCGACCAGGTTCTGCGCGACCGGCAACGGCGCAGGGTGCGAGCCGGTCGGTGCCTTCGGCGGCGACACCCTGTTCGGTGACGGAGGCGACGACTTCGCCTACGGCCAGGACGGCAACGACGAGATCCGCGGCGGAGCGCAGGACGACGACCTGTACGGCGAGCTCGGCCAGGACACCCTCTACGGCGAGGCCGGCGACGACGCGATCCTCGGTGACCGCGGCGGCGTGAGGGACTTCCGGGAGAGCGGCGCAGCGTCGGTCAACGTGTCGCTGAATCAGCCACCGGCGATCAGCTACACCTCGCGCCGGGCAGGTTCCGTCAGCCGCGAGACGGACCTGCTGCACGAGGTCAACGGCGACGCGTTCGTCGGGGCGGGAGCGACCGGCAAGATGGTCTTCGACGGCGTCGCGTTCGGAGGTGGCGACCGGATCCGCGGCGGCAGCGGGCACGACAACCTGCACGGCGGCTTCGGCGACGACCTCGTCAACGGTGACTCCGGAGGCGACACGGCGTTCGGCGACGACGGCGCCGACCTCCTGTGGGGCGGCAAGGGCTGCGATCCGGTTCTGGACGTCGCGGCGGCGGACTGCCTGACCGGCGGCGTCTTCGACCCGGCGGCCCGGGGCACGGACGACCGGATGCTCGACTATCTGTTCGGCGGCAAGGGCGCGACCAGCGGTCCTTCAGTGGCCAGCGGTGGCCCGGGCGCGGACGTCATCGACTGGCGCCCCCGCGGGTCCTATACGCCGGGCACCGGCTGCACCAACAACCCGTGGCCGGCGACCGTCGGTAACCAGACCATCGATCCGTGCGCGTGGTTCGAGATGACCGACATGAACAATGCGGATCCCGCGGACAACCAGCACCACCGCGGCATCGACTGGCAGTACGGCGGGTGGGACCGGGACGTGCTGCAGGGGGACGTCGCCGACAACGGCCCCAACCCGGGTGACCGCCTGCTCGACTGGACCGGCGCCTACAACCTGTACACGCACTGCAACGCGGCCTACGGCGGGTTCAACGACGTACGGCAGTTCAGCCCCGCCATGCAGGACTTCCTGCAGAAGTGGGCCTACGGCGTCGGTGCCGGGCAGGTCTTCGCAGACGTGCTGACACCGGGAACGTCGGCGTACGTCGAGCTGGCTCTGACCTACACGGCGGACAACAAGGACCACGGCAACGGAAAGGCCTTCCCGACCACTCCGGGGCACTTCGACGACCCCAACTCCTGCGACGCCGAATAGGAGGCGGCGCGGTGGGCTTTCATCCCTGTTCCCGCAAGACGCGGGCAGGTCGCTAGTCCTTGCGCCGGCCGGCTCGCATCCGGGAGTTGTCGGCGCGCAGCCGGGCGTTGTCGTTCTCGAGGGCGAGAACGGCCGCGATGCCGGCGAGGTTGAGCCCATCGCCGAGGAGTTGGCCGATCCGGTGGAGCCGGTCGAGGTCGTTCTGGCTGTATCTACGGGTGCCGCCCTCGGTGCGGGCGGGTTCGAGGAGCCCTCGTTGCTCATAGAGACGCAAGGTCTGTGGAGCCATGCCCACCAAGTCCGCGGCGACGGAGATCCCGTAGACGCCACGGTCGTCCCCGGGCGTACGTGGGTCGGCCATGATCCCTCGATTTCCGCTTGACCCTCTTGCATATTATCTGCTTCCGGTGGTATATGAAACCTACATCGAACACCACAGATCCGGGAGGAGGATCTGCTGGACGGAAGGCATCAGAATCCGTCGACAGGAGGTGGTAGCGATGCTGATGCGCACCGACCCGTTCCGTGACCTGGACCGACTCACGCAGCAACTGCTGGGAACGCCGGCCCGGCCGGCGCTGATGACCATGGACGCCTGGCGTGACGGTGACGAGTTCGTCGTCGAGTTCGATCTGCCGGGTGTGTCCCCTGACTCGGTGGACCTGGGAGTGGAACGTAACGTCCTCACCGTAAAGGCCGAGCGTCCGGCCTTGAACGGGGACCGTGAGCTGATCGCGGCGGAGCGGCCGCGGGGAGTGTTCAGCCGCCAGCTCATCCTCGGCGACAACCTCGACATGGAAAACGTCGGAGCGAGCTACAACGCCGGAGTCCTGACGGTGCGGATCCCGGTAGCCGAACAAGCCAAGCCCCGCAAGATCGCGATCGGCGGCGAGGACGGCGACCGGCAGGCGATCAGCGCCTGACCGAAAGCCACGACGGCAGTGCTGGCGACACGGGGCCTGGCAGCCGAGCACGAGGTGGCCAGGCCCCGCGCCGCCATCCCGGTCGTGCGGCTGTACGAGCAGCAAGTGGGAGTTGCTTCGATGCGAACAGAGTCCGATGCCTACGCCGAACTGGGTGTCCCACGAGACGCAAGCCAGGCCGAAATCACGCATGCGTTCCGCCAACTCCTGCTCCTGCACCACCCTGACACGCGCCCTGTCGATGGCACGACGTCCGCCGAGGACTCCGCCTCGACACTCCGGCGGGTGATCGCCGCCTATGCCGCGCTCAGCAAAGACCGCACGCATGCCCGGGCCCGCGCCGAGCCGACCCCACCAGTCACCGTGCCCACCGGCTCTCCGTTGACCGGGCCCGCGATGAGGGACGCCATCCGAGCTGGACCCATTCGCTGGAGCCGCATGGCCTAGCCGCGACTCATTTGGGGCGACCGGCATTTCTGAAGGGGTGTCCATGAGCGACGAACAGTTGACCATCGATGTCGCACTCGGCTCGGAATGTGTGACCCTCCGGCTGATCGGCGAGATCGACCTCTCGACCGCACCGCTCGTGCGTGACGCGGGGTTGGCCGCGACGCGCCACTACGCCCCGAGGATCCGTTTCGATTTGTCTGGTGTGACGTTCATGGACCTGACCGGCCTGGAAGCCCTGCTGGCCACCCGTCGGCGGGCTGCCCTCGATGGCATCCAGATCCACCTCGTCGGGCCCAGGAGGAACGTGAGGCGCGTGTTAGAGGTAACACGAACTAACCGGCTCTTCACGATCACGCGAGACGAGACCGCCGAACACGTCGCCTGACCGATCAACTGCCGCCGACAAGGAAATCTCATGGAAAACAGGGTTCTTGTGCCCCGCGCCCAGCTGCGCCGCCTTGGTGACGAGCTGGCCGGTGCGCTGCGAGCCGTTACGCAGGCCCGCGGGTCGTCGGACGCGTTCGAGGTCCTCACGAAGGTCACCATGGCGATCGAGGAACTAACCGCAACCCAACACGAATTGGTCAACGTGCTGCTGGACAACGGACACAGCTGGAGTGAGGTCGCCGACGCCCTGAGCACGAGCGCCGCAGCGGCTGAACGACGCTACCCACGCCGAACCCGGCGCGATGCCGAAGCCCCAGGTTGAGAGCACCCGCCCCTCCGCGCAAGCCAAAGGCGCCTCCCCGTGGGAGGGCGCCTCTGGTGACGGGCTGAGGTCAGTTGGGGGCCAGCCTCGGTGATCGACCCAGGACGTACTGCCCGAAGCCGATGAGGATGAGCACCAGGCCCAGACCGAAGGCCATCGCGGCGACTCCGAAGGCGATGACGGAGGTGAACAGTGACGCCCGCAGGAACGAGGCCGTCTGCGCCGTGGCGCGGTTCGGGTCCTCGCGGTCGATCTCGGCGTACGTCTTGCCACCGGTCGACTCGAGGTAGTGCGTCTCGATCATCTGCGCCTCCTGGAAGGCGGTGAGCGGACCATCGACCGGGTCGCCGGCGAAGCGCGGCGAGTCCTCCGAGACCGTGATCCGCTCGTCGGCCAGGTTGTTCTGGACCATGAACCACGTGGTGGCGCCTGCGGCGGACATGAGGACTCCGGCGAGCATCGTGATGATGGCGGCGATGCGGGCTGCCCGCAGGAGGCTCCACGAGTGCCCGGTGGTCGTCCGGGTGTTGGTGCTGCTCCGGGGTTCGAATGTGGTCGTCATGATGCGTCCTTCTCGCGTGGCGGCGGTTCTGCCGCTGTGGGTGCGGGCACGTTTTCGTGTCTGCGACTTGACGGTATGGCGGGCGCAAGAGGGGTGGCTTGAGGCAAAAGACGGGCCTCGACGGGACCTTGGTCCTTCACGGCCGTAACCCGCCGGCCGGTCACGACGGTAAGCGGCAACCTGATGCAGACGTCCCTCTGGCCCGGTGCGAAAGTCTCGACGACACCGTCGATCGCGGCCCGCTGCTCCGGGTCGGCCACGACAGTGGCGACCCCCATCACGACGACGCTCCACCCGGTCCGCGCCTCGGCGTCGATATCGTCGATCTCGAAGGCGAGCACGCCACCGGGAGCTGCCTTCGCAAGCCTGCTCCGCGGTGACGTCCTCATCACGACAGCCCCGTCGTGGACGGCGAATGCCACCGGCACGATGGCAGGCAGCGCGCCGACGGTGAACACCACCCGACCGACCGGGATGGTCGAGAGCAGCGCGACGGACTCGCGCGTGGAGAGCGTCTCGAGGGAGCGTTCCTCACCGAACATCAGCGGGCACCGCCACTACGGGTGGCTTCGCATGCGAGAAGCAGTAATGGCTCACGGAACCGAGATCGACCCGGCGCAGGCCGGCATGCTCACAGGCACCGAGCACGAGCAAGTGGGCGCCGATGGAGCGCTTCACCAGAGCCGGCCCGGGCAGCCCTTCCACGACGTCGAGGGACCAGCGGACGTCAGCGGCACCCTTTCCGAGTGTGTCCATCACCCGGCGGGTGGCCTGCGCCCGCGCGTTCGCGCTTGCGGCCTTCGCAAAGTCCCTCGACCCCTCTCCCCGGTCGTCCGACGCCAGCTGCCAGGCACACAGCGCCCGCAGGGGGAGTCCCGTGACGCGAGACTGCTCGGCGGCCCATCGCAGCGCTGCCGCTGCCGACGGACTGTCGTCCAGTCCCACGACGATCTCGGTCATCTCATCTCCCGTGCCAAGCAACATCGGTTGGTCGCCTCTAAGCACGGTCCTCGATGGAGGGCTGCGGAGATAGCGTCGTTCGGCCCAGGGGCTCGGGCCCTAAGGCCTGAGCGCGGGTGCGCCCGGATGGGGTACACCTATGGATATGACGGACACCCCGGACGCCGAGCCCATTCGCGTTTTCCTGCTCGACGACCACGAAGTGGTCCGTCGCGGGCTCAAGGACCTGCTCGAGGCCGACGGCGACATCGTCGTGGTCGGTGAGTCCGGGCTCGCGCAGGAGGCGATCCGGCGCATCCCCGCTCTGCGGCCCAACGTCGCCGTGCTCGACGGCCGGTTGCCCGACGGGTCCGGCATCGACGTCTGCCGCGACATCCGGTCCAGCCATCCGGAGATCGCGGCGCTGATCCTCACGTCGTACGACGACGACGAGGCACTGTTCGCGGCCATCATGGCCGGCGCGGCCGGCTACGTGCTGAAGCAGATCCGGGGCAACGACCTCGTCGATGCCGTACGACGGGTGGCGGCCGGCCAGTCGCTGCTCGACCCCGCTGTCACCGCTCAGGTGCTGGAACGGCTCCGGCAGGGAC
Source organism: uncultured Actinomycetota bacterium (assembly GCA_963751035.1). Taxonomy (GTDB): domain Bacteria; phylum Actinomycetota; class Actinomycetes; order JACCUZ01; family JACCUZ01; genus JBDUAP01. The sequence goes on from CAVVSW010000003.1 coordinate 15,595, forward strand.
CGCCGCAGGACTCCGCGCTTGACCCGCTGACCGATCAGGAGCGGCGCATCCTCGAGCTCATCGGCGAGGGCCTGACCAACAGGCAGATCGGCGAGCGGATGTTCCTCGCGGAGAAGACGGTGAAGAACTACGTGTCCTCGCTGCTGTCCAAGCTTGGGCTTGAGCGGCGCACCCAGGCCGCCGTGTTCGCCATCAAGCACCCGCCCCAGAAGTAGCGGCCGCCCATGCGTCTCGTGACCGAGAGCCAGCTCGCTGGGGTCCTCGCTGCACTTCCGTCGAGCCCTCGGGTGGTGGCGAGCGGTAACGGTGCCTCACCGAGGGCGCTCCTGCGCGTGCTCGACGCGCACGTCCCGGCGTACCGGCTGTTCGTGCTCAACGCGCACCGAGGCCTTCCGGCGCGGCCCGAGGTGGTGCACGAGACGCCGTTCGTCGGGCCGGGGATGCGGCGCAGCCCGACGCTGTCCTACGTCCCGGCCCGCCTATCGCAGGTGCCGCGGCTGTTCGCGACCACGATGCCGCCGGACGTCGTCGCGGTGACCGTCGCGCCCGCTCGCGAGGGGAAGCTGTCGCTGGGCACCGAGGTCAATGTGTTGCCGGCTGCGATCGAGGCCTGCCGGGCACGCGGTGGCATCGTCATCGCGCAGGTGAACGCCGCGATGCCGTGGACGTACGGCGACGGCGTGCTCGACCTCGATGACGTCGACTACGCGATCGAGGCCGACGAGCCGCTCGACGAGCCCGGCCACGCCGAGCCAGACGACGCAGCCCGACGCATCGGCGAGCTGGTGGCGGCCCGCATCCCGGACGGCGCGACCCTGCAGCTGGGCATCGGGGCCGTGCCGGACGCAACGCTCCCGGGCCTGTCGGGTCGGCGTGGTCTGGCGGTCTGGTCGGAGATGTTCTCCGACGGCGTCCTCGCGCTGGACGAGGCTGGCGCGCTCGACCCGCAGCGCACGTTGACGGCGTCGTTCCTCTACGGCTCGGCGAAGCTCTATGCCTGGGTGGACGGCAACCCGCGCGTGCGGGTGCTGCGCACCGAGGTGACCAACGCCCCCGCACTCATCGCGGCGAACCCCGCCATGACCTCGATCAACACCGCACTGCAGGTCGACCTGTTCGGGCAGGCCAACGCATCCCGCATCGCGGCGCGCATCCACTCCGGCTTCGGCGGTCAGACCGACTTCACCGTCGGCGCACTGCACTCGGAGGGAGGGCAGGCACTGATGGCGCTGCGGTCATGGCATCCCAAGGCCGACGTCTCGACGATCGTCGCCATGGTGGACGAGCCGGTGACGTCCTTCCAGCACACGGCAGTCGTGACCGAGCAAGGCGTCGCGCCGATGTTTGGTCACGACGAGCAGACCCAGGCACGCCACCTGATCGAGCACGCGGCACACCCGAGTGTGCGTGAGGAGCTCTGGGAGGAAGCGGTCGCGCTCGGACTCGCACCGCTGCGCGGAATCCGCCAGGACGGGAGGACGTGATGGTGGACAAGCAGGTTCTGCGCGAGATCGTCGAGCAGGCCGCCCGAGCGCCGTCGATCCACAACACGCAGCCGTGGCGGTTCGTCGCTCACGACGACCTGCTCGAGCTGTGGACCGACCCGACTCGTGGGCTCGCTGTGCTGGACCCGAGCGGCCGCGCGCGTCACCTCTCCTGCGGTGCTGCGCTGGTGCACGCCCGGGTTGCGGCTGCGGGTGCCGGGCTGGCAGCGACGGTGACGCTGCTGCCCGATGCCGACGAGCCGGACCATCTGGCAGACCTTGACCTCGTCCAGGCTGAGCCGCCGCCCGAGGACCGCGAGCTGGTCGGGGCGATCTCCGCCCGTCGTACGTCTCGAGCGCCGTTCAGCGAGGAGCAGCTGCCGCGCGACGTGGTCAGCGCCCTCCGGCATGCGGCCGAGCTCGAAGGCTGCTGGCTGCGAATCGTGGAGGACCGCGCGGACGCCGCAGGAGTCGCCGTGCTTCTGGCCAGGGCCGACGATCTCCAGGCCGCAGATCCGGCCTACCGCGACGAGCTGCGCCGATGGACGGGCAAGACGGGGGAGGACATCGAAGGTGTTCCCGACTCGGCGGTCCCGTCGCGGCCTCCGTCGTCGCGGGGGTCGAACTACCGCCTGCGCGACTTCGTCGCCGACCGCGACGACCAACCGGAGACGGAGGGGTCCGACGAGCCGCCGCCCGTCGAGCGTCCGCTGATCGCCGTGCTCGGGACGCGCGACGACGACGTCGAGGCCTGGCTGGCAGCCGGGCAGGCGGTCGGCCGGCTGCTGCTGGCGGCGACCGCGCACGGGGTAACCGCGTCCCCGATGACCCAGCCGTTGGAGATTCCCGACACACGACAGCGGTTGGTGAGCCAGCTCGGCCTGGTCGGTCATGCGCAGATGATCCTGCGCCTGGGCTACGGCGCCGAGGCGCCGACGCCGGCGACACCGCGGCGCCCGGTTGCGGACATCCTCACCGAGCAGCCAGGTCAGGACCAATAGCCCTGCCGCTCTGCCGCGGCGACCGCGATGGTGGAACCACCCACCAGGAGGTCGTCATGAAGGTCCTCGTCACCGCAGCAAGCCGGCATGGCTCCACAGCGGACATCGCCGCCGCGATCGTGCGCACCCTGCACCTGCGCGGGCTGGCTGCCGACCTGGTCGAACCGGCCGACGTGAAGGACCTCAGTGAGTACGACGCCGTCGTGCTCGGCTCCGCGGTCTACGCCGGACGGTGGATGGCCCCGGCGACCGACCTGGTCGATCGCTGCCGGTCGGAGCTCGCCGGTCGGCCGGTGTGGCTGTTCTCGTCCGGGCCCGTGGGCAGCCCCGCCAACCCGGTCGATGGCCCGGACGTGTCCAAGCTGATGGAGCAGACCGGAGCGCTGGGTCATCGCGTGTTCTCCGGCATGCTCGACAAGGGAGAGCTCGGCAGACTCGAGCGGACCATGGTTCGCGCCGTCCGCGCGCCCGAGGGCGATTTCCGCGATTGGGACGACATCGCAGAGTGGACCGCACGAATTGGCGACAGTCTTGCCGCGATGGCGCCGGTTCGCTGACTCAGCCGCCCTGACGCCTCAGTCGGCGGCCCGGGCGGGGACTCGCCAGACGGCGATGGTGCCGCCATCGGGGGCAGCCCGTCGTACCTCGAAGGACCCGCCGAACGCCTCCGCACGTTCGGCCATGTTGGCCAGGCCGCTGCGCCGCCCGTCGTCGGTGATGCCGACGCCGTCGTCGGTGACCGTGAGCACCACCTCGTCGCCCACGTCCAGGCTGACCGAGGCAGACGATGCGCGAGCATGACGCGCGACGTTGGACAGCAACTCCCGGATCACGGCGAGCAGGTGCGGCCTCAGCTCCGGCCGTACGCCGCTGTCCACCGGGCCCTCGGTCCGCAGCCGGGGGTTGAACCCCAGTGCGGGTGCGACCATCGCGAGCGCGTCGCCGAGCTCGCTGCGCAGGTCGGTCGACGTCGGCGGCGCGGACAGCTCGAAGATGGTGCGCCGGATGTCCTTGATGGTCGCGTCGATGTCGTCGACGGCTCCGGTCAGGCGGTCCGTGACCTCAGGGCGGATGGTGAGCCGGGAGACGTTCTCCAGGGTGAGGCCGACCGCGAACAGCCGCTGGATCACCAGGTCGTGCAGGTCGCGCCCGATCCGGTCCCGGTCCTCGAACACGGCCAGCCGACCGCGGTCCTCCTGGGAGCGCGCGACCTGAAGGGCCAGCGTGGCCTGCTCGGCGAAGGACGCAGGCAATGCGACGTGGGTGGACCGGAACTCGTGCTGGCGCTCGGGCGACCACCCGACCATGAGGACGCCCGCTGCCGGACCGGCGCTTCGCAGGGGGAGCAACATGATCGCGCCCAGCTCCGGCCAGCCATCGGCCACGTTGAAGCCGAGGGCGGCGGCCCGCTCGTCGTCGGCTGCGTTGTCGAGGACGACTGTCTCGCCACGGTCGAGCACGTCGCCGGCCACCGTGCCCTCCGTCGGCACCCGGGTGCCCGCCGCATCGGTGGGCGCTGCTCCCGCAACGACCTCCACGAGCAGGCGCCCACCGCCGTGCCGCAGCAGGACCGCTGCTACGTCGGCGTCGGCGGCCTCGCGGGCTCGGTTCGCGACCAGAGCCAGTGCCTGGTCCTGCCGCACCTCACCGAGGAGTGCGGCGGTGATCTCCGCTGCCGCCTCCAGCCAGCGCTGCCGTCGGGCCGCCTCCTCGTAGAGCTGGGCGTTCTCGATGACCACTCCCGCGGCGGCCGCGAGCGCGACGACGACCTCCTCGTCATCGGGGGTGAAGCCCTCACCGGACTGCTTCTCCGTCAGGTAGAGGTTGCCGAAGACCGTGTCGCGGATGCGGATGGGCACACCGAGGAACGTGTTCATCGGCGGGTGGTTCGGCGGGAAGCCGTAGGACTTCCCGTGCTCGCCGAGCGTGGTCAGTCGCAGCGGCTCTGGGGAGTCGATGATCACGCCGAGGATGCCATGGCCGCGCGGCAGGTCGCCGATCTTCGCGCGCTGCTCGTCGGAGAGGCCGTGCGTGATGAACTCGCGCAGCCGCCGGTCTGGTCCGGCGCCGAGCACGCCGATGGCGCCGTACTGCGCATCCGCGAGCTGGCAGGCCACCCGCACGATGCGCTGCAGGACGCTGTCGACGTCGAGGTCGGAGGCGATGCCGATCACCGCGTCCAGCAACCCGCGCAGCCGGTCCTGGGTGTCCATCACGTCGCCGACGCGGGCCAGCAGCTCGGCCAGCAGCTCGTCCAGCCGGGCGCGGGACAGCGGGGACAGCAACGCGGACGGAAGCGGCTCTACGTCTTCCACGCCGGTCACCCCATCTCGCGTCGGGTCGGCTCGGTCAGATCCAGGAGGTCCACCACATCCGTTGCGCCCAGTCGGCGCGCGGGATGACCTCGGCGGAGAGGACCGGCAACAGCTACCAGAAGTTGAGGATCGCGAGGACGACGTAGGACCCCACGATGGCAGCGCCCCACTGTCTTCGTCGAGCGGACGCGTCCAGCCGGGCCGAGGATCAGGCCCAGGCACATCGTCACGGCGAGCACCAGGTACGGCACGAACGCCACCGAGTAGAACGAGTAGACGGTGCGGTCCTGGAAGAAGAACCAGGGCAGGTAGCCGCCGGCGAGCCCGGCCAGGATCGCGCCGGCCCGCCAGTCGCGCCGCCCGATCCAGAGGAACGCCACGACGAAGATCGCGATGGCTCCGGCCCACCAGATCGCCGGGGTTCCCAGGGCGGTGATCGCCCGCGAGCACTCGTCGACCTGGCAGCCCATGTCCCCCTTCTTCGGGCCCTCGTAGAAGTAGGAGACCGGTCGGGCGAGCAGCACCCAGCCCCACGGGTTGGACCGGTAGGGGTGGAACGTCGAGAGGTCACGGTGGAAGTGGAGCGCTTCCGAGTGGTAGTGCAGGAGGCTGCGCAGAGCGTCCGGCAGCAACGACGTACCTGGGTTGTCCTTCGCCCAGTAGCGCAGGTAGGCGTCGTCACCACCCAGGAACCAGCCGGTCCAGGTGACCAGGTAGACCGCGACAGCGCGACGAGGACGATCGAGACGAACGCCGGACCGGCGTCGCGCACGAGGGTGCCGAGGTAGTGCCGACGGATGCCGGCCGCCTTGCGGGCCCCGAGGTCCCAGAGCACGGTCATCAGCCCGAACACCACGACGAACCACAGCCCGCTCCACTTGGTCGAGCAGGCCAGGCCGAGGCAGACGCCGGCGACGAGCCGCCACGGCCGCAGGCCCAGCCCGGGGCCGAACCGTGTCGAGGTCGCCGACCCGGTCGGCCAGCCGCTTCCGTGAGTCGGTCGCGGTCGATCAGCAGCGCCCCGAACGCCGCGAGCGCCCAGAACATCAGGATCGGGTCGAGCAGCGCGGTCCGGCTGTGCACGTAGTGCATGCCGTCGACGGCGAGCAGCAGGCCGGCGGTGCAGCCGAGCAGGGTCGACTGGAACAGCCGTCGGCCGATGCGGGCGATCATCAGCACCGAAAGCGTGCCCATCAGCGCGACCATGAAGCGCCAGCCGAACGGGTTCATCCCGAACAGCCACTCCCCGCCCGCGATCACCCACTTGCCGCCGGGCGGGTGCACGACGTACGAGGGGCTGCCTGCGAAGACGTCGTTGAAGTCGCCCGCGAGGATGCGCTGGTTGGCCAGGTCCTTGGTCTTGTCGTCGCCCTTGACGAAGTTCTGCTCGACGCCGAACTTCAGCAGCGCGTACGCGTCCTTCGCGTAGTAGGTCTCGTCGAAGACGAAGGACTTCGGGGTGCCGAGCCGCCAGAAGCGCAGCACGCCGGCGAACAGGGCGATGAGGATCGGCCCGACCCAGCCCCAGACGATGTCGCTGGGCATCTGCCGGACCAGCCGGGCGCGGGCCAGCTGGGCGCGGGCGGTCATCAGCACGGGGGTCATCGTACGGAGCGGGCGACGCCGACCAGGCTCGACGCCCTGGGAGGATGACCGGATGACTGAGGCGACCGGCGTGCTCGTGCTGGCCGGTACGCCGATCGGTGACCCGTCCGACGCGTCGCCGCGGCTCGCCCGGGAGCTTGCCGCCGCCGGCATCGTTGCCGCCGAGGACACCCGGAGGCTGCGCCGACTCACGTCCACGCTGGGCATCGAGCTCACCGGCCGGGTCGTCTCCTACTTCGACGCGAACGAGATCGCCCGCTCCGAGGAGCTGCTCACCGCCCTGCAGTCCGGCGAGCGGGTCGTGCTGGTGACCGATGCCGGCATGCCGTCGGTCTCCGACCCGGGCTTCCGGCTGGTGGCCGCAGCCGTGGAGGCGGGGGTGACCGTGACCGTCGTACCGGGGCCCTCTGCCGTCCTCGCGGCGCTCGCGGTTTCGGGGCTGCCCGTCGACCGGTTCTGCTTCGAGGGGTTCCTGCCGCGCAAGGCGGGCGAGCGGTCGGCGCGGCTGCGGTCGCTGGCCGCCGAGCCGCGGACGCTGGTGTTCTTCGAGGCGCCGCACCGGCTCGCCGCGACGCTGGCCGCGATGGCCGAGGCGTTCGGGGCAGGGCGGCGCGCGGCGGTGTGCCGGGAGCTGACGAAGACCTACGAGGAGGTACGCCGGGGGCCGCTCGACGAGCTGGTCTCCTGGGCGGGTGACGGAGTTCGGGGTGAGGTGACGCTCGTGCTTGCCGGCGCCGATCCGGCCGAGCCGGGCGGCGTGGAGCAGGCCGAGCTGGCCCGACGGGTCGCGGATCGCGAGGAGGCCGGCGAGCCGCGCAAGGAGGCGATCGCCGCGGTGGCCGAGCAGTCCGGTGTGCCAAAGAGAATGGTGTTCGACGCCGTCGTCGCCGCCAAGCCCAACAACCCCTCCAGGTGATCATGCAGTTCCAGCGGACCGCGCCGTGATCAACCTTGCGGAACGTCTGGTCGTCCTTGGGTGCCGATCCGAGGCCCTGGCGAATGGGACGAGCCCCGAGAAGATGTACGCCAAAGCCGCTATGGGCGAGCCACGGGAAGTGCAGAGCCAGTTCATGAGCTGGGTGGTGCCCTATCTCTTGATGCTCACTCCGGTATTTGTGCTGGCTGGCTGGCTTGTCGGCTTGCTTGTCCAAGAGCTCGGAGTTCCGGATAGAGGCGCTGCCTGGTTGAGCTGGACGATCGTCTTCGCGCCCGCATCAGTCGTCACTGTGCTCTGGCTCCTGCTATGGCTGTTTCGGCTGCGTGGTGAGAGCCCAGTTCGGTGGCCCGGGGGCACTCGAGTGAAAGACTCCCTGCTGAAGGTCAGCCTGGTGGGATATGGCACGTCCGCTGTGGTTTCCCTGCTGGTGGTGGCTGCTTTTCCGGGGGCGTTTCTCTGAATTGCGGCGAGCAAGGCGGCGCACCCTAGAAGTCGGCGCGCCGGAACTGCATGATCACTTGCAGGGTGTGGGTTGGGAATTGCGGTTGAGCCGCGCCCGTAGGCTGGGAGCATGCGTCGCCACATCCTCACCGCGGTCGCCTGGCCCTATGCCAACGGGCCGCGGCACATCGGACACGTGTCCGGCTTCGGAGTGCCCTCCGACGTGTTCAGCCGCTACATGCGGATGGCGGGCCACCACGTCCTCATGGTCAGTGGCACCGACGAGCACGGCACCCCGATCCAGGTGCAGGCAGACGCCGAGGGCATGTCGACCCGCGAGCTGGCCGACCGCTACAACCGGGTCATCGTCGAGGACCTCGCCCGGCTCGGCCTGAGCTACGACCTGTTCACCCGGACGACGACGCGCAACCACTACGCCGTCGTCCAGGAGCTGTTCACCACGCTGCACCGCAACGGCTACATCGTGGCCAAGACCGCCATGGGCGCGATCTCCCCGTCGACCGGTCGGACCTTGCCGGACAGGTACATCGAGGGCACCTGCCCGATCTGCGGCTACGACAGCGCCCGGGGCGACCAGTGCGACAACTGCGGCAACCAGCTCGACCCGACCGACCTGATCAACCCGCGCAGCCGCATCAACGGCGAGACGCCGGACTTCGTCGAGACCGAGCACTTCTTCCTCGACCTTCCGGCGCTCGCCGATGCGCTGGGCGCCTGGCTGTCCGAGCGCACCGACTGGCGACCGAACGTGCTGAAGTTCTCGACCAACCTGCTCAAGGACCTCCAGCCTCGTGCAATCACCCGCGACCTCGACTGGGGCGTGCCAATCCCGCTGGAAGGCTGGGACGAGTCGTCCAACAAGCGCATCTACGTCTGGTTCGACGCGGTCATCGGCTACCTGTCCGCGTCGATCGAGTGGGCCAAGCGCAGTGGTGACCCGGACGCGTGGCGGCAGTGGTGGCAGCCCGATGACGGCACCGACGCGTCGTCGTACTACTTCATGGGCAAGGACAACATCGTCTTCCACTCGGTCATCTGGCCGGCGATCCTTCTCGGGTACGACGGGAAGGGTGACCGCGGCGGCAAGCCCGGCGAGCTCGGCGAGCTGGGGCTGCCGACCGAGGTGGTGTCGAGTGAGTACCTCACCATGGAGGGCCGCAAGTTCTCGTCCTCGCGGTCGGTCGTCATCTACGTGCGCGACTTCCTCGACCGCTACGACGCCGATGCGCTGCGCTACTTCATCGCGGTCGCCGGCCCGGAGGCACAGGACACTGACTTCACCTGGGCGGAGTTCGTCCGCCGAACCAACGACGAGCTCGTTGCCGGCTGGGGCAACCTGGTCAATCGCACCGTGTCGATGGCCGCGAAGAACATCGGGTCGGTCCCACCGGCCGGCGACCTGACCGCTGACGACGAGGCGTTGCTCGGCACCGTCCGCAAGGGCTTCGACGACGTCGGCGCGCTGTTGTCCAAGTCCAAGCAGAAGGCCGCGATCAACGAGGCGATGCGTGTCGTCTCCGAGGTGAACAAGTACATCTCCGACATGGCGCCGTGGAAGCTCAAGACCGAGGACCCCGCCCGGATGGCCACCGTGCTGCACGTCGCCCTGCAGGCCGTGCGCGACTGCAACACGATCCTCACGCCGTTCCTGCCGCACGCCGCGCAGCAGGTGCACGAGCTCCTCGGCGGCACCGGGGTGTGGTCCGGGCTGCCCGAGGTGCGCGAGGTGTCGGAGGAGGGCAACGCCGACTACCCGGTGATCCAGGGCGACTACGCCGCCGCGGCCGCGCGGTGGGAGAGCATCCCGATCGACGTCGGCACGCCGCTGCAGGCACCCACGGTGATCTTCCGCAAGCTCGACCCGTCGATCGTCGAGGAGGAGCTGGCGCGCCTCGAAGCCGAGGCCACGACGTGAGCTCCGGCCACCCACCGCTGCCCGAGCCTCTCGCCGTCGCGGTCGCCGACAGCCACTGCCATCTCGACATCGGCGTGGAGGGCCGCGACGGCGAGCGCGGACTTCCGGTCGAGGACGCGCTCGCTTTCGGTGCTGCCGTCGGCGTACCGAGGATCGTGCAGATCGGCTGCGACCTCGACGGCGCGCGGTGGGCCGCGGACGCGGCCAACCGGTACGACGAGATCGTCGCCGGTGTCTCGCTGCACCCCAACGAAGCACCGCGCCTGGTGCGTGACGGTGACGAGACGGCGCTGGACGACGCGCTCGCGGAGATCGACCGGCTTGCCGCCGACCCGCGGGTGCGCGCCGTCGGCGAGACCGGGCTCGACTACTTCCGTACGGGCGAGACGGGCCGGGCGGTTCAGCACCGGTCGTTCCGCGGGCACATCGAGATGGCGAAGCGGCACGGCAAGGCGCTGGTGATCCACGACCGCGATGCGCACGAAGACGTGCTCCGTGTCCTGGCCGAGGAAGGATCGCCCGACCGGGTCGTCCTGCACTGCTTCTCCGGCGATGTGGAGATGGCGCGCGAGTGCGTCCAGCGCGGCTACTGGCTGTCCTTCGCCGGCACCGTGACGTTCAAGAATGCGGCGGAATTGCGGAACGCGCTCGCCGTCACACCGACCGAGCACCTGCTCGTCGAGACGGACGCCCCCTTCCTGACGCCCACCCCCTACCGAGGCCGGCCCAACGCGTCGTACCTCATCCCGCTCACGCTCCGCGCCATGGCGGACGTCAAGCAGGTCCCGGTCGACGAGCTGGCGAGCGCCGTCGCCGCCAACACCGACCGCGCCTTCGACCCCTGGTGACCGCGCAGGAACTGCATGATCACTGGGAGGAGAGTGAGCGTGCCACTTGGGGAGAGTGAGCGTGCCACTGGGGGAAAGCGGATACGGGCGGTGATCATGCAGTTTCGGTGCGCACGATGTTGACCGCTTTTGCATGATCACGCCGAAAATGGCTAGGTTCCTCGGGTGCCGCACCGCCTGATCGCCCGCCTGTTGCAGGCCATCGTGGTGACGGCTCTGGTCGGTGGGACGACTGCCTTCGTCGCATTCGACAAGACGGTGACGCTCTCGGTCGACGGCCAGGTCAGCGAGGTCCGCAGCTTCGGGCGGACCGTCGGCGACGTGCTGGCGCACCAGGGCATCCCCGTCGGCCCCCACGATCTCGTCGTGCCCACCCCCGACGAGCGGCTCGACAGCGGCGACCGGATCACGGTCCGCTTCGGCCGCCCGGTGGACCTCACCGTCGACGGCGAGAGCCGCCGGGTCTGGACCACCGCCCGCACAGTCGACGAGGCCCTGATGATGTTCGGCGTACGCACCGAGGGTGCTGCTGTCTCCGCCTCCCGGTCGGCGTCGCATCTCCCGCGGCGGAATCGACCTCGACGTGCGGCTGCCCCACGACCTCACATTCCTCGCGGACGGCAAGCGCTCCGAGCTGACCACGAACGCCGCGACGGTCCGCGAGGCACTCGCGGAGGGCGGCATCACGTTGCGACCGCAGGACCGGATCAACGCCGAGCTGACGGACGTGCCGGCCGACGAACAGGTGCTCGCCGTCACGCGAGTGGACGGCAAGCTCGTCGCCCAGGAGATCGCCATTCCTTTCAAGACCACCAGGAAGACGTCGGCGGACCTCTTCAAGGGTGAGACGCGGATCGTGAAGAAGGGCAAGGTCGGTGCCCGGGTGCTGACCTGGGAGCGCACCTTCCTCGACGGCAAGCTCTACACCCGCCGCCGGCTGAGCGACCGGGTCGCGGTGAAGCCCGTGACCCAGGTGGTCCTGGTCGGCACCAAGGCGCGTCCCCAGAACAACCCGGAGGCCGACGGCCTCAACTGGGCAGCGCTGGCGCGGTGCGAGTCCGGCGGCAACCCCAACGCCTACAACCCAGCCGGGCCCTACTACGGCCTCTACCAGTTCCTTGCCAGCACCTGGCACTCCGTCGGCGGCACCGGAGTCCCCACCGACCACGGCGCGTCCGAGCAGACCTACCGCGCGCAGATCCTCTACAAGCGCAGTGGTGCTGGGCAGTGGCCGGTGTGCGGCCGGTACCTCTGAGCGCGAACGGCCGCACTTGACCGACGGCACGCACCCGCCGGTGCCGACCGGCCCCGCTGCGTCCCTCCTCGGCCCGGCCGAGATCCGCGACCTCGCGACTGGACTCGGCCTGCGACCGACCAAAGCACTGGGGCAGAACTTCGTCATCGACGCCAACACGGTGCGCCGCATCGTGCGCGCAGCCAAGGTGTCGCCGGACGACGTCGTGCTCGAGGTCGGCCCGGGGCTCGGCTCACTCACGCTGGGCCTGCTCCCGGCAGTGGGCCGCGTTGTTGCCGTCGAGATCGACCCGGTGCTTGCGGGCGCCCTGCACGACACGGTCACGGCCCGCGCCCCGTCGTACGCCGCGCGTCTCGACGTCGTGCATGCCGACGCGCTGCGGCTGGACACCCTGCCCGCCGAGCCGAGTGCGGTCGTGGCGAACCTGCCCTACAACGTCGCGGTGCCGGTGCTGCTGCACCTGCTGAGCCGCTTCCCGTCGATCACCCACGGGCTGGTGATGGTGCAGGCCGAGGTCGCGGACCGCCTCGTCGCCCCACCGGGCTCGAAGGTCTACGGCGTGCCGTCGGTGAAGGTCGCGTGGTACGCCGAGGCGCGCCGCGCCGGCTCCGTCGGGCGCACGGTGTTCTGGCCCGCGCCCAACGTCGACTCGGGCCTCGTCGCGCTGCATCGGAGGGAGCCGCCCGCCACGACCGCGCCGCGGCCGGAGGTCTTCGCCCTCGTCGACGCGGCGTTCGCCCAGCGCCGCAAGACGCTGCGAGCCGCGCTGGCGGGCTGGGCCGGCTCACCGGCCCGGGCCGAGGAGGCGCTGCGGGCCGCGGGCATCGACCCGCAGCGGCGCGGCGAGTCGCTCGGAGTCGCCGACTTCGCGCGGCTGGCGGAGCACCGGCCCGGGTCGGACCTATCGTGACGGCCATGGCCTCGGTGACCGCGCGGGCCCCCGCGAAGATCAACCTCCAGCTGGCCGTCGGCGGCCGGCGGCCGGATGGCTTCCACGAGCTGGCGACGGTCTTCCACGCCGTCTCGCTCTACGACGACGTCACGGCGTCCGAGGCGACGTCGTTGAAGGTGACCGTGGGCAGCGACCGCGACATCAGCACCGAGGGCGTTCCCACCGACACCACCAACCTGGCGGCTCGCGCCGCCATCCTGCTGGCCGAGCACACCGGGCTTGACCCCGGCGTGCACCTGCACCTGCACAAGGGCATCCCGACCGCCGGTGGGATGGCCGGCGGCAGCGCCGACGCGGCGGCCGCCCTGGTGGCCTGCGACGCGCTGTGGGGGACGGCGCTGCCCCGCACCGAGCTGCACGCGCTCGCGACCCAGCTCGGCAGCGACGTCCCGTTCGCGCTGATGGGGGGCACCGCCCTGGGCGTGGGGCGGGGCGAGCAGCTGACGCCAGCGCTCGCCCGCGGCCGTTTCGAGTGGGTGCTGGCGCTGGCCGACGAGGGGCTGTCCACCGCGGACGTGTACACCGAGTGCGACCGCCTCCGCGGCCGCCGCGTGCTCCCCGAGCCGCGCATCACCGACGGGGTGATGGCGGCGTTGCGAGCCGGTGACCCGCACGCGCTGGGCGCCGCGCTGCGCAACGACCTGCAGCCGGCCGCAACCAGCCTCCGGCCATCGCTCCGGCAGGCTCTCGACCTCGGTGAGGAGCACGGCGCGCTCGGCGGGATCGTCTCCGGCAGTGGGCCGACCGTCGCCTTCCTCGCGAGCGGCAACGAGCATGCCCTGGACATCGCCGTCGCCCTCGGCGCCAGCGGCGTGTGCTCCTCGGTGAAGCGCGCTTCCGGGCCCGCGCCTGCGGCGCGGCTGGTCGAGGCGGCCGGCCCGCGGAGGTCGTGAGTGGCCCGCAACTTGGTCAACCTGGAGAACGTCAGCAAGTCCTACGGCACCCGCACCCTGCTCGACGAGGTCTCCCTCGGCGTGGCCGACGGTGACCGGATCGGCGTGGTGGGGCGCAACGGCGACGGCAAGTCGACGCTGCTGCGCCTGCTCGCCCGGGCCGAGGCGCCAGACAGCGGTCGCGTCACCCACGCGGGCGGACTGCGGGTCGGCGTGGTGGCGCAGCACGACGACCTGCCGCTCGACGCGACGGTGCGCGAGACCGTCGTCGGTGCCGGGCCGGCGCACGAGTGGGCTTCGGAGGCGGGGGTCCGCGAGGTGCTCGCCGGGCTGTTCGGTGAGCGAGGCGCTCTCGACCAGATGCTCGACCGCCCGCTCGGGCCGCTCTCCGGCGGCGAGCGACGCCGGGTGGCGCTGGCCCGGGCACTCGTCGGCGAGCACGACCTGCTCGTCCTCGACGAGCCCACGAACCATCTCGACGTCGAGGCCATCGACTGGCTCGCGCGTCACCTGGCGGCTCGTCGCGAGGCACTCGTCGTCGTCACGCACGACCGGTGGTTCCTGGATGCGGTGTGCACGGCGACCTGGGAGGTGCAGGGCGCCGATGTGCACGCCTACGACGGCGGCTACTCGGCGTACGTGCTCGCGCGTGCCGAACGCGAGCGGGTGCAGGCGGCGACCGACTCGCGCCGGGCACAACTGGTCCGCAAGGAGCTGGCCTGGCTGCGTCGCGGCCCGCCCGCGCGCACGTCCAAGCCGCGGTTCCGCATCGACGCCGCCAACGCACTGATCGCCGAGGAGCCCGCGCCGCGCGACGGCGTCGCGTTGATGCGCTTCGCCAGCGCGCGACTCGGCAAGACCGTGTACGACGTGCACGACGCGACGCTGCAGGTGGGGGACCGCGCTCTGCTGGACCGGTTGACCTGGCATCTCGGTCCCGGTGACCGGGTGGGCATCGCCGGTGTGAACGGCTCGGGCAAGACGTCGCTGATGCGACTGCTGGTCGGCGAGCTGCGCCCGACTTCGGGCAAGGTCGTGCGCGGGATCACGGTGCGGGCCGCATACCTGTCGCAGGACGTCACTGAGCTCGACCCGTCGCTGAGGGTGCTGGAGGCGGTGGAGATGGTGCGCCGCGTCGTGGACCTCGGCGGTGGCCGGCAGATCACGGCGACGCAGATGTGTGAGCGGTTCGGCTTCGTCGGCGACCGGCAGTGGACACCGGTCGGCGAGCTCTCCGGCGGGGAACGGCGACGGCTGCAGCTGCTGCGGCTGCTGATGGACGAGCCCAACGTGCTGCTGCTCGACGAGCCGACCAACGACCTGGACATCGACACGTTGACGGCGCTGGAGGACCTGCTCGACGACTGGCCCGGCTCGCTGCTCGTCGTCTCGCACGACCGCTACTTCCTCGAGCGGATCTGCGACCGAGTGGTGGCGTTGCTTGGTGACGGTGGCTTGCGCGACCTGCCCGGTGGGGTGGACCAGTACCTCGACCTGCGCCGCGCCGCGCGGGTCTCCTCCGACTTGTCAGAATCTCGTGGCGTCGGCGGGAGCCGAGAGTCTGACAGCTCGGCGGGCGAGGTGCGGGCGGCGCGCAAGGAGCTGGCCCGGTTGGAGCGCCAGCTCGAGAAGCTGCGCGAGCGCGAGAGCAAGGTGTACGCCGAGATGGCGGCCGCGGCCAGCGACCACGAGCGGGTGCTCGGTCTTGACGCGGCGCTTCGCGGCCTGCGCGACGAGCGGGCGGTCATGGAGGACCGATGGCTCGAGCTGGCCGATCAGGTGGACTAGGCCACGCGAGGCGCTAACTCTTGGCTCGCTTGAAGGAACGCCATTCTGTGTTGACGCAGCCCTCATCAAAGCCCCACCAGTTGAGATCGAAGCCCTTCATGAGCAGGTCCCATATCGGGCGCAGGGGCACGTTTGCCGGGATATCCAGAGCGATTAGGCCGTACGGTTCCCCGACCTGACCGTACTGCTCGTCGACGCTTTCCCCGGCGACGCCCACTCCGGCGAACGCTTCAAGCACTGATCTGACGTTGCCCTTCAGGGGGCCTTCCTTGGAGGGCGCAACCCAAACGGTCAGCCGACCCGACGGGCGAAGCCTTTGGACAACCCACATCGCCCCGTCATCTCCGGGCTCGGTGCGCACGAGGTCGCCCACCGCGAGGTTCCTGACGAACCAGGGGGCGTTGGCAATCCGATAAACGTTCGGCTGAACCCGCTCTGCCCACATGCCTTCAACCGAAACAGGCGGCCATCCATCCCCCTCGGGCGGCAGACGGAACAGCACCTTTTCGTAGCCCTCGGGTTCGGTCATCCGCGCATGATGCCGGATCCCGGAGGGAGGACGTCAAAAACGCCAGGTCGCGGTCACGGCCCCGTGAGCCTGACCCAGTCTCAGGGGACCGTCGGCGCGGGTGCGTCACCGACGGCGGTGTCTGCCGGCGTGCGCTCCCGGCGGCTCAGCACCAGGAACGGCACCGCAATCAGCTGGAACACGCTCGCGACCACGAAGGACGTGCCGTAGCTCCAGACGTCGGCGGCCTTGCCGAGCACTGGCTGGATCACGACGCCGCCACTGCTGCCCATCAACGAGTCGAACGAGAGCACGGTGGCCCGCTGTTGCGACGGGATCATGTCGTTGAGGTAGGCCTGCCGGATCGGCAGCTCCGCTGCGAACAGCAGACCCGAGAGCGCGAGCAGGAGGAGGGCGAGCCAGAAGTTGTCGACCAACCCGAGCAGTGCGAGCGTTACGCAACTCGCGAGCGTGCCTCCGATGAGGGCGGTGGTCCGCTTGCGGAACAGCCCGCGGATCTTCGGGGCCGCGAAGCCGCCGGCGATCTGCGACCCCGCCATGATGGCCGCTGCCAACCCCGCGATCGAGTAGGCGTCCGGGTCGCCGTACAGGTCCAGCAGGTATGGCTGCAACGCGTAGAACACGTAGATGCTGACGCCCATCGTGAACGGGGCGGCGAGCATGACGAAACGCACTGGACGGTTGCCGAGCCCCTGGGTGATCGACGCGGACAGGATGGCCTTCGCCTCCTGGAGCGGATGCGTCGCGCGACGTGGTGTGAAGCCGACGTCCTTCATGACGCGGGACGCCAAGAGGAACATCGCCATGAGCACGGCGACGCGCATCAGGAACGGCACACCAAGCGTCGTGACCTGCGCGACGACGCCGCCGAGGACGGACCCGCCCAGCATGGCGATGCCGGTCACCATCTGGCCGCGTCCGAAGACCGGCTCGAGCGGGCCGTCGTAGGCGTTCGCTCGCAGCGCGTCCACCAGCCACGCCTCGACGGCGCCGGAGAAGAACG
This sequence comes from uncultured Actinomycetota bacterium, assembly GCA_963751035.1. Lineage (GTDB taxonomy): Bacteria > Actinomycetota > Actinomycetes > JACCUZ01 > JACCUZ01 > JBDUAP01. The sequence goes on from CAVVSW010000003.1 coordinate 32,582, forward strand.
TGAATCCCAGACCGAGGAGCACGGACACCAGTGCCCAGGCCCAGAACGGAGCCTTGAGCTGCCACATGAAGTAGTAGAGAAGGGTCGAGCCGGCCAGCGTGAGGGTGCCGAGGAGGTACGACGCACGTCGGCCGACAGTGTCGGCCACGACGCCGGTCGGCACCTCGAACAGGACCATGCCTGCGGTGAAGAACGCATTGGCGGCAAAGGCCTCGAAGTTGCTCAGACCGGCGTCGAGCAGGAACAGAGTGTTGATGCCCCAGATGAACGACGCCGCGAGGGTGTTGCCGAGGATCAGCGTCAGGTAGATGCGCTGGACCTGGCGGGCGTTGTCGTTCATGGCTGGCCTACTTGCGTGTTGGTCTGCTCTGCCGGCTCGAACGGGATGACGAGCTGACGGAGTAACGCTGACAGTGCGTCCTGTTGTTTCGGGCTCAGCCCGGCCAGCAGCTCGCGTTCGCGGTCGAGCAGGTCGGCCAGAGCCGCGTCACCGCGTTGCTTGCCCTGCGCCGTGAGCTTGACGTGCACGCCCCGGCGGTCGTTGGGGTCGGGCCGGCGCTGCACCAGGCCACGCTCTTCCAGCCGGTCGATCCGGTTGGTCATCGTCCCGGACGTGACCAGCGTCTGGGCGAGCAGCTGCCCGGGGGAGAGCACGTAGGGGTCGCCGGCCCGGCGCAGTGCGGCGAGGACGTCGAACTCCCCGACCTCGAGGTCGTGCTCGGCGAAGGCGGCGCGGCGGGCGCGGTCGAGATGGCGAGCCAGCCGGGTCAGCCGGCTGAGCACCTCGAACGGCCGGACGTCGAGGTCGGGGCGTTCCCGCCGCCATGCCGCGACCAGGCGATCGACCTCGTCCTGCACGCTGGGCACCTGCCTCTCCGACCGCTAGAGATTATCGGCGCCAAGTCTCTTGACATCAAGAGACAGCGGGTGGCAGGTTATCTCGACGTCGAGATAGTACGAGCGAGGCGGTGACGGGGTGAAGTGGGATCCGGCGCAGTACCTCCGGTTCGCCGACGAGCGCGGCCGGCCGTTCCGGGACCTGCTGGCCCGAGTGGGCAGAACGAGCGAGCCGGGCAGCACGATTCCGTCGTACGTCGTGGACCTGGGCTGCGGTCCCGGAAATCTCACGGTGGGCCTGGCGGACCGGTGGCCGGACGCCGACATCGAGGGCGTGGACAGCTCCGCGGACATGGTCGAGCGCGCGCAGCATGACCACGCCCGCGACCGGGTGCGCTTCTCGGTGGGCGACCTTCGCGAGTGGGAGCCGTCGCGGCCGGTGGACGTGCTCATGTGCAACGCGACGCTGCAGTGGGTGCCGGGTCACCTGGACCTCCTCGGGCGGCTGGTCGGATTCGTCGCACCGGGCGGCTGGTTCGCCTTCCAGGTGCCCGGCAACTTCGGGGAGCCGACGCACACCGAGCTCGCCGCGGTGCGGACATCGCCGCGGTGGCGACCGGTTCTCGGCGACCTCGACCTTCCGCAGCCGGCCGTCGAGGAGCCGGTGACGTACGTGCGCCGAATGACGGAGCTCGGCTGCGCAGTCGACGCGTGGGAGACGACGTACCTGCAGGTGCTCCCCGGCCCGAACGCGGTGCTCGAGTGGATGAAGGGCACCGGGCTGCGACCGGTGCTGTCGGCGCTGGACGAGGAGCAGCAGGCGGAGTTCGTCGCGGAGTACGCCGAGCGGTTGCGGGCGGCGTACCCGCAGCAGAGCTTCGGGACGGTCTGCCCTATCGACGAATTTTCGTCCGCGTGGCTACTCGGGGCGCGGGCTGATGGTCGGAGAGCCTTCGAGTCCGGAGAGCCCGTTGTAGGCGAGGTTGACCAGATGGGCCGCAACGACGGCCTTCTCGGGCTTGCGAGCATCCAGCCACCACTGGCCGGTGAGCGCGACCATGCCGACGAGCATCTGGGCGTACATCGGGGCGTTCTCCGCGTCGAAGCCGCGCTCCTTGAACTGGTTGACCATGATGTGCTCGACCTGGCTGGCGGCGTCGCTGATCAGGCTGGCGAACGACCCGGTCTACTGGGCGACCGGCGAGTCGCGCACCAGAATGCGGAACCCGTCGCTCGACGACTCGACGTAGTCGAGCAGCGCGAAGGCTGCTCGCTCGAGGAGCTGGCGTGGGCTGCCCGTGCTGGTCAGGGCACCCGTGATGGCCGCCAGCAGCTTGCTCATCTCGCGGTCGACCACGACGGCGTACAGGCCTTCCTTGCCGCCGAAGTGCTCGTAGACCACCGGCTTGGACACGCCCGCGTTGAGTGCGATCTCCTCCACAGAGGTGGCGTCGAAGCCCTTCTGCGCAAACAGGGATCGGCCGATGTCGAGCAGCTGCTCTCGACGCTCCTTGCCAGTCATGCGAGCGCGCCCGTCGCGCTTGGCGGTGCGGGATGCGTGGTTGGTCGCTGGGTCGCTCACCCGGCCATCATGCCGGGCCGGCGACATCAGGCTGCTCGGCGTGCGTCTAGCCGATCCTGGCGCGGCCAGCGCACGTCGTACGCCCATCCGCAGGTCTCGAACAGCTGGATCACGCGTGCGCCGGAGTCGATCTGGCCCTTGAGTACGCCGGTGCGTGCGCACGTCGGGTCGGCGTGGTGCAGGTTGTGCCAGGACTCGCCCATCGACAGTGCCGCGAGCCACCAGACGTTGCCGGCGCGGTCGCGGCTGTCGAACGGCCGCTCGCCCATGGCGTGGCAGATCGAGTTGATGGACCAGGTGACGTGGTGCAGCAGGCCGACGCGGACCAGGCTGCCCCAGAAGAACGCGGTTGCGGCGCCCTGCCACGACCAGGTCAGCAGACCGCCGAGCAGCGGCGGGATCGCGAGGGAGGCCGCCGCGAGCAGCGGGAACGCCCGGCTGACGCGGACGATGTCGTTGTCGCTGAGCAGGTCGGGAGCGTACTGGCGCTGGGAGGTCTGCTCGACGTCGAAGAGCCAGCCCATGTGCGCGAACCAGAGGCCCTTCATCAGGGCCGGGAGCGTCTCGCCGTAGCGCCACGGCGAATGCGGGTCGCCCTCCTTGTCGGAGAACTTGTGGTGCTTGCGGTGGTCGGCGACCCAGCGGATGACCGGACCCTCGATGGCCATGCTGCCGGCGATGGCGAGCCCGATGCGCAGCGGGCGCTTGGCCTTGAACGAGCCGTGGGTGAAGTAGCGGTGGAAGCCGACGGTGATGCCGTGACCCGTGACGGCGTACATCACGAACGAGATGGCGACGTCGGTCCAGCCGATCCAGCCGCCCAGGACCGCGACCGGGATCGCCGCGAGGATGGCCGCGAACGGGATCGCGATGAAGATGAAGAGCATCACCTGCTCGAAGTTCGTCTTGCGTTCGTCGCCGAGGGTGCCGGTCGGGAGGTCGAGGACGGTTGCGTCCGGTCACGTCCGAGCTGGTCAGGGGGTGGGAGTCATGGGGCACCTCGTCGTCTCGCGCCCTGCACTGTTTGGGGACGCGTCCTTACGGCACCGTAACCTACGGAGGCGTAACCTGGACAATCCACGCTCACGCGCGTCCTGCCGAGCCCCGGCACGACCCACCCCCGATGAAGGAGGCGCGACGGTGAGCGCCCGGCGAGCGATATCCGGCGCTTCACGACGCTGCGACGCGGCATGATCCATGCGTGTCGTTCGATGCCGTGGGGGCAGCCGAGAGCCGCCTTGGAGTGACCTTCCCGCCGCTCCTGCGCGACGTGTACCGGGATGGTGATGGGCGATTCCGAGCTGATGGCGGCTGGTGGAACGTGTGGCCATAGGACCGCCTCGCGGCAGAAACGAAGCCGCCTGGCGCGACAAGACCCTCCCAGCGTCCTTCCTCGCCTTCGGCGACGACGGCACGGCAACCGTTCTGCGTAGCCTGGATGACTCTCATGACGAGTTACTGCGGTGGAGTTGGATCGATCTCGACGTTGAAGCCGTCGTCGGCTCGATGGCTGACTTCATGCGCGAATGGGTCGTGCGAGCGGGGTACCCGTGCCCCTGCTGCGGCTGCCTGAACCACGCAGGAACCGGGGACTTCGAGTTCTGCACCGTCTGCGGCTGGCAAGACGACTTGTCGCAACTCGGTTCGTGTCGATGGGAGGCGGCGCGAACCGCTTATCGCTGATCGAGGCGCAAGCGGAATGCCTCGCCTCGCCGAGCGCGCGTCACTGGACGGCATCGAGCGAGACCCCGGATGGCGAGCGTTCGATCCGGCTGTCGACACGATCGAAGTGCCAGTTCGAGGCGGACTATGGCACTACCTACGCCGACGACCCGACCACGTATTACTACTGGCGAAAGCGCGATCGGTAAGTTCCGCAGTGCGGGTCACAGCAATGTCGGTGGCAGCCGGTTGGCTTGGTTCATGCGACGGCGCGATGACTTACGGGAGACGGGCTCGGGCGATGCGCCTTGCGGGTGCTAGCTACCCCGAGATCGTTGCGGCATTGGGGGTGTCAAAGGGCTCGGTGTCGCTCTGGGTTCGTGATGTGCCCTACCAAGAGAGGCTGCGGCTGTCCGATGACGCGCGGCGCGCGGGTGCAGAGCGATACTTCGCGGAGCGCCGTCGAGTGGTCTTTGCCGAGCGGCAGAACGAGAAGCTCGGGTGGGCGAACGAGATCGGTGAGCTCACCGACCGCGAGGTGCTGATCGCTGGCGCCGTTGCCTACTGGGCCGAGGGCGCCAAGGCGAAACCCTGGCGCCCGATCGAGCGCCTGAAGTTCGTCAACAGTGATCCCGGAATGATCCAGCTATTTCTGCGATGGCTTGAGCTGATCGGAGTCGATCGGGAGCGGTTGCGTTACCCGTCCACATCCATGAATCTGGCGACATCAAAGCAGCCGAGCTGTTCTGGGCCGAAACCGTGGAGGAACCGCTGATCGGCTTCAGCCGAGGCACCCTCAAGCGGCACAAGCCAATGACGAACCGTAAGAACGTCGGTGCCGACTATCACGGGTGTCTCTCCGTGCGGGTCCTCGACGGGTCGCGCGCTTATCGACGCGCTGAGGGGATCTGGTGGGCTGTTTCCAGTTCCGCGCGAGCTGAGCGCCGTCCCAACCCGCCCGCTAGCGATATTCTCGGGACGTCAGTCCGCGATGGTGTAATCGGCAGCACGTCTGACTTTGACTCAGATAGTCCTGGTTCGAGTCCAGGTCGCGGAGCGTGACAGCGGGGGTGGGTGGGAACCCGTAAGACAGGTATCGTCGGGCCTGAAAGACCATCCCGCTGACGTCCCGCCGAGGAGAGCTCCCGCGTGAGCCCCGCCCGCCCGGCCGCCGTCGTGGTCCTCGCCGCGGGCGAGGGCACCCGGATGAAGTCGGCGACCCCAAGGTGCTGCACGCGCTCGGCGGCCGCAGCCTGGTCGGGCCACGCGGTCGCGGCGGCCGGCGGCCTCGACCCCGAGCACCTCGTCGTCGTCGTCGGCCACGGCCGCGACCAGGTCACCGCCCACCTCGCCGAGATCGGCCCCGAAGGCCGCACCGGCCGTGCAGGACGAGCAGCACGGCACCGGGCACGCCGTCGCAGTGCGCGCTGACCGAGCTGCCCGAGCTCGACCGGCACCGTCGTGGTGACCTACGGCGACGTCCCGCTGCTCACCGCCGAGACCTTGCGCGCGCTCGTCGCCGACCACGCCGAGCAGGGCAACGCCGTGACCGTGCTGACCGCGCAGCTCGACGACCCGACCGGCTACGGCCGCATCGTCCGCGGTGCCGACGGCGCGGTGGACGCGATCGTCGAGCAGAAGGACGCGACGTCGGCCGAGCGGGCGATCCGCGAGATCAACTCCGGCATCTACGCGTTCGACGTCGCCGCCCTGCGCGACGGCCTCGCGCGGCTGACGACGGACAACGCCCAGGGCGAGCTGTACCTCACCGACGTGCTCGGCATCGCGCGCGCCGACGGCAAGCGGGTCGGCGCCCTCGCCACCGACGACACGGTGCAGACCGAGGGCGTCAACGACCGCGTCCAGCTCGCCGGCCTGCGCCGCGAGCTCAACCGCCGCACCGTCGAGGCCTGGATGCGCGCGGGCGTCACCGTCGATCGACCCGGCCACGACCTGGATCGACGTCGACGTCACGCTCGAGCCGGACGTCGTGATCGCAGCCCGAACACGCAGCTGCGCGGCACGCACCGCGGTCGCACCGGGACGCCGACGGTCGGTCCGAACTGCCACGCTGGTCGACACCGTGGTCGGGTCGGGCGCCAGCGTCACGCGGACACCACGTCGTACGGCGCGGACATCGGGCCCGAGGCGACCGTCGGGCCCTTACACGTACCTGCGGCCGGGCACCCGGCTGGGCCGGAGCGCCAAGGCCGGCGCGTTCGTCGAGATGAAGAACGCCACGGTCGGCGACGGCGCGAAGGTGCCGCACCTGTCCTACGTCGGCGATGCGACGATCGGCGAGGGGTCGAACATCGGCGCCGGCAACGATCTTCGTCAACTACGACGGCGTCGACAAGCACCACACCGAGGTCGGCGACGCACGTCCGTGGTCGGCAGCGACACGATGCTGGTGGCGCCGGTCGAGATCGGCGGACGGCGCCTACACCGCGGCGGGCTCGGTGATCACCAACAACGTCCCGCCCGGCGCGCTGGCCGTCGCCCGGGGCAAGCAGCGCAACATCGACGGCTGGGTCGCGCCGGCGCAGGGCCGGCACGCGCGTCCGGCCGCGAGCGCGGCCGCGCAGGGCGAGCCAGCCGCACGACGGAACCCAGACGCACGAGAGGGTCAGCACCGATGAGCTTCATCAAGGCGACCGGCGAGAAGAAGCTGATGCTCTTCTCCGGCCGCGCCCACCCCGAGCTGGCCGAGGAGGTCGCGAAGGAGCTCGGCATCGAGCTGACCCCGACCACGGCCTACGACTTCGCCAACGGCGAGATCTTCGTCCGCTTCCAGGAGTCGGTGCGCGGCTGCGACGCCTTCGTGATCCAGAGCCACGCCGCGCCGCATCAACAAGTGGATCATGGAGCAGCTCATCATGGTCGACGCGCTCAAGCGCGCCTCGGCCAAGCGCATCACCGTGCGTCACGCCGTTCTACGGCTACGCCCGCCAGGACAAGAAGCACCGCGGCCGCGAGCCGATCTCGGCCCGGCTGGTCGCCGACCTGTTCAAGACCGCCGGCGCCGACCGGCTGATGGCGGTCGACCTGCACACCGCGCAGATCCAGGGCTTCTTCGACGGCCCGGTCGACCACCTGTTCGCGCTGCCGCTGCTCGCCGGCTACGTCGGCAGCCGGGTCGACCGCGGCCAAGGTCACGATCGTCTCGCCGGACGCCGGCCGCGTGCGGGTGGCCGAGCGCTGGACCGACACGGCTCGGCGGCGCGCCGCTGGCGTTCATCCACAAGACGCGCGACCCGAACGTGCCCAACGAGGTCAGCGCCAACGGGGTCGTCGGTGACGTCGACGGCCGCACCTGCGTCCTGGTCGACGACATGATCGACACCGGCGGCACGATCGCCAAGGCCGCCGAGGCGCTGTTCGACGCGGGCGCCGCCGACGTCGTCGTCGCGGCCACCCACGCCGTCCTGTCCGGCCCGGCCGTCGACCGGCTGAAGAACTCCCGGATCAGCGAGGTCATCGTCACCGACACGCTGCCGATCGCCGACGGACCAGCGGTTCGACAAGCTCACGGTGCTGTCCATCGCGCCGCTGCTCGCGCGGGCCATCCGCGAGGTGTTCGACGACGGCTCGGTCACCAGCCTGTTCGACGGCAACGGCTGACCGGCAGCCGGTCGCCGGCAGCGATCGCCGTCCTGCACCCGGGCGCGTTTGGGTCGCCGCCTCGGCGAGGGCACGAGCGGCTCAGGACTGCCCAGTTGCCCGGCGAGGGATGCCCTTCACGGCTCCGTGATCGACGCGGTGGTTGAGGCTCTCGCTCGCCGGCATCCCGATCACCGCGCACCCTGGGTACGCGGAAAGACGCCGTAGAACGCACCGCATCGAGGAGTCCAGCACCGTGGCCGAGGTCCGTATCGCCGCAGAATCGCGCACCGAGTTCGGCAAGGGCGCCGCCCGCCGGGTCCGGCGGGCCAACAAGGTCCCCGCCGTGCTCTACGGCCACGGCGCCGAGCGTGCGGCACATCTCGCTGCCCGGCCACGAGCTGATGCTCGCGCTCAAGGTGCAGAACGCCCTGCTCACCATCGAGCTCGACGGCGCGAGCGAGCTGGCGCTGCCCAAGGCCGTCCAGCGCGACCCGATCAAGGGCTTCCTCGAGCACGTCGACCTCGTCGTCGTCCGCCGCGGCGAGAAGGTCACGGTCGAGGTCGCCGTGCACGTCGTCGGCGAGGCCGCACCCGACACCCTCATCTCCCTCGACCACCCGACGCTGTCCGTCGAGGCCGAGGCCACCAACATCCCGACCGGCTTCGAGGTCTCCGTCGAGGGGCTCACAGCCCGGCTCGCAGATCCACGCCAGCGACGTGCACCTCCCCGAGGGCGCAACCCTGGTCACCGACCCGGATGCACTGGTCGTCAACATCACGGCAGCGCCCACGGTCGAGCAGCTCGAGGCCGAGCTGGCCGAGGCCGAGGCCGAGGTCGGCATCGTGCACGAGCCCACCGAGGAGGAGCTGGCCGCCGAGGCGGCTGCTGCTGCCGAGGCTGCGGCTGCCGAGGCCGGCGACGGCGAGGCGCCCGCACCGGCGGGTGGCTCCGAGGGCGACGAGGGCGAGAGCTGAGCCTGCTCCGGGCGCTGCGGCGATCCGGTCGTGGCGACGTGACGTCCGAGGACGCAGACCCGCGCGGTCTCTGGCTCGTCGTCGGCCTGGGCAATCCCGGACCGGAGTACTCCGGCAACCGCCACAACGTCGGCTTCGGCATCGTCGACGCACTGGCCGCGCGGATGGGCGGGCGCTTCAAGTCGCACAAGGCCCGGGCGGACGTCATCGAGGGCCGCCTCGCCGGGCAGCGCGTGGTGCTCGCCAAGCCTCGGTCCTACATGAACGAGTCCGGCGGCCCGGTGTCCGCGCTGCGCGACTTCTTCAAGGTCCCGCTCGACCGCCTGGTCGTCGTCCATGACGAGCTCGACCTGCCGTACGCCGGGTTGCGGCTGAAGCTCGGCGGCGGCGACAACGGGCACAACGGTCTGAAGTCGTTGCGGCGCTCACTCGGGTCCGGTGACTTCAACCGGGTCCGGTTCGGCATCGGCCGCCCGCCGGGGCGCATGGACGCAGCCGCATTCGTCCTTCGCGACTTCAGCGCGGCCGAGCGCAAGGAGCTCGACGTCCTCGTCGAGCAAGCCGCCGACGCGATCGAGGCGCTCGTCATCGACGGCATGGAGAAGGCTCAGAACACCTTCAACACCTGAGCCGTCAGCCCGTGTTGCGCAGCCCCGCCGCGATGCCGTTGACCGTCAGCAGGAGTGCCTGGCGCAAGTCCGGCGAGGCCTCCGTCGTACCGGCCTCCCTGCGCGCCCGCCGCAGCAGCATGACCTGCAGGTAGCTGATCGGCTCGAGGTAGGCGTCGCGCACCTGCAGCGTCCGGGCGAGCAGCGGGTTGTCCGCGAGCAGGGCCGAGGACCCGGTCGCCCGCAGGACCTCGGCGAGCGTCCGCTCGTGCTCCTCGGTGATGGCGTCGAAAACATGGCGGAGGTCGGGGTCAACCAGCGAGTCCACGTAGTGCCCCGCGATGCGCAGGTCGGTCTTGCTCAACGTCATGGACACGTTGGAGAGGAACGTCTGGAAGAAGTTCCACCCGGCGAACATCTCGTCCACGGTGTCACCGAGGCCGGCCTCGCGGACGGCGGCGAGCCCCGAGCCCACGCCGTACCAACCGGGGACGATCTGCCGCGACTGCGTCCACCCGAAGACCCACGGGATCGCGCGCAGCCCCTCGAGACCGCGGCCGCTGTCCGGCCGTCGCGACGGGCGCGAGCCCATGTTCAGGTCGGTGAGCAGGTCGGCCGGCGTCGACTGCAGGAAGTAGGCCGGCAGGTCGGGGTCGGAGACCAGCGTGCGGTAGGACTCCTGCGCGGCAGCCGAGAACACGTCCATCACGTCGTCCCAGCGGCGCAGCGTCTCGTCACTGATGCGGGGCGACCGGTGCAGCACGGTCGCCTCCAGCGTGGCGGCCAGGGTGAGCTCGAGGTTCTCCCGCGCCAGCGCCGGCAGCGAGTACTTGTCGGAGATGACCTCGCCCTGCTCGGTCACCTTGATCTCGCCGTCGAGCGTGCCCCACGGCTGGGCGAGGATCGCCTCGTGCGTCGGTCCGCCACCGCGGCCGACCGTCCCGCCGCGACCGTGGAACAAGCGCAGCCGTACGCCGTGCCGGCCTGCCACATCGCGCAGGTTGCGCTGCGACCGGTGGATCTCCCACTGGGACGTGGTGATGCCGGCCTCCTTGTTGGAGTCGGAGTAGCCGAGCATCACCTCCTGCACGTCGCCGCGCAGGGAGACCAGATGCCGGTACGACGGGTCGCTGAGCAGCGCGTCGAGCAGGTCGCCGGCGTTGCGCAGCTCGTCGATCGTCTCCAGCAGCGGCACGAAGCCGATCCGCGCGACGTCGCGGTGCACGTCGACCAGGCCCGCCTCACGAGCGAGCAGGACCGCGGCGAGGACGTCGTCGGCGCCGCGCGTCATCGAGATGATGTAGCTCTCGCAGACCTCGGGGCCGAGCCGGTCCAGCGCCCGGCGCACCGTCGTGAAGACGTCGAGCGTCCGGGTGCCCTGCTCGTCGAGCTCGGCCGGGATGGGCGCGAGGGGACGACGCCCGGCGAGCTCCGCGCGCAGCAGGGCGAGCCGGTTCGCCCGCGGCAGGTCGTTGTAGCGCCACGACTGCTCGCCCAGCCGGTCGAACAGCTGGGCCAGCGCGTGATGGTGCGCGTCGGCGTGCTCGCGAACGTCGAGGACGGCCAGGTGCAGCCCGAACGCGGACACCGTGCGGATGATCCGGTCCATCCGCCCCCGCGCGGCCAGCTCGCCGCGGTTGTCGAAGAGCGAGTCACGCATCAGCTGCAGGTCGGCCAGCAGACCCGCCGTACCGAGGTAGTCGTGACCCGGTTGGTGAGCCCGTCGCGTGGCGATGCGCACGCGGGTGTTCTCCAGCCGCTGCTGGATGCACCGCCCCTTGAGGCGATAGGGCTCGCCGGCGTTGATGCGCCGGACGCGTTCCTCGATCTCCGGCAGGGCCGCGAGGTCGGCGGCGATGCTCTCCAGCAGGGCATCGCTCGCGCCGACCAGCTTCGCCGACGGCGACAGGTCCTGCATCAGGTCGTCCACGAGCCGGGTGATGTCGCGGATCGCGTGTCCGTGCTGCAGGACGAGCACGTCGGCCGTGACGGCGGCCGTCACCGACGGGTTGCCGTCGCGGTCGCCACCGATCCAGGTGCCGAACTGCAGCGGCGTCGCGGTCGCGGGCAGGTCGATCCCCAGGCGGCCCAGCTCCTCGGCGAGGTCCTCGAGCACGTCGCCGACGGTGTGCAGCATCAGCTCGTCGAGGTAGTAGGCCGCGTTGCGCGCCTCGTCGAGCGGCTCGGGCCGGTCCTGACGCAGCTCGTCGGTCTGCCAGAGCAGGTCGATGACCTCGGCGATGCGCCGGTCGGTGCGGCGCTCGTCACCGGGGACCGACGTCTCGAGCAGCTCGGCCACCCGCCGGCGCTTGGACAGGATCGAGCGGCGGGCTGCCTCGGTGGGGTGGGCGGTGAACGTCGGGCGCACCGCGACCCGCGACACCAGCTCGGCCACCTCCTTGGTGTCCAGCCCCGACTCGGAGATGCGGTCGACGGCCTGCGCCAGCCAGCTGCCCTTGTCCTGGCGCTCGGTGCTCATCGTCCGGGCGCGGTGCACCTGCTCGGTCACGTTCGCCAGGTGGAAGTAGGTGCCGAACGCGCGGCAGAGCTTGGCCGCGGTCGGGAGGTCGAGGCTCTCGAGCACCTGGCCGAGCGCCGCCGGATCGCTGCGGGCCAGCCCACGAACCCGCTCGACCAGGTCCAGCAGCTCGGGGCCCTCCTGGCGGACCAGCGACTCACCGAGCAGGTTGCCGAGCCGGCGGATGTCCGCGCGCAGCGCCGCGTGCTCGTCGGGCTCGACGGGGGCGGGCGCGTCCACGGTGTTCTCCTCCCCGCTGGGGCGACGCGTCCGACGATAGGCGGTCCGACCGACCCGCGAGACGGGGCAGCCGGATCGCGAGATGGCTTGCACGACGTACCCTGGAAGCCACCCCCGGTCCGCTTGCGGTTCGGGGCTGACGTGCTGTCCGCACTCGTCATGGAGACCTGCGCTGAGCCTGACCGGCATCCTCGACGTCCTCGCCGCCGACCCGGCGATCGCGGGCGCGCTGGAGGCTGCCCGCAGCGGGCCGGTCGGATCGCGCCCCGAGCTCGACCTGACCGCCCCGGCGGGGGTGCGCCCGTTCGTCGTGGCGGCGCTCGCCAGCCGGGCCGACCGGCCGGTGCTGCTGGTGACCGCCACGGGCCGCGAGGCCGAGGACCTGGCTACCGCGCTGCGCAGCCTGCTGCCCGAGCACGCCGTCGCCGACTTCCCGGCCTGGGAGACGTTGCCGCACGAGCGGCTGAGCCCGCGCAGCGACACGGTCGGGCGCCGGCTCGCCGTGCTGCGCCGGCTGGCCCACCCGAGCGACACCGACCCGGCGCACGGCCCGCTGCAGGTGGTCGTCGCGCCGATCCGCAGCGTGCTTCAGCCGCTCGTCGCGGGCCTCGGCGAGCTCGAGCCGGTCGCAGTCGACGCGGGTGACGAGGTCGAGCTCGACGACGCCGTACGCCGGTTGGCGGCCGCCGCCTACACCCGCGTCGACCTGGTGGAGAAGCGCGGCGACTTCGCTGTCCGCGGCGGCATCCTCGACGTGTTCCCGCCAACCGAGGAGCACCCGCTGCGGGTGGAGTTCTGGGGCGACACCGTCGAGGAGGTCCGCTACTTCCGGGTCGCCGACCAGCGCAGTCTCGAGATCGCCGACAACGGGCTGTGGGCGCCGCCGTGCCGCGAGCTGCTGCTGACCGACGAGGTGCGCGCCCGGGCCAAGCAGCTGGCCACCGACCATCCCGGTCTGGTCGAGGTGCTCGACAAGCTCGCCAACGGCATCGCCGTCGAGGGCATGGAGTCGCTGGCGCCGCTGCTCGTCGACGACATGGTGCTGCTGCTCGACCAGATGCCCGCCGGCACCCACGTCGTACTCAGCGACCCCGAGCGCATCCGCACCCGCGCCCACGACCTGTTCGCGACCAGCCAGGAGTTCCTCGAGGCGTCCTGGGCCAACGCGGCCGCCGGCGCGCAGACCCCGATCGACCTCGGCGCGGCCGCCTACCGCTCCCTCGCCGAGGTGCGCGCAGCCGCACTGGAGCGGGCGATCCCGTGGTGGTCGATGAGCCCGTTCACCCTCGACGCCCCGGCCGAGGAGGGATCGGACGAGGAGCCCGGGGATACCGCGGTGGTCGCGGCGCGCGCCGTCGACGGCTACCGCGGCGACACCGCGCGGGCGCTCGGCGACATCAAGGGCTGGCTCGGTGCCGGCTGGCGGGTCGTGCTGGTCACCGAGGGCCACGGCTCGGCCGAGCGGCTGGTCGAGGTCCTCGGCGGTGAGGACATCCCGGCCCGGCTCGACCCCACCCTCGCCGAGACCCCTGACCCCGACGTGGTGCACGTGACGTGTGCCGGGCTCGACCGTGGCTTCCTCAGCGAGGCACTCAAGCTCGTGCTGCTCACCGAGACCGACCTGATCGGCCAGGCCGGGCCGTCGACCAAGAGCATGCGGCGGATGCCGAGCCGGCGACGCAACATGGTCGACCCGCTGCAGCTGCGCACCGGCGACTACGTCGTGCACGAGCAGCACGGTGTCGGTCGCTACGTCGAGATGGTGCAGCGCACCGTGCAGGGCGCGACCCGCGAATATCTCGTGATCGAGTACGCCGCGAGCAAGCGCGGCCAGCCGGGCGACCGGCTGTTCGTGCCGACCGACCAGCTCGACCAGGTGACCCGCTACGTCGGCGGGGAGCAGCCGTCACTGCACCGGCTGGGCGGCGCCGACTGGCAGAAGGCGAAGGGCAGGGCCCGCAAGGCGGTGCGACAGATCGCCGCCGAGCTGATCCGCCTCTACGCCGCGCGCACCAGCGCCCCCGGTCACGCCTTCGGCCCGGACACGCCGTGGCAGCGCGAGCTCGAGGACGCATTCCCCTACGTCGAGACCCCCGACCAGCTCGAGACCATCGACGACGTCAAGCGCGACATGGAGAAGACGATCCCGATGGACCGGCTGATCTGCGGTGACGTCGGCTACGGCAAGACCGAGATCGCGGTGCGCGCTGCGTTCAAGGCAGTCCAGGACGGCAAGCAGGCGGCCGTGCTCGTGCCGACGACCCTGCTCGTCAACCAACATCTGTCGACGTTCGCCGAGCGCTACGCGAGCTTCCCCGTCAATGTCGCCGCCCTGTCGCGCTTCCAGACCGACAAGGAGGCCAGGGAGGTCAAGGAGGGGCTGGCCCAGGGCACCATCGACGTCGTCATCGGCACCCACCGCATCTTGTCGTCCGACGTGACGTTCAAGGACCTGGGTCTCGTCATCGTCGATGAGGAGCAGCGTTTCGGGGTGGAGCACAAGGAGCAGCTCAAGCACCTGAGGATCAACGTCGACGTGCTCACGATGTCGGCAACGCCGATCCCGCGCACGTTGGAGATGGCCGTCACCGGCATCCGCGAGATGTCGACGATCCTCACGCCCCCAGAGGAGCGTCACCCGGTGCTCACCTTCGTCGGTGGTTACGACGAGAAGCAGATCGGCGCCGCCGTACGCCGTGAGCTGCTCCGCGAGGGCCAGATCTTCTACATCCACAACCGGGTCGAGTCGATCGACCGGGCTGCCGCCCGCCTGCGCGACCTCGTCCCGGAAGCGCGCATCGCGGTGGCGCACGGGCAGATGGGGGAGCACCAGCTGGAGCAGGTCGTTCTCGACTTCTGGGAGCGCCGCTCCGACGTCCTGGTCTGCACGACCATCGTCGAGAGCGGCCTGGACATCTCCAACGCCAACACGCTCATCGTCGAGCGCGCCGACGTGATGGGACTGTCGCAGCTGCACCAGCTGCGCGGGCGGGTCGGCCGCGGACGGGACCGGGCCTACGCCTACTTCCTCTACCCGCCGGAGAAGCCGCTCACGGAGACGGCGCACGACCGGTTGGCGACCATTGCGGCGCACAGCGACCTCGGTGCCGGCATGTATGTCGCGATGAAGGACCTCGAGATCCGTGGTGCCGGCAACCTGCTGGGCGGGGAGCAGTCGGGTCACATCGCCGCGGTGGGCTTCGACCTCTACGTCCGGCTGGTCGGGGAGGCAGTCGCCGAGTTCAAGGGCGAGGCAACCGCCGAGCTGGCCGACATGAAGGTCGAGCTGCCGGTCGACGCCCACCTGCCCCACGACTACATCCCGGGCGAGCGGCTCCGGCTGGAGGCCTACCGCAAGCTGGCCGCCGTCGACTCCGACGAGGCGCTGGAGCAGGTGCGGGCCGAGCTCAAGGACCGCTACGGCGAGCCGCCGGTGCCGGTCAGCAACCTGATCGAGGTGGCGCGGTTCCGCGTGCACGCCCGGCGGGCCGGCCTCGCGGAGATCGCCCTGGGCGGCAACCACGTCCGGTTCGCACCGGTTGAGCTGCGCGAGAGCCAGCAGCTCCGGCTGACCCGGCTCTACCCAGGCTCCCTGGTCAAGCCGGCAGTCCGTAGCATCCTGGTGCCGAAGCCCTCGACCGCCAGGGTGGGTGGCCAGCCGCTGCGTGACCTCGACATGCTGTCCTGGTGCCGCGAGCTCGTCGACGCAGTCCTGCTCGACGGTGCGCCGACCGCCCAACCCGACACAACCGAGACGACCTAAGGACAAGGACCCGATGCACCGTCCGAGGATCCCGACTTCCCACCGCAGCCGCGCTGCACGTGGGTTCGCCGTGGCCGCCGCTGCTCTTCTCGCGGTGACGTTCCTGACGTCCTGCCGCGCCGACCAGGTCGGCACCGCGGCCATCGTGGACGGTGAGTCGATCAGCGTCGACGAGCTGCAGGACCAGACCGCCAGCTATCTCGAAGCGGTGCCGTCGGGCAACGCGGGTGATGCGCAGCACGCGATCCTGCTCCAGATGATCGTGGCGACCTTGGTCGAGAAGGCAGCCGACTCTGCCGGCGTGACCGTCAGCGAAGGTGAGGTGGCCACTCAGCGCGACCAGGCCCTCGACTCGGTGCGCGAGCCCGCCGCGGCGGCGAAGGTCAGTGAGCGGGCCTATCTGTCCCGCCAGCTCGCGGAGAGCCAGACCGCGGCCGTGGTGCCGCCGGGCCAGCTCGAGCAGTTCATCCGCACCCAGCTGCTGGCCAGCAAGCTGGGGGAGAACGACCCCAACGCCGCCAACGAGGCGATCACGGCCGCGGCCGGCGACGCCGAGATCGAGATCAACCCCCGCTACGGCCGCTGGGATCCCGACCAGGGACTGGCGCCGCTCGTCAGCGGCGGGCTCTCCAAAACCGTCGAGGAGCTGTCCGGCGACGCCGGCTCGCAGCAGTGACCGCACCACGATGACCGGTCCGCGCCTGGTTCTCCTCTCTACGAGCCCGCGGGTCGCGCCCGGCCTGCTGTCCGCTCAGGCGTGGTCGGTGCTCCGGCAAGGTCGCGTCATGGTCGGGTCGCCCGACCATCCCGCGGTGCCCTATCTCGCCGAGGCCGACGTCCCGGTCGAGGTGGTGAGCCAGCGCGACCCGCGCGCGCTCGCCGGGCACCTCGTCGCCGAAGCCGCCCAGCAGGGCGTGGTCGTGTGGCTCGTCGCCGACGACGGCGATCCCGCCCTCGGCCTCGCGCTGCCCGCCGCAGTGGCAGCCGCTGCAGAGCCACCCGAGCTCGAGATGCTGCCCGGCTCCTACGACCTTCCCGGCGCCGCCCTGCTCGACCTGGTCGCGGTGATGGACCGGCTGCGCTCGCCCGGCGGTTGCCCCTGGGACGCGAAGCAGACCCACGAGTCGCTGGTCACCTACCTCGTCGAGGAGGCCTACGAGACGATCGAGGCGATCGAGACCGGCGACCGAGACCACTTGCGCGAAGAGCTGGGTGACCTGCTGCTGCAAGTGGTCTTCCATGCCCGCATCGCGGCCGAGGACCCGGACAGCGGCTGGTCCATCGACGACGTCGCCGCGGGCATCGTCGCCAAGCTGGTGAGCCGACATCCGCACGTGTTCGCTGATGCCCATGCCCCGACGGCAGAGCACGTCGAGGCCAACTGGGAGGTCCTCAAGGCCGCCGAGAAGGGACGGGAGTCGGCGGTGGACGGCGTACCGACGGGCCTGCCGGCGCTGGCGCTCGCGTCGAAGCTGATGTCCCGGGCAGCCAAGGCC
This sequence comes from uncultured Actinomycetota bacterium, assembly GCA_963751035.1. Classification (GTDB taxonomy): domain Bacteria; phylum Actinomycetota; class Actinomycetes; order JACCUZ01; family JACCUZ01; genus JBDUAP01. The sequence continues at coordinate 49,866 of CAVVSW010000003.1, forward strand.
GGTGTCCCTGTGTCGCCCGACCCGGAGGACGCGTCGTTCGGTGGTCGGCTGCTCCGCCTCGTGGCCGAAGCGCAAGCTGCCGGGGCCGACGCGGAGACCGAGCTGCGCTCCGCCGCCCGCCGTTACGCCGACGCCGTCCGCGCTGCCGAGTCAGGACGCACGCCGTAGCGGAGGTAGACCACGCCGTTGCCGAAGCGGTGCTCGTCCTGCAGGTCGAGCTGCAGGTGAACGTGGTCGGGCAGTGCCCGGGTGCCCCCACCGACGACGACGGGGTTGAGGAAAAGCAGGACCTCATCGACAAGGCCGGCGCGTAGTGCCTCGGCGGCGAGCTCGGGACCGCCGACGCTGATGTCGCTCCCTGCCGACTGCTTCAGCTTCGTGACCGCAGCGGGGTCGAACTCTCGCTCGATGCGCGTCCGCTCGCTGACCACGTTGTCCAACGTCCGGGAGTAGACGACCTTGTCGGCGCCCTGCCAGATCCGGGTGTAGTCCTGCGCGGCAGCCGACTGGTCGGGGAGGGTGTGCGCGGTCTCCCAGTAGGCCATCGTGTCGTACATCCGGCGCCCGTAGAGATAGGTGCCGATCGGGCGCTCGAGGTCGTTGACGAACGCGTGTACGTCCTCGTCCGGCGCCGCCCAGTCGAAGTTGCCGTCCTCGTCGGCGGTGTAGCCGTCAAGCGACGAGAGCGCCGAGTAGATCAGCTTGGCCATGGGTGATCTCGCTTCCGGAGGTGGCATACGCGCCCTTCCGCCAAGCGCGTGCCCGATTCAGAATGGGACAGCCGATGTTAGGAGGACCGATGGCGCTGGTGCTCACGACCGCGACTGGACGCATCGACCCCGAGCGCATCGAGGCGTTCCAGGTCACGTTCCAGAACTTGATGAGCCGGCGGTTCGCGGAGGCACCGTTTCTCCGGCAGGCCATCCTCGTCCACCTCGGCGACAGCGTGTGGCAGATGCTGACTCTCTGGGAGAGCACGCTCGCGCAGACGTCCGCGGTCGACAACGACGTCCCGCTCACGGTACGGATCTTCCGCGAGTTCGGTTCTGACCCCGAGATCCGGCTGGCCGATGTCTCGGCGTTCCTGCAGGCACCGGCCGGGCGTCCGAGCATCGCCGTAGAGAAGCCCTCACTGCAGGCCGAAGAGCGGCCGACGGGCTCGCGGGAGGGAAGGGATGACGCGGGTAGTGTCGGCGGATGACCGACGACAGCACCTTGTCAGAATCCGGTACCCCCGAGAGGGCGCCGGATTCTGACAGCTTTCCGGGGCTGGCCCGGCGCACGCTGGACGAGCTTCTGGAGCGCCATCCGGACGCCGCCACCACACTCGGCGACCACCGCTTCGACGACCGGCTGACAGACCTCAGTCCCGAAGCGCTCGACGACGAGCAGCGCTGGGCGACCGCCCGGCTGGCCGAGCTGGACGCACTGCAGCTGGACGCACTCCCTCCGGCCGACCGCGTGGACGCGCAGATCCTCGCCGCCGAGCTGCGGTCCCGGCTGTACGCACTGCAGGAGCTGCGCGACCACGAGTGGGACCCGCTGGTCGCCAACCCGGGCACCGCGATCTACACGTTGCTGGCGCGCGAGTTCGCGCCACTCGGCGACCGGCTGCGATCCACTGCCGGCCGGCTGCACGCCGTACCTCATGCCTTGGACACCGCTCGGGGGTCGCTGCGCCGGATGCCGCGCGTGCACGTCGAGACGGCGATCGGCCAGTTCGCCGGGACGCGCACCCTGCTCGCGACCGAGCTGGAGCGCGCCCTGACCCAGGAGCCGGCGCTGCGCGGCGAGGTCGAGCCAGCGCGAGACCGGGCCATCGACGCGATCGACGCGCACATCGACTGGCTGCGGTCCCAGCTCGACGCCGGGGACGACGGTGAGCCCCGGCTCGGCCCGGAGAAGTTCTCCCGCAAGCTCACGCTCACCCTCGACACCGAGAGCGACGCCGACGCCGTCCTCACCCGCGCCGAGAGCGACCTCGTCCGGGTCGAGGAGCACATCGCCGAGACGGCCGCGCGGCTCGACCCGAATGGCCCGGCGGAGGGCCAGGTACGACGGGTGCTCGACCGGCTCGCCGCCGACGGCGAGGTCACCGACGCGACGATCGTCGGGCTGTGCGAGCAGGCGATGCAGCAGACGACCGAGTTCGTGATCGAGCACGACCTGGTCACGGTGTACGACGACCCGGTGAAGATCATCGTGATGCCGGAGATCCACCGCGGTGTGGCCGTGGCCTACTGCGACCCGCCCGGCCCACTTGAGCAGGAGTCGCTGCCGACCTACTTCGCGGTGTCACCGACACCCGAGGACTGGTCCGCCGACCGCGTCCAGTCGTTCTACCGCGAGTACAACGCGCACATGCTGCACAACCTCACCGTGCACGAGGCGATGCCGGGACACGTGCAGCAGCTGGCGCACAACAGCCGCTACGCCGCGGACGTCAACGTGCGCAAGGCGCTCTGGAGCGGGTCGTTCGTCGAGGGCTGGGCGGTCTACGCCGAGGAGGTGATGGCCGACGCGGGCTACCGCTCGGACGAGGGCCTGGCCGATGCGGCCCGGATGCAGCAGCTGAAGATGCAGCTGCGGATGACCATCAACGCGATCCTCGACGCCCGCGTGCACGCGCACGGCATGACCGAGCAGGAGGCCATGGCGCTGATGATGCAGCGCGGCCACCAGGAGGAGGGCGAGGCCGCCGGCAAGTGGCGGCGCGTGCTGCTCACGAGCGGGCAGCTCTCGACCTACTACGTCGGCTACGTCGAGGTCGCCGACCTGGCTCGTGACCTGGCCGCCGCCCGGCCCGGCGCAACGATGCGCGAGCGCCACGACGAGATGCTCTCGCACGGCTCACCGCGGCCCGCCACCTGCGCACCCTCCTCGCCGTCTGAGGTGCATGCGGGGCGGTCACGCTGCGCCGGGCGCCGCGCCGGTAGCCTGAACCGGTCCCCCGAAGATGAGGAGCACGACCGTGGCGAGCATCGACGCAGTCGGCGCCCGCGAGATCCTCGACTCGCGCGGCAACCCCACCGTGGAGGTGGAGGTGGCGCTCGACGACGGCACGATCGCCCGGGCCGCGGTGCCGAGCGGCGCGAGCACCGGTGCCTTCGAGGCCGTGGAGCTGCGCGACGGCGACAGCAAGCGCTACGGCGGCAAGGGCGTGCAGAAGGCGGTCCTCGCGGTCCTCGACGAGATCGGGCCCGAGCTGCACGGCTACGACGCCAGCGAGCAGCGACTGGTCGACCAGGCGCTTATCGACCTCGACGGGTCCTCCGACAAGTCCCGGCTCGGCGCCAACGCGATCCTCGGCGTCTCACTCGCCGTGGCCAAGGCGGCCGCCGAGTCGGCCGAGCTCCCGCTCTTCCGGTACGTCGGTGGGCCCAACGCCCACGTTCTCCCCGTCCCGATGCTGAACATCCTCAACGGCGGAGCGCACGCCGACACCGCCGTCGACGTGCAGGAGTTCATGGTCGCGCCGCTCGGCGCGACGACCTTCCACGAGGCCCTGCAGTGGGGCACCGAGGTCTACCACTCCCTCAAGGCCGTCCTGAAGGAGCGCGGTTTCGCGACCGGCCTCGGCGACGAGGGTGGCTTCGCGCCTGACCTGTCGAGCAACCGCGAGGCGCTCGACCTGATCATGACCGCCATCACCCAGGCCGGCTACGAGCCCGGCCGCGACGTGGCGCTCGCGCTCGACGTCGCCGCCTCCGAGTTCTTCGAGGGCGGGTCCTACACGTTCGAGGGTGCGGCCAAGTCGTCAGACGACCTGATCGCCTACTACGCCGACCTGGTCTCGTCCTACCCGCTGGTCTCCATCGAGGACCCGCTGGACGAGGAGGACTGGAAGGGCTGGCAGGCGATGACCAGTCAGCTCGGCGACCGCGTGCAGATCGTCGGCGACGACCTGTTCGTGACCAACCCGACGCGACTGCAGCGCGGCATCGACGAAGGCGCAGCCAACGCGCTGCTGGTGAAGGTGAACCAGATCGGCACCCTCTCCGAGACCCTCGACGCCGTGGCGATGGCTCACCGCAACAGCTTCCGCGCCATGATGAGCCACCGTTCCGGCGAGACCGAGGACACCACGATCGCCGACCTGGCGGTGGCCACCGACTGCGGCCAGATCAAGACCGGCGCACCGGCGCGGTCCGAGCGGGTAGCGAAGTACAACCAGCTCCTGCGCATCGAGGAAGAGCTCGACGACGCCGCGCGCTTCGCCGGCCGTTCCGCGTTCCCCCGGCTGCCGGCCTGATCGCACCGATGGCCACCAAGCGAGGACCCGACGAGCAGCCTGCTCGTCGTACCAACCTCACCGGGCGCGCGGCCGTGCTGGCGCTCGTGGTCTGCATGCTGGCGATCTCGCTGGCCTACCCACTGCGGGAGTTCCTCTCCCAGCGCGGGGACATCGGCGACTACGAGGCAAAGGTCGCGGCGCAGGAGAAGCGCGTCGCCGAGCTGACCCGCGTCCCGCGAGCGATGGAACGACCCGGCCTACGTCAAGGCGCAGGCGCGCGAGCGGCTGCACTTCGTGATGCCGGGCGAGACGGTCTACATCGTCCTCGAGCCGGACGAGGCCCCGGCTCCCGTGGCGGCGACCGAGCGGTCGACGAGACCGGTGCCGAAGCAGCCCTGGTTCGGCGACCTGTGGGAGTCGGTCGAGGTCGCGGGGGAGCGCTGATGGACCCGGCCGATGTGGCCGCCGTCGCCGAGCAGCTGGGCCGCCCGCCACGGGGCCTGCGGGCCGTGGCGCACCGCTGCCCGTGCGGTCTGCCCGACGTCGTCGAGACCGAGCCCCGGCTGCCGGACGGCACGCCGTTCCCGACGCTCTACTACCTGACGTGCCCGCGCGCGAACAGCGCGATCGGCACCTTGGAGGCGACCGGGATGATGCGCGAGATGAACGAGCGGCTGGCCGACGACGACGACCTGCGCGCTGGCTATCGCGCGGCGCATGAGGCCTACCTGCGACCGCAGGCGACAGATCGAGGACGTCCCGGAGATCGACGGCATCTCGGCGGGCGGCATGCCCGACCGGGTGAAGTGCCTGCACGTGCTGGTGGCCCACGCGCTCGCTGCCGGTCCAGGGGTCAACCCGCTCGGTGACGAGGCACTCGCCGCCCTTCCGCCGTGGTGGGACGCCGGTCCGTGCGTCGCCGTCGCCGCGGCGCCCGAGACCCAGCCGGCATGACGCGCGTCGCAGCCGTCGACTGCGGCACCAACTCGATCCGGTTGCTCGTCGCCGACATCGAGGGCGACACCCTCACCGATGTCGACCGGCTGATGGAGATCGTCCGGCTCGGCGAGGGAGTCGACCGGACCGGCCGGTTCGCCACAGCAGCACTGGAGCGCACGTTCGCGGCATGCCGTCGCTACGCCGAGATCATCGAGGAGACCAAGGCGGAGCGGGTCAGGTTCGTCGCGACGTCGGCCTCGCGCGACGTCGCCAACCGGGACGAGTTCGTCGCCGGCGTCCGCGCCGCGCTCGGTGTCGATCCCGAGGTCATCTCCGGCACCGAGGAGGCGGCAGCTGTCTTTCGTCGGCGCGACGCGCGAGCTGCTCGGCGGCGGCTACGACACACCGTTCCTCGTCGTCGACATCGGCGGCGGGTCGACCGAGTTCGTGCTCGGTGGTACGACGGTGCAGGCTGCCCGGTCGGTCGACGTCGGGTGTGTGCGGATGACCGAGCGTCATCTGCACGACGACCCGCCCACCGCGGCGCAGGTCGCCGCCGCCCGTGCCGACATCGAGGCCGCGATCGCCCGTCGCCGCCGAGACCGTCCCGATCGAGCGGGCCGCCACCCTGGTCGGGCTGGCCGGCTCGGTCACCACGGTGGCGGCGATGGCCCTCGACCTGCCGGCCTACCTGCCCGAGCGCATCCACCGGTCCACGATCTCGGCCGCCGAGGCGCACTCGGTGGCCGAGCGGCTCCTCGGCATGAGTCACGACGAACGCGCTGCCCTGCCGTTCATGCATCCGGGCCGGGTGGACGTCATCGGCGCGGGGGCGCTGATCCTGGCCTGCGTGGTCGACGCCGCGGCCTCGACGAGGTCCTGGTGAGCGAGCACGACATCCTCGACGGCATCGCCTGGTCCGTCGCCTGACCCGGACTGGTGCCCCGAGGACGGCCCGTGCGACGCTGATGCGGACGCACCCTCTTGAGGAGGCCCCGCCCGTGGGCGACATGGTGAGCTTTGCGAGCAACGGTGCCACCTGTGACGGCTATCTCGCCGTGCCCGAGTCCGGCCAGGGTCCTGGCGTCATCGTCATCCAGGAGTGGTGGGGACTCGTCGACCACGTCAAGGACGTCGCCGACCGGTTCGCCGACCGAGGGGTTCGTCGCACTCGCCCCGGACTTCTACCACGGCGCCTCCACCGACGAGCCCGACGAGGCCCAGCGACTGCTGATGGGCATGGCGATGGACAAGGCGGCCCAGGACATCGGCGGCTCGGCGCGCTACCTGGTCGGCCGCGAGTGACGTCACCAGCCGTGGGGTCGGGGCGGTCGGGTTCTGCATGGGCGGGTCGCTCGCACTGTGGAGCGGCGCGCTCGCCGACGAGGTGAAGGTCGCGGTCGGCTTCTATCCCGCGGTTCCCTGGGAGAAAATGGCGCCGACGTGGGGCAACTACCACAACAAGGACGCCATGATCCATGCCTCCGAAGAGGACGGCACGTCCAAGGCGCCCGGAGTGCAGCAGGCGGTCCACGGCATCGAGACGGCAGGTGGCTCGGTCGAGGTCTACGACTATCCCGGGTCCAGCCACGCGTTCTTCAACGACCAGCGCCCCGAGGTCCACGACAAGGAGCACTCCCGCGCTGCCTGGCGGCGCACCGTCGAGCTGCTCAAGAGCCGCCTCTAGGTGGGTCGGTTCGACAGCCCGGTCCGGCCGGGCACCGGTTGGCCGGACGACCAGGCCGATGCGGACACCCCGGTAGCGACAACCGCTGACGACGTACGCCGTCTCGCGTCGACCGCGCCGACGCCCTCTGAGCTCGACGCCCGGGTATCCGTCTGCCGGGCCTGCCCCCGGCTGGTCGAGTGGCGCGAGACGGTTGCCGTTGCGAAGCGCCGCTCGTTCGCCGACGAGCCCTACTGGGGGCGACCTGTCCCCGGGTGGGGAGACCCGTCGCCGCGGGTGCTGATCGTCGGGCTGGCGCCGGCGGCGCACGGCGGCAACCGCACCGGACGCGTGTTCACCGGGGACCGCAGTGGCGACTGGCTGTTCGCGGCGCTGCACCGGGCCGGGCTGGCCACCCAGCCGACCAGCACGCACGCGGCGGACGGCCAACGGCTGGTCGCGACCCGGCTCGTCGCGGCGGTCCGCTGCGCGCCGCCGGCCAACGCCCCGACCCCGCAGGAGCGGGACACCTGCGCACCCTGGCTGGACGCCGAGCTCGCCATGGTGCTGCCCTCAACCCGGGTGGTCGTGGCGCTCGGCGGGTTCGCCTGGGCGGCGACGCTGGCCGCCCTGCACGCGGGCCGGGTTGCCGGCCTCACGGCCGCGGCCCAGGTTCGGGCACGGTGCCGAGGTCGGGCTCGGCGGGCTGGTGGTGCTGGGCTGCTTCCACCCCAGCCAGCAGAACACGTTCACCGGCCGGCTGACCGAGCCGATGTTGGACGAGCTTTTCTCCCGGGTGCTTGCCCGCGCCGAGCTTGACGCGCTTACGCTGCGGACGTGGCCCAGACCCTGCCCGTGACTTCGGCGCGCACCCGGATCCTGGTCGTGGGCGGGGGATACGTCGGGATGTACACCGCGCTGCGCCTGCAGAAGAAGCTCAAGCGGGAACTGCGGCGGCGCGCTGTCGAGGTGATCGTCGTCGACCCCCGGTCCTACATGACCTACCAGCCCTTCCTGCCCGAAGCGGCCGCCGGGAGCCTCGAACCCCGCCACGTCGTGGTCCCGTTGCGACCCCTCCTGTCGCGCTGCGAGGTCCTCAACGGCCGGGTGACGAAGGTGGACCACAGCCGGCGCGTCGCGCGGGTCGCGCCGAACCGGGGCGAGGCGTTCGACCTCACCTACGAGCACATCGTGCTGTCACCGGGTTCCATCGCCCGGACCCTGCCGATCCCGGGTCTCAAGGAACTGGGCATCGGCTTCAAGCAGGTGGAAGAGGCCATCACCCTGCGCAACCAGGTGCTCGAGAAGCTCGACATCGCATCGTCGATCACCGACCGCGAGCTGCAGCGCCGCGTGCTCACATTCGTCTTCGTCGGCGGCGGCTACGCGGGCATCGAGGCGCTCGGCGAGCTGGAGGACATGGCGCGCTACGCGACCCGCTACTACGAGGACATCTCGCCCGCGGACCTGCACTTCGTGCTCGTCGAGGCGACCGGGCGGATCCTGCCCGAGGTCGGTGAGGACCTGGGGCGCTACACCGTCGAGGAGCTGCGCAAGCGCAACATCGACGTGCGCCTCAACACCCGGCTGGAGTCGTGCGTCGATGGCCACATCGTGCTCTCCGACGGCGACGAGTTCGAAGCCGAGACACTCGTCTGGACGGCGGGTGTCAAGGCAAGCCCGGTGCTCACCAACACCGACCTGCCCGTTGACGACAAGGGCCGGCTGCGCTGCCGCACCGACCTGCGCGTCGAGGGTGAGGACGGCGCCTGGGCCGCGGGCGACGGCGCCGCCGTCCCGGACCTCACCAACCCTGGACAGATGTGCAGTCCGAGCGCCCAGCACGCCGTACGCCAGGCCAAGCGGCTCGGCACCAACATCGCCTTGGTGCTGCACGGGCGCACGCCCTCGGCGTACATCCACAAGCACGTCGGCTCGGTCGCGTCACTGGGCCTGCACAAGGGGGTTGCGCAGGTCTACGGCATCAAGCTGCGGGGTTTCCCGGCTTGGTTCATGCATCGGACCTACCACATGAGCCGGGTGCCCACGTTCAACCGCAAGGTACGGGTCGTCCTCGACTGGACCCTCGCGCTGTTCTTCAAGCGCGAGGTCGTGTCGTTGGGTTCGCTGCAGGACCCCCGCGCAGAGTTCTCGGAGGCATCACGATGAGTACTGCCCAGCGTTTCAGCCGCCTGCTCGAGCTGGTCCTCCGTCAGCCGCCGCCGCTACGGGTCAAGGCGTGGGACGGCAGCGAGGAGGGACCGCCGGACGCGCCTCTGCTGCTGCTCAACTCCCCCGACGCGGTGCGCCGGCTGGTGCAGTCACCAAGCGAGCTCGGTCTGGCCCGGGCCTACGTCTCCGGAGACCTCGATGTCCCCGACCGCCTGTACGACGTGCTGACGTCGCTGTCGCTCCTGTCCGACAAGGGCCCGACCAACGGCCATCCGATCCCCGACCAGCGGGAGTCGTCGTCGAAGCGCTCGATCGCCCCCCGCGAGCGGGCCGAGATGCTGAGCCTCGCCGTCGCGTTGAAGGCGGTCGGCCGCACCCCGCCGCCACCGCCGGAAGAGGTCCGGCGGCTGCGCGGCCTGCGGCACAGCCGGGCCCGCGACAAGGCGGCCATCAGCCACCACTACGACGTGGGCAACGAGTTCTACGAGCTGGTGCTCGGGCCCAGCATGGTCTACTCCTGCGCCTACTGGACCCGCCCGGACGACCCGTCGTACACGCTGGACGACGCGCAGCGCGACAAGCTCGAGCTGGTCTGCCGCAAGCTCGGTCTCGGGCCCGGCATGCGGGTCCTCGACGTGGGCTGCGGCTGGGGGTCCTTGCTGCTGCACGCCGCCACCGAGCACGGCGTCTCGGGCGTGGGCATCACCCTCTCGGTGGAGCAGGCCGACCGCGCCCGCGAGCGGATCGCGGCGGCCGGTCTCAGCGACCGGCTCGAGATCCGGGTGCAGGACTGGCGTGACCTGCCGGCCGAGCCGTTCGACGCGATCGCCAGCATCGGCATGGCCGAGCACGTGGGAGCACGCGGGTACGCCGAGTACGCCGCCGCGCTGCACAACCTGCTGCGGCCGGGCGGCCGGCTGCTCAACCACCAGATCGCGCGTCGCCCCGGACCCGTCGACCGCAAGCCGACCTTCATCGACCGCTACGTCTTCCCGGACGGCGAGCTGCTGCCGCTGGCCATGACGCTCGGCGCGTTGGAGGACGTCGGGCTCGAGGTCCGCGACGACGAGTCGCTGCGGGAGCACTACGCGCGCACCCTGCGCAGCTGGGTGGCCAACCTGGAGGCCAACTGGGACCAGGCCGTCGCCCTGACCTCGCTGGGCCGGGCCAAGGTGTGGCGGCTCTACATGGCGGCCTCGGCCCTCGCCTTCGAACGCGGCCAGATCGGCGTGAACCAGGTGCTGGCCGTGCGGCCGGGCGCCCGCGGCGAGAGCGGCCTCGCGGCGACGCGCAGCGAGTGGGTCCTGACCCGATAGCGCGATGATGACCCGATGACACTGTTCGCCGTCACGGTGATCGGCCACGACCGGCCGGGAATCATTGCCGAGGCGACCGGCGCCCTGGCCGAGCTCGGGGGCAACCTCGAGGACTCCACCATGTCGATCCTGCGCGGGCACTTCGCGATGGTGCTGCTCGTGTCGTGCGACGTCGACACGGCCTCCGTCGAGGGTGCCCTCTACCCGATGACCGCGGACGGACAGCTGCTCGTCTCGGTGCGCGAGGTTCCCGTCGAGGCCGAGTCGCCGCCGAGCGGCTCGGCCCACCTGCTCAGTGTGCACGGCGCCGACCGGGCCGGGATCGTCTCCGCGGTCGCGGGTGTCGTCGCCGGGGTGGGCGGCAACATCACCGACCTGAGCACCCGGCTGTCGGGTGACCTCTACGTGCTGCTCGCAGAGGTGGACCTTCCTCCCGGCGTCGATGTCAGCGCCCTGACGCGTGATCTCGAGGTCGTCGCGCAGCGGCTCGGCGTCGACGTCACCTTGCGACCGCTGGACACCGACCTGCTGTGACCGGGCTGCTCCCTGACCTTCCGCCGGGCCGGGTGCTTCCCGTCGTACGCGCACCATCCCGCGGGCTGTCACAACCGTCGGCGGACGTGGACCCGCGTGCCGACGACGTCGTACAGCTGGCCGCCGATCTGCTCGCGACGCAGCGAGCCGCACCGGGCTGTGTCGGCCTTGCCGCGGCGCAGGTCGGCCGGGCCGCCCGGGTGTTCTCCCTCGACGTCACCGGTCACCCGAAGACGAGGATCTGCCACGGACCAGTGGTGCTCGTGAACCCGGTGGTGACGGAGGCGTCGCGACAGGACCGCGCCCGGGAGGGGTGCCTGTCGGTGCCCGACCTGACCGGCGACGTACGGCGAGCGAGCCGGCTCGTTGTGACCGGGAGCATCCCCGGGACCGGCGAGACGGTGACGCTGTCCACGGACGCGTTCGAGGCGCGGGCAGTGCAGCACGAGATCGACCACCTCGACGGTCTGCTGTTCCTCGACCGGGTCGCCGGCGCGCACGCCCTGCACGCGCGGAAGGTCTATCTGTAACGGAGTGTGACCGGCCCGCCAGTCTGGAGGGCCCTACGCTGGATCTCGCCCGGATGGTGGAATTGGCAGACACAGGTCCCTTAAAAGGATCCGCCGAGAGGCGTGCGGGTTCGATCCCCGCTCCGGGCACGGCTCCCGTCACCCACCTGGCGGGAACGCCATCAAGTCCGGCCACGTTACTGTGGGCAACAGGTCCCGCAACCGCGGGCGAGGCATGAAGGGGCGACATGCAAAGCAACAACCCGGTCTTCAACAGGAGCGAGGCCTTCTCGCGCCGTGGCTACGCGGGCTTCAACGAAGCTCCGCCGGTCACCGGCCAGGAGCTCGAGGAGATGTACAACGCACCGACCGCCACGGGGGTGCAGACCGGCCGGATGACGATTGACGACGTCGTCGTCAAGACCGGCCTGATGTTCGCGGTGCTGGTTCCGCTCGCTGCCGTCAACTTCTACCTCGCCAGCCCCCTGCTCACCTGGGGGGGCATGATCGCCGGGCTCATCCTCGGCCTGGTCATCTCGTTCAAGCAGTCCACCAATGCCGCGCTGATGCTGGCGTACGCCGGCTTCGAGGGCCTGTTCGTCGGCGGCATCAGCCGTATCTTCGAGGCGCAGTGGGGTGGCATCGTCGCCCAGGCGGTGCTCGGCACCCTGTCCGTCTTCGGGGTCGCGTTGTTCGCCTACAGGAGCGGCCGCGTTCGGGTCACGCCGAAGAGCCAGCGCATCGCGCTGATCGCGATTGGCGGGTACCTGGTTTTCTCCCTGATCAACCTCGGGATCGTGGCCTTCACCGACAACAACCTGCGCGCCGGCTGGCTGGGCGTCGCGATCGGCCTGTTCGCGATCACCTTGGCTGCCTACTTCCTGATCATGGACTTCGACTTCGCCGAGCAGGGCGTCAAGAACGGCCTCCCCGTGCGCTACGCGTGGCTCGCGGCCTTTGGTCTCGTCGTGACCCTGGTCTGGCTCTACATCGAGTTCCTGCGTTTGATCTCGATCCTGCGCGGCGACTGACGCCTTCGCCGTCAGCCCTGGACGGTCGGGCCGGCCCGGGCGATCGCGAAGCGCACGACCACTCGGCGTTGCTTCTCCATCTCGGCGCGGTATTCGTCCCAGTCGTCGTGCTCGCCTGACGCGCGGCGGTAGTAGTCGACCAGCAGGTCCATCGCCTCGGGCAACGACACGATCTCGGCGTCGCCCTCGACCTGTGCCCAGCCGCCGAAGAACTGGTTGCTGAGCAGGCACAGCGAGATGCGCGGGTCGCGCCGCAGGTTCTTGGTCTTCATGGCGGTCTCGCGGGTGGACACCATCACGCGGCCGTCGTCGTCAACGACCGCCAACACCGGTGAGAGCTGTGGTCGCCCGTCGGACCGGAACGTCGCGAGGACCGCGCGGTGGTTGTCCCGCAGGAACGCGCGCGCCTCGTCCGGCGTCACGGCGGGTTTAGCTGATCTTGCGCTGGGCGCGGCGCTTGTCGTGCTCGTGCACGATCGCGCTCGCGTGGCCGTGCGGGATACCGTGCTCGTCGCGCAGCCAGTTGACCCGCTCCTCGAAGCGGAGCAGGGCTGGTCCGTCGTCCAGTGCCACGAACCACTCCGGAAGATCGCGGCCGGTCACTTGCGGGACCCGCGCGATCAGCTGCTGATGCGTCTCATCGGAGTGGTGCAAGGACATCGAGCGCCTCCAGAGCGGTTCAGGGAACCCCGTCAGTTGACCATGCCATGAGCCTGCCTGACGGGGTGGGGGCGGCACAACCCCCGGACGAGCCATCAGCCCCTAGTCTGCGGGCTCGTGGGCGAGGAGTTGGACGTGGACTGGCCGGGCGCGGCGCGTGCCGAGATCGAGGCAGACGTACGCCGGGTGGCCGAGCGGCTGCGGACCCTGTCCGAGGCGCAGCTGGCCGCCGAGGCGCCGCCCCACCCGTCCCGGGCTGCCGGTGGCCGCACGGTGGCCCAGACCCTCGCCGACGCCGCCCAGGCGCTCGAGGAGCGCGGATCAGGGGCCGAACCGCGCTGGCGGGACGTCCCGGTGCTGTCCGACTTCGCCGTCGGCGACCAGGTCGCAGTCACCGGTCAGGATCTGCTCACCGCACTCGGCACGGTTGGCCCGCAGGAGACCGTCTGGGCGCGGGGCACCCGTCGTACGGCCGGCGAGGTCGTCGCCGGCGCGGCCGCACAGCTGGCCACCCTGCGCCGCGCTCTTTGACCGTCAATGTCGGGCGGTCGCCGTAGCGTGATCAGGGACCACGACCTGGGAGGTTCCTGTGCTCGACCGCTTCGCCGTGAACCCGATCCTGCCGGCTCAGGACGGCGACCGCGCCCGCGCCTTCTACCGCGACGTCCTCGGCCTCGAGCTGCTGTCCGGCCCTGCCGACGACCCGATGATGTTCCGGGCCGGCGGAGGGACGAGCATCGTCCTCAGTGAGATGCCGGATCGCGTCCCGCCGCCGTATCCTGTGGTGAGCTTCATGGTGGAGGACATCGAGGCGCTGGTCGCAGCCCTCGAGTCCCGCGGCGCGACGTTCGAGCCGCTCGCCCCCGCGAGCTTCGCCGGTCAGGAAGGCGTGCAGCAGGGCGCGGTGATGGACTTCGGGCCGGTCAAGTCGGCGTTTCTCAAAGACCCCGAAGGCAACGTCATCGCGCTGAACGAGATCCTGGAATGAGCGTCGGACCCGGCGTCAGCTGAGGCGCTGGACGATCATCGCCATGCCCTGGCCGCCGCCGACGCACATCGTCTCGAGGCCCCACTCCTTGTCGTGGAACTGCAGGCCGTTGAGCAGCGTGGTGGTGATGCGCGCGCCGGTCATGCCGAACGGGTGGCCCAGTGCGATGGCGCCGCCGTTGACGTTGAGCCGCTCGAGGTCTATGCCGAGGTCGCGGTAGGACGGGATGACCTGCGCCGCGAACGCCTCGTTGATCTCGACCAGGTCGATGTCGCCGATCGTCAGGCCGGCGAGGGCCAGCGCCCGGCGCGTTGCCTCCACCGGGCCGAGCCCCATGATCTCCGGAGAGAGGCCGGAGACCCCGGTCGCGACGATGCGCGCCAGCGGGGTCAGGCCGAGCTCGGCCGCCTTGGTGTCGGACATGATGACGACCGCTGCGGCCCCGTCGTTTAGCGGGCAGCAGTTGCCGGCGGTCACGGTGCCCTGCTCGCGGAACACCGGCTGCAGGGTGGAGACCCCGTCCAGCGTCACCCCGGCGCGCGGGCCGTCGTCGCGCGACACCACGGTGCCGTCTGGCGTCGTCACCGGCGTGATCTCGCGGTCGAAGAAGCCGTTGGCGATGGCCTTCTCGGCGAGGTTCTGCGAGCGCACGCCGAACTCGTCCTGGTCCTGGCGGGTGATGCCCCGCGAGGTGGCGAGGTTCTCGGCGGTCTGGCCCATCGCGATGTAGACGTCCGGCAGCTCGCCGTCCTCACGCGGGTCGCGCCAAGCCTCGTTGGATGCCGCGGTCGCCTCGGTGCGTGCCTTGGCGGTGTCGAACAGCGGGTTGTGGAAGTCCTCGCGCCCGCCGCCCGCGCCCTGGAACGCGGGGTAGCGGGAGACGCACTCGACACCGGCCGAGACGAAGATGTCGCCCTCACCGGCCTTGATCGCGTGCAGCGCCATCCGGGACGTCTGCACCGACGAGGCGCAGAACCGGTTGACTGTGGTGCCGGGCAGGTGGTCGTAGCCGAGCTGGACCGCCAGCCGGCGGGCGAGGTTGAGGCCCTGCTCGCCCTCGGGCTCGGCGCAGCCGACCATCAGGTCGTCGATCAACCCGGGATCCAGGTCGGGCACCTTGTCGAGGACGGCCCGGATCGCGGTCGCGGCCAGGTCGTCCGGGCGGACGTCCTTGAGCGACCCCTTGAAGGCGCGCCCGATGGGGGTTCGGGCGGTCGCGACGATCACTGCCTCGGGCATGAGCGCTCCTCGGTCGTGCTGGGAAGAGATGGCCTCCATTGAACCTCAGCCTGCCGGAAGCTAGTCGGTGGAGGCCTCCTCGGCGGCGGTCGCCTCCACGTCGTACGCCGACTGCCGGCGGCGGTGGCGCTGCAGGACCCAGCGGCCGCGCGGGCCGCGCTCCCTGCCGCCGACCTGGGTCGCCGCGACCTCGGTGCCGGGCTCCTCGGCTGCCTCTGCGGCCGCCTGGGCGATCGGCTGCACTGTGGCGATACGGCTGAGGTCCGTGGTCTCCATGTCGGCCTCGAACCACACGTCGAGGGCGGCGCACACCGACGGCAGCAGGGCAGCGGCGGCACTCGCGTAGCCGGTGGCGGACGGGTGGAAGCGGTCCGGTCCGAACATCTCCTTGGGTGACGCCGCGAACTCAGGCCCGAGGATGTCGCCGAGGGAGACGGTGCGACCACCGGCCTCGACCACGACGATGGTCTGGGCGGCCGCAAGCTGGCGGCTCCAGCGCCGGGCGACGTAGCGCAGGGGCTGCGGGACCGGCTCGACCGTGCCGAGGTCGGGGCAGGTGCCGACGACCACCTCGGCGCCCCGCTCCCGCAGCCGGCGCACGGCCTGGTCAAGACGTCGTACAGCGGTGGCTGGCCGCACCGTGTGGGTCACGTCGTTGGCGCCGATCATGATCACGGCGATGTCGAGCGGGCCCTCGGGCAGCCGGTCGATCTGCGCGTCGAGGTCGCTGCTGCGGGCACCTACTGCGCCGAGCGAGGTCAGGTGCACCGGGCGGGCCGCGCACTCGGCGACGCCGGCCGCCAGCATCACTCCGGGCGTCTGGTGCGCGTGGTCGACGCCGAAGCCGACCGCGCTCGAGTCACCCAGCATGGCGAACCGGATCGGCTCCCCGCCCTGGTCCTTGCCGTGCAGCCCGTCGGCGCTGGGGGCCTCGGTCCGCGCCTCGCCGATCGCCCGGCGGGCCAGCGCGACCTCGGCGCGGAAGAGGCCCAGTGCGCCGGCCGTCAGCAGCCCCACGGTCCCGCCGCCGTAAGCGGCCGCGACGGCGATCCGCCGGGCCCGCGACGCGCGGCTCACCTGGGGTCTCGGACCCGAGGGTGCGCGCGCCGGACGGGGGTCGTGGTCATGATCGGAATGTAGCGAACGCCTACGCTGCCGCCATGCAGTTCTACGAGTCGATGGTCGACCTGATCGGGAACACCCCGCTGGTCAGGCTGTCCAAGGTGACCGAGGGCCTGGCGCCGACCGTGCTGGCCAAGGTGGAGTACTTCAACCCCGGCGGGTCGGTGAAGGACCGCATCGCGGTGCGGATGATCGAGGCCGCCGAGCAGTCCGGGCAGCTCAAGCCGGGCGGCACCATCGTCGAGCCGACGTCGGGCAACACCGGTGTGGGCCTGGCCATCGTCGCCCAGCAGCGCGGCTACCAGTGCGTGTTCGTCGTCCCGGACAAGGTGTCCCCCGACAAGGTCAACGTGATGAAGGCGTACGGCGCGCGGGTGGAGGTGTGCCCGACGGCGGTGGCCCCGGAGGACCCGCGGAGCTACTACAGCGTCAGCGACCGGCTGGTGCGCGAGATCCCCGATGCGTGGAAGCCCGACCAGTACTCCAACCCCAACAACGCCCTGTCGCACTACGAGACCACCGGGCCGGAGATCTGGGAGCAGACCGACGGCCGGATCACCCACTTCGTCACGGGTGTGGGCACCGGCGGCACCATCAGCGGCACCGGTCGCTATCTCAAGGAGGTCTCGGGTGGGAAGGTGCAGATCATCGGCGCCGACCCCGAGGGCTCGGTCTACTCCGGCGGCACCGGCCGTCCCTACCTGGTCGAAGGCGTCGGCGAGGACTTCTGGCCGGACGCCTATGACCGCTCGGTCGCCGACGAGATCGTGCCGGTCTCCGACCGTGACTCCTTCCACCTGACCCGGCGGCTGGCCCGCGAGGAGGGCCTGCTCGTCGGAGGCTCGTGCGGCATGGCGGTCGCGGCCGCCCTGCGCGTCGCCGAGCGGCTCGGCCCGGACGACGTGGTCGTCGTACTGCTGCCCGACAGCGGTCGCGGCTACCTCGGCAAGATCTTCAACGACGAGTGGATGGCCGACTACGGCTTCCTCGCGACACCGGGCGAGGTGACCATCGGCGACGTGCTGCGCCGCAAGCTCGGCGCGATGCCGGAGTTCGTGCACGTGCACCCCACCGAGACGGTCCGCGAGGCAATCGACATTCTGCGCGAGTACGGCGTCTCGCAGATGCCCGTCGTCAAGGAGGAGCCGCCGGTGATGGCGGCCGAGGTGGTCGGCTCGGTGGTCGAGCGTGACCTGCTCGACGCGCTGTTCGCCGGGCGGGCCCACCTGGCCGACCTGCTGGACAAGCACATGTCGCCGGCGCTGCCGATGATCGGGGCGGGCGAGCCGGTCAGCGCGGCGATGACCGCGCTGGAGACCGCCGACGCCGCCGTGGTGCTCGACGACGGCAAGCCGGCCGGGATCCTCACCCGCCAGGACCTGCTCGGCTTCCTCGCCTCCCGCTAACCCCCGGGGCCCCAACCTTGGCCGTCGTGTCCGAAACCGCCTGCGGAGGTACCCGCACGGTTGTTCGGACACAACACCAGCGGCCCCCGTTGTGTCCGAAACCGCCTGCGGAGGTACCCGCACGGTTGTTCGGACACAACACCGGTGGAGTGAACGTCGGCACAGTGGTTAACAGAACTTACGTAAGGTATTGTTAGGGACATGGCCCGACTCGGCGGACGACCCCTCCTGGACACCCGGGCCGACGCTGCGCTCTTCGTCGACCGGCGGACCGAGCTGGACCGCGTCGACCGGGCCGCCGCCGAGGGCCTCAACGTGCTGGTCAGCGGGCAGCGCGGCATCGGCAAGACGTCACTGCTGCGCTACCAGGCCTATGGCCGGCGGATCTCCGGCCAGGAGCTGGCGGTCCTGGATGCGAGTGCGCTGACCGACCCCGAGGCGTTCCTGGCGGCTGCTGCTCGCGCGGTGGGCGCCGCCACCCCGCCCGGGCAGGTGTCCGCCGCCGACCTGGTCGCGACCCTGTCCAAACTCGCCCAGGCGGAGGCTGCGCCGAGGATCCTGGCCGTTGACGGCCTTGCGCCTGCGGTCGCGCAGGCCGTCTTCGGCCAGCTGCGCGACGAGCTGTGGCGAGCACCGCTGACGTGGCTCGTCAGCTGCGCTGATGTGGACGAGCCCGCATTTCTCCGGCCCCCGGCCGACGCCTTCTTCGACACCACGGTGCGACTGGCGGCGCTCTCCGACGACGACATGCACGACCTGCTCCGGCGCCGGGCCACCGTCGAGGAGCTCAGCGACGAAGCAGTCACCGAGGTCGTCAGCCTCGCCGCCGGCGTCCCCCGCCGGGCCATCGACCTGGCCCGACACCTGCTGCTGGCGCCCGAGGAGGCAGCCGGGGAAACGAGCTCGGTCGAGGCCGTGCGTGACCGGCTGCTCGACCGCGAACAGATCGTCGAGCGGTTGGCCACCCCGGCGCGGATGCTGCTGGCCGAGCTGGAGACCGTCGGCGGTGCCAGTGCCTCTGACGAGCGGCTCCTCACCCGGCTCGGCTGGACCCGGGCCCGGGCCGCCCAGGTGTTCGGCGAGCTCGAGCGTCAGGGCCTGGTCGAGGCGACCGACGAGCCGCGCCCCTCCGGTCGGCCGCGTCGCGTGTTCCACAGCAAGGACTGGCTGACCGCCTGACCGGCGCGCGGGGCGGGGGTGCCGGGTGTTGACGGCGGCGGCGGGCAGGATGGCTCGCATGAGTGCCGACGCCCTGCTCGCCCTGCGCGACGCCCATGTCTTCGACCCTGCACCGCGGCACGACGACCTCTACCTCTTGCACGTGCCCTTCGACCGCCTGACCGGAACCCAGCGCTACGAGGCTGCTCTCGAGGCGGCGCTGCGCCGGGGCGAGCGGGTCGCGCTGGTCGGCGGCAGCGGGTCGGGCAAGTCGAGCGTCATCGCCTCGGTGCTGAACCCTCTCGTCGAGGATCTCGCCCCGCTGCCGGTGCCGGTCGCGATCGAGGACCCGACCGTGGCGACCTCGCCGGTCGCGTTCGCCGGTCACCTCGTGCGCACCGTCGCGCGCTACGTCGAGCACGCCCACCCCGCGTCGGCCGAGGACGCGCGCGAGCGAGCGCGTCGTACGGCGACGCAGGAACGCCCGCCGCGCAAGGAGCGCACCACCCGCATCTCGTTGGCGCCGAGCTGGCTGGGTGTCCGCGCGGAGCTGGCGACCGAGCTCAAGTCCGTGAGCGAGCAAGCGACCATGGCGCGGCCGGGCCAGCAGATCATCGACGAGGCACGCGCGATCCTCGACACGGTGCAGGCCCACGGCCTGCTGCCGGTGGTCGTCCTCGACGACACCGACAAGTGGCTGCAGGTGCCCGGACTGCCCGACCCGGGAGCCCACCTGGCGGGCTTCTTCAGCCAGGTGCCGCGGCTGCTGGCCGAGCAGCTCGCCGTGCCGGCGGTCCTCGCGGTGCACGAGCACTACCTCGACCAGCGTGGCTACCGCGCGAGCCGGGGGTTCATCGAGACCACCCTGCGGGTGCCACCGCTGCCGACCCGCGACGCCCTCAATGAGCTGCTCGCGCACCGGGCCGGGCCGGTCAGCGAGGAACCCTTTGCGTGGCTGATCACCGAGCCCGCATTGGACTCGTTGATGGCCCACTACCTGCGCGGCCCGGCCCGGGACGTGCGCCGGCGGGTGCTGTTCGTCGCCCACACCGCGTTGGCCCGGGCCTGCGACGAGGGTGCCGACCTGATCGCCTTCCGGCACGTGGAGCTCGCCATCAGTGAGTGCGCTCCCGACGAGCGATGACCGCGAAGGTTTGCCCGTTTCCCCTGCTGGCTAGGGTGCGCAGAGGGGCCGATCTCCGGCGCTCGAGATGGAGGAACACATGGCACTCGACGACGACGACATGACGACCACTCCCGCCGATGGCGGCGCGGGCCACGACGGCGGCGCCGACGGTGGTGCTGACGGCGGTGCCGGTGCGGGCGGCGACGGTGGCGCAGACGGCGGTGCCGGCAAGGGTGGCGACGGCGGTGCCGGCAAGGGTGGCGACGGCGGTGCCGATGGTGGCGCTGACGGCGGTGCCGATGGTGGCGCTGACGGCGGTGCCGATGGCGGTGCTGACGGCGGCGCCGATGGTGGCGCAGACAGCGGTGCCGGCAGCTGAACACGGCTGACAGCTCCGGCGGCCGGGACCGGACGGACGCGCATCCTGCCCGTCCGGCCCTGACCCGCTGTGTCGGTGTCGACGCCGACGAGTTCGCCACGTCGTACTGGTCGAACCGGCCGTTGCTGTCCAAGGCCGGCGAGCTCCCGGTGGGCTTCGGCGACCTGTTCAGCGAGCAGGCCGCCGACGAGCTGCTGTCCCGGCGCGGGCTGCGCACGCCCTTCATCCGCGTTGCCAAGGACGGCAAGGTCATCGCGACGTCCCGCTACACCCGTCCCGGCGGTGTCGGGGCGATGGTTGGCGATCAGGTGGCGGACGACCGCATACTCGAGCTGTTCCTCGACGGGCACACGGTGGTGCTGCAGGGTTTGCACCGGCTGTGGCCGCCGATCATCGACTTCGCGGGTGCGCTCACGGCGGACCTCGGTCACCCGGTTCAGGTCAACGCCTACATCACGCCACCGTCCTCGACCGGGTTCTCGGCGCACTACGACGTGCACGACGTGTTCGTGCTGCAGATCGCCGGCGAGAAGCGCTGGCGGATCCACGAGCCGGTCCTCGTCGACCCGCTGCGCACCCAGCCGTGGGAGGACCGCGCGGCTGCTGTCTCGGCTCGTGCGTCGGAGCCGCCGCTGATCGACGAGGTGCTGCGGCCCGGTGACGCGCTCTACCTGCCGCGCGGGTTCCTGCACGCCGCGGAGGCACTCGGCGACATGTCCATCCATCTCACGATCGGCGTGCATCCAGTTACCCGCCATGCCGTTCTCGATGCTCTGACTTCACTGGTCGCAGACGATGCATCGCTTCGGTCGTCGCTGCCGCTCGGCGTGGACGTGTCAGACCCCGCCCAGATCGAGGCCGACGTCGCCGCGACGGCCGAGGCGCTTATCGAACAGCTGCGCACGGTCACCACAGCACAGGTCGCCGACCGTCTTGCCGCCGGCGTCGTCCCGGGCAACCGCGCGGGGCCGATCTCCCCACTTCGGCAGGCAGACCAGGCGTCCCGGCTGGACGCCGACACCGTGCTGGAGGCCCGGCCGCACATGCGCCACGCATTGCGGTACGACGAGGGCCACGTCGTCCTCACGCTTCCCGACCGGCGGCTGGAGCTGCCGCTCGCCACCGGAAAGGCAATCACGGCGCTTCTCGACGGCGCGCGGCTGTGCGTTGCAGAGCTGCCGGGTCTCGACGGTGAGGATGCACTCGTGCTCGCGCGCCGGCTGGTCCGCGAGGCTGTCGTCGTGGTCGTCGACCGGCAGTGACGGACGTCGCGCCTGCCGACACGAGTGTGTTGCGATGCTCGTTCGCCTCCGAGCTGCGAGGCGACCCGGTGATCGGCACGGCCTCACCGTCCTTGGGCATGGTGCTCGTCGAGCAGCCCGGACCGTGGGGCAGGCAGGCGCTGGTGCACTCACGGCTCGACCCCGCGGTCGGAGCGGACCTCAGCGACCGGGCGGTGGCGATGGGGCTGCGCGTCCTGGTCATCCGCCGCCCTGGTCGCACGCCGGAACCGGCTCGGCGCAGGTGGGCGGTCGTGGACTGCAGGCCCGGCCGGGAGGTGTCGCGATGGGGGACGTTCTCCGACGACGCCGAGCTGCTCGAGCTCCCGCTCGACGGCAGCGCCGGCACCTCGTCGTACGAGCCGACCTATCTCGTCTGCACGCACGGCCGTCACGACGCCTGCTGCGCGATCCGTGGCCGGCCACTCGCGGAGGAGCTTGCGCGCGAACGGCCGGAAGCCGTGTGGGAGTGCTCGCACGTGGGAGGTGACCGGTTCGCGGCCAACCTGCTGACGCTGCCGCATGGTCTCTATTACGGGCGGGTCAGTCCTGGCGCCGGCACGGAGGTCGTCGCTGCGCACGAGCGCGGCGAGGTGCACTCGTCGTTGCTGCGGGGGCGTACGACGTTCCCTCCCGTCGCGCAGGCGGCCCAGCAGCATGCGCGGCTGGCGCTTGGCGAGCTCGCGATCAACGCGCTGAACCCGGTGTCGACGAAACCGTTGTCGGGGCGACGCTGGGAGGTGCGGCTCCGTCACCAGCCGCATGACGTTGTCGCGACGGTGCGCACGGTGACGGCCGGCCCGGCGGCGCTGCTCACGTGTGCGGCACAGCACGAGGCCCATCCGCCGGCCTTCGAGGTGACCGACCTGCACGAGGCGGATTGACCGTTCCGCCGTCATTGGATGCCTAATCGGTCGCCAGAACGACCCGTTGGCTATCCAATGGTCGGGAACCGGGGGGTCAGGCCTGGTCGGTGCGGGCCACCCCGACCGGGCACGAGACTCCGGTCCCGCCGATGCCGCAGTAGCCGCCGGGCACCTTGTGCAGGTACTGCTGGTGGTAGTCCTCGGCAAAGTAGAACTCCGACGCCGGCACGATCTCGGTCGTGATCTCGCCGTAGCCGTTCTCGCGAAGCTTCGGCTCGAAGGCGGCGCGGGTCTCCTGCGCGGCGACCCGCTGGGCGTCGTTCGTGTAGTAGATGCCGGAGCGGTACTGCGTGCCGACGTCGTTGCCCTGCCGGAAGCCCTGGGTCGGGTCGTGGCCCTCCCAGAACGCCCGCAGCAGCTCGTCGTACGTCACGACCGCCGGGTCGAACACGACCTGGACGGCCTCGGTGTGGCCGGTCTGACCGGAGCAGACTTCCTCGTACGTCGGGTTCGGTGTCCCGCCCGCGATGTAGCCGGCGGCGGTGGACCAGACGCCCGGGATCTGCCAGAAGGCCTTCTCGGCGCCCCAGAAGCAGCCCTCGGCGAAGATCGCGACCTCGAGGTTCTCGGGGTAGGGCCCCTCGATCGGGTTGCCGAGCACGGCGTGGCGGGCGGGCACGGGATAGGGACGCTCGGCCCGGCCGGGCAGGGCCTCGTCGGGGGTGGGCAGCTGGCGCTTGAATCGGCTGAAGAGCATGTCGATATCAACGGGTCCCGGTGAGCGAGGATTCCCGGAGGAGGGGCCGGGTCAGGCAGGTCGGCCCGCCGTCGCCCTTGTTGATCTCGGTGGCCCGGTAGGTGTGGACCTCCACCCCTGCCGCTTCCAGGGCCCGACGGGTCACCGGGTTCTCGTCGGTCATCACCACGACCCCCGGCCGGACGGCCAGGACGTTGCAGCCCTGGGTGTCGAACTCGTCCTGGTCGCACGCCACGGTCCGGTAGCCCCGCTCGGCGAGCATCTCCAGCAACGGCACCGGCGCGAGGGGCTCGAATACCACCGCCAGGTCCTCGGTGACCGGTGAGACCACGCTCATCAGGTGCATGACGTGGGCGGCCCCCTTGTGGTGGGGCAGGTCGGCCCGTGCGACGGTGACCCCGTCGGCCGCCAGGAGCCCGGCTAGCTGCTCGTGCGCGGCAGCGTTCGTGCGGTAGCCCCGGCCCACCGCCAGCGTGGACTCGTCGAGCCAGCACATGTCCCCGCCGTCCGCCGTCGCCGGGGCGGTGAGGCGGCCGATGAGGGGCACCCCGGCCCACTCCACCTCGGGTGCCAGGAAGTCCGGCTCGCCCTGCCGGGCGGGCTTGGCCATCCGCAGCGCGATCGCCCCCGAGCCCACGACGAAGACCGAGTCGTAGGCGAAACAGGCGTCCACCAGCCCCTCCGGCGCCTCCGCGACTGTCACCTCGACCCCCAGCCCGGCCAGGAGCGCGCAGAACTCCTCGTGCTCGCCGGCCAGGCGCCCCGTCTCGGGCGCGCGCCAGCCGGCCGCGCCGAAGTCCCCGAGCGCAGTCGGCCGTACGACGAGCACGCGGCGGAGCGGGGCCACCATCGAGCGCACCCCGAAGGGGCTGGAAGAGGTCATCCCGGGATCTTTGCACCCCCGTTCAGGGTCAATGCCAGGCCGATCTGCGCCGACGACAGAAGGGAGTCTCGGACGGGAGGTGGACCGGTGCCCAGCATGCGCATGCCCGCATTGCTGGCTGGAGCGACCCTTCTTGCCCTGGCTGCCGGCCTCACGGTCGAGGCTGCCCGCGCCGCCGACGACCTGGGCTCCAAGTTTGACGCACAGCTCGCCGTCGACGCGCAGCACGCCGAGACGCTGCTCTCCGAGGCACTGGAGCGGTCCCGCGCGATGACCCTGCTGGTGGCCCGGGACCCCAACGCGGCTGCACTTGCCTATGTCGACACGGTCTTCCCCGGGGTCACCGGGATGGTCTGTGTCAGCGGGATGGACGGCAGTGTCCGCAGGTGCGCGAAGGAGGGCGATGCGGTGCCGCCCGAGGACGTGCCGAAGAGCCTGAAGAGCGCGCCATTCTTCGAGACGACGGCCACGCTCGCGCCGGGGCAGGTCTACCAGTCCCGGCCCTACCGGTCCGAGGCGATCGGCGAGTGGGTGGTCGCGAACGCGACACCGCTCGAGCGCGACGGCAAGACCGAGAGCATCGTCTCGCTGGAGATCGTGCTGGAGGGCGTCCGCCTGGAGGCGCTGCGCCCCGAGGGCACCGACACCGTTCTCCGCGTCGTCACCGCGGACAGGGGAGTGGTCGTGCTCGACAGTCGCTACCCGCCGGGAGCGGCGACGCGGTCAGCGGCGTCCGACGAGTCGGACTTCGTCGGCCGGGTGAAGAGCATCGAGGACGACGCCATCATCGACCTGGACACCGTGCGCGCGGCGTTCGTCCCCGTGCAGCAGTCCCGACGGCTGCCCGGCATCATCGAGAGCAAGTGGCTCGTCGTCGCATCGGGGAAGGCTCCTCCCGGTCCACTGCGGAGCGCACTGAACCCGATGACCATGGGGCTGCTCGTCGCCGGCCTGGGCCTGCTCGGTGGCGCTCTTCGCTCGCAGCGCGCCCTGGGGCGGCGCCGGCGGATCGAGGCGGACCGCACCCGGATCGAACGCGACCTGCTCGCCCGTCAGCTCAACGAGATGTCCGACGCCCTCGGCCGGGCGTCCACCGGTGACCTCGGTGTTCGGCTCCCGGTCGATGACCTGCAGGACGAGACGATGGCTCGACTGGCCGGTTCCTTCGACGACACGCTCCGCCAGCTGCGGCTCCTCGTCGGACACGCGCAGGCCACCGGCGTACAGCTGTCGCACTCCGCGGCGGAGCTGCAGCACCTGTCCAGCCAGCAGGCCAGCTCGGCGTCGGAGCAGTCGGCCGCCGTGACCGAGACCACGACGACCGTGCAGGAGCTCGCGGCCACGGCCGCGCAGATCGCCGAGACCGCCGACGCGGTCGCGACCACAGCCGGTGAGACGCTGCGGCTCGCCGCGGACGGACGCGCGGCCGTTGTGACGTCGGTCGAGGCGATGGACCGGATCGCCGACCGGGTCGGGTCGATCGCGGTCAGTTCGGCCGGACTCGGCGAGCGCATCCAGGAGATCGGCCGCATCCTCGAGCTGATCGACGACCTCAGCGACCAGACCAACCTGCTCGCCCTCAACGCCGCGATCGAGGCGGCCCGGGCCGGCGAGCAGGGCCGTGGCTTCGCGGTGGTCGCCGCGCAGGTGCGCACGCTGGCCGAGCGGGCGCAGGACTCGACCAGCCGGATCCAGGCGATCGTCACCGAGATCCGCACCCATGCCGCGGCCACCATCGCGGCCAGTGAGGACGGTGCCCGCGAGGTGCAGTCCGGCGGACGCGCGGTGCGCGACGTGGCTGCCGCCCTCGAGATGATCGAGGAGAAGGTGGACGAGACCACTGCCGCCGCGCGCGAGATCAGCATCGCGACCCAGCAGCAGCGCTCGGCGTCGGACCAGGTGGTGGTCGCGATGACCCAGGTCTCCGAAGTGGCGCGGAAGGTGGCGATCGGCTCGAAGGAGGGCGCGGGCGCGGCGTCCGGGCTGGCCACACTCGCGGGGGAGATGCAGGAGTCGATCGCCTCGTTCTCCGTGGACGAGCGGCCGTAGAGTCTGGCTCATGCAGTTCGAGACGCGCGCGATCCATGCCGGCCAGGAGCCGGACCCCACGACCGGGGCGGTCGTCCCACCGATCTACCAGACCTCGACCTACAAGCAGGACGGCGTCGGGGGTCTGCGCGGTGGCTACGAGTACAGCCGCAGCGCCAACCCGACCCGGACCGCGCTGGAGGAGTGCCTCGCCTCGTTGGAGGGTGGCCGTCGCGGGCTGGCCTTCGCGTCCGGGCTGGCCGCCGAGGACACGTTGATCCGCACCCTCTCCGGTCCCGGCGACCACGTCGTGATTCCTGGCGATGCGTACGGCGGCACCTACCGGCTGTTCGCGAAGGTGCAGGAGCGCTGGGGGCTCGACTTCACGCCTTCGGGTGGTCACGACGTCGACGCGTTCCGGGCCGCGCTGCAGCCCGGTCGCACGAAGGTGATCTGGGTCGAGACGCCGACGAACCCGCTGATGGGCATCGTCGACATCGCCGCGATCGCTGAGCTGGCGCATGACGCGGGCGCGTTGCTGGTCGTCGACAACACGTTCGCCTCGCCGTACCTGCAGCAGCCGCTCGCCCTCGGCGCCGACGTTGTCGTGCACTCGACCACGAAGTACATGGGCGGTCACTCGGACGTGGTCGGCGGCGCGCTGGTGCTCGCCGACAGCGAGCTGGCGGAGCAGGTCGCCTACAACCAGAACGCGATGGGTTCGATCGCCGGGCCGTTCGACTCGTGGCTCGTGCTGCGCGGCATCAAGACACTCGGCGTACGGATGGATCGGCACAGCGCCAACGCCGAGCGCATCGTCGAGATGCTGACGGCGCACCCGAAGGTCGTCGAGGTCCTCTATCCGGGGCTGCCGGACCACCCCGGGCACGACATCGCCGTGAAGCAGATGAAGTCGTTCGGCGGCATGGTGTCCTTCCGCGTCGCGGGCGGCGAGGACGAGGCGATCGCGATCTGCAACCGGGCCGAGCTCTTCATCCTCGGCGAGTCGCTCGGTGGCGTCGAGTCGCTGATCGAGCACCCCGGCCGGATGACCCACGCGTCGGTCGCCGGTTCGCCGCTGGAGGTGCCGGGCGACCTGGTCCGGCTCTCGGTGGGTATCGAGGCCGTCGACGACCTGCTCGAGGACCTGCACCAGGCCCTGGGGTGAGCTCGCAGGTCGTCTGCGTCGATTTCGGTTCCACGTTCACCAAGGCGGCGCTGGTCGACCTTGATGCAGGTGCTCTGCTCGCGACTGCCAGCTCTCCCACCACGATCGGCAGCGACGTGATGGACGGGTACGACGTGTGCCGGGCCGCTCTGTCGGTGCCCGCGTCAGTGCCGGCGCTTGCGTGCTCGAGTGCTGGTGGCGGGCTGCGGCTGGCTGTCGTCGGCTATGAGCGGGCGATCACGGCCGAAGCCGGCTATCGCGTCGCGCTGTCTGCCGGTGCGCGGGTGGTGCACGTCGCGAGTGACCGGCTCGACGACGCGGCGGTGGCCGCGTTGCTCGGGGACCGGCCAGACGTCGTGCTGCTCGTCGGTGGGACGGATGGTGGCAACGCGGAGATCCTGTTGCACAACGCACGGCGGCTGGCGCGGTCGGCTGTGAAGGTGCCTGTCGTGGTGGCGGGGAACGTCGAGGTGCGCGACCACGTCGTCGACGTGCTGCGGCGTCGAAGCAAGCGAGTGGTGGCGACGGACAACGTGCTGCCCGAGATCGGTCGGCTGGATCCTCGCCCCGCCCGCGTTGCGATCCGCAACGTCTTCATCGACCACGTCATCGGCGGCAAGGGTCTGTCGAAGCGGCCGGAGTTCGCGGCGATGGTGCGGGCTGCGACACCCGATGCGGTGCTGGCCGGTGTCGAGCTGCTCGCCGACGGTGCGGGTGACGTGGACGGTGTCGGCGACGTGCTCGTCGTGGATGTCGGGGGCGCGACAACGGATGTCTACTCGGTAGTGACGCCGGTGGGTGAGGACGCCACGCTGCGCCGCGATGCGGTCGAGGTGATGTGGCGCAGCCGCACTGTCGAGGGTGACCTCGGGATGCGGTGGAACGCGACCGGTGTCGTCGCCGCTGCAGTTGCGGAGCGGCTGGTTGATGAGGCAGAGGCGTCGATGCTCGTGCCGGCCGCGGAGAGACGGGCGCACGACCCGTCGTACCTGCCGGAAGACGCAGCCGAGCGCGAGGTCGACGCGCGGCTCGCGGAGCTGGCCGTCACGGTGGCGCTGCGCCGGCATGGGCGGAGCGGGAAGAACCTGCGCGAGGTGCGGCTGGTGGTGGGGTCGGGCGGGGTGCTGCGGCACGCGGAAGCGGGGCTGCGGGCGCGGATTCTTGGGCCGGCGACGGGCGATCTCGGCGGCGGATGGCCGGTGCCGGAGAAGGCGCGGATGACGGTTGACGAGCAGTACGTGCTGGCCGCAGCCGGTCTCCTTGTTGGCGATCACGAGGCTGCTGCGGCGCGCCTTCTGCGGTCCTGCCTGGTCTGAACTTGTCCACAGGTGGTTGCCGGAAATTCCTTTGTCCACAAGGGTTCGCGGGCGGTCTGAGCTTGTCGGAACTGTCGGTGGTCGGTTCTAGCTTGGTCTCATGTCAGACGTCCTGGACCGAAGCGCCAGCACCGATGTTGGTGTGGCGCTGGCCGCGGCCGCGGAGGGTCTGGAACAGCTGGCGGCGGCGGAGCTATGGGTGCTGTCGGGTGGGGAGCTGACGGGTGCCGTGCTTGAGCTGCACCGGTTGGAGTGCCGAGTGCAGGCCGAGAAGCTGCGGCTGGTGGCCGAGGTGGATGTGCGGGGCGCTGCGGTGGAGCTCGGGGCGCCCTCGACGGCTTCCTGGTTGACGTGGGGATTGCGGATGCACCCGGGTGCGGCGAAGCGGGCGGTGCGCGACGCCCGCGCCCTGCACACGGACCCGGCCGGCCCGCTGGTGCCGACGGTGGTGGACGAGGTCTACGAAGATCCCGCTCAGCCGGGCAGGTTGGCGGTGACACGGGCGGCGTTCGCGTCGGGGTCGTTGTCGGGGGAGCAGGTCAGCGAGATCGTGACCGCGCTTGATGACCTGCCGGTCGAGGTCGACCGGGAGACCCGGGCGCGGGGTGAGGTGTTCCTGGTCGATCAGGCCCGCACCCAGGGCCCGCACCAGCTGGCGAAGCTGGCCAAACGGATGCTGCACACCTTGGACCCCGCCCGTGGTGATCGCCTCGAGCTGCTGGAACAGGCGCAATCCGCCGGCCAGGGTCTGACCATCACCAAGAAGAGCCGGGGCGGGTTCCGGCTGCGCGGGGAGCTCGACGACGAGCTCGGCGCGACGCTGCTGACCGCGCTGGACCCGCTCGCCGCGCCCCGGCCGGCGACCGACGGAACACCGGACCTGCGGTCGGTGCCGGCCCGCTACGCCGACGCGCTGGCTGACCTGCTGAAGATCGCGCTGTCCTCGGGCCAGATGCCGACCTCTGGTGGGGCCCGCCCGACCGTGGTGGTCACCGTCGACCTGGCGACCCTGCGACGCGAGCTCGGGCTCCGCCGCGGGAGAGCTGCGCTGGGCCGGACCCATCTCCGCGGAGGCCGCCCGCCGGCTGGCGTGTGACGCCGGGATCGTGCCGGCCGTGCTCGGCGCCGCGGGTGAACCGCTGGACGTGGGCCGGCTGTCCTACCCGGTCACCGCGGCGATCCGCCGCGCCCTGGAGGCCCGCGACGGCGGGTGCGCGTTCCCCGGCTGCCACCGGCCACCGGCCTGGTGCGCGGCGCACCACATCCTGCACTGGACCAACCGCGGCATCACCGCAATGTCGAACCTAGTTCTGTTGTGCGACCGCCACCACGTCGTCGTGCACCACCAAGGCTGGACTGTGCGCATCGCTGAGAACGGCATGCCCGAGTTCACCCCGCCACCGTGGATCGACCCCGACCAAGTGCCCATCAGCACGCCTTGGCGCAGAGAACTCGCCCAGGTCCCGACCAGACCTGCACCTACCGAACCCCCAGCCCAACCACCCGAACCGCATCTTCGGACGTAGAGGTCGCTCATCGATGCGTGCTTCACGGTCTCGTCACCGAGAATGGGCGGCTGATCGAGTGTCGGCCGGTAGAGATACCGAGCAGCAACCGGTGCGACCTCAACCGGTCAGCGCAACACCTCGTCGAGTTTCTCGGACGGTGTCATCCAGCCGAGTGTTTGTCGAGGTCGACCGTTGAGCTTGGCGGCGACCTCGTCGAGCTGTTCCTGGGTGAAGCCGGCGAGCTGGTGCCTTTGGGGAAGTACTGACGTAGCAGCCCGTTGGTGTTCTCGTTGGTGCCGCGCTGCCAGGGGCTCTTAGGGTCGCAGAAGTAGACCTGCACTCCGGTGTCGATGGTGAACCGTTTGTGGTCGGCCAGCTCGAGGCCCCGGTCCCAGGTCAGCGACCGGCGCAGCTGGACCGGCAGGGTCTGCACATGCGCGGCCAGGGCGTCGACGACGTGCTCGGTGGAGCGACACTTCGGCAGCCGGACGAGCATCACGAACCGGGTCGAGCGTTCCACCAGGGTGGCGATCTGGGAAAGGCCCGACCCGATCAGCAGGTCACCTTCCCAGTGCCCGGGCACCGCCCGGTCCTCGACCTCGGCCGGTCGTTCGCTGATCGCGATCGCGTCCACGATCTGGCCGCGGC
Organism: uncultured Actinomycetota bacterium; assembly: GCA_963751035.1. Classification (GTDB taxonomy): domain Bacteria; phylum Actinomycetota; class Actinomycetes; order JACCUZ01; family JACCUZ01; genus JBDUAP01. The sequence continues at coordinate 80,799 of CAVVSW010000003.1, forward strand.
CGTGACCGCGAGCCGTGTGGGACTTCGAGCGGCGCATCATCCGCCGGGTCCGCAGATGCGTTGCCAGCTCACGGCGGAGCGCACCGCGGGACTGCACGAACAGCGTGAGATAGATCGTCTCGTGCGACACCCGCATCTCCGGCTCGTCAGGGAACTCCCGCACCAGCCAGCCCGCGATCTGCTGCGGTGACCAGTCCTCGCCTAGTTTCCCCGCCACCACCTCCCGCAGCCGCTCGATTGCTCGCGAGCTTGCACCTCTTCGGGCCGGCATGCGCGCGCCCACGCCGCCCGATCGCTGGCCGCGGCGCGGTAGCGGCGCCGGCCACCGTTGCGGGTCACCTCCCGCGACACCGTCGAGGGCGCCCGACCCAGCCGGGCGGCGATGCACCGCAGCGACTCGCCCGCCGCCAACCGCGCGAGATCTCCTCCCGTTCACCCACCGACAAGCGGCCGCGCCCTGGTCCGCTCCCGCGGACGGATCCCGCCGGTCAGCCCGACGTTCGCGGATCGAGGCATCCGAGCGGCCCAGCTGCCGGCCGATCACCCGAACGATGCCCCGGCGCGACTCCAGCCGCCAGATCTCGACCTTCTCCGCCACCGACATACGGAGCCATGGCCACTCCCTCGAGCTAGTTGAGGAAGTGTTGTCGTCGATCCCCTGAGACCGCCGGGATTGCTGATCGACTTTCAGAACGTCAACTCCTTCTGAGGAGCGAGCGTTAAATCACTGCGGCTTCGTACATCAAGCTCGGACAAGGATCAAATCACTGAGGTTTCAGGGCCGATCCAACCTCTGCTCGTCGAGGGCGAAGGTCTTCGCCGCCTTCAAGGGCATGCGCTGACTACATCGCCACACTTCAAGCGAGATCAACCCGTCAATGTGCAGGGCACCACGGGAAAGAGCATCAGAAGGGACTTCACGTCGTATGCCGTTCGGCGGCGCGAGTTCATTGAACTGCTGTTGGATGGCAGGTGTGATTGTGAGCTGCACGAGGACGGCCATCGAAGATCCAGGCGGATTGTCTATCGAGACGGCAGGCTAGCGTTCGATCTCGACGCAGAGCTCGGGAGGCTTTGGTATCGGGACTTGGCAAGGTCAAATTCGCGCGGCGAGGTAGGTATTGTCCGGGCGCTAGCGTGGCGCGGTGGAGTTCAAGTCGGCGAAGACCGATGTCGCCTAATCTGAACAAGTTGAAGTCACCGATGCTCGCCTGCATGGCGCGGGGGTCGACCACCGCGAGGTGATGGCCTGCCTGGACCCCGTGTTGGATGCCTCCTGGATACCGGCGGATCTACGTCGACCTGCCGGGCATGGACGGACCCCGGCTCTGGACAAGATAAGAGCGCGCACTACGTCCTCTAGTCGCTCACCCACGTATTCGGCATGCGGCGCGGGGCGGGTTTCCCTGGGTACGCTTCCGCGCAAGCGCGTGAGCGAGACGGAGAAGTAGCGGGTCTGGCCCTGCTGTGCCCACTGTTGGCAGGCATCCACGACGTGCCCGAGCACGACGTCGTCGTCAGCTCGGGCGACATCGGCAATGACGACTTCCGCGACTACTTCACGGTCCAGACAGCAGAGACTCTGGAGCGTGAGCGCAGGTGTGTACCTGGTCGGTCGGTGTCGGCCGACCAGGCAGGCGCGGATCGGTGAGCAGTGGGAGACTCACCTCACCCCAGAGAACAGGCTCCGTACCGGTGGCCAACCCTGGTCGTGACCGGTCGCCAGGACTCCACGGTCGGATACGCCCGGGCCTGGGAGCTGCTCGAGCAGTATCCGCGCGCCACCTTCGCCGTGTTGGACAGAGCCGGTCATGCGCTTCCACACCAGCAGCCCCAACCACGCGTGCTCTCGACACGAGTGGCTGCGCGGCAGCTGCGTCGCGCGCTGTCAGTCGTCTGTCGGCGCGAAGTAGTGGTCCAGCCCGTAGTCGGCCGCGGCCTGCCCGACCTCGACGCCGGCGGTGTCCGCGAAGCGGAAGTGGATGCCGAGCCACACCCTCGCGTCGATGACCTCCTGGTTGAGCGCCTCCTCGGTGTCGTAGTGCCGGATTGCTCCGGGCGCTGTCGTGGAGATCAGGTTGATGTCGAGTGGCGCCGTGTCGAGCGCCCTCGCGAGTGACCGGCTGAACGCACCGGTGACTCCGCCGTACCCGCTCACCCAGTCCGGGTAGGGCGGCGTCTGCACTGCTGGCGTCGACATGATGAACGGCTCCCAGGAATCAACTTTGTTGTCGCGCCATTGCCGTCGGTGTCGGCCATCCGGATCGCCGTGATCGGCCTCCAGTTGGGGTACTTCAGCTTCGCGTACCATACCCCGATGAGCCCGTCGGCGACGCTCATGTTGACGGCGGCCAGCAGCCGCGCGGTCTCCACGATGCCGAGCCCGCGCGCGGTGACCTGGTCACGCAGCGCGTAGTTGTACTGCCGGACCGGGTCGCCGGCGAAGTACACGGCGGAGGCCGTCTCCTCAGGGCTGCGCGTCGATCCGGTCCGCACGCCCTTGGCCGCCACCTCGATGAAGTCCTGCGTGTACTCGGCGGACGTGATGCTGGGCGGCGGGCCCGGGTCGAACTGGGCACCACTCTGCGCCATCAGCGGGGTGACGCCGCCGAACCACGGCACCTGGAACGGGGCGTTGCCCGGCGGGGTGGGCCGCCAGATCCCGGCCGTCGGCGGCTCGGTGAAGCTCACCGCGGCACCTCGATGGTCCGTCGACCGTACGGCGATCAGGTGCTCGGCGACGGCCTTGCCGAACGCGACGCCATTGGTCTTCGCCTTTCCGTCGTCGATCTCGGCGAGCGAAGCTGCAAGGCTGGTGTCCAGCGCCGTCTTGGCGCCCGGCCGGTACTCCACCAGGATCCGATGGGCGGCGGCCATCGCGGCGGCCGTCGGCGACGCCGGGCGCGGCGGTTTCTGGTCGTAGCTGTACGGCTCGTACCCGCCGCGGATCCCCACGACGGCGTCGTAGACCGCCGCCTGCACAAAGCCCATGTAGAGCCAGGCTTCGGGCACCGTCTTGGTGGCGTCGGTGCGGATAGTCTCGACGGCGATGACGTTCCAGTCGGTGAGGGCTCTCGGGTCGTTCGGCATCAGCGACGGCTGCTCGGCGCGAGCCGGTGCTGTGACCGCGGCGAGAGCCAGGGCGAGAGCGAGGGCGACGAGCAAAGAGAGTCGTGCGGCGGGGCGTGCGGACATGACATACCTCCGGCGGAGCAGGCTGATAGGAACCCGCCGCCGCCCCGGCGACGGCACATTGACCGCGGGCGCAGCGTTCAGAGCGAACGCGTCCTTCGCGGGTGATGTGTGGGTCTCTTGCTGACAGGACCCACGCCGCGTCCGGAGTTCCCTCGTAGATACACCTGTTGATCAAGTCGGTCAACGCCCGACCGCAGTTCAGTTGCATCGGCGCGAGTGACTTCTCCCGAGGCGACCGGAAACGTCGGTTTCGTTCGCCACGTCGGTCGCCTACCTCTGATCAGTTGGCCGACGTTCTTCCGCGTGGAGCCACAGGTGCGCAGTGACGTCGATCGGTCGTTCAGGCCGCCGCGACCGAGGACAGCCGCTCTCCCGTCCCGACTGGCCAAGAGGCTGACCGCTGCCATCACGACCCACCCCTCTCCCCGCGGTCCCTATCTCCTGCCTTTCAGGTCCTCCGCGATTTGCACCCACCCCCCCACCCCCCCCCCCCCCCCCCCACCCCCCCCCCCCCCCCCCCCCCCCTCCCCCGTTCGTGCGCCTGATTCGACCAGTGTCGCGGTGACGCCAGGTTTAGTGAGCCGGGTCCGAAGGGAGCCTCCACCCATGGTGTCGTTCGTTCCGCCCGAGCAGTGCTCCTTCTCCGTGAAGACGGGGATGCGGTGATCACGCTGACTGGGGTCGCGGTGTCAGAGACCGAGGGCTGGTCGCTGTTGAACCGCGCCACGTTGGTGGTTGTTGACGGGCCCGGCGATGAGGGATTCCTCGTGCGCCGCGCCTCGCCCGACGGGTCGGACAGCGCTCCTGATGGGTGGGACAGCTCCGTCGCTTAAGGCGGCGGCGCCTGGCTCGAGTTGCCCGGAGAGGCGAGTCGCGTGCGAGCCCACTTGATTGACGAGTAGGTGCCACTGCGCCATCAAGTGGATCGGTGAGCGCGTCGATAGGCCGTCATGACGATCGCGACGGGGGTCGCAGCCGGTTGGTACGCCGATCCCCAGGAACCGACCTGGACGCTCCGCTACTGGAATGGCACCGCGTGGACCGAGCACGTCGCGCCACGAGTCCAGGTCGCGCCGTCGCCACCGGGACATTCCTTGCTCGGGCCGTCGCCGTACGGATCCGGGTCGGGCGCGGGGAGGAACCCTCGGACCCCCTGCACTGGATGGTGCCGACAGGGCGCTCGTGGCAGACGATCGCCGCGGGGTACATCGGGCTGATCTCGCTGTTGGCCTTCCCCCTGGGTCCGGTCGCGATTGTCCTCGGGGTGCAGGGTCTGCGTGCCGCACGTCGGCAGGGATCGCACGGACGGGGTCGGGCGATCTTCGGGATCGTGACCGGCTGCATCGGCAGCGTCCTCGGCATCCTGGTGCTCGGCGACCTCCTCAACGGGCCAGACTGACGGGCACACGGTCCACCGCTCAGCCGACCTGGAACACCTCGAACGGTGAGGCGTAGCGGACGCCGAGACGTGTCCCGGCGCTGCGCATGAACGACTCCAGGAACTCGGTCGGATCGAAGTCACCCAGACCCTTCAGGTAGGCGTCGTGTGCCTCGCAGCGACTCCATTCCCTTGTCGTAGGTGTCCGTGACGTCGACTGCGTGCTTCGAGTCCGGCGAGCCGGCGGCCCACACCTGCCGCACGCCGGACCACGGCTCGAGGCCCTCGTCGGCGAGATCCGTGAACACCCACCTGTTGGCGGCGTCGCGCACCGCGTCGAGCGTCGCCTGGCCGGTCACCATGTGGTCGGCCTGGTTCAGGATCGTGGCGCCGTCCCAGGTCGGTCGGAAGTTGTTGGTCAGTACGACGTCGGGCCGGTGTCGCCGTACCTCGCGGGCGATGACCCGCCGTAGTGCCACGCCGTACTCGAGAACTCCGTCGGGCAGGCCGAGGAAGTCCACCTGCTCGACACCGACGATCGCGGCTGACTCCCGCTGCTCTGCCTCGCGCACGCCGCGTGTCTCGTCAGGGTGCATGCCGTCGATGCCCGCCTCGCCGCTGGTGAGCAGGCAGTAGGCGACCGTCTTGCCCTGGCCGGTCCAGCGCGCGATCGCCCCCGCCGACCCGAACTCCAGGTCGTCGGGATGGGCGACCACGGCGAGGGCCCGCTCCCAGTCCTCGTCGAGCGGCTCGAGCGGTTCCGGCTTCGCGTCGGTCATGCCGACCCCGGTCCGTGTGTCGCCGTCCGGTGCCGTGCGCCGTCGAGGCGTGCGTGCAGCCGGTCGCGGATCTCCTCCGGCGTGTACGCGCGGCGCGCGCGATCAGCGCGTACGACGACGACTCCCGTCGCTGCGATCCCCGCAACCCCGGCCAGGCCCAGCCATCTCCACCAACGCATCTGCCTAGGCTACGCACCGTGCGAGCGACAGGTGGGGCGCAGATCGGTCTCGACCAGGCCATCGACCTGACCCGCACCGGCGACGTCTGGCTCTTCCGGGGCAGCAAGGCGGCCGACCGGGCGATCCAGATCACCACGAACAGCCCCGTCAACCACGTCGGCATGTCCGTGGTCATCGACGACCTGCCGCCGCTGATGTGGCACGCCGAGCTCGGCCGCTCGCTGCCGGACCTGTGGTCGGGCAAGAACCAACGCGGCGTGCAGCTGCACGACCTGCGCGACGCCGTCACCGTCTGGTCGGAGCGCTACGGGCAACGCGCCTGGCTGCGCCAGCTCGAGCCGCCCGCGACTGCGGAGATGGAGGACGCGGTCCTGCGCACCATCGCGCGCCTGGACGGCACGCCGTTCCCGTCGACCGCGCGGCTCGCGTCGCGCTGGCTGCGGGGGAGGGTGCCCGACGTCGTACGCCGAGAACCCGCACAGGCCGACCTGGAGACGGCGTACTGCGCCGAGGTCGTTGCGGTCACCTACGAGGCCATGGGTTTGCTGTCGGAGGGACGGCAACCGCAACTGGTACGACCCGGGCAGGTTCTGGAGCGGTGACGAGCTGCCGTTGTCGACCGGTGCGCGGCTCGGTGGCGAGATCGCCGTCAATCTCGACTAGACCAGGCCCCCGGGCAGCTACGTCGCCGGCGCCGCAACCGGCGGCTGCTCCGGATCGGCGCGGTTTCGCGTCTCGCGCGACGCCACGGCCATGACGAGACCAAACGCGAGTACGCCGGCAGTCGCGATGAAGGCCGCGTCGAACGAGTACTGCTCCGCGAGCCAACCCGCGATCAGCGGACCGGCCACCGCTCCCAGGTCCGCCGACATCTGGAAGACGGCGACCACGGTGCCGCCGCGGCCGGAGAACACGTCGCCGACGGCCGCGCTCGGAGCGACACTGAGAAACGCGGCGCCCACACCGAACAGCGTCATCGCGAGGACATAGATGGCGAGCGAGTCGATGGTGATCAGCACCATGCTCAGGGACGCGATCCCCGCGCCGATGATCATCGCCGGACGTCGACCGGTCGTGTCGGCGAACCGCCCGACCGGCAGCAGCAGCAGACCTTGCGCGGCGGCGGACACGAAGAAGCCGACACCGGTCCAGGTCGAGGACCGGCCCAGCCCCTCGACCACGAAGAGGGGGATGAGCGAGCTGCGTACGCCGAACAGCGCCCAGCCGGTGCCGAGGTTCGCCGACAGCGCGGCTCGGTAGCCCGACACGTGCAACGCCTCCCGGAGCGACGTCCGGGGCGCGGTGGGCGACTCCTCGCCGGTCGGCTTCTCGTGCAGCTCTGCCTTGCTGAGGAAGACCATGCCGATGCTTCCGGCGACGGCCAGCGTCCCGGCGTACACGAAGAACGGCGCCCGCAGCGAGATCGCGGTGAGCGGGCCGCCGATCGCCGGCCCCGCGATCGCACCGAGCAGGAAGCCGGACTGCCACAGACCCGTGGCCCTGCCGCGGTGGTCCGCGGAGACGACCCGGAGCAGCAGGCTCACCGCCGACACCGTGAACATGGCCGAGCCGACGCCGCCGATCCCGCGGAGCAGCAGCAGCTGGACGTAGCTCTGGGACAGCCCCGCCAGGAAGCTGCTCACCGCCACGATGCCGATGCCGGTTGCCAGGATCACTCGCTCGCCGAACCGGTCGACCAGCTTGCCGCTGGCCAGGGCGAACACGAGCCGGGCGAAGGCGAACGCCGAGATCACCGCCCCGGCCGCCGTCTCGCCGACCCCGAAGGCGCGGGCGAAGACGGGGATCGCGGGGGCCACCACGCCGAAGCCGACGGCCACGGCGAAGGCCACCGCCGTCAGCACCGCCACCTCGCGCGGGAGACCGGCGAAGACACGGGTGCGCACCGGCCGACCGTACCCGGGCGCGCGCGGCCGATTGGACGCCGCCCGAATGTATGTGGGTCGGGATTAGTCCGCTGACCCAGGTCGAGAAGGGTCCGGAGGCCGCCGATGAGACCGACAGGAGAGTTGTGAGCCGGCGTACAACGGCTCGCCACCGCCGGCGTGGCCTGCTCCGTCGGGCCGCGCCCGCCGCCGCGACCACCGCCGGCAGTGTGGCGCTGGCGACAACCATCGGCACCGCCGCCTTCTGGCTGGTGCCTGGCGACCAGCAGGTGCCGTTCGGTGGCTTCGGCCCCGGCTCGACCGGCGCCGCACCGCCGACCTCGGAGCTGACCACCCCGACCGGCGGCGTCCACCTCAAAGCCGCGCGGCAGCTCCGACAGCACGGTCGGCCAACCGGGCACCATGGCCGGCAGTGCGGCCGCGCTCGCCGCGAGGTCCCGCCAGATCGCCGCGAGCCGCAGCACGTCCCGTGCGCAGGCGACCTCGAGCACGCCGACGTCCCAGCAAGACGAAAACCAAGAGCCGCCCGACAGACAAGCCGTCGCTGCCCCACACGACGCCGCCGCCGCTGGTGACCGTAACGACGCCGCCGTTCCTGCCGGTCAGCATCACCGCCACCGTGAGCGCGCCCGACCTCCCGTAGGCAGCTCAGCCCGCGCGACGCCGTCGGCGCCCGCTCCGCCGGTCGAGGTAGTCGCTCACGACGTACTGGCCGAGCCGGCCGGCATCGGGGAGGAACACCCGCCCGCCGTTGCGCCGCGCCAGCTCCTGCACGAACGCCGTCAGCCGCGGGTCGTCGTCGAGCTGGAAGACGTTGACCGTCGCGCCGCGCCGGGTCATCCGGTCGACCTCCGCGACGGTGAGCGCGATCGTCTCGCGTTCCGGCGGCCACGCGAAGTAGGCAGTGCCGCCGGGCAGCAGATGCGCGGTCGGCTCGCCGTCGGTGACGACGAGCACGACCGGCTCCGCATCCGGATGCTTGTCGAGGAAGTGGCCGGCGAGCATCAACGCGTGCTGCAGGTTCGTCCCCTGCACGTAGTCGGCCTCCAGGCCGGCGAGATCCGTGGCGCTGAGCGGACGCGCGTACGACGAGAAGCCGACGATCTGCAGGGCGTCCTGCGGGAACTGCCCGCTCACCAAGGAGTGCAGCGCCAGCGCCGTCGCCTTCGCCGGACCCCAGGTGTCGCGCAGCACCATCGAGTAGGACATGTCCACCAGCAGGCATACCGCTGCCGACGTGCGCCGGTCGGTCTCGGCCACCTCGAAGTCCTCGACCGCGAGCCGCACCCCGCCGCTTGCGGACGATCCGGCCACCACGGCGCACCGCGTTGGTCAGAGTCCGTACGACGTCCAGCGGCTGCTCGTCGCCGAACTGCCACGGCCGGCTCGCTCCGGTGAGCTCACCCGCCCGCCCCGCGTCGTGAACGTCGTGCGAGCCGTCGCCCGGTGACCGCAGGTCGGCCAGGACCCGTCGCAGTGCGGTCTGCCCCAGCCGGCGTACGGCCTTGGCGGTGAGGTCGAGCCGATTGCCCTGACGGGTGAGGTAGCCCTGGTCCTCCAGCTCCCGCTCCAGCCGGCGCAGCTCCTGCAGCTCGTCGGCCGCCCGTCGGCCGAGGGCGCGTTGCACCGCCTCCTCGTCGATGTCGTCCAGCCGCGCGCCGGGGTAGTCCTGGCGCAGCGCCGACTCCAGCTCGTCGAGGTCGGCGAGGTCCTGCAGCGCGCTGGTTCCCTCACCGACGCCGAGCGGCTCGTCACCGCGCATCTGCGAACGCCCGCGCCAGTCGAGGTCGGGCCGCCGCGAACGCAGCGCGTCGCCGAGCTGCTGCATCTCCCGAGCGAGGTCCATGTCCTCGAGCGCGGTGTTCATCAGCGCCGACAGCTCGGCGCGCTGTTCGGCACTCAGCGACTGCATCAACCGCTCGGCCGCGGCAGCGCGGCGGGCCAGCGAGTCGACGAGCTCGTCGAGGTTCTGCGGGTTGTCCGGGAAGAGGTCGCCGTATTTCGCCATGAACGCGTCGAACTGCTCCTGCGTGTGCTCCCCTCGCGCGTCCGCCTCCAGCATCGCGTTGAGGTCGCCGAGCATGTCCTTGACCCGCTGCAGCTGCTCGGGGTCGGGATTCTGCAGGGCCTCCTTCATCCCGCGGAACTGGCTGTCCAGGACCTCCCGGCGCAGCAGGTCGCGGATCTCGTCGTACGTCGCCCTCGCCTCGGCCGACCGCCAGTCGTAGGCGTCGAGCTCGCGAACCGCGCGGGCCGTGTCAGTTGGCAGCGCATCCAGCGCCGCCTCCCGGAAACGCGCGTCGTCGGACGGGTCCGGGAAGAGCGCGGCTCGCTCCTGGCCCACCGCGGTGTCGAGCAGCCGGCGTACCTCCTCCAGCGTGCCGTCGAGGCGGCCGCTCTCGCGCAGGTCTCGGCGCTGCTGCCGGACGCGGCGCAGCATCTCGTCCAGGCCGCGCATCGCGTCCGACCCACGGTGCATCAGCGCTCGCAGCGCGTCGGCCGGCATCGCACCGGCCAGCACGTCGTCGCCCATCTGGTCCAGGGCCGTGCGCACGTCGTACGGCGGGGCGAGCGGATCCGGACCGCCGTGCCATGCGCCGTACCGGTAGCCCCGCACCATGCCGCTCCACCTCCTCTCCACCATCATTGCTCGGCTTGCCCTTGACACGGCCAACTCGCGATGTATCGTGTCTGCAGAAACGCGATACATCGCGTTTGAGCTGGGTCGTGAGCGATGAGAAACCGGGTCGCGGGCAGTCAGTGTTCTGGACGAAGATCGAGTAACCGTGAATGACAGCCGAGGAGCGCAATGACGAACGCGATCGTGGCCACTGGCCTGGTCAAGAAGTATGGCGACGTGACAGCCCTCGACGGGCTGGATCTGGAGGTCGCCGAGGGAACCGTCATGGCCCTGCTCGGCCCCAACGGTGCCGGCAAGACGACCACCGTGCGCATCCTGTCGACCCTGCTGGTCCCTGATGCGGGGCAGGCGACGGTTGCCGAGCACGACGTGGTCCGTGACGCCAAGGCGCTGCGGCGCGTGATCGGGCTGTCCGGCCAGAACGCCGCCGTCGACGAGCACCTGACCGGCTTCGAGAACCTCGACATGGTCGGCCGGCTCTACCACCTCGGCCGGGTGCGCAGCCGCGAGCGCGCGCACGAGCTGCTCGAGCAGTTCGACCTGGTCGAGGCCGGCGGCCGAGTGGCAAAGGGCTACTCGGGCGGCATGCGACGCCGCCTCGACCTGGCGGCCGCCCTGGTCGCGCAGCCGCCGGTGCTGTTCCTCGACGAGCCGACCACCGGGCTCGACCCGCGCAGCCGGCTGGGCATGTGGGAGGTCATCGAGGGCCTGGTCCGGGGTGGCACCACGCTGCTCCTCACCACGCAGTACCTCGAGGAGGCCGACCGGCTGGCCAACAAGATCGCCGTCATCGACCACGGCCGGGTGATCGCCCAGGGCACCGCCGACGAGCTCAAGGCGCAGGTCGGCGGTGAGCGGCTCGAGTTCACCCTCGTGGATGCGAGCCAGATCGCGGCGGCCTGCTCGGCGCTGGCGCCGCTGGGCGCAGGCGATGCGCAGACCGACGAAGGCACCCGACGCATCACCCTGCCCGCGGAGGGCGGCCCCGCGGCCTTGATGGCCGCGATGCGCGCGCTCGACGCCGCCGGCATCGCGGTGCAGGACCTCGGCCTCCGGCGCCCCACGCTGGACGACGTCTTCCTCAGCCTGACCGGCCACGCAGCGGAGCTCGAGACCGACCCATCAGATCCCGAGCAGGACAAGACGACCAAGGGCAGCGACACGACCAAGGACAAGGAGGTGGCGGCCCGATGAGCGCCGTGACCGAGGCGGCGGCCGACGCGTTCGTCATCACCAAGCGCAACCTGATCAAGGTCAAGCGCGTCCCCGACCTTCTGGTCTTCACCACGCTGTCGCCGATCATGTTCGTGCTGCTGTTCGCCTACGTGTTCGGTAGCGCGATCAACGTTCCCGGCGTGGGCTACAAGGCGTTCCTGATCGCCGGCATCTTCGTCCAGACCGTGGTCTTCGGCTCGACGTTCACCGGCTACAGCCTCGCGGAGGACCTGCAGAAGGGGATCATCGACCGGTTCCGGTCGCTGCCGATGGCACCGTCGGCCGTGCTCTTCGGTCGCACGGCCAGCGACGTGATGAACAACGTGATCAGCCTGATCGTCATGACGCTGACGGGCCTGGTGGTCGGCTGGCGGATCCACTCGTCGTTCCTCGACGCGGTGCTCGGCTACCTGCTGATCCTCCTGTTCGCCTACGCGATCTCCTGGGTGATGGCTCTCGTCGGCCTGGCGGTGCGCACGCCGGAGATCGTCAACAACGCAGCGTTCATCGTGATCTTCCCGCTGACGTTCATCGCCAACACGTTCGTACCGACCAACGACCTGCCCGAACCGTTGAAGACGTTCGCCAACTGGAATCCCGTCTCGGCGGTGACGCAGGCCGCTCGCGTGCAGTTCGGCAACACCAGCCCGGAGTTCCCACCGCCGGACGTGTGGGCGTTGACGCACCCGGTGGCCTACACGCTGATCTGGGTGGTCCTGATCCTGGCGGTCTTCATCCCGCTGTCGATCCGGCAGTACCTCAAGGCGGCCAGCCGCTGAGTCCGGCCGCCTCCGAACCACCGTTGCATGATCGTGGTGGGTGGGTTGGGTCAGGCGCTGCCGTAGACCACGGTGCCGTCGGGCGCGTTGTCCCGCGCGTCGGCGACGTCCTTGCTGATGCGCCGGTTCAGGTAGAGGCCCTCGAGCGCGAACTCGAGGGCCGCTGCCGCGAGTCCCGGCGTCTCCGCGCCCTCCTCGATGCCCAGCCGCTCCATCAGCGCGGCGAGCCCCGGCAGCGGGCCGACCTGCTCGAGCAGGCGCGGACCGGGCACCAGGTCACCACTGCGCACCGAGAGCCCTTCGACGAACCGCTCGGTCAGCGCTGTCAGGTCCGCGCCACCGAGGTGCGCGCGGAACGTCTCGACGGTCGCCCGGCGCAGCAGGTGCTCGAGGACCTCCGCCTCGCGGCCCTCCTCGTCGACCTCGAACTCGACCTTGCCCTGCAACGTGTCGACGACCGTCGGCCAGGTCGCAGATGCGGGCGACCGCGGGTGCTTCGCCAGTGATCGCCGCGCGCCGAAGCGCGGATGCGGCGGCCGTCTCCACCGCGGCGACGCCGAACCGCGCCGACACACCCGAGCGGGCATCAACGGCGGGTGACTCGCGCACGTGTCGCGTGAACCGCGCCACGACCTCGACGAGGAAGTCGGGGACCAGTGCCTCGACTGTCGCCTCCTGACGGATCAGCCGGATCTCGTCGGCCAGCTCGAACGGGTAGTGCGTGCGGATCTCCGCACCGAAGCGGTCCTTGAGCGGGGTGATGATCCGGCCGCGGTTGGTGTAGTCCTCGGGGTTCGCGCTGGCGACGAGCAGCAGGTCGAGCGGCAACCGCAGCACGTAGCCGCGCACCTGGATGTCGCGCTCCTCCAACACGTTGAGCAGCGACACCTGGATGCGCTCGGCCAGGTCGGGCAGCTCGTTGATGGCGAAGATGCCGCGGTTGGTCCGCGGAACGAGCCCGTAGTGCACCGTCTCCGGGTCACCGAGGGTGCGGCCCTGCGCCACCTTGATCGGGTCGATGTCGCCGATCAGGTCACCCACGCTGGTGTCGGGCGTCGCGAGCTTCTCGCCGTACCGCTCGCTGCGGTGCCGCCAGCCCACCGGCAGGTCGTCGCCGAGCTCGGCGTGCAGCCGCCTGCATCTGCCGCAGACCGGCGCGGCGGGGTGGTCGTTGATCTCGCACCCGTCGACGACCGGGCTCCACTCGTCGAGCAGCTCGACGAGGGTGCGGATCAGCCGGGTCTTGCCCTGGCCGCGTTCACCGAGCAGCACCAGGTCGTGCCCGGCGAGCAGCGCGCGTTCCAGCGCGGGCAGCACCGTGTCGTCGAAACCGACGATGCCGGGGAACCGCGGCTGTCCGGAGCGCAGCCGGTCGACGAGGTTCGCGCGGATCTCGGCCTTGACGGTGCGCGGTTGCGCTGCGGCCGGGTCGGCGGCGCGCAAGGCGCCCAGGGTGGTCGGTCGGGTCATGCTTCGACCGTACGACGGGTGCACGCCCTTTCCAAGATCGACTCCGCTCGGGTTGGGACCGCCCGTCGATCTGGGCGAGGATGACCGGATGGCGCTCTGCGGTGACGGACTGGCGGTGGACTCCGATCTCGCGGCGGCCGCCGAGGAAGCCACCCGCCAGGCGATGGAGCCGTTGGGCGGCCAGCCGCCCGACCTGCAGCTCACCTTCGTCTGCGGTGTCGCGCCCGATGCCGTGGCCGGCGCGCTGGAACACTCCGCCGAGGTGTCCGGCGCCGCGACGGTGCTCGGGTGCAGCGCCGGCGGGGTCATCGGTGCCGGTCGCGGCGTCGAGATGGTCTCCGCCGTCAGCGTCTGGGCGGCAGTGCTGCCCGACGTACGGGTCCGCTCGTTCCACCTCGAGGTGATGCGCGCATCGGAGTCGCTGGCGGTGGTCGGCATGCCGGTCCAGCACGCCGACGACGAGGTGGCCGTGCTGCTCGCCGACCCCTACTCGTTCCCGGTCGACGCGTTCGTCGAGCAGGCCAACGACGCGCTGCCCGGCCTGCCGCTGGTCGGTGGACTGGCCAGCGGTGTCGGCGGGGCCGGCTCGACCCGGCTGATCGTCGACGGCGTCGTGCACGACCGCGGGGCCGTCGGTGTGGTCCTCAGCGGCGATGTCGGTGCCCGCACGGTCGTCAGCCAGGGCTGCCGTCCCGTCGGTCCGGCGATGACGGTCACCGCGGCTGAGGGCAACGTGCTGCTCGGCCTCGCCGGTGTGCCGGCGATCACCAAGCTCGAGGAGGTTCTCGCGGCGCTGCCGCCCGGGGACCAGGCCCTCGCATCGCGGGGCGTGCACCTCGGCATCGCGATGGACGAGTACGTCGACCTGCACGGGCAGGGCGACTTCCTGATCCGCGGACTGGTCGGTGCCGACAGCAGCCGCGGCGGCCTGGTGATCGGCGACGTGGTGGCGCCAGGGCGGACGGTGCGGTTCCAGGTGCGCGACGCGGACACCGCGACCGAGGACCTGGTCTCCATGCTCGACGCGTTCCGCAGGGTCGGTGGCGGCGGCGCGGTCGACGGCGCGCTGCTCTTCAGCTGCAACGGACGCGGGGCGGCGTTGTTCGCCAGTGCGGACCATGACGTGCGGGCCGTGCAACGGGTGCTCGGCGCACCCGGGGTCGCCGGGTTCTTCGCCGCCGGCGAGATCGGGCCGGTCGGTGGCCGCAACCACCTGCACGGCTTCACCGCGTCGGTGCTCGCGTTCGGCGCGACGTGAGCCCGCGTCGTCGCCCGGTCCTCGCCCTCGACATCGGCGGCACCAAGATGGCCGCCGCTCTCGTCGACCCGGGCGGTCGGGTCATGCAGACGAACCGCGTCGAGACTCCCAAGGGCGCGCGCGCCGACGCCGAGGCGCTCTGGCGGACGCTTGCCGGGCTCGTGCGCAGTGTCGTGGACGACACGGTGTCCATCGGTGGGGTCGGCGTCGGGTGCGGGGGGCCGATGACCTGGCCGGCGGCCGAGGTGTCGCCGCTGAACATCCCGGGCTGGCGCGGCTTCCCGCTTCGCGCGCGGCTGGTCGAGATGTTCCCCCGAGCGCCCGTGCGCGTTCACAACGACGCGGTCTGCGTCGCCGTCGGCGAGCACTGGCGCGGAGCCGGCCGCGGCGTCGCCAACTTGCTGGGCATGGTCGTGTCCACCGGGGTCGGCGGCGGGCTGATCCTGGGCAACCGACTGGTCGACGGAGCGAGCGGGAACGCCGGGCACATCGGGCACGTCGTCGTGGACCCCGCCGGTCCGGACTGCTCGTGCGGCGGGCAGGGCTGCCTGGAGGCCTTCGCGAGCGGCCCGCGGCTCGCCCAGTGGGCCCGCGACCTGGGCTGGCAGCAGCGCCACGGACGACTCGGCCCGCGAGCTGGCGGCCGACGCGGCCCGCGGGCACGAGGTGGCGGCGCGGGCGCTGGAGCGGGCCGGGACCGCCCTCGGGGTCGCCATCGCGTCCGCCGCGCACCTGTGCGACCTCGACGTCGTCGCGATCGGGGGAGGTCTCTCGCAGGCCGGCCCGCTGCTGTTCGACCCGTTGGAGACGGCGTTCCGCCGGCACGCCCGGATGGACTACGCCCGGGAGGTGCGCGTCGTACCGGCCGAGCTCGGCCAGCAGGCGGGGCTGGTCGGGGCCGCGGCGCTGGTGCTCTGCGGCGACGGCTACTGGTCGGTCTGACCCAGCGCGTCGGCGAGCTTGGCGAGCATGCGGGCGAGGTCGTCGCGTTCCGCGGGGGACCAGTCGGCGAGGCTGCGGTCCAGCCAGGCCTGCCGGTTGCGGAAGGCGGCTCCAGCACAGCGCGCCCCGACTCGGTCATCGTGAGCTGCACGGCCCGGCCGTCGGCGGGGTCGTCGGCGCGGGTCACGTAGCCGCGGTCCTCGAGGGTGCGGGCGTGCCTGCTCACCGTCGAGACGTCCAGGCACAGCTGGCCGGCGAGGTCGGAGAGCCGCAGGGTGGCGTGCTCGCGGAGGCGGGCCAGGATGATGATCGCCGACCGGTCGACCGGGTCGTCGTGCTGGGCCTGCTTGACCTGCTGCATCACCCCGAACAGGGCGGTGGTCAGGTCGGGCGTCGAGCGGCGCCTCATTTAGTTGCACGATGCAAACATATCACGCTCACCCCCACCCCTTGTCCGAAAAGTGCGGGTACCTGCGCGGGAGGTCTCACACAGGGTGACAGACTGCGGGCCATGCCGCTGCCCGTCGGACTCGCCGACGTCCAGGCCGCCCGCGAGCTGCTCCGCGGCGTCATCTTCGACACCCCCGTGCAGGGGTCGCGCCCGCTCAGCGAGCGGGTCGGCGGGCAGGTCTGGTTCAAGTGCGAGAACCTGCAGCGGGCCGGCTCGTTCAAGATCCGTGGCGCCTACACCCGCATCTCCCGGCTGACGGCCGACGAGGCCGGCCGCGGTGTCGTGGCGGCCAGCGCAGGCAACCACGCCCAGGGGGTCGCCCTCGCCGCCAGCCTGCGCGGCATCAAGTCGACGGTGTTCATGCCCGAGGGCGCCCCGATACCGAAGGTGGCGGCCACCAAGGCCTACGGCGCAGATGTCCGCTTCCACGGACATGCGGTGGATCAGGCACTGGTCGCCGCGCAGGAGTTCAGCGACGAGACCGGTGCGGTGTTCGTGCACCCCTTCGACCACCCCCACATCGTCGCCGGCGCCGGCACCGTGGGCCTGGAGATCCTCGAGCAGGTCCCTGACGTCAAGAGCGTGGTCGTGTGCGCGGGCGGGGGTGGGCTGCTCGCCGGCATCGCCGTCGCGATCAAGGGGCTGCGCCCCGACGTACGCGTGGTGGGCGTGCAGGCCGAGGGTGCGGCGGCCTATCCCGCGTCACTGTCGGCGGGGCGGCCCGTGGCACTCGATTCGATGGCGACGATGGCCGACGGCATCGCGGTGGGCTGCCCGGGCCAGGTGCCGTTCGAGATCATCGACGAGCTGGTGGACTACCTGCGCACCGTCTCCGAGGAGTCGCTGTCCAAAGCCCTGCTGCTCTGCCTGGAGCGGGCCAAGCTCGTCGTCGAGCCGGCCGGTGCGGCCGCCGTGGCCGCCGTACTCGACGACCCGAAGGCGTTCGAGCCGCCCGTCGTGGTCGTGCTCTCGGGCGGCAACATCGACCCGTTGCTGCTCATGCGGGTGCTGCGCCACGGGCTCGCCGTCGCCGGCCGCTACCTGTCGTTCCGGGCCCGCATCTCCGACCGGCCGGGCGCCTTGGTCAGCCTGCTCGCCGAGGTTGCAGCCGCTGATGCCAGCGTGCTCGAGGTCGAGCACGTGCGTACCGACCCACGCCTGCGGGTGGACGAGGTCGAGGTGCAGCTGCAGCTCGAGACCCGTGGTGCCGAGCACTGCGAAGAGGTGCAGGCGCGGCTGCGCAAGGCGGGTTACACGCTGGTGTTCTGATGAGCCGCCCCGGCAGCCGTCAGACCGCCGCCCTTTGTCCTGCTCCACGGGCGGTGCAGGTCAGGGCCGCGGGGGTGCGGCACGCGCCGCCCTTTGACCTGCTCCACGGGCGGTGCGGGTCAAAGGCGGGGGTCTGGCACCGCCGAGCGCTGTCGCCTGTCCGCGTCAGCCGACGAACGGCTCGATGTCGATGACCTCGACCGGGATGTCCTTGCCGCTCGGCGCCGTGTAGGTCGTCGAGTCGCCCTTGGTCTTGCCGAGGATCGCGGCGCCCAGCGGTGACTTCTCCGAGTAGACCTCGATGCCGTCGCCGGCAACCTCGCGCGAGCCCGAGCAGGAACTTCATCTCGTCGCCCGCGACCTTGGCGGTGACGATCGTGCCGGGCGCGACGACTCCGGTCGGCGCTGCAGGCGGCTCGCCGACCTGCGCCGACTCGAGCAGCTGCTGGATCTGGCGGATCCGGGCTTCGCGCTTGCCCTGCTCGTCCTTGGCCGCGTGGTAGCCGCCGTTCTCCTTGAGGTCGCCTTCCTCGCGGGCTGCCTCGATGCGGCTGACGATCTCGGCCCGGCCGTCACCGGTGAGGTAGTCCAGCTCGTGCTTGAGCCGGTCGTAGGCCTCCTGGGTCAGCCAGGTGACGCTTTCGCGGGTCTCAGTCACGGCGGGCTCCTGTAGGTGGCGAAGAGGGAGGGCGAATGGTCGGGCGGGGGAAAGAGTCGAGGCTAACAACCGCTACCGGGCGAGCGCCTAATCGTCTGCCCGCAGGCGGCAGCCCGCAATGGCCGCGTTGGCGGCCCGGCTACGCGTTCCGACCACTGCCTCGACCTCGCGCCGGTCGTGGCGGCCCGGGGGGACCGCGACCTGCGTCACGCCCACCACCTCCCCGCTGGCGTCCAGCGCCTGCAGCGTGCAGGTGAGCGCTCGGGCGCTGTCAGCGGTCACCTCGAAACGCACCTCGACCCGCCGGTCGTCCAGGGCCCGGAAGCTGACCAGGGCGGAACGGGTGTCCGGCGTCGCGGCGGCCAGAGCCGCCCAGAGGAGCCACCCGAACAGAGCCGCGCCGACGACGACCAGGCAGGCCACCAGCAGGCGACTCGTCCGGCGCTCGCCGTACCGGCCCGGCGGCCGAGCAGCGGGCTCGGGCCCGGTCCGGCCCGTTCCGGGGTGGTTCACGGGACCTCGCAGCCTGCGTCGAGAGTCATCAGCGATGATTGTCGCGTGAGCGAGCAACTGAGGTTGATGGCGGTCCACGCCCATCCCGACGACGAGTCCAGCAAGGGCGCGGCCACCATGGCGCGCTACGTCGCCGAAGGAGTCGACGTCCACGTCGTCACCTGCACAGGGGGAGAGCGCGGTTCGATCCTCAACCCACAGCTGGAGCACGACGAGTCCGTGCTGGCCAACCTCACCGAGGTGCGTCGCCGCGAGATGGATGCGGCCCGCGAGATCCTCGGCGTCCGGCAGGACTGGCTGGGCTGGGTCGACTCCGGGCTGCCCGAGGGCGACCCGCTGCCTCCGTTGCCGGAAGGCTGCTTCGGCCTGATGGACGTCGCCGTCGCCGCCGAGCCGCTGGTCCGGCTGATCCGCTCGTTCCGGCCGCACGTGATGACGACGTACGACGAGAACGGTGGCTACCCCCACCCGGACCACATCATGTGCCACAACATCTCGGTGCACGCGTTCGACGCCGCGGGCGATCCCGACGCCTACCCGGACGCGGGTGAGCCGTGGCAGCCGCTCAAGCTCTACTACAACCAGACGTTCACCAAGGCGCGCACGACGGCGCTGCACGAGGGCATGCTGGCGGCAGGGCTCGAGTCGCCGTACGGCGAGTGGCTGGAGCGCTGGGAGGACCGCGACGAGCGCACCATCACGACCCACGTGCCGTGCGGTGACTACTTCGAGATCCGCGACCGTGCCCTGCTCGCGCACGCCACCCAGGTCGACCCGGACGGGCCCTGGTTCCGCTGCCCGATCGACCTCCAGCGCACGATCTGGCCGACCGAGGACTTCGAGCTCGCTCGGGTCGCACCCGGCCTCGAGATGCCCACCGAGATCGAGGACGACCTGTTCATCGGTGTCCACGAGGCACTGGCGTCGTCGGCGAGCCCGCGATGACGATGGTGATCGATGTCGTGTTCGCCTACGACAAGAACAAGGTCAACCCTGGCCTGCTGGGGTTCGTCGTCGTCGCGCTGCTGGGTGTCGCGACCTGGCTGTTGATCCGGTCGATGCAACGGCACCTGCGCAAGGTCGACTTCGACGAAGATGCGCCGAGCCCGAAGCAGGTCGAGCCCGACGCGCGCGACTCAGGCACAGAGCGAGAGGTCTGACGTCACGACTCCGCTGGTGCCGGCGATCCCTCGGAGAGCTCGCGGTTCAGCTCGTCGTCCACTGGGTAGTTGCGCTCACCGGTCCAGGGCGTGTCGCCCGCCTTGGACACGCCGGTGAGGAAGCTCGGCACCCGGCTCGCCGGCATCGGCAGCGCAAGGTGGAAGCCCTGGCCGACGCTGTAGCCGAGCGAGACCAGCGAGTCCCACTGCTCGGACCGCTCGATCCCTTCGGCGACGACGGTCTTCAGGCCCAGCGTCTCCGCGAGGTCGCGGATGGTCCGGACCAGGCCCGACTCCGAGTCGGACCCTGGCAGCGCACCGACGAACTCCTGGGCCAGCTTGAGTCCGTTGACCGGCAGCATCTGCAGGTAGCTCAGTGACGAGTAGCCGGTGCCGAAGTCGTCGATGTAGAGGTGCACGCCGATCGCGGCCAGGGCGTTGAGCCGGTCCAGGATGACCTCGTCGCCCGGCAGCAGGATGCTCTCGGTGATCTCGAGCACTACCGTCGTCGGGTCGATGCCCGTCTCGTCGATGATCGCCTTCACATCGTCGACGATGTTGGCGTCCTGGAGCTGTCGGCCGCTGACGTTCACGGCGATCCGCAGGCCGTGGTGGTTCTCGTGCCCGCGCTGCCAGGCGACCGCTGCCTTGAGTGCCGTCCGCAGCACCGCACGGCCGAGCGGCACGATCAGCCCGGTCTCCTCGGCGAGGGCGATGAACTCGCCCGGCTGCAACATGCCGCGGTCGGGGTGGTTCCAGCGCACCAGTGCCTCGAGCCCGGTGATCTCGCCGGTGTCCAGCGCGACCAGCGGCTGGTAGTAGACGACGAGCTCGCCGCGGTCGATCGCATGCCGCAGGTCGCTGGTGAGGGAGAGCCGGGCGAGTGCTGCCTCGTGCATCTTGGTGGCGAACACGGCGTAGCGGTTCTTGCCGGCGTTCTTCGCGTCGTAGAGCGCGAGGTCGGCGTTGCGCATCAGGTCTTCGGGGGTGCTCGGACCTTCCTGCCCGAGCGCGACGCCGATGCTGGCGCCGGTGGTCACCTCGGTGTCTCCGACGTCGAACGGGACCCGCAGTGCTTCGAGGAGGCGCTGGGCGATCCGCACGCAGTGGTCGTCGTCTTCGACGTCCTCGAGCAGGATGCCGAACTCGTCGCCACCGAGCCGGGCTGCAGTGTCACCGTCACGCAGGCAGGACCGCAGCCGGGTCGTCATCTCGCGGAGCAACGCGTCACCGGCTGCATGGCCGAGGCTGTCGTTGACGGTCTTGAAGTCGTCGAGGTCGACGAACAGGACGCCGTAGCCGCCGGCGCCGCGCGAACGGGCCATCGCGTGGCCGAGGCGGTCACGGAAAAGCGCCCGGTTGGCGAGCCCGGTGAGGGCGTCGTGGAACGCTTCGTGCGTCAGCTGCTGCTCCAGCTGGAAGCGCTCTGTGACGTCGTGGCAGGTCACGACGAAACCGGTCAGGTCCTCGTCGATCACCTCGGTGACGACGACGTCGACGTGGCGCGAGTGCCCGTCCTCGGCGATGAGCTTGATCTCGCCGCGGGCCGGGCGGCCGCCCTGGGCGAGGCTGACCAGGTCGCGCGCGGCGTTCTGGTCCGCGTCGACGACGACCTCCAGCCAGTTCATCCCGAGCAGCTCGGGGGCGGGGAGTCCGACGATCGGCTCCACCGCAGGAGTCACGTGCACGATCGTCAGGTCATGGTCGAGGATGCAGATGACGTCCGAGGCGTACTGCAGCATCAACCGGAGCCGGCGCTCACTGCGCCGCTCCACCATGATCTCGCCGACGTCCAGACGTTCCAGGGCGAGCGCCATCGTCGAAGCCAGCGACTGCAGTGCGACCACCGTGTGGCTCGACGGCTCGACCGGCGTGGCGATGGCCGCGGCGTCCCGGCCCGCACCGCGCGTCGGCAGGGCGACGAGAAGGAGGGTCTGCGTCGACGGCACCCCGAGTGTCGCGTGCAGCAGCGACGGACCGGGCAGAACGTTCACGCCGCCCTCGCCGCCGGGCAACAGGGCCAGCTCGGCGAGGTCGAGGAACGTCGCGACGTCGAGGTCGTCGGTCGCCTGCGCGATCGTGCCGCCGGGGTCCCCGTCGATGCGCCAGGCACGGTGGCCCGGCTCATCCACGAGGTCGATGGCGGCGGTCAGCACGGCATCGCGCACGCCGGCTCGGTCTGCTGCTCCCACCAGGGCCCCGGTCGCTTCGCGGAGCACGTGTTCGCGCATCAGCGCCCGCCGCAGCGAGTCGAGCAGGGTGGTGATGCGCAGCAGCGCGAGGACGAACAGCAGCGACGAGCCGCCCAGCACGACGACGGCCCGGGCGACCTCGCTCTCTGCCGGGTGGGTGAGGAAGAGAAGAGGCGAGACGAGGCAGGCGAGGCCGAGCAGCACGACGAAACGCCAGACCGCGGTGAGAGGCGCCTCGGCGGTGTCTTCCGGGCCGGCCGCCATGCCGGGGTGGCGCGCCGCGAGGACGACCAGCGCCGCCCCGAGCAGCCAGCCGACGCTGAGCAAGGGTCGGTCCGAGATGTTCGCGGCGACCTCGGACAGGGTCCCCACACCGAGCCCGAGGGCGAGCAGGCTGGCCGCGGTGTCGCGGCGGCCGATGACGGCGAACGCGAAACGGGTGAGCACGCTGATGACGAGCAGGTTGCCGAGCGGGTAGGCCCCGGCATGGGCGATGTTGACCACGTCGGCACTCGGGTCGTCGATGACCGGCTCGAGCAGGATCAGCCACCCCACCTGGGCCGCAGCGACCGTGACGACCAGCGCGTCCAGCAGGCTCGCGCGGTCGTAGGGGATGCGGTCCCGTTGGAACGCGATGACCGCCATCGTTAACGTCGGGTAGGCGAGCAGGCGCGGGGCGTCGGTGTACATCGCGGCGTCGCCGATCAGCACGATCGCCTGACCGTTGGCGAGCAGCCCGGTGCCTGCTGCGAGCAGCCACCACGGGAGGGGATCCGCGGGGCGGTGCCGGCGTACGGCGATCAGGATTGCCGCCGTGGCCGAGACCCCACCGAATATCCAGATGGCCGCGCGCACGGCGTCGGACGGTACGGCGACGTAGAGCCCGATGAGGGCAAGGGTGACCGCCACCACGACGGACGACGTACGTCGACCGGTTGGCATCGGCTCACCCCTCATTGCTGCCTGGCCCCGGTTACCCGTTGGCTATCGGCGTCCTGGAAGCCGTCTTGATCGCCCGATTGGCGGCTTGACGCAGTCGTGACCCGTGCGGCTGAGGAGGCGCCGGCGACGGGCGTTGGGGAGCGGCGCTACCGGAGCGGCTGGAACCCGCGCAGCCGCAGGCTGTTGGTGACGACGAACACCGAGCTCAGGGCCATCGCGGCCCCTGCCAGCATCGGGTTGAGCAGGCCCGCGGCGGCGAGCGGGATCGCGGCGATGTTGTAGGCAAATGCCCAGAACAGGTTGCCCTTGATCGTGCGCAGCGTCTGGCGGGACAGCCTGATGGCGTCCCCCACCGCGCGCAGGTCACCGCGCACCAGGGTGAGGTCGCTCGCCTCGATCGCGACGTCGGTGCCGGTGCCCATGGCCAGCCCGAGGTCTGCCTGCGCGAGAGCGGCTGCGTCGTTGACGCCGTCCCCGACCATCGCGACGACCGCGCCATCGCTCTGCAATGCGCTGACGACGGCGACCTTGTCTGCGGGCAACACCTCGGCGATGACGTCGCCGTCGTCGATGCCGACCTCTCGGGCGACGGACCGGGCCACGGTCCGGTTGTCGCCGGTGAGCAGCATCGGCCGCAGGCCGAGCCGCCGCAGGTCGGCAACCGCGTCCGCCGACGTCGGCTTCACGCTGTCTGCGACGAGGAGGAGCGCCCGCACCTGGCCCAACCAGCCGACGGCTGTCACCGTGCGGCCGTCCGCCTCGGCGGCCGGCAGCGCCTGCTCGAGGCGGGGTGGCAGGTGGTGCGCCCGCTCCTGAAGCAGCCGCGCTCGCCCTGCGACCACGTCGTACGACGTGCCGTCGCTGTCGTCGACAACTGTCCCCTGCACGCCGAGCCCGGCAAGCGCGCTGAACCCGGCAACGTCAGGCAGGTCGCCCACCTCGGCGCGCGCACCGGCAGCGATGGCGGCCGCAACCGGGTGCTCGGACGCCGTCTCGAGCGCGCCGGTCAATCGCAGCACCTGGCTGCGGTCCTCGCCGTCGGCCAGGACGACGCCGACGAGCTGCATCGTCGCTGTGGTGACGGTGCCGGTCTTGTCGAGCACGACGGTGTCGATGCGGCGCGTGGACTCGAGCACCTCAGGACCCTTGATCAGGATGCCGAGCTGAGCGCCGCGACCGGTGCCGACCATCAGTGCGGTCGGCGTCGCTAGCCCGAGCGCGCACGGGCAGGCGATGATCAGGACGGCTACTGCGGTGCTGAACGCCATCTGCGCGCCGGCTCCGATGGCCAGCCAGTACGCGAGCGTCGCGACGGACAGCGCGATGACGACGGGCACGAACACGGCCGACACGCGGTCGGCCAGTCGCTGCACCGGGGCCTTGCCGCTCTGCGCGGCCTCGACGAGCTTCGCCATCTGCGCGAGCTGGGTCTGCGCGCCGACGCGGGTCGCGCGCACGACCAGCCGGCCGCCCGCATTGATGGTGGCGCCGACCACCGAGTCGCCGGGCTGCACCTCGACGGGCACCGACTCCCCGGTCAGCAGGGCCGCGTCGATGGCTGAGGTGCCGGTCACCACCGTGCCGTCGGTGGCGACCTTCTCGCCGGGGTGCACGACGAACTCGTCGCCGACCTTCAGCGCCTCGACCGGAACGCGGACCTGCTTCCCGTCGCGCAGCAGGGTGGCCTCCTTGGCGCCGAGGTGCAGCAGGGCGCGCAGGGCAGCACCGGCCCGCCGCTTCGCCCGCGCCTCGAGGAAACGCCCGGTCAAGATGAACACCGTCACCCCCGCCGCCACCTCGAGGTAGATCTCCTGCGAACCGTCACCGCGCGCGGGGACCAGGGTGAACGGCATCGTGGCGTCCGGCGAGCCGGCACCACCGAGGAAGAGCGCGTAGAGCGACCAGCCGAAGGCCGCGAGCACGCCCACCGAGATGAGGGTGTCCATCGTCGCGGCGCCGTGTCGCAGGTTCAGCCAGGCGGCGCGATGGAACGGCCATGCACCCCAACAGACAACGGGTGTGGCCAGGGCCAGCGACACCCACTGCCAGTAGTCGAACTGCAGTGCGGGGATCATGCCCATGGCGATCACCGGCACGGTCAGCGGGACGCACACGCGCAGGCGCTGCCGCAGCGCCCCCACGGCATCCGGCTCGCCGGCCGCCTGCGCCAGCAGTGGGTCCGGGTATCCGGGCCGGCGGGCCGGATCGGGCATGGCCGCGGTGTAGCCGGTCGCCTCCACAACGGCGACGAGCTCGGCGGGGGTGACCGTCTCGGGGAACGTGACGGTCGCCTTCTCGGTCGCGTAGTTGACGGTGGCGCTCACGCCGGCCAGCCGGTTGAGCTTCTTCTCGACCCGGGCCGCACAGGACGCACACGTCATCCCGCCGATGGTGAGCTCGAGCGAGCTCACTGCGCGTGGCTGACCAGCTCGTAGCCGGCCTCGTCCACCGCGTCGCGGACCTGGCCCTCGTCGAGCACGTTCGCACTCACGATGTGCACGCTGGAGTTGCCGTCGGGGACGAGGTCGACGGTCACGTCGATGACACCGGGAAGCTTCATCACCTCGTCGGTGACGGAGTGCACGCAGTGTGCGCAGGTCATGCCGGCGACGGCGTAGGTGCGCTCGCTGCTGATGGTGCCCATGCGCAACGATATCCCCATGGCCAACCGGTTGGCAGCGAGCACGAGTCCCTACCTCCGCCAGCACCAGGACAACCCGGTCGACTGGTTCGAGTGGGGGGAGGAGGCGTTCGATGAGGCCCGTCGCCGCGAGGTGCCGGTGTTCCTCTCCGTTGGCTACGCCGCCTGCCACTGGTGCCATGTGATGGCGCACGAGTCGTTCGAGGACGAGACGACCGCCGCCTATCTCAACGAGCACTTCGTCAGCATCAAGGTCGACCGCGAGGAGCGCCCGGACGTCGACGCCGTCTACATGGAGGCGACACAGGCCATGACCGGTCACGGCGGCTGGCCGATGACGGTGCTCGCGACACCCGAGGGTGAGCCGTTCTTCTGCGGCACCTACTTCCCGCCCGAGCCGCGCCACGGCATGCCGTCCTTCCGCCAGCTGCTCGGCTCGATCAGCGAGGCATGGCAGGACCGCCGCGACGATGTCGAGTCCAGCGCGCGGCGCATCGTCGCCGCCCTTGCCGAGCGCACCTCCCTGCCGCCCGGCGACGCACCACCCACCGCTGACCAGCTCGACGCGGCGGTGAAGTCCCTGCAGAGCACGTACGACGTGGCGCGCGGCGGTTTCGGCGGCGCCCCGAAGTTCCCGCCGTCGATGGTGCTCGAGATGTTGCTGCGCCACCACGCGCGCACCGGCGATCCGGCGTCGTTGGCAATGGTCGAGGCCACCTGCGAGGCGATGGCCCGCGGCGGCATCTACGACCAGCTCGGCGGCGGCTTCGCGCGCTACTCGGTCGACGGCGCGTGGGTGCTGCCGCACTTCGAGAAGATGCTCTACGACAACGCGCTCCTGCTCCGCGTCTACACGCACTGGTGGCGTGCGACCGGGTCACCGCTGGCACGCCGGGTCGCCCTGGAGACCGCCGACTGGATGCTTCGCGACCTGCGCACCCCCGAAGGCGGCTTCGCTTCCGCTCTCGATGCCGACAGCGAAGGAGTCGAAGGCAAGTTCTACGTGTGGACGCCGGCCGAGGCCGGTCCGGACGCCGCCGAGCTCTTCAACGTCACCGTCGAGGGCACCTTCGAAGAAGGGTCATCGGTGCTGCAGCTACTGCACGACCCGGAAGACGTCGCTCAGTGGGAGGCCGAACGGGCCCGCCTGCTCGCCGTACGGGACCAACGCGTTCCACCGGCGCGCGACGACAAGGTCGTGGCCGCATGGAACGGCCTCGCAGTCGCCGCGCTCGCGGAGACCGGCGCCCTGCTGGACCGCCCTGACCTGGTCGATGCCGCCGTGGCCGCGGCCGACCTGCTGGTCCGGGTTCACCTCGACGGCGACCGGTTGCGGAGGGTGTCCCGCGACGGTGTTGCCGGGACTCCGGTCGGCGTCCTGGAGGACTACGCGGACGTCGCCGAAGGTTTCCTCTCCCTGTA
The DNA here is from genome assembly GCA_963751035.1 of uncultured Actinomycetota bacterium. Lineage (GTDB taxonomy): Bacteria > Actinomycetota > Actinomycetes > JACCUZ01 > JACCUZ01 > JBDUAP01. The sequence continues at coordinate 107,788 of CAVVSW010000003.1, forward strand.
CGCCGTGACGGGTGATGCGGAGTGGGTGCGCCGCGCCGGCGGCCTGCTCGACGTCGTACTCGCGCGGTTCAGCGACGGCGCGGGCGGTTTCTACGACACGGCCGACGACGCGGAGCAGCTCGTCCGCCGGCCGCAGGACCCGACCGACAACGCGACGCCCTCCGGGCAGTCGGCGGCGGCCGGCGCGCTGCTCACCTACGCGGCCTACACCGGCTCGGATCGTCAACGCCAGGCCGCGGAGGACGCCCTCCGGGTCTACGGCCTGCTCGCGGAGCAGCATGCCCGGTTCGCCGGGTGGGGTCTCGCGGTCGCCGAGGCGCTGGTCGACGGTCCCCGTGAGGTGGCCGTGGTCGGGGCTGCTGACGACGACCGGACCGGCCAGCTGCACCGGAGCGCGCTGATGGCCACGGCCCCGGGTGCGGCGGTGGCCGTCGGCGACCCGGCGAGCGCTCCCGACGTACCGCTCCTGCAGGACCGTCCGCTCGTGTCCGGCGCGCCCGCGGCGTACGTCTGCCGGCACTTCACCTGCGACGCACCGACCACCGACCCGGCGGCGCTCGCGTCGGCCGTCGGTGCCCGCCGGTAGCCCCCTCTGCCCAGGGCGAACAGGGCTTGCGCATTGTTGTAACGGTGTAATCATCGTTGCATGACGACCAAGGACGAGTACGACGAGAAGGTGCGGGGCTGGTTCACCGGCCGGCTGCCCGAGGGCTGGTTCGAGGGCGGGGGCAGCGCTGTCGAGGTGGTGATCGACCGCGAGGAGATCACCGTGGTGGGCCGGCTGCCGGCGCCGGCAGTGGGTGCCGATGTCTCCCCGGCCGAGCGGGCGGCGGCGGTCGAGGGCAAGGTCAAGGGCTTCCGCGAGGACACCCGTGACCGCCGGATCGCGATCGCCCGCGAGGCCGAGCACCGGTTCGGGCGCAAGGTGGCGTGGGGCGTCGAGTGCGACGACGTGCGGGTGCTGTTCACGCACCTGTCGGTGCCGGTCATGACCCGGCTGCGTCAGCCGCAGCGGCGGGTGCTCGACACCCTTGTCGAGGCCGGCGTGGCACGGTCGCGTTCGGAGGCGCTCGCGTGGTGTGTGCGGCTCGTCGGCAAGCACGCCGAGGAGTGGCTGACCGAGCTGCGCTCCGCGATGGAGCAGGTCGACAAGGTGCGGGCCCAGGGGCCTGACAGTCAGTCGGCCGAGGCTCAGGCGGACGAAGGTCAGGCGGAGTAGCGGTAGGTCGCCATCGACACGGCGATGTAGTGCGTCACGAACGCGGCGAGGGTGAGCGCGTGGAAGACCTCGTGGAAGCCGAACCATCGCGGTGACGGGTTCGGCCGCTTGAGGGCGTAGACCACACCGCCGACGCTGTAGAGCAACCCGCCGACGCCCAGCAGCACGACGACAGCGACTCCGCCGCTCTCCAGGATGTCCTTCAGATAGAAGACGGCCACCCAGCCGAGCGCGATGTAGACGGGTGTGTAGAGCCAGCGCGGCGCTCCGACCCAGAAGACACGGAAGGCGATGCCGGCAAGGGCGCCGGCCCACACCAACCAGAGCAGCGTGCGGCCCTTGTCGTCGTCGAGGAGCAGCAGACTGAACGGCGTGTAGGTGCCGGCGATGATGAGGAAGATGTTCGAGTGGTCCAGGCGCTTGAGCAGCTTCTCGACGCGCGGTGACCAGCGCCCGCGGTGGTAGATCGCGCTGACGCCGAAGAGCAGTGCGGCACTGGTCGCGTAGATCGCGGTCGCAGCGGTGGCGCGGGTCCCGTCGGCGAGGACGATGAGCACGATGCCGGCCGCGACGGCGAGGGGGAACGTGCCTGCGTGCAGCCATCCGCGCAGGTGCGGCTTGACGGCCCGGACGGCGTCATCGATGGCGCCGCCGACCCGGTCGGACAGGTCGTCGCCCCGCGGCGGATCGCTCGTCGGCTCTGGGGCTGTTGACATCGGGGAGATCCTACCCTTCGGTTCCGTAGGTTACCGACCGGTAACCCGTGACCTGCGCCACCCGCGTCGCCCCGGGACGGGACGGCTCCCGGAGTAGGGTTCCCCTCGTCATCGACGCTGCGTGACGCGCGGTCAAGGAGGGGCGGATGGGCTTGCGAGACGTGCTGTACGGCGTCTACGCGAAGCGGCTCGCCGAGTCCATCGACCGGGAAAGTGTCCCGCAACACGTCGGCATCATGCTCGACGGAAACCGCCGGTGGGCGCGTGCGGCCGGCTCGTTGCCTGCCGAGGGGCATCGCGCCGGTGCGGCGAAGATCGACGAGTTCCTCGGCTGGTGCGAGGAGATGGGCGTCGACGTCGTCACGCTCTGGCTGCTGTCCCCGGACAACCTCAACCGGCCGCAGGACGAGCTCGCGCCGCTGCTGCAGATCATCTCTGACGTCGTCACCGACCTCGCGTCCACCGGCCGCTGGCGCGTCCACCCCATCGGAGCCCTCGATCTCCTGCCTGGCGAGACCGTGCGGGCGCTCAAGGAGGCGGCGGCACGCACGTCCGACGCGAAGGGCCTGCACGTCAACGTTGCGATCGGCTACGGCGGTCGGCGTGAGATCGCCGACGCGGTCCGCTCGTTGCTGCAGGAGCACGCCACCCTCGGCACGAGCATCGAGGACCTCGCGCAGGTCCTCGACGTCGAGCACATCGCCGAGCACCTCTACACCAAGGGCCAGCCTGATCCCGATCTGGTGATCCGCACGTCCGGCGAGCAACGGCTCTCCGGCTTCCTGCTCTGGCAGAGCGCGCACTCGGAGTTCTACTTCTGCGAGGCCTACTGGCCGGACTTCCGCAAGGTCGACTTCCTCCGCGCGATCCGGGCGTTCGCGGCCCGCAACCGGCGCTTCGGTTCCTGACCCGTCCGGCCCCGCGTGTCGGCGCTGGACGCCGGACGTCGCGGCGTAGTTTCGCGGTAAGCCCTCGACCCAGGGGAGAACCGCATCGTGGCTGCCAACACGCGACGCCGTGCCCAGGGAGCCGATGGTTCCGCCGACCAGAGTTCGCGGCGGACCTTCGTTCTCGACACCAGCGTCCTGCTGGCAGACCCGCTCGCGATCCTGCGGTTCGAGGAGCACGAGGTCGTGCTGCCCGTCGTCGTCATCACCGAGCTGGAGGCGAAGCGGGCGCATCCCGAGCTCGGCTACTTCGCCCGGCAGGCGCTGCGGCTGCTCGACGACCTGCGCGTGCAGCACGGCCGTCTCGACCAGCCGCTGCCGGTCGGCCAGGGACACGGCAACTCCGGCACGGTGCGCGTCGAGCTCAACCACACCGACCCGGCGGTGCTGCCGCCCGGTTTCCGTCTCGGCGACAACGACACCCGCATCCTCGCGGTGGCGCGCAACCTCGCCGCCGATGGCGCCGACGTCACGCTGGTCAGCAAGGACCTGCCGATGCGCGTCAAGGCGTCGGCGGTCGGGCTCGCCGCCGAGGAATACCGCGGCACCGGCGCCGTCGAGTCCGGCTGGACAGGGATGGCCGAGATCTCGGTGCCGGGTGAGCTGATCGACTCGATGTATGAGAGCGAGCGCCTCGACCTGGCCGAGGCCCGCGAGCTGCCCTGCCACACCGGACTGGTCCTGGTTTCCGACCGCGGTAGCGCGCTGGGGCGGGTGACGCCGGAGAAGCAGGTCCGGTTGGTGCGCGGTGACCGCGATGCATTCGGGCTGCACGGCCGCAGCGCCGAGCAGCGGGTGGCGCTGGACCTTCTGATGGACCCCGACGTCGGGATCATCTCGCTCGGCGGTCGCGCCGGAACCGGCAAGTCCGCGTTGGCTCTGTGTGCCGGTCTCGAGGCGGTGATGGAGCGCCGACAGCACCGCAAGGTGGTGGTGTTCCGACCGTTGTACGCCGTGGGCGGCCAGGATCTCGGTTACCTGCCGGGCAGCGAGGCCGAGAAGATGAACCCGTGGGCGCAGGCTGTCTTCGACACGTTGGGCGCGCTGGTCACCTCCGACGTGGTCGAGGAGATCATGGACCGCGGGATGCTCGAAGTCCTGCCGCTGACTCATATTCGTGGTCGGTCGCTGCACGACGCGTTCGTCATCGTCGACGAGGCGCAGTCGCTGGAACGCAACGTCCTGCTCACGGTGCTGTCGCGGGTGGGCCAGGGTTCGCGGGTTGTTCTGACACACGACGTAGCGCAGCGGGACAACCTGCGCGTGGGTCGTCACGACGGTGTCGCGTCGGTCATCGAGGCGCTCAAGGGCCATCCGTTGTTCGCCCACGTGACCCTCACCCGGTCGGAGCGCTCGCCGATCGCGGCACTGGTGACCGAGATGCTGGAGGACCTGCCGGCGTGACCAGCGGCCGCGTCGCCCCGCGCTGACCTGCGCTTTCTCACCGCCCGTGGCCGCTCCGCCACGCCATCACGTTTCGTGATCATCGTGATGTGATCAAGCGCACGCCCCCTCAGTTGGCATTTTCCGGGCCGTCCGGGGCAGCCTCTTTGTCGACAGACCCCGCGTGCAAGCGGGAGCCGGTGGTCCAGCACGGGCCCGATTCCAGCTCCCGGTGCATGCCGCCCCGCACGTGTCGTGGCCCGACTGTGGCCGCCGCGGGGCCCGAGCCTCCGCTCTCGGGGACCAGCACCGGAGGCCCGCGACCGGGGTGCCACCACACCGCCGTACCTGAGTCTCGGCGTTGTCGTTGCTGGAAGGAAAGCTTGTGCATCAGAACCGGATGTCCGTCCGGGGGGTCGCGGTTGCGACGTCTGCCGCAGTTGCGGTGGCCGGCATCACCGTGGGAGTCAACGTGCTGACCGCTCGTGCCGACGAGTCGGGGGTTGCGGCTGCTCGCGCAGCCGTCCCGGCCGCGGCGAGCCTGGCGCCAGCGACTCCCGGTGGCGAGCGACTCGCTGCCATCCAGAAGGCCGCCGACGCACGCGCCGACAAGCGGCGCGCGATCGAGAAGCGCCGCAAGGCCGAGGCACGCCGTCAGGCGGAGGCTCGGGCTGCAGCCGCACGTGCGGCGCGTGAGCGGGCCAGCCGGTCCGCAACGCGCACGACGTTCAGTGGCGACGTGCGGGGCATTGCCCGGCAGATCGCTGCGCAGCAGTACGGCTGGGGCGACGGCGAGTTCGCCTGCCTGAACTCGTTGTGGGAGAAGGAGTCCGGCTGGAACTACCGGGCGTCCAACCCGTCCTCGGGTGCCTACGGGATCCCGCAGGCGCTGCCCGGCTCCAAGATGGGGGCGTATGGCAGCGACTGGCAGACCAACCCCGTCACCCAGATCAAGTGGGGACTGAACTACATCGACGGCCGCTACGGCTCACCGTGCAGCGCGTGGAGCACCGCCCAGTCCAAGGGCTGGTACTGACCGACCCCCCAGCACCACCAGTTCGACCACGTTAGGTACCCGAGTGGGTGCGACAACAGCCGTACAGGGCTGTTGGCGCACTCACTCGGCCGTTGGGGCGAGGGAAGGCCGACCCTGGCGTCCGGGAACGCGGCGGTCGCGGCGTCAGGGGTGGGTCATCCGCAGGACGTCGAGCGCCTCGTCGAGCTGCTCCTGCGTGAGCTTGCCCTGCTCGACGTACCCGTGCTCGATCACGACCTCGCGAATGGTCTTGCGTTCGGCGATGGCCTGCTTGGCAACCTTCGCCGCAGCCTCGTAGCCGATGTACTTGTTCAGCGGGGTGACGACCGACGGTGAGGACTCGGCGTACTCCTTGCAGCGTTCCTCGTCGGCGGTGATGCCGTCGACAGTGGTGTCTGCGAACAGTCGCGTGACGTTGCTCAGGAGCCGGATCGACTCGAGGACGTTGCGCGCGAGCATCGGCAGCATGACGTTGAGCTCGAAGTTGCCGGCCGCGCCGCCGAAGGCGATGGCCGCGTCGTTGCCGATCACCTGCGCGCACACCATGCACAGCGCCTCCGGGATCACCGGGTTGACCTTGCCGGGCATGATCGACGAGCCCGGCTGCAGGTCGGGCAGGTGGATCTCGCTCAGCCCGGTCCGCGGTCCGGACCCCATCCAGCGGATGTCGTTGGAGATCTTGTAGAGCGACACAGCAATCGTGCGGAGCTGGCCGGAGGTCTCGACGAGGCCGTCGCGCGCGCCCTGTGCCTCGAAGTGGTCGCGCGCCTCGGTGAGCGGGAGCCCCGTGCTGGCGGCGACCTCCTCGATGACGCGGGCCGAGAAGCCGAGGGGTGTGTTGATGCCGGTGCCGACCGCCGTGCCACCGAGCGGCAGCTCGGCCAGTCGGGGCAGGGACGACTCGAGCCGCTCGACGCCGAGTTGGACCTGCATGGCGTAGCCACCGAACTCCTGCCCGAGCGTGACAGGTGTGGCGTCCATCAAGTGGGTGCGGCCGGACTTCACGACGGTGGCGAACTCCGCCGCCTTGCGTGACAACGACTGCTCGAGGTGCTGCAGCGACGGGATGAGGTCGTTGACGACGGCGCTGGTCGCGGCGATGTGGATGGAGGACGGGAAGACGTCGTTGGACGACTGCGAGGCGTTGACGTGGTCGTTGGGGTGCACCTCGCGCCCGAGCTTGTCGGTGGCGAGGGTGGCGATCACCTCGTTGACGTTCATGTTGCTGGACGTCCCCGAGCCCGTCTGGAACACGTCGATCGGGAAGTGGTCGTCCCAGTCACCGCGTGCGACCTCGTCGGCTGCGGCGATGATCGCCTCGGCGATGTCCTTGTCGACGACGCCGAGCTCGATGTTGACCTTGGCGGCCGCCGCCTTGATGCGTCCGAGCGCCTCGATGTGGGCCCGCTCCAGGGTGTGCCCCGAGATGGGGAAGTTCTCCACCGCCCGTTGGGTCTGGGCCCGCCACTTCGCGTCGCGGGGGACGCGCACCTCACCCATGGAGTCGTGCTCCACCCGGAACGCCTCGTCGCCCTGCTCGCTCATCTCGCCCCTCGTCGTCGGCCGCGGTTCGTCAGCCACTGCCGCCAGCGTAGGACTGGGCAGGCATCAGTCGATCAGCCGGGACCGCATCTTGCGCTCGGCCAGGAAGCCCATCAGCGCGGCGAACACCACGAGCGCTCCCGCGTGGTAGAGGTCGGCTAGAGGCTGCAGGCCGAACGCGGCGTCGCGCACCAGCTCGACGCAGTGGTAGAGCGGGTTGAGCTGCGCCAGGGCGCGGGCCCAGTCGGGCAGCCCCTCGATCGGGAAGAACGTCCCGGCCACGAGGAACAGTGGAGTGAGGATCCCGGAGATGATGTAGTTGAACGAGTCGATCGACGGGACGACCGCGGACGTCCAGATACCGAACAGCGCGAACCCGAGCCCGGTCAGGAACCCGATCAGCGGCACGAGCAGCATCCCCCACGACGGGTCGAGCCCGAACGCGATCGCGACAAGGAGCGGCGCGCAGCCGTAGACGCCCGACTTCGTGGCGATCCAGGTCGACTCGGCTGCCACGAGCTCGTGCACGTCGACCGGTGTTGCGAGGACTGCGTCGTAGGACTTCTGGTAGACCCGGCGGATGAACGTGACGAACATCCCGGCGAACGCGCTCGAGAACAGGATCGCGGTCGCCACCACGCCGGTGCCGAGGAACTCGATGTAGGGGTAGCCGCCGACGACGGCCACCAGCGAGCCGAAGCCGAACCCGAACGCCAGCAGGTAGATCGTCGGCTCGACCACCGACGAGAACGTCGTGGACCGCCAGTAGCGCCGGAAGAGCGTCGTCTCGCGCTTCCACACCCCGGACATGGCCGACAGCTCGAGCCACCGCACCCGGGTCATCGGCTGCGCCATGGAGACGCGGGTGTCGGTCATTCGATCTTCTCCCCGGTGAGCAGCACGAACACGTCCTCGAGGTTGGCCGCGCGGTGCACGCCCTCGCCCAGCTTGTCGGCCAGCTCCGGCGACATCGTCTCGGCACGCAGCACGGAGACGGCAGGACCGGTACGACGTGTCGGCAGCCCGGCCGCGTGGGCGAGACCCTCGACATCGAGCAGTCGGTCGGGGTTGCCGTAGAACTCGATCGCACTGCGGCCGGCGTGCTCGTCGAGCAGGGCGGTTGGGCGGCCGCGGGCGATCACCCGCCCGTGGGACATGACCGCGACGTCGTCGGCGAGCCGCTCGGCCTCCTCGATGTAGTGGGTCGACATCAGCACGGTCACGCCTTCGCTGCGCAAGCCGTCGATGAGCGCCCACAGCTCCTGCCGGACCTGGGGGTCGAGCCCCACGGTCGGCTCGTCGAGCAGCAGGAACCGCGGCCGGTGCACGAGACCGCGGGCGATCAGCAACCGCCGGCGCATGCCGCCGGAGAGCTTCTCGGTCTTGGTGTCGGCGCGATCGACCAGCTGGGCGAGCGTCAGGGCCCAGTCGACGGCGGCGCGCCGGTCGCGTGCCGGCACGCGGTAGAGGTGGGCGAACACCTCGAGGTTCTGGCGGGCGGTGAGCTCGATGTCGAGGTTGTCCTGCTGCGGGACCACGCCCATCAGGGCGCGGGCCTGCTTGGACTGCTCCGGGATGCGGTAGCCGAGGACCTCGATGGTGCCCTCGTCGGCACGGGACTGGCCGGTCAGCAGCCGCATCGTCGTGGACTTGCCGGCGCCGTTGGGGCCGAGCAGCCCGAGGCAGGTGCCGTAGGGGACCTCGAGGTCGACACCGTCCACGGCCGTGATGTCGGCGTAGCGCTTCACCGCCCCGTGCACCTGCAGTGCCATCCCCGTCTCGTCCACGCCCGCCAGCCTAGGTCGCTGCCCCGACAGGCGTCGCGGCGATTACCGGCCCGGTGGCGCCGCCCGCGCGTATCGTGCACGACATGAGCAGCGAGCGCCCGTCAGAGGACTCCTCGCAGGCCGTGCCTCCGGACGCGGGTCACCTCGACGAGGACGCGGAAGCTCTCGAGGACCCGGTGCACTGCGGTGACGCGAAGCATCAGCACGACCTGCACGAGCAGGCCGGCCACCACGACGCCTAGTTGGCGCTCCCGAAGTCGATCGAGGCGTAGGCCCTCAGCTTGTCGAGCTTGTGCTCGCTCTCGATGATGCGGATCGTGCCGCTGCGTGATCGCATCACCATCGAGTGCGTGCGCACACTCCCACCGCGATAGCGCACCCCGGTCAGCAGCTCGCCGTCAGTGATGCCCGTGGCCACGAAGAAGACGTCGTCTCCGCGCACCAGCTCGTCGGTGACGAGCACCCGGTCGAGGTCGTGACCGGCGTCGATCGCCTTCTGCTTCTCCTCGTCGTCCTTGGGCCACAGTCGCCCCTGGATCACGCCGCCGAGGGTCTTCAGGGCGCAGGCGGCGATGATGCCCTCCGGGGTGCCGCCGATGCCCAGCATCAGGTCGATGCCGGTGCCTTCGCGGGCGGCCATGATGGCGCCGGCGACGTCGCCGTCGGTGATGAACTTGATGCGTGCGCCCGTCGAGCGCACCTCCTCCACCATGTTCTCGTGTCTGGGGCGGTCGAGGATGACCACGGTGACGTCGGACGGAGACTCGCGCTTAGCCTTCGCCACCCGGCGTACGTTCTCGGCGACGGGCAGCCGGATGTCGACCACGTCTGCGGCATCGGGACCGGTCGCGATCTTCTCCATGTAGAAGACGGCCGAGGGGTCGAACATCGTGCCGCGTTCGGCGACCGCCATCACCGAGATGGCGTTGCCCATGCCGAGCGCGGTGAGCCGGGTGCCGTCGATCGGGTCGACCGCGACGTCGCACTCCGGGCCCTTGCCGTCGCCCACGTGCTCGCCGTTGAACAGCATTGGGGCCTCGTCCTTCTCGCCCTCCCCGATGACGACCACTCCGGACATCGATACGGTGTGGATGAGCTGGCGCATGGCGTTGACCGCCGCGCCGTCGGCGCCGTTCTTGTCGCCCCGGCCAACCCATCGGCCGGCCGCCATCGCCGCCGCCTCGGTGACCCGGACCAGCTCCATCGCGAGGTTGCGATCGGGTGCCTCGTGTCTTGCCGTCGTCGCCATGGTCAGCCAACTCCCTCGTCGCGCGAATCGTAGCCGCGACCGCTCCGGGCAGTCAGTGCTGCAGCTGGGGGGACGGCTTCCCAGGACGGTTCGGGCAGGTCCCGGCGTCCACGCAGCGGGCCGAGCACGAGCACGAGGCCGGACACCGCGAAGCCGCCGGTCATCACCCAGAGGCTGGTCCGCACGCCGGCAAGGGAGGCCAGCGCACCGGCCGCAACGGCACCGAGCGGGATCGTGCCCAGGTTGACGAACTGCATGCTGGTCGTGACGCGGGACAGCAGGTGCGGCGGGCAGTAGGTCTGCCGGAAGCTGCCCGAGACGACGTTGCCGGCGACGACTCCGGTGACCACCAGCGCGCTGCCGATGACGAAGAGGCCGGTGCGTACGTCGGGTCCGGTGAGCGGGATCAGCAACGCGCACGGGCCGGCGCCCGCCTTGCAGAGCACCAGCGTCCGCGCGGTCCCGAGCCGCCGGGACAGCGCTGGTGCGATCGTCGCACCGACGACCCCACCCAGGCTGGTCAGGGTGAGCAGCAGGCCGACCGTTGCCGCGTTGAGGCCCACCTCGCGGATCAGGAAGACCACCAGCAGCGCCTGGTAGCCGGTGAGCCACATGTTGCTCAGCGCGCCGTGGGAGACCAGGTTGCGGAGGTATCTGTCCGACGCGACGAAGCGGGCGCCCACGACGATCTCGCGGCGCAGGCAGGGCAGTTCTGTTGACGGCGTACGACGCTCCGGCCGGCGTACCCGGAACAAGCACACCGCCGAGACGAGGAACGTCCCGGCCTGCAGCAGCAGGCCGGCGACCGCGCCCACGAGTCCGGCGAGGAGCCCGGCGATGCCCGGGCCGGCGACCTGCGCGGCCGACTCGCTGCCGTAGAGGAAGGCGTTGGCGGGCACCAGCTGCCGGTGGTCGAGCACAGCCGGCAGGTAGCTGGTCCACGCGGTCTGGAAGAACACCGTCGCCGTGCCGATCACCACCGCGACGGTCAGCAGCTGCGCAACGGTCAGCACGCCCCACCAAGCAGCCAGCGGAACGCTGAACACGGCGATCGCCGCGACCACGTCGCTGGCGATCATCACCGGGCGCTTGGCGCGGCGGTCCACCCAGGCCCCGGCGGGCAGCCCGATCACCAGCCAGGGAATCCATGCGGCCGCCATCAGCAGGCTGATCGTGAAGGCGCTGGCGTCGAGAACCTCGAGAGCCACCAACGGTGTGGCCACGCTGGCGACCGAGCTGCCCAGCCGGCTCGACGCGGTCCCCAGCCAGATCAGCCCGAACGTGCGGTCTCGGAGCAGGTCGTTGGCCGTCATGGTTGCCCCGGGAACCCGCGGGCCAGGAAGAACACCGGCCGGCGTTCCGCGTGGTCGGCCGGCTCGCCCGTGCCGTCTGCCGGATGACGGGCGCGCCAGCGGTCGACGACGGCGACGATCTCTGCGCCGAGCTCGCCGAGCTCATCGGTCGTGAGCCGAAGCCACGAGTCGGTGTTGAACGCGGCCTCCCGCCAGGGAGCGTCCTCTTCCGTGTCGCTCTTGAGCCACGCCGTGGTGAGGTCGAGCTGTCGCTGCAGCCCGAGCGCGAAGGCGGCCTGAGCGGCTGCCTTCGCGGCCGGGTCGTCGGCGAAGTCGGTCGTGGACCAGCGCAGCGCCGTCGACGCCGATCGCCACCATCGCTCGCGCCGGTCGCGCGCGAGCTCGGGTGCGGGCTCGACCAGGCCATGGGTGGCCAGCACCTTGACGTGGTGGCTGATGTTGCCGACCGCCTGGTCGGTCCGCTCGGCGAGCATCGACGCCGTGCACGGCCCGTCGACCCGGAGCACGTCGAGCAGCCGGCGGCGCAGGGGATGGGCCAGGGCTGCGAGGACCCGGTAGTCGGTCACCTGTCGCGCGGTCATCGGCCCAGAGTAGATGCACAAGACTAATTGCACAAGGAGTCTTGTGGAACACGATGAGAGCCCGGGATCCGGTGGCCCTCGCCCCGGCCGGTGCTGCCGCCCGGAGATCGGCGACGATGGCGGCATGCCTGGGGACAAGCCGCGCGCGCGGGCGACAGCAGGTGACCTGGTGCGCTCGCTCGTCCTGGTGCTCGCCGTGGTCGCTGTGATCCTGCTGCTCAACGCTCGCGACGAGCGCCCCGCCGCGGTGCGCGACCTGGACTTCGCCGGCCCGCTGGCCCAGGCGCGGCAGGCCGCGTCGTACGACGTGTTCGGCCCGGTCGGGCTGGGCCAGGAGTGGCGGGCCACCAGCGTCCGGTCACCCCGTGAAGACAGCGGGCTCACCTGGCACATCGGCTTCGTGACACCGCGGGGCGACTACGCGGGGCTGGACCAGACCGACGGGCCGCCGCCGCGCGAGTTCGTCGACCGGTTCGCCGAGGGCAGCCGCGTGACGGGTGACGTGCGCATCGCCGGGCGCACCTGGCAGCGTCGGGAGGGCGGCGACCCGGAGCCACGGGCCCTGGTGATCAGGACCGAGGCGTCCACGGTCGTGGTGGCCGGCAACGCCCGCTGGTCGGAGCTCGAGGCGCTGGCCGGCTCGCTCGCGGTCGACTAGGCGAGTCGAACTAGGCACGGAGCCTCAGGTGGCGGACTGGTCGGCCCGGTCGGCCGCGAGTGCCTGGTCGAGGCGGGCCCGCGCACCGTCGAGCCACTCCTGGCAGATCGTCGCGAGTGCCTCGCCGCGCTCCCAAAGCGCGAGCGACTCCTCGAGGGTGCTGCCGCCGGTCTCGAGCCGCCGGACCACCTCGACGAGCTCCTCGCGGGCGGCCTCGTAGCTCGGGCGCTCGTCTGCCATGCCGGTCAGCGTAGAGGGCAGGGCCGTCTGTTCAGCGGACCGTCGCGTCGAGCTCGCCCTCGGCCAGCCGCAGGTGCAGCGGATCGCCGGCCGCAACGTCGTCCGGCCGGCGCACGACTGCACCGTCGGCGCGCTGCACCACGGCGTACCCGCGCTCGAGCGTCGCGGCGGGGGACAGCGAAGTGACGCGGGCGCGGGTGTGCGCGAGGTTGTCGGCCCCGCGGTCGAGTGCGGACCGCAGGGACCGGCGGGCGCGGTCACGCAGCTGTACGACGTCGTCGCGGCGGCCGTCGAGCATCATGTGGGGGTCGGCGAGCACCGGGCGGCTGCGCAGGTTGCCCAGCGCTGCGAGCTCGCGGGCCAGGAAGCTCTCGACCGCGTCACGTCCGCGCGACCGCAGCTGCGTGACGCGCGCCGTCTCCTCGCCGACGTCGGGAACGACCCGCTTGGCCGCGTCGGTGGGGGTGGAGGCACGCACGTCGGCGACCAGGTCGAGCAGCGGGGTGTCCGTCTCGTGCCCGATCGCGCTGACCACCGGCGTGCGGCAGTCGGAGACGGCGCGCACCAGCGCCTCGTTGCTGAACGGCAGCAGGTCTTCGAGCGAGCCGCCGCCGCGGGTCACAACGATCACGTCGACCTCGGAGTCGGCATCGAGACGACCGAGGGCGGCGGTCACCTCGCTGACTGCTTGCGGTCCCTGAACGGCGACCTCCTCGACGCGGAACTGCACGGCCGGCCAGCGGCGGCGCGCGTTCTCCACCACGTCCTTCTCCGCGGCTGATGCCCGTCCGCAGACGAGCCCGACCACGGTCGGGAGGAACGGCAGCGGCCGCTTGCGCTCGGCCGCGAACAGCCCCTCAGCGGTGAGGACGCGCTTGAGGTGCTCCAACCGGGCGAGCAGCTCACCGATGCCGACCGGGCGGATCTCGTCGGCGTACATCGACAACGTCCCGCGCGCGGGGAAGAAGCTCGGCTTCGCGTGCATGACGACGTGGGCGCCATCGGTGAGCCCGCCAGGCAGGGCATCGAGGAGGGCGACCGAGCAGGTGACCGGGAGCGACATGTCCACGCTCGGGTCGCGCAAGGTGAGGAAGACGGTGCGCTGGCCGGGGCGCCGCGTGACCTGTGTCACCTGGCCCTCGACCCAGATCGCGCCGAGCTTGTTGATCCAGCCGGCCATCAGCTGGGACACGCGCCGAACTGGGACCGGTTCCTCCGCGGAGGTGACGAGGGACACGTCCGGCAGCGTAGGTGCTGCCGAGCCCGACCTACCATGGAGACATGACCCAGCCTGGCCGTGTCCTGCTCGCCGCGCCCCGCGGCTACTGCGCAGGCGTCGACCGGGCGGTCATCGCGGTCGAGAAGGCGCTGGAGACCTACGGCGCCCCGGTTTACGTGCGCAAGCAGATCGTGCACAACAAGCACGTCGTCGAGACGCTGCAGGACCGCGGCGCCATCTTCGTCGAGGAGACCGACGAGGTGCCCGAGGGCGCGACCGTGGTGCTCTCAGCGCATGGCGTCGCGCCGGTTGTGCACACGGAGGCAGCCGCCCGGAGTCTCAAGACCATCGACGCGACCTGCCCGCTGGTCACCAAGGTTCATCATGAGGCGCGGCGCTTCGCTGCTGACGACTTCGACATCCTGCTCATCGGCCACGAGGGCCACGAAGAGGTCATCGGCACCAGCGGCGAGGCGCCCGACCACGTGCATCTCGTCGACGGTCCCGAGGGCGTGGCGAACGTCGTGGTCCGTGACCCGGCCAAGGTCGCGTGGCTCTCGCAGACCACGCTGTCGGTCGACGAGACGCTGGAGACGGTGCGCCGGCTGCGCGAGCGGTTCCCCGCGCTGCTCGACCCGCCGAGCGACGACATCTGCTACGCGACGCAGAACCGTCAGGTCGCGGTGAAGGAGATCGCGGCCGAGGCCGACCTGATGATCGTGGTCGGCTCGACAAACTCGTCGAACTCGGTGCGCCTGGTCGAGGTCGCCATCGAGTGCGGAGCCAAGGCCGGCTACCTCGTGGACAAGGCGTCCGAGCTGGACGAGGCGTGGCTCGAGGGTGTGCAGACCGTCGGTCTCACGAGCGGGGCGTCCGTCCCGGAGATCTTGGTGCGTGGGGTGCTCGACTGGCTGGCCGAGCGCGGCTACACCGACGTGCAGGAGGTCGTGTCGGCGGAGGAGAGCCTGCTCTTCGCGCTGCCGCCCGAGCTGCGCCGCGACATGAAGGCCGCGGGCGTCAGCGCCTGACGTTCGCCCGTCGGGCCGCCGCGGTGGCCAGGCGTACGACGGCGATCACCGCCGCCAACACGGTCCCGCCGAACAGCACCGGAGCCGACAGAGCCAGCGATGTCGCGGTGTCGAGCGCGAGGGCTCGTGAACCGTGGATCTCACCCGAGAGCTTTCCGACCAGCATGATCACGAACGCGAACATGAGCGGCGGCGCGATGACCGCAGAGGCGAGTGACCTGACCTGAAGGGTCAGCGCCATCACGGCGGACGCAATGACGAACATCGCCGCGAAGCCGACGCCGAGCGAGTCCCCGAAGGTGAGGTCGGCGATCGCACCGATCGTCATCAGGACGCTGCCGACGAGCACGGCACCCGGTGTGGTCAGCCCCGAGCCCGCCTTGACGCGACCGGCGAAGTCGGTGACGGCCTCGGCCATCGGCGGACTGCTGGTCAACGTCACGGGCTCACGGTAGGGCGCTGGGCGCGCGCGGAACGGCCGGACACGCCCAGCCCGCGAATCGGTCGCGCGTCAGTGGCGGGCTCGCCTGCTTCAGCTGGGACGTCAGTCGTCGCCGCCTGGAGGTCGCCAGTCGGTCCGTCGAGCCAAGACCGTCGCACAGACGAGCAGGAGCACCGCGAGGGCAAGCCAGCTGAGAGTCCAGGAGGGGTTGCTCATCGGTCACGGACCGAGTCGCTGCCTGGCGTCAGGCGGCGGTTGAGGGAGAACAGTCGACCCAGCATCGGCATGAGCACGATGTTGAGACCGTGCAGGACCCCGATGATGAGCAGGATGCCGCCGAGCCGGACGAGCTCCTGGCGCACGAACCCGGCATCGACGTCACCCGTCAACGTGGGCGACTCGACCCGCACCGTAAAAAGGATGTAGGCCGCAAAGATGAGGTAGTAGACGATGTCGGTCAGCACGATGTAGCTCTTGCCGGTGCGCGGGTTGTCGTGGAAGACATCGGCCGCGTAGGCCCGGCCGAACCGTTTGATGAAGGGTCCGAGCCACAACGCTATGAACACGAGCGTCGCCGTGGCCGCGATCTCGAGGATCCACCAGTGCATGTCGACCCGTCCTTCCTCGACGGTTGAGAAAGCCAGCATGGCGCTGGCCAGGGCTCCGCTGATCGCGACGGCGATACCGAAGGCGGCCAGCCGTTGACGTCGCAGACGTAGATCGTCGGCGATGCTCTCGCGCACCCGCAGAAAGAGATCCGGCGCGGGATCGTCGCGGGCCGAGTCATGGCGCAGCGAGGACCGCAGTCTTTCTTCAATGACGCTCATTGCTCTTTCTCCAGTCGCTCTTCTAGCGCCCGCAGTCCTCGCTGCAGGTGGGTCTTCACCGAGTTCGGGGAGACGTGCAGCGTTTCAGCGATCTCGGCGACCCCCAGATCGAGGTAGTAGCGCAGCACCACGCAGTCACGTTGGCGGACGGGCAGGTCGCGCAGTGCTGCGACCACCACGTCCGCCTCTTCCCGCGCGAGTGCCCGGTCCTCCGGTGTCGGCGGAGCCACATCGGCGGGCGGGCGGTGCCGCAGCGACACCAGTCCGCGGCGGTTGTGGTCGCGGGCCAGGTTCAGCACGATCGACCGCAGGTAGGCCGTCGTGGCGGATTCGTCGCGGATTCGATGGGCCGTCCGCGCCAGCCGGATGAACGCCTCTTGCACGATGTCCTCGGCCGCGGATGCGTCGTCGACGAAGAACCGGGCGAGGTGGACCAACGACACCGCCTCCTGCCGGAAGAGACGGTCGACCAGGTCGTCGACCTCCACAGTGGCGCGCTCGACCCGCATAGGGGCAAGGGTGAGGCCTGCTGCGTCCATCAGCACCACAGACGCGCCAGTTGTCGGTTCCGGGTGACAGCGCGGCCCGACTTTCTTTTCTCGCGATTCTTGTCACCCGTGGTCTTCCGCACGTACGTCTGTCGGTTGTCCGTCGCCACCCGTTCCCAGGAGTCCTCGTGTTTACAAACCCTGTCTTTTCGGTAGCCGTCGCCGTCAGTGCCCTCGCCACTGGGCTGGCCATGTCGATTCCAGCCGCTGCTGGCGCTGCGGAATCTCCGTCAGTGGTCTCGGCTGCAGGCCCGTTGACCGATCTCCGTCCAGCCGTCGTCGACCCGACGGACGGAGTCGCGGCGCGCGCGGTCGCCGTGCGCGCAGGCGGGAGGACGATCACCGTGCTGCACCTCGACGGCTTCGACCGGGCGCTGGTCGGCACCACGTTTGGGGCGCACATCCATCGGGGCACCTGCGTAGCCGGTGACGGGGCGGCCGCCGGGCCACACTTCAACATCACCGGCCAGCCCCCCACCGCGATCACCGAAGAGACCGAGATCTGGCTGGACTTCACGGTCAATGGTGGCGGCAGAGGCAGTGCCCTTTCGGTCGTTCCCTTCGAGATCCCTGCCGGCGCGGCCTCCTCGATCGTCATCCACGCGATGCCGACCGACGCCGGTGGCGGAGCGGGCGCTCGTCTGGCCTGCCTCCCGATCGCCTTGTGATCGTGTAGGACGTGGAGAAGCTCGCGACGCGGAGCACTCGGCTCCGCTCATACGCGCTCGTCGGAGCGGCTCTCGGTCTCATGTGGGGAGTCGCTGCCCGGGCCTGGATGCGGTTCGTCAGTGACGCTCCGGAGTTCACCTGGACGGGGACGGGGTTCATCCTCGGCGCCGCGATGCTGGCGGGTGCCGGGCTCGGCACGGTCGAGGGTGCGCGGCGACTCCGGCGCGGGAGGACCTGGCGGCTCGCCGCGCTGGCGGCGCTGCTGCTCGGCGTCGGGGCTGGCATCGTCATGCAGCCGATCGCCTGGTTCGGTGGGGCGGCGCTGTCCGGCCGGTGGCCGGTGCTGGTGCGGCTCGGGTTGGCGCTGCTCGCACTCGTCCCGTTCGGGCTGGTCGTCACCGAGCCTGAGTTCCTGTGGTCCGAAGCCCGTCGGGTCGCCGCGTTCCTCGGCTTCGCGGCACTCAGCGCCACCCTGGCGCTGGGGACGTCTGTAGCGTTCCGCCGCTGGCCCCCGACCGGAACGGAGGCGTCGCCTGGGAAATCAACTGCGGCATAACGGCGCGTGCGCGCGAGTTGCAATTGCGCATGACGCTCGGGACGAGTCGTCGTACATTGATTCTGGCTGAGTTCGGCGCCGAAACCGAGTGGCCGGTAGCGTCGCGCCAGCAAAGACGGGTAGTCACCTCTGCTTGCAGATGCCCGTACCAACAAGCTTCCCGCAGCGAGCGGACCAGATGCCACCTGATCCCAACATCCCTGACGCGTTCGACGTCTACACAGTGGTCGTCCTCCGGCGGCCGGCCAAGGTGCCGGAGATGTCGGACGACGAGCTCGATGAGCTCCAAGCCCGTCACCTCGCGTACCGCGCCGACCTGGAGCGTCGCGGCGTGGTGGTTGTGAGAGGGCCGCTCGACGAGCAGAGCGACCCGTCGTACCGCGGCATGTCGATCTTCGCCTGCGATGCTGCCGAGGCCGCGCGGCTGTCGGACGGCGACCCGTCCGTCATGGCGGGACGACTCGCCTACGACGTGATGGAGTGGTGGACCCGCGCCGGCACACTCGCCTTCCCCTTTACTGACAGCCCGGTCGGCGATCGCCGCGCGATGCCCGACGACTAGAGCCCGGCTCAGCGCAACGTGTTCGCGAGGCGCTGCAGCTCGGCTGCCGCTGCCCGTTCGACCGGTGGCCCGTGGCCGACGAGGATGACCCGGGGCTGCAGCCGTGCCAGTGTGCGGACCGAGTCCGCGGCCGCCGCCTCGTTCTCGGTGAACTGCGGGTTCGAGCCGGTGAGGCCGCCGTCGTTGTTGAGCGCGTCGCCAGCCACGAGCACGGCCGAGTCGGCATCGAACACCGCGACGTGACCGGCGGTGTGGCCAGGGGTGGCCACCACCTGCAGCCCGAACACCTCGTCGCCGTCGGCCACGGCGCGCAACCGCCGCGGCGCGTCGATCGCGTCCAGGTCGGCCGCGCCGGCGTACAGGGTCGCGCCGCTCGCCCGGTCGGCGACCTCGCCCAGGCTGCCGACGTGGTCGGGATGCTTGTGTGTGAGCACGACATGGCGCACGCCGGCCCACCCCGGGCCTGCTTCGTCGAGTACGGCCCCGATCTGGTCTGCGCTCCCCACGACGCCAGTGTCGACGACGGCCGCCTCGGCGCCACGCACCAGCACGTATGCCGACACGAACCCGAGATCCACCCGCGACCAGGCGAGCGCGGCAGTGTCGTCCGCGCTGTCGCTCGCCGTGGTGGTCGCATCCGTCGACCCCGGAGCTGAGCTGCTTCGTCCCGGATCGGCAGCGTCACCCGGGTCGTTGCCGGAACTACACGCAGCCAGCCCGAGCACGGCGACGCCCAGCGCGCCGCGGCCGGCATGGATGAGGAACGACCGCCGCCCGATCGCCTGGCTCACGATCCCGCTCACGCCTTGACGGTGCTATCGGCGGTGCCCGGCCGTCAAGGCGCCCCGGTCAGGAGAGGTCGAACCGGTCGAGGTTCATGACCTTGTCCCAGGCCGTCACGAAGTCGCGGACGAACTTCTCCGACGCGTCACTGGCGGCGTAGACCTCGGCGATCGCCCGGAGCTGGGAGTTCGAGCCGAAGACGAGGTCGACCGCGGAGGCGGTCCACCGGACGTCGTCCGAACCGCGGGCCCGGCCGTCGTACACGTTCTCCACCGAGCCGGACGCCTTCCACTCCGTGCCCATGTCGAGCAGGTTCACGAAGTAGTCGGTGGTCAGCGCGCCTGGCCGGTCGGTGAGGATGCCGACCGTCGAACCCCCGGTGTTGGCGCCGATCGCCCGCAGGCCACCGACCAGCACCGTCATCTCGTGGCGCGGTCAGCCTCAGCAGGTTGGCGCGGTCCAGCAGCAGGGTCTCCGGCGGCAGCTTCTCGCCCTCACGCAGGTAGTTGCGGAAGCCGTCGGCCCGGGGCTCGAGCACCGAGAACGTCTCGGCGTCGGTCTGCTCCTGGGACGCGTCGGTGCGACCCGGCGCGAACGGCACCGTGATGTCGTGGCCGGCGTCCTTCGCCGCCTTCTCGACCGCCGCGCAGCCGGCCAGCACGATGAGGTCGGCCAGGGAGATCTTCGAGCCTGACCCGTTGAACTCCTGCTGGATCCCCTCGAGGGTCTGCAGCACGGTGGCCAGCTCGGCCGGGTCGTTGACCGCCCAGTCGCGCTGCGGCTCCAGGTGGATCCGCGCGCCGTTGGCGCCGCCACGCATGTCGGTGCCGCGGAACGACGCGGCCGATGCCCACGCCGTACGCACGAGCTGCTGGACCGACAGCCCGGAGTCGAGCACCTTCGCCTTGAGCGCCGCGACGTCGGCGTCGCCGACCAGCTCGTGGTCGACGGCCGGCACCGGGTCCTGCCAGAGCTGCGGCTCGGGCACCCACGGGCCGAGGTAGCGGGTGACCGGGCCCATGTCGCGGTGCAGCAGCTTGTACCAGGCGCGGGCGAACGCGTCGGCGAACTGCTCCGGGTGCTCGTAGAAGTTGCGCGAGACCTTCTCGTACGCCGGGTCGAGCCGCAGCGCGAGGTCGGTCGTCAGCATGGTCGGGCGGTGCGTCTTCGAGGGGTCGTGCGCGTCCGGCACGTTCGCCTCGGCGTCCTTCGCGACCCACTGCTTGGCCCCGGCCGGGCTCTCGACGAGCTCCCACTCGTGGTTGAAGAGGTTCTGGAAGAAGCCGGCTCCCCACTGCGTCGGCGTGTTGGTCCAGGTGACCTCGAGGCCGCTGGTGATGGTGTCGCCGGCCTTGCCGCTGCCGTAGGTGCTGCGCCAGCCGAGGCCCTGCTCCTCGAGGGGAGCGGCCTCCGGCTCGGGGCCGACGTGGTCGGCGGGACCAGCACCGTGCGTCTTGCCGAACGAGTGCCCGCCGGCGATGAGCGCGACGGTCTCCTCGTCGTTCATCGCCATCCGGCGGAACGTCTCGCGGATGTCGTGCGCGGCGGCCAGTGGGTCGGGGTTCCCGTTGGGGCCTTCCGGGTTCACGTAGATGAGCCCCATCTGCACGGCACCCAGCGGGCCGCCGAGCTCGCGGTCGCCGCTGTAGCGCTCGTCGCCGAGCCAGGTGTCCTCCGGCCCCCAGAAGATCTCCTCCGGCTCCCACACGTCCGGACGGCCGAAGCCGAAGCCGAAGGTCGTGAAACCCATCGACTCGAGTGCGCAGTTGCCGGCGAAGACGAGCAGGTCGGCCCACGAGACGGCGGCGCCGTACTTCTGCTTGACCGGCCAGAGCAGCCGGCGCGCCTTGTCGAGGTTCGCGTTGTCAGGCCAGCTGTTCAGCGGGGCGAAGCGCTGCGCGCCATCGCCGGCGCCGCCGCGGCCGTCCTCGATGCGGTAGGTGCCCGCGGCGTGCCAGCTGAGCCTGATGAACAGCGGGCCGTAGTGGCCGTAGTCCGCCGGCCACCAGTCCTGCGACGTGGTCATGACGTCGTAGACGTCCTTCTTCAGCGCCTCGACGTCGAGCCCCTGGAACGCCTTCGCATAGCTGAAGTCCGCACCCATCGGGTTGCCCTGCGGCGAGTGCTGGTGCAGGACCTGGAGGTTGAGCTGGTTCGGCCACCAGTCCTGGTTGGTGTGCGGTCGGCCCGGCTTCGCGGTCGGCGCATCGATGACCGGGTTCTCGCTCTCGCTGCCGTTCGCGGGCGCGTCGGTCGGGTTCGGGTTGGGCTGATCAGACACGGTGGGTCCTCGTCTCCGGGGTGCGGGATTGTGCAGTACGTCGTGGTGTTGCCGAGTCGGGCTGGGCTTCGGTGGAGCCCGCGCAGGTGGCGCAGAGCCCCCAGTAGGTGACCTCGGCCTCGTGCAGCTCGAAGCCGGGCGCGTGGACGGCGAGGTCCGAGGGATCCAGGCAGGGTGCGGCGCCGACGGCGCAGTCGATGTCGACGACGTCGCCGCAGTCTCGGCACACCACATGGTGGTGGTTGTCCCCGACGCGCAGCTCGTAGCGGGCCACCGAGCCGGCCGGCTGGATGCGCCGGACCAGGCCCTGGTCGGCGAGCGTGTGCAGCACGTCGTAGACCGCCTGGTGCGACACCGGCCGGGTCTCCCGGACGGCCGCGATGAGCACGTCGGTGCCGGCGTGCGGGTGCTGGGCCAACGCGTCGAGCACGGCGAGCCGCTGCTGGGTGACGCGTAGCCCCACACCCCGCAGCATGGCGGTGGGCGGCGGCACGGCGGCGTCGGTCATCAGCCCCTACCCAACCGCCGTGTCCGGAATGAGTCAAGACAACGGCGGCCGCAGAAGCCCCTTCAGGCCCCGGAGACCGAGCGCAGGGCCCGCTCCTCGTCGGCGGAGGCGACCAGCTCGGGAGAACCCAGCGGACGGGTCATGGCGTCGAGCGGCTCGGGTGCCGGCAGCTCGGCGTCGGTGACGTGCAGCTCGGCCATCTTGCGTGCCTGCGAGAGCACGGTCCGCTCCAGCGAGCCAACGGTGCTGTTGTAGTCGTCGACCGCCCGGGTCAGGGAGCGACCGAGCTTGTGCACATGACCGCCCAGGCCGCCGAGCCGGCGGTAGAGCTCCTGGCCGAGCTCGAACACCTGGCGGGCGTGCGCGGTGAGCGCCTCCTGCTGCCAGGTGTAGGCGACCGTGCGCAGCATCGCCATCAGCGTCGTCGGCGTGGCGATGAGGACGCGCTTGCTCATCGCGTGCTCGAGCAGCGTCGGGTCGTGCTCGAGCGCCGGCCCGAGGAACACGTCGCCCGGCACGAACAGCACGACGAACTCCGGGGTCGGCTGGAACGCGCGCCAGTAGTCCTTGCTGGCGAGCCCGTCGACGTGGGTGCGCAGGTGACGCGCATGCGCCTTCATCCGCTCGGCCGTGACGTCGTCGTCCTTGCTCTCCACGGCCTGCAGGTAGGCGGCGAGGGATACCTTGGCGTCGACGACGATCTGCTTGCCGCCGGCGAGGCGCACGACGAGATCGGGGCGGAGCACGCCGTCGGCGGTGGTCACGGTCGCCTGCTCGGTGAAGTCGCAGTGCTCGACCATGCCGGCCATCTCGACGACGCGGCGGAGCTGCATCTCGCCCCACCGGCCGCGCGCCTGCGGCGCCTTCAGCGCCGTGACGAGCGACGAGGTCTGCTCGCGCAGCTGCTCGGAGGCCTGCCGGGAGAAGCCGACCTGCTCGGTCAGCGACGTGTAGGCGGCGACCCGGACCCGCTCCAGCTCGTGCAGCTGGCTCTCCACCCGCCCGAGCGTGTCGCGCAGCGGCGCGACCATCTGCTCGACCTCGGTCTGGCGCCGGTCGAGGTCGCCGCCAGCCCGCGTGCTGGCCTCGCGGAACCGGCTGTCGGCCAGCTCGAGCAGCTGGCGGTCGCGGGCCTGCAGGTCCTTGGCGGTGAGGCCGCGGGTCTGGGCGACGAGCAGCCCGACCCCGAACCCGAGGGCCAGACCCAGCAACAACAGAAGGATGCTCATGGGCCCAGGGTGACCCAGGGGTCTGACAATTCCGGGTAGCGCACCGCCGTACCCTTGAATCTCGTGACCCTCACCATCGGCATCGTCGGCCTGCCCAACGTCGGAAAGTCGACGCTGTTCAACGCGCTGACCAAGAACGACGTGCTCGCGGCGAACTACCCGTTCGCGACGATCGAGCCCAACGTCGGCGTGGTGGGGGTGCCCGACCCGCGGCTGGCCGTGCTCGCCAAGATCTTCGACTCGCAGCGTGTGCTGCCCGCTGCCGTGTCGTTCGTGGACATCGCGGGCATCGTGCGCGGCGCGTCGGAGGGGGAGGGGCTCGGCAACAAGTTCCTCGCCAACATCCGCGAGTCCGACGCGATCTGCCAGGTGATCCGGGCGTTCCGCGACCCGAACGTCGTGCACGTCGAGGGCGAGGTCGCACCCAAGGACGACATCGAGACCATCAACACCGAGCTGATCCTCGCCGACCTGCAGACGATCGAGAAGGCGCTGCCGCGGCTGGAGAAGGAGACCCGGCTCGCCAAGGACAAGCAGAAGGACCGGCTCGCGCAGCTCGAGGCGGTGCAGAAGGCGAAGGAGCTGTTGGACCGCGGTACGACGTTGTCCGCCGGCGCTGCGTCGGCCGGCATCGACCTTGCCGATCTGCGCGAGCTGCAGCTGATGACGGCCAAGCCGTTCATCTACGTGTTCAACGTCGACGAGGACGAGCTCGGCGACGAGGGGTTCAAGGTCGAGATGCGGGGGCTGATCGCTCCGGCCGAGGCGATCTTCATGGACGCCAAGATCGAGGCCGAGCTGATGGAGCTGCCCGACGACGAGGCGCTCGAGCTGCTGCAGTCGCTGGGTCAGGACGAGTCAGGGCTGGACCAGCTCGCGCACGTGGGGTTCCGGACGCTCGGGTTGCAGACCTATCTGACTGCCGGGCCCGAAAGAGGCGCGGGCGTGGACGATCCCGGTCGGCGCGACGGCGCCGCAGGCGGCGGGTGTGATCCACACCGACTTCCAGCGCGGCTTCATCAAGGCCGAGGTCGTGTCCTACGACGACCTGGTGGCTGCCGGATCGATGGCTGAGGCCAAGGCGCGCGGCAAGGTGCGCATCGAGGGCAAGGACTACGTGATGGCCGACGGCGACGTCGTGGAGTTCCGCTTCAACGTGTGACCCGGGAACCGCGTAGGGGCGCGCTGCACCCCACGCGACGTCAGCGAAGCGAGATCTGCACCGCGCTGATCGTCCCGCCGCCAGAGAGGATGTTGAGGCGGTAGGTACCGGTGGCCATTCCCTTGGTGGACAGGTTGTAGACGTACTGCGCCTCGGACGCGACGTAGCGGAAGGTAGACCCGCTGGTCGCCGTGGCGCTGACCTCCGCCTCCAAGGTCGTGCCAAGCGTAGCCGAGGTCAGGCGCGTGAGAGCCAGGGTCGGCGTGAGGGTTCCCACCTCGCAGCCGAACTTCACAGGAACGGTGCTGCCAGCCTTGACCACGGACGAGCCGTCGGCATTGATTGGCTGGCGGACCGTGACCGATGCGCACGGCGGCGCGGCCCGTGTGACGTCGAGATGAGTCGTGTAGCTGCCGAGGTTGTCCCCGAAGAAGCCGATGGCGTCGTTGTAGGCGAGTCGCACCGCGCCAACACCCGAGAGCGTCACGGGACCGGACCCGACAAGGGTCCATGGTCCGTCCCCCACCTTGGCGACGAGGGCGGATGCGGTGGTCTGGGCGAGGCAGGTCTCTGCGATGCCGATGCAGGAAGCGCTGCCGCCGTCCGGCCATACACCGTCCGGGTTCGTCGGCGGTTGCCACGACACCGTCTGCGCGGTGCCGGTCGCAGTGATCGTGACGGTGTCTCCCGCGCTGAGGTCAACGCCTGAGACGACGCCGGTCCCGGCAGCGGCGGGCACGACGACTGTCAGCGTCGCGGCCTGGGCCGGCTGGATGCCCCAAGCGAGCATCGATGCGCCTAGGACGGAAGCCGCAAGCCAAGCTGAGCGTCTCATGAGAACCTCGTGGAAAGCAGGGAAAATGGATCGCTTCCCAGGCTGGCACGGAGCGCGGTCTGCGTTCCGTGGAACGTGGCGATCCACGGCGGATGTCATCCGAACGGCCTATCAAGAAGGAGGCAACGGGTGCGCATCGTCTCGTTCAACGTGGAGAACTTCTTCGCGCGACCGCGCGCCATGAACCAGGACACGTGGGCTCAAGGAAGGCCGGTGCTGGCGGCGCATTCCGAGCTGAACGCGCTCCTGGAGAAGCCCGCGTACTCGGCGCAGGACAAGGCGCGCATCCTGCGCTCCTGGGTGTTCTCGGCCTCGAGCGGATCCGATACCGCCGCGATGGCCGTCCTTCGCCAGATCCGTGGCCGACTCGTCAGGCGGCCACCTGGTGGTGGCGTCGAGGTGGTCGCCAACGGGCGAGGCGCCTGGGTGGGCTGGGTGGACCTGACCACCGAACCGGTCACGGCGGCTGCGATCGGCAACACGGCTCGGGTCATCCGCGACCTCAACCCCGACATCCTCGGCGTCGTCGAGGCGAGAACCGCGTGGTCCTCAAGCACTTCAGCGACGCTCAGCTGCGCACGTCCGGTCCAACTCCGCGCGTCCTGTTCCCCCACTTGATGCTCATCGACGGAAACGACGACCGCGGCATCGACGTCGCTCTCCTCACGCAGGCGGGCTACCCGTTGGGTGCGGTGCGATCCCACATCGACGACACCGACGACAGGGGAGTCGTGTTCTCCCGCGACTGTCCTGAATATGAGCTGCGGACTCCGGGCGGTCACCGTGTCGTCGTCCTCGTCAATCATCTGAAGTCCAAGGGCTACGGCGCGCAGGCGTCAAACAACGACAAGCGGCGTCGCCAGGCCCAGCGCGTCGCCGACATCTATCGCCGGCTCCGTGCCGCAGGCGTCAGCTACGTCGCGGTCCTGGGTGACTTCAACGACACCCCGGACTCCGCGCCACTTGCGCCGCTGCTGACGGGCACCGACCTGCGGGACATCAGCACCCACCCGCAGTTCGACAACGGAGGCCGGCCGGGAACGTTCGGCAACGGCACTGCCAGCCAACACATCGACTACCTGCTGCTGTCCCCAGCGCTCTACGCCAAGACCAGCGGAGGCGGGATCTGGCGGAAGGGGGCATGGGGCGGGGTCAACGGCACACTCTGGCCTCACTACGACAGCCTCACATCGAAGGTCGACGCCGCGTCCGACCATGCAGCTCTCTACGCCGATGTGACGCTTACCTGACCCAGCCCTCTCGCGGAAGTTGGTGCACTGATGGCCGAACTCAGCGAATACACGATCAAGACCTATCGATACCTGCGGCTAGCCATGCTGACCCTGATCGCCATGCTGGCGGCGTCGATCACGATCGAATGGTGGCAGGCCGGCAAAGACTGCTTCCAGCACTCGATCAGCGGCTACTACTACACCCCCGCGCAGGCGATCTTCGTCAGCACCCTGGTCGCCATCGGGGTGTGCATGGTGGCGCTCAAGGGCAACACGGAGTGGGAGGACATCCTGCTCAACGCCGGCGGGATGCTGGCGCCGGTGGTCGCGTTCGTACCGACTCCGGGCAAGGGGACCTGCCGCTCCGTCCCCGTGACCTTCCGCGACACTCCCGCGGACATCGCCAACAACATGGGCGCGCTCTTCGTCGCCGGCGGCATTGCCCTGGCGATCACCATCGGCATCGCGATTGCGGCCCCGCGGGCCGCTGCGAACTCCCCAGAACGGAAGTCGTGGGATCAGCGGCAGACGTTGGGACTGGTCCTTGCCGCGCTCGTCCTGGGTGGCGGGATCGCCTGGTTCAGCTGGAACCGCGCAGGGTTCACGAGGGGCGCGCACTACACCGCGGCCATCGCGCTGTTCGTCTGCATCATTGGCGCGGTGGTCCTGAACGCCAAAGGATTTGATCGGCAACGGCAGGGCGCGAGGAGGATGAGGCTGCCCTACGCAAACCGGTACTCCTTCATCGCGGTCGGGATGGTCGTGTCGGTCGTCGCCATCGGGTTGTGGAAGTGGCTCGTCGGGTGGGACCACGCTGTTCTGTGGATCGAGGGCGTGTTGATCGCGTTCTTCGCGGCGTTCTGGTTGATCCAGACTCGGGAGCTCTGGCACGAGGGCTTGCGCGAGCGCAGCGCGCGCTGACGCGAGCGAAGCCACGAGACAGAAGGCGAGCGGGAGGCGGAATGCGGTCGCGATCCCGCTCAGTCAGCTCTACGGTTCTGCGCCATGACGGCGCCGCAGAAGATGAAGATTCGACCGTTCACCCCCGCCGATGTGCCTGCGGCCGGCCGGCTGCTCGCCGTACGGCACGAGGCGCACCGCCGCGCCGAGCCGCTGCTCTCCGCCCGGTACGAGGATCCCGCGGCGGCTGCGGCCGAAGTCGAGGCCGCGCTTGGGGCGGGTGCGACGGGTGCGGTGGCGGTCGAGGATGGCGAGCTGACCGGATACCTGTTGGGTCAGTCGAAGGAGTCCCCGGTGTGGGGACCCAACGTGTGGGTCGAGTCGGCGGGCCAAGCCGTGACGCAGGCCGAGACGGTCCGCGACCTGTACTCCGAGGCGGCCCCGGCTTGGGTGGCGCGGGGCCTCGACGCCCACTACGCACTGGTGCCGGCCTCGGACGCAACCTTGGTCGACGCGTGGTTCCGGCTGGGGTTCGGCATGCAGCACGTGCACGGCATCCGTGAGGTCCCGGAAACTGGAGAACCTGACCTGCCGCCGGGGGTCGTGGTGCGGAGGGCGGAGCGGTCCGACATTCCGGTGTTAGCGCAGCTCGACCTCGCGCTGCCGCAGCATCAGGTGCTGGCGCCGACGTTCTCGCCCGGCGACGTCATGACGCTCGAGGAGGCGGTGGCCGACTGGGAGGACTCCTTCGACGACGAGGGCTTCGCCTACCTGGTGGCTGAGCACGCCGGTCGGGTCGTCGGCGCAGCGGTCGGCTGCGCCTTGGAGAAGTCGCCCGGTCACACCGGGTTAGCCCGGCCGGACCATGCGGGTTTCCTGGGTTTCGCAGCGGTGTTTCCGGAGGCGCGCGGGCTGGGTGCCGGGCGGGCGGTGGGCGAGGCCGTCTTGGCCTGGGCCGCGGAGAGCGGCTTCACCAGTGCGGTGGCCGACTGGCGTGCGACCAACCTGCTTTCCTCGCGGACCTGGCCGCGGCTCGGTTTCCGGCCCAGCTTCCTGCGCCTGCACCGGCGACTCGGCTACTGAGCCGGCGCCAGCGGGGGCCGAGTTGGAGTCCTAGATGGCCTGCTACATGCTGGATCGATGGCTGAGCTCGATGACGCGTTGGCAGGTGCTCGCCAGGGCGACGCTGACGGGTTCGCCGTGCTCTACCGGGCTCATCAGGCGCCGCTGCTGCGGTACCTGAGGTCGATGGTCGGACCGGACGCAGACGACGTCGCGTCCGAGACGTGGCTGCAGGCGATCCGCGACCTGAACCGGTTCCGGGGAAGTGGCACGGAGCTGCGGGCCTGGTTGGTGACCATCGGACGGCACCGCGCCTTGGATCTCCTGCGTGCTCAGCGACGCCGTCCCAGCGACGCGTGGGATCCCGCTCTCCTGCCGGAAGGCCGCGCTCGTGACGACACCGCTGAGCTGACCGAAGAGTCGCTGGCTACCCGCCGTGCTTTGGCCCTGATCGCGCGATTGCCGCGGGACCAGGCCGAGGCGGTGCTGCTCCGGGTCGTTGTCGGGCTGGACGCGCCCGCCGCCGCTGCCGTGATGGGCAAGCGCGCGGGCGCGGTGAGGATGGCGACGTCGCGAGGTCTCGCGCGCCTCGAGCAGCTACTCCAGGAACAAGGTGTGACACATGGGGACCTTGCGGCGCTCAAGGAGGTGAGATGACCATTCGCCGATCACATCGCCGCTCCACGCAGGCCGACCAGGACGCCGTCCATGGTGGGTCCTTGCGCGGTTCGGGGGCCGTTGACCGCCTGCTCGCGGAAGCCAGCGCCCCGGCACACGCCGACGAGGTTGCGGGCATGGGAGCAGCGCTCGCCATGTTCACCTACGTCGCTCCACGTCCCCGGAGGAACCCTGTGCTGAGTTTTGTCGCCAAACTGCTGGCCGTTAAGGCCATCGCTATCGGTGGAGCCGCCGCGCTCGGTGGGGTGGCGCTGGCCGCCGCCGCCGGCGTGCTGCCTGCGCCGGCCCAGGACTTCGCCCATGACGCCTTGAAGGCGCCCGCTGCTGAGTCCAGCACCCATCCCGCAGCTCAGGCCAGCGATCACCCCAGTCCGTCCGCGTCCCCGTCGCCCAACCTCGTCGGGCTCTGCCGGGCCTATGGCGCCGGGGTCGGCGACGCCAAGGGGAAGGCCGCGAGCAGTCCGGCCTTCACCGTCCTGGTCACCGCCGCCGGCGGCGACGAAGCAGTACCGGCCTACTGCACGACAGTGCTCGCATCTGCGCCAGGCGGAAAGCCAACCGAGCTGCCCACCCAGGCACAGGTCCACAAGCCGAGCTCCCACCCGACCGGCCCGCCGGCCACGCACCCGACCGGCCCGCCAGCTACGCACCCGACCGGCCCGCCCGCCACGCACCCGAACGGCCCGCCGGCCACGCACCCGTAGGCGATCGCGCGGACGACTCGGCTATTCAGTCGTCTCCCTGGCCTCGGCCGACTGAGGAAGGTCAAGACTCCGCCGCTGGCCAAGAGCATGAAGCCCGCGAGGGGCAGTGTCGGGCCATGCGCGCCAGTCGCGGGCAGCGCACCGGCTCGACCGCCCAGAACCTGCGCGCAGCTGACGTCGAACGTTTCTATCGCCAAGGTGTGCTCTTCACTGGTTCCCCCGAAGCCCGCGCTGATATCAACAACCCTTACGAATACCTCGGCGTTGTTGAGCACTCGATACGGGCACGACGCGCTCGGTTCCGGCGGCCACAGTCGTCACATCCTGGTAGCTGATCTCCTCGTCGTCACTCGCGATGATGAGGAAGTCCGTGACCACCGGAGACTGGCTGTTGTCCAGGTTCACCGGCACGGTCAGGTCTGCGCAGTTGACTTTGCCGATGCTGCTTCGAGGGTCGTCCCCGGGGATGCAGTCGACTCGGAAGTAGCTCCTGTGCCAGGAAGCCTTGCCTCCCCGTCGGTCTCCTCCAGGACCTCCTCGTCACCGACGACCACCTACACGACCACGTTCTCGTCAACGGGGACAAGGACGGGCTGAATCTCGCCCGCCGGCACGTCAATCGTCTGCTCGGAAGGTCGGCTTTCAGCCGTCACCGGTGCTCGCGCTGACGAGGTAGGTGGTTTCGTCCTCAGACCGGCTGTTGTCCAGCGTCACGTCCACCGCCATCTGTGCGCAGTCCACGCCACCGATCCTGGCCAGCGGGTCGTGCGGGTCGCCATCGGCAGTGCAGTCAATCGACATCACAGCGAAGGCGAGGGTGCCGTCCCTCGTCAAAGACCTCATCTCCCTGATCCCAAACGGCAAGAAACACTTCGGTGTCCTCGGTGACCGGCACGTTCACGATCTGGACGGCACCGGCGGAGAGCTGACTCGGCGCGTCCAACGGGATCTCTTCGCCATCAGCTTCGACGAGGACCTGCAGGAACACGGTCTCGGTCGACCGCGAGTTGTCCAGGGTCAGAGGCACCGTCAGGTCATTGCAGTTGACGTCGCCGACGTAGGCACGCGGGTCTCGCACGTCGTCCGCTGCACGGCGAGAGTCTTCTCCGCAGCCACGGTCGGGGTCGGCGCAGGGTTCTCTTCGGTCTCTGGCCCGGTCGCCTCGCTCGTCTGCCCGTCAGTCGGCTCGGGGATCGTCGGGGCCAGCCGCCTCGTCGGTCGGTGTGGTGACCGTGCTCGTCTCCGAGGGGGTGGGCAGCAGTTCCTCAGCGGCGGCACTGGGCACACCCAGGCAGGCAAGGCCACAGAGGACGGCGACGCCGACGGCGCCGGCCAACCTCTTGTGGATGAACGTGACCATGGTCTGGCCTACCGCTTCGCGAGCATCTGCGCGAGCCGCTCGGCGGCTGATCGCCTTCGGCGAAGCGGAACGTGCGCCGTCGCGGGTCATGGCGCCGGGCACGGCTCCCCGCGGGTTGTAGCAGACGGCGTACGCGACGACATCGTCCGGGACGTTGACCGCGGGGTCTGCGTCAGCGGCGCCGTACCAGGCTCCTTCTGCGTCGGGGCTGTTCCACAAGGTCGGTCCGCCGGTGAAGTTGTCCACTCCGCCGCCGGTGAGCTTCGTGCCGTCGGGGCACACCGCGATCGCGAGCAGTGCGTCGTTGACGAGGTCTCCGTCCACGTCTTCCCACTCCGCCACGGCCAAGATGACGCCGGTCTGGCCGCTGGAGAGCGCGTACGACGCGTCGCTGCGCCCGTCCAGGAAGTCAGCGTTGAGGTTGGTCACCTTGGTGGTGCGGTTGACGGCCAGCGGAGCCGTCCCGACTTGGAGTTGAGCTTGAGCGCCGTGCCGCCGCTGTTGGACAGGGTGGTGGTGGCGCTGCCGAAATTGGACCGGCCGATGAGCAAGGAGCCGCCGTTGGCGGCGTAGGCCGCGGCGCCTCCGCCGGTGAGAACGATCGCGGCTGCGAAGCCGGCGATGAAGATGAGGGGTCGCGTCCTGCGCTCTGTTGTGTCCATGGCAGCAACTCGCCCAGCGGTACACGGATGGTTTACCGAGGCCGTCAGTTGTTCGCAGTGATTGCCTCTTCAGAAGCGGCGACCGTGCTCCTCGATCCAGTCCGCGAACTTCTCCCAGGCCACCTCTCGGCGGTAGCGCTTGGCTCCCTTCGGCCACCACTCCAGGCTTCCCTTGGAGATGTGCAGCTCGCCGAGCTTCTCCAGGTCTCCGCTCGGCGTACGACGGTTGCTCTGGACGACGAAGACGACATTCGAGCCGCCGATGTCGAAGCCTGGCACGGTCATTCTCAGCCGGTGTGCGGCCATGGCGTCCCCTCAGTGCCGACGTTGGTCCTTCGCGACGCTAGCGAGGCCAGGGCGAACTGCGCGGAACGCGGGACCTTTGGCACCTCTTCCGCACCCCTCGTGCCGTCGAGGCTCACTAGGAGCGGGCACCTAGCCCGTAGCCACGTCCCGAGGGCGGACCGATGCTGGCGATGCTGGTGGCGCGAGTCGTGCTGGGCGCCGTCTGGATCGTCGCCGGGCTGACCAAGCTGCCCGACCCTGCCGGCAGCGTGCGCGCCGTGCGCGCCTTCCAGGTCCTTCCCGAGGCCGTCGTCCCCGCCGTCGGGTATGGACTGCCGCTGCTCGAGGTCGCCCTCGGCGTTTGCCTGGTCCTGGGTGTCGGCGTCCGGGTCGGCGCGATTGTCTCGGCTGTGCTGCTTGGCGCCTTCATCATCGGCGTGATCAGCGCCTGGGCCCGCGGGCTCTCGATCGACTGCGGCTGCTTCGGCGGCGGTGGCGCGGTCGCCTCCGACCAGACGCGCTATGGCACCGAGCTCCTTCGCGACGGCGCGCTCCTCGTGGTCGCAGCCGTGCTCATCCGATGGCCGGCCAGCCGGTTCGCCCTCGTCCCACCCAAAGCCGCACCCGAGCTCGTCCCCAACGAAGGATGACCACGATGTCCAGCCCCACGACGACCTCCCGACGAAGCACCGAGGCACACCGGCCGGCGCGGGTACGCGCCGCCGCAGCTTCGGGAGCAGGAGCGCCGCGCCGAGCGGCGCCGTCGTCGCATCACCATGTCCGTGGTGGCACTGCTGGTTGCGATCGTCGGCGGTGGCGCGGGCGTGCAGGCCGCGCGATCGACGGCAGACGGCCCGGCCGCTGCACCAACCGGCGTGACCACCGATGGCTACGGCGTCCAGCTCGGGTCAGCCGACGCCCCGATCCTGGTCGAGGTCTACGAGGACTTCATGTGCCCGGCATGCGGCAGGTTCGAGGAGGCGGCAGGCGCCGCCCTGCGGGAGATGACCGCTGACGGCAGCGTGCGGGTCGTCTTCCGCCCGATGGCCTTCCTCGACGGTGCCTCCACCACCCGCTACTCGACGCGGGCGTTGAACGCGTCCGCCTGTGCCGTCGACGCCGGGCGCTTCCCGGCGTACCACGCGCGACTCTTCGCCGTGCAGCCCGAGGAAGGCGGGCCCGGGCTCTCCGACGCCCAGCTGGTCGCACTCGGGACCGACGCCGGCATCACCGACAAGGGCTTTGCCGGCTGCGTCGAGAACCTCGACTTCCTGCCCTGGACGCAGCGCGCGACCGATGCCGCGTCCAAGGCCGGAGTCGTGCAGACGCCGACCATCCGGGTGAACGGCGAGGCGCTCGCAGTCGCGACGCTGCCCGGCCTGCAGGCTGCGGTGCTGGCCGCTCGCAGCTGACCGGCCCTGCTCCTCCGGCCTACTTGGCGTGCACCGTCACGTTGCCGCTGGTGAGCTTCACCTGGTTCGACGGGGAACCGGTGCCGTCCTGCGGCAGCGCGCCGACGTGCGCCTGGTGGAACGGGGTCCCTTCGGACGGGTACGCCGTGAAGCCGTAGGTGTCCGTCTTCCCGCCGTTGGCCTTGTCAGTGAGGTCGAGGCGGAACCGGACGCCTCTCGGGCTCCAGGCCCGGCGTAGCGCTGACCCGTCACTGCATCCACGACCTGCACGTCCGCCGCGCCGGTCACGAAGGCGGCCATCGGGAACGTTGTCGCGGTGCCGGTGCTCAGGGCGGTCAGGTCGGAGCTGGAGATGGTGACCAGTACGTCGTGGCCGTCCATGCGCGTCCGGTAGGCGTAGACGGAGCTGCCCTTCAGGCCGGACGTTCCCGTCCTTGACGTCGAACGAGAACGTCGCCGTCGGGCACCGAGCCGCTGCCCGTGACGAAACGCTCACCCGGGGAGGCGACGGTGAGCGCGGAGCTCGCCCGCTCGGCCACGATGTAGCCGTTGCTGACGAGGCTCACGGTCACGACGTACGCGCCTTCGCTGAGTCCGCTGGGTCCGGCCACCTGCGCGAAGCCCGTGCCGGTGGTGCCCCAGTCGCTGCGGTTGTCGACCGGGACATTCCCTGAGGACCACAGCGGTGTCGCGGTGCAGCCCGCGCCGCAGCCGGCCGGGTAGATGTTGAAGACCGCGAAGACGTCGGACGCGCCGAAGTCGACGTAGTCGGTGTCCGCGCTCTCCGGCGCGAGGCTCTGTCGCAGGACGCGATCAGGTTCGGCGCCGTGCCCGGGTTGGCCGCGCGGTCGCCACCGAAGTCCAGCCGGGTCGACCCGTCACTGGTGCCGTCGTCGCGCTGGCCCTCCTTGCGGACGGCAGCGGCGTCGGAGTCCGTGCTGCCGGCGTAGTTGGCGTCCGCGGCCGGCGACGAAGGTCGCCGTGACCGGGTAGCTTCCCGAGCCCGTTCGGGACCGTGGCCATGTCGAGGTCGATCTCGACCGACTGGCGTCGGCGCGAGGTTGCTGACCGGCGCGGTCAATGCCGGGACCGGCTTGCCGTTGAGCTGGAACGACAACGTGCCCGCGAAGACGCCGTCCCCGGTGGCGGTGGCGTCGGGAGTCACCGTCGCGCTGACGGTGACGGTGTCACTGAACTGCGCCGCCGGGTTCGGGCTCTTCGGCGTCACCGACACGCTGGTGGAGGTGCCGGCCGGTGCGATGGCAAAGGTCCGCGTCACGGACGCTGGGGCGAAGACGCTGTCGCCGGCCTGGCTCGCGGTGACCGTGCAGGACCCAGCGCCGGTCAGGTGGACCGTCGCGCCCGTGACCGTGCAGTCTCCGTCACCGGAGTAGGTCACCGGCAGACCTGGAGGTGGACGTCGCGACCAGGGTGAAGTCTGCGTCGCCGTAGACCTTGTCCGCCGGATCGAACGTGACGGTCTGCTCGGCCCGGGTGCAGGCGCTGGCGTCGTTGTAGAAGTTCAGACCGGTGATCTGCGGCTTGTTGAGACCGCCGCCCGCGGGGTAGGCGGTGTCGAACCACTGCGCGAAGAAGTCGTTGAGCCGGGTGTGGCACGCAGCGCTCTGGTTGGGCAGCCAGGTGTGGAAGACGTCTTCCAGCTGCTGCTCGGTGATCGAGCTGCCGCGGAAGTCGGTCTGGATCTGCTTCATGGCGCCGATCCAGCGGTCCGATGCCGGCCGTGAGGCGGACGCGTCCAGGATCTGCCGCAGCGCGAGGTACGCCGTGCCAGCGCGGGTGTAGGTGCTGAACGTGCTGAACAGGTTCCCGACGGTGGGGTTGGACGGCGCACTCGTCCAGGCTGTGGTGCTCGTGGTGCCGTAGTTCGTGTTGAACCGGTTGTTCAGGCTCAGGTCGAACGCCGCGTCTCCGGCCGGGGTGCCGAGCCCTCCGGCGCCGTTGGCGGCGGTGCGCGCCGTGTTGAGGTACTCCCCCACGGTCGCCCAGCCCTCCTTCCAGAACGTCAGGTTGAACGCGCCCTCGGACACGTTGTCGCCGAACCACTGGTGGAAGTACTCATGGTGGAACGTGCCGACCGACGGTGTGGAGGTGGCTCCGTTTCCGAACGTGATCTTCGTCTGCATCTCCTCGGCGAAGCCGACGCTGGGCAGCGCGACGATCACGCCTCCGGTGGTGAAGGGGTAAGGCCCGGCGTAGTTCTGCTGGAACGCGACGATGCTGTCCTGCGTGTCCGTCACCGCGCGGATCGCCGCCTTGCGCGCAGCCGTCAGGCCGCTGGCGATCGCAGTGTAGAACCGGATGCCGGTGAGCGGGCCCGTCGTCGCGGTCAGGTCGTAGGACCCGATGCTGTTGGTGACCAGGTAGTTGGAGATGCGCTCGGGGGAGTGCCAGTGCCACGTCCACGAGCCACCGGGGAAGTTGGCGTCCGGCGGGTTGACCGAGGTGGGCAGCACCGGGTCGTAGCGAGGTGGTCTCGAGGTCTCCTGCAGCGATCGCGGTCTTGCCGACCGGAACGGTGTCGTAGCACGTCGTACGTCGGCTTGGCGCTGGGGTGGTTGTTCACCGGCATCCAGGCCATGCTGCCGACCGGCTCCGTCGTCACGAAGCTGCCGTCGTTGGGCGCAGCCGCGGTGTTGATGCGGAACCAGCCCTCGGTGGAGCCGTCACCGTCGATGTGGACGCCGGGACGCCCGGTGTAGTTGACCGTGACGGTGTAGGTCGTGCCGGTCGGGATCGGCGCGGCGGGCGTGATGACCAGCTTGTTGGCCGGGCACTGTTGGCCGTTCTGCGTGTTGTTGCCCACCGACGGGGAGCAGGCCGGCGGGTTGGGGTTGGTGGCGCTGACCGGGTTGACGTTGGAGATGGCGTGCGCGAGCGGGTCGGGGTCGTCCGGGCCGTTCGGGTTGCCCGGGTAGGTCGGCTGCTTGAACGTGAACGCGACATCGACGCCGTTCACCTGGACCGAGCTGACCGTCATGTTCGGCCCGTTGACGTTGGCGTTCGTGCGCTCGAAGTCGAGGCTGAAGTCGCTCAGGCACTGCGTCGCGCGCTGGACGAGGTCGGCGCGGGTGCCGGGCAGGAACTGGTTGGTCGCCGTCTCGTAGGCGATGTGGAGGTCGGTGTGCTCGCTGACGTAGCCGCCGTTGCCCATCTCGGGATAGACCCGGTCGCCGGGCTTCGACAGGGTGCGCGCGCCGGACGAGCAGACCTCTGCGGCCGCGGCATCGCTCTCGTCGGCGCTGGCAGGAGTTGCCGCCATCGCGAGCAAGAGCGCGAAGGTCGCCGAAACGGCTGCGACCCACCGGAAGCGACTGCCGCGTGCCCTTCCCTGCGTGGATGATGTTGCCTGCGGCTGCATCACAGTTGCGAACACGTGTTGCCCTCTCGGTCGGTCCCGACCCAGTGAGCCTGGTGCGTGGGCCTGGTCGCTGCCATAGCCCGTTCTGCCCATTTCGGGCGATCCGGGCCCCCTGTCCTCGCGAGTGGGTGCGCTCAGCGGCTGACCGGCTGCGGCGCGAGCTCGCCGTGAGCGACCGCACGTGCCTCCCGGGCGATCTCGCGGATCAGACCGGCCAGCTCCACCTTGATGCCGACGAAGTACAGACCAGGTGCATGCGGCAGCGTCTCCGCACCGTGCACCCGCGGGACGCCGCGCTCGTCGAGCACGTCGAGGTGGCCGACCAACGGCTCGAGGTCGGGCCGGTAGCCGGTCGCCGCGATGACGGCGTCCGGCCGGCGCACTGACCCGTCCGCCAGGCACACGGCGGCACCGTCGAAGCCCTCGACAGCAGGCACCACCGAGATAGCGCCGGATCGGACCAGGTCCACGAACCCGTGGTCGAGGATCGGGACGGTCCGCGTGCGCAGGAACTGCGTGAACCCGTCGCCGGGCGGCGCGGGCAGCCCGTGTTCGGAAAGGTCGGGCACCGAGATCCGGCGCATCACCCGCGACAGCGGGTTCATCACGCGCTCGGGCGCGCGCTTGAGCGCGATGCCGAGCAGCTGGCTGGGCACCCCGAGCGTGTCCCGGCGCACGATGTTCGGCGGCGTGCGCACCGACAGCTCGACCTGCGAGCCGGCTCCGACCAGGTCCACCGCGATCTCGGCGGCGGAGTTCCCGGCCCCGACGACCAGCACCCTCCTTCCGGCGTACGACGAGGGCTCGCGGTAGTCGGCGGAGTGGATCAGCGAGCCCGGGAACGCGTCGCGCCCCGGCCAGTCCGGCAGGTACGGTGTGCGGCTGTAGCCGGTCGCGACCACGACGGCGCGCCCCGCCCGGGCCCCCTCGGACGTCTCCACCCGCCACCCGTCGCCCTCGCGGTCACGGTCGATGCGCATCACCTCGACGCCGAGCTCCGGCTGCAGCCCGTTGCGCTCGGCGTAGTCGTGCAGGTAGGTGACCAGGTCGTCGCGGGCGACCCAGCGCCCGTAGCGGCGCGGGATGGGTGCACCCGGAAGGCCGGACAGCCAGCGCACGGTGTGCAGCCGCAGGCTGTCGTAACGCCCCTGCCAGGCCGCACCCACCGACGACGCCCGTTCGAGCAAGGTGCACGGCACGCCCTGCTGCTGAAGGCTGGCGGCGGCAGCGAGCCCACCGGGACCCGCCCCGATGACGATCACGCGTGCGCTGGTCACGCGCGCACGCTACCGGCCGGACAAACGGGCTGTGTCAGCCGCTAGTGGGCGGTCTCCCAGAGGCCCATGACGTTGCCCTCGCTGTCCTTGAAGTAGGCGCTGAAGCCCATGTCCATGACGGACTGCTTGCCCTGCACGGTCGAGCCGCCGTTGGAGCCGATGGTCTCCAGCGCCTTGTCGATGTCGTCGACGTCGATGACGATGATCGGTGAGGTTGCCGGGCCTTCGCGCTTGAGCATGCCGCCGTTGATCGCGCCGGGATCCTTCGGCGCGCCCTGCTCGTCCGTCGGCGTGGTGCTCACCATCGTGTAGCCCATGTCCGGCATCGAGTTGAGGTTCCAGCCGAACGCCGACCGGTAGAACTCCTCGGCGCGTCCCACGTCGTCCGCGGGGATCTCGAAGTGCACGACACGACCGCTCATCGCGGTCACCTCCGTTTGTCTAGAGAACGACCGACGGCCGCCACTCTAGGACTGTCCTGATTCCGTGAGCAGGCCTCGGGTCCTCAGCAGCTTAAGCAGCCCGAAGCCGTCGGGTGCGCGAACCTCGGGCGCGGCCACGGTCGGCAGCAGCTCCCGCATCGGCTCGGGTGTGCCGTGCGTCAGCACCTGCTCCGTCGCGGTCAGCTGCCGGATCGCGACCAGCCGCACCCGGCCGGGTGCGCCCACGGCAGCCGCGGTGTAGAGGTCGGGGTCGTGCTGCCCGTCGTCACCCACCAGGATCCAGGCCAGTGCGGGCAGCTCCGCGAGCAGCCGGCGCAGCTCCGTCCGCTTGTGCGCCTGCCCGGACCGGAACCATCCCTCGGCCGTCGGCCCCCAGTCGGTCATCAGGAGCGGGCCGGGCGGGTAGCCGTGCCGCTCCAGGAACCGGACCAGCGCCGGAGCCGTGTTCCACGCGCCCGTCGACAGGTAGAAGACCGGCGCGTGCTCGTCCTGAGCGAGCAGCGCTTCGTAGAGCTGCGCCATCCCGGGCACCGGGAGCCGCGAGTCCTCACGGCGTACGAACGTGTTCCAGAAGGCGAGCAGCGGCCGTGGCAGCGCGGTGATGACGACGGTGTCGTCGATGTCGCTCACGACGCCGAGCCGCGCGGCCGGGTCGACGATGCGCAGCGGCGCCTCGCACGCCGGCGACCCGTCAGCCGACAGCCGCGCCGAGGCCCAGCCCGGCGGCAGGTGAGCTGTCAGCCGCAGGTCCAGGTAGCCGCCGCGAGCGCTCTCCACCTCGTGGCGCTGGTCGCCCACCTCGATCGTGACGGGCACCCCGGCGACCCCGGCCGAGAGGAACCGGCGCCATCCGCGGCCGCTGTCGACGTCACGGCTCCGCGTCCCGGGCGGCGTCAGCAGAACGCGCCCGAGCACGCGCACCCATCCGTCTGCGCCGTAGCCGGTGTAGGTCAGCACCCGTGGCCGCCAGCCACGGCGCCGCAGCGTCCGCTCGATGACCCCGCCGACCGCGTCCTCGAGCCGGGCGGCCCGGTGCAGCCGAGGCAAGGCCGGGGGCGGCGCGTCCGGGGAATGGCTCACGTGCACGCCCTACCCATCTCCCGGGCGGCATGATGCCCGGGTGGCCGGAAGTCTCGCAGTCGGGATCGACATCGGTGGCACCAAGGTGGCCGCCGGTGTGGTGGACGAGGGCGGCCGGGTCGTCGAGCAGGTACGACGCGACACCCCCTCGACCAGCCCGATGGCGACCGAGGAGACCATCGTCGAGGTCATCGCGGAGCTGAGCTCGCGCCACGGCGTCTCGGCCGTCGGAATCGGGGCAGCGGGCTACATCGACGCCGACCGGTCCACGGTGCGCTTCTCGCCGCATCTCGCGTGGCGGGAGGAGCCGCTGCGTGACGTCGTCGGCGGCCGCACCGGCCTGCCGGTCGTGATCGAGAACGACGCCAACGCGGGCGCCTGGGCCGAGTACCGGTTCGGCGCCGGCCGTGGCGCCCCCGTGCTCGCCTGCGTCAACCTCGGCACCGGGATCGGCGGCGGGCTCGTGGTCGACGGCGTGCTGCAGCGCGGCGGATACGGCATGGGCGCGGAGTTCGGCCACATGACCGTCGTGCCGGACGGCCGCAGGTGCGAGTGCGGCAACCGGGGCTGCTGGGAGCAGTACGTCAGCGGCAACGCGCTGGCCCGGGAGGCCCGTGAGCTGGCGGCCTCGAACTCGCCGGTCGCGCAGGGTCTGATGGCACTGGCCGGTGGTGACGTGGGCGCGATCACCGGGCCGGTGGTCACGCAGGCCGCGCAGGCGGGCGACCCGGCCGCGATCGAGCTGTTCCAGGAGATGGGCCGCGCGCTGGGGCTCGGCCTGGCGTCGCTCGCCGCCGTCCTGGACCCGACCCGGTTCGTCATCGGCGGCGGCGTCTCGGAGGCGGGCGAGCTGCTGCTCGGCCCCGCCCGCGAGGTGTTCGGGCGCTCACTGACCGGTCGCGGCTACCGCCCCGAGGCGCCGGTCGTCGCCGCCGAGCTCGGCAACGACGCCGGCTTCATCGGCGCCGCCGACCTCGCCCGCACCACCTAGGACGACTCACCTCCACCTTGTGTCCGAAGTGGCCCGCGGAGGTACCCGCACGGTTGTTCGGACACAACGGATCGGGGCGCCGTTGTGTCCGAAGTGGCCCGCGGAGGTACCCGCACGGTTGTTCGGACACAAGCGGGAGTGGGGGATCAGTCCTGGACGGGGCCGCTCAGGGTCTGGTCGATCCGGGCCGCCAGCTCGAGATCCTTGGCGGTCACGCCACCGGCGCTGTGCGACCACACGTCGAAGCGCAGCTCACCCTCGCCCCGCTCGATGACGGGGTGGTGGTCGAGCGCGTCGGCCACCTTCATGACCGCGCTCTCGAGGTTGTCCTGCGCGTCGGCGGCCACCTGCACTCGGCGTACCAGCTTGGTGCCGTCGTAGTCCCAGCCGGGAAGCGCGGCGAGCGCGTCCTCGATCTCCTTGCGATCCATCAGCTCAGCCATCAGGCGAGTCTGCCAGAGTGACTCGTCGTGACGGTGTGCGTGGTCGGTGCGGCCATCCTCGACGGCGACCGGCTGCTTGCTGCCCGCCGGCTGGAGCCGCCGGAGCTCGCCGGCGGCTGGGAGCTCCCCGGCGGCAAGGTCGACCCCGGCGAGACCGACGAGCAGGCGCTGGTGCGCGAGTGCCGCGAGGAGCTCGGCGTGCAGATCCGGCTGCTCGACCGGGTGGGCGGTGACTGGCCAATGGGGACGAGCGCGATGCTCCGCGTGTGGACCGCCGAGGTGGTGGACGGCACCCCGCAGCCGCTCGAGGACCACTCCGAGCTGCGCTGGCTCGAGCCGTCGGAGTGGTACGACGTGGAGTGGCTCGCTGCCGACCTGCCCGTGGTGCGTGCCCTGGAGAAACTGGTGCTGGAACGGCGCAGCTAGCCGACGCCCATGTCCTGCAGGTTCGCGCGTGCCCCGGCCAGGCGCGGGTTGTCCGGCGAGAGCGACTGCGCCT
This sequence comes from uncultured Actinomycetota bacterium, assembly GCA_963751035.1. GTDB lineage: Bacteria > Actinomycetota > Actinomycetes > JACCUZ01 > JACCUZ01 > JBDUAP01. The sequence goes on from CAVVSW010000003.1 coordinate 149,515, forward strand.
CGGCCATCGCCGACGCCGACTCGTCGTGGTCGCCGAGACCGGCAAGCGCCTCGCCGAGGGTGATCAGGTCGTCGGCGCGAGCCTGCTTGCTGCGGAGCCACCGCAGCGAGTCGCGCGCGTGCTCCACCGCCTCGGCCAGCCGGCCGTGGACCAGGTTGTGCAGCGCATGCGTGCCGGCCAGCACGGTTCCGGTGCTGGCCATCCGCTGCGCCTGTTGCAACGTGGTCGAGATCTCGTCCTCGGTCCGGTCGAGCTCCAGCTGACCCGCCTCGACGGCGCAGAGCAGGGCCCACACGTGGTCGTTCAGGGCGCTCTGGCGGGCCGATGCACCCCGGCCCGCGTGCGCGAGCCGCTGTCGGGTCACGTCGGTGGCCTCCGCGAACCGACCCTGTGCGATCAGCGAGTCCTCGAGAGCGCGCAGCGCCGTGCGGTCGCTCGGCTTCTGGCGGAGCCTGGTCCGCGCGTGCCCCTCGGCCGTCGCTGCGTCTCCGGCGTCGAGGGCGCGGTTGGCCGCGACGGCGCTGCGGCGCGGGATCTTGTTGCCCAGCCAGATGACCGGGTCGTACATCGTGTCGACGACGCGCTCCTTCATCGGGATGATCGCGTTGTCGGTGATCTTGATGTGCTCGGGGCAGACCTCGCTGCAGCACTTCGTGATGTTGCACATGCCGATGCCGTGCTGTTCCTGCGCCTCGCGCTTTCGGTCCATCGTGTCCAGCGGGTGCATGTCCAGCTCAGCCAGCCGGATGAAGAAGCGCGGGCCGGCGAAGGCCTCCTTGTTGTCCTCGTGGTCACGGATGACGTGGCAGGTGTCCTGGCACAGGAAGCACTCGATGCACTTGCGGAACTCCTGGCTGCGCTCGACGTCGACCTGGGACATCCGGTACTCGCCGAGGCCGAGCTCGGCGGGCGGGCGGAACGACGGCACCTCGCGCGCCTTCGCGTAGTTGAAGGACACGTCGGTGACGAGGTCCTTGATGACCGGGAAGGCCCGCAGCGGCGTGACGGAGATGACCTCGCTCTCCTCGAACGTGCTCATCCGGGTCATGCACAGCAGCCGCGGGCGCCCGTTGATCTCGGCGCTGCACGACCCGCACTTGCCGGCCTTGCAGTTCCACCGGACCGCGAGATCGGGAGCGACGGTCGCCTGCAGCCGGTGGATGATGTCGAGGACGACCTCACCCTCGTTGACCTCGACCGTGAAGTCCTCGAGGTCGCCGTCGGTGTCATCGCCGCGCCACACCTTGAACCGTGCGTTGTAGCCCATCAGGCGGTCCCCTCCGGCAAGCTCGCGATCTCCTTCTCCGTCATGTACTTGCTCAGCTCGTCGCGGTCGAAGAGCGACAGCAGCTCCGGCGGCATCGCGGGCAACGGCTGCTGGTCGACGGCAACCGCCACCGCCTTCGGGCCGGCAGATCAGGTTGACCTGCCGCCACTCGTTGCTCATGGTCGGGAAGTCGTCGCGGGTGTGACCGCCGCGCGACTCCTCCCGCGCCAGCGCCGCCCGGGCGACGCACTCCGAGACGATGAGCATGTTGGACAGGTCGAGCGCGAGGTGCCAGCCCGGGTTGAAGACGAGGTCGCCCTGGACGCTGATCCGCTTGGCCCGCTCCTTGAGCTTCTCCAGGCGGTCGAGCCCCTCCTGGATCTCGTCGGCGGTGCGGATGATGCCGACCAGGTCGTTCATCGTCTTCTGCAGCTCGGCGTGGATCGTGTAGGGGTTCTCCCCGCCGTCACCGTCGAACGGCGCGACCGCGGTCCGCCTCGCCGCCTCGACATGCCCATCCCGGACGGCAGGTCGCGACCCGCCCAGCGCGTCGACGTACGCGCTCGCTCCCGCGCCGGCGCGCCGGCCGAACACCAGGAGGTCGGACAGCGAGTTGCCGCCGAGCCGGTTCGACCCGTGCATGCCGCCGGCGACCTCGCCCGCGGCGAACAGGCCCGGTACGACGGCGGCCGCCGTGTCCGGGTCGACCTCGACGCCACCCATCACGTAGTGGCAGGTGGGCCCGACCTCCATCGGCTCGGCCGTGATGTCGACGTCGGCCAGCTCCTTGAACTGGTGGTACATCGACGGCAGCTTCTTGCGGATCGCGTCGGCGGGCAGCCGGGACGCGATGTCGAGGAGGACACCGCCGTTCGGGGTGCCGCGACCCGCCTTGACCTCGGAGTTGATGGCGCGGGCGACCTCGTCGCGGGGCAGCAGCTCGGGAGGCCGGCGGTTGTTGTTCGGGTCCTCGTACCAGCGGTCGGCCTCGTCCTCGGTCTCGGCGTACTGCTTGCGGAACACCGCCGGGACGTAGTCGAACATGAACGCGGGAACCCTCGGAGTTCTTCAGCACGCCGCCGTCGCCGCGGACCGACTCGGTGACGAGGATCCCCTTGACGCTGGGCGGCCAGACCATGCCGGTCGGGTGGAACTGCACGAACTCCATGTTGAGCAGGGTCGCCCCGGCCTTCATCGCCAGCGCGTGCCCGTCGCCGGTGTACTCCCAGGAGTTCGACGTCACCTTGAACGACTTGCCGATGCCGCCGGTGGCGAGGATCACCGCAGGCGCCTCGAACACGATGAAGGAGCCGTTCTCGCGGAGGTAGCCGACGACGCCGGCGATGCGCCCGCCGCCGTCGTCGTCATCGCCGTCCTTGAGCAGCGTGGTGACCGTGCACTCCGCGAAGACCTTGATCATCGCTTCGGCGTCGCGATGCTGCTGCAGGTCTTCCTGCTGCAGCGAGACGACCTTCTGCTGCAGGGTCCGGATCATCTCCAGGCCGGTGCGGTCGCCGACGTGGGCCAGCCGCGGGTACTCGTGCCCGCCGAAGTTGCGCTGGCTGATCTTGCCGTCCTTGGTGCGGTCGAACAGCGCGCCGTAGGTCTCCAGCTCCCAGACCCGCTCGGGCGCCTCCTTGGCGTGCAGCTCGGCCATCCGCCAGTTGTTGAGGAACTTCCCGCCGCGCATCGTGTCGCGGAAGTGGACCTGCCAGTTGTCCTTCTCGTTGACGTTGCCCATCGCGGCGGCGATGCCGCCCTCCGCCATCACGGTGTGGGCCTTGCCGAACAACGACTTGCAGATGATGGCGGTGCGCTTGCCCTGCTGGCGGGCCTCGATGGCAGCGCGCAGACCGGCACCACCGGCGCCGATGACGACGACGTCGTAGGCGTGGTGCTCGATCTCGGTCATCGGTTCGTCATCCCCGGTCCGGCATCAGTTGTAGAGCCGCAGGTCGTCGATGGCCCCGCTCGCCACCAGCAGGACGTAGAAGTCGGCGATCATCACGGAGAACAGCGACGCCCAGGCGTACTGCTGGTGGCGGGCGTTCAGCTTGGAGACCTGGCCCCACACCCGGTAGCGGATCGGGTGCCGCGAGAAGTGCTTGAGCCGCCCGCCGGTGATGCTCCGGCAGGAATGGCAGCCCAGGGTGTAGCCCCAGATCAGGATCGCGTTGAGGACCAGGATCACGGTCCCGAGCCCGATGCCGAAGCCGCCGTCGGCGCCGTGGAAGGCGAGCACCGCGTCGTACGAGAGGACCAGTGCGACGAGCACCGAGAGGTAGAAGAAGTAGCGGTGCACGTTCTGGAAGATCAGCGGGAAGCGGGTCTCGCCGGTGTAGGCCTTGTGCGGCTCCGCCACCGCGCAGGCCGGCGGGGAGAACCAGAACGCCCGGTAGTAGGCCTTGCGGTAGTAGTAGCAGGTGGCCCGGAAGCCACCGGGAATGATCAGGACGAACATCGCCGGTGACATCCAGGCGGGCAGCTCCGGGAGCGGCGTGCCCAGGAAGTGGCTCGAGCCGGGCACACAGCTCGCCGCCAGGCACGGCGAGTAGAACGGCGCGAGGTAGTGGAACTCCTCCACCCAGTAGTTCTGGTCGTAGAAGATGCGCACGATGCCGTAGACGAGGAACAGCCCCAGGCCCGCCGCGGTCAGCAACGGCGGGAGGTACCACCGGTCGGTGCGCAATGTCCGCTTCGAGATCTTCGCCCGCCGCGGGGCCGTGGTCACACTGCTCACCGGCACACCATAGGAGGAAGGCCGCGACGGCGATCATTCGGGGCGGGCGCCGCTGCGACCGGAAACCCCGCGCCAGTCCGGTGGGTGGGCCAGGATGCCTGCATGGTGTCCGGGGGACCGCTTCTCGAGCCTGGCGAGCAGGCTGCGGCCCAGTCGCGGCTCGGCCTGGTGCTCGCGGCGACCGCCCGGATGGCCGGCAGCCTCGATCTGAGTGCCGTTGCCCAGGCGCTCGCCGAGACGGTGGTCCCGCAGTTCGCCGACCGCGCGGTGGTGGAGCTGGTCGAGGACATCCTCCGACCCGGCGGTGCGGGACTGCACGCGTCGCCCATGCTCCAGGTCGCGTCGGCCGGCACGCCCACTGAGGGGGTGTCCGCCGACGTCCACCTGGTGCCGCTCGTCGCGCGCGGCCGGGTGCTCGGCCGGGCCAGCTTCACCCGAGCGGCCGGCAGCCCGCCGTACGGCGACGCCGACCGCGCCCTCGCCGACGAGCTCGCCGCACGCGCCGCGCTCGCCCTGGACAACGTGCGCCTGTACGACGAGGCGCGGGCCACTGCGGTCGAGCTCCAGCGGTCGCTGCTCCCGGCGAACCGGCCGCGCATCACCGGCGTCGAGATGGCGCACCGCTACCTGCCCGGCAGTCGCGAGACCGAGGTCGGCGGTGACTGGTTCGACGTCCTGCCGCTGTCCTGCGGCCGGGTCGCGTTCGTCATCGGCGATGTGATGGGCCGTGGGCTGCGAGCCGCGGCCGCGATGGGACAGCTGCGCACCGCGGTCCGCACCCTGGCGGTGCTCGACCTGATGCCCGACGAGCTGCTCGCCCAGCTCGACCACCTGGCGATGGGCATCGCCCAGGTCCAGCTGGCCACCTGTGTCTATGCGGTCTTCGACCCGGTCACCCGCGAGCTGTGCTTCGCCACCGCCGGTCACCCGCCGCCGTTGCTGCGCGACCCGGACGGAACAGCACAGTTCCTGCCATCGCCCTCAGGTGCCCCGCTCGGCGTGGGCGGCGTGCCGTTCGAAGCGGCACCCGCGTCGGTGCAGGACGGGGCGCGGCTGCTGCTCTACACCGACGGACTGATCGAGTCCCGCGGCGCCGACCTGGACGACGGCCTCGCTGCGCTCGCCGCAGCGTTCGTGGCCGGACCCGACCGGGCTCGACCCGCTCTGCGACCACGTCCTCGAGGTCCTGGGCCGGGCCGACGGACACGACGACGACGTCGCGATGCTGGTGGCCGAGCTGCGCGGGCTCGAGCCGTGGCGGATCGTCTCCTGGAGTCTGCTCGGCGACGAGACCGAGATCCCGGCCTCCCGGGTGCGGGTGCGGACGGCGTTGCTGGACTGGGACCTGCCGCGCATGGTCGAGACCGCCGAGCTCCTGGTCACCGAGCTGGCCACCAATGCGCTTCGCTACGGCAAGGCTCCGATCGAGCTGCAGGTGCTGCTGCTCGACGACACCGTCACGTTCTCGGTCGCCGACGCCGACCCGCCCCTGCCACGGTTCCGCCGGTCGTCGTACGACGACGAGGGTGGCCGTGGCCTGCAGCTCGTCGCCACGCTGGCGAGCAGGTGGGGCGCACGAGCGACAACCACCGGGAAGGTCGTGTGGTGCGAGCTGCCGCGCACGAGCGCGGACGTGGCGCTCGGACGGTAGGGAAGGCGCCCGCGCTCGCGTAGGATGAGGCGCAATCCCTTATGGAATCGAGCGCTGCCGCATGCCCGTCAAGACCCGAGACGACCTCCGGAACGTCGCGATCATCGCCCACGTCGACCACGGCAAGACCACGCTCGTCGACGCGATGCTCTGGCAGTCGGGGGCGTTCACCGAGCACCAGGCGGAGAACGACTCGGTCCGCGAGCGGGTCATGGACTCCATGGACCTGGAGCGGGAGAAGGGCATCACGATCCTGGCCAAGAACACCGCTGTCCGGCACGGCGGCGTGACCATCAACATCATCGACACCCCCGGCCACGCCGACTTCGGCGGCGAGGTGGAGCGCGGGCTGGAGATGGTCGACGGTGTCCTCCTGCTCGTCGACGCGTCGGAGGGTCCGCTGCCGCAGACCCGGTTCGTCCTGCGCAAGGCGCTGCAGAAGCGGCTGCCCGTCGTCCTGGTCATCAACAAGGTGGACCGGCCTGACTCGCGCATCGCCGAGGTCGTCGACGAGTGCTACGAGCTGTTCCTCGACCTCGACGCCGACGAGCACCAGATCGAGTTCCCGATCGTCTACGCGTCGGCCAAGGCCGGCCGCGCGGCGATGGGTCGACCCAGCGACGGTGAGATGCCCGACAGTCTCGACCTCGAGCCGCTCTTCGAGACGCTGATCTCGACGGTCCCCGCCCCGGTCTACGACCCCGAGACCCCGCTGCAGGCGCACGTCACGAACCTCGACGCGTCGCCCTACCTCGGGCGCCTCGCGCTGTGCCGGGTGCACAACGGGACGATGAAGAAGGGCCAGCTGGTCGCCTGGTGCCGCGCCGACGGGACCATCGAGCGGGTGAAGCTCACCGAGCTGCTCGGCACCGAGGCCCTCGAGCGGGTGCCGATCGAGCAGGCCGGCCCGGGCGACATCGTCGCCATCGCCGGCATCCCCGAGATCACGATCGGCGAGACGATCGCCGACCCCGACGACCCGCGGCCGCTTCCGGTCATCACCATCGACGAGCCGAGCATCTCGATGACGGTCGGCATCAACACCGCGCCGCTGGCGGGGGAGAGCGGCAAGAAGCTCACCGCCCGGCTGGTGCGCAACCGGCTGGACGCCGAGCTGGTCGGCAACGTGTCGATCCGGGTGCTGCCGACCGAGCGGCCGGACACCTGGGAGGTGCAGGGCCGCGGTGAGCTGCAGCTCGCGATCCTCGTCGAGATCATGCGCCGTGAAGGCTTCGAGCTGACGGTCGGCAAGCCGCAGGTCGTCACCCGCGTCATCGACGGCAAGGTGCAGGAGCCGATGGAGCGCCTCACCATCGACGCGCCCTCGGACTACCAGGGCGTGCTGATCCAGCTGCTCGCGCTGCGCAAGGGCCGCCTCGAGCAGATGGTCGACCACGGCACCGGCTGGATCCGGATGGAGTACATCGTGCCGGCGCGCGGGCTGATCGGGTTCCGCACCGAGTTCCTCACCGAGACCCGCGGCACCGGTCTGCTGCACCACATCCACGAGCGCTACGAGCCGTGGCACGGCGAGCTGCGCACCCGCCCCTCGGGGTCGCTGGTCGCCGACCGTCGCGGCGCGACCACCGGCTTCGCGCTGGCAAACCTCCAGGAGCGCGGCACGATGTTCGTCGGGCCGGGCACCGAGGTCTACGAGGGGATGATCGTCGGCGAGAACGCGCGCTCCGACGACATGGACGTCAACCCCACCAAGGAGAAGAAGCTCACCAACATGCGGCAGTCCTCGGGCGACATCCTGGTGCCGCTGATCCCGCACCGCACGCTCTCGCTGGAGCAGGCCCTTGAGTTCTGCCGCGAGGACGAGTGCGTCGAGGTCACCCCGGCGACCGTGCGGATGCGCAAGGTCGAGCTGTCGGCGCAGACCCGCGGGCAGCGTCGCGGTCGCCAGGCCAAGGCTGACCGCAGCTAGCTCTTGCCCGCCTGGGCGAGCGCGCGGTGCAGCCACTCGACCTGCAGGAGCAGCAGGTTCTCGGCCACCACCTCGTGCGGGGTCATGTGCGTGACGCCGGAGAGCGGGAGTACGTCGTGCGGCCGGCCGGCAGCGAGCAGCGCCGACGACAGGCGCAACGTGTGCGCCGCGACGACATTGTCGTCAGCCAGCCCGTGGATCAGCAGCAACGGCCTGGTCAGCTTGGCCGCGTCACCCAGCAGGGAATTGCGCTCGTAGACCTCCGGCTGCTCGTCCGGGTGGCCGAGGTAGCGCTCGGTGTAGAAGGTGTCGTAGAGCCGCCAGTCGGTGACCGGTGCCCCGGCGACGGCGGCGGAGAAGACGTCCGGCCGGCGTAGCACCGCGAGCGCCGCGAGGTAGCCGCCGTAGGACCAGCCGCGGATCGCCACCCGGGTGAGGTCAAGGTCAGGCACCTCGAAGGCGACCGCCGTGAGCGCGTCGACCTGGTCCTGGAGGGTCACCCCCGCGAAGTCGTGGTGCACCGCGCGGTCCCACTCCGGCCCGCGGCCGCCCGTGCCCCGACCGTCCGCCACCACCACGGCGAACCCCTGGTCGGCGAGCCACTGCGGCTCCAACCAGATCCGGTTGACCTCGAGGACCTCCTGGTGGTGGGGCCCGCCGTAGGGGTCCATGAGAACCGGCAGCGCTGTGCCAGGGACATGGTCGTGCGGCAGCAGCACACCGACCCGCAGTCCCCGTTCCCCGACCGTGAGAACTGTCGGGCTCGCTGTGATGCACGGCGTCTCGGCGAACGAGTCGATCGGCGTCACCTGGCCGTCGCGGCGCACCTCGACGCGGGTCGCCGGTTGGTGCAGGTCCGAGCTGGACACGACCAGGGTTGTGGCCCGCGACGATCCGCCGTGGTGGCCGCCGGGCCCGGTGAGCCGTCGTACCGCGCCGGCCGGGTCGACGAGCCACAGGTGCGACTGGGTGGGTTCGTCGGTGCCCACCACGAGCGCACCGCTCTCGTCGACGGCCGCGACCGATGCCACCTGCAGGCTGGTCGGGGTGACCGGGTCGTCTCCGAACAGCAGGCGGCGGGCGCCGTCGCGGTCCGCCGTGCGCACCAGGCGGCCGTCCGGCAGCCAGGCCGGGACCCCCGGTACGACGTCGAGCCAGACCGGGTCGGAGTCCTCCGCGCGCACCGTGGTCTTCCCCGAGGCCGGGTCGACCTCCACCACCGCTGCCGAGCGCTGGTCCCTGCTCATGACGTGCAGCAGCGGCGGCCCGGCGCTGGTCCACGAGACCGTCACGACGTAGGGGTAGCGATCCGCGTCCCACCGGACCTGCGTGCGGCCGCCTTCCACCCCGAGCACCCAGAGGCTGACGTCGGCGTTGGCCGTCCCCGCGGCCGGGTAGGCGACGTCCACCGGCGGGCGGTCCGGGTTGGCGGGGTCGGCGATGTGCCAGCGCTGGACGGGCGACTCGTCCACCCGGGCGGCGATCAGGGTCGTGCCGTCGGGTGCCCACCAGTAGCCGCGGTAGCGGTCCATCTCCTCGGCGGCGACGAACTCGGCCAGCCCCCACGTCACCTCGGCGGGCCACGGGCCGTCGGGCTCCGCGAGCACCCGCTGCTCGGCCGTCTCCAGATGGGTCAGCCGGAGCGCGCCGGCCCCGCCGTACGCGACCCACGTCCCGGTCGGGTCGGGCCGGGGGTCGAGCACCGGCCCGACGGCGGGCAGCTCGCGTGCCGCGCCGGTGGCGAGGTCGGTGACCCACAGCCGGCTGGACAGCGCGAACGCGGCGACCGCGGCATCACCGTCGGTCGCGTAGCCGACGATCCCGGCGGACGCCTCGCGGGCACGTTCGCGGCGGGCCCGCTCCGCGACGGACAGCTCCTCGTCACGTTCGCCAAGGACGGCCGGGTCGACGAGCAGCCGCTCCTCGCCGCTGTCGAGGTCGAGTGACCACAGGCAACCGACCCGGTCGGCGCCATGACGCGAACGCAGGAACAGCACGCGGCCGCCGTCGGCGGTGATGGTGAACGCGCGCGGCGCACCCGCCGTGAACCGCTGAGTGCGCGCCGACTGGCGCGGAAAGGACTCGCCGGTGCTCGCAGTAGACATTGGGGGAACCTATCTCCGCGCCCGCCCGGGCCCGTCCCCGAAGCCTGCTCGCGGCCGCCGACGATCGGTAGGGTTCGAGCCATGACGACCATCCCGCAGGACCCGCGCGCCGAGGAGCCGGAGGCCCGGCCGACCTCACCGGAGGACGCGGTTCTGCAGGAGGCGGAGTCGGTCCTCGAGCAGGCCGCGCCCGAGGAGGAGTCGGTGATGGACCTGCTCGACGCGCGCCGGCGGATGCTGCTCGTGCACGCCCACCCCGACGACGAGACGATCAACAACGGCGTCACGATGGCCAAGTACGCCGCCGCCGGCGTGCACGTCACCCTCGTCACCTGCACTCTCGGCGAGGAGGGCGAGGTCCTCGTCCCCGGGCTCGCGCACCTCGCCGCCGACAAGGACGACGCGCTCGGTCAGCACCGCATCGGTGAGCTGGCCACCGCGATGGAGGCGCTCGGAGTCGAGGACTTCCGGTTCCTCGGCGGGCCCGGTCGCTACCGCGACTCAGGGATGATGGGTCTGCCCACCAACGACCGGCCGGACAGCTTCTGGCAGGCCGATCTCGACGAGGCGGCCGGCCACCTCGTGCCGGTGATCCGCGAGGTCCGCCCGCAGGTCGTCATCACGTACGACGAGAACGGCGGCTACGGGCACCCCGACCACATCCAGGCACACCGCGTCGCCATGCGGGCCGTCGAGCTGGCTGCAGAGCCGGGTGTTGGTGACGGCGCTCCCTGGGACGTCGCGAAGGTCTACTGGTGTGCGCTGCCGCTGTCGTGGTGGCGGCAGAGCCTGCGCGCCCTGCGGGCTGCCGGGGACACCACGACCTTCGAGGGTCTCGACCCCGAGGGTGACCTGCCCTTCGGTGTCCCCGACGACGTCATCACTGCGGTGGTCGACGGGGCCGACCTGGTCGACGCCAAGCTGGCGGCGATGCGCGCCCACGCGACACAGATCGCTGTCGACGGTCCGTTCTTCGCGCTGTCGAACAACCTCGGGAACGAGGTCTGGAGCCGCGAGGCGTACACGCTCGTACGGGGAAAGCCCGGGACGAGCGACGCCACGTCGACCGTCGCCGGTCCGGACGGTGACGTGGACGGTGACGTGGCCGGGTCGCTGGAGAGCGACCTGTTCTCCGGTCTGGACTGACGGCGGCTCACTCAGGGTGAGCAACCGGTCACTGCTGTTCGTGCAACATGGTTGCAATATGACGAACGTGTTACAACCAACGGCTGCCGGTGTGACATTCGTCTGCTCAAGCCGGTCACGGGGGTCACAAAGGGACGGGCCTATGCCTAACGTGGCCTCCTTCACACCCACCCCCGGGGGCCGTTCGATCCGGCCCCTCATCAGGAGGCGTTACATGCGCAACCCCCGAAGGCTGCGCCTGCTCGCCGGTCTCCTCGCCGCACCGCTGTTGATCACAGCGTGCGGTGGCGACTCCGGCGACGAAGGCGACAAGGGCAAGACCGACGGTGAGTCCGGCGGATCGTTCTCGGTGTATGTCTGCGAGCCCGAGCACCTGATCCCGCAGAACACCAACGAGTCCTGTGGATCCGAGATCCTCAACGCGTTGTTCACCGGTCTGGTGACCTACGACGATGAGACGACCGAGCTCCAGATTGGTGACTCCGCCCCGAACGCCCACGCGGCGTCCATCGAGTCGACCGACCAGACCAACTGGACCGTCAAGCTCAAGGAAGGCTGGACCTTCCACAACGGCGAGCCTGTCGACGCCGCGTCCTACGTCCGCTCCTGGAACGCCGGTGCCCTGAGCACCAACGCCTACGGCAACTCGTACTTCTTCGAGAACATCCAGGGCTACGACGAGATGCAGGCCGAAGAGGGCAAGGAGCCGGCCGCCAAGGAGCTCTCCGGGCTGAAGGTCGTGGACGACACGACGTTCACCGTCCAGCTCAAGGCGCCGTTCAGCCAGTTCCCGCTGACCGTCGGCTACAACGCGTTCTACCCGCTGCCCAAGTCCTTCGAGGCCGACCCCAAGGCCTACGAGGAGCAGCCCGTTGGCAACGGCCCGTTCCAGATGGACGGCGCCTGGGCCCACAACCAGTCGATCAAGGTCAAGCGGTTCGACGACTACAAGGGCGAGAAGGCCAAGGCCGACTCGGTTGACTTCACGATCTACTCGGACATCAACACGGCCTACAACGACCTGTTGGCCGGCAACCTCGACGTCCTGGACAGCGTTCCGCCGGAGCAGCTGGCCACCGCCGAGAAGGACTTCGGCGACCGGTTCATCCAGCGCGCGAGCTCCAGCTTCACGTACGTCGGGTTCCCGACGTACGACAAGAAGTTCGCCGACCCGAAGCTGCGTCGCGCGTTCTCCATGGCCATCGACCGTCAGCCGATCATCGACGCGATCTTCAACGGCTCACTCCAGCCGGCGAAGTCCGTCGTGTCCCCGGTTGTCGCCGGTTCTCGTGAAGACCCCTGTGCAGCCAACTGCGCCTACGACCCCGAGGCAGCGAAGAAGCTGTTCGACGAGGCCGGTGGCTACGAAGGCACGCTGACTCTGTGGTTCAACAGCGGCGCCGGTCACGAGAAGTGGATGGAGGCTGTCTCCAACCAGCTCCGCCAGAACCTCGGCATCAAGACCATCAAGTTCAAGTCGCTTGAGTTCGCCGAGTACCTGGGTCTGCTGGACGAGGAGAAGGTCACCGGGCCGTTCCGTCTGGGCTGGGTCATGGACTACCCGAGCCCGCAGAACTACCTGGAGCCGATCTACGGCACCACGGGTTCGTCGAACAACTTCGGTTACTCGAACCCAGGAGGTGGACGACCTGATCAAGCAGGGCAACGCGGCAGCCGACGTGGACGCCGGTATCGACCTGTACAACCAGGCCGAGGACCTGATCCTCCAGGACATGCCCGTTATCCCCATGTGGTTCGGGAAGGTCCAGGCAGCCCACTCGGAGAAGGTCTCCAACGTGGTGATCAGCGCCTTCACCAACATCAACACCTCAGAGATCACGGTCAACCAGTAGCGGTCAGTTAGCACACCGCAGACAGTGGGAGGCGGCCGTCCGACGCGGCGGCCGCCTCCCACTACTGTTATCCCCCCAACCGCTTCTCCCCAGGAGCTCCCATGGGCCGCTACATTGCGCGTCGGCTGCTGCAGGCACTGCCGGTGTTTTTCGGTACGACGTTCCTGATCTTCGCGCTCGTCTTCGCGATCCCGGGCGATCCCATCCGTGCCCTCTCGGGTGACAAGCCGATCTCCCCGTCGGTCTACGCCGAGCTGCAGGACCGGTACAACCTCGACGACCCCTTCCTGGTCCAGTACGGCAAGTACATGGGGAACCTGTTCCAGGGAGACTTCGGCCAGAGCTTCCGCGGCCGCGAGGTCACCGAGATCCTGAAAGAGCGCTTCCCGGTGACCATCAAGCTCGCACTCACCGCTTTCCTCTTCGAGGTCTTCATCGGCATCTCCGCCGGCGTCCTGGCCGGACTCAGACGCGGGTCCTTCATGGACAACCTGGTGCTGATATCCACCACGATCGTGGTGTCGATCCCAGTCTTCGTGCTCGGGTTCACCGCCCAGATCCTGTTAGGCGTGAAACTGGGGTGGTTCCCCATCGCGGGGCTCAACGAAGGCTGGAAGAGCTACCTGTTACCGGCCATGGTGCTGGCAGCGCTCTCGCTGGCCTACGTCGCCCGGTTGACGCGAACCAGCCTGGTGGAGAACCTGCGCTCCGACTACATCCGCACGGCGGTCGCCAAAGGGTTGCCACGAAAGCGGGTGGTGGGGCGGCATGCGCTGCGCAACTCGCTGATCCCGGTGGTGACCTACCTCGGCATCGACCTGGGAGCGCTGATGGGCGGGGCCATCGTGACAGAGGGCATCTTCAACATCCCAGGTGTCGGTCAACAGGTGTTCCAGTCGATCCGATCGCAGGAAGGGCCGGTGGTGATCGGCATCACGACCGCGCTCGTGCTGATCTACATCGTCGCGAACCTGATGGTCGACGTGCTCTACGGCGTCCTGGACCCGAGGATTCGCTATGAGTGATCCCACCGCGTCGACCATGGCGAGCGGCGGTGGCACCGATCACGGGTCCGGTCCTGAGGGCATCCAGGCCGAGGCGCAGGCCGGGGCTGACCTTGGCGGCGGCGGCCGGCGCAGCAGCCTGTGGGCGGACGCGTGGCGCGAGCTGCGGCACAACCCGCTGTTCATCATCTCGGCGGCGCTGATCGCGCTGTTCGCGGTGATGGCAGCCTTCCCCCAGCTGTTCGCCAGCCAGGACCCGTACAGCTGCGACTTGGCCAAGAGCCTCGACCGGCCCAGCTCGGAGCACTGGTTCGGCTTCGACATCCTCGGCTGCGACTACTACACGCGGGTCATCTACGGCGCCCGCGTCTCGATGACGATCGGCGTCGCCGTGACGTTCTCCTCCGTCATCATCGCGGTCGTCCTCGGCTCGCTGGCGGGCTACTACGGCGGCACCATCGACACGGTTATCGCGCGGTTCACCGACATCGTCTTCGGGCTGCCGTTCGTGCTCGGTGCCATCGTGTTCCTGTCCGTGGTCAGCACCCGCAACCTGTTCACGGTGTCGATGGTGCTCATCCTCCTGGGGTGGACCACCATGACCAGACTGATGCGATCTTCGGTGCTCGGAGTGCGCGACATGGACTACGTCAAGGCCGCGAAGGCTCTGGGGGCGTCCGACTTCCGGTTGGTCAGCCGGCACATCCTGCCCAACTCGATGGCGCCGATGATCGTCTACGCGACCATCAGCATCGGCATCATCATCGCCACCGAGGCAACGTTGTCGTTCCTCGGCGTCGGGCTGCAGTTGCCGGCGATCTCGTGGGGGCTGATGATCAGCGACGCCCAGCGACAGATCCTCACGTCGCCGCACCTGCTGTTCTTCCCCGGTGTGTTCCTGAGCACGACAGTGCTCAGCTTCATCCTGCTGGGCGATGCGCTCCGCGACGCCCTCGACCCGAAGTTGCGGTGACATGACGAGCAACACGACAGACGCGCGTCCGGCCGGGGGTCGCGACGACGCTCGGCCGAAGCGGCTGCTCGAGGTGGACAACCTCAGCGTGGAGTTCCGCACCCGCGACGGCGTCGTCAACGCCGTCAACGGCATCAGCTACACGCTGGACCGCGGCGAGACGCTGGCGATCCTGGGCGAGTCCGGCTCCGGCAAGAGCGTGAGCGCCCAGGCGGTCATGGGCATCCTCGACACCCCACCCGGCTTCATCACCTCGGGCGAGATCCGGTTCGAGGGCCAGGACCTGCTCACCATGCCGAAGGAGGAGCGGCGACGGATCCGCGGCGAGCGAACCGCGATGATCTTCCAGGACGCCCTGTCCTCGCTGAACCCGGTCTTCCCGGTGGGCTGGCAGATCGCGGAGATGTTCCGGGTGCACCGGGGCGCCAGCAAGGGCGAGGCCCGCCAGCGGGCGATCGAGCTGATGGACCGGGTGCACATTCCCTCGGCCAAGGAGCGGGTGTGGGACTTCCCCCACCAGTTCTCGGGCGGCATGCGCCAGCGCGTGATGATCGCGATGGCGCTGGCGCTGGACCCCGACGTGCTGATCGCGGACGAGCCGACCACCGCGCTGGACGTGACCGTCCAGGCCCAGATCATGGGCCTGCTGGACGAGCTCCAGGAGAGCACCGGCATGGGGCTGATCCTCATCACCCACGACCTCGGTGTCGTCGCCCAGGTGGCCGACCGGATCGCGGTGATGTACGCCGGGAAGATCGTGGAGACGGCGAACATCGACGACCTCTACCGCAAGCCGGGGCACCCCTACACCGAGGGCCTGATCGCGTCGATCCCGCGGCTGGACCAGAAGGGCAAGGCCCTGGAGCCGATCGGCGGGTCGCCGCCGAACCTCAAGAAGATCCCCAGCGGCTGTTCGTTCCACCCCCGGTGCCCGCGGGCCCGGGAGCGGTGCTCGCAGGACGTTCCGCCGCTCTACGACATCGGGGGCGGCCGCAAGAGCGCATGCCACTACTACGAGGAGGTGCTCAATGGCTGAGCCGCTGCTCCAGGTGCGCGACCTGGTCAAACACTTCCCGCTGACCCAGGGCATCATCTTCAAGAAGGTCATCGGGCACGTGCAGGCCGTCGACGGCGTCAGCTTCGACCTGAACCGTGGCGAGACGCTCGGGCTGGTGGGCGAGTCCGGCTGCGGCAAGTCCACCCTCGCCAAGCTCCTGATGCGTCTGGAGGAGCCGACGTCGGGCCAGGCCTTCTTCAAGGGCGAAGACATCTTCGCGATGGACGCGAAGCGGCTCCGGCAGCTGCGCCGCGACATCCAGATCGTGCTGCAGGACCCCTACTCGTCGCTGAACCCGCGGATGACCGTCGGAGACATCGTCGGCGAGCCGTTCGAGATCCACAAGGATGTCGCTCCCAAGGGCAGCCGGCGGCAGAAGGTGCAGGAGCTGCTCGAGGTCGTCGGCCTGGACCCCGACCACCTCAGCCGCTACCCGCACCAGTTCTCCGGCGGCCAGCGCCAGCGCATCGGCATCGCCCGCGGCCTCGCGCTGCGACCGGAGATCATCGTCTGCGACGAGCCCGTCTCCGCACTCGACGTGTCGGTGCAGGCCCAGGTCGTCAACCTGCTCGAGAGCCTGCAGGACGAGTTCGGGCTGGCCTACCTGTTCATCGCACACGACCTGTCCGTCGTGCGGCACATCTCGGACCGGGTCGCGGTGATGTATCTCGGCCGGATCGTGGAGGAAGGCGACCAGGCCGAGGTCTACGAGAAGAGCTGCCACCCCTACACGCAGGCGCTGCTGTCCGCGGTCCCCTCGCCGGACCCGGCGCTTCGGGACGCGGGCGAGCGCATCGTGCTCGAAGGCGACGTGCCCAGCCCGGCCAACCCGCCGTCGGGGTGCCGCTTCCGCACGCGGTGCTGGAAGGCGAAGGAGATCTGCGCCACCGACGACCCCGAGCTCAAGCCCCGCGCGGCCGCCCACCCGGACGCCTGCCACTTCTCCGAGGAGCGGCAAGTCGTGGCAACGGCGTGACCCCGTTCGTCGCATGATCGCTCCGCGGCGGGCATGATGGCCGACGTGACCCGTCGCGTGCTTCTCGTCGAGGACGACGCGCGCATCCGCCACATGCTGCGTCTCGCCCTCATCGACGAGGGCTACGAGGTGAGCGAGGCCGCCAGCGGCGAGGATGCCCTGGCCCAGCTCGCCGAGAAGCCCGCAGATGTCGTCCTGCTCGACCTGATGCTGCCCGGCGCCGACGGTTTCGAGGTCTGCCGCACGCTGCGACGCACGTCCGACATCCCGGTGATCATGGTGTCGGCCCGCTCCGACAGCCACGACATCGTCGCGGGCCTTGAGGCCGGGGCCGACGACTACATCACCAAGCCGCTGGTCGCCAAGGAGCTGTCGGCCCGCATCCGTGCCCTGCTGCGCCGGAGCCGCAGCGGCAGTGACGGGCACTCACACACCCAGGTCGGCGACCTGGACATCCGCCCCGACGAGGGCGTGGTGCTGCGCTGCGGTGAGCCGTTGACCCTGACCAAGACCGAGCTGCGCCTGCTCGCCGAGCTCGCCTCCCAGGTCGGTCGCGTGCTCAGCCGAGAGGACCTGCTCGAGCGGGTGTGGGGCTACGGCTACTTCGGTGACAGCCGCCTCGTCGACGTACACGTCCGTCGGCTGCGAACCAAGGTCGAGCACGACCCGGCGAACCCCCAACACGTCCTGACCGTGCGCGGGTTGGGCTACAAGCTCAGCCCGTGAGGGTGCGGTGCAAACCTCGGTGACAGCGCGGCGGGGACCGCAGATGACACTGCGGCACTGGCCGGAACGACTCGGCCTGCGAGCACGGGTCGCGTTGGCCTTCGGTCTCGGTGCGCTGCTCGTCTCGCTCGTGCTGGCGGTGGCGACCTTCGCGTTCGCCTCCAACTACCTGGTCAACCAGCGCGAGTCCGGGGCGATGCGTCAGGCGACCTTCAACGCGCGTTCCGTGCAGGATGTCCTGCTGACGCGCAGACCAGCGATCCCCGACATGCTCGAGCGGCTCGACGACGCCTCCGGCGCCGACTCCAGCCCGATCGTCTTCCACAACGGGCGCTGGTACGACGACCTCTACCCCTCCGGCGTCGAGTCGCTGCCGCAGCCGCTGCTGGACGACCTGGCCGCCGGGCGAGCCGTCCGGCAACGGGTCAAGACCCCCGAGGGCCCGGAGCTCGTCATAGCCCTGCCGCTCCCGAAGACCCAGGGCAGCGCCTACGTGGAGATCTTCAGCCTGGCCGAGCTGGACAGCACGCTGCGGACCCTCGGCGTGACCCTGCTGGGCACCGGCACGGTGACGATGCTGATGGGTCTCGCGCTGGGGCTCTGGGCCAGCCGCCGGGCGTTGCGACCGCTCGCCGCCGTCAACACGGCTGCAGCCGCGATCGCCGCCGGTGACCTCCGGGCCCGGCTGCACGCGGGCGACGACCCGGACCTGCGTGGGCTCGCGGAGTCGTTCAACGACACCGCCCGGGCGCTGCAGGCGCGAGTGGAACGCGACGGGCGTTTCGCGGCGAACGTCAGCCATGAGCTGCGGTCGCCGCTGACCACCATGGTCAACGCCATCGAGGTGATGCGTAGCAGGCGGGGACAGCTGGACCCGAGCAGCCAGCAGGCGCTGGACCTGCTCGCCGAGGACGTGCAGCGGTTCGCCCGCATGGTGGAGGACCTCCTCGAGATATCCCGCGTGGACACCGGCAACGCGCGACTCGACCTCGAGCTGGTCCGGGTCGCCGACCTGGTGGCCAGGGCGGCCGACCGCTCCGCCGGCCGGGCCGTGACGGAGGTTGCTCCGGGCGGGGAGGCACTGATGTCCCGGCTGGACAAGCGGCGGCTCGAGCGCGTCATCGTCAACCTGGTCGAGAACGCCCAGGGTCATGGCGGCGGGGTGCGCCGCGTTCTCGTCGAGCCGTCGAGCAGCGACGGCGGGGCGCTCGTCGACAGGGTGCGGATCTGCGTCGAGGACAACGGGCCAGGCGTCCCGCCCGACCAGCGGGAGCAGATCTTCGAGCGGTTCGCCCGCGCCCCGCGTGGGCCCGGGGTCTCCGACACCGGCGGTGTCGGGCTGGGGTTGTCGCTCGTCGTGGAGCACGTGCGGTTGCACGGGGGACAGGTCTCGATCGAGGACGCCGTCGGTGGCGGGGCGCGGTTCGTGGTGGAGCTGCCGGTGAGCTCGTCGGTTGCCGTCCCGGAGATTCTCGGGGACCGCGGATGAGCGCCCGACGGTCAGCGGTGCGCATCGTGGCGGCGGTGGCACTCGTCGTACCCCTGCTGGGAGCCTGCGGAGTCAACACCCAGAACGCGCCCGAACGCATCCCAGCAGGCGGGTTGCCGGCGGAGCTGCGGACGGCGCACACCGAGCCGGTTCCCGGTGGTCGCTGAGGCTCGGCCGCGCTCGTGGGCACTAGGCCGAATGGGTGACGCAACTGTCGCATCCGGGTGAATACCGGCGCTGGCATGGTGCAAGCGTCGACGGTTGGTGAGACTCCGATGCAGATGCTCGTCCGCCTGATGGGGGATCGGCACCGCACACCGCTCGGCTAATAGCCCGAACGGGTGACGGGGTCGGCGCCCTTCGGTGGCCGGGGTAGCCACCAGTCACGAGGGGTTCGCCTTGAGCCAGCAGACGAAAGAGCCGGTCCTGCCGCCCGCGGAGCTCGACCTCCCGTTGCGTGCCGCGTCGGCGGACGTCGGTGCGAGCCGCGAACGACAGCGCCGCCGGCGCCTGATCAACATCGTCATCTTCGTCGGGATCCCCACGGCCTTCCTGTGGTGGCGGATCTTCGACGGCAACCCGATCAACTTCCTGCAGATGCCCCACATCGACTGGCTGATCGTCACGCCGATCCTCTTCTTCGTGCTGCTCGGGGCCCTGCTGTTCGGCACCACCATCGGCGCCGGCCGGTCCCCGCACCTGCTCTACCGCCCGGAGCAGATCGACGTCCGGCTCGCCGACGTCAAGGGCATCGACGGCGTCAAGGAAGACGTGATCCGGTCGCTCAACCTCTTCCTCGCGCACAAGACGTTCCGCAGCGAGATGGGCGGCACGCCCGCGTCGCGGCCTGCTGTTCGAGGGAGCACCCGGAACCGGCAAGACCTACCTGGCCAAGGCGATGGCGCGGGAAGCCGGTGTGCCGTTCCTCTTCGTCTCGGCCACGTCCTTCCAGTCGATGTACTACGGAGCCACCGCGCGCAAAATCCGCTCCTACTTCAAGGCGCTGCGCAAGGCGGCTCGCCAGGAAGGTGGCGCCATCGGCTTCATCGAGGAGATCGACGCGATCGCGATGGCCCGCGGCGGGGTCAACGCGACGACGATGCCTGAGGCCGCCCGCATGACGTCGCTGGACTGCGGCGGGATGACCGGGCTCCCGTCGGCGTTCGCCGGCGCGTCCTGGGCCGCGACCCCGGTGCAGAACCGGTCGATCACGTCCGAGGGTGTCGGCGGCGTCGTCAACGAGCTGCTCGTGCAGATGCAGTCCTTCGACGAGCCGAGCGGCATGCAGAAGTTCCAGAGCAAGCTGGTGGACCGGGTCAACCTCTACCTGCCTTCGCACCGCCAGTTCAAGCGGCCCAAGCCCCCGTCGACGAACCTGCTCCTGATCGCCGCGACGAACCGGGCCGACAACCTCGACCCGGCCCTGCTCCGGCCGGGCCGCTTCGACCGCCGCCTCACCTTCGAGCTGCCGGCGAAGGACGCCCGGCGGACGCTGATCGACCACTTCCTCTCCACCAAGGCACACGACGCCGAGCTCGACGACGAAGAGAAGCGCGACGCCCTGGCCGGCGTCACGCAGGGCTACACGCCGGTGATGATCGAGCACCTCTTCGACGAGGCTCTGGTCAACGCCGTACGGCGGGAGAAGCGGGCCATGAGCTGGCCGGACGTCGAGAAGGCCCGGCTGGTCGAGGAGATCGGCATGGGCCAGCCGGTCGCCTACACCGTGCACGAGAAGCGGCTGATCGCCACTCACGAGGCGGGGCACGCGACGGTGGCGTGGCTGGTCGCGCCGCAGCGCCGCCTCGAGGTGCTCACCATCATCAAGCGCCGGGAGGCACTCGGGATGCTCGCCCACGGCGACCGCGACGACGTCTACACCCGGTCGCGGGCGGAGATGACCGCACTCATCCAGATCGCCATGGGTGGCCAGTGCGCCGAGGAGATCTTCTTCAGCGACGTGTCGACGGGCCCCAGCGGCGACCTGCTCTACGCGACCAACGTCGCGGCCGAGATGATCGGGTCCTGCGGCATGGTCGACACCCTGGTGTCCTACGCGGCCATCCAGAACACCGCCTTCTCCGACACGAACATCGTCGGCCGGGTGCTCGGTGACACGGAGGGGCGTTCGCGGGTCGAGGAGCTCCTGCAGACCCAGAAGGTGTTCGTGCGTGGGCTGCTCGAAGCCAACCAGCACCTGGTCGCGAGCGCTCCGCGACGCGCTGCTTGACCGCCACGAGCTCATCGGCAGCGAGATCACCGAGGTCCTCGAGGCGGCCCGCGACGCCGGACCGGCCGCGGACAGCGAGGTCCTCGACCTGCGCGACAACAGCAACCCTGGCCTAGCGGTCGAGCGACCGGCCCTCCTAGCCTGGCGGCATGCCCCGCCGCCGCGTGCTCGCCGGCGCGGTCGCGGTGCTCGGGGGGGTCGCCGTCGGGCTGATCGGCTCGTTCGTGCACGGCATCACGGCGTACGGCGTGCCGGTCGGGCTGCTCACGGGACTCCTGCTGACCCTCGCGGTCTGCGCGACCGCCGGGCTGGCCACCGGGAGCAGGGGACCGGCCGCCTGTGCCGCGTTCGGCTGGGTGAGCATCGTCTTCCTGCTCACGATGCGCCGTCCCGAGGGCGACCTCGTCGTGCCGGGCACCCTGCTCGGCTACGTCTGGTTGCTGGGCGGGACGCTCGTGGCAGGAGCGGCCGTGTCCTGGCCCTACGCGTCTACAGGCCCGTCCCTGCCCGACCGATGACTCGACCGTGGACAGCAAGCTCGTCGATGCCGAGCCCGCCGCCGCCGGGAGCCTGTCCGGCGACCTCGGGTATGTCACGACCGGCTTCTCCGACGCCGAGCCCGCTGGCGGGATCCTGCTGCGACTCGGCTCCTCGCGCTACACGGTGAGCATGACCGACGTCGCCGAGGTGATCGCCCTGCCGCCGGTCACCCGGATCCCCGGCTCGCCGTCGTTCCTCGTCGGCGTCGCCAACTGGCGGGGTCGCATGCTGCCCGTGATCGATGTCCGGCCGCTGCTCGGCGCACCGTTGCTGCCGCTCGCGTCCAGCGCGCGGCTGGTCGTCGTCCAGGCCGAGGCCCTCACCGCCGGCCTCGTCGCCGAGGCCGTCCCCGGCGTGTACGACGTGTCCGTGCTGGCCGCCGATCCGCCGCCGGCCACCCTGCCCGTAGGCGCGGCCCGGATCGTCTCCGGGCAGGTCGCGGACGCGCAGGGCCCGATCGCCGTCCTGGACGTGCACGCGCTGCTCGCCCTGCGCGAGCAGGTCGACCGCCGCCGCCACGGCGGCTGAGCGCACTAACCCGCTCCGCCGCCTACAGCCGGGCAGGCCTTAGGTCGATGCCACCAATAGCGCCCCCTTTGTGCCGGGTGGCGCGCGGCATCCGGCTGGGAGGACCCTGGTGGAGTTCTGGAAGAAGCTCAACCGCGCATCGGCGGTGACCATCGCGGTCAGCGCCGTGGGCGCGGGGGTTGCGGTCATCCTCGAGAAGGCCGGCGGCGCAACGTTCTCCGGGCTTGCCGCCGCCGCCTGGCTGACGTTCGGGCTTATCAGTGCTGCCGGGCTCGGTGCGCTCACGCTCGATCGGCGACCGGGTGCTCACCGCCCGGCAGATCGAGCGCTACCGGGGCGCTCTCATCCTCGCGAACCTGGTCTGGGTGTCCGGCCTGGTCGCGACGACCGGTGGGCTGGACCGGCCGTTCTGGATCCTGTTCGTCGCGCCGCTGCTGATCGCCGCCGTGTCGATGCCCCGGCTGCACGCCCTTGCCGTCGGTGTGCTCGCCTCGGTCGGCGTGGTGATCGCGTTCGCCGTCACCGGCGACCTGATCAAGGAGAACCTCGGCGCCCTCGTGCTCGTGCTGCCGTCCGGCCCGTCCATCACCTGGTTCGTCGGCATGCTGTGCGCGTTCGTATGGGAGGAGCGCCGGGCCGCCCAGAGCGAGCGCGACGAGCTCAGCGAGCGGGTCGACGCGCTCTCCGGTGTGCTGGCCCAGGCCGCTGAGGGCGACCTCGCGGTCCGCGTGCGCACCGACGGTGACAACGGCTCGGTCGCTGCGCTGACGGAGTCCTTCAGCAACACCCTGACCAACCTCCGGCTGCTCGTCGAGCAGATCCGGTCCGGCGGCGAGCAGATCACCGCCAGCGCGGGAGACCTGCTCGCGACCGCCGAGGAGCACGCTGCCAGCGCGACCCAGCAGTCCTCCGCCGTCGCCGAGACCACCTCGACGATCGAGGAGCTCGCGGCAACGGCCGCGCAGATCGCCGACACCGCGGAGTCGGTCGCGCGCTATGCCGCCGAGACGCTGCGCCACGCCGAGGACGGGCGGACCGCCGTGGCCACCTCGGTCACCGCGATGGACGCCATCGCCGACCGGGTCAACTCGATCGCCACCCGCGCCTTGTCCCTGGGGGAGAAGGGCCACGAGATCGGCCGCATCCTCGAGGTCATCGACGACCTGGCCGACCAGACCAACCTGCTCGCCCTCAACGCGGCCATCGAGGCCGCGCGGGCCGGCGAGCACGGCCGTGGCTTCGCCGTCGTCGCCTCGGAGGTGCGCAAGCTCGCGGAGCGGGCGCAGGAGTCCACCGGCCAGATCCAGGCGATCGTCGCCGAGATCCAGGCCGAGACGAACGCCACCATCCTGGCCAGCGAGCAGGGCGCCAAGGAGGTGCAGAGCGGTGCCGCACTCGCGCGCGACGTGGTCGACGCCCTCGAGCGGATCTCCGGCATGGTCGACGAGACGACCACGGCGGCGAAGGAGATCTCCATCGCCACCCAGCAGCAGCGGTCCGCCTCGGACCAGGTCGTCTCGGCGATGACCCAGGTATCGGACGTCTCCCGCCAGTACGCCGTCGGCTCCAAGCAGGCCGCCGCCGCGGCTGCTCAGCTCAACGTCCTGGCCGCCGAGCTGCGCTCCTCCATCGAGCAGTTCCGGGTCAGCTGATGGCCGGGCGTCCCCAGGTCACGCGGTGAACGAGTGGGCCGACGACCCCGAGCTGGTAGCGACGTTCCGGGCTGAGGTCGACGACCGGCTGGCGTCCCTGTGCGAGGGACTGCTCCGGCTCGAGAACGCCGCGTCCCCCAAGCAGCTCGTCGCGAGCCTGTTCCGGGACGCGCACACCGTCAAGGGGTCAGCCCGGATGCTGGGCCTGGACTCCGTCGTCGAGGTGGCCCACCTCGCCGAGGACCTGCTCGGCGCCCTGCGCGACGGGCGGATGCCCGCACGCAAGGACCTCGTCGACGTGCTCCTCGTCGCCGCTGAGGGCATCTCGCGGGCGATGCCGGGCGCAGACCGCCCGGTCGGCCCCGAGGACCTGGCGTCGATCGTCACGGCCCTGGAGGCGGCGTGTGCCGGTCAGTCCCCGGTCGCGGTCCCCAAGCTGGCGGGGGTCGACGAGGACACCGACGGTGACGGCCTGCGTCCGCGCAGCGGCGACTCCATCCGGGTGCCCACCCGGCGCGTGCACGACCTGCTCAACGTGGTCGGTGAGGCCGAGCTGGAGATCCGCCGGCTGGCCCGCCACGGCCGCGACCTGTCGACGCTGGCCGCCAGCCAGCTGAAGTGGTCTCGCGAGCTGCGCGAGGCGGCCACCAAGGCCGAGGCCGCGGGCTTCCCGCTGCCGCACACCGCCGCGGAGGCGGTGCACGCCCTCGTCGCCCTCGGCGACCAGCTCGTGGCCGCCACCCGCGAGCTCGCCAGCCGCGGCGAGGACGCGCAGGGCCGGCTCGGGTCGGTGCGCGACGGGGCGATGGGCCTGGCGATGGTTCCGGTACGCCGCGTGGTCGCCGGCTTCCCGCAGCTCGTTCGCGAGCTCGCCGGGACCGGTCCCGACGCCAAGGACGTCCGGCTTATCCTGACCGGCCAGGACGTCGAGCTGGACACCCGCGTGCTGGACACCGTTGCCGACTCGCTGCGCCACCTGGTCACCAACGCCGTCGACCACGGCTGCGAGACGCCCGCCCAGCGGGTCGCCCTCGGCAAGCCCGGCCAGGCGACGGTCACCGTCTCGGCCCGGGCCGCGGGCTCCACCGTGGTCATCGAGGTCGCCGACGACGGGAACGGCGTCGACGAGGATGCCCTGCGCACGGCCGCCATCGCGCGCGGCCTGGTGCCCGCAGACACCACCCTCGTCGGGCCCGCTCTGCTGCAGACCATCTTCGCGCCCGGCTTCTCGACCCGGTCAGAGATCACCCAGACCTCCGGCCGCGGCGTGGGTCTCGACGTCGTACGCACCGTCGTGGGCGACCTCAGCGGTGCCATCGAGGTCCAGTCGGAACCAGGCGTGGGCACCCGGTTCGTGATCACGTTGCCCGTGACGCTCGGCGTCCTGCGGTGCCTGGTCGCGCGGGTCGGTTCCGAGCGGTACGCCGTGCCGGTCGCCGGCGTGGTGGAGACCATCGGCCTGCCCGGTGCCGAACGCCACGAGCTGGCCGGCGTCCCCGTGCTGGTCCGGCACGGGAACACGTTCCCGCTGGTGGACCTCGGCGTGGTGCTGGAGGTGCCCGGTGAGCGTGACCCGCGCGCTGCGATCATCGTCAGCTTCAGCGCCTCCGGGGAGATGCTCGGGCTGGCCGTCGACGAGCTCGAGGGCGAGCTGGAGCTGGTCGTGAAGGAGCTCGGGGGCTTCATCGGCCGACTGCCCACCGTGGCCGGCGCGACGATCGACGGCGACGGCAGCGTGGTGCTGGTCCTGGACATCCGCGAGCTCGCCGTCCGGCAGCTCGCCAGCGGGTCCGGACCGGTCGCGGTGCCCTCGGCCCGTCGTACCGGCCTCACCCCGGTCCCGGCCCAGCGCGTCAGCGACCGCCCGCGCGTCCTCGTGGTCGAGGACTCGATCGGCGTCCGCGAGCTCCAGCGGGTCATCCTCGAGGGCGCGGGGTACGACGTGACGACCGCCGTGGACGGGCTGGACGGGGCTTCCCGGCTGACCGGTGCGCCCGTCGACCTGGTGCTGTCCGACGTGGAGATGCCCGGGATGGACGGCTTTTCGCTCACCCGGGAGATCCGCCGCACCCGCGGCTGGGAGAACGTGCCCGTGGTGATCATGACCTCACGCGGCGACAAGGCCGACCAGCGCGCCGGCCTGGATGCGGGTGCCAGCGCCTACCTGCTCAAGAGTGAGTTCGACCAAGCCGAACTCATCGATACGGTCCGACGCCTCGTCGGCCGTTGATACGCGCACGCCGCAGCGAAGACGAGGTCTGCCGATGCCCACCGTTCTGATCGCGGACGACAGTCCGACGCTGCGCCGCATCGTCTCCTCCGTCCTGGAGAAGGAGGGCTACACCGTCGTGCTCTGCCGAGGACGGCGTCGAGGCCATCCAGGGCGTCTTCCGCACCCAGCCCGACGCGGTGATCCTGGACGTCCAGATGCCGCGCCTGTCCGGCTACGTCGCGGCCCGGCTGCTCAAGGACGACTGGCAGACCGCGGAGATCCCGATCGTGATCCTCACCTCGTTGGACGCGAAGTCCGACCGCTACTGGGGCAAGCAGACCGGCGCGGACCGCTTTCTCACCAAGGACTTCGAGGCCCCAGAGCTGATCGAGGCGGTCCAGGCGGTGATGCGGTCCGCCGACGAGAAGCGTGGCGGCCGGCCGCCGTTGCGCCCGGACCCGGTCGAGCTTCCGGACGACGAGGTCCTGGCCCGGGTGTCCGAGCTGCTCGACCGCAAGCTGTTCGAGGCGTCCGTGTCGGCCGAGGTGGCCTCCATCGCCGCCGACGTGCACGGCTTCGAGGAGACGGTGGCCGCGCTCCTGGCCGTCCTCAGCGGCATCGTCGACTACGACCTGGCCGGCGTCTGCATGCTCGACGACCGGCTCACCTACCTGACCGTCGCCCGCGAGACCTCGCAGCTGCAGTACAGCGAGTTCTTCGGGGCGATCGCCGACGCGGCGACCCAGGTGACCGGCACACCCGTGATGGTGAACGACCTGGTGCCGCGGATCGCCGACGAGCACGGCTTGCTCGGCTCCGACGACGAGGGGCGGATGGCGACGTTCCTGTCGATGCCGTTGCGCGCGGGTGGCCGCATCGTCGGCTGCCTGGCCCTGTCCAGCGCGACGAAGAACGCGTTCGGGGAAGCGTCGTTGAACACCCTGCGGCTGGTGGAGCAGCCTGCCGCGATCGTCATCAACAACGCCCGTCTCGCCAGCGTGCACGGCGCCACGACTGCCTGATTTATCGCTCCTTACCCGCGGGTAGGGTCGTCGTGATGTCCGTTCCCGCCTCCGGCGAGCTCCCCTCGGGCGCCGCCGCGCACCCCGACGGGGTCGACACCGACGCGTTCCGTCGGGCCGTCGGCCGCTTCACCACGGGCGTGACGGTCGTGACCACCTGCAGCGACGGCATCGACCACGCCATGACGGCGAGTGCCCTCACGTCGGTCTCGCTCGACCCGGTCCTCGTGCTCGTGTGCGTCGAGAAGGACGCCAGGTTCCACGACGCCGTCGTCGACTCCGGAAAGTGGGCCGTGTCGGTGCTGTCCGCGTCCGGCCGCCGGGCGGCCGAGTGGTTCGCCACCCGTGGTCGCCCGCTCGGCGGCCAGCTGGACCGCTTCCCGCACCGCCGGGGCACCGCGAGCGGCGCCGCCCTGATCGACACCTCACTGGCCTGGTTGCAGTGCGTGACTACGGCGGTCTACGACGGTGGCGACCACGACATCGTCGTGGGGAGCGTGCTCGAGGTCGAGACCAGCGACCTGGAAGAGCCCCCGCTGGTCTACTACCGCGGCGCCTACCGCGAGCTGCGCTGAGCCTGCCCGGCCCGAAGTCCCGTATCATGGCGGCTAGAGCGCCTCGGCGTACCCCCTGATTTTGACGGACAAGGTTTCCTGCTGCCCGTGATCGAGCCCGCCCAGCTGTCGGCCCCACGCCGCCGCACCCTGCGCTACGTCGCGGGTGCGCTCGGCGGCCTCGTGCTGCTCTGGCTGGTGGCATTCATCGCGGCCGGGGACGGCGTTCCGCGGGGTACGACGGTGCTGGGCGTGCCCATCGGCGGGATGTCCCCCCAGAAGGCCGAGGCGACGCTCACCCGGGAGCTGGCCGACGAGGCGAAGGCCGCTGTCCCGGTGCGGGTCGGTGACGAGACGCTCGAGATCGACCCGGTCGCGGCCGGGCTCGCGCTCGACGTGGCCACCACCGTGGACGAGGCCGGCCAGCGCAGCTGGAACCCCATCGCCCTGGTCGCGGGGCTGCTCGGCGCGGGCGACATGGATCCCTCGGTCACCGTGGACCAGGGCAAGCTCTCGGCCGCCGTCGGCGCGATGGCGCAGCAGATCGACGGCAAGCCGGTCGAGGGCGGCGTTCGCTTCGACGGCGACCAGGTGGTGCCGGTCGAGCCGCGGCAGGGCCGCACCGTCGACCGGAGCGACGCGGTCGACAAGATCGGCGAGTCCTACCTCAGTGAGGACCTCCCGGTCGAGCTGAGCGCCGAGCTCGTCGACCCCAAAGTCGGCAGCGCCGAGGTCCAGCGCGCGGTCGAGGAGTTCGCCGAGCCGGCGATGTCCGGGCCGGTCGAGCTGACGGTGGACGGCAAGGACGTGACCCTGGAGCCGAGCCTGATCGGGCCGGCCCTGGTCATGACGCCCAACGCCGAGCACCGGCTCGAGCCGGTGCTCGACGGCGCGAAGCTCAAGGAGAGCCTCGTCGACGAGCTCGCGCCGTTCGAGCGCAAGGCCAAGGACGCGACGTTCCGCATCTCCGGGGGGCGCCCGCGGGTCGTGCCCGCGAGGCCCGGGAGCACCGTCGACCCCGACGAGCTCAGCGTCGCCATTCTCCCGGCGCTGACGCTGGTCGGCGACGCCCGCGCAGCTGCCCTGTCGCTGACCGAGGCCACTCCCAAGCTCAGCACTGCCCAGGCCAAGGCCCTCGGCGTGACCGAGCTGGTCAGCGAGTACACGACCTACTACCCGTCGGACTTCCCGCCGCGGCTGACCAACATCCACCGCGCGGCCGACCTGATGGACGACACGTTGGTGTTGCCCGGCAAGACGTTCAGCATGAACAAGGAGGTCGGCGAGCGCACCGGTGCCCGAGGGTTCGCCCAGGGCTACGTCATCAGCGGTGGCAGGCTGCAGGTCGACTTCGGCGGCGGTGTGTCACAGCTGGCGACGACGACGTTCAACGCGATGTTCTTCGCCGGGCTCGAGGACGTCGAGCACCACCCGCACAGCTTCTACATCAGCCGCTACCCCGAGGGACGCGAGGCGACGGTCGCGTGGGGAGCCAAGGATCTCCGGTTCCGCAACGACACCGACACCGGCATCTTCATCACCACCGGCTACACCAACAGCTCGGTGACGGTGCGGATGTGGGGGACGAAGATCTACACCGTCGGGAGCTCGAAGTCGGCGCGCTACAACGTCCATCCCTTCGAGACCGTCTACAACAAGAAGCCCGCGGGCAACCGCCCCGGTGATTGCGTGCCGCAGCCCGGCGTGCCGGGGTTCACCGTCGACGTCACCCGGACGCTCTCCCGCGGCGGCACGCGCGTGAGCAGTGAGAACTTCCACACGGTCTACAAGCAGGAGCAGCGCATCATCTGCGGCCAGTCGGGGCCGAACAAGCCCAAACCCACGCCCAGTCAGACGCCCACGCCCCCGCCGGACGACTGACATGCACATCGTCAGGCCGGCTGGCGACGAGCCCGGGCGTCGCGAAGGGCATGGGATAGCGTCGACGGCGGCCGTTCCCCCCGAGCCGGAGTCCCAGCCGATCATGCAGCCGTCGGACCGCCCCATCTTCGTCGTGGGGTGCCCCCGCTCGGGCACGACGCTCTTCCGCGTGATGCTGCACGCACACCCGCGCATAGCGCTCCCGCCGGAGAACCAGTACGTGATGCCGGCCTACCACCGGCGGGCGAAGTTCAAGGACCTGACGAAGGAAGCGAACCGCCAGCGCCTCGCCAACTGGATCACGCAGCGGCCCGACGGCGGGTTCCACTACCTGCAGGTGGACGGGGAGACGGTCGCCCGCGAGATCGTCGACGACGCGACCACACTGGGTACGGCGCTGGGCATCCCCTTCCGGGCCTACGCACAGAAGTTCGGCAAGGAGCGCTGGGGCGACAAGCGCCCGGCCTACTACGGGTTCATGGACGAGCTGGACCGCCTCTTCCCTGACGCCCAGTTCATCCACGTCGTACGCGACGGCCGCGCGGCGGTCGCGTCGTTCAAGGCCAAGATGGCCTTTCCGCGCAGCGACGACGGCATCCGCGGCATCGCCACCTGGATCCGGGCCGTCGACGCCGCGCGGGCGTCGGGCGCCAAACTCGGGCCGCAGCGCTACCTCGAGGTCCGCTATGAGGACTTCATCGTCGAGGCCGAGCGCGAAATGCGCGCCGTATGCGCGTTCCTCGGCGAGGAGTTCCACCCCGAGATGTGCCAGCCCGAGCTGATCGCGACCGAGGTGACACCGAAGTCCTGGAGCCACCAGAAGCAGATCCTGCAAGGCATCCACACCAAGTCGGTCGAGGCGTGGCGCGACGAGCTCGAGCCGTGGGAGATCGCCACGATGGAGCGCGTCGCGGGCAGCCGGCTCGAGTCCTTCGGCTACGAGCTGTCCGGCATCGGCGGCCGCGCTCCGGTCAAACCGGTGGCCCAGGTGGTCAAGCTGCACCTCGAATACCGGCGTCAGCTCGCAGCGCGCCGGCGCAAGGACCGCCGGGACATCTGGAACTCTGGCCGGCCTCTCGCAGCGCTGCTGACAACGGGCCAGCGCGAGGCCGCGGCCCAGCCGCAACCGGCCGTCCCGGCCCTGCGGGTGCGCCGGAAAGCCCTCCGATCCACCCGCCGGGTCCGCAACGCACTGCGCTGGCGCGTCCGCCGGCTCCGCCGCGCTGTCCTGCCGGTCCGCCCGTCCGTCGACGCGACACACACTCCGTCGGACTAGTTGGACCGCCCGGAACTGGGACCGCGGTAGCCGTAGGGGTGATGGGTGACGTAGCCCAGCGCGTCGTAGAGCTTGAGCGCCCCGGGGTTCGCCGCGCGCACCTGCAGGTACGACGACGTGGCGCCCTGCTGCTGCGCCCAGGCCAGCAGGGCGGTCATCACCTCGGTGCCGAGCCCGCGCCGGCGCGCTGCCGGCACGACGTCCACCGAGGTGATGCCGCACCACTCGCCCTCGACGCTGACGCGGCCGATGGCCAGCGGGTCGGACCCGCGGTAGAGGGTCGCGAAGCCGACCACGGGCGGTCCGGCCAGGATCGCGACGTGGCCCTCGACGTCCTCGTCGAGGTCGTGCATGACGGACAGCCAGTCGCTCGAGGGCCTCGGCTCGACGACCGCCCGGGTCGTCGGCTCCGGGGCCCGGGCCAGGACCGGCGCGACCGGCGCGACCTGCACCACCGTGACGTGCAGCCGCGCCCAGCCGGCCTCGGCCATCGCCTGGTTGGCCGGGTCGGCAAGCGGCAGCTGCAGCAGCGGCGGCAGCCCCCGCTCGGCGTACCAGGCCTCGACCGAGCCCAGCGCCTCGGGCACGGGCGTGCCGGGATCGCCCACGGCCATCGCCGAGTTGGCCCGTCCGGTGATGCCGCCGTGCGCGCGCAGGGCCCAGTCGCCGAGCCGCTCGACCTCGCGCGCCGGCCAGCCGGCCCAGCAGATCCGCTGCATGTCGTCGGCGCTCACGGACGGGACCGCCCAGCCGCGCCTGGGCGTGGCGGGCGGCACCACCTTGGCCGCGGTCACGTCGGCGAGGGGCAGCCGCAGCACCTCGCCGGGGCCGAGCACCTCCAGGTGCTCGTCGGTCACGTCCAGGAGGTGGCCGAGGACGTCGGTCAGGCGCCCCTCGGGCACCCGGCGCCGCACGCTCACGCGGGCTCCGACATCTCGCGGGCTGAGCATCTGCGCCCCCTTGACTCGCGGTTGGCCACCGCGCGCGATACTAGGGAGCAACAGCTGGTGTTCCCCCACCCACCCATCAGCAGAGGAAGCCGACCGTGACGTACGTGATTGCGCAGCCGTGTGTCGACCTGATCGACAAGGCGTGCATCGAGGAGTGTCCCGTCGACTGCATCTACGAGGGCAAGCGGATGCTCTACATCCACCCCGACGAGTGCGTGGACTGCGGCGCCTGCGAGCCGGTGTGCCCGGTCGAGGCGATCTTCTACGAGGACGACACGCCCGAGCAGTGGAAGGACTACTACAAGGCCAACGTCGAGTTCTTCGACGACCTGGGCTCGCCGGGCGGTGCGTCCAAGATGGGCAAGATCGACAAGGACCACCCCCTGATCGCGGCGCTGCCGCCGCAGGAACAGCCGGAGAGCCACTGAGCCAGGTGCCCGCGGAGGCGGTTGCAGGGGCGTCTGCGCTGTCGGGGCGCCTGCCCGTCTTCCCGTGGGACACCCTGGCGCCGTACGACGAGCTCGCCCGCGCGCACGCCGACGGCATCGTCGACCTCTCCATCGGCACGCCGGTCGATCCCACGCCGGCCGTCGTGCAGGCCGCCCTGACGGCTGCCGCCGACGCGCCGGGCTACCCCATGACCTCCGGCACCCCGGCGCTGCGCGAGGCGGTGGCCGCCTGGTTCGCCCGTCGCCGTGGCGTGCCCGACGTCGACCCGGCCGGCGTGCTGCCGACGATCGGGTCCAAGGAGCTGGTCGCCTGGCTCCCGACGCTGCTGGGGCTCGGTCCCGGCGACGTGGTCGTCCTGCCGGAGATCGCCTACCCGACGTACGACGTGGGCGCCCGCCTCGCCGGCGCCACCCCGGTCGCCGCCGACGGGCTGACGGCCCTCGGGCCGCAGCGGGTGCGCCTGGTGTGGCTCAACTCGCCGTCCAACCCCACCGGGCGGGTGCTGCCGCCCGAGCACCTGCGCAAGGTGGTGTCGTGGGCGCGGGAGCGGGGCGCGGTGGTGGCCTCGGACGAGTGCTACGCCGAGCTCGGCTGGGAGGGCGCGCCCGCCTCGGTGCTGCACCCCGACGTGACCGGCGGGTCGCACGACGGTGTGCTCGCCGTCTACTCGCTGTCCAAGCAGTCCAACCTGGCCGGCTACCGCGCGGGCCTGGTCGCCGGCGACGTCGGGCTGGTGCGTGAGCTGCTCGAGGTCCGCCGGCACGCGGGCATGATCGTGCCGGCGCCGGTGCAGGCGGCGATGGTCGCGGCGCTCGGTGACGACGCGCATGTCGCCGAGCAGCGGCAGCGCTACCGGCGGCGCCGGGACGTGCTGCGGCCGGCACTCGAGAGCGCCGGCTTCCGCATCGACGACTCCCAGGCCGGGCTCTATCTGTGGGCGACCCGCGGTGAGGACTGCTGGGAGTCGGTGCGCCACCTGGCCGGCCTCGGGATCCTGGTGGCGCCGGGGTCGTTCTACGGGGCGGCCGGCGCGCGGCACGTGCGGGTCGCGCTCACCGCGACCGACGAGCGGATCGACGCCGCAGCCACTCGTCTTTCGCAGTGACTCAGCGGCCGAAGTTGCGGCGGCCGCTCTCGACCGCCACGTGCACATGGTCGAGGTGGCGCAGGATCGGGTTGGTGCGGTTGCCGCTCGGGTGCACGTAGTCGCGCCAGCCCGCCGTGGACGCCCACGACGTCCAGATCCGGTCGGAGTAGATGACCGAGAGCACGTCGTAGTCGTCGGCGTGGGCCACGGCCCACTGGGCGAACACCCAGCCGCGCCGGGTCTGCGCTGCGTTGCCGACCGGCCGGAAGAAGACATCGACGGCGCGGCCGTCGTAGTGCGAGCTGTTGTCCACGTGACCGGTCGTGATGCCACCGCGGGCGAAGCCGCCGTCGGGCAGCCGGCCGAACCGGGCCTGCCACGCCTTCCGCACCCGCTCGGCGCGGGGAGTGAGCCCCGACCGGCCCTCGTCCTCGGGCTGCACCGAGTCGCGGAAGACCCGGCAGCTCAGCCGATCCGCCGAGCCCGAGCCGAGCAGCGTCGCGGTGACGCTGTCGGCGACCTCGGCGGACTGGCCGAGGCTCACCGCGACGGTGGCGGCGAAGCGCGCCCGCGACATCTGGTGCCGGACGACGGCCGCGGCGTCCGTCGTCAGGTCCTTGGCCTGGTCGATGGTGAGGAACACCAGGCCGTCCGGGCCACCGAGCCAGCACGGCGTCGAGGGCACCGTGACCGTGCTGACCGGGCTCGCCGACGGCCGGGCCGATCCGGCGTCGGTCAGCTGCTGGCCTCCCGCGGCCGAGAAGCCGAGAGCGACGACCGCGGCCACCGCAGCGGCCGCGACCACCCCGAGGACGGCCGGGCGCACGTCAGCCGCCTTCGACCACGTCGACGTGGACGTGGTCCTCGTGCAGCAGGATCGGGTTGTCCGTCGGCCCGCCGGGATGCTCGTAGTCCCGCCAGCCCGAGACGGAGCGGTGGGCCGACCAGATGGAGCGGTCGAAGATCACCGTCGCCACGAGCAGCTGCTCGGCGTGGGCCACCGCCCAGGCCGCCTGGGCCCAGCCCTGCTGCTGGTGCTCCGCCGTGACCGGCCGGAAGAACACGTCGATGGCCCGCCCCTCGTAGTGCGCCGAGCCGTCGATGTGACCGGTGGCGACGCCCTTGGGCTCGAAGCCGCCGAGGACCTGCTTGCCGAAGACCTCGCGCATGGCGACCCGCACCGTCTCCGCCCGCGGCGTCAGACCGAGCCGGTCGGGATCCTCGCGTGGCGGGCCGTCACCGAGCCGGAGCGAGGTCACGGTGCAGGTCAGCGCCCGTCCCTCGTAGCCGAGCAGCACCCTGGCCAGCTGCACGGAGTCCGGCCGGGGCGTGGCCCGGTCCGGCAACGCGCGGTAGACCGCACGCGCGGCCGTGGGGTCCATCGCGTCGTCCGCATTGCTCGCGAGCGCAGCCTCGACCGCGGCGGCCACACCGTTGACCGACGCCCCGATCCGCAGCCCGACCCCGCTCACCGTCGTGGCCGTCATCGCCTGCTCCCGCGACCACTCCCGCGTCTCGTCGTCGACGGTGACGGTGCAGGGCGGCGGTGCCACCGGTACGCCGAGCGCCGTGCCCACCGATGTCCGGGTCAGCGACGTACGCCGTGATGCTGGCGAGCAGCAGGACCGTCACCGACAGGGTGACTGTCAGCCGTCCCCGCCGGGTCAGCTGCATCGGCTCTCCCCGCTCCCGTCCCCGTCGCTCAGTCGTTGGCGTGCAGTGCCGCGTTGAGCCCTCCCCACGAGCCCGTCCGCGGCACCGCCTCGACGGCCCCGGTGATGCTGTTGCGCCGGTAGAGCATCCCGGTCTGCCCACTGAGGTCGCGAGCCTTGACGATCGAGCCGTCGGGCAGCGTGACCTTCGTGCCGGCCGTGACGTAGCACCCTGCTTCGACAACGCACCCGTCGCCCAGAGAGATCCCGATTCCGGAGTTCGCTCCGAGCAGGCAGCCCTCGCCGATGGAGATCACGGTCGTGCCGCCGCCGGAGAGGGTGCCGATGATCGATGCGCCGCCGCCGATGTCCGAGCCGTTGCCCACGACGACTCCCGCGCTGATGCGTCCCTCGACCATCGACGTGCCGAGCGTCCCGGCGTTGTAGTTGACGAACCCCTCGTGCATCACCGTCGTTCCCGCGGCGAGGTGCGCCCCGAGACGCACCCGGTCGGCGTCGCCGATCCGCACTCCCGTCGGCACGACGTAGTCGGTCATCCGGGGGAACTTGTCCACGCTCAGGACGGTGAGCCGGCCGCCAGCCAGCAACCGGGCGCGGGTGAGCTCGAAGCCCTCGACCGCGCATGGCCCGCGACTGGTCCAGACCACGTTGGGCAGCACGCCGAAGATGCCGTCCAGATTGACCTCGTGCGGACGCACCAGGCGATGCGAGAGCAGATGCAGCCGGAGGTAGGCGTCGGGCACGTCCGCCGGTGGCTGGTCGAGGTCGATGACGGTGCGCACCACGTCGCGCCGCACCTGGCGGTCCGCGTCGTCGGTCGCGAGCGCGGCCAGATCGACGCCGTCCGGGGCCGATGCCGCGCCGTCGAGGGCGGGCGCCGGGAACCACACGTCGAGCACCTGACCGGACGCATGCACGGTCGCGAGGCCCGTCCCGGACCCCGTGCGCGCGCCAGCATCTGCCATCCCGCCACCCTGCCAGACGTTGTGTAGCGTCGCTGCTCATGACGCTCGCCAGCTGGCAGGATCTCTGCATGGACGCCGCGGACGCGGCGACCGCCGCCGCCTTCTGGGCGCCCGTGCTTGCGTTGGAGAGGTCGTTCTGGGGCGACGGCAACGCTGTGATGAAGCGGGGCGACGCCCGAGCAGACCGTGTGGATCAACCGCGTTCCCGAGCCCAAGTCGGTCAAGAACCGGGTCCACCTCGACCTCACCCGCCCGTCGAAGGACGAGCTGCTCGCCGCCGGCGCCCAGGAAGTGATGGCGGTGAAGCACGGCGAAGTCAGCTGGACCGTGCTGACCGATCCCGAAGGCGCCGAGCTCTGTCTCTTCGACGACGGCGATGCCCCCTCAGCACTGGTCGTGGACAGCGCGGACCCGGTCGCCGATGCGAGATGGTGGGCGGAGGTGCTGGGCGGACGTCTCGTGGCGGCGCCGGACGGCCTTCGACGCTGGGTCGACGTGCCGGGGATGCCCTTCGACGTGATGAAGTTCGTCGGAGTCGACGAGCCGAAGACCGTGAAGAACCGGGTGCACTGGGACGTCGGCAGCGACGCGCGTACCCGCCCTCGTGGATCACGGTGCCACCGTGCTGCGCGAGCCGGACGACGACGTCCACTGGCACGTGCTGGCCGATCCCGCCGGCAACGAGTTCTGTGTCATGGCGCCGTAGGGTCTGGATCGCATGACCGTGCCTGCGCTCGACCTGTCGATGGACCCCGGCCGGCTCACCGCTGCCATCTGCGACATCGAGTCGGTCAGCGGCAACGAGGATGCGATCGCCGACGCGGTCGAGGCAGCCCTGCGCGAGTCGCCGCACCTTCGGGTCGAGCGCGACGGCAATGCAGTCTTCGCGTTCACCGACGCCGGCCGGTCCGAGCGGGTCGTCGTCGCGGGTCACCTCGACACCGTGCCGGTGGCCGACAACCTGCCGTGCCGGGTGGACGGTGGCCGCATCCACGGCTGCGGTACGACGGACATGAAGAGCGGCGTCGCGGTCGCCCTGCGGCTGGCCGCCTCGGTGCCCGAACCCGTCCGGGACGTCACGTGGGTCTTCTACGACTGCGAAGAGGTCGAGGCGGCCCGCAACGGGTTGCTCCGGGTGTCGCAGCAACCACCCCGAGTGGCTGGTCGCCGACTTCGCGGTGCTGATGGAGCCCACCAACGCGACGGTCGAGGGCGGCTGCCAGGGGTCGTTGAAGGCGGAGGTGACGGTGCGCGGCCGTCGCGCGCATTCGGCCCGGTCCTGGAAGGGCGAGAACGCGATCCACGCCGCCGGTGCCGTGCTCGACCGGCTGCGCGCCTATCAGGCCGCCGAGGTGGAGATCGACGGCCTGGTCTATCGCGAGGGCATGAACGCCGTCGGCATCTCCGGCGGTGTGGCCGGCAACGTCATCCCGGACGAGTGCACCGTCTCGATCAACTACCGGTTCGCCCCGAGCAAGTCCGAGGACGAGGCGCACGACGTCGTACGCGCGGTGTTCGACGGTTTCGAGGTGTCACTCTCGGACAGCTCGCCCGGAGCGATGCCCGGGCTGTCGCAGCCGGCCGCGGCCGCGTTCGTCGCCGCGATCGGCAAGGAGCCGCTGCCGAAGTTCGGCTGGACCGACGTCGCGCGGTTCTCGGCACTGGGGATCCCGGCGGTCAACTACGGGCCGGGCGACCCGAACGTGGCGCACACCCGCGAGGAGTACGTCGACGTCGCGCTGATCGTGGAGTGCGAGGACCGCATGCGCACCTGGCTGACCGGCTGAGCCGGTAGAGCTTTCAGGTCGGGGATAGCCTCTGCGCCATGGCCGCTGAGACCCCAGACGTCCCTCACGAGCCCAGCGACGAGGAGCACCCGCCGGAGAAGCACAAGGGTCCGGTCACGCTGCGCCGCGGCCAGGTCGAGACGACCACCACCGACCAGCGGCTGCTGGACACGCGTGGGCCCACCGACTGGGTGCACGCCGACCCGTG
The DNA here is from genome assembly GCA_963751035.1 of uncultured Actinomycetota bacterium. Lineage (GTDB taxonomy): Bacteria > Actinomycetota > Actinomycetes > JACCUZ01 > JACCUZ01 > JBDUAP01. The sequence goes on from CAVVSW010000003.1 coordinate 187,447, forward strand.
GCGGGTGCTGCGGATCCAGTCGGAGTTCGTCGAGGGCTTCGGTGCGCTCGCCGAGCTCGGCCGGGCCGTGAGCGTGTTCGGCTCGGCCCGGATCGCCCGGGAGTCCGCAGAGTATGCCCTCGGGATGGAGATCGGCCGGGAGCTCGTCAAGGCCGGCTACGCGGTGATCACCGGTGGTGGGCCCGGTGCCATGGAGGCAGCCAACCGCGGTGCCTCCGAGGCCGACGGTGTCTCGGTCGGGCTCGGCATCGAGCTGCCGTTCGAGCAGGGCATGAACGACTGGGTCGACCTCGGCGTGAACTTCCGCTACTTCTTCGCCCGCAAGACGATGTTCGTGAAGTACGCGCAGGGCTTCATCGTGCTGCCGGGGGGCTTCGGCACGTTCGACGAGCTGTTCGAGGCGCTGGTCCTGGTGCAGACCCGCAAGGTGACGTCGTTCCCGGTGGTGCTGGTGGGCAGCGACTACTGGGGTGGGTTGATCGAGTGGCTGCGCACCCGCGTCCTCGTCGAGGGGAAGGTCGCCGAGAAGGACCTTGCACTGTTCGAGCTGACCGACGACCCGGTCGAGGCCGTCCGTCTCGTCGTGGAGGCGAACGAGAAGCACGAGGCTGAGCGCCACGACGTGGAGACCGATGCCGTCCGGGCGACTGCCTCGGCCCGTCGCCGCGCCGACCGCAGCGGTGGCCGCGGGGCGGGACGCCGCACCCGCTAGTAAGGCGAGAATTCTTCCCAACAAACGCTTGCAAAGAAGCGTTGGGAAGATCTACGGTCGACTCATGCCACCTCGTCGCCGCTCCGATATCCGCTCGGACACCGTTCGCCTGGATGCCCGCAACCTGCGCGGGCTGGCTCACCCGGTGCGGGTGCGGATGCTCGGGCTCCTGCGCACCGAGGGTCCCTCCACGGCGACGCTGCTCGGCGAGCGGCTCGGCCTGTCCAGCGCGGCCACGAGCTACCACCTCCGGCAGCTGGCGGACTACGGCTTCATCGTCGACGACCCGGAGGCGCCGCGGTCCCACGGTCGGGAGCGGTGGTGGCGGGCCGCCGCCCGCGGCACCGTGCTCGACCACACGCCGGACGAGCCCGAGGCACGGCTGGCTGCGCAGGAGTACCTCCGCGCCGTCACCGGCCGGTACGGCGAGATCGTGACCGCCTGGCTGGACGAGATGGAGACCGCTCCACAGGAGTGGCGCGAGGCGTCCAACCTGAGCGACCTGCAGCTGCGGCTCACCGCCGAGGAGACGAAGGAGCTGAGCCGGCGGATGGACGAGCTTGTCGCCGGGATGCGCCGGCACGAGCCGGGCAAGCGGGGGCCGCGCGGCGCGGAGCTGGTCTCGGTCCAGTGGCAGGTGGTGCCCCGCCTCGCCACGCGCCGATGAAGACCACTTCCCGGGCGGAGATGGGCTGGCTGCTGGCCGCCCAGGCCGTGTCCATCTGCGGCACCCGCATGTCGATGGTCGCGCTGCCGTGGTTCGTGCTGGTGACCACGGGCAGCCCGGTGCGCACCGGACTCGTCGGCTTCGCCGAGATGCTGCCGTACGTCCTGGCCTCGGTGCTCGCGGCGCCGGTGACGGACCGGCTGGGCGCGCGCCGGACGAGCATCGTGTGCGATGTCGGGAGCGTGTTCGCCGTCGGCGCGATCCCGCTGCTGCACGAGACCGGGGCGTTGAGCTTCGCCGGCCTGCTGGTGCTGGTCATGATGGCCGGCGCACTGCGCGGTCCTGGTGACAACGCCAAGCACGTGTTGCTGCCGGCCGCTGCCGAGCGGGCAGGCATGGACCTCGAACGAGCCAGCGGCCTGTACGACGGGGTCAACCGCGCCGCCGGGCTGGTGGGTGCGCCGCTCGCCGGCGTGCTGATCGGGTTGTTCGGCGCGGCGAACGTGCTGCTGGTCGACGCCGGCACGTTCCTGGTCGCTGCGCTGCTCGTGACCGTCGGAGTAGTCGGCCGAGCCCACGTCCCGGACGAGGAGGACGCCACGCCGTACCGCGCGCGGGTCGCCGCCGGGTTGCGCTTCCTGCGCGACGACCGGTTGCTGCTCGCCATCGCGATGATGCTGTTCCTGACCAACCTCCTCGACCAGGGGTTCACGGGTGTGCTGCTGCCCGTCTGGTCGCGCGACCAGGACCACGGCGCCCTCGGGGTCGGAGTCGTCATGGGTGCTTTCGGGGTCGGGGCCACGGTGGGCGCCCTGCTGATGGCGGTCGTCAGTACCCGGTTGCCGCGGCGGACCACGTTCCTGGTCTGTTTCCTCCTGTGCGGTGCGCCGCGGTACGTGGCGATGGGACTCGGCGCCCCGCTCGGGGTGGTGGTGTTGGTGGCGGTCGTCGGCGGTCTCGCCGCGGGTGCGCTCAACCCGATCCTCGCGGCCGTCGAGCTGGAACGAATCCCGGCCGCGAAGCGCGCCCGCGTGCTCGCCGCGATGACTGCCATCGGCTACGGCGGCATCCCGCTCGGGGGGCTGATGGCCGGCGCGCTGATCGCCACCGTCGGACTGGAGGCGGCGCTGTTTGCGTGCGGCGCGGTCTACTTCGCGGCGACACTCGCCCCGCTCGGGCGAACCTGGCGCGCCATGGACCGTCGCCCTGCGGTCATGGAGACGACCGCACCCTGACATTCCAACCAGCACTGGCAAGGGCGTGGGGTTAGCGACCAGCGGGGGTCAGGCCAGAGCGCGCCGGGACACCGCCGGGCGGTGTGGTGCCGCGAATCGCGCCGATCGTGTCCAGGACCCGCCGGGTCGCGGCCACCTGGTGGGCGCGGAACACCCGACCGCCCAGCTGTGCGCACCACGCGGTCGCGGCCAGAGTCGCCTCCAGGCGGTTGTCCTTGTCGGCGTCGAACAGCTCCCCGAGGAACTTCTTGTTCGACACGGCGACCAGCACCGGCCACCCGGTGGCGACCAGCTCGTCCAGCCGCCGGGTGACCTCCAGCGAGTGGTAGGTGTTCTTGCCGAAGTCGTGAGCCGCATCCACGAGGATCGAGTCCGGACGCACGCCGGCCGCGACCGCCCGGTCCGCGAGCGTGGTCACGGTCGCGACCACGTCAGCGACGACGTCGTCGTAGGCGACGCGGTGCGGGTCGGTCCGTGGCGGCAGGCCGCCGGCGTGGCTGCACACCAGTCCGGCCCCGAAGGAGGCGGCCACTGCGGGCAGGTCCGGGTCGGGCCCTCCCCACGCGTCGTTGATGAGGTCGGCGCCTGCGTCGCAGACCGCTCGGGCGACCTCCGCCCGCCAGGTGTCGACGCTGATCACCAGATCGCCATGGCGAGCGCGGACGGCGGCCACCACCCCCGCCGTACGCCGGATCTCCTCCCGCGCGTCGACCGCCGGTCCCGGCCCGGCCTTGACGCCGCCGAGGTCGACGATCTGCGCCCCCTCGTCGACCGCGCGGTCGACCGCCGCCAGGGCGGCCGCGTCCTCGGTGAACGCCCCCTGGTCGAAGAACGAGTCCGGTGTCCGGTTCACGATGGCCATCACGACCAGGTCGTCCGGTCCGAACGTCCGCCGGCCCAGGGTGAGGCTCGTGGGGTCGCGCACGGCGGCTCCTGTCTCGTGATCGGGTGCTGGCGTGGCACCATCCTCCCGTGTCCATCGTTCTGCTGCTCGCCGTGCTGGCCGTCCTGGGTGCGGTGGCCCTGGTTGCTGCCGGCCGCGGGACCGCGATGCCCGACGTGGATCCGGACCGGGCCCCGCTCGGCGTGCTGCCGCCGGACGAGGTCGGCCCGATCGACGTGGAGCGGCTGCGGTTCTCCCTCGCGTTCCGCGGCTACCGGATGGACGAGGTCGACGACGTGCTGGACCGGCTCACTGCCGAGCTGGCGGACCGGGACGCCCGGATCGCCGAGCTGCAGAACCCCACGGACCAGGTCCAACCGACCGAGCCGGTCCAAGCGAGCGAGCCGGTCCAAGCGAGCGAGCCGGTCCAAGCGAGCGAGCCGGCCCGGCCGCCCGAAGGCTGACCGGTGGCCGAGCTGGTCGTCACGGCCGAGGTACACGCGCCTGCACAGGCGGTGTGGGACCTGCTCACCGACTGGGATCAGCACGACCGGTGGATGCTGCTCACCTCCGCCTCCGGCGGCCGGGCCGAGGGCGCGAGCATCGCGGCCTTCACCGGCGTGGGACGCGTCGGGATCACCGACCCGATGACGATCGTGGTCTGGGAGCCGCCGCGGCGCTGCGTCGTGCGCCACACCGGGCGGATCGTCCGCGGCTCCGGCGCGTTCGAGGTGCAGGACCTGGGCACGGACCGCAGCCGGGTCGTCTGGTCGGAGTGGCTGGACCTGCCGCTCGGCATCGTCGGCCGGCTCGGCTGGCTCGTGGTGAGACCGTTGACCCGGCTGGGCGTCGCGAGGTCGCTGCACCGGCTCGCCCGGCTGGTCGAGGCCGGCGCGTGAGCGGTCCGGTCGTCGGACCCGACGGCCTGGCGCGCTGCCCGTGGGGTGCGAGTGCGCCCGACTACGTCGCCTACCACGACGACGAGTGGGGACGGCCCGTGCACGGCACGGTCGGTCTCTATGAGCGGTTGTGCCTCGAGGCGTTTCAGTCCGGCCTGTCCTGGCTCACGATCCTGCGCAAGCGACCAGCCTTCCGGGCCGCGTTCGCCGGCTTCGACCCCGTGCGGGTCGCCGGCTTCGACGACCACGACGTACGACGGCTGATGGCCGACGCCGGCATCGTCCGGAACCGCGCGAAGGTCGAGGCGACCATCGCGAACGCGAAGGCCGTCCTCGCTCTCGACGGGAAGCTCGACGAGCTGCTCTGGTCATTCGCCCCCGCGCCGGACCGAGCGGCGCCGGTCACCGGTCTCGACGTGCCGGCCGTGACTCCGGAGTCGACAGCGATGGCCAAGGCGCTCAAGCGTGACGGCTTCCGGTTAGTCGGCCCGACCACCGCCTACGCCCTGATGCAGGCCACCGGCATGGTCAACGACCACCTCGCCGGCTGCGCGTTCCGCTAGCACCCCACCCTCCGGTGCCCGGCCCCTCGGGAACGACCTACCCGCGCGAGCACGTATCATTTGCCGCTGACGTACTGACCGCCTCGACAGTGTGGACGCGACCCCGTTGACCACCTCAGAAGAGCCTGGCTCCGTTCGCGACCGTCGTTCCGCGGCTGCCATCGCGTCCAGACTGCGGCCATCTCGTGACTCAGTCCGACGACTGCTCGAGCTGTTCGTTCTCACAGCCTTTGCGATCACGCAGCCACTGCTCGACGTCACGGGGCGCGCGCCAGAGTTCTTTGTCTTCCACCGGGCAGAGCGCACCGACATCGTTCTCTTCGTGTTGGTCGTCACCTTCGCTCCGACGCTCGTGCTGTGGGTTGTCGAGCAAGTCGTCGGACTGGCCGGGGAGGTCGCCAGGCGCGCGGTCCATCTGCTGTTCGTCGCGCTGCTTCTCACTGCGCTGGCGATCCAGGTCGCCAAGAAGCTGATTCCCGACCGCGGCTACTCCTTGCTGGCGCTGGGGCTCGTCCTCGGAGCAGCGGCCACGGTGCTTCTGCTGCGAAGTTCGACCGTCCGAACCTTCCTGACCTACCTGACGCCTGCTCCACTCATCTTCGCGCTGCTGTTCCTCCTCACGACGCCGGTCGGTGCGCTGGTCACCAGCTCGACCACGGCGAGCAACGCACGCGCATCGGGCGACGGCGCCAGACCGCCGATCGTCATGATCTATTTCGACGAGTTCCCGACCCTCAGCCTGCTCAACAACAAGGGTCTCGTGGATGAGCGCGTCTACCCGAACTTCGCCCGGCTGCAGCAGGACAGCGTCTGGTTCCGTCATGCCACGGGTGTCGCGGGATGGACCCCGGAGGCGCTGCCGCCCATGCTCACCGGCGTCTATGCGACGAAGAAGCTCGCACCGTCGTACGTCCAGTTCCCCGACAACCTCTTCACCCTGCTCAGCGACGACTACCGGGTCGTTGCCTCCGAGTCGGTGGCCCAGCTCTGCCCGCCGACCGAGTGCAAGCCTGCGCCGCTCCAACGCGACACCGGCCTGCTCCCCGTCCTACGCGAGTCGACCGCGACCGCTCGCCTCCTCGTCTCGCCGCTGAAGTCCTCGGTCGAGCCAGGTGACCAGTTTGCTGAGGCGGAGGAGTCCGGCGAGCAGGCAGCCGCCAAGTCGTCGGAGTCGCACCGCTCCGACCAGTTGTGGTTCCGCAGGTTCGTCGGCAAGGAGCACCAACCGTCGCGGTTCACGGACTTCCTCAACTCACTCGAGGCAAGCGACGAGCCCACGCTGCACTTCCTGCACATCTTGCTGCCACACGCCCCCTTCACCCATCTCCCGTCCGGCGCGGGCTACCCGGATGTCGACCGGTCGTTTCACCACACCAATCCCTCAACCACCGGCACACCGACCGGCGGCGAGTTGAGCTACCGCCAGCGCCACCTGCTCAACGTCGCATACACGGACACCCTGATGGGCCAGGTCATCGATCGGCTCGAGCAGCTGGGAATCTACGATCAATCGCTGATCGTGATGACCGGCGACCACGGCATCTGGTTCGAGCACGGGACCAAGCATCCGATCGACCGCGACGTCGACCCCAAGACCCAGGGCAGCGTGCCTGAGGTCGCCTACGTACCGACGTTCGTCAAGCTGCCCGGCACGGCCAAGGGCCGCATCGACGACCGGAACTGGGAGAACATCGACCTGCTGCCGACGATTGCCGATGTGCTGGACGTGAAGATCCCCTGGCGCGTCGACGGCTTCTCCGGGCTCGGTCCCGACCTGCGCAAGACCGACGAGAAGCGGTGGAACAACTCGAAGCAGAAGACCGTCCACTTCTCCGACAGCAAGGCCACGCCACGGTTGCTCGCAGGCGTGATCGACGAGCTTGCCCGACCGGAGCACGGCGTGGAAGGCCTTTACGAGTACGGTCCCGATCGCGACTTGGTCAACAAGCAGGTCAGTGACTTGCGCGTCAGCGGCGCCTCACCCGCGAGCGCGACCGTCAACCTCGGAGAGACGTTCACCGTCGACCCGAAGTCCGGCACCATCCCCGCGATGATCTATGGCCGAGTCAAGGGCGTGCCGGCCGGAACGCCGATCGCCGTCGCCGTCAACGGCACCATCGGTGCGGTGCCCATCTCGTTCGCCGACATCACGGGCAAGGAGATCAGATTTGCGGGCCTGGTCTTCGACGAGAGGTTCAAGGCGGGCCGCAACACGTTGCAGCTCTTCGTCGTCGAGGGTGGACCGAGCAACCCCGTGCTACGGCCGCTGCAGTTCTCACGTCGTTGAGGCAACACGCTCGCTCGTCGACTGCACCCCGCTAGTGCCCTTCGAACACCGGCTTCTCCTTGGCCAGGAACGACGCCACGGCGCCGCGATGGTCGGCGGTTGATCCCGTGAGCGCCATCATCTCGCCCTCGAAGGCGAGCGACTCGTCGATCCCGTGCCCGGCCGAGAACGCGAGCGCCCGCCGGATCGCGCCGTAGGCAACCGTCGGTCCGGCGGCGAGCCGTGCCGCGAGCGCAGTCGCGGTCGGCAGCACCGCGGCGGCATCGACCACCTCGGTGGCAAGGCCGAGCTCGAGCGCACGATCGGCCGGCACGGTTGACGGCAGCAGCAACAGCTCCTTCGCGCGCGCCATGCCGACGAGGCGGGGCAACGTCCACGACGAGCCGGAGTCAGCCGACAGCCCGATCGCTGCGAACGCCAGGTTGAAGCCCGCGGTCTGCGCGACGATGCGGAAGTCGCACGCGAAGGCGAATGCGGCACCGGCACCGGCCGCGACGCCGTTGACTGCCGCGATGACCGGCTTGGGCATCGTCGCGAGGGCCGTCGCGATCGGCGTGTAGTGCTCCGGCACGGTTGTCCAAACGGCTTCCACGCCCGCCGCGGAGCCCAGGTTCGTGGCGTGCTCGCCGAGGTCCTGCCCGACGCAGAACGCCCGGCCGTTGCCGGTCAGCACGACGGCGCGGACCTGCGGGTCCTCCGCGGCGGCCAGCAGGGTGTCGCGCAGCGCTGTCTTCAGCTCGGTGTCCAGGGCGTTCATCGCGTCGGGCCGGTTCAGGGTCACGGTCGCCACGCCGTCGGTCACGTCGTACAACACGGTGTCGCTCACGTCGGCCTCCGGGCAGTCGTCATCGGGTAGCTCACTGGGGGACCAGGCAGCTGTCGACGAAGCGCCCGGCTGCGGGCAGCAGCCGACGGCTCTCGGCGTCGAAGAAGGCGGCTGCCTGCTCGCCCGGCCAGGCCTCGGGCAGCAGGGTCCGGGGCAGGCCTGGGTCGCGGAACAGGAACTTGCGCCACTCGTGGACCAGCCGGGACCGGGTGGCGAACGCCTGCTCGTCACTGGCCGTGCCGTCGGCCGCCGCCGCGATGCCGCGCGCGTCGCGCAGCCAGCGTGTGTAGGACCTGGCGAGACCTTCGAGGTCCCAGGCCTGGCGCACCAGTGCCAACGTGTCGCCGTCGTGCCGCGCGCTGAACCGCTCGGCCCGGACCGACTCGGACTCGAGCAGCGCGTCGACCTCGTCGGACGGGCGCGGCCCGATCCAGGTCGCGTCGTCGAGCTGGGCGTAGCCGAGGAAGGTCAGGGCGCTGCGGACCCGGTCGCGGCGGCTGCGCTCGGTCGCGGCAGCGGTGACGAGCAGGTGCCAGCTGCCGTCCCAGTCGGAGCGCTGGGTGCGGTAGATGCGCGCTGCCGCCTCGTCGAGGCGTCGTACGGCGCGCGGGGTGAGGGCATAGCCCGGACCCTCGGGCAGCCGCACCGGCTCCAGCCAGCCCTGCCGAACCATCCGGGAGACCGCCGTGCGGACCGCCGGGGCGGCCACGCCGAGCGGCGCCAGCAGCCGCACCAGGGCGGCGACAGGGGCGCGACCACCGCGGGAACGCAGATGGTCGCCGTACAGGTCGAACAGCGCTGAGCGGGCGTTCACGCGGTGCAGTCTGCCGCAGTACCCCCGATCAGGGACCGGTCAGGTCGGCCTGAAGGGCAGCCGCGTTTCGCTGCTGCGGGTCCACCCGGGATAATGGGGCGCAACAGGGACGCCGTGTCGTTGCTGATGGACAGCAATTCGACGCGGCGTGACGTCACGAAGGGAGCCAGCATGGCGGCCATGAAGCCGCGGACGGGCGACGGTCCGCTCGAGGTCACCAAGGAGGGCCGCGGGATCGTGATGCGGGTGCCCCTGGAAGGTGGCGGGCGCCTCGTCGTCGAGCTGTCGGCCGACGAGGCCAACTCGCTCGGAGACGCCCTGAAGAACGTCGCCGGATGACCGGCTGACTTGGACCGCCTCGCGCAGGTCCGCCTGACGGCGGGCCCCCTGACCACGGCCGACGCCGAGGTGCTGGCCACGGCTGTCCGCCCGGCCGACGGGGCCGCCGCGGTCGGCGACGACACGGCGACGGCGCTGGACTCGGCGTTCGGCGTGTCGCTGCGGTCCGCCCTCGAGCGGGCCGGCGCCAAGGGCAAGCCGGGAGAGGTGACCGAGGTCCCGGTGCCTGCCGGGGGCTCCACGGTCACCCGGGTCCTGCTCGTCGGCATCGGCGACGGTGGCCCGCTCGCGCTGCGCCGGGCGGGGGCCGCCCTGGCACGCGCGGCGAAGACCGACCGCCTGGCGACGGACACCGCACGCGGTGCGGACGCCGACGGGCTGCGGGCCCATGTCGAGGGGCTGCTCCTCGCGACCTACCGCTTCAGCCGCAAGAGCACGGCGCCGGACGGCCCCGTGCTGGCCCGTGTGGACCTCCATGCCGCGACCAACGGCGTCAACGAGGCGGCCGTCCAGGCCGCCGAGCGCACCGCGGCAGCGACCCACCTGGCCCGCGACCTCGCCAACACCCCGTCCAACGAGAAGGACCCCGCGTGGCTCGCCGCCCAGGCCCGTCGCGCTCGCGCGCCGCAGCGGGCTGGACGTGCACATCCGCGACGAGAAGGCGCTGGCGGCCGAGGGCTGGGGCGGGGTGCTGGGCGTCGGGTCGGGCTCGAGCCGGCCGCCCCGGGTGATCGAGCTGCGCTACCGACCGAGCGGACGCACCCGCGCCCCGCACGTCGTCCTGGTCGGCAAGGGCATCACCTTCGACTCCGGTGGGCTCTCGCTCAAGCCGCGCGAGGCGATGGTCCCGATGAAGACCGACATGGCGGCCGGGGGAGCCGTCATCGCGGTGATGTCCGCACTGCAAGCGCGCCGGCGTGCGGGTGCCGGTCACCGGCATCGTCGCCGCGGCCGAGAACATGCCCGGCGCCTCCGCACTGCGGCCGGGCGACGTGATCCGCCACTACGGCGGGCCGGACGGTCGAGGTGTTCAACACCGACGCCGAGGGCCGGCTGGTGCTGGCGGACGCGCTCGCCTACGCCGACGAGAAGCTCGGTCCGGACATCCTGGTCGACCTCGCGACGCTGACCGGTGCCGCGTCGATCGGTCTGGGCCGCCGCCACGCCGCGCTCTACTCGGCCGACGAGGAGCTGGCAGCGCAGCTGGTGGCTGCCGGCGAGACGAGCGGCGAACGGCTCTGGCGGATGCCGCTCGTCGACGACTACCGCTCCGCGCTCGACTCGTCGGTGGCCGACCTGTCCAACATCTCCCGCGACCCCGGCATCAACGGGGGGTCGATCGTGGCGGCGCTGTTCCTGCGCGAGTTCGTGGGTGCGCGGCGCTGGGCGCACCTGGACATCGCCGGGCCGGCGCGGTCCGAGCGCGACGAGCACGAGGTCAGCAAGGGCGGCACCGGCTTCGGCACCCGGCTGCTGCTGCGCTGGCTGGAGGGGCTGCGGTGACGATGTTCGGCCTCGCCGTCCGGTGGTCCCTCGCCGAGGCCGGTCCTGACGTCGCCCCGGCGCTGCGGGACTTCGTGCGGGACCGCTCGCTGGACCGGTTCACCGGCATGGAGGGCCTGCGGTTCAAGACCTGGCGGATGGTCGAGGACGAGTGGTTCGAGGGCACCTACGTGTGGGAGTCCGCGCAGGCGCGGGACGCCTTCGCCGAGGCCGACCGGGCCGGCATGGGCGACTCGCCGGGCACCCGCATCATCGGGTCACCGCCGGTGCTGTACGAGACGTTCGAGGTCGTCGGCGTGGCCGAGGGTGCGGCGGGGTTCGCGGCCGGACCCGGGCCGCAGGCAGCTGCGGCTGGATCTATTCCGGCTTCTTGACGGCGCACAGCAGCCCGTCGCCGCAGGGGAGCAGACCGGCGACCAGCCGCTCGTCGTCGCGCACCGTCCGGCCGAGCTCGCGGATCGCCGTGGTCTCCTCGTCGCGTGCCGCCGGGTCGGCCACCTTGCCGTGCCACAGCGCGTTGTCGAACGCCACCACGCCGCCGGGCCGGAGCAGCCGCAGCGCCTGCTCGAGGTAGTCGGGGTACTCCTCCTTGTCGGCGTCGACGAACACCAGGTCGTAGCCGCCGTCGCTGAGCCGGGGCAGCACCTCGAGGGCGCGCCCGGAGATCAGCCGCACCCGGTTGGCCGGGATGCCGGCCTCGGTGAGCGTCTCGCGGGCAGCCCGCTGGTGCTCCGGCTCGACGTCCACGGTGGTCAGGACGCCGTCGGGCCGCATCCCCCGCAGCAGCCAGACCGAGGCCACCCCTGCGCCGGTCCCCACCTCGACCACCGCCTTGGCCCCCACCGTGGCGGCCAGCAGGCGCAGCGCGGCCCCGGCACCCGGGCTGGACGGGCACGCAGCCCAGCTCGTCCCCCTTCGCCCTCGCAGTGGCGAGGACGCCGTCCTCGGCGACGAAGTCCTCGGCATAGGCCCAGCTGGACTGGTGGTTCTCGCTGATGGCTGCCTCCGCGGCTTGCTCGCTGCACGTGTCCGGCGGGGCCGAGCCTAGTGGGGTGAGCGCCCCAGCGGAACGCGATCACGGGGCGAGTCGTTGCCAGGGAACACCAGTCCGGCGTGCCCGGTTGCGACCAAGGAAGGATTTCGAGGCACCATGAGTGCAGTGGCCGTTCTGGATCGGGGAGGTGCGCTGGTGACCGACGACACCGGTGGGCTCGCCCCGAGGACCAGCCAGCCCGACTGGGCACCGCCCACCTGGGACGAGGTGGTCCGCACCCACTCGGCCCGCGTCTACCGGCTCGCCTACCGCCTCACCGGCAACCCCTACGACGCCGAGGACCTCACCCAGGACGTGTTCGTCCGGGTCTTCCGGTCGCTGTCCAGCTACACGCCCGGCACGTTCGAGGGCTGGCTGCACCGGATCACGACCAACCTGTTCCTCGACCAGGTCCGCCGCAAGCAGCGCATCCGGTTCGACGCCCTCGGCGAGGACGCCGGTGACCGGCTCGCCGGCCGCGAGCCCAGCCCGGCCCAGGTCTACGACGACCAGCACTTCGACCCCGACATCCAGAAGGCCCTGGACGAGCTGACGCCGGACTTCCGCGCAGCCGTCGTGCTCTGCGACATCGAGGGCCTGTCCTACGAGGAGATCGCCGCCACGCTCGGGATCAAGCTCGGGACCGTTCGCAGCCGCATCCACCGCGGCCGCAGCCAGCTCCGCGCGGCGCTCGAGCACCGGGCCGCCGGCCGCCGCCCGGCCGACGTCGGACGCGAGGGTCCGCCGTGATCCGCCCGCAGCACCTGGGCCAGCGCATCTCCGCCCTCGTCGACGGCGAGCTCGGCCACCAGGAGCGCGACAGAGCGCTGGCCCACATCGCGCACTGCCCGTCCTGCCGCTCCCAGCTCGAGGAGGAGCGCGGGGTCAAGGACCGGCTCGCCATCGCTCCCACGCCGCCCGCATCACCGGCCCTGACCTCGCGACTGCTGGGGCTCGCCGAACCCGGTGAGCCGATGCAGCCGCGGGAGCGCCGGATGCCGCTCGCGCCCGTGGTGCCGACCCTGCCCTCCCCGGGGCGTGGTCGCGGTCTGACCCGGCCCCGGGGCCGCAACGACCCCCAGCGACCCGGCCGCCTTCGGTCGAGCACACCGCGGTCCCGCCGGGCCCGCTACACGGCCGTGACGGCCGTCTCCGCCGCGGGACTGCTGCTGGGGGCCGCCTTCATGGCCGGCGCCGCACCGCAGCAGCCCGGCGCTCCGGTGCTGCCGCCGGCCGCCGAGCTCTCCGTCGAGCACGCGGCGACCACCTCGGGTCAGCCGCTGGGCGACCCTGCATTCGACGCCGTCACCGCTTCCTTCGGCGGCCTGACCTTCGCCCCACAGGCGACCGGCCGGTGAGCCGGCCCGCTCTGGGGAACGGCCGGGTCGGCGTCGCCGGGCTGGTTGCGCCCGTTGCCCTGCTCGCCCTGCTCCTCGGAACGGCAACCGGCGCGGCGCCCACCCGCCGTACCGTCGCCTGGGTCGACCGGGTGCACAGCGACGCACAGGCCCTGCAGCTGCTGGAGCGGGCCAGCCAGGCGCCCGCAACCGTCGCCTACCACGGCGTGCAGTTCGTCTCGGCGTGGAGCGAAGCCGGATCCACCAGCCTGGTGGTCGAGGTGGACCACCGGCCGGGTCGTGGGACGACGGTCCACACCGGGGCGACCACCCAGAACCCCGCGGCGGACACCTTCCTCCCGGCCGACGGCACCGAGCCTTCGGTCATCGGCGTGGGCACGGCACTGCAGCGGCTGGCCGGCAACTACACGATCACGTTGGCAGGGCGGGCCTCGGTGTCCGGCCGCCCGACTGACCTGGTCGAGGCACGCTGGCCCGGCTCCGACCGGCCGGCGGCGCGGTTCTGGCTCGACGCCGCCACCGGCCTGGTGCTCCGCCGCGAGGTCTACGACGAGCACGGCCGTACGACGAGGGCCAGCGCGTTCGTCGAGATCGTCGTGGGCAAGCCGTCGGCAACCCGGCAGCACCTGCCACCAGCGATGCCGAAGGCCTGGTCGACCACGGTGGACTACTCCGACCGGAGCGCCATGGAGACCAAGGGGTGGCACTGCCCCGATGAGCTGCCCGGCTCGCTGGACCTGGTGGACGCCCGCCGCGGCGGCGGTAAGGACAAGCCGATCCTGCACCTGAGCTACTCCAACGGGTTGGCCAGCGTGTCGCTGTTCGAGCAGCGCGGGCGCCTCGACGCGGAGAACCTCGACGGCTACCGCCTCGAGGAGAGCGACGGCCGCGCCGTCTACGTCCGCGACGGCATGCCGCAACGCGTGGTCTGGTCGGCGCAGGGGACCGTCTTCACTCTTGTCGCGGACGCCCCAGGCTCTACGGTGGACGAGGTGGTGGCGGCTCTGCCGCACGACCCCGTCGATGACGCCGGGGCATGGCACCGGCTCGGACGCGGCTTCGAGCGTGTCGCATCATGGTTCAACCCGTTCGGCTAGCGGCGACAGGAAGCGAAGGACGCATGAGCGACGACACCCGCCCGGAGGCAGCGCCGCCGGCGAGCGAGCCGCAGGCCGACGTGCCGTGGTGGTCCCAGCCGAGCGGTGGGAGCTGGGACACCCCGTCCTACGTCACCGAGCAGACGACCCCGCTGCCGGGCACCGGGGCTTCCGCGCCGTCCTACGCCGACTACGAGAGCACCATCTGGGACGTCCCCGGCGCACCCATCGACACCCTCGGCGGGGGGCCCCGGGAGCGCCGCGCACCTGGCACGGGTCTCCTCGTCGCGCTCGCCCTGGTCATCGCGCTGCTCGCCGGCGGCGCCGGAGGCGCGGCCGGCTACCTCCTCGCCGAGCGCGAGAACGACAGCGTGACGGTCGAGGGCACCAACCTGGGGAGCGCGCCGGCCAGGTCGGTGGAGCGCCCGGCCAACAGCATCGCCGGCGTGGCGGCGAAGGTGCTGCCCAGCGTGGTGCAGATCAAGGTCGAGACGGCGAACGGCGCTGACGGGACCGGCTCCGGCTTCGTGCTCGACGACGACGGCTTCATCGTCACCAACAACCACGTCGTCGCTGATGCCGGGAGCTCGGGCGTGACGGTCTCGTTCGCCGACGGTACGACGGCGGATGCGCGCGTCGTGGGCACCTCCGCCAGCTATGACCTGGCCGTGCTGAAGGTGGACGCCAAGGGCCTCGACGCGCTGCCGCTCGGCAACTCCGACAGCGTCGTCGTCGGCGACCCGGTCATCGCGATCGGTTCGCCGCTCGGGTTGTCGGGCACCGTGACCAGCGGCATCGTGAGCGCCAAGGACCGACCCGTCACCGCCGGCGAGAGCGGCGGGAGCGACAGCGCCTACATCAACGCGATCCAGACCGATGCGGCCATCAACCCCGGCAACTCCGGCGGGCCGCTCGTCAACCTCGACGGCGAGGTGGTCGGGGTCAACTCCGCGATCGCGACCCTCGGTGGCAGCCTCACCGGCCAGAGCGGCAGCATCGGCGTCGGCTTCGCCATCCCGATCAACCAGGCTCGACGTACGGTCGAGCAGATCCTCGACACCGGTGAGGCGCAGTTCCCGATCATCGGCGCGAGCCTGGACGGGGCGTACGACGGCGAGGGCGCCCGCATCGCCTCGTCAGCGGCCAACAACGGCACCGCACCGATCGTGCCCGGTGGCCCGGCCGAACGCGCCGGACTCGAGCCTGGTGACGTGATCGTGGCCATCGACGGCAAGCCCGTCGCCGACAGCTCGGAGCTCATCGTCGCGATCCGTAGCCGCAGCCCAGGAGACACCATCACCCTGACCGTGCGCCGCGACGGCGACGAGCGGAGCGTCAAGGTCACGCTCGGCTCGTCGAAGGGCTGACGCAGTCGTGTTCGACATCGGGATGGGGGAGTTCCTCGGGCTAGCCGTGGTGGCGCTTCTCGTCCTCGGTCCCGACAAGCTGCCGAAGTTCGCCGCGGACGCGGCGAGGATGCTCCACCAGGTGCGCAAGATGGCGAACACCGCCCGCGACGACGTCCGTCGCGAGCTCGGTCCCGAACTGCAGGGCATCTCGCTGGAGGACCTCAACCCGCGGACCGCGCTGCGCAAGCACGTCATGGACCCCCTCGACCTGGACGGCGACGTGCATATCAATTCGGACCCCGATCCCGCCGACGACCGCCCGGCCCGGGCCCGCAAGACGACCGAGACCCAGCCGAACGCGACACCGCCCTACGACCCCGACACCACCTAGCGACTAGCGGGGGTCAGGCCCAGGGATCGGCCGACCAGGCCGCGGCTGCGGCCTCCGAGCCGTTCGGCGATCGCGATGAGCTCGCGGGCAGCGGGGGCGTCCGGGTCGTCGAGGACCAACGGCCGGCCGGAGTCACCGCCCTCGCGCAGCCGGATGTCGATCGGCACCTGTCCGAGCAGCGGCACCGGCGCTCCGATCGCCCGCGTCAGCCCGTCGGCGACCGCCTGGCCGCCGCCGGTGCCGAACACGTCGATGCGCTCGTCGCAGTGCGGGCACGGCAGCCACGACATGTTCTCCACGACGCCCGCGATCTGCTGGTGGGTCTGCAGGGCGATGGTGCCGGCCCGCTGCGCGACCTCCGAGGCGGCCTCCTGAGGTGTGGTCACCACCAGGATCTCGGCTGGCGGGACGAGCTGGGCGACCGAGATCGCGATGTCGCCGGTCCCGGGAGGCAGGTCCATGAGGAGGACGTCGAGGTCGCCCCAGAACACGTCCGCGAGGAACTGCTGCAGGGCGCGGTGCAACATCGGCCCGCGCCAGAGGACCGGGGCGTTGTCGGCGACGAACATGCCGATCGAGATGACCTTCACGTCGTGCGCCACAGGCGGCAGGATCATCCGCTCGACCTGGGTCGGCCGGCCGGTGACACCGAGCATCCGCGGCACCGAGTGGCCGTAGATGTCCGCGTCGACGACTCCGACCTTGAGCCCGGTCGCGGCCATCGCCGCCGCCAGGTTGACCGTCACGGACGACTTGCCGACGCCGCCCTTGCCGGACGCTACGGCGAACACCCGGGTGAGGGAGTCGGCGTTGGCGAACGGGATCTCCTTGTCGGCCTGACCACCCCGCAGCTGGCCCTGAAGTGCCTGCCGCTGCTCGGCACTCATCACGTCGAGCTCGACCTGCACTCCGGTGACCCCGTCGACCTGCTCGACCGCCGCGGTCACCTCCCGGGTGATCTGGTCGCGCATCGGGCAGCCCGCGACGGTGAGGAAGACATCGACCCGCACCTGGCCCTCCGGCGTGATCTCGACGCCCTTGACCATGCCGAGCTCGGTGATGGGCCGGCGGATCTCCGGGTCGTTCACGGTCGCCAGTGCGGCGTGGACCTGCTCGGATGTCGGAGTTGCGGGCATGCCCCCGATGCTACGTCGCCCCCGGAGGGCTCAGCCCCGGCCGCCGCCCGTGGCCTGGTCGTCGTCGCGCTCCTCGAGCTCGTCGAGCAGCTGGCGCAGCTCGGAGCGGAGGAAGTCGCGGGTGGCCACCTCGCCGACGGCCATCCGCAGCGCGGCCAGCTCGCGGGTGAGGTAGTCGGTGTCCGCGATGTTGCGCTCGGCCCGGGCCCGGTCCTGCTCGTACTGCACCCGGTCGCGGTCGGCCTGGCGGTTCTGCGCGAGCAGGATCAGCGGCGCGGCGTACGACGCCTGCAGCGACAGGATGAGGGTCAGGAACACGAACGGGTACTCGTCGAAGATGTACTTCGCGGCGAGCGTGTTGATGATCAGCCAGACGATCACGAAGACCGTCATGTAGACGAGGAACCGTCCGGTCCCGATGAACCGCGCGATGCGCTCGCTCAGCCGGCCGAACGCGTCGGCGTCGTACGCCGGTGTCGGGACCAGCCCGCGACGGACCTCGCGCGGCTGGTCGAGCCTGCCCCGGGGGCGGCGGCGCTCAAGAGCCATCGGTGCCCCCGGAGATGTGCATCGCGCTCCGGTCCTGCTCGCGCCAGTCGTCGGGCAGCAGGTGGTCGAGCACGTCGTCGACGGTGACCGCGCCGAGCAGGTGGTCGTTCTCGTCGACGACCGGCGCCGCGACCAGGTTGTAGGTCGCCAGGTGGTGGGTGATCGCCGGCAGCGGTACGTCGACGTGCAGCGGCTCGATGCCGCTGTCGACCACGCCGCCCACCAGCGTGGAGGGCGGCTCGCGCAGCAGCCGCTGGATGTGCACGAGGCCGAGGAACCGGCCGGTCGGCGTCTCCAGCGGCGGCCGGCAGACGTAGACCTGCGCCGCCAGGGCCGGGGAGATCTCCGGCATGCGGACCCGGGCCAGCGCCTCGGCGACGGTGGCGTCGGGAGGCAGGATGACCGGCTCGCTCGTCATCATGCCGCCGGCGGTGTCGTCGGAGTACTCCAGCAGCCGGCGCAGCGGCGCCGCCTCGTCCGGCTCCATCAGCTCGAGCAGCTTCTGCGCCTCCTGGTGCGGCAGCTCGGCGAGCAGGTCGGCCGCGTCGTCGGGCTGCATCGCCTCGAGGACGTCGGCTGCGCGCTCTTCCTCGAGCTTGCCGAGGATCTCGACCTGGTCGTCCTCGGGCAGCTCCTCGAGCACGTCGGCGAGCGTCTCGTCGTCGAGGACCGACGCGACCTCGATGCGGCGCTTCGGGGAGAGCTCGTGCAGCACGGTGGCGAGGTCGGCGGCGTTGAGCTTCTCGAACGTCGCCAGCAGGTTCGCCGCGCCCTGTCCCTCCTCGACGAGCGAGAGCCCGGTCACCTCGTCCCAGTCGACGGTCAGCGCCTCGCCGCGGCGGCGAAGCCCCTTGCCCGGCCGGCGCACGAACAGCCGGGTCACCGACCCAGTCGCGGGTGCGCTGCTGCTCCATCGCGACGTCCTCGACGGTGACCGGGCTGTCCTGCAGGGTCACCTGGCGGTCGAGCAGCTCGCCGAGGACGAGCGTCTCGGTCGGCCGCTGCTGGAAGCGGCGCATGTTCACCAGGCCGGTCGTGATGACCTGGCCGGAGTCGATCGAGGTCACCCGGGTCATCGGCAGGAAGATGCGCCGGCGGCCGGGCACCTCGACGACCAGTCCGAGGACGCGCGGCGGCTCGCTGCCGATGCGCAGGGTCACGACGACGTCGCGCACCCGCCCGACCTGGTCGCCCATGGGGTCGAACACGGCGATCCCGGCCAGGCGCGCGATGAAGACCCTTGTCGGCGCGCCGCTCACGAGAGCGCTCAGGCTACCGGCGGCGGCGCGCTCGGCGGCCGACCACGAACGGCAACGGCCCGCGGGTCGTGGCCGGGCTCGCGGCGGCTCGGCGGCGTGCGAGCGGTGCGGCATCCGGCCGGGCGACTCGACGCAGCTCGCCGGTCGGCTGCGAGCCGGGTGACCGTCGACTCGCGCGCCCAGCGCTCGGGCTGCTGCCTCGCCGTCGGTGGGGTTGAGCCGCTTCGCGTGCAGCTCGGGCACGGCGCTGTCCCACTCCGGCGCGCCCGGCTCCACCCTGGTGGCCGACGCCGACCCAGGCCACCAGGCGGCCGCCGGTGTCCTTGCTGCGCACGGTCACCGTCGACCGGCTCCCCGTCGGGCATCGCGGGCAGCGGCTGCTCGAGCCCGCCACTCACGACGTACGACGGCGCCGTCGATGCCAGACGTGCCACGCCATCGCGACGCTGCCCGTCGCCGGCCGGTCGCAGCCAGAACATGGCCGACTTGCGGCATGCTTCCTCGACCAGCGCGCGGTGTCGGCGATCGTGGTCGTGCGTCACGGGGCGGAGCGTGCCACACATGCGGCTGGACAGATGGGCGCAGTGACAGCACGGGCGGTGAGGCCGAGTCGGCCGAGCCGTCCGCGGTGCCGCCGGTCCACCGTCCGCCCACCGCGTCGACCTGCTGCTGATGCCGTCGGCGTCCTCGCGGTGTCGACGTCCGGCCCGCTGATGGCCGCGATCGCCGCGCCCGCCTGGCGATCGCGTTCTGGCGCAACGCGCTCGCCGTCGCCGCCATCGCGCCGTTCGCCGCGCTCCGGCCACCGCGCGCGAGCTGCGCGGCATGATCCCGCCGCGAGTGGCGATGGGCGCTCGGCGCCGGTGTGCTGCTCGCCGTGCACTTCGCCACCTGGGTGCCGAGCCTGCGGCTCACCTCCGTCGCGTCGGCGACGGCGATCGTGTGCACGCAGCCGGTCTGGGTGGCGCTGATCGCGCGAGCCACGGGCCACGCACGTGCCCCGGCCGGGCCTGGGTCGGCATCGGCGGTCGCCCTGGTCGCGCGTCGTCGTCCTGACCGGCGTGGACTTCTCCTCGAGCCGCGGGCGCTGGTCGGTGACCTGCTCGCCCTGCTCGGTGGGATGTTCGTCGCGCCTTCTACACGGTCGTCGGCGCCGAGGTGCGGCGCACCGTCAGCACCACGGCGTACACGCTCGTCTGCTACTCGACCTGCGCGCTGCTGCTGCTCGTCGTCTGCCTCTCGGCCGGCGTGACCTGGTCGGCTACGACAGCAAGACCTGGCTGCAGCTGCTGGCCCTCACGCTCGGCGCGCAGCTGCTCGGGCACTCGCTGTTCAACCTGGTGCTGCGTACGACGAGCCCGACCGTGGTGTCGCTGGCGCTGCTGTTCGAGGTGCCCGGGGCGGCACTGATCGCCGCCGTGTTCCTGGGCCAGTCGCCGCCGCTCGCGGTCCTGCCCGCCGGCGCTGCTGCTGCTCGGGCTCGGCTCGTCATCTCGGCTCGCGCCGCGACGCCGCGGAGGCGTCGGTGCCGGCCGAATGAGCCGTCGCTAGGCTCCCCGCACCGCCAAGGTCGAAAGGTGCACCCGATGGGCGAGTCCCGCCGCCTGCGCTCCCGCCGTTCCTGCCTCGCCGTGCCGGGCAGCAGCCCGAAGATGCTCGGCAAGGCGCAGGGCCTGCCCGCCGACCAGGTGTTCCTCGACCTCGAGGACTCGGTCGCGCCGCTGGCCAAGGAGGACGCGCGGGCGAACATCGTGGCGGCGCTCAACGACGGCGACTGGGCCGGCAAGACGCCGCGTCGTGCGGGTCAACGACTGGACCACGCAGTGGACCTACCGCGACGTCATCGCCGTCGTCGAGGGCGCCGGCGCCAACCTCGACGCGGTGATGCTGCCGAAGGTGCAGACGCGCCGAGCAGGTCGTCGCGCTCGACCTGCTGCTCACCCAGATCGAGAAGACGATCGGGCTCGAGGTCGGCCGCATCGGCATCGAGGCGCAGATCGAGAACGCGCGCGGGCTGGTCGAGGTCGACGCGATCGCGGCCGCGTCGCCGCGGCTGGAGACCATCATCTTCGGGCCGGCCGACTTCATGGCGTCGATCAACATGCGCTCGCTCGTCGTCGGGGAACAGCCGCCGGGCTACGACGTCGGCGACGCCTACCACTACATCCTGATGCGCATCCTGATGGCGGCGCGCAGCCCACGACCTGCAGGCGATCGACGGGCCGTACCTGCAGATCAAGGACGTCGACGGCTTCCGGCGGGTGGCCGGCCGCTCGGCCGCGCTGGGCTTCGACGGCAAGTGGGTGCTGCACCCCGGCCAGATCGACGCGGCGAACGAGGTCTACTCGCCGAGCCAGGACGACTACGACCACGCCGAGCTGATCCTCGACGCCTACGAGCACTACACCTCCGAGGCCGGCGGCATGCGCGGCGCGGTGATGCTCGGCGACGAGATGATCGACGAGGCGTCGCGCAAGATGGCGCTCGTGGTGGCGGCGAAGGGCCGGGCGGCAGGGATGTCCCGCACGTCGTCGTTCGAAGCGCCCGAGCGGGCACCGCACGACGCGAGCCAAGACAGCAGCCGTCATACTCGGCATAACCGCCGCCGCCTGCAAGGAGATCTCGTCGTGGCACGCCTCGCGCAGACCGAAGGTCTGACCGACATCCAGCAGGAGATCCTCAAGACCGTCCGCGGACTTCGTGGACAAGGAGATCCTGCCGAACGTCGCGCAGCTCGAGCGCGACGACGAGTACCCGCAGCGAATCGTGGACGGCATGAAGGAGATGGGCCTGTTCGGGCTGATGATCCCCGAGGAGTACGGCGGGCTCGGTGAGTCGCTGCTCACCTACGCGCTCGTCGTCGAGGAGATCGCCCGCGGCTGGATGAGCGTCAGCGGCATCATCAACACGCACTTCATCGTCGCCTACCTGATCCAGCAGCACGGCACCGACGAGCAGAAGGCGGCGTTCCTGCCGCGGATGGCGACCGGCGAGGTGCGCGGCTCGTTCTCGATGTCCGAGCCCGCGCTCGGCTCGGACGTGAGCGCCATCTCGACCAAGGCGGTGCGCGACGGCGACGACTATCTCATCACCGGCCAGAAGATGTGGATCACCAACGGCGGCACGTCGAACCTGCTCGCCGTCCTGGTGAAGACCGACGAGGGTGCCGACTCGGCGTACCGCAACATGACGACGTTCCTCGTCGAGAAGGAGCCCGGCTTCGGCGAGACGATGCCGGGGCTCACCATCCCCGGCAAGATCGAGAAGATGGGCTACAAGGGCGTCGACTCGACCGAGGCGGTCTTCGACGGCTTCCGTGTTCCGCGCAACCGCGTGCTCGGTGGCGAGACGGGCAAGGGCTTCTACCAGATGATGGACGGCGTCGAGGTGGGCCGCGTCAACGTCGCGGCCCGCGGTTGCGGTGTCGCGCTGCGGGCGTTCGAGCTCGGCATCCGCTACGCCCAGCAGCGTGAGACGTTCGGCAAGCAGATCGCCCAGCACCAGGCGGTGATGTTCCGGCTCGCCGAGATGGCGACCAAGGTCGAGGCGGCGCACGCGATGATGGTGATGGCGGCGCGCAAGAAGGACGCCGGCGAGCGCAACGACGTCGAGGCCGGGATGGCCAAGTACCTCGCGAGCGAGTACTGCAAGGAGGTCGTCGAGGACTCGTTCCGCATCCACGGCGGCTACGGCTACTCCAAGGAGTACGAGATCGAGCGGCTCTACCGGGAGGCGCCGATGCTGCTGATCGGTGAAGGCACGTCCGACATCCAGAAGATGATCATCGGTAGGCGGCTCCTGGAGGAGTACGCCCTGCGCGGCTGAGAGGCACACATGGCACAGCGACCGCAAGGCCTGCCCACCCCGCCGAGCGGGCTCCCGGTGGGGTCGTTCGACACGTACGCCGAGGCGCAGCGGGCGGTCGACTACCTGTCCGACAACGAGTTCCCGGTCGAGAACGTCACCATCGTCGGCAGCGACCTGCAGATGGTGGAGCGGGTGACCGGCCGGCTGACCCGCGGTCGCGCTGCCCTCGGCGGCGCAGCCTCCGGTGCGTGGTTCGGCCTGTTCGTCGGCACCCTGCTCGGCATCTTCTCCGACAGCGGCACCAGCTTCTTCGTCCTCGTGCTCTCGGGCATCGCCTACGGCGCCGTGTTCGGCACCGTCTTCGGGCTGATCGGCTACGCGGCCACGGGCGGGCGCCGCGACTTCACCTCCAACAGCCAGATCGTCGCCCGGCGCTACGAGCTGCTCTGTCATCACCAGCACGCCGACGCCGCGCGGGACCTGCTCGCCCGGCTGAGCCTGCAGGGGTGAGCGCCGGCGCCAGGCCGGCCGAGCGCCTGGCGTGGCTGGTCCGCGATGCAGGCGGAGGCGTGCGAGGAACTGGGGTCGCCGCTCTATGCCGCGCTTCTGGCGAGCGTCGCAGCGGACGTCCTCGCCGGTGGGCCCGCCGCCACCGTCCTCGCCGGACACGAGGACGATGCGAGGTCGTCCGCGCTCCCGTTGCGGCTGCTGGGCGGGGTGCACCGGCTGGTCCTCGAACGACGGGCGCCCGAGCTGGCGCTCTTCTTCCCGTCGGTCGGCGGACGAGCCGACGCCGAGGGCGCCTGGCCCGCGCTGCGCGCGGTCCTCGAGCATCACCGCGACGAGCTCCGAGCCGGCCTCAACCAGCCGCCGCAGACCAACGAGATCGGCCGCGCCGCGGCCCTGCTCGGCGGGCTGCTGCACGTGGCCGCACGTCACCCCCTGCCCCTGCGACTGTTCGAGATCGGTGCGAGCGCCGGCCTCAACCTGCGGGCCGACCAGTTCCGGGTGGCGTTGCCGGACGGGTCCGGCGTCGGGCCCGAGACGTCGTCCGTCGTGCTGACGGACCCGTGGCGAGGCCCACTGCCGCCGCTAGACGCGCGGATGGAGGTCGTCGAGCGCGCCGGCTGCGACTCTGCGCCGCTCGACCCCACGACCCCGGACGGACGGCTACGGCTCACGTCGTACGTCTGGCCCGACCAGCTCGACCGGCTCGAGCGGCTCCGCGGTGCGCTCGATCTCGCGGCCCGGGTGCCTGCCACGGTGCACCAGATGGCGGCGGGCGACTTCGTCCAAAGCATCGAGCTGCGCCCGGGCACGACCACGGTTCTCTGGCACTCGGTCGTGTGGCAGTACCTGCTCGCCGGACGAGCGGGCCGCCGTGGAGCAGCGACTTGCCGACCTCGGTGCCGGAGCAGGAGACGCGGGCAGGCTGGCGCACCTGCGACTCGAGCCGCAGCGGCGGGTGCCCGGTGCCGAGCCCGAGTTCCTCGTCCGTCTGCAGACGTGGCCGGGCGGGGAGGACCGCATCCTCGGCGTCGCTCACCCCCACGGCATCCCGACGACCTGGGAGTGAGTGGCAGGATTCCGGCGACACCGGCAGAGAGGATCGTCATGCAGTTCGGCCGCTACTACGAGGAGTTCGAGGTCGGTGCCGTCTACAAGCACTGGCCCGGCAAGACGGTCACGGAGTACGACGACCACCTCTTCTGCCTGCTCACGATGAACCACCACCCGCTGCACCTCGACGCCCACTACGCCGCGACGTCGACCGAGTTCGGTCGCAACGTCGTCGTCGGCAACTACATCTACTCGTTGCTGCTCGGCATGTCGGTGCCCGACGTGTCGGGCAAGGCGATCGCGAACCTCGAGGTCGAGTCGCTCAAGCACGTCCACCCGACGTTCCACGGCGACACCATCTACGGCGAGACGACCGTGCTGGACATGACGGAGTCACGGTCGAAGCCCGATCGAGGTGTCGTGCAGGTGGAGACGCGCGGTCTCAACCAGGACGGCGTCCTCGTGTGCGTGTTCCGGCGCAAGGTGATGGTGCCCAAGCGGACGCGAGCCGGCTGCGTCCGAGCCAGCAGTCCTACGCGGTCAGGCGGCTTGCTGGCTGGTGCGGTTCGCCGCCCAGAACGTGCGCAGCACGCGGACCTTCTCCTGGAAGTGCTCGTCGCGGCCCATCGGGCCGGTCGTCGGCGCCGCGAGGCGGGTCTTGCGGCTCTTGCCGTGGTGGACGACCACCGTGGAGATGCCCAGGGACATCTCGACCTCGATCTCGTGCACGTCGTCCCACGGGATCACCATCGAGGGCAGGGCGTGGATGACCAGGCCGCGGCGGGTGGCCGAGGTCCCGATCCACCAGGTCGCTGCCGCCATGCCGAGGAGGCCGACGCCGACCAGCGCCGTCCGCCAGCTGCCGCCGAAGCGGCCGTCGTTGAGGAGGACGTCTGCCCAGACCAGGGCCTGGAAGCCGAGCACGCTGAGCGCGAAGGCCCGCCGCTGTGACCAGGTCAGCCCGAACTTCACCGGCTTGCCGGCTGGACCTGTTCCCGACCTCATGTCTGCACCGTAGGAGTTCACAGCACTTCATCGGGGCGAAATGGCGAACTCTTGACGACCCAGCTCCGCCTCGGTCAGGTGGGCAGCATCCCCCAGCTCTCCAGCGCGTCCCAGAGGCCGTCGGCGAGCCGAAGCTCCCGCAGCTCGGGCCGGGACACCCAGCGCACCTCGGCAGCGTCGTCCCCGGCCACCGGGGTCGTCGTCACGCTCAGCGCGCACGCGTAGTCGCGGATGTCGAAGATCGTCGCGTCCGGCCCGGGGCGCTGGACGGTGCCGACCCGCAGGCCGACGACCACGTGCAGCCCGGTCTCCTCGAGCACCTCCCGGACCACGGCCTGCTCGTCGGACTCGCCCGGCTCGACCCGCCCGCCGGGCACCGACCAGCGTCCCGCAGCGGGCGCGTGGGCCCGCCGTACGACGAGCAGGCGGCCCGCGTCGTCGTGGACCAGCGCCCCCACACAGGGGATACGCCGTTTCGTGGCCGCGGGGTCCGGGAACATTCCGAGCAGCCTAGAGAACGGGGTCACCGATGACTGCCGTCCTGATCATCCTCGTCGTCGTGCTCGTGCTGGTGATGGCCGGCAGCCTGCTCGGCAACGGAGCCGGCCCGACCCGACGCCGCGTGGTGGTGCAGCGGCCGGTCCGGCGGCGCCGCGTGGTCGAGGAGGTCGTCGACGACCCGATGGCGACCCGTCGCGTCGTCGAGGACGACCCGCCGGTCACGCGTCGCGTCGTCGAGTAGCCATTCGGGAGACCTTGACGGCGACACAGTCATCGGCGGGACCGTCAAGCCATGAGGGCCGACCCGAGCTGCCCGCGCTGCGCGGGGCGGCTGAAGTCGCCTGGCCTGTGGTCCAGCGACTGGGTGTGCGACCAGCACGGTGCCGTCGCGCCGTTGCAACCGGCCGTGCAGCCGACGGCCGAGACCCTGCGCCAGCTCGCGTCGAACGTCGCAGGTGCCGGTGTGGTGCCCCTGGCCGCTGCCGAAGGGGTGGCTGGTCACCGGGCTGGCCCAGGCCGGTGACGAGCGCACCGGGGCACGGGCGAGCGCGGTTGCCTGCTCGGGCCCGGCGCCCCTCGGCGGCGTCGGCGAGCTCGTCCTGGTCGCCGAGGAGCCCGGCATCGGCCTCGGCGCGCACCTCGGGGGGCTCGAGGGCCCCGACCCCGGCGCCGTGCCCGACACGCAGCCACCGCACGCGAAGATCCACGCCGCCGGCCACCCGACCGCGATGTGGGTGCACGCGGGGGCCGGCGACCGGGCGGTCTACGTCGGTGAGGCCCTGGGCTGCTGGCTGTGGGCAGTGCTGTGGCCCGAGAGCGCGGGGTTCCTGCTCATCGACGAGTTCGTGCTGACGGACCTGCGCGACGCCGGGCACGAGCTCGACGTACCGTTCGGCGCGTTGTCCCCACGCCTGGCCGGCTGACCCGGAACCGTCCGTGTCGGCCCCTACGCTGGGGCCCGTGTCGATCGACCTGCACACCCACAGCAGCGCCTCCGACGGGACCGAGACGCCCGCCGAGCTGGTGCGGGCCGCGTCGAGCGCCGGGCTGGACGTCGTCGCGATCACCGACCACGACACCACTCGCGGGTGGGCGCAGGCCGAGGCAGCGCTGCCCGCGGGCCTGCAGCTCGTGCGCGGCGCCGAGATCTCGTGTGCCTGGGAGGGCATCAGCCTGCACCTGCTGGCCTACCTCTTCGATCCCGGTCACGAGCAGCTGGCCGCCGAGATGGCGATGGCGCTGGACGACCGGGTGCCGCGGGCCAAGGCGATCGTCGCCAAGCTGGCCGAGGCCGGCCACCCCATCACCTGGGACCTGGTGCTGGCCCAGCTGCAGGACGGCGCCACCGTCGGCCGCCCCCACATCGCCGACACGCTGGTCGCACTCGGGGTCGTGCGCGACCGCAACGAGGCGTTCGGGTCGCTGCTGAACGACGACGGCCCGTTCTTCGTCAGCCACTACTACGTCGACGCCGTGCGGGCGGTCCGGCTGGTGCGCGAGGCGGGGGGCGTGCCGGTCTTCGCCCACCCGGCAGCCGCCATGCGCGGGACCATCGTGGGCGACGACGCGATCCAGGCGATGGCCGCTGCTGGGCTGGCCGGCCTCGAGGTCGACCACCGGGACAACCCCCCGGAGCAGCGACAACGGCTGCGCGGGCTCGCCGCCGACCTGGACCTGCTGGTCACCGGTGCCAGTGACTACCACGGTGCGGGCAAGGACAACCGGCTCGGCGAGAACACGACGGACCCCGAGGTCTTCGCGGCGCTGGTCGCGCAGGCCACGGGGGCCGAGCTGGTGGTCGCGTGACGAGCGAGTCCAACGTCAAGCTGTTCATCGAGGTCTTCGTCACGCTGTTCGTGATCATGGACCCACCGGGCACGATCCCGCTGTTCCTCAGCCTCACCGGCGGGCGCAGCCCGGAGATGCGCCGGCGACTCGCCTGGCAGGCGGTGCTCGTCGCGTTCTTCGTCATCACCGTGTTCGCGTTCTTCGGGCAGTCGATCCTCAACTACCTCGGCATCACGCTGCCCGCGCTGCAGGCTGCGGGTGGGTTGCTGCTTCTGCTCGTTGCGTTGGAGCTGTTGACCGGCAAGGGCGACGAACCTGCCGAGACGTCCAACGTCAACGTCGCACTCGTCCCGCTGGGGACACCGTTGCTCGCCGGTCCCGGCGCGATCGTCGCGACGATCGTGTTCGCGCGCGGGGTGGATGGCTTCGCCGAGGGGGCGACCATCGCGGCGGCCATCGTCGCCGTACACATCGTCCTGTGGGTGTTCCTGCGGTTCTCCGTCGGGATCATCAAGGTGATCCGGCCGAGCGGGGTCACCCTCATCACCCGCATCTCCGGCATCCTGCTGTCGGCGATCGCCGTGCAGCTCATTGCTGACGCGATCACCGCCTTCATCGCGGAGGCCTGAGATGACCGCCCAGCAGCTCGGGTTCGCCGGCATGCCGACCCGGCTGTTCGTCTGCACCCCGACCCGGCTCACGACCTGGCTGGACTGTCCGCGCCGCTACCGCTTCGCCTACCTCGACCGGCCCACCCCGCCCAAGGGCCCGCCCTGGGCGCACAACAGCGTCGGTGCGAGCGTCCACACCGCGCTCGCCGACTGGTACCGGCTGGACCCGGCCGAACGCACCGCCGCGCGGGCCGGCGAGCTGGTGGACCGCGCGTGGCTCACCGACGGCTTCCGCGACAGCGAGCAGTCGGATCGTTGGCGGGCCCGGTCGCGGGAGATGGTGCAGCGCTACGCCGCGACCGTCGACCCGCGCGACGAGCCGGTCGGCATCGAGCGGACGGTGGCAACGAAGACCGACGTGCTCGCGCTGTCCGGGCGGGTGGACCGGCTGGACCTTCGCGCGGTCGACGGCGCGGAGCAGCTCGTGGTCGTCGACTACAAGACCGGCCGGCACGTCCTCACGAGCTCCGACGCTCGCAGCTCTCTGGCGTTGGCCCTCTACGCGCTGGCAGCCGCCCGGGTGCTGCGCAAGCCGTGCGTGCGGGTCGAGCTGCACCACCTGCCCAGCGGTGAGGTGGCCGCCCACGACCACACCGACGAGACGCTGGCCCGGCACCTGGGGCGGGCCGAGTCGATCGCTGCCGAGGCCGGCGCGGCCGACACCGCCTACCGGGCCGGGCTGGACAGCGAGGGGCTCGACCGGGTCTTCCCCGCGACGGTGTCCTCGTCGTGCCGGTGGTGCGACTTCTCCCGGCAGTGCCCGGAGGGCCGGTCGGCCTTCCCGCCCGCGGCTAGCTGGGCCGCGCTCGCCGAGCCGGACTGACGACCGGCGGTCAGCGGTCCTCGTCGTCGAGGGGGACCGGCCTGGCCTGCTCCAGGAGGTCGGCCTCGTCGGCCTCGACGTCGGACGTCGCGACCGGCGGCACCGCATCGTTGCTGTCGTCGGTGGGGTCGACCGGCGCCTCCTGCTCGGCGACGTCGGCCTCGGGAGCCTCCAGCGGGGTGTCGTGATCGTCCTTGCCCTGGGTCATTGGTCATCCCTCCCGTCGATCTCGAACCAGACACACTTGCCTTCCCCGGCCACCTCGTTGGTGCCCCACCGGTCGGCGAGAGCGTCGACGAGGCGCAGACCGCGCCCGCCGGGTGCGTCCGGGCGGATGTCGCGGATCGCCGGGAACGCGTCACTGTTGCCGTCATAGACCTCGACGCGGATGCCGGACGAGGTGATGTCGGCGACGAGCCGGATCGGCTCACCACCGTGGCGCATCGCGTTGGTCACCAGCTCGCTCACTAGCAGCACGGCGTACTCGCCCGCCTCGCCGTTGAACTGCCAGTCATCAAGCCGCGCAGAGACGAGACGCCGGGCCAACCCCACGTGGGATGGGTGGACCCCCAGGTCTGTCGCCAGTTGCACGCGCTCTCCTCTGCCCGCGCCCGAGGCTAGTCGGTGCCGAGCCAGAAGCTGATCAGTGCCTCCGCCGTCGCCTCGGGACTTTCGGCGGCCGGCGAGTGCGCCGCGTCCGCGAACACGACGACATCCGCATCGAGCCGGGCGGCCATCTGGCGCTGGACGGCCGGTGGCCACGCGTCGTCGGTCGCGCCGAACGCCACCAGCACGGGCAGGTCGACGGCCGCCAGCTCGTCGGTGCGGTCGCTCTCGTCCAGCAGCTGCTCGGCCTGCCGCCGCAGCGCAACCGGATGGTTCGCGAGGAAGCGGGTGCGCAGCCACTCCTCGATGTGCGGTGGCGGGCCGGGTCGGGAGCTGAGCTCGAGCTGGCGCTTCACCGTCCAGATCGTCTCGAGGTCGGTCGTCGGCAGCGCCTGGACCATCAGGGCGAGGTTGCTGCTCGCCGGGTGCGGGATCGCGGCCGGGCCCGAGCCGAGCAGCGTCAGCGACCGCAGAGCGGCCGGGTCGGCCAAGGCAGCCGCGCGCGCGACGAGGCCGCCGAACGAGTGACCGACCAGGTGCACCGGGGCCGCCCAGCCGGGCCACCACCGAGAGCAGGTCCTCGGCCAGCTCCTTCACGTCGTACGCCGTGGGGTCCTCGCCTCCGGGCGTCTCGAACTGGCCGCGCAGGTCAAGGGCCGTGACCGGGTGCCCGGCCGCGGCGATCGGCGCGAGGACGGCGATGAAGTCCTCCTTCGAGCCGGTGAACCCGGGAACCAGCAGGGCGGGCGGCCTCGGGGTGTCGCCGGCGGCCGGGGCGCTCAGCACGGCGAAGTCCCCGCGCGCCGTGGGCAGCCGGTGCGCCCGCACGCCCTCCGGCGGCTCCAGGAAGGGCGGGGTGCTCACGCTCGGAGACGCTACACGCGGCGCTCGTGGACTAACTTCCCAGAGCCGTGCGAGGTGTGCGCATAATGGGCCCCGTGACCCGCACCATCGCCGTGGCGAACCAGAAGGGCGGCGTCGCCAAGACGACGACCGTGGCGTCGCTCGGCGCGGCGCTGGTGGAGCAGGGGAGGAAGGTGCTCCTGGTCGACCTCGACGCCCAGTCCTGCCTGACGTTCTCGCTCGGCCTCGACCCCGACGCGATCGAGCTCAGCGTCCACGACGTCCTGCTCGGCCGGGTCGGCGCGGCGATGGCCATCCAGCAGACCGACGACGGCATCGACCTGCTGCCCGCCACGATCGAGCTGGCCGGCACCGAGGCCCAGCTGATGTCGATGCCCGGCCGCGAGTACGCCCTGCGCACAGCGCTGGAAGAGGTCACCCAGGCGTACGACGTGGTGCTGCTCGACTGCTCGCCGTCCCTCGGTGTGCTGACGCTGAACGCGCTGACGGCCGCCGACGAGGTGATCATCCCGCTGCAGTGCGAGATGCTCTCCCACCGCGGCGTCGGTCAGCTGCTCGACACGGTGCACGACGTGCAGCGGATCCTCAACCCCTCGCTGAAGGTGCTCGGGGTGCTGCCGACGATGTTCGACGGCCGCACGAACCACGCCCGCGCCGTGCTGGCCGACGTCTCCGACCGCTACGGGCTGCCCGTGCTCGAGCCGGCGATCCCCAAGTCGGTCCGCTTCGCCGAGGCGCCGGCCGCGGGCCGGTCGGTGCTGTCCACCGCGGGCCGCACCCCTGGCGCGGAGGCCTACCGCGAGCTGGCGATCGGGCTGATGGCATGAGCACCGAGGGCTTCGACCGGCTCCGGCGCCGGTCGCCGCAGGCGAAGCGGTCGCGGCCCGCCGTCGGCAAGCGGCCGCCGGACCCGCAGGGCCGCCGGTCGCTCTACAGCGTCGCCGAGCAGCCGCCGCCCGCGGGAGCGATCACCGTCGCGTGCTCGCGCTGCGGTGAGACCAGCGTGGCGACGCCGCGGCAGGTCCTCGGACTCGCGTTGCCGTCGCTGCACCTGCCGGTGATCAGACGTGAGCACCCGTCCTGGATGCGCTGCCCCGCCTGCGGGCACCGCGGCTGGGTGCGCCTGGGGCTGCGCCTCTAGCTCTGCTGCTCGCCACTCGCCTGGCCGCCGGGCGCTCCCGCGCCGCCGGCCGGACGACCGCCGCGGGTGCGGGTGCGGGACCGCTTGCGGCGCGGCTTGTCCCCACCTGCTGACGCCCCGCCCGATGACGAGCCCACCCGCTGAGTCCGCCACTGGAAGCGGTCCGGCCACCACGGTCACTCCGGCCGGTCCCAGCGCTTCGGCTCCCACGGTCGCCTCCGCTGCTGCGACCGCGGTCACCTCGCGCCGCGACCACCGGAACCACTTCGCGCCGGGCCTCGGCCGACCTTGCCGGTCTCGCCGAGGTCCTCGACCTTCTCGGCGTCGAGGCCGGCCCGGGTCCGCTGCGCGCGCGGCAGCACACCGGTGACGCGTCCGCGGGATCTCCAGCTCCTCGTAGAGGTGGTCGGAGTTGCGAGTAGGTCTCCTCCGGCTCACCGAAGCCGAGGTCGAGGGCCTTGTCGATCAGGCTCCACCGCGGCAGGTCGTCCCAGTCGACGAACGTGATGGCCACGCCCGATGCGCCGGCGCGGGCGGTGCGCCCGATCCGGTGCAGGTAGGTCTTCTCGTCGTCGGGGCACTGGAAGTTGATGACGTGGGTGATGTCCTGCACGTCGATGCCGCGGGCGGCGACGTCGGTGGCGACGAGGACGTCCACCTTGCCGCTGCGGAACGCGCGCAGTGCCTGCTCGCGCGCGCCCTGGCCGAGGTCGCCGTGCACCGCACCGGCCGCGAACCCGCGGTCGGTGAGGTCGTCGGCAACCTTCGCCGCGGTCCGCTTGGTGCGGCAGAAGACCAGGGTGAGCCCGCGGCCGTCCGCCTGCAGGATGCGGGCCAGCATCTCGACCTTGTCCATCGCGTGCGCCCGGAACACGTGCTGCTCGACGGCCTTGACCGTCTGCGCCGTCGTCGTCGGGGTCGACCGCGCGGATGTGCGTGGGGTGGTGCATGTACTGGCGGGCCAGCGTGATGATCTGGCCGGGCATCGTCGCCGAGAAGAGCATCGTCTGGCGGCCGGCGGGGATCAGCCGGACGATCTTCTCGACGTCGGGCAGGAAGCCGAGGTCGAGCATCTCGTCGGCCTCGTCGAGGACCAGGGTGCGCACCTCGCCGAGGCGCAGCAGGCCCTGCTGGGCCAGGTCGATCAGCCGGCCCGGGGTGCCGACGACGACCTCGACGCCCTTGCGCAGCGCCTCGACCTGGGGCTCGTAGGCGCGGCCGCCGTAGATCGCGAGGATGCGGACGTCGCGGGTGCTCGCCGCCTTCTGCAGGTCGCCGGTGACCTGCACGCACAGCTCGCGGGTGGGTACGACGACGAGGGCCTGCGGCCGGCCGGCTTCGGGCAGGTCGGCGAAGCCCTCGTCGGCGGGCGCGACGATGCGCTGCAGCAGGGGGATGCCGAAGCCCAGCGTCTTGCCGGTGCCGGTCTTGGCCTGGCCGATGATGTCGTGCCCGTGCAGCGCGACCGGCAGGGTCAGCGACTGGATCGGGAAAGGGTGGGTGATGCCGACCGCCTCGAGGGCCGCCACGGTGGCCGGCAGCACCCCCAGGTCGGCAAACGTGGGTGCGTTCACAGCGGTAGTCAGAGTCGTGCCTCTTTCGCCTTGCTCCCGAGGCCAGGGGCCGCACGCCAAGGACAGGCGGGCCGCGCGTGGAAGACGCTCGGGAATCTGGTCGGAGCCGATCGGTGCGCCGACCGGGCATCCGTTCTGTGCTGCCACCGATACCGCGCTGGTTACGCTGAGGCCCGTGACTGACCACGCCGTGGGTGACCCGATGGTCGACGAGGGCTACCGCGCCGCCGTCATCGACCTGCTGGCCGCGCTGGCCTACGGCGAGCTCACGGCGTTCGAGCGGCTCGCCGACGACGCCTCGTTCGCCCCGACGATCTCGGACAAGGCAGCGCTGGCCGCCATGGCCGTGGCGGAGTACAACCACTTCGCTCTGCTGAGCACCCGGCTGCGTGATCTCGGGGCCTCGCCCGAGGAGGCGATGGAGCCGTTCGTCGCCGCGCTGGAGGCGTTCCACGAGCGCACCGCGCCCGGCGACTGGCTCGAGGGGCTGGTCAAGGCCTACGTCGGTGACGGCATCGCCGAGGACTTCTACCGCGAGGTGTCGGCCTACCTCGACCCGAGCACGCGCGACCTGGTGCTCGAGGTGCTCGAGGACACCGGTCACTCGGAGTTCGCGGTGGACCGGGTCCGCGCCGCCATCGACCAGGACCCGAAGCTCGCCGGCCGGCTGGCGCTGTGGGGTCGGCGCCTGGTCGGTGAGGCGCTGAGCCAGGCTCAGCGAGTCGCAGCAGAGCGCGACGCCCTGGCGGCGCTGCTGGTGGGTGGGGTGGACCGGCCGGGGGCCGACCTGGCCGAGGTGGGCCGGATGTTCGCCCGGCTCACCGAGAACCACACCCGCCGGATGGCGGCACTGGGCCTGTCTGCCTGACGGGCTGGCAGCCAAGTACCCGTTACGGGCCGAGCCCACCGAGCTACATCGCGCCGAAGCCGACCTTGCGGGTCTCTGGCTCACCGATCTCGACGTACGCGAGCTTGTCGGACGGCACGACCACGCGGCGGCCGCTCTGGTCGGTGAGGGCCAGGATGCGGCTCTTCCCGGTCAGGGCCTCGGACACCGCGTCGGTGATCGCGTCCGCGGACTCCGTGCTCTCCAGGACAAGCTCCCGGGCGGCGTGCTGGACGCCGATCTTCACATCCACTCGGAACCTCCGTCGCGGGCACCCGCGCGACGCTCGCGCGCTCTGCCTCTTGCTTGGCCCAGGCTAGTCGAGCAGGCAAATCAGTGCGGCTCGCCGGTCCGCGGGAAGGCACCGATGCCGCGCCAGGACAGGCTGGCCAGCAGGCGCGCGGCGGCGTCGCGGGGGATGGAGCCCTCGGTGGCGAGCCAGTAGCGCGCGGCGACCTGGGCCATGCCGGTCAGCCCGACGGCCAGCAGCATGGCTTCCTCGGGCGGCATGCCGGCGTCCTCGCGGATCACGGCGCTGATGGCGTCGGCGCACTGCGCGGTCACGCCCTCGACCCGGTCGCGGACCTCCACCTGGTTGGTGAGGTCGGACTCGAACACGAGCCGGAACGCGCCGCCGTCCTCGTCGACGAACCGGAAGTAGGCGGCGATCGTCGCTGCCACCCGCTGCTTGTTGTCGGTGGTGGAGGCGAGCGCCTCGCGGACGGCAGCGACCATCGCGTCGGCGTGCTGGTCGAGCAGTGCGAGGTAGAGCTCGAGCTTGCTCGGGAAGTGCTGGTAGAGGACCGGCTTGCTCACCCCGGCGCGCTCCGCGATGTCGTCCATCGCCGCCGCGTGGTAGCCCTGCGCGACGAAGATCTCCAAGGCGGCACCGAGCAGCTGGTGGCGGCGGGCCGATCGCGGGAGCCGGGTGCTGCGGGCGCGCGCTTCCGGGGCGGCCGGCACGGCAGCTCCTCGCGGTGAGGTGACGACGGACACGGGCGATCCTACGGGCCACCCTCCGCGAGTGTCGGATCCGCGAAGGCGCCACACCGCGCAATACCGTGCGCCTTATGGCGGAGCCGCTGCCCTCGACGCTGCCCAGCGTGTGGGATGACCACTCCGTACGACGTGCCCGCAACGCGCGCCGCGCCGGGCTGATCCTGCTGGCGCTGTTCGTGCTGGCGGGCCTGACCGGCGTCCTGGGCATCCGCACGGCCTCGGTCACGGGCGAGGCCGACGGCTACCGGATGACGGTCACCCATGCCCAGGTCACCAGGGCGGGCATCGCCGTGCCGTTCCACGTCCGGGTCACGCATCCCGGTGGGTTCGACGGCCCACTCACGCTGGCCATCAGCGAGGGTCTGCTCGAGCGCTTCGACTTCCAGAACTTCTACCCGAACCCGTCTGCCGAGACGGCCACGGCCGACTACGTCTACTACGAGTTCGACCCGCCGCCGGGTGATGTGTTCGAGCTCAACCTCGACGCGCGGACGTCGCCGGACCAGAACGGCTCGACGACGGTCTACCGCACGGCGCTGCTCCTCGACGACCGGCCGGTCACCGACGTCTCCTTCCGGTTGTGGGTGGTGCCCTGATGGAGCTGGTGATCAGGGCGGCCGTGATGTTCGTCTTCCTCTGGCTCATCACGCGCGCCGTGGGCAAGCGCGAGCTCGGCCAGCTCTCCGCTTTCGAGCTGGTGTTGCTCATCACGATGGGCGACCTCGTGCAGCAGGGGGTCACGCAGGAGGACTACTCGGTGACCGGCGCGATCCTGACCGTCGGCACCTTCGCCCTGTTGTCGGTCTCGCTGTCCTACATCACCTGGCGGTTCCCCCGGTCCCGGCCGGCTGTGGAGGGACAGCCCGTCGTGGTGGTTCGGTCGGGCGAGGCGCAGGCGAAGGTTCTGGCCTACGAGCGGCTGCCGATGGACGACGTGTTGGAGGCCGCCCGCAGGGAGGGCATCCGCGACCTCGCCGAGGTCGACCTCGCCGTGCTCGAGACCGACGGCAGCATCTCGTTCTTCCGGCGCTCCGCCTGAGCCACCAGGGGCCATCTTCGGGTGTCGTGCCCGGGACGGGCATTGATCCTGGGAGACTGGCCGAGTGACCGTCAGCGACCACCGCGACCTCGTGACGGCCCTGCTGGGCGTCGAAGGGGTCGCCGAAGCGGCGGTCGAGCGCGGGGATGACGACGACGACCTCGGCTCGCTCCGGCTTCAGCTGATGCCCGGCGCCGACGAGGTCGCCGTAGCCGGTGCCGTCAACGACCTGCTTCGGGCCAGGTTCGGCCTGGCCGTGGACACCGACCGGGTGCGCGTGCTGGAGGAGTCGGCCGCCCCGACGGAGCTCGACGAGCTGGACGAGCGCGACGATCCCGACATGCCGTCTGCGGGCGCTAACGGAGCGCCGTCCCCGTTGACTGCCGTCCGCACCCCGCACCTGCCGCAGGTGCACATGGCGCGCCCGGGCCGGCTGACGATCCGGCGGGTGCAGATGATGACCGCCGGCCTCGGGGTGGTCGCGACAGTGCAGCTCGGGCTGGAGGGCACGGTCTACGAGGGGACCGCCGAGGGCGCGGCGACCGTGACGAGCGTGCATCGCTCCGTGGCCATCGCGACCCTGCGCGCCGTGGAGTCCGTCGTCGACGGGCGAGCTCGGTTCGAGGTCGAGCACCTGGAGGTGGCCATCTCGGGGCTCGACCGAACCGCCCTGGTGGTCATCACCATGCTCACCGGCCGGGCAAGCGAGCGGCTCTCCGGAGCCTCGGTCGTCCGGGAAGACATCCGGCAGGCCGTCGTACGCGCCGTCCTCGCCGCCGTCAACCGGCGACTCGAGCCGATGCTGGACGACAAGTGAGCCGCGACGTGATCCCGGTGTGGCCGGGCGAGCAGGTGCAGGCCGGTGCCACGTCGGTGCACGTACGCCGGGTGCCAACCGGTGAGAGCAGGCGCGAGCCGGCCGTGCTGGTGCACGGGTTGGGCGGCTCGGCGACCGACTGGACCGACATGATGGGTCTGCTCAGCGACCGGCTGGATGCGCGGGCACCCGATCTGCCGGGCTTCGGCTGGTCACCGCCGCCCCCCGACGCCAACTACACGCCCGAGGCGCACGCCCGTACGGTCGCGAAGCTCATCGACGACTCCGTCGGCGAACCCGTGCACCTGATGGGCAACTCCCTCGGTGGCGCGGTTGCCACCCTGGTTGCTGCTCGACGGCCCGACCTGGTGCGCACGCTCACGCTGGTGTCTCCCGCGTTGCCCGTCTACCTGCCGAGGGCGACCAACGTGCACCTGCCGGCACTCGCGTTCCCGTTCATCGGTCAGCGGCTGGCCCGCCGGCTCGGCCGCTATCCCGTCGAGACCCGGGTGCGCGCGACATTGGCCCTTTGCTTCGCCGACCCGTCGCGGGTGCCGCCGCAGCGTTTCGAGGAAGCGGTCGCGGAGGCCTCGCGGAGAGCGCGTCTCGACTACGAGTCCGAGGCGATGCTCGCGTCGTTGCGCGCACTCATCGCGGCGTACCTTCGCAGGGGACCGAACACGCTCTGGAACGCCGCCGCCCATGTGCAGGCACCGACGCTGCTCGTCTACGGATTGCGAGACAAGCTGGTCGACCCGAAGACGTCGGCGAAGGCAGCGCGGACGTTTCCGCGGTCGCAGATGCTCGTGCTGCCCGGCAGCGGGCACGTCGCGCAGATGGAACACCCCGAGGTGGTGGCTGCCGCGGTGCGCAAGTTCATCGACCGGGTGGGCAGCCACGACATCGACCTGCGCCCCGTTCGTGAGCAGCACCTCGCGCGTTGACCGCGTTGGCAGCAGTCAACCCTTCTGCGCAGCGGACACGTCGACGCATACGACTCCCTGGTTGCCGTCCTGGTCGGCGATCACGGTGAGCGAGGGCGCGTCGCTGTCGTCCACCACGGTCCCACCCGCGGCGAGGGCGGCGGCGATCCGTTGCTCGGCCACATCGGGCGCCACATAGACCTCGATGTGGAACCGCTGACGGGAAGTCTCGGGCTCGTCGGCGTCCCCGAACCACAGGTTCGGTACCCGTCCCGTGGCGTCCCGGATCTCGTCGCTGGGTGACCCGCGGCCCTGCGCCTCCGCGCTCCCGGTCAGCAGGGCAGCCCACACCGGGGCGATGGTCGCGGAGCGCGACGTGTCCAGGCCGAGCTCGATGTCGCTGACCGAGCCCGGGTCGGCGTCGAGCTTGTGGTCGGCGGCGATCTCGGTGATCCGTCGCGCGAGGTCGACGTCCTGCTGGGTCACCCATTCGACGACGAGTTCGGTGCCCTCGTCGTCGCGGTAGATGGCGTCGTCGCTGACCAACTTGAGGTCGACGTACCCCCTGCCGAGCGACACGCTCGGGTGGTGTCCGATCGCGTCGCCCGCCTCGCCCACCGCGGCGACGAATCGTGCGCCGGCGGCGAAGTCGTCAACCACGTAGCGGGCATGTAGGCCCTGGGCCAACTTGCGCCAGTCGGTCAGGTTGGCCGCGGCGATCTGTTCGCCCTTCAGCATGTCCATGGACGGGGACCGTAGCCCTGGCTCAGCCGCAGCGCTAGCGCCCCCCACTCCTACCCACGCCATGCCCGCGGGGCGGAAATCTCTCGCCTACAACGCGCGCATCGGTGTGTCCGCTCAATGAACGACATGAGGCGACTGTCTGGTGGTGCTCACTGGTTGGCGCGTCGCCAGGGTGGTTTGAGGGTGTAGGTCTTGCGTAGGGGGCTGGTGAGGGTGCCGCCGCCGTCGGGGTGGCGTCGGTATTGCCATCGGCGGTGGGTTTTGGCGTTGTGGTGTTGGCGGCAGAACGGTCCGAGGTTGGGCCGGCAGGTGGGGCCGCCTTTGCCGAAGTCGTGGTTGTGGTCGAGGTCGCAGCGTTCGGACGGCTGGTTGCAGCCGGGCCAGCCGCAGACGGGTTGGCGGGCCCGGATGAACGCGGCGAGGCGGCGGGAGGGCCGGTAGCGGCGGGGTGCGAGGTCGAGGAGCTCGCCGGTCTGGGGGTCGGTGGTGAACCGGATCCAGTCGGCGTCGCCGGCGAGCTCGCGGGCCAGCTGTGGCGGGATGGGTCCGTGTCCGGCCAGCTCGGCCGGGTGCTCGGCCAGGCCGAGCAGGGTGGGCAGGTCGACGGTGACCCGCAGCTGCGCCCGACCCGGCGCACTGGTCCCGCCCGATTCCTCGGTGTCGGTGTCGGGGTGGGGGCGGAGGATGGCGTCGACGAGGGCGTCGGCGCGCAGGGCGTCGAGGCCGGGCTGGGGCAGGCCGTGGTCGTGGCGGCGGATGTGTTCGGCTTGGGCGCGGGCGGTCAGCTCGGCCCAGACCAGCTCGGTGTCGGTGGCGGTCAGCACCGCGCGCAGCTCGGCCATCCCGTCATCGAGCGGGTCCCGCGACACGGTCCGCTCGGCCTTGGCCTGCTCGGCCCGGGCTTCGGCACCGGCAGGGTCGGCGGCGATGATCGCGCGGCGCATGGTCCGCTTCATCTCGGCCAGGGTCTGGTCGGGGGCGGTCGCGAGGACCCGGGCCTGCACCGTCTTGGCGAGGTTGTTGTCGAGGTGCTCGACCATCTTGGCGATGGTGGTGGCTTGCAACCCGGAGATCTCCCCCCGCCGCAGCGCGGCGAGGGTGTCGGTCAGCCGACCGGTCAGCGCGGCCGCCCGCTGCACCGTGTCATAGGCGCTGCCCGGCGAGAGGCGCAGCGCGACCCCGACCTCGTGGCGGGCGTCGTCGCCGGTCAGCCCGGCGTCCTCGGTCGCGTCCATCACCGCGGCGAGCGCGAGCTGCTGCTGCGCGTCCACCCAGGCGGCGACCCGCGCCCAGGCGCGGATCAGGTCGACCCGGGTCTCCCCGTCCAGGACCCGCGGGTCCAACTCGGCCAGGCACCCGGCGTAGACCGCGCCCGGCTCGGCCGCCAGCGCCGCATCCACCCGCCACCGCCCCGTCTCCGCGGGAGGCACCAGTGTCGCGCCGCGCGACTCCCAGAACGCGTCCTCGTCGAAGTC
The DNA here is from genome assembly GCA_963751035.1 of uncultured Actinomycetota bacterium. Lineage (GTDB taxonomy): Bacteria > Actinomycetota > Actinomycetes > JACCUZ01 > JACCUZ01 > JBDUAP01. The sequence goes on from CAVVSW010000003.1 coordinate 227,570, forward strand.
GTCGTCGGCGGCCGCGAACGGGTCGGGCGGCAGTGGCGCGTCGAGCAGCGCGGAGTCACACCCGTGCTCCGCGCTGCCCGACTCGTTCTTCATGTCGATCACGCTAGAGGCGACCACCGACAGTTCCCGTTGCCCAGCAACGGTTTATCCACCGGTCCCAGGTTACGAAACGGTGACAGATTTCCGCCCCGAGACTCGAGCGGCCGGCTCGGGTCTCGGGGCGGAGTGCGTGCGGTCGTCAGTCAGCGGCGACGGCCATCGCTGGATCGGGAAGCTGGTCCTTGCGGGCGTTGATCATCAGCACGGTGACAACGAGTGCGAGCAAGAACATGACCGAGCCCCAGAAGAACGACACGGCGTAGCCGTGGACCAGCGCATCCGGTGGCGCGAGCGGCCCGTTCGGGGTGTCGACCGGTTGCAGCCGATTTTCGGTCATGAAGTCCTCGACGGCGCCGATGTAGATCGTGTTGAGCAGCGCCAGCCCCAGCGAGCCACCGATCTGCTGTGACGTGTTGAGGACCGCACTCGCGATCCCCGCGTCGTGCCCGCCGACGCCGAACAAGGCAGTGCTCGACGCCGGGATGAACACGCCGGCAAGTCCGACGCTCATGACGATCATCGGTGGAAGGACGTGGGTGAAGTAGCTGGTGGTCGGGCTGATCTGAGTCAGCCACAGCATGGAGCCGGTCGCCATGATCAAACCGATGATCAGCAGTGGCCGCGGTCCGACCCGTGGCAGCAGCTGGGCCACCGCGCCGGCGGCGAAGATGATGCCGAGGCTGAACGGCAGGAATGCGAAGCCCGCCTTCAGCGGGCTGTAGCCGAGCACCGCCTGCAGGTAGAACGTGAGGAACAGGAACATCGCGAACAGGCCCGCGCCCAGCAACAGGAAGATCAGGTAGGAGCCACCTCGGTTGCGGTCCCTGACGATGTGCAACGGCAGCATCGGATTGCTCAGCCGACTCTCGAGGACGACGAAGGCCACGAGCAGGACAACCGCGAGCCCCAGGAAGAAGAGCGTGCTTGTCGCTGTCCAGCCGACGTCCGGCTTGGCGGCCTGGGTGAAGCCGTAGACGAGGGACACCAGGCCGACCGTCGACAGGATCGCCCCGGGGATGTCGTAACTCGTGTCGCCGTGTGCCTTGCTCTCGTGCACGATCGGGATCGCTGCCAGCGCGGCCCCGATGGCGATGGGCACGTTGACGCCGAGGCACCAGCGCCACGAGGCGTATTCGGTGAGCACGCCGCCCAGGATCAGGCCGATCGCCGCACCGCCACCGGAGACGGCTCCGAAGACGCCGAACGCCTTCGCGCGCTCCTTCGGATCGGTGAACGTCACCGTGATCAGCGACAGCGCCGCCGGTGCCAGCAGCGCGCCGAAGGCACCCTGGAGAGCGCGGGCCGCAAAGAGCGTCTCCTGGTTCCAGGCGATGCCGCCGAGGGCGGAGGCGCCGGCGAACCCGAGGAGGCCGATGATGAACGTCTTCTTCCTGCCGTTGTAGTCAGCGATCCGGCCGCCGAGCAGCAGCAGCCCGCCGAAGGCCAACGTGTAGGCGGTAAGCACCCACTGCCGGTCTGCGTCAGAGATACCCAGGTCGGCCTGCGCCGACGGCAGTGCGATGTTCACGATGGACGCGTCGAGGATGACCATCAGCTGGGCGACAGCGATCACGGCCAGGGCGAGCCAGCGCTTGGGGTCGTCACTCGCCATGCCGGAGTGGGTGCGCGGCACCTCGGCGGTGGCCGTCGGTGCGGGGATGTTCTCGGGCGCGACCGGTGGGATGCCTGCCCCGGCGGCGGCGACCGGGTCTGGCCCGGTGTTGCCCGTGCCGGAGTCGGGTGGGAGGGAGCTGCTCACAAAAGTCTCCTGCCTAGGGACGCCGGAGTCGATCTGCTCCGCCGATGTCGAACCTAACGACGGCCCCCGACAGGGTCTATTCCGTTTCGCCGAAGGCAGATGAATATTTGTCCGCAACTTCCCGGCCCAGCGTCCGGAATCGACGCATTCGGGGAGCTACTCGGGAGTCACATACGCGCCGCTGATGCCGCCGTCGACGAGGAAAGTGGCAGCGGTGACGAAGCTCGACTCGTCACTGGCGAGGAACACCACCGCGTTGGCGATCTCGGTTGCCTCGGCGAACCGCCCCATCGGGATGTGCACGAGCCGACGAGCCGCCCGCTCCGGGTCCTTGGCGAACAGCTCGCGGAGCAGCGGGGTGTCGACCGGTCCCGGGCACAGGGCGTTGACCCGGATGCCCTCGCGCGCGAACTGCACGCCGAGCTCGCGGCTCATGGCGAGCACGCCGCCCTTGCTGGCGGTGTAGGAGATCTGCGAGGTGGCCGCGCCCATCACGGCGACGAACGATGCGGTGTTGATGATCGAGCCGCGACCCTGCTCGCGCATGTAGGGCAGCACGGCCTTGCAGCACAGGAACACGCTGGTGAGGTTGACCTCCTGCACCCGCCGCCAGGCGTCCAGGCTGGTGTCCAGGATGGAGTCGTCGTCTGGCGGGGAGATGCCGGCGTTGTTGAACGCGATGTCCACGCTGCCGTATTGCAGGTGGGCCTTCGCGACCATGGCCTCCACCTGTCCGGGGTCGGTCACGTCACACCGGATGTAGGTGCCGCCGACCTCCTCCGCCGCCTGCTCCCCGGCGTCGTCGTTCACATCGACAAGCACGACGCGTGCGCCCTCCTCGGCGAAGCGCCGCGCCGTCGCGAGACCGATCCCGCCCACAGCGCCGGTGATGATCGCGGTGCGGTCCTGAAGGCGTCCTGGCATCTGGTCAGTCCTCCGTGCTGATGAAGACGTTCTTGACGTCGCTGAAGGAGTCGAGTGCATCAGGTCCGAGCTCGCGGCCCACACCGGACTGCTTGAAGCCACCGAACGGCGTCGAGTAGCGCACCGAGGAGTGGGAGTTGACCGACAGGTTGCCGGACTCGACACCACGCGCCACCCGCAGCGCCCGGCCCACGTCGCGGGTCCAGATCGAGCCGGACAGGCCGTACTCGGTGTCGTTGGCCATCTCGATCGCGTCGGCCTCGTCCTCGAACGGCATCACCGCGACCACCGGCCCGAACACCTCCTCGCGCCACACCCGGTCCTGCGCCGATCTCGGGAGGACGACGGTCGGTGGGTACCAGTAGCCCGCGCCGTCCGGCGCCGACCCGCGGAAGGCGACCTCCACTACCTGGTCGGCATCCTCGACGTACGACGAGACCCGCTCTCGCTGCTCCGCGCTGACCAGTGGGCCCATCTCCGACTCGTCGCGGCCGGGCGCCATCACCTTGACCCCTGCCACGGCGGGCTCGAGCAGCCCCAGGAAGCGGTCGAAAACGCTGCGCTGCACGAGGATCCGGCTGCGCGCACAGCAGTCCTGTCCCGCGTTGTCGAACACGCCGTACGGCGCAGTCGCGGCGGCCTTCTCGACGTCGGCGTCCGCGAAGACGATGTTCGCGCTCTTGCCGCCGAGCTCGAGGGTGACCCGCTTCACCTGCTCGGCGGCCCGGGCCATGATCCTGGTGCCCACCTCGGTCGACCCGGTGAAGCAGATCTTGCGCACGGCCGGGCTGGTCACGAACCGGTCGCCCACAACGGAACCCTTGCCGGGCAGGACCGTGAACACGTGCTCGGGGAGTCCCGCCTCCAGCGCCAGCTCACCCAGGCGCATGGCGGTCATCGGGGTGATCTCGGCCGGTTTGAGAACGACGGTGTTCCCGGCAGCGAGCGCGGGCGCGAGCCCCCAGCCCGCGATCGGCATCGGGAAGTTCCAGGGGACGATGATGCCGACGACGCCGAGCGGCTCCTTGAACGTGACGTCGACGCCACCCGCCACCGGGATCTGGCGGCCGAAGTGCCGCTCCGGAGCCGCGGAGTAGTAGTCGAGGACGTCGCGGACGTTGCCCGCCTCCCACCGCGCGTTGGAGATGGTGTGGCCCGAGTTGCGCACCTCCAGCCCGGCGAGCTCCTCGCGGGCACCGTCGACCGCGGCCGCAAAGCGGCGCAGGAGCCGTCCCCGGTCCGCCGGCGCGACGTGGCGCCAGGTCCCGTACGCCGTGTGCGCCGCCCGGATCGCCTCGTCAGTCTCCTCCGCGGAGGTCAGGGCAACCGTCGCGACCTGCTCCTCGGTCGCCGGGTCGATCACGACATGACGGGAGCTCACCGTGTCTTGCGACACGTCACATCCTCTCGAACGACCGGAAGCGCTCCCAGTCGGTCACCGCAGCGCCGAACGCGGCGAGCTCTACGTCGGCGTTGTTGGTGTAGTGGTCGACGACCTCGGCGCCGAACATCTCCCGGGCGACCGCGGACCCGGCGAACAGGTCGCGGGCCTCGCGCAGGGAGGTGGGGACCTTGGGGTGGTCCGACTCGTAGGCGTTGCCGGTGAACGCGGGCTCGAGCGGGAGCTCCTGCTCGATGCCGCGGAGTCCGCTGCCGAGCATGGCCGCCATCGCCAGGTAGGGATTGACGTCGCCGCCCGGCAGCCGGTTCTCCATACGCAACCCGGCGCCGTGGCCGACCACCCGCAGCGAGCAGGTGCGGTTGTCGTTGCCCCAGGCCGTGGAGGTGGGCGCGAAGCTGCCCGGCTGGAACCGCTTGTAGGAGTTGATGTTCGGTGCGTAGAAGAGCGTCAGCTCGCGCATCGTGGCCTGGATGCCGGCCACGAACTGCTCGAACAGCGGGGTCGGCCCGGAGCCCTCGTCGAACACGATCCGGCCGTCGGTGCCGCGCAGGCTCATGTGGATGTGGCAGGAGTTGCCCTCGCGCTGGTCGTACTTGGCCATGAACGTGAGGGCCTTGCCGTGCTGAGCCGCTATCTCCTTGGCGCCGTTCTTGTAGATGGAGTGGTTGTCGGCGGTTCGCACCACCTCGTCGTACTTGAAGGCGATCTCGTGCTGGCCGAGGTTGCACTCGCCCTTGGCCGACTCGACCACGAGTCCCGCGCCAAACATGCCGTTGCGGATGTCGCGCAGGAGGGGCTCGACCCGGCTGGTGCCGAGCAGTGAGTAGTCGACGTTGTACTGGTTTGCCGGCGTGAGGCCGCGATAGGCGCTCGCCCAGGCCTGCTCATAGGTGTCGTTGAAGACGATGAACTCGAGCTCGGTGCCGGCAAAGGCGGTCAGGCCCTGCTCGGCGGCCCGCCCGGCCTGCACCTTGAGGATCTGCCGGGGGCTCTCGGTGACCGGCGTGTGGGCCTCGTCCAGCCAGGTCAGGTCGCTCATCAGCATCGCCGTGCCGGGCAGCCAGGGCATCGGGTGCAGCGTGTCGAGGTCGAGGGCGAACTCCATGTCGCCGTAGCCGAGCTCCCATGAGCTGATCGCGTAGCCGTCGACGGTGTTCATGTCCACGTCGACCGCGAGCAGGTAGTTGCAGCCCTCGGTCCCGTGCTCCAGCACGGTGTCCAGGAAGAACTGGGCATGCATGCGTTTGCCCTGGAGGCGACCCTGCATGTCCGGGAAGGCCACCACCACGGTGTCGATCACACCGTCGCGCACCTGGGTCCGGAGGTCCTCGACGCTCAGCGCGGGCTCGGCCATGGGTCTAGACCGTAATGGGGGGTTGCAGTACCGTCCAGGCGGCTAGTCGATCATTCCTCGTCCGGCGGGGGCGGACCTCTTGCAGGAGGTTGCAACGGTGCCTGAAGCGACGCAGCAGATGGGCGAGGACGAACGACGCCTCGCCGAACTCGGCTACAAGCAGGACCTGCATCGCAGTTGGTCGGGTTTCTCCAACTTTGCGATCTCGTTCTCGATCATCTCGATCCTCGCCGGGTGCTTCACGAACTTCGGCGCCGGCTTCAACAACGGCGGTCCGATCTCGATCTCGTGGTCCTGGCCGATCCTCGGCATCTTCATCCTGATCATCGGTTTCACGATGTCCGAGCTCGTGTCGGCGTACCCCACGTCGGGCGGCATCTACTGGTGGGCGTCGAAGCTCGGCGGCGCCAAGGCCGGCTTCTTCACCGGGTGGCTCAACCTGATCGGCCTCGTCGCCGTCACGGCCGGTGTCTCCTACGGCTGCGCGACCTTCATCGACCTGACGTTGAGCACCTACTCCGAGTCGTACGCGGCGGACTACTCCCTGACGCGGGTGTTCATCACGTTCCTCTGCGTGCTGGCCTTCATCTCGGTGCTGAACATCTTCAGCAGCCACCTGATGGCGATCATGAACAACGTGTCGGTCTGGTGGCACGTGATCGGCGCCGCGGCGATCGTGCTGATCCTCATCTTCGTTCCCGACCAGCACCAGTCGTTCAGCTACGTCTTCACCGAGCGCTTCAACAACTCCGGCTACTTCGACGGTGGCACGTCGAGCCCCGGCTTCTGGTTCATCGTCCTGCCGTTCGGCTTCCTGCTGACGCAGTACACGATCACCGGGTTCGACGCGTGCGCCCACCTGTCCGAAGAGACGGAGTCAGCGTCGATGGCGGCGGCCAAGGGCATTTGGCAGTCCATCTTCTACTCCGTGCTCGGCGGCTACGTCCTCCTGCTCGCCGTCGTCTTCGCGATCCCGAACGCCGAGGACGGAAGTCCGGACAACGCTGGGGTCGGGGCAGGCGGCGTCGCCTACATCTTCACCGAGTCGCTGGGCAACAACTGGGCGGCATTCGTGCTGTTCATCTCCGCATCGGCGCAGGTCTTCTGCGCGACCTCGTGCATGACGTCGGCATCGCGGATGACGTTCGCGTTCAGCCGCGACGGCGCGATCCCCGGCTCGGCGAGGTGGCGCGCCCTGACATCGAAGCGGGTGCCCGCGAACGCGGTCATGCTCGTTGCGATCTGCTGCGCGATCGTCACGGCCCCTGCGCTGATCGAGGTCAACCTCGGCACCGCGGACGAACCGCTCATCCTGCCGGTTGCGTTCTACGCCGTCACGTCCATCGCCGTCGCCGGGCTGTACCTCGCGTTCGCGATCCCGATCTGGCTGCGCTGGCGGCACGGAGAGAACTTCGAGGCGGGCAGCTGGAACAACGGCGCGAAGTACAAGTGGATGAACCCGATCGCGGTCGCGGAGATCGTCATCGTGGTCGGGTACCTGATGCTGCCGTTCATCCCGGCGGCAAACCCGTTCAGCGACAGCTTCGAGTGGAAGTACATGAACTACGCGCCGGTCGTCACGCTCGGTGCCCTGCTCCTGCTGACGATCTGGTGGGAGGCCTCAGCGAAGAAGTGGTTCACCGGGCCGAAGCACACCATCGACCCGGAAGTGGTCCGGACCTTCGAGACCTGAGCCGACGCCGCGGCGCCCCACCGACCGAAGGGTCAGTCGGGGCGCCGCGCTTCGTCGAGCAGCAGGGGGAAGCCCGGGCTGTCGAACTCCTCCAGCGCGCGTTCGTACTTCTCCATGCCCCACGACCAGAAGTCGAACTCGATCGGGCTCACCGCAGCCTGGATCGACGCCCACAGGGTCCAGCCGTACTTCGCCATCAGACCGAGCAGCCGGGCCCGCGCCACCTTGTTGCGCAGGTGCGCGCCGTAGTAGCTGTCCACCAGGATTGCGAGGTGGTCGAGCGGCAGGTCCGACTCGCTCCAGATGTTGCCGAGCTCGAAGCACGGGTCGTTGTTGCCGGCGTACTCGTAGTCGATGACCCAGAGCCGGTCGCCGTCGTCGATGAAGTTGGCGGCGAGCAGGTCGTTGTTGCACGGCACCGTCGGCTCGGTGCGTGCGGCGAGTGCGTCGGCGATCCGGTCCACCTCGGGCAGCAGGTCGAAGTAGCGCGTCGGCAGCCGGTAGCCGCGGTCCTGGACGATCGCGAGGTAGCGGCGCTGCACCTCGAACATGTCGAAGTCGCCCACGAAGCGCGGGCCGGAGTGCAGCTGCCGGCACACCGCCGCGGCCCGGACCACGTTCCGCTCGTCCTGCAGGTCCTGCGCGGTCAGCGTCGTCCCGTCCAGCCAGGCGACGACCAGCGCCTGGTGGTCGGGGCGGTAGGCGAGCACCGCCGGGGCGGCACCGCTCTCGGCCGCCCGCAGCGAGTTGACGTGCTCAGCCTCGCGGTCGATCGCGAGCAGGTCGCCGTCCGAGCTCGACAGGCGCACGACCGCGGTCCGCTCCGGGGTCGAGACCTTGAAGTTGAAGTTCGTCAGCCCACCCTCGAGCGCCGCGATCGTGCGCGGTGAGCCCGAGAGCTCGGGCAGGTCGTCGAGCAGGGCGTGCAGTCGCCGTACGACGTGCGGGGGAGCCGTGGTCGACGACTCGTGGTCCGCGCTGGTCACGGAGGGGAACCTACTCCGGCCCACCGAGCCGAACAGTCTAGACCGAAAACTCCGCTCGACACTACGCTGCCGGGATGCCCGCCGCGACGGCTTCCCGTCCCCTGCCGGAGTCCGCGGCGGTGGTCGTCATCGGCGGCGGCGTCGGGGGAGCGAGTGTCGCCTACCACCTCGCGGAGCTGGGCCAGACCGACGTCGTCCTCGTCGACCGGGCCGAGCTGACCAGCGGGTCGACGTTCCACTCCGCCGGTCTGGTCGGTCAGCTGCGGGCCGATCCGACGCTGACGCGGATGAACATGTACTCCGTCGAGCTCTACCGGCGGCTGCAGGAGACCGAGCACGCACCGGGCTGGGTCGAGTGCGGCGGCATCCGGCTGGCGTCCTCGCCGGAGCGGATGGAGGAGATCCGGCGCCAGATCAGCTGGGCCACGGCGTACGGGCTGCCGTTGCACGAGATCTCGCCTGCCGAGGCGCTGGAGATGTTCCCGCTGCTCGACATCGACGGTGTGGTGGGCGGCGCCTACCTCGCGTCGGACGGCTACCTCGACCCGTCGCAGCTCTGCAACGCGCTGGCCAGCCTGGCCCGCGGCAGCGGGGTGCGCGTGCACCCGCACACCCGGGTGACCGGCATCGGCGCCGAGAACGGGCGGGTCGCGCGGGTGCACACCGACCGCGGGACCATCGCGTGCGAGACGGTCGTGAACTGCGGCGGCATGTTCGCGGCGGAGATCGGGCGGCTGCTCGACGTGCGCCTCCCGCTGGTGCCGATGTCGCACCAGTACGTCGTCACCGAGGCGTTGCCGGAGTGGCCGGGCCGGTCCGACCGGCCGCTGCCGACGCTGCGCGACCCAGACCTGCTCGTCTACTACCGGCAGGAGGTGGACGGGCTGGTGATGGGTGGCTACGAGCGGCATGCCGAGCCGTGGACCGCCGACACTCGGTCCTACGACGCGATCCCGGCCGACTTCAACGGCCGGCTGCTGCCGGAGAACTGGGACCGGTTCGAGGAGATCACCGCCAACTCGCAGGTGCGGGTCCCGGCGATGGCCGACGCGGGCCTCCGCAAGATCATCAACGGGCCCGAGGCGTTCACGCCGGACAACGAGTTCCTCCTCGGCGAGACCGACGTCGACGGGTTCTTCGTCGCCGCGGGATTCTGCGCGCACGGCATCGCGGGCGCGGGCGGCATCGGCAAGGTGATGGCGGAGTGGATCGTCTCCGGCGACCCGGGGATGGACCTGTGGCACATGGACGTCACGCGGTTCGGACGGCAGTACAGGTCGCCGTCGTACACGCTCAAACGGACGCTGGAGAACTACGAGACCTACTACGACATCGTCTACCCCGGGCAGGACCGCGAGGCCGGCCGACCGCTGCGCACGAGCCCGGCGTACGGGTGGCACCAGGAGCACGGGGCGTCGTTCGGCGAGAAGTCCGGCTGGGAGCGGGTCAACTGGTACGACGACAACGCGCCGGCCGGCGACGAGTCGGTGCGTCCCCGGGGCTGGCCGGGCCGCTACTGGTCGCCCGCCATCGGCGTCGAACACGCGGCCACCCGTGAGGGTGCGTGCCTGTTCGACGAGTCGTCGTTCGCGAAGATGATGGTGACCGGTCCGGACGCGGCCCAGCTGCTCGAATGGGTGTGCGACAACCAGGTCGCTCGCGATATCGGTGACATCACCTACACGCAGGCCCTGAACCAGCGCGGCGGGATCGAGTCGGACTTCACCGTCACGCGCGTCGCGGATGACGCCTTCATGGTGGTGACCGGGACGGCGTACGGGTCGCACGACATGTCGTGGCTGCGCCGGCAGGCCCGCCGTCGCGGCGCGGCGGTTCGCGTCGACGACGTGACCGGGCAGCTCTCGACGTACGCGCTGTGGGGTCCGCGCAGCCGCGACATCCTGCGTGCGGTCACCGGCGCCGACCTGTCCAACGACGCGTTCCCGTTCATGACCGCGCAGGAGATCGCGGTGGGAGATGTGCCGGTGCGGGCGCTGCGGGTCACGTTCACCGGCGAGCTCGGCTGGGAGCTCTACGCGCCGTCGGAGTACGGGCTCGCGCTCTGGGAGACCCTCTGGGACGCGGGGCGGGAGCACGGGCTGGTTGCCGGCGGTTACCGCGCGATCGAGAGCCTGCGGCTGGAGAAGGGCTACCGGGTGTGGAGCACCGACATCACCCCGGAGACCAACCCCTACGAGGCTGGCCTCGGCTTCTGCGTCAAGCTCGACAAGGACGGCGGCTTCGAGGGGAGGGACGCCCTGCGTGCCGTCAAGGAGGCTGGCGTGACCCAGCGGCTGCGCTGCCTGACGCTGGACGACCCGCGGGTGGTGGCCCTGGGCAGTGAGCCCGTGCGCATCGGCGCCGCGGTGGTCGGCCGCGTGACATCAGGGGGCTACGGCCACACCGTCGGCGCCTCGATCGCCTACGCCTACCTGCCTGCTGAGGAGTCGAAGCCGGGCACGGCAGTGACGGTCAACGTGTTCGGCGAGTGGATCGGCGGTTGCGTCGTCGACCAGCCGCTGCTCGACCCGAAGAGCACCCGGGTCCACGCCGACTGCTAGGCCCCGGCGACGGGCACGACGTCGGCGACCAGGTCCCCGCGTGCGGACGGGCTGACGCCCGCGCGCAGAGTGATGCGGGTCCGGTCGGCGCGGAAGACGTCACGGGCGAACTCCACCGCGACACCCGAGGCGGTGTACGTCGTGCGCTCGATGCGCATCAACGGGCTGCCCGCGTCGACATGCAGCAGGCCAGCCTGCTCGGCGGACGCGATGACCGGCTCCAGCACCTCGGTCGCGGTGTGCGGCGCATGGTCGTAGGTCTTGGCCAGCAAGGTGTAGAGCGACCCGGTCAAGCGGTGCTCCAGCAGGTCGGGGAAGAGCGCGGCCGGCAGGTGGGTCTGCTCGATGGCCAACGGCTCGCGGTTCGCCGACCT
>CAVVSW010000004.1:0-389672 GCA_963751035.1 uncultured Actinomycetota bacterium
GCTCGACCCGGAGGTGCTGCCAGGTCATGTGGGGACCGGTTCGGGGTGTGCATCATCGAGGGCTACGGGCTCACCGAGGCGGCGCCGGTCGTCACGTCGGGCCTCGGTTCGCGAGGCACCCCCGGCAGCTCGGGGTGCCGCTGCCCGGGGTGGAGGTGCGCCTGGTCGACGGCGACGGCCTGGACACGCTGGTCGGCGACGCCGGCGAGCTCTGGGTGCGCGGCCCGAACGTCTTCGCCGGTTACTGGGACGACCCCGAGGCCACGCGGGCGGTGCTCACCCCCGACGGTTGGCTGCGCACGGGCGACGTGGCTGTGGTCGACGACGACGGCTACCTCTACCTCGTCGACCGGGCCAAGGACCTCATCATCGTCTCGGCTTCAACGTCTACCCGCCGAGGTGGAGGAGGTCCTGGCCCTGCACCCGGCGGTGGCCCAGGTCGCGGTCATCGGCGTGCCCCACCCGCACTCGGGTGAGGCGGTACGGGCCTACGTCGTGGTCCGAACCAGGGGCCAGCGTCGAGGAGGACGACCTGATCCAGCACTGCGAGGGCCACCTCGCCCGCTACAAGTGCCCTCAGAAGGTGCTGTTCGTCGACGAGATCCCCCGCGCTGCGACGGGCAAGGTGCTGCGCTCGGCGCTGCGCGCGAAGCCCGCCTCGCCCGACATGTGAACACGTGAACGAGCGGCGGTAGCCTGGCGCCCCATGGGCGCCTCGACGAACCGTCGCAGGATCCCCGAGGCCACGGTCGCCCGGCTGCCGCTCTACCTGCGCAGCCTCGTGGAGGGCCAGCACGCCGGGCTGACCACGATCTCCTCGGAGCGGCTGGCCGAGCTGGCCGGCGTCAACGCGGCCAAGGTCCGCAAGGACCTCTCCTACCTCGGCTCCTACGGCACGCGCGGCGTCGGGCTACGACGTCGAGTACCTCCTGTTCCAGATGAGCCGGGAGCTCGGCCTCACCCAGGACTGGCCGGTCGTCATCGTCGGACTGGGCAACCTCGGCCAGGCCCTGGCCAACTACGGCGGCTTCGGCGACCGGGGCTTCCCGGTCGCCGCGCTCTGTCGATGCCGACCCGGCGGTGATCGGCACGGAGGTGCACGGCGTCGTCGTGCGCTCGATCGACGAGCTGCCCGAGATCGTCGCCGACCTCCACATCGCCATCGGCATCATCGCCACGCCCGCGTCTGCGGCCCAGGACGTCGCCGACCGGCTCGTCGCCGCCGGCGTCCCGTCGATCCTCAACTTCGCCCCGACCGTGATCTCGGTGCCCGAGTCGTGTCGCTCCGGAAGGTCGACCTCGCCGTCGAGCTGCAGATCCTCAGCTTCTACCAGCAGCGCCGGGCCGGCGGTCCGCCCCTCGGCATCGCCGACTGATGCCGGTCGACGCCTCCTTACCCGGTCAACCTGCTAGCTGGGCGGGCGGCGGGTGCTGGTCGTCGGGTGGGGGCTCGGTGGCGGCGGAGAAGGTCGGGGGGCTGGTCGGCGGCGGGGCCGAGGTCCACGTCGGTCGGCGCCGACGGTGGGCGAGGCCGTGCGGACGCCAGCCGGTGACGTGGGAGGAGCGGCCCTACCGGCGCGGCGAGGTGGCCGGCTACCGGCTCGCCGTCGCCTGCACCGACGACCCCGCCACCAACCAGGCCGTCTTCGACGACGGCGAGGCGGCGGGCGTGTGGGTGAACGCCGCCGACGACCCCGAGCGCTGCTCCTACACGCTGCCGGCCCGCCACGAGCAGGGCCGCCTCCTCGTCACCGTGTCCACCGCCGGGCACAGCCCCGCCCTCGCCCGCTGGCTCCGCGACGAGCTCGCCGACCAGCTGGGGCCCGAGTACGACACCCTCATCGGGCTGCTGGCCGAGGCCCGGGCCGACCTGCTCGCCGCGGGGCGCCCCACGCTCGGCGCCGATTGGCGATCGGCCCTTGATTCGGGGATGCTGGACCTCGTCCGGGCCGGTCGCCTCGACCAGGCGAGAGCGCACCTCGCGGCTGCCCTCGCCCCGCTGATCCGCCGTCCCCGGGTTCCCTGCACTAGGAGATCCTCCCCGTGTCCGTCGTCGTCATCGGACTCAACCACCGGAGCACACCGCTCGACCTGCTCGAGCGGGTGACGATCGCCGACGCCCGCCTTCCCAAGGCGCTGCACGACCTGATCTCCCGCGACCACGTGTCGGAGGCGGTGGTGCTCTCCACCTGCAACCGCACGGAGGTGTACGCCGTCGCCGAGCGCTTCCACGGCGCCTTCCAGGACGTGCGCGACTTCCTCGCCGAGGTCGCCTTCCTGGCGCCCGAGGACTTCAGCGACCACCTCTACGTCCACTACGACTCCACCGCCGTCTCCCACCTGCTGGAGGTGGTGGCGGGGCTCGACTCGGCCGTGCTCGGCGAGAGCGAGATCCTCGGCCAGGTGAAGGCGGCGTGGGAGCGGGCTCGCCAGGAGGGCGCCGCCGGTCCCGGCCTCAACCTGCTGTTCCGGCACGCGGTGGAGGCGGGCAAGCGCGTCCGCACCGAGACGGCGATCGGTCGCCGCACGACGTCGGTCTCGCAGGCGGCGGTGGCCATGGCCGCCGACCGGCTCGGCGCGCTGGACGGCCGGCGCGGCCTCGTGCTCGGGAGCCGGCGACATGGGCGAGGCCATGGCCCTCGGCTGGCCAAGGCCGGCACCGACCTCAGCATCGCCAACCGCACCTGGACCACCGCCGAGGCGCTGGCCGCGCGGGTCGGCGGCCGGGCCGTGCCCCTCGCCGACGTGCCCGGTGCCCTCGCCGAGGTCGACGTGCTGCTGTCGTCCACCGGCGCCGCCGCCCCGCTGCTCGAGGTCGACGACGTCGAGCCGGTCGGTCGCCGGCCGCGACGGGCGGCCGCTGCTCATCGTCGACATCGCCGTGCCGCGGGACGTCGACCCTGCGGTCGGCGCCCTCCCCGGCGTGACCCTGCTCGACATGGACGACCTGCGGGCCTTCGCCGACGCCGGCACCAGCGCCCGCCAGGGCGAGGTGGCCACGGTGCGCACCCTGCTCGACGAGGAGCTCGAGTCCTACCTCGCCGCCACCTCGGCCCGCGAGGTCGCGCCGATGATCGTCGCCCTCCGGGACCGGGCCGAGGGTGTGCGCCGGGGCGAGGTCGAGCGCTTCCGCGCCCGGCTGGCCGACCTCGACGACGCCCAGGCCGAAGCGGTCGAGGCCCTCACCCGCGGCATCATCGGCAAGCTCCTGCACGACCCGTCCGTCGTCCTCAAGGACGCCGCCGGGTCGAGCCGCGGCGAGCGCCTCGATGGCCGCCGCACGCGAGCTCTTCGCCCTCGAGGGCGACGAGCCGCACCGCCGCAGTAGTGCCCGGCGTCCGGGTCGCCACCCGGGGGAGCCCGCTGGCCCGCTGGCAGGCCGAGCGCGTGGCCGAGCGATGCTGCGGGCGAACGACCCCGACCTGGAGGTCGAGCTGGTGCTCGTGGAGACGCAGGGCGACCGACGCCTCGACGTGCCGATCTGGGAGCTGGGCGGCAAGGGCGTGTTCGCCAAGGAGGTGCAGGCGGCCGTGCTCGCCGGCGACGCCGACCTGGCCGTGCACAGCGCCAAGGACCTGCCCTCGACCACGGTGCCCGGGCTCGTCCTGGCCTCGGTGCCCGAGCGGGGGGATCCGCGCGACGCGCTGGTCGGGTCCACGCTCGCCGACCTCCCGCAGGGCGCGGAGGTGGCCACGGGTTCGTTGCGCCGCCAAGTCGAGCTGCTCCGGCCACCGGCCCGATCTCCGCTTCGTGAGCCTGCGCGGCAACATGGCGACGCGCCTCGCCCAGGCCGCCGACCACGACGCCGTCGTGGTGGCGGCGGCGGCGCTCGACCGGCTCGGCCTCGGCGACGCAGATCACCGAGCGGCTCGACGTCGCGACGATGCTCCCGCAGGTGGCGCAGGCGCGCCCTGGCGGTGGAGTGCCGGGCCGACGACGCCGCGCTGCGTCCTCCTGGCCGCCATCGAGGACCCGCGGCGCGGCGCTGCGTCGACGCCGAGCGCGCCTTCCTCGCCGAGCTGGGCGGCGACTGCTCGCTTCCCGCCGGCGCCCACGCCGTCGTCGAGGACGACGCCGTGCCCTCACCGCGCTCCTCGCGTCGGCCGACGGCGCGACGCACCTCCGCGGCGAGCGCACCGGCCCGTCCGCATCGACCGGGACCGAGCTCGCCGCCGAGCTGCTCGATGCCGGCGGCCGCGCCCTGCTCGCCCCGGGCGCTGAACCGGCGCCTCGCTAGGCTCGCCGCCATGACCGTGTACCTCGTGGGCGCCGGGCCCGGCGACCCCGGGCTCCTCACCGTGCGGGGCGACGAGGTGCTCCGCCGGGCCGACGTCGTGGTCTACGACCGGCTCTCGGTGGAGTCGTTGCTCGCCCTGGCGCCGGCCGGCCGCCGAGCGCATCAGCGTGGGCAAGGCGCCCGGTCGGGTCACGATGGCCCAGGACGACATCAACGCGCTCCTCGTCGAGAAGGGACGGCAGCACGAGACGGTGGTGCGGCTCAAGGGCGGCGACCCGTTCGTGTTCGCCCGCGGAGGTGAGGAGGCGGCGCGCGCTCATGGCCGCCGACGTCGCCTTCGAGGTCGTGCCCGGGATCACCTCGGCCATCGCCGTGCCCGCCTACGCCGGCATCCCCGTCACCCTGCGCCACTCGCAGCACGTCCTTCACCGTGGTGACCGGCCACGAGGACCCCGCCGTCGGCGAGGAGGGCTCGGTCGACTGGCGACGCCGTGGCCGGCGTCGGCGGCACGATCGTCGTGCTGATGGGCGTGGCCCGGCTGCGCGCCATCGCCGGGAGCTGCTGGCCGGCGGGCCTCGCCCCCGACACGCCGGCGGCGGCGGTGCGCTGGGGCACCCGGCCCGAGCAGACGGTCGTGCGCGCCACCTTGGCCACGCTGGCCGACCACGACGCTCGCGTCCCCGTCGGTGATCGTGGTGGGCGAGGTCGCCGCCGTCGACCTGGCCTGGTTCGAGCGGCGTCCGCTCTTCGGGCGCCGGGTCGTGGTCACCCGCACACGGGCGCAGGCATCCCAGCTGTCGGCCGGTCTGCGGGACCTCGGCGCGGAGGCCATCGAGGTGCCGCTGATCGAGACCCACGACCCTGCCGACGGTGGGGCCGCCCTGCGCGCCGCCGCCGAGCGGCTCGGCGACCTACGACTGGGTGGTGGTCACCTCGCCCAACGGCGCGAGCCCGCTTGCTCGCCGCCGTGCCCGACGCCCGCGGCCTTCGGCACCGCGAAGGTCGCGGCCATCGGACCCGGCACCGCCGCCGCGCTGGCCGCCGGCCGCATCCGGGCCGACCTCGTGCCCGAGCGCTTCGTCGCCGAGGCGCTGCTCGACGCGCTGCCCGACCGGCCCGGGTCGTGTGCTGCTCGCGCGCGCCGCGGTGGCGCGCGACGTGCTCCCCGACGGCCTGCGCGCCCGCGGCTGGGACGTCGACGTCGTCGAGGCGTACCGCACCCAGCCGACGGCCATCTCCGACGAGCAGCGCGCCGCGGTCGCGGATGCCGACGTCGTCACCTTCACCTCCTCGTCCACCGTCGACGCGTTCGTCGACGCACTGGGCGTCGACGGCCACCCGCCGGTCGTGGCGTGCATCGGCCCCGTCACCGCCGCCACCGCTCGCGCCCACGGCCTCCCCGTCACCATCGAGGCGCCGGTCCACACCATCCCCGGTCTCCTCGACGCCCTCGTCACCTGGGGTGGCCGGTGACCCTCGACGCGGTGGTCTTCGACTTCGACGGCCTGATCATGGACAGCGAGTGGGTGATCTTCGAGTCGGCCCGTGCCGCCTTCGAGTCCCACGGCCACTCGCTGTCGGTCGAGGCGTGGAGCACGGTCGTCGGGATCAACGACGACCACGAGCCGAGGTGGTGGGAGCTGCTGTGCGACGGCGGCCGGCACCACCGGCTTCGCGCGCGCCGACTTCGATCTGGCCTACGACTCGACGAGCCGCGCGAGGCGCTCAAGGCAGCCATGCTCGAGCTGCCGGCGCTGCCCGGCGTGGAGGTGCTCGTCGACAGCCTCACCGCCCAGGGCGTCCCGCTGGGCGTCGCCTCGTCGTCGTCCCGCGGCTGGCTGGAGCGGAACCTCGAGCGCCTCGGGCTGGTCCACCGCTTCGCCACCCTGGTCGGCGCCGATGTCGTCGGTGGGGTCGGAAAGCCGGCGCCCGACGTGTACCTGCGGGCCTGCGCCGACCTGGGCGCCGAGCCGGCGCGCAGCGTCGCCCTCGAGGACTCCGTCCACGGCGTCGCCGCGGCCAAGGCGGCCGGGATGCGCGCCGTCGCCGTGCCGAGCCACATCACGAGCACCCACGACATGGCGCAGGCCGATCTGGTCGTCGAGTCGCTCGAGCACCTCCACGTGGCCACGCTGGAGGAGCATCCTCGTCGCCGCAGTGATTGCCTTGCGCGCCCGCCACCGGACGGATGATCGGCCGTCCGAGCAGATGGTACGCTAGGCGTACTATCTTCCTTCGGTGACGGGAGCCTGGTGTCTCGGCCCTCCTCGTTCGACGATGGTGACGTCGCTGCTCTCCGCCTGGTCGTGCTGCGGCTGTCCAGGCGGCTACGGAAGCATTCCGGGACCCAGGTCAGCCCTTCGCAGTTCTCAGCCCTGACCGTCTTGGAGCGCCACGGCTCGCTCCGACTGGGGGATCTCGCGCGGCGCGAGCAGATCAGCAAGTCCTCCGTCACCCGACTGGTAGCCAACCTTGAGGCCAAGGGCCTGGTGCAACGAGTTGGTGACGAGACGGACGGCCGGATCACCTACGTGGAACTGACCCCGGGAGGCCGCAGGCACCTGGCCGAGGCGACGAAGCGCGCCACGTCGTACCTGCGCCGGCAGCTCGAGGCACTGAGCCCGGCCGAACAGTCGACGTTGCTCGCTGCGCTGCCCGCGCTGGAGCGCATGCTGGTCACGAAGCCTTGAGGCGCTACCTGCGAAGGACCTTTGAGTCTCTTCACAACGGGAACTACCGGCTCTTCTTCTTCGGCCAGGGCGTGTCCGTCATCGGCAACTGGATGCAGAAGATCGCCATGGTCTGGCTCGTTCTGGAGCTGACGGACTCCGGCACGCTCCTCGGTGTGACCGCTGGCCTGCAGCAGCTGCCCACGTTGCTCCTGACCCCATGGGGCGGCCTGCTCGCCGACCGCGTGGACCGCCGGAGGATCCTGCTGTGGACGCAGTCCGCCTCCGCTGTCCCCGCGCTGGCCCTGGGCATCCTCTCCGCCCTGGGAATCGTCACCGTCTGGCAGATCATGGCCCTTGCCCTGTTGCTCGGGACCGTGGAGGCCGTGGACAAACCTGCCCGCCACACGTTCGTGATGGACCTCGTGGGACCTGAACACCTGACCAACGCGATCGCGTTGAACAACACGCTGCAGAACTCCGGGAAGGTCATCGGCCCGGGGATCGCGGGAATCCTCATCAGCACGGTCGGGGTCTCCGCCACCTTTCTGCTGAACGCGCTCTCGTTCGCAGCCGTGGTGGTGGTCCTGTTGCGAATCCGGGTCGGCAAGCTCCATCGGCGAAGCTTGAGCAGCCCACAGCGGGGTCAGTTGCGGGAAGGGCTGCGGTACCTGCGCCGGACCCCTGAGCTCAAGGGACCGCTCGTCTTGATGGCGGTGACTGGCTTGCTCGCGTACGAGTGGACGGTCTCCCTCCCGCTCCTGGCACACGACACCTTCGGCGGCGACGCGAGCGTGGTCGGCCTGTTCTTCACCGCAATGGGAGCCGGAGCCATCGTCGGTGGGCTCGCTGCAGCCGGCTGGCTCCGAGCCACGACGAACACCCTGATCGTTTGCGGGCTGGTCTTCTCCGGGGTCATGCTGGCGACGTCGCTGGCCCCCACCACCGCCATGGCGCTGGTGGCCCTCTTTTTCATGGGTGCGGTCAGCGTCAGTTTCCGGGCCCTGTCGTCATCACTGATCCAGCTCCGTTCCGATCCGGAGATGCGGGGGCGGATGATCGCCATTCTGATCGTGGCGATCGGCGGGACCACGCCGATAGGCGGCCCGCTGGTCGGCTGGCTGGCCGAGCAGTTCGGTGCCAGGACCGCCCTCGCAGTCGGTGCCGTCGGGACGGCAGTCTCGGCGGCGCTCACCTGGCTCTATCTGCGCCGTGCCAAGTCCCGATCCGCCGAGCTCGCGCACGAGCGATCAACGCCGCCCGCTTCGTCGGCCGCGGCCACGCCGACCAGGGACGAGGCCGAAGCGACCGCGTGGTTCCGTGAAGACCTCGGCATCGACCCGGACGACCTCGCTGGAGTGCCAACGAAGGAATCGGTCCGCCGCGAGCACTCGTAGAGTCAGGGTCGCGGGAACGGTGCCGCACGCACCAGCGCATCCAGCATCGGCGACAGCGAAGCCATCTCGGCACTGGTCAGGCTGTCTGGCCCGGGGGGCAGGCAGCCGCCGGCATCCCTGCTGCGCGCGTCGATGGCCACCAGGTCGGGGCCGACCCGGCCGGCGTACCTGACCACGGACTCGGACGGCGAACCGTCGGCGTTCGTGCCGGTGAACCCGTACCTCACGACCTCGGTGCCGCCTGCCTGGAGCACGACGGTCCGGTAGGGCTGGACCGCGTAACCGGCCCCGCAGCGGCTCCGCCTGTCCTGTCGTGCGTCGGCGAGGAAGTCCTCGGCAGCGCCCCGCAGGCCCGCGGCCCCGGTTCCCTGGCCGGACGGTGCGGGTGACGAGGTGATCGCAAGGGCACCGGCAGCGCCGTCCGGCCGCGACACGCAGACGCGTTCGACCGCCCGGCTGTCGCAGGCGCTGAACGTCCACTCCCCCATGCCGAGGGGCTGCGGGTCGAGCCAGTCGAAGGCCGGCAGCGCCCCGGGGCTGGGGGAGACGGAAATCGGCTGGCTGGTGTAGCTCGGTGTGATCGTGGTGGACGGGGACGGTTCGGCTGTGGGCAGCCCCGGCGTCGCCGACGAGGCGCTCGACGACGACGCGGCAGCAGGGGTCGGGCGGGGACCGGCCTCCTCGTCCCCGCCCCCGCAGCCAGCCGCCGCCGCCGACAGCAGGAGAAGAACCGCCAGCACCCGTCGTACGTGCCCCCCGTGACAGCTCATGTGCCAACGCTAACCACGACACGGTCGGTGTCGCGGGCGATTTGAGACAGATGTCCAACCGTGACCGTCGCTGGCCCGAGTGGGCCATGTCGGAATAGTTCCGTCGGGGGATTATCCGGCGCGGCCGCCGCTTCTAGCATCCGGCGGGATCGTCCCGATTTCACCTTGGGACACGCTCATGGGGGGGTTGCCGTGCACGGTGTTCGCGCGAGTCTTGTCCGGTCCCGGCGTGGCCGCGGGCGTCTTGTCGTGGCGTTGACGGTCGCCGCCGCGATGGGCACGACCATGCTGTCGGGACTGCCTGCGGCGCAGGCGGCTGACCCCCCTGCCGCGGCCTTCGACTACTCGATGCCCAAGCGGTTCGGTCAGGACGAGAACGGCGACGGGAAGATCGACTACTTCACCGAGACGTCGGAGTCCCCGGTCGTCATCGGTGGGCAGGAGAAGCAGATCGCCCCTGCCAGCTGGCGGGTGAAGCTCGACGCGTGCGCCAGCACACCCGGCAGCTCCTACGCGTGGGCGGTGCTGGACCACCCCGACCCGGCGCACCCGCTCACCGTCGCCGGTGGCCCAGGATGCAACGACTTCACTCTCACTGTCCCCGAGGAGGGCACCTACCGGGTCGCCCTCGTCGCGACGAAGGACGGCGTCGCGAGCGCCCCGGTCGTCCAGGAGGTCGTGGTCCAGGACTGGCTCATCGTCAGCGTCGGCGACTCCTACGGCTCCGGCGAGGGTTCCCCCGACATCCCCGTCGACAACAGCTCCCTGGCGAACGCCGAAGCCAAGTGGAACGACGCCGGTGCCGCCTGGAACGAGGTCGCAACCACCCGGGCCAGCTACGCAGGCATCCAGGCGGCGATCGACTCGTGGGCAGCCCACACCGCGGAGGCCTCATACCGCTGCAACCCACTCGACTCGCGCGCCGACGCACTTCGATGTGCGGAGCTCACCGCTCTCATCGCTGCCGACGCCATCTGGATCGTCGCGGAAGCGGTCAGCTTCGGTCTCGTGGCCGCGGGCGAGTTCGTCGAGGACGTGATCGCGGCCATCGGGGCCACCATCGCCGCCCTGATCGCCACCGCTGAGGCAGCGGTGCACGTCGCCCAGACCGTGACGGGTGCGCTGAGCGCCGGTTGGCAGAGCAAGCGGTGCCACCGTTCCGCCAACTCCGGCTCGGCCCGCGCTGCCAAGCAGCTCGAGGACGCCGACCCGCACACGTCTGTGACGTTCCTGCACCTGTCCTGCAGCGGGGCCAGCGTCGTCTACGGCCTGCTCGGGCTGTACGAAGGCACCGAGAGCCTCGGCGTCGCGAACCCCGACTGCCCCACGTCGCCGACCCAGTGCGTCGACCCCCAGGTCAACGTGGCCAAGCAGCTGATCGGCGACCGAGAGGTCGACGCGGTTTATGTCTCCATCGGCGGCAACGACGCGCACTTCGCCGACCTGATCATCGCGTGCATCACGCAGAACAACTGCCAGGACCCGGGCAACTGGGTGGCTGACACGCGCGGCAACCTCGAGGCGGGGATCTGCGGCCCGTTGGCGGGGCTCTCCTTCGGGCTGGTCCAGCAGTCGCTGTGCCACGACCTGCTCCAGAACATCCCCGACTTCGCCGTCAGCGCTGCTGAGCTCTGGGAGGAGGGCAAGACCGGCGACGTCACCCCACCGATCGACCCGATGTTCGCCGGCCACCCCGTGCTCTACAACCAGCTGAACCAGGCCGTCGTCCAGCAACCCAACGACGCGGACGGCTGGCTGCTGCCGGCGGGCCGGTCCAACCGGCTGTTCCTCTCGGAGTACGTCGACGCCGTCCGCCACGACAGTGGCCGCTACTGCGACTGGGCGACCGACGGGCTGTCCACCATTCCGTTCTTCAGCAGCACCGAGGCCCAGTGGGTGAACGAGACGGTGTCCCCCCAGCTGAGCGGAAACATCCAGACCGCAACCACGACGCACGGCTGGAAGTTCGTCGGCGGGATCTTCAATGGCTTCACGAACCACGGCTACTGCGCCGACGACCACTACATGGTGCGACTCGAGGAGGCGTTCCTCACCGAGGCGTCGTACAAGGGCATGGTGCACCCCAACACCAAGGGCTACACCGTCTACGGGAACCAGATCTTCGACGCCTGGAAGAGCGAGATGTACGCCGGCGGTGACCTGAGCCAGCCGCGCCGGCCCGACCAGAAGCCGTTCGCGGACGCCGGCGGGCCCTACACCCTGGTCGAGGGTGACAGCGTCGCCATGACGAACAACAGCCGAGACGGCGACCGCGACCCGATGACGTTCGCGTGGAGCGCTTCACCCGCGGGCCGGGTCACGTTCAACACTCCCTCGTCGCCGACCCCGACCCTGGTGGCCGTGGACGAGGGTACGGGGACGGCGTCGGTCACCGTGAGCGACGCCGACGGCAGCCGCAGCGACTCAGCCGCGTTCACGGTGACCAACGCGGCGCCGCGGGTCACCTCGACCGGGCTGTCCGCCGACCCACTGCTCATCAACACCGCCATCGCGCCGCGTGCCACGTTCACCGACGCCGGGGTCAACGACGTCCACACCGCGGTGTGGGACTGGGGCGACGGCACCACGTCGTCCGGGGTCGTGACCGAGACCAACGGCTCGGGGAGCGCGCTCGGCTCGCACACCTACCGCGCGACCGGGATCTACACGGTCAAGGTCACTGTCGACGACGGGGACCCCGGTGGATCCACCACGGAGATCTTCGAGTACGTCGTCGTGTACGACCCGGAGGGTGGCTTCACCACTGGTGGCGGCTGGATCGAGTCACCCGCGGGCGCCTACACCCCGGGCGACAGCACCGATGCTGACATCACGGGTAAGGCGCAGTTCGCCTTCGTCTCGAAGTACCTCAAGGGCGCCACCGCTCCCGAGGGCTCGACGTCGTTCAAGTTCAAGGCCGGCGAGCTCGAGTTCGACTCCTCGTCGTACCAGTGGTTGGTGATCTCCGGGACCAAGGCGCAGTACAAGGGGACCGGACGGGTCAACGGCGTGGGCGGCTACGGCTTCATGCTCTCGGCCGTGGACGGGGACGCGTCGAGCAGCCCGACGGTCGACAAGTTCCGAATCAAGATCATCACGCCAGGAGGCAGTGTCCTCTACGACAACCAGGCCGGATCCGCCGATGACGCCACCGCCTCGACGGCCATCGCGGGCGGCCAGATCAAGGTTCACTCCGGCAAGAAGTGACCAACGTCAGCCGGGACGGCCCTGGCCGACTAGGAGTCGACGGACTGGCGAGCGGCGACGGCGAGCGCGGCCACGGCTGCACCGCGCGCACCGGCCATGTCCAGGTGCGGGATCAGCTCGATGGTCGAGAGCGCGCGCTGCTCGGTGCGCAGGCTCGTGTTCGCCAGCACGGTGTCGACGAACCAGGACCGGAAAGCGAGTTCGGTCTCGACCACGCCGCCGCCGACGAAGTAGGCGTGCGGGTCGGTGAACTGCGCCGCGATGGTGAACAGCCGGCCGAGCGCGATCGCCTGCTGCTCGAACACCTTCAGCGCAAGGGCATCGCCGCCGGCTGCCAACCCCCGCGCCGACCTCGCGGCTTGCGCGATGGGCAGTGCGGCGAGCGGATGGTCGGGGTAGCGGGTGAGCCAGTAGGGCAGCAGGTTCTTGACGATGCCGGTGAGCGACGCGACGCTCTCGGCATCGCCGACGTTGCCGCAGTTGCACTGCGGAAGTGGCTGGTCGGGCTCCAGCAGTCCCTGCATCGGGATCATCACGTGGCCCAGCTCGCCCGCCATGCCGGCGGCGCCGCGCACGACCTGCCCCCGCTCGACCACGCCCCCGCCGAGACCGGTCCCCACGATGGCGGCAACCGACGACCGGCGTACGGCGTCAGCGCCGAAGTGCTCATGGTGCGCATACAGCGCGGCCGCGTTGCCGTCGTTGTTGTAGACCACCGGCAGGCCCAGCCGGTCCTCCAGCGCACCCCGGATGTCGAACCCCCACCACTGCGGGTCGGAGAAGTTGGTCGAGCCCCGGGACGAGATGACACCGTCGGCGCTGGCAGGACCCGGCGTGTCCAGCCCGACCGCGCGCACCGCCGATCGGCGGATGCCGGTGGCGGCCAGCACGGTGTCCAGCGCGGACTCCATCGCCTCGACGGCAACCGCCGTGCCCTCGGTGACCCGACTCGGCACCTCGACAAGCTCGTCGACGAGGAACTCGTTCGCAGCTGTCAGCACGGTCGCGTTGTTGCTGGTGCCGCCGTTGTCGATGCCGACGACGACCCAGGCTGCGTTCCTCTGAGCGGGGTCCGCTGCGGTCACCGAATCAGCCTGGCACGAAACGGGGCGCGGCACGCCACTTCCTGGCAGGCTCGCACCATGGCCCGGCTCGACGAGGTGGATCTGACCGTCCGGCTGAAGCGGCGGGACGAGGAGGCGCGGCTGACCGAGGAGCAGGCTCGGCTGCTGCATCTGCGCCTGTTGCTGGGTGGGCAGATCGGAGGTGTGCTGGGGCCGCCGCTGTGCGTCGTCTTCGAGGGGTGGGACGCCTCGGGCAAGGGCGGCGCCATCAAGCGACTGGTCGACCACCTCGACCCACGCCACGTCCGCGTCTCCCAGTTCGCCGCGCCGACCCACGACGAGAAGCGCCACCACTTTCTCTGGCGCTTCTGGCCGAAGCTGCCTGGCCAGGGCGGGATGGCTGTCTTCGACCGGAGCTGGTACGGGCGGGTCCTGGTCGAGCGAGTGGAGAACTTCGCCACCGAGGAGCAGTGGAGACGCGCCTACGGCGAGATCGTTGAGTTCGAGACCTCACTCGCGGCGGAGGGCATGATCCTCGTCAAGTTCTGGATGCACGTCTCGCCCGAGGAGCAGGCTCGCCGGTTCGAACGGCGGCGCCACGACCCGCTGAAGGCCTGGAAGCTCACGGACGAGGACTGGCGCAACCGTGACAAGCGCCTGCAGTACGAGCAGGCCGTGGAGGACATGCTCGAGCGCACGGACCACGGCGCCGCGCCCTGGCACGTCATCGCTGCGGAGGACAAGCGGTGGG
Source organism: uncultured Actinomycetota bacterium (assembly GCA_963751035.1). Taxonomy (GTDB): domain Bacteria; phylum Actinomycetota; class Actinomycetes; order JACCUZ01; family JACCUZ01; genus JBDUAP01. The sequence continues at coordinate 14,097 of CAVVSW010000004.1, forward strand.
CGCGGGTCGAGGTGCTGCGCATCGTGTCCGACGCCATCGAGGCCCGCCTGGCTTGACGATGATCGCAGTCGACCGGGGCGTCGGTGCTCCTGGCTGATCCGTCAGACGGCGAGGCGTTCGGCGGACAGCGCTGCCGCTCGGTCCAACAACGGCCGGCACCCCAGCCGCTCGCCGATCGCCTGTGCGTCGGCCACGTCCATCGCCGCTGCCGTCACGTCGCCCGCGCCGATCAGGTACTCCGCCCGGTCGAGCAACCCGCCCGCGAGCAGGTGCGGCGGGCTCATCGCCCGCATCGTGACGACCGCCGCGTCGAGCTGCTCCCCCGCATCCGGCGCGCCGGCCGCTATCGCGATCCGGGCCCGCACCAGGTCACGCTCGGCACGCAGCATCGGCGGCAGCCGGCCGGGCATCTCGTCGTCGACCATCGTCAGCAGCTCGGCGATCGTGTCCCGGTCGCCGACCTCGTGCGCCGCGCGCGCCGCGACGACCCACGCGGTCCGGATGAGGTCGGAGCCGACGCCCAGGCCCTCGTCGATGTGCGACAGGGCCACCTTCGCGTGTCGCAGTGCTTCGGCCGAGTGTCCGGCCGCAGCAGCTGCCAAGGCGTCGATGACGGCGACCGCGGCCATGTCCTGTGGGTCCTCGCTGCCGCGAAACGTCGTCAACGTCGCGGCGAGCTGCTCAGCGCTCTCCGCGTCGCCGCGCAGACCGGCCACCTGGGCCTGCACCAGCCGGATCGCCTCCTCGACGTCCGCCAGGGCACCCGCGTCCCCGTTGGGAGCGAGCAGCTCAGCGACCTCGCCCCACTCGCCGAGCTCCAGCAGCGCGACGACCATATTGAGGTAGTTGAACGCGATCAGGTCACGGTCACCCCCACGGCGGAGGGGCTCGACCGCGCGCCGATTGGCGTCGAGGGCGGCGGCGGGGTCCTGCATGCCCACCACGTTGGACAGGTTGCCCAAGCTGTGACCGAGCAGGTCCGAGCGGTTGGCAAGCTCGGCGAGGCGGGCAGCCTCCCGAAGGGACACCGCGGCTTCGGCCCGCCGGCCGTCCGTCGTCTGGAAGACTCCCCTCGCCATGAACGCGGTCGACATCAGGTCGGGTCCGACTGCCAACCCCTCGCCCATCTTCAGCAGCTCGCTGGTCAGCCGGTTCGCGGCGTCTACGTTGCCGGAGAAGTTCTCCACTGCCGCCAGCTCGCTCAGCGTCAGCATCGTCTCGACCGTGATGTTGCCGCGCAGCGTCTCGACCGCGCCGGTGAGCACCTCGCGGGCCTCGGTGTGCCGGCCGAGCCGACGCAGGGCCCGACCCTGGTGTCGCTGGGTGCAGGCGACCGCACGCTCGTCGCCCAGCTGCCGGTACCGGTCGATCGCCGGCGTGACGTAGTCCAGAGTCGTGTAGGCGTCGCCGGCGGCCATCGACGACTCGGCCGCCTTCTCCCACAGCTCGGCCGGTCGGCGTACCTCGTCGTCGCCCTCGAGCAGCCGGGCCGCGGATGCATAGCTGCGCGCCGCGCGGCCGGGCGCACCCGTACGCGCCGCTCGCTCCGCTGTCCGGGAGAGCGCGACGACCGCCTGCTCGCGGATCTCCCCCTCGTCGGGATCGCCCGGTACCGCGGCGAGTGCGTCGAGGTAGTGCTGCGCTATGACGTCGACGACCTCTTCGCCGTCGTTGGCGAACACGCCCCGGAGGTGGGCTGCCACGGCGAGGTGGCGGGCCTTGCGGTCCCGGCGGGACAGGGTCTCGTAGGCGACCTGGCGCAGCATGTCCTGGGCGAAGCGATAGCTGCCGCGCTCCGGCGACAGTGGGTCGGCACTGACCGTGAGGACCTCGCGGCGCAGGAGTACGCCGAGGCCCGCGTGCACCGTGTCGGCGTCGAGCCCCGAGACGGCGACCACCGCGTCCTCGGGGAAGCTGGTCCCGAGTACCGCAGCGTCGGACACGAGCCGGCGGATCTCCGGCGGCAGCGCGTCGAGCCGGGCCGCGAGCAGCGCGTGCAGGCTGTCAGGCACCTCGAGGTCGCCCACGTCGCCGACGAGGCGGTAGACCCCCTCCACCGGCTGCACCACGTCGCGGTCGATCAGCGCGCGCACCGTCTCTACGGCGAACAGCGGCACGCCCTGCGCCTGCGCGACGATCGCTTCTCGGACTTCGGTGGGCAGGCCGGGCACCAGCGCCTCCACCAGCGGGCGCATCGACGCGTCGTCGAGTGGGTCGAGGGTGAGCGCGACCCGATTGCGGCCGGTGCCGAACCCGGGACGCGTCTGCTCCAGCTCGGAGCGAGCGAAGACCAGCACGTAGATCGGCAGGTCGCGCGACCAGTCGACGAGGTGGTCGAGGAAGTCGAGGAGCCCGCTGTCAGCGTGGTGGGCGTCCTCGATCATCAGCACGACCGGCTCGACCGCCGCCATGCGTTCGAAGAAGACCCGCCACCCGGCGAACAGCTCTTCCCGCGACAGCTCGCCCCCGGGGTCGCCGGCGTAGCTGACGCCGAGCAGCCTCGCCAGCCTGGCGCCGACGTAAGGCTGCTCGACCGGGTCGGTGATCCAGGCCGCCAGCCCATCCTCCAGCTTTGCCGTCGCGGTCTCGGGGAGGTCCTCCTCGGCGATGCCCAGCCGCTGTCGCACGATCTCGGCCAGCGCCCAGAACGACACGCCCTCGCCGTACGACAGGCATCGCCCGCTGTGCCAGCGGATGACGTCGATCAGCCCGTCGATGTGCTTGCGGAACTCCCAGCCCAGCCGTGTCTTTCCGACACCGGCCGGTCCGGACACCAGCACGAGGCGCGGCGTACGCCGGTCGACCGCAGCGTGGAACAGCTCGCGGATCGTGCGCATCTCGGCGTCGCGGCCGGTCAGCGGCGCCTCGAGCCCGTCGACCCGCTGGACGCCGCCGACACCGCCGGACATCACCCGGGTCGCCCGCCACAGCTGCTCCGGCTCTGCCTTGCCCTTGAGCGTGTGCTCGACCGGGTCGTCGAACGCGATCGCGTTGGCGGCGAGCCGACGGGTGGTCGAGTCGACCAGCACGTCGCCGTGACCCGCGACGCCCTGCACCCGGGCCGCCGTGTTGACCGCGTCACCGGCCACCATGCCCTCGTTGGTCGCACCGATCGTCACCGCGACCTCACCGGTCACCACGCCGGCCCGGGCGGCCAGGCTCGATATCTCGGCCTCGACGCCCAGCTGGCGCACGGTGTCCATCAGGTCCATCGCGGCGCGGACCGCGCGTTCGGCGTCGCCCTCGGTCGCGACCGGCGTCCCCCAGACCGCCATCACGGCGTCGCCGATGAACTTCTCGACCACCCCGCCGTAGCGGCGGATCACCGTGCCGGCTAGCTCGAAGTAGCGGGAGAGCAGCTCGCGGACCTCCTCCGGGTCACGCACCTCCGACAGCGGCGTGAACCCGACCAGGTCGCAGAACAGGACAGAGCAGACCCGGCGTTCGGCCTGGGGGGCATCGGTGGCGGCCGACCCAGCAGCTGCCGCGGCAGCCGGCACATCGGCCAGCGACGTGCCGCAGTCTCCGCAGAAGACGTCGCCGGCGGCGATCGGTGCGGCGCAGGTCGGGCAGACGGCGGCCAGCGGTGACCCACACTTGACGCAGAACTTCTTGCCGGCGGGGCTATGAGCCCCGCACGCCGCACACTGCACGGGCTCGACCTCCGCTCACCCCGATCCCGTCGGAGCCTACGGCAGCGACTGCGTCCCGGACCGGCGATCAGAACGATGGCCTCGCACTGCAGCCCTACCGAGCAAGCGCCTCGCGCACGACACCGTCTGCCTCGGTGAGAGCACGCCGGGCCACGTCGACGGGAACTGCACCCAGCAGGCAGACCAGTGCAACCTTGACCTCACCGTCCGCGGTCACGAGGGCCTCGGCGCAGTGGTCCTCGTCGAGACCGGTGGCTTCGACGAGCATGCGGACCAGCCGCCCGCGCAGCTTCTCGTTGGTGGCGACCAGGTTCACCATGAGGTTCGAGTAGGTCCGGCCCAGCCGGATCATCACGGCGGTGGACAGGCTGTGCAGCACCAGCTTCTGCGCGGTGCCTGCCTTCATCCGGGTGCTGCCCGCCACGACCTCGGGGCCGGTGTCGAGGCACACGTGGACGTCCGCGGCGGCGGCGAGCGGCGCCGCCGGGTTGCAGCTCACCAGCGCCGTGCGGGCACCGGCCGCTCGAGCCGCCCGGAGCGCGGCACCCACGTAGGGCGTCCGCCCGCTTGCCGCCAGCCCGACGACCAGGTCGTCGGGACCGAACGTCACGGCGTCGGCCGCCGCGAGCTCCTCGTCGTCCTCGACATCCGTCACGCCGGCCGCCAGCGCAGTCAGCCCACCGGCATGGTGGGCGACGAACCGGTCGGCCCCGATGGCGTACGTCGGGTCGAGCTCGGCTGCGTCGAGAACGCCAAGCCCACCCGACGTACCGGAACCGACGTAGTGCACCCGTCCCCCGCGGCGCAACGAGTCGACTGCAGCGTCAACGACGCGCACCAGCTCAGGGATCGCGGCACGCACCGCGTCCGGGACCGTCTGGTCGGCGTCGTTGATGCACTCGAGCACCGCGCGCGTGTCCCACGTGTCGATGTCGGCCGTCGCCGGGTTGCGCCGCTCGGTCGGTGGTTGCGCCACGTGGGCACGCTACCTAGCCGGACTCCGAGATCACCCGCTCGAGGTCGTCCAGGACGGCGTCGTCGCCGTCGGTGCGCAGGACGATCTGCTCACCGCCCCGGACGTCGAGGGAGAGCACCGCGAGGATGCTGCGGGCGTCGGCGGGCACGCCGCCAGGCTTCGCCACAGTCACCGGTACGCCGGCGGCCGTCGCGGCCTTGACGAACATCGCGGCCGGACGGGCGTGCAGCCCGACGCCCTGGGGAACATCCACGGTGCGCTCAGCCATGTCAGGCGACCTCCTCGATCGGCCAGGGAACTTCGGTCAGGTCCTCGACGACCAGGTCGGCATCGGCGAGCACTGCGCGGGGGAACGTCGTCGTCACCGCGACGCAGAACATGCCGGCGGCCTTCACCGCCGCGACACCCGCCGGAGAGTCCTCGAAGCCGACGCAGTTCTGCGCTCGTACGCCGAGCCGCTGGCAGGCCATCCGGAAACCCTGCGGGTCCGGCTTGCCGACCGACACGTCCCGCCCCGTCACCATGACGTCGAAGACGCCGAGCAGGTCGGCCGCGAGCAGCCGGGTGGCCACGTGCTCGGGCAGGGCGGAGGTGACCAGCCCGAGTGGCACCCGAGCGGCGTGCAGCCGACGTACGAACTGGGTCGCACCCGGCACCGGCACGACCTCCGGAAGGTCGTCGGTGACCTCGTGCGCGAGGACCTCGGCCAGCAGCTCGTGCGGGTCGCGGTCAGGGAAGAGGTGGGGCATCCCTCGGAGCGCGTCCAAGCCGCGGCGGCCGGTCAGCTGGGCGGTCAGCGCGTCGTCGACCTCGATGCCGTAGCCGTCGAAGAAGCGCTTCCACACGACCCGGTTGCGCTCCTCGGTCAGCACGAGTGTGCCGTCGAGGTCGAAGACCGCCGCGGTCACCGCCATTGGAAGAGCTCGTCGCCGGCGGCGACCTGCCCCACGGGTCGCAGCTCGAGGGCATCGGGTTGCGCGTCGAGCGCGATGACCGGGCACGAGGGCGAACGTCCTCCGGCCTCGACCGCGGCGGCGTCCCAGCGCACCACGGCGTCCCCCGCCGCAACGCGGGCACCCTCGGCGATCAGGAGCTCGAACCCGTCACCCTTGAGCTGGACCGTGTCGATGCCGAGATGCACGAGCACGCCCCGGCCGTCATCGGCGACCACGACGAACGCGTGCGGATGCAGCTTCACCACGGTCCCGGCCACCGGCGAGACGGCCGTCAGGGGTCCGCGGTCGGGGTCGATCGCACGGCCGGGGCCGACCATGGCCTCCGAGAAGACCGGGTCGGGCACCTCGGCGAGGTCGTGCGCGCGCCCCGGGACGGGCGCCAGGACCGACAGCGTCATTCCATCAGTTCCTCGATGTCGCTCGCCAAGGTGTCAGCCTCGGGGCCGACCACCACCTGCACCACCCGGCCCGACCGCATGACGCCGTGGGCCCCGGCCGCCTTCAGGGCCGCCTCGTCGACGAGCGACTCGTCGCTGACCTCGGTCCGGAGCCTGGTGGCACACGGCTCGAGGTCTTCGATGTTCCCGGCGCCCCCCAGCGCCGCGATGATCTGCTCCGCCTTGGTGGCCATGTCCGCCGTCCTCTCCGTCAGCTGAGGTCCCACATCCCGCTGGGTCCGCCATTTCAGCACGCGCACCGCATCCGGCGACCGATCAGGGGCCGGAGTCCGTCTGAGTGACCTTGCGCAGCCCGCGCGGCAGGTCGGGGTCGAGTCCTTTCGCCCTGGCGAGCGCCTCGACCAGCAGCTGGCCGGGGACGATCATCGCCAGCGGTGCGAGGTGCTCCGGGAGCGTGGTGCCCGGCAGGCTCGACCGGCACGCCGCGGCGAAGCCGTCGTCCCCGCCGATGCCGTAGACGTGTGCCCCCACCTCGGTGCAGCGACGCGCCAGCGCCGTCATCCCGGCGAGCACCGGGCCCTCGCCGGCGGCCACGAGCAGGGTCGGCGTGTCTGCGTCGACGACGGCGATGGGCCCGTGCAGGAGGTCGGCGTACGACAGGCCGATCGCCGTGACGTAGCAGGCCTCCTTGAGCTTGAGCGAGAGCTCGAGCGCCGTCGATGCGGCGTAGCCGCGGCCGGAGACCACCATGCCGGTGACGTAGGTCAGCCGCTGCGCCATCGTCTCGGCGGCGGTCGCCGTGCCGAGAGCCGCCTCGATGGCCGGGGGCACAAGGGCCAGCTCGGCGAGTGCCCGCTCCGGTTCCGGCCCGAGCGCCAGACCGAGGACGGCGAGAGCGGCCAGCTGGGTCGTGTAGGTCTTGGTGGCGGGCACGGCCTCCTCCACGCCGGCCTGCGTGACGAGGGCGAGGTCGGACCCCGAGGCGAGCGGGGAGTCGCCGTCGTTGGTGACGGCAACCGTGCGCGCCCCGGCCGCGCGCGCCCACGCCGCGGTCTCGACGATCTCCTCCGTGCGCCCGGACTGCGACACCGCAACCGCGAGCACGCCGTCCAGGTCGACGCGCGCGTCGTACGCCGTGGCCATCGACGGCGACGCCAGGGTCGAGAGCCGGCCGGCCCGGATCGTGCAGAGGTACTGTCCGAACACCGCCGCGTTGTCGGAGGACCCGCGGGCGATGAAGAGCACGTGCCGGATGCCGTCGCCGAGCCGGGCGAGGTCGCCCGCGAGCGGGACGAGCTCCTTGATGGTGCGCTCCACGGCACCGGGCTGCTCACCGATCTCACGCAGCATCGCACTGGTCACCGCAGGGCCCCCTCGCCGTAGACGCACGTGCCCGCGACCCAGCTGGCCCGCGTCAGGAGATCGGGCCCGAGCCAGGCGAGATCTGCGAGCGCTCCAGCCGCGACGCGGCCCAGGTCGGCCCGTCCGAGCAGGTCAGCTGGTCTCCTTGTCGCCGCATCGACGGCAACGACCAGCGCCACCCCGAGGTCGACCGTGTTGCGCACCGCCTCGTCCAGCCGCAGCCCCGACCCGGCGATCGCACCGTCCTCGCGCACCGGGGGCCGGCCGGTCTCGACCAGCACGGGCTCGCCACCCAGCACGTAGCGTCCCGGCGGCATGCCGGCGGACGCGACTGCGTCGGTCACCAGCACGATGCGCTCGCCGGCGGCGCGGAAGGCCAGCAGCACCACGTCCGGCGCCACATGGTGCAAGTCGACGATCAGCCCGGGGGCGAGCCGGTCGTCCACTAGCGCGTGGCCGGGCACGCCCGGCTCACGGTGATGCAGCGGGCGCTGGGCGTTGAACAGGTGGGTGACGGCCCGCGCCCCGGCGTCCGCGGCGGCCGCCACCTGGGCACCGGTCGCGTCACTGTGCCCGACGCTGACCATGACCCCGGCGTCGGTCAGGAGCTTGATCGCCTCGAGGGCATGCGCGCGTTCGGGTGCCAGCGTCACCACCGCAAGGGTCCCGGGCGGCCCCGCATCGATCAGGGTCGCGACCGCGTCCCGGGTGGGATCACAGAGGTACGCCGGGTTGTGCGCCCCGCGCCGGACCTCCGAGAGGAATGGCCCTTCGACGTGTGCGCCCAGGACCCGCGACCCGGCCGGGGGTTCGGCGTGCACCTCGGCCAGCCGGCGCAGCGACGCGGCAAGCTCGGCCACCGGTGCTGTGATGAAGGTGGGCGCGAACGCCGTGACCCCGGTCTCGGGCATCCGGGCGGCGACCACGCTCCAGTCGATGGGGGCCGCGGCCGCGAAATCGACGCCGAAGCACCCGTTGATCTGCATGTCGACCAGGCCGGGCACGAGCACCCCGTCCGGGAGGACCACGTCGTACCGCTCGCCCGGCGCCTGGTCGCGGATCCCCGTCACGTGCCCGTTCGCGAGCTCGACCACGGCATCGCTGCGCTGGCGCCCCCCGCTCACCAGGCTGGCGGCCGCGATCGTCGCGGGGCTGGCCATCGGTGCCTCCTCCCGCCTCCGGGACGAACTTTCGCCCCGGACATCTTGACGCGACATACCGGACAGTGGTCGACTCCCGTGGCAACTGGGCTAGACCAGTCTGTCCCACCCTAGCGAGGACTCGTGAGCAGCGTCGAGGAGGTCAGATCGTGGCCGAGCGGACGACTCGCCCTCCGCGGCGGCTGTGGCTGGGGACGCACCGGATCGACATCCGCAGCCCCGTCCCGAAGTACTCCCAGCTCCGGACGATCCTGCTCGACGTGATCGCCGAGGCAGCAGTCGACGACCCCGCGCCCTCCGAGCGCGAGCTGATGGCGCGCTTCGGGGTGGCCCGGATGACCGCCCGGAAGGCCGTCGACCACCTGGTCGCGGAGGGCCGGCTCTACCGGGTGCAGGGCAAGGGCACCTACGTCGCCCGCCCCAAGATCGAGATGCCGTTGCGGCTCTCCTCGTTCACCGAGGACATGCGCGCACGGGGGCTGCACCCGGGCTCCCGCGAGCTGGACCGGCGGGTGGTGCCGGCCGGGCGGACCCTGGCCGCGTCGCTGCAGGTCGGGATCGACGACGAGATCGTGGTGCTCGAGCGGCTTCGACTCGCCGACGACGTGCCGATGGCGATCGAGCGGTGCCATGTCCCGGCGGCGGTCGCTCCCGGCCTGGTGTCCGCCGACCTCACCAACCGCTCGCTCTACGCCTACCTCGAGCAGGAGCACGGGATCGTGCTCGACGCCGGCGAGCAGCTGATCGAGGCGACCGTCATCGACCCCGCCGACGCCCGCATCCTCGCCATCCCACCGGCCAGTGCCGTGCTGCTGCTCACCCGGCGCTCCTCATCCCGCGGCGTACCCGTCGAGTACGTCGTGTCCACCTACCGGGCGGACCGCTATCAGCTGCGGGCCGCTCTCGACGCACCCATCCCCAACAGGAGTCCAGGAGGACGTCCATGAGCTCGACGACCGGAACCGAAACGGCCAGAAGGGAACGGGGCAGCACGTTCGCGATGCTGCAACGCATCGGCCGAAGCCTCATGATGCCCATCGCCGTCCTGCCGGCCGCCGCCCTGCTCCTGCGGCTCGGCCAGGACGATCTGCTCGGCCGCACCGACATCGGCTGGCTGGATACCGTCGCCAAGGTGCTCGGCGAGAGCGGCAACGCGTTGTTCGCCAACCTGCCGCTGCTCTTCGCGGTCGGCGTCGCGATCGGGTTCGCCCGCAAGTCGGACGGCTCAACCGCTCTGGCCGCGGTGGTGGGCTACCTCATCTTCGACCGGGTGACCCGCGTGGTCTTCGCGTCCATCCCGGAGGGGTGGTCGCCGGAGTTCCAGGCGGTCAAGGCCCGGGTCGTGGACGCTGACGGCGCGGTGGTGTTCACCACCCCGAACCCGACCGGCGTACTCGGCGGCATCCTCGTGGGTGTCATGGCTGCCTTGCTCTGGCAGCGGTACTACCGGGTCAAGCTGCCTCCCTACCTGGCGTTCTTCGGCGGGCGGCGGTTCGTGCCGATCGTGACGGCGGCGGCGGCCATCGTGCTCGGCGTCGTGATGGGCTTCGTCTGGCTGCCGGTGGGTGCGCTCATCGACTCCCTGGGCAACCAGCTCACCGAGGCCGGCGCGATCGGGGCCGGGATCTACGGCGCCGTGAACCGGGCACTGCTCCCCTTCGGTCTGCACCACATCATCAACGCGCTGGTCTGGTTCCAGATCCCGACCTGCCCGGACTTCAAGGCCGCCGGTGACCTGAACTGCTACTTCGCCGGGGCGCCCAACACGGGCAACTTCATGGCGGGCTTCTTCCCCGTGATGATGTTCGGCCTGCCGGCCGCCTGCCTGGCCATGGTGCACACGGCGAGGCCGGACAAGCGCAAGTCGGTCGCCGGCATCCTGCTGGCTGCCGGGCTCGTGTCGTTCGTCACCGGCGTCACCGAACCGATCGAGTTCGCGTTCCTGTTCGTCGCACCGGTGCTGTTCGGGATCCATGCCGTCCTGACCGGGATCGCGCTGGCCCTTGCGACCGTGTTGGACTTCCGGATCGGGTTCGGGTTCTCGGCCGGCGCGATCGACTACGGGCTGAACTACTCGAAGGACAACACCAGCAACCCCTGGATGCTGTTCATCCTCGGCCCGATCTATGCAGTCGTCTACTACACCGTCTTCCGGTTCGCCATCCTGAAGTTCAACCTCAGGACACCCGGGCGCGAGCCGGACGACGCTCCCGATGCCGCCGACTACACAGATCCATACGCCGACCCCGCTGCCTCCGGCGACGAGAGCAGCAGGGTCGGTACGACGGACACCGGACCCGCGGGGACGGCGCCTACGCGGCCCTGACCACGCCGGCTCCGTCGAGCCAACCGCGACGCGCGGGCATGCCCGGTTCCTCGGGATCCGGGCATGCCCGAGCGTGTGTGACGGGGAACCGCAAGGGGCTCATCCACGTTGGGGGAGCCGCCGCATCGGCGACGCTGGCAGCGTGTGAGGACCTGACCACCCTGCAGGTCGACGAGTCCCCGGAGGTGTCGCGGTGAGCGGACCGGACCGAGGAACGGCTCGCGCCACGTCTCTAGACGGGCGCACCTTCACGTTGGTTGACGACGGGGCATCGACCCTCACGCCCGGCGACCTCGTCGTACTCCGCGCAGCGGACAGCGGCCCGTTCCTCGGGCAGGTCCTGGAGCAGCCTGCTGGGACCGGGACCGGCGGAGCTGGCATCCTCATCGGCGAGCTGGATGCGGACGGCGTGCCGCAGCGGGATCGTCGCCGGCCCTTCGAGTCGGCATCGACGGAACCGGCCACGGCCGCGCAGATCGAGGCCCTCCAGCAGGCCGGCAAGGCGGGGTTGCCCATCGGCACGTGGAGCCCGTCCGGTGTCGAGGTCACCGCCCGGCTGCGAGCGGCCGGCTTCGGCCGGCACACGTTCCTGTGCGGCCAGAGCGGTTCGGGCAAGACCTATGCGCTCGGCGTCATCCTGGAGCAGCTCCTGCTGGGCACCGGACTTCGCATCGTCGTCCTCGACCCCAACGCAGACTTCGTCCGACTGGGCGAGGCTCGTCCGGACGCCCCCGAGGAGGCAGCGCAGCAGCTTGGCAAGTCCGACATCCACGTGCTCGGTGCGGACAGCACCGCGGCCGAACCACTGCGGATGCGCTTCGCCACGATGCCCCGGGCGGCCCAGGCCGCCGTACTCCGACTCGACCCGCTCGCCGACCGCGGCGAGTACAACCACTTCCTCCACCTGATGGACGACGCCGGAGCTCGGGACATCGGCGATGTCGTGCGCAGCCTGCAGAGCGGAGGTCCTGACGGACAGTCGCTGGCGCAGCGCATCGAGAACCTCGGCATGCTCGCCTGGGAGGTGTGGGCCCTCGATCGGCCGTCCGCAGCCGAGGTGGTCTCGAGTGGCGCACGTCTGACCGTGCTGGACCTCAGCGGTTTCCGGGATCCGCTCGAGCCGCTCGCCGTGAGCCTCGACCTGATCGAGCAGCTGTGGGCGCAGCGGGAGAGCCGAACACCCACGCTGATCGTGTTGGACGAGGCACACAACCTCTGCCCGGCAGAACCGACGGGCTCACTGCAGTCCGCCCTGGTCGAGCGACTCATCCAGATCGCCGCCGAGGGACGCAAGTACGGGCTGTGGCTGCTCCTCTCGACCCAGCGCCCCTCGAAGATCCACCCGCAGGTGTTGTCGCAGTGCGACAACCTGGTCCTCATGCGCATGAACTCTCCGAGTGACGTCGAGGAGCTGGCGACGGCTTTCGGCTTTGCCCCGCCGGCGATGATGCGGTCCTCGCAGTACTTCGTCCAAGGGGAAGCACTGGTGGCCGGCGCGTTCGTCCCGGTGCCCGGCATGATCCGGATGGGTGCTCGGCTGACGTTCGAAGGCGGCAGCGACGTCGCTGTCCCGATGCCCGCGGAAGCCATCTCCGTCCGGTGAGCTCCTCCGGCGGGACGAAGGCCATCGTCGCGGCGCTGGTGGCGAGATCCTGAGGGCAATCGCATCGAGCTGTGGCAGCCCGCCTGACCTGGGACGACGTGGGCGCGCCCGAAGGGATTCGAACCCCTAACCTCTTGATCCGTAGTCAAGTGCTCTATCCGTTGAGCTACGGGCGCCTGGCCGACTCGGCCGGACACGATGTTACAGGCCCGGCGGGGCGCCCAAGAACGTCGTACGGTCGGCTCAGGTGGGTTCGGCGCTGGTGCTCACGTCGACGTTGGGCTTGTTGACGTCCACGTCGACGTCGGCATCGCCGCCGAAGTAGAAGAACGCGGCCACCCCGACGGCGGCGAGGACCAGGATCGCGATCAGGAACCCGGACGCGGTGCTGCCGGCGTCACGGACGAGGCGGTGCTGCTGGGCGGATCGGCGGATCGACATCAGGACTCCCGGATGAGGGCGACAGGGGGCGTTTCGGGAGGTACCCCCTCCGTTGCCGTCACAACCCCCCTGCCACGCAGGGTGCTCCAGGGGTTACCGTGACCGCACGATCGAAAGGGATGCGGACCACAGATGACTGCCGAAGCGATCGACGCTCCGACGACCCACCAACGGCTCCTTGCCTGGGTCCGCGACGTCGCCGAGCTGACCCAGCCGGAGCAGGTCGTGTGGTGCGACGGCTCGGACGACGAGTGGAACCGGCTGACGGCCGAGCTCGTCGACGCAGGCACCCTGGTCCGGCTCGCGCAGGACAAGAAGCCCAACTCGTTCTGGTGCGCGTCCGACCCGTCCGACGTGGCCCGGGTCGAGGACCGTACGTTCATCTGCTCGCGGAACGAGGCCGACGCCGGGGCGACGAACAACTGGATGGACCCGGACGAGATGAAGGAGGTGATGACCGACCTCTACCGCGGCTGCATGCGCGGCCGCACGATGTACGTCATCCCCTTCTGCATGGGTCCGCTCGAGGCCGACGCCCCGATGTTCGGGGTCGAGATCACCGACTCGGCGTACGTCGTGTGCTCGATGCGCATCATGGCGCGCATGGGCACCTCGGTGCTGGAGCGGATGGGCGAGGGCGACACCGGCGCTGACTTCGTGCCCTGCCTGCACTCCGTGGGCGCACCGCTCTCGGAGGGCCAGCGGGACGTGCCGTGGCCCTGCAGCGACACGAAGTACATCACCCAGTTCCCCGAGGAGCGGATGATCTGGAGCTACGGCTCCGGCTACGGCGGCAACGCCCTGCTCGGCAAGAAGTGCTTCTCGCTGCGCATCGCCTCGGTGATGGCGCGCGACGAGGGCTGGCTCGCCGAGCACATGCTGATCCTGAAGATGACCTCCCCGCAGAAGCAGGTCTACTACGTCGCAGCGGCGTTCCCGAGCGCGTGCGGCAAGACCAACCTCGCGATGGTCGAGCCCACCGTCGAGGGGTGGAAGGTCGAGACGCTCGGCGACGACATCGCCTGGATGCGGTTCGGTGAGGATGGCCGGCTCTACGCACTCAACCCCGAGTTCGGTCTGTTCGGTGTCGCACCGGGCACCGGCTGGCACACCAACCCGAACGCGATGCGCACGATCGCCAGGGGCAACTCGATGTTCACGAACGTCGCATTGACCGACGACGGTGACATCTGGTGGGAGGGCATGACCGAGGACCCGCCCGAGCACCTCACCGACTGGAAGGGCCGCGACTGGACCCCGGAGTCGGAGGAGCCGAGCTCCCATCCCAACAGCCGCTTCTGCACCCCCATCAAGCAGTGCCCGATCATCGCCCCGGAGTACGACGACCCGCGCGGCGTGCCCATCTCGGCGATCCTGTTCGGCGGACGGCGCAAGACCACGATCCCGCTGATCACCGAGGCCCGCGACTGGCTGCACGGTGTGTTCATGGGCGCCACGCTGTCCTCCGAGACGACGGCGGCGGCGACGGGGGCGGTCGGCGTCGTACGACGTGACCCGATGGCGATGCTGCCGTTCATCGGCTACAACGCCGGCGACTACTTCGGGCACTGGATCTCGATCGGCAAGGAGGCCGACGCCTCCAAGCTGCCGAAGATCTTCTACGTCAACTGGTTCCGTCGCGACGACGACGGCTCGTTCCTCTGGCCGGGCTACGGCGAGAACAGCCGGGTGCTCAAGTGGGTCGTCGAGCGGATCGAGGGCATCGCCGGCGCGGTCGAGACGCCCATCGGCCAGGTGCCGACCCCCGACTCCCTGGACGTGGCCGGACTCGGCCTGACGACGGAGCAGCTGGCGAAGGCCCTGGCAGTCGACGTCGCCGAGTGGCGCGAGGAGCTGCCGCAGATCCAGCAGTGGTTCGAGAAGATCGGGTCGGACAAGGTCCCGGCGATGCTCTGGACCGAGCTCGACGCCCTCCGGGCCCGCCTCGGCGCCGACTGACCCGAGCGGGTTTCGACGCTTCTCCCCCGGTAACACAGCCTCCCAGCACGCCCCTGTTGACCTGCAGGGGCGGGACACGGAGGACACCATGAGCAACCCATCGGGTGGTTACCAGCCCCCCACCACCGCAGGTGCCGGCACGTCGACCGGTCAGAGCTCCACGCAGACCGCCAAGGACGAGGCCGCGAACGTCGGCCAGACCGCCAAGGACGCCACCAGCCAGGTCGCCACCACGGCGACCGAGCAGGCGAAGAACGTCGCTGGTGAGACCAAGCGCCAGGCCAAGGACCTCATCGACCAGGCCGGCAGCCAGGTGACCGAGCAGGCCGGTGCGCAGAAGGAGAAGGCATCGGCTGGCCTGCGGTCGCTGGCCGACGAGCTGCGCTCCGTGGCGGAGGGGAACGGAGCGCAGAGCGGCATGGTCGGCGACCTTGCCCGGCAAGCGTCGGACAAGGCCCAGGAGTTCGCGGGCTGGCTCGACCAGCACGATCCGGGCAGCCTGGTCGAGGAGATCCGTCAGCTGGCCCGCCGCAAGCCCGGCACCTTCCTGATCGGTGCGGCGCTGGCCGGTGTGGCAATGCGGCCGGCTCACCCGCGGCGCCGTCGCGGCCAGCGACTCCTCCGCGTCGTCGGGCGGCACCGTCGTGCCGGCAGGGAGGCTCGATGCCCAGCGCGACCCCCATCGGCGACCAGGCGAGCACGGCCGTCTTCAGCACCACCTCGACGGGAGCCGAAGGCTCGTTCACCGGCCACGAGGCGGCCGACGCCCGCAATCCCGAGGCCGGCCCGTTGGTCGTCGAGCCGGAGCGGACTCCTGCGCGCCAGGGCGCGACCGGCGCGGGGCTCGGCACGGAGGAGGAGCGGCGATGACGACGTCGCAAGGCGGACGCCCCTCCCGCAGCACCTTCGACGAGGAGATGCCGGGCGTCTCGATGCCATCGACCGGCGCGTACCAGAGCGACCGGCCCGACGTGTCGGACACGTCTGTCGGTGCGTTGATCGGGGAGGTCACCAACGACCTGTCGACCCTGATGCGGCAGGAGCTCGAGCTGGCGAAGGCCGAGCTCAAGGTGGAAGCCAGCAAGACCGGCAAGGCCGCCGGCATGCTGGGCGGCGCTGGTTTCGCGGGCTACATGGTCGCCCTGTTCCTGTCCATCGCCCTGTGGTGGGCGCTCGCCAACGGCATGGACGAAGGCTGGGCGGCGCTCATCGTGGCAGCCATCTGGGCCGTCGTCGCTGCTGTTCTGTACAGCATCGGCCGCAAGCGGATGCGTGACGTCAACCCCAAACCTGAGCGGACCGTAGAGACGCTCAAAGAGGTGCCCGACGCTCTGAAGGGCCGATGAGGAGATGAGCATGACAAGCAACCCCGACGAGATCCGTCGCGACATCGAGCGCACCAGGCGAGAGCTCAGCACCGACGTCGACCTGCTGACCGAGAAGGTCAGCCCCACCAAGGTCATGGAGCGCCGCGTCGAGCGCGCCCGTGGCGCCGTGAGCAGCGTGAAGGAGAAGGTCATGGGCAGCGCAACCGACACGAAGAGCGCCCCAGGCGGCGGTCTCGACACCGCACAGGACAAGGTCTCGTCCGCGGCGTCGAGCGTGGCTGACACCGCGTCGTCGGCGCCGCAGTTGGCCCGCCAGAAGGCGCAGGGGAACCCGTTGGCGGCAGGTGTGATCGCGTTCGGGGCCGGCTGGCTCCTGTCGTCGCTGCTGCCTGCGTCGGAGAAGGAGAAGCAGGCCGCCGCGGCGGTCAAGGACAAGGCCTCCGAGCACTCGGACAAGCTCACCGCCCCGCTGAGCGAAGCCGCTCAGCAGGCAACGGACAACCTCCGCGAGCCTGCCAAGCAGGCGGTCGAGTCCATCAAGTCCACCGCGACCGATGCTGGATCGACCGTGAAGGGCGAGGCCGAGTCGGCGACCGAGGATGTCGCGGGCCAGGCCAAGCAGTCCAGGGACGCGGTGGCCGGGCAGGCGGGTGGTAGCAACGGCCCCGGGGGCATCCCCAACGGGGGCTCGACGTACGGGAGCTAGCTCCAGCGACTCGGGTGGCCGGAGTGCTCTGTGGCGGCGGCCTCAGGGCACTTCGGCCACCGGCTCATCCGTGGCGGAGGCGGAGGGATTTGAACCCTCGATGGGGTTGAAGCCCCAAACCGCATTAGCAGTGCGGCGCCATAGACCGGACTAGGCGACGCCTCCCCGCGGCCCGCGCCGAGCCGGCGGCGACCGCAGGCAAAGGTTACCCGGCGCGCCGATCAGGCGGAAACCGTCACCGGGCACTGCCGGTAAAGGTCAGAATTCGCGTTCTCAGGTCACCTGGCGGCCCCGCCGATGCCATGGTGTGGGAGTGACCGCCGCGCAGGCGACATCCGAGCAACCCGACGCGGCTCCCGCGGGCGGGCCTGCAGCGACGCCCTCGGCAGAGGACCTCCGGCGTGTGATCGACGCGCAGCGGCTGCTGGCCTGTGCCCCGACCGATCCCGGGACGATCTTCATCATGCTGGCGGAGACCGCTCAGGCGCTGCTCGGCGCCGACGGCGCGCTGACGGCAGAGCTCGCGGGGGACGTCCTGGTCGCCCGCGCCAGCGTTGGAGGCAATGCCCCACCGGCGGGCACGGAGCTCCCCGTGACCGGCACGCTCGGCGGGCTGGCGGTGACGACCCAGCAGCCGCAGCTGTGCCGCGACGGGTGGGACGACCCCCGGACCGACCCCGACATCAACCGGCGTACGAGCACCCGCTCCTCGGTCGTGGTCCCGCTCGTCCACGAGGACGCCGCCATCGGCGTGGTCGCGGCGGTCTCGCCGAAGCCGGACGCCTTCGACGAGAACGACCTCGAGATGCTCAGCATGCTGGCCGAGGTGGCCGCGCACCGGCTCGTGCTGGCGCTGACTCGCCAGGAGGGTGAGCGGCTCCGGTCCCGGTCGGAGGCCGCGCTCGACGCGATGACCGAGGGGCTGATCGCCCACGACCTCTCGGGTGCCGTCGTGTTCGCCAACGAGAGCGCGCAGCGCATCCTCGGCATCCAGCTCGACCGCATGCATGGCCGCGGAAGCGCGGAGAACACCTGGCGGGTCGTCCGCGAGGACGGGTCCGAGATCCCGCCGGAACGCCATCCCACGATGGTGGCCCTGGCCACGGGCGAGCCGCAGCGGGACCAGGTTCTGGGTGTGCACACCACCGACAAGGGGTTGCGGTGGCTGCTCATCAACGCCGTACCCACCCGCGACGCCGAGGGTGTGATGACCGGGGTGGTGGGCTCGTTCGCCGACATCACCGAGCAGCGTGCCGTGACCGACGCCCTGCGCGAGAGCGAGCGGCGCTTGAGTGCGGCGCAGCGGCTGGTGGGCCTGGGCACCTGGCGGGTGAACCTGCACACGAAGGAGATCACCTGGTCGCCGGAGATGTACCAGGTGTTCGGGCTGGACCCGGAGACCTTCCAGCCCACGACCGAGACACACCGGGCGCTCGTTCACCCCGACGACTACGGCCGGCTCGTGCAGATGGGCGAGGAGGTGCAGCGGACCCGGCTCCCGCAACAGATGGTGGTGCGCGTCCTGCACGCGGACGGCACCTACCGGATTCACTGGAACCAGTGCGACGTGGCGCTCGACGATGCCGGCGAGGTGGAGCACCTGTGGGGGACGGCGCAGGACATCACCGGCCGGGAGCAGTTCGCCGAGGCGCTCGCCGCGAGCGAGCAGCACTTCCGAGTCGCGTTCGACAACGCGCCGATCGGCATGTCCATGATCGGGCTGGTCGGGGAGACCCGCGGTCAGTACCTCCGCGCGAACGACGCCTTCTGCCGCATGCTCGGCTACGAGGCGCACGAGATCCCGTTGCTGTCGCTCGCAGCACTGACACATGTCGACGACATCGAGCGCGACACCGAGCTGTTCCACCGGATCCTCGACGGCGAGACGCGTTCGGTCGCTTTCGAGAAGAGGTTCCGGCACCGCGACGGGCGGACCGTCTTCGCGTGGCTCACCAGCGCCGTGGCGCAGGACGCCCAGGGCGAGCCGCTCTACCTGATCTCGCACGCGCTGGACGTCACCGAGCGCCGCAAGGAGCAGGCCGAGCTCGAGCGACTGGCCCTGACCGACACCCTCACCGGGCTGGCCAACCGCACCCTTCTCAACGACCGGCTCGACCAGGCGCTTGGCGCGACTTCACCGCGAGTCCAGCTGCGCGGCCCTGCTGATGCTCGACGTTGACCGGTTCAAACTGGTCAACGACTCGCTCGGCCACCAGGTGGGCGACGCCCTGCTCGTGGAGGTGGCCAGCCGGATCGAGGCCGTCACCCGCGCCGACGCGACGGTCGCGCGACTCGGCGGCGACGAGTTCGTCGTACTCGCTGAGGGGTTGCGCAGCCCGAGCGAGGCGCACGCCGTCGCGGTCCGCCTGCTCAAGGTCCTCCGCCAGCCCTACGTCCTCTCGCCCGGCGCCGACTCCATCGTCGCGACCGTGAGCATCGGCATCTCCGTCGCCGAGTCGGCTGACCGCACGCCGAACGACCTCTACCGCGAGGCCGACCTCGCGCTCTACCGCGCCAAGGACGCCGGCCGCGACCAGTACGCACTCTTCGACGACGCGCTGCGGGCCAAGGCGGTGGCGCGGCTGGAGTCGGAGGGTCTGTTGCGCCGCGCGGTGACCGAGGACCTGATGGTCCCGCTCTACCAGCCGATCATCGACCTGACGGACGGCCGGATCATCGGCATGGAGGTCCTGGCCCGGATCAAGGATCCCGACCGCGGGCTCGTCGTGCCCGAGCACTTCATCGACGTGGCCGAGGAGACGGGGCTCATCGTCGAGGTCGACGCGCGGATGTTCGAGCTCGCGGTGGGACAGTTCGCCCGATGGTCCGCGACCGAGGGACTGTCGCTGCGCCGGATGTCGGTAAACGTGTCGGCCCGCTCGCTCGAGGACCCGTCCTTCGTCGACCGGCTGCGCCGGGCCCTTGCGTGGTACGACGTGGCCGGTTCCTCGATCCGGGTCGAGCTGACCGAGCGCAGCCTGCTGACGACCAACCCGGCTGTCCGCGACTCGTTGCGCCGCATCGCCGACCTCGACATGGCCGTGGGCCTGGACGACTTCGGCACCGGCTACTCCGCGCTGGCCTACCTGCAGCGGTTCCACCTGCACTTCCTGAAGATCGACCGGTCCTTCGTGAGCCGGCTTGGCCAGAGCGCGCGCGACGACGCGGTCGTCGCGGCGGTCATCGACCTGGCCCACGCCCATGACCTGCTCGTGATCGCGGAGGGCGTCGAGACGACGGTGCAGCTCGAGCGGCTCCGCTCGATGAGCTGCGACCGGGCCCAGGGCTACCTCATGGGCAAGCCGATGGCGCCCGACCTGGTCGAAGCGCTGGTGCGCACCGAACCTCGCTGGTGAGGTTCAGGCCCCGGTGGCCTTGTGCGGTTCCGCGACCGGCTTGGACTCCGACGACCCGCGCTGACGCAGGTAGACCGAGCCACCGACGATGCACGCGACGGCGAGGAACTCGCTCTGCCAGTTCTGGAACGACTCGAACCAGAACTGGCTGGTCATGACGTACTGCCAGGTGGAGACAGCGGCCTCACCGTGCGCCAGCTGCTCCTCGCTGTAGGCCCTCGCGCCGCCGACCGCGTGCAGCCAGATCGACAGGAAGAACAGCAGGAAGAAGAACAGCGCCAGCGAGTTCTCGTAGATCTTCAGCACGAGCCCGCCCTTGCGCACCGGCCACGGCACCGACGTGCGCAGGTCGGCGTCTCGCGGGTCGGCGTCCTGCGGGGCTGTCCCCTCGATCGGCTTGGACTCCGAGGACCCGCGCTGGAACAGGTACGCCGTGAGCACGACGTACATGCCCATCTGCAGGAACTCGCTCTCCCAGTTCTCGAACACCGCCTCGACGAACGCACCAGTCGACAGGTAGTGCCAGAACGACACCGTTGCCTGATGGTGCTCGACCTGGTCGGCGTTGTAGGCGCCGGCACCGGCCAGGCTCATCGCGACGAGAAAGATCACGAAGAGCGCGAGGTTGGTGATCAGGAGTCCGTTGTCCCGCAGGATCTTCCGCATGTTGATCAAAATTCCCGGCAAGGACGCCTTCAACCGTGGCGGGCTACGGTGAGACCCATGCCGACGATCACCTCCCGCAACCCGGCAGACCTGTCCGATCTCGTCACCGAGGTCGAGGGCGCCGATGTCACCGCCTTCACGGCCACGTGCCGCACCGCGCGTGGTGCGCAGCCGGCCTGGGCCGCTGTGCCGGCACCGCTGCGCGGCCGGGTCATCGCCCAGGTTGGTCGCCTGGTGGAGGCCAACAAGGAGGCGCTCGCGGCCTTGGTGACCCGCGAGATCGGCAAGCCCTACGCCGAGGCGCTGGGCGAGGTCCAGGAGATCGTCGACACCTGCGACTTCTTCCTCGGCGAGGGCCGGCGGCTCTACGGGCAGACGGTCCCGAGCGAGATGCCCGACAAGCAGCTGTTCACGTTCCGTACGCCGGTCGGCGTCGCCGCCGTCATCACCGCCGCGAACTTCCCGGCCGCGGTGCCGTCCTGGTACATCGTGCCCGGCGCTGCTGTGTGGCAACGCGGTCGTGTGGAAGCCGTCGGAGTCGGCCCCCGCCGTCGCCGGAGCCCTCGCGGAGCTGTTCTGGCACGGCGGCATGCCCCGCGACGTCCTGCAGGTGGTGCACGCCGACGGGCCGGCGGCCTTCGACGGCATCTCCGCGGCCCTCGACGACGGCCTGGTCGACAAGATCGGGTTCACCGGCTCGACCGCGGTGGGGCGGCGCATCGGGGAGCTCACGGGGCGCCATCTGCAGTCCGCCTGCCTCGAACTCGGCGGCAAGAACCCGTTGGTGGTCGCCGCGGACGCCGACGTCGACCTCGCGGTCGAGGGCGCACTGTTCAGCGGGTTCGGGTCGGCCGGGCAACGCTGCACGTCGCTCGGCACGGCGTTCGTGCACACCAGCGTCTACGACGCGTTCGTGCAGAAGCTCGCCGCGGCCGTCGCGGCCGCTCCCGTCGGCGACCCCACCAAGGACGTGCTCTACGGCCCGCTCATCAACGAGAGCTACCTGACCAACTTCGCCAAGTGGCTCGACATGATCCAGGCCCACCACTCCGTGCACGGCTCCACCGGCACCGGCCGGATCACCGCCGCCAACCCGCGGGAGGGGTTCGTCGGTGACCCGGAGCCGGGTCTGTACGTCCATCCGACGGTGGTCGCAGGCATCCGCGCCGACGACGCGCTCTACGCCCAGGAGACGTTCGGCCCGTTGGTCGGCGTCGGGGCATGGGACACGTTCGACGAGGCCATCGACCTGGCGAACGGGCACGGCTACGGGCTGTCCGCGGCGATCTACACGAGGGACGCGACGACCGCGTTCCGGTTCCGGGAGCGCTGCTCGGCCGGGATGATCAGCATCAACAACTCGACGTCCGGCGCGGAGGCGCACCTGCCGTTCGGCGGCAACGGGCTGTCCGGCAACGGCTCACGACAGTCGGGGATGTGGGTGCTCGAGCAGTTCACCCGGTGGCAGTCGATGAACTGGGACTACGCCGGGACCCTGCAGAAGGCCCAGATGGACAACCTGGGCATGCTCACCGACCTCGCCTCCGACCCCGCCTTCCGCCTCTAGCGGAGGACGCGGGGGTCGGTGGCCCGCATGGTCGTGGACACGTTGTGCTGGTTGAAGCCCTTGAACCCACCGCGCCGCGCAAGGTTCTCCAGGTGTGAGCCGGCAGCGCCCTTGACGGCGAACTCCTCGGCGCGATCGGCGTCGAGGCGCCCCGCGGCAACAAGCGCGTCGAGGCGCGCCCGGTCGACGGGCCAGCGCTCGGCGACCGTGAACGCCTGCCGCAGGTGCGGGAAGTCCGAGAACGGCGCCATGTGCGCGATCCCTCGGCCGGCGAGGTCCTCCCGCAGCCGGTCGAAGTCGAACTGGCCCTCCAGGTGGTGCATGCCGGCCGCGAGGAGCGACTCGCCGTGCAGAGCGCACCAGAGCCCGACCGTGCCCAGCTGCGAGGTCTCGGTCAGGTCGGCCTGCGCGAAGTCGACGTCGACCTCGGCCGGTTCCAGGTCGACGTCGGCGAAGACGACCAGCCCGGCACCGGCGTGTTCGAGCACCTGCGCTCCCCAGCCCGCCTCGGCGCCGGCGTGGAAGCGCTCGCGCAGCCGGAATCCCAATGCCTGCAACACATCCAGCAGTGGCCGGAACGCACCGCGAGAGCTGCGGAACGTGTGGTGGTCGTGGTTGCCCCAGCCGAGACCGAGACGGTCCTGGCGCGCATGCTGCACGACGGCGGCCGTGTTCCGTCGCTGCCAGAACGCCCGCTCGATCTCCATCGCGTGCGACGCAGCCAGGTCGGGCCCGACCAGCTCGACCATCTGCGCGGCTCGGGATGCGGCCTCACCCAGACCGTTCGCCACGTCGTACCCGCGTGGTCTTTCCGCCCAGAGGGCGCGGGCACGTACGGCGGCGGCGAGCCCGGCGTCGGAGGTCTCCTCGGGCGTCACGCCGCAGTCCCACGACCGCCTTTCGACGCCGGCCAGCCACACCGGTGCGTCCGACCCGGTGACCACGGCCCGCCGCAGGCCGGACAGCGGTGCCCCGTCGACAGCGGCGCCACCGTGCACTGCCGCGAAGGAGGCCACGTCGTCGACGCGAAGGGCAACGCCGCGGCCGACGCCCGGTACGACGGCCGGCAGCTGGGCGCTCGGGTGCCGCCAGACGCCGTCGACCGGCGACGTGAAGCCGGCCCCCGTCAGCACCTCGGGTGAGATCGGAGCCGCGATGTGGTCGAGCCAGTCCACCAGCCGGGTGGACGTCTCCGCGGACAGCCGCCCGGCCAGCAGACGCGCCTGCGGGCTGGCCTCGATCGCGTCGGCAACGAGGGCGTCAACGAGGGCCTCCGCCTGCGGGTGCGTGGTCCACTCGAACGTGTCTGAGTCCATGCTCATGACCCCATTCTGGCCCGCCGTCACCCGGGCGGCGCTGTCCCCGGGGTCCGTTCGCGCCGATCACCTGAGGATGAGACGACGCATCGTGGCCGCCGCGGTCGCGCTGGCCGCGGCCGTGCCGACCGTGCTGATCGGCACGCCGGCCAACAGCGCGGTGCGATCCGTGCCCGGCACCCGGTGCGCGACGTTCCCGGCCAACAACTACTGGCATGCCGACATCACCCGCCTGAAGGTGCACCCGCGCAGCGCGGCCTGGAAGTCGCACATGTCCCCCACCCGGCGGCTGCACCCCGACTTCGGGCCCTCGGGTGGCGTGCCCTACGGGATCCCGATCACGGTCGTGGCCGGCACCCACCCCAAGGTCCCGGTGACCTTCACCTACGCCGACGAGAGCGACCGGGTCCGCTACCCGCTCGGGTCGGACAGCAAGATCGAGGGCGGCCCCGCCTCCACCGGCGACCGGCACGTGATCATGGTCGACTCCGCGACCTGCCGCCTCTACGAGACGTTCGCGACCCGCAAGTCGGGGACCCGCTGGTACGCCGGCTCGGGCGCCACCTGGGACCTGGGCAGCAACATGCTCCGCCCCCGCGGGTGGACCTCCGCGGACGCGGCCGGGCTGCCGATCCTGCCCGGGCTGCTCCGGTACGACGAGGTGCGGGCGGGTCACGTCGACCACGCGATCCGGTTCACCACCAACATCACGGACCGGCGCTTCGTGTGGCCGGCCCGCCACCAGGCCGGCTCGGTCACCAACGCCGACTACCCGCCGATGGGAGCGCGGTTCCGGCTCAAGGCGAGCTTCCCGGTCAGCAGCTACCGGGCGGACACCCGCGTCGTCCTGCAGGCCATGAAGAGGCACGGCCTGGTGCTCGCCGACAACGGCTCGCCGTGGTTCTTCCAGGGCACCCAGGACACCCGGTGGCCGACCGGCCTGCTCGACCAGCTGAAGTCGATCCCCGCGTCGGCGTTCGAGGCCGTGGACACCGCACCGCTGATGATCAGCCCCGCGAGCGGTCGGGCCCGGGCGCTCTAGCGCGACTGGGCGGCCAGCAGCCCGGCGGCGGCGTCGTCGATGGCCCGCGCCGCTCCCTGCACGGCCTGCGCGTCGGGTGGCCGCCCGGCGTAGCAGACCTGCTCCAGCACCGCTATCGCATCCGCCACCGGTGGCTCGGCCGGCAGCCGCGACGCCAGCTCGGACAGGCTCTCGGCCGGCGCCCGAGGCGTGCCGGCCCGGTCCAGCGCAGCCTCCAGCCGCAGGAACGCGGCGACGACCGGGGACGACGACCGGGCGGCTGCCGATGCGGCCGGGGAGCGGGTACGCCGGCGGGCCGCCCACCACGCCAGGCCGAGCAGGGCAAGCAGCGCTCCGGAGGCACCCAACAGCCCGGCCCGGTCCTGCAGCGAGCGGAGCAGATTGTCGATCCGGGTGAGCAACGACCCGGTCCCGTCGGCGAGCTGCGCTCCCGCGGTCGGGTCCGACGCGACCCACCCGACGCCGGGATACCAGACCTCGACCCACGCGTGCGCGTCCGCAGCGCGCAGCAGTCGGCCGCCATCCGTTGGCTTACCGCCGGCGAACCCGGTGACGAGCCGGGCCGGGATGCCGACGGCACGGAGCAGCACCACCTCGGCCGACGCGAACTGCTCGCAGAAGCCGGTCCGCGCGTCGAACAGGAAGTGGTCGACGGCGTCACGACCGGGCGGTGGCACGGGCGAGTCCAGCCGGTACGTCGCGCGCTCGGCGAGGAACAGCTCGACCGAGCGCACCGCGTCGTACCTCGTGGCCGCGCCGCTCGTCACCTGCCGGGCGAGCTGAGCAACCCGGCTGGGCAGCTGCGCGGGAAGCCACAACGGCCCCACACCCTGGTCACTGCCCGTGGCCCCGCGGAGGACGACGACCGGCGGGTCCGACACCGAGCTGGTCACGGTGTAGGACTCCGGGTAACCCGCACCTTGCGGAACGGCGAGCACGTAGCCCCCGGCCCCGGTCAGCAGCCGCCCGGCCACGTTGACGTCGAGCGGCCGGCCAGGCGCCAGCAGGACACCGGAGAAGCCCGCCCGGATGCGCACCCGGTCCGTCCGGACCGAGCCCGGCGCAGCACCCGGGCCGGGAGAGGCCCAGGTGTCGCCGTCGGCAGCGCGCCACGTGACCCCGTCGTAGTCGGACAGCACGGCCCCGCGCCAGAGCACCGGGCTGTCCGCGGGGACCTCGGCGACCGGGGTGTCCGGCAGCGTCCCGCGTGCGCGCAGGTCCAGGATGCCGCTGGAGTAGGCCTCCGCGCTCCTGCCCCCAGCGCCGGCGGCACCGTCGCGGCCGGGAACTCCGCTCCGGTTGGCGATGCCGTCCGGCGGCGGGACCACCATCGCCACCACCAAGGCGAAGACCGCTGCTGAAAGGCCGACCAGGACGATCTGCCGCCGGGGGAACGGCACGCTGGCGGCCCCGTCGGCGCGGGCGAGCACCACGTCCGGGCGGGCCCGGGACCGCGCGACATGGGCCTCGTGGCACGCCACGACGACAGCGGGCCAGGCGACCAGCAGCGGCAGGGCCACGGCCGGCCGCGCGGCCATCCCCAGAACCAGCAGGAAGGTCATGCAGCCGAGCCCCATCGCCACCAGCACGTCGCGCGGACGGTCGGCGACCAGGAACTGCCCGATCAGGACACCGGTCATCAACGGTGCGATGACGTGACCGAGCTCGGACATCGCGGCGGTCAGGTCCACGACCGCAGCGGGGTCCGGCCCGGAGAGGAGGGCGAATGCTCCCGCCGTCACGATCACGATGGCAGCGGCAACCCGGCGCGCGGACCTGCCTTCGGCCGACGCGAGCCGAACCGGCGCGGCAGCCGCCGCGCAGAGCAGGGCAACCGCCCCAACGGCACCCACCATGAGCAGCATGCCGGTGACGGCGAGGGCGACCACACCCGAGCACCCGACGACGAGGGCGCTGACGCGAAACGTCAGCGTGACCTCACCGCCGTCGGCCGCCGTCGTCATGACGTCACCGGCAACCTCTGCGCCAGTGCTCCCCCGCGCTGGGCCGCCTGGCGAACCTGCTCCCACCACTGCTCGGTCGCCGAGGCGGAGGCGGCCACCAGCACATCCGCTGCGTCGATGGACGTCAGGGCGCGGGCGAGGGAGTCAGGTGCCGGCAGGTCCGACATGGGCAGCACGGCCCACCAGTCCAGCAGGCCCGGAACGGACTGCACGGGTGGTGGCCCGAGGGTCTTGCCGTTCGCCCACACCCACAGGGTCAGCCGGTCGCCGGCCAGCTGGGCAGCCCGGCAGGCTCCCGCCGCGGCAGCGATCACGTCTTCCCAGTCGGGGGCGTCGCTGCTGCACGCGAGGGCGACCACGACGTGGCGGGAGGTCGCGGCCGCGCGCTCGCGGACCACCAGGGTCCCCCGGCGGGCGGTGCTGCGCCAGTGCACACTGCTCGCGGCGTCCCCCGCCCTCCACTCGCGGACCCCGGCCACATCGGTCCCGGGTCCGGGCACGGAGTCCACCTGGTCGTCAGCCCGCGCGCGTGATGAGGCCCGGCCCATGAGCACGGCGCGCGGGTGAACCACCAGCCGATGTCCATGGTCGACGGTGGCCTTCGCGATGGCCAGGCCCAGTCCACCCTGCGCCACCACCGCGATCCGACCGGTGAACGTGACTCCTCGCGACAGGGCGACGCGGGAGAGCTCCGCGACGGCCCGCCCACCGGCGGGGAGCGGCTCGACGTACACCCTCGCGATCGCGAGCCCGGGCAGATGCTCGGTGATGCAGAGCGCCGGCGTCGGGCGGTCTGACCGGTTGTGGACATGCAGGGTGTGCACGACCTGCTCGCCGACCGCGGCCCGTCGCGGTCCGGAGAAGCACAGCTCCAGGCCGTCCAGCTTCGGGGTCCAGATCCGGGCGCCGACCACCAGACCGACAGCACCAGCGGCCAACAGCGTGAACCACAGGTTTCCGGTGAGGACTGCGAGCGCGTACAGGGCGGCGGCGAGGAAGACCGGAACGACGATCAGCCCCGACAGGTGCACCTGCGCCTTGGGGATCACGGCCCGACGGGGACCGGCACCCGGTCCACCAGCTCGGCGACCACTGCTTCCGCGACCGCGCGCGACGTCCCGCCGTCCAACAACAGCCGGTGGGCCAGGACGGGGACAGCCAGGGCCTTGACGTCATCGGGGAGCACGAAGTCGCGGCCGGCGAGGATGGCGCAGGCCTGTGCGCAGCGCAACAGCGCCAACGTCGACCGTGGGCTCGCGCCCAGCAGTACGTCGGCGTCCTCCCGCGTCGCTCGGGCCAGGGCGACCGCGTGGTCGAGCACCTGGTCCGACACGTGCACGGCTCGGGAGAAGGCCCGGAGCTCGACCAGCTCCGCCGCGGTGATCACGGGTTGGAGGTCGTCGACGGTCGGCCGGACCAGCTGCTCGCGAACCACGAGCCGTTCCGCGGCCAGGTCGAGAGAGCCGATCCGCAGGGAGACGCTGAACCGGTCCAGCTGGCCTTCGGGCAGCGGGAACGTGCCGTACTGCTCCAGCGGGTTCTGCGTGGCGATCAGGAAGAACGGCTCGGGCAGCGGGTGACGGCGGCCGTCCACGGTCACCGCCGCCTCTTCCATCGCCTCGAGGAAGGCGGACTGGGTTCGGGGGGAGGTCCGGTTCAGCTCGTCGACGAGGACGACCTGCGCGAACAGCGGGCCCGGGACGAAGCGGAAGGCGTGCGACTGGGGGTCCCAGATGCCGGACCCGGTGATGTCGGCCGGCAGGAGGTCGGCGGTGGCCTGGATGCGCGCGAACGACGCGCCGATGCTGCGCGCGAAGGCTCGGGCGAGGGTGGTCTTGCCGCTGCCGGGAGAGTCCTCCACGAGGGCGTGCCCTCCGGAGAGCAGCGCGCAGGTGACCAGGTCCACCGCGGCGTCATGTCCCCGGACGACCCGCCGCACGTTGGCGGCGACCTGCCGGGCGAGCGAGGATGCCCACTCCGAGCGGGCCGGGTCACCGCCGTACGGAGGGCGCGCCGGCCACGGGGGCGCCACCGGCGGGCTCGTCGTCACAGCCGTCCCCTCGTGGCGCGGATCCGTCCCCATTGCCATCGACCATCCGCGCGCCCGACTGAAGGGGCGCCGTGCCTACGTGCGGGTCAGCGGACCATGCCGAACGAGTCGACCACGACCGGCTTGCCCTTCGACACCACCTTGACCGTCATCGTCGCGTTGCGCGCCGGCCGGACCTTGGAGATCCAGGTGGTGATACCGGTGCTGCTCGACTTCAGGCTCAGCGTCTTCAGCAGGGTGGAGCCGGAGTAGATCTGGATCGTTCCGCAGGTGGGGCACTTGAGGGCCGTCACGGCGACCCGGGTGTGCTGACCCGACTTCGTCAGCTTGGCGCCGTAGGAGGAGCTGCGGCTGTAGGTCTTGCCGTAGAAGCCGGCCTTGCCGCCGGGGCGGTACCAGCTCGGCGTGGCCTTGAAAGAGCGGTCGTCGAACATCCGTGCGGTGCACAACGGCTGGCTCCACGCGCTGATGTTGCCTGCCTTGTCGCGCACGCGCACGGAGAAGCAGTAGGTGTAGCCGGCGTCCATGCCGGTCAGGGTCTTCGCGGTGCTGGTGGTGTTCTGCCAGCTGCCCCAGTAGTGCCAGGCGCCGAACGGCGTGTTGGGGCCGCCGCGCTGCCAGCGCACGTCGTAGGACTTGACGCCGGTCCTGTTGTCCACTGCCGCGTAGGTGATGCGTTGCGACGTGAACTGGGTGAACGCCGGGATGCTCGCGAGGCCCAGCGCCGGAGCGGCGACGTCGACCAGCTTCAGCTCGACCGACTTGGCGTCCACGGGCGCGGTGCTGCTCGCCGTGTCGTCGTACGTCGGCTTCCACCCGAGACCCGACGGCGTTCCCCGCCACGAGGCGCTTGCAAAGGTGCCCGTGCGCTCAACGAACGTGACCAGGTTGGGCATCGTGGTGCCGTACGCCGGGTTGAACCCGGCCGCCGAGACCCCGGTCACCTTGCCGGCGAGCTCGATCCGCCCGGGCGCCTTGGTCTCACTCGGCGCTCCCGCCGGCGTCGCGGGCGTGTAGACGAGCGGGGTCACCTCGAGCACGTCATAGGTGATCGGTTTCGCGGGCACCGCGGGGCTGGTGGGCGTCTCCGCCACCGCGGGGACGGCCGGTCGCATGACGAGCTGCACGTCGCTGGTCGGAGACAGCTTCACCACGCCCTGAACGGTGAGCTTGCCGGCGCGGTCGCCGAAGCCGGGGTGCACCCACGCGCTGCCGAACGTGAGCTGGCTGGTCGCGATCGTGCCGGCACCGCCGAGCCCGCCCTTCTTCAGCTCGATCGGTGGGAAGTGGCCCGCGCCGTCTCCGGTGCTCAACGTGACCGCGTTGGTGTTGAGCAGGCCGGTGATCGGCTCGGGTGCGGTCGTCGGTGCTCCCGCCTGAACGTCCTGGCTGTAACCCGCCGGGACGTTCAGCGAGGTCTCCAGGGTGACGGTGCCGTAGTTGACGACCGGAACGTTGACGGTCGTCGTCCCGGAGCTCGTCGAGCTGCCGCCGGGGGTGGTGGCCTGCGCGATGCGGCGCAGCGAGCCACCGGCGTTGATCGTGAGCTTCTGGCCCTCGAGGGTGGTGGGGTCGCTGCGCTCGAACCCGGAGCCGACACTGGCGATGACCAGAGCGCCGCTCACGGCGACCCGGGCGTTGGGCTTGAGGGTCACCATGGTCGCGTTGACGGCCACCGGGCCCAGGAACGTGATGGTGGCGGCGTCGGCCGGGTCGCTCGCCTCGAGGTAGCGCCGGGTGGTGCTGCCGATCGCACCCACGTCGGTCGGGACCTTCTCGATCGTGATGGGTCCCTTGACCGTGCCGCTGCGCCACTGGAAGGTGCCGTCGGTCAGGGCCGCACCGGTCACCTTAGGCGCCGTGCCGCGTTCGCCGATCAGTCTCGCCTTGGTGCCATCGGTCGCGTCGTCGAGCTGCAGGATCGCGCCGCGCTGCAGTTTCGTCTCGCCCTTGAGCAGGAGTGACGAGCCGCTGGCGACCTGGACCGTGCCCTTGTTCGGCGTGCTTCCGCCCACGCTGCCGGTGAACGGGTCGCTGACCGTGGTCAGGGCCTCGAAGATGGACTGGGTGGGCGGCAGGACCGCGTCGCCGAGCAGCAGGAGCTTCGAGCCGGAGATGACTGTGACCTTGCCGCCGGTCTGATTGACCAGCGGCACGCGGTCGACGCGCAGCTGTCCGGAGCCGGCCACCGTGTCGGATGCGCCGACGGCCAGCGTTCCGGTGGGCGTGTTGTCCAGGATCCCGGCGGCCGCCGTCGTACGCGTGATCATCGGGCCCGGGTTGCCGGGGAAGCCACGGAGCAGGCCGCGGTTGACCAGTTGCCCGCCGAGCTCCAGCTTGCCGGCCCAGATCTGCAGGCCACGGCCGGTCTCGTTGTTGTTGTTGGTCAGCTTGCTGCCCTCGGGCACCGTGCGGGTGCCCTCGCTGTCCATGACCGTCTGCAGGGCAAGGGTCAGGTCGCCGAGCAGGGTGCCGGCCTGCCAGTTCAGCGCCCCGGTGCCGCCGAGGGTGGCGGGCACACCGCCGGTGCTGATCGTCGAACCGGTCACCAGCCGGACGATCGCCGGGGTGAGGACCGTTGCGCCGGTCGTGACCTCGAGAGTCGCGCCGCTGCCGACGTAGAGGCCCGCGCCGGTTCCTCCGATCGTGTCGACGACACGGCTGCCGGGCGCCATGGTCGAGGTGGAGGCGCCGGTCAGGAAGAGCTTTTTGGCCTTCAGGTCGACCGTGCCACCGGGTTCGCCGGCCAGGAGCTCCAGCGAGATGCGGTCGAACGTCGCATCAGCGGTCAAGGAAACGCTGCCGGCGACCCGCAGGGTGAAAGGGGTGCCCGACGCTGCACCGGCGAAGCCGGAGAGCCGTGCCTCCCCGAAGACGGTGAGCGTCCCGGTGAGCTGGGGTGCAGTCGCGATGTCAGCTGCGCCGGCGAGCACGAGGTCGCACACCGGTCCGGAGACGCCCTCGATGGTCGCTGACGCGCCTACGGTGGCCGTGTCGTTGCTGTCCGGGACGGCTGCCGGGTCCCAGTTGGCCGGATTGGTCCAGGCATCGTCCTCGCCGCCGCCGGTCCACGTCTTCGACGAGCCTCCGGTGGCGCAGTCGGACGTCGCCGCTGCAGGGCCGGCCAGGCCGACGAGCGTTCCGGTGGTCAGAGCGGCCACCACCAGGGCGGCACAGACACGCGGCAGGCGGGCAAAGCGGCGGCTCATGAACTGGCTCCCCCAGTGCGACTGCGACGCTCCCCGCGTCGTCACGCGCGCCAGTATTTCGATGACTACGGGGCGCGGAGCCGAAACGAGCAGATCGGACGCCGCGGGCGCAAATCTAGCCCGGAAGGACTAGTCCGCCGGGCTCCCAAGGTCATGCTGAGTAGTCGTTCGGTTATCCTCCGTGCTCGTTTCCTCTCGTGCCGTCAGGTGAGCTTGGCCGAGCCGGTGGGCATCGGCGAGAGCGTGGGGGCCATGAACGAGTAGGTGGCCGCGTCATCATGGGTGAGGCCGACCACGTGCCCGAGCTCATGCATGATCGCGGAGCGCAGATCGATCAGGCCGGTCTTCGTGGTCCCGTCGGTGGACCAGCCGTAGCCCGCGGCGTTGACGTCGAA
The DNA here is from genome assembly GCA_963751035.1 of uncultured Actinomycetota bacterium. Classification (GTDB taxonomy): domain Bacteria; phylum Actinomycetota; class Actinomycetes; order JACCUZ01; family JACCUZ01; genus JBDUAP01. Next base: position 46,530 of record CAVVSW010000004.1, read on the forward strand.
GTAGATCGTCGTGTCCAGCGTCTGTGCCAGGGTCGCCGCGGCCAGGTCGACGATCGCGTACTGCACCTGAGCCAGGCGTTCGGCGTCAAAGCCCATCGCGACCATGTCCGCGATCGCGTCCGCCATCAGACCTGCGAGCACGGTCTCGGTGAGGGCCGTCACCGGTCTCGAGGGTGGTGGGATCGACGCATTGAGCGTCAGCGCGTGGGAGGGTGGCGCGAAGGCCGGGTCGTTCGTGCGCAGGCGCAGGCTGTCGAAGGACGTGGTGCCGTTGCGCGTGAACAGGCCTGCCCGCCCGTCCACCACCGCGCCGTTGTAGCCCCACGTGGTCACGTAGCTGCCGTTGAGCTCGACGGCGACCGAGGCGCCCTTGAGGCTGACGAGGAGGGTGTAGTTGGTGTTCAGCGCCAGCACCTTGCTGATGGCCGTGTCGACCACGTAGCCCTGACGCGGTGACCAGTGCCCGATCAGAACCTTCTGGTTCGCGACGTCGAGCGCAACGAACTTGAAGTCGTTCGGCCCGTAGTAGTCGAACACCACGCCGCCGATCGCACCGGCCGTCTTGATCTTCACCGTCGCGGTCAGCTCGATGTAGGAGCTCGCCTCGAGGGTCGCCCCGAGGTCCAGGGTGGTGATCGAGGTGCTGCCGGCCGCCGCTGTGGCGCTGTAGCTGCCGGCCGCGATGGACCAGACTGACCCGACGGCGGGAATGTCGAACAGGTCGGCCAGGCCGTCGTCGAACGTCTCGGTGAAGTCCAGAGTGAACTGCGGCGGCAGGATCTGGACCGCGATGTTGTCGAAGACGCCGCGAGACTGGTCGCTCCCGACACCGACCATGCCCTTGTTGAGACCATAGGCCTCGCCGTCGATCATCCGGGCCGGGAAGATGTGCGACAGGGCCTTGACGCCCATCGTCACGGTGACGGCGGTGCCGTTGATCGCGATCAAGATGTCGTAGAAGATGTCCGGCTTGACCTGCAGCGGCGCCGCCTTGTCGACGATCCACCCAGCAGCGGTGCGGTGACCCAGGACGAACCGGTTCGTCGAGATGTCGATGCCGGCGAACTTGAAGTCGGTCGGGCTGAAGTAGTCGAAGATGATGTAGGCGTTGGCCTTCCAGCCTGCGGTCGGCTTGGTGACCTTGATCTTTGCCGTGATCTCATAGTAGATCGGCAGGTAGTCGTCGAGGTAGAACACTGCGGCCGCGTCGCCCGACGTCGACGCCGCCGACACCGACATGGCCCCACCGCTGACGGACCACACACCGCTGTCCGGTGCGAACGCGCTCAGCGACCCGTCGTTGAAGTCCGCGGTGCGGAGCACGTCACGCCGACCGCCTGGCACGTTGCCGGGCTGCGGATCGCTGGGTCCACCGGTCTGCGTCTGCCAGAGGCCGTGGTCCTTCTGCGTGATGAGGCCGATCTCTCCGTCGGGCTCGCCGTTGCGGGCGGCGGTGTTCCCCGTGTCGGCAACCCGCGTCGGGTCCGCGCCCTGCGCCCGCGAGAGCGCGTACAGGAACTCGTCGAGTGCCGGCGGGCGCTGACGGCTGACCGTCGCGATGCCGAACGGCGCGAACGGGACGATGTAGGAGTTGAACTCGCCGACCCAGTCGATCAGGCGGTCGCCGCCGGTGTTGCCGATCAGGACGTCGAGCCCGGCACCACCGAAGGCGCGGTCCTCGTACGTCGGGTGCGTGTCGGGGGTGTCGTTCGGGCTGGGCTGGATCTTGCGCGGCTTGCCGTCGCCGTAGGTGCCTGCTCCGACCGTCGGGATGACGTCGTCGGCCTGAAGCAGGTCGTTGCCCCAGCCGCCCCAGAGCGTGTCCTTGCCGGTGCCGCCGACGAGCCAGTCGTTGCCGAGGTCGCCGAAGATCACGTCGTCGCCGTCGGTGGCGCGCAGGCCGAACTCCAGGCAGGTCGCGCCGTTCGTCGAGAGGCGGATGCAGCCGTTGACCAGCGGACCGTCCGTGCTGCTCGCGTTGAGGAACCAGTTCCAGGCCGAGCCGAAGCTGTCCTTGAACGCCGTGCCGTCGTCGTTGAGCAGGATCGCCCGGCGCGGGTCGAACTCGTCGTACAGCGCGAACTCTCCACCACGGCTCGGCTTGCTCGGGTGCCACGAGTCGCCGTCCTCGCCGTGGGCCAGCGCGTCGCCCGGGTTCCACGGCGAGACCCAGTCGCTGCGGTCGACGCCGACGAGGGCGCCAGCGGCGTTGTAGCGCTGGGTGAACGTGCCGACGACGGACTCGCCACCAGAGATCGCGTCGTCGCCGGAGCCGCCGTGCAGGAAGTCGTCACCGAGTCCGCCGAAGATGATGTCGTCAACGTAGAAGGTGATGAACAGCGGGTCGTCGCCGGTGATCGCGTTCGGCGTCAGGTTGAACGGCGTCAGGTCCACGGCCTTGTTCAGGGCGTTGGCCTTGTTGATGGTCGCCGTCTGCACCTCGCCGGGCGTGTAGATGTACTCGTTGAGGACGTCGCCGTTGCTGAAGCGCGTGTCCGGGTCGGTCGGCAGCAGAGCGAGGATGCCGTAGAGCCGCTCGGCGAAGCAGGTACCCGCGGTGCTTCCGGTGCAGGCCGCGCCGGCCGCCGTCACGCCGGTCGCGGAGTTGCGGCTGGTGAACAGGCGCCCGTCGTCGCCGAGGACGCCGTCCTGGCCGGTGCCGCCCGAGACCCAGTCGTTGCCCCAGCCGGTGATGATGTCGTCGTCGTCGCCGTCACCGAAGACGATGTCGTTGTCGGCGCCGGTGTAGACCGTGTCGTCGCCGCTCTCACCGTGCACCTCGTCCACGCCACCGAGGTCGGCGCCCGGACCCACGACTGGGCCGCTGGCGGTGTCGAACACGATCGGCTGGAAGTCGGGGCCGCCCTGCGTGTAGTCCAGCAGCGTGACGCCACGCACCACGATCTGCTCGAGGTAGGCGTTGTCGTAGACGAAGGACACGTACTTGGTCACCGCGCCGACGTCGATGTGGTTGATGCCGACGATCCGGATGATCTGGCCGTTGTCACCCACGATGGTGTCGGCGTCGCGGCCGTGCATGTCGGTGAGTGGCAGGTCGTCGTAGCCGGCCCGGGTGCCCGCGCCGCCGAAGATGATGTCGTCGCCGTCGGGGCGGTTGGCGCGCGTGGTCAGGCTGAAGAAGTCGCTGCTGCCGCCGAGGATGTCGTCCTGGCCGAGACCGCCGAACACGACGTCGTTGCCGCCGCCACCCTCGATGTAGTCCTGGCCGTCCGTGGTCGCCTCGAAGCTCGCCACGGTGGTCAGCGGGCCGACCGGGTCGCAGACGGTGCCGACGCAGCCGCCGGGGGTCCGCGAGGCGCCGACGTGCGAGACCGCGGCGTGCGCGGACTCGATGCCGCCGTCACCCTGGATCACGTCGTTGCCGAGCTGGCCGAAGAGCAGGTCGTCGGCCGCGCCACCGGCGATGTAGTCGTTGCCGAAGCTGCCGGCCCCGGCGCCACCGGCGTCGAACGTGGCTGTGTGCAGAGCGGCGTAGTTGACCGAGTAGGAGGCCCACCACGGGACGCTGACGTCGGTGTCGCGGTAGGTGCGCGGAGCGCCGTCCACCAGGAGGACACCGGAGCTATCGGCGTTCGGGATGCCGAAGCCGGCAGGCACGGGACGGTCGGTGCGGCTGTAGATCAGCGTGCCGGCCAGCGTCTGGAACCGGAAGCTCGTGAAGTCGGTGAACCGGTTGGTGAGGACGGTCACGTTGTCGCCGAAGACGAGGTCGTCCTGCTCGTCGCCGTCGAGCATGTCGTCGCCGGCGCCGCCGATCACGATGTCCTGGCCCAGGCCGGCGAACACGACGTCGTCGTCGCCGTCCTGCAGTGAGTCGGAGGAGATGGTGAGGACCTTGTCGAGCTCGGTGGTCTGGATCCGCTGCAGCTTCGGGCTGGGCGAGTTCGGGTCCGCGACGTCCATGGCGATCACGCCGTGGTCACCGAAGATGATGTCCGCGTAGACGCCGTCCGTGCTGCCCGTGACGGTCCCCGTGCCCTCGCCGTAGATCAGGTCGCGGCCGGCGGTCACCGGGTCGGCGTTCGGGAACGTGCTCTGGTTCGACGTCGGGATGCTCAGCGCGCGGGTGAGGATGTCGACGTTGATGCCCGAGTCGCCGTAGATGTGGTCGACGCCGCGGCCGCCGATGATGGTGTCGTCGCCGGAGCCGCCGGCCAGGTGGTCGCCCGCCTGGCTGCCGATGATGGTGTCGTCGCCGGCGCCGCCGTAGATCGTCAGGCCGACGGTCGGCAGCACACCGGTGGCGCCCGCGAAGAGCAGGCTGGCGTCGATCACGTCGTTGCCGCTGTCCCGGAACGGGTTGCCGAGTGCGAAGACCCACTCGTCGTCCTCGTTCTCGGCGTCGGGCACCGTGGTGAACGGGTTGAACGGCTTGTCCCCGAACTCGCGCCCGTCGACGGTCGCCGGGTCGCCGCTGTACCAGAGGCCGTCCTGCGAGGTGTCGCCGTAGATGACCAGCGGTGAGTTGGGCCCACCGAGCACGCCACCGGTCACCGGCTGGAGCACGATGTAGTCGCCGCCCATCCGGGTGGGACCGGCCAGGTCGCCCCGGTAGCCGTGCACCGTGAGGCCGACCACGTGCGCCGGCGTCAGCGCCGCACCGGCGAGTGTGAGCGTCGAGGCGGTGACTCCGGTCACGGTCCAGGAGCCGGCCAGGCCGGAGATGAAGGCCGCCATGCCGACGACGAAGCCGTCAGCGATCCACGAGCCCGCGGCGCGGGTGATGGAGCTGGTGGCGATGTCCATCGTGCCCGTGGCCTGCGCCCGCTGCGCGTCGACCACCGAGACGAGCGCGTCGGTGAGCGATCCGGCGGCGGTGGCCTGTCCGGACAGGGCCTGCAGCTGCATCCGGCTGCCGGTGCCGCAGCCCTGGAACGGGTCGCTGAGCGGGCAGGCCGTGTTGGCGAAGCCGGTCACGAGCCAGACCCCGGGCAGCCCGGCCACGGTCACGTGCTGGCCGACCTGGTAGCCGTCGCCGGTCCAGGCGAGACCGTCGGCGCGGGCGATGTGGAGCTGGCCTGCCGCCGGCGCGGTCGTCGTCCCGGAGGCCTCGATGGACAGCGCGGTGTTGCCGCCGCCGTGGACCACGGTGAGGCCACCGTGCGGTCCGGGGACCGCTGCGGAGGTCACGGTCGAGCTGCCGGTCGGCAGTGTCGCGCCGGCCAGCGGAGCGAAGGTCAGGACGTTGGCGGTCACCGCGATGACCCGCCAGGTGCCGTCCCGGCCGCCGAGCATGACCTGCTGGCCCACGACGAAGCCCTGGGTGATCCAGCTGAAGCCGACCACGGAGTGGGTCAGCGTGGCGCCGCCCACGATGGGCGCGAAGACGGCCGACCCGGCCCAGGAGACCGTCTCCACCGGCGAGACCGTGCGCGTCATGGAGGAGCCGGTCAGCGGCACCGAGGCGCCCGCGAACGGCCGGAGCTTGAGCACCAGCGCGGTGAGGTCGACGACCTGCCAGGTCCCGCTCAGGCCGGACACGGTGACCTGCTGGCCGATGGTGTAGCCGTCGGTGACCCAGCTGCCGGTGCCGCGGGTGAGGGAGATGCCAGGCACCGGCACGGTCCCGCCGAAGAGGTCGGCGATCGGCGCGAGCGCGAGCGGGGCAATGACGTTGACGGCGGTGAGCGGGTCGAGGGTGCCGGTGATGACGAGCTTGTCGTTGCCCTGGCCCAGCAGCAGGTTAAGGACCTCGATCGTGCTCTTGGCGCCGTTGGTCCCGAACGAGCCGCCGACCGCGTTGACCGCTCCGAACGAGATGCCGCCGGGGACGACCAGAGACTCGCCGAAGCCGATGTCGCCAGCGGTGAGGCTCGGGTCGTTGGTCATGAAGTTGAGCTCGCCCGCCATGCCGAACCCGGTCAGCGTCGTCGACGACAGGGTGCCGGAGGTGTCGGACTGGCTGGAGTCGTTGAAGATGTTCAGCACGTCGATCTGGGACGACTCCGGTGCCTGTGCTGCGATGTTGAACAGCGGCGCGTCGGTCTCGCCCGGCAGCTTGACGCCGTTCTTCAGGCTGCGGTCAGCACCGGCGGCCACGCCACCCTCGACGGCCAGCGGCCCGCGCAGCTTGGAGAGCAGGTGCGTCGAGACCGGGAAGACCTTGACGTTCTCGTGGCGCGGAGGCAGCGAGTAGAGCGTGTCGGCCTGCAGCTCGACCCGCTGCTCCATCCACCAGTCCGAGCCGGTGAAGGTGACGACGGGGGCGATCCGGGTGACGGTGACGTTGGCGAGGTTGCCGTTGACCAGCCACGCCGGCGCCGCGCCGTACGTCGTGAACTGGATCTTGTCGTCCTTGGCCTTGTTGTCGCCGCGGATCAGCGCAATCTTGAAGCGGCCGCAGACGGCGCCGGAGCAGGCCTCGACCCACTGGCCCTCGAGGAACCCGTCGGTGAGCCAGCCGGGCAGCTCGGTGCCGGCCAGGCCGGTGCGCACGAGGCGGCGCTCGGTGCCGACGATCTCGACCCGGATCTGACCACTCCAGAGGCCGGCCCGGGTGAGCCGGTTGACCAGCACGCCGGTGTACGTCGCGGGCAGCGTGGCCAGCTGGGTGGTCAGCGTCAGCGTGGTGTCGGTCACGCTCTGGACGTAGACCTCGCAGCCGAGCGCGGGGCAGCCGCCGATGACGATGCGGAGGAACTGGCCGGCGAGCAGACCGTCGTCGATGAAGCTGCCGAGGTCACTGATGCCGGTGCGGGTGAAGGTGGTCTTGCCGCCCGCGTGGCTGACGATGACGCTGCCCTCGAAGGCGCGGCTGGCCTGGTAGCCGCCGATCGTCACGTAGTCGGCCGGGGTGACGGCAATGCCGTTGATGCTGACGACGTCGACCAGGCCGTCGGTGAGCACGGCGACCTGCACCGGGGCGATCGGCGCCTTGGTGAGGCGCAGGAACTCGTCGTCGGTCGCGCCACCCAGGACGACGAGCGTGCTGCCGCCCGACTCCTGGACCACGACGTTGGCCGTCTCGTCGTCCCACACCTCGACGGCCACGCGCACCGGCGGCGCGTACTGGCTCGGGAAGACGTAGCCCGGGGCGGTGCTGGAGGCGTCCTTGACGAACGTGATCACCGCGGTGCGCGGGTCCGAGCGGCGGCTGTCGTCGCGCGGGGTGACGATCAGGCGGACCGCCTTGTCCCAGGTGGACGAGTTGAAGGTGATCGTGCGCGCAACCGCGTCCCAGCAGGTCGGGTTCTCGGGCGGGCAGACGGCCGAGACCGAGATGGCCGCGTCGCTCTCGGCGTCCATCACGAGCCGGACCACCACGGTCCCGGAGGTCGGCGCCATCGCCAGCCGGACCAGGAGGTCGTCGGTCAGTCCGGTGATGCTGTCGCCCTCGATGACCACCGTGCGACGGTCCTCGGTGCTGGTGCCGTGGCCGACCTCGACGACGTAGACGCCAGGCGTGTCGTTGTCGCGCAGGTTGACCTCGACGTTGCGCACGGCGGTGCCGTCGAAGCGCGCGTCCTTCGAGATCACCGAGTGGGACACAGTGACGACTCGGTCGCCCTCGGAGCGCAAGTCGTCCTCGGCGAAGACGTAGACGTACTGGTCGGTCGTCCCGTTGCCGGGGGTGAACGTCAGCACGACCGCGCGGCCGTCGGCGTAGCGCAGCTGGCCGTCGACGTAGATCGCGCGGCGGAAGTCCGAGCGCGCGGTGCACGCTCCGGCACCGCCGGTGCACACCCAGAGACTGTCGCCGGCGGGGCTGCCGTCAGCCTCTTCCTGGAACGTGCGTGCGGCGGAGACTGTGACGTAGACGTTGTGGGTCGGGAGAACCGCGAGGCGCACGGCGTAGCGGTCGATCGAGATCGGGCCGCCCTCGCGCACGGAGGTGAAGCCGTCGGTCTCGGTGATGACGACGTTGCCCTGGTTTGCGGTCGCCACGTTGAGGTCGATGCCGTCCACGATCAGGCCGTCGTAGGCCGGGTCGGGCGAGGTGACGCTGTGGTTGACGCTGCCGCTGATGCCCTCGAGCTCGCGGACGATGATGTCTTCGACGACATCGCCGGTGACGTTGATCGAGTCGCTGCCGAGGCCGCCGATGACGCGGTAGGCGACACCGAAGGCCGTGGACTGGACGAAGAACTCGTCGTCGCCCTCGAGCCCGTCGACCTCGACCACCTCGACGGTGGCGTAGCGAACGTTCAGGCCGGCGCCGAAGATGCCCTTGGCGGTGATGACGAAGTCGTCCGCGAACTCGGTGCCGAGAACGACGATCTTGTCGAAGCCGCTGCCGCCGTCGATGGAGACCGGCGCGTTGACGTTGTAGGAGACCTCGTCGTCGCCGCCGCCGGCGCGGACGTCCATCGGCCGGGCGGTGGAGAAGCCGAGCCCGATGCGCGGGCGCGCCACGCCGTCGGCGTCGAGCGGGATGGTGTCGTCGAGCCAGTCAGCCGTCAGGCCCATGGCGTCCGCGGCGTTGCACACGCCGTCGCCGTTGTTGTCCTTGCGGAGCGTGGCGCCGGAGCCGCAGGTCCCGAAGGGCACGGTGGTCGGGTAGGTGCCCGTGGCCGGGTCGAGCGGGCTGGACACGTCAGCGATGTCGCAGTCGGTGTCGCCGTCGGCGCTGCGGTCGCAGATGGCTGCGAGGGCGAACGCGCGGACGGTGAAGATGTCGTTCTGGTCGCCGCCCTCCAGGCGCAGCTCGGCCTGGTTGGAGTAGACCGTGAACGAGTCGTTGCCGGTGCCGCCGAGCGCGACCAGCGGGGCGCTGGTGCCTGGGCTGAGCCAGCCACGCGTGGTCGCCACCAGCGTCGGGAACGTGTCAGCCGGCGCGACCCCACCGTCGATGGCGTTGCGCTTGGAGCCGAAGATCTGGCCGATCTGGAAGCTGTCCGCACCTGACCCGCCGTCAAGCGTGATCGTCACGGTCGTGTCGTCGACGAAGAACGAGTCGTTGCCGCCGTAGCCGAAGACGTCGAGCCGGGCGTTCAGGCCGGTGTCGTAGTTGACGCGCTGAACTGCGGTCGGCTGCCCCAGCGGGACGTTCGTCTGCTGGTACTGGCTGACCGTGCCGTGGAGGAGGGCGACGAAGCCGGGGTGGTCTGCGCTCTCGGTCGGGCTCAGGCAGGTGCCGTCGGGGTTGAGACCGTAGGTGCCGTCGGTGTCGATGCAGCGCGAGGCCCGCAGCAGGAAGATGTCGTCGGTGGTCTCGCGGCCGAGGACGAAGCCCTCGTCGACGCCGTCGTTGCTCGCACCGGTGTCGAGGATGTTGATCACGTAGTTGCGGACCGAGCCAGTGCTGCCGGTGGTCTGCACCGTGTAGGTGTCGCTGTCAGCCTGGCCGTCGAGGGTCAGCGTGTGACCAGCGCCCGCAGGCTGGCCGACCTGGCCGGAGCCGACAGCCATGTTCTGCAGGTAGTAGACGAAGAACCGGTCCTCGCCGTCGTCGCCGGTCGAGAGCTTGGAACCGTCAACCTGGACGACGGGAGCGACGCTGCTTCCGTATGCCCGCGTCTTGGAGCCGAGGCGGATGTAGCCGGCGCTGCCGAGGGTGGTGCCTCCGGCGGCCCCACTCGGGTCGCCGAACTGGATCGTGTCGATGTCGCTGTTGCCGAAGATGGTGGTCAGCCACAGCGGTGGGCTGTTCGCCCCGTTGACGAGGTAGCCGGACGTGATGTCGCCACGGAAGACCATCGTCGACCCGTAGTTGAGGTCGGCGTTGGAGTAGTCGCCGTAGACGTCGATCGCGTTGGTGGCGCGGATCATGCTGTTCTGGTGGGAGCGCAGGTCGTCACCCACGCGCAGCAGCACGGAGCCTGAGCTGGCGTTGATCATGCCGTTCGGCACCGGCAGCCCCGGCAGCGGCGGTGCCGGGTCGTCCTCGTGGAACCGAACCCCGCCGTCCTTGGTGAGGAACAGGTCGTCGTCCTCGCCCAGCAGGCCGTCGTTGCTCTCGCGAACCGTCAGGCGGACGTTGCCGTTCTGGGCGTCGGCGAGCACCAGTCGCAGGTAGGAGTCGGTCTCGGTGAGGTAGATCGAGTTGCTGGCGCGCAGGCCGACGTCGGATGCACCGGGCAGCGCCTCGAGGGCTGTGTCGTCGTCGACGACCACCGTGTCTCCGCGCGAGGAGTCGATCTCGAGGTCGTTGAGGTCTGCGCCGATGCTCCCACCGCGGGCGATCAGGTCGATGCTGCGGCCGAGCACGTCAGCAGCGTCGTCACCGGCACCGCTGTTGCGGGCGTCCACGATGGACCCGTTGAGCGTGCCGAGCGCGACGTCCTTCAGCGAGTGAACGGTGTGCACCTTGAGGTCGCCCGACGTCTCGGTGATGTAGATGCCCTCCGAGTTGGCGGTCGTGTTGTCGAACGCCTTGAGTACGCCGAGCGGCGAACCGTTGAGCACGTCCACGTCGATCTCGAGCCAGTTGGTCGGCGTGCCGATGCCGCCCTGCACGTTGCCGAGCCCGGCGTACATCGTGATGTTGACGCCGCGCACGTCCGTTCCCGTGGTGGGAGTGCTGGCGGTGAATCCGGAAATCGGGTCTGGCGTCGCCTGCGCGTCGTCCTCGGCGTCCAGGATCCGGCCGAGGGCCCAGAGCGTGACGTCGCTTCCGCTAGACGAGATGTCGTTGACCCGGAAGTCGCCGAGGCGCTCCTCCGCGTTGATGAACGAGGTCGTGAGCAGGATCACCGAACCGGTTCCGTCGCCGTTGCTGTCCGCGTTGACGATGCCGGTGAAGCTGATCTGGCCGCTCGTGAGGTGGCGCACCGAGACGAAGTCGCCCGCCGACAGGTAGGCGGTACCGCCAGCGGGCCGGTCGCCGATCGAGATCGAGCCGCCGAGCCCCGTGTAGTGCTCCGCCGAGGCGGCGAAGAGGTAGTGGCCCGTGACGGCAACCTCGGAGGTGGAGTACACGCCGAGCGCCTGCACCGGGCAGTTGCCGGCTGGCTCGCCGACCGGCGTGCAGTCGGGGCGGAAGAAGCGCTGCCAGGCCGCCTGCCCGAAGTTCGTGACGGTGCCGACCGACTCGCGGTGGACCTCGACGCCACCGGGGCCACTGAGGCCGGTCCGGTCGAAGCTGTCGAGGACGAAGATGTCGATGTCGTCGCCGGCGACGATCGGGCCGAAAGTTATGACGAACTGATGGGCTGCGCGGCGACCTGCGTCGGCGTGCCGCTCGGACTGGACGTTCAGGACGACATCGTCGGCGGCGTCCGCCGTGATGACGATCTCGCGGGTGAACAGGCCGGCAAAGCCGGGCGCCGCGCCGACGTGGCTGGGGACGTACGTGCCGCGCGCCATGCGACGGAGCGGGTCGCTTGCCGGGGCGACACCGGTCTCGGTGTAGTCGCTCTCGATCAGCTCGACGTTGAGCTGCACGCGGCTCGACGGGCTCGTGTGCGTCCCGATCGAGCCGTTCGGCGCGTCGAGGTCGAGAACGTTCGTCCGGATCAGCTGGCTGCCCGAGAGCCGCTCGATGTCGCCGCGGTTGGAGCGGATCCTGGTCACGCCGATCGGGTTCTCGATGACGCCGTTCAGGAAGATGTCCCAGCCGTTCTCCGCGACGGGCGCGTTGACGACCTGGAGGTTGAAGATGTCGACGGCGGTCTCGATGTACGAGTGGATGATCTCGAAGTCGAACGTCTGGCCCTCGCCCACGTTGTCGGTGCGGAACGTGAACGAGTCGCTGTTCGGGACGTTCTTGACGTTGATGACGATCTCGTCCGCGCCGGGCGTCAGCGTCACGTCGACGGCGTTCACGATGATGTCGTGCTGTGAGCGGTTCGTGATCTTGACGTAGTCCCAGGTCTGCTGGAAGTCGAAGATCGCGGCGTTGCCCCAGATCTCGCTCTGCGGCATGCCACCGAACTCGTCCGACTCGAACAGGACGGACGCCCCGAGGTTGTAGACGATGTCATTGATCGTGATCGTGCCGCTGACGGTTCCTCCGAGCACGAGCGCCCCGGCTGCGGAGCTGCCGGTGATGTTGACGAGCGTGACGACCACGCCGTTCTCGTCGATCTCGATCTCCGGGTTGGGCTCGCCGAGCAGGATCGCCGTCGACTCCCAGTCGATGTGACGCTCGATGTTGTTCGACGAGCTGCCGTCGCCACCACCGAAGACGATGAAGCCACCGCCCGTCCTGGCGTCGTCCGTGGCCTTCGTGCCCGTGGCCTTGGCGAACACCTGGAGGTCGGCTGTGGTGATGAACGCGTCCTTGGCGCCGGTCACGAGCGATGTCCCGTTGGCCGATGAGGTGGCGTCCGCATCCTTGCCGCCGGCGAAGCAGTCGCAACGGCCGACGGCCTTCGAGTTGATGGTCTGCAGCTGGTCGGCCGTGATGACGACCGACTCAGCACCGATCAGCTTCGCCAGCGTCGCCAGCGTGACCGAGCTGGTGCTGTCGGAACGCGAGATCGAGTCGGCGTCGGAGTCGCAGAACCCACAGTCGGCGTCGGAGTCGGAGTCCGAGACTGCCGTGCCGTTGGTCTGTGCCGTGAGCGCGATGGTCGCGCCCTTGAGCGTCGCGCTGCCCTCGATCGTGACGGTGTCGAGGCCCCGCATCGTGATCGTGTCGTCGTCGAGATTCTTGGAGCGACCGACGTAGGCCTCGGCGCGTGAATCCGCGTCACCACCGAAGGAGCCGAAGTCGGACTCCGCCTCTGCGGCGGCGGCGGCATCGGTGATCGCCTTGACAGTGAGCGAGGTCCCAGCGGTGAGGGTGCCGCCGACCTCGACCTCGGTCGCGTACGCGCTGTAGGCGAACGCATCCGTGCCGTCGCTGCCGAGGAACCCGCCCGAGTCCGACGTGGCGAGCGCGCCGACATCGCTGGTGGTCCGCCCCTGCACGAGAATCGAGTGGAGAGCCGTCAGCGCGGCGCCGCTCTGGATGTCGATCTTGCTGTTGTTCGTGCCGCTCGCAGTGGAGCGGGCGCCGCTGATCGAGATCCCTCCGCCACCAGTGCCGTCCGCGGTTGCCGTGATGTTGAGGATCGACCGCGTAAGGACCTCGATCACGTCGGCCTCGAGCGACGCACCAGTGTTGATGGTGATGTTCGTGTCGAGCGTCGCGCTCGCCTTGGTCTCGACGTTGCCGACGTTGATCGCGCCGCCCGTCGTGCCGCTCGCCGACGCCACGGCCTCTAGGTCGCCGGCCGCGGATGCGGAGAGCGTGGAGGCACCGCCGACACCCGAGAAGCGTCCGTTGTCGTTGCCCGCAGACGCGCTTCCGATGTCGACGATCAGGCTGGCGGTCCCGCTGCCGGCCGAGGTGAGGTTGATGCCCTCGTGGGCGAACCGGTGGCCGCTGAACGACAGGTTGGCGGTGTAGTTGGCCAGGCCGCCACCGAGCTCAGGGTTGAAGCCGTTGGTCTTGGTGATCGACGACGAGATGCCGATCGCCGTGCCGCCGAGCGTCTCGAGCCGGAACTGGTTGGCGCCGAGACCGGTCGTGTCGACGAGGTAGGTGGCACCGTCGGTGAGACCCGGGATCGGGGCGTTGATGGCCAAGGTGAGCGTGTGCCGGTTCTCGCTGTTCGCCTCGGTCTTCGTTCCCGGGTTGAGGGAGATCGGGTTCCGGCGAGCGGAGCGTGCATCAGTCTCCGTCCCGTCGTCACCGCCGTCGGGGAGTGCGCAGTTGCTGCCGGCAGCACCGCCGACCGCGTCGCAGTAGGACGTGTGCAGCTGGATCAGGTAGCTGCTGCCGGACACGAGCGAGACGAAGTACATCGTGCCGTCGGTGAGCCCGATGTTGCTGCCGTCGAGGCTGTGGTAGATGACGGCGTCGCCGGCTGCGAAGGTGTGGGCCGACCAGGTGCCGCTCGAATTGGGGGTACCGGCGAAGATCGCGTTGTTGTTCACCGAGTTGAGCGGGAACGACGTGCCGATGTCGGGCCCGGAGCTCCCGAGGCTCGCGACGTCGACCATCGCGTTGGTGAACTGCAGCGTCGGGGCGGGCGCGTGGTACGTCACGTTGGTTCCGTCGCCGAACCCGTGGTTCGTCGTCGTGGTTACGACGTCGGTCCCACCGTTGACGCTCGAGACGTTCTGGGAGTTCTCGGACTGCCCGTCGGGCAGGAGCTTGATCGTGCGCGAGTCGATGACGTTGACCGAGTAGCGCGTGCCGTCGGTGAGGCCGCCGATCGTCGTGCCGCCGTTCCGGTAGTACTTGACCGACTGGCCGTCGTAGAAGTTGTGGTCCTGCGAGAACGTGATGGTGTCGTTGGTCGTGTCGACCTGCGTACCGGCGTTGAAGAGGTTGCCGAGTGAGATCGTCTGGTTCGTCACCTTGATCACGTTGTAGGACTGCCCGCTGACCAGACCGCAGCACGAACCGCTGTAGATGATCGTCTCGCCACCGTTGAGCTGGTGGTTGAGCGCGGTGTTCTCGCCGAGCGCGGTCAGGGTCACGACATCCGTGGCCCCGTCGATGCTCAGCACGGTGCCGTCACTCACGCTGTTGGTGCCCCCGCCGTGCTGCGCGGTGATGGTGATCTTCGATCCCGCGATGACACGGTTGGTGTCGCCCACGTTGACCGACACGTCGGGGCTCATCTTGATCGTCGAGTCGAACCCGGAGACGGAGATCACGCCGCCGCCGCCACCACGGGCGCGCGCATCCGCGTCGGACGCCTGGTTCCCGACGACGTTGATGTTGCCGCTGACGTGGACGATCATCGAGCCGACGCCGAAGTTGACCGTCAGGTCGGGCGAGGTCGTCGCGACTGCCGATCCACCGCCGGCGTTGACGATTCCGCCGCTCAGCGACGACATCGCTGCGTCGGAGGTCGCGAAGCCGACCGCAATGACGTCGAGCTGGCCCGAGCCTGCCGTGGCGACGGAGCCGATGCTGCCGTTGAACGTCGTCGTGGTCGATCCGAGGGCGTCGGCGTGGACGTCGACGCCGACGGTGAACGCGACCGCGCCGATCGCCTGCGAGTTGACGGCCGCGACGACCACATTTGCGTTGTAGGAAGCGGCGATCACGTTGCCACCGTTCGTGGCGAACGTCGCGTCGCTCGAGACGAGCGTGGCCACGTCCGCAGCCGCGGTGGCGTTGATGTCGGAGCCGATTCCGGCGCCGAGGCCGTAAGCGGCGTTGGAGGCGGACGCAATGGCGCCGGTGTCGGCGATTGCGCCGGTCGTGCCGAAGTTGTGGCGGGCGATCAGCTCGACCTTCTTCGTCGCCGCGTTCGCGGTGAGCGACGCATTGGATGCGACGGCCGCAAGCACGGTCGGGTCGTGGTCGGCATCGGCCTTGGTCTTGGTCCCGGCGATCGCGGCGCCCGAGAGACCGGCGGCGCTGGCCTCGGTCTTCCCCACGAACTCGGCCTGGACGTGGATATCGCCCTGTTGCGCGACAAGCAGGGCCCAGGCACCGACCGTCGCTCGCGCAGTGCCGTCCTGCCGGGCGACGGACGTCGCGCCGCCACCGGCACCGAAGAGCGAGAACGACTCGAACCGCGGCTCTGCCTCGACCGTCGAGTTCAGCGTCGCATCGGCGCTGATGCCGCCCGCGCCGGTCGCCGTCACCTGGGTGCGGTTCCCCGACGAGCCGCTGGCGCCGCCGCCGAGTGCCCACATCGAGCCGCTGGTGGCATTGTTGAGGGCCGGGTTGGTGGGTCCGGACGAGACGTGCGACCGCTTCGCCGTGTACTGCTGGCCGTTGGAAGCCGTGACGATGTCGCCCTCGTAGTAGACGACGTCGGCGCTCGACCAGGTCCCACGGCCGCGTGCCGGGCCGATCGTGACGCTGGCCGAGCCGAAGTCCTCAGCAACTGCCTTGACCAGGTTGATGTCGAGGACGGCACTGAAGCCCCCGGTGCTGACCGACGAGACCACGTTGTGCGTGGCCGTCGCGTTGAGGTCGATGCCCGCTGCCGTGACGTTGGCGCCGTTGCCGATCAGCGCCGTCGTGTTCGACGTCACTCTGGCCGAGGCCGTCAGGACGCTGATCGACAGCCCGAGCGAGACGTCCGTTCCGCTGATCGAGGGTGTCGCCTTCGACGTGCCGTTCGCGGTCGCCGTGAGGTTGCCCGAGAGGGTGAGCGTCGCGTCGTCGTCGATGCGGCTCGACGTGTCGTGCCCGGCGGTCGCCAGCGTCGACGAGACCGAGACGCCGAAGAACAGGCTGATGCCGACGTAGCTCAGGTCTGCTTTCGCCTCGGTGTTCGACGTGGCGGTCATCGCGACGTGCCGGGCAGTGACGGACGAGCCCGTTCCGATGTACGTCTCTGTCGCGCCACCCTGCGCCCCGACGGTGGCCACTGCCTCGTAGGTCGCGACCGACCCGATGCCGCCGGAGCCGCCTTCGATGTCCGCGAGTGCGTGCGGGCCGGTCGGGGTCGTCGTCGCGTTGAGGGTGAGGTCGTGGCCGGTCATGTTCAGCGTCGACCCGGCGCCGACGAATGCCGCCGTGTCGCGGTCGAAGTTCGCGATCGCGCGCATGATGTTGACGCCGGCGAGGAGCCCGACCGCGCCGCCGGTCGCTTCGGCCTTCGCCTGGGCGACATCGTCGACGGCGTTCGCGGTGACGTGGCCGCTCGTCAGAGTCGTGCGCGGGCCGACGTAGGCGCGGGTGGCGCCGCCGACGTTGGCAGTCGGGATCGAGACGTTGACGGCGAAGGCGATGCTGCCCGCGCCACCCGTGGCGATGGCGATGCCTTCGACATCCGAGTGCGCGTCGAGCGTGACCGAGCCAGGGTTACCACTCTCGTTCCGGATGTCGACGACGCTCGAGCTCGAGCCCGGGCCGGCGTTCTCACCGAGGTATGCCTCGACGATGCTGTTCGCGTTCGCGATGACCTCGACGCCCGTTCCGGCACCCAGACCGGAGACCGTGACGGCGAACGCGTCGGCCTTCGCGAGAACGTCGGCGTCGGCGTCGATGTCGAGGGACCTCGCGCGGATGTCGGTGCCGTCGCCTGCGTAGGCCCGCGTCGCGCCGTTCACCGTCGCCGTCGGGCGCATGACGGTGACCGTCGCGATGAGCGATCCACCGCCACCCTTGGTGGTTGCGAGGGCGTCCATCGTCGAGTAGGCGTCGATGTCGATCACGCCGCTGCCCGCGCTGTTGACATCGAGGAGTGCGTTGGCCTTGCCGCCGTCTGCGACGCCGTTTGTCGACCCGATGTACGCCTCGACGACCCCGCTGATCGTGGAGTTCGACTTGACGCCTGCCCCGGAGGCGCCCATCGCGACCGCGATCACGAAGTTGGTCGCGGTGGCGTCGTAGTCGACACCGTCACCGACGGTGCCGGCGTGGACGTCCAGGCTGCCGGCATCCATGTTCACGCCGTCGCGGACGTACGCGCGGGTGGTTCCCGAGACGGTCGCCGAGGCGTCGATCACCGCGATATCGGCGGCCAGCGCGGCACCGGCGCGAGTCGTGGTGGCGATCGCTTCCATCCACGCGTCCGCGTCGACGTCGACGCTTCCTTCGTTGACGTCGACATCGGTCGTGACGTCGGCCGCCACCGACGACGCCTGCGCCCCGATGTACGCCTCCACCGTCCCGTTCACGGTGGACTCGGCGGTGACCCCCGAGCCGCCGGCGAGACCGGAGAAGTTGAGGCTGTTCGAGACGACGTTGGCCTTCAGGTGGCCGTCGGCGTCGATGTCGACGGATCCTGCGTCGACATCGACACCCTCGCCGATGTAAGCGCGGATCGTGCCCGTGACCTCACCGACGAGCTTCAGCATGGTCACCGCGATGGCCGCGACGGAGCCACTCGCAATCGTCGGCACCGCGTCCATCGTGGCGTACGCGTCGAGGTCGAGCAGGCCGCTTCCGAGGTTGACGTCGCCGACGACGGCGCTTGGGACCGACCCGGCGGCTGCACCGACGTGCGCGTCGACGACGCCGGTGACCTTGGCGATGGCCCGCGCACCGTTGATCGCGGCAAGCCCGCCGATGGCGACGCTGATCGTGTTCGCATTGGCGTCGTAGTCGCCGTTCGCGTCGATGTCGAGACCGCCCGCGCTAACCGTGACGGCCGACCCGATGTAGGCACGCGTCTGTCCGCTCACCTCGGCCGTCGGCCGCATCAGCGAGATGGTGAACCCGCCGGAGAAGCCGCCGCCGTCGGCGATGGCGGTCGCGATCAGCTGCGAGTAGGCGCGGACGACAACCGTCGAGGAGCCCGCGTCAACCGTGTTCCCTGGCGTGGCCGTGGGCAGCGTTCCGGCCGGCGCGCCGATGAACGCCTCGACGGTGCCCGCCGTGGTGGCGAAGCCCGTCACGAACGAGCCGCTGGCGAGTCCCGCGGCCGAACCGACGAACGACTGGAAGCTCGCGTCGAAGACGACCCGCTGCAGGGCACCGTCGTTGCCGGCGCGGACGATGACGTTCCCAGCGTCGATGTCGACGCCGTTGCGGATGTAGGCGCTCGCGCGGGCGGTGATCGACGCCTCGGGCGACACGAGGTTGATGGAGATCCCACCGGACAGTCCGGCGGCGTCGGCTTCGGCCCGCGCCTTCACGAGCAGCGGCTCGACGATGACGTGCACGTTGCCGGTGCCGACGTCGATGTCCGTCGCCGCGCCGGACGCCGCGTTCGCGGTGTTGGCGCCGATGTAGGCCTCGATTACGCCGGTCGCGTTCGCGTGCGCCTCGACGACGCCGCCGCCGCCCAGGGCGGAGATGCCGAGGACGAACGTTTCCGCCTTCGACTCGAACCGGGTTGCGTCAGCCTTGATGACGACATTCGCGGCCTCGACGTCGACACCCTCGCCGACGTACGCGCGGATCTTGGCGCCGGCGTCAGCGGTCGGATCCATCACTGCGACCGTGATCGCGCCGCCGGAGCCGCCGTCCGCCTTGGCGTGCGCGTAGATGTCGCCGACTGCGTCGATGGTCAGGTCGCCCGTGAGCGTGACGACAGTGGGCGCAGTCACGGCCGTGCCGGCACTCGCGCCGACGTGCGCGTCGACGATGCCCGTGACCCTCGCGTCGGCGTCTGCGCCGACGCCGCCCGCGAGCCCGCCGATCGCGACGGCGATGGTCGTTGCCTCGGCGACGTACGTGCCGTTGGCGTCGATGTCGAGCGTTGTTGCCTCGAGGTCCGCGCCCTGCCCGACGTACGCGCGCGTCGTGCCGCCGGCCTCCGCGCTGGGCAGCATCGCGGTGACCGAGATCGCGCCGCCGCCACCACCGTCGGCCTTCGCGGTCGCGGTCATCGACGAGGCGGCGTCGATGTCCACGAGGCCGGTCACGTCAAGGATGGTCAGCGCAGTGGCGCCAGGAGCGGTCCCGACGGGAGCGCCGATGAAGGCCTCGACAGTGCCGATGACGAGTGCGGCCGCGTTCGCACCGCTGCCGCTTGCGATGCCGACGCCGATGACGACGGACGTCGCCTCAGCCTCGTAGACGACGCGGTCCGCCGCGGTACCTGCCCGGACCGTGAGGGAACCGGCCACGAGATCGGTGCCTTCGCGGACGTAGGCCCGGGTCGTACCGCTCACCGTCGCGGTCGGCAGCATCACGTTGATCGTCAAGCCGAGGCTTGCACCGCCGCCGTTCGCGGTCGCCTTGGCCTTCATGAAGGCGTCCGCGTCCACGGTCATGTTGCCGGTGCCGAGCCTGATCTTGGGCACAGCAGCCGTGGTCGCGTTGCCCACGCGGGCGCCGACGAAGGACTCGACGATCCCGGACACCGTGGCGGTGGCCTGGACGGCGCCTCCGGATGCCAGTGCTCCGATGTTGACCAGGAGGGTCGTCGCCGTGGAGTTCAGGGTTCCGTCCGACGTGACGGACAGCGAGCCGGCGGTGAGGTCGGCGCCCTCGCCGACGTAGCTGCGCGTGATGCCGGAGACGCTCGCGCTCGGCAGCATGACACCGACACTGATGCCGCCGCCACCACCGCCGTTGGCCTTAGCGGTCGCGGTCATCGCCGAGTTGGCGGACACCGTCGCCGCCCCGGACAGGACGATGACCGAGCTGCCCGCCGCAGGGGTGCTCCCCGCCGCTCCGGCGACGTGCGCGTCCACAGTGCCATTGACGATGGCGGTGGCGTTGACCACGTTCACGGCGCCGAGGCCGACCGAGATGGCGATCGTCTCGGCGGTGGCGCTCATCAGCGGCGCGTTGGCGCTGACCGTGAGCGTCGTGCCGTGCACGTCGGCGCCCTCACCCGCGTAGGCGCGGACGGTGCCGCTCGTCAGGGCGGTCGGGATCATGACGTTGGCGGCCAGACCCGCGCTGACGCCGGTGCCGTCCGCCTTGGCGTTGGTGACCATCCGGCCCAGGGCGGCGACCGTCGTCGGACCAGTGAGGACGAGCGTGGTGCCGGGCTGGCCGCCGCCGGCGATGCCCACAGGTGCCCCGACGTAGGCTTCGATGACTCCCGAGACGGTCGCGTCGGCCTTGACCGCTGCGAGGGCGGCGAAGGCACCGACGCCGAGCACGTACGTCGTGGCGGTGGCGGTGTAGTCGACCGGGTCGGTCTCGTCAGCACCGGTCGCGGGGTCGTCGAGGATCCCGGCCACGACCGTGAGCGGTCCGGCAGTCATGTCGACGCCGTCGCGGACCACGGCTCGGGTCGCGCCGCTCACGGTGGCGGTCGGCAGCATGATCCCGATGCCGACGGCGCCGGCGGCGTTGACACCGTTGGCGGTGGCCGTTGCCGTCATCGTCGAGTGCGCGGACACGGTCACGGCGCCGGTCACGTTGATGTCGGGGATGTTGGTGCCGGCTGCCAGGTTGACCCGGGCTCCGATGAGCGCCTCGACCGCTCCGCTGACGGTGGCCTCGGACGAGACGCCGTTGACCGCGGCCACCAGGCCGAGCGTCTTCGGCGACGAGGACGCTGTCGCGACCAGCGGACCGGACGCGCTCACCTTCAGGCTGGCACCGGCGGAGATGTCACCGGCGAGCTGAGCGCGGACGGCACCCGAGACGCGCGCCGCCGGGAGCGTGACAGCCAGCGCGCCGGCGCCGCCGCTGCCCACCTCGGACGAGGCGGTGGAGAGCAGGTCGCCCTGTGCGGTGACCGAGATCGCTCCGCCGGCCGCCGAGATGCTCGAGGTGGCGCCGACGATGGCCTCGATGTCGCCGGAGATCTCGGCCAGCGTGCCGGCCCCGGTGCCGGTGAACCCGAGGCTGCCGGCGATGACGAACGCGGTGCCCGTCGCACGGATGGTGCCGGTCGCCTGGACCGTGACCGAGTTGGCGTCCAGCACGTCGCCGTCGAGCTGGGCGCGGACGTCGCCCTCGACGGTCGCCTCGGCGTAGATGATCGCCAGCTGGGCGACCCCACCGAGGTTCGCGCTGGTCACCGACGCGGTCGCACGGTTGCCGAGCCCGGTGGTGTAGGCCTCGACCAGGATCGGGCCCGCCGACGAGGTGAGCTGCGAGGTGGAGCCGACGATCGCCTCGATGTCGCCGGACACGGTGGCGATCGCGACGGACCCGCTCAGGCCGATCACGGAGATGCCGCCCACGATGACCGTCGCCGAGGCGGCGTTCGCGCCGGTGGCCCGGACGGTGACGCCGGTCGTGGCAACCGCGACGCCGTCCAGGTGGGCGATCGTCGAGCCGGACACGGTGGCCAGCGGCACCTGCCCGCCGAGGGTGACACCGCCGACGCTCGCCGCCGGGGTCTCCGCGGTCGCGGTGTGGACCGAGAGGGCCTCCACGAGCACGGAGCCGCTGGTGGTCACCGACGCGGTGGAGCCGAGCGTGGCGGTGGTGCCGCGGGAGTTGTCGGCGGTCGCGACGGTGGCGCTGAGGGCGAGCGCTCCGATCGAGATGTTGAGGGAGAACGCGGTGGCCGTGTGGGTGCCGTTGGCCTGGACCTTGACACCACCGCTGCCGATCGAGCCGGTCGGGGCCGCGCTCGCGCGGGTCTCGCCGGACAGGTCGCTGATCGCGATGGCAGCGGAGAGGACGCCGATGCCGCCCTTCACCGAGATCGAGTCGGTCGCCACGGTGATCGGCGAGGTGGCCTTGACCTCGAGGCTGGAGACGGTCCCGGTGGCGCCGAAGGCGACGGTGCCCACGCTGGCCTCGGTGTCGCCGCCTGCGTTGACGATGACGATGCCGGCACCTGCGGCGACCGCTCCGCCGGCGACACCGATGGTGATGCCGTCCAGGTCGCGGTCGGCGCGCGCGAAGACGTCGACACCGTCCATGCCGCCCGCCTGCTTGACCGAGGCGCCGTTCGCGATGGAGGCGGTCTGGTTCGCCGTGGAGTTGATGACGACGACCTGGGCGCCCACGGCGACGAAGCCACCGCCGCCGGTGAAGGCGACGCCGGTGGTGCGCTCGGTGTAGGTGGCGTCGACGAGGACCCGGCCGCTGGCACCGGCCGTGATCGAGGCACCTGCCCCGATGATCGCCTCGGTGTTGGCTTCGATGGTCACGACGAGGACCGAGCCGCCAACGGCCACGAAGCCGCCCTGGATGCCGCCGGCGACGCCGACGAGCGTCAGCCACTCCTGCGCCCGGACGGCGACGTTACCGCCGGCGATCACAACGGCCGAGGCGTCGATCCTCGCGACGGTCCCGCCGGCAGGAGCCGACGTGAGGGCGTCGGAGACGCCGGTTGCGCTGGGTGCCCGGGTGCTCATCGCCGTACGCGCGTCCGCGGTCTTGGCGCTCGAGCGCTCGCCGGCCGGACCGCCGGTGGGCAGACCGTCGATGATGTGCTGCCAGCCGCCGGAGCTGTTGGCGCCCGACGCGCTCTGGTCGGCCTGACCGCGGGTGTCCACCGAGTCGGTGGCCAGCGCGTCGTCGCTGAGCTGCTCCCATATGCCCGTCGTCGTCGTCGGGTCCTCGTTGTTAGAGGTGTCCGTCCCGCTGGTGCGGTTGGCCAGCTGGTAGGTGTTGCCGTCCGAACCGGTGACCCGGTCGCCCTCGGTGTAGGTGGTGGCCGCGTTCCAGCTGGCCGGCGGGGCACCGCCCGAGCCCTCGTCGTACCGCCCGCTCGTCGTGGTCCCGACCGTCCAGACCGATACGGAACCGGACACACCCACGAAGCCGCCGGCCGCGCTCAGGGCCAGGGTGATGACGTCCTTGCGGTGCAGCGCGATCACGTTGATGTCGGCCATGGCGCGGACCTGGGCACTGGATCCGATCCACGCTCCGTTGTCGACGTGCAGTACGCCGACGTCCACCGCGCCGCCGACACCCACGAAACCACCCGCGACGCCACCGGCCATCGTGAAGGTCTTCGTCGAGCCGACCGCGATGACGGTCACCGACTGGGCGGCGTTGCGGCCGGTGAGGTCCTGGTTGACCAGGGCGCCGGAGCCGATGAACGCCCGGGTGGACACGGTGAGCAGGGAGACGCCGACTGCGCCGGAGACACCCACGAACCCGCCGCCACCGGCGATGGCGATCCCGAAGATGTCCTCGAAGGACGCGGCCTGGACGGCAACACCACGGAGGGAGTTGGTCAGGTAGACGTTGTCGGCGTCGGTCGCACCGGTGAAGACTGCCGGAGCAGCAATGCCGTTGCCCTTGCCGTCGACGGTCGCGTCGCTACCAATCCAGGCGCGGGTGTCCTTGTTGATGGTGACGACGGCAACAGATGCGCCGATGCCGGCAGCACCGATGCCGATGCCGATGCCGGTCGCGACGGTCGTGAGCTTGGTGTCGCCGGACGCGCTGACGAGGACGCTGCCGCCGGCGTCCACGTCGGCGTTCGCGCCGATCCAGGCCCAGGTGGTCGGGTTGAGGACCACGACGGAGACCGCTCCACCGACGGCCACGCCTGCGGAGCCCGCCAGACCGGCCGCGACCGAGATGAGCGCCTGCTTCGAGGACGCCGCCACGGCTACCGACCCGCGGACGTCGACGTCGGCGCGGTCACCGATCGAGGCCTCGGTGGTGATGGCGACCACGCGCACGTCAGCACCGGGGGCGACGGACGCGCTTCCCGAGATCGCGAGGGCACCGGCGATGCCGAGCTGGCGCAGGTCGCTCACGGCCGTCACGCGCAGGCCGGCGTCCGCGTGACCGGATGCGCCGCTGCTCACGACTGCGTCGGAGGCGACAGTCGCCCGCGTCACCAGGGTGACGATGTTGACCGCACCACCGATGTTCACGGCCGCGGTGCCGGCGCCACCACCGCTGACGCCCACGGTGGAGTAGTCGTCGGTGCTGGCCGCTGAGACGACGACCCCACGGGACGGGAGCGTCGCGGCGCCGACCGTGCGGATGCCGTAGACGTCGCGTGGGTCCGGCGGCGGGGTGCGGTTGGCGCGGACAATGCTGTGGTCGTTGCCGGAACCGCGGGAGTCCAGGTCGACGGCGACGCCGTCCTTCGTCTTCAGGGTGATCGTCGAGCCGGAGACCGATGCGACCAGGTAGGTGATGCCCTCGGCGAGTCCGCCGATCGCCGTTCCGCTGCCTGCGTAGTAGCGAACCTCGTCGTTGACGGCGAGGGGGCCGCCCTCCAGCGTGTAGGGGAGGGTGATCTCGTTGGTACCCAGGTTGAGGTCGCTTGTCAGGCTCGGGTCGAACGTCTGACCCGGTGTGCTGGGCGCGGCGGCCTCGGTCGCGGAGACGATGCGGTGCGTCAGGCGGGTCGGGGTGGACGAGAGCGTCACCGTCGAGTTGAAGAGGTCTTGCGGGCCCAGGGCGAGCCGGACGTGCGTGGCGTCGATGACGATCACGTAGTAGGCGTGGCCGTCCGCCAGCCCGGGCAGGTCACGGTTCGTGATGACGTGCGGCGCGAGGTTGGTGTAGGTGACCCGGTCGCCGGTGACGAAGCCGTGTGCTGCGGTGAAGGTGATGATGTCGTCGGCGACCTGGTGCACGTCGAAGGCCTTGGGCGCGCCACCCTCCTTGGTGAGGGTGTGGAACTGCGCCGGGTCGGTCGGCTTGCCGAGCGTGCCTAGCCTGATGGGCTTGTACTTGGTCTGCAGCTGGATCTGCGTCGGAGACACGACGTGCGCGTAGTAGACACCGCCGTCGGTGAGCCCGCCGATCGCGCTGTCGCCGCCGGCGTAGTAGCGGACCGCCTGGCCCTCGTCGAAGCCGTGGGCGTAGGGCAGCGTGATGGTGTTGCCGGACACGGCGGTGGTCGGGCGGAACCGCGTGTCGATGATGGTGACCGTGATGTCGCCGGTCGCACCATCGAGCGCGGTGCCCGTGCCGCGAGCGGTGACGACGGCGAACTGGCCGATGTAGGCCTCGGCCGTCTTGACGACCACGGGCACGGCTGCGGCAGCACCCACGCTGGCCGTTCCGCCGATCGCGATGTTGCCGCTGATGGCGTCGAGGTCGCTGTCTGCGACGACGGCCACGCGCACGCTGCCGTCGGCGGTGACGACCGCTCCGCCACCGACGCTGGCGCCGCCCTGGATGAACGCTCGCGTGGTGACTGTCAGGACCGAGACGCTGGCGTTGATGGCGATCCCGACGGTCCCGCCGCCGGCGGCACCGGCGCTGATCGACAGGATCCCCTCGTCAGAGGTGCCCTCGACGCGCACGTTGCCGAGCGCCTTGACGGTGGCACCCGAGCCGATCCATGCCTGGGTGTCCTTGGTCAGGACCTCGACGTCCGCGCCGACGCCCACGCCGGCCGTGCCACCGATCGCCAGGGCGCCCGCGATGCCGAGCAGGTTGGTCGTGTCGGTCGCTGTGACGACGACGCTCTGTCCGGCGAGGGCTCCGGTGTTGTCGGCGTTCACGTCCGTGCCGTCGCCGATGTAGGCGTAGGTGCTGGAGTCGACGACCCCGACGCTCGCCGAGCCGGCGACGCCCGCCGTCGACGCGCCGCCACCGGCGACCGCCATCAGCGTGAAGTCCTCTGCCTGCGACGCCGTGATCGCCAGCCCGGTGGAGCCCTTGGCCTCGATGTCCGCGTCGGTGCCGATGCCTGCCTCGACGGCGGTCGTGCGGGCCAGGATCGCAGCCGAGACGCCCACGCCGGCCGTCGACCCGAATGCCAGCCCACCGGCGTACAGCTCGATCTTCTCGGCGTCGTCGGTGGCGGTGAGCGTCATGTTGCCGGCCGCGTGGACGGTGGCGTCGTTGCCGATCGTCGCCGCGACGGTCTGATCGCCGTCGTCGCCGTCCAGGACGATGACGATGATCGAGGCGGACACGCCTGCAGTGTTGGATGCGCCCACCGATGCGGCGAAGGTGAGGAAGTCCTCGGCTGCGGTCCCGGAGATCGTCACGTTGCCGACGGCGTTTACGTCGGCGGAAGCGCCGATCGAGGCGCGGACGTCCTTGTCGACGACGAGTACGACGACGCCGGCACCGATGCCCGCTGAGCCGGACGGCGCGATTCCCAGGCCGCCTGCGCCGTCGATGAGGTCCAGCGAGTCCGACGCGGTGAGCGAGACGTTGGCGCCGGCCGTGACGTCTGCCGCAGAGCCGATCGATGCACGTGTCTGCAGGTTGATCACGTCGACGACGACCGAGCCGCCGACGGCCACGTCGCCGCTGGCGCTGACGGCGCCGCCGATGGCCACGGAACCGACGACGATCGGGCCGAGGAAGTCGAGCAGGTCGGGGAGGTCGATCAGCACCCCACCCACGGTGGTGACCGCGTTGGCGACGATGCTGCCGCCGGCGCTGACGACCTCGCCGGCTCCCAGGGTGGCCCTGGTGTCGATGGTGACCACAGTGACGGCAACCGCCGCACCGACCGCGGTGTCACCGAGGGCGCCGGAGATCGCCAGGTTCTGGACGGTGGTCGGAGCGGTCGCGCCGAGTGTCATCGACCCCGTGGCGGTGTAGCTGCCGCTTCCGCCCGTGGTGGCGTTGTTGGTCAGGAGGACGATGTTGACGCCGACGGACCCGGCGACGCTGACGTCGCTGGAGGTTCCGCCCGCCGCCGCGAAGCCCCAGACGACGAAGTCGTTGGTCTGGCCCGCTGCGGTGAGGGCGGTGATCGTGATGTCGCCCGCGCCGGCGGTCATAGTGACATCGCTGCCGACGGTGGCCAGGTTGTCCACGTCCGCGTAGTTGACACCCACGGCTGCGCCGATGTTGGCGTCGGCATCGCTCTTGAGGCTGGTGCCCGTCGCCTTCGCGGTCGCGTCGCTCGAGTTGGTCGCCGTCACCGAGACCGAGCCGCTGGAACCGGCGATCGTGAGGCCGTTGGCAACCGAGGCCGTGTTGCGTGCGATGACGACGTTGACCGAGACGGCTGCTGCGACTCCGACGCCGCTGCCGCCCTGGCCGGACTCGGAGCTCGAGGTCTCGCTTGCGCTGCTGGTCTCGTCACCCGCGCTCGGCAGCGTCGGGCTCTGGCCAGTGTTGCCTTGCACCTCGTTGTTCGCGGTGGAGTCAGCATCGCTGGAACCGCTGTCGTTGCCGCCGGCGCCCGCGTTGGACTCGATGATGCTCGAGATCGTGCTGGCTGCGGCGATGCTCACCGAGTCGCCGGCGAGGTTGCGCTCGGTGGATGCCCGGGTGGTCGGCTCGAAGACGACGACCGAGACGGCCGCACCGACGGCGACGTCGTCGCCACCCGCCTTCGCGTCGGCCTTCGTGTTGAGCGCGGCCGAGTAGGTGGCGGTGATCGAGATCGTGCCGGTCGCCGAGATCCCGGTCGAGCTGGTGCCGATCGACGCGGTGGTCTGCGAGGGAGCCAGGGTGATGGCGACAGCCGGGCTGACGCCGACGCTGCCGCCCGAACCGGCCTTGGCCTCCGCGACGATCCCGTCCGTCGCGAGCGAGGTCGCCGAGACGGTGACGTCGTCGCCGCCCGTCAGCGTCGCGCCGTTCTCGATCTCGGCCCGGGTGTTGTTCGGGACGAGGATGTTCAACGCGACCGAGACGCCGACACCGACGCTGTCGTCGCCGGTCGTCGTGACCTCGGCGGTGGCCGTGGTGGTGTCCTTGCGCGTCGTCTCGGCGACCACGGAGACGTCACCGGTGCCCGCGGCGTAGGTGCCGCCGGCCCGGACGACAGCCTCGGTCGTGTTCGTGACGATGTTGATGGCGACCGAGCCGGCCACGCCGATGTTCGTGCCGCCGACGCCGGCGGTGGTCACGGCGCCGAAGGTGTGGCGCTCGTCACCGGCGACGTTGGTCATCAGGGCCTCGACCACGAGGCCGTTGCCGCTGATGGTCGTCACGCCGGTCGTCGCACGGTTGGTGATGAAGGCGAGGTTGATGGCGACCGCGGCTGCGATTCCGACGTCGCTGGAGCTTCCGCCGCCACCGCCGCCACCGCCACCGGACGGTGCGCCGTCGCCGGTGCCGTCGTTGTCGGTGTCGGCGTTGCCCACGGCCTGACCGTCGGCCTTGGCCTCGGCGTCGGTGTTGGCCGAGGAGCGCAGGGTCACGGCGCCACCGGAGAACACGGTGATCCCGTCCGCGAAGGACGCCACCGACTCGGTGACAGCGATGTTGATCGAGACTGCTGCGGCCACGCTGACGGATCCACTCGAGGTGCTCGCGTCGGACTGCTCGGTCCCCGACCCCTGGCCGCCGTTGGCGCTGGCCTGGCTGTCTGCAGCACCTCGCTCCTGAGCAACCTGCTGGTTTACGTCACCGTCGGGTTCCCCTTCGTCGCCCTCGCCCGGTGCGCCCGCGGCACCGGCGGTCGACTCGCTCTTCGTCACCGTCGACGCCAGCGCCTGGAAGCTGACCGAGTCCACCGCGTCGTTGCCGGCGTCGATCGACCGCGCCGACGTCGCGGTCACCACGTGCTTCGCGTAGGTGAGGGCGAAGGCGATGCCGACGGAGACGTCGCCGCCCTTCGTGTCGCCCTTGGCGGTGGTCACGGCGGAGGCGGTCAGCTCGCCCTTGGCGTCGACCTTGCCGGTGAGGACGAGGCCCGTGCCGGACCCGAGGGTCGCGGAGACCGTCACGTTGGAGATGGCGACCGCGACTCCTGGGGCGACCGCAACCTCTTCGCTCTCGGCGCCGGTCTCCGCGAGGGTCGTCATCGCGTGCGACCCGGTCGCGTGGAGGGTCAGGTCGTCTCCGCCGGTCACGACCGCGGTGTTCTCGATCGTGGCGGTGGTGGTGTCCGTGACCAGGTTGAGCGCGATCGAGGCGCCGACACCGACGCTGGCTCCCGTCGCGGTGCCGTCTTCGGCCGGGGTGGCCGAGACCGTGGACTGCGCGGCCGAGGTGGCCGTGATCGTGATGTCGCCGGTGCCCGCGTTCACGGCGGTCGCGGCGTGGAAGAGCGGTCCGCCGGTCGGGTCGGACAGGATCGCGGCCGTCGTGGTGACAACGGCGATGTTGAGACCGAACGAGCCGGCCACACCGATGTCGCCACCGGAGCCACCCGAGATGCCGCTCGCCTCGAACGTGTGCTCGGTGTTGCCGCCGACATCGGTCATCACGGCCTCGACCACTACGCCGTTGGACGTCGTGCTGGCGCCGTAGCCGATGGTCGCGCGGTTCGTGACGTTCGCCAGGTTGATCGAGACGCCAACGCCGACCGCTGTGGAGTCCTCACCGGAGCTCTTGGCGGTTCCGTCGGCAGTCGCCTTGGCATCGGAGTTCGCCGAGGACCGCACCGACAGCGCCTCACCCGCACCGATCGTGCGACCGTCGGCGACGTAGGAGCGCGACACCGAGGTGGCCAGGGTGACCGAAACGGCCGCTGCTACCGAGACGCCGTCGCCGGAGCTGTCCTCGGCGCTGGGTGCCTCGGTGGTGCCCGAGCCCTCCTGGCCGGCGTCAGCGGCGTGGCCGTCAGCAGCGCCGCGCTCGGTCTGCACCTGCTGGTTGACCGTGGGTCCGTCGGCCTCGCCGTCGGAGTCGGTGTCCTCCTGCTCGGGGGCGCCGGCGGCGGACGCCTTGGAGACCGCACTGGCAACGGAGGAGCCGAGCGCCTGGAACGAGACCGCCCCGGCTGCCGTGAGGCTCCGGTTGGTGCCGGACTCAACCCGGTGGTCGGCGAAGGTGAGCGCGATCGCGATGCCCACAGAGGCGTCGTCGCCCTCGGTGTCGCCCTGCGCCGTGGTGTCCGCAGATGCCGTCAGCTCGGCCTTGGCGTCGAGTGCGCCGGTCAGGTTCAGCGCTGCTCCGGTGGTCTGCGTGCCGATGGTGGCCAGGCTCGAGACGTTGTGGATCGTGACGCCGACGGCAGGCGCGACTGCGACCTCGGCGCTCTTCGCGCCGGTCTTGGCGATGACGACCAGGGCGTGCACGGCCTTGGCGTGGATGGTGAGGTCGGCGGCGTCGGAGAGAACGGCATTGTCATCGATCGTGGCGATGGCGTTGTCGTTGACCACGGCGATGGCGATCGAGGCGCCGACCCCGACCGACTCGGGGATGGGCGTCGCGGGCACCTCGGCCGGCTCGGCCTTGACGGTCGAGCTGGACACAGACTCGGCGTTGATCGTCACGTCGTCGGTGGCAGCGTTGTCGTTGTTGCCGTCAGCGTCGAGCGACGCGCCGCTCGACAGGCGCGCGGTGGTGGTCACCGTGTAGATGCCCAGGGAGAACGAGCCCGCTACGCCGATGTCCCCGGCGGACGAACCCGACTTCGACTCAGCCTTGAACAGGTGCTCGGAGTTGCCCGACACGTTGGTCATGACGGATTCGATCGTTGCGCCGTTGGAGGTCACCGTCGCGTTGCTGCCGATGAACGCGGTGTTGACGACCTCGGTGTAGGTGATCGCGATCCCCACGCCGATCGCCGTTCCCTCGGCCGAGGCAGCCGTGCCGTCCGCCGAAGTGGCCGCGTCGGAGTTCGCCGAGGACCGCACGATCACAGCGCCACTGGCGTTGACCGTGATGAACGGCGACACCCAGGCCGTTGACGAGCTGAACGCGATCGTCAACGAGATGGCTGCGGCGACCGAGATGCCGTCTCCGGAGCTGTCCTCGGCGGACTGGGCGTCCGCGCTGCCCGAGTCGCCTTGGCCCGCGTCGCTCGCGTGGCCGTCGGCTGCTCCACGCTCGGCGGCGACCTGCTCGTTAACCGACGGTCCGTCCGCCTCGCCGTCGGAGTCGGCGTCCTCCTCGCCCGGCGCACCGGCAGCCGACGCCGTCGACGACGCGGTGGCGATCGAGGAGCCCAGCGCCTGGACCGACACGGCGCCGCCGGCGGTGAGGCTGCGGTTGGTGGCAGCGAAAGCGTCGTGGTCGGCGAATGTCAGCGCGATCGCGACACCTACCGCCGCGTCGTCGCCCTGTGCGCCGCCCTCGGCAGTCGTCACTGCGGAGGCCGTGAGCTCGGCCTTTATGTCCACTGTGCCCGCCACCGCCAGGGTGCCTGAACTTGCCAGCGTGCCGATCGCGGCGGAGGAGGAGACGTTGGAGATGGTCACCGCAACCGCCGGCGCGACCGCGACCTCCGCACTGGCCGCACCCGTGCGGGCGGTCGTGACGAGCGCGTGCACGCCCTTGGCGTGAACGGTCAGGTCGTCGGCGCCGACGACCACGGCGTTGACGCCGATCCCCGCGCTGGTGTGGTCGTTGACGATCGCGATGGCGATCGAGGCGCCGATACCGACCGTCTCGGCGACGGGAGTCGCGGGCACCTCGGCCGGGAGGGCTTCCACCTTCGACGCGGCGTTGGACTCGGCCCGGATGATGACGTCGCCACCACCAGCGGCCAGCGACGCGTCGCCGGGGATCTCTGCTCGGGTGGTGATGGTGTAGATGCCGAGCGAGAACGATCCGGCGACCCCGATGTCACCCGCGCTGGCACCGGACTTCGACTCCGCAGCCATGGTGTGCTCGGGGTTGCCGGCGACGTCGGTGACGAGGGCCTCGATGGTCGCGCCTACCGAGGTAGCCGTGATGTCGCCGAGGTTGGCGTGGTTGACGACCTCGGCGTACGTGATTGCGACGCCAACGCCGATCGCCGTTCCCTCGGCCGAGGCGGCTTGCCCATCCGCAGAGGTCGCCGCGTCGGAGTTGGCCGAGGAGCGCACCGTCAGCAGACCGCCCGAGGTAATCGTCACGCCGTCGGCGAAGAACGCAACGGACGAGCTCAGCGCGATCGTCAGCGCGACCGAGGCGGCGACCGAGATGCCGTCGCCGCTGCTGTCCTCGGCTGATGGTGTCTCCGTCGAGCCCGAGCCACCTTCGCCGGCGTCGCTCGCGTGACCGTCGGCCGCTCCACGCTCGGCTGCAACCTGCCCGTTGACATCGCCGGACGGGGCGTCGGGGTCGTCCTCGCCGGGTGCGCCGGCCGCGGAGGCCTTCGCGACCG
Source organism: uncultured Actinomycetota bacterium (assembly GCA_963751035.1). Taxonomy (GTDB): domain Bacteria; phylum Actinomycetota; class Actinomycetes; order JACCUZ01; family JACCUZ01; genus JBDUAP01. The sequence goes on from CAVVSW010000004.1 coordinate 78,581, forward strand.
CGGAGGCAACCGAGGAACCCAGCGCCTGGAACGAGACAGCGCCACCGGCGGTCAGACTGCGAGCGCTCGTCGCCGCCACGTCGTGGTCGGCGAAGGTGAGGGCGATCGCGATGCCGACCGCGGCGTCGTCGCCCTCGGTGTCGCCCTGCGCGGTGGTCGTGGCCGACGCGGTCAGCTCGGCCAGCGCGTCGACCGCGCCGGTCAGCGGGATCGTCGCGCCGGTGCCGATCGTGGCCCGCGCGGAGATGTTGGAGATGGTGACCCCGACCGCCGGGGCGACCGCGACCTCGTCGCTGCGCGCGCCGGTCTTCGCGATGACCACCAGCGCGTGCACGGCCTTCGCGCGCATCGTCAGGTCCGCGCCGTCCGAGACCACCGCGGTGTCCGCGATCGAGGCCAGCGCGTTGTCGTTGACCACCGCGATCGCGATCGACGCACCGATCCCGACCGACTCCGGCACCGGAGTCGCGGGCACCTCGGCCGGCTCCGCCTTCACCGTCGAGCTCGACACCGACTCGGCCTTCACGCTCACGTCATCGGTGGCCGCGTTGTCGTCGTTGGCGTCCGCGTCCAGCGAGGACCCACCCGCCAGCAGCGCCGTCGTGCGCACCGTGTAGATGCCCAGCGAGAACGAACCCGCCACCCCGATGTCACCCGCGCTGGCACCGGACTTCGACTCCGCCGTGAACAGGTGCTCGGAGTTCCCGCCCACCGCCGTCATCACGGCCTCAACAGCCGCACCGTTCGAGGACACCGTCGCATCGCCCACCGTCGCGGAGTTCGTCACATCCGCGAACGTCAGCGCCACCCCAACCGCAACCGCCGTGCCCTCAGCCGAAGCCGCCGTCCCATCCGCAGCCGACGACGCATCCGAGTTCGCCGACGACCGCACCGACAGCGCCCCACCCGCACCAACCGTCAGACCATCCGGGATCGAGGCAGTGGACGAGCTGAACGCGATGGTCAGTGAGATCGCCGCTGCGACCGAGACGCCGCTGCCGGAGCTGTCGTCCGCCTCGGGCTCGTCCGCGGTGCCGGATCCGCCGCCGGCCGGGGCGTGCGAGTCAGCAGCGGACCGCTCGCGGGTGATCTGGTCGTTGACGTCGGACTCGCCGTCGCCGTCCGTGTCCGCGCCAGCCGTTGACGGAGCACCCTCGGCAGAGGCGGTCGAGGTGGCCGACGCGATCGAGGAGCCGAGCGCCTGGAACGACACCGCCCCAACGGCGGAGAGGTTGCGGTTCGTGGTCGCGTTCGCCGAGTGGTCGGCGAACGTCAGGGCGATCGCGATGCCGACCGCGGCGTCGTCTGCTTCGGCACCACCCTTGGCGACAGTCACTGCGGACGCGGTCAGCTCGGCCTTCACATCCACCGCACCCGAGGCGGACAGCGTGCCGGGACCGGACAAGGTACCGATGGTGGCGGAGCTGGTGATGTTCGAGATCGCCACGGCCACCGCGGGGGCCACGGCCACCTCGGCGCTTGCGGCGCCGGTCTCGGCGGTGGTCGTCATCGCGTGCACTGCCTGAGCGCGCAGCGTCAGGTCGGTCGCGTTGGTGAGAACGGACTCGGTCTGGAGCGCAGCGTCGGCGAGGTCGTTGACGATGTTCAGAGCGACGGAAGCGCCGATCCCGAACGAGGCGGAGGGCCCCGAGGGCTTCGGGAGCGCAGTAGCCGTCGACGTGGAGGAGGAGATCGCAGTCAGGGTCACAGCACCGTTGTTCGCGTCAACGGTTGGTGGACCGTGCGCCGCTTCGTAGCGCAGAAGTGCCAGCGACTTCACATCGACCAGGTTGAGCGCAAAGGCGCCGGCCACACCTACGTCGCCCCCGCCGGCGCCCGAGGCGGCGGCGGCCTTGAACGTGTTGGTGTTGTCGGCTCCGGAGCCGGTTGGTCCGCCGGTCTGCGCGAGGAGGGCCAGCCCGAGGGACAGGACGACCGTCAACGAGCCGACGCTTGCCTCCGTCAGCACGGTGGCCAGGTTGATAGCCACTCCTGCCCCGATCACGGTTGCGTCTGCAGAACCGGTGACGGCCGTGCCGTCGGCCGACGCCTCGGCGTCGCTCTCGCCAAGGGCGGACAGCGTGAGCGGTCCACCTGCGGTCAGGGAGATGTCGGCGGGCAGGAGCGCGAACACCACGGCGTTGACCAGGTTGACCGCGATCGCGGCCGCCACGCTGATGTCGCCGTCGCTGGTCTCCGCGGCCGGGGTTGCCGGCGTCTGTGCGCCGTCGGCGCCGTTGGCCGCTGCGCGCCCGTTGGCGAAGTTGCGCTGGTCGGCGACCTGTCCGTCAACCGGCTGCGATGCGGGCGTCTCCTCAGGACCACCGGCGATGCTGGCGACAGCCCTCGCGGCCGACAGCGAGTAGCCCTTGGCCGCGAAGGTGACGGCGCCGCCGGCGGTCAGCGAACGGTCGGTTGTCGCCGTGACCCCGTGGTCGGCGAACGTCAGCGCGATGGCAACGCCCGCGCCCTGGCCACCCTCGGCCATCCCCTTCGCGAAGGTGTCGACCGTGGCGCTCTGCGAAGCCGCCGCCAGCAGGGCACCTCCGATCACGAGCTCGCTGCCGTCACCGATGGTCGCGTTGGTGTGGACGTTGGAGATGGAGATCGCGACGGCTGGGACGATGGCGGTGTCGGCGGATGCGCCCGCCCGCGCCTCGGTGACCATCGCGTCGGTGCTGGTCGCGGTGATGGTGAGCGCGTCGGCCTCGGTGAGGACGCTGGTGTCCTCGAGGCCCGCCGTGGTCTCGTCGTCGACGATGTTGAGCGCGAACGCGGCCCCGATGCCGAGGTCGCCAGTCGTCGCCGTGCCCGAGGGCAGCGCCTTGACCGTGCTCGCGCTCTGCGACGTCGCCGAGAGCGTGACGTCCGCCCCTCCGACGGCCACCATGGAGCCGCTCGGCAGCACGGCCCTGGTGAGGCTGGTGAGGATGTGCACGGCGAACGAGCCGGTGATGACGGTGCCCGTCGACGGCGAGGCGCCGGAGGTGGCGATGACCTCGTACGTCGCACCGGACTCGTTCTTCGCGTCGATCACCAGGCTGCTGGCGCTCAGGTCGGCATCGTCGGCGACGAACGCCTCGGCGGAGACGTGGGAGATCGCGACGGCGATGGCGATTCCGACACCCGGTGAGCCGCTGGCCGCGGAGCCGTCTGCCGTCGCGGTCGAGGCGTGGCCCGACTCGGCCGCGATGCGCTGCTCGCCGGCTGTGGTCACCGACACAGGACCGCTGCCCCCGACGTACGCGGTCGTGGTGCTGTCGAGGTAGGTGAAGGCGAGCGCACCGGCGAGGGCGAGGTTCTCGCCATCGCTGGTCGTGGCGTTGCCCTGCGTGCGCTCATCAGGGGTCTCGTCGTTGGCGGTCGCACCGCCCTGGCTGGCGCTGGCCACGGTGGTCACGGTGTCCGTGGAGTCAGCCTTGACCAGCAGGGAAGCCGCGCCGACCGCGCCGGAGGTGTCGAGGAAAGCCTCGGTCGTGAAGATCACGACGGCGACCGCGATGCCGGCGCCCGCGGTCGCCGCGCCCGCATCGCCGCGTGTCTTGACGGTGTCGGTGTTGGCCGCGGTGATCGCCAAGATGCCGGTCGCGGTCAGCGGATGGTCGCCGGACACGTTGGCCGTGGACTTGCCGGTCACGATGGATGTGGCGATCGCCGCGTCCTTCGCGCCGTCGACGTGGCTGCTGTCGCCGATGGCCTCCGCGGCACTGCGGATCACGTTCGTCGCCGTGATCGTGACATTGGCGCCTGTGACGGCGATGCCTTCGATCGAGGAGTCGGCGGCGGAGGTGATGATGACGACGACGACCTGGCCCGCCGGGGCCGTGGTCGCAGCCGAGGTGGCGGTGCTGCCGTTGACCGCGGAGAACGTGCGGTTGCGTACGTCGGACGTGCTGAGCACGGAGATGTTGCCGGCGGTCTCGACGTCGGTGTCGCCGGGACTGGCGACGGCCGAGCTGTCGATGATCACGAGTGCCAGCGCGGCGCCGACGCCGAAGCCCTCACCTTCGGCGAAGGCGGCGGTCCCGGCGTTCGCGATGACGTCGAGGAGGCTGGTGGCCTGCAGGCTCACGTCCCCGGTGACGCCGAGGGTCGTTGCCTCGCCGAAGTAGGCCAGGGAGTCCGAGTCGGCAAGGTCGAGGTTGAACGACAGGGCGATGGCGAGGCCGGAGCCGCCGCCGGTGAGTGCTGTCGTCTCGAACGACAGCATCGTCGCGGCCGCGTTCGCGTTGAGGCTTACGCCGCCGGCGGTCACCGGCACGAACGTGGTGAACGCGTAGACCTTCAGGTCTACGTCGTTGAGGGCGAACGATCCGCCGATGGTCGTGCTCCCCGTGCCGATCGTGGCGCCGGCCGAGGACACCAGCAGAGACGTGTCGGTGGCCACGAGGCTCAGCTGCCTGACCACGGTCAGGGCGCTCATGTCGCGCACGTAGGCCTGGGTGCGCCGGTCCAGGACGTTGATGGCGCCGCTGCCGGCTGCGCTGACGTCCACGTTGTTGGCCGAGTCGTCCGCCGAGCTCAGGTCGGCGTTGCCCGTCTCCGCGGCAGAGGAGCCCGCGATGCCCACCGCAGCGGTCCAGATCTCGTTCGGGTTCACGCCGTTCGTCGCGGTGAGCTTGAGGTCCCGGCCGGCGGACACGGTCCCGACGACACCGCCGGTCGGCGTTGCGCCCATCAGCTGGGTGGCGTCGCCGATGAAGGCCCGGACGCTGGCACCGTCCACCTCGGACTCGGCCCGGTCCTCGAGGGTCTCGGGGGACCCGAGGAAGTCGTCGGTGGTGCCGATGACCGTCACCGCGACGGCAACGCCCACCGCGTCGGTGCCGCCGAGGGCCTGCGCACCGGCGACGTTGACGACGCGGTCCTTGTTCAAGGCCTCCAGGTCGATGTCGCGACCCGCGGCGACGTTCGCCCGGTCCTCGATGAACGCCAGTGCCTCCTCGTCGATGACCACGAAGGCGAAGACACCGTTGATCGCAAGCCCCGTGCCGCTCTGACCCTGCTTGGCGACGTTGAGGATGCGGCTGTCTGTGATCGCATCCATCGTGAAGTCGCGGGTGGTGGCGACGTCGGCCCGGTCATCGATGTAGGTGCGCGCGTAGTTCTCGGCGAACACGCCGCTGAAGTAGCCACCGCCGGCAGTGTCGGCCACCGCGTCGGGGACTGCCGGGAGGCTCAGCGCCGACTCCAGGCCGGCCACCGCAGCCGCCTCGAGAGTCGAGGTGGCGGTGGCAACGACGTCCTCCGCCCGGACCCACGCACCTGGCGCGATACCGGAGGCTGCCGCCGTGTAGAGCTCGAGGTAGTTCACGCCGCCGGAGAACGCGCTGCCCGAGCCGGTGCCCGACGAGGCGTGCACGTAGCTGGTGGCGACCTTGGCCGGGTCGGCGAGCGGACCGGTCAGGTAGGTGGCCAGTCCGTCCATCGCCGATGCCACGTTGCTGGCGGTGGTGTTCGCGTCGGCGTAGCTGTCTCCGGTGCCGACGGTGGCGTTCGGGTCGTAGACGGCGTACGGCGCCGCGAAGGTCTGCGTCGCGACGAGGGTGAGGGCGTGCGCCACGGCGACCCGGGCGTTGTAGCCGACGAACGAGGTGGCCTGGTTGGCGTACTTGGCCCAGACGATGGCCCCGCCGATCGCCGTGCCGCTCGTCGGACCGGCGGCGACGGCGACCGCGGTGGCTCGGGGCCGTGCGACGGCGGTCGACGTGAGGGTGAGCGAGTCGGCGTGGATGTCGGCGCCGTCGTCGATCCAGGTGGCGGCGCGGTTCTCCGACTCGAGCAGCGTCATCGCCGCGCCGATGCCAAGGCCGCCGCTGCCGTTGGTGCCGTCGACGTTGCGGCCGCCGGCCGGCACCGTGGTGTCCAGCTCGCTCGCGGCCTGCCCGGCGGAGTTCTCGATGCCGTTGGTGCCGGCGGGCTGCGCGTCGACGGAACCGAAGGACTGGGTGTCGTTCTTGGTCTCGGTTGCCGTCGCTGTCAGGGTGACCGCTCCGCTGGTCGTCACCTTGCCGGCGAGCACGGCCTCGGCGAGCGACTGGTAGTAGCCGACCGCGAGAACCGCGCCCTTGCCGGCGGAGCCGCTGTCGCCGAAGCCGGCGGCGATCGCGACGTTGCTGATGGACCTGGTCGTCTCCGCGACGAGGCTGAGGTTGCTGGCAGTGATCGAGGCGCCGGCCGCGACGTCGACGCGGGAATGGGACTCGGTCTTGCCGAACGAGGCGGACAGGCCCGTCGCGGCGTCACTTGCGGCGACCTCGGTGCGCAGGGCGAGTGTCGTGTCGGTGGTTGCCTTCAGCTCCACGTCACCGACGGCCGAGATGACGGAGCCCATCGCCAGCTGCACGAACGCGTTGGGCCGGGCACTCGCGTAGCTCAACCCGAGGTAGCCGTCGGCCGCCAGGGTTGTCACGTTGACTGCGGAGACGGCGCGTGCCGACAGGTCGACGTCGCCTCCGGACGTGATGCGCCCGCCGCTGCCGACGCTGACCCACGCGTCGGCACGGCCGAAGACGGCAGCCGCCTTGACGCCGCTCGGGAGCTCGAACACCCCGTCGTTGCCGATCGCGGTCCGGAGCGCACCCTCGGCGGCCTCGAGTGCGTCGGCAATGACCTGGAAGCCGTCCTTGATCGAGTCGGGAAGCAGGTCGAGGTTCGCGGCAATGAGCGCGAGAGCTGTGAAGAAGCCGATGCCGGCCGGGAGCACCTGGAAGAGGTCGTTGACGACGTCGCCGAGCTCGGCGGGCGCCCCCGTGGTAGCCGTCGCCGAAAGGACAACGGTTCCGCCGGTGACGAGCGCGGACGTCCCCAGCTCGATGACGGCCTGCGGGCCTTCGAGGTGGAAGAAGTCGAACGTGGTCGGGCCGGTCACGTCGGACGTCAGCGTGACGACGCCTCCGGTGAAGCCGCCCCCACCGTGAGCGACGATCGCGGCGCCGCGGCCGACGATGATCCGACCTGCATTGAAGGTGATCGGGCCGGAGTTTCCGGTCGAGGCGTCGGTGCGCGGGTCGGTGCCGGATGTCGAGCGCGTCGACACGGTCACGCCGGGAAGCAGGACGATCTCGTCGGCAGTGATGGTGATCGACGTCAGCCCGCCGCCGCCGAACTGACCGTCACCGGCGAACACGAGCTTGCCGGGCGACACGATCGACTCGTCGCCGGATCCGGTGGTGTCACCGAACATCAGGCCCTCGGCGACCGTCAGGGAGGTGGCCGTGACCGCCAGGACCGTGAAGCGGCCGTTGTTGAGGCTGAACCCCTTGACGATGATCTCCTGGCCAACCGCGAAGCCGTCGGCGAGGAAGTCGCCGGCGCTGCGGGTGAAGGCGTTGTTGATGAGGTCGACCGCGAGGGTGGTGACACCCGTCGTCGCGGCGCTCACGGTGATGATCGCGGCGCCCGTGCCGGTCAGCGACGAGAGCACGGTGGTGCCCTTGAAGATCACCGGTGCACCGGTGATGACGAGGCCGATCGCCGTAGGCGGCGCCGCGACAACCGCAAGCACCTCGTCGTACGGCGTGAGGAACCGGCCGGGCGCGTCGTTCGTGGCGACCACGCTCGAGTTGTTCGGGTCGTTGGACGTGGCGTCGCCGAGGTCGGGGAAGTTCAGCGAGCCGTTCTGCCAGTCGCGGAAGACCGACTTGAAGACCGGCCGCAGCATGCTGCTCTCCCACAGCGGGAAGTTGCCGGTGCCCGTGTCGTAGGCGAGCGGGTGCCAGCCGGTGTCGACACCGTTGGGCGCGGTGACCTCTTCCGGCGTGCCGCACTCGGCGCAGCCGATCTCGGCGTGCGGACCGAGATCGACGACGTGGAAGCCACTCAGCGGGTTCTCGACCAGCGTCTGCGGGTTCAGGTCACGCACGACGCGGGTGACCGCCTGGGAGGCGGTGTTGACGAACCGCATCGGGCCGCCGACGACGTAGCCGTCGGAACGCTCGAGCATCCGCACCTTGATCGTGGTCGTCGTGGCCAGGGTGAGCATGCCGAGGCTGTCGAAGTGAATGCCCAGGACGTCGTCGTAGAACTCGGAGTTGAAGAGCCGCTGGTCCGCCTCGTAGACCGGGCCGATCGGGTTGCCGGCAGCGTCGAGCACGACGTAGGTGGCGTGCGCGCTCGGGCTGAGGTGGGCGCCGTCCAGCTTGAAGTCGATCTTGAACCCGACTCGGTTCTCCCAGTAGCGGTAGATGGGGTCGCTGAGCGGCGGCGGTGTGGTGCCGAGGGCATCGGCAAGGGCCTGCTGGCGCTCCACCTCCTTCGGGTTGATGTCGAGGGTCAGCGGGTTGTCGAGGCGCTGGGTAACGTTCCACAGCCAGGAGCCCTGCACGTCGTAGGTGCCGGGCCCTAGCTCGGCCTCCCACTCGACGTAGTCGCCGCCGGTGCCCGGGGCGTGCACCACGAAGAGCGTGTTGGTCGTCGTCAGGCTGTCGGCACGCCAGCCGCCGTTGCCGTCGATGAGACGCAGCCAGGGGCGCTGGTCGGCGTCGGCGACGATCCGGAAGATGTCCAGCAGGATCCCGGACGAGCCCAGGGCGGACAGGTCGGCCATCACACCGCTGCGCAGGTGGTGGTCGCCGGAGCCGGTCGAGGTGAGGACCACCGCGTTGCGGTGGGTCTTGGCGTCCTCGAACGTCAGGTAGAACGTGGCCAGGTTGCCGGCCAGGGTGATGAAGTAGCCGCCACCGTTGGTGAGGCCGCCGATCGGCGTCCCGTTGGTCGTGTAACGGACGATGTCGAGATCGGCGAGGTCGTGACCCGGCAGCAGCGCGACCTGGTTGGAGATGATCGACGTCGGGTCGACGTCGCCGTCGTGGGCCGGCTTCGGCAGCGTCGTCGTGAAGATGTTGCCGCCGTGGTCACCGTTCTGGTTCAGCAGCGACCAGTCGTAGTCGACGTGCGTGCCGCCGTTGAGCTGGGTGAGGATGTTCTCCATCAGCAGCGAGAGCTGGCCATTGCCGACCGTTGAGCCGTCGCTGATCGGGTTGGACTCCTGCAGCAGCAGCATCTGGGCCAGAGTCCGCGCGTTCCGGTAGGCAGCGAAGGTGTCCTTGTTGAACTCGACGTTGTCGTTGAGGCGCCCGACGGCGTCGTCGTAGAAGTCGACGCCCGCGACATCGGGAAGCGTGAACTCCTGGCTGTGGGCGACACCGTAGATGCCCAGGTAGCGGTCGATCTTGTCGTGGTCACCGTCCTTGAAGATCGGGATCACGGTGCCGTTGATGGTGACCGACGCCAGGTCCATCTTCGTGGCCATGTGCTCGAGCTCTTCGATCAGCTCGAAGTCGATCCCGGTGAAGTGCTCGATCGCGGAGACGACGAAGTCCTTCACGACCTGCTTGGCCACGCCCAGCAGCGCCGTGATCGGGGCGAAGAGGAAGCGCACCGGAGCGAGGACCAGGTCGTCGAGCAGGGCGCCGAACTCGCCGATCGAGGTCCGCAGGCTTCCGACGAACCTCGGCAGGCCGAGCATCGGGAGCACCCGGTTGGTCAGGAACGAGTCGTCGAGGTTGCCGTCGCGGTTGGGGTCGTCGAGCTCGGCCAGCACGATGTCGAGCAGGCCGACGCCGGCCTCGTCCTCGGCCCGGTTGGGGTCTGACCCGTCGTTCCCGGCGAGCACGTTCTGCCAGTACCGCGCCGTCCCCGCGTCGAAGAGCGCGTTGGTCGTCGCCAGGCCGAAGCGGCCCCACTCCGCAGCCCCGGCGTCGATGTCGGCCGTCCAGCGCGCCAGGTAGGCCCGGACCAGCGCGTCGGTCGTGAGCGCGTCCGGGTTGGTGCCGGGGTCGCCGTCCGTCAGCAGCGGCACGATCTCGGCGAGCAGCTGGTCGAGCGACTTGGTCGGCGCGCCGCCCATGGCCAGCAGCGCGTCGTCGACCTGGCGCTGGATGATGAAGATCACGTCCAGGATGGGCCCACGGTCACCCCGGGCGACCAGGGCCTCGTCGCCGAGTCCGGTGGTGTCGTCGACCACCGACTGGTTGACCGTGAGCGTCCGGCCGTCGCTGGAGACGGCCGCGATCGTGAACTTGCCATTGTTGGTGGCCGCGCTGAAACCGAAGCCGAAGATCTGCATCCCGACCTGGAAGTTGAGGTCCCGGAAGGACGGGCCCAGGTCGGAGGCGTCCAGGCTGAAGGTCTTCGCAGCCGCGTTGACGACGATCTTGCGGCCGGTGCCGCTGTCTGCAGGAGACGTCGGGTCACCGGGGAACGGCTTGACCAGGGTCTCGTAGATATAGCGGAGCGGGGCGTCGTAGGCGATCGCCGGGGTCGAGTCCCCGCTGATGTCGCCGTCGGGCAGCAGGCTGACGTCGCCGCTGCCGTCGAAGCCCGGCGTCGCGTCGCCGATGTAGGACTCGAGCAGAAGGTGGCGGATGGCGTTCGCGGCGTCGCGATCGCGCGTCTCGCCGAGGACGATGTCGAAGACCGCCGGGAAGACGCCCTCGGAGAACTCGTTGACCAGGGTGTGGGCGAAGAAGTCGCCCGCCGCGTGGGTCGCGTAGCCGTAGGCGAAGGCGAGGATCTGCAGCTTCTCGTCGTTGGTGAAGCTGTCCAGCTCCTGCGCGGCCCACGCCATGTCGAACACCCGGGTCAGCCAGTTGCCGGTGTCGCTCGGGTGGATGATGCGCTGACCGAAGGTCACGTCCGGGAAGCCGTCGGGGCCCACGGTGCCGGCGTAGTAGTGGCCGGGGAAGCGGATGATCGCCTCGAGGACCCGCGGGTGGACGCTGTACTGCGTGGTGAACTCGTTGCCCAGAGCGTCCACGCCCACGATGTCGAGGAAACCGTCCTCGATCAGGTCGTTGCGGACATCCTTCGCGATCTCGACGTGGGTGAAGGGCTTGAAGGCCACCTCGCCAAGCACGTCACCGGCGTCGTGGCTGTGGGCCGTGCGCATGTGCTCGTAGCCCAGCAGGTGCCCCGCCTCGTGCGCTGCGTACTCGGCGATCTCCTCGGCGTAGGCCGCGACGGTCTTGCCGCGGGTCGGCGTTGAAGCGGAGAAGACGAAGGCGATGTCGTTGTGGTCGGCGTTGCCCGAGTCGACCTTCTCGGAGAGGGCGAAGAGCGGCCCGTATCCGGCGAAGGGAGCGTCGGTGCCACCGATGTAGATCGTGGAGTAGTCGGTCCCAGCGACCGGGCGGTCGAGGGTGACGATGACGTTCTGGCCTGCCAGCTTGCGCTCGACGGCGGCCTTGATGGCCGCGATGATGAGCGCTTCCTGCCCGCCGAGCCGCGCTGGTGCCACGAAGGCTGGGATGTCGATGCCGTGCACCGAGATCGGGCCGTCGTAGTCGACATCGAGTGCGCCACTGAACACGAGCAGGATGACCTGGGCCGGTGGCGACGGCCCACTACCAGGCGTCGTGGCTGGGTCGGGTGCCGCGGCCGGGAGGCCGTCGGGCAGGTTGAACGTGACGTCCGGTATGGCGGGGGGTCCCGAGGTGGTGACGCCGGCGGACGTCGTCTGGGGGGTGGTGCTGCCCACCGCACCGGCGAGGCCAGTGGCGATCAGCTCGAAGCCGTGGAAGGCGAGCGTCCCCCCGCCTACGAGGAGGCTGCCTGCGGACATAGTTGTGGTGCCGAGCCCGTCTGACCCGTCGCCCACGAGGGCGTCTTGGCCCCCGGACCCGCCGTCGACGGAACCGCTGACACTGCCGCTGGCCCCCAGCATGAAGGTGTCAGCGTTGTCGCTCGAACCGAGCAGAGCCGAGAAGCCGGTGAAGCCGATCCCGGCCACCGTGCCGGAGTTGACGCCGCTGATGGTCCACGTCGTGTCCGCGGCGGGACCGACGAGCGTGTCATTGCCACCGCCGCCGTAGATGCTCACCACGGCGGGGAGGTCGGTCGCAGAGATGTCGACGCGGATCTGGTCGTCGCCGGTGGTGCCGGTGACATTGACCGTCGTCAGTCCGTCAGCGTCGATCGCGTCGATGGTGCCGTCGGCCGAGATGAACTGCAGCTGACCGGTCGCGGCGTCGTAGCGGACCGTGCCGTCGAGCACCGCGTCGCCCTCGGCGGACAGGGTCGCGGTGTCGCCCTCGACGATCCACCGGGTTGCCGGAACGTCCGGTGCGGATGCGCCGGTCGCCCCGTCGGCCGAGCCGGACTGCGACGACGGCTCATCGGCGGTGTTCGCGGCGGGGGCGGCTTCGTCACTCGCGTCGTCGTTTGTGTCGGGCGATGAGGAGCCGCCCGCGGACTCGGGGGCCGGGTCAGGTGCGCTCTCCTCGGCAGCAGCCGAGGTTCCGGAGTCAGCGGCCTTCTCCTCCGCCGGCGCCGCGGCGGGCTCCTCGGCGTGCTCGACGACCGGCACCTGCTTGCTCTGGCCCGCCGACAGGCTGTCGGCCATCAGCCCGGAGCCGCTGTGCTCGAGGCCGGCCACGTGACCGATCTCGTGCCGCAGCACCGTCCGAAGGTCCATTCCCCCGTCACCCCAGCCCCAGCCGGCGGCGTCGGTGTCGACGACCACGGAGTGGCCGGATGCCTGGCCGAGCAGCAGCCCGGAGAGGTCCGCGATGGAGAACGAGATGCCGCTGACGTCGGCCGACGGGTCGGCCTCCGCCCAGTCGGCGAGGGCCGCGGCCGAGGCCGAGCCGAGCCGCTCCTCGCTCAACGCGGCGTCGGGACCGACCGGTGACTCCGGGGCCGAGTCGGCGACCAGGGGGTCGGGGCCGACCGGGCACGACACCAGGGCGACGCCCGACGGGTCCTCGATGGTGCAGTCGGCCGAGGTGCCCGAGCCATGACCGGTCGGGGTGCCGGGGAGCTGCCAGCCCTGGGCCGAGGCGTTGGCCATGGCGGCGGCCATCGCCTGTGCTGCGCTCTGGGCGAGGGCGTCGGCTGCCGACAGCGGGGCCGGCACGTTCTCGGTCGGGGCCACACCGGCAGGACGGGCCGGGATGGTGCCGGTGGTCCCGGTCGGCGTGCGCCGGGTCGCCGTCGTACGCCGACCTTCGGTGGACGTGGTCTTCGCCGCGGCCGCGCGGGACAGCCAGCTGGCCACCGCGGCCCGGCGGGTGGCCGAGTCGGTGACGGACATGACCCACGGACCGGCCGCCTCACGGGGCGCGGGCTGCGCCTGCGGAGCGACCGGTGCGGCTCCGGCAGCGGGGGCGACCAGCACGGCCGCCGGCGAGACCAGGGAAGCGAGCATGGCCAGGATCGTGACGAAGCGGATCGCGAGCAGGCCCTTGCCCGATCGCGCGACAACGCGCGGCGGCTCTTGGCCTCCGCGCGTCGCCTCTCGGCTTCGCCTTCGCACTGTCCTGGTGCCCCCTGTATCCCCGTTTCGCCTGCGCCGCCGGTGCGGCCAGGCCGACGCGAAAAGCGGCGTGCTCCCCACACTCCACCGATCGCGTGCGCACCAACCAATACGAGGGGCCGTGCCTGCGCCATAGTCATTTCGGGCCAGGTTGCGGCGACGGTCGAGCCAAGCCGCTCAGGTGAGTCACGACGCTCCCGGGCAACTCCTCCGGTCACCGAACGAACCAGTCTCACTGTGCGCAGTCAACCGATCACAGCGTGCCCTGTTTGCGGTCCGTGAGATCCCGATCTGCCCGAATCCTCCGAGCCCGGTCTTGGACCGTCCGGATCCCCCGTGACGGACTATCCGCACCTGACCCGGCAAACGCCGCGATCGAGGCCAACGAGACGGTCCGCCGAAATCGGCGTTGGTAAAAAATCTTGCGATGAGTCTTCGGCGGACGGCCGGTCTACCTCTCTGAGCGCACCCGCCAGAACGGGGAGAACCATGCCGAAAGTCCTGTTGGAGCTGAGCATGTCGCTGGACGGCTACGTCGCCGGTCCCGGCGTGAGCCCGCAGGAGCCGATGGGGCGCGGCGGCGAGGGGCTGCACGACTGGATGTTCGCCGGCCGCTCGGACGCCGAGGCCGAGCGCTCCGCGACCGACCGCTTCAGCGGCGTCGGCGCAGTGATCGTCGGCCGCCGGATGGCCGACCTCGGGATCGGGCCATGGGGCGACGAGCCGGTGTTTCACGCCCCGGTCTTCGTGGTGACCAGCCGGCCGGCCGAGACGATCGTCAAGCGGGGCGGCACGTCGTACACCTTCGTCACCGAGGGCATCGACGAGGCCCTTCGGCGCGCCCGCGAGGCAGCCGGGTCTCAGGACGTCTATGTCGGCGGAGGCGCAGACATCGCCCGCCAGTACCTCGGTGTCGGGGCAGTCGACGAACTCCACCTGCATGTCGTGCCCGTCGTCCTGGGCGCCGGCACGCGGCTGTTCACCGAGGATGCGCCGCTGGAGCTCCGCCTGCGGCCGGTCCATGTCGCCGGCTCGCCGCTGGCGACCCACCTCACGTATGAGGTCGGTGCGGGCCAGCCGGCCTCTTCATAGCGTGTAGGGCAGACCCGACGACGAGAGGAAAGCGCGATGCCAAGCCTGATGGTGGACTTCATCATCTCCCTGGACGGTTACGCGGCCGCGGACGGCTGGCCCGGCTTCTGGGGTCTCGAGGGTCCTGAGTACCTCGGCTGGCTCGAGGAGGAAGGTCAGCATGAACGCCTGGCCCTGATGGGGGCCATGACGTACCGGCTGATGTCGGGGTTCGCCGAGTCGGGCGAGGCCGGGCTGGACGGATTGACCGCGATGCCCAAGATGGTGTTCTCCTCGACACTGGAAGCACCGCTGTCCTGGGACAACACCGAGCTGGTGGACCGCGACCCGGTCGAGGCCGTGCGCGAGATGAAGCAGGATGCCTCGCGACCACCCATGAGCACCCTCGGCAGCCTCACCCTGTGCCGGTCTCTGCTCGAGGCCGGCCTGGTGGACCGCTTCCGCGTGGTCGTCTTCCCGGTCATCACCGGCGCCACCGGCAAGGAGCGCATCTTCGACGGCTACCCCGACCTCGCCCTCGAGCTGGTCGACCACCGCACGTTCGACGGCCGGCTCCAGCTGCTCGAGTACGTTCCGACGGTGCTCGACGGACCGCCTGGCGACAACGCCCACTGATCTGGGAGAGCCTCAGCGGAGGGCGTGGGATTCGAACCCACGATGAGAGTCACCCCTCATAGCGGTTTTCAAGACCGCCGCCATCGGCCACTAGGCGAGCCCTCCGAGGCGCAACCGTAGCGCCCACTCCTGACTCCGGTCAGGACAGACCGGAGTCAGGAGTGATCGATCGAGCCCTCAACCCGAGGCGACCGTCCCCGGTGCGACAGAGGTGCCGCCCGTCGTGAGGATGACCGTCGCCCCGCCGGACTCGACCGCCTGCAGGGTGCGCAGCTGGAGCAGTGCCGGGTTGTCCGCGACCATCTTCGCGGCGTTGGCCAGGGCCCTCGTCGCCGCTACTTCGCCCCGGGCACGTTCGAGCGCGGCGAGCCCGTGCGCCCGGGCCGACGCAGCCTCGGTCGCGGCGCGCCGGACCTCGGTGGGAACCATCACGTCGCGAACGGCCACCTCGTCGATGGCGCTCCCGACCTCGGCGGCAGTGGGCGCCGCGGCCGCGGCGAGCTCGGCACCGAGCTCCGCGCGCGCAGCCAGCAGCTCGTCAAGCGTCCGCGCCGCCACAGCCACCCGCACCGCGACCTGGAGCGCGCCGTAGACGAACGCGTCGGGGTTGTCGACCGCCTCGTGCCACCGTCGCGCATCCACGACCCGCGTCTGGACGAGCAGGCTGACCTTCACCGACAGCCCGTCGGAGGTCAGCACCTCCTGGCCGGGCACCGTGAGCAGGCGAGGACGCACCGACTGCACGACCACCCGCCGGCGCCAGCGTCGGCGGCGGTGCCGACCGGCCCCGAGCTCCTCCTCGAAGCGGCCGTCCCGGTAGAGCAGGACGCGCTCCCACTCCTCGACGACGATCCGCATGGTCCTGCTCCTTCCGTGAACGTGGTGGGTGACGACGCCCCGCGCGGGTCCTGATCGCCCGGGACGCGGCGTGACGAGCGCGGGGGGCGCCGCAGCGCCGCAAGCCGTTCCCGTCACATCTGCCGCGCCCCGGACGACCTTTGGGAGTTGAACCCGAGCGCACGAAACGCTGCCACCAATTCGGCAGCTCGCGGCCCATGTGCAGGACCCGCAGCGGCGATGCCACCCGGCTGCGACCGCGAGCGGACCGACCTTAGGGGACGCCCTCGCAGAGGGCCAGGCAATTTGCCGGGAATGCCGGTGCTAGCGTCGATGGCGACAACACCACAGCCACAGGGGAGCGCGTCAGCGCTGAGAGTGCGGCACCAGTCCGCAGACCCTCGTACCTGATCTGGGTAATGCCAGCGCAGGGAGTTGGGAGCACCGTCATGACCAGTCACACCACCCTCAACCAGCCGGTTTCCGACCAGACCGTCGTCCGCCCGCGCCGCTGGCGCACCGTCGACATCGTCGTCGCGTCCTCGATCGCAGTCGCGTTCGGCGTCGTGTTCTGGGCCTGGGGCCAGCTCTGGAACACGACCAGCGCCGCGTTCGCCGGCTTCCCGCCGGCCCAGGGCTTCATGTACGGCGTGTGGCTGCTGCCCGGCGTGCTCGGGGCGCTGGTCATCCGCAAGCCCGGCGCCGCCATCTACACCATGGTCGTCGCCTCGCTGGTGTCCGCGTTGCTCGGCACGCCCTGGGGCCTGCAGGTCGTCGTCTACGGCCTGGTCGAGGGAGCCGCGCCGGAGCTCGTGTTCGCGTTCCTCGCCTACGCCTCCTGGCGTCTGCCCACCGCAGTCGTCGCGGGCGCGGTCGCCGGCGCGTCGGCGGCTCTGCTCGACATCGTCTTCTACTACCCGGCCTGGTCGGGTCCGTGGCAGCTCACCTACACCGCCCTGGTGATGGTGAGCTCGGCGGTCATCGCCGGCGTCGGCGGCTGGCTGCTGGTGCGCGCCCTGGCCGGCACCGGCGTGCTCGCGCCGTTCGCGGCGGGCCGCGACCAGGTGAGCGTCTGAGCGGTCCGGCCGGCGGCGAGGGGCGGCCCTCGCCGGTAGCCCTCGACGTACACGGCTGGGGCTGGCGCCACGCCGGCCGACGGGCCTGGGCGCTGCGCGGCGTCGACCTCCGGCTCGAGCCGGGCGAGCGGGTCCTGCTGCTCGGACCGTCGGGGTCGGGCAAGAGCACGCTGCTCGCCGGGCTCGCCGGGCTGCTCGACCCGGACGCCGGTGAGGTCGAGGGGGCGATCCGGCTGGACGGGCAGGACGCCGGTAAGGCGAGAGCGCGCGCCGGGCTCGTCATGCAGGACACCGAGGCAGCAATCGTGATGAACCGGGCGGGCGACGACATCGCATTCGGCCTGGAGAACCGGGGCGTCCCGGCCGACGAGATCTGGACCCGCGTCGACGAGGCACTGTCGGCGGTGGGGTTCCCCGGCGGGCGGGACACCCCGACGGGTGCGCTCTCCGGCGGCGAGCAGCAGCGGCTGGCCATCGCCGGGATCCTGGCGCTTCGTCCCGGTTTGCTGCTGCTCGACGAGGTGACCGCTAACCTCGACCCGGCCGGTGCGGCGCTGGTGCGCGACCTGCTCGGGCGCGTGCTGGACGCGACCGGGGCGACTGCCGTGCTCGTCGAGCACCGGGTGGACGACGTCGCCGACCTGGTCGACCGGGCGGTCGTGCTCGAGCCCGGCGGCGGCATCGTCGCCGATGGCTCACCCGCGGAGGTCTTCGGGCGGCACGGCGCGGCGCTCGCGGCGCGGGGCGTCTGGGTGCCCGGCCGGCACCCCGTCGTACGCCGCCATGCGCTCGAAGCGGCCGGTCCCCCGCTGGTGCGGGCCACGGGCGTGCGGCTGCGCTACCCCGCGGCGACCCGCGACGCGCTGGCGCCGACCGATCTCACCCTGCGGTCGGGCGAGGCGGTGGCGGTCACCGGACCCAACGGCGCCGGCAAGTCGTCGCTGGCCCTGGTCACGGCCGGGCTGATCCAGCCGACCGCTGGAACGGTGGACGCCGTCGGCCCCCTGGCCGGCCGCGCGGAGGGCGCGCCGCTGTGGCGCTGGCCCGCACGCGAGCTGGTCCGCTCGGTCGGGACGGTGTTCCAGGACCCGGAGCACCAGTTCGTCCGTACGACGGTGCGTGCCGAGCTCGCGCTGGGCCCGCGGCTGACCGGGTCGGACGCCGCGACCGCCGCCGCCCGCGCCGACGAGCTGATGGAACGGCTCGGGCTCACGGCGCTCGCCGAGGCCAACCCGTTCACGCTCTCCGGCGGCGAGAAGCGCCGGCTCTCCGTGGCGACGGCGATCGCCACCGCGCCGGCCGTGGTCATCGCCGACGAGCCGACCTTCGGCCAGGACGCGCTGACGTGGGCCGCGTTGGCCGAGCTGCTGGCCGACCTGCGCGAGGCGGGGACCGCGCTTGCGCTGGTGACCCACGACCGCGCCCTGGTCGACGCGGTCGCCGACCGAGAGCTGGCCCTGCCGTGAGCCTGCTCGCGCCGCTGGCACCGGACCCGGAAGCCGCGCTGGCGCGGCGCAACCCGGTGGCCAAGCTGGCGGCGGCCGGCATCGTGATGGTGGGCCTGCTGCTGACCCTCGACCCGGTGACGCCGGCCGTCCTGCTGGCGATCGAACTGGCGGCGGTGCCGGCCACCGGGGTCCGGATGTCGACGCTGGCCCGGCGGACCTGGCCGCTGCTCGTCGGGGTCGCGGGGGTCACGGTGGCGAACGTGCTCATCGTCGGCTCGGTCGAGTCGGCCGTTGCCGTGTCGCTGCGGCTGCTGGCGATCGCGCTGCCCGGCATCCTGGTGCTCGCCTCGACCGACCCGATGGACCTCGCCGATGCGCTGGTTCAGCGGTGGCGGGTGCCGGCGCGGTTCGCCTACGGGGCGCTGGCCGCGCTCAAGCTGCTGCCACTCCTGGCCGCGGACTGGCACCAGATCGGCCGGGCGCGGCGGGCCCGCGGTCTCGAGGGAGGGTCGCCGCTCGCCCGGGTCAGGCTGTTCTCATCCAAGGTGCTCGCCATGCTTGTTGCCGCGATCCGCCGCGGCGTCCGGCTCGCGACTGCCATGGAGGCGCGCGGCTTCGATGCGGGTGTGCCCCGGACGATCGCGCGGCCGCAGCCGATGCGGCCCGGTGACTGGGGCTTGGTCCTCGCTGCGGTCGCCGCCGTCTGCCTCTCCACCGCCGTGGCGGTCGCGGCCGGCACCTGGTCGCTCGCCTTCACCTGAGCCCCCCGCACTTCCGTTGTGTCCGAGACCCCGCGGAGGTACCCGCACGGTTGTTCGGACACAGCGGGCGAGAAAGTGGTTGCGCGGCGCTCGCTATACCCGGTATACATACGGGGTATAGCCCCACCGAGAGGCCGCTCATGTCGATCCGTCAGAGTCTGCTGGCACTGCTCGAGCACGAGCCGATGTACGGCTACCAGCTGCGGGCCGAGTTCGAGTCCCGCACCGGGGCGACCTGGCCGCTGAACGTCGGGCAGGTCTACACGACCCTGTCCCGGCTCGAGCGCGACGGCCTGCTCGAGGCGGCCGGCCAGGACGACGACGGCCACGCCGTCTACCGGATCACTCCCGCGGGACGCGACGAGGTCCGGGCCTGGTTCGCCACGCCAGTCAGCCGCGAAGCGCCTCCCCGCGACGAGCTGGCGATCAAGCTGGCGATGGCGGTCACGGTGCCCGGCGTCGACGTACACGCCGTCGTCCAGCGGCAGCGCACGGCAACCATCCGCGCGCTGCAGGACTACACCCGGCTCAAGGCCGAGGCCCCCGAGCCGGTCGCTGACGGTGACCTGGCGTGGCTGCTCGTCCTGGAGTCCCTGCTCTTCGCTGCAGAGGCAGAGGTCCGCTGGCTCGACCACTGCGAGGCGCGGTTGGCCCGCGCCGCCGGGGACCGTCGCACGAGCACCGAGTCGAGCAGTGACATGACGATCGAGGAGGTACGACGGTGAGCACCGTTCTGCAGATCGACAACCTGACTCGGGTGCACGGGCACGGCGACTCCGAGGTGCATGCCCTCCGCGGGGTCTCGGTCTCGGTCCGCTCCGGTGAGCTGGTTGCGGTGATGGGGCCGTCCGGCTCCGGCAAGTCGACGCTACTGACGATCGCCGGTGGCCTGGACTCCCCGACCGCCGGCACAGTGACGATCGAGGGCACCGAGCTCGGCACTCTGAGCCGCAAACAGCTCGCGGCGCTGCGTCGGCGCTCGATCGGATACGTCTTCCAGGACTTCAACCTGATCCCCGCACTTACGGCCGCCGAGAACGTCGCGCTGCCGCGGGAGCTCGACGGCGACTCGACCCGCGCGGCCCGCAGGCTGGCGATGACCGCCCTTGACGAGCTGGGCATCGCCGAGCTCGCCGACCGCTTCCCCGACGACATGTCCGGCGGGCAGCAGCAGCGCGTGGCGATCGCGCGTGCCGTCGTCGGTGACCGGCGGCTGGTGCTGACCGACGAGCCGACCGGTGCGCTGGACACCGAGACCGGTGAGCAGGTCCTTCGCCTGTTGCGGGCGAGGTGCAGCGCCGGGGCCGCCGGTATTCTCGTCACACACGAGGCACGGCATGCCGCATGGGCCGACCGCGTGGTCTTCCTCCGGGACGGCCTGGTCGTCGACGAGACCGGCCCAGCGGAGCCGGTCGAGGCGCTGCTGGGCGCGAGCACGACGCGATGAAACGGTTCGTCCGCGGGTGGCGGCCGATGCTGCGCATCGCCCGGCGCGATGCGCTGCGCGCCCGCGGACGCAGCGCACTCATTCTCGCGATGATCGCGCTACCGGTGCTGGCCGTGGTGGCGCTGGACACACTGGGGCGCACCTCGCAGGTGACGGCGCGCGAGGGGCTCGACCGCAAGCTCGGCAGCGCTGATGCACTCGTCATGTCCGACGGTGACCGCGGACCGGTCGACCAGAACCCGGATCTCACCTTCCTTCACGGCCAGGCGACCGACGCCGCGGCGCCGCTCCCCGACGCGACAACGATCACGGCAGCGCTCGGCGACCAGAGCCGGGTGATCGCACTGACCGGCGGCGAGACGGGCCTGCGCACGCGCGATGGCGTCGCACGCGCAGGCGCGATCGAGGTCGACCTGCGCGATCCGATGACTGCCGGCCTGCTCGACGTGCGCGAGGGTCGGCTGCCCCGCAGTGTCGACGAGATCGCGGTCAGCGTGCGCGTGTCCGGACGCGGCTTCTCGGTCGGCGACACCGTCACCCTGGAGAACGGTCGGACCCGACACGTCACCGGCGTCGTCGAGTCGACCAGCACGCTCGAGCAGAGCACGGTGGTCGGACTGCCCGGCTCACTCGGCGTCGAGAGCATCGAGACCCACCGGGCGTGGCTCGTGCACATGCCCGGCGGCGTGGACTGGCCGACCGTGCGCGAGCTCAACACGCACGGTCTCTACGTGCTCTCGCGGGACGTCGTCGAGCACCCGCCGCCGGCTTCGGAGGTCTCCGCGCAGGCGATCGGCGAAAGCGGCCCGGACGCGACCGCGGTCGCGGTACTCGCGTTGGTCGTCGCCATGGCCCTGCTCGAGGTCGTGCTCCTGGCCGGGCCGGCGTTCGCCGTGGGGGCGCGCCGGCAGCAGCGTTCCCTGGCCCTGATCCTGGCGACCGGAGGCGAGCGGCGTGACGTGAAGCGAGCAGTGCTGTCCGGGGGACTGGTGCTGGGCGCCGTGGCCGCCGTCGTCGGCGCGCTCGGAGGCATCGTGGTTGCTGCCGTCGCGCTGCCCTTCGTCCAGGGCGTCAGCACGGAGGTGCTCGGGCCGTTCGAGGTCTCGGTGCGCGACGTGACCCTGATCGCCCTGTGCGGACTCCTCAGCGCCATCCTTGCCGCGGTCGCGCCGGCCATGATCGCCGCGCGACAGGACGTGGTAGCCGTGTTGGCGGGGCGCCGCGGCGACACCCGCGCCGGCCTGCGCTCGCCCGTGCTCGGCGCGGTCCTGCTCGGAGGTGGCGTGGCGCTCGCCGTCTTCGGGGCCCGCGACACCTCCGGCGGAGGGGAGGTGCTCATCGCGTTCTCGGCCGTCTGCGCGATTGTCGGCATGGTCCTGCTCATCCCTCTCGTGGTCGCTCAGCTGGGCCACTTCGCGCACGGCCTGCCCCTGCCCGCTCGGTTCGCCGTCCGCGACGCGGCTCGGCACCGGGGCCGCACGGGACCCGCCGTCGCCGCAGTGGCGGCCACCGTCGCGGGCGTGGTCGCCCTGGGCATCGGCGGCGCGAGCGACGCGGCCGAGCGTCGAGCGACCTACGCACCGTCGGGTCCCATGGGTGCTGCTGTCGTCATCGACCCGACAGCACGACCCGATGATTGGGAGGCCATGCGCGCGGCGGTCGCCTCGCGGCTGCCAGAGGCGCGGGTCAGGTCGGTCCTCGGCGTACGTGAGGCGTACATGAAGACCGGCGACGTCAGGGGCCCGATCGAGTCGATCGACCTCCGGCTCGTGAGCAGCACGCCGGACGAGAACTCGGGCGGCCCCACGAAGCCCGAACAGATCTCGATCGGCTCCACGAACAGCCTCGGTGCGAGTGTGCTGGTTGGCCAGGAGTCACTGGACAGCCTCGGTGTCGACATGAGCGACCGGGAACGCGAACGGGCGATCCAGACGCTGGCCCGAGGTGGCGCAGTGATGTTCGCGCCTTCGGATGACGGCGAGACAGAAGCGACGGTCTTCAAATTGGCCGGACCGGACCTCGAGAGCAAGCTGCAGAAGGTTGACCAGTGGACCGTTCCGGTCGCGATCGTGACCTCGCCGGGGCCCGTGATGCCCGCGCTCGCCGTCGTGTCTCCCGACATCGCGGAGCGAGCGGGCATCCCGGTCGTCACGTCGGCGCTGGTTGTCGACGGCATCGCCATCGACAACAGCACAGAGGACGGGCTGCGTGAGGCGATGACCGGGATCAGCCCGGTGGCGTATGTGGCGGTGGAGCGCGGCTTCCAGGACAACTCCACACGCATCGTCCTCCTGCTGCTCGGGTGCGTGGGTGGTGTCCTCGTGCTCGGTGGCACCCTGACGGCAACGTTCCTCGCGCTCTCGGACGCGCGACCCGACTTCGCGACCATGAGCGCGGTCGGCGCGGCTCCACGGACACGGCGGTTCGTCGCGGCGAGCTATGCGGCCACGGTCGGGCTGGTCGGCGCGGTCCTCGGCGCGGCCGTCGGGTTCGTCCCGGGCATCGCCATCTCCTATCCACTCACCGGCACGTCGTGGCTGCCGGAAGGGTCGACGGGTGCGGACGGCAGCGCCCTGCCCGACCACTTCATCGACGTGCCGTGGCTGCTCGTGGGTGGCCTGGTGCTCGCGCTCCCGTTGCTGACGGCCGCCATCGTCGGGCTGGCGTCGCGCTCGCGGCTCCCGATGGTCAGCCGGCTGTCCTGACTTCCTTCGACCACGCGTCTATCTGCAGCACCGACCGCATGCCCACCGACTGGTAGAGCCCGAGCGCGTTGGTGACGTTGGCCTGGTCGACGTGCAGCAGCACCGCCGTACGGCCGTCTGCTTGCGCCGCGGCGAAGTAGGTCTGCAGCAGCGCCTTGGCGAGGCCGCGTCCGCGCGCCTCGGGGAGCACGCCGACGATGCGCACGTAGCCGCCGTTGTCCTCCTCGACGAACTGCTGCGTGCCGATCAGCAGCCCGGCCGGCTGGCCGTCGACCTCGCCGATCCAGAGCGACGACCAGTCGGGGCCGTGCTCGTGGAACTGCTCGCGGAACTTCTCGAACGTGCGGGGCACGTGCCCGTAGTGCTCGGTGAACGCCTTCTCGTGGATGTCGAGAGCCAGTCGCAGGTCGTCGTCGGTGACGTCGGACCGGCGTACGACGACTCCGGTGGGCGGCTCGGGCGCCGTCTGCGGGCCGGCGAAGTCGATACGCATGCGGGTGAACGTCGTCGCCGTCTCGAAACCGCGGCCGGCGAGCCACCCGCGGGTGCGCTCGTCCTCGCGGTAGGCGCCCGTGTCGAACAGCGCGTGGTCGTGGCCGGCCTCTGCCGCGAGCTCGAGACCGCGCGCCTCCAGGGTGGCGAGCACCTCGTCGCCGAGCGCGCTGTCGTGCTCGGGATGCACGTAGGCGTCGAGCTCGATCTTGCTGGTCTGCTCGAAGCGGCCCACCCAGCCGTAGCCGATCAGGGCGCCGGACTCGTCGTACCAGCCGGTGTGCTCGAGGTCGGAGCGGCGCAGGTCGGCCTCGAGCTCGGTGAGCGTGTAGTCGGAGCGGCCGAGCACGGCGATGTCGCTCGCGAGCAGGAGCTCGGCGATCGCGGGCGCGTCTTCCAGGGTCATCCGGCGCGTGGTCACGAGGGTCGAGGCTGCCAGGTGGCACGTGCCGGGTCCACCGCGAATCCGGTGGGTAAGGATGGACTCATGACCCAGCCCCCTGACGAGCGCAGCGAGACCTCCGTCGACCAGCCCGAAGGCGGCGACTCCCAGCGCGTCCTGGTGGTGGGGCCGGACGGCATGGCGGTCGAGGGCCCGCCCGGCGCCGACGGCGAGCCGGAGGAGCGCTCGGTCACCCAGCTGATCGACCAGCCGGCCAAGGTGATGCGGATCGGCAGCATGATCAAGCAGCTGCTGGAGGAGGTGCGCGGGTCGGAGCTGGACGAGGCGAGCCGGGCCCGGCTGCGCGACATCCACACCCGCTCGATCAAGGAGCTTGAGGAGGGCCTGGCGCCCGAGCTGATCGAGGAGCTGGAGCGGATCTCGTTGCCGTTCAGCGACGACGAGGTGCCGAGCGAGTCGGAGCTGCGGGTCGCCCAGGCCCAGCTGGTCGGCTGGCTGGAGGGTCTGTTCCACGGCATCCAGACGGCGCTGTTCGCGCAACAGATGGCGGCGCGGGCACAGTTCGAGGAGATCCGTCGGCGCGCGCTGCCGGCCGGGATGCCGGGGATGCCCACGGGTGCGCCTGGCGAGGGTGAGCCCGGCGAGCAGCCGGGCGTCCATGGCACGGGTCAGTACCTGTAGAACTCTGTCGCGCAACCTTGCCGGGCACCTGGACCCCGGTCTACGTTCCAGGCCTGGGCTGGCGCCGGTCGCTCACGAGAGCGTCCCAGCCCGCATGGGGGACGTCATGCGCACACGGATCAGCCTCATCAGTGCCCTGCTCCTTGCAGCGGGCTCCGTCATATTCTCGACACCGGCGAACGCGGCCGCTAAGACCGACCTGGCTGTCACCGTCGACGCGCCGGCCACGGTCTACGAGGGATCCGGCTTCACGTTTTTCGTGACGGTTTCCAACCGCGGGCGCATCTCCTCGAATCCTGGAACGCTGACCATCACGTTCACGGGGACCTCCGGTCCCCAGCCTGCCTACGGCTGCGTCGCCGAGCCGGGAAAGCTCGTCTGCCCGATCGGGGCGCTCCCGTCTGGCGGCGGTGTGGCAATGCCGTTCGAGGTGTCGCGTGCGGACACGCTCGGGACGATCACCATCACCGCACAGATCGCGAATGACCAGCCGGACTCTGCTCCCGAGAACAACACCGCGACTGACAGCACCGAGGTCGTGACCGGCGGGCCCGCCGATCTGTCAGCGGACGCCTCGTTGCCCGGCAACCTCCTTGTGGGTCAGGAGATCAACTTCTTCTTGCCTACGTTCAACGACGGCCCTGCGACAGCGCGGTCGGTCACCTACACGGTCACCGTCTCGTCCAACCTGGAGATTCTTGGCACCTCGGCCGGCTGCACGTCAGACGCCGCGACGATTGTCTGCGAGTTCGAGTCCTTCATGTCGCACACGGGACGCTTCGTCCAAATCCGGCTTCGAGCGAACTCTCCGGGTCAGGCGACGCTGACGACAGACATCCGTAGCACTGACAACCCGGACCCTGACCCCTCCGACAACAGCGACACTGCCACCGGAGAGGTCAGCTTTGGGGAAGCCGACCTCGCCGTGAGCGTCCAGGGACCGTCGGCCCTCACGGACGGACAGACTGCCAACTACCAGATCGGCTTCCAGAACAACGGCCCGGCATCGGCGCCCGAAACCGTCCTCACCGTCACCGTCGCCTCGGGCCTCGAGGTCGTCTCCGGCGGCGGATGTGCCCATGACACGACAACAGTCACCTGTCGACTGGGCGAGCTGGATGCTGGCGGGCCGGGCGCAGCATTCCTCGTCGGAGTGCGCGCGGTGAGTCCAGGCCCTACGGCGATCACCGCCGAAATCTCAAGTGACCGGCAAGACTCGAACAACTCGAACAACTCGGCAAGCCAGAGCGTCGACGTATCAACGTCAGCGGATCTCGGGGTCACCCTCGGCGAGTCGGCTGACCCGGTGAAGTCCCAGCGCGACCTGGTGCTCACCAACACGGTCACCAACGTCGGCCCGTCGCCGGTCGCGGCCGCCACGCTGCGCGACAGCTTCACGAATGACTCGCTTCAAGGGCTCGTCGTGGTCTCGGTGACATCGAGCCAAGGAACCTGCTCGACGTCCACTGGCGCCGTGGTCTGCGAGCTCGGAGCCCTTGCTCGTGGCGGCTCGGCAACAGTGACCGTGACGGTTCGAGCGCGGGGCAGCGGCACCGTGACCACGCAGGCACAGGTCACCGCGGCCGAGCCGGACTCTGACCCCTTGAACAACACGGCCATCGAGTCGACGCGGGTCACCACCAGCGGCCACTGACCAACCGATCCCAGCCGCGGTGATGAAGGGTTAGAGGTCGAAGAGGTCCTCGAGGACCTGCGCGACTCCGTCGTCCTCGGCGGCGGGCGCCCTGCCCGGCACCGCGGCCAGGACGTCGGGGTGGGCACCTTCCACGGCGTACGACTGACCGGCCCAGGCCAGCATCGGCAGGTCGTTCGGCATGTCGCCGAACGCGACGACGTCGGCCGCGTCGACGCCCTGCTGCTCGCACAACCGGGCCAGCGTCGTCGCCTTGGACACCCCCGTCGCCGAGATCTCCAGGAGTCCGGACTGCGACGAGTGCGTCAGCTCGGCGACGTCACCGACCACGTCGCGAGCGGCAGCGAGCAACGCGTCGGCGTCCAGCTCCTCGTGGCGGGCCAGCAGCTTGACGACCGCCGTGTCCCCATAGATGTCGTCGATGCCGGCGACAGAGCGCGCCTGCCCGACGTCCCAGCGCGGCTGGTACGACGGCTCGTGGGAGAACCCGTCCAACGTCTCCACGGCGAACCGCACGTCCGGCAGCGCAGCGCGCAGGCGCCGCGCAACATCGAGGCCGACCTCGACCGAGAGCGGGAAGTGGTCGACGACCTTCTCGCTGTGCAGGTCGTAGACGAGCGCGCCATTTGCGCAGATCGCGAGCCCGGTGTGCCCGGTCCGCTCCGCGATCTCACTCATCCACCGCGGCGGCCGCCCGGTCACGAAGACAACCGGAACACCGAGCGCCTCGACCGCCTGCAGCGCGCGCACCGTACGGTCGCTGATGACCCCGTCCCACGGGATGATCGTCCCGTCCAGGTCGGTGGCGACGAACCGCGGTCGGCTCACGAGGCTCACGTCCTCGCGGGTCCGGCGACCGGTTCGAGCACCTCCCGGCCGCCGAGGAACGGACGCAGCGCAGCCGGCACGACGACCGAGCCGTCGGCCTGCTGGTGATTTTCCAGGATCGCGACCAGCCACCGGGTCGTGGCGAGCGTGCCGTTGAGCGTGGCGAGCGGCCGCACCCCGTCCGTGTCGCGCATCCGCACCCGCAGCCGGCGGGACTGGAACTGCGTGCAGTTCGAGGTCGACGTCAGCTCGCGGTAGCGGCCCTGCGTCGGCACCCACCCCTCGCAGTCGAACTTGCGAGCAGCCGAGGAGCCCAGGTCACCGGCGGCGACGTCGATGACGCGGTAGGGCACCTCGACCTTGGCCAGCATCTCCTTCTCCCACCCGAGCAGCCGCTGGTGCTCGGCGGCGGCGTCCTCGGGCGCGACGTAGGAGAACATCTCGACCTTGTCGAACTGGTGCACGCGGATGATCCCCCGGGTGTCCTTGCCGTAGGACCCGGCCTCGCGCCGGAAGCACGTCGACCACCCGGCGTACCGCCGTGGCAGCTGGTCGGCGTCGAGCACCTCGTCCATGTGGAACGCGGCGAGCGGCACCTCCGACGTGCCGACGAGATAGAGGTCGTCGTCGGGCAGGTAGTAGACGTCCTTCGCCGCCTGGCCGAGGAAGCCGGTGCCCTCCATCGCGTCCGGCTTGACCAGCACCGGCGGGATCACCGGCACGAACCCGGCCGCCGTCGCCTGCGCGATCGCGAGGTTCAGCAGCGCCAGCTGCAGCATCGCGCCCGACGCCGGTCAGGTAGTAGAAGCGCGCGCCGGACACCTTGGCGCCGCGCTCGGTGTCGATCGCCCCGAGCAGCTGGCCGAGCTCGAGGTGGTCGCGCGGCTCGAAGTCGAACGTCGGGGGCTCACCCACGTGCTCGAGCACGACGTAGTCGTCCTCGCCGCCGGGCGGCGCGCCCTCGACGACGTTGGACAGCCGTCCGAGCAGGTCCTCGTACGACGTCTGCGCGGCCGACTGGGCGGCTTCCGCATCCTTGACCGCCGTCGACAGCTCCTTGGTGCGGGCGAGCAGCGCGGCCTTCTCGTCGCCGGTGGCCGTCGCGACCTGCCGGCCGAGGCCCTTCTGCTCGGACCGCAGCCCGTCGAACGCCATGATCGAGTCCCGCCGCGCGCGGTCGGCGGCCAGGATCGCGTCGACAAGGCCCTCGTCCTCGCCGCGGGCGCGCTGGGAGGCGCGGACGGCGTCGGGGTCGTCACGCAGCAGCTTGGGGTCGATCACTTGTCGAGGGTATCCAGCCCGACGCATGGCGGCTGACGCACCGGCGGCCCGCTCCCGGCAAGTAGCCTGCGCGCGTGATCACGCGGGTTGCGCGACTGGCCTGGCGCATCGGCCTGCTCCTCGTCGGGCTGTACGCCGTGCTGACCGGCCTCGGGCTGCTGATCACCCGCGCGGCGCCCGCGGACAACCCCCTGACCGAGGACGACCTCAACCGTTGGCTGGCCGAGCACCGCACCGGGTTCCTGGACGGCGCGACGTCGGTGCTCGTGACGCTCGGGATGCCGGCGGTCGTCGCCGTCGCGACGGTCGTCGGGGTCGTGGTGCTCCGGCTCAGTCTCGGGCGCTGGCGCGAACCGGTGTTCCTCGTCGTGACGGTCGCGTCGCAGGCAGCACTGGTGGTGCTGACGGCTCAGGTCGTGTCGCGGGAGGCACCCGAGGTCGAACGGCTGGGCCCGGTGAGCGCCTTGGGCAGCTACCCGTCGGCGCACACCGCCGCTGCCACGGCGCTGCTCGTCGCGGTCACTTTGCTGGTGGGCTGGCACGTCGGGAGCCGGGCGATCCGGGTGCCGCTGCTCGTCGTACTCGCCACCCTCCCGATCCTGGTCGGGTTCGCCGACCTCTACCGCGGCACGCACCACCTGACCGACGTCTTGGCCGGCTACCTGGCCGGCCTCGGGTCGGTGGCGATCGTGAGCCGGACCGTTCTCAACCACCGGCTCTGGGTCGGCCAGCCGGAGACCGGGGTCCGCCGTCGCCGGGACGGCCACCCGCACCGGGCCGCGGTGATCTACAACCCGACCCGGGTCCCCGACTTCCCGGCGATGCGCACCCGCATCGAGGCGCACATGGCCCGGGCCGGCTGGGCCGAGCCGCTGTGGCTGGGGACAACCGTCGACGACCCGGGCGCCGGCATGTGCGCGCGAGGCCGCGAGGAGAAGGCCGACCTCGTCATCGTGTGCGGCGGCGACGGCACGGTGATGGCGTGCTGTCGCAGGCGCTCGCCGGCACCGACATGCCCGCTGGCGCTGCTGCCGCTCGGGCACCGGCAACCTGCTCGCCCGCAACCTCGGGCATCCCGCTCGACGACGAGGACGGCGGCGCTGCGGATCGCCCTGTCACGGGCCGACCGGCGCATCGACGTCGGCGGCGGTCGAGGACGCACAAGTTCGCGGTGATGGCCGGCCTCGGGCTTCGACGCGGCGATGATGCGCGACGCGCCCGAGGGGCTCAAGCGGACGGATCGGCTGGCCGGCGTACGTCGTGTCCGGCGCCCGCCATCTGCGCGGTCGCGGGATCCGGGTCCAGCATCACCCTCGACGACGGCGAGCCGTTCAGCCGGCGGGTGCGGACCGTCGGTGGTCGGCAACGTCGGCAGGCTGCAGGCGGGATCCCGTTGCTGCCCGACGCCGAGCCGGACGACGGCATGCTCGACGTCGTGCTCATCGCTCCCGGCAGCATCGTCGGCTGGGCCCGCGTGGCGGGCCGGGTGATGACGCGCCGCGGCCAGGTGGACCGCCGGGTGGAGCGGTTCCGGGCCCAGCACGTGCTGCTCGAGACCGGCCATCCGCAGCCGCGCCAGCTCGACGGCGACCTGATCGAGGACGGGCGGCCGATGGACATCCGGATCGAGCCGGCCGCGCTGTGCGTGCGCGTCCCCACCGCGCAAGCGCTAGGTGCGGCCGGACCTGATCCGGCCGAGCCAGGCGGCCGCGTCGCGGTAGACGGCGTCGTCCTTCTCCGCGGCCGCATCGTCGGTGTCGCGTCGTCGGCCCGCGGGTAGGAGCCGAGGAACCGTACGTCGGGGCAGACCCGGCGCAGGCCCATCAGCGCCTCGCCGACCCGGGCGTCGTCGACGTGGCCCTCGCAGTCGATGGAGAAGCTGTAGCGGCCCATCCCCTGGCCGGTCGGCCGCGACTCGATGCGCGACAGGTTGACCTCGCGCACCGAGAACTCGGTCAGGATCTCGAGCAGCGCCCCCGGGTGGTCGTCGGCGATGAACGCCACCAGCGACGTCTTGTCGCGACCGCTCGGCAGCGGCGGCTCGGCCGGCCGGCTCACCAGCACGAAGCGGGTGACCGCGTCCGGGTTGTCCTCGATGTCGGCGGCGAGCACCGTCGAGCCGGTAGTGCTCGGCCGCGATCGGCGCGGCGATGGCGGCGTCGTAGTCGGCGGTGCCGTCGGCGAGGCCTCGGCCGCTGACCGCGGTGGACAGCGACGGCTCGACGGTGGCGTCGGGCAGGGCGATCGACAGCCACCGCCGGCACTGCGCCTCCGCGTGCGGGTGGGTGGCGACCCGTCGTACGGCGTGCAGTCCGGTCCCGGGCGCGGCCATCAGCGCGAACGAGATCGGCAGCAGCACCTCGCGCGTCACCATCAGCGGGTCGCCGCTGCGCGAGCTCGTCCAGGGTCGCCGCGACCGGGCCCTCGACCGAGCTCTCGATCGGCACCATCGCGCCGTCGGCCTCGCCCCGGCGCACGGCGTCCAGCGCGGCGGCGACGGTCTGCGTGCGGCTGCAGCTCGGCCTTGGCCGCGGCCGGGATCGTCCGCAGAGCGGCCTCGGTGAAGGTCCCCTCGGGGCCGAGGTAGGCGTAGCGGGCGGGCGGGACTCCGGGCATGCGCCGACCCTAACGGCGCTAGTCGCGCCGGGCCCGGGCGATCGCGTCCTCCTCCTCGGGCGAGAGGCGCTGGTCGCTGGTGAAGGCGCTGAGCGGCTTGGCGTAGCTGCGCGTCTCGCTGCGGCCGTTGATGGACGGAGATCACCAGGCCGTCGCCGTTGTCGTCGTACATCGCGGCCGAGAACGACAGCTTGCCGCCCATGTCGCCGAACGCGTCGTAGCGCACGACCGCGACGTGACGCAGCGCCGTGGGGTCGATGCCGGCGACCGCCTCGCGCGGCGCTCCGACGATGCGGCGGACCCGCTTGTTCAGCGCGCGCACCCGGGCGAGGGCGAACAGGACGAGCAGCAGGGCGAGGCCAGCCGCGATGGCGCCGCCGAGAGCGAGCCACTCGAGGACGTCACGGTCGAGCTGGAGGTCGGCAGGCACGGGCGGCACGCTACCGGCACTAGCCTTCCGGCCATGGACCGTGCCGAGGTCGAGTCGCTGCTGCAGGGCGTGGCAGCGGGCAGTCTCGACGTCGCGACCGCGGTCGATCGTCTCGCTGCCGGTCCGATGGGCGGGGTGGCGGACCTCGGCTTCGCCCGGGTCGACACGCACCGCGGGCTGCGGACCGGTGACCCGGAGGTCGTGTACGCCGGCGGGAAGTCCACCGACCAGACGATCGCGATCCTGCGCTCGCTGGTCGAGCAGGGCGGGACCCGCCCGGCGATCGCGACCCGGCTGCCGGTGGAGACGGCCGATGCCGTCCGGGCCACCTTCCCCGACGCGTTGGTCGACGAGGTCGCCGGGTGTGCGGCGGTCGGTGCGCTCCCGGAGCCGCGCGGTCGCGTAGTGGTCGTCGCAGCCGGCACGTCGGATGCACCGGTTGCCGCCGAGGCGGCGTTCGTCGCGCGAGCGTTCGGCGCCGAGGTTGGACGGGTGGACGACGTGGGGGTCGCCGGCATGCACCGGCTGCTCGCGGTGCGCGAGTCGCTGGACGCGGCGGACTGCCTGGTCGTGGTGGCCGGCATGGAGGGCGCACTGCCCAGCGTCGTCGGCGGGCTGACGGGGGTGCCGCTGGTCGCGGTGCCGACCTCGATCGGCTACGGCACGTCGTACGGCGGCCTCGCTGCCCTGCTCGCGATGCTCAACTCGTGCGCGCCCGGCGTGGTGGTGTGCAACATCGACAACGGCTTCGGGGCCGGCGTGTTCGCGGCCCGGGTGGCCCGGCGGGCGGCGGTCGCATGAGCTCCGCGTGGTTCGGCTGCCATGCCGGCGCGAGCGGCGACATGTTCCTCGGCGCGCTGGTCGACGCGGGGGCGCCGATCGAGGCGATGCAGGCCGCGGTCGACGCGATCGGTGTCGAGCCGATCCGCCTCGTGGCGTCCGACGTGACCCGGCAGGGGCTGGCGGCGACCAAGGTGGACGTGCACGTGCCGCGCAGCGACGTCGTGCGCACCTGGGCCAACATCCGCGGCCTGCTCGAGCAGGCCGATCTCGCCGAACCGGTGCGCGCGCGGGCGCTCGGGGTGTTCGCCCGGCTGGCCCGGGCGGAGGCGGCGGCCCACCGGGTCAGCCCGGAGCAGGTGCACTTCCATGAGGTGGGCGCGCTGGACGCGGTCGCCGACGTGGTCGGCAGCTGCGCGGGACTGCACGCGCTCGGGGTGGAGCTCGCGACCGCGTCGCCCGTCGCCCTGGGCAGCGGGATGGTGCGCGGCGAGCACGGCATGCTGCCGGTTCCCGGTCCCGCCGTGCTGGCGCTGCTGTCGGAGGTGGAGGCGCCCGTCTACTCCGGCGACGAGCCGTACGAGATGTGCACGCCGACGGGGGCGGCGCTGCTGGCCGAGACCGTGCAGGCCTGGGGCGGTCTGCCGCTGATGACGGTGACCGCGAGCGGGCTCGGTGCGGGCCAGCGTGAGCTGGACGGGGTGCCCAACGTGCTGCGCGTGGTGATCGGCGAGCCCGCCGATGCGGTGCGCCGGGCGGCACCCGACGAGAGCCTGGTCGTGTCGGCCAACGTCGACGACCTCGACCCCCGGCTGTGGCCGGAGGTGCTCGGGCGGCTGCTCGACGCGGGCGCCGACGACGCGTGGCTGGTCCCGATCGCGATGAAGAAGGGGCGCCCGGCTCACACGCTGTGCGTGCTGACCGACGACGAGCACGCCGACGAGGTGCGCCGGATCGTCTTCACCGAGAGCTCGACGATCGGGCTGCGCGAGCACCGCGTGGCCAAGCACGCGCTGGCGCGGGAGATCCGTACCGTCGATGTGGACGGGGTCGAGGTCCGGGTGAAGGTCGCGCTGCTGGACGGCGAGGTCGTCAACGCGTCGCCGGAGTTCGACGACGTGGCGGCGGCGGCCGCCAAGCTCGGACGACCCGTGAAGGCCGTGCTCGCCGCCGCGAGTGCCGCGGCGCACGAATGGACCTGACGGTCGCGGCCACGGCGTTCGGCCTGATCTTCCCGGTCGAGCTTCCGGACAAGACGTTCATCGCGACGCTGGTGCTCGCAACGCGCTATCGAGCCCTGCCGGTCTGGCTCGGGGTCGCCGGCGCGTTCCTCGTGCAGTGTCTTGTCGCGGTCACCGCCGGCGGCCTGCTGAGCCTCCTGCCCCCGGCCGTCGTCGTATCCGCCGCGGCGGTTCTGTTCACCGTCGGGCGCGATCGTGCTCTGGCGCGGGGCTCGCACCGCCGACGAGGACGAGGCCGCTGAGGAAGAGGCGATGCGGGAACGAACCCACCGCGACCTGCAGGGCTGGCGCGTCGCGGCGACCAGCTTCGGCGTGCTGTTCCTGGCCGAGTGGGGCGACCTGTCGCAGCTGCTGACCGCTGGGCTGGCGGCCCGGTCGGGTGACCCGGTCAGCACGTTCGTCGGGTCGTGGCTGGCCCTGGTCACCGTGGCCGCGCTGGCGATCCTGCTCGGCCGGACGCTGCTGCGGTACCTCAGCCTCGGGCTGATCCGCCGCATCGGCGCCGGCGTGTGCGCGGTGCTCGCGGTCGTGAGCGCCATCGATGCGATCCGCCAGCTCGTCGACTGAGGGGTTTCCCCGTTGTGTGCTCTTCCCCGCCTCAGGTGGGCAGAGCAGGCTCTGCCCCGCCCTGTGTGGGCAGAGCACTCGCGCGGCGGGGTGACCCTCGGCGGGCGCCCGATTCGCCCTAGGCGGTCGTCGCGTCGGGCGGGCTCGGCTTGGGCAAGGGCTTTCCGTCCATGACCGCCTGCAGCTTCGAAAACGCGGTGTAAGCGTGCCCATTGAGCGACCGATTGGTCTTGTTGTTCTCGTTCACGTTCGCGTAGCCCACCAACGTGATGTTGTTGTCCAGGCTCATCCAGGACAGCCAGACCCCGAACGGCAAGGAGTCACCGTCCTTTGAGACCGTGCCGAGTGCCGCCACGTTGACCTGGTCGTCGACGTTCTTGTGCGTCTTGTCCTCGTTGCTGGAGACCGTCAGCTCGAGACTGACGCCTTCCTCGCTCAGGGCGACCCGTTGGCACGTCTTGAGGATGGCGAGGAACTCGTTGTAGGCCGCCTTCACCTGCTTCTCGTTCTTCATCGTGCCGACGGCGTTGAAGACGGCTGGCAAGGAGTCCTTCTCCGCCTCGAAGCCGACCACTCCCTCCTCGATCGTGGGGGAACTGACGCCGGGGGCGTCCAGGTCGCTGATGCACCCGAACTCGCCGTCTTCATCGCCTTCGTTCGTGGCATCCGGGTCCACCTTGAATCCCGACCCCATGTCGGCCAGCGTCAGCAGCGCGGAGTCGACCTGGTTCGCCGTCAACGGCGCAACGGGGGTCGCGGTGGGGGCTGCCTTTCGTGGCGTGTCCGACCCGCAGGCGGTCAGGAGGACGAGGGCCGCACCGACGACAAGGGCGCAACCCTGACGGCGCTTACGCGTTTTCGACATCAGTGTCCCCGTCCTGCCAGTCCCGAACTGGTCGGGAGGCGGAGCTCGGCCATCGGTCGCGGCAGTCTTTCCCGGCGTGACCGGCCTTAAGCAATGCTTCAGGGTCGGGAACTCCCTGATCACCTAGCGTGGTCCGGGTGTCCCCTGCGCGTCGGTGCCTCGCGGCTGCGCTCGCCGTCGCCGCGGTGGTCCTGGGGTCGTCGCTGGGGTCGGGCGCTTCGGCGAGCGTGCAGAGCGCCGGCACCGGGCAGCCCGTCATCCTCGTCGGCGTCGGCGGCCTGCGCTGGGAGGACGTCGACGAGTCGGCCACGCCCAACCTCTGGCGCCTGGCCGACTCCTCGGCGCTGGCGTCGATGTCGATCCGCACGACCACCCGGTGGACCTGCCCCATCGCCGGCTGGCTGACAATCAGCGCGGGTGAGCGCGCTGTCGACGGCCCGACCCCCGAGCTGCCCGCCCGCTGCAACCGGCCGCCGCGCCCGAAGGTGTCGGGCGACGGCGCCGAGGTCCCTGGCTTCGCCGACCTCAGCGCGCGCAACGAAGACGGTCGCTACTCCGCCGACATCGGTCTCCTCGGCGACACGGTGACCTCGGCGGGCGGCTGCATCACCGCCGTCGGTCGCGGCGCCGCTCTCGCAGCGGCCGACTCGAGCGGGCGCCTGACGTCGTACCTCCCCTCGAACGCACCGCTGGACGCCGGGACCTTCGAGCGCTGCGACCTCACCGTTGTGGACGCCGGCTCGCTGGCTCCTCCCACCCTGACAAGGCCGGAGGACGCAGGCCCGGTGTTGCGGCGACTGGTCGCGGCCGACAGGCGCATCGGTGACGTGATGGCGGCCGCCCCGGCCGGCGGCACGGTCATCGTGGTCGGGATGGCGGACCGGTCGACCACACCGCATCTCACCCTCGCGATCGCCAGCGGCCCGGGCGCCGATGACAGCACGTACGACGAGCGATGGCTCACCGCCAGGTCCACCCGGCGGACCGCTCTGGTTCAGCTGACCGACGTCCTGCCGACCGCGCTCGGGCTGCTCGGGCTGGACCAACCGAGCAGCGCGATCGGCGCGCAGATCCGCCCCGACGGCGCGCGCCCGCCGCTGACCGACGCGATCGACAAGCTCGTCGACGCCGACACGAAGGCGCAGGTCGCCAGCCGGTTCACACCGCACTTCTTCACCCTGCTCGTCGTCAGCCAGCTGCTGCTCTACGGCGCGGCCGCCGTCGCGCTGCGGCGCCGGTGGGGAGGAACGGCCCGCCGGGCTCGGGTCATGCAGGCGATGCGACGGACGGCCCTGGTGTTCGCGGCGGTGCCGGTGTCGACGTACCTTGCGAACCTGGTGCCGTGGTGGCGCGCGGGCCACCCGCTGGCCGCACTCGCCCTGTCCCTGTTGGTGGCGCTCCTCGCGGTGACGGCGATCGCTCAGCTCGGCCCGTGGCGGCGCGGAGCTGCTCGGGCCGTTCGGCGCGGTCGCCGCTGACGACCGGGCTCGTGCTGCTCGTCGACGTGGTCACCGGATCGAACGCTGCAGCTGTCCAGCCTGATGGGCTACTCGCCGCTGGTGGCCGGGCGGTTCTACGGGTTCGGCAACCTCGCGTTCTCGTTGTTCGCCACCGGGATGCTGCTCGGTGTCACCGCTGTCGCCGACAGCCTGTTGCGCACCGGCCAGCGGCGCCTGGCGGTCGCCGCGGTCGTCGTCACCGGCGTGGTCGTCGTGATCGCCGACGGTTGGCCGCGCTGGGGCAGCGACTTCGGCGGCGTGCTCGCGCTGGTGCCCGGGTTCGCCGTGCTCGCCCTGCTGGTCGCGGGTGTCCGGATCTCGTGGTGGCGCGCGGCGCTGATCGCGGCTGGCCGCAGCGGCCACGATCGCGGTCGTCGCGTACCTGGACTGGCGCAACCCGGCAGCCGACCGGTCGCACCTGGGCCGCTTCGTCCAGCAGGTCCTCGACGGCGAGGCGACCACGATCGTGCAGCGCAAGCTCGAGGCCAACCTGCGCGCGTTCCGCAACTACCTGCTCGCCCTGCATCGTGCCGATCGGCTTCGCGTTCGTCGTGCTCGTGCTGATGCGCCCGGTCGCCTCGCGCGCGGCCGCCCTCGCCCGGGCCTACGACCGGTCGCCGACGCTGCGCTCCGGCGTCATCGCCATGTCTGGTCACCCTCGGCATCGGCTTCGCGGTCAACGACTCGGGCATCGCGATCCCGGCGGTCGCCCTCTTCGTGGCGATCCCGCTGCTCCTGGCCGCGAGCGTCAGGGCACTGGAGCTGGACGAGGCGCAGGAGCTGGACGAGCGACCAGACGTCGCGTCGCCGCGAGCACCAACACACTGACCGTCAGCGCGAGCACCAGCCACGGCGCGACGTCGGACCGGAAGCCCAGCGTCACCGAGCGCAGGTCGTCCGTCAGCAGGGTGACGGTCCGGCCCGGCACATAGGCGAACGCCAGTACGAACGTGCGCGCGAGCAGCAGCAGGTCCAGCCGCGACGCCGGCAGCAGCGCGAGCGGCGCCCACACCAGCGCGTCGTACCAGGGCAACGCGTACGGCGCGGCGAGCACCCACGCCACGGTGAGCACGCACGCCACCCGCGCCGCGTCGAGGTCGGGCCGGTCAGCGTCGACGCGCGGCAGGGCGCGGAACAGCACGCACTGCCAGCACGACAGCGACCAGTGCCGCCAGCGCCGGTGATGATGCGCCGGCCGTCGTCCTCGCCGGCGGCACCGGTGAGCGGGTCGAGCAGCATCCGCCACGGCGTGGCGAGGCTGACGTAAGTCGCGGCGCGGCGCAGCTGGTCGAACACGTGCGGCCCGGCGGCCAGGTACGACGGCACCAGCACGAGCAGCGCCCCGACCGCGAGCGCCAGCACGCGTCGGGGCTCCCGGCGCAGCGCCCACACCAGCGCGCCGCCGAACAGCGCCAGCGGCAGCTTGACCGCGACCGCGGCCCCGACCAGCGCACCGGCGGCGAGGGCGGCACCCGACGTACGACCCAGGACGGCGAGCCCGGCCATCCCGAGCGCCACCGCGACCGTGTCGAGGTGCGCGCCCGACCACGAGCTCGTAGAGCAGCAGCGGGTTCAGCGACCACAGCAGGGCGGCCCGCACCTGCCGCGACCGGTCACCGCGCAGCAGCCGGTGCAGCAGCAGGCCGGTGCCGAGGAAGGCCGCCGCCGTTCAGGAGCATCAGGGCGAGCACGGTGGTGTGCAGCGACGAGCCACCGACCAGCGACGCGACGCCCTGCTCCGCCGTCGCGACCGGGCCGTAGACCGACGGTGCCCAGCGCCACGGCGGCTCGACGGCACCCGCCACCGGGTCGGTCCCGCCGCGCCACCGCTCCGGCGCCTCGACGTACGGGTCGTCACCGGCGACGACGATCCGGCCGTACGCCGCGTAGCTGAGGTGGTCGGCCGACCCCATCGGTGGCACCAGCATCAGCACGCGCGACGGCGACTCCCGCGGCGACGAGCAGGCGGCGCGGGTCCGGCGCCCAGCCGCGGCGCAGCGCGAGCAGCCCGGTCGCGACCGCCGCGGCGCCGAGCACGAGAGCCGCCACGACAAGCGCGCTGACGAGCCACGGGTCGGGCTCGAGGAACAGCGAGTACGGCGGGTGCGGCCGGCGTGGTCCCAGCGGCGGCTGAGCCACCGACGGGCCGAGCAGACCGGCGACCAGCATCAGCCCGGTGCTGGCACCGACCAGGGCAAGCGCCAGCCGCGCCGGCTCTCACGGGTCGGGGCGCGAGCGGCCCACCGCGCGAAGCCGGCGGCTCGCGAGCGCGCGGGCGACGTCGCGGTACTGCCGGGCCCGGTGCAGCTGGGCCCGTACGTCGGTGCCGGTCACCCGGTGGTGCAGGTCCACCTCGACCTCGCGGACCCGGAAGCCCTGCCGCAGCAGGTCGATCGTCAGGCCGGTCTCGACACCGAAGCCCCGGCGCGAGCGGAGTCGCCGCATCGAACGCCCTCCGGGTCAGGCAGCGCTGCCCGGACAGCGGCTGCGTCGCCGTGAACCCGGTGGCCGACGCGATGCCCTTCCGCGCGAGGTTGACGACCAGGCCGCGGCCGCCGCCCGGCTGGCTCTGCGGGGGCAGAGTGGCGATCGTCATGTCGGCCTCGCCGGCGAGCACCGGCGGCACGAGCGGCGGCCGCGTTGCGCGCGGTGTCCTCGAGGTCGGCGTCGAGGAACAGCAGCGGCCGCGGCGACGCGACGCCGTCCTGCTGGTCGAGCAGCCGCACCAGCTCGGCGCCGGTCTCCATCGCGGCCGCCTTGCCGCGCGTCCGCTCGTGCCGGGTGACGGTGGCACCGGCACCCGGTCGCCAGCGCGGCGGTCTGGTCGGTCGAGCCGTCGTCGACGACCACGACCAGGTCGACACCGTCGATGGTCCGCGCTGCGGCGACGGTGGCGGCGATGCGGGCGGCCTCGTCCTTGGCCGGGATGACGACGGCGACGCTCGCGACCAACTCGGTCACGCTAGAGCGCGTTGCGCTCGGTCATGGTGAACCGCAGCTTGGCCATCATGTTCTCGACCTCGGGGTCGATGCCGCTCGCCTCGAACAGCTCGTGGGCCCGCGCCGCGATGCCCTCCGGCGTGAACCGGGTGTCGTGGTTCTGGATCACCGCGACCGAGGTGAACGGCTGGTACAGCTCGACCGCATCGCCCTGCACGCCGAACACCTTGCCGCTGATGGCTCCCGCAGCGTCGCTGCAGAGGTAGGCGACCAGCGGCGCGACGTTGTCGGGGTGCCAGAAGTCGAAGGTCTCTTCGTCCTCGTCGGCCGAGAGGTCCTTGAACGCGCCGTAGGCGCTCTCGGTCATCCGGGTCCGCGCGGCCGGAGCGATCGCGTTGCACCGCACGCCGTACCGCGCCATCTCCATCGCGACGATCGTGGAGAACGCGGCGATGCCGGCCTTGGCCGCGCCGTAGTTGGCCTGGCCGAAGTTGCCGAGCAGGCCGGAGCTGGAGGCGGTGCAGACGATGCGGCCGCCGGTGCCGAGCTCCTTCCAGTGCGCGCACGCGTAGTGCGTCGGCAGGAAGTGCCCGCGCAGGTGCACCTTGATGACCGCGTCCCACTCGTCCGCCGACATCTTGGCGACGGTCTTGTCGCGCAGGATCCCGGCGTTGTTGACCAGGGCGTCCAGCCGGCCCCAGGTGTCCAGCGCGGTCCCGATCAGGCCGCGGGCGGTGTCCTCCTCGGAGCAGTCGCCGGTGTCGAGCACCGCCTCGCCGCCGGCCGCCACGATCTCCTCGACGACCAGCTTGCCGACGTCCGGGTCGAGCTCGTTGACGACGACGCGGGCGCCTTCGCGGGCCAGCTCGAGCGCCTCACCGCGGCCGATGCCGCGCCCGGCCCCGGTGACGATCGCGACCCGGCCGTCCAGAAGTCCCATGCCGCCGACCCTACCCACGCCCCGCGCCGCGGACCCGGCTACGCAGTACCGCGAATGATACCCGGCATGCGAGAGCGCGCTACGCTGCCGGAGCGACAGCCGGCCGCGGGGTGTCGACAGCGAGGTCGGCCGGCTGCACACGGTGCTGCTGCACCGGCCCGGCGCCGAGCTCAAGCGGCTGACCCCGCGCAACAACGACAAGCTGCTCTTCGACGGCATCCCCTGGGTCGGCCGGGCCCAGGACGAGCACGACGCGTTCGCGCAGGCGCTGCGCGACCACGGCGTCGAGGTGCTCTACCTCGCCGAGCTGCTCGCCGAGGCGCTGGAGGTGCCGGCCGCCCGCGAGGGCACCATCGACGCCGTGCTCGCCGACCCGCGGCTGGGCGAGGCGCTGCACGCGGCCGTCGCCGCCTACCTGCGCGGGCTGCACCCGACCGACCTGGCCAACACCCTGATGGCCGGGCTGGCGCACGAGGAGATGACCCCGGTCGGCGGGCTCGCCTACCGGCTCATGGACCGGCACGACTTCGTCATCGACCCGCTGCCCAACCTGCTCTTCACCCGCGACTCCAGCGTCTGGATCCGCGACCAGGTGGCCGTCACCAGCCTGGCGATGCCGGCCCGGATGCGCGAGACGACGCTGACCCGGGCGATCTACACCCACCACCCGCGGTTCGCCGGCACCGGGCACATCTACGGACCCGAGCACGAGTACGTCGAGGGCGGCGACGTCCTGCTGCTCGCCCCCGGCGTGCTCGCCGTCGGGGTCGGCGAGCGCACCACGCCGGCCGGGGCCGAGCGCCTGGCGCGGCACGTGTTCGACCGCGGCCTGGCCGAGCACCGTGCTGGCGGTGCCGATCGCGCAGGAGCGGGCGACCATGCACCTGGACACCGTCTGCACGATGGTCGACGTCGACGCCGTGGTGATGTACCCCAACGTCGCCGACACCCTCGCCGCCTACACCGTGACCGACGGCGGCGAGCTGCGAGGTCGTCCGGTCCCGAGCCGTTCCTGGTGGCCGCCGCGAAGGCGATGCGCATCGACACGCTGCGCGTCATCGACACCGGGCTCGACCCGGTCACCGCCGAGCGCGAGCAGTGGGACGACGGCAACAACACCCTCGCCATCGCGCCGCGGCTGGCCGTGGCCTACGAGCGCAACACCGAGACCAACGCGCGGCTGGCCGAGGCCGGCATCGAGGTCGTCGCCATCTCCGGCAGCGAGCTGGGCAGCGGCCGGGGCGGCCCGCGGTGCATGTCCTGCCCGATCGCCCGCAGCCCGCTCGGCACCTGAGCGCCCACGGGCGACCTCGCGCCGTCGAACGGCACTCGCGGGGCGGAAAACTCGGGACCTGGGCGCTACTGACGGGGGATGCAGCAGCGCCCAGGCCTGTCGGCGACGATATCCGAACTCGACACCGATGTTTGTCAGGGCCCCGGCGTCGCACCCGCTCGCCAACTACGCTCGCCGGGTGCAGACCAGGACCTCCTCCCCCGTGGCGCTGCAGGATGCCCTGATCGCTGGTGGGTTCTCGAGCGGTCAGGCCGAGCTCGGCGAGGTCTGGCCGATCGTGAAGCGCTGGCTCGGCCGCCCGGTGGAGCCGGGCGACGGCCGCCTG
Organism: uncultured Actinomycetota bacterium; assembly: GCA_963751035.1. Classification (GTDB taxonomy): domain Bacteria; phylum Actinomycetota; class Actinomycetes; order JACCUZ01; family JACCUZ01; genus JBDUAP01. The sequence continues at coordinate 120,653 of CAVVSW010000004.1, forward strand.
CAGGTCCTCCTCCTCGAGAGCGGCTTGAACCGCAGCTCCGAGGGCCGGGGCGACCACCCGCTCCTCCCCGCCGGGCTGGCTCCCCGCCCGCTCTTCAACCTGGTCGTGGCCCGGGCGTTCGACACCGAGGCCCACGGCCGGCTGCACACCGGGCAGGACGAGCACGGTGTCGAGTGGTGGTACGAGCCGGACCCCCGGTGGGAGGCGATCGCCGCGCGTGCGGACTGGAACCCCGACCACTCCATCGGCTACAGCATCCTCGCCAAGGGACCCGACGCAGTCCCCGGCTTCCTCCGCCAGGTGGAGCAGACCCCGATGTTCGCCGCCGCCCTGGCCGGCCGCGCAGTGCTCACCCGGGCGTTCGGGTTCGACATCGACGGGGGCGAGATCGTCGCCACCTGACCCGCGCGCCCGACCGGGTCAGGGGAACCGGTCGTCCCAGTCCGGCGTCCCAGAGGCATGAGACCCGCATGGGCGACGGCCAGCCTCGTGGCCGCCCTGGCGGGCTGCGCGGCGGGGCAGGATGTCGCAACGCAGTCCGGTGACGGGTGCCCTCCAGCCAACGCGGAAGGCAACGCGACGATCGACTACGTGCCCTTCGTGAACATCGGCGAGCTGATGTTCGTACAGACGTCCTCCCCCGAGGTGACGGTCCCTCGGTCTCAGCTCGGGCCGACGGTGACGACCGTCCGCTGCACGATCTCCGATGTAGTGAGCAACCCGGACTTCGAGTCCCGCGACGGGGACGCGGCGTTCCTGCCGATTGGCACCGAGCTGCACGCGGTGAACGGCTACCGGCGCGACTTCAGGCTGGCCGCGAACGAGAACGGCGCCTGGCGGGTTTACGAGGTGATGGACGTGCCCGGCGCCGCCACCGGCGCGGACCAGCTCGACCTCGCCGGCAAGGTGGTGAAGGTCCACCTCATCGAGGGCGACCGGGGCGAGGACATCCTGGAGACGGTCGACGACGCGGCCCGGGTCACCGCCCTGGTTCGGGCGGTGATGACTGCGCCGGTGGTCCCGGAGCAGGCGTTGGAACAGCGGGTGGGCGACGAGTCCCCGGTCTTCGTCCGCTTCGATCTCATCGACGGCACCGTGGTTCAGCGGGCGTGGCACGTCAAGGGCGGCGTGCTGTGGCCGCGGATCGAAGCACCGCCGGAGCTGTCCGAGGCACTCGCGCCCGACGCGAACTGACCTCCCTCAACGCAGCGTGAGCTGCCGGCTCCTCAGCTCGGCCAACGCGCGCCGCTGCGCGCCGTCCAACGGCTTGGTCTCGGCCATCGCCGCACCGAGCCGTTCCGCGAACGCCGCCGCGGGCTCCTCCACCTCGCCCGCCTCGGTGTCGCTGGCGAGGTCCCACACCGGCACCATCAGCCCGTCCGCCCGGAACGATCCGACGTAGCGGCTGCCCGCCCCCATCCCGTCCTCGTCGGCGGCCGCCAGCCGGGCCAGGCCCGCCAGCAGCTGCTCCTCGTCGTGGGGCATGACCCAGCGCAGGTGCCGCCGTCCGCCGATGTCGCACCAGTAGGCCGCGTCGACCGACTCCAGCCGGGTCGTCGGGACCACCGCCTCGTTGGCCCGCTCCATCGACTCGGTCACCTCAGCGGAGCGCTCCTGCGCATCGTCGAGCCAGAAGTCGAACCCCTGGTGGATCCTTACGTCGAGGACAGCCGACGAGTCGAGCAGATCCTGCAGCCGCGGGCCCGGCCCGGGCAGAGCGCCACCCACGATCGGGGTCCCGGGCTCCGCATCGAGCGCCCGCACCAGCGCCTCCGCCACGTCTCGGCTGGCGTCGCCGGAGCCGCCGGGCACCTGGAGACCGACCAGCACCGCGCCGTCGGTGCGCACCAGCGCCGGCCAGGCCAGGGGCAGGACGGTGGCGAGCGTGACCGCACGGTCGGCCCGCTGGCTGGACAGGGTCAGCGCCGCCGTCGCGGCCGGCACGATCTCGCGCATCGCCACCCAGTCGCACTCACCCGCCAGCCCCTCGAAGGGTCGCGCGACGAACCGCCCGACCGCGTTCGCGGCCTCCCGGCCGTGGCAGGCCTTGTAGCGGCGCCCCGACCCGCAGGGGCACGGCTCGCGGGCGCCGACGACGGGGACCTCGGCGGCGGACGACGAGCCGGTACGACGTGGCGCGGCCGGTTTGGCCATGGAGGGGCGCTCCTCGCGGGCGGCGGTCAGGTGACGCGCAGCAGACTAGTGACGGCGCCGGTCACGCCAGCGCGGAGCGGGGCAGGTCGGCCCACACCGTGACCGCGTTGCCCTCCTCGGTGACGCCCCACTCGCTGCAGATGGTGCGGACGATGTCGAGCCCGCGCCCACCCAGCGAGGACACCGCTGCCACGGCCGCCTGCGGCCGGGTCAGGGCACCGCCATCGGTGATCTCCAGGTGCAGGCGGTCCTGCTGCAGCGCCCAGCACACGCTGATGTCCCCGCTGGGCAGCGGCGCAGCGTGCTTGATGGCATTGCTGACCAGCTCGGAGAGCACCAGGACGGCGTCATCGCGCATGGGCGTGCCCACACCGCTGGCGTCCAGCTCGTCGGCCAGCGCGTGCCGCGCAGCGCTCACACTGCTGCGCGCGTGCGGAACACTGACCGAGGACATCGGCCCCTTCTGGGCGTTCGCCATCGCGATACGCCCCCTCCCCGGTAGCGGTCACGCTTCTTGCTCCCGTACCCGTGCCCGGTGACCCCGGGATGAAACGGACCAAACGGGTCGGATCACTCACATCGCAGTCGGCCGAGCGTGTCCAGGACCGGCCGCGGGCGGTTGGTGATGATGGCGTCCACGCTCAGGTCGCGGCACAGGGCGACATCGGCGACATCGTCAACGGTCCACACGTGCACCTCATGACCGTGGCGGTGGACCCGCTCGACGTAGCGGGGGTGCGCCCGCAGCACCTCGATGCTGGGCCCGGCGATGTGCACCCCCGGCGGCAGCGTGCCGTCCCGGAACCGCAGCGGCACCCGCTCCATCAGGTAGACGGTCTGCACGCTCGGGGCGAGCACACGCATCCGGCGCAGGGACAGCTGCGAGAAGCTCATCACCCGCACCGGCGAGGTCTTGCCCAGCCGCGGGTGCGCCCACCCGAAGTGCTCCAGCAGGTTGACCAGCTGCCGCTCGACCAGGCCCGCATAGCGCGTCGGATGCTTGGTCTCGATGGCGACCTCGACCGGCCGGTCGTGCTTGGCGACGGTCTCCAGCAGCCGGCGCAGGGTGAGGATCTCGGCGCGGTCCCGGTCGGGCACCTCGGGGTCCTCGTAGTCCTCCCAGTTGTCGCGCCACGAGCCGAAGTCCAGCGCCGAGAGCTCCGCCAGCTCCAGCGTCGAGAGCACCCCGCGCCCGTTGGAGGTGCGGTCCACCCGGCGGTCGTGGACGCAGACGAGGTGCCCGTCGCGGGTGAGCCGCACGTCGCACTCCAGCGCGTCCGCGCCGTCGTCGAGCGCCCGCTTGTAGGCGGACAGGGTGTGCTCGGGGGCGTCCTCGGACGAGCCGCGATGAGCGATGACCTGGATCGTCGAGCTGTCCCGGCCAGTCGAGCGGCTCACGGCGCCCATGCTGCCACCAGTCCGGCCCGTTCAGGGCAGCAGCACGCCGGGGTTGAGGAGCCCATCCGGGTCGAATGCCCCCTTGATCCGGCGCATAACGTCGATCTCGGCCGGGCTGCGTGTCAGGGCAAGCATGTGCACCTTGGCCACGCCGATGCCGTGCTCGGCCGCGATGCTGCCACCGTGTGCCGCGGCGAGCCGCAGCACCGTCTCGTCGACGGTGCCGTCGTCGGGCGCGGGACCCACGACGTTGACATGCAGGTTGCCCATCGCCAGGTGGCCGAACACGAACACGTCGTACGGCGCGACCGCGTCGGGCAGCCCGGTCAGGAAGGCGCGCAGCCGGTCCAGCGGCAGGCAGACATCCATCTTGTGCGGCACTCCGAGCGTCGAGATCGCCTCGGTGTGCCGCTCGCGGTAGGCCCATAGTCTCGGGTCTACCGCCGCGTCGACGCTGTCCGGCAGGTCGGGCGGCTCGTCGGTCTCGAGCAGGAGGTAGACCGGCCACCCGGTCGGCAGCGGCTGCGGGAGCTCGGCCACCCGGCGTACCAGCTCGACACCGGCCGCGAGCATCACCTCGGCCGCGCGCAGGCCGTCGGCCGGCAGCAACGCGACCGCGGCGTCGATGTCGGGGCAGCCGACCAGCACGACGCAGCCCGGGCCGGGCCGCGGGACCAGCCGCAGCCGCGCGGCGGTGATCACGGCGAGGGTTCCCTCGCTGCCGGCGAGCAGGCCCGGCAGGTCGTAGCCCGCGTTGTCCTGGGGCGGCGGGTCGAGCCGGCTCAGCACCGAACCGTCGGCCAGCACCGCCTCGAGGCCGCGCACCTGCGCACCGCTGGTCCCGTGCCGTACGACGTGCAGGCCCCCGGCGTTGGTGGCCACCGTGCCGCCGACCGTCGCAGAGTCGCGGCTGGCCAGGTCGACCCCGTAGGCCAGGCCGGCCGACTCGGCGTGCGCCTGCACGGACGCGATGGTGGCGCCGGCACCGGCCACGACCTCACGTCGCGCAACCTCCACCTCCGCGAGGGCGTCCAGCCGGCGGGTCGAGAGGACCACCTGGGCGCCGTCGCCGCGAGGGACGGAGCCGCCGACCAGGCCGGTGTTGCCGCCCTGGGTCACGACCGGCACGTCGTGGTCCGCGCAGGCGCGCACGACCGCGGCGACCTGACCGGTGTCGGCCGGGCGCACGACGGCGCGGGCCCGGCCGGTGAACCGGCGGGTCCAGTCGGTCTCGTAGGGCGCGCGCAGCTCGGGGTCGGTGAGGACGTGGGCTGACCCGACAGCGTCGGCCAGCGCCCGCTCCAGGCTCACCCCGCGCCCGACCGGCCGTAGGCGATGAAGGTCGGCGACCACGGCCGGCCGATGATCCGCGCACCCGACGGAAGCAGCTCCCTGAACTCACGCCTGGAGAGCAACCGGGTGAAGTGCTCCTCCCGCGCGGCACGCCAGGAGGCGCGGTAGTGCCGGAACAGCGTGGACGTGTGGGACTCGACGGGGAACCACCGGTTCGGGGTCGTGATCGCCCACCAACCGCCGACCCGCAGGTGCTCGCGCACGAACGCGAGCTGCTCGTCGAGGCCACCGACGTGCTCGATCACAGCGTTGGAGACAACCAGGTCGACGGAGTCGTCCCGGAACGGAAGCGCACGCCCGTCCGCCTGGACGTAGGGCTCGATGGCCGAGTGGTCGAACAGGTCACATGCGTAGACCTGGCTGAAGGCCTCCGTGACCCTGCGCTCGAAGACGCCGATGTTCTCGCCGCCGTGGCCGCCGCTGCCGACGAACAGCGCACTCTTCAGCCCCTCGCGAGCAGCGAACGCGACGATGATCCCCGCTTTGCGCTGGCGGTTGCGGACGGAGTAGACGAGCACCGCGCGGCGGACCATCGTGCGCAGCATCAGTCCCGGACCGCGGCCTTCTGCCAGGCGTCCCAGGCGGTGTCCACCATCTCCGGGTAACCGAACCGTGCGGCCCAGCCCAGCTGCGTGGCCGCCAGCTCGGCGGACCCCAAGATCCGAGCCGGGTCCCCCGCCCGCCGCGGCCCCATCTCGGGCTCGAAGTCATGCCCACTGGCCTGCTTGACCAGGTCGAGGATCTCGAGGACCGTCGCGCCCTCGCCGCGGCCCAGGTTGTAGACCGGGGCGAGCTCCTTCCCCTCGGAGAGCCGCTGCGCCGCGACGACGTGCGCCTCAGCGAGATCGACCACGTGGATGTAGTCGCGCTCGGCGGTGCCGTCGCGGGTGGGGTAGTCGGTGCCGTTGACGACCGGGGTCCGGCCGTCGGTGAGCGACTTCATGACCGCGGGCAGCAGGCCGTAGGGGTTCACGTCGTACACGTCACCGCCGGAGCCGACGACGTTGAAGTAGCGCAGGCTGGTGTGCCGCATGCCGTCGGCACGGGCCACGTCGGCGATCAACCACTCGCTGGCCAGCTTGGACTCGCCGTACGGGCTCTCCGGCCTGGTCGGCGTCGACTCGGTCACGATGTCGACGTCCGGGGTCCCGTAGACGCTGGCGCTGGAGGAGAAGACCAGGCGGTCGACGCCGACCTCGGCCATCGCGGCGAGCACGCTGCGGGTGCCGTCGATGTTGACCTGGTAGTAGTGCAGCGGCTCGTCCACCGAGACCCCGGCGTACTTCAGCGCCGCCAGGTGGATGACGCCTTGGACGTCATGGTCGGTGAGCGCCCGGAGCACGGCGGGAGTGTCCAGGATGGACGCCTCGACCAGCGGGACGTCGGCGGGAACGAAGTCCCGCTGTCCGGTCGACAGGTCATCGAGGACCACCACGTCCATGTCGGCGGCGCCCAGTGCCCGCACGACGTGGGAACCGATGTAACCCGCACCGCCGGTGAGAAGCCATGTCATGGCTGCACCCTACGAGTTCCCTCGTACCGTAGGTTTTCACCTTGTGTCGTCCCGTGCCCTCGCCATAGCCGGCGCCTGGGTGTTCACCCCCCAGCAGCACGACGACGATCGGGGCGTGTTCCTCGAGAGCTACCGGGCCGACCTGCTCGAGCAGGTGATCGGGCATCGGCTCCGGGTGGAGCAGGTCAACCACTCGGTGAGCCGCCGAGGGACGATCCGCGGCGTGCACTTCGCCGAGGTACCACCGGGCCAGGCCAAGTACGTCACCTGCTCACGGGGCGCAGTCCTCGATGTCGTCGTCGACGTGCGGGAGGGGTCGCCGACCTTCGGCAGGTGGGACTCGGTCCGGCTCGACGACAAGGACCGCGAAGCCGTCTACCTCGCCGAGGGGCTCGGGCACGCGTTCATGGCCCTGACCGAGGAAGCGACGGTCACCTACCTGTGCTCCGAGCTCCACGCCCCCGATCGCGAGCACGGCGTCAACCCGCTCGATCCGGCACTGGGCATCGGCTGGCCCAGCGAGATCGAGCCGGTGCTCTCCCCCAAAGACAAGGAAGCACCCTCACTCGACGACGTGCGCGCGCGGGGACTGCTTCCGGCGTACGACGAGTGCCTCGCGCTCCATGCCGAGCATCACCGCGGCTCCGAGTTGCCGTAGCCAGACACGGCTTGGTCCTTCACCACCTGTACGTCGGCTGGGGTCGACCACTTGCGCCGAGCAGCCAGTGCTCCCAGCGCGACGAGGACCCAGGTCGAGCCGAACCAGAGCGGGCTCGTCAAGATCGCACACGTCATGAACACCGCCAGCAGGCCCCAGCCACGCCATCGATTCCGGGGGAAGACCGACAGGACGAGCAGGGTCAGGATGGCGACTCCGACGAGACCGGCGTCGTAGAGCACGGCCAGGGGCAGGTTGGCCAGGTAGTCGGGCACCTCGCGGTCTGCCGGCGCTCGGAGTGAGTCGCGTTGGCCGAAGCTGTTGAGCCCCAACCCGAACATCCAGTCCTGTGGGTCGTCGAGATCGGAGAACGCCAGCTTCCAGCTGTCGAGCCGGTAGGCCCCAGAGCCCTCCGCGACGTCGGTCGCCGTCTTGAACTTGTTGACGAGGGGGTCGACTGTCGATGGAGCGACGACGACGAGCGCGATGCACGCAACGGCCGTCAGTGCGGCGCCGCGCAGGATGACCTTCCGTGCAGCGGTTGGGGCTCCCGGCAACAGCACCACCAGGCCCAGCACGACCGCGACGATCGCTCCCCGGGTCTGCGTGAGGGGAATGACCACGGCCATGGCGACGGCGGCAGCAATCATCAGCCGGGACTGAACCCACTGCCGTCGCGACAGCACCACGAACAGCCAGGTGGCCAGCAGGCTGGCCAGGATGTTGGGCTCGAAACTGAGGCCGTACGCCGCGGCGCCGCCGTACACATCGCCGGTGCGCACTCCCCAGTCGGTGTCCAGGACGGCGTTGGACGACCAGGCCAGCAGTGCCACCGCCGCGGCACCCGCTGCCGCCAGGATCCCGACCCGCTCCAGCTCCATCGTTTCCTGGAAGATCACGAGAATCGCGACCAGGATGACGAGGTCGAAGGCCAGCCAGACGGCGATCTCCAGGCTCGCGGCGACATCTGGTGACCGGAGCACCGAGATGATGCTGGCCCAGACGATGAAGGCGAACAGCAGGGTCGCTGGCCGCGACCGGAGAGCGGCAAGAGCGCCTCTCGTCTGGCCGGTGACGACGATGATCCCCGCGACGGCGATGACGACGACGTGCTCGAGCAGCAGGTGATTGTCGCCGGGCAACGGCAGGCGGACTCGGTTTGCGGTGGTCGAGGCAACCAGGACCACTCCGGCGCCGACGAGCAGTCGCTGGCCGCCGGACCACGCACTGGTGGCGCCCCCGAGACTCCTCACCGTCTCACGCTATATGCGTTCGAAGATCCAGTTGTGTGTGCGGCTGCCGAAGTGCGTGACATCGGCGCGAAGCTCGAAACCGGCGCCGCAGATGGTTGCCCGGATCTCATCGACCATGCTTCGCCCTTCCTCGATCTCGACCAGGATGGAGCGCAGGGTGGGCGACGCGAGTGTCGATGTCGCACCCTCGAGCACCCGGGACTCACCGCCATCCACGTCGATCTTGAGGTGGGTCGGGGGAGGCGCGTCCAGGACTCGCACCACGTCGTCCAGGCGGAGGGAGAGGACCCGAAGACTCTCGCTCGTCTCCGGGACGACAAGTCCGGCGTGGCTTGCGTCGCCGCTCTCGTGAGAGTGGAGTCCGAACGGCACGAGGCCCGTCACGTCCCCCACGGCGACCGGCATCGGCGTCACGACGCCGCTGAGGTGGTTCAGCTCGACGTTCTCGACCAGGCTGGCATAGGTGGAAGGCCCGGGCTCGAACGCGTAGACAGCACCCTTGCCGCCCGATGCTGCCGCTGCCACCAGGGAGTAGGCACCGACGTTCGCCCCCACGTCATAGAGCACATCACCGGCTTCGAAGGTGGTCTCCAGCCAGTCGACGGTCTCTGGCTCCTTCTCGCAGGAACGGAGGCGCACCTCCAGCTCCGTCGGAGAGGACACGACCATCAGCAGGGGGGCTTTAGGGTAGTCGAGCTGCCGATGCAGCTTCAGTCCGTCACGGACGCGGACGACGATGGCGGCCGGCAGGATTCGGACCGCGGTCGACACGACCCCGGCAATCGCGCCGGCGACGCCCACCCGCGCGCGACGACGACGTGCTCGCAGCTTCATCCACGTCGCTGGGGCAAGCCTCGCTCGGAGCCGGTCCTTAGGCCGGCGCACCGGTCGACCCTTCCGCGGCGAGGTCAGCGGAGAACATTCCCTGCCTCTTCGCGGTAAGCCCGACGTGCCAGGAGCAGGTAGGTGCCATTGCCGGCGATGCTAGCAACTGCAGCACCCACCGACCCGAACGTGGGAATCAGGGCGAGATTGGCCACGAGGTTGACTGCCGTGACGACGAGAAGCAGGTTGCGAAGGCGGCGACCATGACCGTTGGCCAACAGCCAGGAGTTGAAGGGTTGGTAGGCGGCCTGCAGGAACGATGCAACGGCGACGAGGGGAAGCAGGACGGACATCGTGTCGTAGTCGTCCCCGAGGACGAGCGCGACCAGCAACCATCCGAACCCCACAACAACGATCGCGAGTGCTGCCGCCGTGACCGCATTCCGGCGAACGAATGCTCCGGGCAAGCCGGTGCCATGGAAGGACCTGAACCGGGTGGTGGCGCCCGACTGGGACAGGACGACGACGACATTCATGATCGCCAGGGTCAAGGCGTAGCTGGCCACCTCGTTGAGCGGGACGAGAATCGCCAGCAGCACCATGTCGAGCCGGTAGGCGAGAAGGCTCGGAACTCGCCCGGCAGTGAGAGCAAGACCGAACGCGCGATAACCCTCTTTCACTGCCGCGGTCGCCGTGCCGAGTCGCCTTCCCATCGGTCGCGTCACGGCGGCGACAACCAGGACGGCGAGCAGCCCGGCGACGAGATAGGCAACGACGGCCATCCGTGGGGTCGTCACCACGAACGCCAGGCCGAGGAGCAGCGCTCGGGACAGCACGGTCGCGACTGCGAGCAGTCCCGTCCTGCCGACGGCCTTGAGTAGCTGCTCGAGGAAATAGCCACCGAGGGCGGCGCCGGCGAGAGGTGTAGCCGCCAACAAGGTGGAGGAGACCTCGGGGGCGAACAGGGAGTCTGCGCCGAGAGCCACCACCAGGGTCAACGCACTCATCACGAGGCAGCCGCCCAGGAACACCCGCCAGGCCACTCCTTCCAGACCCCTGGACTCGTCGCCGGTCGCGCCGGCCAGCAAGCGGGCGCACGTGGCCAGGAGGCCGAAGTCGGCAAAGATCGCGAGGTACATGAGGATGGCCAGCGCCGAGGCATACGCCCCGTAGTGGTCGGCACCGAGCCGCTGGGCGAGCACCAGGGCGGTCGCCAGCGACATCCCCGAGCCCGCGAGATTCGCCACGAACAGGCGCTGGCTCAGCCATCCCGTCCGAAGGGCCGTTGGCCCGCTCCTGGACGACAACGTCGGCAGTCCTGTCCCTAGGCGCCCGTTCGGGGCGGCTGACAGCGAACGGGCGCGTGAAAGCCCTCGTCGGTCATGATGGCACGGGTCAACCGCGGACGAGCGCGTCAACGGGCGCACATCGACCACCGGCCATTAGTCTGAGACCCGGAGTGGCGATTCGGTCGTCGCTCACCTCGCTCAGAAAGGCTCCAGCGTGCAACGGGAGCTCGTCATCGACGGCCGACGGATCGCCGACGAGACCGACTGCTATGTCATTGCCGAGATCGGCCACAACCACCAGGGCGACGTCGAGCACTGCAAGCGACTGTTCGACGCTGCGCACGAGGCCGGAGCATCGGCCGTCAAGCTGCAGAAGCGCGACAACCGGAAGCTGTACACGAGGGACTTCTTCGAGGCCGTCTACAACAGCGAAAACGCCTACGGACCGACCTACGGGTCCCACCGCGAGGCGCTGGAGTTCGGTCGCGACGACTACCTGGAGCTCCAGCAGTACGCCAAGGACCTGGGCATCACGTTCTTCGCAACAGCATTCGACGTCCCGAGTGCCGAGTTCCTCGCCGATCTCGACATGCCCGCCTTCAAGCTCGCCTCCGGCGACCTCCGCAGCATCCCGTTGCTCAAGACCGTGGCCGGGCTGGGCAAGCCGATGATCATCAGCACCGGCGCGGCATCCGCCGACGACGTCCAGCGTGCCTACGACGCGATCCATCCCATCAACTCCGAGGTCGCGATCCTGCAGTGCACGGCCGCCTACCCGCCGAGCTACGAGGAGCTCGACCTCCGTGTCATCGAGACCTACCGGGGTCTCTTCCCTGACACCGTCGTCGGCTTCTCGGGGCACGACAGCGGCATCGCGATGGCCGTCGTCGCCTACACGCTGGGGGCGCGGATCGTCGAGAAGCACTTCACCCTCAACAGGGCTCTGCGCGGCACGGACCATGCCTTCTCACTGGAGCCGGTCGGCCTCCGCAAGCTCGTGCGCGACCTCCAGCGGACGCGGGTTGCCATGGGGAGCGCCGCCAAGAACTTCTACGAGTCCGAGCAGACACCGGCGGCGAAGATGGGAAAGAAGCTCGTCGCCGCGAGACCCCTCAAGGCCGGGCACCAGCTGACCGAGGCCGACCTGGACATGAAGTCCCCCGGCGACGGCCTGTGGCCCTACCAGCTGCCCGAGGTCCTCGGACGTGTGTTGCTCACCGATCTGGACGTGGACGACGCCGTCGCCCTCGACCAGCTCGGGCCCGCCAACTCGTGACGGCACCACCGCTTGCCGGCCGTGTCGCGGTCGTCACCGGCGCCGCCGGTCGGCTCGGGCCCATCTGGGTTCGGACCCTGCTGGAAGCGGGAGCCACCACCGTGGCCCTGGTCCTGCCCGAGACCGAGGACGAGCACCTGCGGCGAGCCGCGACAACCGCACCCGAGCGCTTCGGGTTGCTCGTGGCCGACGTCACTCAACGCGGCGAGCTGGAGGCGGCCGAGGCCGAGGTGGAACAGCGGTGGGGGGTGCCCGGGATACTCGTCAACAATGCGGGCGTTGACAGCCCTCCGGCGCCGGGCGAGGGCAAGGCCTTGGAAGACATCGATGCAGCCGAGCTCACGGACATCTTCGACGTCAACGTGCGCGGCGCATTTCAAGCCATGCAGGTCTTCGGGTCCGCGATGGCCACGGCGGGGCGGGGATCCATCGTGAACGTCGGCTCCCTCTACGCGACGGTCTCTCCCGATGCCCGGTTGTACGAACACATCCCGATGACCCCGCCATTCCTCAAGCCCCCGGCGTACGGCGCCTCCAAGGCCGCTCTCGACAACCTGACGAAGTACTTCGCCACCCACTGGGCCGCTGCGGGCGTGCGGGTGAACACGCTGTCTCCTGGCGGGGTGCGCGGCGACCAGGACGCCGAGTTCGTGGCCAAGTTCGCCGACCGGGTTCCCATGGGGCGCATGGCAGACCCGGCGGAGCTGGGCGGACCCCTGCTCTTCCTGGCCTCCGACGCCTCCTCCTACGTGACGGGGATCAACCTGAAGGTGGACGGTGGATTCACAGCCTGGTGACCGGCCACTGGGTCGGGCTCACAATGTGATAGCTGGTGCGCTCCGCGCGGCCGGGTCGGACGCGTGGGTGCCACGGCACTCCCCGGTTGATGGCACCGAGCTGGGGCTGCTGGCGCGCTCCGACGGCACCGACGTCGCGCACGCGGTGGCTGCCGCCAGAGATGCGGCGACAGAGTGGGCGGGGCGCACCGTCGTCGAGCGAGGGCTCATCATCCGGCGCGCTGCGCAACGGCTCGAAGCCGAAGCCGCCGACCTGATCGGCATCGTGCGCCAGGAGACAGGCAAGCCGGAGAAGGACGCGCAGGGCGAGCTCAACGGCGCCGTCGAGATGGGCCACTTCATCGCCGGCGAGGGGCGCCGCTTCTACGGACGTACGACGACAAGCGCGGTCCCGGGCAAGTCGGTCACCATGCACCGAGCCCCGCTCGGCGTCGCGGCACTCATCGTCGCGGCGAACACGCCCGTGCCGAACTACGCGTGGAAGGTGTTCCCTGCCCTGCTGTGCGGGAACGCCGTCGTCCTCAAGCCCTCGGAGAACACACCGTTCAGTGCCGTGCGGTTCGTCGAGCTGCTACACGAGGCCGGCGTCCCGGGCGCTGTCCTCAACCTGGTGCAGGGGATCGGGCCCGAGGCCGGCGCCGCTCTCGTCGACGCGGGCGTCGACGTGGTGAGCTTCACCGGCTCCGCTGCAGTCGGGCGCTCGATTGCGACGCGCACGGCGGCTCGACTGGTGAAGACCTGCCTCGAGCTCGGCGGCAAGAACCCACTCGTCGTCTGTGACGACGCCGACATCGAACGAGCCGTCGAGGCCACCTGGCAGTCGGCATTCACCAACGCCGGACAGCGGTGCGCAGCAGGAAGTCGCATCATCGTCATGGACGCGGTCTATGACGAGTTCCGCCGCCGCCTGCTTGAGCGGGTCAAGCAGCTGCGGATCAGCGCCGTGGACGGCGATCTCGGACCAGTGATCAACAAGCAGCAGATGGAGGACGATGCTGTCAGCGGTCGCCGCCGCGAGGGATCGCGGCGCAACCCTGCTGACGGGGGGCGACCAGCTGACCGGGCCCGGCTACGACGGTGGCTGCTTCGTGGCCCCGACCCTTCTGGAGAACGTCCGCGCCGACGACGAGATCTCCCACCAGGAGCTGTTCGGGCCGATCACCTGTCTCTACCGGGTTCCCGACTTCGCGGCTGCCGTGCGGCTGGCCGACGACACGTCGTACGGCCTGACCGCCGCGATCTGGACCTCGAACATCAACCGCGCCCACGCGTTCACGAACGCGATCCAAGCGGGGATGGTCGTCGTCAACGGCCCCACCTATGGCAGCGAGCCGCACATGCCGTTCGGGGGCTTCCGGCAGTCCGGCAACGGCTTCCGGGAAGCGGGCACGGAAGTGCTCGACGTCTACAGCGACTGGAAGACGGTAGCGGTGCTCCACGATCCGGCGGCCGTCTGATGTCTCCGCCGTCGGGGATTGTCGCGCTGGTGCCGGCACGGGCCGGCAGCACGCGGGTGCCCGGCAAGAACCTTCGTGAGCTGGGCGGTCATCCGCTGCTCGCCTACACGATCGCCGCGGCGTTGCGCAGCGATGTCTTCGACCGCGTGGTGGTCTCGACAGAGGACCCGGCCACGGCAGACGTCGCCCGTCGCTACGGCGCCGAAGCCCCGTGGCTCCGGCCCGCCGAGTTCGCGGCCGATCTCTCGCCGGACATCGACTGGGTGACGCACGCCGTGGCGAAGCTGAGGTCCGCGGGGGTGTCCGTCGACGTGTTCGCGATCCTCCGTCCCACGAGCCCGTTGCGCACCCCGCAGACGGTCGCGGGTGCGGTCCGCGCGCTTCTCGACGATGAGGCTGCCGACTCGCTGCGTGCCGTGGAGAAGGTGAGCCAGCATCCGGCCAAGATGTGGGTCATCTCCGAGGCTGGGGACAGGATGACAGCGCTGCTAGACGATGGCGGCGCCACGCCGCCGTGGCACAGCCGGCCCTACCAGAGCCTGCCGCCCGTGTACGTCCAGAACGCCAGCCTGGAGGTTGCCCGGATCCGCTGCCTGGACCGGGACGGGACGATCGCCGGTCGCGTCGTGCGGCCATGGATCTCGCCCGACCTCGAAGGCTTCGACGTGAACCACGAGCATGACTGGGACACGCTGGAACGCCTGATCGGGTCGGGACAGGCCTCGCTGCCCGAGATCGTCCCGCTCCCCGCCACGACCCAGCCACGATCGGACGGTTGAGCCGTGCACGAGCTGACCTTCGTTCCGCAGGATGAGTTCACACGGGTCTGGACCGCCAGCGAGGTGCCTGCCCCCGCACGCGCGTCACTGTTCGCCGACATGGCGCGCGTCAACACGCTGTACATGATCATGCGCGCCGGGTCCGGTCACATCGGCTCGAGCTTCAGCTCGCTCGACATCGTGACGTGGATCTATCTCGACCGGTTGGCCGCTCTGTCCGGGTCCTCCGAGCTGAGCGGGACCTACTTCTCGTCCAAGGGCCACGACGCCCCCGGCATGTACGCCGTGCTCACGGCCACCGGACGGCTGGACTTCGACCTGATCCACCGCTTGCGAGCCATGGACGGGCTTCCCGGGCACCCCGACGTGAACACCCCTTTCGTCGAGGCCAACACCGGCTCCCTCGGCATGGGCATCTCCAAGGCGAAGGGGATGGCCGAGGCCGACCGGCTGCACGGCACGGCCCGGCCGATCTACGTCCTCACCGGTGACGGCGAGCTCCAGGAGGGCCAGAACTGGGAGGCCCTGCAGGGGGCCGTGAACCGGCGCCTCGGAGCGATCACCGTGATCGTCGACCACAACAAGATCCAGTCCGACACCTGGGTTGCCCGCGTGTCCGACCTCGGTGACCTCGCGGCGAAGTTCGCTGCCTTCGGTTGGGCCGTACGCCGGGTCGACGGCCACGACATCGCGGCTCTCGACGCAGCGATGCGCGACCTCGACGGAGATCGGGACCGGCCCGGCGTCGTCATCGCGGACACGGTCAAGGGCAAGGGCGTCTCGTTCATGGAGGACTTCCCTCCCGACGGTGACCTCTATCCCTTCCACTCCGGTGCACCCGATGCGGCGACGTACGACAAGGCCGTCGGCCAGCTGTTCGAGCGGCTGGACGCGGCGGTCGCAGCCGCCGGCCTGAGCGCCCTCCAGCGCATGACTGCTCCTCTGCAGCCGCGGCCACCAGCCGAGGGGGGAAAGCTGGTGAACGCCTACTCCGCCGCGTTGTGCGACCTGGCGGCCGAGCGGCCCGAGCTCGTCGTCCTCGACGGCGACCTCGTTCTCGACACCGGGCTGGTGCCGTTCGCCGCCCGCTTTCCGGACCGGTTCATCGAGTGCGGCATCGCGGAGCAGGACATGGTGTCCCAGGCGGGGGGGCTAGCGCTTCGCGGAGCGCTTCCCGTCGTCCACTCCTTTGCCAGCTTCTTGTCGGGTCGACCCCACGAGCAGGTGCTGGTCAACTCCACGGAAGGCCGCCGGATCGTCTACGTCGGCTCACTCGCGGGAGTGATCCCGGGCGGTCCGGGGCACTCCCATCAGGCGGTCACCGACGTCGCGTCGTTCGCCATGGTGCACGATCTCGTCGTCGTCGAGCCCGGCCACCCTGACGAGGTGCCGGCCCTGCTCAGGTGGGTGCTCGACGACAACCCAGGGTCCGCGTACGTGCGGCTCACCAGCCCGCCTGTCCCAGCACCGCCGATCTCCTGGCCGACGGATGACCCGCTCGTCGGCAGGGGCACGTGGCTGCGGCGAGGCGAGCACGCCACGCTGGTCGCCGCCGGCCCCGTCATGGTGGGGCAGTGCTGGTCGGCGGCCGAGCTGCTCGCAGATGAGCAGATCCATGTCGGCGTCGTTGCCATGCCGTGGTTGAACCGGCTGGACGAGGCATGGTGGGTCGACGATGTCCTGGCGGCCGCCCCCGCGCTCGTGACCGCCGAGAACCACGTTGCTCGCGGCGGCATGGGCCAGTTCCTGCTGGCACAGACCGCGCTGTCGGCATGGCGTGGTCGCACGAGTCAGGTGGCGGTGACCGGCGTCCCGCGGTGCGGAAGCAACGACGCTGTCCTGCAAGCGCACGGCCTGGACGCCGGGGCGATCGCGGACGCAGTCCGCCGGACAGCGAGCGCGTCCTGATGCACGTCCTCTTCTGGGACATCGACGGCACCCTGCTCACGACGGCACGGGCCGGCGTACCCGCGTTGGAGGACGGCTTCGAAGCCGTCCTCGGTGAGCGACCGTCGCTGTCCGAGATGCACACGTCCGGACTGACCGACCGGATGATCATCCGGCTGATTCTCACCGGCCGCGGCCACGATCCTGACGATGCCCTGGAGTCCGCCATCCTCGCGGCGTACACGCGGGCGCTGCCGGGTCGGCTCGAGCAGCGCCGCGGACAGGTGCTCCTGGGCGTCCGAGAGACGCTCGAGGACCTGTCGGCCCGTCCGGACGTGGCGAACGTTCTCCTGACCGGAAACATGCGCGCCGGCGCGGAGGCGAAGCTGCGGTCCTATGACCTCGATGGGTTCTTCGGTCACGGTGGTGGCTTCGCCGACGACGGCTACGACCGCGCGGCGATCGGCCGGTGTGCGGTGGAACGGGCCACAGACCAGTGGGGAAGGGCAGCGGCCGAGAGAGCACTGCTCATCGGTGACACCCCGCTCGACGTCGAGTGTGCCCAGCTGCTCGGTCTGCGTGCGGTCGCGGTCGCCACCGGCATCCACCGCTCGCGAGAGCTGGCAGCGGCCGGCGCAACCTGGGTGTTCGAGCAGCTGCCAAGCGCAGACGTGCTCGTAGGGCTGGCCGACGAGCAAGCCGCGGCAGTACCGACGTGACGTGGAAACAGGCGCTCGCACGCACTCTCCCGCCACGGGCCTCGCTTGTGCTGAGGGCTCGATACGGCGACTCGCGAGAACCCGAGCTCGACTTGTTGCCCCGTTTGCTTCGACCGGGCGACACGGCGATCGACATCGGCGCACACAAGGGCGTGTACACCTACCGGATGTCACGCCTCGTGGGCCCGGCTGGGCGCGTCGTCGCCTACGAGCCGCAGCCTGATCTGGCTCGCTTCCTGCGAGCCGGGCTGTCCGGGCCGCGTCTGCGCAACGTGGAGCTGCGCACCGTCGCGTTGAGCGACTCGGCCGGCGTGGCCCGTCTCTCCATCCCGGTTGAGGGCGACGAGAGAGTTGTCGGGCAGGCGACGCTGGAGGCCGGTGACCCATCCGCGGTCGCCGTCGACGTCGAGACGCGACGCCTCGATGACGAGACGCTCCAGGCCCCGGTCGGCCTCATCAAGTGCGACGTCGAGGGGCATGAGCTGAAGGTGCTGCGCGGCGGGACGAAGCTCCTCGAGGACCAACGTCCCCACCTACTGGTTGAGGTCGAGTACCGGCACGCCGGCGTCGCGGTCATCGACACGTTCGACCTGCTCGCGACGATCGGCTACCGGGCGTGGTACCGCGACACAGAAGGTCGGCTCCGCGAGATGCCAGGAGTCTGGCGATCGAGCCCGGAGGCCCTGAACGAGCAGGTCGCCGGTGCCTACACCAACAACTTCCTGTTCGTCCACGCCGACCGCCAACAGAGCATGTCATGACGTCGCCGGTCCGCGACTGGAGCACGTGGGTGCGGGAGAACGTGCGACCCCGGCTCAAGAACAGCACCGCCCTGCAGACGGCGAACCGCCGCCGAAAGCTGGTCACGGCTCGCCCGCGAATCGTGTCCAGCCCGAGCGAGCTGCACGTTGCGCCAGACGGGCCCCCTCGTCGGGTGCTCCTCGGGACCAACATCGGGGGTTACCTCAACGGACTCACCATGGAGTCCATGTTGGCCGCGGCACTACGGATGCGCGGGCACGACGTACATGTCCTGCTGTGCGACACCGTTCTCCCGGCCTGCATGGACTGCACGATCACGCGGCTCGGGACACCCGAGCGGATGGCGCGGAGCGGACCGCGGCGCTTGCTGTGCCCCGGGTGCTTCGCGGCGGGCCGGCGGACGTATGAGGAGATCGGTGCGACGGTCCACTCCTACTCGAGCCTGCTGACCCCCGAGGACCACGAGGAGGCCTCTCGACTGGCCGAGGCGACCACGCTCGAGAGCGTGGCCGCGCTCACCCTGGACGGACTGGCCATCGGCGAGCACGCACTTGCGGGCACGCTTCGCTTCTTCGCACGAGCCACCCTTGACGGCGAGGCCCAGGCCTTGGCCGTGTTGAGAAGGTATGTGCAGGCGGCGGTGCTGACCGCCCGGGCGACGACCACATTGATGCGCACCCACGAGTTCGACGTGGCGGCCTTCCATCACGGCATCTACGTGCCGCAGGGGATCGTCGGCGAGGTGGCGCGGCACGAGGGGGTGCGGGTCGTCAACTGGAACCCTGCCTACCGTGCCCGCACGTTCATCTTCAGCCATGGCGACACATACCACCACACCCTCCTGACCGAGCCGAACGAGGTCTGGGAGGCGCTCGGCTGGGACGAGGACCGCGAGAACGAGATCCTCGGATACCTGAAGAGCAGGTGGACCGGGACCCACGACTGGATCTGGTTTCACGAACCCCCCGAAGCCGACACCCGCGAGATCGAGCGGGTGACAGGTGTCGACTTCTCGAAACCGTGCATCGGCCTGCTGACGAACGTGATGTGGGACGCGCAGCTTCACTACCCCGCGAACGCGTTCGCCACCATGTTGGACTGGATCGTCGACACCGTTCGCTGGTTCGCCGAGCACCCCGAGCTGCAGCTGCTCATTCGCGTGCATCCCGCGGAGATCACCGGCTCCGTTCCCTCTCGCCAACGTGTGATGGAGGAGCTGCAGCTGCGCTTTCCGGAACTGCCCCAGAACGTGTTCGTGATCCCGCCTGAGAGCGATCTCAGCACGTACGCGGCGATGCTCGAGTGCGACAGCGTGATCATCTACGGGACGAAGACAGGTGTGGAGCTGTCGGCGGTGGGCCTGCCCGTCATCGTCGCTGGTGAGGCCTGGATCAGAGGGAAGGGCGTCTCCATCGACGTCAGCTCGGTGGAGCAGTACCACGACGTGCTCGGCCAGCTGCCGTTGGGCAAACGGCTTGATGAGGCAACTGCCCGGCGGGCCAGGCAGTACGCCTATCACTTCTTCTTCCGGCGGATGATCCCTCTCGAGTTCATGGAGCCGACCGGAAGCGATCCGGTGTTCGCGTGCAAGCTCGAGGACCCCGGTCAGCTCCTGCCCGGGCGGTCGTTGGGACTCGACGTCATTGTGGACGGGATTCTGCATGGCAACCCGTTCATCTATCCCGCCGACACGATCCGCGCCGCCGGCGCAGGCTAGGCAGACCGATCAGCCACATCGCGGAGCGCTTGCAACGCCGTTGTCGCGCTCAGGTCCCACGAGAAGTCGGCGGCTCGCGCCTGCCCGAGAGCCACCAGCTTCTCCCGCAGCGCCGGGTCACTGGCGAGGCTTGCGAGGTGGGCGGTCCAGGTGCCGACATCGTCGGGTACGGCCAACAGGCCCGCTTGCTGCACGATCTCTGGCAGGCAGGTGGCCGTGCTCGCGACGACAGGTAGCCCGGCCGTCATCGCTTCGACGATGGGGATGCCGAAGCCTTCGTACAGCGAGGGGAACGCCAAGACGTCTGCCCCGAGATACTCGCCGGCGAGCTCGCTCATGGAGACATATCCGGTCATGGTCAGTCGGTCACCGAGCAGGTCCGACATCTGCTTGGCGACGGAGGTGCCGGTCCCGGGGACCTGCCCCACGATCCGGAGCTCGGCATCGATGCCATCCGCGACAAGGCGGGCAACGGCGGCCGACAGGACGCCGAGGTTCTTGCGGGGCAGCACGTTGCCGACAGCGAGCACCCGGAATCGTCCCTGCCCCCGTTCGTGGGTCGCGGCGACGGACAGCAGCCTCTGCAGGTCGGGGTCGACAGCAGCACTGACCACCCGAACTCGGTCAGGCGAGACATCGTGCCAGCGAAGGAGGTCCTGGCGACCCCACTCCGACAGGACCAGGATCGACTCGGCTCGCCGACAAGAAAGACCAACAGAGAGCCGCATCCGGGCCCGAGACCGCCGGGGCAGCCACTCCGAGGACCGGGGATCCTCGAAGGACAGATCGTGGATCGCCAGAACCGTGGGAACGCGGGACAAGGGCGCCGTGTACTGACACAGGACTGCCGTCGCGCGGGACCGTCGAATGACGCGTGGCAGGTCGATCAACAGGCGGCGGGAGCTGCGGTCGGAAACATGATGGGCGGCGGTCAGCCCCATGTCGGCCAGATCTCGCTCGCCGGCCGGGGAGATGACGATCTCCAGCTCACCCGGTGATGCCTGACGCATCAAGCCGATGACCATGTTGCGCGTCCAGGTCTCGTTCCCGGTCCGGCGCATGCCGAGGTGATGCGCGTCCACGAGCAGGGTCACGGCCGGACCGTCCTGCCTCTGTCGTGAAGGCCACGACACAGATCCGCATACTCGCGGGCGACGGCGTCCCACGAGTAGCTCCGTTGTGCATGGGCGAGCGCCAGCGTCGCGCGCTCCGCCGAGGTAGCGGGGTCGGACTCCGCCTCTTCGAGTGCACGAGCAACACCGGCCGGATCGGTGAACGTCTGCAGGTGACCTCCGGTGACCTCACGATTGAAGTTGACGTCATAGGCGATGACCGGGGCACCCGCGCCCATGGCGCGCAGCAGTGACGGATTGGTTCCACCGACCGAGTGCCCGTGAAGGTAGGAGGCAGCGTTGGAGTACATCTGGTCCAAGAGCTCCTGATCCCATACGGGGCCGAGGAAGCGCACCCGGGCCTCGTCGGCGCGGGCATGCACCAGCTGCATGTAGGCGTCCGCATAGGGCGCCGAGCCCACGACGACCAGCGGCAACGAGGCAGCGCTGCGAACGTAGCCGTCGACGATCACGTCGACGTGGTTCTCCGGCTCGAACCGGGCCACCACCAGGTGATACTTCCCCGGCGCCAGGTCGACGTCGACGAGACGGTCCGCGCCGGGTGTGATCACCGGCGCGCCGTACGGGATGTAAACGCTCTCCCTCCCATACGAGCTGCGCACGTGATCGGCGATGCCGCGGGCGTCCGCGATCACCTCGCCGGCCCACCGCACACTGAGCCGCTCCGCGGCCTTGTAGTAGCGCTGCCCCAGGCCCTTCCACTTGGCGCGCTTCCACTCCAAGCCGTCGAGGTGCACGGCGACCGGAATGCCGGCGAGGCGCAGAAGCGGGATGAAGGGAAAGTTGGCGGCGTTGAACAGGACGACGACGTCGGGCCGGGCACGCAGCGCCGCATGCAGCGCGGACAGCAGGGTGTGAGACAGCGTCTCCAGGGACTTCTTCCGAACCGCCGGGAGGTTGATCAACCTCATGCCGAGATGCTCACGCTGGGACTGACCCGGGTTTCGGCAGTAGACGATCACGTCATGGTCGGCGACCACCAGTCTCCGGCCGATCTCTTCGATGGCAGTCTCGAAACCGCCGTATTGCGCCGGCACACCGCGGGAACCCATCATGGCGATCTTCATGACGGTGTCGACCCCGCCATCACGGCCGGCAGCGCGGCTGCCAGCTGTGCCTCCCAATCAGCGATCGGGTCGATCCCGATCCGGCTCCAGGCGGAGTGGCCGAGAACGGAGTAGTCAGGGCGTCGGGCGGCACGCGAGACCTGGTCGCTGGAGATGGGCCGCACCCGGTCGGGGTCGGCGCCGAGTGCGTGGAAGACGGCTCGCGCCAGACCACACCACGTCGTCTCTCCTGATGCTGTCGCGTGATAGGTGCCGGCCGGTGCCGAGCTGGCCACCAACGTCTCGATCTGCCGTGCGACATCCATGGACCAGGTCGGCTGGCCGCGTTGGTCGTCCACGACGTCCACGACGTCCTTGCTGCGTTCCAACCCGATCATGGTCCGGACGAAGTTGCGACCGCCCGCGCCATACAGCCAGGCGGTCCGCACGATGTACGACGACGCCGGGAGGACGGAGCGGACGTTCGTCTCGCCGACGGCTTTCGACCGGCCGTACGCCGACCGCGGTGACAGGGGCGCGTCCTCGTCGTACGGCGAGTCCGACTCGCCCGAGAACACGTAGTCGGTCGACACCTGGACGAGGCGGGCTCCCGCCGACCGGCAGCCGAGTGCAAGCAGGCGCGGCCCCTCCCCGTTGACGAGCTGCGCCTCCGCCTCGTGCGACTCCGCGGCATCGACGTCGGTCCAGGCGGCACAGTTGACGACGACATCGACGCCGTCGACGGCACGCATGACCGCTCGCTCGTCCGTGATGTCGAGCTCTGACCGCGACAGGCCGACGGCCTCGTTGCCGGAGGAGCGCAGCCCCCCGAGCATGTCGAGACCCAACATCCCGCCGGCGCCGGTGACGAGCCAGCGCGTCATCGGGCGAAGGCTGCGCGGTCCTTGAGCGGCTCCCACCACGAGCGGTTCTCGCGGTACCAGGCGACCGTGTCGGCCAGCCCGCGGTCGAACGGCACCTGTGGCTCGTAGCCCAGCTCGTCGGAGATCTTCGTGATGTCGACGCTGTAGCGCTGGTCGTGGCCCTTGCGGTCCTCGACGTGGTCGACGGAGTCCCAGCCCGCACCACAGGCCTCGACCAGCAACCCGGTGAGCTCCCTGTTGGAGAGCTCGGTCCCGCCGCCGATGTTGTAGATCTCACCGGCTCGCCCGCCCTCGACGACCAGCTGGATGGCGCGGCAGTGGTCGTCGACGTGCAGCCAGTCCCGGATGTGCGACCCGTCGCCGTACAGCGGCACCCGCCCACCGTCGAGCAGGTTGGTCACGAACAGCGGGACGACCTTCTCGGGGAACTGGTAGGGGCCGTAGTTGTTGGAGCAACGCGTCACGACGACCGGGACGCCGTGGGTGGTCGCGTACGAGAGTGCGAGCAGGTCGCTGGCCGCCTTGGAGGCGGAGTACGGCGAGGTCGGCCTCAGCGGGTGGTCCTCCGGCCACGAGCCGGAGCTGACCGACCCGTAGACCTCGTCGGTCGAGATGTGCACGAACCGGTCCACCGGGTGCCGCAGCGCCGCGTCGAGCAGGGTCTGAGTCCCCACCACGTTGGTCATCACGAAGTCGGCGGCACCGAGGATGGATCGGTCGACGTGTGACTCCGCTGCGAAGTGCACCACGACACTGCTCTCGCCGACCAGGGAGTCGACCAGGCCGGCGTCGAGGATGTCGCCCTCGATGAAGGTCAGCCGTGGGTCGTCGCGAACGGCCGCGAGGTTGGCGAGGTTCCCCGCATAGGTGAGCTTGTCCAGGACGGCGACTTCAACGTCCTTCGTAGTGCCGTAGCGGTCCGTCAGCAGCGACCGGACGTAGTGGGACCCGATGAACCCGGCTCCGCCGGTCACGAGGATCTTCATGGTGGGCCGAGTCTAACGAGTCGGGCTAGCCTGTCCGACCATGCGAGGGATCATCTTGGCCGGCGGATCGGGCACCCGGCTCTACCCGATCACCAAGGGCATCAGCAAGCAGCTGATGCCGATCTACGACAAGCCGATGGTCTTCTACCCGCTGTCGACGCTGATGGCAGCAGGCATCCGCGAGATTCTCGTCATCACGACTCCCGAGCACAGGGAGCAGTTCGAGCACCTGCTCGGCGACGGGTCCGACCTCGGCATCCGGCTGACGTACGCCGAACAGGCGCGACCGGAGGGGCTCGCGCAGGCCTTCGTCATCGGCGCGGACTTCATCGGCGATGAGAGCGTTGCGCTGGTGCTCGGCGACAACATCTTCTACGGCGTGGGGCTGGACGGGCAGCTGAAGGACCAGGCCGGTCTCACGGGTGCCTGCGTGTTCGCCTACGAGGTGGCCAACCCGCACGACTACGGAGTCGTGGAGTTCGACGACTCCGGCAGTGTGCTCTCCCTCGAGGAGAAGCCCACCAAGCCGAAGAGCAACTACGCGGTCCCGGGTCTCTACTTCTATGACAACAGGGTGGTCGGGATCGCCGCGAGCCTGCGGCCCAGCGACCGTGGCGAGCTGGAGATAACCGAGGTCAACCTCGCCTACCTTGCTCAGGGTGACCTCAAGGTGAGTGTCCTCCCGCGCGGAACGGCGTGGCTGGACACCGGCAGCTTCAACTCGCTGATGCAGGCCAGCGAGTTCGTGAGAGTGATCGAGGAGCGGCAGGGCTACAAGATCGGCTGCATCGAGGAGGTCGCCTTCCAGGAGGGATACATCGACGCCGCGCAGCTGGTCCGCCTCGCCGAACCCCTGCGCAACAGCGGCTACGGCGACTACCTGCTCAGTCTTGTTCGCTGACGTCCGCTTGCCTGCGGTGCACCCTCAGCGCCGGGGATGGACCGGGAGACCGGCACAATGGGCACTCATTGACACCAGGAGGGCGACGACGTGCCACGGGCGCTGATCACAGGCATCACCGGCCAGGACGGGCTCTATCTCGCAGAGTTCCTTGCCGCGAAGGGCTACGAGGTCTTCGGCCTGGTGAGCGGGCAGAGCAATCCCAAGGTCTCGACCGTGGAGCGCCTGGTGCCGTCCGTGGAGCTGTTGGAGGGGGACCTGAGGGACCTGTCCAGCCTGATCGGGGCGGTGGACATCTCCCAGCCCGATGAGGTCTACAACCTGGCCGCGATCAGCTTCGTCGGTCTCTCCTGGAAGCAGGCGGAGCTCACCGGCGAGATCACCGGCATGGGCGTCCTTCGGATCCTGGAAGCGATCCGCATCGCCACCCAGAGCGACATGGGCAGCGTCCGCTTCTACCAGGCATCCAGCTCGGAGATGTTCGGCAAGGTCCGGCAGACGCCGCAGAACGAAGAGACTCCGTTCCATCCGCGTTCGCCGTACGGCGTCGCGAAGACGTTCGGGCACTACATGACCGTCAACTACCGGGAGTCCTACAACGCATACGCGTGCTCCGGCATCTTGTTCAACCACGAGAGCCCACGACGTGGGCACGAGTTCGTGACCCGCAAGATCACCCGCGCAGTCGCCCGCATATCGCTGGGGCTCCAGGAAAGGGTCTCGCTCGGCAACCTCGACTCGCGCCGCGACTGGGGCTTTGCGGGCGACTACGTGGACGCCATGTGGCGAATGCTTCAGCAGGACGAACCGGATGACTACGTCATCGCCACCGGTGAGACGCACACGATCCGCGAACTCCTCGATGTGGCCTTCGCGCGAGCCGGCATCGACGACTGGACGCCGCACGTCGAGCAGGATCCACGGTTCTTCCGGCCGGCCGAGGTGGACCTGTTGATCGGGGACGCCACCAAGGCAGCGGAAAGGTTGGACTGGCGACCCACGGTTGGCTTCACGGAGCTGATCGAGATGATGGTCGACTCGGATGTGGCGAAGGAACGCGACAACGCCGGGCGTTCCTGACGAGTCGCACCACGGCGACGACTACGAAGGTGACACCAACAACTGCAGGAGCCGGGCCCGGTCCATGGGAACGGTGATCGCAGCACCGCCGTCGACGGCCTTCCAGCCACCCGGTCCCGGCCGGGTCGCCCAGCCGGCGGGTGGCACGACGGTGAGTTCGAACGACGGATCGACCAGGGTCGCCTGGGTCTCGGTGTGGACCAGCAGCCGGAGCCCATCACCGTCTCGGAGGGCCGCGCGCGGAACGTCGTAGACCCAGGTGAGCTCGGCATTCTTCCCGGGTGGGATCACGATGATTCCCTCAGCGAAGACGCGCCCGTCCTGGTCGAGTCCGTCGACGACCGATGTGGCAACGCCCGCGCCGGGCGCCCTGATGACCTCGGCCCCGGGAGGCATCAGGTTCAGCACCTTGAGCTGGACCCAGCGCGTGAAGTAGCCACGCTGCTCGTCGACACCGGGGCCGACGTACGGCGGGGTCCGGTTCTCGATCCTGACGGTCCGTCGGACCCGCGCCGAGCCGTCCTCGCGCAACCGGATCGTCTCCCGGACGGTCCGGTGTTGGAACACGTCGACCTTGCTGCCGTTGCCGTTCTGCGTGTAGACAGCGGCCAGGTCGCCGGTCTCGGCAGCAGCGACCTCGCCGGCTGACCCCTCCTTCTGCACCAGGTGCTGCAGGTCGGCGTCGCGGAAGTACATCTGCAGGTGCCGGCCCGGCACCGCCTCGCCGAGAGCCCGTGCCTTTCCGATCATGCCGCCGCCCTCGGTGAGCTTGGCGAGCATCAGGGTCATCAGGTCGTCGTTGCCCTCGTGTCGCGCGTCCTGGTCCAAGGACTTCTCGTAGGCGTCGATGACCAGCTTCTGGGCGACGTTCTCGGAGGTCAGCGTGCCGTAGGCGCCCGACTCGATCGGGCCGGTCGCCTTCAGCAGGTGCGAGACGGCCACGACGTCGAGCGCGATGACGCCGTCGGCGCGGATGCCGAAGTGGGGACGAGCGGCTCGTCGCATCTCCTCGGCCGCCACCGGGAAGTCCGGGTTGATGTTGGCGTTGGCGAACCGCTTGGGCCCGGGCCCGACGAACACGTCGCCCTTCACCGGCGTCCACGGGAGAAACTGGTTCCCGTTGGTCAGCACGGACGTCTGGCCCTTGAGCCGGGTCGACATCTTGCCGTCCGTGAAGCGGATGAACGCGACCGACAGCGGCGCGCCGCCAGGGGCCCGCATCTCGGCCGGGTTCAGAACGGTGACCAGATAGGTCTTGCGACCACCCTCGCCCACCGCCGCGGGCAGGGCGTCCAGCAGCGGCCCGAGGGCGACGAGCTCCGCCCGCAGGGCGGCGACCTGGGTCAGCGCCGACGTCTTCTTCTCCAGCGCCTGGCCGCCCTTGGGGCCGTCCCCGGTCACCGCGTTCAGCTCGGCTTCGGCCCGGTCCATCGAGGCGGCGATGTCCGCGACCGACTTCCGCGCACTGTGGATGGCCGGGAGGCTGAACGTGCTGTTGCGGAACAGCTTCGAGTCCTGCCCGGCGAAGTCCCGGTAGACGTCGAGGGCGTCGGTGGCCGACGCGGTCATGATGTCGGCGGCTGCCAGCAGGTGGTCGAGGTCGGCGACAGTGGCTCCGACGTAGGGCAGTCCCGAGGCAATCCGGACCTGCCGCTGCGACGCGGCCGTCTCCGCCGAGGCCAGGGCCTTCTTCGCCGCCGCGAGGTGGCGCTGCGCCTGCTCCCGGTCGCCGACCTTCAACGTGTCGCGGAACTGCTGCAGTGACGCCTGCGCCTCGCCCGCCCGCTCCTGCACGGTCCGCGAGGCCGACAGCAGCCCGGTCGCCAGCCAGACGCCGAACGCCCCCACCAGCACCACCGCCGCGAGGGCCAGCCAGACCCACGGTCGCGTCCGGCGCCGGGCCGGCGCGGGCAGGACGTGACGGCCCACGGCGGGGCGCGGGCGCGCGCCGCGCGCGGTCTGGGTCACAGAGATCCTTCGGGAAGTGCGGGGATTGACCCGAGTCTACGGGCCCAGTTCGCCGGTTATGTCATTTGAGCAGGCGCGACAGCCGCCTGTCGGCGAGCGGCTTGCCGCCCGTCTGGCAGGTCGGGCAGTACTGCAGGGCCGAGTCGGCGAAGGACACCTCGCGCACCGTGTCACCGCATACCGGGCACGGCTGCCCGGCGCGGCCGTGGACGCGCATCGCCGTCTTCTTGTCCGACTTCAGCTGCCCGGCGCCGAGCCCGCGGGTCCGTTCGAGCGCGTCGCCCAGGACGCTGAGGAGAGCGGCGTGCAGCGTGGCGACCTCCTCGTCGCTGAGGGTGCCCGCCAGCCGGTAGGGAGACATCCGGGCCGCGTGCAGCACCTCGTCGGAGTAGGCGTTCCCGACTCCCGCGAGCACCGACTGGTCGCGCAGCACGCCCTTGAGCTGGTGCCGTGAGCCGTCGAGGAGCGCGGCGAGCGCGGCGACATCGAAGCCGGGTGCCAGCGGGTCGGGCCCGAGACGGGCGATGCCCGGCACGTCGTACGGCGTGCGCACGACGTACACCGCGAGTCTTTTCTGGGTGCCCGCCTCGGTGAGGTCGAAGCCCGACCCGTCGTCGAGGTGCACCCGGAGAGCCAGCGGCCCCTTCCCGGGCCGTGGTGGCACCGGCGAGAGGGCCTCGCTCCAGCGCAGCCACCCGCCGCGGGCCAGATGGATGGCCAGGTGCAGCCCGGAGATGTCCAGGTCGAGGAACTTGCCCCACCGCGCGGTGCCGGTGACCTCGAGGCCGGCCAGCGCGGTGACCGGCGGGTCGTAGGTCTTCAGCACGCTGATCGCCGCGACGTCGACGCGGGCCACGACGCGGCCGACGGCGCGATCGGCGAGGAGGTCGACGAGTGCTTGGACCTCGGGCAGCTCCGGCACGACAGCCATCCTGCCGCACAGATGTGGGCGCATCACCCGTCCGGCGCACTCAGGATCCGGGCTGCCGGGTCGACTGCATAAGCACACACAAATCCGACAGACCTGATGGGGCCCAGACCTGTGTCCGACACCGCCGTACTGCCCGCGCCACGCGTCTCGCAGCGCGTCATCGCCCTCCTCACCAGCTTCGCGCTGGTGCTGGCGGTCTTCCTCGTCGGCGCAGCGACCGCTCGACCGGCCGGCGCCACCAGCACGGAGTCAGCGGTGACGAGCAAGATCAACTCGGCGCGCTCGGCCCGCGGGGTGCACCGCCTGACGACCCGCAGCGACCTGGTCGCGGTGGCCCGCGGGCAGGCCCGGCGGATGGCCGCACGCAACGTGCTCTACCACAACCCGTCGCTCGCCCAGCAGGTGCGCAACTTCCGCTGGGTCGGCGAGAACGTGGGCTACGGGCCCAGCGTCGCCACCGTCCACAGCGCGTTCATGGCCAGCCCCGGTCACAAGGCCAACCTGCTCGACCGCGACTACACCGAGGTCGGTGTCGGCGCGGTCTGGGCGAACGGTCGGGTGTGGATCGCCGAGGTGTTCCGCAAGCCGCTGCACGCCACGACGGCGAGCTCGTCCTTCAAGTACCTGCGCTATGGCAGCACCGGCACGCGGGTCCAGAAGGTCCAGCGTCGCCTCGGTGTCCGGGCGACCGGCTGGTACGGCCCGGTCACCAGGGCCAAGGTGCGGGCGTTCCAGATCCGCAAGGGGTTGGGCGACTCCGGCGTGGTCGGTCCCAGGACCTGGCGGGCCCTCGGGCTCTGAGCCCGTCCGGGTCATTTCGCGCGGAAAGCCTTCCCCGCGGCGGGGCAGCACAGCAGAATGCCAGGCGTGCCTCATCTCGAAGCCCGCGTCGTGCCGACCCCGCTGGAGACCAGCGTCCTGGTCGACGCGCGCGGCAGCGGGCGGGCCATGCGGGTCACCTGGCATCACGAGGCGGGTGACGCCGGACTGGTCGTCCTCAGTCTCTGGCACGACGAGGTGTGTGTCGGCAGCTTCCGCCTCGAGGCAGCCGATGTGCCCGCCCTGGTGACGACGCTGGTCGACGGTCTGGCCGCGACCCGCACCGGGACCGCCCGGCTCGTGGACTGACGCCGGTCGCCGATCGCCGCCTGCACGAGGCGTCCGTCGGTGCCCCCGAACGTGGTGCGCGAGGGGGGAGTTGAACCCCCACACCCTTTCGGGCACACGGACCTGAACCGTGCGCGTCTGCCTATTCCGCCACTCGCGCGAGCGCCGAAAGGCTAACACGCAGAGGCGCTCCAGCCCCTTCGGCGTAAGGGCACACCGGCAGGGGAATGAGCCCGTTCGACGGGCCTGGATACGATCACATGCCAGGCCGATCGGGGGTTCACGGCGAAACGGACACGCGGGCGAGGAGGTGAGGCATGGGCGTCCTGCAGCGCTTCGAGCGACGCATCGAAGAGATGGTCAACCGCCCGTTCGCCCGTGCCTTCAAGGCCGAGGTCCAGCCGGTCGAGATCGCCAGCGCGCTCCAGCGCGAGACCGACGACCGGGCGGCCATCGTCTCCCGCGGTCGGACGATGGTGCCCAACGCCTTCACGGTCGTCCTCGGCCCGCACGACCACGAGCGGCTGAGCACCTACGCCGAGGCGCTCGGCTCCGAGCTCGCGGCGATGGTCAGCGAGCACGCCGCGGAGCAGCACTACGCGTTCCTCGGCCCCGTCACGGTCGCCTTCGAGCGCGACGAGGACCTGGAGACCGGCCGGTTCCGGGTCCGCAGCGAGGCGCTGGCGGGTGCCGTCCCCGCCGACCCCAGCCGGGGCAGCCAGGCGGGGCGGGGCGGCCACCCCTGGCTCGAGGTCGGCGCCACGACCTACGCGCTGACGGGACCGACCACCCGGATCGGCCGGGGCAACGACACCGACCTGCGCATCGATGACCCGGGGATCTCCCGCAACCACGCCGAGATCCGCCAGCAGGGCGGCGACGTGACGATCGTCGACGTCGGCTCGACCAACGGCATCGTGATCAACGGCCGGCGGGTCCAGCAGGCCCGGCTCGACGACGGCGCCTCGGTGGTGCTCGGCAGCACGACGCTCACGTTCCACGCGGGAACCCGATGAGCGAGATGTCCGAGCTGACCCTCACGATCATCCGGCTGGGGTTCCTCGCGATCCTGTGGCTGTTCGTGCTCACCGCCGTGTCGGTGATGCGCTCCGACCTGTTCGGCCGGCGCGTGGCGCCGCGGCCGGCTGCGCAGCGGTCCGCGCCTCCTCCGCCGTCGCGCGCGACCCGGGCCCCCAAGCCCACGAAAGGCCGCCGCGGCGCCCCGAGCACCCTCGTTGTCACGCAGGGAGCCCTGACCGGCACCAGCGTCCGCCTCAGCGACACACCGGTGACCCTGGGCCGGGCCCAGGACTCCACGATCGTGCTGGACGACGACTACGTGTCGAGCCGGCACGCCCGGATCTATCCCCGCGACGGCCAGTGGCTGGTCGAGGACATGGGGTCGACCAACGGCACCTACCTGGAACGGCAGAAGGTCAGCGGGCCGACACCGGTCAAGATCGGAGTGCCGATCCGCATCGGCAAGACCACCGTCGAGCTGCGGAAGTAGGGCGGATGGCGCTCGCGCTCCGCTTCGCAGCACGCTCGGACATCGGGCTGCTGCGCGAGGGCAACGAGGACTCCGGCTACGCCGGTCCCCGGCTGCTCGTGCTCGCCGACGGGATGGGCGGGCACGCCGCCGGCGAGGTGGCCTCGTCCGTGGCCGTCGCCATGCTGGCCAGCCTCGACGACGACTCGCCGGGACCCGACATCCTCGATCGGCTCTCCTCCGCCGTGCAGGACGCGAACAACCACCTGCGGGACATGGTGCTCGGTGACCCCGACCTCGAGGGCATGGGTACGACGCTCACCGCCCTGCTCCGGGCCGGCTCGCGGTTCGGGCTCGTGCACATCGGCGACTCACGGTGCTACCTGCTGCGCGGCGACCAGCTGCAGCAGATCACCAAGGACCACACGTTCGTACAGACGCTGGTCGACGACGGCCGCATCACCGCCGAGGAGGCGAGCCACCACCCTCAGCGCAACGTGATCGTGCGCGCGCTGGACGGGCGCGAGGACGTGGAGCTGGACCTGTCGATCCGCGAGGCGAAGGCCGGCGACCGCTACCTCCTCTGCAGCGACGGGCTCTCCGACGTGCTGAGCGAGGAGACCCTGCGCGACACCCTGGCCGGGGCCGACACGCCCGATCACGCCGCCGAGCAGCTCGTCGAGCTCGCCCTGCGCGGTGGCGGGCCGGACAACATCACCGCGATCGTGGCCGACGTCGTGGATGTGGACGTCGGCCCGTCGGCGACGCCGGTCACGGTCGGCGCCGCGGCCGAAGGGCCGGTACGCCGGTCGACCGCCGACTCACCCGCGGCCAAGGCAGCCGCCCTGGCGCCGCGACCACTGGCCGACCCGTACGACGGCGACGCCGACGAGGGCCACCCGCGGCACTGGGGGCGGCGCATCGCCGCGCTCGTGCTGCTACTGGCCCTCCTGGTCGGTGGCGGGGCGGGCGCATGGGCGTGGTCCCAGCAGCAGTACTACGTGGCCGCGGCCAACCAGCAGGTGGCCATCTACCGCGGCCTGCCCCAGGACGTCGGGCCGATCAAGACGTCCCGGCTCTACCGCAGCGAAGACATCCCCCTCGAGGACCTGCCGACCTACCAGCGCGAGCGGGTCCGCAGCGAGATCCCGGCCGGCAGCCTGAGCGACGCGGAGCGGATCGTCACGACCCTGCGCAAGCAGGCGGAGATCTGTCATGCGGCGACGTCGACCCCGACTCCCACGAGCACCGCCTCGAGCAGCGCCACCGCCACGACCGCGAAGCCGGCCCCCTCGACACCGGCCGCGACAGCGTCGCCAACGCCGTCGGCGACGGCTACCTCATCCGGCAGCCCGAGCCCGGAACCGAGCACGCCCGAGCAGCTCGGCTGCGGAGACGGCTCATGAGCGCGCGCCTCGCCGACCGCAACCCGCGCAACGCCGAGCTCGTGCTGCTGGTCTTCTCGGTCGCGATCGCGATGGCCGCCTACGCCGCGGTCGGGCTCGCCCTCGACGGTGCGCTGCCCGCCGGGATGATCGGCTACGGCGCAGGCCTCGGCTTCCTGTTCGGCATGGCCCACCTCGCGCTGCGCCGGTTCGCACCCAACGCCGACCCCGTCCTGCTGCCGGCGGTCACCCTGATCAACGGCATCGGCCTGGCCATGATCCATCGGCTCGACGTCGCCGACGCCGAACGCGCGGCGCGACTCGGCAACGACGGGCCGTCCGCGGCCGCCCCTGCCCAGCTGACGTGGACCGCCGTGGGCGTGGTGCTGTTCATCGTCGTGCTCGTCGTGGTGCGCGACCACCGCATCCTGCAGCGGTTCACCTACACCGCCATGCTCTTCGGCCTCGGCCTGCTGCTCCTGCCTCTGCTGCCCGTCATCGGTACGACGATCAACGGGGCCCGGATCTGGATCCACGTCGCGGGCTTCTCGTTCCAGCCGGGCGAGCTCGCCAAGCTCGTGCTGATCGTGTTCTTCGCGGGTTACCTCGTCGTCAAGCGCGACGTGCTGGCCCTGGCCGGGAGGCGCGTACTGGGCGTCGACCTGCCGCGGGCCCGTGACCTCGGACCGATCCTGGTGGCGTGGGGCGCCAGCCTCGCCGTGCTCGTCTTCGAACGCGACCTCGGGACGTCGCTGCTGTTCTTCGGGATGTTCGTCGCGATGCTCTACGTCGCCACCGAGCGCCGGTCCTGGCTGCTCATCGGCATCGGGCTCTTCCTGTTCGGCTCGTTCCTGGCCTGGACGCTGTTCGGCCACGTCCAGAAGCGCGTCGACATCTGGCTGCACCCCTTCGCCGACCGCAACGTCGCCGACGACAGCTACCAGCTGGTGCAGGGCCTCTTCGGCATGGGCACCGGGGGGATCCTCGGCAAGGGTCTCGGCCAGGGCCGGCCCGACATCGTGCCGTTCGCCAAGACCGACTTCATCATCGCGGCCCTCGGCGAGGAGCTCGGGCTGACCGGCCTGATGGCCCTTCTGATCGTCTACGCGATCATCGTGCAGCGCGGTCTGCGCACCGCCATCGCCGTACGCGACTCGTTCGGAAAGCTGCTTGCCGCGGGTCTCGCGTTCAGCGTCGCGCTGCAGGTGTTCGTCGTCGTCGGCGGCGTCACCCGGCTGATCCCGCTCACCGGGCTGACCGTGCCGTGGCTGTCCTACGGCGGCTCATCGCTGGTGGCCAACTGGATGTTGGTCGCCCTGCTGCTGCGCATCAGCGACGCCGCCCGGCGGCCGGCACCACCACCGGCGCCGTCGCTGGACGACGCCAAGACCCAGGTGGTGCGCCTGTGAACACCCCACTGCGCCGCCTCTCCGTCGCCGTCATGCTGATGTTCGGCTCTGCTGCTGCTCAACTCCAACTACCTGCAGGTGGTGCGGGCCGACAAGCTGCACAACGACGCGAGCAACCCACGGCTCATCCTCGAGGAGTACTCCCGCGAGCGCGGCCCGATCCTGGTCGGCGACAAGGCGGTCGCGTCCAGCGTCGCGACCGACGACCGGTTGAAGTACCAGCGGAAGTACGCCCAGGGGCCGCTCTATGCACCGGCCACCGGCTTCTACTCCATCGTCTACGGCGCCAGCGGCATCGAGGCCGAGGAGAACTCCATCCTCGCGGGCACCGACGACAGCCTGTTCGTCCGCCGGGTCATCGACCAGCTGACGGGTGAACCGATCAAGGGCGGCAGCGTCCAGCTCACCCTCAACGCCAAGGCGCAGAAGGCGGCGTACGACGGGCTGAACGGCCGCAAGGGCGCGGTCGTCGCCATCGAGCCGTCGACGGGCGCCATCCTGGCCCTGGTCACCAGCCCGTCGTACAACCCGAGCGTTCTGTCTTTGCACGACACTGCGAAGGTGCGTGCTGCCCAGAAGCGGCTGACCGCCGACCCCGACAAGCCGATGCTCGACCGGGCGCTGCGCGAGACCTATCCACCGGGTTCGACGTTCAAGCTGGTCACTGCATCGGCTGCCCTGGAGAGCGGGAAGTTCCGGCGCGACACCAGGGTCTTCAACGGCCCGAGGCTGGACCTGCCGCAGACCGACAGCGACCTGCCCAACTTCGACGGCCAGTCGTGCAGCGCGAGCGGTCGGGCCACTCTCGAGGATGCCTTGAAGCGCTCCTGCAACGCCGCGTTCGGCAAGGTGGGGCTCGAGCTCGGCGCCGACGCGGTGCGCGAGCAGGCCGAGAAGTACGGCTTCAACAGCCGGTTCGAGGTGCCGATGATCACCGCGCGCAGCCGGTACCCCACCGATGCGAACCTGCCGCAGACCGCGCAGTCGTCCATCGGGCAGTTCGACGTCAGCGCGACCCCGCTGCAGATGGCG
Source organism: uncultured Actinomycetota bacterium (assembly GCA_963751035.1). Lineage (GTDB taxonomy): Bacteria > Actinomycetota > Actinomycetes > JACCUZ01 > JACCUZ01 > JBDUAP01. Next base: position 155,841 of record CAVVSW010000004.1, read on the forward strand.
ATGGTCGCGGCGACGATCGGCAACCGCGGTGTGCTGATGAACCCGTACCTGGTGCGCGAGGTCCGCGCGCCAGACCTGTCGGTTCTCCACACCACGAGACCGGACGAGATTCGTCAGGCGATCAGCCCGCAGACCGCGGACACGCTGGCCCAGATGATGGCCACGGTCGTCGAGGAGGGCACCGGATCCAACGCCAAGATCGACGGGGTCCGCGTCGGCGGCAAGACCGGGACCGCCCAGCAGGGCACCAACCGCAAGCCGCACGCCTGGTTCGTGTCCCTCGCCCCGATCAACGACGCCAAGGTCGCCGTCGCGGTCGTCCTCGAGGACGGCGGCGGGGCGGCGGAGGTGAGCGGCAACCAGCTGGCTGCTCCGATCGCCCGTTCGGTCATGCTGGCGGTGCTGGGCCGATGAGACCCGACACCGATGTCCTGCTCGGCGGCCGCTACCTGCTGACCGAGCGCATCGCCGGCGGTGGCATGGGAGAGGTGTGGGCGGCCACCGACGAGGTGCTCGGCCGGCCGGTCGCGGTGAAGATCCTCAGGCGGGAGTACGCCGACGACCCGACGTTCCTGGAGCGCTTCCGTGCGGAGGCGCGCCACGCGGCGGGGTTGTCGCACTCCGGGATCGCGGCGGTCTACGACTACGGCGAGGACGACGGCTCGCCGTTCATCGTGATGGAGCTGGTGCCGGGCGAGGCGCTCTCGGCGGAGATGGCCCGTGAGGGCGCCATCGCTCCCGACCGGACTCTCGACATCATCGGTCAGGCCGCGCTGGCGCTGCAGGTCGCCCATGACGGCGGTGTGATCCATCGCGACGTGAAGCCGGGCAACCTGCTTCTCACTCCCGACGGCACGGTCAAGATCACCGACTTCGGCATCGCCCGGGCGACCGACTCGGTCCCTCTCACGTTGACCGGCGCGATCATGGGCACCGCCTACTACATCTCGCCGGAGCAGGCGAGCGGGGAGTCGGTCACGCCGGCCAGCGACGTCTACTCGCTGGGCATCGTCGCCTACGAGTGCCTGACCGGCCGGCGCCCGTTCGACGGGAACACCCCGGTGAACGTCGCCCTGGCACAGGTCAGGGAGGAGCCACCCGCTCTCCCCGCGGGCATCCCCGAGCCGGTGACGGCCCTGGTGATGCGGATGCTCGCGAAGGACCCCGCCGATCGCCCCGCCAGCGCCGGCGAGCTCGGCCGGGAAGCCCTGGCCCTGCGTTCCGCAGGGGACGCCCAGACCCCCGCGACCAAGACGCTCCCGGTCGCTGACGCGGACGCCACCCGCGTGGTCGGCCCGGTCCCGGCTCGGGGCGGCTCCGACACCAACCCCGGCTTCGTGCTGCCACCCCTGCGGCAGCCTCGGGCCTGGCTGCCCTACGTGATCGCCGCCGCCGTGGTGCTCGTCCTGGTGCTCGCCACCGCCCGCGCCTGCAGCAGCCCGGACACCACGCCAACGGGCACCACCAGCTCGGCAGCGCAGGACACCGTGACGGTGGACGAGGCCGACTACGTCGGGCGTCCGCTGGACCCGGTCCGCACCGAGCTGAGGCAGTTGGGGCTCGTCGTCCAGGTCGACGAGATAGCCGCCGAGGGCGACGCCGGTACGGTGACAGAGGTGTCGCCGGACGGGACGCTGGCGCGTGGTGACGAGGTGACGGTCACGGTGGTCCGCGCCTCGGACCCCGGTGACGAGGATGAGGGCGGCGACGGCAAAGGCGACGGCAAGAAGAAGAAGAAGGACTGATGACCGGAAAGGGTGACGAGTGACGACGGGAGTCCCGGAACAGCTCGGGGACCGATACCGGCTCGGGGAGCTGCTCGGCCGTGGCGGCATGGCCGAGGTGCACATCGGCCAGGACGTGCGGCTGGGCCGCGACGTCGCGGTCAAGATGCTGCGACCCGACATGGCCCGCGACCCCACGTTCCAGGCCAGGTTCCGGCGCGAGGCCCAGTCCGCGGCGTCGCTGAACCACCCGTCCATCGTCGCCGTCTACGACACCGGCGAGGACGACTTCGCCGGCAACCCGGTGCCCTACATCGTCATGGAGTACGTCGAGGGCTCGACGCTGCGCGAGCTGCTGGCGTCCGGGAGTCGGCTCGTGCCCGAACGTGCCCTGGAGATCGTGGACGGCATCCTCGCCGCGCTCGCCTACAGCCACCAGCGCGGCATCGTCCATCGCGACATCAAGCCGGCCAACGTCATGCTCAACCGCAACGGCGAGGTCAAGGTCATGGACTTCGGCATCGCGCGTGCGATGTCCGACGGCGCGTCGACGATGACGCAGACCTCCGCCGTGATCGGGACGGCGCAGTACCTCTCGCCGGAGCAGGCCCGTGGCGAGCAGGTCGACGCGCGCAGCGACATCTACTCGGCCGGGTGCCTGCTCTACGAGCTGCTCGCCGGTCGGCCCCCGTTCGTCGGGGACTCCCCGGTGTCGGTCGCCTACCAGCACGTCCGCGAGGAGCCGGTCCCGCCGTCGCACATCGACCCCGACGTGCCCGCCGCAGCCGACGCGATCGTGCTGCGCGCGCTGACCAAGGACCGCGAGGAGCGCTACCAGACCGCCGACGAGATGCGCGCCGACATCAGGTCGCGCGCTCGCCGGCCGCCCGGTCGCGCCGCCGCCGCGCGACACAGCGGATGGCCGCTGTCGCGGGCGGAGCCGTCGCCGACGTCGACGTTCCCCATGACCACGGACACCGACGACCGGCGCGACAAGAGCGGCCGGACGCTGGCCTACGCCTTGCTCGGCCTGGCCGTCCTCGCCGTGTTCGTGATCGCCGCGCTCGTGGGCAACTCGTTGTTCGGCGGCGGCGGCAACCGGGTGGCCGTGCCCGAGGTGGTGGGCTTCGCCCAGGACCGCGCCGAGGCCGCCATCACCGATGCCGGCTTGACGGTCGGGGAGGTGACCCTGGCCAACAGCGACACCGTCGACCAGGGCCTGGTCATCAGCCAGAGTCCCGAGCCGGGCACCGAGATCGACGAGCAGTCCCCGGTGTCCCTGGTGATCTCGTCCGGCGCCAAGGAGTCGACCGTCCCGACGCTGGTCGGGCTCTCCCTCGACGAGGCGCGCAACGCCCTGATCGATGCCGGCCTGCAGCTCGGCGACGTCAAACGCGTCCCGTCGCCAGAGAACCGCAACACCGTGGTGAAGGCCGACCCTCCCGAGAGCACGCACCGTGCCGGTCGACTCGAGGGTCAACCTCGAGGTGGCCAGCGGCGAGAACGAGGTGCCCAACGTCAAGGGCAAGACCGCGGAGGAGGCCCGCAGCATCCTGCAGCAGGCCGGCTTCGAGGTGGAGGAGCGCGAGCGCGAGAGCGCCGATGCGGAGCCGGGGACGGTGGTCGACCAGACACCCAACGCCGGGCGCAACGCGCGCCTGGAGTCGACGGTGCGCATCTTCGTCGCCATCGCGCCGCCCGAGCCGACCCCGACCGAGACGGTCTCGCCGACGATCACCGTGACGGGCTAGCCCTGGTCGGTCGGTCGGGGTCCACCCGGAGACGCCGACGACCGGGGCCAGGCCCTCCGCGCGAGCCGGGGCATCGGCGTCGCCACAGGTGACCAGCCAGTTGGCAAGCAGGCGGTGCCCGCCCTCGGTGAGCACCGACTCGGGGTGGAACTGCACACCTTCCAGCGCGTGGTCCCGGTGGCGCAGCGCCATGATCACGCCGCTACCGGTCGCGCCGGTGACCTCGAGCTCGGCGGGCATGGTCTCCGGGTCGACGGCCAGCGAGTGGTAGCGCGTCGCCGTGAACGGCGAGGGCAGCCCGGCGAGCACACCCGCGCCCTCGTGGCTGACCTCGCTGGTCTTGCCGTGCAGCAGCTCGGGTGCCCGGTTGACCGTCGCTGCCGTAGGCAACCGCGATGGCCTGGTGCCCGAGGCAGACGCCGAGCAGCGGCACGGTGCCGGCGCAGTGGTGGACCAGGTCGATGCACGCACCCGCCCGCTCCGGGATGCCGGGTCCGGGACTGAGCAGCACCCCGTCGTACCCGTCGGCATCGTCGGCGTCCACATCGTCGTTGCGGCGCACGGTGCACTCGGCGCCCAGCTGGCCGAGGTACTGCACGAGGTTGAAGACGAAGCTGTCGTAGTTGTCGACGACGAGGATGCGCGGACCGCCGTCGGTCGTCCGACCTGGCGGCTCACTGGTCGACCGTCACGTCGACGAACGGCAGCGCGTGCTCGGCCCAGGGGAAGACGACGGTGAACAGCAGCAGCACGACGGCCCCGGCGAGCACGAGGCTCAGCGCGACCGCGCACCGGCAACGGTCCGGGCAGGTGTCGCCAGATCCAGGCGTACATCTAGCGACCACCCGCCAGCGCCGCCGGCCGGCCGGCTGTCTTCGGGGTCGTCTCCTCGAGGTGGCTGAAGACGATCAGCCGCTCGGTGGACGCCCACCGCGGGTTGCAGGTGGTCAGCGTCAGCAACGCCTCCGTCGGCGTCGCGTTCGGGCGGCCGGGCACCGGGTCGATCACCCAGACGTCGCGTGGGCTTGACGATGCGGGTGCGGTCGACGACGTAGGTGAACCAGCTGGTCTCGGTCTCCACCACCAGCGCGTCGCCGCGGCGCACCTGGTCGAGGTCACGGAACGGCTCGCCGTTGGTGGCCCGGTGGCCGGCGACGCCGAAGTTGCCGACCTCGCCCGGCCGGGCGGTCTGCGGGTAGTGGCCGACGCCGCGGGACAGGTCCTCGCGTGCGCACGCCCTCGACCACCGGGACGTCGAAGTCCTCGCCGAGGCGGGGGATCCGCAGGAAGGCGAAGCCCTTGCCGAAGCGGCAGCGGTGCCTCCGGCTGCGGCCGTCGGACCGGGCTTGCGCCAGTCGTCGGCGAGGCGGTCGGCAACGCGGTCCTGGCGACGGTCGGCCTCGACGTTGGTCCAGACCAGCTGGTAGACGCAGAAGAGCAGCAGCACCAGCCCGACCGTGACGAACAGCTCGCCCACGCCGCTCAGCACAAGCTGCCCGCCGCTCATCCGACGCTCTCGGCGTAGCGCGCGACTGCCCCGGGGAGTCATGCGACGGCCTTCGCGTAGAGGAGGTCGAGCGACCCCTCGAAGCCGGGCAGCCTGAGGTTGCCGTGCTGCCTTCGGTCTCGTAGACGAGGCCGTACGCGCTCGACGTAGAAGCGGTAGAGCTGCACGTTCACCGAGGAGTCCAGCGCGAGCGTCAGCCGGTCCGGGTCGCCGATCGCCCGCACGACGTACGGCGGGGAGTAGACCCGGCCCTGCAGGATCAGGGTGTTGCCCACGCAGCGCACGGCGCTGGTCGAGATGACCCGCTGGTCCATGATCTGCATCGCCTCGGCCCCACCCGCCCACAGCGCGTTGACCACGGCCTGCACGTCCTGCTGGTGCACGACCAGGTCGTCGGGACTGGCGCCGTCGGGAAGCAGGCGGTCGGCCTGGCGCGGGGCGTCGGCGAGGGTCACCGTCAGGCCGGGGCCAGTGACCGGCCCGACCCCGGCGGCGAACGCCAGCGCGTCGGCCTGCTCGCTGACCTTGCCGATCCGGTCGTCACTGCGGGCAGCCCCGTCGGTCGCCTCTTGGATGTCCGCGCGCAGCCCCTCGATCCGCGCGGTGGCGTCGGTCAACCGGCCCTCCTCGGCCCGGATCAGGTCGGCGAGGTTGCCCCGGTCGCTGCGAAGGTCGCCGCCGCGGGAGGCGCCCGCGCTGGTCGCGAAGAGCACGCCGGCGAGCACGAAGACGAGTGGGACGGCCAGCCGCCACCTGCGTCGCACGCTGCCGACCTCCGCCGATCATCCGGGGTGCCGACCGGCAACCGGTCGGCACGCTGACTACGCTAACCGACGAAGCCCACTGTCACGCACGCCCGAGAGGATGACATCCGGTGCCTCGATCACGGATCCGCCGCCGCAGTGCCTTCACCCCGCCCCCGGAGAAGACGCGCGCGTCGTCGCTGGTCAGCCCGCGCTGGCTCGTCCCGACGATGGTCGCCTGCATGGTGCTGGGGCTGCTCTGGGTCGTCGTCTACTACGTGACCCAGACCGAGTACCCGATCGAGTCCATCGGCAACTGGAACATGGCCGTCGGCTTCGGGCTGATCGCCGTCGGGTTCATGCTGGCGACCCGCTGGAAGTAGCTTGCGGGGAATCAGGCCGATGACCTGGGAAAACACATGCGTGTAAGTCGTCCACACCGGTTATCCCCAGTGTGGACAACCGCTCAGGTCAGCTGCGCGGTCCGCAGGCGACGACGGCCAGGATCACGACCAGCACGGCGCCCATGCCGGCGACCTGCACCAGCGTCCGATGCTTCTCCGGCGCGTAGACGAGGGCCACGGCGCACAGGACACCCGCGACCAGGCCCCCCAGGTGGGCCCGCCAGTCGATGCTGGCGGCGATGAACCCGAACGCCAGGTTGATGCCCAGGAGGACCAGCACGCCCGAGGTGTCGCGGCCCAGGCGGCGGTTGAGCACGAGGAAGGCGCCCAGCAGGCCGAACACCGCCCCGGACGCTCCCAAGGACGGCTGGCCGGGATTGCTGAAGGCATAGGAGGCCGCGCTGCCCCCCAGGGCCGAGATGAGATAGAGCGCGGTGAAGCGGGCCCGGCCCAGCGCCGCCTCCAGCGGCGGGCCGAACAGGAAGAGCGCGTACATGTTCAGCGCGATGTGGAGGATGCCGCCGTGCAGGAAGGCGGACGTCAGCAGCCGGTAGGTACTCGCCCGTCGGCCACACCGATCGAAGGGCAGGTTCGGAGGCGTGGAACGCACCGATCAGCCATACAGCCGCTGGGTGAACTCCGGCGAAATGACCTGCTGGGCCAGGAAGGCGACCAGCGTTGATGCCGATCAGGACCTTGCTGACGTAGCCCGGGTCGGCCGTGGCCCGGCCACCGAACACGGTCTTGCGCCCGGCGTACGCCCTTGTTTCCCTCGCGCACGCACTCAGGGCACTGGAATCCGACCGAGGCGTCGATCATGCAGTCGGGGCAGATCCGCCGGTTGCAGCGCACGCAGCGGATGTGCGCCTCGCGCTCGGGATGGCGGTAGCAGGTGGCGGGCTCGCTGCCGCCTGCCGCGGCTTCCCCGTCGCCGGGCTGGCCGGCGGGGTGGTCGGTCACGAGTGCGCGGTCAGCCCTCTCGCCGCTCGATCTCGATGCCCTCGATGACGATGTCCTCGACGGGGCGGTCCATCCGGCCGGTCGGGGCGTTGGCGATGCGGTCGACGACCTCGCGCCCCGCGGCGTCGGCCACCTCGCCGAAGATGGTGTGCTTGCGGTTGAGGTGGGGGGTCGGGCCGACGGTGATGAAGAACTGCGACCCGTTGGTGCCCGGACCCGGCGTTGGCCATCGCGAGCAGGTAGGGGCGGTCGAACACGAGCTCGGGGTGGAACTCGTCGGCGAAGCGGTAGCCCGGCCCGCCGGTGCCGGTGCCGAGCGGGTCGCCGCCCTGGATCATGAACCCGCTGATCACCCGGTGGAACGTCGTCCCGTCGTAGAGCGGTGCGGAGGTCTTCTCACCTGTGCGCGGGTCGACCCACTCACGCTTGCCCTCGGCCAGCTCGGTGAAGTTGGCGACCGTCTTCGGCGCGTGGTTGGGGAACAGCTTGACCTCGATAGGGCCGGAATTGGTCTTCAGGGTGGCGAACAGCTCCTCAGCCACGGGGTCTACCTTTCACATCGGGGGCGCCGGCGGCCCATCCTCGCACGGGGGGCCGGCGGTTTCACGCTGAGCCTGCTGGGCAGGAGCCGAGCACACCGATGATGACCGGGAGGTCTTCCGTGTCCCGATCGACCACTGACCTGAAGAAGTTGCGCAAGGAGTCCCGCAAGAGCGCGCGTCGCGCCGGCCAGAAGATGGCCCCGGTCGCGTCGGACGCCAGGGACAGTGCCGCGCGGTACGCCGAGAGCACCCGTGACTGGGCCGCCCCCAAGGTGGGGGCCGCCCGTGAGTGGGCCGCCCCGCACGTCGAGGCGGGCGCCACCCGCGTCAAGGACGACGTGCTGCCTCGGGTCGCCGGAGCGGTGACCGCGGCGCTCGCCGCGAGCGAGCCCGCGCGCGAGGAGGCCAAGATCCGCGGCAGCGCCGCGCTCGCGGCCCTCAAGGGCGAGATCGAGGCGCCCAAGCCGAAGCGGCACCGGGTGCGCAAGCTCTTCCTGCTGGCGACCGTTGTCGGTGCCGCCGTCGCCGGCTGGAAGGCGTGGGTGGGCCAGACCAACCGTCAGCCCGAGCCGTGGGCGACGCCGATCGGCACCGCCTCGAGCGCCGGCACCGGAACGGGCGGGACGGCCGGATCGAGCGCCGGCACCGGCATGCGCGCCGCGGCCACACCGGTCACCGACGACGCGGCGGGCGCCAGCCCCGACGAGGCGCTGGCGGACAAGGCCGAGGAAGACGCCGTGAGCGCGGAGAAGTCGACCCCCGGTGCCAGCAGTGGCAGCCGCCCATCGACCACCAGCACGACCGAGAAGGTGCCCCCGAAGGCGGCCAAGAAGGCCAAGGCCGAGGGCGAAGCCGGCCGGACCCAGGCGCGCAAGACCACCTCCTGACCTTCGCTGTGTCCGAAGTAGCGTGCGGGTACCCGCGCGGGCCACTTCGGACATAACGCCGGGGTTGGGTGCATTCCTGGCCTTGACCATCGGCTAAGGGCCGCCCTGCCTTCCGCCGATGGAAGACGGTGGTCCCTCCGAGCGCTGCCCTGGCGACCCCCCCGGTCGACGCGGTGCCGCCGCCCACCAGGTCCGCTGCCGCGCCCCCGAACGGCGCTCTGACGCGGGCTCGCCACGGCGTACAGCACCTGCTCGGACCGCTCCTGCTCGTCGCGCTGACCGCCTGGATGGGCGCCCGGGCCAGTGCCTTCTCGGGGACGCCCAAGGGCTACGACGCGTTCGGGCACATCGCCAAGGCCCGGTTCCTGATCGAGAACTGGCCGCACGTGTCCTGGAACTACTCGTGGTACTCCGGGATGCCGACGTTCCAAGGCTCCTACCCGCCGGGCTACCACGCCCTCGTAGCCGTGCTCGCCGAGCCACTCGGGCTCGGGATCCCGGCGGCGATGAACGTGGTCGCGCTCGGGTCGATGGTCGCGATCGTGCTCGGCTGCTACGCCACCGTCCGCGCCGCCACGTCGAGCCGGCGCTGGGCGCTCGGCGCCGGCGTGCTCCTGGTCGCGACGCCCGCTCTGTGGTCGCCTGCGGTGGAGACCGGGCTGTTCCCGCGGCTGCTCGGGATGGGTGCGACCGCGCTGGCCCTCGCTGCGGCCACCCGCTTCGCCGTCCGCGGCGGCCGGCTGGTGTTCGTGCTCGCCGCGCTGGCCACCGCCGCCGCGCTGAGCAGCCATGTCGTCGTCGGTGTCATCGCCGTCGGGCTGGTCGCCGGTGTGCTGCTGGTCGGGACGCGGACCCGCATCTGGACCCGGGTCGGGCAGGCCGCAGGGCTGGTCGGCCTCGCCGTGGCTCTCGCGGCCTACTTCTACCTGCCGTTCGCGGTGCTCGGCGGCAGCCAGAGCCCGTTCGTCGATGCGGTGACCGAGCTCGACTGGCGCAACCTGGTCTGGCCAGTCGACAGGTCGGTGAGCGGGCTCTCGCCCGTGCTCCTCGTCGGCGCGCTGGCCGCGGCGGCGACCGCCCTGCACCGGTTGCGCGCACCGCGGGTCGGCCTGCGGGACAAGCTGGCCCTCGGGATCGACCTGCCGTGGCTGGCCCACCCGGTCGGCCCGGTGCCCGCACGGCGGCACGGCGGCCGTCCGCCGGTGGGATGCCTGGCGTCAGCGGGTCACCGGTCGAGGGCTTCCCGCTCCGGCTCGCCGTGTTCCTGCTGGCCGCGTTCCCGTGCGTGCTGGCCTACGGGACGATCGGCTACGCCGACGGCGGGTTCCCGTTCTTCGTCGGCGGGCTGCAGCCGTCCGACCTGCTCGGCTACCTCGCACTGTTCGGGGCAACCGCCGTCGGCCTGGTGGGCGGCTCGGTCGCGTGGCGATTGCCGTCCCGGCTGGTCCGGCGTCGGGCGGCGGTGCGGGCAGGAGGCCTCGCCTTCGCGGGGGCCGGCATCGCCGCGGTCCTCGCTGGGCACCGCGGCGCTCCTGCCAACGGCAACACGGGTCAACCTGTCACCACTCGACCCGTCGGCGGCGCTGTGGCAAGACCTGTCCGAGCAGCGGCAGCTGCGAGCCTCCGGCGCCAGTGACTTCTCGACCAACGTCCTCAACACCGTGTCACAGGTTCCGCAGACCCGTGGCTACCAGGCAAACGGCAACCTCCAGCTGGACTGGCAGGTGTGGCTCGAGCAGAGCCAGCTGGACCCCAACACCACGTCTGAGGTGCGTCGCTATCTGCTGGACTGGTATGCGGTCGGCTGGGTTCTCACGGACGCCCGGTCGGAGTCGCTGGTCCCCTACGACCGGTGATCCCGCCCGCTTCCGCCCCGAGCCCGGGACCGGCGACATGCGCGCGTTCACGTATCTCGACGCCACACCGGTGCTCGGCTGCCGCAGATGCGCCAACCGTGCTCGTCGTCGGGGACACGGCGCACTACGACCTCGTCCTGCGCGCCCTCTCCTTCGGCGGCGTCGACAGCTCACGACTGCTGACGATGCAGGGACCCGCGTCGGTGGACGACCTCACGGCCGCGGACCTCGCCGGCGCCGACACGGTGCTGCTCTACGGCGCGACGCTGACCGATCCGGCAGCCGCGAACCGGCTGTTGCGCGACTACGTCACCAAGGGTGGCCGTCTCGTCGTGGATGACAGCGACAACGACAGCGGCATCGCACGGCTGGCCGACCAGGACCTCTCGGTGCTGCCGATGGGAAAGCAGCGCCTCCGCACCGTCAACGGGACGTGGGAGTGGCGGGCCCCGGTCGAGCCGTTGACCACGGGCATCGACCTGAGCCAGTTCGCCCGCCCTTCGTACGCCGGATCCAACCAGTGGGACGTGCAGTCGGCGCTCGGCCTTCGCACCTGGGCGCGGCCGTTGCTCTACGCCGGCCCGTCGGTCGTCGCCGTCGCCGGAGAGATCGGCCGCGGGGAGTCGATCTGGAGCGGGATCGGGCTGCCGTACCACGCGGCGTCGTTCCACTCGAGCGTCGAGGCCGAGCTGATCGCCAGGCTGCTCGATGCCCGCGAGTCCGAGCCTGCGCCGCCGTCGGACGCCCGCTTCGTCAACTCGCAGCGGCGCGAAATCACGGTGGGCGCGAACGCGCGCGGTGTGTTGTTCAAGGAGCGGTACGCCGACGGGTGGCACGCCCGAAGCGGTGACCAGGACCTGCGGATCGAGCCCGCTGGTCCGGGGATGATGTACGTCGCGCTGCCGCCCGGACACGGTCCGGAGACCGTGGTCCTGAGCTACCGGACGAGTCCGGTCGAGAAGGTCGGGTACGCCGTGTCGTTGCTCGCGCTGCTCGGTGTCGTCGTCGCGCTTGTCTGGCGACGCAGCCGTCGGCCGCGAACGGACTTCGACAGCTAGCTGCCATCCCGCCCGAAGCGGACGCTTGGAAAGGAAGGGTTGTGCGCAGTCAGGCATTCAGCCAGGCAAGCACGGCAAGCACTCTGCGGTGATCGTCAGGCTCCTGGAGCAGGTCGAGCTTGGTCAGGATGCTGGCGATGTGGCTCTCGACCGTCTTGGCCGTGAGGAACAGCTGGCGCCCAATCGCCCCGTTGGACCGGCCCTGCGCGACCAGTGACAAGTCCTCACGCTCGCGCGCGGTCAGGGCGTCGAGCCGGTCCTGGGCGTCCTGTCGGCCGAACAGAGCCGAGACGACGTCCGGGTCCAGAACCGTGCCGCCGCTGCTCACGGAGGCAAGGGCTCTGGGAGTCGGTCAGCGCCTGAACTCCGCCTGACCTATCGCGGGGAAGAGTGCCGGTCGGCGTTCCCCGCGATGGGTCGGGAGCAGAATCCTCAGAAGGTGAACACGAGTCGGGCCGGGATATGGCCCGCGAGCACCTCTTTGATTGCCAGATTCACGTCGGCAAGTGGCCGCGTCTCGGCGATAACCTTGGTCTTGCCGGCGGCGTGCAGGGCGAACACCTCTGCCACATCCTGACGGGTGCCGACGATGGACCCGATGATCGAGATGCCCTTCAGGACCGTCTCGAAGATGGAAATGCTCATCATCTGATCGGCCGGGAGGGCAACGCAGACCAGGCGGCCGCCGCGCTTGAGTGAGGCAAACGCCTGCTCGAAGACCCTGGGCGACGCAGCGAGCACGAGCGCGACGTCAACGCCACCAAGAGCCTCAAGTGCCGCGACCGGGTCAACGACAGCTGCGTTCACAACGTGCTCCGCCCCCAGCTCCAGGGCGATATCGAGCTTGTCCTTGTCGATGTCCACTGCCACCACGGAGCCGCCCATGATGCGGGCGTACTGCACGGCTAGATGGCCGAGGCCACCGATGCCGAAGACCGCGACTCGTTCGGACGGGAGGATCTTGGCCGTCTTGAGCGCCTTGTACGTCGTGACCCCAGCGCAGCTCAGCGGGGCAGCGTCCAGAGAGCTGACTTCGTCGGGCACTGGTACGACAAACCGGGCGCTGGCCACGGCGTACTCCGCGAACGCACCATCGATGGAGTAGCCGCTGTTCAGCTGCTGCTCGCACAACGTCTCTCGACCGTCGATGCAGTAGCGGCACTCACCACAGGCGTATCCCAGCCACGGGATCGCTACACGTTCGCCAATGCGACGGCTCTGCACGCCGGCGCCGAGTTCCTCGATGATGCCGACCCCCTCATGTCCGGGGATGAAGGGTGGGGCAGGCTGCACCGGCCAATCACCGTGCGCCGCGTGAATGTCCGTGTGGCACAGGCCACTTGTCTCCATGCGAATGAGGACCTGTCCAGGACCTGGGGAAGGGATCTCGCGATCGATGACTTCCAGCGGCTGGTCGAAAGCGACGACAACGGCGGCCTTCATAGCATCTCCTTCATCAGCACGCATGGTGCGACGTCACGGCGACGCGCAAGACCCACGTTTGGACGCTGGCAGATCCGTGGTGGACGGGCTAGAGAACAAGAACCCGAGATCGACAGGACCTTTGGCACTGCAAGAAATTGACCATCTCGGTCGGGGTGGAGACGAGGGGACTCGAACCCCTAACCCCCGCCTTGCAAAGGCGGTGCTCTGCCAGTTGAGCCACGTCCCCGGGAGCAAGTCCAGGTTACGCCAGCGCGTCGGACGCCACGTCGTGGGCAGGAACGTGACGTGCAGACCTTCCGCCGCGACGGGCTCCGCTTCGATGTCACCGACCGCGGGCCGCGCGACGGACCGGCCGTCCTCTGCCTGCACGGTTTCCCGCAGGACTCCACGTCGTACGACGAGGTCGCGACCGCTCCTGGTCGAGCGCGGGATCCGGGTCCTGGCCCCTGACCAGCGCGGCTACTCACCCGGCGCCCGGCCGACCGGGCGGTCCGCCTTCGCGCTGCCCGAGCTGGTCGCCGACGTGCTGGCGCTGCTGGACACTGCCGGCGTCGACGCGGCACACGTGGTCGGGCATGACTGGGGCGGGGCAGTGGCCTGGGCGCTCGCCGGGCGCCACCCCGACCGGGTGCTGTCGCTGACCGCGCTGTCCACGCCTCATCCCGGGGCGCTGCAGGCGGCCGCCCTGCGAAGCTCGCAGGGCGTGCGATCGGCGTACATGGCCGCCTTCCAGCTCCCCTGGCTGCCCGAGACGGTCGCCCTCGCGGACGGCGGCCGCCTGCTGAGGTCCGGGCTGCGTGCGGCCGGCCTGCCGGCCCAGCAGGCCGACCACTACGCCGAGCGGATGTCCGAGCCCGGGGCGCTGCGATCGGCTCTCGGCTGGTACCGCGCGATCCCCGCCTCCCGGGGCTACGGCGCCGGGCGCATCCGGGTGCCGACTGGCTACCTCTGGGGTGCGCGGGACCCGTTCTTCGCCCGGGCCGCGGCCGACGGGACGCGGGCCTTCGTCCGAGGCCCGTACGTCGTCCGGGAGCTGCCCGACGCCGGGCACTGGCTGCCGGAGACGCGCCCGGCAGAGGTGGCGGAGCTGGTGCTCGCGGTCGCCGAGGGGGCGGCCAGCCGGCCTCAGCGGTAGGGGTCGGTGGCCTCGGCCCAGAGGTCGCCCTCGCTGCGTTCGGCGGCGGCCTTGCGGTAGGCGATCAGGGCGCCGCCGACGACGGCCGCGGCGAGAAGCAGCTTCTTCATGGTCGATCCTCCACACGCTGGGTGGGTGGGTCTGGTGGGCCTAAGTGGACTTGAACCACTGACCTCTGCCTTATCAGGGCAGCGCTCTAACCAGCTGAGCTATAGGCCCCTTGCGCGCCGGACGAGCCTATCTCAGGCGTCCTCGGTGAGGGTCACGTGCAGACCGCCGACGAGGCTGGCCGCCAGGTTGTAGAGGAAGGCGCCGAGGGTGCAGATCGCTGTCATCAGGATGACGTTGATCCCGGAGAGCAGGGCGGTCAGCGTGATCACCCGCTCGAAGCCGACGTAGGCCAGGATGTCGAAGCCCTCGGCGGTGTCGCGCTCCCGCGTGACGCTCTCCACGGTCCGGCCGACGGAGTCGAAGACTCCCATCGAGTCCAGGACCGACCACAGCACGGCGACGGCGACGAGCGCCACGATCGCGAGGGCGATCGACAGCAGGAACGACAGCTTCATCACCGACCACGGGTCCACCCGGCCGAGCACCAGGCGGGCCTTGCGGGGCCCCCGCCGGCCGACCGGCTGGGCGGTCGCCGTCGAGGTGGCTACCGCAGGGACCGACGGCATGGTGGCAGTGGGTTGACCCCCTGCTGCGCGCCACGCGTCGTGGCCAGGAGCGCTGGAGCTCACACGTCCGTCCCCTCATCGCCGGTGATCCCGATGACCCCGGTGGTGCCCTCGAGGCCGTCCGCTGGGTCCTCGTCGGCCAGCGAGTCGTCCTCGGCAACGACCGCACGCTCGGCGTTGCGAGCGATCGCCACCACGGTGTCCCCCTCATCGAGGGAGATGAACCGCACACCCATGGTGACACGTCCGGTGATATTTACCTCTTCTACGGCGACACGGGTCACCCCGCCGCTGGCCTTGATCGAGAAGACCTCGTCGTTCTCGTCGACCACGCTGGCGCCCACGAGCGACCCGCGGGCCTCGGAGAACTTCATCGCCTGTACGCCGAGGCCGCCGCGGTTCTGCAGGCGGTAGTCCTCGACTGCCGCCCGCTTGGCGAACCCGCCATCGGTGACCGTGAACACGGTCGCCCCGGGCCGGACGACGTCCATGGCGAGCAGCTCGTCCTCGGCTCGGAAGCGCATGCCCACCACGCCGGAGGTGGCCCGGCCCATCGGGCGCAGCGCCTCGTCGTTCGCGGTGAACTTCACGGACATCGCCTTACGGCTGACGAGCAGCAGCTCGTCCTCGGGGCCGACCAGCCGCGCCGAGATGAGCTCGTCGCTGCCCTCGCCGTCGGCCTCCTCGCGCAGGTTGATCGCGATCAGGCCGCCGGTGCGGTTGGAGTCGTACTCGGTCAGCCGGGTCTTCTTGACCATGCCGCGCTTGGTGGCCAGCACGAGGTAGGGGGAGACCTCGTAGTCCTTGAGGTCGATCACCTGGGCGATCGTCTCGTCGGGCTGGAACGCGAGGAGGTTCGCGACGTGCTGACCGCGCGCGTCCCGGCCGGCCTCGGGCAGCTGGTAGGCCTTGGCGCGGTAGACCCGGCCCTTGTTCGTGAAGAACAGGATCCAGTGGTGGGTGGTCGTGACGAAGAAATGCTCGACCAGGTCGTCCTGACGCAGCGCCGCACCGCGGACGCCCTTGCCGCCGCGCCGCTGGGAGCGGTAGAGGTCGGTCTTGGTCCGCTTCGCATAGCCGCCCCGGGTGATGGTGACGACCACGTCCTCCTCGGGGATGAAGTCCTCGGCCGACATGTCGCCGTCGTAGGGCACGAGCTGCGTGCGCCGCTCGTCGCCGAACTTCTCGACGATCTCGGCGAGCTCCTCGCTGACGATCTCGCGCTGGCGCTCCGGTGACGCGAGGATCGCGGTGTACTCCTCGATCGCGCGCATCAGCTCCTCGTAGCGGTCGAGCAGCTCCTGGCGCTCCAGGGCCGCGAGACGGCGCAGCTGCATGTTGAGGATCTCGGTCGCCTGCAGCTCATCGATCTCGAGCAGCTCGATCAAACCGTCGCGGGCGTCGTCGGCGGATGCACTTGCCCGGATGAGAGCGACGACCTCGTCGATGCGGTCGAGAGCCTTGAGCAGACCACGCAGGATGTGCGCGCGCTCCTCGGCCCTCCGCAACCGGAACGTCGTACGCCGGACGATGACCTCGATCTGGTGGGTCACCCAGTGACGCACGAACGCATCGAGAGACAACGTGCGCGGCACGCCGTCGACGAGCGCCAGCATGTTGCAGCCGAACGTGTCCTGCAGCTGGGTGTGCTTGTAGAGGTTGTTGCGCACAACACTCGCGACGGCGTCGCGCTTGAGGACGACGACCAGCCGCATGCCGGTGCGCGACGACGAGTCGTCGCGCAGGTCGGCGATGCCCTGCACCTTGCCGGAGTCGGCCAGCTCGGCGATCTTTCGTGCCAGCGCATCGGGGTTGACCTGGTAGGGCAGCTCGGTGATGACGAGGATCGTGCGGCCGCGGGAGTCTTCCTCGACCTCGACGACGGCGCGCATGGTGACTGAGCCGCGCCCGGTGCGATAGGCGTCCTCGATGCCGCGGGTGCCGACGATCAGACCCTTGGTGGGGAAGTCGGGACCCTTGACGACACCGAGCAGGGCCTCGAGCAGCTCCTCGTTGGATGCCTGCGGGTGGTCGAGATGCCACTGCACGCCGGCCGCGACCTCACGCAGGTTGTGCGGCGGGATGTTGGTGGCCATGCCGACCGCGATGCCGCCCGAGCCGTTGACGAGCAGGTTGGGAAAGCGCGCCGGCAGGACCGCCGGCTCCTGCTGACGACCGTCGTAGTTGGGGTTGAAGTCGACGGTCTCCTGGTCGATGTCGCGCACCATCTCCATCGCGAGCGGGGCGAGCCGGCACTCGGTGTAGCGCATAGCTGCTTGGCGGTCGTCGCCGGGCGAGCCGAAGTTGCCCTGGCTCTGCACGAGCGGGTAGCGCAACGACCACGGCTGGCCGAGCCGGACCAACGTGTCGTAGATCGCGGTGTCGCCGTGCGGGTGGTACTGACCCATGACGTCACCGACGACGCGGGAGCACTTGGAGAAGCCACGGTCGGGCCGGTAGCCCCCGTCGTACATCGCGTAGAGCACGCGACGGTGCACCGGCTTCAGCCCGTCGCGCACGTCGGGCAGCGCGCGCTGCACGATGACGCTCATGGCGTAGTCGAGATAGGACCGCTGCATCTCGACCTGCAGGTCGACGAGCTCGATGCGCCCGCCGGGCGGAACGGGCGGGAGGTTGGTCTCGGTCACGGGTGCGTTCTCCTAGCGGGTGGTACGACGGGCAGGGCTCGCGCCGTGCCCGGAAGCTGGCGGGTGCACTCAGATGTCAAGGAACCGCACGTCCTTGGCATTGCGCTGGATGAACTTGCGGCGCGGCTCGACGTCCTCGCCCATCAGCTCGGTGAAGAGCGCATCGGCCAGTGCGGCGTTCTCGAGAGTGACCTGCAGAAGGATCCGCTTCTGCGGGTCCATCGTCGTGTCCCAGAGCTCGTCGTTGTTCATCTCGCCGAGGCCCTTGTAGCGCTGGACGCCGTCGTCCTTGAGCAGCTTCTGGCCCGCCGCGACACCCGCCGCGATCAGGGCGTCGCGCTCGCGGTCGGAGTAGGCGTACTGCGGCTCGGCCGGTCGGGCCCACTTCAGCTTGTAGAGCGGCGGCTGCGCGAGGAACACGTGGCCGTGCTCGACGACCTCCGGCATGAAGCGGAAGAGCAACGTGAGCAGCAGGGTTCGGATGTGTTGGCCGTCGACGTCGGCGTCGGCCATCAGCACGACCTTGTGGTAGCGCAGCCGGGCCAGGTCGAACTCGTCGCCCTGGATGCCGGTGCCCAGCGCCGAGATGATGGCCTGGACCTCCTGGTTGCCCAGGACGCGGTCGAGGCGTGCGCGTTCGACGTTGAGGATCTTGCCGCGGATCGGCAGGATCGCCTGCGTCCGCTGGTCGCGACCCTGCTTGGCCGGGCCGCCGGCCGAGTCGCCCTCGACGATGAAGAGCTCGCACTCCTCGGGGTTGGTCGACTGGCAGTCGGCGAGCTTGCCGGGGAGGCTGCCGCCACCGAGCAGGCCCTTGCGGCTGCGCGCCGCGTCGCGTGCCTTGCGGGCAGCGAGCCGGGCGATCGACGCGGACATGGCCTTGCGCGCGATCTCCTTGCCCTCGCTCGGGTTCTTCTCGAACCACTCGCCCAGCCGGTCGTTGACGACCTTCTGCACGAACGACTTCGCCTCGGTGTTGCCGAGCTTGGTCTTGGTCTGACCTTCGAACTGCGGGTCGGCGAGCTTGACGCTGACGATCGCGGTGAGGCCTTCACGCACGTCGTCGCCGGTGAGGTTGGCGTCCTTCTCCTTGATGATGTTCCAGTCGCGGGCGAACTTGTTGACCAGCGTCGTGAGCGCGGCGCGGAAGCCCTCTTCGTGCGTGCCGCCCTCGTGGGTGTTGATGGTGTTGGCGAACGTGTGCACGGACTCGGTGAAGCCGCTGTTCCACTGCATCGCGACGTCGAGCGACAACCCGCCGTCGATGTATTCGGACTCGGCCTCGAACGACACCACGGTGCGGTGCACGGGGTCCTTGCGGGAGCCCAGGAAGTTCACGTAGTCGACCAGGCCACCGTCGTAGCGGTAGACGACCTCGGTCGGCGCCACGTCGTGGGCCTCGGCGATCTCGTCGTGTGCGCTGGCCTCGGAAGCGTTGGGCCGCTCGTCGCGCAGCACGATGGTCAGGCCGCGGTTGAGGAACGCCATCTCGCGCAACCGGTTGGACAAGCGTCTCGAAGCTGAAGTCGGTCGTCTCGAAGATCTCGGTGGACGGCCAGAACGTGATGGTCGTGCCGGAGTCGTCGGTCGCACCGAGCTGCTGCAGCGGCGCATCGGGCACGCCCAGGGTGTAGGACTGCGTCCAGAAGTGGCCCTCGCGGCGGATCTCGACGTCGAGCTTCTGGGAGAGCGCGTTGACGACCGAGACACCGACACCGTGCAGACCGCCGGACACCTTGTAGCCGCCGCCGCCGAACTTGCCGCCGGCGTGCAGGACGGTGAGCACCACCTCGACCGCCGACTTGCCCTCGCTCTCGACGATCGTCGACGGGGATGCCGCGGCCGTTGTCACGGACCCGGACCCCGCCGTCGGCCAGCAGCGTGACCTCGATGCGGTCGCAGTGCCCGGCCAGCGCCTCGTCGACGGAGTTGTCGACCACCTCGTAGACGAGATGGTGCAGACCGCGCTCGCCGGTGGACCCGATGTACATGCCCGGCCGCTTGCGCACGGCTTCGAGGCCCTCGAGCACCTGGATGGCGCTGGCGTCGTAGGTGGTCGCCGATGCGGTGCCCATGCCGGCGGGGGCCAGGGTGGCGACGGGGTCGGACAGGCCAGGAAGGATCTGGGGCTCGAGCGGCTCGGCCGGGTGGGTCACAGGTCACCTTTCGTCGGGCGCGCAGCAGGCGTCGACTGCCAGGAGAGGGGCCAGGGAGGCGACGTCGGCGCAGGGGCGCGTTCGGCCTTCATCTTACCGCTCCGGACGGACAGAACGGCCCACCTGGACCCCCTGGGGACCGCGCAGTCGAGCAAACTCGGGTGGGGATGGGGTCCACCACGCGGAGAGGGGGTCAGACGGCTCTCCTCGCCGTTTTCCCCGGTCGCTCCCCGCCCGGTCCGGGCCGCCGACTCAGCCGTAGGTGTCGCGCGGGCCGCGGCCGCGGACGCTGAGCCGGCCGCGCTTCCAGGACGGCGTCCCGGGCCCCAGCACCTTGACCGCGGCGACCGTGCCGGCGCCCAGGTCCTCGTTCAGCCGGCGGACCAGGGTGGGGGCGAGCAGGCGCAGCTCGGTGGCCCAGGCGGTGGAGTCGGCCTGCACCACCAGCTCGCCCTTGTCGAACGAGAGCGGCTCGCAGTGGGCGGCCAGCTGCGGCCCGACGATGGCAGGCCACCGGCCCATCGCCCCGCCGATGGCCGCATCGGTCTGCCAGCCCCGCTCGGCGAGCAGCCGGTCGACCGCCGCAGTGAGCGGCTGGGGGTCGCGATCGTCCGGGTGGGCGCTGCTGCGCTGGTCGGCGGCGCCGCGCCGGGAGCGCCACGCCGGAGCCCGGCCCGCCTCCCGCGCCGCCCGGAGCCGACGCCGGCGTGACCGGCCTCGCCGGCGCGCCTCGACCTTGGCGGCGGCCAGCGCCTCCCGCGCGATCTCCAGCCCACGGCGTACGGGCGAGCGCGGTGGCGGTTCCTCGTGGGTCACGTCACCCGCCGTACCTCTCCGCCCATCACGTCCACCCGCGCGCCGGCGAGCACCTCGGGCACGTCGGCGGGCACCGCCGCCGTGACCAGGACCTGCTCGGCACCCGCGACCCGCTCGGCGAGCCGCTCGCGGCGGCCGGTGTCCAGCTCGGCGAACACGTCGTCGAGGACCAGCACCGGCTCGCCCCCGCTGTCGTCGTCGCTTCGCAGCAGGTCGTAGGACGCGAGCTTCAGGGCGAGGGCGTAGGACCAGGACTCGCCGTGGCTCGCGTAGCCCTTGGCCGGGCGCGGGCCCAGCTTGAGCACGAGGTCGTCGCGGTGCGGCCCGACCAGGGAGATGCCGCGGTCGAGCTCCTGCTGGCGCATCGTCGCCAGCTCGTTGGCGATCGCAGCGGCCAGCAGCGTCTTGGTCAGCCACCAGCGGCGCGTCCGGGCCGAGCGAGCTGCGGTAGTCGATGGCGGCCGGTCCGTCGGAGGTGCCGGTGTCGGCCACTGACTCGTAGGCCTTGTCGACGAGGGGGCGCAGCGCCTCGACGAGGTCGAGCCTCGCGGCCAGCAGCTCGGCCCCGGCCGCGGCGAGGTGGGCGTCCCACACCTCGAGCGTGCGCAGGTCGCCGCGACCCGCGCGGACGCTGGCCCCGGCGGTCTTGAGCAGCGCGTTGCGTTGCTTGAGAACGCGGTCGTAGTCGGCGCGCACCCCGGCGAAGCGCGGCGCCCGCAGCACCAGCAGGTCGTCGAGGAAGTGCCGGCGCTCGCTCGGGTCACCCTTGACCAGCGCCAGGTCCTCCGGCGCGAACAGCACGCTGCGCAGGACGCCGAGGATGTCGCGGGCTCGCGGGACCGGCGACCGGTTGACCCGCGCCCGGTTGGCCTTGCCCGGCGTGATCTCCACCTCGACCATCAGCTCACGGTCGTCACGGCGGACCAGCGCGCGCACGACCGCGCGCTCGGCGTCGGTGCGCACCAGCGGCGCATCGGCCGCGACCCGGTGGGAGCCCAGCGTCGCGAGATAGCCGATCGCCTCGACCAGGTTGGTCTTGCCCTGCCCGTTGGGTCCGATCAGAGCGGTGACGCCGCGTTCCAACGGCAGCTCGACCTGCGGGTAGGAGCGGAAGTCGGTCAGCGACAGGTGGGCGACATGCACGTCAGGCCGGCTTCTCGACCTCTGCCTTGGCCACCTTGGTGACCGCGTGACCGCCGAACTGGTTGCGCAGTGCCGCCACCGCCTTCATCGCCGGCGAGTCGTCCTGGCGGGACGCGAAGCGCGCGAACAGGGCGGCCGTGATGACGGGCAGGGGTACGGCGTGGTTGATGGCTTCCTCGACGGTCCATCGGCCCTCGCCCGAGTCCTCGACGTAGCCCTGGAGCTCGGACAGCTCGGGGTCGGCCTCCAACGCCAGCACGAGCAGGTCGAGCAACCACGACCGGATGACGGTGCCGTGGGTCCACGACTTGATGACGCCGGGTACGTCGTCGACGACCGCAGCAGCGCTGAGCAGCTCGTAGCCCTCGGCGTAGGCCTGCATCATTCCGTACTCGATGCCGTTGTGAACCATCTTGGCGAAGTGGCCGGCACCGACCGGGCCGGCGTGCACGAATCCTGACTCGCCCTCGGGCTTCAACGCATCGAACGCGGGCTGCACCTTCGCGATGTTCTCCGCCTCGCCGCCGACCATCAGCGCGTAGCCGTTGTCCAGCCCCCACACACCGCCGGAGACACCGGCGTCGACGTAGCCGATCCCGTGCTCGGCGAGCGCCTCGGCGTGGGCCTGGTCGTCGGTGTAGCGCGAGTTGCCGCCGTCGACGATGACATCGCCAACGCCCAGCAGGTCGCCCAACGTTGCGATGGTCTTCTGGGTGATCTCGCCCGCCGGCACCATCACCCACACGACCTTCGGGCTGGGCAGCTTGCCGACCATCTCCTCGAGCGATCCGGTGTCGCTGACGTCGGCGTTGGGGTCGTAGCCGACGACGGTGTGGCCCGCCCGGCGGAGCCGCTCGCGCATGTTGCCGCCCATGCGACCGAGCCCCACGAGTCCGATCTCCATGCCGGTCGCCTCCTCGTTCGGTGGTGCTGCCCTCGGGCTGCGGCTGCTTCCCCGGCCATCCCCCGGCCGGCGGCGGCTCAACCCGACAGACGCACCGGCATCAGGAGGTAGCGGTAGTCCTCGATCGCCGGCTCATCGGCGCCCGCCTTGCCGGAGATGACCGCGGGCCGCGTCGACGCGGTGAACGCGAGCTGGGCGTGCGTGACCTCCAGGGCGTTGAGCCCGTCCAGGAGGTAGCCCGGGTTGAACGCGATCGAGATGTCGTCTCCCACCAGCTGCGCGTCCAGCGACTCCGACGCCTGCGCCTCGTCACCGCTGCCGGCCTCGAGGGTGACGCTCCCGTCGCTGAACGAGAGCCGGATCGGGGTGTTGCGCTCGGCGACCAGCGCCACCCGGCGTACGGACTCGATCAGGGCGGCGGTCTCCACCGTGGCCCGGATCGGTGACTCGTCCGGGAGCAGCGAGCGGTACTTCGGGAACTCGCCGTCGAGCAGGCGCGACGTCGTGCGCCGGCCGGCCCCTTCGAAGCCGACCAGGCCCTCGGCACCGCTGCCCGACGCCAGCGCGACGGTGACCTTGTCGGCGCCGACGAGGGACTTCGCGGTGTCGGCCAGGGTGCGTGCCGGGACAAGCGCGATCGCCGACAGGCCGGACTGCTCGGGGGTCCACGCGAGGTCCCGCACGGCCAGCCGGTAGCGGTCGGTGGCCGCCATGGTGATCTTCTCGCCGTCGATCTCGACCCGGACACCGGTGAGCACCGGCAGGGTGTCGTCGCGGCCGGCGGCGATGGACACCTGGGCGACCGCCGCGGCGAAGCTGTCGCCGCGCAGGGAACCCGACGCCGACGGCATGTCCGGCAGGGCGGGGTAGTCCTCGACCGGCAGGGTCAGCAGCGAGAACCGGGCGCTGCCGCAGGTGACGACCACCTTGGCGGCGTCGGTCGCGATCTCGACGGGACGCGCGGGCAGGCTGCGTGAGATGTCGGCGAGCAGCCGGCCACTGACCAGGGCCACGCCGGGCTCGGCGATGTCGGCGGCGATCTCGACGCGGCCGGACACCTCGTAGTCGAAGCTGGAGAGCACCAGCCGGCCGTCGGAGGCGTCGAGCAGCAGCCCGGCAAGCACCGGAACCGGCGGCCGCGACGGCAGGCTGCGTGCGGCCCACGCCACCGCGTCGGCGAGCACGTCTCGCTCCACCCGGAACTTCACCGGCTACCGCCTCCTTGGATCTGAATCGTGCTCAAGTCGCCCGGCTGACCGACCGATGACCTGCGGGAGCCCTGTCCCCAGCCAGCGGGCTTCCTGATGTCGTTCGCTCGAACCAACCCTTTATCTCTCTGTGGTGGTAGCACTAGGCCCGGTGGACATCGGGACAACGTGCCGAAACCGCTGGTCAGACCGTATCCCTGCCTGGGGACAACCTGCGGACACGGGTGCCTCCCGCGTACGGCGACCTGTGGACGGCGAGCCTCGTCCCGATCGGTCCCCAGCCTGCTCCACCGCCCGGCCGCACCTGTCCACAGGCTTGTCCCCAAGGTGTGAACCGAGGCGCCCCTGCTGTTCAGCGGGCTGATCCGCGGGGCCAGTCGGCAGGTCATCCCTGCCGGGCCTGGGACTTGATGCGGTTGGTCAGCTCGGTGACCTGGTTGTAGACGCTGCGCCGCTCGGCCATCAGGTGGCGGATCTTCTTGTCGGCGTGCATGACGGTCGTGTGGTCCCGGCCGCCGAACTGCTGGCCGATCTTGGGCAGGGACAGGTCGGTCAGCTCCCGGCACAGGTACATCGCGATCTGGCGGGCGTTGACCAGGACGCGGGACCGGGACGAGCCGCAGAGCTCCTCCATCGACTGGCCGAAGTAGGCCGAGGTCTGGGCCATGATCGTCGCCGCGGTGATCTCGGGCTGCGAGTTGTCCGGGATCAGGTCCTTCAGGACGATCTCGGCCAGGGCCAGGTCGACACCCTGCCGGTTCAGGCTCGCGAACGCGGTGACCCGGATCAGGGCCCCCTCGAGCTCGCGGATGTTCGTCGAGATCTTGCTGGCGATGAACTCCAGCACCTCCGGCGGCGCCGCCAGCCGCTCCTGGGCCGCCTTCTTGCGCAGGATGGCGATGCGGGTCTCCAGCTCGGGCGGCTGGACGTCGGTGATCAGGCCCCAGTGGAACCGGTTGCGCAGAGCGGTCTTCCAGGGTGACCAGCTGCTGGGGCGGGCGGTCACTGGAGATCACGATCTGCTTGTTCGCGTTGTGCAGCGTGTTGAACGTGTGGAAGAACTCCTCCTGCGTCTGCTCCTTGTTCTCCAGGAACTGGATGTCGTCGACGAGCAGGATGTCCACGTCGCGGTAGCGCCGGCGGAATCCGTCGGCCCGGCCGTCCCGGATCGAGTTGATGAAGTCGTTGGTGAACTCCTCGGAGCTCACGTAGCGCACCCGGACCCCGTTGTAGAGGCTCATCCCGTAGTGGCCGATGGCGTGCAGCAGGTGGGTCTTGCCCAGCCCCGAGTCGCCGTAGATGAACAACGGGTTGTAGGCCTTGGCCGGCGCCTCGGCCACCGCGACCGCAGCCGCGTGGGCGAACCGGTTGCTCGACCCGATGACGAAGGTCTCGAACAGGTAGCGCGGGTTCAGCCGGGTGGGCTCGCTCTCCCGACGCGGCCCCGGTTCGCGTCCGGTGCCGGCGTGGCCCTCGCCCGGACCTGCGTCGTCGGGCCGGTCCCAGCCGGCGTCGGCCCCGGCCAGGGCGACCGGGGCGAGGTCGGCCGGCCGCGTCAGCCTCGGCATCAGCGGTCGTCGGCGGGGTCGGCGGACTCGACGTGGTCGGGTCGTCGGGCGGCGCGGACGCCGGTACGTCGTCGCGCGGCGGCTCGGCGTCCTCGAGGCTGGGGTCCACCACGACGGCGATGCGGATCTCGTGGCCGAGCTGCGTCGGTCAGGGTGGTCGTGATCACCGGCCGCAGCCGCTGCTCGACGATGTCCTTGGCGTACTCGTGCGGCACCGAGAGCAGCGCCGTCTCGCCGACGACCCCGTCGAGCGTGCACAGCCGCACGAAGGCGCGCTCCTGGGAGGTCACGGCGTCGTCGATGGCCTCCAGGGTGCGCAGCCACACCTCGGACAGGGCGGCCGGATCAGGGTCCGTCGGGTCGGCGGGTTCGGATGGCACCCTCGTCGACGGCCGATGATGCGGCGGGTGACATCCGTTGCGCAGCTTGACCGTTCCGGTGATCTCGTCGGTCACAATGCTCCCTAGATGTCCACCCGTGGGCGGGGGCTAATGCCCGGTTTGTCCCGTGATGACGCTCGTCCACACCGTCATCCACAGCCTGTGTACACAGGGGCCCCCATCTGGCGTCACGCGGGCGTGCACCGGGTCGGACTGGGCCGTACTGCGGTCGTACGGTGCCGATCTGACTGGCCGGTGCGCCATTGCGTGCAGGTGGGTAGGGAAGCCTCCCAGCGGAGGGCGACGCTACCCACACCAGGGGAGCCCAGCAAGCGGTTGTCCACAACCCGTCGGATTTTTTGCCGCGATGTGGACAGCCGGCGGCGTGTCGCGCCGTCGACGTGGCCGCTCGGGGCCTGTCACGGTGGGCGGTTCGCACTCCGTCGTGCGAACGGTTGTCTCGCCCGGTTGCTCAGCCCGGCTCGGTTTGACCAGGCGGGACGAACGCACGTACCGTGAGCCGGTCGAGCCGTCACGACGGCCGCTGTCGCGTGTCCATGCTGTCCACGTGTTTCTCGTTGCGTCGTGGACGTCCGACAGAGGCCGGTCGCGTCGGCTCGCCACCCTGACTTAGGCAGCCTGACGGCACGTTGCCTCCGCTCCAGACCGTCGTACGGGAGCCCACGAGTGAGCAAGCGCACCTTCCAGCCGAACAACCGTCGGCGGGCGAAGACCCACGGGTTCCGCCTGCGGATGCGCACCCGCGCCGGTCGCGCCATCCTGGCCGGCCGCCGGGCCAAGGGTCGCTCGCGGCTCTCGGCCTGACCGGCGTGCTCCCGGCCGGCGCCCGGTTGCGGCGCCGCTCCGACTTTGCGGCAACGCTGCGCGCCGGACGCGGCCGCACCGGGGGCAGCGGGCCGAACCTCGCTGGTCGTGCACCTCGCGGTCGGCCCGACCGATCCGGCCGGTGCCGGCGAGACACTCCCCCCGCGTGCCGGCTTCGTGGTCTCGCGCGCCGTCGGCGGGCGCCGTGGTCCGCAACCGCGTACGCCGTCAGCTCCGGCACCTGGTCGCTGCCCGCCTCGGCGGCTTCCCGGCCGGCACCCGGCTCGTCGTACGCGCCCTTCCCGCCGCTGCGACGGCGTCCGGTGCCCAGCTCGAGCTCCGCACTCGACTCCGCCGTCGACTCGTCCCTGGCGTCCGCGCCTGAGTGCTCGCGGGTTCGGTCGGGACCGGCGCCCATGACCCGGGTGATGGTGCTGCTGCTGCGGGGATACCAGCTGCTGATATCTCCGCTGCTCGGCCCGCGGTGCCGGTTCTACCCGTCCTGCTCGGCCTACGCGATCGAGGCGATCACGACGCACGGGCCGCTGCGCGGGTGCTGGCTCGCCGGCCGCCGGCTGTTGCGGTGCCACCCCTGGAACCCTGGCGGTCCCGACCCCGTTCCTCCCTCACATCGCGGTTCTTCACGCTTGGCAAGCACAGTCTCCGCGACCCCGCAATCGCCGCATGGAGCCGGACTGTGAAGATCCTGGAACCGCTGTACGAGGCCACGACGTTCGTCATGGTTTCGTTCCACACGTTGTTCAAGAATCATCGGCATGGATCCTGCCGGCGGGTGGGCCTGGGGGCTGTCCATCGTCGGGCTGGTCATGGTCATCCGGATCCTGCTGATCCCGCTCTTCGTCAAGCAGATCAAGGCGCAGCGCGGCCTGCAGCTCCTGCAGCCGGAGATCAAGAAGATCCAGGCGAAGTACAAGGGCAAGTCAGATCCGGAGACGCGACAGAAGCAGTCGCAGGAGATGATGAAGCTCTACAAGGACACCGGGCACCAACCCGCTGTCCAGCTGCCTGCCGATCCTGGCGCAGGCGCCCATCTTCTTCGCCCTCTTCCACGTGCTCAACGGGATCGGCAAGGAACCGCCCAAGGGCAAGGGGTTCCTGACCGACGAGCTGGCCAAGCAGGCCGCCGACGCCACCATCCTGGGGGCGAGCATCTCCGAGAAGTTCATCGGGGCCGACAGCCTTCACGTCCAGGTGGTCTGCGCGGTGCTGATCGTGCTGATGTCGGCGTCGACGTTCATCACGCAGAAACAGCTGATGACCAAGAACATGCCGGCCGGCTCGATGGACGGCAATCCCTTTATGCAGCAACAGAAAATCCTGCTGTACGTGTTTCCGTTGATCTTCGCCGTCAGTGGCATCAACTTCCCGATCGGCGTCCTTCTCTACTGGCTGACCACGAACATCTGGTCGATGGGTCAGCAGTTCTACGTCATCCGCCGGATGCCCGCACCGGGGTCCGCAGCCGAGGAAGCGCTGGCCCGACGGAGGGCCGCGAAGAAGAAGCCCGACGACCCGACACCCGGTGGACCAACCGGCTCCCCCGGGTCCGGCGGCCCGGGCTCGGGCGGGCCGCCCAGCCCCAACGGTGCGCGGCCCGACGGGCACGTCCCCGAACGGCGAAGCCGGGGCGGCAGCGACGCCGCCGGCCTCGCGGCAACGCCAGCAACCCAAACGGCAGCCGAAGCGCAAGCGCTAGCTGTTCCCGCCGCTCGTCCGCCCCACGATCGCTAGAAGGAGTCCCCCGCCGTGACCGAGTCGAGTGCCGAGCAGCGCGCCGAGTCGACCGAGGAGTCCCCGGCCGCGGGCGACTCCGGCACTCCCTCGCCGGCCACCGAGCGAGCAGCCCCGTCGGCGTCCGGGCTGGAGCGGGAGAGCGAGATCGCGGCCGACTACCTCGAGGAGCTCCTCGACATCGCCGACCTCGACGGTGACATCGACATGGACATCGAGCGGGACCGCGCCTCGGTGTCCGTCGTCGGGGGCGACCTCGATCATCTGGTCGGGTCCGAGGGCGCCGTCCTGGACGCGCTCCAGGAGCTGACCCGGCTGGCCGTCCTTACGGCGACCGGCGAGCGCAGCCGGCTGATGCTGGACATCGGCGGTTTCCGGGCCGGACGCCGGGCGGTCCTCACCGAGCTCGGCAACACGACGGCGGAGAAGGTGAAGGAGTCAGGTGAGCCGGTTCGGCTGGACCCGATGAACCCGTTCGAACGCAAGGTCGTCCATGACGCCGTCGCGGCTGCGGGCCTTCGCAGCGAGTCCGAAGGCGAGGAACCGCACCGCCGCGTTGTGGTTCTCCCCGGCTGACCTCGCCGACGCACGTGGCCGTTGTTTCACGTGAAACACCGCGACCACCGGAGGTCGCGGCGCGGGTGTTCGGGGCGGCTCTGCCCGAGGCGGTCCGCTACGCCGACCTCCTCGTCGGCGCCGGCGTCGACCGCGGCCTGATCGGTCCCCGGGAAGCCGGTCGGATCTGGGAACGGCACCTGCTCAACTGTGCGGTCGTCGGCGAGGGCATCCCCGCGGGTTCCCTCGTCTGGGACGTCGGATCGGGCGCCGGGCTGCCCGGCCTGGCACTCGCACTGGCCCGGCCGGACCTCTCCGTGCTGCTGGTGGAGCCGCTCGAACGGCGCGCCGAGTTCCTCCAGGAGGCGGTCGATCTGCTCGGCCTCGGGCAGGTCCGGGTGACCCGCAAACGGGCTGAGGACATGGACGTCCTGGCCGCCGATGTCGTCACGGCCCGGGCGGTGGCACCCCTGGGAAAGCTGGCCGGCTGGTGCCTCCCGCTGGTGCGGCCCGGGGGGACGCTGCTGGCGCTCAAGGGTGCCCGCGCGGCGGACGAGCTGGCCGCCGCCGAATCCGTTCTGCGACGCACCGGCGCAACGGCGTGGCGGATCCAGCAGATGGGGTTGGATGTCCTCGAGCACCCGACCACCGTGGTGGTGGTGACGGCTGGCGACGCAGCTGCCCGCACCACTCGAGCGACCGGCGCCGGGGCAGCGAGGGGACGGCGATGACGGCAGCTACCCAGGTGGCCAGGACGACGGCCAAGGGGCTTGGCTGGCCCGAACCGGTCGACCCGGGCACCGAGCACCCGGTCGACACCGGCCAGTCCGTCGGCACCGGCGACGCCCGCGACTCGGGCGGGCGCGGCCTCGGCTGGCCCGACCTCGGCTCCCCCGCTGTCAGCGGCGACGCGCAGAGCGCCGGCGAGCCAGCCGTCTTGCCGGCCATCCGGAAGTCGCGACGTCGGCCGGCCCCGGGCATCGACCCGGTCGGCCCGGCCGTGCAGTCAGACCTGACCGCGAATCTCGGGTCCTCTCCATCCGACCCCGTTCTTCCACCGCTGGCCGATGTTTCACGTGAAACCGAGAGCCAGCCCCTCGCCGATGTTTCACGTGAAACCGGATTCGCCAGTGCCAACAGCGGTGTGCCCACCGCGGAGGAGTTCTCAGTGCTTGACGTTGTTTCACGTGAAACAGAGGACACCCCGATCGCCCGCGCCGCCGAGACGGCGGTGCGGGTGCTGGCCGGTCGGCTGGGGGAGCCGCTCCCGCCACCGCCTCGGACCCGAGTCGTGACGGTGGCCAACCAGAAGGGTGGCGTCGGGAAGACCACCACCACGGTGAACCTGGCGGCGGCGCTGGCCCTGCAGGGGGCCCACGTCCTCGTCATCGACCTCGACCCACAGGGCAACGCCTCGACAGCGTTGGGGGTCGACCATCACTCGGAGGTGCCGTCGGTCTACGACGTGGTCGTCGAGGGTCGCCCCCTGCACGAGGTGATCGCCCCGGTGGAGGGGCTGGACGGGCTGCTCTGCGCGCCGGCCACCATCGACCTCGCCGGCGCGGAGATCGAGCTGGTGTCGCTGGTCGCCCGCGAGTCCCGGCTGCAGCGGGCGCTGGAGCAGTACGACGCCTGGTGCGCCGACCAGGATGCGCCCCGGTTGGACTACGTGCTGATCGACTGCCCGCCGAGCCTCGGGCTGCTCACGGTCAACGCCCTGGTGGCTGCGCCGGAGGTGCTCATCCCGATCCAGTGCGAGTACTACGCGCTGGAGGGAGTCGGCCAGCTGCTGCGCAACATCGAGATGGTCAAGGCCCACCTCAACCCGTCGCTGCACGTCTCGACCGTGCTGCTCACGATGTACGACGCTCGGACCCGCCTCGCGGCCCAGGTCGCCGAGGAGGTGCGCACGCACTTCGTGGAAACCGTGCTCCGGACAACGATTCCGCGGTCGGTGCGGATCTCCGAGGCGCCGAGCTACGGGCAGACCGTCATGACCTACGATCCCGGATCAACGGGTGCGCTGTCCTATCTCGAGGCAGCGCGCGAGATGGCCCTTCGCGGCGCGGCCCGCGGGGCAGGGGAGTCACTGTGAGCAAGCAGAAGCGCGGTCTCGGCCGCGGGCTGGGCGCCCTCATCCCGACCGCCCCGAAGCCCGGCGAGCCCGGTGCGCCCAGCGCCCCTTCGCCGGTCGACGTCCTGATCCCCGAACGCCCGACGGTGGACGGCTCGTCCGCCGAGGCAGGGGACCAGCGGGACCCCGGAGACGGGGGAGACAGGGGAGACGGCAGCGCCTCGCGTGACGCAGGAGGTTCCGCGGTGTCCGCCGGCCAGGAGCTGGTCGGCGGCTCCTACTTCACCGAGATCCCCCTCGACGCGGTGCTGCCCAACCCGCGCCAGCCGCGCCAGGTCTTCGACGAGGACGCGATGGCCGAGCTGGTGCACTCCATCCGCGAGGTCGGCCTGCTGCAACCCGTGGTCGTGCGGCCACTCGGCGGGGAGCGCTACGAGCTGATCATGGGCGAGCGGCGGATGCGGGCCGCCCGCCAGGCCGGTCTGACCGAGCTGCCCGCGATCGTGCGCGCGAGCGGCGACGACGTGATGCTGCGCGACGCCCTGCTGGAGAACCTGCACCGGGCCCAGCTCAACCCCCTGGAGGAGGCCAACGCCTACGACCAGCTCCTGCAGGACTTCGACTGCACCCACGACGAGCTGGCGAGCCGGATCGGGCGGTCGCGGCCGCAGATCTCCAACACGCTGCGGCTGCTCAAGCTGCCGGCCCTGGTGCAGCGCCGCATCGCCGCCGGCGTCCTGTCGGCCGGGCACGCCCGAGCGTTGCTGGGTCTCGAGGATGCCGCCGCCCAGGAGCGGCTGGCGCAGCGCATCGTGGCCGAGGGTCTCTCGGTGCGGTCGGTCGAGGAGATCGTCTCCTTCGGCGGCGGCGACGAACCGGCCGAGCGGGTACGCCGCAACCGGGCCCCGGTCGCCCCCAAGCTGGAGGTTCTCGCCGCCCGGCTGGGCGACCGGTTCGAGACCCGGGTGAAGGTCGACCTCGGGAAGTCCAAGGGACGGATCACCGTGGAGTTCGCATCTATCGACGACCTCGAGCGGATCGTCGCGTTGATGGACCCGGACGCCACGGCCGCCGATCTCGTCAGCCGCAACGGCGTCAACAGCTCGGCCGGTCGCGAGAGCTAGCTGCTCCGACGAGCCGCCATCTGCACCAGGTCGGCGCACACCTGGCCGAGGTCGAGACCGCCGGCCCGGACGGCCTGCGGCGTCAACGACGTCTCGGTCATCCCGGGGGAGACGTTGACCTCCAGGAACCACGGCACCCCGGCCGCGTCGACGATCAGGTCGGTGCGCGACAGGTCGCGCAGGCCGAGGGCCCGGTGTGCTGCCACCGCGGCCTCGGCGACCACCTCGGCGGTCTCCGGCTCGAGCCGGGCCGGCGCGAAGAACTCGGTGCGACCGGCGGTGTAGCGGGCCGCGTAGTCGTAGATGCCGCCGTCCGGCTCGATCTCCACCGGCGGCAGCGCGGTCGGCCCGCTGCCGGTGTCGACGACGCTGACGGCCACCTCGGTGCCGCTGACGAACTGCTCGACCAGGACGACGTCGGCGTAGGCATAGGCACCGACCATCGCGGCCGGCAAGGCATCGCGGTCCTGCACGACCGACGTCCCCAGGGCCGACCCGCCGCTGTTCGGCTTGACGACCAGCGGCAGCCCGAGCCGGTCCACCAGCGCATCGAGCAGGGCTGGCGCGCCGAGGTCGCGGAACGTGGCCGACGCCAGCGCCAGCGCCTCCGGGGTGCGCAGGCCGGCCCGCTCGACCACGGACTTGGCGATCGCCTTGTCGAACGCCAGGCGGCAGGCATCCGGCCGCGACCCGACATAATGTATGCCCAAAAGCTCGAGAACCGCCCGGATTGCCCCATCTTCGCCGCTGGCACCGTGCAGCACCGGGAAGACGGTCGCTGCCGGGTCGGCCGTCAGCGCCGCCACCAGCCCGGCATCCGCGTCCCGGAGCGTCGCTTCCAGCCCCGCATCGACCAGCGCGTCGACGACCCGGCTGCCCGAGCGCAACGACACGTCCCGCTCGTGCGAGAGCCCGCCGGCCAGCACCACGACCCGTCCGCCGGGTTCCGTGTCGACTTGTCGAGAGGTCGACGTATCGCTCAACTGGCTCATGCGGTGTCCGGTGCCGGCCCGGCGCCGTCCTGGGCTGTGTCCTGGGTGGCCTGCGCGCCGCCGAACGTCGCCCGCAGCTCCAGCTCGCGCTCCACGACCGAGGCGAGCCGGCGGACCCCCTCGCGGATGCGGTCCGGCTCCGGGTAGCAGTAGGACAGCCGCAGTGACCGGCGAGCCTCGTCGGACAGGTCCGGACCGGCGTAGAACGCCGCGCCGGGCACGTAGGCGACCCGCTCGCTGATCGCGAGCGGCAGCATCCGGGCCGCGTCGATTCCGGCGGGCAACGTCAACCACACGTAGAAGCCGCCGTGCGGGTGCGTCCACGTGCTGCCCGCCGGCATCAGGTCGTCCAGCGCCTCGAGCAGCACGTCGCGGCGCTCCCGGTAGACCTCGCGGTAGACCTTGACCTGCTCCTCCCAGGGCTGGGTGCGCAGGTAGGCCGAGACGGTGAGCTGGGTGAACGACGAGGGACAGAGCTGCGTCGCCTCGGACGCGAGGACGAGCTTGTCCCGTACGGCGTGCGGAGCCAGCGCCCAACCAACCCGCAGGCCCGGCGCGAACGTCTTGGAGAAGGAACCGAGGTAGATCACCGTCGCGCCGTCGGGGTCGTCGGCGCGGATCGCGCGCGGCGGTTGCCCGTCGAAACCCAGCAGCCCGTAAGGGTCGTCCTCGAGCACGAGCAGTCCGGCATCGCGACAGATCTGGAGCATCTCGGCCCGCCGCCGCGGCGTTGCAGTGACACCGGCCGGGTTGTGGAAGCTGGGAACGGTGTAGAGCATCTTGGCGCGGCGGCCCTCGGCGGACAGCGTCGCCAACGCCTCGACCAGAGCAGCCGGCACCAGCCCGTCCTCGTCCATCGCGACGTGACGCACCTCGGCCTGGTAGGACCGGAACGTGCCGAGCGCACCGACGTAGGACGGCGCCTCGGCGAGCACGACGTCGCCAGGGTCGACGAAGATGCGGGTGACCAGGTCGAGAGCCTGCTGCGACCCCGACGTCACCACCACCTCGTCGGGGTGTGCGGCGATGCCGACGTGCGACATCACCATGCAGATCTGCTCGCGCAGCAGCGGGTCGCCCTGACCGGAGCCGTACTGGAGCGCCTCGGTCCCGTGTTCGGCGACCACCCGCTCGACGAGGTGGGCGATGTCATCCAGCGGAAGCGCGCGCAGGAAAGGCATGCCGCCGGCAAGGGAGACGACCTCGGGTCGGGACGCGACCGCGAACAGCGCCCGGATCTCGGACGCAGTCATGGTCTTGGCCCGCTCCGCATAGCGGTCGTGATGCGGGTCCAGCCGCGAGCCGGGTGGGGTGGGCACTGCCAAATCTCCTTGCGCGGTCTGTTCGGCGCGACCCGCTCGACACTAC
The DNA here is from genome assembly GCA_963751035.1 of uncultured Actinomycetota bacterium. Lineage (GTDB taxonomy): Bacteria > Actinomycetota > Actinomycetes > JACCUZ01 > JACCUZ01 > JBDUAP01. Next base: position 190,044 of record CAVVSW010000004.1, read on the forward strand.
GATGCCGGGCGAGACACCCAGTGTCGCACGGCCGCGCTCGCCCGCCGGTGCGACGGCCAAGGGTTCGTGCCGCTCGGAGGTGTGCGTGTCACGTCGACTCGCGAATCTCACGCTGGACAACCTCGATGACCTCCCCCGCCGCTGTCGCCGGTGCGTCTTCTGGGAGCTCGACCCGATCGCTCGTCAGGTGGCCGAGGAGTCCGGTGACACCGAGTTGGAGAAGGAGGCGTGGGTCTCGGCGACACTGCTCGACTGGGGCTCCTGCGGAAAGATCGTGTACGTCGACTCGCTCGCGGCGGGGTACGTGCTCTACGCACCACCGGCCTATGTCCCGCGCAGCCTGGCGTTCCCCACCTCTCCCGTCGCCGCCGATGCGGTGCAGCTGATCACCGCCGATGTGCTGCCGGAGTTCCGGGGCGGCGGCCTGGGTCGGATGCTCGTGCAGGGCGCGGCCCGTGACCTGTCCCGCCGGGGCATCAAGGCGATAGAGGCGTTCGGCGACGCCCGGTCCGGCGACGAGAACACCACGAGCTGCATCGTGGCTGCCGAATACCTGCTCGCGGTCGGCTTCAAGACCGTGCGCCCGCACCATCGCTTCCCGCGGCTGCGGCTGGACCTGAAGAACGCCGTGTCGTGGCGGGAGGACATGGAGGTGGCGCTCGAGCGCCTGCTGGGCTCGATGAACCCAGAGCCGGTGTTCCGGCCGGTGTGACAGCCGGTGTTCCGGCCGGTGTGACGGTCGGCTATCCGCGCAGCGCGGGGATCCGCAGGCTGCCGGTCTCGGCGTCCTGCTCGGGCGGGAGGTACAACCGCTGGACGGCAGCCACGATGGCTTCCGCGAGCACGTCGCGGAAGTGCGGGTCGGCGAGCCTGGCCGCATCTCCGGGACTGGTGAGGTAGCCGAGCTCGATGCGCACGGCCGGCATCCTGGTGCGCCGCAACAGGTCCCACGTCTTCGGGTGCGCCCTGCAGTCGGTCAGGTCGGTGCGCGCGACAGACCTCGCGCTGCACGAGATCGGCGAAGCGCTCCCCGACGGTCGAGTGATGCCCGATCCGGTCGTTGCCGTAGTAGTAGCTCGCACAGCCGTCCGCGTCGACGTTGCCGTGCGCGTCCATGTGCAGCGAGATGACCAGGTCGGCGCCGGCGGCGTTGGCGAAGCTGGCCCGGTCGACCTCGTCCATGGCCCCGTCGGGACCGCGGGTGAGGAACGCCGAGCTGCCGATCGCGGTCAACCGGCCCTCGACCCGCGACGCCAGGTCGTAGACGAGACCCGCCTCGTCCAGGCCGTGCCCGGAGACGCCGCGGTCGCGGCCACCGTGACCGGGGTCGACGATGACGAGCTTTCCGGACAGCGTCGGGCCGGCCTGGCTGATCGCCTCGGACTCGCGCATCGCGTGCGGGCGGCCTCCGACGACCGTACGGACGAGCTGGTTGAGGGCTTTGAACGTCGCAGGTCCGCAGGTGCCGTCGGGGCGCACTCCGACGTTGCGCTGGAAGTCGCGCAGCGCATGTTCGGTCTCGACACCGAACAGGCCGTCCACGCGGCCGCAGTCGAAGCCCATGTCGAGCAGGCGCTGCTGCAGGCTCGCGACGTCGTCGCCGGCAATCAGCCGGGCCGGCACGTAGGACAGGATCCGGTCTCCGAGTCGCCACCTCGCCTCGTCCAGCGCGTGGTAGGTCTGCGGGCCGACGACGCCGTCGACGGTGATGCCGCGTTGCTGCTGGAACTCCCGGACCGCGCGGTCAGTCGCGTCGTCGAACTCCGCGGAGGTCGACTCCGCGAGCGGGTCGAGGCTGGCCTGGAGCAGGCCGAGCACGGCGAGCTTGGCCCGCACCTCGGCAACTGCTGGTCCGGCGTCGCCGCGGCGGTAGGTGCGCTCGAAGAACATCAGCGCGGACGCTCCTCGGAGGTCGGGAACGGACTCGGGTCACCGGGTGCCCGGCACGGGTCGGGCCGACGGTCGACTCCCGGAGGATGCATGGTAGCCGTCTGGTACCCCGCCGCCACAGCAACGCAAACGAGGCGACCCCCCAAGGGGACCGCCTCGTGCGTGACCGGCCGTGCGGCTCAGCGAGCCGGCAGGCTCAGATGAACGCCTCGAGGTCCTTGAGCAGCAGCGCCTTGGGCTTGGCGCCAACGATCGTCTTGACGATCTCGCCGCCCTTGAAGACGCTCATCGTCGGGATCGACGTGATGCCGTAGTGGGCGGACGTGCGCGGGTTCTCGTCGACGTTGAGCTTGACGATCTCGATCTTGTCGGCATGCTCGCCGGCGATCTCTTCGAGGATCGGCGACACCTGACGGCACGGGCCGCACCACTCCGCCCAGAAGTCGACGAGCACGGCCTTCTCGCTCTGCAGCACGTCGACGGCGAAGCTGTCATCGGTGACGGCCTTGGTGGTGGTGGTGTCTCCCACGATGGGGTCCTTTCGGTTTGTCGGAATGTCGCCGCTGGGTAGCGGGTTCGTGGTCTCAGGCAAGGATGTTGATGGACTGAAGGGCCTGGGCCGGGTCGCCGGTGCGCTCGGCGTCTGCCAGGGACGTGAGGTAGCGCTCGGCATCCAGCGCCGCGGCGCAGCCGGTGCCGGCCGCGGTGATGGCCTGGCGGTAGATGTGGTCGACAACGTCACCACAGGCGAAGACGCCCGTCAGGTTGGTGCGGGTGGAAGGTGCGTCGACCAGGATGTAGCCCTCGTCATCACGGCGGACCTGGCCGGCGAAGATCTCGCTGCGCGGGTCGTGGCCGATGGCGACGAACAGCCCGGAGGCCTCGAGGGTCGTCTCCTCACCGGTCTCCACGTTGCGCAGCCGGACAGCCTCGACCTTGTCGTCACCGACGATGTCGATCACCTCGCTGTCCCAGACGAAGCGGATCTTCTCGTTGGCGAACGCCCGCTCCTGCATGATCTTCGACGCGCGCAGCTCGCTGCGGCGATGAACGACGGTCACCGACGAGGCGAAGCGGGTGAGGAACGTCGCCTCCTCCATGGCTGTGTCGCCACCACCGACGACCACGATGTCCTTGTCGCGGAAGAAGAATCCGTCACAGGTGGCGCACCACGACACGCCGTGCCCGGAGAGCTGCTTCTCCTTGGGCAGGCCCAGCTCGCGGTAACCCGAGCCGGTCGCGATGATCACCGCGAGGGCCTGGTGCTGGTCGCCGCGACCGTCGGTCACGGTCTTGATCTCACCGGTCAGGTCGACGGAGGTCACGTCGTCGGTAACCAGCTCGGCGCCGAAGCGCTCGGCCTGCTTGCGGAGGTGGTCCATCAGGTCCGGACCCATGATCCCGTCGGGGAAGCCCGGGTAGTTCTCCACGTCGGTGGTGTTCATCAGGGCGCCGCCGGCCGTGACCGACCCCTCGAACACGAGGGGCTTCAGGTTGGCCCGCGCGGCGTAGATCGCAGCCGAGTAGCCGGCCGGTCCTGAACCGATGATGATGATGTCGCGGACGTCGCTCACTGCTGGCCCTTCACGGCTGTCGCCACTGGAAGTCAGGAACGCTCTGATCAACCGATCCTAGGCGACGAGCATTCCCGTCCGAGGGCCCGACAGACCGGTCACGGCCGGGGCACGCGCGCGAAATGCAGCACCTTGGCATCGTCGGGACCGCAGTCGGGTCCGACCACATAGACGTCCAGCCGGTTGGCCTCGTCTGCCGTCGGCAGGACGATCACGGTGGCGGCCTGGCCGTCGAACTTCGCGACGTCGACCACGAGGGGGGTGGGCATCTCGATGACGGGGGTGTCGGGGTCGTCGGTGAGGGCGATGACGCAGGCGCTCAGCGCGGGACCCTGGCTCAGCCGGGTGGCATATCCCGCGCCGGCGCTGTCAGAGGCCCGGGCCGGAGACTCGGCCTCCGGGTTGACGAGCTGCTCGGGCCCGTCGGCGGCCAGCAACCGTGGCACCGCCGCGACGACCGATGCCTGCGTGTAGTCGGTTCCCGTGCCCAGCACCGGCACCGAGCCCTCCGCGAGCTCCCGGCTGCTGTTGTCCGCGGAGGCCTGGTCCGCGGACCCCGGCTTGTCGGCCCGGTCCTGCACGGCCGCGATGCCGATCGCGGAGACCGCGAGGAGCACGACGGCCGCGGCCGCGACTTGGAGCACCCGGTTGTCCCCGGTCATTCGGTTGCGACGGGCGGCTGCCAGCGGGGTGATCGTGACGCTCGCGGTCCGCGGCTCGGCGGCGAGCGCCTCGTCCAGGCGGTCGGCCAGCTCGTCGGGCATCGGCCCGACCTCGGCGGCGCCGGCGAGCCGACCAGAGATCTCGCCGAGGGCGGCGAAGTCCGTGCGGCATGCCGGGCACTGGTCCAGGTGGTCGGAGACGGCGGCGGCCGGGGTTGGCGGGAGGAGTCCCTCCTGGAGGTCGGCGAGGGTGTCGAGATCCGGATGCACGCCGGTTCCCTGCAGGTCGTCGGTGCTCATGGGCTGGGCTCACCTCCTTCGGCGGTCGCTCGGTCCTGACGGGCATCGTCCTGGCGGGCATCGCCCGGCAGCAGGTCATGGTCTGCTGGGCTCGGTGGTGGGACGTGGCCGACTCCCGCTCGGTTCCCGTGGTCCTCCCGGAGCAGCGGGAGGAGCCGGGCCCGGCCGCGGGCGCAGCGGCTCTTGACCGTGCCGGGAGCGCAGTCCAGCACCTGGGCCGTGTCCTCGACCGACCAGCCGTACATGTCCACGAGCACCAGCGCCGCCCGCTGCTCGACCGGCAACGTGTCCAGGGCGGCCACCACGTCCAGGGAGACGTCCAGGGCGGCGAAGGCGTCGGGCATCCCGGACCGCGGCTCGGTCTCCGGGAGCGGCTCGGTGGGGCGCACGGCGCGTCGGCGCATCCGGTCCAGGCAGGCGTTCACCACGATGCGGTGCAGCCAGGTGGTCACCGCCGAGTCACCGCGGAAGGCGGCCGTCGGTCCCGCGCCGGCGGCGGTCGGCGAGGACGCGCGCAGCGCCGAGATGAACGCGTCCTGGACGGCGTCCGCCGCCTCCTCGCGGTCTCCCACCGTGCGCACGGCCACCGCCCAGAGCCGGTCACGGTGGCGACGGAAGAGCTCACCGAACGCCTGGGGGTCACCCGCCGCGTGGGAGCCGAGCAGGGCCGTGTCGGACAGCGCGGCAAGGTCGGACCGCTCCGTCACCTGCGCCTCCGCGTCTGCTGGGCCGCCGATCTCGGGCGGTTCCCACCCTAGGTCGGCAGCGGTGCCGCCCGGCTCAAGCGCGCCGGGGCGCGCGGCTGCTTCCTCCGGCTCAGCCGCGGACGCCGATCTCGGCGATCGTGCCCTTGTAGCCCGAGCCCTCCGAGGGAAGTGCCGTGAGCCAGACCAGCAGGTAGCGGGCCTTCACAGGTTCGTCCGGCCGCACCTCGGCCAGCCCGCTCTCGTCAGACGCCTGCGCGACCACCTTGTAGTCATCGAGCTGGTTGCTGCGCTGGTCGGCGACGCGCAGCTCGAGGTCGGTCCCGGAGCCACGCAGGGCGATCGCGAGCGACCGCACGGTCTCGGTCTTGCCGAGGTCGAGCACCAGCCCGACGCCCTCCTTGAGCCCGGACGGCCCGAACTGGTCGTTGTAGGTCTTCGTCGTCCACACCGTGGACGTGTCCCCGTCGAGGACGCGGGCAGCCCGGTCGTCGTTCTCCTCGCCGTTTCCGCCCGGGGGCGGGTCGAACGCCGTGACGTCCGCGATCTTCAGCGGACGCTGGCCGGACGTGGACTCGGTTGCCGTCGCGTCCGAGGAGGGTGAGTCCCCGTTGCCGTCGTTGAGGGCCATCACGAGCTGCCAGCCGGCGAGTCCGAGACCGACGAGGAGGAGGAGCCCGGCCAGGGCCCAGGCGGCGCGGCTCATCAGTCCGCGGCGGCGCGGGGTGGTGTCCTCGTAGGGCGCGAGGTACGACGGGGGGTAGGGCGTGTCGTCGGACCCGCGATCGGGGTCCTGGTCAGGGACGACGGGCAGCCGGGTCGTCACGTGGGCGGAGGCGAGCAGCGCGGCGATCTCCGCCGGGCTGTTGGGCTTGGGGCCGGCCCGGTGCCGGGCGATCAGCGCCCGGCTGGCGATGTCGTCCAGGTCGTCCGGGACGCCCGCACGAACCTGCCGGGGCGTGCACAGGACACCGTTCTCCCGGGGCGCCGGCGGCAGGCTGCTCTGGTCGTCGCCCGGCCACCGGGCGGTCAGGGCGGCGTACAGGATCGAGGCGCACCCCTCCGCGTCGCGTCGGGCCGCCTCCTCCGGGCTGGCGGCGGACAGCCCGCGCACCGCCGCGTCCACGGCGAGCCCGGCGACCTTCACCTGGCCGTGCGCCATCCGCAGCACCTGCTCGGGCCGCAGGCACAGGTGCGCGAGGCCCTGCTCGTGGGCGGCGGCGAGCGCCTCCGCGATCTCGGCCACCATCAACCTGGCCTCACCAGGCGGCAGCGGGCCGTCGCCGAGGAGGTCGGCGAGGCTGCTGCCGGCGACCCACTCGGTGACGACGTAGACGACCGAGTCGGTCTGGCTCGCGTCGAGCACCCGCAGGAACCGCGGGTCGGTGACAGCGGCAGCCTGCCGTGCGGCGGAGAGGATCGCGGGAGCACTCTCCGAGGTGCCGTCGAGCAGGCACACCCCGACCGGCCGGTCCAGCAGCTCGTCCTGCGCCCGCCAGTACGACGTGCCGCCGGCCTGGCCGAGTGCGGCCTCGAGGCGGTAGCGGTCGACGAGCCGGGTCCCCGGCTCGACGGTGTTGGGCGGCACCGTTACTCCTCGCAGGGGGTCAGCGTCCGCAGTGGCGGACGACGGGCAGGCAGGCGGTCCGTCCTGGCATGACGGCTCTCAGCACGATGCTAGGCGCCCTACCCCGCGGGGCCGCGATTCAGTCGCGGCCCGGTGCGCGGAACCTCAGCCGACGCTGCGGCCGGCTGCCGGCTCTTCGACGTGCGCGAGCTTCTTCAGCGGGCCGATCCGGTAGAGCACCAGCGTCGTCGCGGTCCGGGAGATCCGCAGGTGCACGGTTCCGTCCACGTCCACGGTGAACGCCTTGGGGTCGACGACGTTCAGCGGGTCGCGCTCGGCCGCCACCGCGGCGGCGGTCAGGTAGGTCTTCTGCAGGTCCTTGGTCGCGCCCCAGGTCTCGGACGCCTCACGGGCCGCGTAGGAACCCTGGTCGGCGATGCTGGAGTGCGTGACGCCCACCGAGATGGCGTCGAACAGCACGATGCCCGCCAGCCCGAAGATGACGGCGAGCTTGGCGATCCAGCTCAGCACGATGTCGCCGCGCTCGTTGTCGTGGCGTGCGGACGAGAGACGTTCCATGCCGTCAGAGTCGGCGTGCCGGGTCCCGGGCTTGAGGCCGACGGCGGACTCGTATCGGCAAAGTCAGCCCGCGGAGCGGGATCGCACCATCCCGAGCAGGGCGGTCAGCTCCGGGATGCGCATCACCCGGGCAAGCAGCAGGTAGCCCGCCAGCATGACGAACCCGCCCGCGACCAGCGCCACGAGAGAGCCGCCCGCACCGTCCCCGAGGCTTGCCGTGACGAGTCGCGCCACGCCGTACGCGGCCGCGGCCGACGGCACGGCCGCGGCCAGCAGCTGGACGTAGGTGCGCATCACCCGGCGCCCGTCCAAGCCGCCGATCCGCCGCCGCAGGACGGCGGTGCTGAACCCCAGGCCGATGTAGTAGGTGACGGCGTAGGACGCGGCCATCCCGACGACGCGCCACCGCAATGGCAGCGCGGCGTAGGCCAGCAGTGCGAGCAGCACGTTGGTGACAGTGATGCCGACCTGGAGGAGGAACGGCGTGCGGGTGTCCTCGAGGGCGTAGAAGCCACGGAGCACGAGGTACTGCGCGGAGAACGCAGGCAGGCCGATGGCGAACGCGCCGAGAACGAGGCCGATGTAGCGGGCGCCGTCCGGCGCCGGTCGGGGCGTAGACGAGGCCGGTCAGGTCGCGCCCCAGCGCGACGTACGCGGCCGCGGCTCCCACCATCCCCACGGCGGTGAGCCGCCAGCCCGTGGACAGGTCGTCGCGCAGGTCGCGGAGCCGTTGCTCCGACGCGGCCGTGCTCATCCGGGGCAGCAGCGCGGTCACCACCGAGACGGTGATGATGCTGTGCGGCAGGATGAAGAAGAGATAGGCGAGGGCGTAAGCCGTGTAGCCGACGCCGTACGGGATGACGTCCTGCGCCTCCTTGTCCACCCGGGCCGCCAGGTTGACCACCACGACGTAGGCGAGCTGGTTGACGAGCACGAACAGCAGGGACCACTTGGCCAGCTCGCCGGCCTTGCCCAGCCCGGCGCCGCGGAAGTCGAATCGAGGCTTGTAGCGGAAGCCGGTGCGCCGCAGCACGGGCACCAGCACGAGGGCCTGCAGGGCTACCCCGACCGTGGCGCCGCAGCCGAGCAGGGCGATGCCGGCAGTCGACACCGACCCGGGATCCTTGAAGTCGACCGTGAACATGGCGATGAACAGCAACCCGGTCGCGATCGCCACGAGGTTGTTCACGATCGGCGCCCACATCATCGGCCCGAAGCTGCCCCGGGCGTTGAGCACCTGTCCGAGCATCGCGTAGAGGCCGTAGAACGCGATCTGCGGCAGGCACCAGAACGCGAACGCGGTCGCCGTGGCCACGTCCTCGTCGCCCCAGTTGCCCGGTGTGTACAACGCGATCAGCAGGGGCGCGGCAACGGTCGCCAGGATGGTGAGACCCAGCAGCACCAGGCCCGCCAGGGTCAGTAGCCGGTCGGTGTAGCCCTGACCGCCGTCACCGTGCTTCATGGCCCGGACGAGCTGCGGCACGAACACCGCGTTCAGCACGCCGCCGGCGATCAGGATGTAGAGGATGTTCGGGATCGTGTTGGCCACGTTGTAGGTCGTGGCGACGAGGTCGGTGCCGATGGCCGCGGCGAGAACCGTGTTGCGCGCGAAACCGAGCACGCGGGAGATCACCGTGCCCGCCGCCATCACCCCACTGGAGCGCACCAGCCCGCGGGGGACATCGCCTTCGGGCGCCTCGGTCATGGCGTGCCGTCCGCAGGCGCGTCGGCAGTACGCCGGGCAGCGCTCGCTCGTCGGAACAGCCGGTAGCCCGCTGCCGCGAACAGCACCGCCGCCGCGACAGCAGTGATTCCCAACGCGACCGTGCCGTACTGCGTCACCTGGATGCGCAGCTGCACCGCCTGACCGTACTGGTCACCCGCCGGCGTTTGCAGGACCGTGCGGATCACGACCGGTCCGTTGGCGATCGCCGTTGCAGGGACCTCGACCTGCACCTTGCTCTCGGCGGGGATCCGGACCAGGCCGACGTTGCCGACCTCCAGCCGGGGCGGTGCCGGCGTCAGACCGATCCGCACGGACACCGCCTGGGTCAGGTCGTTGGAGACCGTGAGCGGGATGGTGCCCGACTTGCTCCCGAACGTGTAGCTGCCGGGCAGCACCTGGACCCGGTCACGCAGCTCCAGCACGTAGCTGCGGGTCCCGGTCAGCCGGCCGAGCCGGCCGTCGTGGGTGCGCCACCACGCGGACTCGAGCCGGAACACCGCAGCGTCGAGGGGTGGCACGATCGTCTCCGGTTCGGTGAGGACTGCGGAGAACGTCGCGATGGTCGCGTGCAGGTCGCGAACGGCGTCGAGGTAGGCGACCGGGCAGCTCGCGCCGGCGGATCGCGCGGGGATAGGTGAGCGGCTCGCGGTCGATCTCGGGCGGCGTGCTGGCCCGCAGGTCGGTGACCGAGACCGGGCTCATCCACGGCGCCTCGAGGCTGGCGCTGACGATCCGGTCGAGCAGCTCGGGCGGGGGCGACCAGTTCCGCGGCGGCGCGATCAGGATCGTCCGCTCCGGGCCGATGCCGGGCAGCTCCGCGGTGATCATGGCGGTCTCGGCGACGAACCGCTGGGCCGCCAGCAGCGGCTGCTGGTTGGCGCCTCGCGCCGAGGGTGGCGGTCAGCACGGGGTCGTACAGCAGACCGGTGAGGCGACCGTCGCGGGTGCCGATGTCCACCCGGCCGGTCGGGGTGAACGGCAGGGCGAGCTCGGTGGGGATCGCCGCCGCGGTCAGGACGACGGCTTGCGTCCCCCCGCTGCGCAGCGTGCGCAGCGTCGGCCGGTCGGCGTAGCCGTCTGCGGGCCAGGCGAGGTCGGTGACGACGTCGCGGCCGAGCAGCTCGGCCGCCATTGCGTCGCCGCGGCCCCTGGCGGCAAGCACGTCGCTCGTCAGCCCACTCCGCCGCAGTGCCACGACGTCCGGGTCGGCGTAGGGCAGTGTGGCCACGTCGCCCAGTCGGCTGGCGGCCCGGACCTGGTCCAGCCACTGCTGCGCGGTGGCCGCGCCGGTGCCGTCCACGGCGGGCTGGGTCGGGTCCTCGGCCCGCACCGTGTATCCGTCGCTCATGTCCTCGGCGGTCTCGAGCAGCGCGGGGTCCACGACCCAGGTGAGCGGCATCTGCTGCCCCAGCCGGCTGCCGGCAGTGGTGATCCGGCCGAGGCGACCCTCGGCCGCCATCTCGCCGGACAGGGAGTCGTCGACGTACCTGCCGTCCGCCAGCTGGACGGGGGGCGCGACCAGCGGCCACAGCCAGGTGAACCCCGCCGGCTTGAAGTCGCGGCGCGCGGGGACCCAGGGCAGGAAGGTGCGCACGATTGCTGCCCGCGCGAGGCCCTCCCGCGACCTCGCGACGACCTCCACGTTCAGGACGTGGACGCCGAACTCCTGCAGCGTCTCGACGTCGTCCAGGTTCACGGCAACGTCGAAGCCGGCCTGCTGACCCGACGCCAGCCGTCCCCGCAGCGTCTGACGGGCCACGATGTCGCCGTCCCTGCTGGACGTCCGCCCGGACGCGACCGCCGTCAGCTCACCCCTGCTGTTCAGCCGGGTGCGCGAGATGCGCAGCCGGACCTCGACCTCGGTCAGGGTCAGGTCGCCGATGACGTTCAGCACCCCCGCCGCTCGCAGCCGCACACCGGGGGTCCCGATCGCGGGGGTCAGGGTCGTGAGCTCGATGCTGGCCAGGTGGTGGTCGGCCGCCGCCGGGCCGGCCGGGGCGACGGAGAACCCGAGTGTCAGCGGTACGGCGAGCAGCGCGACCAGCAGCCGCCGCGCCGGCTCAGGCGCGAAGCACCCGGCGCGGCCTCAGCCATCGGTGTCACGCGGAGTCCGCGAGGAGGCCGGCGGCGGTGTCCGCCAGCCGGCGCTCGCCCGCGTACGCCAGTCGCTCGCGCAGCTCGTCGAGCGGCACCCAGGCCACCTCGTCGACCTCGATGTCGTCGTCGGAGAGCTCGCCGCCGGAGGCCTCGAGCAGGTAGTGGTGCACCGTCTTGTGGATGCGCCGGTCCTCGGCGACGAACCAGTAGTCGATCGTGCCCAGGGGCGCGACCACCCGGCCGCGGATGCCGGTCTCCTCCTCCACCTCGCGGACGGCGGCGTCCTCGGCGCTCTCACCGGCCTCGAGATGGCCCTTGGGAAGTGACCACAGCAGCCGCCCCCGGCGGTCCAGCCGGCCGATGATGGCGGCCCGCGGCCGCCCGCCGGTCCGGTCCACGACCAGCCCGCCGGCGGAGGTCTCCTCGACCTTGCGCAGGCTCCGCCGGGCGCCGGTACGGCGGGCGGAGGAACGGGGGCGGGGCATTCCGCGATGGTAGCCACGGCGCCACCCCGCCCTTCGCGACCGGGACGGGGCGCGACCGGCGCCGAGCAGTCGGCGCCGGGTCCATCCGGCCGTACCCTTGCTTCCCGTGCCCAAGGACCCTGCTGACGCCTCGCGTTCCCCCGACCCGGGGTTGCTCACCGCGGCGCAGGAACGGCTGATCAGTGAGCTCCTGCGGGTCGAGCCGGTCCTGCGCGAGCTCGGCGACCGCTTCGCCGCGGCGGGTCACGAGGTCGCCCTCGTCGGCGGGCCGGTCCGCGACGCGCTGCTCGGCCGGCCGATCGTCGACCTCGACCTGACGACCGATGCCCGGCCGGAGGAGATCGTCGGCGTGCTGCGCGGCTGGGCCGACACGCACTGGGACGTCGGCATCGCGTTCGGAACCGTCGGAGCGCGCAAGGGCGACCACCACATCGAGGTGACGACCTACCGCAGCGAGGTCTACCGCAGCGCGTCGCGCAAGCCCGAGGTGACCTACGGCGACACCCTGGAGGGCGACCTGCAACGTCGCGACTTCAGTGTGAACGCGATGGCCGTCTCGCTGCCGAGCACGACGTTCGTCGACCCGTACGGCGGGCTGGTCGACCTGTCCAAGCGCCTGTTGCGAACTCCGGGCCGGCCGGAGGACTCGTTCAGCGACGATCCGTTGCGGATGATGCGTGCTGCCCGCTTCGCCGCCCAGCTCGACTTCGCGGTCGACGCAGCCGTCGTCGAGGCGATGACGCAGATGGCCGACCGGATCGAGATCGTCTCCGCGGAACGGGTCAAGGACGAACTGGTCAAGCTGCTCTTGTCGCCGCGGCCACGGGTCGGCCTGTCGTTGCTGGTGCAGACCGGTCTCGCCGAGAAGGTGCTGCCCGAGCTGCCGCGGCTGGCCCTGGAGATCGACGAGCACCATCGTCACAAGGACGTCTACGAGCACACCCTCACCGTGCTCGAGCAGGCGATCGAGCTGGAGGAGCCGGGGCAACCGGATCTGGTCCTGCGACTGGCCGCGCTCCTGCACGACATCGGCAAGCCGAAGACGCGCCGGTTCGAGTCCGGCGGCGGGGTCTCGTTCCACCACCACGAGGTTGTCGGCGCCAAGCTCGCAGCCGCCCGGCTGAAGGCGCTGCGCTTTCCCAACGACGTCACCGCTGACGTGGCCCGCCTGGTCGAGCTGCACCTTCGCTTCCACGGCTACGGGACCGGCGCGTGGACCGACTCGGCGGTGCGTCGCTACGTCTCTGACGCCGGCCCGCTGCTCGACCGGCTGCACAAGCTGACCCGGTCGGACAGCACCACCCGCAACCGGCGCAAGGCCGAGACGCTGCGTCGCGCCTACGACCACCTCGAGGAAAGGATCGCCCGGCTGCGCGAGCAGGAGGAGCTGGACTCGATCCGCCCCGACCTCGACGGCAACGCGATCATGGAGATCCTGGGCGTGCCACCCGGTCCGCTCGTCGGCCAGGCGTGGCGGCACCTCAAGGAGGTCCGGCTCGACCGCGGTCCCCTGACCCGGGAGGAAGCCAGCGCCGAGCTCCGCTCCTGGGCGGCCAGTCGACCACGTTAGGTACCCGAGTGGGTGCGCCAACAGTCCTATAACGCTGTTGGCGGACCTACTCGACCGTTGCCGTGCGGGTGGGCCCGGTCTCTGATGACGGCGCCTCGTCGGCACGCCGGCGCCGGTTCACGCGGCCGTAGGCGAACGCGGTCAGGGCGTAACCCGCGCTGACCACCGCGTAGACCGTCTTGGAGTTCCCGTCGGCGGGCAGCGTCAGCGCCGCGAACGCGGCCGCCGACACGAACGCGATGTTGAAGATGACGTCGTAGAACGAGAACACGCGACCGCGGAAGGCATCGTCGATGGACTCCTGCACGATCGTGTCGACGCAGATCTTCGAGCCCTGAGCGGCCACCCCGATCACGAACGCCCCGGTGAGCAACAGCACCTCGTTCATCCACACGACGTACACCGCCTCCATCGCGGCGGCGAACGCGAAGCACACCGTGATCCAGGTGGACTTGCGGATCCGGTGGGTGATCTCGGGGGTGACGACCGCCGCCAGCAGGAAGCCGGCGGCGGAGGCCGCGAACGCGCCCGCCAGCCCGGCCAGCCCGGCGTCGACGTCGGCCGGGTCGTTGAAGTAGTTACGGAACAACAGGATCCCGGCGATGGTGGACACCCCGTAGAAGAACCGGTGCGCGCCGATCGCGGCCAGCGCATGCCCGGCCCGGCGGTGGTGCCACACGTGGCGCGCCCCGTCGGCCATGCCCAGCACGACCCGGCGGACGGCCTCGCGGGTGCGCGCCTCCTCGGCGTCGAGGTCGGGGCCGAGCAGGTCGCGGTCCATGCGCGCGGCCAGTGCGGCCGCGGCCAGGTAGATCGCTGCGGCGACCAGGATCACCCGGCCGTCCGCGGTGCTGCCCTCACCCAGCACCTGCTTGAGCAGGTAGCCGACGCCGGCTCCGGTGATGGCGACGATGGTTCCGGTCGTCGTCGACACCGAGTTGGCCATGACGAGCTCGTCCCGGCGTACGACGTGGGGCAGCGCCGCCGACAGGCCGGCCAGGAAGAAGCGGTTGACACTGAGGCAGGCGAGCACAGCGGCATAGAGCGGAACCCCGTCGACGCCCGTGAAGACCAGGGCCGCCACACCGGTGACCATGCCGGCGCGCAGCACGTTCGCGACGACGAGCACCTGCCGCCGCCGCCACCGGTCGAGCAGCACACCGGCGAACGGGCCCACGATCGAGTAGGGCAGCAACAGCGTCGCGAACGCTGCCGCAACACTGGTCGCCGAGGTCTGCTTCTCGGGCGAGAAGAAGAACAGGCTGGCCAGCGCCGACTGGAACATCCCGTCCGAGGCCTGCGACGTCAGCCGGGTCGCGAACAGCCGCCGGAAGTCGCGGTGCCGCACGACTGCCTGGAGGTCACCGGCGAAAGACACCTGCCCAGGCTACGGCGGCCGAGCTGCTGCGCGAACGACGAAGGCCCGGCTCCCTCTCGGGTGCCGGGCCTTCGAACGGGGTGCTCAGGTCAGCGGTCGATCTCTCCCCGGATGAACTTCTCGACCAGCTCGTGCGCCGTGTCGTCGTCGTGCTGCACCGGCGGCGACTTCATGAAGTAGCTCGACGCGGAGAGGATCGGTCCACCGATGCCGCGGTCCAGGGCGATCTTCGCGCACCGGATCGCGTCGATGATGACGCCGGCGGAGTTGGGCGAGTCCCACACCTCGAGCTTGTACTCCAGGTTGAGCGGGACGTCACCGAAGTTGCGGCCCTCGAGCCGGACGTAGGCCCACTTGCGGTCGTCGAGCCACTGCACATAGTCGGACGGGCCGATGTGCACGTTGCGGGCGGAGATCTTGTTCTCCATGTTGCTCGTGACGGCCTGGGTCTTGGAGATCTTCTTGGACTCGAGACGGTCGCGCTCGAGCATGTTCTTGAAGTCCATGTTGCCGCCGACGTTGAGCTGGTAGGTGCGGTCCAGGATCACGCCGCGGTCCTCGAACAGCTTGGCCAGCACGCGGTGCGTGATGGTGGCACCGACCTGTGACTTGATGTCGTCGCCGACGATCGGCACGCCCGCGTCCTCGAACTTCTTTGCCCACGCCGGGGTGCCGGCGATGAAGACGGGCAGCGCGTTGACGAACCCGACGCCGGCGTCGATCGCGCACTGCGCGTAGTACCGGGCTGCGTCCTCGGATCCGACGGGCAGGTAGCAGACCATGACGTCCGCCTTGCTGTCCTTGAGCACCTGCACGACGTCGACGGGGTCGTCGTCGGACTCGGTGATCGTCTCGCGGTAGTACTTGCCGAGACCGTCAAGAGTGTGGCCGCGTTGCACGGTGAGACCGGTGGGCGGCACGTCGGTGATCTTGATCGTGTTGTTCTCGCTCGCCACGATCGCGTCGGAGAGGTCCTGTCCGACCTTCTTCGCGTCGACGTCGAACGCAGCGACGAACTCGATGTCCCGCACGTGATAGGGCCCGAACTGCACATGCATCAGGCCGGGGACACGGGCTTGCGGGTCGGCGTCCTTGTAGTACTCGACGCCCTGCACCAGCGATGCGGCACAGTTGCCGACGCCGACGATGGCTACACGAACGGAACCCATCAGTTGCTCCTCAGTTGCTTGGTCATCTCGGTGGCGTTCTGGTCACGGTTGCCCGCGGTCGTCCCGCCGGTGCCCGGTCGGGTGGTTCTCTGCTTCGGGGGAGTCGGTCGCCCGGTCTCCCGCTCGCTGTCGATCAGCTCGTTGAGCCAGCGGACCTCGCGCTCCACGGACTCGAGCCCGTGTCGCTGCAGCTCCTGGGTGTAGGTGTCCATCCGCTCGCGGGTGCGGGTGAGCGCGGCCCGGAAGCCCTCGAGGCGCTCCTCGAGGCGGCTTCGCCGGCCTTCCAGGATGCGCAGCCGGGTGGCCGCGTCGGTGCGGGCGAAGAAGGCGAAGTGGACGCCGAAGTTCTCGTCCTCCCAGGCGGACGGGCCGCTCTCGGTGACCAGCTCCTGGAAATGCTCCTTGCCCTCGGCGGTCAGCTTGTAGACGATCTTCGAGCGCTTGCCGGCCAGCGGGGCGACCCCGTCGGCCGAGGCGTCCTCGGCGATCCAGCCGGTCCGGACCAGCTGCTTGAGGCAGGGGTAGAGCGAGCCATAGGAGAGGGCGCGGAACGAGCCGAGGACGGAGTTGAGGCGCTTGCGCAGCTCGTAGCCGTGCATCGAGCTGTCGTGCAGCAGGCCGAGGACGGCGAACTCGAGGACGTCAGCGCGCTTGCTCACGAACCCCTCCTCCCTGCGACGTAGGATCGGCCGTCGGTAGGATCGGGTGTCGGTCCAGACCGATGTATCGGCGCGATACATCGCCACGATAGGCAGACGCGGGCGGATTCGGCAAGTCGCCCCTACGATTTGTGCCCGTGTGGTCCCAGCGGTCGGTGATCGACTACTCGCTCCAGCGCCGCGCCACGCTGCTCGAGCTGTTCGCCGGCGCGACGAGCGGCAGCGAGGCGTGCGACGCCCACCCCTACCTCCTGCGCGCGGCCCGGTTCCACGGTGAGGCGACCGATCGCCCGTGCCCGGTCTGCCGGCACGCGTTCCTCACCCACGTCACCTACGTGTACGGCGAGGAGCTGGGCCAGTTCTCCGGCCGCGTCAAGGCCACGGCCGAGCTCGAGCCGATGGCCCGCCAGCACGGCGAGTTCCGGGTCTACGTGGTCGAGGTGTGCCAGGACTGCTCGTGGAACCATCTGAACCTGTCCTACGTGCTTGGTGACGGGGTGTCCCGCAGACCGCCCCGCCGCCAGCGGACCGCCGAGGACGACTACTGAGGCGATGTCGAGGACCTGCTGCGGCAGGTGGCGGGGTGTTCGGCGAGCGCCTCGACGCCTAGGCGAATCCGTGGGGTTGAGTGACGTCAGTCACGTCCTTCGCTGACACGGTGGTCCGCACTGGTTGCTCGGGGAATCATTTGACGCTCACTTACGTCTTGGCAGATGGCATCCCCCGCCGGGCGCCCGCCGCCAGCCCCTGCCGAGGACGACTTCCAGGGCCCGAACATCGGGCCTGGGCATGACCGCCCACAGCGGCGGGTACGTCCCGGCTTGCTGTGTCTCGTTACCCTGGCGGGACCCCTAGACAGTTGGACGAGGACCTTTTGAGAGTCGACTACCCCCGCTCGGAGCACACCGGCGTACGACGTTACGTGCCGTCCTGGAAGCAGTTCCTGGCACTCGTCTCGGTGGGATTCCTCGCCGTGGTGGCCCTGGTCGGCGTGGCCTACGCGAAGACCGACATCCCGACGCCGAACGAGCTGGCCGGTGCGCAGACGACCGTCGTCTACTACAGCAACGGCAAGACCGAGATCGGCCGGTTCGGCGACCAGAACCGCATCAACGTGACGATCGACAAGGTTCCCGAGCATGTCCAGCAGGCGGTGCTCGCCGCCGAGGACCGCTCGTTCTACGAGAACAACGGCATCTCGCCCACGGGCATCGGCCGCGCGTTCTGGAACAACCTGAAGGGCGGGTCCACGCAGGGCGGCTCGACGATCACGCAGCAGTACGCGAAGAACGTCTACCTGACGCAGGAGCGCACCTACACGCGCAAGGCCAAGGAGTTCCTGATCGCGGTCAAGCTCGACCAGCGCGACAACAAGGACAAGATCCTGCAGGACTACCTCAACGTCATCTACTTCGGTCGCCGTGCCTACGGCATCGAGACCGCGTCGGAGACCTACTTCAACAAGCCGGTCGGCGACCTCACGGTGGCCGAGGGCGCGGTCCTCGCCGCGATCATCCGGTCACCGGCGCGCTACGACCCGGCCAACCACCCGGACGAGCTGCGGGCCAGGTTCGACTACGTGCTGGACGGCATGGTCGCCAAGGGGTGGCTCGACGAGTCCGAGCGGGCGCAGTTGAAGCTCCCCGAGGTGGCGCCTCCGAAGAAGACGAACTCCGCCAGCGGCACCGAACTACTACCTGATGGACACCGTGCGGCGCGAGCTCAAGGTCAACGGATTCACCGACCAGGAGATCGACTTCGGAGGTCTGAAGGTCATCAGCACGTTCCAGCGCAAGGCCCAGCGCGCGGCGGTGCGTGCAGTCCGGACCGAGCGGCCCAAGGAGAAGGCCAAGGGCGTGCACATCGGACTCTCGGCGGTGCGGCCGGGTGACGGCGCGGTGATCGCGATGTACGGCGGGGCGAAGGCGGGCGGCCACAACGAGGCAACCCAGGCCAGGGTCCAGCCGGGCTCCGCGTTCAAGCCGTTCGCGTTGACCGCTGCGCTGCAGGACGACATCAGCCTGAAGAGCCGGTTCTCCGGCAACTCACCGCTGAAGGTGCCCGGCAGCAAGCCGGTCAACAACGAGTTCGACCAGTCCTACGGCACACGTCGACCTCGTCAGGGCGACCGAGGACTCGATCAACACCGCCTACGTCGACCTCACCCTGGAGATGGGCTCCCGCAAGGTCCTTGACGCCGCGGTCGACGCGGGCATCCCCGAGAACACGCCGGGTCTGATGGCTAACGCGCGGATTCCGCTGGGCACCAACGCTGCCCGCAACATCGACATGTCCAGCGCCTACTCGACGTTCGCCGCGCAGGGTGAGGCGAGCCAGTGGTACACCGTGGCCGAGGTCAAGGGCTCCAACGGCGGCAGCCGCTACAAGCACAAGGTGAAGAAGGCTCGCGTCTTCGAGGAGGACGTGATGGCCGACGTCAGCTATGCGCTGCAGCAGGTCGTCAAGAGCGGCACCGGCACCGAGGCCCAGGGCGTCGGCCGCCCCGTCGCGGGCAAGACCGGCACGGCCGAGGACCGCGTCGGCCTGGTTCGTCGGCTACACCCCGCAGATCTCGGCCGCCGTCGACTTCTACAAGGGCGACGGCACCGAGTCGCTGGACGGCGTCGCGGGCATGTCGACGTTCTTCGGCGGCGCCTACCCGGCCCGGGTCTGGACGGCGTTCATGAAGGCGGCCCTCGTCGGCGAGGAGGTCATCGACTTCCCGCCGCGCGCCGACGTCGGCAAGGTGCTCAACCCGAAGCCGAAGCCGACCCCGACGCCGACGCCGACGACGACCTCGCCGACTCCGACACCTACGCCGACGGTGAGCCACGGCCCAGCCGACGCCGACCGTCGACCGACCCGCCGGGCCCGCCAGCACCATCACGATCGGGCCGACCGGCGGCGGCGGCGGTGGTGGCGGCGGCGGTGGCGACGGGACACCCGGGCCGAGCGGCTAGCCGCGCCCCGCACGGGCCGGGCGGACTCATCGGGCACAATCGCGCCATGACGGGGCCAGGGGCCATGGGAGCGGACACTGCACGACGCCGGTGCGCCCGGCGACGCGGACGTGGTCCTGCCCAGCTGGGACGACCCCGTCGTACGCCGCGGGCAGTGAGGTCGTCGGTGGCCCGATGGGCCGCCACGCCGACGTGGGCCGGGGCGGCGCGTGGTGGACGATCCTGCGGGTGCTGCTGGTCATGGTGTTCGTGACCTCCGGGCTCGGCCTGCTCCAGAAGGAGCACTGCCGCGAGAAGGGGTTCACCGCGCCCGGGCACTTCTTCCACGGGTGCTACAGCGACATCCCGCCGCTCTACTTCGGCCGCGGTCTCGCCGACGGCGAGGTGCCCTACATCAACCAGTCCGACGAGCGGCGCGTCGAGTACCCGGTCCTGACCGGCGCCGCGATGTGGGTGACGGCGAAGCTCGTCCCGGCCACCGGCGACCAGTCGGACCGGTCGCGGTGGTACTTCGACATCAACGCCCTGGCTCTCGCCCTCTGCGCGGCGCGTGGCCGTGTTCGCCACGATGAAGCTCGCCGGCCGGCGGCCGTGGGACGCCGCGATGGTGGCGCTGGCGCCCGGCCTGCTGCTCGCCGGCACGATCAACTGGGACCTGTACGCCGTGGCGCTGCTCAGCCTCGGCATGCTCGCGTGGGCCCGGCGAAGACCGGTCGCGGCGGGCGCCCTGATCGGGCTCGCCACCGCCGCGAAGTTCTACCCGTTCTTCGTGCTGGGTCCGCTGTTCCTCCTGTGCTGGCGCGCCGGAAAGCTGCGCGAGTTCTGGAAAGCGCTCGCGGCCGCCGTCGTGGCGTGGCTGGTCGTCAACGTGCCGGTGATGCTGATCGACTTCCAGGGCTGGGCGAAGTTCTACACGCTGAGCCGGGAGCGCCTCGAAGGGTTCAGCTCGGTCTGGTTCGTGCTCGACCAGGCGGGCCACGGCGTGCCCGACAAGCTGCTGAACCCGTTGGCCGGCGGCCTGTTCGCGTTGGCCTGCGTCGGGATCGGGCTGCTCGCCCTGACCGCCGAGCGGCGGCCGCGGCTTCCGCAGCTCGTGTTCCTCACGGTCGCCGCCTTCCTGCTGACGAACAAGGTCTACTCACCGCAGTACGTGCTGTGGCTCATCCCGCTCGCGGCGCTGGCCCGGCCGCGGTGGCGCGACTTCCTGATCTGGCAGGCCACCGAGGTCGTGCACTTCTTCGGCATCTGGATGCTGCTCGCGGGCTACCCGCCGGGCACGCCCAACCGCGGCGCTGGACAAGGAGGCCTACGGCGTCACGGTCGCCGTGCACATCGCGGGCACGCTGTGGCTGTGCTGGATGATCGTGCGCGACATCCGCAGCCCGCAGCACGACCCGGTCCGGGCGGACGCTCTGCAGGACGACCCGGCCGGCGGGGTTCTCGACGGCGCGCCCGACGTGTTCGTCATGCCGTGGTCGGGGCGCTCAGACGTCGCGGACCACGTCGGGGTGGGTGGTGGTGAGCCGGACGGCGCAGTCGAGCTCGTCCCCGATCACGGGCGGCACCACGTCGTGCGGGAGGAAGATCAGTGACACCTGCATGTGCGGCGGCTCGACGAACCACCGCTGGCGGCCGGCCCAGCTGAACGGCGACAGGTTGCGCCCGATCGCCTCCATGGTCCCGAGCGCCAGCACCTTGGCCCGCGCCAGGGGCCCCCGCACCGCCTTCGGCGCCTCCAGCGCGACGCCGTGCGCGGTCCCTCCGCTGACGACGACGAGGTGGCCGGCCGACGGGGCCCGGTGCTGGCGGTAGCCGCTGCGCTCCCCCCGCGCGAGCGGCTCGACGTCGAGCACCGTGCCGCGCGCCGTGATCGCGTCGCGGTCGCCGAGCCAGAGCCGGGTGCCGATCCGGGGCCGGAACGCGACGCCCGGGTGGCGCTCGCGCAGCCGGGCGAGATCGGGGCCGTCGAGGTGGCTCACCCACAGCGTCGTCGTCGGGAGACCGGCCGCGGCCAGCCGGTCGATCCAGGCGGTCGTCTCCGCGACCGGGTCGACCCCGCGCGGCCGGTCCAGCGGCAGGTGCAGCGCGAAGCCGTCCAGCTGCCTGCCCGTCGACCGCGGCGGCAACGGCCGGCAGCTCGTCCGGGCGGATGCCGTGCCGGTTCATCGACGTGCGGCACTCGACGACGACGCGGGCCCCCGGCGGCGCGACCTGCAGCGTGCCCAGGTGCGAGACGGTGTGGATGGTCCGCCCGGGCGCCGGCCCCTCGTCGTACGACGTGTCCGGGCCGACCGGGGTGAGCACCAGGATGTCGCCGTCGAACGCGCCGGCGACCTCGCCGACCTCGCGGTCGGTGCCGACGGCGATGGTGTCGACACCGAGCACGGCGCACTCCTGCGCGAGCCGCGCGTTGCCGATGCCGTAGCCGTTGCCCTTGGCGACGGGCACGAGTCCGGGCAGCTCGGCGAGCACCTGCTTGTGGTGCTCGCGCCAGCGCGCAACGTCGACCTGGACGGTGAACGTCATCTGGTCACCGCCTCACCGTCGGGCTCAGGTAGAGCTCGAAAGCCTTGAACAGCAAGCGGTTCAGGGGGAGGTCCCACTCGCCGAGATACTCCACCGCCTCGCCGCCGGTGCCGAGCTTGAACTGGATCAGCCCGAAGTGCGCGTCGCTCTCGTCGAGGGTGTCGGTGATGCCGCGCAGGTCGTAGACCGTCGCGCCCGCCTCGCGGGCGTCGCGCAGCATCCGCCACTGGATCGCGTTGGAGCCGCGCACGTCGCGCTTGCTGCTCGAGGACGCGCCGTAGGAGTACCAGGCGTGCTCGCCGACGCGCACCATCGTGGTCGCGGCGACCAGGTCGCCCTCGTGGCGGGCGAGGTAGAGCCGGATCCGGTCGGGGTCCTCGGCGGTCATCGCCGTCCACATCTGCTGGAAGTAGGACAGCGGCCGGCCGGTGAACCCGTCGCGGGCCGCGGTCTCGAGGTAGAGGCGCGTGGAACTCCGGCAGGTCGTCGGCGTCGCCCTGGCGCGACCTCGACGCCGGCCTTGTCGGCCTTCTTGATGTTGCGCCGCCACAGCTGGTTGAAGCCGGCGAGCACCTCGGCCTCGTCGCGCCCGGCCAGCGGCACCTGGAAGACGTACTGCGGCTGGCCGGCGGCGAAGCCGTCGTCGTCGGCGGGCGGGCGCCAGCCGAGCCGGCGCAGGGTCGCGGCCACCCGCTCCCCCACGGGGTCGGTGCCGTCGGGCGGGAGGTCGGCCAGCCGCTTCGCGCTGTTCGCCGCGATGGCGGCCTTGATCGTGCCGGCGTGCCAGCGGCGCACCGGCACCGGCGGGCCCATCTTCACGCCGAACGCGCCCTGGGCCTTGAGGTGCGCGACCATCGGCGCCAGCCACGCCTCGAGGTCGGCGAGCGGCCCAGTCGATGACCGGGCCCTCGGGCAGGTAGGCGAGGTACTTCGCCAGCTTGGGGACCTGGCGGTAGAGCACCAGGCCGGCGCCGACGAGGGTGCCGTGCCCGTCGTACCAGCCGATGCTCTCCGAGCGCCACTCCCGCTTGACCTGCCCCCACGAGGGGCACTGCAGGAAGCTGGCCGAGGACCGGGACGCCAACAGCCCGAGGTGCTCCTCGGCGCTGATCGGGCGAACGGTCAGCGCCATGGGGCTCCTCGGGCTGTGGGCAGTACGACGGGTCGAAGGCTACCCAGCCGCCGCCGTTGCAGACTCTCGCCCTCAGGGCACGAGAGTCTGACACGACCCGGGCGGGTCAGGCCTGGCGAACCGCCTGGGCCTCGATCTCGATGATGACCTTCTGCGACACCAGCACGCCACCGGTCTCGAGCGCGGCGTTCCAGGTCATCCCGAAGTCCTCGCGGTTGATCTCGGTGCGGGCGGACACGGCGAGCTTCTCGTTGCCGAACGGGTCGGTCACCACGCCGTCGAGCTCGACGGCGAGCTCCACCTCCTTGGTGACGTCCTTGATCGTCAGGTCACCGCGGACCGTGAAGGTCGCGCCCTTCTGTGCGACGACGCGGGCGTTGGCGAAGGTCAGCTCGGGGTACTTCTCGGCCTCGAGGAAGTCGCCGGAGCGCAGGTGGTTGTCCCGGTCGGCGGCGCCGGTCTCGATGCTGAGCGCCCGGATGGTGGCCTGGGCGGTCGACTTGGCCGGGTCCTCGGCGATGGTGATCGAGCCGTCGAACTCGCCGAAGTTGCCGCGCACCTTGGTCACCATCAGGTGGCGGGCGATGAAGCCGATCCGGGTGTGGAACGGGTCCAGGACGTAGGTGCCGGGGGCGGGCAGCGTCGACGCCGTCGACGACCCGCAGGTCGGGGGCTGCGGGTCACGTTCGGTGGTGGTCATGGGGTCCTCCAGAGGACTGAGAGCAGGTGGTTGAGTGTTCAACGACTGCTGTAGCAAAGATTGCCTCAGCAATATTCCTCTTGTCAACTTCCGGTAGGATTTCCCTGTGACTGACCCCCGCGCGACTCCCCTCGACGACCCCCGCCTGACGGTGATGGGCCTCTTCGCCGAGGCGTTCACCGGCGTCGCGGCCAAGCTGACCGCCCAGCTGAGCACGCTCGGCCTGGCCGGGGCGGAGTTCGAGGCGCTGGTGCGCCTCGCCCGCTCGCCCAACGGCCGGCTGCGGATGACCGACCTGACCGCCCAGACCTCGCTGACCAGCAGCGGGATCACCCGGGTCGTCGACCGGCTCGTCGACCGGGGCCTGGTCGGCCGCGAGGCGTGCCCGACCGACCGGCGGAGCACCTACGCGGTGATCACCGGGGCGGGGCAGCAGCTGATCGACGCCGCGCTGCCCGGCCACCTCGAGCTGGTCGAGCGGTGGCTGCTCGGGCCGCTGGACGCCGAGCAGCGCCGCGGCGCTGGAGGCCGCCCTGCGGTGTGTCCGCGACGCGGTGCAGCCCGACGCGACCGCGGGCGCTGACGGCGAGGGCTGGCCGGACGAGCTTCCGGAGCCCGCCCGGGTGGGCTCAGCCCGGTAGGCGCTCGCGCAGGAAGGCGATGTCCTTGCCCTGCCCCGCCGCTCCGCCGGGGGTCTCGCACACCACCGGTGCGCCGGCGGCGGCCGCGACCGCCACGATCAGGTCGGGGTCGACCTGGCCGGACCCGAAGTTGGCGTGCCGGTCGGCCCCGGAGCCGAACGTGTCGCGGGAGTCGTTGGCGTGCACGAGGTCGATGCGCCCGGTGATGGCCTTGACCCGGTCGACGATGCCGGCGAGGTCCTCCCCGCCGGCGTGCGCGTGGCAGGTGTCGAGGCAGAAGCCGATGAGGTCCATGTCGCAGCTCTGCGACAGCACGTCCCACAGCCCGCCGATCCGGTCGAGGGTCCGGGCCATCGCGTTGTCGCCACCGGCGGTGTTCTCGATCAGGATCGGCAGCGGCGGGGTCATCCGCTCGAACGTCTTGCGCCAGTTGTCGTAGCCGACGCGGGGGTCGTCGTCCTTGAGGACGTGGCCGCCGTGCACGATCAGGCCCTTCGCCCCGATCGACGCCGCGGCCGCCGCCTGGTCGGCGAGGATCTTGCGGCTGGGGATGCGGATCCGGTTGTTGGACGTGGCGACGTTGACGAGGTAGGGCGCGTGCACGTAGAGGTCGATGCCCGCCTCCTCCGCGGCTGCACGCAACGCGGGCGCGCCCCCGGCGTACGCGATCTTCGGGCCCTTCCAGCCCTGCGGGTCGCCGAGGAAGAACTGCGCGAGGTCGGCGCCGCGGGCGGCCGCCTCGGCGATCGGGTCGACCTGGTCGACGTGGGCGCCGATCCGCAGCGCGGTCGAGCGGGGAGTCGAAGACGTCACGATCCGACTTTAACGCCGCCCTCCGACATGCCGCCTGTGGACGGATTTCCGGCCGTACGCCGAGCGGCTGTAAGGTAGCGGCAGATGTCCGGGCCTGCCGTCAGCGGGAGGCCCGGGCATGTGCACGAACGCTGCAGCCCTCCTGTCACGGAACGACCGTGGCCGCCAAGTCCAGAGGAGGTGGGTTCTCCGCATGCGTCACTACGAACTGATGGTCATCCTCGATCCCGAGATCGAGGAGCGCACCGTCGCCCCGGCCCTCGACCAGTTCCTGACGGTCGTGAAGACCGACGGCGGGAGCGTCGAGAAGGTCGACATCTGGGGCCGTCGCCGGCTCTCCTACGAGATCGCCAAGAAGACCGAAGGCATCTACGCGGTCATCGACCTGCAGGCCGAGCCCGCCACGGTCAAGGAGCTCGACCGCCAGCTCAACCTCAACGAGGTCGTGCTGCGGACCAAGCTCATCCGTCCCGACCAGCGTTAAGGACTCATTCATGGCAGGCGAAACCGTCATCACCGTCGTCGGCAACCTGGTCGAGGACCCCGAGCTGCGCTTCACCCCGAGCGGGGCGGCCGTGGCCGCGTTCCGCATCGCGTCCACGCCGTCGCGCTTCAACAAGGACACCTCGAAGTGGGAGGACGGCGAGAGCCTCTTCCTGCGCTGCAGTGTCTGGCGCCAGGCCGCTGAGAACGTCGCCGAGTCCCTGCAGCGCGGCATGCGCGTGATCGTGCAGGGCCGGCTCAAGCAGCGCGAGTGGGAGACCAAGGAGGGCGAGAAGCGCACGTCCTACGAGATCGACGTCGACGAGGTCGGGCCGAGCCTGAAGTTCGCGACGGCGAAGGTCGTCAAGACCCAGCGCGGCGGCGGCGGCGGCTTCGGCGGCGGCACAGGCAGCCGACGACCCGTGGGCCTCCGCGACCCCGGCCGCAGGCGCTGCGGCACCCGCCGGCAACAGCGGCGGGTGGGGCGCGACCGGCTCGACGGCCGGCGACGAGCCTCCCTTCTAGCTCCCCTTCCCCACTGACCATCCCGGCCTTCGCGCCGGGCATCCAGCGACTGGAGCACCACGATGGCCAAGCCACCACCCCGCAAGATCAAGAAGAAGGTCTGTCAGTTCTGCAAGGACAAGACGGCCTACATCGACTACAAGGACACCGGCCTGCTGCGGAAGTTCATCTCCGACCGCGGCAAGATCCGGGCCCGCCGGGTGTCCGGCAACTGCACCCAGCACCAGCGTGACGTCGCGATGGCCGTGAAGAACAGCCGCGAGATGGCGCTGCTGCCCTACACCAGCACCGCGCGCTGAGAGGGGCGACGACCATGAAGCTCATCCTCACCCAGGAGGTCGCCGGCCTCGGCGGTCCCGGTGACATCGTGGAGGTCAAGGACGGCTACGGCCGCAACTACCTCCTGCCCCGCGGGGCGGGCATCCGCTGGACCCGTGGCGGCGAGAAGCAGATCACCTCGATCCGTCGTGGCCGCGAGGTGCGCGAGATCGCCGACCTCGGCTCCGCCCAGGAGGTCAAGGGCCGGCTGGAGAACCTCAGCGTGACGCTGCCGGTCAAGGCCGGTGACGCGGGTCGCCTGTTCGGCTCGGTCACCGTCGCCGACATCGTCGACGCCGTGGCGCAGGCCGGCGGTCCGCAGGTGGACAAGCGGCGGATCGAGATCGGTCAGCCGATCAAGACCGTCGGCACCCACCAGGTCACCGTGCGCCTGCACCCGGAGGTCGCGGCGACCGTCTCCCTCGAGGTCGTCGGCTCCTGACGTCCAGAACGCCCCCGTCACCGGCTCACCGGTGGCGGGGGTGTTCTGCGCCAGGAACGAGCCAAGCCACTCCGCGCTCCCTCCAGAGCAGGGTGACCAGCCGGGCAACCATGAACGCTCCGAACGCCCACCACAGCGCGACCAGTCCGCCGTCGATCGCGAGCACCCAGAAGGCCAACGGCAGGAACGCGAGCAGGGTCAGGACGCCCGCCCAGGCGAGGTAGCGGCCGTCGCCGGCACCGATCAGCACTCCGTCCAGCGCGAACACCGCACCGGCCACCGGCTGGAACAGCGCCGCCACCACGAGCACCGAGCCGAGCAACGCGCGCACCGCCGGGTCCTCGGTGAACAGCGGGACGTACGCGAACCGCAGCGCGATGACCAGCAGGCCGAGCAGGACCCCTGCTGCCAGCTCCCCACTCGATCATCCGTCGGGTCGCGGCCCGGGTGCCGTCGATGTCGCCGGCACCGAGGTAGCGACCCACGATGGCCTGACCGGCGATGGCCACTGCGTCCAGCGCGAGCGCGAGGAACGTCCAGATCGTGAAGGCCAGCTGGTGGGCAGCCACCGACTGGGTGCCCTGCGCGGTGGCGACGTACGCCATCACCAGCAGCGCCACCCGCAAGGTCAAGGTGCGCACCAGCAGCGGCACGCCGGTAGTCGCCGCGGTGCGGATGCCCTGCGGGTCCGGTCGCAGGGATGCTCCGTGTCCGTCGAGCCCCGCGGACCACGACGACGATGAACGCCGACCGCCATGCCGACCTGCGCCAGCACCGTGCCCAGCGCGGAGCCGGCGATGCCCATCTCGAGTCCGTAGACCAGCGCAATGTTCAGCGACGATGTTCGCGGCCGCGCCGACGACGGCGACGACCAACGGCGTACGGGTGTCCTGCAGACCCGCGGAGAACTCCGGTGGCGGCCATCACGACGAGCATCGCCGGGATGCCGGGCAGCGACACCCGCAGATAGGTGAGGGCGTACGGCGTGGCGCTGGCCGACGTGCCGAACGCGTCGATCAGCGGCTCCGCGGCGAGCAGCCCGGCGAGCGCGATCGCGACGCCTAACCCAGCAGCAAGCCACATCCCGTCCACCCCGAGCGCGATCGCCGCGCGCTGGTCGCCGGCGCCGACGCGACGCGCCACTCCGGCCGTGGTGCCGTAGGCGAGGAACACGCACAGGGATACGGCAGTCGCAAGCAGCGAGCCGGCGACCCCGAGCCCGGCCAGCTGCGGAGTGCCGAGGTGCCCGACGATGGCCGAGTCGGCAAGCAGGAACAGTGGCTCGGCGACGAGAGCGCCGAACGCAGGGACGGCCAGCCGGACGATCTCGCGGTCGTGGGGATGCCGCAGCCCAGGAAGCCAGGCCGGTGACGCGGGACGGGACACGATGCGAGGGTCGCGTCGGTGTCCACGGATGTGCAACTTTTCTTTCCTCCACAGCCGGTGGACGACGTCGTCGCACGCTCAGGCGCCTGTCCACAGGTCCAGCGGGCCGCCATGCACACGCTGTCCACAGATACTGCACAGCGCCTGCTCGCGCCGCTCCACAGGCGTCCACCGCGTCCCCAGCGCCGAGTTGAGCCTCGGCCGCAGCGCCCCCTAACGTCACGCGCGCTGTCGGCATGGACGTGGTCGTTGTCAGATGCGTACCACTACACATCGGGTGAGGGCGACAGCAGAAGGAGAGTGTGGCTGCAGTGAGCGTTGCGGAGTTCCCCAGCGCGCCCTCGCACGCGCAGTTCGAGCGCACGCCACCGCAGGACGTCGCTGCCGAGCAGTCCGTTCTCGGCGGCATGCTGCTGTCCAAGGACGCGATCGCCGACGTCGTCGAGGTCGTGCGCGGGCACGACTTCTACCGGCCGGCCCACGAGCTGGTCTACGAGACGGTTCTCGACCTCTACGGGCGCGGTGAGCCGGCCGACGCCGTCACGGTGTCCGCCGAGCTGCAGAAGCGCGGCGAGCTCACCCGGGTCGGCGGCGCGCCCTACCTCCACACGCTGATCTCGTCGGTCCCCACCGCCGCCAACGCGGGCTACTACGCGCGGATCGTTCGCGAGACCGCGGTGCTGCGCCGGCTCATCGAGGCCGGCACCAAGATCGTGCAGATGGGCTTCGCCGGCGACGGCGACGCCGACGACGTGGTCGACGCCGCGCAGGCCGAGGTCTACGCCGTCACCGACCGTCGCACGTCGGAGGACTACCTCCCGCTCTCCGCGATCATGGAGGGCACGCTCGACGAGATCGAGGCGATCGGCTCGCGCGGCGGCGAGATGGTCGGCGTGCCGACCGGGTTCGTCGACTTCGACGAGCTGACCAACGGCCTGCACCCCGGGCAGATGATCGTCCTCGCGGCCAGGCCGGCCGTGGGCAAGGCACTGGCCCTCGACACACCCCTGCCCACCCCCCACGGCTGGACGACGATGGGCGAGGTGGCGGTCGGTGACCAGCTGCTCGGCGCCGACGGCCGCCCTACCACC
The DNA here is from genome assembly GCA_963751035.1 of uncultured Actinomycetota bacterium. Taxonomy (GTDB): domain Bacteria; phylum Actinomycetota; class Actinomycetes; order JACCUZ01; family JACCUZ01; genus JBDUAP01. Next base: position 219,421 of record CAVVSW010000004.1, read on the forward strand.
GTGGTCGCCGCGACGACGGTGATGTCCGACCGCCGCTGCTACGAGGTCGTCTTCTCCGACGGCTCGACGGTCGTCGCCGACGCCGAGCACGGGTGGCTGACCGACACCAGGGGGTCACGGCCCTCGGTCAAGACCACCGAGCAGATCGCGCGAGCGATGTGCGCGAGTGGCGCCCCCCTCGACCGGCGTCACCTCCACCGGGTCGCCAACGCGACCGCGCTCCTGCTGCCCGAGGTGGAGCTTCCGCTCGTGCCCTACGCGCTCGGGGCCTGGCTCGGCGAGGCCAAGCCCACGTCAGCGCGGTTCACCAGCCGTGATCCCGAGATCGCCATGTACCTCGACATCGACGGTCCCGACGACGACGCAGACTGGCTGCTGCGTGGGCCTCGGCCCCGACGGCGACAAGCAGATACCGGCCGGCTACCTGCGCGCGTCCGAGCCGCAGCGGCGCGATCTGCTGGCCGGCCTGCTCGACACCGCGGGCACGGTGACGGCCGGCGGTTCGGTGCGGTTCGTCGTCACCGTCACGAGCGGTTGGCCATGGACACCCGTGAGCTGATCGTCAGCCTCGGCTACGAGTGCGGGATCCGACGAGGCGGGTCCGGGGTCGGCAGCGAGGCGGGCTCCACCTCCTACATCCTCACCTTCTCGACGAGCGACGACGTCTTCCGGCTCGAACGCAAGCGCCTGGTCCACAAGGAGCGCCGATCCGGCCGCGACGCGAAGATCGGCTCTCGCTACATCGTCGACGTCCGCCGCGTCCCCGACGTACCGGTGCGGTGCGTTCAGGTCGACAACGCCGATCACCTCTACCTGGCCGGTCCGGCGATGATCCCGACGCACAACTCGACGCTGGGGCTCGACATCGCGCGGTCGGCGGCGATCAAGCACCAGATGACGACGTGCGTGTTCTCGTTGGAGATGAGCCGCAACGAGATCACCATGCGACTGCTCTCCGCAGAGGCGCGCGTGTCCCTGCACCACATGCGCACCGGCAAGCTCACCGACGACGACTGGACCCGGCTGGCCCGCCGGATGGGCGAGGTGTCCAACGCGCCGCTGTTCATCGACGACTCACCCAACATGTCGATGATGGAGATCAGGGCCAAGTGCCGGCGGCTCAAGCAGCGCCACGACCTCAAGCTCGTCGTCGTCGACTACCTCCAGCTGATGACGAGCGGCAAGCGCGTCGAGAGCCGTCAGCAGGAGGTGTCGGAGTTCTCCCGCGCCCTCAAGCTGCTTGCCAAGGAGCTCGAGGTGCCGGTCATCGCGATCTCCCAGCTCAACCGATCGTCCGAGCAGCGCACCGACAAGAAGCCGCAGATGTCCGACCTGCGCGAGTCGGGCTGCCTGCCCGCGTCGACCCGCATCATGCGCGCCGACACCGGTGCCGAGGTCACCCTCGGCGAGCTGATGGCCACCGGTGCGACCGACGTGCCTGTGTGGTCGCTCGACGAGTCGCTGCGCTACCGCCCGCGCACCATGACGTCGGTGTTCTCCAGTGGGCGCAAGGAGGTCTTCACTCTCACGCTCGCCTCCGGCAAGACCGTGCAGGCGACGGCCAACCACCCGTTCCTCACCTACGACGGGTGGTGCCCGCTGGGTCAGCTCGCGCCCGGGTCACGCGTGGCTGTTCCTCGCCACCTGCCGGCTCCGCTCGACCCGTCAGACGACTGGTGCGACGCCGACGTCGCGGCGCTCGCGTCGGCCGACCACCTGCCCGACGACGTCTTCGCGCTGCCCAAGCGGCAGCTGGCCCTGCTCCTCTGGCACCTGTGGCGCGACCGCGGCGTCGTCGACGCCGACCGGACGGGTCACGGCGTCATCGCGCTGCGCCCCGGCAACCGCCGCACCGCCGAGGTCGTCTCCCGGCTGCTGCTGCGGTTCGGCATCTCGGCGGTCCTCCGACCCGACTCGGTGGAGATCGGCGAGACCGACGACCAGCGCCGGTTCCTGCGGGAGATCGGCTTTCCCGGTCCCGAGGCGGCGCGGATGCTCCGTCGGGTGCTTGCCGAGACGCAGTCCCGCAGCGCGCAGGTTACGCAGGACGACGAGGTGTGGGCGCGAGTCGAGCGGCTGTTCGACCACGACCCCGCGCGAGTGCGAGCGGCCGCGGCGTCGACCATTCGCCTGCCGGAGCACACGCACGACAGCGGCACCGTCGCCGTGCTCGACCACAGCCCACGTCCCGTGCTCTCCGATCTCGCCGTCACCCTTTCCGACGCCGACCTCGACATCGCCGCTACCAACGACGTGCTGTGGGATGACGTCGTCTCCATCGAGAGCGTGGGCGAGCAGGAGGTCTTCGACGCGACCGTGCTTGGCACCCACAACTTCATCGCCGACGGCGTCGCCGTGCACAACTCGATCGAGCAGGACGCCGACATGGTCGTGCTGCTGCACCGTGAAGAGCTCTACGAGCGCGAGTCACCGCGCGCCGGTGAAGCCGACTTCATCGTCGCCAAGCACCGCAACGGCCCGACCGCGACCATCACCGTCGCGTTCCAGGGCCACTACTCGCGCTTCGTCGACATGGCCCAGAGCTAGCGCGCAGTCTCGTCAGTCCTTGTACACCGCCAACATGTAGCAGCCGGCCGTCACGTTGCGGCTGTGTACGACGACGGCCTCCGGGTTGGTGAACAGCCCGGCGATTGTCTCCTCGGCGTCTGCGCCCTCCGTCATCACCGCGTCGAGCATGTCGCCGGTGGCCGAGTAGGTACGCATCACCTGCGCGCGGTGCCGGAAGCCTTCCGGGTAGGCACCCTCCTCGCGATAGCCGGGGCAGTCGTCGGCGTGCACGAAGACCGGGCCGACCTCGGCGTACACGCTGTCCGGCGCCTCGCGCAGTGGACGCCAGGAGATCAGCGCGACCCGTTCCCCGACGTGCGCCTCGCGCAAGCAGCAGCGCAACGGTGTTCCGGGCTCCTCGTCCGCGACGGACACCCTGAGGGGGTGGCCGAAGTCGTCGATTCCGGCGACCCGGATGCGGACGAGGTCGTGCGCGGGCAGCGCCTGGACGCGGAACGTGGTGTCAATGGCTGTGGTCATGCACTCATAATCGCTGCCGCGACCGGTGGCGTGCTGGCGGCCATCGGACATCGCGTTCGGCTGCTGGGACGATCGGCCCCGTGTTCCTCAAGTGCTGCGTCAACGGCGCGCGGCAGCGAGCCGAGCATCCCGCGTTGCCCGTCACGCCGATCGAGGTGGCGAACGACGTCGCTCGGGTCGTCGCCGCCGGGGCGGATGCCGTGCACGTCCATCCCAAGGACGCCGACGGCCGGGACACGCTCGACCCACCGTCGTCGCCGAGCTGGTCACCGAAACCCGAGCCGTGTCGCCCACGGTGTCGCTCGGGACGACGACCGGGGCGTGGATCGATCCCGATCCGCGGCGACGGATCGCTGCCATCGCCGCCTGGACCGTCCTGCCCGACTTCGCGTCCGTCAACTGGCACGAGGCGGGGGCCGAGGATGTCGCCGCGGCTCTCCTCGACCGGGGAGTCGGAGTCGAGGCCGGACTCTGGCACGTCGATGCCGCGCGGGCCTGGCTCGCGTCGCCGCTGCGCAATGAGTGTGTGCGTGTGCTCGTCGAGCTGGCCGACGGGCTGGACGAGATCGCGACGGTCGTCGAGGCAGACCGGATCCTCGACGTCCTGCACGACACCTCCGGCGACCCGCGCGCCGATCCTGCTGCACGGTCAGGAGAGCAGCGCGTGGCCGGCGCTGCGCCGCGCCGCGGACGCTCGGCCTGCAAGCCAGGATCGGCCTCGAGGACGTGCTCACGCTGCCGGGCGGCACACGCGCGCCGTACAACGCGGCGCTGGTGACCGCCGCCCGACTCATCGGTGGCTCTTAGCGCTACGGCGCTCGGGTGAGACTCATCAAGCCCGACGCACAACGCGTCGATATCGGCGGGGTGACCGCCCCGTCCTTGGACGCGCAGCGACCGGCCGCTTGGGGGCGGCCGCCGCGAAGCCCTGAGTTGGCGCACATGAGCCTGGACCGGCTCCGCAGCTATCGCCGCACGCTGCTCGAGGAAGAGCTGCGGGCGTCCTACTGGCGGCGGCTGCTTCAGGGCCGTCGTGACCTGCTGCGCTCGGACAGCCGGCCCGGCGACCACGAGGGCGTCCAGCGGGTGCTGGCCGAGGAGCGCAACCCCACCGGCCGCCAGACCGTGCTGATGCTGCACCCCGACGCCGGCATGCCGATCCTGCCCAAGCTGCCCGAGCTGTGGGCCAGCGGCATCCAGGACGTGACCGACGAGCAGCGGGCCGAGCTGTTCACGGAGCCTGGCGACCGCCGAGAGCGTGCTCGAGCTCCTACCGCGAGGCGCTGCACAAGCGTCTGGACCGGGCAACCGGCGACCTCATCGCGCGCTACGCCGAGGAACCGCAGCAGTGCCTGGTCGCGCTGCGGCTGGCGCAGACTGCCTGACGCGCCTATCGAGCGGTCTGCGCGAGCAGGATCCCGACGAGCACCACGAACCCGCCGGCCAGCTGGACCGCACTGAGAGCCTCGCCGAGCCAGGCCCACGCGACGGCCGCCGCGAGCACCGGCTCGAGCATCCCGACCGTCCCGACCCTGGTGGCCGGGAGGTGGCGCAGCCCGGTGAGCACCAGGGCGAACGGGATGATCGTGCCGAGCACGATCATGGACGCCGCGAGTGTCCACACCGGCAGCGAGACGTCGGCGACGTTGCCGAGCAGCGACGTGCTGCCCGTGAACGACGAGCCGGGGAAGCCCCACCAGGGCTGCAGCACCGACCAGAACGCCGTGGCGAACACGAACGACCAGAACGTGGTCGAGAGCGGGTCCCGCGGCGGTGGTGCTGTGCTCGCCGAGCAGGTAGTAGGCCGCGAGCGCCAGGGCTGCCGCGAACGCAGCCGCCACGCCGAGCCGGTCGAGTGTGCCCCCGGTCCAGATCTCGGCCACCAGCGCGAGACCGGCAAGTGAGAGCGCCAGCGCCGCCCACATGCGGTTGCGGACATGCTCGTGCAGCACGAACCGCGCCCAGAGCGCGACGAGCACCGGCGCGGTGTACTCGAAGAGCAGCGCGATGCCGACCGGCAGGCGCGCGATGGCGACGAAGTAGAACCACTGGGTGGCCGCCACTCCGAAGATCCCGAAGGCGGCGAGCAGCGGCAGCTCGCGCCGGGTGACGCGCAGCCGCTCCGGCGCCACCACCAGCAACAGCACACCGAGGCCCACCATCGCGCCGGCGCAGCGCAGCTCGGTCAGCCGCATTGCCGTGACGCCGGTGTCGAGGATGACCTTGGAGACGGTGCCGTTGACGGCGAAGAGCACCGCCGCCGCCACCACGCACACGTAGCCGACGCCGCGGCCGCCGCCCGGCGTCGAGGACGCTGGTCCCGGCGGGAATCGTCTCGACCACTCGCGAACCCTAGGCTGCGCTCATGACCGAAGGCACCTCCCCGCGACTGCGCGGCGCGCTCGAAGGCATCCCGGCCTACCAGCCGGGTCGCCCCGCGGCCGGGACGGCCGGCGCGCCGTCGTACAAGATCTCGTCCAACGAGAACCCCTATCCCCCGCTGCCGTCGGTCCTCGAGGTGGTTCGCGAGGAGGCGACCCGCTTCAACCGCTACCCCGACATGTTCTCGACCGGACTCATGCGGGCAATCGCGGAGCGGTTCTCGGTGCCGGAGAGCCACGTGGCCACGGGGACCGGCTCGGTCGGGGTGCTGCAGCAGGTTGTGCAGGCGACAGCCGGCGAGGGCGACGAGGTCGTCTACGCATGGCGGTCCTTCGAGGCCTACCCGATCGTCGTGCAGATCTCGGGTGCCCGCTCGGTGCGCGTGCCGCTGACCGCCGACGAGCGCCACGACCTCGACGCGATGGCGGCCGCCGTCACGGACAAGACCCGGTTGGTGCTGCTCTGCTCGCCGAACAACCCGACCGGCACGGCGATTCGCCACACGGAGCTCGAGCGCTTTCTCGATGCGCGTCCCCGCCGACGTGCTGGTCGTCATCGACGAGGCCTACCGCGAGTTCGTGCGCGACCCCGAGGTGCCCGACGCCCTCGACGTCTACCGCGACCGCCCAAACGTCGCCGTCCTGCGCACGTTCTCGAAGGCCTACGGGCTCGCGGGCCTGCGGGTCGGGTTCGCGGTGGCGCACGAGCCGGTGGCCGCTGCGCTGCGCAAGACCGCCGTGCCGTTCGGCGTCAGCAGCCTGGCTCAGACCGCGGCGATCGCGTCGCTGCACGCGCAGGACGAGCTGTTCGAGCGCGTCGAAGCGCTCGTCAAGGAGCGGTCCCGGGTTTCCGACGCGCTGCGAGAGCAGGGCTGGGAGCAGCCTGCGTCCGAGGCCAACTTCGTCTGGCTGCGCCTGGGTGACCGGACCAGCGAGTTCGCTGCGGCGTGCGAGGCGGCTGGCGTCGTCGTACGACCGTTCGGCGACGAGGGCGCGCGGGTCACGATCGGCGAGACCGAGGCGAACGACATCTTCCTGCGCGTCGCCGCAGGCTTCGTTCGCTGACCCCACTGACCCGGGTCGGCGGGCGGTTCGCGAGAATGCCCGACGTGCGTCTCGACCACATCTCCTATGCCGCCGGACCCGAAGGTGTCGGCGCCGCTGCCCAGCGATTGGGTGCTGCGTTGGGCGCGGGGTTCCAGGACGGTGGAATGCATCCCGGATTCGGCACCCGCAACTTCGTCCTCCCGCTGGCCGGCGGTGTCTATCTCGAGGTCGTCGGCGCGCTCGACCACCCGGCGTCGGACAAGGCGCCGTTCGGTCAGGCGGTCAAGCAACGCACCGCGAACGGCGGCGGGTGGTTGGCCTGGGTGGTGGCCGTCGATGACATCGCACCGATCGAGTCGCGGCTCGGCCGGCAGGCGGTCGCGGGGCACCGTCGCCGTCCGGACGGGGTCGACCTCAACTGGCGACAGGTCGGCGTACTCGACCTGATGGATGACCCCGCGCTGCCCTTCTTCGTCGAGTGGGCCGGCGCACCCGAGAACCACCCCTCCGTAGGCGCTTCCGCTGCCCCGACCATCGACCAGGTCGAGATCTGCGGTGACCCGGACAAGATCGCCGACTGGCTCGCCACTCCGCTCGACCAGCACGTGAACGTGCAGTGGATGCAGGACGAGGACCCCGGTCTGGTGGCCGTGCACTTCACGACGGTCCGCGGCCCTGTCCGGATCGACTAGTGCGGATCGACTGACCTGTCAGGTGAGTCGCAGGGTCGCGGCCGGGCTCAGCTCGGGGTGGCCGCGCAGGTCGGTCCCGGCCCGCTCGAAGAGCAGCGCTGGCCGACCGACCGTCGAGGGTCAGGGTGGCGATCTGGTCGCCGAACAGCGGGCCGCAGATCCGGGACCAGTCCAGCTCTGCGCGTGGCACCCGGGAGACCCGACTGAGCAGGAAGCGCATGACGCGTTCAGCGGCCCTGCTCCAGCCGAGCCGGAACGCGAGGCGCATCGCCGTCGGGACGAAGTTGTGCACGGGTGAGCAGGTGAGCTGGTAGACCTTCGACCGCACGTCGTCGGGATAGTGGGCCCGCGCGGCGTAGGCGTGGTGGACGTCCCCCGAGAGCACGCAGACGGTCGCCGGTGAGGCTCCGTCCGATCCGGAGTGCTGCCCACGACCCACGCGGGCGAACAGGTCGGACAGCCGCTCGAAGGACGTGCGGAAGGCTGCCCAGTGCTCCAGGTCTCCGGCCCGTCGCAGCGTCTCCGCCCACCTGGCCAGCCGCGGTCCGCGCGCCCCTGCGGCCAGCGCCTCGTTCCACGACTCGACATCGTGGATCGCACGGGCCAGCAGCCAGGGCAGGGACGTCCCGACCAGCAGGTGGTCGTAGTTTCCCTCGACCTGCGCCTCGATCCAGCGGAACTCGTCCTCGGAGACCATCGATCGCTGCCCGTCCGCGAGGATGCGGCCGCAGCGCGAGTCGATGACCAGCAGCCGCACGCCGCAGAGGTCTCGCCGGTAGGACCACCGGGCTCCCTTGCCGCCGTCAGCCTCGGCATCGGCCTCCAGCGCGAACTGCCGCAGCAGCTGCTCGGCGTCGCCGTCGTGCGCGCGCACGCGTTGGTAGAGCTCGTCGTCGGCCAGCGTGGCCGGCGACAGGTTGCCGAGGTGCTGATAGACCCAGTACGACGAGAGCCCGCCGACGATGCGCTCCTCCCACCACGACGTGGCCTGCATCTCCCGTCGCCACTCGTGTGAGGTGTTCCAGTCGTCGCGGATGTCGTGGTCGTCGAAGATCATCGAGCTGGGCAGCGTCGACAGCAGCCACCGGACCTCCGGGTCGGCCCACGACTCGTGGTAGAGCCAGGTGTACTCCTCGAAGTCCGCGACCTGGTCGTACGGCGGGGCGCTGATGTCGCGCCGCGCGCGGATGCGCTCCTTCGTCTGCGCTGACGTCTCGTCGGCATACACCTGGTCGCCGAGCAGGAGCAGCGCGTCGGGCCAGCGGTTCTCGGGCAGCCGGGCCATCCGCTGCGCGTAGGCGTCCAGGGCGTCGGCGTCGAAGTTGTCGTCGTCCTCGACCGCCCTCGGCGTCGCGTAGCGGCACGACCCGAACACCAGGCGCACCGGCCGCTCGGTGTCCAGGGTCCGGATCCGCGACTGCGGCTGGGTCGCCCCGGGCAGCGGCCACACCACCTCGCCGTCCAGGCGCACGTCGTACGGCGTGCTGGTCGCCGGTTCGAGGCCGTCGATGCAGACCAGGGCGAAATGGTGGCCGGCGACGTCCCACGTGCGCTCGCGGCGACCGAGGACCTCGACCTCGCACGGCGCGTCGGTCTCCACCCAGACGGTCGCGTCGTGCGCGCCGACGTGGCGAAGGAGCGGGCCGACAACGAGAGCGGGCATGGCCGATGGTCTACCACTGCGCGGCGGCGGGCTACCCCTTTGCGCCTGCGACGCTGCGCGCTGACCCGTCGGGCTCGACCACCGCGTCCGGGGCTGGGCCCGGTGCGGGGACGGGCGGAGTCCGGCGGGGACGCTCGGTGCTGACCACCATGCCGACGCCGATGACCACGACGGCGCCGCCGATGACGATCGGTGTGGTGATCGGCTCGGCGAGCACGAGGGCACCGAGCAGGACGGCCACCACCGGGTTGACGTAGGCATAGGTCGCGGTGAGCGAGATCGGCGCGTTCTGCAGGAGCCAGACGTAGGCGCTGAACGCGGCCAGTGACCCGAAGACGACGAGGTAGGCCAGCCAGGCCCATGCCGCGCCATCCACCTCGCTGACAGAGAAGCCGTCGAGCTCCCCGCGCAGAACGGCCGCGAGCAGCATCAGGGAACCGCCGACCGTCATCTCCCACATGGTCGCCACGAACGCGTTGCCGGGCATCGGCAGCCTCGAGGAGACGAACGAGCCGATCGCCCAGCACGCGGATGCGCCGATCAGCAGGAGCAGCCCCCAGGTCTCGATGTCACCGTCGTGGCCACCGGGACGGGCCAGGACGGCGATTCCGGCGAAGCCGATGGCGGTGCCGGCAAGGCTCAGCGCCCGAGGCCGGTCCCCGGCGCTGACGCGGAGCACCATGAGCCACAGGGGGGTGGCCGCGATCAGCAGTGCAGTCAGACCCGACGGAACGGTCTGCTCCGCGATGGCGACCACGCCGTTGCCGCACAGCAGGAGCAGCACCCCGACCAGGCCAGCCGAGCCCAGCTGGCGCCAACTCACGCGAAGCACCGAGACGCCGTGCCGGACGGCGAGGAATCCGCCGAGCAGGGCCCCGGCCAGCAGGAAGCGGGCACCCATCGCCAGCAGCGGCGGAGCGCTCTCGACGACCACCCGGATGGCGAGGTAGGTCGAGCCCCAGACGAGGTAGACCGTGACCAGGGCGAACCAGATCGTCAACGGTCGCGGCGCGGTGTTCGGTGTCATGAGTGTCGGTCTCCTTCGGTACTGACACCGTAACCAACGCCCCCGACAGCGCGCGACGCTGTTTTCTCTGCTGGACGTCGCAAGCGGGACAATGTGGAGTAAAGAATCGCTGGCCGACCGTTCAGCGTTACATTCGGCTGACCGATATCACCGGTATGGCCCTGCCGATAGGGTGGACTCGCTCTTACAGTGGGGACCGGCGCTGATCCGGTGGAGCAGTTCCAGGTCCGGCCGCCCCGGCCGGGACACAGAGCCAGGATTCAGGACAAATGAGCAAGCACCGCGCCGTGCGCGCCGTGGCTGAGACCGGTAGTACCACCGGTGCGGCAACGGTAGTTCTCGCGCTGCTCAGCGCCGGCGCCCTCGCCGGCCTCGGTCTGGTCGCCGCCACCGAGCTCGCTCCCGGTCCGGCACCCAGCGTGGCGCCCGACTCGGCTGACCGGGTTGTCCAGCCCCCGGAGTCCGTCGTGGTCACCGGCCGGCCCGGGCGCCCGACCGCCGGCAACCCGACGCCCGGGACGACTCCGGTCCCCGCGACGCCGACCCCGTCGCCCGGCACGGCGGCCGAGCCCGCAGTCCCCCAGCTTCCTCCCGTCCTCGCGGGACCCCTGCTGCCCACCCCCGGCGTCGTCGCCCCCGGCGTGGTGGTCCCCGGTGTGGCGGGTCCCGGCGTGCTGACCCCGGGCGCGCCGGTTCCGCGGCCGGTCACGGACAGGGACGCGCAGGAGAAGGCCGCCAAGGCGAAGCAGGTCAAGAAGGCGCAGCAGGCGAAGGCCAAGGACGCCAAGAAGGCAAAGAAGGCGAAGAAGACCCCGACCGCCAGGGATGCGCAGGCGGCGAGGGAGGAGAAGGCGGACGCCAGGCACGCGTCGGTCAAGAAGGTGGCCAAGGCCAACAAGGCGGCCAAGGCCTCCCCGGCGGACAAGCCCGCCGCCAAGAAGGTCGCGGGCAAGCACCGCCGCTGACGCGACCCGGTCCGCGTGCTGAGCCGCACCGGGCCGCCCGGTAAGTTGAGACCTGCCTCCCGCTGCGACGAGGGGCACCTGGCAGTCCCAAGTGGCAGTCCCGTCCCGTCCTCCGCGCCCACCATCGCGCTGGCGTGCCGGTCGGGTCAGACGTCGGCCGGTGGCGATCCCGCTGGCCGTCGAGCGATCGAGGAGCGCACGTGACCGACAGCCCTGGACGACCGCGGGCCTCTGCTGGCCAAGCCGACGCGGTGCCCGAGCTCGTGCAGCTGCTCACCCCCGAGGGTGAGCGTGTGGAGCACCCTGACTACGCGCTCGACGTCGGGCCGGAGGAGATGCGCGCCCTCTACCGCGACCTGGTGCTCGTACGACGGGTGGACGCCGAGGCCACCGCGCTGCAGCGGCAGGGCGAGTTGGGCATCTGGGCCAGCCTGCTCGGCCAGGAGGCCGCCCAGGTGGGTTCCGGGCGCGCCCTCGCTCCCGACGACTACGCCTTCCCGACCTACCGCGAGCACGGCGTGGCCTGGTGCCGGGGCGTCGACCCCTTGAACCTGCTGGGCCTGTTCCGCGGGGTCAACCACGGCGGCTGGGACCCCAACGAGAAGAACTTCCACCTCTACACGATCGTGATCGGCGCGCAGACCCTGCACGCGACCGGCTACGCGATGGGAATGCAGAAGGACGGCAGCGACGCCGCGGTCGTGGCCTACTTCGGTGACGGTGCGACCAGTCAGGGTGACGTCAACGAGGCGTTCATCTACGCCAGCGTGTTCAACGCGCCCGTGGTGTTCTTCTGCCAGAACAACCAGTGGGCGATCTCCGAGCCGATCGAGAAGCAGAGCCGCATCCCGCTCTACCAGCGGGCCCGCGGGTTCGGCTTCCCGGGCGTCCGGGTCGACGGCAACGACGTGCTCGCCTGCCTCGCGGTGACGCGAGCCGCGCTGCAGAACGCGCGCGAGGGCAACGGGCCGACCCTGGTCGAGGCCTACACCTACCGGATGGGCGCGCACACGACGTCCGACGACCCGACCCGCTACCGCCTCAACAACGAGCTCGAGTCGTGGAAGCTCAAGGACCCGATCGAGCGGGTGAAGGCCCACCTGTCCCGCACCGGCATGGCCGACCAGGCGTTCTTCGACGCGCTCGAGGCAGAGTCCGACGAGCTCGCCGCGCACGTGCGCAAGGGCTGCCTGGAGATGCCCGACCCCGAGCCGCTCTCGGTGTTCGACCACGTCTACGCCGAGGAGCACCCGCTGCTCGTCGAGGAGCGCGAGCAGTTCGCTGCCTACCTCGACACGTTCGAGGAGTCCACCGCCGCTGGGAGCGCCCGATGACGCAGATCACTCTCGCCAAGGGCGTCAACATGGGGTTGCGCAAGGCGATGGAGGCAGACCCGAAGGTCCTCGTCATGGGCGAGGACGTCGGCAAGCTCGGCGGCGTCTTCCGGGTCACCGACGGTCTGCAGAAGGACTTCGGCGAGGACCGCGTGATCGACACGCCACTCGCCGAGTCGGGCATCATCGGCACCGCGATCGGTCTGGCACTGCGCGGCTACCGCCCTGTGTGCGAGATCCAGTTCGACGGGTTCGTCTATCCCGCCTTCGACCAGATCGTCAGCCAGCTGGCCAAGATGCGTGCCCGCGCACTGGGCAAGGTGTCGCTGCCGGTCGTCGTGCGGATCCCGGTGGGTGGCGGCATCGGTGCCGTCGAGCACCACAGTGAGTCCAACGAGGCCTACTTCGCGCACACCGCCGGTCTCAAGGTGGTTGCGTGCTCCAACCCGGTCGATGCCTACTTCATGGTGCAGCAGGCGATCGCCACCGACGACCCGGTCATTTTCTACGAGCCGAAGCGGCGTTACTGGGAGAAGGCCGACCTCGACGAGTCGATGACGTTCGAGCAGGCCGCCCCGCTGCACGCGGCGCGCGTGCTGCGCGAGGGCACCGACGTGACCGTGGCCGCCTACGGACCGATGGTCAAGACCGCCATCGAAGCTGCGACTGCAGCCGCCGAGGAGGGCAAGAACCTCGAGGTCATCGACGTACGCTCGCTCTCCCCGCTGGACCTGCCGACCCTGCAGGAGTCGGTGCGCAAGACCGGGCGGCTCGTCGTCGTACACGAGGCGCCGGTGTTCCTCGGCATGGGTGCCGAGATCGCGGCTCGCATCAGCGAGACCTGCTTCTTCTCGTTGGAAGCTCCGGTGATGCGCGTCGGCGGCTTCGACACGCCCTACCCGCCGAGCCGCCTCGAGGAGGACTTCCTCCCCGACCTCGACCGCATCCTCGACGCCGTCGACCGGTCCCTCGCCTACTAGAAGAAGGAGCTCGTCCAGCATGGCGGATGTCAAGCAGTTCAAGCTTCCCGACGTCGGTGAGGGACTGACCGAGGCCGAGATCGTGTCGTGGAAGGTCAAGCCCGGCGACACCATCAAGATCAACGAGATCATCGTCGAGATCGAGACCGCGAAGTCGCTGGTGGAGCTGCCGAGCCCGTTCGCCGGCGTCGTCGGTGAGCTGCTCGTCGACGAGGGCAACACGGTCGACGTCGGCACGCCGATCATCACCGTCGACGTCGGCGGGCCCGGCGGTGCTGCCGTGCCCGTCGAGGAGGTCACGCCGCAGGTCGCGGAACCGACGGACGGCGGTACGGCGGGTGCTGTCGCCGACCCAAGCGTCGTCGCGACGCCGAAGGACGACGAGGCGGTCGAGCCGGGGCTCATCGGCGGGCCAGCTCCGGGTGGTCGCACGTCCGTGCTGGTCGGCTACGGCCCGCGTACGACGTCGGCGAAGCGCCGGCCCCGCAAGGACGCAGGTGCCAGTCCGCGTACGCCGTCGGCGGCGACTGCCCAGCAGGCCGTGCAGACCTCGATGATGACGACGCCGACTCCGGTGGCCGAGCCCGACGTCGACGAGGCCGAGCCGGCAGCACCCACCTCGACCGGTGGTGCGGCACCTCAGGACCAGAACGGCGGTCCGCGGGTGCTGGCGAAGCCGCCGGTGCGCAAGCTGGCCCGCGACCTCGGCGTCGACCTCGCCGCTGTCTCCGCGTCCGGCCCCGACGGGTCCGTCACACGTGACGACGTCATGGCGGCGGCCGACGGTTCGATCGGCTCGCGCCGCCCCGAGGCTCGCAAGGACGGCGAACGCGAGACGCGCATCCCGGTCAAGGGCGTGCGCAAGATGACCGCGCAGGCGATGGTGTCCAGTGCGTTCACCGCACCGCACGTCACCGAGTGGGTCACCATCGACGTCACCCGCACCATGGAGCTGGTCGACCGGCTGCGCACCAACCGCGACTTCGCCGGGGTGAAGGTCAGCCCGCTGCTGGTCCTCGCCAAGGCGCTGATCCTCGCCGTACGCCGTCATCCCGGCGTCAACGCCACCTGGGACGAGGCGGCGCAGGAGATCGTCGTCAAGAACTACGTGAACCTCGGCATCGCCGCGGCGACGCCGCGTGGGCTGGTCGTGCCCAACATCAAGGACGCCGACGACATGACCCTGCTCGAGCTGGCGGAGGCACTCAACCAGCTCACCGCGACGGCCCGCGAGGGACGCACCCAGCCGGCCGAGATGGCGGGCGGCACGATCACCATCACCAACGTCGGGGTGTTCGGGGTCGACAGCGGCACCCCGATCATCAACCCGGGTGAGTCCGCGATCCTGTGCTTCGGCGCCGTTAAGGACATGCCGTGGGTGCACGACGGCGAGATCGCGATCCGCAAGGTGACCCAGCTCGCGCTGTCGTTCGACCACCGGCTGATCGACGGTGCGCTGGGCTCGCAGTTCCTCGCCGACGTCGCACGCGTGCTCGAGGACCCCGCCACCGCGCTGCTCTGGTAGCGCCCTTTGACCTGCTTCACGGGCGGTGCAGGTCAAAGAAGAGGTCCGCCGCGGCGCCCAGACAACGCGCCCTTTGGCCTGCCTCACGGGCGGTGCAGGTCAAAGGAGAGCGGGCGCCGTCGTCGCCGGACGGACGGGGCCATTGCCGGCCGTCAGGCCGTGTCGGCGACGAGGTCGAGCATGAACCGCGCGGCGGCCGCTCGCTCGGCGGCGATGCGCATCGCCTCGTCGGTCGGCGGCGCCTCGATCAGCTCGAACGGCACCGAGGACAGGCCGGCGAACTCGAGCATCAGGAGTGCGTGCGCCCGGCGGAGCCGGTCCAGGTCGATGTCGACTCCCTCGTCGTGCAGTCCCTGGTGGTACGCCGCGAGGCAGGCGCTCTCCAGGGCGGGCAACGTGGATGCCGGCCGCTCGCCGGTCTGCACATCGCCGATCAGGAGCTGACTCAGGTCGAAGCCCAGCGGCCCGCGTCCCCAGAAGCCGTAGTCGATGAGCACGAACCCGTCCGGATCAGCGCGGGACGTCAGCAGGTTGCGCCGGCACGCGTCGCCGTGAATCGTGCCGACCTGCATGCTGTCGAGCTCGTCGAGATAGGCCGGCATCGCGTGTGCGGCCGCCTGCAGGTCGGCCCGCAGTGATCCGTCGAAGGCTGCTTCCATCAGAGGGTGCTCCCACAGGTCGTCGCTCAGGAGCGCCGGGATGACCTGGGTGGCGAGCCGACCGCCGTGATATCCCCGCGGCACACTGCCAACGTCACCGATCGCGCCGAGTGGCGCGACCGCGCGGCTGGCGGCCAACCGGCCGAGCAGGTACGCCGCCTGCGCGAAGCGCGCGATCTCCCACTCGACGTCGTCAACGTCGATGGCCTCCAACCAGATCGCCGCTGACAGGTCGTCGATCTCGACGACCGCGTAAGCAGTCGGCATCGTCAGCCCAACCGGCAGGCGGGACGCCAGGTCGGACCGGTAGACCTCGGGCTCGCGTCGCCACGGCACGGAGGCCAGGGCGATCTCGCGCATCTCCTCGGGCACCCAGGCGAAGAACGGTGAGCGTTCCCACGACTGCACGACCTTGACGTAGAAGCGGTACGGCGACTCACCGCCGGCATGCCGAGCGGTGCCGTGGACCCAGTAGCGACCGGCCGTCGTGAGGGCTTCGAGGTCGTAGGGCGCAACCTCCGCGGTCGACCCGACGAGGTCGACGGCGTCCACGCCGAGACTCTGCGCCACCATCGCGGCGAGCTCGGCATCGCTGACGTCGGCGGCGCCAAGGATCGCTCGATCCGACATCGTCACTCCCCTGAGACCGGTCATGAAGAAGTAAGGTAAGGTTACTTTATGACTCAGGTCAAGAGGGTTGCGCCGCGGATCCGGAGCGACGAGGAGCCGAACGTCCTTCAGCTCGTCGGCAAGCTCATGTTCGAGGTGCGGGACACGTTCGCCGCGGAGGACTGGGAGGGGCTCCGGCAGTCGCACTTCCGCCTCCTCACTTACGTACCGCGCGACGGCATCAGCGTCACCGATCTTGCTCAGGCATTGCGCATGTCCAAGCAGGCGTGCGGGCAGTTCGTGACCCAGCTGGAGGCCACTGGCCACCTCGCGATCCGCGCCGACGCGACGGACCGCCGGGTTCGCCTCGTCATCCGGACGCCGCTCGGCGACCGGACGCTCAAGGCGGTGAACGCCCGGATTCGTCGGATCGAGCGGTCGTGGGCACGCCGGGTGGGGGCTGACCGGTACGCCACTTTCCGGGAGGTCCTCGAGGAGCTGAGCACCGGGAAGTCGTGAAAGGGTGGCTGCATGAAAGATCGGCTGCGCGTCCACCTGATCCAGCTCGCCTACGGCGACGACGAGACGCCTGACGAGCGACGCGAGCGCGTGGCCGGCCTGGTCCGCGCGCAGGTGGGTGCCGACCTCGTCGTACTGCCGGAGCTCTGGCCGCAAGGCGGCTTCGCCTACGACCGCTGGGAGGAGCAGGCCGAGCCCACCGCCGGGCCGAGTCTGCAAGCGCTGTCCGCAGCAGCCGCCGACCTCAGCGCGCTGGTGCACATGGGCTCGTTCGTCGAGCGCGACGAGACCGGACGGATGTTCAACACCTCCGTCCTGCTCGGTGCCGACGGCAGTGTGCTCGCGGCCTACCGCAAGATCCACCTCTTCGGTTTCGGTGAGGGCGAGCCCAAGCTGATGACCCCGGGCACCGAGATCGTCGTGCACGACGGGCTGGGCATCGCGACCTGCTACGACCTGCGCTTCCCGGAGATGTTCCGCGGGCTGCTCGACGGTGGTGCGCTGGCGCTGGTGATGGCGTCGGCGTGGCCGGCGAAGAGGATCGCGCACTGGCGGCTGCTCGCGCAGGCCCGTGCGGTCGAGAACCAGATGTACGTCGTGGCGTGCAACACGGCGGGAACGCACGCGGGTGTTCCGATGGGTGGCAACTCGATGGTGGTCGACCCCTGGGGCGTGGTCCTGGCGGAGGCCGGCGACGACGAGGAGGTCCTCACGGTCGACATCGACCTGTCGTCCGTGGCCGCCACCCGGTCCAGCTTCCCGGTGCTCGCAGACCGTCGCCTGTGAGCTCAGCACCTCTCGGCGGGAGCACCCTGCCGGCGTTCGACACGGTGCGCGAGCGGTTCGCCGCTCTCTTCGCTGACGGCACCGAGACCGGTGCGGCCGTCGCCGTCTACCGCGGCGGGGAGCTGGTCGTGGACCTCTGGGGCGGCTGGGCCGACCAGGCCCGCACCCGACCATGGCAACGCGACACCATCGCCGCGACGTACTCCGTCACCAAGATGCCCGCCGCCGCGACGCTCCTGACGCTGTTCGACCGCGGGCTGATCGGCCTGGACGACCCGGTCTCCTCGGTCTGGCCGGAGTACGCCGCGGCCGGGAAGGCCGCCACCACGCTGCGGATGGTGCTGGCTCACCAGGCCGGTCAGCCGGCGTTCCCGGAGCCGCGCGACGTCGCCGCGTGGCGGGACTGGGATGACCTGACGGCGATGCTGGCCCGCGCCGAACCGGAGTGGGAGCCGGGGTCCCAGCACGTCGAGCACGCGCTGACCTACGGCCACCTCGTCGGCGAGGTCGTACGCCGGGTGGCCGGCCGAACGCTGGGGACTGTCTGGCGCGAGGACATCGCCGGGCCGCTCGACCTCGACTTCCAGATCGGGCTGACCTCGGCCGAGGCGGCCCGGGCCGCAGAGATGGAGTACGCCGACCCGGCCTGGCCGATCGAGATGTCCGGCGAGCCGGGGTCATTGCGAAGCCGGGCGTTGACGAACCCCGCTGGCGCGGTGGACCTCGACGTACTCAACTCCGAGTCGTGGCGAACCCCCGAGATCCCGGCCGTCAACGGACACGGCAGCGCGCGGGCAGTCGCCCGGTTCTATGCGGCGCTGGCCGGGTGGCTGCCGGAGCCCGTGTTCTCCCCCGCGCTGCGGGCCGAGGTGCTGCAGCCTTTCGCGGAAGGCCATGACGCACTGCTCGACCGGTCGGTCGCCTGGGGAATGGGCCTGCAGTTCGACGAGGGCTACGCCGGTATGGGAGGCATCGGCGGCTCCGACGGCGCGGTGCACCTCGAGCGGGGATTTGCGTTCGGCTACGTCACCCGTCGGCTGGCCAACCACGACCGGGCGATCGGCCTCGCCGACACCGTCGAGGCCTGCCTGGCCGAAACCGGGTGAAGCACGTCTACAGCAGGTGGGTCAGCGCAGCGTCCGGCCCGATCAGGTCGATCCCCAGCTCGAGCTCAGCGCGGATGTCGTCGACCGTGTCGTCGTGCCCGAGCACCTCGGGGATGTCGTTGGAGACTTCCAGCTGATCGAGCAGGTCGTAGGCCTCGCCCAGCGTCGATGCACCGTGTTCGTAGGCCCATTGCAACGTGCTGCGGGCGCCCGTCGAGGGTGAGAACTCCTCGTCCCCGGCGTCGGTCACGGGACCAGATAAAACCAGAACCGGGCGGGCATGGACGCGATGCCCGGGCGGCGGGAGAGTTGGCCTCGTGACGCCCGACAGTGCCGGTCCCGCGCCGGCGACCGACGGCGCACGCCCGCCCGTGCCATGGGTGGTCGATCCAAGCGGCCCGGAGGGGATCATCCCTGAGCAACGCCAGGTCGTACCCCGGAACACGACGCCGGACACGATCGCGGGGTAGGCCCTGGTCGAGGGGCTCCTGACCAACCATCGCTGCGCCTTTCACCGCAACATGGAGATCTCGTCACGTTATGCCTGGATGTACAACCTGCAGCCGGCACGATTCAAGTGGGCCGCGATGGCCGCGTTCGCGTCGCACCACGTGCGGCTCGCCCTGTTCCCGCTCCGGCTGGACACCGATGGCACGGGCTACGTCGACATCCCGCGCAGCCTGGGACGCCACAAGCTGATGCTGACCGCGGACGTGAACACGATCCGGGCGACGAACAACGCCATCTTCGACGACATCTTCTGGGTGCACCTGGCGTCACCACTGCCGACGACGGGATCGACGGCTAGCCGCTCCTGGCCGGGGTCCTTGACGCACCCATGCTCGCCGGCTTCGAGGCGATCGAACGGGGGCGCCGGCGGCGGACACGGTGTGGGGATGCTCGTCGCCGATGTCGTCGATGGTATCGTCCAGCTGCTCGCGACGAACACGTTGCTGTAGGTGCCGCCCTGCTCCAGTTGCTCGCCACACGTGCCGTGCCCGCTCTCCCGATCGTGCGCGAACGGCTACGAGCCGCGGGGTGTGCGACGGGAAGTTGCCCGCCACCTCCTTCTACCTGCACGCGCTGACCCGAGGTCTGCCGGACGTTCGGCGTTCGCGCGCGTGGCCGAGGATCACCCGCTACGACGACCGCTGGCGTTGGCTCGAGGCGAGCGTCGTTCCCCGCTTCCGGAGACTCGAGGCCGACAACCGCCTGATCGACGCCAGCCTGCGGCGCATCTCCGATGAAGCGCGCGTCTACGCGTCGATCCCTTGCGTCGTCCCGAACTCAACCGCAGACCGGGCAGGTGGGTGACCACCCTTGCCGCGGTGATTTCCGGAGGTCATGCTGACTGCATGGCCGACGAAGAGCAGGCGCGCGTCAAGAACCCGTTCGCGATCCCGATGTCCGCGCTGGTCGCCGACGGGGGGGTCGCGCACGAGCAGCTCGTCACGTTGCAACCGCACCAGCAGCACACCGACTGGGTTCCCTCCGTCAACGACGTCAGCGGCGGTGGCAACGGCGACGGAGACGGCGACTAGCTACGGTCCAATGTGATTTTCCTAGCTGGTGAAATACACGGCCCGGCGCGACGTCGACGTCTACAGCGCGACGGTGTTGATGCCAGGCGTCTGGTCGGCCCAGGTGAACTCGACGAACTCGGCGTCGTCGTCGATGTGGGCGTTGTGGCCGGGCCTGACGTAGTAGGCCTGGCCGGCGGTGAGGACCTCGGTCTCGCCGTCGGTGAACCGCATGGTCACATTGCCCTTCAGGCAGTAGCCCCAGTGCGACTCCTGGCAGGCGCCGCCGGGGAGGTCGGCGAACCACTCGGCGGTGTCGAGCCCGGCGTTCCACCGCTCGAGGGCGATGGTCATCCCGCCCGCCTCGACGCGGTGCTGCTGGCCGGCTCCGTCGATGTCGACGGCGAGCTCGGTGTTGTCGCGGGTGAAGCTTCCCATGGCGTCCCTCCCGGGTCTGGCGACCGGCCGTTCCGGTCGTGATCAGGAAGGTAGAAGTTGCACTCGGGTGCAAAGTCAAGACCTTGACCTTGTACGCCGGTGCAAGGTTTACGGTGTGCGGGTGCGGATCTCTCAACTTGCCGAGTCGGCGGGGGTCCCGACCTCGACGGTGCGCTACTACGAACGGGTCGGTCTCATGTCCGTTCCGGCGCGCACAACATCCGGCTACCGCGACTATGCCGACGAAGCGGCCTCCCGCCTGCGGTTCATCACTCGAGCCCGCCGGATGGGGCTGAGCTGCGAGCAGATCACTGCGTTGATCCCGGTCTGGGCCGGCACGAACTGCGGCGCCGCGCGCGAGCAGGTCAGCCGGCTGGTCGATCAGAAGCAGGCGGAGATCGCCGAACGGATCGCTGAGCTCGAGCAGTTCTCCGCGCAGCTCGACACGGTCCGCACGTCGCTCGACGCCGAGCCCCCGTTGGCGCAGTGCCGCAACGACTTGACCTGCTGCGTTCCGGAGTCACCGGGGAGAGCCATTGCGATCGAGCTCGTGCCTCGACGCTGACGACTAGCTCGGTGCGGGTCCGGTGCTCTCGCGCACGACCAGTTCGGTGGGGAGAAGGACCTGGCGCGGCGGCTGCGGCCTTGGCTGATCGAGCGCTCTCGATCGCCTCGATCAACGCCGCTGTCGCGGCTCGCCCTTCTCCGCGACGTCCTGGCGGACGGTCGTGAGCGGCGGGTCGCATCCGCTGCGCGAGCGGGTTGTCGTCGAAGCCGACGACGGAGAGCTCCTCGGGCACACGTACGTCGAGATCCTCGGCCGCACGCATGACTCCGCGGCCAGCACGTCGGAGAAGCAGAGGACTGCTGTCGGCGGGTCCTGGCGGTCCAGCAGCAACCGTGGCCGCGTGAGTAGGCGGCCTCCTCGGACTTGAGCGGCACGCGGATCACGAGCGGTTCGATGCCCGCCGGCATCCAATGCGTCGAGCCAGCCCAGCATCGTGTGCGGGAAACGTGGTGGTGACTCGCCAGATCGGGCGGCGACCTCACACCGTGCGGGCCCGCCTTCTCGCTGGTGAGGATGGCGACCCGGCGGTGGCCGAGGCTCACCACGTGCTCGGCCGCTGCACGGGCCCCGGCGCGGTCGTCCACGTTGACGCTGGAGGCGCCGGGCACCGGGGTCTGGTCGACGTAGACGAGCGGGAAGCCCGCGGCGGTGAGCCAGTCCAGCGCGGCCGAGTCGCTGTCGCACGAGTAGACCAGCGCGCCGTCCATCGGTACGTCGCGTGCCGGCACGACCTCCCCCGACGCCGAGACGACAGCAGCGTCAGCGCCAGCCCGGACGGGGCCAGCTCGGCGGTGATCGCGCTGAGGAAGCCGGTCGCGACCTCGTCGGTGAAGGCGAAGGTGAGAGAGTCGGTCAGCAGGACCCCGACCGATCCGGTGGTGCCGCGGGCGAGCGCCCGCGCCGGCCGGGTCCGGACCGACGTACCCCAGCTCCTCGGCGGCGGCGAGGATGCGATCCCGCAGCGCGCGCGGAGAGCTGATCGGGCCGGGAGAAGGCGTTGGACACCGTCATCCGGCTGACGCCGACCCGGTCGGCGACCGTCTGGAGCGTGACCCGGCCCATCAGTGGGCTGGGCTGTACTCCGCGGGGGCGACTGTGTCCGCCGCCCGCTGCAACACGTTCGCCAGGGCGATGCGGGTACGGCGGGTGCGGGGCTGGGCGAGGGGCGCGGTCTGGGACCACCGGCGCGTCCGGGAGGGCGCTCCTGACCTCGCGGGTGAACTCCTCGGACCAGGAGAAGACGAGTGGGGTGGTGAACATGAGGGGGACCTCCTCGGTCAGCTGTAATGGATTCTGTACCGATACAGTAGACGAGATCTTCTGTATCGGTCAAGTAGATCCGGCAGAATACTTTCGCGACGATCACCAGCCCGGGAAGACCGGAACTGCATGATCACCGACAGGAGGGAGGGGCACGCGTGCGGGTGCGGGCGCCGGAGCTGCGCGGGCGCGGCTGGCTGAACACCGGCGGCCGCGACGTCTCGCTCGCCGACCTGCGCGGCAAGATCGTCCTCCTCGACTTCTGGACCTTCTGCTGCATCAACTGCCTGCACGTCCTGGACGAGCTGCGCCCGCTCGAGGAGAAGTACGCCGACGTGCTCGTCATCGTCGGCGTCCACTCGCCGAAGTTCGCGCACGAGGCCGACCCCGATGCGCTCGCCGCCGCCGTCGAGCGGTACGACGTGCACCACCCGGTGCTCGACGACCCCGAGCTGACCACCTGGCAGCAGTACGCCGTCCGCGCCTGGCCGACGCTCGTGGTCGTCGACCCCGAGGGCTACGTCGTCGCGCAGATGTCCGGCGAGGGCCACGCGCACTCCCTCGACGGCCTGCTCGCCGAGCTGGTCGCCGAGCACGACGCCAAGGGCACGCTGCACCGCGGCGACGGCCCGTACGTCGCGCCGCCGCCGCCGGCGACCGAGCTGCGCTTCCCCGGCAAGGCGATCGCCGCTGCCGGGCGGCACCTTCCTGGTCTCCGACTCCGGCCACCACTCGCTCGTCGAGCTGGCGGCCGACGGCGAGACCGTCCTGCGCCGGATCGGCTCCGGCGAGCGCGGGCTCGTCGACGGCGGCCCGACGACGGCGCGTTCAGCGAGCCGCAGGGCCTGTGCCTGCTGCCGCGCAGATCGCGGCAGGTCGGGCTACGACGTGGTGGTCGCCGACACGGTCAACCACGCGCTGCGCGGCGTACGACCTCGACACCGGCGAGGTCACCACCGTCGCCGGCACCGGCAGCAGTGGATGCAGGGCGATCCGGCCCCTCGGGCCGACGTGCGGTCGCGCTGTCCTCGCCGTGGGACGTCGCGTGGCACGACGGTCGGGTGGTCGTCGCGATGGCCGGCATCCACCAGCTGTGGTCCTTCGACCCGTCGACCGGGGCACGTCGCGGTGCTGCGCCGGCACGACGAACGAGGGCCTGCTCGACGGCCCGCTCGCCGAGGCGTGGTTCGCGCAGACCGTCCGGCCTGGCGGCGGCCGCGGACGGCGCGCTGTGGCTCGTCGATCGCCGAGACGTCGTCGCTGCGTTCGCTCGCCGACGGCGAGGTCGCGCACCGCCGTCGGCACCGGGCTGTTCGACTTCGGCCACGTCGACGGCCCGGCCGCGAAGGCGCTGCTCCAGCACCCGCTCGGCGTCACGGTGCTGCCCGACGGCTCGGTCGCCGTCTGCGACACCTACAACGGCGCGGTCCGCCGCTACGACCCGGCGACCGGCGAGGTCTCGACGCTGGCCACCGGGCTGGCCGAGCCGAGCGACGCGGTCAGTCGTCGACGGCGACCTGCTGGTCGTGTCGAGTCGGCGGCGCACCGGCTGACCCGGCTGCGCCTGCCCGACGAGGCACTGGTCGGTCGACGCGGTCGCGCACCGCACCGCCCGCGCCCGCGACCGAGGTCGCGCCGGGCGAGGTCGCTGCTCGAGGTGGTCTTCGAGCCGCCCGCGGGCCAGAAGCTGGACGAGCGCTACGGTCCGGCGACCCGGCTGGTCGTCTCCGCCACGCCGCCCGCGCTGCTGCGCGACGGCGAGGGACGCGGCACCGAGCTGACGCGGCGCTCGTGCTCGACGAGCACGTCGGCGACGGCGTGCTGCACGTGGCGGCGATGGCGGCGTCCTGCGACGACGAGCGGCGGGAGTTCCCGGCCTGCCACGTCCACCAGCAGGACTGGGGCGTGCCGGTGCGGCTGGTCGCCGGGGCCGAACCCCCGCCTGGTGCTGCACGGCGTCGAGCACCTCTCACGTCACGTCGAGCTGACTGCGCCTCGAGCGAACCGGCGTCGGCCGTACAGCTAGCGGTCGCGGGTGCCGCGGATGGACGGGTACCGCTGGGTCTCGCCGGCGTAGCCGGGCCGGTGCACGTCCTGGTCCGCCACGGGTCCTCGGCGACGCCGTCGCGCCGCGAGACGCGCGGTGGTCGCGGACGGCGTGGGCGGTGCATGTAGGCCTGCATGCCGAGGACCAGCACGCCGGCCCAGATGAGGATCAGGCCGAGGTCGATGACATCGATGTACTCGCTCGACCTCGGCGGGCGGCGTGACCGCGAAGGCCAGCACGCCGCCGATCGCCATCAGGATGACGCCGGTGCCGATGGAGGTGCGCATGATGAGCAGTCTGTCCCTTGCTGACGTGGCGAGGCCGGCGACCGTCGGGCGGCCGCCGGCCTCGAAGCCGTGCTGTCTCGTCGCGGCGGTCAGATGCGGTCGTCGTACATCCGGCGCTCTTCGACGACCTCGCCGCGACCTGCGGTCCGGCGCGGTCCGAAGATGAACGCCGTCATGATCAGGCCGATGAGCCCGACGATCATGAGGATGAAGCCGACGACCGCGATGTCCAGGCCTGAGAGTCGTACTCGACCGCGAAGGCCAGGATCGCGCCGACGGCGATCAGGAAGATGCTGGCGCCGATGCCCATGGGAACCTCCGTCGTGAGGGCGGTGCGGCCGGACGGTTGTCGGCCGCTGTCGAGGTTGGTCTACCCGCCTGGCGCGCGGGTCACAGCGACCTCAACGGGTCAGTCCTGCCCAGACATACCACGCCGGCACTCGGTCAGATCGGGCAGCCGACTCACCCGACTCGGCCTAGAACGCGTCCTCGGGCAGGTCCATCAGCGCGTTGTCCACCGCCTCGGCGACCGCCCGGTGCGCGGCGAGCAGCGGCAGGGTCTGGCCGGCGAAGAACGTCGCCGCGGCGACCTTGCCCTCGTAGAACGCCTGGTCCCGGCCGGTGGCGCCGGCGTCCAGCGCCGCCAGGGCGACCTCGGCCTGGCGCAGCAGCAGCCACGCCGGTCACCAGGTCGCCGCAGGCGATCAGCAGCCGGGTGGTGTTCTGCCCGACCTTGTAGACGTTGGTGACGTCCTCGGCCGACGCGGTCAGCGAGCCGACCATCGTGGCGACGATGCCCTGGACGTCCTCCAGGCCCTGCGAGCAGGTCGCGCTCGGCGCGCAGCGCGCCGTTGCCCGCGTCGCCCTTGGCGAACTCCTGGATCTCGGTGAGCAGCTTGGCCAGCGCCTGGCCCTTGTCGCGCACGATCTTGCGGAAGAAGAGGTCCATGCCCTGGATCGCGGTCGTGCCCTCGTAGAGGGTGTCGATCTTGGCGTCGCGGATGTACTGCTCGAGCGGGTAGTCCTGCAGGTAGCCCGAGCCGCCGAAGGTCTGCAGCGACTGCGCCCCGAGCAGCTCGTAGGACTTCTCCGAGCCGAAGCCCTTGACGATCGGCAGCAGCAGGTCGTTGAGCGCGTACGGCGAGGTCGTGCTCGTCGCCTCGTCGCGCACCGGCGGCGACGGCGACGCGCGATCTGGTCCTGGATCGAGGCCGTGTAGAGCACCAGCGCGCGCAGGCCCTCGGCGTACGCCTTCTGCATCATCAGCGTGCGGCGGACGTCGGGGTGGTGGGTGATCGTCACGCGCGGCGCCGTCTTGTCGGTCATCTGCGTGAGGTCGGGGCCCTGCACGCGCGTCTTGGCGTAGTCGAGCGCGTTGAGGTAGCCGGTCGACAGCGTCGCGATCGCCTTGGTGCCGACCATCATGCGGGCGTACTCGATGACCTTGAACATCTGCGCGATGCCGTCGTGCACCTCGCCGACGAGCCAGCCGACGGCGGGCTCGCGCTCGCCGAACGTCAGCTCGCACGTGGTCGAGGCCTTGAGGCCCATCTTGTGCTCGACGTTGGTGACGCTGTACGCCGTTGCGCTCGCCGAGCTCGCCGGTCTCCCAGTCGAAGTGGAACTTCGGCACGATGAACAGCGACAGGCCCTTGGTGCCGGGGCCGGCGCCTTCGGGGCGGGCGAGCACGAGGTGGACGATGTTCTCGGCCATGTCGTGCTCGGCCGTGGTGATGAAGCGCTTGACGCCCTCGATGTGCCAGGTGCCGTCGGCCTGCTGGGTGGCCTTGGTGCGGCCGGCGCCGACGTCGGAGCCGGCGTCGGGCTCGGTGAGCACCATCGTGGCGCCCCAGTGGTTCTCGACCATCTGCTCGGCGACCTTGCGCTGCTCCTCGGTGCCGAGGCGGTAGATCGACGTGGGCGAAGCTCGCGCCGGAGGCGTACATGTGCACGGCCGGGTTGGCGCCGAGGACCAGCTCGGCGACGGCCCACTGCAGGCTGACGGGGGGCGACGATGCCGCCGAGCTCGGCCGGGCAGGTCCAGGCGCCACCACTCGGCGTCCATGTAGGCGTGGAAGGACTTCTTGAAGCTCTCCGGCATGGTCACCGTGCCGGTGGCCGGGTCGAACACGGGCGGGTTGCGGTCGGAGTCGAGCAGCGACGCGGCGAGCTCGTTGCTGGCCAGGCGCTCGACCTCGGCGAGGATGCTGCGCGCGGTGTCCGCGTCGAGCTCGTCGAAGGGCGGCCGGTGCCGAGCAGCTCCTGGCGGCCGAAGACCTCGAAGAGGTTGAACTCGATGTCGCGCAGGTTGCTCTTGTAGTGGCCCATGGCGGCGGTCCTCCATGCGGCGGTTTCGGCGGCAGATGTCGCTATTACCCGTCAGTAACATAATCATGCTACTGATCGGTAACTTGCGCAACCGTTTCGGCGATCTGGGGTAGACAGAGTCCGTGCCGAACCCTCGTCCGTTGGGCCAGCCGGGCAGTTGGACGAGCGTCGTCGCGCGGCTCCGCGCGGCTGGTTGCGTCTTCGCCGAGGAGGAGGCCCTGCTGCTTGTCGAAGCGGCTGGTACGCCGGCGGAGCTGGCCGCGCTCGTCGACCGGCGGGTCGGGGGAGTCCCGCTCGAGCACGTCCTCGGCTGGGTCGAGTTCTGCGGGCTGCGGATCGCCGTCGGCCCCGGGGTGTTCGTGCCACGCCGCGGACCGAGCTGCTGGTGAGGCAGGCCGCGGCACTCGTCGCCGGGCCGGGAGCGATCGTGGTCGACCTCTGCTGCGGATCGGGTGCCGTCGGGCGCCGCCTGGCCGCCGTGCTGGACCGTCCCGAGGTCTACGGCGTCGACATCGACGCCGCGGCGTGGCATGCGGCGGCGCAACCTCGACCCGGTCGGTGGGCGAGTGCTCGAAGGTGACCTGTACGAGCCGCTGCCGGCGAGCCTGCGGGGCCGGGTGGACGTGCTGGTCGCCGACACGCCGTACGTCCCGAGTGACGGCGGTCGCGATGATGCCGCCCGAGGCCCGTGACCACGAGCCGCTGGTGGCCCTCGACGGCGGGCAGGACGGACTCGACGTGCAGCGGGCGGTCGCGGCCCAGGCGCCCGATGGCTGGCACCGGGTGGACACCTGCTGATCGAGTCGAGCGAGATGCCAGGCACCCCAGCTCGTCGAGATCTTCGACGCAGCGGGCTATCGGCCCGGGTCGCTGGGTCCGCCGAGCTGCCGGCCACCGTCGTCATCGGAACGCAGGTCAGGTAGTCAGCTCGCCGGCGAGGTTCTCTTGCATCAGTCGGCGTACGTCGTCGGGACCGTGCCGGTCCGTGAGGACCATGAGCTTGGTGAGGGCGGCTCGAAGGTCATGTCGCCTCCTGAGATCGCACCGGCGGCGTTGAGTGCCGAGCCGCCGGCGTACAGGCCACCGACCACGCTTCCGGCGCGGCACTGGGTGGTGACGACGACGGTACACCGCGGTCGACGGCGGCACGCAGCGGATCGAGGAACCAGCTCTCGGTCGGTCCGTTTCCCGCTCCGAACGCCTCGAGCACGAGGCCGCGCAGGCCGGGCCGAGCGAGGACCGACTCGAGGACCTGTCCATCGATACCGGGATGGAGTCGGAGCCCGTTACCGCGTCGCTGATCGCCGCCGCTCGCCGGATCGGCCCCACCCCGGGGGATCGGATCAGGCTCGGCTCGAAGTCGATCGAGACGCCGGCGGTCGCGAGCGGCGGGAAGGTTCGGTGATGCGAAGCCGCGATAGCTGTCGGCGTGCACCTTGACCGCACGGTTGCCGCGGAGAAGGACGTCAGAGAAGAAGATCGTCACCTCGGGGACCAGCGTCGCGCCGCGCAGATGGCCGGCCGCGATCGCCACCGCGGTCACCAGGTTCTCGCGGCCGTCGGACGCAGTTCCGTAACAGGACGCTGCGCACCCGTGAGCACGATCGGAATGTCGATGCCCTGAGCAGGAAGCTGAGCGCGGACGCCGTGTAGGCCATGGTGTCCGTGCCGTGGAGTACGACGACTCCCGCATGGCCTGGCGCATTTTCGATGATCGCGTCGGCGATGTCGAGCCAGTCGGATGTGCCCATGGCGGACGAGTCGATCGGGTCGGGAAACGTCGCCAGGGTGAGCGCGAGCGGCAGCCGACGGAGCACCGGCAGGTGCTCGCCGAGCTCACGCAGGTCGAGCGGCACCAGCGAACCGTCGGGGCCCGGAGCCATGCCGAAGGTGCCGCCGTGTACACCACGAACACGCTCGGACCTTCCGGTCCGATCCGGCCGAGCACCTCGACGCCGCTCATGCGGCGGCTGCCACCGGCATCGGCTGGGGACCCGTTCCTTGGCAGGCTCCTCGACCGCGTCGCGGGCCTGGTCGCCGTGGCCGGGCCACCAGGCCGCGTGTCCGAGGAGTGCGGTCAGCGCCGGGGTCAGGAAGAGCGCCATGACGAAGGCGGCCAGGGCGATGCCGACGGAGAACGAGAAGCCCATCGACTTGAAGAACGTGCCCTCGGCGAGCATCAGCGAGGCGAACGTGCCGGCCAGGATCAGGCCCGGCGGCCGCGACCGTCGGACCGGCATGCTCGATCGCCTTGGCGGCTCCGGCCCGCGGCTCGAGCCCTTCCCGTGCCTCTTCCCGCAGGCGCGCCACCATCAAGATGTTGTAGTCGGTGCCCAGCGCCACCACGAAGAGGTAGATGTAGATCGGCAGGATGAAGATCAGCCCCTGCTCTCCCATCAGGCCCTGGAAGACCAGCACGGTCGCACCCAGGGCGGCGGTGAAGCCGAGACCCACCGAGAGCATGAGGTACAACGGCGCGACCAGGCTGCGCAGCAGCAACGCCAGGATGATCATGATCAGCACTGCCGCGACCGGGAACACGACCGAGTAGTCCCGCGCCATCGCGTCGTCGAGGTCGACGAAGATCGACGTGGTGCCTCCGACGAAGGACTCGGTCCCGTCCGGCGCGGCCGAGTGCGCGGTGTCGCGGATCGGGCCCTCGACGTTGGCCAGAGCCGCGTCGGAGCCCGGGGTCGTCGGAGAGGACGACGGTGAACACGGCGACCTCGTCGGTCTGCGCGGCCAGGGCCGCCGACGCGACTCCCTTTGCGGTGCCGAGCTCGGTGGCGTAGGCCTCGAGTGCGGCGTCGTCGAGCGGCTGGCCGTCGGTCGAGCGCAGCAGCACCGACGTGGGGTCGGCGGCACCGCTGGGCTGGCCCTTCTCGAACCTGATCAGCGCCTGCCCGGACTCCGTCTGCTCGGTGCTGCTGTCGGAGAAGTCGAAGGTCGGGTTGAACGCCGAGCGCGAACAGCGACAGAAGGGCGAGCGACCCCGCCGAGACGACGGCGTAGCGGACCGGGTGCGCGGCCACCGACCGCCCGATGGTGCGGAACCGCGTGCGCCTCGGGCTCGACCGTCCACTTCTTCGACGGCCAGGAGATCGCCCGCGGCCCCAAGGCGGCGACGATCGCGGGGACCAGCGTCAACGCCGCGAGCACCGCCAGCGCGACCGCGATCGCCAGCGCCGGCCCGATCGAGCGGAAGATGCTCAGGGACGACAGCACCATCGCCATGAAGGCGATGATGACGGCGCCGCCGGCCGAGGCGATCGCCTCACCGGCCCGCTCGACGGCGTGGGACACCGCGCCTCGACCGTCGAAGCCCAGCCGCAGGGCCTCCCGGTAGCGGAACAGGAAGAACAGGATGTAGTCGGTGCCGATGCCGAACAGCACGATGAACAAGATCACCGAGATGGAGCTGTCGGCCTTGAGGTCGAACGCCTCGTTCGCCACCGCGATCAGCCCGTTGGCGGTCGTCCCGACCAGGGCGACGGTCAGGATGGGCAGGGCGCATGCGATGACGCTTCGGAAGATCAGCGCGAGCAGGGCCACGATGAGCAGCAGGGTCACGACGCTGACGATGGCGAGCGCCTTCTCGGACGACTCCTCGCGAGTCCAGCGACTGGGCCGCCGGCCCGGTCACGCCAGAGCGGAGGTCGGTCCCTCGACCAGCGGCTCGAGGTCGGCGCGCAGGTCTGCGGGCGTCCTCGATCGCGGTCGGGTCGAAGGCGTTCTTGCCCGGCTTGACCTGCACGAAGATGGCCTGCACCAGGCCGTTCTCCGACGCCGGGGTCGCGACCGCGGTGCCCAGGTTGTCGTAGCTCTCGGTGTTGAGGTCCTCGGCGATGGAGGACACCTTGGCCTGGTCGGCCTCGGTCAGCCTGCTGCCGTCCCGCGGTCGAAGACCACGATCGCGCCGATCTCACCGCGCTCGGGAAAGGCCGCCTGCTGCACGGTGAGTGCCTTGACGGACTCGTAGTGCTTGGGCAGGAACTCCGACTGGTCCTGCGTGGACTGCAGGGCGGGGGCGGTCAAGGCGATGACCACGGCGGCCACGATCCAGGCGGCGATGACCCACCAGCGAGCGCGGACGACGAGCTTCCCGAGAGCAGCGAACATGGTCTGAACGCTATCGAAACCGCGCATTCATGGAAGTGGGTGACGAGACGAACTCGCACCGTCAGCTTGGGATTCTCTTCTCAAGATCTGCTTGGAGCGAGGGGTAATGGCTGCTGGACGCGCTCTTGGTGGCGGTTTGGCCGTCGGTGACACCACGTTGTGGCCTGTGGATCCGGCTGGTCCTTTGATCGCTGATGGCTGACGCCTAAACGTACGACCGCGCTCACACGCACTCGGCGGCTACTCCACCCGCCAGCCGCGTCCCGAACCTCTCTCGGGCGGCACCCGAAGTGCTGGACGTTCTTGGAAAGGTCGATCCGGATCCTCGTGTTGCGGTATCCGGCGCGACGAAAGCGGCGCGCCATAGGCGCGTTGCCCATGTCGGTGGTGGCGGTGATGCGTGACTCCCGTCGGCCGCGTGAAAGCGGGTGATCTCGGCAAGAATCTCGTCCACGTAGCCGCGCCCGCGGATCTCGGCACCACGCCGAGATAGCCGACGTTCACGTCGTACGGGGTCGCGACGGAATCCGACTCCCGCGAACTCGCCCTCCGCGTGTAGGCGATGCGCCACCACTCCCGCTTGCCTGGCCGCTCGAGATAGAAGTCCATCTCTTCGCGCGCGGTCGCGTCCCGCCTTGGCGGCCAGGTTCGCACGGGTCTGGGCGTCAGGCTGCCCTCGGCGATTCCCTAACACCGCGAGGAACTCCTGGTCGGAGGCCTCGGCGAACCGCAGCCTGCCGGCCGCGTGGGGCACCCGTCGGCGGGTGCTCACTCGAACTGCAGCCGCTCGACCTGCGGGTCAGGCTCGCGCGTGCGCCGCCGCCGCCGCCACTCGACGGCGGCCGAGGTGGCCGGATCGTCGCGCCAGCCACGGCGACCTTGACCGCGTACTGCAGGCTGCCGGGAACCCGGCCAGCGCGGGCCTGATGAGCTCGGCGGCGACGCGGAACGCCGCCGACGGCAGGATCCATGTTGAGGCAGTCGAGCGAGGATGCGCGCTGCCGCTGGCACGAGAATGCCTGACCGATGAACTGGCCGTCGTGCTCGCGATCCATGTCCATTCTGGCTGGCACACGTCCTTGGCCAGTTCGGCCAGGTAAATGCTCGGCGATGAATCCACGGAACGGGCTCGGAGACTACCATGCGGTCACGCGGTCGAGGTCTGCGGAGGCGGTAGCGCTGCAGCAGATGATGCAGAGACTAGCGAGGCTGCGCACCATGATCGCTGCGCGAGCAGTGGGAGGCCTTTGTCGATGAAATACCGGAAGCGCTGGTTTCACCACGCCGTCGGGCGGCCGATTTCGCGCGGGAACCTGAACAAGGTCATCGGCTGGTCGGCGGCGATCGGCAAGCTGGGCGTACCGGGTCCGCATCCTTCAACGACCTGCAGCAGAGCGGCAGCACGATCGCAGCGCGGAAGGCTAGTGGCCCGTAGATGGCCCGACGAGGCAAGCAGTTGGCCGCGGCACAACGAAGGCCCGGCTGGGACTGGAGTCCTGACCAGGGCCTCGCCGTGGAGCGGGTGACGGGAATCGAACCCGCACTGTCAGCTTGGGAAGCTGATGTTCTGCCATTGAACTACACCCGCGATGAACCGCCGGTCAGCCTACAGGCGCCACGCCTAGTGGTGCATGTGCATCGCTGCGGCGCCGTCCATCCGGGCGGCGGGCATCCGCCGGTAGGCGACGACACCGAAGGCGACGGCGAGGACGGCGGCGGCGATGAAAGCGGCGGTGAACCCGTCGACGACCCCGGCCGCGTCGGTGAGGCTGCCGGCGGCGGTCGCGACCGCGGACAGGACCGCGACGCCGAGGGCGGCGCCGACCTCGTGGCCGGTCATCAGGAACCGGACGCCATCCGGCGTGCTGGGCGGGGATGCCGGCCATCGCGGTGACGGCGACCGCGACGAACACCATGCCGACCCCGAACCCGAGGACCAGCATCCCGGGCAGCAGGTCGGTCGCGAAGCCGGCGTCCGCACCGACCAGCGAGAGCAGGGCGGCGCCGGCAGTGACGAGGGTGAGCCCGCCGGCGGCGATGTTCCGCGGCGACGTCTGGTAAGCAGCTTGCTGGCGAGGTGGGTGCCGGCGGTGATGGCGAGCGCGAGCGGAAGGAACGCGATGCCGGCGCGCAGCGCCGAGTAGCCCATCACGGTCTGGAAGAAGATGCTGGTCAGGAAGACGGTGCCGACGAGCAGAGCGGTCGCGCCGAGCATCACCGTCGTTCCGGACACCAGCGTGCTGACCTTCCACGTGTGTGGCGGCACCAGCGGGCGGGCCGCACGCGTCTCGATGCGGACGAACGCGGTCAGCAGCGCGGCGGAGGCGGCGAACGCGACCAGGGTGCGGACCGAGAGCCAGCCGTACGCCGAGGTGCTCGCCAGCCCGTACATCAGGGCGCCGAGACCGCCGATGACGGTGAGCGCGCCGGGCAGGTCGAACTGGGTGAGGTCGGCGCGGGCGGTGACGTCCTTCGGCAGGACCTTCAGCCCGAGCGCGAGGGCGACGACGCCGATGGGGACGTTGACCCAGAAGATGAGCTGCCAGCCGGCCCAGGTGGTCAGCGCGCCGCCGAACAGGACGCCGGCGGCGACTGCCGAGGCTGCCGACCGCACCCCACAGGGCGAGGCCCCGGGTGCGCTGCGCACCGGAGTAGGTGGTCATCACCAGCGACAGCGCGGCCGGGGTCATCAGGGCTGCGCCGAGCCCCTGGGCGCCGCGGGCGGTGATAGCTCGGCGGCGTTGTTCGCGAACCCGCTGAACAGGGAGGCGCCGGTGAAGATGGTCATGCCGGTGAGGAAGACGCGGTGTCGGGGCAGCAGGTCGGCGATGCGGCCGCCGAGCAGCAGGCCGCCGCCGGAGAGCAGCAGGTAGGCGGTGACGAGCCATTGCAGGTCGCTGCTGCCCAGGCGCAGCGACTCGCCGATGACCGGCAGTGCGGTGTTGACGACGGAGATGTCGAGGACGACGAGGATCTGCGCGGTCAGGGCGAGCGCGAGCACGGCCCACGACTTGCGGGGGCCGGCATCGGGCTCCGGCGTCCGCGGCGGTGCGGTGCGTGCGTGCGGTGCGGAGGTGGTTGTGGGCGGTGTCGGCGGTGTGCATGGGGACTCCTGTGGTCGGGGTTGCGGCGGGTTCGGGGCGGGTCGTGCTGGCTCGTGCTCATCGGGGGGCCAGCGGGGTGCCGGTGCGGACCGCGGTGACGACGGCGGTGATGGCGCGGACCGAGTCGGGTCGACCCGGTCGCGTCGTCGAGGAGGCCGACGTGGGTGGTGTCGGCGGTCCAGTGGGTGCTGTTCGTGGACAGCGCTGCCATCCGGTCCTGCGCGGCGGCCCAGCCCTTGGTGTCCGTCGGCGTTCTCGCGGGCGGTGACCACGGCGAGCGGCTTCGGGTCGAAGTGGTCAGCGCCTGCGCCTGGGAGAACACGTTCAGAGCTGGGCGTGCTCGTCGCGCATGTTGCGGGCGCCGCGCGGGCTGGTCGCGAACGCCTGGACCTGCGCTGCGGCGGTCGGCGAAAGGGCGGTCGCCGTCGATGCGGGGACGAGGTGGAGGGCGCCGACGCGGGCCAGGGCGGGCCACACGGGCAGCACCCGGCGCATCATCGCGTACTCGCCGGGGAAGTCGGGCTGGTCGGTGAACTGGTGCGGGCTGGACGAGTCGAGCAGCACCATGCCGGCGACCTGCGTCGGGGTAGCGGGCGGCGTAGGTCATGGCGAGCGTGCCGCCGGAGGAGTGCCCGGCCAGGACGTACGGGCCGTGCTCGCCGGCGCGGGCCAGCAGGGTGTGCAGGTCGGCGGCGACGGCGAGGCCGTCCTGGGGGCCGTCGGCGTCGTCGCTCCAGCCCTGACCGGCCCGGTCGTACGCGCAGACCCGGGTGGTGCGGGCGATCTGCGCGGTGACGGCGCTCCACAGCGGCGAGATCTCGTCCAGGCCGTTCTCGAGGACGACGGTGGGGCTGCCGGTGCCGGTGCAGTCCAGGTGCAGGCGGTGCCCGCCCACGTCGTACAGCGCGCCGGGCATCTCGAAGCGGCCGGCGTCGCGTGCCAGCGTGACGGTCTCCACGAGCGCCGCCGAGGGCGGTGACCGCCAGCAGGCCGATGACCGGGTACAGCAGCCAGCGGGACCGGCCGGTCGTGGCGCGCCGCACGGCGCGCGCCATCCAGACGGCCAGCGACGAGCGCGACCGCCGGCCAGACCCAGCCGGCCGCGGTGAGCGCGCCGTCGCCGGGGGTGAGCGCGAGCAGCCCGGCGCCGGTGGTCGCCATCACGGCGGCCGGGACGGCCGCCCAGCGCTGCGGCTGGCTGGTCCACCGCGTGGTGAGCATGCGCGAGCAGTGCCCAGCCGGAGGCCAGCCCGAGCAGGCCGGCGCCGGTGATGACGGGCTCGGTGGCGCCGGCGAACACGAACAGGACGAGGACGAGGGCGGTCACGAGGCCGCTGACCAGGGAGGCGGCGACCACCAGGCTGAACGGGACGCGGCGGCCCGCGGGGGTTCGGCCCGCCCGGGTCGTGGCTGGGGCGGCTGACCTGGATCGGGGGTGCTGGTCGTCATGGCGGACTCGCTTCCGGGGAGGTGGGCGGTACTCCTGAGCGTGGGCGCGATGGCCGCCGGTCGCCCCGGCCGAATGACCAGGTTCCGGGCCTGCAAGGCGCGTAGCGTCCCCGGCGTGCTGCACGGGCGTGACGCCGAGCGGGCGCGCCTCGCCGCGCTGCTGACCGACGCCCGCGCTGGGCATGCCGGGACGCTGCTGCTGCACGGGGACCCGGCGTCGGGAAGTCGGCGCTGCTCGAGGACCTCGTCGCGACCGCCGGCGACGACGTGTGCGTGCTGCGCGCGC
This sequence comes from uncultured Actinomycetota bacterium, assembly GCA_963751035.1. Lineage (GTDB taxonomy): Bacteria > Actinomycetota > Actinomycetes > JACCUZ01 > JACCUZ01 > JBDUAP01. The sequence goes on from CAVVSW010000004.1 coordinate 255,168, forward strand.
AGGGTGTGGAGTCCGAGGCGCCGCTGCCGTTCGCCGCGCTGCACCGGCTGCTGCGTCCCGTCCTCGGCATCCTCGACCGGCTCCCGGCACCGCAGGCCAGAGCGCTGCGGGCAGCGTTCGGCCAGGCGGACGACGTCAGCGGTGGAGCCGTTCATGGCCGCGCTCGCGACCCTGTCGCTGCTCACCGAGGCCGCCGAGGACGCGACCGTGCTGTGCGTCCTCGACGACGCGCAGTGGCTCGACCAGGCGACCGCCGACGCGGTGCTGGTCGCCGCCCGACGCCTGGGCGCGGACCGGGTCGCGGTCGTGTTCGCCGCCCGCGACGGCGAGGGCCACACGTTCGCACCCGACGGCGTCCCGGCCGTCGCGCTCACGCCCTTGACCGACGGCGCGGCCCGCGCGCTGCTCACCGAGGCGGCCGGCGACGCCGTGCCCGACGACGTCGCGGACCGGCTGATGACCCAGGCCGCCGGGAACCCGCTCGCCCTCGTCGAGCTTCCCGGCACGCTGTCCGCGAGCAGCTGGCCGGCGCCGAGCCGCTGCCCGCCCAGCTGCACCTCACGGCCGGCATCGAGCGGGTGTTCCTGGACCGGTGCCGCCGGCTGCCGCCCGACGTGCAGACGTTGCTGCTGGTCGCGGCGGCGGACGACTCCGGGCACGTCGCTACGGTCCGTGCCGCCGCCGGGGACCTCGGCGCCGACCCGGACAGCCTGGACGCCGCGGAACGCGCCGGGCTGCTCGTCGTCGAGGGCGACACCGTGCGGGTGCGGCACCCGCTGGTCCGGTCCGCGGTGTACCAGGCCGCGACCAGCCGGGAACGCCGCGAGGCGCACCGGGCGCTGGCCGAGGCGCTCGACCCGGCGGTGACCCGGACCGGTATGCGTGGCACCGGGCCGCGGCCGTCGACAGCCCCGACGGGACGTCGTCGCCGGTCTGGCCGCCGCCGGCGAGCGAGCCGAACGACGTGGCGGGTACGCCGCCGCATCTGCCGCCTACGAGCGCGCCGCCGAGCTCACTGCCGGCGAGCAGTCCCGGCGCCGCGCTCCTGTACGCCGCGGCTCGCACCGCATGGGCCTCGGGGCAGACCACGCACGGCGCGCGCTCTGTCCGCCGCGGCCCGCGAGCTCGCCGACGACCAGGTCCTGCGCGCCGACATCGACCGGCTCCGCGGCCGCATCGAGGTCAACGTCGGGTCCGCCACCGACGCACACCACATGTTCGCCGCGGCTGCCCGAGCCGTCCTGGCCGACGACCCGACCCGCGCGCTCGAGCTGGCCGTCGCTGCCGCCCTGCTGAGCACCTACGGCGCCGACAGCGGCACCGGCCTCGCACGACACGGCCGCCCTCGCCACCGACGCGATCACGAGCCGACCTCGAGCCACGCCCCGCACCCGCTGCCTCGGCCACCTCCTGCTCGCCCTCACCCGCGCCGCCGCGCCACGACTGGACGCCGCGCCTTGCCTCGCTGCGCGACGCGCTCGAGGTCGGCGCGCGACGCATCGCCGACCTCGACCTGCTGTCCCACCTCGGCAACACCGCGCTGCACCTCGGCGACGACGACGCCCACCACCGCTGCTTCACCGCGATGGCGGCCGGCGCCCGGGACGCCGGCGCCGGGATGCTCGTCCTGTACGCGCTGCCCCGGCTCGGGCTTCACCCAGGTCGTCACCGGCCGGTGGGCGGCGCTGCGCGCAGCGCCGACGAAGCGCTCTCCCTCAGCGCGAGCGCCGGGCAGCGGCCGCTCGCCGCCGCCCCGCTCGGCTGGGTCACCTCCTCGCCGCCCTCCAAGGCCAGCCCCGCCGAGTACGACCAGCTGCTGGCCGACCTCGACACGGCGGCCCGGAAGCCTCTCGGCGTGCTCGCCGACCCCGTGCACGACCTCACGCGCTGGGCGCAGGGAACCCGAGCCGCCCACGACGGCGACGCCCGGGCCGCGCTGCACCACCTCGGCAGCATCCGCCTGAGCACCCTCGGCCGCCTCACCGCGCTCGACCGCATCGACGCCGCCGTCCGGGCCGGCGACCACGAACAGGCCGCAGCGTGGGTGAAGGAGCTCACCCCGTTCGCCGACGGCACCGGATGGCCGTGGGCGCTCGCGGCTGTCGACCACGGGCGCGCCCTGCTCGCCGAACCCGGCGACGCGCCCGCCCTGTTCGAGGCCGCCCTGGCCCACCACGCGGACGCCGTGCCCGGGCGGCCGGCCGTACGACCGGGCGCGCACGCACCTCGCGTACGGCGAGCTCCTGCGCCGCTCCCAGCGCCGCGTCGACGCCCGCACCCACCTGCGCGCCGCCCTCGAGTCGTTCGAGGACCTGCGCGCCGAGCCGCTGGCCGCCCGGGCCAGCCAGGAGCTGCGGGCGTCCGGGGAGACCGCCCGCAAGCGTGACCCGTCGACCCAGCTGACCCTCACCCCGATGGAACGCCAGGTCGCCGGGCTGGTCCGCAAGGATGTCGAACAAGGACATCGCCGCGCAGTGCTGGGTGTCGCCCCGCACCGTCGCGTTCCATCTGCGGAACATCTTCACCAAGGCCGGCGTCACCTCCCGCGGGGAGCTCGCCCAGCTCGACCTGGCCTAGCACGGGTCAGCTGCGGCCAGGCGCTGCTGGCGCTGGTGCTGGTGGTCCGCGGCGACCTCCGCACACCCGGGTAGGACTGCACGTGCTGCTTTCGGACCGGGACATTCGCAAGGAGATCGAGTCAGGACGGGTCATGATCGACCCGTTCGAGACGGTCATGATCCAGCCGTCGAGCATCGACGTGCGCATGGATCGCTACTTCCGGGTCTTCGAGAACCACCGCTATCCCCACATCGACCCGACCGTGGAGCAGGCCGACCTGACCCGCCTGGTCGAGCCCGACGGCGACGAGCCGTTCATCCTGCACCCCGGTGAGTTCGTGCTCGCCTCGACGTACGAGGTCGTGACCCTGCCCGACGACGTCGCCGCCCGCCTCGAGGGCAAGTCGAGCCTGGGCCGGCTCGGGCTGCTGACCCACTCGACGGCCGGGTTCATCGACGCCGGGCTTCTCCGGCCACGTGACGCTCGAGCTGTCCAACGTCGCCACCCTGCCGATCAAGCTGTGGCCGGGCATGAAGATCGGTCAGCTCTGCTTCTTCCGGCTGTCCAGCCCGGCCGAGGCGCCCTACGGTCGGGTGCGACGGCTCGCGTTACCAGGGTCAGCGCGGCCCGACGCCGTCGCGGTCGTTCCAGAGCTTCCACCGCACGGCGATCTGAATCCCAGTCGTGACGGCGGCGGAGCTCACCGGACGGCGCGGAGCACCCGGTCGCGCGGCGAGCCCGGCAGCCGCGCCCGGCGAGCGGCGGCCGCGTCGAGAGCCAGACCGGCAGCAGCTCGGCGGACATCGACTGGGCGAAGTGGTGGCCCTGGCCGTGGCCGCAGCCGAGGTCGCGCAGCAGCGCCGCGGTCTCCGGGGTCTCGATGCCCTCGGCGACGACCTCGATGTCGAGGTGGCGGGCCAGCTCGGCGACGGCCTTGACGATGGCGGCGTCCCGGCTGCGGTCGTGGATCTGGCTGACGAAGGACCGGTCGATCTTCAGCTGCTGGATCGGCAGCTCGGACAGGTGGGTCAGCGACGAGTAGCCGGTGCCGAAGTCGTCGAGGGAGAGCCGGACGCCGAGCTGGCGGAGGTCGGCGAGCAGGCCGAGGGCGCGGTCGGCGTCACTGAGCACGATGCTCTCGGTGATCTCCAGGGTGAGCAGCTGGCTCGGCAGGCCGTACTGCGAGAGCACGCTCGCCACGGCGGCCGGCAGCGCGTTGTCGAGCAGCGAGCGGGCCGAGAGGTTGACCGAGATGCCGATCTCGAGGCCCTGCTCCCGCCACTTCGCGCAGGCCGCCACGGCGCGGTCCAGCACGAGCTCGGTCAGCGGCACGATCAGGCCGTTGCGCTCCGCGAGCGGCAGGAACAGGTTCGGCCGCAGGGTGCCGCGGACCGGGTGGTGCCAGCGGACCAGCGCCTCGGCCGACACCAGCTCACCGGTGATCAGGTCGACGACCGGCTCCACCTCGATGTCCACGTCGCCGTCGTTGATCGCCTGCCGCAGCTCGCCCATCAGGGACAGCAGCGAGGGGTCATGGACGTCGATGTCGGGGCGGTAGGTGACGGAGGCGTCCGGGCCGTTCTTCGCGGCGTACATCGCGATGTCCGCGCGCTTGAGCAGGTCGGAGACCGTGCTGCCGTGCGCCGGCGCCATCGCGATGCCGGCGGCCCCGGACAGGTGCAGCCGCTCCTGGCCCATCGCGAACGGCTCTTCGAGCGCGTCGAGCAGGGTGCGGGCCACCCGGACCGGCTCACCCGTGCTGGTCGGGCGCATCAGCACCGCGAACTCGTCGCCACCGAGCCGGGCGACCGTCACGCCGGCGGGAGCGGCCTCGGCGAAGCGCCGGGCCACCTCGCGGATCAGGTCGTCACCGACGTGGTGACCGAGGGTGTCGTTGACGGCCTTGAAGCCGTTCAGGTCGATGATCATGATCGGCGACGAGGCCGCGGTTCACCCGGGCATGGGCCAGCGCCGCGGTCGCCTCCGCCGCCAGCTGGGCCCGGTTGGGCAGCCCGGTCAGCGCGTCGTGCAGCGCGTCATGGCGCAGCCGGCCGATCAGCATCTCGTTGTGCAGGGCGACCGACGCATGGTTGGCGATGGTCTGCAGCAGCTGGACGTCTCCGTTGGAGAAGCCGCGGACCTCGCCGAGCCGGTCGTGCACGGCCAGCGCGCCCACGGTCTGCCCGTCGTAGCGCAGCGGGGCAAGCACCGCCTCGCTCGCGGCGCGTGACTGCAGGTAGGCCGCGCCGAACGCGTCGTCCGGCCGCAGCAGCACGGCCTCGCCCGGAGCCAGCAGCCCGCGGACGAGCAGCCCGGTCCCCACGGCGTCCAGGTCGTCCAGCACCTCGACCCGGGAGCCGTCGAACCGGCACAGCGACACCTGTCCGTCGCCGAAGCGCAGCACCTCCGCGGCCTCGCCGCGCAGCAGCTCGCGGGCCTGGTGCAGGATCGAGGGCAGGACGTCGTCGGACTCCGGCGCGACGCTGAGCTCGCGGCTGAAGTGGAAGAGCCGTTCCAGGCTGTTGTGCCGCTCGGCGAGCGAGGCATAGGCCCGGTAGCCGAGCATCAGCACGGTGCCCGCCGCCAGCAGCGGGACCGCGGCGAGCGGGCCCAGCCGCAGGGTCAGCACCGGCACCAGGCCGAGCAGGGCACTCGCGGCGGCGATGCCGACGCCGAGGGTCGTGCTGCGCCAGCCCGCGAGCGGGGACGCCCCGTCGTACCAGCGGATGATCAGGTGCAGGACGAACAGGTCGACGGCCATCGCGGCGGCGGCCGCGAGGATCGCGCCGGCCCACTCCCGCGGTCCGTCGGCCGTGCTGCCGCCGCCGACCGCCGCGAAGATGGTCAGCGCGACCGCGGTGTCGGTGAACACCAGCGCGATGTTCACGCCGGACTTGAGCATCGTCTGCTTGCGGTGCAGCAGCATGACCAGCGCCGGGCCGACGACCCGGGCCACGAGGAGGTCCTCGGGCATCGAGTAGAAGAGCGCGAGCACCAGCGGGATCTCGCTGATGGAGATGCTCTGCGCCTCGCGGCCGACCTGGATGTGGAAGACCCAGATCTCGGTGGCTGCGAACATCAGCGCCAGCAGCCACCAGGGGATGCGCAGGTCCAGCGGGGCGTCGGGGGGGTTGATCTGGAGGGCGGTCCAGAGCACGGTGCCGACCACCGCCAGCACCGCGACCAGGCAGATGACGCGCCGGGTGGGTCGCGTCGTACGCCGGATCGGTGCCGGCAGTGTGCCGAGGGCACCTGCCGAAGAGCTCACGCTGACCTTTCGACGCGTTCGGGCTCCGGCCTTAGAGGGAGCGGGTCAGATCCACGAAGCGCCGGGGGCGCACTCACGGCTGTCCAGGTTCATGATCTTCTCCCCGCTGTGGTCGCGCTGCGTAGTGCCGCGTCGTCAGTTCGTCGTCATGTCGATCACTCCCACCCTGCGCTCGACCACAGATCGTTGGCCCATTGGGCGTCGGCCCAGGTCGCTCCGGCCCAGGTGGCCCCGGCCCAGGTCGCTCCGGCCCAGGTCGCGCCGGCCCAGGTCGCGCCGGCCCAGGTGGCTCCGGCCCAGGTCGCGCCGGCCCAGGTGGCGCCGGCCCAGGTCGCCCCGGCCCAGGTCGCGCCGGCCCACGTCGCGCCGTTCCAGTGGCGCCCGGAGCCGGCGGGCCCGACCAGGGGCCATTGGCCCAGGTGGCGCCGTTGAGCACGTCGGGGCTGGGAGTCGTCTCCTCGGCGGCGCAGCCCCGGTGTCGACCGGGTTGCCCAGGATGTCCTGCTCGCCGGTCAGCGCGACGCCGTTGAACTTGACCTTGAAGCGGCCACGGGCCTTGTCCAGCGAGCCGCCGCCGGCGTTGACCTGGCGGGGCCGGCATCGTCCGTCCGGCGGTCAGTAGGCAGCGTTCAGGTCGAGGGCGCCGGCGCCCTGGGCGTCGGTGCTGGCGCCGGCCAGTGGCTTCGCCGAACGGCGCAGGAGGTCCTTGACCTGGTCCGGGGTGAGGTGGGCCGCTGCGACAGCAGCAGGGCTGCCGCACCGGAGACCACGGCCGCGGACTGCGAGGTGCCGCTGCCCTTGAAGAACCGGTCTCCGACGACGCCCGCGCGGTGCATGGTGTCGACGAACGAGCCCGGAGCGCGGAGGCTGACGACCGAGACGCCGGGCGCGACCAGGTCGGGCGCGCGCATCCCGAGCGCGGTGGCGCCGCGCTGGGAGAACGCCGGGACGGTGTCGTCGCTGCGGTCCACGGTGCCCTTGGTGTTCTGGGCGCCGACCGCGAGGACCGCCGGGTCGTACGCCGGGTTGGCGAGCCCGAGCCGGGTCCCGTCACCGTTGCCGGCGGAGACCACGACGACGACGCCCGCTGTCCAGGCGACCTCGGCGGCGTGCGCCAGCGGGTCCAGCCGGTAGTCCTGCGACGAGTCGGTCCCGAAGGACAGGTTCATCACGCGGATGTTGAGGCCGGCGTCGCGACCGTGGGCCACGACCCAGTCGATGGCCGCGATGACCTGGGAGACGTCGGTGCTGCCGTGCGCGTCGGCCAGCTTGAGGCTGACGATGCGCGAGCCGGGCGCCATCCCGAGGAAGTTGGTGTTGTCGGTCGTGAAGTTGGGGGTGGCGCCGTTGTCGCGGCCGCCGATGATGCCGGCCATGTGCGTGCCGTGGCCGAACGTGTCCATGTAGCGCAGGTTGGCGACCTGGGACTCGAACGACAGGTCAGGGCCCATGACGAGCTTGTTGGGGGTGATCAGCCCGTTCGACCGGCAGCGACGCCGGAGTCCAGCAGGGCGACGTCGACGCCCTGGCCGTAGTAGCCGTTCTTCCAGAACGTCTGGGCGCCGGTGAGCTTGGAGACGTTGGTCATGTCGCCGGGGAGGCCGGTCGGGCCGAGCAGGTTGCCGGGGTGTCGTGCCGTCCCAGCAGGCCGGTGTCCTGCAGCTTCACCTGCGAGTCGTTCGTGACGCGGCGGACGCCGGCGGCCTCGCGGAGCCGGCTCACCTTGCGGTCGGGCATGTCCACGACGACGGTGCTGAGCGTCTGCTGGCGCGAGACGACCTGGCCGCCGAGGTCGGTGGCGGCGCTCGCCGACGGCCGGAGGCTGCCGGGCTCGGCCTCGACGATGACCCGGGTGACCTTGTCCTCGCCGGCCGGCGCGGTGCCGCGCCGCCCATGGCGGGTGAGGCGAAGACACCGCCGAGAGCGACCGCGGCGGCGACGACGAGTCGCCAGCCTGCGGTCGAGCAAGTCGCTGCGGCTTCACGAGACCCCCTGGGCAGATGGTGGTCTGCAATGGAGTCGTTACTGTGCCTTTACTTGTTACGGAATGTCATGGGCGGTAGACGCAATGCACCCGAACGGAGTAGCGCTCACGCTCACAAAGGGCCGTTCGGCCCATACGGACTCATGACGACGGCGTGACTGGACCGCCGAACGGGGGACCCCCGGCTCGTCGTCCGCGACCTTTCAGGCGGCGGGTCGCCGGGGTCCCCGTCCGGGTCGCGCCGACCGGGATGACGGTGATCGGCGGGCGCCGTACGGACCGGACGAGCAGCTGGGCGACGTCGACGACCTCGACGTCCTCGCGGGCCGACCCGTCCTGCTTCTTCGCGGTGACCGCGTCGCCGAGCATGACCAGGCAGAACGGGCAGGCGGTGGACACGATGTCGGGGTCGAGGGCGAGCGCCTCGTCGACGCGCTCGACGTTGACCCGCTTGCCGATCTTCTCCTCCATCCACATCCGTGCGCCGCCGGCGCCGCAGCAGAAGCCGCGCTCCTTGCAGCGGTGCATCTCCTGCGAGCGCAGGTGCGGCACGCTGTCGAGGATCTCCCGCGGCGGCGTGTAGACCTTGTTGTGCCGCCCGAGGTAGCACGGGTCGTGGTAGGTCACCAGGCTGTCGATCGGCGTGATCGGGGTCAGCCGGCCCTCGCTCGACCAGGCGTGGAGCAGCTGGGTGTGGTGGACGACGTCGTAGTTGCCGCCGACCTGCGGGTACTCCCGGGCCAGGCTGTTGAAGCAGTGCGGGCAGGTCGCGACGATCGTGGTCGCCTTGGCCTCGTTGAGCGTCTCGACGTTCTGCTGCGCGAGCATCTGGAAGACGAACTCGTTGCCGAGCCGCCGGGCCGGGTCGCCCGTGCAGGCCTCCGCCTCACCGAGGACGGCGAAGCGCACGCCCGCGATGTGCAGCAGCTCGGCGAACGCCCGGGTGGTCTTCTTGGCCCGGTCCTCGAGCGCGCCCGCGCAGCCGACCCAGTAGAGGTAGTCGACCTCGGAGAGGTCCTCGACGTCCCTCGCCGACGACGGGGACCTCGAAGTCGAGGCCCTCGGTCCAGTCCAGGCGGGCCCGCGCGTTCATGCCCCACGGGTTGCCCTTGTTCTCCAGGTTCTTCAGCATCGTGCCGGCCTCGGACGGGAACGACGACTCGATCAGCACCTGGAAGCGGCGCATGTCCATGATGTGGTCGACGTGCTCGATGTCGACGGGGCACTGCTCGACGCAGGCGCCACACGTCGTGCAGGACCACAGCACGTCGGGGTCGATGACGCCGCCTTCGGCCTCGGTGCCGACCAGCGGGCGGGCCGCCTGCGCCGCGCCCTTCTCCGGGATGCGGCCGAAACCGGACTCCGGTACGCCGTGGTGCCGGCCGGTCGACGCGCGGTCGGCGCTCTCGTTGCCGGCCTCCTCGATGCCGGTGACCGCCGCTCCGTCGGCGCCCAGGATGGCCGGCGCCTTCGCGAACAGGTGGTCGCGCAGGTCCATGATCACGCAGCTTGGGGGACAGCGGCTTGCCGGTGTTCCAGGCCGGGCACTGGTCCTGGCACCGCCCGCACTCGGTGCAGGTCGCGAAGTCGAGCATGCCCTTCCAGGTGAAGTCCTCGACCTTGCCGCGGCCGAAGACGTCGTCCTCGCCGGGGTCCTCGAAGTCGATCGGCTTGCCGCCGGAGGTCATCGGCAGCAGCGGGCCGAGCGCCTGGGGCTCACGCTTGGTGAGCACGTTCAGCGGCGCGAGGAAGATGTGCAGGTGCTTGGAGTAGACGACCAGCACCAGGAAGCCGAGGACCACGCCGATCTGGGCCAGGATGCCGATGCGTCTCGAGGAGCTCGTTGGTGTCCTCGCCGAGCGGCTCGAGCACCTTGGCGACGGCCTCGGAGGCGAACGCCCCGCTCTCGAACGGGAACACGCCGGTGTTGATCTGCGCGCCGCGGTAGAGGAACAGCGTCCAGATCACGTTGAAGATCATGAAGAGCACGAGCCAGGCGGCGCCGGTGTGCGAGCCGTAGAACCGGGACGCCCGCTGCCGCCGCGCGGGGGCGTTGCGCAGCCGGATCACGCTGAACACCGCGAGCGCCACCAGCACCGCGACGCCGAAGAAGTCCTCGAGGAAGCCCAGCACCGGCCAGTGCCCGATCAGCGGGATCGCGAAGTCGCGGTCGAACAGCGCCCCGTAGGCCTCGACGATCGTCGCGGCCAGGATGATGAAGCCCCAGAACGTGAGGAAGTGCGCTGCACCGGGCACGGTCCACTTGAGCAGCTTGCGCTGGCCGAAGACCTCGGCAGCTGGGTGCTGGCCCGCTGCCCGATGCCGTCGAGGCGTCCCGGCGCCGGCTGGCCGGACTTCAGCAGCCGGTAGAGCCAGGAGACCCGCCGGCCGGCGATGGCCAGGGCCAGCACCGTCATCACCAGGCCGATGGCGAGTCGCACGGATCCTCCAAGGCTCAACTGCCGGGTCAGCGTATGCGCGCGCAGCGACCCTACCGGCCGGTAACTATCTCCGACCAAGTCGGTTGCCGCGGGCCCAACCGGGCATACTGCCGTCCGGCGTCGCCTCAGCCGTTGGAGGTCGTCGTGGACGTACGACAGAGCCGCAGAGTCCGAGCCTTGGTGGCTCTTGCCCTCGCGTTGGTGTGCACGGTGGTGCTGGTCCCGGCACAGGCGGCCTCAGCGGCCACGCCCCTGCCCACCAGCATGGCCTCGCTCGGGGACTCGATCACCCGCGGCTTCAACGTCTGTGGCTGGTACGTCGACTGCCCGAGCCGCTCGTGGAGCACCGGCTCCTCGACCAGCGTGAACAGCCACTACCGGCGGTTGCTGGCCCTGAACCCTGCCATCTACGGCCACGATTACAACGATTCCCGAAGCGGGGCGCGGATGAGCGCGCTGGACATGCCCAGGCGAGCACCGCGGTGAATCAGAAGGCGCAGTACGTCACGGTGCTGATGGGCGCCAACGACGCCTGCACCAGCAGCGAGTCCACGATGACCTCGGTGGCCACTTTCAAGGCGCAGTTCGAAGCGGCGATGGTCACGCTCGACGACGGGTCTCCCCACGGCGCAGGTCTTCGTCGCGTCCATCCCGAACATCAACCGGCTCTGGTACGTCGGCAAGAACTCCTGGGCGGCACGGACCGCCTGGAGCACGTACGGCATTTGCCAGTCGCTCCTCGCCCGGCCCCTGTCGACGACCCAGGCCGACGTCGATCGCCGGGCCCGGGTGCGGCAGCGCGTGGTCGACTACAACAGTGCCCTGGCGGCGGTGTGCGCGCGAGTACCCGACGAACTGCAGGTTCGACCAGAACGCGGTGTTCAACTACCCGTTCACGTTGAGCCAGGTGAGCTCGTGGGACTACTTCCACCCGAACACGTCCGGGCAGGCTGTGCTCGCATCGGTCACCTGGGCCAAGAGCTACTGGGCCTCGTAGCGGTCGCCGGTCAGCGGACGAGGTCCGGTCGCCCAGCGCAGCATCGGAACCAGCACCGGGGCGGTGAGCACGAGCATGCCCACCACCACCAGAACAGCCAGCAGCCGCAGCGGCGCGGCGGGCTTGCCGCGCTGGTCGCGCAGGGCGGGGAGCATGCCGCACAGCGTACGACGAGGTGCTGTGCCGGTCGCGGTTGTCTTCGCTCAGTCGAGCGCGAACAGCAGGAACTGGCTGACCTGCGCGGGTTGGTGGTGAAGTTGTTGTCGCTGACCAGGAGAAGCGACTGACGCCCGTCGGGCAGGCGGGGCCGAGCGTCATGCCCTCGATGTTGTCCAGGGTCAGCCCGAGTCCCTTGAGATTGAGCAGCAGGGTCTTCTGGACGGGCGTCACCTGGCCGAGCTGGTCGAGGTCGTCGACGCCGTTGACATCCGTCGCGCCGGGAAGCGCGACCCGGTAGATCCGGATGTCGTTGCCGACGCCCACCGAGAACGACCGCTCCATCGCGAGCAGGAACTGGTTGTTCAGCGGCAGCAGCTCCACCAGCCCGTTGACCGTGAAGACCGGGCTGGGCGCGACGACCGGGTCGGTCTCGTAGACGTACTGCCGGTCCAGGTTGCCGTTCTGAAGGTTGTAGCGCAGCAGCCGGGCTCGGCTTCCCGTGGTCGAGGCTGGCGGCCGGACCGTCCTGGGCGAGTGCGTTCTCGGCGCCCACGAACAGGAACTGGCCGTTGGGGGCGACCGCGGCTGCCTCGAAGCCGAGGTTGGGGCGGACGCCGCGGGTGCCGTCGGCCGACGGCGTGAACGCGCTCGGGACCGGCAGCTCACGCGATCTGCCGGCCGGACAGGTCGAACTCGCGCACGAACGGCGCGAAGGCGGGCCCGGGGGAGGGCCGGGACGGCGGGATGCCCTCCGAGGTGATGATCAAGGTGTCGTCGCGGGTCAGGGTCAGCCCTTCCGGGTCCAGGCTGCGAGCCGGGAAGCGGCTGGCCGTCGGCCCCGAGCAGCGTGGTGACGTCCACGACGGTCACGTCGCCGGCGCCGAGCGACCCGTCGGAGAGGTCGACCCGAAGCGTGTAGAACCGGGCCGGGGTGCTCGTGGGGATGAAGGTTCCGCCCTGGTCGTCGGAGAGCGCGTAGTAGACGTCGCGGGCCTCGTCGTACGCCCAGGAGGACAGGCCGCCGACGACCGTGCCCTCGAAGGTGGCGCCGGAGGCGATCGTGCTCTCGCCCAGGAACTCCAGACCGGGCGTGTGCGCCTGCGGGCTCACGGCCGACGCGGGCGCGGCAAGCACGCCGGCGACGAGGCAGGCGGCGGTGGCGATCAGGGCGAAACGGCTGCGCAGTGGCCCGGACATCGGGGCTCCCAGGGTCGGCGATCGAGGCGACAGCGGCACTCTGCTCGCCTCGCGCGGGCTCCGCAAGGCCTGGCGGATGTCCAGCCGGCGACCGTCAGGTGACCTCTTCCATGCCTGGCGGCAGGTGGCCGGTCGACTTGCGGTAGTAGTCGGCGGCCTTGCGGGTGGCGAGCATCCGGGCCAGGCCCATCACGGCGCCGCTGGCCACCGCGTAGCCGATCGCCTTCGGCCAGTTCGTGCCCGGGGCCGCGGGGTTTGCCGGGGGGTCGTCCCCGGTGCTCGTCGTCCAGACCTTGACGAGGAGCTTGCGGGCCACGAACCCGGCGAGGACCGCAGCCAGCGTGCCGAACAGCTTCCATTTCATGGCCGCCCTCGTTCCCTCTCAGCTCTCGGCTCATGCTAGTGACTCCTCCCCGATGCCGGTGATCATGCAGTTTCGCGCGGCCACGGAGCGCAGAAACTGCATGATCACTCGAGCTGGATTCGAGGGGGAGGGAAGTTGAGCGGAAGGACTCAGGTTATTTGACAGGAGCTGCTGGATGGTGACCGAGCATGAGGGCACCCACTCAACTTTCCCAGCGGAGGACAACACCATGGCACGTGCGGTCGGAATCGACCTCGGGACGACCAACTCCGTCGTCTCGGTCCTGGAGGGCGGCGAGCCCACCGTCATCGCCAACGCCGAGGGCTCGCGGACCACGCCGTCCGTCGTGGCCTTCGCCAAGAACGGCGAGGTGCTGGTCGGCGAGGTCGCCAAGCGCCAGGCCGTCACCAACGTCGACCGGACCATCCGGTCGGTCAAGCGCCACATGGGCGAGGACTGGTCCGTCGACATCGACGGCAAGAAGTACACCGCCCAGGAGATCAGCGCCCGCGTCCTGATGAAGCTCAAGCGCGACGCCGAGGCCTACCTCGGCGAGACCATCACCGACGCGGTCATCACCGTGCCGGCCTACTTCGAGGACGCCCAGCGCCAGGCCACCAAGGAGGCCGGTGAGATCGCCGGGCTCAACGTCCTGCGCATCGTCAACGAGCCGACCGCGGCCGCGCTGGCCTACGGGCTGGACAAGGGCGAGCACGACCAGACGATCCTCGTCTTCGACCTCGGTGGTGGCACCTTCGACGTGTCGCTGCTCGAGATCGGCGAGGGCGTCGTCGAGGTCAAGGCCACCAGCGGTGACAACCACCTCGGTGGTGACGACTGGGACCAGCGCATCGTCGACCACCTGGTCAAGGCCTTCCAGAACGCGAACGGCATCGACCTGGCCAAGGACAAGATGGCGCTGCAGCGGCTGCGCGAAGCGGCCGAGAAGGCCAAGATCGAGCTGTCCTCGTCGAGCGAGACCACCATCAACCTGCCCTACATCACCGCATCGGACGCCGGGCCCGCTGCACCTGGACGAGAAGCTCTCCCGTTCGCAGTTCCAGCAGATGACCTCCGACCTGCTCGACCGCTGCAAGACGCCGTTCCAGTCGGTGCTGCGCGACGCCGGCCTCCCGGTCAACGAGATCAACCACGTCGTCCTCGTCGGTGGCTCCACCCGGATGCCGGCGGTCGTCGACCTGGTCAAGGAGCTCACCGGCGGTCGCGAGCCCAACAAGGGCGTCAACCCCGACGAGGTCGTCGCCATCGGCGCCAGCCTGCAGGCGGGCGTGCTCAAGGGCGAGGTCAAGGACGTCCTTCTCCTCGACGTCACCCCGCTGTCCCTCGGCATCGAGACCAAGGGCGGCATCATGACCAAGCTGATCGAGCGCAACACGACGATCCCGACCAAGCGGTCGGAGATCTTCACCACGGCCGACGACAACCAGCCGTCCGTGCAGATCCAGGTCTACCAAGGCGAGCGCGAGATCGCGGCCTACAACAAGAAGCTCGGCATGTTCGAGCTGACCGGGCTGCCGCCCGCACCGCGCGGGGTCCCGCAGATCGAGGTCGCGTTCGACATCGACGCCAACGGCATCGTGCACGTGTCGGCCAAGGACCTCGGCACCGGCAAGGAGCAGCGGATGACCATCACCGGTGGCTCCGCGCTTCCCAAGGACGACATCGAGCGGATGATGCGCGACGCCGAGTCGCACGCCGAGGAGGACAAGGCGCGCCGCGACGCGGCCGAGGACGCGCAACACCGGTGACCAGCTCGTCTACCAGACCGAGAAGTTCCTGGCCGACAACGCCGACAAGTTCGCCGAGGGCGACGCGGCGGCGACGCGGGCGGAGGTCGAGGAGGCGATCGCCGAGCTGAAGAAGGCGTTGGAGAACACCGACGACAGCGCGGTCGCCGACATCCGGACCGCCACCGAGAAGGTCGCGACGACCAGCCAGAAGCTGGGTTCGGCGATGTACGCCGAGGCGCAGGCGGCCGGTGGCTCCGACGGCGCGGCCAGGGTGGCGCCCCGACCGGCGACTCCGGTGACTCCGAGGACTCCGATGTCGTCGACGCCGAGATCGTCGACGAGGACGACAAGAAGTGACCGAACGACGAGCCCGAGGAGCACGGAGGGCCCGATCATCCGGGACGAGCGGCGCCTCGACCCCGAGACCGGCGCGGTCCGTGAACCGGCCGCGCCGGCGCGGGGACGGCGTCCGACCGGCCAGGCCGGCGCCGGCGGGGCGACGTCCGGCGCCGCGACGGCGGCCGGACGAGGCGCGTCTCGAGGCGACAGCTCGCCGAGCGGACCGCCGACCTGCAGCGGCTGCAGGCCGACTACACCAACTACCGGCGGCGCGTCGAGCGCGACCGGGAGGCGGTGCGGGAGCTGGCCCTGGCCAACATGCTCACCAACCTGCTGCCCGTGCTCGACGACATCGGCCGCGCCCGCGAGCACGGCGAGCTCGAGGGTGGCTTCAAGTCGGTTGCCGACGCACTCGAGGCGGCGGTCGGCAAGCTCGGTCTGGAGCGGTTCGGCGAGCCGGGCGAGCCGTTCGACCCGTCGGTCCACGAGGCGCTGACCCACGCGCACTCCGCGGAGGTCACCGAGCCGACCGCGCGTGCAGGTGTTCCAGCCGGGCTACCGCATCGGTGCCCGGGTGGTCCGCCCGGCCCGGGTCGGCGTGGCCGAGCCGGAGTCGGGCTCCGAGGGCGACCCGAGCTGACGAAACCAAGGACGGCACGGAAGGAGGGGACGCATGAGCGCCAGGGACTTCCTGGAGAAGGACTACTACAAGGCGCTCGGCGTCCCCAAGGACGCCAAGCCGGCGGAGATCAAGAAGGCCTACCGCAAGCTGGCGCGCCAGTTCCATCCCGACGCCAACAAGGGCGACAGCGCCGCCGAGGAGCGGTTCAAGGAGGTCTCCGAGGCCTACGACGTCCTCTCCGACGACAAGCGACGCAAGGAGTACGACGAGGCGCGCACCCTGTTCGGCGCCGGGGGCTTCGGCCGGCGCGGTGCGCCCGCTGGTGCCGGTGGCCCGGGTGGCGGCGGCTTCGCGTTCGACCTCGGTGACCTGTTCGGCCAGCCCGGCGGGCAGGGCGCCGGTGGCCTCGGCGACGTGCTCGGCGGGCTCTTCGGTGGTCGGCCGGTGGCCGCACCACCGCACCGCGGCGCGGTGCCGACATGGAGTCGGAGGTCACGCTGTCGTTCCACGACGCCGTCGACGGCGTGACGGTGCCGCTGCGGATGTCCAGCGAGAAGCCGTGCCCGGGCTGCCACGGAACGGGCGGGCGCGACGGCGCCCTGCCCACCCAGTGCCCGATCTGCCTGGGCACCGGCCAGACCACCCGCAACCAGGGCGGCTTCGCGTTCGCCGAGCCGTGCCGCGAGTGCCGCGGTCGTGGCCTGGTGGTCGAGGACCCCTGCCCACCTGCCACGGCAGCGGCCGGGCACTGGGCACCCGCACCCTCAACGTGCGCATCCCGGCCGGCGTGCGCGACGGGCAGCACATCCGGCTCAAGGGCAAGGGCGCACCCGGCGAGCGAGGCGGCCCGACCGGTGACCTCTTCGTCACGGTGCACGTGAGCCGCACGACTCTTCGGACGCAAGGGCGACAACCTCACACTGTCCTTGCCGGTCACGTTCCCTGAGGCGGCGCTCGGCGCCGAGATCAAGGTGCCGACCCTCGGGGGGTCGCCCGTGACGCTGCGGCTCCCGCCGGGAACCACCAACGGCCGCACCTTCCGGGTCAAGGGCCGTGGTGTCACCCGCAAGGACGGCACCAAGGGCGACCTGCTCGTCACGGTGGACGTCGTCGTACCGGCAAAGCTCGACGGCGGGGGCAAGAGGCCGTCGAGGCGCTGCGCGACGCGACTGCCGCCGAGGACCCGCGCGTCGGCCTGCTCGACCCGAGCGGAGGTGAGCGATGACTCCCGAGCACGACGACGACACTCCGGTCTACGTCATCTCGGTGGCCGCGCAGCTGACGGGCTTGCACGCGCAGACGCTTCGGCAGTACGACCGGCTCGGCCTGGTCTCGCCGGGCCGCACACCCGGCGGCGGGCGACGCTACTCGCCGCGCGACATCGCCGCGCTGCGCGAGATCCAGGAGCTGTCGTCCTCGGGCATCGGCCTGGAGGGTGTGCGCCGCATCCTCGAGCTGGAGAACCAGGTCACCGCTCTGAGGCAGCGCCTCGGCGAGCTGCAGAGCGAGGTCGACGAGCACCGCGCCGCTGCCCGCCGTACGGCGCTCGTCGTCTGGCGACCGCCGCACCGCACCCGTTGACCTGACCCACCCCGCACCACCGGAAGCTGACTACATGGACGCAAGCAAGCTGACGACCAAGAGCCAGGAAGCGCTCGCGGACGCCATCCGCCGCGCCGTCGCGCCGGCAACCCGCACCTCGAGCCCGTGCACCTGCTGCAGGCGCTGCTGGAGCAGGCCGGCGGCGTCGCCGCTCCGCTGCTCGACGCCGTCGGCGTGGATCGCGCCACGCGTCGCGGCCGGCGCCGATGCGCTGCTCCGCCAGCTGCCGAGCGCGTCGGGGGCCACCGTCGCCTCACCCGAGGCGTCCCGCGCCACGCTCGCGGTGCTCTCCGCGGCGGGCGACCGGGCCGCGCGCGATCGGCGACGAGTACGTCGCCACCGAGCACCTGCTCGTCGGGCTCGCCCAGGCCGGTGGCCCGGCCGCCGACCTGCTGAGGTCGGCCGGCACCTCCCGGAGGAGCTGCTCGAGGCCTTCCCGAAGGTGCGCGGCGCCGCCCGGGTGACCAGCGCCGACCCCGAGGGCGACCTACCAGGCGCTGGAGAAGTACGGCATCGACCTGACCGAGCGCGCGCGCGACGGCGAGCTCGACCCGGTCATCGGCCGGGACGCCGAGATCCGCCGGGTCGTGCAGGTGCTGTCGCGACGCACGAAGAACAACCCGGTGCTGATCGGCGAGCCCGGCGTCGGCAAGACCGCCGTCGTCGAGGGACTCGCGCAGCGCATCGTCGCCGGGCGACGTCCCCGACTCGCTGAAGAACAAGCGGCTGGTCGCGCTCGACCTCGGCGCGATGGTGGCCGGCGCGAAGTACCGCGGCGAGTTCGAGGAGCGGCTGCGCGCCGTCCTCGACGAGATCAAGGCCAGCGCCGGGCAGGTCGTGACGTTCATCGACGAGATGCACACCGTCGTCGGCGCCGGCGCGACCGGCGAGGGCGCGATGGACGCGTCGAACATGCTCAAGCCGATGCTCGCGCGCGGTGAGCTGCGCATGGTCGGCGCCACGACGCTGGACGAGTTCCGCGAGCACGTCGAGAAGGACCCCGCGCTGGAGCGGCGGTTCCAGCCGGTGCTCGTCGGCGAGCCCAGCGTCGAGGACACCATCGCGATCCTGCGTGGCCTCAAGGACCGCTACCAGGCCCACCACAAGGTCGACATCAGCGACGCCGCACTCGTCGCCGCGGCGACGCTGTCCGACCGCTACATCACGTCGCGCTTCCTGCCCGACAAGGCGATCGACCTGATCGACGAGGCCGCGTCGCGGCTGCGGATGGAGCACGACTCGCGGCCGGTGGAGATCGACGTGCTGCAGCGCCAGGTCGACCGGCTGCTGATGGAGCAGATGGCGCTGGAGCAGGAGAACGACGAGGCGTCCCGCGAGCGGCTCGAGCGGCTGCGCCGCGACCTCGCGGACAAGCAGGAGGCGCTGTCCGCTCTCAACGCGCGCTGGGAGCAGGAGAAGGGCGGGCTGCAGCGCGTCGGCGAGCTGATCTCGCGGCTCGAGGAGCTGCGCGGCCAGGCCGAGCGTGCCCAGCGCGACGGAAACTTCGAGGTCGCGAGCCGGCTGCTGTACGCCGAGATCCCGGCGGCAGAGGCGGAGCTCGCCGAGGCCCGCGCGGCCATCGAGGACACCGAGGCGATGGTCAAGGAGGAGGTCGGACCCGACGACGTCGCCGAGGTCGTCGCGTCCTGGACCGGCATCCCGGCCGGGCGGATGCTCGAGGGCGAGACCGCGAAGCTGCTGCGGATGGAGGACGAGCTCGGACGTCGGTTGGTGGGCCAGACGGCTGCTGTGCGCGCGGTCTCCGACGCCGTACGCCGTGCTCGCGCCGGGATCTCCGACCCCGACCGGCCCACGGGGTCGTTCCTCTTCCTCGGCCCGACCGGTGTCGGCAAGACCGAGCTGGCGAAGGCGCTCGCGGGGTTCCTCTTCGACGACGAGCGCGCCATGGTGCGCATCGACATGAGCGAGTACGGCGAGAAGCACTCGGTTGCGCGGCTGGTCGGCGCACCACCCGGCTACGTCGGCTACGAGGAGGGCGGTCAGCTCACCGAAGCGGTTCGTCGCCGGCCCTACACCGTCGTGCTGCTCGACGAGATCGAGAAGGCGCATCCGGAGGTCTTCGACATCCTTCTCCAGGTGCTCGACGACGGCCGGCTGACCGACGGCCAGGGCCGCACCGTCGACTTCCGCAACACCATCCTGATCCTCACGTCCAACCTCGGCTCGACCTACCTGATCGACCCCACCATCGAGCCGGAGCAGCAGCGCGAGCTGGTGCTGGGTGCGGTGCGGGTGGCGTTCAAGCCGGAGTTCCTCAACCGGCTGGACGAGGTGGTGGTCTTCGACGCGCTGAGCACGGACGACCTCGCGCACATCGTCGACCTGCAGGTCGGGCTGCTGGCCAAGCGGCTGGCGGGTCGGCGGCTGACGCTGGAGGTCTCGCCGGAGGCGCGTCGACTGGCTTGCGAGCACCGGCTACGACCCGGCCTACGGGGCGCGACCGCTGCGCCGGCTGATCCAGTCAGCGATCGGCGACCAGCTGGCCAAGGCGCTGCTCGCCGGCGAGATCCGCGACGGCGACACCGTCGAGGTCGACATCGACAAAGTGGCCGATGGGCTACGGGTCGCGAGCCGTGAGGCGTCACCTGCATGACGCCGCTCGGCGAGTAACCCGCACGTTGCCGCCACACCGACCCGCGACATGTCGGTGTGGGTGAGCGGATGCTCAGGCAGCTGCTGCGTGTTGACGGAGGCGCCACTCCAGCAGGCTGTCGTCGACACAGAACAAGTCTCGTCTCGGTGGCCGGACGCCCGGCACCGGCGGTGGTCGGCTCGTGTATTCGTGTCCGGTCGCAGTCCTCGTCGTGACGGACTCACTGCTGCCGCGCGGACCCGCGCGATCCACCATTCCCGGCGCTTCCCGTGCCAAGTTGCACGCTTCGCACAGGCCCTGACCGTTGTCGGCGCTCGTGGGACCGCCTACCGCCGCCGGGACGACGTGGTCGATGTGCCGGATCGGCGCCCCGCACCACGGGGTGCGGCACACCTGGTCGCGCACGACCAGGAACCGGCGAAGCCCTCGCGGGAAGATGCGCCGCCTCGACTCCATCCCCACCAGCTCGCCGGTCTCGGGCGAGACGAACAGCCGGCGCAACCACACCTGGGGCGCATCGCGGACGAGGTCACGCGCCCAGGACGCGGGCACCGGGCCGTGCCCGAGGAGCACCCCCGGCTCGTCGAGGTCGGGCAAATCGTCCGATGCGACGTTGCCGTCCCGGAGCAGCGATGTGTCGGTCATGACGAGCTGAACCTCGACGGGCACGGCGGTGGCGGATGCCTGACCCGTGACGCGCTCAACGAGCAGGTCGGCCATCAGTTGCCCGCGGCCGCGCTGGTCGCCGAGCGCCCGCAGCCGGTCGGCCTCGGTGCTCAGCGCGGTGTGCGCGGCGACTCCCTCTGCGACGGGCAGGAGGGCGCCAAGGCGGGACATGGTGTCCGGCGCCGGGCGGAGGGTGACCCGGCGGTCGTTCGCGGCGCCTCGGCTGCGATTGACGTAGGCGGTGGGGTCGAGTCGGTAGGCCAGCCGCTTCGCCTCGGACTCCGTCTCGAAGTCACCGAGGCGCTCGAGGCGATCGCCGAGCTCCAGGTCGGCCTGCTCCCGCAGCTCACGCGACAGGCATGCGGTTTCCCTCGCGACGACCGTGGCCCGCCACTCGCTGGTCTCGCCCGCGGTCAGGGCGACCATCGTGCGAGGCATCTCGTGGACGAGGGCCTCGGCCAGCCCGACCAGGCGGGACCCTCGGTGCGGTGACTCGCGCCGCGCCAGCGCCACCTGGGCGCCGATGCCGCGGGCGATCTCACTCTCTCGCACGCCGGCACGACGATGCTCGGCACGCTGGGACGCGGCGAACGCTGCCGTCAGCCGGGCCTGCGCGGCAGCCGCCGCGGACTTCAGCTCCTCGAGCGCACGGATCGTCTCGATGCGCTCGAGTCGCAGTCCGGGCCGCCGACACCCGCACCGTCAAGGCTCCGACCGTCGACCTCCGCCAGCTCGTCGACCCAGTCGCGCACAGCGGCCGCTCCGATCGGGGGCCTGGCCACCGGCCGCGCGGGTGGCGCCTCGGCGCACCGACTGGACTCGAACATGTGTTCGATTCTAGCCAGCGACCAGGGGTGACATCAACCCTTCCGACAGATCTGTGGAAAACGCTGCATTCAGGCTGGGTCGTCTCGCCGCGACCGTACGAAAGATGCCCGTCCAGGCAACGGCGTTGGCCCGTTTTGAGGACTTCCCGGGCGCCCCAGGGAGTGGTTGGCTGCGAGACATCAGCCAGCTAGTGAGGGGGAGCCGAGGAGACCTCATGGTCCAGATCACGGTGACCATCGACGGAGAGCGTCGGGTGGACGATGTCGAGGCCAGGGTGCTCCTGGTCCACTACCTCAGAGACAGAGCCGGCAAGGTGGGCACGCCCGTCGGGTGTGACACCAGCAACTGCGGCTCCTGCACCGTCCATCTGGACGGGAAGAGCGTGAAGTCGTGCAGCGTGCTCGCCGTCCAGGCCGACGGGAGTGAGATCACCACCATCGAGGGCCTCGCCAACGGCGAGTGGCACCCGATGCAGACGGCCTTCAAGGAGTGCCACGCCCTGCAATGCGGATACTGCACGCCGGGCATGGTGATGGCTGCAGTCGACCTGCTCGCCGACAACCCGTCTCCCGACGAGGACCAGATCCGGGCCGGCCTCGAGGGCAACCTCTGCCGGTGCACCGGCTACCACAACATCGTCAAGGCAGTTCAGCTCGCGGCCGCCCAGGGCGGTGCCCGATGACCGACACCCTGGACGCCCCCGCCACTGCCCGAGAGAACGTCGTCGGCACGCCACTTCGCCGCAAGGAGGACGCGCGGCTGCTGACAGGTCGCACCAACTGGACCGACAACGTGACGGTGCCAGGCACCCTGTCCATGGCGATCCTGCGCAGCCCGATGGCACACGCTCGGCTCACCCGCGTCGATGTCTCCGCCGCACTCGAGCGGCCGGGTGTGGTGGCTGCCTTCTCGGCTAACGAGCTCGGCGACAAGCTCGGCTCGATGCCCTGTGTCTGGCCGGTCACGGACGACATCAAGATCCCGGACCACCCGCCGCTGGCGAAGAGCGAGGTGCGTTTCGTCGGCGACGCGATCGCGGTCGTGATCGCGGCCGACCGCTACCAGGCGGCCGACGCGCTCGAGGCGATCGAGGTCGACTACGAGCCGCTCCCGCCCGTGCTCGACATGAGAGCCGCCATCGCCGATGGGGCCGACCTTGTGCACACGGAGCTCGGCACCAACTCGTCGTACACGTGGAAGCTCGCCGGTGGCGACTACGAGGCGGCGAAGGCCAAGGCCGACCGGGTGTTCACCCGCAACTACGTCAACCAGCGGCTCATCCCGATGGCGATGGAACCACGCGCGGTCGTTGCCGTCCCGACCGGCGCCGACGGCGAGCTGACCCTGTGGAGCTCCACACAGATCCCGCACATCGTGCGAGTGCTGCTGGCCCTGACGGCCGGGATCCCGGAGCACAAGCTGCGGATCATCGCACCTGACGTCGGCGGCGGGTTCGGGTCGAAGCTGCAGTTCTACCGCGAGGAGTGCATCGCCTCGGTCGTAGCACTGCGGCTCGGCCGTCCGGTCAAGTGGGTCGAGACGCGCAGTGAGAACGCGCAGGCAACCCACCACGGCCGGGACCAGCTGCAGGAGATCGAGGTCGCGGTCACCAACGACGGCAAGATCCTGGGGATGCGGGTAAACCTGCTCGCCAACATGGGCGCCTACATGATGATCATCTCGCCCGGCATCCCGATCCTCGGTGCGTGGATGTACCACTCGATCTACAAGATGGAGGCGTACGACTTCACCTGCACCGGCGTGTTCACGACCACCACCCCGACCGACGCCTATCGCGGAGCAGGCCGACCCGAGGCCACATTCGCTGTCGAGCGGTTGATGGACGATCTCGCGGCCGAGTTGGGCATCGAACCGATGGAGCTGCGTCGCAAGAACTGGATCGAGCACCACGAGTTCCCCTACGACACGATCTCCGGGATGACCTACGACAGCGGCAACTACGAGGCCGCGACCGACAAGGCCATGGCGATGTTCGGGTACGAGGACCTGCGCGCGGAGCAGCAGAAGCGTCGCGAGTCGGGAGACCCGGTGCAGCTGGGGATCGGCATCTCGACCTACACCGAGATGTGCGGGCTCGCTCCGTCGCGGATCCTGTCGGCACTGAAGTACGTCGCGGGTGGGTGGGAACACGCCTCGATCCGGGTCCTCCCCACCGGCGTGGTCGAGGTGGTGACCGGCACGTCGCCGCACGGCCAGGGCCACGTCACGGCCTGGAGCCAGATCGCGGCGGACGCGCTCGGCGTCGATCCCGACGCCATCACGGTCATCTACGGCGACACGGCATCCGCGCCCTACGGGATGGACACCTACGGCTCCCGGTCGCTGGTCATCGGCGGCATGGCCGTCGCGCAGGCCGCGGAGCGGGTTATCGACAAGGCCAAGCTCGTCGCGGCCCACATGCTCGAGGCAGATCCCGGAGACCTGGAGTTCAAGAACGGGTCGTTCTCGGTGAAGGGGACTCCGGGGAAGAGCAAGACCATCCAGGAGGTCGCGTTCGAGGCCTTCACCTCCCACGACCTGCCCGACGGCGTCGAGCCGACCTTGCATGCCAGCTCGACGATCGACCCGCAGACGTTCTCCTTCCCGCACGGCACGCACCTGTGCGCGGTCGAGGTCGACACCGAGACGGGCATGAGCAAGATCCGCACCTACGTCGCCGTCGACGACATCGGCAAGGTCATCAACCCGATGATCGTCGAGGGTCAGGTGCACGGCGGGATCGCGCAGGGCATCGCGCAGGCGCTCTACGAAGAGGCCGTCTACGACGACGACGGGAACCTCGTGACCGGCAGCCTGGTCGACTACCTCGTGCCGGCTGCGCCCGACCTGCCGTCCTTCACGACCGATCGCAACGAGACACCGTCGACGTCCAACCCGTTAGGGGTCAAGGGAGTCGGCGAGGCCGGGACGATCGCTTCCACTCCCTGTGTGGTCAACGCGATCGTCGACGCGATTCGCCACCTCGGTGTCGACGACGTCCAGATGGCCTGCACGCCCGAACGGGTGTGGCGCGCCATCCAGGAAGGGAGCGGTGGTGGCGACCGGGCTCCCCGCGGCACGGTCGCTTACGGCGGCGACTCCACGGCAACGACGGCAGGAGGTGGGCAGTCGTGATCTCCGCAGAGTTCGATTACGTCCGCGCCGGTTCGGTCGACGAGGCGGTCTCGGCGCTGCGCGAACATGGTGACGACGCCAAGGTCCTGGCCGGCGGGCAGTCGCTCATCCCACTGCTGCGACTGCGGCTGGCCTATCCCGAGGTCATTGTCGACGTAGGACGCGTGGCGGAGATGGCGGGGATCCGCAAGGACGGCGACTCTTTGGTCATCGGTGCCATGACCACGCATCACGAGGTGATCCACAACGAGCTCGTTCGGGAGCATTGTGGGCTGCTGGCGGAGGCGACGGAGACGGTCGCGGACCCGGCCGTACGGCATCGAGGGACGTTCGGCGGCGCACTCGCTCATGCGGACCCCGCTGGCGACCTTCCGGCCGTCGCCGTCGCGTTGGACGCGGAGATGGTGGTGGCGGGTGGCAGTGGACGGCGAACCGTGCCGGCGTCGGAGTTCTTCGTCGACTACCTGCAGACCGCCATGGAGCCGGATGAGCTCCTCGTCGAGGTGCGCGTGCCCACGCTCGGGGAGGGCTGGGGTTTCCGCTACGAGAAGTTCCACCGGGTCGCGCAGTCGTGGGCGATCGTCGGCGTCGCGGCCGCCGTCCGGCGGTCCAACGGGAGCCTCGCCGAGGCACGCGTCGCGCTGACGAACATGGGGTCGACCCCGGTGCGGGCATCGCGGGTCGAGGAGGCACTTGCCGGCGCTGCGACTGATGGCATCGGTGCAGCCGCCGATCTCGCCGCCGAAGGCACCCACGCACCGAGCGACCTGAACGGCAAGGCCGACTACCGCGAGCACCTGGCACGAGTGCTGACCCGGCGCGCCGTCATGGCCGCGGCGGGCGTGGGCTGACCGGATGCAGCTCGAGCACCACTTCACGGTGCCCGTCCCGACCGTGCAGGCATGGGAGGCGCTGCTCGATGTCGAACGCATCGCGCCATGCATGCCCGGTGCAACGGTCGACTCCTTCGACGGCGAGACCATCGAAGGGAAGGTGAAGGTCAAGGTCGGCCCCATTCAGGTGACCTACGCCGGGACCGCCAAGTTCGTCGAGAAGGACGCGGCGTCGCACCGGGCCGTCATCGAGGCCAGCGCCAGGGAGGCCCGAGGACCGGGCACGGCGGCGGCGACGATCACCGCCGTGCTCACCGACGCCGGCAGCTCCACGGATGTCACCGTGACGACCGACCTGCAGATCACCGGCAAGCCGGCGCAGTTCGGTCGCGGCGTCCTGGCCGACGTCGGAGACAAGATTCTGGGCAAGTTCGCCGACTGCCTCGCCGGGGAGCTCGCGCAGGACGCGCCCACCGCGAAGGAAGAACGCGACAGTGTTCCTGCTCCCTCGCTGCCGACGGCGCCGGTCGAGAACACGTTCGACGTGCTCGACAGCGCGGGGCCGGCAGTGCTGAAGCGGGTCGCGCCGTTGGTCGGAGGCCTGATCCTGGTGCTGGTCATCTGGAGGATCGTGGCCCGGCGTCGCGGCTGACCGCCGGAGTTGACGTTGGCGCGCTAGGAGCGCAGCTTCTGCAGTCGCTCCAGCGCGTCGTCGAGCACCTCGTCACGCTTGCAGAACGCGAAGCGCACTAACGGCTTCCCCGCCTCGACGTCGTCGTAGAACACCTGATGAGGGATCGCGACGACACCGCAGCGCTGCGGCAGGTCGCGGCAGAACTCCACGCCGTCGGTGTAGCCGAGCGGACGCACGTCGGCGGTGATGAAGTAGGTGCCCGCCGGCTCGAAGACCTCGAAGCCGACGTCACGGAGCCCCTGGCAGAGCCGGTCCCGCTTTGCGCGGAGTGAGTCACGCAGACCCGTGAAGTAGGAGTCGGGCAGCCCGAGCCCCAGTGCGATCGCCGGCTGGAACGGCGCTCCCGACACGAACGTGAGGAACTGCTTCGCCGTCCGCACCGCCGTGACCAGGTCGGCCGGCCCGACCGCCCAGCCGACCTTCCACCCGGTGAACGAGAAGGTCTTGCCCGCTGAGCTGATCGTCAGTGTCCGGTCAGCCATGCCAGGCAGGGTCGCGAGCGGGATGTGCTCCACGTCGTACGCCATGTGCTCGTAGACCTCGTCGGTGACAACGACGACGTCGCGTTCGATCGCGAGGTCGGCCACCGCCTGCAACTCGTCGCGGTTCAGCACCGTGCCGGTCGGGTTGTGGGGGGAGTTGAGCAGGATCAGCCGGGTCCGGTCGGTGACGGCATCGCGCAGGCGGTCGACGTCGAGCCGGAAGTCCGGCGCGCGCAGGGTGACGCCGACCCGTCTCCCGCCGGCCATGGCGATGCCCGCCGCGTAGGAGTCGTAGAAGGGCTCGAGGGCGATGACCTCGTCACCGGGATCGACCAGCCCCAGCATCGCGGCCGCGATCGCCTCGGTCGCACCCGTGGTGACAACGATCTCGCTGTCGGGGTCGACGACCTGGCCGTAGAAGCGCTGCTGGTGCGCGGCGATGGCCGCTCGCAGCTCGGGGATGCCGGGGTTGGGTGGGTACTGGTTGCGGCCGCCTCGGATGGCGGCGATGGCCGCCTCGGCGATCTCGTCCGGTCCGTCGGTGTCGGGGAAGCCCTGGCCGAGGTTCACCGATCCCGTTGCGACGGCCAGCGCCGACATCTCCGCGAAGATGGTCGTGCCCAGACCGTGCAGTCGCTCCGCCAACGGTTCGCGCGTCATGGCCCCACCATGGCACCGCGGACTGGCCGCTTGTGCGCGCGGGTCACATTCGGTCGACGAGGGCGAGCAGGTCGCGGGCGACACCGTGCGGGTCGGCGCAGGACGCGAAATGGCCGCCCTCGCGCTCGAGGACCGGCCACCCTCGCGAGCGCGCCGACCGGGCGGTCGCGGCATAGGCCGGCGAGGTCTGCAGCAGGCCGCAGGGCGCGTCCGGCCACCCGATCTCCCCGGTCGGGAACGGCAGCACCTCGGTGAAGAAGTCGTGCCCGCGGGGGCGCAGCGAGGCGACCACCTCGGCGCGGAGCACGTCGTCGGGGATCAGCTCGCGCAGGTCGTCACCCGTCCACGGCGGGAAGCGTCCGCCCGCCGCGAGCAGGACGTCGAGATCGTCGGCCATCGCTGGGTCTTCCACGGCGAGCAGGTCCAACCGGGAGCTGGGCCGTGGCGCCGGGATTCCCGCGTCGAGGAAGAGGTAGCCGCCGACAGCTCGCCGGGCGGCCCGCTGGGCGAAGCCGAGCTGCGGCAGCAGGTATCCCGCGCCGGAGTGCGCGACCAGGACCAGCGGGGAGGTCGGGTCGGCAGCGGCGATCTGGGCGGCCGCGGCCGCGACATAGCGCACGGCGTACGGCGGGGAGTCGTCGGCACTGATGTCGAGCACGAGCGCGTCGTGGCCGAGTTCGCGCAAGGCGTCGGGCAGCGGGCCCCACGCGGCGGGGCCGGTCAGCGGGCTGTGGGCGAGGACGAAGGAGACCATCGCGACCAGCCTCCCCTACGCTGCGGCGCCATGGACACCACAGCCGCTGCGGCCGACCAGTCGGACCGGGACCGGGAGGCGCTGCGCCGCCAGATCCTCGACAAGGCGGTCGTGCACGGCCGCGTGGTGCTGTCCTCGGGGCGTGAGGCGGACTTTTACGTCGACCTGCGCCGGGTCACGCTCGACGCCGAGGCGGCTCCGCTGGTCGGCCGGGTCATGCTCGCCACCACGCGCGACCTCGACTTCGACGCCGTCGGCGGGCTGACCCTGGGTGCCGACCCCGTGGCGGCCGCGATGCTGCACGCGGCCGCGACACAGGGCCGCCGGCTGGACGCCTTCGTCGTTCGCAAGGCAGGCAAGGCGCACGGCCTGCAACGTCGCATCGAGGGGCCCGATGTCGCTGGCCGCCGGGTGCTCGCCGTCGAGGACACGTCCACCACCGGCGGGTCCGTTCTCACGGCCGTCGAGGCACTGCGGGAGGCCGGGGCGGAGGTCGTGGGCGTCGCGGTCGTGGTCGAGCGGGGCGCCGCGGATGCAGTTGCGGCGACCGGCCTGCCCTACCTGGCCGCCTACTCCGCCGCTGACCTCGGGTTGGGCTGAGGGTCCTCGCGCGACTTGTTCCGCTGCCTCAGGAACTCGAGCGCGATCGGCAAGGCGGACACGGCGACGATCGCGATCAGGATCAGCTCGATGTGCCGCGCCACGAAGTCCACGTTGCCCAGCGAGTAACCGAGGATCGTGAGGCCCGCGGCCCAGAGGATCCCACCGATGACGGAGTACGTCGTGTAGATGCGGTAGTTCATCCGTCCCACGCCGGCCGTCACCGTGATGAACGTTCGCACGATCGGCACGAACCGGGCTAGAACGATCGCCCTGGGTCCGTGACGTTCGAAGAACGCGTTGGTCTTGTCGACGTACTCGCGCCGGAAGAGGCGGGAGTCCGGCTTGTTGAAGATGTGCGGGCCGACCGCTTTCCCGATGAAGTAGCCGACCTGGTTGCCGGCGATCGCCGCGAGCGTCGTCAGGACGCACACGACCCACAGCGGCTGGCTGATGTCACCGCGCGCGACGAACAGGCCGAGGGTGAACAGCAGCGAGTCGCCGGGGAGGAAGAAACCGATGAGCAGCCCGCACTCCGCGAAGATGATCACGAGGACGATCCACAGGCCGTAGTCCGCGATGATCGTGGCCGCGTCCAACCAGGAAGGCAGGAGCTGGGTGACAAAGCGGGGCGGCATCACTCACGCAGGCTACCTGCGCCGCCGCACCACGCCGATCACGGCAAGCGCGAGCGAGGTCGCGACGAAAGCGCCCGCCACGACGTACGACGTGTGCCGCAGCGTCGGCTCGGTCGCCGCGAGGTGGCCGATCACCAGCAAGCCGGCTCCCCAGATGACGGCGCCGATGATGTTCGCGGGGAGGAAGCGGCGGTAGGGCATCCGTGCCGCCCCGGCCAGGATGGGAACGAAGGTGCGCACCCACGGGATCCAGCGCGCGGCCACGACGGCGAACCAGCCGAACCGCTCGTAGAACGCCTCGGCGCGGCGCAGATGTCGGGCATCCAGGCGGCCGCCGGCAGCACGCCGCTCCAGCCACGGGCGGCCGAGCCGAGCGCCGAACGCGTAGCCGACTGAGTCGCCCGCGACCGCGGCCACCAGCACGCCGATGACGAGCACGGTCAGCGAGACGCCGGAGCCTTCAGCTGCCGATACGAGCCCGGCCGCGAAGAGCAGCGAGTCACCCGGCAGCAGGAACCCGATCAGCAGCCCGGACTCCACGAACACGAAGCCGAACACGACGAGATAGACCAGCGTCGCCGTGAGCCCGGCGAGATCAGGCGTGAAGTCGATCGCCGCCGGCATCAAGCCTGGCTCACGTCACCTCGTTCTGCGTCGCTGCGCAGGATGCAGAACTCGTTGCCCTCGGGGTCAGCGAGCACCACCCAGCCGGTCCCGTCGCCGCGAACCTCGCGCTGGTCAGACACCTGGCTCGCCCCGATCGAGAGCAGGCGGGCAACCTCTTCGTCGCGGGTTCGGTCGACCGGCCGCAGGTCGAGGTGGACGCGGTTCTTCACCTGCTTGACGTCGGGAACCTCGATGAAGAGCAGCCGGTGCCCTGTCTCGGCCGACCGGATCATGCACTCCTCGTGGCCGGGCTCGTTGGGATCGCCTTCGATGTCGGTGTAGCCCAGCACCTGCTTCCACCACTCGGAGAGGCGGTAGGCGTCGGCGCAGTCCACTGTCGTGTGCGAGACGTGAGAGGTCATCGTGCAAGCCTAGGGTTGCGCTGTGGCGACCACCGAGGACGACGGGTCGGGCACTGCCGTCGGTGTCGGGCCGTGGACCGGCGAGTGGCCCCAGGACCCGCGGCTGGACCCCGACCTGCTGCGCGACGGCGACCGGCGCAACGTCGTCGACCGCTACCGGTACTGGCGCCGCGAGGCGATCGTCGCGGACCTCGACGAGCGTCGGCACGACTTCCACGTCGGCATCGAGAACTGGCAGCACGACTTCAACATCGGGTCGATCGTGCGCACCGCCAACGCGTTCCTGGCCCGCGAGGTGCACATCGTCGGGCGGCGCCGGTGGAACCGGCGCGGCGCGATGGTCACCGACCGCTACCAGCACATCCGCCACCACGAGACGGTCGACGACCTGATCCGCTGGTCCGCCGACAACGGCGTCGCCGTCGTCGGCATCGACAACCTGCCGGGCGCCGTGCCGCTGGAGACGACGGAGCTGCCGCGCAGCTGTCTGCTCCTCTTCGGCCAGGAGGGACCGGGGTTGTCCGAGCCGGCCCGGCAGTCGGCGACCCTGGTTTGCTCGATCGCGCAGTTCGGCTCGACCCGGTCGATCAACGCCGGAACGGCGGCCGGCATCGCGATGCACACCTGGATCCGCCAGCACGCCATGAACGGAGAAGCCGATGACCGAACCTGACCTGAGTGAGCTGCTCTCGGCGTACGACGTGCAGCTTCGCCGCGAGCCGGCGCTGCCCTCCGCGGGCTGGCGGATCGAGCGCCTGGACGACCCGGCACCGTTGCTGCGGATGACCGCGCCGGAAGGCTCGGCATGGGGCGACATGGTGGTGTGGTCCGACCTCGACGAGGCGACGGCTGAGGCGGCGATCGCCGCAAGCATCGACTACTTCCGTGGGCTGGGGCGTGGCTTCGAGTGGAAGCACCACGGCTACGACCGGCCCGCCGACCTGCCGGACCGGCTGCGCGCGGCCGGCTTCGTGCCCGATCCCGAGGAGACGGTTGTCGCGGGACGGGTGGACGAGGTGCTCGAGCGGCTGGCCGGTGCACCGGCGCCGGGGGGCATCACGGTGCGGCACCTGCGGGAGGACCCCGACGGGCGGGCGGCCGACTGGGCCGCGATCGGCGTCATGCACGAGCGGGTGTGGGACGAGGACGCGAGCGGGTTGATCCGGGAGACCTCCGCCGAGCAGGCGGCCGATCCGACTGCGATGTCGGTGCACCTGGCGCTCGCCGACGACGGGACGGTGGTCTGCGCGGCGTGGACCCGGTTCCACGCCGGCACCGACTTCGCCTCGCTGTGGGGCGGCAGCACGCTGCCGGCGTACCGCCGTCGCGGGATCTACCGCGCGCTGGTGGCTCGGCGGGCGGCCGAGGCGGCCGAGCGCGGCTTTCGGTATCTGCAGGTCGATGCCTCCAACGACAGTCGGCCTATCCTCGAGCGGCTCGGCCTGCACCGGCTCACGTCCACGACCCCGTTCATGTGGCACCCCGAGCCGTAGCCTCCGGTCATGAGCGAACGGGTAGTGGTGGTGGGTGCCGACGCGGCCGGCATGTCGGCCGCGTCCCAGGCGAAGCGAATGCGCGGCGACGACCTCGAGGTGGTGGCGCTCGAGCGCGGGTCGCACACGTCGTACTCGGCGTGCGGCATCCCCTACTGGATCGGTGGCGACGTCGGGTCGGTCGACGACCTGGTTGCCCGCACACCCGAGCAGCACCGCGCCAACGGCATCGACCTGCGGCTGCGGTCGGAGGCGACGGCACTGGACATGGACCGGCGCGAGGTCGAGGTGCGCGACCACGAGGGC
The DNA here is from genome assembly GCA_963751035.1 of uncultured Actinomycetota bacterium. Lineage (GTDB taxonomy): Bacteria > Actinomycetota > Actinomycetes > JACCUZ01 > JACCUZ01 > JBDUAP01. The sequence goes on from CAVVSW010000004.1 coordinate 287,182, forward strand.
GGCACGACGTACCGCGTCGGCTTCGACCACCTCGTGCTCGCGACCGGCGCCCGGCCGCGGCGTCCGGACATCCCGGGGATCGATGCGCCGGCGGTCCTCGGCGTGCAGACCCTCGACGACGGGGAGCGCGCGCTGGCGGCTTTGGAGGACTCGCCTCGGCGCGTGGTGGTGGTGGGCGGGGGCTACATCGGCATCGAGATGGCCGAGGCGATGGTCAACCGCGGCCTCACCGTCACCGTCGTGACGCGCTCGCCGGAGCCGATGGCCACCCTCGACGCGGACATGGGGCGGTTGGTGCACGCGGCGATGGAGGGCATGGGCATCGACGTGCGGACGTCGGTCCACCTGGAGGCGATCGAGACCGACTCCGATGGCCGGGTGCGGGCGGTCGTCACCAGCGACGGGACGTTCGAGGCCGACCTGGTCGTGCTGGGCACCGGCGTGGGGCCGGAGACGTCGCTGGCTGCCAGCGGCTGGGCTGACGCTGGGGCGATGGGGCGGGCTGGTCACCGACCTGCAGATGCGCGTCTTCGACGCCGAGGGGGTGTGGGCGGCGGGAGACTGCGTCGAGTCGATCGACCTGGTCTCGGGCAACCGGGTGCACGTCGCGCTCGGCACGCACGCCAACAAGCAGGGCCGGGTGCTGGGCACCAACCTCGGTGGCGGCTACGCGACGTTCCCGGGGGTGGTCGGTACGGCGGTCAGCAAGGTCTGCGACCTGGAGATCGCGCGGACCGGGCTGAAGGAGGTCGACTGCGACGTGGTCGGCTACCAGTGGCTCACGGTGTCGGTGGCGTCGACCACCAGGGCGGGCTACTTCCCGGGTGCTGCGGAGATCACCGTGAAGCTGGTGGTGGAGCAGCGCACCGGCCGCCTGCTGGGTGGGCAGATCGTCGGCAAGGAGGGGGCGGCCAAGCGCATCGACGCCCTCGCGGTGGCGCTGTGGAACCGGATGACGGTCGAGGAGATCTCGGGGCTGGACCTGGGCTACGCGCCGCCGTTCTCCCCGGTGTGGGACCCGGTGCTCATCGCGGCGCGGAAGGCCGCGGACAGCGTCCGGGCCGGATGATGTGGTGCCTCGCGCGGGCTGAGACGCCGCTCCCGCCGTACGCCGTGCTCTGGTTGTATTGAGGCCACACGCCCGACCCGCCTGCCCTCGCCCCGGAGCCCGCCATGCCGATCGCCACCACCGAGGTCTACGCCGAGATGCTCGACCGCGCCAAGGCCGGCGCGTTCGCCTACCCGGCCATCAACGTGACGTCGTCGCAGACCCTCAACGCGGCGCTGGCCGGCTTCGCCGAGGCTGGCAGCGACGGCATCGTGCAGGTCTCGACCGGCGGCGCGGAGTACCTGTCCGGACCGACGGTCAAGGACATGGTGCTCGGTGCGGAGGCGCTGGCGGAGTACGCGCACCACGTCGCCAAGGGCTACGGCGTGAACATCGCGCTGCACACCGACCACTGCCCGAAGGACAAGCTCGACGGCTACATGCGCCCGCTCATCACCATCTCGCAGCAGCGGGTCGCCGACGGCCGGGAGCCGCTCTTCCAGTCGCACATGTGGGACGGCTCCGCGGTCGAGCTGGAGGAGAACCTGCAGATCGCCGAGGAGCTGCTCGACGCCTGCGCGAAGGCGCGCATCGTGATGGAGCTGGAGATCGGCGTCGTCGGTGGCGAGGAGGACGGCGTCGACAACGAGATCAACGACAAGCTCTACACGACGCCGGGCGACGCGCTGCGCACGGTCGAGGTGCTCGGCGCCGGTGAGAAGGGCCGCTACATCCTGGCGGCGACGTTCGGCAACGTGCACGGCGTCTACAAGCCGGGCAACGTGCAGCTGCGCCCGTCGATCCTCAAGGAGATCCAGGACGAGGTCGGCGCCAAGCTCGGTCGGGAGAAGCCGTTCGACCTGGTGTTCCACGGCGGGTCCGGGTCGGACCTCGAGGAGATCCGGGAGACGCTCGACTACGGCGTGGTCAAGATGAACGTCGACACCGACACGCAGTACGCCTACACCCGGCCGGTCGCCGACCACATGTTCCGCAACTACGACGGCGTGCTCAAGGTCGACGGCGAGGTGGGCAACAAGAAGCAGTACGACCCGCGCGCCTGGGGCAAGGCTGCCGAGGCGGGCATGGCCGCCCGCGTCGTCCGCGCCTGCGAGGACCTCCGCTCCGCCGGCACCACCCTCGGCAAGTAGCCGGCCGCCCGATTTCGCAACGTGGTCGAATGGCGGGCATGACGACGCATGAGAACTTGCTGGGCGGGCCGGCGCCGACGCTGATCCCGGACGAGCCGGCCCCCCGGGAGAAGCTGGCGGCCGGAGCCGATCCGGCCGAGGTCGCCGCGCAGCACCCGACCTCGTCGCTGGCCTGGGCGCTCCTCGCCGAGCAGGCGCTGGCCGGCGGCCGCAGCATCGAGGGCTACGCCTACGCGCGCACCGGCTACCACCGCGGCCTGGATGCGCTGCGCCGCAGCGGCTGGAAGGGGCACGGCCCGGTGCCCTGGGAGCACGAGCCCAACCGCGGCTTCCTGCGCGCTCTGCACGCGCTCGGCCGGGCGGCCGGCGAGATCGGCGAGGACGACGAGGCGCAGCGCTGCCGGACGTTCCTGGCGGACAGCAGCCGACCGCCCAGGAGGCGCTGGACGCCGGCCCGGGCCGCAATGACCGCCACCACCGACCGCGAGCAGCTCTGCGCCGCCGACTCGAGACCGTCATCGGCACCCCGTTCACCGAGGGCAACGCCGTGACGGTCCTGCGCAACGGCGACGAGATCTTCCCGGCCATGCTCGAGGCGATCCGGGGTGCCGAGAGCACCGTCGACCTCTGCACGTTCGTCTACTGGCAGGGCGACATCGCGGTCGAGTTCGCCGAGGCGATGAGTGCTCGCGCCGAGGCTGGAGTGCGGGTCCGCCTGCTCATCGACGCTCTCGGCGGGCGGCTCATCGACAAGACCCTGGTCACGCAGATGGACGAGGCGGGGGTGCAGGTCGAGTGGTTCCGCAAGCCCTTGGTGAAGTCGCCCTTCAAGTCCAACCACCGGCTGCACCGCAAGGTCTGCGTCGTCGACGGACGGGTCGGCTTCACCGGCGGCGTCGGCATCGCTGAGGAGTGGTGCGGCGACGCGCGCAACGAGCGCGAGTGGCGAGACACCCATCTGCGGGTCGAGGGGCCGGCGGTCGACGGCCTGCAGTCGGCGTTCATCCAGAACTGGGCCGAGACGGGCCGCGCGCTGTACGACGAGCGCGACAGTTCCCCGAGCAGCCGCAGCGGGGTGACTCGACCATCCAGATCGCCCGGGGCTCCGCCTCACTCGGCTGGGACGACATGCAGTCCGCCTTCCACGTGATGCTCGGTTCGGCGCAGGAGCGGCTGCGCATCGCGACCGCCTACTTCGCGCCGGACGACGACTTCCTCGCGACGCTCTGTGCCGCAGCCGGTCGCGGTGTCGAGGTCGACCTGCTGCTGCCCGGCCCGCACGCCGACAAGCGGGTCTGTCAGCTGGCCAGCGAGGCGGTCTACGCCCGGCTGGTCGACGCCGGCATCCGGGTCTGGAACTTCCAGCCCGCGATGATGCACGCCAAGGTGATGACCGTCGACGGCTACGCCGCGGTGGTCGGCTCGTCGAACTTCAACCGCCGCTCGCTCGACCACGACGAGGAGGTCGTGCTGATCGCGCTCGACGCCGACCTCACAGCCACCCTCGACGCCCACCTCGACGACGACTTCCGCCGCAGCGAGCTGATCGACCTCAGCCGCTGGGAGGAGCGCGGCGTGCCGCAACGCGCGCTCGAGCTGGCCACCCGGCCGATCCGCCGCTGGCTCTGACCCGGGAACGCCCTGTCACGCTGGTACGACGACGGCCCAGGCGCCGGGGAGGACGGTCCAGGTCCGGGCCTCGACGGGATCGTGCAGCTCGCCGTCGGCGTTCGCGGGGAACGCCTCGCCGCTGACGGTCACCTGCCGGCCGCGGGTCGTCTGCACGTCGTCGCGCTCCACGTGTTCCCCACTGCGCATCGCCACCCCGAAACCGAGCCGGGCCAGCGGGCCGGTCGAGGTCGCCACCACGACGTCCAGCAACCCGTCGTCGGGTTGGGCGTCCGGTGCGATCTCCGCGCCACCGCCGATCGTGCGCCCGTTGCAGACACCCACCATGAGAACCGGCTCGCCGTCGTGGACGACATCGCCGTCCACCTCCACCCGCAAGGCCCAGCCCCGTTCGCGGACCCCCGCGAGCGCACTGCCCACGGCGTACGCGGCCTTGCCCATCGAGTCCTTCAGCTCGCTCGCCTGCTCCGCCGCCTGCGCACCGATCCCGACGTGCACGACGTTGACGACCACTCCGCCTGCGTCGTCCACGATCAGGTCCAGTGCGCGAGCCCGGCCGGCGAGCAGGGCGGAGGCGGCGGCGGCCGCGTCGAGCGGGATTCCCAGCGTGCGGGCCAGGTCGTTGCCCGTCCCGAGTGGCAGCAGCCCGATCGGGTCGTCCGGCGAGAGCTCCTGCCTGCGGTGCAGGGTCGCCACCAGCAGGTGCACCGAGCCGTCGCCGCCGGCCAGCACCAGCTGCCGGCCGTCGCGCGTCCCGACCAGGGCGGCCAGGTCGGCGGGGTCTGAGCATGCCTCGACGCGCACGTCGGCGCCCGCGCGCAGCTCCGCCACGGCTGCGTCGACGTTCTTCTCGTCGGCGGTCCCCGCCGCTGCGTTTGTGACCACGAGCAGCCGCTTCAAGTAGCCTCGTCCCTGCTGTCAGGCCCGGTACGACGTGTCCCGGGCTGGCGTCGCCGCCGTAGAGAAGGTGTACCCCACATGCCCGCGATCGTGCTGCTCGGCGCCCAGTGGGGGGACGAGGGCAAGGGCAAGGCGACCGACGTCCTCGGCGCCTCCGTCGACTACGTCGTGAAGTACAACGGCGGCAACAACGCCGGCCACACCGTCGTGATCGGCGACGAGAAGTACGCCCTGCACCTGCTGCCCTCTGGGATCCTGACACCCGGCGTCACGCCCGTCATCGGCAACGGCGTCGTCATCGACCTCGGTGTTCTCTTCGAGGAGCTCGACGCGCTCGACGCGCGAGGCGTGGACACGTCGCGGCTGCTCGTCAGCGGCAGCGCTCACCTGATCGCGTCCTACCACACGGTGATCGACAAGGTCGCCGAGCGCTTCCTCGGCAAGGCCCGGCTCGGCACCACCGGGCGCGGCATCGGGCCGGCGTACGCCGACAAGATCTCCCGCGTCGGGGTGCGCGTGCAGGACCTGTTCGACGAGAAGATCCTGCGCCAGAAGGTCGAAGGCGCCCTCGACCAGAAGAACCACCTGCTCGTGAAGGTCTACAACCGCCGCGCCATCACCGTCGACGAGGTGGTGGAGGAGTTCCTCGGTCACGCCGACCGCCTGCGCCCGATGGTGACCGACACGGCGCTGGTGCTCGGCCGGGCGCTCGACGAGGGCCGCACCGTGCTGCTCGAGGGCGGCCAGGCGACGCAGCTCGACGTCGACCACGGCACCTATCCGTTCGTCACGTCGTCCAACCCGACGGCCGGCGGCGCGTGCACGGGCTCCGGCATCCCGCCGACGCGCATCGACCGGGTCGTCGCCGTCGTCAAGGCCTACACGACGCGCGTCGGCTCGGGGCCGTTCCCGACCGAGCTGCTCGATGACGACGGCGAGCGGTTGCGCCGCGACGGCGCGGAGTTCGGCACCACGACCGGGCGGCCCCGCCGATGCGGCTGGTACGACGCCGTCGTCGCTCGCTACGCCGCGCGCATCAACGGCGTCACCGACTTCGTGCTCACCAAGCTCGACGTGCTCGGCGGGCGCGAGCGCATCCCGGTGTGTGTCGCGTACGACGTGGACGGCACCCGCCACGTCGACATGCCGATGACGCAGACCGACTTCCACCATGCCAAGCCCGGTCTACGAGGAGCTGCCCGGCTGGGACGAGGACATCTCCGGGGTGCGCTCGGTCGAGGACCTGCCGAAGGCGGCACAGGAGTACGTGCAGGCGCTCGAGGACATGTCCGGCGCGCGGATCTCGGCGATCGGCGTCGGACCCGGTCGGGACCAGACGATCGAGATCCGGTCACTGCTCTGAGCGCGCGACACCCCTACGCCGAGACCCTGCAGGGCAGCCAGGTGCGGCTGGACCGGTTGGAGCTCGCTGACGCTGCCGAGCCTGTTCGCGGCGCTCGACGACGAGCGGGTCTACGCGAGCGGCTACGGCGGTGGGCCGGCTGGCCGGCCGCGCGACGTCGAGGGCATGACCGCGATCGTCGAGGGGTCGCTGGCCGACCGGGCGCGGGACCAGCGGGAGCCGTACGTCGTACGCCTGCTCAAGGACTCGGACCTCGGCGCCGCCGGGACCGTGGTCGGGACCACCAGCCTCGGCGACTGGGACCTGGTCAACGAGCGGACGCACATCGGCTGGACGGCGTACGGCCCGCGCTGGTGGGCGACGGTCGTCAACGCGGAGTGCAAGCTGCTCCTGCTCGGGCACGCCTTCGACGACTGCGGCTTCGGCCGGGTGAAGCTGCAGACCGACCTGCGCAACGACCGGTCCCAGGCGGCGATCGCTCGGCTCGGCGCCACCCGCGAGGGGGTGCTGCGCCGGCACATGCGCCGCGCGGACGGGACGTTCCGGGACACCGTGGTCTTCTCGATCCTGCGCGACGAGTGGCCCGACGTTCGGGAGCGCCTCCTCGCCCGGCTGACCGGCTGACCGGCTGACCGGCTGACCGGCTGACCGGCTGAGCGGCTGACGCCTGACCGAGCCGCCTCGACCGCGGCCGCACGGGGCAGGGGTCTTCCGCGCGTGCGCTCTGCCCACATGACGCGGGGCAGAGCCTGCTCTGCCCTCACCACACGGGGCAGAGCACTCGGGGCGCGGAGGTGTACCGGTTGCTGGGGGCCGTCAATAGGCTGCGGGGATGACTGCTGCCACCCCTGACCCCGAAGTCGGCCGCCGCGCCTACGAGCTCGACCGCGCGCACGTCTTCCACTCCTGGTCCGCCCAGGCCGCGCTGCAGCCGATGGTGATCGCCGGCGCCGAGGGCTGCTACGTCTGGGACTACGACGGCAAGCGCTACCTCGACTTCTCCTCCCAGCTGGTCAACGTCAACATCGGCCACCAGCACCCGAAGGTGGTCGAGGCGATCCAGCGAGCAGGCCGCGCGGCTGTGCACGGTCGCGCCGCAGCACGCCAACGACCAGCGCTCGGAGTGCGCCCGGCTGATCGCCGAGCTGGCGCCGGGAGACCTGAACAAGGTCTTCTTCACCAACGGCGGTGCCGACGCCATCGAGAACGCCGTCCGGATGGCCCGTCTGCACACCGGGCGCCACAAGGTCATGACGACCTACCGCAGCTACCACGGCAACACCGCGACCGCGGTGCAGATGACCGGTGACCCGCGCCGCTGGCCCAACGACGGCGGCGCGACCGGCGTCGTGCACTTCTTCGGGCCCTACCCCTACCGCTCGCCGTTCTGGTCGACGAGCACCGAGCAGGAGTGCGAGCGGGCGCTCGAGCACCTCGAGCAGATGGTCGCCTTCGAGGGACCGGCCACCATCGCCGCGATCGTGCTGGAGACGATTCCCGGCACGGCGGGAATCCTGGTGCCCCCGGACGGCTACCTCGCCGGCGTCCGCGACATCTGCGACCGCCACGGCATCGTCTACATCGCCGACGAGGTGATGGCCGGGTTCGGACGGGCCGGCGAGTGGTTCGCCGTCGACCACTGGGACGTGGTGCCCGACCTGATCACGTTCGCCAAGGGCTCGAACTCCGGCTACGTGCCGCTCGGCGGAGTGATCATCTCCGAGCCGATCGCCGCGACCTTCGCCGAGCGCGTCTTCCCCGGCGGGCTGACCTACTCCGGCCACCCGCTGGCGTGCGCATCGGCCGTGGCGAGCATGAACGCGATGCGCGACGAGGGCATCGTGGACAACGCCGCCCACATCGGCGCGACCGTGCTCGGGCCCGGGCCTGCAGGAGCTGGCCGAGCGACACCCGAGCGTCGGTGAGGCGCGCGGACTCGGTGTCTTCTGGGCGCTGGACCTGGTGAAGGACCCGCAGACCCGCGAGCCGCTCGCGCCGTACGGCGGAACGTCGCCGCGCCATGACCGAGCTGGTCGCGGCCTGCAAGCAGCGGGGTCTGCTGCCGTTCACGAACTACAACCGGCTGCACGTCGTGCCGCCGTGCACGATCACCGAGGCGGAGGCCAAGGAGGGGCTCGCGATCCTGGACGAGGCGTTCGTCGTCGCGGACGCGCACGTCGCGTCCTCCTGAGCGTCGGGACCGCGCTAGCGTCGGGCGCGTGAGCTACGACATCTACTTCGTCCGCCGCGACCCCGGGCAGTCCTTCGCGGACGCGCTGGATGTCACGGAGGAGTCGTACGACGGTGGGGATCCCGGTCCGCTCGGGTCGGCGGAGCTGGAGCAGTGGGAGCGGATCACCGCCCGGGCCGGCCAGATCCTCGACGGCATCGAGGAGTTCGGCACCGAGAACTCCCGCGAGCTCGCCGACAGCGGGACGGGCATCCAGCTGTCGATGATCGCCGACGAGGTGTCGATCACGGTCCCGAATGAGCGGCCCGAGCAGGACGCGGTGTCGCTGATGGCCAAGGTCTACGCCCTGGCGCGGGTGGTGGAGGACGAGACCGGCCTGGAGGGGTACGACCCGCAGCTGCAGGAACCCATCACCGACCCCCGGCAGCGGCTCGCGCCCGCCCCGCCGGCCGCTCCCATCCCGCCGGTGCCCACCTCCGCCACCGTGGCGGCACCCGAAGACGCACAACCCGCGCCAGCCGAGCCTGCCACCGGACGGCCGTGGTGGAAGTTCTGGCAGTCGTGAAGGTCCTCGTCGTCGGTTCCGGCGCCCGCGAGCACGCGCTGGTGCGTGCCCTGGGCCTCGACCCGGCCGTCACCGAGGTCCTCTGCGCCCCGGGCAACGCCGGCATCGCCGCGGACGTGACCTGCCATCCGGTCGTGGTGACCGACGCCGAGGCGGTGGGCGACCTGGCCCGCAGGGTCGGCACCGACCTGGTCGTCGTCGGTCCCGAGTCGGCCCTGGTCGCCGGGGTCGCCGACGCCGTCCGGGCCCGCGGGATCGACTGCTTCGGGCCTAGCGCCGCTGCTGCCCGGCTCGAGGGGTCGAAGGCGTTCGCCAAGGACGTCATGGCCACCGCCGGCGTGCCCACGGCGCGGGCGCTTGTCTGCGACACGGCGGAGGCTGCCGACGCCGCCCTCGACGAGATCGGCTCGCCGTACGTCGTGAAGGACGACGGTCTCGCGGCCGGCAAGGGCGTCGTGGTGACGCACGACCGCGACGAGGCCCGCGCCCACGCGTCGACGTGTGGCCGGGTCGTCATCGAGGAGTACCTCGCCGGCCCCGAGGTGTCGCTGTTCGCGATCACCGACGGCCGCACCGTCGTGCCGCTGCAGCCGGCCCAGGACTTCAAGCGGCTGGGTGACGGCGACACCGGACCGAACACCGGCGGGATGGGTGCCTACAGCCCGCTGCCGTGGGCGCCGGCCGGCCTTGTCGAGGAGGTGACGGCGACCGTGCTCCAGCCGACGGTCGACGAGATGGCACGTCGCGGCACGCCGTTCTCCGGCCTGCTCTACGCCGGGCTCGCGCTGACGCCCGACGGGGTGCGGGTCATCGAGTTCAACGCGCGCTTCGGCGACCCGGAGACCCAGGTGGTGCTGGCCCGGCTGCGCAGCCCGCTCGGCCAGCTGCTGAGGGCGGCCGCCACCGGCCGGCTGGCCGAGGTCGCGCCCCTCACCTGGTCCGAGGACGCCGCGGTCACCGTCGTGCTGGCCGCCGACGGCTACCCGGCCGCGCCGCGAGGAGGCGGGGTCATCACCGGACTCGACGTGGGGGCCAAGACGCCCGGCGCGATCATCATCCACGCGGGCACCGCCCTCGACGCCTACGGCAACGTGGTCAGCTCCGGCGGCCGCGTCCTGTCCGTCGTGGGCACCGGCCCGACCGTCGCGCAGGCGCGCGAGGCGGCGTACGACGCGATCCGGTGCGTGCAGCTCGAGGGCAGTCACTACCGGACGGACATCGCATGCCTGTGATCCCGGACGTGCTCGCCACCCGCTACGCCAGCGCGGAGCTCGTGGCCATCTGGTCGCCGGAGCACAAGGTCGTCCTCGAGCGCCGGCTGTGGATCGCGGTACTGACCGCGCAGCGCGACCTCGGGGTGGACGTTCCCGACGGCGTGATCGAGGCCTACGAGAAGGTCGCCGACCGGGTCGACCTCGCGTCGATCGCCGACCGCGAGAAGGTCACCCGCCACGACGTCAAGGCGCGCATCGAGGAGTTCGCGGCGCTCGCCGGGCACGAGCAGATCCACAAGGGGATGACCAGCCGCGACCTCACCGAGAACGTCGAGCAGCTGCAGGTGCGGCAGAGTCTCGCGCTGCTGCGCGACCGCGCCGTGGCCGCGCTGGCCCGCCTTGCCGCCCTCGCCACCGAGCACGCCGACCTGGTCATCACCGGGCGCAGCCACAACGTCGCGGCGCAGGCCACCACGCTCGGCAAGCGGTTCGCCACGGCGGCCGAGGAGCTGCTGGTCGGGGTGCAGCGGATCGAGGAGCTGATCGCGCGCTACCCCCTCCGCGGCATCAAGGGCCCCGTCGGCACGGCGCAGGACCAGCTCGACCTGCTCGGCGGGGACGCCGACAAGCTGGCCCAGCTCGAGCAGCGCGTCGCCGACCACCTGGGGTTCGCCCGGGTGCTCGACAGCGTCGGGCAGGTCTACCCGCGGTCACTCGACTTCGACGTGCTGTCCGCCCTGGTCCAGCTGGCGTCGGGACCGTCGAGCCTGGCGACCACGATGCGGCTGATGGCAGGCCAGGAGCTGGTCACCGAGGGCTTCCAGGCCGGCCAGGTCGGCTCCAGCGCGATGCCGCACAAGATGAACACCCGGTCCTGCGAGCGAGTCAACGGGCTCGCCGTCGTCCTGCGCGGTTACCTGTCGATGGTCGGCGAGCTGGCCGGTGACCAGTGGAACGAGGGTGACGTCTCCGACTCGGTCGTCCGACGGGTCGCGCTGCCCGGTGCGTTCTTCGCTGCGGACGGGCTGTTCGAGACGCTGCTGACGGTGCTCGACGAGATGGGTGCCTACCCGGCCGTCGCTCGCCGCGAGCTCGACCGCTACCTGCCGTTCCTCGCCACGACCAAGGTGCTGATGGCGGCGGTGCGGTCCGGGGTGGGCCGCGAGCAGGCGCACGAGGCGATCAAGGAGCACGCCGTCGCGGTGGCCGTCGAGCTGCGCGAGGGGGCCGAGCGCAACGACCTCCTCGACCGGCTGGCGGCTGACCCGCGGCTCGGCCTGTCCCGCGACGAGATCGCGTCGCTGGTCGACGACCCGGTCGCATTCACCGGCGCGGCCGGTGCGCAGATCGCGGCCGTCGTGGCGCGGGTGCACGACGTCGTACGACGTCATCCTGACGCCGCCGGCTACTCTCCGGCCCCCATCCTTTGACCGTGGAAGGGGCAGGGGCGTCCTGGCAGACTGCACCGGTGGGCGCCTACGAACCCCTGCACAGCGGCAAGGTGCGTGATCTCTACCAAACCTCCGACGGTCTGCTGCTCATGGTCGCGAGCGACCGCATCTCCGCCTTCGACTACGTGCTGCCGACCGAGATCCCGGACAAGGGCCGCATCCTGACCCAGCTCTCGCTGTGGTGGTTCGACCAGCTCGCCGACGACGTCGAGAACCACGTCGTGTCGACCGACGTGCCGTCGGAGTTCGCCGGCCGGGCCATCCTGTGCCGCCGGCTGGACATGGTCCCGGTCGAGTGCGTGGCCCGGGGCTACCTCGCCGGTTCGGGTCTCGCCGAGTACACCGCAAGCGGCTCGGTCTGCGGCGTGCCGCTGCCGGCGCGGGCTCGTCGACGGCTCGCAGCTGCCGCAGCCGATCTTCACGCCGGCGACGAAGGCGGCCATGGGCGATCACGACGAGAACGTCTCGTACGACGAGGTCGCGGCGACCGTCGGGGCTGCCACGGCAGCCGAGCTGCGCAAGCTGACCCTCGACGTCTACGCCCGCGCCCGGCAGATCGCCACCGAGCGGGGCATCATCGTGGCCGACACCAAGCTGGAGTTCGGCTGGGCGGGCGACGGCAACCTGGTGCTCGCCGACGAGGTGCTCACCCCCGACTCGTCGCGCTTCTGGCCGGCCGCCGGCTGGCGCCCGGGCGGGCCGCAGCCGTCGTACGACAAGCAGTTCGTCCGTGACTGGCTCACCTCACCGGCATCCGGGTGGGACCGCGCCTCCGGCAAACCGCCGCCGCCGCTCCCGGACGAGGTCGTGGCGAAGACCAGGTCGCGCTACGTCGAGGCGTACGAGCGACTCACCGGCATCCGCTGGGACTGACCCAACCCTCATCCCCGACATCATGCAGTTCCTGCGTGGGATCGGCTGACCACTGACAAGGTGTGGTGCGAGACCGGCTGGCGATCGATAGGAGTGCGCCTGTGCTGCCTGAGGACCACGCGACGACGCCGCCGGCGGCTGGAGCCGCCACCGAGCGGCCCGCGCTCTTGGCAAAGGCGGGCGCTGCGATCTTCGAGGAGGACGGCCTCGCATTCTGGCGGGGGTTCGACCCGGAGGCCGTCGGAACCAACGTCTTCCTCGCTCGCGCTCGGGCGGACGCGGGCACCGTGATCCCGCCGCACTGGCACAGCCAGGACACGGTCGCCTACCTCGTCGACGGACGTGCGGTCTTTCGCAGCGGGCCCGACCTCGCGGACGTCCACGAGATGGCGCCAGGTGACTGGCTTTTCGTGCCGGCCGGCATGGTGCACGTCGAGCAGACCCCGGACGACATGCACGCCGACTTCCTCTACGCCCGCGACGGCGGCGGTGGGACGACGACGTTCCTGGACGATGAGACGGCCGCGCCGGAACCGGATGACTCCCGGGAGGGGGACTCGTGATTCAGTCCCACCAGAAGAACCAGGACGGGGAGCAGACCTGCTCCGCCGCCAGCGACCACACGTCGCCGACGCCCTGGTCGACCACGTCGCCGCAGTAGGCGTACTGCTCCAGCGCCACCGCGTGCGCCTGCTCCGCCGTCGTCGGCGGCCTGGCGACGAGCAGCTCGAGGACCTGTGCGTCCGTCAGGGCGACGAGCTCGGCCCCGAACCGCTCGGCCCAGCCGCGCAGCACCGCGGTGTGCTGCCATGGCTCCAGGTCGTAGTTCACGCCGCCGAAGAAGCCGAGCAGCGCGGGCACCTCCCAGCCATTCGTTGCCCGGACCAGGCCGACGTACCCATCCCGGCTGGTGGTGTCCAGCCGTTCGGGCTGCGGTCGGAGCGGCTTCGGGCGACCGCGCACCGCAGTCGCCGCCTCATCCCGGAACTCGTCGGCGCCGGCCTACCGGTCAAGCTCGGCCGCGGATGCCAGGTCCCGAGCACCTGCGCGGGGTCGGCTTCTGTCCCGCGCGCAGCTCGGCGGCGGGGCCGTAGTCGTCCATGATCGCGTCGGGTAGCGCGCCGAACAGCTCACTCGGCCAGGTCTCGCCCAGCAGCACGGGGTACCAGCCGGTCTGAGGGTGCGCGGCGTGCAGTCGCCGCCAGTGCGGCAGGAGTTCGTCAGCCGCGGCGGCGAAACCCCATAGTGCGACGCCGTCGCGGCCGGTCCCGAGGTGGACGGCGGCCGGCACCTCGACCCCTGCTGCGGCCATCGCCGCAGCGGGCCCTTCGTCCGAGGGCGACTGTGGGCTGGCCGTCAGGGTCGGTGGGCGTTCGGGAGCGGCCGGTCGCTTCGCAACGGCGACCTCGTTCCCCTGTGCCTGATCGCCCTCAACGCCAAACAACCGCCGCAGCCATCCCATGGTCATCAGCCTGCACCATCGCCGGCGCCGGTAGGGTGAGGCGTACCGCCCACGTCCTGGCAGGAGCGCACCGGATGGCCCGCGTCGTCGTCGACGTCATGCTCAAGCCCGAGATCCTCGACCCGCAGGGACAGGCCGTCGCCCAGGCCCTGCCGCGGCTCGGTTTCGACGGGGTCACCGATGTCCGTCAGGGCAAGCGCTTCGAGCTCGAGATCGACGGCGAGGTCACCGAGGAGCGGCTGGCCCAGCTGCGCAACGCGGCCGAGACGCTGCTGTCCAACCCGGTCATCGAGGACTACACCGTGCGGGTCGAGCCGTGACCGCACGGATCGGGGTGGTGACGTTCCCGGGTTCGCTCGACGACCGTGACGCCGCCCGGGCGGTGCGCCTCGCGGGCGGCGAGGCGGTCGCGCTCTGGCACGGCGACGAGGACCTGCGCGGCGTCGACGCGGTGGTCCTGCCCGGGAGGTTTCTCGTACGGCGACTACCTCCGTTGCGGGGCGATCGCCCGGTTCGCTCCGGTGATGAGCGATGGTGATCGAGCGGGCCACGGCCGGGCATGCCGGTGCTCGGGATCTGCAACGGGTTCCAGGTGCTCTGCGAGGCACACCTGCTGCCCGGAGCGCTGATCCGCAACGACCACCGCAAGTTCAACTGCGTCGACCAGCCGCTGCGCGTCGAGAGCACCGCCACCGCGTGGACGTCGGCCTACACGACCGGGCAGGACATCGTCGTACCGCTGAAGAACGGCGAAGGCGGCTACGTCGCCGACGACGAGACGCTGGACCGGCTCGAGGGCGAGGGCCGGGTTGTCGTGCGTTACGTCGGTGACAACCCGAACGGCTCCTACCGCGGGATCGCCGGCATCGCGAACGAGCGCGGCAACGTCGTCGGCCTGATGCCCCACCCCGAGCACGCGATCGAGACGCTGACCGGTCCGAGCACGGACGGGCTCGGCTTCTTCACGTCGGTCCTGACAGTCGTTGGTGTCCGCGTGATCGACAGCAGAACGGCGAGGCGACAAGCGAGCTTGCGAGCGAGGACCCGAGCGTGACCATCGACACCGTCAAGAACGCGGAGGCCAGCCCGGAGGTCGACCAGCCGTGGGCCGAGCTCGGCCTCAAGGAGGACGAGTACCTCCGGATCCGCGACATCCTCGGCCGCCGCCCGTCCAGCGCCGAGCTCGCGATGTACTCCGTGATGTGGAGCGAGCACTGCTCCTACAAGTCGTCGAAGGTGCACCTGCGGCAGTTCGGCGACAAGGCACCGAAGACCGACGCGTTGCTCGTCGGGCATCGGCGAGAACGCCGGCGTCGTCGACATCGGCGACGGCTGGGCCGTGACGTTCAAGGTCGAGAGCCACAACCACCCGTCCTACGTCGAGCCCTACCAGGGTGCGGCGACCGGCATCGGCGGCATCGTGCGCGACATCATCTCGATGGGTGCGCGGCCGGTCGCCGTGATGGACCCGCTGCGGTTCGGACCGCCCGACGCCGACGACACCCGTCGCGTGCTGCCCGGGATCGTCGCCGGGATCGGTGGCTACGGCAACTGCCTCGGCCTGCCGAACATCGGCGGCGAGGTGGTGTTCGACCCGTCGTACGCCGGAAACCCGTTGGTGAACGCGCTGTGCGTCGGCGTGATGCGCCACGAGGACATCAAGCTCGCGCACGCATCGGGCGCCGGCAACCTGGTCGTTCTCTTCGGCGCGCGCACCGGTGGCGACGGCATCGGAGGCGTGTCGGTGCTCGCGAGCGAGACCTTCGACGATGCGAAGCCGAGCAAGCGACCGGCCGTTCAGGTCGGCGACCCGTTCATGGAGAAGGTGCTCATCGAGTGCTGCCTCGAGGTCTTCGCGGCCGACCTCGTCGTCGGCATCCAGGACCTCGGTGGCGCGGGACTGTCGTGCGCGACCTCGGAGCTCGCATCCAACGGCGACGGCGGCATGCACGTGTGGCTCGACCGGGTGCCGCTGCGCGACGCGTCGCTGCGCCCCGAAGAGATCCTGATGAGCGAGTCGCAGGAACGCATGTGCGCCGTCGTCGAACCCGACAAGCTCGACGACTTCCTGGCGATCTGCGGCAAGTGGGACGTGACAGCAACGGTCATCGGCGAGGTCAACGACACCAAGCGGCTGACCGTCGAGTGGCACGGCGAGGTGATCTGCGACGTTCCGCCGCGCACGGTCGCCCACGAGGGCCCGGTCTACGACCGGCCGATGGCGCGACCGGCCGACCTCGACGCGCTGCAGTCCGACGACGCCGGGTCGTTGCCGCGCCCGTCGACCGGTGCCGAGCTGCGTGCTGCCCTGCTGCAGATGGTCGCCTCGCCGAACCTCGCGTCGAAGTCGTGGGTCACCGACCAGTACGACCGCTACGTGCTCGGCAACACCGTGCTCGCGCAGCCGGACGACGCGGGCATGGTGCGCGTCGACGAGGAGAGCGGGCTCGGTGTCGCGCTCGCGACGGACGGCAACGGGCGCTACAGCAGGCTCGACCCGTACGCCGGGGCGCAGCTCGCTCTGTCGGAGGCCTATCGCAACGTTGCGGTCTCGGGTGCGGAACCGCTCGCGGTCACCAACTGTCTGAACTTCGGCTCACCCGAGGACCCCGCCGTGATGTGGCAGTTCGCCGAGGCGTGCCGCGGGCTGGCCGACGGTTGCCTCGAGCTCGGGGTGCCGGTCACGGGCGGCAACGTCAGCTTCTACAACCAGACCGGTGACGTGGCCATCAACCCGACCCCGGTGGTCGGCGTGCTGGGCGTGATCGACGACGTCACCCGTCGTACGCCGTTGGCGCCTGCAGCGGGGCAGGTGCTGGTGCTGCTCGGCGAGACGCGCGACGAGCTGGGCGGGTCGGAGTGGGCCCATCACGTGCACGGGCATCTCGGCGGGCTTCCACCGCAGGTCGACCTCGGCGCCGAGCAACGGCTGGCGCGGTTGCTGGTCGAACGCGGCGCGCGGCGGCGTGCTTCGCGCGGCTCACGACGTCAGCGACGGTGGCCTGGCGCAGACCCTTGCCGAGCTGGTCATGGCCGGGCGGGTCGGCCTGCGGGTGCGGCTGCCGGACGGCGATCGACCCGTTCGTCGCGCTGTTCTCCGAGTCGGTCGCGCGCGCGGTCGTCGCGGTGGACCGCGCAGACCTGGACGGCTTCCTGGCGACGACCGCGTCGACCGGTGTCCCGGCAGTGGTGCTCGGCGAGGTCGGCGGCGCGTCGCTGGACGTCGAGGGAAGCTTCGAGATCCCGTCGAGGAAATCCGGTCGGCCTCGGCGGCCACCTTGCCCGCCCTCTTCGCCTGAACCCTCAGTCGCGGCGGCGGCTCGCCAGGACCGCCGCGAGCGGCCAGAGAGCCTGCGCGCCCGCGGTCACCCGCTCGGCCAGACCGACCCGGCCGTCGTCTGCCGCCAGCTCGGCGCCGAACCAGCCGAGCAGACCCGACCAGCACTGCCGTCGCAGCCGAACCCGACGACCGGTCGGGTCGGCGCCGGGACGCGGCTGCCTCGCTTGACCAGCGAAGGCAGGCCACACCGAGAGCGCCACGAAGGCCGCGGTGGCCGCCGCCGTGTGTGCAGCCGAGCTCTCTCCGCCGCCAGGGAGAGGAAACGCGGCCACCAGCAGGGTCGCGACACCGCCGGCACCGAGCAGCATCCGGCCCGGGACAGCCAGCGGCCGCAGGGCGAGTGCCGTGGTGATGTGGCAGATGCCCAGCCCGGCGAGCGCGCCGGTCATCAGCCACCGATCCTCGGCGTCGAGCGCAGCGAGCGCACTGATCGTGTCCGCCACCGGGTCGAAGCCGGCGGGCTGGCGGGCGGCCGCGACGAGTCCAGCCACCGATCAGCAGCGCGGGCGCGGCCGCGGCGGACACCAGGCCCCACCACGGAACGCGTTCCTGCATCGGCCGTCCCGGTGGAGAGTCAAGAGGGAGGAGAGCGGGCGGCTGGTCGCGAACCAGCACCTCCGCCCTGGAAGGGCGGCGCTCTAGCTTTTGAGCTACGCCCGCAAGCGCCCCGTGCGGGTCAGACCCGCCGAGGCGTTGCCAGCACGCTACCCCGCGCGCGCGACCCTCACTCCCGGTCGGGGGTGGTGGTTACGGTGACCGGGTGCCGCCGCGTCGCCGTACCGACCCTGCCGCCGGCCGCGCCGCCGTCGCCCGTGCGCTGGGCGCGGCCGAGCCCGACCCGGCCGACCTGCGCGACGGCACCCGCTTCCTGCTCGAGGAGCTGGCCGCCCGGGCGCCGGGCCGGTCGGTGGAGGTGCGGGTGCCCCCGCACGGGGCGGTGCAGTGCGGCGAGGGTCCCCGCCACACCCGGGGGACGCCGCCGAATGTCGTGGAGACCGACCCGCTCACCTGGCTGCGGTTGGCGACCGGCGCGCTCGCCTGGGCCGACGCGGCCGCCTCCGGGCGGGTGCACGCGAGCGGGGAGCGAGCCGACCTCTCGGCCTACCTGCCCCTAGTCTGAGCGCGTGGTCAAGGCGGGCGTCGACAGGGTCGATATGAACCGCATGCCCCGTTTCCCGTTCCGGTCCCGTCACCTCACCCGGCGCACGGCCGCCGTCCTGTCCGGTGTGGTCGCGGCCAGCGCCCTCGCGCTCGGCGGAGCGGTGACGGCGCTGCCCGCCGACGCAGCAGTCAGCCCCATGACGCGCACCGCGATCGGGAAGTCGGTCCAGGGGCGCACGATCTGGGCCTACCACCGCACCACCCCCGGCGCCACCAAGCGGGTGATCGTGATCGGCGCGATCCACGGTGACGAGACGGCCGGGATGGGCGTCACGACCCGGCTGAAGACACGGTCGATGCCGAGCAACCTCGATCTGTGGATCATCCCGACGGTCAACCCCGACGGTGTCGCCGCGGGCAGCCGCACCAACGCGCACAAGGTCGACCTCAACCGCAACTTCCCCTACCGCTGGCGGCGCATCAACGTCGGCAAGTCCACCTACTCGGGGCCGTCCGCCGCCAGCGAGCCGGAGACGAAGGCGTTGATGGCGTTCATCAACAAGGTCAACCCTCGCATCACGATCACCTTCCACCAGCCGCTGTTCGGTGTCGGCCTCAACACGAAGCGCAACGACGTCGTGCGCGCGATCGCATCGACCATCCGGCTGCCCGTGGAGAGCTACTCCTGTACGAGCGTGTGCTACGGCTCGTTCACCAGCTGGCACAACTACTACAAGGCGGGTGTCGCGGTCACGGTGGAGTTCGGCAGCACCGTGACGGCCTGGCGCAAGGACAAGGCGGCCTGGGCGGTCGTCTCGGTCGGCTCTCGCTACTGAGCCAACCGGCCGGCGTGCGCGGGTCCCTCGTTTTTGCGGGTCGCGGAGTCGCACATACTCTCGACCGATGACCGGATCCAGCCGATGCCTGCTCGCCATCGGCGTCGCAGCGACGCTGGCCGTCACCGCCTGCGGCGCCGGTGACCGCGACATCACCGGTCCCAACGCCCCGACCGGCACCGGTGCGGTGACCACACCGCACATCAAGCCGATGACCCGGCTCGGCACGGCAGAGGGGCACCTCTCGGTCGTCGCCTGGCCCGGCTACGCCGAGGACGGCTCGACCGACGCGGTCGCCGACTGGGTGACACCGTTCGAGAAGGAGACCGGCTGCCAGGTCGACGTGACGACGGCGACGACCTCGGACCAGATGCTCGACCTGATGTCGACGGGCAAGTACGACGTGGTCTCCGCGTCCGGCGATGTCAGCCTCGAGCTGATCGAGTCAGGGGACGTCGAACCACTCAACACCGACCTGGTGCCCAACTACATGGACGTGTTCGCCGGGCTGAAGCGCCAGCAGTGGAACTCGGTGGACGGAGTGGAGTACGGCGTTCCGCACGGTCGCGTGGCCAACGTGATGATGTACCGCACCGACCAGGTCAAGCCCGCCCCCGACAGCTGGAGCCTGGTCTTCGACCCGGACTCGCCGTACCAGGGCAAGATCACGGCGTACGACTCGCCGCTCTACATCGCCGACGCCGCGCTCTACCTGATGAAGACCAAGCCCGACCTCGGTATCAAGAACCCCTACGCACTCGACGAGGACCAGCTCGGTGCGGCCGTCGACCTCCTCAAGCAGCAGAACGCGAACATCGGCGACTACTGGGACGACTACCTCAAGGAGCTGGACGCCTTCAAGAGCGGTGCCGTCGTCATCGGCACGTCGTGGCAGAGCGTCGTCAACCTGGCCCAGGCCGACCGGTCGCCGATCAGCGCGGTCCTCCCCAAGGAGGGCGCCACGGGCTTCTCCGACACGTGGATGGTGGCGAGCAAGAGCAAGCACCAGACCTGCGCCTACAAGTGGCTGAACCACATCATCAGCCCGGCGGCCAACGCGGCCGCCTCGGACTGGCTCGGCCAGGCGCCGGCGAACGCGAAGTCGTGCGCCCTGACCATCGACAAGGACCAGTGCAAGACCTACCACGCGGCCGACGAGGCCTACTTCGACAAGGTCTGGCCCTGGACCCGGCCGGTCCCGCGCTGCCTGGACGGCCGCCGCGACGTCCAGTGCACCGACTACGCCCAGTGGGAGTCCGCCTGGCAGGACGTGATGGGCTGACTGCCGGTCCGTCGTCCCGCGGCCTGGAGTGCACGGACCGCATCCGCGGAACTGGCTCCTTCCCGAGATCGTTGCTCCTGGGGTAGGAAGGACAAATCCGACATCAGGAGGCCGACCCATGCGCAGAACGCTGCTCCCTCTCACTGTCGCCGTCGCCCTCGCCGTGGCGGCCGCCGTCCCCGCCGCAGCGGCCCCAACGCGCGACTCGTACCTGCTCAAGCCGGTCGGCCCGGCCGCTGATCAGATCTTCCCCGAGGGCATCGCCACCGACGGGCAGCAGTTCTTCGTCGGCAGCACCACCGACGGCACCGTCTACCGCGGCACACTGGCCGGCCGGGTGGCCACGCCGTTCCTGCTCGGCGGAGCGGACGACCGCACCTCGCTCACCGGGCTCAAGGTCGACGACGGGCAGCTGCTGGCGGCCGGCGCTGCGACCGGGCGGTTCTTCGCCTACGACATCGAGTCGCGTGAGCTGGTCGGTTCGTACCAGGTGCAGCCCGCACCGAGCGCCGCTGCGCCGAGCTTCCTCAACGACGAGACCGTCACACCGGACGGCTCCGTCTACATCACCGACTCCGTCGCCAACCGGCCATTCCTCTACCGGGTCGGCCCGGACCGCGCGACCGACGGCGTCGAGCCGCTCGAGGTCTTCATCGACTTCACCGGCACCGCCCTGCAGTACACGGCCGGGTTCAACGTCAACGGCATCGCGTCGTCCGCCGACGGTCGCTACCTGGTGCTGGCCAAGTCCAACACCCGCGACCTCTACCGCGTCGACCTCACGACGAAGGCGGTCAGCAAGATCGACCTCGGTGGCGCTCCGGTTGCCGGCGACGGGCTGGTCCTGGACGGCACCACGCTGTACGCGATCGAGCGGCAGACCGTGGCGGGGGAGCCCGAGCAGGTCGGCTTCGTCGTGAAGATCGCCCTCTCCGCTGACCTCGGCTCGGGCACGGTCGTGAGCCGCACCACCGACCCGTCGTTCGACGACCCGACGACAGCCGCCCTGACCGGTGGCCGGCTGCTGGTCGTGAACAGCCAGTTCGGCGAGCGCGGCGGCGTCGGCACCCTCGCTCCGTTCACCGTGTCGAACGTCCCGAAGCCCTAGCCGTAGGGTCGACCTGTGGCCCGTCGCACCCCCCGGTACGCCAGCTTCCTCGTCACCGGGGGGCTGGTGGGTCTGCTGGTCACGATCGCGGTCGTGCTCGGCCCGGGTGCCGACGTCGAGCGCCAGCGTGCGCTGTTCTTCTACCTCGGCATCCTGCTGACCGGCACCGGCGCCCTGCTCGGCGGCCTGGTCGCCGTCCTGGTCGAGGGCCGGCACAAATCTCCAGCGGTGCCCGTTGCGGATACCGGTGACCCTCCGGAGGACCCGTAGACTCGCCACCGTGCGACGTGGCGACGGTCGACTCAACCATGACGTCGATCCGGACGAGAAGGCCCCGCAGGACGCGTGCGGTGTCTTCGGTGTGTGGGCCGGCGGTGGGCTCGCCGCAGACGGCCCCGACAGCGAAGAAGTCGCCAAGCTGGCCTACTTCGGCCTCTACGCGCTGCAGCACCGGGGTCAGGAGTCGGCGGGCATCGCCGTCAGCAACGGCTCGCAGATCCTGGTCTACAAGGACATGGGCCTGGTGGCCCAGGTCTTCGACGAGGGCCACCTGACCGCCCTGCGCGGCCACCTCGCCATCGGGCACACCCGCTACTCGACGACCGGGTCGAGCGTGTGGGAGAACGCGCAGCCGACGTTCCGGTCCACCGCCGCCGGCTCGATCGCCCTCGGCCACAACGGCAACCTCACCAACACCCGCGACCTCGTCGACCTGGTCGCCAAGCGCAAGGCCGACAGCGGCGAGCTGCCCTACGAAGACCTCCCCGCGCACCGTCGTACGGACATCGGGGCAACGACTGACACCGAGCTCATCACCGCGCTCCTCGCGTCCTATCCCGACCGACCGCTCGAGTCGGCTGCGCTGGAGGTGCTGCCGCAGCTGCGCGGTGCGTTCTCCCTGGTGTTCATGGACGAGACGACGCTGTATGCCGCGCGCGACCCGCAAGGGGTGCGGCCGCTGGTGCTGGGCCGGCTGGAGCGGGGCTGGGTCGTGGCCAGCGAGTCGGCGGCGCTGGACATCGTCGGCGCCAGCTTCGTGCGCGAGGTCGAGCCGGGTGAGCTGATCGCGATCGACGAGCACGGCCTGCGCGCGCAGCGGTTCGCCCCCGCCGACCCCAAGGGCTGCCTGTTCGAATACGTCTACCTCGCCCGGCCGGACACCCGGATCGCCGGGCGCAGTGTCCACGCCACCCGGGTCGAGGTCGGCCGCCGTCTCGCTCAGGAGGCTCCCGCCGACGCCGACCTGGTGATCCCGGTGCCCGAGTCGGGAACCCCGGCCGCGGTCGGCTACTCGCAGGGCAGCGGGATCCCTTACGGCCTGGGCCTGGTGAAGAACTCCTACGTCGGGCGCACGTTCATCCAGCCGTCGCAGACCATCCGCCAGCTCGGCATCCGGCTCAAGCTGAACCCGCTCCGCGAGGTGATCGCCGGTCAGCGGCTCGTGGTGGTCGACGACTCGATCGTGCGCGGCAACACCCAGCGCGCGCTGGTGCGGATGCTGCGTGAGGCGGGCGCCACCGAGGTGCACGTGCGCATCTCGTCGCCGCCGGTGAAATGGCCGTGCTTCTACGGCATCGACTTCGCGTCGCCGGCCGAGCTGATCGCCAACGGCCTGGCCGTCGAGGAGATCCGGGCCTCGATCGACGCCGACTCACTGGCCTACGTCTCCCTCGAGGGGCTGATCGCCGCGACCGAGCAGCCGGCCGAGCGGCTGTGCCGGGCCTGCTTCGACGGCGTCTACCCGATCGCGCTGCCCGAGCCGGAGCTGCTCGGCAAGCACCTGCTCGAGATCGAGCCGGCCGCGCTGCTCGGCGGCGGTGGGGCGGCCGACGCACTCACCCGCCCATGACCGAGGTGACCGGCTCGAGCTATGCCGAGGCCGGGGTCAGCATCGAGGCCGGTGACCGCGCGGTCGAGCTGATGAAGGCGTGGGTCGCCAAGACCGGCCGTCCCGAGGTGGTCGGCGGTCTCGGCGGTTTCGCCGGCCTCTTCGACGTCAGCGCGCTGAGGGCCTACCGGCGACCGCTGCTCGCGACGTCGACCGACGGCGTCGGCACCAAGGTCGCGGTAGCGGCCCAAATGGGTGTGCACGACACGATCGGGCACGACCTGGTCGGCATGGTCGTCGACGACCTCGTGGTCTGTGGCGCCGAGCCGTTGTTCATGACCGACTACATCGCGTGCGGCCGGGTCGTGCCGGAGCGGATCGCCGCGATCGTCAAGGGGATCGCGGAGGGCTGCGTGCTCGCGGGGTGCGCGCTGATCGGCGGCGAGACAGCGGAGCACCCAGGGCTGCTCGAACCCGACGAGTACGACGTGGCAGGTGCCGGCACGGGTGTCGTCGAGGCTGACCGGCTTCTCGGCCCGGACCGCGTCAGCGACGGGGACGTGCTGGTCGCGATGGGATCCAGCGGCCTGCACTCCAACGGCTACTCCCTGGTCCGGCACGTCCTGCTCGAGCGGGCGGGGTGGCAGCTGGAGCGGCACGTCGACGAGCTGGGCCGGGCGCTCGGGTCCGAGCTCCTGGAGCCGACCCGGATCTATGCCAAGGACTGCATGGCGCTCATCGAGGCGGTCGACGTGCACGCGCTGGCCCACATCACCGGGGGCGGGCTGGCCGCCAACCTCGCGCGCGTCCTGCCGGGGCACGTCGATGCGATCGTGGACCGCGCAACGTGGTCACCACAGCCGATCTTCGGCCTGGTCGGCGCCGTGGGCGACGTGTCCACGGACGAGCTGGAGCGCACGTTGAACATGGGAGTCGGGATGGTGGCCGTCGTGGCGGCCGGCGACGCCGACCGTGCCGTGCGGCTGCTCACCGATCGAGGAGTGCCTGCCTGGCGGGCCGGTCAGATCAAGTCCGGGTCGGGCGCGGCGGAGCTGGCGGGGCAGCACCCCGCAGGGTGACCGGTCGGTCAGCGCGCGGGCGCCGCCCAGTCGTCCTCGTCGAGGTCGTCATCCCTCTTGTCGACGTCATCAGCGCCTTCCGAGCCGCCTGCAAGCTCGCGCTGGAGACGCTCGAGGTCGGTGCCGTGAGAGCTGTACTTGAGCTCACGGGCAACCTTGGTCTGCTTGGCCTTAGCCCGGCCGCGCCCCATGGCTCGACCCCCTCGTACGTCAAGCGGGGCGAGCGCCCCGGTCCATTGGCTTCTCTCGTGCCCTAACGGTACATGCCCCTCGGGTGTTCCGGCAGCGGGTTCCCTACCGCCCGGGCAGGGTGATGGCCCGCAGCCGCCCCACCTCGGTCATCCGACGCTCGGCCAGCCGCTCGGCAGCCAGCTCGGGAGGGATGCCCTCGTCGTCCGCGATCTGGAACACCCGTCGCGTCGTGTCGAAGATCGCGCCCGCCTTGATCTTGGCGCGCTCGAACGAGAAGCCCTCGATCTCGTCGGCCACCTGGATCACGCCACCGGAGTTGACGCAGAAGTCGGGGGCGTAGAGGACGCCTCGTTCGGCCAGCATCTTCTCCACGCCGGGGTGGGCGAGCTGGTTGTTGGCGCCGCCGCAGACGATCTTCGCCCGCAGGGTCTCGGCGACCTCGTCGCTGAGCGCGCCACCCAGGGCGCAGGGGGAGTAGATGTCGATGTCGGCACGGACGAGCGCATCCGTGTCGGCGACGACCTCGACCTGCGGGTGCTCGGCGGTCAGCCGCGCCACCGCCTCCTCGTTCACGTCGGTGACGACCACCGCGGCGCCGTCCTCGAGCAGGCGGCGCACCAGGTGACGGCCTACCTTGCCGACCCCGGCAACACCGACGGTGCGGCGGGCGACGCTCGGCGAGCCCCAGACGTGCTCGGCCGCTGCCCGCATGCCCTGGAACACGCCGTACGCCGTGAGGACCGACGAGTCCCCGGCGCCACCGTGGGCTTCCGAGCGGCCGGTGACGAAGTCGCACTCGCGGGCCACGACGTCCATGTCGGCCACGTAGGTGCCGACGTCGCAGGCCGTGACGTAGCGCCCGCCAAGGGACTGCACGAACCGGCCGTAGGCACGCAGCAGCGGCTCGGTCTTGTCGACCGCCGGGTCACCGATGATCACGGCCTTGCCGCCGCCGTGGTCGAGGCCGGCCAGCGCGTTCTTGTAGGCCATCGCGCGGGACAGGGCCAGGACGTCGTCCAGCGCCTCCTGCTCGGTTGCGTAGGGGTGGAAACGGGTCCCACCCAGCGCCGGGCCGAGCGCCGTGGAGTAGATGCCGATGATCGCGCGCAACCCGCTCGGCTCGTCAGTGCAGAACACGACTTGCTCGTGCGGCTGTTGGCTGCCCGGTTGCCGGCCGAGGACGGCGCTGCTCATGGGGGGCAGCCTACGATGCGCCTCGTGACCGGCTTGCTCCCCAACCCGTACGCGGCCTACCTGCGGGTCTACGAGCCGCTGGCGGCGTTCGCGCCCGAGGAACGCGTGACCTGGAGCGCGTACGCCGAGCAGGCGGCCAGTCGGCTGGAGCGGCTGCGTCGGGAGCACCGGCGCGCGTTGGCCGACCTCCTCAGCGTGCCGCCGGTGGCGGTCCCCGTGGACGAGAGCTCGGACGCGTTCGTGCTCGAGGAGGAGGGCCAGGTCTTCGTCTGCCCGGTGCAGTCCCGGCTGCGCGCGTGGCTGGCGTTCGGCGAGTTCCGTGAGGGCTTGCCGGACACGCTGCTGCACGCGTTCGTGCCGCCGGCTGCGGTGCGCCGAGCCGACGCCAACCGCGAGCTGTGGGCGGGCAAGGAGCCGGCCGGCCCGCTGCGGATCCAGACCGCGACCTGGGCGGTGCCGATCCACTGGTTCGTCGCCTTCTCGGAGGAGGACCGGGTCGTGCACCTGGCCGGCCCGGACCGCTCGCTGGTGCACCGGGCCCGGATGTCCGCGGCGCGTCGCCGTGTGGGCCGGGCGCTGCGGACGCTGCGGCGCTCGATCGGGGACGTGAGCTACGTCGAGGAGCTGGAGGGGCTCGGGCAGTGGCTCGAGGAGTTCCACCCCCGGTCCTGGCTGGAGCTCGACTACGGCGGCCTGGTCTACCTGCTCACCGACGACGACCTGCGGGCCGACGAGTCAGCCCGCGATGTGGCGGCCGCCCTGAGCGCGCTCGCGGCCGGGGACGAGGACCTCGCCAGCGCCGCCTACGAGGCCCTGGTGGACCGCTGGGCCACCGTTCGGGCGCTCGAGCACGCCAACTAGCGCCCAACGAGCGCATAGAGGCGCATAGGAGGGTTCAAGAGGTACTAGTCACTCCTCTCCCTCCGAAGATGGCCCGCTTTGACCATTTCGGACATCCCTCGCAACGTGCACTATTAGCAACAAGGAACCGAGCTCGGTCGGTTTCGCCATCGAAAGGCCCATGACCATGAACACCCGTACCCCCGACGCAGAGCCCCTGTTGACCCCCGCTGAGGTCGCGACGATGTTCCGCGTCGACCCCAAGACGGTCACCCGCTGGGCCAAGGCCGGCAAGCTGACCTCGATCCGCACGCTGGGCGGGCACCGCCGCTACCGGGAGTCCGAGGTTCGGGCCCTGCTCGCCGGGATCCCGCAGCAGCGCTCCGACGCCTGAGGCCTACTGCTCTCTGGCCGTAAGCACGCAGAACTCGTTGCCCTCGGGGTCGGCAAGAACGACCCAGGGCACCGGTTCGGCCGCTTTCGACTGCCCTACCTCGGCCCTGGTGGCTCCGAGCCCGAGCAACCGCTCGACCTCGGCGTCCTGGTCGTCGGGGTTCAGGTCGATGTGCAGCCGGTTCTTGATCGTCTTCGCCTCGGGCACGGTGCCGAAGACGATGCCGGGGTGGGTGTGCCCGTCGCGGGCAATCACGACCTCGTCGACGGACTCGGAGACAACCTGCCAGTCCAGCACGCGCTGCCAGAAGGCCGCGACCGTGCGGACGTCCGTGCAGTCCACCACGAGGGTGTCCCAGCGGCTTGCCATCAGGTCCCCTTGTGTCCGTGTGTGCTTGGTGGCCAGGGACGGGGTCGAACCGCCGACCTCACGATTTTCAGTCGCGCGCTCTACCAACTGAGCTACCTGGCCGCCGGTGCTGCTGGCCGTGCGCGGTCCTGACGGGATTTGAACCCGCGACCTCCACCTTGACAGGGTGGCGAGCACTCCAAGCTGCTCCACAGGACCATTCAGTTGTGCTTGCCGTGCTCGATCGTGCCCCCAACGGGATTCGAACCCGTGCTACCGCCTTGAAAGGGCGGCGTCCTGGGCCACTAGACGATGAGGGCGATGGGCCCACGGCGTCCTAGCCGTCGGGGACCCCGAAAGCATAGGGGACGCTTCCGAACTTCACCAAAGACGAATCCGGGCTCTGAGTCGGCGCCGGCTCACCCTCCTCCGGCGGCTCCGCCACGTGGCGTTCGATCTGGGCCGAGGCGAGCCCGAGACCGCCGAGGGTGATCTCGTCCCAGGCCTGCAGGGTCTGGGACTCGCGGTCGAAGTAGAGCACCGAGAGCTGGACGGGGGTGGGCTTCTCGCCCTCGAGGCCGCGGAGGCTGCCCCCGCCCGTCGACCCCTCGGTGAAGCGCAAGGTGCCGCCGTCGAGGCGGCGGACCTCGCGCTTGTGGGTGTGGCCGGCCAGCACCAGGGGGACAGAGCCGTCGATGGGTAGCCCCATCTCCGGGTCGTGCACGACCACGGCGTCGATGGCAGCGCTGGCCGGCTGGGCCCGGGCAGTCGCCGCCAGCTGCTCACCGACCTGCTCGACCGTCGGTGGTGGCTCCTTGCCGCGGGTGTCCTTGTCGGGCGTGAACCGCGGGTCGGGTGCGCCGAGGAGGCGCAGCCCGGCGACCTCCTCCACGGTGTGGTCGAGGACGACGGCGTTGGGCTGGGCGGCGACGGCGCGTTCGGTGCCCACCGAGTCGTGGTTGCCGCGCACGAAGACGTAGGGAACCCCGAGCGTGGCGATCGGGTCGAGGAACCGGTCCTCCGGCGCGGACCCGTGGTCGGTGATGTCACCGGAGTCCACGATCAGGTCGACCTCGAACTGCTTGGCCACCGAGCGCATGATCTCCCACGCCGCCGGGTTGAGATGCAGGTCGGACACGTGCAGCATCCGGATCGTCGTCGGGTCGGCGGTGTACGCCGGCAGGGTCGACGTCACGTCGTACAGCCGCGACACGTTCGTCACCAGCTTGGCCAGCTGCTGCTCGTACTTGCGGAAGTCGGCGACGATGCTCTGCGCGTCACCCACGACCGTCGGCGCAATGGCCAGCAGGCCGTCGTACGTCGGCTCGTTGACCGACTTCGGGTTGAACGTCGCGGCGGCGATGCCACCGCACGCGAGCATCACCGCACCCGCGAGCGCGCCGGTGAGCAGGATCCGGCGCACGCGGCGCCGGAAGACCAGCAGGCCGAGCAGCAACCCGCCCGCCACCGCCGCGATCGCTGCCCGCACCGCGAGCCGGATGACTCCGGACCGTACGTCGGCGGCCACCGTCTCGGGCAGGCCCCGCACGGATGCCGGGTTGTTGAAGATCCGCCGCGCGTCGGCGGTGTTGATGCGGGTGACCTGGGCGTCCAGGCGCAGCGGTCCGTCGTGGGAGTCCAGGCTCAGCCGCCCGAGCGGGGGCACCGCGACGACCGAGTCACCGGTCCAGGACGGCGAGATCGACATCCGGGTCTCGACCGGGCCGACGGAGGCGTCGACGCTGCCTCCGACGACGACGCCGAGCCAGCACCCCAGCAGGGCGACGACGAAGATTTCGATCGCAACGGCCACCCGCGGCCAGCGTCGCCAGGGCAGTCGCGAGGCGCCGGCGGCGCGGTTCGACGGTGCGGGCGACGAGGACATCGGTCCCCTTACTACCGCACGCCGGTCAGCGAGCGAGAATCATCTCGTGCTTCAGATGTCCGCGTCGGAGTTCGACGACCTGGTCGGGCAGGCCCTCGACGAGGTGCCGCCCGAGCTGGCCGCCCTGATGGACAACGTCGCGGTGTTCGTCGAGGACGAGGGCGCACCCGGAGATCCCGAGCTGCTGGGGCTCTACGAGGGGACACCGCTGACCGAGCGGGACAGCATGTACGCCGGGGTGCTCCCCGACCGGATCCTCATCTTCCGCGGCCCGATCCTGCGCAGCTGCGAGAGCGCCGAGGATGTCGTCGAGGAGATTCGCATCACCGTCGTGCACGAGATCGCGCACCACTTCGGCATCGACGACGACCGCCTGCACGAGCTCGGCTACGGCTGATCGGCTCAGATGGGGCGGGGGCCACCGTGGACGTAGCGCAGCCACCGGTGACCGTAGCCGGGCAGTCTCACCGCGAAGGAACCGTCTGCGGCCACCTGCACGGTCTCGTCGCCCAGCACGTCGTACAGCTCCTGTCGTTTCGTGCAGTCCTCGAGACGAAGCTCCACGGTTGTCGCTCGCGGTGCGAGGTTGTGCAGCGCAATCACCGAGCGGTCTTCCCAGTCGCACCGGTGTGCGAATATCGACGGCGTGGTGCAGGTCAGCGACGAGAAGGTGCCCCACCCGAGCTCGGGGCAGGCGCGGTAGCGGCGGATCAGCTCGCGGATGAAGACATAGAGCGAGTCGGGGTCGCGGCGCTGGTCGGCGACGTTGACGTTCTTCGGAGACCAGGCACCGGTGGGGAACGGCCGCTCGAGGGTGGCAGGGTCGGCAGACGTGAAGCCCCCGCCCGGTTCGCCGGTCCACTGCATCGGCGTGCGAACGGCGAGCCGACCCGGGATGTCGAGGTTCTCGCCCATGCCGATCTCCTCGCCGTAGAACATGACCGGTGTCCCGGGGAGCGAGAACAGCAGGCTGTAGACCATCCGGATCTGCTTCTCGTCCCCGCCGAGCATGGTCGGGAGGCGGCGGCGCAGACCGCGGTCGTAGAGCTGCATCTCCGGCTTGGGGCCGAACGCGCGGAAGACCTCTTCACGCTCGCTGACCGTGAGCTTGTCCAACGTGAGCTCGTCATGGTTGCGCACGAACGTGCCCCACTGGCTGTCGCGCGGCGTCGTCGGGCGTTCCCCGATCGCCCGGATCAGTGGGCTCGCTTCCTCGCGGACCAGGGAGAGGTAGAGGGCCTGCATGCCGATGAAGTCGAACTGCATCGTGAGCTCGCCACCCTCGGCGCCGAAGAACTCCTTCTGCTGCTCGTGCGGGAGGTTGACCTCGCCGAGGAGGATCGACTCGCCGTGGCGCCGCCCCAGGAAAGCCTTCAGCTCGCGCAGGTACTCGTGCGGATCGGGAAGCTCATCGGCGTCGCTGGACAGCGTCTCGATGAGGAACGGCACGGCGTCGACCCGGAACCCGCTCAGTCCCAGAGCCGCCCAGAACCCGGCGATCTTGGCGATCTCGTCGCGGACCTTGGGGTTGGCGACGTTGAGGTCCGGCTGGTTCTTGTAGAAGCGGTGGAGGTAGTACTGACCTGCCTTCTCGTCGTACTCCCAGAGGCTCACCTCCTTGTCGGGGAAGGTGACGCCTTGAGGGCCGTCCGCGGGCGGCTCGTCGGCCCAGACGTACCAGTCGCGGAAGGGCGAGTCCCGGCTCTCGCGGGCGGACTGGAACCACGGGTGCTGGTCGGACGTGTGGTTGGCGACCAGGTCGATGATCACCCGCATGCCACGGTCGCGTGCGGTGCGGACGAACTCGATGAAGTCGCCGAACGAGCCAGACTTGGGGTCGATGCCGTAGAAGTCGCTGATGTCATAGCCGTCGTCGAGGCCCGGGGACGGATAGAACGGCATCAGCCAGATGCAGGTCACGCCGAGGTCTGCGAGGTAGTCCACCCGCTGGGACAGGCCCTGGAAGTCTCCGTGCCCGTCCCCGTCGGAGTCGCAGAACGTCTCGACGTCCAGGCAGTAGATGACGGCGTTCTTCCACCACAGGTCGCTGGTATCGGTGATCCGCATGATCCATCCCTACCCCGGACTCCTGAGAGGATGCCGACATGGGTCTCGGGGGAGGCGAGTCGGAGTGGGCGGACTACGAGTGGGTCCGCCTGTCCGACGTGCCCGACGACGCTGGGCAGCCCCTCGCTGACGCTCTGGTGGCCTGGGTGCGCCAGAACCCGCTCTGGCTCGACGACGGATCCACCCGGGTCCTGCTGGTCGACCTGGACAACCTCAGGGCGGAGCCAAGCCGGCTGCGCGCCCGGATCTCGGTGGTCGTGGAGCTGGCCCGGCAGGCTGACTACACCGCCTTTGCCGGGCAGACCGGCTCGGTGGCTCGCGCCCGGCCCTGGCTGGGCGAGTTCGCGACTGCCGCGGTGGCGGTGGGTGGCGGCTCCGACGAGGCCGACTGGGTGCTCCTGGACGCGGCCGAGGCAGTCACCGACTTCCCCTTGCAGTTCCTCGTCGTCAGCAACGACTGGATCTTCGCCGGGCTGGCCCGGCGCGGACCGCTGATCCTGCTCAGCCCCGGCGCGGACGCGCTCAGCGACCGGCTGCGTGCCGCCGCCGCGTTGATCGTCGACCTGGCGGTGCTCGAGTCCCGCTGAAGCTCCACTGGGGCTGTGGACAACGGATCACGGCTGGTTGTCCCCAGGTGGCTAGCGTTTTCCCGTGAGCTATCTGGAGGTCGATCCGGCCGTCCTGCGGGCCACCGGTCGCCGGCTCCGGGCCGCCGTCGAGGTCGCCCGTGACGTGCGCCATGAGGGGGGCACGTTGGCCGTCCTGGTGGCCGATGCGGGCCACGAGCGGCTCAGCGAGACGGTGCAGACGTTCTTCGACAAGTGGTCCCACGGCATCGGCTGCCTGATCGAGGACGCCGAGACCCTCGCGACGATGCTGACCGACGCCGGCACGACCTACGGCCAGGTCGAGTCGGCGATCGCCCGGGCCTGCGAGCCGGGGGGCTGAGCGGTGCCGGCCCAGACGTCACTCGCCCAGGCGGCCGCGCTGTTCGCTGCCGGCCAGCTCGACAGCGCTGCCTTCGCCGCCGCGTTCGCGACCGGGGAGGTCTACGCCGTGCGCCCGCCGCCGCCGGCACCTCCGGGCCTGGTCGCGGTGGGCGAGCCCGGCGCGGGCCACGTCCTGGCCTTCACCTCACTTGACGAGATGGCGCGACGGGCCGGCGAGTGCGACTGGCTGCGCACCACCGGCGACGACCTGCTCGCCCTGGTGCCCGACGGCTACGGCCTGGTGGTCGACGTCGCCGGAGACCACCCCCTCGCCCTGCCCGCGAGCGCGCTCCACCGGGGGCCCGTCCGCGACGGACGGGCCGACTGATGGCGGGCGAGCTGGCGCTCGGGGCCACCGTCGCCGACCTTGTGCCCGGCAACCCCGACGACCTCGAGCGACTCGTCGCCCGCTGCACGACCCTGGCGCGAGGCCTGGCCGGCGCGGCCGACCGGATCCGGGCGATCCACACCGGGGAGTGGGTCGGCCCGGCCGGTGACGCGTTCCGCCAGGTGGTCGAGGACGAGCCCGGCCGCTACTCAACGGCAGCCGAGGCGTTCGCCGGGACGGGGGCGGCAGTCGCGTCGTACCGGCTGACTCTTATCGACGCTCAGGGCACGGCCCGGCGGGCGCTGGTGATGCTCGACGACGCCGAAGCGGCCTCCGCCGCCTGGCGGCGTCAGGACGAGCCAGCGCCGGTCGACCCGGGCGGCGAGGGCCGCGACCGTGCCCGGGCGCTGCTCAACGACGCGCGCGCCCGGGTCCGCGCGGCCGGTGACCAGGCAGCCCGGCGGACGGAGGCGGCGTGGGCCGACGCGCCGCGCGAGCCGCACTGGTGGGAGAGCGCCGGGCACTTCGTCGCCGAGATCGGGCGGGGCGCGTGGGAGGCCACCGCGGGCATGGTCGAGCTGGCCTGGTCGATCTCGACGGTGCGGATGATGGTCGACCCCGAGGGCTGGGAGCGCGACGTGACCGCGCTCGGCGAGGGACTCCTGTACGGCGTGACGCACCCGGTCGAGTTCGGCAAGGCGATCCTCGACTGGGACACCTGGCAGGAGTCGCCGGGCCGGGCGATCGGCCACCTCGTGCCCGACCTGCTGATCACGCTGGCGACGGCCGGTGGTGGAGCGGCCGCGCGCGGGGCCCGGACAGCCAGGGTGGTCGACGAGCTGGCCGACATGGGCACGACGCTGCGCCGGCTCGACCACATCGACGACGCGTCCACCCGGCTGTCCTTCCTCGAGCGGGCCCGGACGCTGCTGCCCGGCCGGGAGCGGCCGCTGCCGCCTCCCAATGTCCCGGTCGGGTCACCGGCGGGGCGGGCCGCGGCCTTCCAGGGCCACGGCGCCTATCCGGGGGTGGACGACTGGTACACGGTCCGGCTCGGTGCCGGCGACGAGGTGGCGGCGGGGAGTGTGGCCGCTCTCCCGGAGCTGCCGTTCTCCGGCTTCGCGGTGCCGCGGCAGGTGGCTGACGACGTCGGGGGCAACGCCCGGGAGCTGTTCGAGGGCGTGCAGGTGGCCCCCCGCAACGGCGTCTACCGCGACGAGGTCACCGTGTTCCGCGCCAGCGAGGACCTGGAGGTGGCGGTCGCGATCGCGCGCAACAACCCGATGTACGGCGCGGGCGGTCTCCGCCAGGTCTTCATCCCCGACATGCAGCGTCTCATCGACGACGGCGTCCTCGAGGTGGCCGAGCGGCGGGCGCTGCACACGTTGCAGGCCCGGATCCACGTCGATGCGGTGTCGGCGCCGTGAGCCCACGTCGTACGGCTGAGAGGATGCTCAGCGTGAGCGAGGATCGCGAGGTCATCGAGGCACACGGCCGTCGAGGCGAGCCGCCGATGAGCCACCTGGTGCCGGTGCTGCTCGCGCTGGTCGGGGCGGGCAACGAGCTGCGCTACGAGACGCCCTACTTCGGCTTCCTGCCCCAGCCGCACGGGTGGTACTGCGAGCTCATCGGGCCGATCGACTTCGACCTGCTCGCGGCCCGGTTCGAGCTGCCCGACACGATCCGCCTCGACCCCGAGCACGACCGCATCCTCGACGACGGCAACCACGCTGAGATCTACGGCGGCGAGGGGGCCAGGGCGCTGCCGGGCTGGAAACCGCCGCCGCCGGCCTGAGCGGGGGTGAGGGGCTGTCCCCGTTCACCCAGTCGGGGGTTTCCCATCCGGAACGGCCCGTGCTAGCGTTCTCGGTGGTTGCAATTGCAGTTCCTCGCACGTTCTAGAACGCCCGACGGAGTGTAATCCGCCGGGCGTTTTCTCATTCTTGGCCGTTGGTCTGGATGTGGGACGACGATTAACGCGGCAGCCCGGGGTCGGCAAAGTGCCGGCACCGCCTCGCCCCACGAAGGAGCAACAGCATGACGCAGGGCACAGTGAAGTGGTTCAACGGCGAAAAGGGCTTCGGCTTCATCGCACAGGACGGCGGCGGCGCCGACGTCTTCGTGCACTTCTCGGCCATCCAGGCCGACGGCTACCGCTCGCTCGACGAGAACCAGCGGGTCGAGTTCGAGGTCACCCAGGGCCCCAAGGGCCCGCAGGCCGAGAACGTTCGCCCCATCTGATCTGAGCACGCTTCGTCAGCAACCGCTGGCGTACCGAAGGGGCCCCGCCATCACGGCGGGGCCCCTTCGTCGTTCCCTAGAGTTCGGTCCATGACCGGCTCTGCGGACGGCATCGTCCCCGACACCAAGAACTGGACCTGGGTGCTGGATCGCCCGTGTCCGGAGTGCGGCCTCGACACCCGCGGCATCGCGCCGGAGCAGGTGGCGGGCCTGCTGCGGGACGTCACGGCGTCCTGGCAGGGCGTGCTCACCGGTGCTGTCGATGTGCCGGGTGGCGTGACCGCGCGGCCTGATCCGGCGACGTGGTCGCCGCTGGAGTACGGCTGCCACGTGCGCGACGTGTTCCGCGTCTTCTACGCGCGCCTGCAGCTGATGCTCGCCGAGGACGACCCGCTGTTCGCCAACTGGGACCAGGACAAGACCGCAGTCGAGGACCGCTACGGCGAGCAGGACCCGGCGACAGTCGCTGCCGAGCTGGCCGATGCGGGGGCTGTGATCGCGGACCAGTTCGCTGAAGTCACAGGCGACCAGTGGGATCGCACGGGCTCGCGCGACGACGGCTCGCGGTTCACCGTCACGACGTTCGCCCGCTATCTCCTCCACGACGGCATTCACCACGTGTACGACGTGACGGGTGTCCGAACGGCGTAGGTCCGCGGGCGCGTTGCCCTACAGGTTGGTTCACAGCTGCCTGGCCTTGTGCTGGCCTGGTTTTCACCACCAGCAGGGCTAGAGCATGTCCTTCGAGTCGTCTCGGACTGCTTGACAGAGTTTGCGCAGCGCGGTCGTGACGATGTCTTCCACCTGGGCCGTGAAGGGTTTCGCGTACCAAGGCATGCTGGGTGTCCCTCCACTGACCAGCAGCTGGCTGCCCCGTCCCGCTGGCCTGATGTCGAGCTCGCCGCGAAAGATGACCGCGGGACGCACAATCGTGACGTGCAAGTCACCAGCGCAGTTCTTGCTGACCCCTTCCGACTTCCATGAGACCTGCTCGGTCACGTCGACTGTCGGACCGAGTCGATTGCGGAGAACTGACGGTAGGGGATCGGTGGGCATGCTCCGGCGGAAGCTTGTGCTCAAGGTGTCCGGGTCGGTGCAGTGTTGGAAGTTGAAGTCGACGGCGGCAGTGAGCTCCGCGTAGCGATTCCACACCGCTTCTCGAAGGAGCGCTTCATGTACGCGATGCGGCTCAAGCTCGAAGTCTTCAGTGTGCTGGACCCCCATCAAAGAACTCCTCGGGTCGAGTGGGTTCGGGCTCGCTTTTGACTGTGACTCAGGCGGCGGCGGCCATGGGCGCCTCACTGTCGTCTTCGAACCTGAACCCCCAGCGGCGCATCTGGTCGTGCGCCTGGGCAAAGTGATCACTGGTCACGAATACCGCCACGGCAACGAGCGCCGCGGCGAGCACGCTGACATCGTCTGCGAAGCCGACTCCGGGAAGGAAGTCGGGAACAGCATCCAGCGGCAGCCCCAAATAGGCGAGGGCCCCGAAGAGGGCAGTGCGTGCCCACGCCGGCGTGGCCGGATCGATCGCCACGTAGTAGGCAAGGAGGATCTTCTCGATGACGTGGTCACCAAGGCGCCGCAAGTTCCGGCCCAAGGTGTCCCAGAACGAGGTCTCCTCGAAGGATGTGTCGGATGCGCTGGTGTCGAATTCGTCCTTCTCGTTGGGCATGACAGCCTCCTGGTAATCGGTACTCTCGTACCTGGAGCGGATTCGGTCATCGAATTCGATGACCGAATCCGATCATGACACGTCACCGTGGTGCTGCGCAAGCGCTCTGCCGAAAGGACCAGAACATGTCCACGTTGGGTCAGCGTCTGACGGCGTTCCGGAATGCCAAGGGCCTGTCTCGGGCAAGACTGGCTGCGGACGCCGACGTCAGCTACTCGCTCGTGAACCAGGTCGAGCGCGACCTTCGCGACCCGAGTGCGTCCAACCTTGCCAACATTGCCCGGGCGTTAGGTATCACAGTCGATTCACTGCTCTTCGATGAGCCGGCGAACGAAACTAATCACGGGGGCCGAATGCCGCCGCAAACCGTCAAAGCCCGTTCAGAGATCCAAGAGATCCTCGACCGGCTGTCGCCGAACGACCTGATGACTGCACGCGACCTGCTGTCCGCCTGGGCGTCGCGACCCTCCGACGCGGGTGCAGCGCGACGCGCCTAGCCGATCTAGGCGCCGGTTCCCCGATACCCCTCAGCCATGTATTCCCCGGCGAAGTTCAGGGTGCGCTGGAGGGCGTAGAGCTCGCCTAACCGGCCACTGCCCTTCTCGTTGCGCGACTCCTCGAGCTTCACTAAGTCGGCTACCTCGTCGGACATGTGGTCGAGGCCCTTCGCGAGCACTTCCGTCGTGTCCTCAAGCTTGCCCTGCTGCGCCAAGGTGTAGGTCACCATGAGCTTGCGGACCTCCACGCCGACCAGGTGGGCGCTTCCCGGCTGGGCGAGCAACTGCGCGGTGGTTGCGCTGATGGTGCCAGCAGCAGCACCGGCTGCACCTAGCACCCACATCCCGCCGACCATGCCAAGTCCGCCTGTCGCAACGGACCCGAAACCGAGCTGGGCGAGTCCTGCGGACACCGCCGCAGCCCCGCTTAGGCCGCTGGCCGCTGGCATCATCAGCGCGATCGCGG
Organism: uncultured Actinomycetota bacterium; assembly: GCA_963751035.1. GTDB lineage: Bacteria > Actinomycetota > Actinomycetes > JACCUZ01 > JACCUZ01 > JBDUAP01. The sequence continues at coordinate 324,719 of CAVVSW010000004.1, forward strand.
GCGCGGCCACGACCGCTGCGCCGGCGACGGTCACCCCGACCCCAATGGCCACAGCCCAGGATTTTGGGTCGACCGCTTTGCGGCGCAAGGCATCCCTGCGCAGGAACGCGCGTTCCCGCTCGTGGATCGTTTCCCACGCTTCGCCGACGTCGTCACCAGAATCCATCGGCAGTCTTAGTGCGATGCGCGAGACCTCCCGCAGCGACGCGTTGCGTGCCTTCGCGCGGTCACCGCTCATCTCGAACTGGTAGGGATAGAACGGGTTGGAGCACCGGAGCTCGACCAGAAACCGCCAGCGATCATCGGGCATCCAGTCTTTCGCGACATCGGCAAGGGCAGGAAGTCGGCCGGTGACGAAGATCTCGGGTGCGGTGGCGAGCAGGCCAGTCCCGAGGTACTCGAGAGCCGTACCCATACGTTCTCTTGTCTCACCAGCACGCTCGTGATACGTGATGTGTTCGGCCGTGCGCAGGGCGCCAAGCGAAAGGGCCAGGCCGACGGGGAGATCTCCGAGCAACTCGCTCTCGTTCATGGTCCGGAAGGCTAGGCCCCTCGACCAGCAGATGTGCCAAATCTCACCCTGGGCCGGCGCCGGCGGTTTGAGCGAGGTCCGACTCCGGACATCCTTCTCGCGACTCGCGGGCCACCTCGGACGTGTTCAGAGACACCAAGAAGGCGGCGCTACAGTGGCCCGGGATCTGGACGATTCTTCCTAGAGTTGCCCCTGGGAAGTTCCTATCGTTCTTCGCATACGCCGGGCCTCTAGCTCAACTGGCAGAGCAGCGGACTTTTAATCCGCGGGTTGTGGGTTCGAGTCCCACGGGGCCCACGGGCATAACCGCGGCACGCAGCGGTTGGGAAACAGGCACTTGCCGAGGAGCCTGTTCGTGGGAGGGCACCCATGGACCCCTTTGAAACTTCCTCAGCGCCTACGCATCTCGCGGACGAAAATCCAGATCAGCCAGAGTCCCGCGGTGAGGAGGGTAAGGGCGGCGTCGAGGGCGAAGTTGAGGAAGCCGTAGTGGTTGCGTGACATGAAGGGAACCCTACGAGCAAATCCCCCCGGGTCATGCCTTCCGGCGGTCGAGCAGTTGAACGAGCAACAGCCGTGGGGAGAATCGAACCCGCGGCCGGCCCTCTGAGTTGTGACGGGCCATACCGTCAGCCGAGGCTGGCGCAGACGTTGCACCTCGCTGCGCTGTACGGCTTGTCGACGCGTCGCAGTGCGAGCGGGTCGTTGATGCGAGAGCACCGGTCGTTCGCATGGAAGACCGCGAGGTTCCTCTCGGGTTCGCCAGCCTTCGGTATGACGGGCTCAACCCAGCCGCGCGGCGGGTCATAGGTCACGGGGGCCTCGCAGGGAGTGGCTCCAGCTGAGACCCGCGGCTTGAGTCGACTCAGCATCACACACGCATCTCCGCCACGAGCGGGAATCGTGACACCCGAGCTGGCTACGTATCCTCCGAGGCAGTTCCCACCGGAACACGCTCCCGTGCCGGTCCCCGGATCCAGTGGCCCCCCGACCGGGCCGGGAACCCGTGGTGACGTCGTACGAGCATCCACATCGGCGGCGCGATCAACAGCACGAGCGCGAGCACCACCCCGGTCACCGCCGTGCTCACCCCGAGCAGCTTCAACGACGACGCGAGCAGCACGAAAGCCAGGGCGCGACGCACCAGGCCGCCCGGCGCGCGGGTCGAGATCTGTGCGCCGAGGAAGGCGCCGGGGACGGCCCCCAACAGCATCGGGATGGTGAGTGCGAGCGAGAAGTCGCCGAACAAGAGATGGCTCAAGGCCGCCGACATGACGAGCGGAACCGCTTGGACGAGGTCGGTGCCGACGAGCTCCGCCGCCTTCAGTCCGGGATAGAGCACCATCAGCGTGATGATGATGAGCGAGCCCGATCCGACCGACGTGATGCCGACGACGAGCCCGCCGAGTGCGCCGACGATGATGGTCGGGATGGGCCGTACGACGACCACGGGCGGGCCCGTGCGGTAAGGCCCCACCATCCCGTCGCGGATCCTGGCGCGCTCGAGCAGCCGCAGGTAGGCGCGGACGATCAACCCGAACGCGGCGATCAGCAGGGCCACACCGAGCGCCTTCTGCAAGAAGTCCTGCAACGCCTCGCCGTCGGTGAACGCGCGCGTGATCAGCACACCGCAGAAGGCCGCCGGCACCGAGCCCAGACACAGCCACCCAACGAGCCGGAGGTTCACCGTCTTCCGTCGCAGGTGCACGGAGGCCCCGGCCGGCTTCATCACCGCACTCGCGACCAGGTCGCTGGAGATGGCGACGAGCGGGTCCACCTTGAAGAAGAAGATGAGGGCCGGCGTCATCAGCGCACCACCGCCCATGCCGGTCAGGCCGACGACGACGCCGATGAAGAACGAGGCGACCAGAAGGAACAGGTCCATCGACGTCAGCTCTGCCCGTCAACCGCCGGCAGCCACCCGCGCGATTGCATGAAGTCGACGAGCCGGCCGACGGCGTCGTCCACGGAGAGCACCGACGTGTCGATGGTGACGTCCGCGTCGGTCGGCTCGTCGTACGGGTCGTTGATGCCGGTGAAGTGCTCGATGAGGCCGGCCCGGGCGCGCGCGTAGAGCCCCTTTACGTCGCGTCGCTCGGCCTCGGCCAGCGGCGTGCTGACGTGCACGAGCACGAACCCGCCGACCTCGCGGGCCATCGCCCGCACGGCGGTGCGGCTCTCGGCGTACGGCGCGATCGGTGCGCAGATGGCGACGCCGCCATGGCGCGCGACCTCCGCTGCGACGAAGCCGATGCGGCGCACGTTGAGGTCACGGGACGCGTGGTCGAAGCCGAGCCCTGACGACAGCATCCGTCGCACCTCGTCGCCGTCGAGCAGGCTGACGGTTCGCTCGGTGTTGGCGCGGATGTAGGCCGCGAGTCCACGGGCCAAGGTGGACTTGCCGGAGCCGGACAGGCCGGTGAACAGCACGACCACACCGCGCCGACTGCGGGGAGGAAGCCACCTGCGCAGCTCGGCCAGCGTGGCGTCGTCAGCGACGGCCGGCAGGGGGCGGTCGGCGTCGAGCGCCTCGAGCAGGCGTTCCCAGTCCTGTTCCCCGGCCGCCAACGGGGTGGGTTCGGGCGCCCCGAGTGCCCGGACCACGGCGCCGGCGAGGGCCGCGTCAGTCTCCGGATCCCGCCAGGCCAGGTCGACCGGTACGACGTCCACCGGCCGCTCGCCGGCCTCCGGGCCGAGCGCGGCGCGCACCAGGCGCAGCAGCGTGGGCGCCGGCAGCCCGTCCGGTGTCGGTCCGGCGACGGGCACGGCGATGACCAGCGAGCCGCGGTCGACCCGTGACCGGATCTGCTGCACGTCGGCGGTCAGCAACGGGCGGGTGGCGAGCACGACGGTCACCGGTCCGGCGCCGTCGCGGGCCAGGGCGAGTGGCGCCCAGAGTGCTGCGTCGACCGGCTCGACGCCGCCCTCGACCACGGCACCGTGACCGTCGGCGAGTGAGACTGCGACGCCGGTAAGTGTTGCGAGCGGCTTGCTCTCCTCGTCGGCCAGGACCAGGGTGCCGGCTTCGGTCACCCGCTCGACGAGCTCGGCCGGGACCCGCAGCCGGGCCCGGCGCGCAGGTTCTGCATGATCACCGGGGAGGTAGGAGCCGCCGAGGACGTCGAGGGGCAGGTCGATGCCGCGCATCAGCAGCCTGAGGTCGGCGAGCGCGTGGTCGCTCGGCACGAACATCGGACCGGCGTGGCTCACGAAGCTGCGGCGATCATCCCGGCTGCGACCGTGCGGTTGGTCCGCTCGTCGATGAGGATGAAGGCCCCTGTCGTGCGGTTGCGGCCGTAGGGGTCGCACAGCAGCGGCTGCGTCGTGCGCAGCTTCAGCCGACCGATGTCGTTGAGGCCGAGCTCCGACGCGCTCTCGTCACGGTGCAGCGTGTTCACGTCCAGCTTGTAGCGCACGTCCTTGACCATTGCCCTGGCCATCCGCGTGGTGTGCTTGATGGCGAACTTCTGCCCCGCCACCAACGGCTCGTCGGTCATCCAGCAGACCATGGCCTCGACGTCCTGCGCGACGGTCGGCATGTTGTTCGGCCGGCAGATCATGTCGCCGCGGGAGACGTCGATGTCGTCCTCGAGCGTCACGGTCACCGACATCGGGGGGAATGCTTCCTCGACCGGTCCGTCGGCGGTCTCGACCGACGCGATCTTCGACGTCAGCCCGGAGGGCAGCACCATCACGTCGTCGCCGGCCTTCAGCACGCCGCCGGCAACCTGGCCGGCGTAGCCGCGGTAGTCGTGGTGCTCCGTGGACTTCGGGCGCACCACGAACTGCACCGGGAAGCGCACGTCGATGAGGTTGCGGTCCGACGCGACGTACAGGTTCTCGAGGTGGTGCAGCAGGGTGGGTCCGTCGTACCACGGGGTGTGCTCCGAGCGCGTCACCATGTTGTCGCCGTGCAGCGCCGAGACGGGGATCACGCGGAGGTCGTGCACATTGAGCCGCGTCGCGAACTGCTCGAACTCGTCGCGGATGCCTTCGTAGACGTCGCGAGAGAAGTCGACGAGGTCCATCTTGTTGACGCACAGCACGAGGTGCGGCACCTGCAGCATGGTCGCCAGGAACGCATGCCGGCGGCTCTGCTCGACCAGGCCCTTGCGGGCGTCGACCAGAACCAGCGCCAGGTCGGCCGTCGACGCGCCCGTCACCATGTTGCGCGTGTACTGGATGTGCCCCGGTGTGTCGGCGATGATGAACTTCCGCCGCGGTGTTGCGAGGTAGCGGTAGGCGACGTCGATGGTGATGCCCTGCTCGCGCTCGGCGCGCAGTCCATCGGTCAGCAGCGCAAGGTCGACGTAGTCGTCGCCGCGCTGCTTGCTCGCCCGCTCGACCGACTCGAGCTGGTCCTGGAACACCGTCTTGGTGTCGAAGAGCATCCGCCCGATCAGCGTGCTCTTGCCGTCGTCCACGGACCCGGCCGTGGCGATTCGGAGGATGTCCACGTCAGAAGTACCCCTCGCGCTTGCGATCCTCCATCGCCGCCTCGCTGAACTTGTCGTCGCCGCGCGTGGCACCGCGTTCGGTGAGCCGGCTGGTCGCCGTTTCGGCAATCACCTTCTCGACGGTGTCGGCGTCGGAGCGCACAGCGGCCGTCAGCGTCGCGTCGCCTACCGTGCGGTAGCGGACGGAGGTCTTGAAGACCTCTTCGCCCTCCTTGGGGCGGCAGAACTCGTTGACGCCGTAGAGCATCCCGTCGCGCTCGAAGACCTCACGCTCGTGTGCGTAGTAGATCGACGGCACCTCGAGTGACTCGCGGGCGACGTAGTCCCACACGTCGAGCTCGGTCCAGTTGGACAGCGGGAACACCCGGATGCTCTCGCCGACGTGGACCTTGCCGTTGTAGAGGCCCCACACCTCAGGCCGCTGGTTTTTGGGCTCCCACTGGCCGAACTCGTCGCGGAAGGAGTAGATCCGCTCCTTGGCCCGGGCCTTCTCCTCGTCACGTCGCGCCCCACCGAACACCGCCTGGAACTTCTGCTCCTCGATCGCGGCGAGCAGCACCGGTGTCTGGATGCGGTTGCGCGACCCGTCGGGCATCTCGTGAACGAGCCCCTCGTCGATCGCGTCCTGGACGCTCGCGACGATGAGCTGTACGCCGAGTTCCTTGACGCGTCGGTCCCGGAACTCCAGGACCTCGGGGAAGTTGTGGCCCGTGTCGATGTGCATGACGGGGAACGGGATGCGCGCGGGCGCGAACGCCTTCTCCGCCAGCCGCAGCATCACGATCGAGTCCTTGCCGCCGGAGAAGAGCAGGCAGGGCCGTTCCAGCTCGGCGACGACCTCGCGGAAGATGAAGACTGATTCTGCCTCCAGAGCGTCCAGCTGGGAGAGCTGGTAGCGGGCAGCGTCTTGCATCGGGCGAGTTCACCTCCTGGGCTGGCGTCGTGGCGATGCCCCACATGGGGGGCCGGATGCGCGAATTTCAGAGGCCAGAGTACGCAACGGGAGGTGGTGCCCGTTACCTCACCCGCGGGCTGACCACGCGCTCGGTGGCCGTCCGAGGCCCCGCGCACGGTGGGCTACGTTCGGTTGATGGCCTGGAAGCACACCCTGAGGACGCGGGTGAACTCCACGCTGCGCCGGGCCAGCGGCTACGAGCTGCAGCCGGTCCGCACCCCAGCCTCGAAGCCCAAGAAGCGCCGGCCGCGGCCGGAACTGGTGCTGGCGCCGATGCCTCCCGAGGTGAGGCTGCTCACAGCCCCGGTTTTCATCATCAGCTCGATCCGCTCGGGTTCCACCCTGCTCCGGGCCATCCTCGGCAGCCACTCGCAACTCCACGCACCACACGAGTTGCACCTGTCACGGCTCGGCGTTCGGCTGGGCTCGCGCAACGCGCGCAACGCGATGGCGGCGATCGGGCTCGACGAAGCAGGCCTCGAGCACATGCTGTGGGACCGGTTGCTCGACCGCCAGCTGCGCCTGAGCGGCAAGACCACGGTGGTGAACAAGACGCCGTCGGACGCCTTCATCTGGCGGCGGATCGCAGCGACCTGGCCGGATGCCCGGTTCGTGTTCCTGCTGCGACACCCCCTGTCGATCGCCCGGTCCCGCCAGGCGGCGTACCCGAAGGACCCGATGGACCGCCACATCGCGCGGACCCTGACGTTCATGAAGGCGGTCGAGGAGGCCCGGCAGGCGCTGCCCGGTCTCACCGTCCGCTACGAGGACCTGACCGATGATCCCGAGGCCGTCACCCGGCAGCTCTGCGAGTTCCTCGACGTGCCGTGGGAGCCCGGCATGCTCGACTACGGCTCCAGGACCCGCGGCGACTTCGTCAAGGGCCTCGGGGACTGGACCGACCGGATCAGGTCGGGCACCGTCCAGCCGGCCCGCCCGCTGCCCTCGCCGGCCGAGGTGCCCGGCTCGCTGAGGGAGATCAGCCGGGCCTGGGGCTATCTGCCCGAGTCCGACTGAGTCGTCGCCGGCCGGGCAAGGACGTCCTCCACGAGCTCGGCCCAGTCCCGGCCGATGACCTGGATGTCATAGCGCGCCGCCGTCTCCAGCGCGCCCTTCCCGAGGGTGGTGCGGTATGCCTCGTCGTCGATCACGTCCAGCAGCGCCTTGCTCAGCGCGGGGATGTCGTTGTTGGGCACCAGAACGCCGTTGTGGTCGCTGACCACGATCTCGACCGGACCGGTGGGGCAGTCGAAGCTGACGACCGGCAGGCCCTTGCTCATCGCTTCCAGGATCACCATCGGCAGGCCCTCCCGGCGCGAGCTGAGCACGAACACCGACGATGCAGCGAAGGCGTGGCCGAGCCGCTCGGTGCGGCCCATCAGCCGCACGCTCTTCGCCAGGTCGTGCTCGGCGATCAGTCCCTCGAGCCGCTCCCGCTGCTGTCCCTCGCCGTAGATCTCGAGGGTCCAGTCCGGGTGCGCGCGGGCGACCGGCTCCCACGCGGGGATCAGGCGGTCGAACCCCTTCTGGGTGGTGAGACGGCCGGCGGCGATGACCGTCTTGGCCGACAGGTCGGCCTGGCCACCGCCCACCTCCGGCACGGCGTTGGGCATCCGGACCACCGGCGGCGGGCCCGATGCGAACAGCTCGGCGTAGTCACGCTGGTCGCTGGCCGTCAGGACCGCCAGCACGTCCAGGCGCGGGTAGGACTCCTTGATGCCGGCGCGCAGCTGGGGCCGGTGCGAGGGCAGGTTCATGTGCTCCTGCGCGATCGTGCGCACGCCCGGCGGGGCGTACTGCGCGGAGATGATGTTCAGTCCCGGCCGGGTGGTGATGAGCACGCCGGTGAGACCGCGCAGGCGGTTCATGATCAGCAGGTCGGTCCAGACCGAGAACTCCGGGTAGCGCCAGTCCTGCTCGTTGACCAGCGAGCTCGGGAAGGCCGCCAGCAGTAGTCGCGCCAGCCGCCTGCCCAGCCCGCCCCGGTCGAAGGTGTCGTCCAGCGCCGTGACCCTCACGCCGGGCGGGAACGCGAAGAAAGGCTCGCGCTTGCGGCGCTTCACGCTGAGCACCTCGACGTCGTACTGCTCGGACAGGTAGCTCGCCAGGTTGAACGCCGTCCGGATCGTGCCGCCCATGCCGTAGGCGTTGAGGATCAGGATCGTGACGCGGGTGCGGCCCCCCTCGCGGTGGCGGACGGGCAGCCGGGCGACGTGCGGGAGGAGCGGTCGTACGACGCGGGCAACCAGCCAGCGCAGGACCGGGTCGGCGGTTCGGAGACCGCGCTTGAGCGAGGCCTTGAGGGGAGCGGTCACCGCGGCACGATACCGGCCACGCTCAGAGCGCGAGCTTCCGGCGGATCTGCTCGAGCTGGCTGACGAGAGCCCAGCTCACCTCGTCCGGTGCGCGTCCGCCGTCGACCCGGAGGAGCTCCTCGCGCGACTCGTAGTAGTCGAGCATCGGGACTGTGTGCTCCATGTAGACCTCGAGCCGGTGCTCGATGACTTCCTCGGTGTCATCAGCTGCCGCGCCCACGCGCGAGCAGCCGCCGGACCAGCTCTTCGCGGGCCACGTCGAGGTGCACGGCGACCTGCGCCTCGACGCCGAGGTCCTTCGCGACGGCGTACGCGATCTGGGCCTGCTCGACCGTCCGCGGGAAGCCGTCGAGGATGTAGCCGCCGGAGTTGCTGGCCGCGACGACGGGCTTGCGCAGCACGTCCATCAGCAGCGTGTCGGGCACCAGGTCGCCGTGCGCGACGTACTGCTGGACCGCTGTCCCGAGCGGGGTCCCCTCGGTGACGTGCTGGCGCAGGAGGTCTCCGCTGGAGATGTGGGTGAGGCCGAAGTGCTCGGCCAGGCGAGTGGCCTGGGTGCCCTTTCCGGACCCGGGCGCGCCGATCAGGAGCAGCCGCACAGGGTGCCTCCCGTCGACGTCGTGGCGTTACTCCCGTGCTGCGGAGGGTACGGCGAGAACAACTGACCCGACCAGCAGGAGGCATTCCATGAAGACCGTTCGCGAGATCATGACCACCGGCGTGGAGTGCGCGAACGTCGGAGAGACGCTTGTCGAGGCAGCCCGGAAGATGCGCGACCTCGATGTCGGCGCCCTGCCGATCTGCGGCGAGGACAACCGGCTCAAGGGCATGCTGACCGACCGTGACATAACGGTGCGAGTCGTCGCGGAGGGCCGCGACCCCGGCTCGATCAAGGTCGAGGAGCTCGCTGAGGGCAAGCCGTACACCATCGGCGCCGACGACACGGTCGAGGACGCCCTGCGAACGATGAGCGACCACGGCGTGCGCCGGTTGCCGGTCATCGACGGCCACGACCTGGTCGGGATGGTCAGCCAGGCCGACATCGCGCGCAACCTGCCGGTGGACAAGATCGGTGACCTGGTCGAGGCGATCTCGAAGGCACCGTCCAACAGCTGACGCCACCTGGCGCTCAGCTGTGGGTCAGCGGCAGGCCGGGGTCGTGGATGGCCGCCCGGGTCCGGGCGACCTCGGCGAGCAGGGAACGTTCCCGTTGGGTGAAGTCCTCCTGCACGGTGCCGCGCTCGGCGCGGTCGCGGAGGAAGGCCAGCTCGGTAGCGGCGTGCTGGAAGGCCGGCAGGGCGCGGGCACCGCGCTCGCCGTACACGCCTGTCGCCCAGGCCACCGCCTGCCGGCGCGCGGGCAGCGAGGCGAGCATGGTGACGTCCTCGGGGGCCAGCCAGCCGGCCTGGGCGTACGCCGGCAGCCACCGCGCCACGACGGCGCCCTCGCGGCGGCGCGACCACACCGCGACGGCGACGACGAGGGCGAAGGCCGGCACCATGATCACCGCGTAGCCGGTCAGGAAGGCCTGCAGCCCACCCAGGGCGGAATAGTTCCAGAACGAGTGCAGCAGGACTGCTGCGAGGTAGCCGATCAGCGGGGCCAGCCACCGGACCGCGACGCTGGAGGACTGGGCGGCGACGCCGAAGCCGATCCCGGTCATGACGGTGAACAGCGGATGCGCGAAGGGGGACAGGACACCGCGCAGCACGAAGGTCAGCCCGACGGCGAAGATGCCGCCGGAGAGTCCGAGGTCCTCCGAGCCGGCGAGGAACGCCCGACCGAAGTACAGGATGTTCTCGGTGAACGCGAAGCCCACGCCGGTGAGACCCGCGATCACGATGCCGTCGACGACACCGTCGAACTCCCGCCGCCGGAACAGGAAGACGGCCAGCACGGCCAGGCCCTTGGCGGCCTCTTCGACCCAGGGTGCGACGTAGACGGCGGTGGCCGCCATCCCCTCGGCCGGGTCGCCGGTGTTCGCGGCGACCATCGTGGTCGCCGTGTTGAGCACGGCCGCGGCCAGCGCGGCCACGGTTGCGCCCCAGAAGAAGGCGAAGGCGAGCAGCCAGCGGGGCTCGGGCTCGTAGCGGTCGACCCACCGGAACGCCGCGAGGACGACAGGCAGCGGGAGCAGGGCGAGGGTCACCCCGATCAGGAACCCGATCAGCCCGGTGTCGCTGGTCACCGCGGCGAGGACCAGCAGGCCGCAGAGGGCCATCAGGACGACGAGGAAGCCGACCAGGAGCAGTCGGCCGATCCGGGACCACGGGGCAGGCGGGGCCAGCGCAGGCTCGGTCAGCCAGAAGGCCTCACCGGCCTGGGGCGGAGCGGGGGCGCGGCGTCCGGGCAGGGTCACGGAGCCAGCATTACCGCCCGCCGGGAAAGTCGGAACCGTTGCCGGGATTGAACCCAAACCGCACGGGAAGCGCAGATGGTGATGGGGGCCGGCACGCGGCAGGGGACGCCGGCCCCCGTCACCATCCGCTTCGACGGGCTACGCCCGGGCCGCGTCCGGGGCAGCCGCAGATGGCTCGGGTGGGTCATGGCCGCGTAAAGAGGGCATACCTAGGCTCATAGGCCAGGCACAGTGCTGCTCTGGCACGCCGCTGCTCACGCAGAGGACTGCTCATGGACTCGCCGGGAGAAGGGAAGTCGATGGACAAGACCGACGCGCGCGTCCAAGACCCCCTCGTGCTCGATGAGATCGAGCTGTACGGCGACCTCGTCATCGCCGCCTCCTCGTCGGACAAGCCGCTCAGCCAGGCTGAGATCGACCTCGTTCTGGGCCTGGCCCCGGAGTCGTCCGACAAGTCCTGACCCCCCGGCCCGGGTCGGTTTCCGCGCTGCTCCGAGCGGGGCCTAGCATCGGCCCCGCAACGTCCCATGATCGGTTGACGGCTGACTGTCAGGAGCCCCCGTGCGCTTGAACCTGCGCCCGAGCAAGACCAGCTTCTACGAGATGTACGCGACGTCGGGGCAGAACCTCGTCGTCGGCGCCCGCCTGCTCAAGGAGCTGCTGGGAGCCGACCCGTCTCAGCGCAAGGAGATCGCCGAGAAGATGCGCGCCGCCGAGCATGCGGGCGACGAGGCGACTCACGCGATCATGCGTGAGCTCAACGAGACCTTCGTGACCCCCTTCGACCGCGAGGACATCTACCGCCTCGCGTCCTCCCTCGACGACGTCATGGACTGCATGGAGGCAGCAGTCGACCTCGTGGTCCTCTACAACATCGCCGAGCTGCCGCCCGAGATCGCCGACCAGGTCGACGTCCTCGAGCGCGCCGCCGAGCTCACCGCCGAGGCGATGCCGCGGCTGCGCGGGATGAAGGACCTCAAGGAGTTCTGGATCGAGCTCAACCGGCTCGAGAACCAGGCCGACCAGGTCTACCGGCGGCTGCTCGCCCGGCTCTTCAGCGGCGAGTACGACGCGCTCACCGTGCTCAAGCTCAAGGAGGTCGTGGACCAGCTCGAGGCGGCGGCCGACGCCTTCGAGCACGTCGCCAACACGGTCGAGACGATCGCCGTCAAGGAGTCCTGACCGGTGGAGCTTGGCACCACGATCGCGGTCATCGCGGTCGCGTTGGTGTTCGACTACACCAACGGCTTCCACGATGCGGCGAACGCGATCGCTACCTCGGTGTCGACCCGCGCCCTGACGCCGCGGGTGGCCCTGCTGATGGCGGCCGTCATGAACTTCGTCGGTGCCTTCCTGGGCACCAAGGTCGCCAAGACCGTCTTCAGCGTGCTCGAGCCACCCAAGGGCGAGCATGCGCTCGTGGTGGTGCTGGCGGCGCTGCTCGGTGCGATCTCCTGGAACCTCATCACGTGGTTCTTCGGCCTGCCGTCCTCGTCCTCGCACGCGCTCATCGGCGGACTCGTCGGGGCTGGTCTCGCCGGCGGGGTGACCGTGCACTGGGACAAGGTCGTCGACAAGGTCGTCTACCCGATGCTGCTCTCGCCGGTCGTCGGTGGCCTGCTCGCGTTCCTGCTCATGTTGGCCATCCTCTGGGGCTTCAGGAAGAAGAGACCGCGCCCGGTCAATCGGGGCTTCCGAGCGGCCCAGACCGTGTCGGCGTCAGCCATGGCGCTGGGCCACGGCCTGCAGGACGCCCAGAAGACGATGGGCGTGATCGTGCTCGCCCTCGTCACGGCCGGCTATCAGGACGACTTCTCGATCCCCTGGTGGGTCGTGGTGCTCTCGGCCGCTGCGATCTCCCTGGGCACTTACTCGGGTGGCTGGCGGATCATGCGAACGCTGGGCCGGCGCATCATCCACCTCGACCCTCCGGGCGGCTTCGCGGCCGAGACAGTGGCGTCGAGCATCCTCTACACGACTGCTTACGTGTTCGAGGCGCCGATCTCGACCACCCAGGCCATCACCGGGTCGATCATGGGCGTCGGCGCCACCAAGGGCCGTCGCGGCGTGCGGTGGGGCGTCGCCGGCAACATCTTCGTTGCCTGGGTTCTCACCATCCCGATGGCCGGGCTGATGGCTGCCCTCGTCTACTACGTCGTCCACCTGTTCCTGGAGTAGCCAGGGTCAGCCGAAGCGGCCGGTGATGTAGTCCTCGGTCCGCCTGTCGCCAGGGTTGCTGAAGATCTTGCTCGTGTTGTCGAACTCGACCAGTCGCCCGTGCCGGACGCCCGCCTCGTCGACGTCTGCGGTGAAGAACGCAGTCCGATCCGACACCCGAGCAGCTTGTTGCATGTTGTGGGTGACGATCACGATGGTGAAGTCCTTGGCGAGGTCTGCCATCAGGTCCTCGATCTTCGCTGTGGCGATGGGGTCGAGCGCGGAGCAGGGCTCGTCCATGAGGATCACCTCCGGCTGCACGGCGATGGTGCGGGCGATGCACAGCCGCTGCTGCTGGCCGCCCGAAAGCGCCAGCGCATTGTCGTCGAGCTTGTCCTTTACCTCGTCCCACAGGGCCGCGCTGGTGAGCGACTGCTCCACGATCTCGTCAAGTCCGCGCTTCACGCCGTTCACGCGGGGCCCATAGGCGACGTTGTCGTAGATCGACTTGGGGAACGGGTTCGGCTTCTGAAAGACCATCCCGATGCGCCGTCGGACCTCGATCGGGTCGACGTAGTCGGCGTACAGGTCCTCATCGTGGTAGGTGATCTTGCCGGTCACCCGCGCCCCCGGGACCAGGTCGTTCATCCGGTTGAAGCAGCGCAGGATCGTGCTCTTGCCGCAGCCGGACGGTCCGATCAAGGCCGTGATCTCCTTGCGGGCGACTTGCAGGTCGACCTGGCGAACTGCCTGGTAGTCCCCGTAGAAGACGCTGACGTCGGTGAGATCGAACACGGAGTCGATGTAGGAGCCGACGTCCCGTCGAGGCTCGCCCGCCCTGGAGGTCGTCAACGGGTGCTCCTTGGCTTTCGGGGTCGAGGTGATGGACAGCTTGCGGACTGACTGTGTCACGTTCTCACCAACGCTTCTGGAACTTGTTTCGCAGGAAGATCGCGACCGAGTTCATGATGATCAGGATCACCAACAGCACGACAATGGCCGCGGACGCCAGCGGGACGAAGTCCGCGCGGGACTGCTTGATGAAGTCGTAGATCTGCACAGGCAGCACGGTGAACTGGCTGAGCACGCCGTCCGGGTTGAACGAGATGTAGGCCAAGGCCCCGAGAAGGAGCAACGGAGCGGCCTCGCCGATCGCCCGCGAGAGGGCCAGGATCGAGCCGGTTGCAGTGCCTGGGACAGCTGCCGGAAGCACCTGCTTCCAGATCGTCTGCCAGTGCGTGGCGCCCAGCGCCAAGGAGCCGAAGCGGATCGAGTTGGGTACAGCCCGGATCGCCTCGCGCGCCGAGATGATCACCACGGGCAAGACAAGCAGGGAGAGGGTTATCGCCGCAGCGAGGACGGTCAACCCCAGACCGAGACCACGCGCGATGACACCCAGACCGAGAATTCCGTAGACGATCGACGGCACGGCCGCCAAGTTCAAGATGTTGATCTCGATGACCCGGTTCCACCATCGCGACTGGTCTGCGTACTCCTCCAGGTAGATGGCGGTCATCACCCCGATCGGCACGGTGAACAGAGCGGTGAGGCTGATCACCCACAGCGTCCCCATGATGGCCGACTGTGCCCCCGCAGTCTCCGGCCGCAGCGTTGAAGGCATGTTGCGCAGCAGGTTGAGGTCCAGTCGTGGCCATGCCGTGTACACGACGTAGATCAGCAATGCCGCGAGGAAGGAGACCGCGATGACCAGGGATGCCTGCAGGCAGAGTCGGAAGACCGACTCCCTGAGCGGTCGGCGGGAGCCGCGAAGATCCCGCCTGGGACGCTGCGGCGGCGCAACGAGGGTGCTGGTCACTCGTACACCTCCCTGAACTTGCGCACGAGTCGGATGCTGAGCAGGTTCAGCGCGAAGGTCATCACGAAGAGCAGCGAGGCAACGGCGAAGATCGTCTTGTAGTCGAGCGAGCCCACGGGGACGTCGCCGGAGCCGGCTTGGGCGACGAAGGCCGTCATCGTGAGCATCCCCTCGAGCGGGTTCCAGGTGAGCTTTGCCTGGCCACCCGCGGCGATCGCGACGATCATCGTCTCGCCGATCGCCCGGGAGAATCCGAGCACGAACGCCGCGATGATCCCGGACACGGCGGCGGGCACGACCACGCGCGTGGCGACGAGCATCCGCGAGCTGCCGAGTGCGTAGGCACCGTCGCGGAGGCTTCGGGGAACGGCGGACATGGCGTCCTCGGAAAGCGACGCGACGGTTGGGATGATCATGATGCCCATCACGAAGCCAGCAACGAGCGCGTTGAACACCCTGGGGCCGCCACCCCCCGGCCAGATGTCCTGAAGGTAAGGAGTTATGCCCTTGAGTGCGAAGAACCCGTAGACGACCGTCGGCACACCGGCGAGGACTTCCAGGACCGGCTTGAGCACCGAGCGGGTTCGATCGGCGGCGTACTCACTCAGGTAGACCGCGGCGCCGAGCCCCAGTGGGATGGCCACCATCATCGCGATGAGCGTGATGAGGATGGTGGCCGTGACCAGCGGGAGGACGCCGTACGAGGCGTCGGCGAACAGAGGCGCCCACCTCGTGCCGGTGAAGAACTCCTTCAACGAGACGGACTGGAAGAACTCCACCGTTGGCACGACGATGGCGATGAGGATGCCGATCGTCGTCGCGACGGACACCAGGGCCGCGACGAAGAGCAGAACCTCGATCACGCGCTCGCCGTAGCGCGGCCGAGACCGCCGCAGGGATTTCCCTGCGGCGGTCACGGGTGGAGCGGAGGTGACTGCCATCCTCACCCGGCGAACGCGTCGTAGGTCGACTTCGCCTCGGACTTCTGCTCGTCGCTGAGCGGGATGAACTGAGCGGCCTCGGCGATGTCGGCGTCGTTCTCGAGATAGAAGTCGAGGAACGCCTTCACCTGGGGCTTGGCCAGACCCGCCTTTGACGGGTAGATGAACAGCGGTCGGGAGAGCGGGGCGTAGCTGCCATCCCGGGCGGTTTCGGCGCTGGGCTCGACGCAGCCCTTGCCGCCGTCGATCTTCAGCGCCTTGAGGGTGTCGCTGTTCTCCTCGAAGTACGTGTACCCGAAGTAGCCCAGACCGCCCTTGCTGCCGGACACACCCTGGACGATGACGTTGTCGTCCTCGGACGGCGAGTAGTCCTCGCGGCTAGCACCCTCTTCACCGTTGATCTCGGCGGTGAAGTAGTCGAACGTGCCGGAGTCCGTCCCCGGGCCGAACAGCTCCAACTTCTCGTCCGGGAAGCTCGGGTCGACGTCCTTCCAGGAGTTCACCTTGGACTTGGGCTCCCAGATGGCCTTGAGCTGGTCCGTCGTGAGGCAGTCGACCCAGTCGTTGTCCTTGCTCACCACGACGGTGAGGGCGTCGTTCGCCACGGCGATCTCGGCGAACTCGATGCCCTTCCCGTCGCAGAGGGTCTTCTCCTCGTCCTTGATCGGACGGGAGGCGTCCGAGATGTCGGTCTCCCCGGCACAGAACTTCTCGAAGCCGCCGCCGGTTCCGGAGGTGCCGACGGTGACGTTGACCCCCGACTGCTCCTCCTTGAAGAGCTCGGCTGCGGCGGTGGTCAGGGGTGCCACGGTGCTCGATCCGTCGGCCTTGACGGCGCCGGACAGTGCCTTCGTATCGTTGCCGGCGTTGGCCGTGTCGGTGTTGTTGTCCCCGCCACAGGCGGTCAGGACGAGCGCCCCGGCGACCACGGCGGTCGCGAGGCGGGTGTAGCGGGTGAGCTTCACGGTGAGGTCCTCCAGGACGTCTGCGTTGTCGTCGTGACGCTGCGGACGCTAGGCACGGGAGGTGACGCGGTGGTCCTGCGTAGGTGAACGGGAGGTGAACAGCGCAGAGCGGTTCAGGTGGCGCTCTTGCTGAACATCACGTCGGTCTCCCAACGGGTGAAACCGAGCCCGGTGTAGAGCCTGATCGCCGCCTCGTTGTCCCCGTCGACGTACAGCATCGCGTCCGGCAGGCCGAGCTGGCGGAGATGACGCAGTCCCACGATCGTCAGGGCCTTGCCGAGCCCGGTCCCCTGCTCGCTGGGGGCCACCCCGACGACGTACACCTCGCCGATCGGGGCGTGGCCATGCCCGTCCGCGGTGTGGGTGTCGGGCGTGTCGTGGGCATGGCCTCCGTGCACCTTGGTCCAGTGGAAGCCGATGAGACGCCCGTCGCGATGGGCCAGGAAGAAGCCTTGGGGGTCGAACCAGGCCTCCGCCATCCGCTGGCGCAGATCCTCCGCCGTCCAGGCTCCCTGCTCGGGATGGTCCCGGAAGGCCTCCGCGTTGAGCCCGAGCCAGGCCTCGTCGTCCTCCCCGGGCCGGAACGTCCGCACCGTCACGCCGTCGCGGAGCACCGGTGCGGGCAGCGCTGCGAACAGCGAGCGCCGCATCTGCCACAGCTCCCGCGACTGGCTGAAGCCCATCGAAGCGGCCAGGGCGCTCGCCGCCGGGTGGTCGCCGTGTGCCCACAGCCGCAGCCGTCCGTCCGTCTCGGCCAGCGTCGTCTGCACGACCAGCCGGCCCAGGCCGGCGCCGCGGTGGTCTGGGTGCACCACCACCTCGGCACTCGGGCCGGCGACCTGGTCGGTGAGATCGAGATGCCCGTACGCCGCGAGCTGCCCGTCCAGGTAGATCAACACGTTGCGGCCCGGGGTGTCGCCGCCGTAGCGCACGTGCAGCATCACGTGCTCGGAGAGGGGGCGGACGCCGTCGGCCTCCGTGGCCCGCTCGACCAGCCCGGCCACCGCGCGGACCTCCTCGGCGCCGAGGGGTCCGACGACCTCGACCTGGGGGACTGCGCCTCGACCGTCCTGGGAGACCACACGACGACCCTAGAGGCGGGGCTCGGGTCACATCTGCGTGACCGGCGGGTGACCGATTTGTGACACACAGTGAAAGGTCGGCCCGGACGGGTCACGACTTCGTCAGGACCCTCCCCAAAACGCGGATTCGATATGTACGGTGCCCGCACACCTCAGCCCTCATCAAGGAGCACCATGTCCGCATCCGGACTCCGCCGCCGCACCACGGTGGCCGTCGCAGCAGCCATCGCTGCCATTCTCACCGTCGCGCTCTCGGCCGCACCGTCGAGCGCCGCACCTCCGGCAGGCAAGGGCCCCGTCAAGGCCCCGACCACGAAGGTCCAGCTGCTCGGCCTGAACGACTTCCACGGCAACCTCGAGCCGCCCACCGGCTCGGGTGGACGTATCGGTGCCCTCACGGGCGGAGCATGCGTAGCGCCCGCCTGCTACCTCGCCGGCGGAGCCGAATACCTCGCTAGCCACGTGCGCGCATTGCGCGCGACCAACCCGAACACGCTGTTCCTGTCGGCGGGTGACCTGATCGGTGCCACGCCGCTCGTCTCGGCGCTGTTCCACGACGAGCCGACCATCGAGGCGTTCAACCTGATGGGCCTTGACGACAACGGCGTGGGCAACCACGAGTTCGACGAGGGCATCGATGAGCTGCTTAGGATGCAGAACGGCGGCTGCCACCCAGTTGACGGCTGCGCGGACGGCGACGGCTTTGCCGGCGCTGACTTCAACTTCTTGGCCGCCAACGTCAAGTACAAGGACAGCGGCGACACCATTTTCCCGCCCTACGCGATCCACAAGTTCGACGGCGTCAAGGTTGCCGTCGTGGGGATGACGCTCGAGGGGACGCCGGACATCGTCACGCCCGCGGGCATCTCGACCGTGAACTTCTTCGACGAGGCCGATTCGGTGAATGCGCTGGTGCCCGTTCTGAAGGAGCAGGGCGTCGAGACGATCGTCGTGCTGCTTCACGAGGGCGGCAACACGAGCAACTCCCAGGGCGTCGGCACGGTGGATGCGATCAACCAGTGCAACAACCCCACCGGTGCGTTGCCTCCGATCGTGGAGCGGATGGACGACGCGATCGACGTCGTCATCACCGGCCACACCAACTGGGCCATCAACTGCGTGCTTGACGGCAAGATCGTGACCGGCGCGGCGCACCAAGGCCGACTCGTCACCGACATCGATCTGACCATCAGCAGGGCTACCAAGGATGTCCTCTCTGCGACAGTGAACAACCACATCGTCACGCGGGACGTGGCGAAGGCCGCGGACATGACGTCGCTGATCGGCAAGTACGCAACGCTGGTCGCGCCCCTCTCCAACCGGATCGTCGGGTCGGTCACCGGCGACATCCTGCGGGCGGGGAACTTGGCTGGCGAGTCTGCGTTCGGCGACGTGATCGCCGACGCGCAACTCGCGGCGACAGCACCTGCGCTCCTCGGTGGATCGAAGGTCGCCTTCATGAATCCCGGCGGCATCCGAGGCGACATCCTCGCGAGCCAAATCTCGGGTACTGAAGCACCAGGCGAGGTCACCTACGGTGAGCTGTTCACGACCCAGCCGTTCAACAACGTGCTGACAGTGTTGACGTGCACCGGTGCGCAGATCGAGGCGATCCTCGAGCAGCAGTGGCAGACGAACGGCACCGTCATCAACATCCTTCAGGTGTCGAACGGTTTCACCTACACCTACGACCGGGCGGCGGCCATCGGTTCCCGGGTCAACCCGGCCGATATCAAGATCAACGGTGTCGTGGTCGACCCGGCGGCTAGCTACCGGGTCACGACGAACAACTTCGTCGCCACCGGTGGTGACGGTTTCAGCGCCTTCACCCAGTGCACGCAACCGCTCGGCGGTGACATCGATCTCGACGCACTCGTGCGCTACTTCGAGACGAACTCACCCGTCGCGCCGGGTCCGCAGAACAGGATCACCCGGCTCAACTAGGTAGCTCGACGGAATGAGCGGGGGCGGCCGATGGCCGCCCCCGCTCTTCTGCGTTCTGATGGTCAGGCGTCCTGCGGGACGACGACCGGTCGGTCGGCGTTCTCCCGAGGAGGTACGACGAACCGGTAGCCGACGTTGCGGACCGTTCCGATATGCGACTCGTGCTCGGCACCGAGCTTCGCCCGCAGCCGCCGCACGTGCACGTCGACGGTGCGCGTGCCGCCGTAGTAGTCGTAGCCCCAGACCTCCTGCAGCAGCTGGGCCCGGGTGAAGACGCGGCCCGGGTGCTGCGCTAGGAACTTCAGCAGCTCGAACTCCTTGAACGTGAGGTCCAGCGCGCGACCGTGCACCTTCGCCGTGTAGGTGGCCTCGTCGATAGCCACGTCGCCGCGCCGGATCTCCTCGGGCACGTCGCCCTCGCCGTGCGACGCGGCGGCGAACCGGCCGGTGGCCAGCCGTAGGCGCGCTTCGACCTCGGCGGGACCGGAGGTGTCCAGCAGGACGTCGTCGACGCCCCATTCCGCGGTCACGGCGGCGAGCCCGCCCTCGGTCGTCACCAGCAGCACCGGGCAGTCGACACCGGTTGTGCGGATGATCCGGCACAGCGAGCGGACATGAGGGAGGTCGCGTCGCCCGTCGACGAGCAGGACGTCGGCAGGCCCGATGTCGAGCAGGGCGGAGGCCTCCGCCGGCGCGACCCGGACCTGGTGGGAGAGCAGGCCGAGGGCTGGCAGCACGGACGCCGAGGGCGTCATCGCGTTGGTGAGCAGCAACAGCTGGCTCATGGGCGGACCCCCTCCTGGCTCCCGACAAGTAAACACGGCCAGGAGCCACCCGCGCTGGGACTGTTCGGTCCGCGAGAAGATGAGCACCCGGACCGACACCACCAAGGGCAGGCGATGGCACGAGGCACGATCCGCTACTGGGCGGCGGCACGGGCGGCTGCGGGGACGGCCGAGGAGCCGTTCGAGGGCAGCACGCTGGGCGAGGTGCTGGACAAGGCCGCCGCCGCCCGGAGTCCTGAGTTCGCCCGGGTGCTCGCGCACAGCAGCCTCCTGGTCGACGGACTGCGCGCCCGGCGGGAGCAAACCCTCGACGAGTCCGCCGTGATCGAGGTGCTCCCCCCGTTCGCCGGCGGGTGACTCGCTGGCGGGGTGACCTGCGTCCGGTCTGGCACGATGCGCGGATGCCCGCCGCCCTGACCCTCGCGCTGGCGGGCGCTCTGGCCCTGGCCGCCTACGCCGCCGAAGCGCCCCTGGTGCTCGCCGTGCTCGTCGTACAGGGCCTCCTGGTCTGGAGCTGGTACGTCGCGCTCGACCTGCCGGGCCGAGTCGGCGGCTCGGTCCTGGCCGGCGTCGCTGCGGTCACGGCCGACGTGCTCCTCCTGGTGCGCGACGACACCCGGGCGCTCACCCCGGTGACCGGCGTCCTGGCGCTGGCCATGATCGGCGCGATCGTCCATCAGCTGGCGCGCCGGGACGGCCGCACCCGACTGACCGAGTCGCTCACCGCCACGATGACCCTGGTGGTCCTCACCACGCTCGGCGCGCTGTTCGTCGCCACGGAGCAGACGCTCGGCGGCTCCGCGCTGGTCGCTCTGGCGGCGCTGTCGGCAGCCGTTGCGGCCGGCGCGTCGATGGTCCCGCTGGCGACCGGGCTGGTGGCGGTGATCGCGGCTGTCGGCGGCCTCGTGCTCGGACTGCTGGTCGCGGCGATCACGGACCTGTCCGTCGGCCCCGCGCTGACGACGGGAGCGGCAGCGGCCGCGACGGCACTCGCCGCGATCACGTTCGTACGCCGTGCGAAGCAGCCCGACCTGGCCACCACCGCCGCGCTCCCCCTGCTGTCCGTCGCGCCGGTCGCCTACGTCCTCGGCCGCATCCTGGTGGGCTGAGGCGTGAAGAAGCTGCTCGCCTTCCTCATCGTCATCGCGGTGATCGGCATCGCCGGTGATCGCCTCGCAGCGGGGCTGGCCGCCGACGAGGCCGAGCAGCGGCTGGTCAAGGAGGGGTTCACCAACCCCAGCGTGAGGATGCACGGGTTCCCGTTCCTGACTCAGCTCGCATCGCGCACCTTCGAACGGGTGACGGTGCAGGCCGACGCGCTCGACACCGGAGACGGCGAGGCCCGGGCGGTCAGCGCCGAGCTGACCGACGTGCGGGCGCCGCAGTCGGGGCCGGTGCAGGTCGGCGCACTCACGGCGAGCGGGACCGTTCCGTACGACGTGGTGTCCGACGCGACCGGGTCCGCGGCGCTACAGCTCGCGCCGGCCCCTGATGGCGAGGTCGAGGTAACCAGAACTGTCGAGGTGGCCGGCCAGAGCTTCGACGTCGTCGCGCAGGCCAGGGTGCAGGCCCGCGGCACCCGGCTGCGCATCGTGCCGACCGACCTTCGGGTCGAGGGCCTGCCCAGCGTCGACGACCGGCTCTCCGCCCTGATCTCCGAACGGGTCGCGCTCGTCTACGACATCCCCGACCTGCCGTCCGGGGTGCAGGTGGAGAGCGTCACGGCCACCGAGGGCGGCTTCCTGGTGCGGGTGAGCGGGCGCGACCTCTCGGTGATCGTGAGCGCACACGGAATCCCCACCCCTGGCTGACGGTTGTGGCTGACGTGATGGAAGGCCTGGTCGTTGTCGTCGCTGTGCTGCTCGCGGCGTCTCTGCTGGGCTTCTGGCACGCCAGGTCCGGCCGCCGGATCGGCCGGGAGGCCCGCAGGCCTGCGGGCACCGGCTCGAGTGACGACCGTCCGCTGTTGACGGCAGTCGACCTCGGGCAGTCCCTCGGCGAGCGGGCGACGCTGGTGCAGTTCTCGACCGCGTTCTGTCAGCCCTGCCGGGCTACCCGCAGGGTCCTGGCGGGCGTAGCCCAGGATGTCGCCGGGGTCGCGCACGTCGAGATCGACGCTGAGTCCCGCCTCGACCTGGTCCGCCGCCTCAACGTGAAGCGCACGCCGACCGTGCTCGTCCTCGACGCTGCCGGCCGGGTGGTCCGCCGGGCCAGCGGTCAGCCCCGTACCGCGGACGTGGTGGCTGCGCTCGGGCGGGCCATCTCAGCATGAAGACAGCGATCTCAGGGCGTGGACAGTGCTGACCCCCGGTGCCAGTCGGTCTACGATCCGAGGCATGAGCACGCAGCTGACCCGTCGACGCGCGGTCGACCTCCTGCGCGTCGCGACTGCCCTCTGTCCAGCCTCCTGACCGTCCGCTTCATCCCCCGCTTCCGTCAGGAGCACGCACATGTTCATCGACCCACGGGGTCCGCGCTTCGCGGCTGCCCTGACCACTGCTGTGCTGGCCGGAGTGGTGATCACCGGCAGCCCCTGGTTGCTCGTCGCCCAGGCGGTCGTGTTCGCCCTCGGTGCGCTCGGCCACTCGCCGTACGGCGTGGTCTTCCGCCGGGTGATCCGGCCTCGGCTGGCCGCACCCGCCGAGCTCGAGCACGATGCGCCTCCTCGCTTCGCCCAAGCCGTCGGCCTGGCGTTCGCGATCGCCGGGCTGGTCGCCTTCGCCGCAGGAAGCACGATGGTTGCCCTCGTCGCCACGTCGGCCGCGCTCGCAGCGGCCTTCCTCAACGCGGCGTTCGGCATCTGCCTCGGTTGCGAGGTCTATCTGCTCGCTCGCCGAGCCACGTCCCACGACATCGTCCGCACGGTCCCCAACGACCGCATTCCCCACTCCCCGACGGAGGTAGCAGCATGAGCACACGTGAGCAGGTCCTCGTAGACGCCGACTGGGTCGAGAGCAACCTCGCGGACCCGACGATCGTCCTCGTCGAGGTCGACGAGGACACAGCCGCCTACGACAAGAACCACATCAAGGGCGCGGTGCGCCTCGACTGGAAGAAGGACCTGCAGGACCCGGTCCGCCGTGACTTCGTGAGCAAGGAGCAGTTCGAGGCCCTGCTTTCCGAGCGCGGCATCGGCAACGACGACACCGTCGTCCTGTACGGCGGCAACAACAACTGGTTCGCCGCCTACGCCTACTGGTACTTCAAGCTCTACGGCCACGACGCCGTCAAGCTGCTCGACGGCGGCCGCAAGAAGTGGGAGCTGGACTCACGCGAGCTGGTCGCCGAGACCGTGCAGCGGCCGGCGACGACGTACACCGCGAAGGACCAGGACCGCTCGATCCGCGCCTTCCGCGACGAGGTCGAGGCGGCCATCGGGCAGCAGAACCTCGTCGACGTCCGATCGCCCGACGAGTTCGCCGGCCGGCTGGCCGCGCCCGCGCACCTCCCGCAGGAGCAGGCGCAGCGCAACGGTCACATCCCGACCGCGGCGAACATCCCGTGGTCGCAGACCGCCAACGACGACGGCACCTTCAAGAGCGACGACGAGCTGAAGAAGCTCTACGAGGACAAGGGCGTCGACTTCTCGAAGGACACCATCGCCTACTGCCGGATCGGTGAGCGGTCGTCGCACACGTGGTTCGTCCTGCACGAGATCCTCGAGCAGCCCAACGTCAAGAACTACGACGGCTCGTGGACCGAGTGGGGCTCGCTGGTCGGCGTGCCGATCGAGCTCGGGGACGGCGCCTGATGTGCGGCGCGAAGACGGGCGGAGTCTCGACTGACGGGGTGGACCTCGCCAAGGAGTCGGTGATCCAGGGCGTGGTGACGCGGGACGGCGATCCGGTGGCCGGCGCCTACGTGCGGCTCCTCGACGGCGGCGGTGAGTTCACGGCCGAGGTGCCGACGTCGGCGACCGGTCAGTTCCGGTTCTTCGCCGCGCCCGGCACCTGGACGCTGCGCACACTGGCCCCTGGCGCACCCCCGGCAGACCACAGCGTGGTGGCGACGAAGGGGTCGGTCGCAGAGGTGGCCGTCGCCCTGGACTGACTCGCCGCCGCGATTGCGCCCCTGGACACCGATGAGTTCCCGGGGCGGGTGCCGTCTGAGGTGTGAGTTCATCTTCAGCCCGGACCCGAGGAGCACGCCGTGACCAGCACCGATTGGACCTCCGACACCAAGGGCTCCGGCCAGTACGCAGACGTCAACGGGATCAACCTCTACTACGAGACGCACGGGACCGGCCGACCGCTGGTCCTGCTGCACGGCGGACTCGGCTCGGGCGAGATGTTCGGACCGGTCGTCGCCCAGCTGGCTGCGAGTCGTCAGGTCATCGTCCCCGACCTGCAGGGCCACGGGCGGACGGCGGACATCGACCGGCCACTCGACCTCCGGTTGATGGCCGATGACATCGCCGCGCTCATCGACCACCTCGGGCTCGACCAGCCCGACGTCGTCGGCTACTCGCTCGGTGGAGGCGTTGCCTTCCACACGGCGGTGAAGTACCCGGCCAAGGTCGGCCGGGTCGTCGTCGCCTCGGTCTACTTCAGGTCCGACGCGGTCTACCCGGAGATCCGCGCGCAGCAAGGCCAGGTGACCGAGGCCGCAGCGGAGTTCATGAAGGACACCCCGATGTACAAGCTCTATGAGCAAGTGGCACCGCGACCCGAGGACTTCCCCCGCCTTGTGGGCAAGGTCGGCGAGATGATGTCGCACGACTTCGACTACACGGAGGACGTCAAGAACCTCCAGGTGCCGACCATGATCGTCTGCGCCGATGCCGACATGTCTCCGCCCAGCCACGCCGTCGAGATCTTCAAGCTCCTCGACGGCGGTCTCCGCGACGGCGGCTGGATGGCCGAGAACAGGCCGAGGGGCGGCCACGCCCTCGCAATCCTGCCCGGCCTCACGCACTACAACAGCTTCAGCTCGCCGCTGTTCGCCGCGGTCACGCTCGACTTTCTCGCCGAGCAGTCGGGCTGAGCCCATGAAGCTGACAACCGCCACGAACGTCTCCGTCGACGGCGTGATGCAGGGGCTCGGCGGGCCCGATGAGGACCGCAGGGGCGGATTCGAGCGCGGCGGATGGGCTCTTCCGCTGTTCAACGACGAGGCCGAGACGTTCCTCAGCCAGGTCTACCAGCGCGCCGACGCGTTCCTGTTCGGGCGACGGACCTACGAGATCTTCGCCGGCTCCTGGGGAACGTGGCCGGATCCGGGCGACAGCCCCATCTGGACGGCGTTGAACACGCGACCCAAGTTCGTGGCATCGACCACGGTCACCGATCCGACATGGTCGCACACCACCGTCCTCTCCGGCGACCTCGCGACCGCCATCGCCGATCTGAAGGCCAAGCCGGGAGGCGAGCTGCAGGTGCATGGCAGCGGCGCCCTGATCCGCTGGCTGTTCGACAACCAGCTTGTCGACGAGATCATCCTGCTCACCTATCCGGTGGTCGTCGGCCAGGGCGTTCGGCTGTTCCCCGACACCGGCCCGGACACTGCCCTTGACCTGGTCGACTCGCGCGCCACCTCGAACGGGATCACGATCCAGGTCTACCGGCCAAGCGGGCGCCCGCAGTACGCAACGACCTGAACCAGGCAGGATCGTGGGGTGAACCACACCCCGCTTCGGCTGAGGGCCGCGTTGTGCGGGGTGGTCCTGATGGCCGGGCTCGCCGGTTGCGGGTCCCCTGACTCGAGCCCCGCCCCCGCTGTACCTGACGTCCCGGCGCCGCCTGCGGGCGCCATTCGCGCGACGGTGGAACGCGTCGTGGACGGCGACACCTTCATTGCCTCGGCCAACGGCGGATCTCTCCGCGTGCGGTTGATCGGCATCAATGCGCCCGAGTCCGTTCAGCCAGATGCACCGGTGGAGTGCTTCGGCCCCGAGGCGGCTGTCGCTCTGGGCCGGCTCCTGCCGCCCGGCACAACGGTGAGTGCCGCGTATGAGGCCGGCGGACCGGTCGACCAGTTCGGTCGTCAGCTCTGGGACGTATGGCTCGAGGACGGTCGCTTCGTCCAGGCCGAGCTTGTGCGGCAGGGTGCGGCAGAGGCGCGTGCCTACCCCCCGCACACCCAGCACGCTGACCTGCTCGAGCGTCTTGGCGACGAAGCCCGCGACGACGACGCCGGGTTGTACGGCGCCTGCTCATGAGAACCGCGACGTAGACTGGCTGCATGCTGGAGGTCGTGTACGCGTCGCTTCTTGTCGCGGCGTTTCTCCTTGTCGGCGTTCTCGGTGGGCTCACCGTCTACCGCCTCTACAAGGGCCAGGACTAGGCCCCGGTCGACGTGGAACTGCACCCCGGACTCGCACCCGAGCTCGTACCGGTCGCCTGGCTGCTGGGCACCTGGCGAGGGCTCGGCGTCGGCGGCTACCCCACCATCGAGGAGTTCCGGTTCAGCCAGGAGGTCGTGTTCACCGAGCCCCCCGGCAAGCCGTTCCTGCACTACATCAGCCACACCTGGTTGCTCGACGACGACGGCAACGAGGTGCGTCCCCTGGCTCAGGAGACCGGCTACTGGCGACCTGGAACCGACGGCGCGCTCGAGGTGCTGCTTGCCCACCCCACCGGCTTCGTGGAGATCTGGCTCGGCACCGCTGAGGCCGCGAAGATCGAGCTGACCACGGACGTGGTGGCGCGCACGGACACCGCCAAGAACTACACCGCCGGGCATCGCCTCTACGGTCTGGTCGACGGCGAGCTGCTGTGGGCGTTCGACATGGCCGCGATGGACCAGCCGTTGCAGCCGCACATCTCGGCCAAGCTGCGGCGGGTCTGACATGGCGGCCGAGAGACCCCCATCGACCGGTCTGCAGTCAACGCTGCGCTCGCGCGGCTACCGGCTCACGCCACAGCGTCAACTCGTCCTGCAGGCGGTGACCTCGCTCGGTCACGGGACGCCCGACGAGATCTGCGCGCGGGTGCAGGAGACGGCCGGAGGCGTGAACATCTCCACCGTCTACCGCACGTTGGAGCTCCTGGAAGAGGTCGGGCTCGTCACCCATGCGCACCTCGGCCACGGGCCCCCGACCTATCACTCCGCCACTGACACCCATCACCTCCACCTCGTGTGCCGGGACTGCGGATCCATCACGGAGACCGACGTCTCGGTGGCCGACCCGCTGGTGCAGCGGCTCGCGGAGGACCACGGCTTCGACACCGACGTCGCCCACTTCGCGGTCTTCGGCCGCTGCCGGGAGTGCTCACCATGACGAGCCCGCTGTTGTCGCGACCCGGTGCTGTGCCCGCCGACGCGCCCGACGAGGGCGTCGCTGCGCACTACGGCGACCCGTTCCGTGAGCAGCGCGCCCTCGACGAGGGCAGTGGAGCCGTCGACCTCTCGCACCGGCCCGTGCTGCGCATCTCGGGTGCCGATCGGTTGACCTGGCTGCACTCACTGACCTCGCAGCACCTGGAGGCCCTGCCACCCGGGCAGGCCAGCGAGGCGCTGATCCTGAGCCCCAACGGCCATGTCGAGCATGTGCTCTACCTCGTCGACGACGGGGAAGCCACCTGGATGCATGTCGAGCCCGGCACCGCAGGGACCTTGGTCGGATGGCTCGACTCGATGCGGTTCTGGTCGAAGGTCGAGGTCGAGGACCTCAGCACGTCGTACGCCGTGGTCTGGGAACCCACCCAGCAGCCGAGTGAGGCGCACCTGTCGCGTGTGTGGCAGGGCCCGATGCCGGGACGCGACGTCTTCGTCCCGCGCGACGAGCTCGAGTCGTACGTCGAGCACCCCGCCGGTCTGTGGGCACACGAGGCGCTGCGGGTCGCTGCCGGGCGACCGCGGCTGGGCTTCGAGACCGACCACCGCACCATCCCGCACGAGGTGGGCTGGCTGGCCACCGCCGTGCACCTGGACAAGGGCTGCTACCGCGGCCAGGAGACAGTGGCCCGCGTGCACAACCTCGGCCGGCCGCCTCGCCGGCTCGTGCAGCTGCACCTCGACGGAAGCGACTCGGCGCTGCCCGCGCACGGCGACCCGGTCGAGGTCGACGGCCGGGCGGTGGGGTTCGTCACCACGGCCGCCCGCCACTACGAGCTCGGGCCGATCGCTCTCGCGCTCGTCAAGCGCTCGACACCCGAGGACGCGCCGTTGCTCGCCGGCGGAATTCCCGCCGCGCAGCACGCTCTGTCGTCCGCCGGCTAGATGTACAGCTAGACGTCCACGACGACGGTGACCGGGCCGTCGTTGACGACCTCGACCCGCATGTCCGCACCGAACCGTCCGGTCTCGACGTGGGCGCCGCGTGCGCGCAACGCCTGTACGACGTGTTCGACCAGCGGCTCGGCGACGTTCCCCGGAGCCGCTGCAGTCCAGGTGGGCCGGCGGCCCTTCCGGGCGTTGCCGTAGACCGTGAACTGGCTGATGACCAGGAGCGGGGCGTCGACGTCGGCTGCGGACCTCTCGTCACGCAGGATCCGCAGCTCGTGGATCTTCACGGCCATCCGACGGGCGGTGTCCTCGGTGTCGTCATGCGTGACGCCCAGAAAGACACAGAGCCCCGGACCCGGCAGGCGGCCGACGACCTCGTCGTCGACGCGCACGGTCGCGGCAGTTGCTCGTTGGATGACGGCGCGCATGTCGGGTGATGCTGCCGCGACTGGTCCGGAAACGCGAGTGCGGGGGTCAGCCGCGGCCGAACAAGCCCTTGCGCTTCTTGTCCTTGCTTGCTGCGCTCGGCGGCCTCGATGTGGGCGCTCGCGGCGCCGGCGGTGCCGGGCGGTCGTCGTCGTCGCTGAACCCGAGACTGGACAGCTCGCGCAGCAGCATGGCGGTGTCGGCGTGGTCGCGGGCCACCATCGGCTCCGGCCCCTTGGAGACCTCCTCGGGAACCTTCTCCTCGACGACAGGCTCGCGGCGGCGTTCCGGTACCGGCTCCGCTGACGCGGCCGGGATCATCTCCCGGTTGAGCTCGTTGAGCATGCTCACGGCCTCCGCGGTGCGCATCGCTGAGTCCCGGCGGGTGACGTCAGCGTCCTCCCGGAGGCGTTGCTGCTGCTCGTGCTCCAGCCGACGCGCCTCCTCGCGGGCGACCAGCTCGGCTGCCTCGTCCTCGAGGTGCTTGACCTCCGCAGCCTGCCGCTGGGCCTCCACGGCCGCGATGGCCTCGGCCTCGTCCTGCACTGCACGTTCGTTGGCTTCCTGCTGATGGCGTGCGTCCTCGGCGGCCTGCTGCCTCGCCGCCTCCTCCGCGGCTGCGGCTGCGGCCTCGGCAGCGGCGCGGCCAGCCTGCTCGGCGAGGCGGGCTTCCTCCTCGGCCGCGGCGCGGGCTGCTTGCTCGGCTGCCTCGCGTTCGACCTGCTCGGCGGCTGCGCGTTCGGCCTGCTCGGCCTGCTCAGCGGCTGCGCGTTCGGCCTGCTCGGCCTCCTCAGCGGCCGCGCGAGCCTCGTGCTCGGCGGCGAGCACCAGCTCGTGCTCCGCCCAGGCAGGCTCTTCGGAAGCGGCCCGCTCGGCCTTCAACCAGGCGCGGTGCGCTGTCCACGCCTCGGCCTCGGCCTGGGCGCGCACGGATGACAGGAACGCGGCGTGGTCGGCCCACGCCTCTTCCTCCGCGGCGACCCTCGCTGCCCGCTGGCGGACCCTGACCTGGTCGGCCTCCTGCTCGGCGCGCTCGACCTCGCGGGCAGCCTGCCGTGCCGCCCGCGCCGCGGACTCCTTGGCCGACAGTGCCTCCAGCTCGATGTGCAGCAGCTCGGCCTCCTGCAGCCGCTTCTCCTCGATGGCCTGGCGGCGACGCTCGGCCTCCACGGCGGCGAGACGCTCCGCTTCGGCCCGCTCGGCCGCCGCCTGCTCGGCAACGAGGCGCTCGGCGTGCGCCCGCTCAACCGCGAGGCGATCGGCCTCTGCCTGCTCCTCGGCTGCGCGGGCTTCCTGTTCGGCCTGCTCGGCGGCGGCTTGCTCGGCGGCGACGCGCTCGGCTTCGGCCTGCTCGGCGGCCAGGCGCTCGGCGGCGGCTTGCTCGGCGGCGACGCGCTCGGCTTCGGCCTGCTCGGCGGCGAGGCGCTCGGCTTCGGCTTGTTCGGCGGCGAGGCGCTCGGCTTCGGCTTGCTCGGCGGCGAGGCGCTCGGCTTCGGCCTGCTCGGCGGCGAGGCGCTCGGCTTCGGCCTGCTCGGCTTCGGCTTGCTCGGCTTCGGCTTGCTCGGCGGCGGCCTGCTCGGCTTCGGCTTGTTCGGCGGCTTCGGCCTCTTCGGCGGCCTGGCGCTCGGCTTCGGCCTCTTGCTCGGCGGCGACCCGCTCCGCCTCGGCGATGCGCTCGGCCTCGTCGCGGTCGGCCTGCTCGATCGTGACGACCGGGAGGACCAGCTCCGATGCGTGCTCGACGCCCAGCAGCTGGGCCTCGATCAGCCGGCGCACGACCTGGCCGGCCTCGAACAGCGTGAACCCGCACTCACCCGCCAGCTCGGCCACCGACCGTTCGCCGTCGACCTTGCACAGCAGGGCCCACTCGTTCGGGCCGAGCTCGACCGCCTCCGGCGGGGCCTCTCCCGAGGACAGCACGGGCACTGCTGACGTGCCGCCGATGGCCTCGAGGATCGTCTCCCAGGTCGTGGCGCGGTCGCGCAGGTCGTCCAGCAGAGAGTCGACCGGGGTCGGCGGGGCGATGTCCTGGCGGGTCTTCTTGCCCTTGCGGAACTTCCACGCATCGACCGGCCAGCCCAGCAGGTCGGCCAGCGCGTCCTTGAGGTGCTCGACGACGAACTGCTCGACAACGGCCAGGTCCACATATCCCAGGTGCACCAGCAGCTCACCCAGACGCCAGCCCTGCAGCTCGGTCCGCTGGATCTCCAGAGCCTCAGCGAGCGCCTCCGGCGTGAGCGCCCCACTGGACATCAGGCGTACGCCGAGCATGGTCCGCCGGCCGGGAACGAACACGGCGTAGATCTGGCCGTCGCGCAGAAAGACCTCGGCCTCGTCACCCTCCTGGTCGCGTACGAGCAGGCAGCCGGTCGCCGACTTGGCCGCGAGGTCGTGCAGCACTGACTCGACCGTGCCGGTGAGGAGGTCGCCTTGGGGCACGAGCTACCTCCTTTCCCGAGGCCTAACGGGCGCGACGCGACGTGCCCGCGACCAGATCCAGATGGACACAGACCCAGGCCGCCGGGCTGCTATCTGGCATCGGCAGGAAGTGCCACGGTGTTGAGGCACCACTTATGCCGCAGATCGGTCAACAGATCGCCCGGGCAGCCCTGCTTGGCCACGCGGACGTGACACCATGCGGTCATGAGCTCGGACCGGACGCTGATCACGGTCGCCCCGACGGGTGCGGAAACCGCCAAATCGGACGCGCCGGCCCTCCCGGTCACGCTCGACGAGCTGGTCGGTGCGGCCGAGGTCTGTGAGCGTGCCGGAGCCGGGTTGGTGCACGTCCACATCCGCGACGGTCAGGCGCGGCCCACGCTCGATCTGGCCCGGCTCCGGGACACCGTGGCGGCCCTGCGCGAGCGCACCTCACTCGTCGTACAGCTCAGCACTGGCGGAGCCGTCACCGACCCGTTCGAGGACCGGCTCAGGGTCCTCGACGCCGAGCCCGACTCCTGCTCGCTCACCTGCGGGACCGTGAACTTCGGCGACGAGGTGTTTGCCAACCCCTGGCCGTTCATGGTCGAGCTCTACCAGCGCACCCAGGCCCAGGAGGTCGTCCCCGAGTTCGAGCTGTTCGACCTGGGCCACGTGACCGCCCTCCACCGGCTGCTCGACACCTGCGGCGCGCCCTACGGTGGCCGGGTGCACTGCGACCTGGTCATGGGGGTTCCCGGCGGCATGCCAGGGACGGCCGCGGCCGTGGTCGCGGCGGTCCAGGCACTTGCCCACCGGTGCGACCTGGTCGGCAACCGGGGTCGGCCGTACGACGTTGCCTGTGGCGCTGGCCGCGCTCGCAGCCGGCGGACACCTCCGGGTCGGCATGGAGGACACCCTGACCTTTGCCAAGGGCAAACCCGTCACCGACAACGCCCAGCTGGTCACCCGAGCCGCTGAGCTCGCCACCCTCGCTCAGCGGCCCCCCATGACAACGGGCGAGGCGCAGGCCATGCTCAACGTCAAGGACCGCCGTCCGGCGCATGCCGCCGGCTGACCCGCCACGCCACGGAGAGCTGATGACCGAACCCATGCAGGGCGGCCGACGCCGCATCGACCTCGTGCTCGCCGAGGACTTCCTCGCCGACATCGACTCGGTCGACCTCGACGACGTGCGCACCCGCCGGCGGGAGGCGGAGCAGGAGGATGCCGACCTCTCCTACGTCCGGCGGATGCTGCAGGGCCGGATGGACATCCTGCGGGCCGAGCTGTCCCGCCGCTCCGAGCCCGGAGGCGGCGACGAGAAGATCGTCGACCACCTGTCCCGGATCCTCTCCGACGATGCTGGGCGCGCCGACCACGGGCTGGGTCGCTTCCTGACCGTCGAGCCGTCACGCGTCGACGAGCACCGACGCAAGGTCGAGCAGGTCATCGCCGACGTCGGTGTCTCCGAAGTGGAAGGGCACTCCGACGACGAGGTGCGAGCGGCCCTGCGTCGACTCGAAGAGCTCGAGCGCGAGGTGTCCGAGACGCGGCAGCGGGTGCAGAAGGTAATGGACGCCCTGACGACGGAGATCACCCGGCGCTACCGCACCGGCGCCGCCAACGTCGACGACCTGCTCGCTGAGCGCTGACCCCGCCTCGCCTACAGTTCCCGGCGTGACGGACGCGCCGACACTCGTCGAGGTGGTCCGGTCGGGCTTCGTCGAGTGCCTCCACCGCGGCTCGGTCGTCGCCCTCGACGCGGACGGCTCGGTTGCGTTCGCGCTGGGCGACCCGGAGCGGCCGATCCTGCCCCGGTCGTCGAACAAGCCGATGCAGGCGGTGGCCATGCTGCGCGCCGGGCTCGACCTGGACGGCAAGCTGCTCGCGCTGGCCTGTGCGAGTCACTCCGGAGAGCCGTTCCACCTCGACGGTGTCCGCGAGATCCTCGCCGGCGCCGGGCTGGACGAGTCGGCCTTGCAGACACCCCCGGACTATCCGGTCGACGAGGTCGAGAAGCTGGCGTACGTCGCGCGCGGCTGCCAGCGGGCCGCCGTGGCGATGAACTGCTCAGGCAAGCATGCGGCGATGCTCGCGACCTGTGTCCACAACGGGTGGCCGACCACGTCGTACCGCGATCCCGCGCATCCGCTGCAGCAGGCCGTCCGGGAAGCGATCGAGGACCTCGCAGCGGAACGTGTCAGCGCGACCGGCGTCGACGGCTGCGGTGCACCCGTGTTCGGGTTGACCCTGGCCGGACTGGCGCGGGCTTTCCGCGCGATTGCGCTCGCCGGCGACGGGACCGCCGAGCAGCGGGTCGCCGCGTCGATCCGGTCGCATCCGGAGTGGCTGGGCGGGACGCGTCGTGACGTCACCCGGCTGATCGAAGGCGTGCCCGGACTGATCGCCAAGGACGGCGCCGAAGGGGTCTACGCCGCAGCCCTTCCCGACGGCCGCGCGGTGGCGCTGAAGATCGAGGACGGCGGACAGCGGGCCCGACCGCCCGTCATGGCCGCGGCCCTGGCCCGGCTCGGTGTCGATGCGCCGGTGCTCGCCGAGCTGCGCTCCGCCCCACTGCTGGGTGGGGGCGAGCCGGTGGGCGACGTGCGCTTCGCGGGCTGGTGACCGCGCCCGGCACCCTGCAACGCCGGCTCGGCCTCGCCGACGCCGTCGTCATCGGGCTCGGCTCGATGCTGGGCACGGGGGTGTTCGTCGTGTGGTCGCCGGCCGCCGAGCGAGCGGGTCAGTGGCTGCTCATGGCGCTCGGAGTTGCAGCCGTGGTCGCGTACTGCAACGCGACGTCGACCGCGCAGCTCGCCGCCGTGCATCCGGAGTCGGGCGGCGCCTATGTGTACGGGCGGCTGCGCCTCGGGCGGTGGTGGGGGACGCTGGCAGGCACGGCGTTCGTGATCGGCAAGACCGCCTCGTGCGCAGCGGCCGCGCTGGCCATCGGTCTCTACGCCTGGCCCGGTCACGCGCGATGGGTCGCGGTGGTGGTGGTCCTCGTGGCAACTGCGATCAACCTCGTGGGCATCACGAGAACCGCAGGCGTCACCCGAGTGCTGGTCGGCGTCGTGCTGGCGGTCCTGGCCGCGGCGGTCACCACTGCCCTCGCGCACGACGGCTCCTCCGGCGCAGTTGACGAGTCCGTCCCGACCGACGTCGGTCCGCTCGGCGTGCTTGCTGCTGCCGCAGTGTTGTTCTTCGCCTTCGCGGGCTACGCCCGGGTGGCGACGCTGGGGGCCGAGGTGCGCGACCCGGCTCGCACGATCCCGAGGGCCGTGGTGATCGCGCTGGCGGTGGTCCTTGTCGTCTACCTGGTCGTCGGCCTCACCCTGCTCGCGACGCTGGGTGTCGCCGGGTTGGTGGGGACCACGACACCGCTGTCCGCTGCCGTCGACGGGGTTGCTGTCATCGAACCTCTCGTGCGGGCGGGAGCGGCGGTCGCCGCCTTTGCCGTCCTCCTGCCCTTGCTCGCCGGAGTGAGCCGCACCGTCCTCGCGATGGCGACGTACGGCGACCTTCCGCCCGCTCTCGCAGCGGTCTCGAGCCGTCACTCCGTCCCGCATCGCGCCCAGGTGGTCGTGTCGTTCGCGGTGTTGCTGGTGGTGCTGACGGGGGGACTGGTGACGGCGGTGGCCGTGAGCGCGGGTGCGGTACTCATCTACTACTCCGTCGCGAATGCCGCCTCACTCACGCTCACCGCTGAGGAGAGGCGTTGGCCCCGAGTGCTTGCCGTCGTCGGTCTCCTCGGGTGTGTCACGCTGGCCGTTTCCTTGTTCACAGAGGGGTTTTCCGTGTGAGGCAGGTCACCAAATGACCTGCTAACTGGATGCTTGCTGCAGTTAGCATCCGGGGTAGGATCGATGACATGGCAACGTTGAAGGTGGGTTCCCTCGGGGACTACATCCGCGACCAGCGCAAGAGTGCGCAGTACTCTCTGCGCCAGCTGGCCGCCGCTGCCGATGTCTCCAATCCCTACCTCAGCCAGATCGAGCGCGGCTTGAAGAAGCCCAGCGCTGAGATCCTCCAGCAGATCGCGAAGGCGCTGCGGATCTCCGCGGAGACGCTCTACGTGCGCGCTGGTTTCCTCGAGGACCGCGGGGGCAGCAGCGACGTGGTGGCAGCGATCCTGACCGACTCGGCCATCGGCGATCGGCACAAGCGGGTGCTCATCGACATCTACGAGTCGTTCCGCTCGGGCGCCGTCCCGGAGGCCGTCGTCAAGGCCACCGCCGCATCCAGGCCTTCGACCAGCAAGCGCACGACTGCCAAGCGCACGACTGCGAAGCGCACGACTGCCAAGCGCACCACCGACCGCACGACCAAACGCACAACTCCCAGGAGGAAGACCGCATGACGATCACCAAGAGCAAGCCGTTCTATGCAGTGGCTGGCGCGGGTGACCTCGCTGTCAAGGCACTGCGCGAGGTGCCCAACAAGCTGACGCAGCTTCGGGTCGACAAGAAGGACATCACGTCCAAGATCACGGTCGTCCAGACCGAGGCCAAGACGATCCCCTATCGCGCGCAGAACGTTGCTGTCGTGCTCGTCGGTGAGACCGTCGGCCTCGCAGACGCCGTCTACGGCGACCTGGTGACCCGCGGTCGTCGCATCTCCAACCGGATCCGTCGCCAGAAGTCGACCCAGGAGACCAAGGCCCAGGCGAGCACCACCGTGCGCCGGACCAAGGCCGCCAAGACGACCGCCAAGAAGTCGGCCGGCTCGACCAAGACGGCGGTGCGTGGCGCGACGACCACCGCGAAGAAGCGTGCTGCGTCCACCACGAAGGCGACCCGCTCCGCCACCAAGTCGGCAGCGAAGACCACCACCGCTGCCGCGCAGGCGACCACCGACGCCGCGCAGAAGCTCGGCGAGTAGTCCTCGTCCCACGAGCAAACCGGCCCGCCCCGATATTCGGGGCGGGCCTTTTGCTGACTGCCCACCCCGTAGGCTGACCGACGTGGGCCTCGTCGCGAACGTGCAAGCGCTCGTCCTTCTCATCCTCGGGATCGGCGCGCTCGGGCTCACGGGGTTCGCGGCATTCGACGTCGTCCGCCGGAAGGCTCCGCTGTTCCCCCACGTCGGTCGGCTGACGAAGCCCGTGTGGATGGGCATCCTGATCGCCGCCTTCCTGATCAGCATCGTCTACTTCGGCTCCCCCGGGACGCTGGGGATCCTCAACGTGATCGGCGTCGTCGCTGCTGGCGTCTACCTCGCCGAGGTGCGGCCCAAGCTGCGGCAGATCGACGGCGGCGGTCGCAACTCCGGGCCCTACGGCCCCTACTGACCGCTCGCATGACGACCGAGCAACATGGCCGGACCACCCGGCTCGAACTCGCGGACCAGACGCTTCGCGAGTGGGACGCGGTGGTGCTCGACGTCGATGACGAGGGCATCGTGCTGGACCGGTCGGCCTTCTACCCCGGCGGTGGCGGCCAACCCCCCGACCACGGCGTGCTCCTCTGGGGCGGCGTGCAGACCAGGATCGCCGGGGTCCACAAGGGCGATGACCTGCGGCTGGTGCCGGTCGAGGGTGACCCGCTCCCTGCGGTCGGCACGGCTGTGCGCGGCGCAGTCGAGGACGCACGCCGTACGGCGTTGATGCGCACCCACTCCGGCCTGCACCTGCTCTCCGGTGTGGTGTTGCGCGACTTCGGCGCGCTCGTCACCGGCGGCAACATGGAGCCGCTCGAGGCACGGATGGACTTCAACCTTCCGGAGGTCCCGGAAGGATTTCGCGACCGCGTCGCGCAGGCGTGCGAGGCGGAGATCGTCGCCGACCGCGCGATCGAGGTGAGCACGATGGACCGGGGGGCCGCGTTCGCGACACATCCCGACCTGATCCGCACCGCGACTGATCTCCTGCCACCCGATCTCGAGGTGGTGCGGATCGTCGACATCGTCGGCCTCGACACGCAGGCCGACGGCGGAACGCACGTCGCGTCGACGCGACAGATCGGCCGGCTCGAGGTGGTCAAGATCGAGAGCAAGGGCAAGGGGTTCCGCCGACTCCGCGTCAGGGTGACCGACGCCGGCTGAGCATCCTGCGGGATGCTGGGTGCGTGAACATCACCGCCGTGCAGGGTGACATCACCGAGCAGCACGTCGACGCCGTGGTCAACGCGGCGAACTCCTCGCTGCTGGGTGGTGGTGGCGTCGACGGTGCCATCCATCGCCGCGGTGGTCCCGAGATCCTGGCCGAGTGCCGCGCCCTGCGCGCAGCTCACCTGGGCGGCGGGCTGCCGGCCGGCCAAGCGGTCGCGACCACGGCCGGTCGCCTCCCGGCCCGGTGGGTGATTCACACGGTCGGCCCGGTCTGGTCGTCCTCCGAGGACCGCAGTGCGGTGCTGGCCTCGGCCTACCGCGAGTCGCTGCGGGTCGCCGAGGAGCTCGGTGCGGCGAGCGTCGCGTTCCCGGCGATCTCGGCCGGTGTCTACGGCTGGCCCATGGACGACGCGGCCCGGATCGCGGTCGAGACCGTCGGTGCGCACGCGCCGGTGACGGTCCGCGAAGTGCGCTTCGTGCTGTTCGGCCCCGAGGCCTACGCGGCGTTCACCGCGTTGCTCTGACCCGTCGGGTTGCCCACACGGGGAATCGGGCA
This sequence comes from uncultured Actinomycetota bacterium, assembly GCA_963751035.1. Taxonomy (GTDB): domain Bacteria; phylum Actinomycetota; class Actinomycetes; order JACCUZ01; family JACCUZ01; genus JBDUAP01. The sequence goes on from CAVVSW010000004.1 coordinate 362,644, forward strand.
GGAACGAGCGGCGTTGGCAGGAACAGGACGACCAAAGGTGGATTGCAAGTGACGGTGCTCCCGGTGCGACGCCCCATGCCCCGGCGCGTGGCCATGGTGAGCGTGCACACCTCACCGCTGGACCAGCCCGGCACAGGCGACGCAGGCGGCATGAACGTGTACGTCGTGGAGATCTCCCGTCGCCTTGCCGCTCTCGGCGTCGAGGTCGACCTGATCACCCGGGCGACCAGCTCCGACCTCGACCCGGTCGTCGAGCTCGAGCCGGGCGTCACCGTTCGGCACGTGACTGCGGGGCCGTTCGAGGGCCTGGCCAAGGAAGACCTGCCGGCCCAGCTGTGCGCGTTCACGTCCGGCGTCATGCGCATCGAGGCGACCCGTGAGCCCGGGTGGTACGACCTGGTCCACTCGCACTACTGGCTGTCCGGGCAGGTCGGCTGGCTTGCCGCCGAGCGGTGGGACGTCCCGCTGGTGCACTCCATGCACACGATGGCCAAGGTCAAGAACCTCACCCTCGCCGACGGCGACACACCGGAGCCGGTCGCCCGGGCGATCGGCGAGGCACAGGTCGTCGAGGCGGCCGACCGGCTCGTCGCCAACACCAGGCAGGAGGCGCGCCAGCTGGTCGAGCTCTACGACGCCGACCCGCACCGCGTCGTCACGGTCCCCCCAGGGGTCGACCTCGACCTCTTCGGTCCCGGCAGCGTCCGCGACGCGCGGGCTCGCCTGGGCCTGCCGGCGGACGCCGTCGTGCTGCTGTTCGTCGGGCGGATCCAGCCCCTGAAGGCGCCCGACGTGCTCGTCCGCGCGGTCGCGCAGATGCTCGCCGACGACCCAGGTCTGCGCCGACGCCTCGTGGTCGCGGTGGTCGGCGGGCCGTCGGGTTCCGGGCTCGCCCAGCCCGACTCCTTGCAGGCGCTCAGTGCCCAGCTCGGCGTCGCCGACGTGATGCGGTTCGAGCCGCCGGTTCCCCAGACGGCCCTCCCCGACTGGTACCGCGCCGCCGACCTCACCGTCGTCCCGTCGTACAGCGAGTCCTTCGGTCTGGTCGCGATCGAGTCCCAGGCCTGCGGCACCCCGGTGGTCGCGGCCTCGGTTGGCGGCTTGCGGACGGCGGTGCGCGACGGAATGTCCGGCGTGCTGGTCGACGGCCACGACCCGGCCGACTACGCCGCGGTGATCCGCGACCTGATGGGCGCTCCCGACCGGCTCGCCGCTCTCGGTAGGGGAGCGGTCCAGCACGCCGAGCGCTTCGGCTGGTCGGTCACCGCGACCGGCCTGCTCGATGTCTACGGCTCCGCCCTGCGCGAGCGGGAGCTGCCGCGAGCCGTCGCCGCAGGCCGTTGAGCACACCCGCGGACACCCTGCGCGCGGCGATCGCCGAGGCCGGGCTCGAGTCGGAGGAACCCGCTCCCGGCGAGTTCGTCGTGAGCCTCCCCGGTGACCGCAAGCTCAAGACGACGTGCTCGCTCGTGGTCGGCGCGCACAGCGTCTCCATCAACGCCTTCGTCGCTCGCGCCCCTGACGAGAACCACGAAGCCGTCTACCGATGGCTGCTGGAACGCAACGCCCGCCTGTACGCCGTGGCGTTCGCGGTCGACCACCTCGGCGACATCTACCTGACCGGCCGGTTGCCGCTGCACGCCATCACCGCGGCGGAGGTCGACCGTGTGCTCGGCTCGGTGCTGCAGTACGCCGACTCGTCGTTCAACACGATCCTGGAGCTCGGGTTCGCATCGTCGATCCGCAAGGAGTGGGTCTGGCGTCGCAGTCGGGGTGAGTCGACGCGCAACCTCGACGCCTTCCGGCACCTCGACCCCGGCCCGGCTGACGACTCCGCGTCCGACGGCGCCTGAGCGTCTGGCAGGCTTCCGAGCATGAGCGACCGCGCCGACGTCACCCGCACGCTGATCCTGCTGCGCCACGGTCAGAGCGAGTGGAACGAGAAGAACCTGTTCACCGGCTGGGTCGACGTCGACCTGACGACCACCGGGCAGTCCGAGGCCAGACGCGGCGGTGAGCTGCTGCGCGACCGTGACCTGTTGCCGGACGTCCTGCACACGTCGGTGATGCGTCGTGCGATCAGGACCGCCGAGATCGCACTGGACGCCGCGGACCGGCTCTGGCTCCCGGTCCGTCGCAGCTGGCGGCTGAACGAGCGTCACTACGGCGCCCTGCAGGGCAAGGACAAGAAGCAGACCCTCGAGGAGTTCGGCGAGGAGCAGTTCATGCTGTGGCGGCGCTCCTACGAGGTCCCGCCGCCGCCGTTGCCCGACGACGACCAGTGGTCACAGGTCAACGACCCGCCGTACGCCGCGTTGCCGGCCGAAGTCGTGCCGCGCACCGAGTGCCTCAAGGATGTCGTCGTGCGGATGCTGCCCTACTGGTACGACGCGATCGTGCCGGACCTCAACACCGGCGCCACCGTTCTCGTCGTCGCCCACGGGAACTCGTTGCGCGCGCTGGTCAAACACCTCGACGGCATCTCCGACGAGGACATCGCCGGGCTCAACATCCCGACCGGGATCCCGCTGCTCTACCGCTTGGACGAGAGCATGCGGCCCGTCAGCGCCGGCGGGGAGTACCTGGACCCGGCCGCCGCCGCGGCCGCGATCGAGGCGGTCAAGAACCAGGGCCGCTGACGAGCTGCTCGACGTGCTGGCCGGTCACGAGGTAGACCACCCGCTCGGCGACGGACACCGCGTGGTCGGCGAACCGCTCGTAGTAGCGGCTCACCAGCGTGACGTCGATGGCCTCTTCCACGCCGTACGGAGAGTCCGAGTCGAGCAGGGCCGTGAACAGGGCGCGGTGCAGGCGGTCCATCTCGTCGTCGTCGCTCTCGAGCTCCAGGGCGGCGGCGACGTCCTGGGAGGCGATGACGCTTCCCGCCTTGGCAACCAGCCGGACGGCGACCTGGCTCATCTCGACGACCGTGGGGAGCAGGGTTGCCGGCACCGCCGACTCGGGGGCGCGACGACGCGCGACCCGGGCGACGTGCCGGGCAAGGTCACCCATCCGCTCCAGGTCGGCACTCATCCGGAGGCTGGTCACGATCGTGCGCAGGTCGCTGGCCACGGGCTGCTGGCGGGCCAGCAGGTCGAGCGCCCGGTGGTCGAGGTCGTCCCGCAGCGCGTTGATGGCGTCGTCGGCCGCGATCACGCTCTCGGCCAGGCTCAGGTCGGCGTCGAGCAGGGCGGTCGACGCTCGGCTGATGGCCGAGCCGACCAGCCTGGTCATCTCGACCAGCTGGTCGCTGAGAGCGTTGAGCTCCTCGTGGTAGGCGTCGCGCATTGATCACCCTTCGTGTGGCCGGCCCGCGCAGCCTCGCACGATCCGGTGAACGGGCACCGACCCCGAAGTGAACAGTCGGCGCGTCGCCCGCGCTGCGCCGCATGCCTGGCGGGGCACCACGCGTGGAGATCATACGATCGACAGCGTGGACGCTGAGGTTGTCGGACTGCTGGCCGGGCTGGTCGGCCTGCTGACCGGCGTGTCCGCCACCCTGGCCTTCCGCGTCAGTGAGAAGCAGCAGCACACGGTGCCGGGACCGCCGGCGCCGCCGCCCCTGCTCCCGGCCGGAGTCGCGGACGTGCTGGCGGTGCTGCGCTCCTCAGCGGTCGTTCTCGACGGCGAGGACCAGGTGATCCGAGCAAGCCCGACCGCCTACTCGATCGGCCTGGTCCGCAACGACCGCCTGCTCGCGCCCGACCTGCTCGAGCTCGCCCGCAAGGTTCGACGCGACGGCGAGATCCGCGAGGCCGAGCTGGAGGTGCCCCGTGGCCCGCTCGGGGGTGGCACCCTCGCCGTGCTGGCCCGGGTGGCGCCGCTCGGGTCGACACTCGTGCTGCTCCTGGTCGAGGACCGCACCGAGGAGCGCCGGGTCGACGCCGTACGCCGTGACTTCGTCGCGAACGTCAGCCACGAGCTCAAGACCCCGGTCGGGGCCATCTCCCTCCTTGCGGAGGCGCTGCTGGACGCGGCCGACGATCCCGAGGCAGTTCGCCGGTTCGCCGGACGCATGCAGACCGAGGCGGGTCGGCTGTCCGAGCTCGTGCAGGACGTCATCGACCTGTCCAGGTTGCAGGGGCACGACCCGCTGCGCGCTCCGGCGTTGGTGCGTCTCGACGACGTCGTGACCGAGGCGATGGACCGGTCTCGGCTCGCTGCCGAGGCGAAGTCCATCGCGGTCGGCGTCGGTGGCGAGAAGGGCCTGCTGGTGCGCGGTGACGCCACCCAGCTCGTGATGGCGCTGGGGAACCTGATCGACAATGCGGTGCGCCACAGCCCAGCTGACACGCGGGTCTCCCTCGGCGTACGACGGGTGAACGCCGGCACGTCGGGGCTGGCCGAGGTGAGCGTCGCAGACGAAGGGCCGGGCATCCCGGAGGACGATCTGGAGCGCATCTTCGAGCGCTTCTACCGCGTCGACGCGGCCCGGTCCCGGCACACCGGCGGCACCGGACTCGGGCTGTCCATCGTCAAGCACGTCGCCCTCGGGCATGGTGGCGAGGTCACCGTGTGGAGCGCCGAGGGCGCCGGCTCCACCTTCACGCTCCGGCTGCCCATAGCCACCGTCACCCCCGAGGAGAACGTGTGACCCGGATCCTGGTCGTCGAGGACGAGGAGTCGTTCAGCGACCCGTTGTCCTACCTCCTGCGCAAGGAGGGCTTCGAGGTCGACCTGGCCGGCAGCGGGCCAGAGGCGCTGACGGTCTTCGACCGCAACGGCGCCGACCTCGTGCTGCTCGACCTGATGCTGCCCGGGCTGTCGGGCACCGAGGTGTGCCGTGCCCTGCGGTCACGGTCGAGCGTGCCGGTCATCATGCTGACCGCCAAGGACAGCGAGGTGGACAAGGTCGTCGGCCTGGAGCTCGGCGCTGACGACTACGTCACCAAGCCCTACTCGGGCCGTGAGCTGGTTGCGCGCATCCGCGCGGTGCTGCGGCGCCAGGGCGAGCCGGACGACCTGGTGCCGACCACGGTCGAAGCCGGACCGGTGCGTCTCGATGTCGACCGTCACCTGGTCAGCATCGACGGGAAGCCGGTGTCGTTGCCGCTCAAGGAGTTCGAGCTGCTGGAGCTGCTGCTGCGCAACGCCGGGCGGGTCCTGACCCGCGGCCAGCTCATCGACCGCGTGTGGGGGTCTGACTACGTCGGCGACACCAAGACGCTCGACGTGCACATCAAGCGACTGCGCGGGAAGGTCGAACCCGAGCCGGCGGCGCCGCGGCACATCGTGACCGTGCGGGGGCTGGGCTACAAGTTCGAGGTGTGACTCGGCGCTGCCCTAGACCCCGGCTAGCTGGTGCTGGGGCTGGAGCTCGGGTCCGGTGAGACAGACCCCGAGGGCGTCGCGCCGGACTCGCTCACGGTCGGGGTGGGCTCGGCGGCCGGGGTGATCGACGCATAGTCGCCGGTGGCCGGCACGACGACGGTGCGCAGGCGGATCGGCTCGGCATCGGCGAAGCTGATCTTCACGATGATGGCCTCACCCGGCTCGGTGCTGAGGTTGCGGACGGTCGCCGACGGGTCTGACTCGGCACTGAAGAGGACCGTCTCGCCTGCGGGGATCGTGTGCGACCCGGTGTACTCGACCTCTCCGTCGTCGGCCTCGATGGAGGTGATCTCCTCGTCCTGGTCGCCGTTGTTGACCACCGCCATCAGGATGACGCCGTCCTGGGAGTCCTCGGGTGACACGACCAGGGCGGAGACGACGCGCAGGTCACCCGTTCCGGCCTGGATGCCGTCGCCGGGCGCGTAGGACTGCCGCGCGGTCGCGTCGAACCCCGAGCCGCAGCCGGTCGCCAGGACCGTCACCAGGGCGAGCGCTACGGCGACGAGGAGAAAGCGTCCACGGGAAGTCACGGCGCACAGCGTAGCGACGTCAGGCGATCGCACCGCCGCGACCCACGAGCAGTGCGACAGCGACGGCGGCGGTCAGCAGGGAGAGCAGGAACGGGCCGCGCGGACCGAGCCAGGCCGGCGCGATGGCCGCCAGCACCGACAGCACGACGGCGAGCGCGAACCCGGCGTACGCCCAGGCCGGCACGTCGCCATCGGGGCCGAACGTGACGACCGCGCTGGCGGCCGCCAGGAGCAGTGCACCGCCGGCCCGGGCACCGCGTTCGCCCAGCCGCTGCGGCAGACCCCGACGCCTGCGTCGAGGTCGTCCTGGATGTCGGGGACGACGTTGAGGAAGTGTGCACCGACACCCAGCAGCGCGCCGGCCAGGACGACCCACGGCTGCGGCAGGGGGTGTCCGTCGAGCCCAAGCGCCAGGAACGCCGGCAGCGCGCCGAAGCTGACGGCGTAGGGCACGAACGAGAGAACGGTGCGCTTGAGTCCCAGGTTGTAGGCCCAGCCGCCGGCCACAACGAGTAGGTGGACGAGCCCGGCGCGCCAGCCGTTGGCGAAGGACAGCGGGATGCACAGGGCGAGGGCGACCGCGCAGGCGGCGGCGACGGTTCTCGACGAGATGTCGCCGGCGGCGATCGGCTTGTCCCGACGGCCGGCAGCAATGTCGCGGCGGGCGTCGATGACGTCGTTGGACCAGCCGATCGACAGCTGCCCGGTGAGGATCGTGGCCGCAACGAGCAGGCACCCGGACGCGCTGCGGCCCGCCGATGCGGCCACCGCGGTCGCGAGCACCGTCACCGCTGCAGTGGGCTCCGGATGCGCCGCGCGCAGCAATGCTCTGGGGGCCGACACCGCGTCAGTATGGCCGGGCAACGACCTGTGCACAGCACGGGATCAGCCTCTTGTCAACCCGCTGACCTGGGCAAACGGCCGTCGGAACGACGGAGGTGACTCTCGTCACCGTGTTATCCTGGGACTCGCGAAAGGGGCTTGTGACACATGACTTTCAAGGTCGGCGAGACCGTTGTTTACCCCCATCACGGGGCCGCACTGATCGAGTCCATCGAGACTCGGACCATCAAGGGCGAAGACAAGCTCTACCTCGTGCTCAAGGTCGCGCAAGGCGATCTGACCGTCCGGGTGCCCGCTGACAACGTCGACCTCGTCGGCGTCCGCGACGTCGTCGGACAGGAAGGTCTGGACCGGGTCTTCGAGGTCCTCCGGGCCCCCTACACCGAGGAGCCGACCAACTGGTCGCGCCGCTACAAAGCCAACCTCGAGAAGCTCGCCTCCGGCGACGTGATCAAGGTTGCCGAGGTCGTCCGCGACCTCTGGCGCCGTGACAAGGACCGCGGCCTGTCGGCGGGCGAGAAGCGGATGCTCGCCAAGGCCCGGCAGATCCTGGTGAGCGAGCTGGCCCTGGCCGAGCACACCAACGAGGACAAGGCCGAGACGATCCTCGACGAGGTTCTCGCCTCCTAGAGGCTTTGTTGGTCTGCCTCTGCGGGCCAGCACATGCGTGATCTGCGCCGCCTGACCCCCTAGGGTCGGCGGCGCAGCCGTTTCCGGGAGGTCCCTCATGGCGGAGCGTGGGCGCATGCCCAACGCACTGGTCGAGCTGCTCCGCCTGTTCGTCGTCGTCTTCTTCGCCGGTCTCGGCTACTACGTCGCCGAGGTCATCGGCAAGGACGACAGGTACCAGCTGGGGGCGTTCGGCGTCGTCGGGCTCGGCGTGATCCTCGGGTCGGCGCTGGGCTACGTGCTGGGCGGCATCCTCGGCCGCAGCACGATGGGCGTGGTGGCGCACACCGAGGCCGGTCTGCGGGAGACCCCCGCCGAGCAGATCGTGGCCGGAATGCTCGGCGCGGTGCTCGGCGTCCTGCTGGGGGCAGCGGTGTCCTGGCCGGTCTTCCTCGTCGGCCGGCCCATCCTCACCTTCCCCGTCTTCGGGTTCGTGATCGTGACGCTGGGCCTGCTCGGCTTCCGCCTGGGCACCAGCAAGCGGGACGCGATCCTGAACATGTTCGGGGCTCGGGTCGGTCTGTCCGGGCGCAGCACGCCACCAGCAGCCCTGCCGCGGGTGCTCGACACCTCGGTCGCCATCGACGGGCGCATCCTCGACGTCGTTCGCGCCGGTTTCCTCCACGGCGAGATGCTCGTGCCCTCGCCGGTGCTCGGCGAGCTTCAGGGGCTGGCGGACGCCAGTGACGCCCTGCGCCGCGCCCGCGGGCGGCGCGGGCTCGAGGTGCTCGAGACCCTACGGCGGGAGCCGGCCGTGGACGTCCAGGTGCTCGATGACGAGGTGCCCGGGGTGCCCCAGGTCGATGCCAAGCTGGTGCGGATCTGTCTGGACCGCAACGCCGCGCTGCTCACCCTGGACAGCAACCTCGCCAAGGTCGCGCTGCTCGCGGGCGTGCACGTCATGAACCTGCACGCGCTCGCGATCGCGCTGCGCCCCCCGGTCGGCGCCGGCGACGACGTGACGGTGCTGCTCCTCAAGCCCGGCAAGGAGAGCGGCCAGGCGGTCGGCTATCTCGACGACGGCACGATGGTCGTCGTAGAGCGCGCCCGCGACGCGATCGGGTCGGAGATCTCCGTGCAGGTGACCTCGGTGCTGACGACGGCCAACGGGCGGATGGTGTTCGCCCGTCAGTCCGCGCAGGCGGGTCCGTGATGGTGCCGAGCCAGCAGCCGCCGGTGACGGCGGCGATCGTGCCGGCCGCCGGTCGGGGCGAGCGGCTCGGTCCGGGCACGCCGAAGGCTCTCCGGCTGCTCGGCGGCGCGCCGCTGCTCGTGCATGCCGTCCGCAGCCTGGCCCGGGCCCGGCTCGTCGACCTGGTGGTGGTGGCCGCGCCGCCGGACCAGGTCGAGCAGGTCCGGGCCCTGCTCGCTGACCACCACACCGGCGCGGCGCTCACGGTGCTGGCGGGCGGGACGACCCGGCAGGAGTCCGTACGCCGTGCTCTGGCCGGGCTGCCCGACTCGGTGCAGACCGTTCTCGTGCACGACGCCGCCCGGCCGCTGGCTCCCGTCGAGCTCGTCGACGCGGTCGCGGCCGCCGTCCTCGACGGGGAGGTGGCCGTCGTACCGGGCCTGCCTGTCGCCGACACCGTCAAGCGGGTCGACGGGGATGCCGTCGCGGAGACCCTGGACCGCACGTCGCTGCGCGCGATCCAGACCCCGCAGGGCTTCGCGCGGGCCACCCTGGAGGAGGCCCACCTGGGGGCGTCCGACGAGGAGGCGACCGACGACGCCGCGCTGGTCGAGCGACTGGGCCGTCGCGTCGTGGTTGTGCCCGGTGCCGAGGAGGCGTTCAAGGTGACCCGACCCCTGGACATGCTCCTCGCCGAGGCCGTGCTCGGCCGCCGGAGGGCCGGCGGTGTGCGCTGACCAGCCCCGGGTGGGCGTCGGCGTCGACGTGCACCCGTTCGAGACGGGCCGTCCGTTGTGGCTGGCCGGGCTGGAGTGGCCGGACGAGGTCGGGCTCGCCGGCCACTCGGACGGCGACGTGGCTGCCCACGCGTCCTGCGACGCCCTGCTGTCGGCCGCCGGGCTGGGCGACCTCGGTGACGTGTTCGGCACGTCCGACCCGCAGTGGGCCGGGGCGTCGGGCTGCGCCCTGCTGGTCGAGACCGCCCGGCTGCTCCGCGCCGCCGGATATGAGATCGGCAACGTCAGCGTCCAGGTGATCGGCAACCGGCCGAAGGTCGGACCGCGCCGCGCCGAGGCCGAGGAGGCGCTCGGCCGGGCCATCGGTGCCGCGGTCTCGGTCAGCGCCACCACGACCGACGGGCTCGGGCTGACCGGCCGGGGGGAGGGTCTCGCGGCGATCGCGACGGCCCTGGTCACCCGGGTTCCGTGAGCAGACAATGACCGCGTGGAGCAGCCGGAGGCCCAGCCAGCTGAGGTGATGCAGTCGGGGCACCGCAGCGATGACGGCCGCCTCACCAGGTTCCACAACCGCTACGGGTCGGTTCTCGGCGTTCTTGCGCTGGTGGCGGTAGCCGCGGTCTACGGCTGGAGCACGTGGCACGACCGAGCGGTCGAGCGCGAGCGGGCTGGGACGGTCCGGGTCGGGATCGAGGTCCCGCTGCCCTTCTCGGCGGACTCCGGCGGCGCCGAGGGCATCCTTCGTCTGCGCAATGACGGGCCGCTCGCGCTGGCGTTCCTCACGCTCGGGTTCCAGGACTCGGGACTGCGCCTGGTGAGCGAGAACCTGCCGCTTCGGGTGGATGCCGAGAGCACCCGCCTGATCGTCGTACGCGTCGAGATCGACTGCACCGGCGAGACATCGACGCCGAGGTCGCTGGTGATGCGCACCCGCACGTCCGACGCACAGGAGCGCCTCGGGGTCGTGCGTGTGGACGCGCTGGACTCGATCGTCTCGGACCTGCGCCGCGACGCCTGTGACCCGCCCGTGCTGCCGATCGCCGAGGAGCTCTCGATCGCGTACGCCGGCATCACGAAGGCCGCCGACGAGCGCATCACCACCCGGGTGCTTGTGAGCAACGAGCGAGACACGCCGGTCACCATCGTCAGGATCTCCGCGGTCTCCGGGTGGCCGGCGCTCGACCCCTTCGCGTCCTCGTCGCTGCCGGTGACGCTCCGGCCGCACAGCCGGCGCACCGTGGATCTCGCTTGGGACGTGTCGCAGTGCGTCCGCAGCGAGTCAGGCCGGTTCTCGACCGGCCTGCACCTGCAGCTCGGCCCGCCGTCGGGCAGCGAGGAGCTGGCCGTCCTCGAGCCGGGCATCGACTACACCCGCGACTTCTTCCGGCTCTACAGCGAGATCTGCCCCTAGACGCAGGGCCGGGGTGGCACCCCCACCGTTTGTGTGCTCTGCCCCGGCTGGTCAGGGCAGAGCAGGCTCTGCCCTGCCTGGTGAGGGCAGAGCACTCGCCCCGGGGAGGGGAGCCTGGCGGCCGGCTTGGTGGTCGAGCTTGCCCGGCGCCGCAAGTAGCCTTTGCCGGGTGAGCCTGCGCCTGTACGACACCGCCACCCGTGCGGTCCGCGACTTCGAGCCGCTGGTCGAGGGCCGTGTCGGCATCTACCACTGCGGCCTCACCGTGCAGTCGGCCCCGCACATCGGTCACATCCGCAAGGAGGTCGTCTACGACGTGCTCCGGCGCTGGCTGGAGCGGTCCGGCTACCACGTGACGATCATCGCCAACGTGACCGACATCGACGACAAGATCCTGGCGAAGTCGGCAGAGGCCGGCATGCCCTGGTGGGCCCTCGCCTACGCCAACGAGCGCGAGCTCAACACGGCGTACGACGTCCTCGGCTGCATCCCACCCACCTACGAGCCGCGCGCGACCGGGCACATCCCGGAGATGATCGAGCTCACCGCCGAGCTGATCGAGGCCGGCCATGCGTACCCCGCCGACGACGGCTCGGGCGACGTCTACTTCGACGTGCGGTCGTGGCCGACGTACGGCGAGCTGTCCGGCCAGCGGATCGACGAGATGGAGCCCGCCGCCGACGCCGACCCGCGCGGCAAGCGTGACCCCCGCGACTTCGCCCTCTGGAAGGGCCACAAGCCGGACGAGCCCCTGACCGCGTCCTGGTCGACCCCGTGGGGGCGGGCCCGGCCGGGGTGGCACCTCGAGTGCTCCGCGATGGCGGGCAAGTACCTCGGCGCGGAGTTCGACATCCACGGCGGCGGCGTCGACCTGCGCTTCCCGCACCACGAGAACGAGCTGGCGCAGTCCCGCGCCGCCGGGCGGCCGTTCGCCCGCTTCTGGATGCACAACGCCTGGGTCACCACGTCCGGCGAGAAGATGAGCAAGTCGCTCGGCAACTCCCTGCTCGTGTCCGAGGTGGTCAAGCGGGTCCGCCCGATCGAGCTGCGCTACTACCTCGTCGCCTCGCACTACCGGTCGCACGTCGAGTTCTCCTTCGAGGCGCTCGACGAGGCGGCGTCGGCCTTCCGCCGGATCGAGGGGTACGTCGTGCGCGCGACCGAGCTGGTCGGCGACGTCGGGCCGACCGGTGCTGTCGACTGCGCCGACTTCACGACCGCGATGGACTCCGACCTGTCCGTCCCCGCGGCGCTCGCGGCGGTGCACGAGGTGATCCGGGAGGGCAACAAGCTGGCCGGCGACGGCCCGTCGCCGGCGTTGGCGGGAAACCTCGCGTCGGTTCGGTCGATGCTCGACGTGCTCGGCCTCGACCCCCTCGGTGACGTGTGGCGCTCGACGGGGCCGGTGTCGGACCTGCGCGGTGTCGTCGACGACCTGGTGCGGATGGCTCTGGACGAGCGGGCGTCCGCGCGCGAGCGCAAGGACTTCGCCGCGGCCGACCGGGTGCGCGACGGACTGGCCGCTTCGGGTGTGGTCGTCGAGGACACCCCCGCCGGGCCGCGCTGGACTCTCGGCAAGCCCGCTGACGGGGAGGGCTGATGCCGGGCAACAGCCAGCGCCGCGGGGCCAAGCGCAACCCGGGATCGAAGAAGGGGCAGACCGTGGGCACGGGCGGTCAGAAGCGCCGCGCCCTGCAGGGCAAGGGTCCGACCCCGGCGGCCAAGGACCGCACCAGCCATCCGGCCGCCCGCCGGGCCAAGGCCGCGGCGAAGCGCGCTGCCCCCGGCTCGTCGCAAGGTCGCGGTCGACCCGCGCGCGGGCCCGCGCGCAACCGCGGCGGTCAGGAGGGCCCGGAGACGGTCTCGGGCCGCAACCCGGTCGTCGAGGCGCTGCGCGCCCAGGTGCCGGCGACCGCGCTCTACGTCGCCGAGCGGATCGACTCCGACGACCGGGTGCGCGAGTCGCTCAAGCTGGCCGGCAAGGCAGGCGTGCCGCTGATGGAGGCGCCGCGCGCCGAGCTCGACCGGTTGACCAGCGGCGCCGTGCACCAGGGGCTCGTCCTGCAGGTCCCGGCCTACACGTACGCCCATCCCGACGACCTGCTCGCCGCGGCCGACCGTCAGCGCCAGCCGGCGCTGCTCGTCGCCCTCGACGGAGTGACCGACCCGCGCAACCTCGGCGCCGTCGTACGGTCTGCCGCCGCCTTCGGCGCACACGGCGTGCTCGTGCCGGAGCGTCGCGCCGCCGGGATGACGGCCTCGGCATGGAAGACCTCCGCCGGTGCCGCCGCGCGGGTGCCGGTAGCCCGAGCGACCAACCTGACCCGCGCGCTGCAGGCCTACCGCTCGGCCGGGCTGGTCGTCATCGGTCTGGACGGTGGCGGGTCGATCGACATCGACGCCGTCGAGGCCGCCGTCGACCCGGTCGTCCTGGTGATCGGGTCCGAGGGCCGCGGGCTCTCGCGGCTCGTGCGGGAGTCCTGCGACCTGGTCGCGAGCATCCCCATCGGCGCCGCCACCGAGTCGCTCAACGCCGGAGTGGCCGCCGGCATCGCGCTCTACGAAGTAGCCCGCAAGCGCCGCTGACCCCGATGGGGGCTAGGGCTCGTCGAGCTCTTCGGTGGGGGTGCCGATCCGGGAGCCGAGCACCGCGGCTTCGTCCGGCTTGTGCGCCAGCACGGTGTCGACGTAGGACCGCGCTGCGGCAAGCAGGCCGACGTCGCGTCCCTCGCGCTCGGAGAGGAACCACCGGTGCTCGAGCACCTCGTGGAAGATCTCGGCCGGCTCGAGCTTTCCGCGCATCTCCTTGGGAACGGCGCGGACCACTGGCTCGAACGCCTCGTCCACCCAGCGGTGGGCGACGATCTCCTCGGACTCGCCCTGCACGTCCTTGGCAGCCCGGTAGGCGTCCAGGTCGTTGAGCAGCCGGCGGGCCTGGTTCTCCTCCACGTCGAGCCCGGTGAGCCGAAGCAGGCGGCGGCTGTGGTGGCCGGCGTCGACCACCTTGGGCTCGAGCTGCACGGTGCGCCCGTCGATGTCGGTGACGATCGTCAGCTCGGCGACGTCGAAGCCGAGCTCGTTGAGCCGTCTGATCCGCTGGTCGATCCGGTAACGCTCGCCGGTGTCGAACGTCTCGGCGCCGAGCAGCTCCTGCCACAGGTTCTCGTAGCGCGCGACCACCTCGTCCGACGTCGCGACGGGGTCGATCGACTCGTGCAGCAGTCCGCCCGCCTCGAGGTCGAGCAGCTCGCCCGCGATGTTCGTCCGGGCCAGGTCGAGGTCATAGGTTCGCTGGCCCTCCGACAGCGTCGCGTGCAGCTCGCCGGTCTCCGCGTCGACGAGGTAGGCAGCGAACGCGCCGGCGTCGCGGCGGAACAACGTGTTCGAGAACGAGCAGTCACCCCAGTAGAAACCGGCGGTGTGCAGCCGCACGAGCAGTGCGGCGAGCGCGTCGAGCAGGCGCCGGGCGGTGTCCGGGCGCAGGGTCGAGGAGAAAAGCGCACGGTAGGGCAGCGAGAACTGCAGGTGCCGGGTGATCAGCGCCGAGTCGAGCGGCTGGCCGCTCTCGTCCTCCCGGCCCGTCATGACACCGACCGCCTCGACCGCAGGGACCTCCCTGCGGTCGAGCTGGCGCAGCAGGCCGTACTCGCGGCGTGCGAGCGCCTCGCCGACCTCCTTGACCGCGTAGACGGCTCCGCCCAGCCGCACGAAACGTACGACGTGGCGCGAGATGCCGCGCGGAAGCGTGACCAGCTGGTCGGCCGGCCACTGCTCCAGCGGCACCTGCCACGGCAGGTCCAGCAGCGCCGGGTCGCTCGGCGCAGCAAGCATCTGGAGCGGCATCAGGTGCCGCCAACGCCCGGACGCTCGTGCGTCAGTCGATCAGCCGTTCGCCCGTGGACGTCGAGAAGAGGTGCAGGTGACCGGATTCGGGCGCGAAGTGCACGGCCTCGCCCTTGCCCGGAGGCTTGCGCCCGTCGACGCGGGCGATGACGTCGTGCTCCTCGCCGTTGACCTCGGCGGTGCCGAACACGTAGGCGTCGGCCCCGAGCTCCTCGACGACGTTGACGGTCGTCTTGAGCCCCTCGCCCGCGCCCACGAGCTTCATGTCCTCGGGGCGGACCCCGACCGTCACCTGGCGGTCGCCCGCCTCTGCCGCTGCCTCGCGCGGCACCGGCACCTCGCCGGCGCCGAACTTCAGCGTGTTGCCGTCCAGCGGGATGGTCAGCAGGTTCATGGCCGGCGAGCCGATGAAGCCGGCGACGAACACGTTGTTCGGGTGGTCGTACATGCGCCGAGGTGTGTCGACCTGCTGGAGGATGCCGTCCTTGAGGACGGCGACCCGATCGCCCATCGTCATCGCCTCGACCTGGTCGTGGGTGACGTAGACGGTGGTCACGCCGAGTCGGCGTTGGAGTGCCGCGATCTGGCCACGCGTCTGCACGCGGAGCTTGGCGTCGAGGTTAGACAGCGGCTCGTCCATGAGGAACACCTGCGGGTTACGGACGATCGCGCGGCCCATGGCGACCCGCTGGCGCTGACCGCCGGAGAGAGCCTTCGGCTTGCGGTCGAGGTACTGCTCGAGGTCGAGGATCTTGGCAGCGTCCTCGACCCGCTCGCGGATCTTGGCCTTGTCCTCGCCGGCGATCTTGAGCGCGAAGCCCATGTTCTCGGCGACCGTCATGTGCGGGTAGAGCGCGTAGTTCTGGAAGACCATCGCGATGTCGCGGTCCTTGGGGGGCAGGTCGGTGACGTCTCGCTCGCCGATCCGAATGGACCCAGCGTTGACGTCCTCGAGCCCGGCGAGCATGCGCAGCGAGGTGGACTTGCCGCACCCGGAGGGGCCGACGAGGACGAGGAACTCGCCGTCCCCGATCTCGATATTGAGCCTGTCGACGGCCGGTTTGTCCGAGCCTGGGAAGATTCGGGTTGCCTCATCGAACGTGACGGTCGCCATGACCGCCCTCCCTTCACCGGCAGGAACGTGCCGGACGATCCGAGTTCAGGGCACCCGGCGGTTGCCGGGCAGACCCGACAGTAGTCAGACCTGTCGTGGGCCGTCCATGCCCGGTGGATGGTGCGGTGAATCTCGGCGCGTAACTCAATCGTTACCGGCGTACTGGTTGCAGCCTGGTTGTGTAAACGTTTACATCGGGTTACCCCGGGGCCACATGCGACGTCGCCTTCGGACCGGGTCTTCGATCGAAGAGAGGTAACACGTGCGGATTTACTCTTCCAAGACCAGGCGGGGCACAGCAGTCCTCGCCTGTGGGCTGGGTCTGACGCTGATGGTGACGGCCTGCGGCTCCAGCGACGACGACAGCCCCGATGCCAAGGGCGCGAGTGTCGACTGCTCGAAGTTCGAGCAGTACGGCGACCTCAAGGGCAAGACCGTCTCGGTCTACACCTCGATCATCACCCCCGAGGACAAGCCGCACATCGACTCGTACAAGCCGTTCGAGGACTGCACGGGAGCGACGATCAAGTACGAGGGCTCCAAGGAGTTCGAGGCGCAGCTGCCGATCCGGATCGAGGCCGGCAACCCCCCGGACATCGCCTACCTGCCGCAGCCCGGCTCGCTGCGCACCCTCGTCGCGCAGTTCCCGGACGCGTTCAAGCCCGCACCGGACGAGGTCGTCAAGAACATCGATGAGAACTTCGACCCGGCGTGGAAGGAATACGGCTCGGTCGACGGCAAGCTCTACGCCGCTCCGCTGGGCTCCAACGTCAAGTCGTTCGTCTGGTACTCGCCGTCGATGTTCAGTGAAAACGGCTGGGAGATCCCGACCACGCTGGACGAGCTAACGACCCTCAGCGACACTATCGCCTCGAAGGACATCAAGCCGTGGTGCGCCGGCATCGGTTCCGGTGACGCGACCGGCTGGCCGGTCACCGACTGGCTCGAGGACTTCATGCTGCGGACCGCGGGTCCGGATGCCTACGACCAGTGGCAGACGCACGAGATCCCGTTCACCGACCCGCAGGTCGTCACGGCCCTCGACGCGGTCGGGGACATCCTGAAGAACGACACGTACGTCAACGGTGGCCTCGGCAACGTCAAGACGATCGCCTCGACGCAATTCCAGGAAGGCGGGATCCCGATCCTGCGCGGCGAGTGCGCCATGCACCGGCAGGCGTCCTTCTACGGCTCCAACTTCGCTGAGGCGGGTGCGGAGATCGGCGAGGACAAGGACGTGTTCGCGTTCTACCTGCCGTCCAAGACCGCGGACGACAAGCCCGTCCTGGTTGCGGGCGAGTTCACCGCGGCGTTCGCCGACCGGCCCGAGGTGAAGGCCTTCCTGGCCTACCTCTCGTCTGCCGAGTGGGCGAACGCGAAGGCCGCACTCAGCTCCGGCTGGGTGAGCGCCAACAAGAATGCCGACGCGGCCAACTTCAAGAACCCGATCGACAAGCTCTCGGTGGAGATCCTCCAGGACCCGAACGCGGTGACGCGCTTCGACGCCTCGGACCTCATGCCAGGTGCTGTCAACACCTCGTTCTGGAAGCAGATGACCGACTGGATCACCGGCAAGAGCACCGCTGACGCGCTCAGCGGCGTCGAGAAGTCCTGGCCCTGATCCACCTCTGAGGGCTCGGGCGCTCCGCGTGACCGCGCGGGGCGCCCGGCCCTCGGCTCCTAGCCACAGCCCTCCAGCCGAGAGGTGTCACCGGCATGTCGACCGTCGAGAAGTTCGGCCAGATGTTCCTCGCCGTGGCGATATTCGCCGCGATATTCGGCGTCGTGTTGTTCGTCGTCGACCGGGTCAAGGGTCGCCAGGCTGACCGCATCGCGGCCGTCGCCTTCATCGTCCCGGCCCTCCTGCTCCTGGCCTGGGGCCTGCTCCGTCCAGCGATCCTCACCATCATCCGGTCGTTCAAGGACGCCACCGGCGACAAGTGGGTGGGGTTCGACAACTACGTGACGATGTTCACCACCGCGGACCAGCTGGAGGTTCTGCGCAACACGTTCGTCTGGGTGTTGATCGTGCCCTTCGTGGCGAGCGCGATCGGGCTGCTCTACGCGATCATGGTCGACGGCACGCGCACGGAGTCTCTGGCCAAAGCGCTGGTCTTCCTGCCCATGGCGATCTCCATGGTCGGCGCGTCGGTCATCTGGAAGTTCGTCTACGACTACCGGCCCAGCGCGGGCAACCAGATCGGCTTGGCCAACCAGGTCCTCGTGTGGCTCGGGCTGGACTCCTATCAGTTCCTGCTCAACGAACCGTGGAACAACCTGTTCCTCATCGTGGTGATGATCTGGATCCAGGCCGGCTTCGCGATGACGATTCTGTCCGCCGCGATCAAGGCCATCCCCGATGACATCGTCGAGGCGGCGCGTCTGGACGGCGTCAAGGCGCTCGGCATGTTCCGCTTCGTCACCCTGCCGACCATCCGGCCGGCCCTGATCGTCGTCCTCACGACGATCGCCATCGCCACGATGAAGGTCTTCGACATCGTCCGCACCATGACCGGCGGCAACTTCGGCACCAGCGTCGTGGCGAACGAGTTCTACACCCAGTCCTTCCGAAGCAACAACCGTGGGCTCGGCTCCGCCCTGGCCACGCTGCTGTTCATCCTGGTCATCCCGATCGTGACCTACAACGTGATCCAGCTGCGGAAGGCGGACGTGCGATGAGCAGCGCCGACATCACCTCGTTGGGCACAGCAGTCGCGACCGAGGAAGCTGCCGGGCCTGGGGCGGCCGCCGCAGACCTACCGGCACTCCAAGAAGCCGAAGAAGGGGATCGTCCCCACGATCGTGGCGACCACCATCGCCATCCTCTGGACCATCCCGACGATGGGTCTGCTCATCACGTCCTTCCGGCCGCAGATCGACGCACTCCGGTCGGGCTGGTGGGAGGCGTTCCAAGAGCCGAACTTCACCCTCGACAACTACCGAGAGGTCCTGGGCGCCGACCAACCCATCGGGCAGGCGTTCATCAACTCGATCGTCATCACGGTCCCGGCCGTGATTCTGCCGCTGATGCTCGCATCGCTCGCCGCCTACGGGTTCGCCTGGATCGACTTCCGGGGCCGAGCCCTGCTCTTCGTCGCGGTCTTCGCCTTGCAGATCGTGCCGCTGCAGGTCGCTCTCATCCCGTTGCTCACCGACTACGTCAGCGCGGGTCTCGGAGGGACGTTCTGGCCGATCTGGATCTCGCACTCGATCTTCGCGCTGCCGCTAGCGGTCTACCTGTTGAACAACTTCATGCGCGAGATCCCACGGGAGCTGGTCGAAGCAGCCCGCGTCGACGGCGCCGGGCACGTGAAGATCTTCTTCCAAGTGCTGATGCCGTTGCTCACCCCCGCGATCGCGGCGTTCGGGATCTTCCAGTTCCTGTGGGTGTGGAACGACCTGCTCGTCGGTCTGACCTTCGGCTCGACCGACACCAAGCCGATCACGGTCGTCGTGGCGGATCTCGTCGGCACGCGCGGCAGCGCATGGCACCTGCTGTCGGCCGGCGCCTTCGTCTCGATCGCCCTGCCCGTCATCGTGTTCGTCAGCCTGCAGCGCTTCTTCGTGCGCGGCCTGCTCGCCGGCGGTCTCAAGGGATGAGGCCACCGGCGTGGATGAGCTGCGCATACCAGTCGTAGGACGCCTTGGGCACGCGTCGAAGAGCTCTCGGCTCCACCTCGACCAGTCCGAACTTCTTCGTGTAGCCCTCGGCCCACTCGAAGTTGTCGAGCAGCGTCCAGGCGACATACGTGCGCACGTCGGCGCCAGCGGCCTCGCGGGCTCGCTCGACAGCGGCGATGTGCTCGCGAAGGTAGGCGATGCGGTCCTGGTCGTCGACGGAGCCGTTGCTGGCGCGGGTCGCGTCGTCGTAGGCGGCGCCGTTCTCCGTGACGACGAGGGGGAGGCCGGTGCGGTGGTGCACGCCGACGAGCAGCTCCTCGAGGCCGCGCGGCTCGACCTCCCAGCCCATCGCGGTGAGCGGCGGGCGGGGCACGAACCGCAGGCCCTCGACCCCGGGATAAGCCGTGGTGTCCAGCCCGACGCCGCCGTCACTGGCGCCGCCGATGTCGACCCGGGCCGGCGTGTAGTAGTTGACGCCCAGCCAGTCGGCCGAGCCTTGCACGAGGGCGAGGTCGCCGTCGCGCACGAGAGCGCTGTCGTCCAGCGGCGGCGCCAGAGCGCGCAGCCGCTCGTCGTACGCGCCGTCAACAAGCGGACCGAGCCAGACCCGGTTCTGGATCGCGTCCACACCGTCGGCCGCGTCGGCCGCCTCGCCCCGCTCCGGCCACACCGGCATGAGGTTCAGCACGATCCCGACACCGTCGCTGCCGGCGTCGTGCAGCCGGCTCGCGGCCAGCCCGTGCCCCAGCAGCAGGTGGTGGGCAGCGCGGTGGGCAGCGGCCGGCTCGCGGCGGCCCGGCGCGTGGATGCCGGCGGCATAGCCGAGGTACGCCGAGCACCATGGCTCGTTGAAGGTCGCCCAGAGCTGCACGCGGTCGCCGAGGTGGCTGTGCACGATCGTCGCGTAGTCGGCGAACCGCTCGGCGGTGTCGCGCACGGGCCAGCCGCCCGCGTCCTCGAGCGGCTGCGGCAGGTCCCAGTGATAGAGCGTGGCCATCGGCGCGACACCACGCGCCAGCAGCCCGTCGACGAGCCGGTCGTAGTAGGCCAGCCCGCGCGGCTCGACCGCGCCGCTGCCGGCCGGCTGCACGCGCGGCCAGGCCACCGAGAAGCGGTAGTGGCCCACGCCCAGCACGGCGAGCAGGTCGAGGTCGTCGTCGAGCCGCTCGTACGACGCCGCAGGCCACCGATCCGTCGCTGCCGTCGCTGATCGTCCCCGGTCGAGCGGTGAACGTGTCCCAGATGGAGGGTCCACGACCGTCGGCGGTCGTCGCCCCCTCCACCTGGTAGGACGCCGTCGCGGTGCCGAACGTCAGGCGCGCCCCGTCGGGCAGGTGGCTGCTCATGAGGGTCACCGTACGGCGAGCGGAGACCGGGCAACGAGGCGATCCGCGTGACGAGCATCAAGGACGTCGCGCGCGAGGTCGGTGTGTCGACGGCCACCGTGTCGCGCGCCCTGCGCGGACTGCCGCGGGTCTCGGAGTCCACCCGTGACCGGGTCCTGCAGGCAGCCGCCGAGATGGAGTACGTCGGGTCGCCGAGCGCCGCCGGCCTGGCAGGCGGCCGCACCCACGCGGTCGGCGTCGTCGTACCGTTCGTGAGCCGGTGGTTCTTCGCCACGGTCGTGCAGGGCGCGGAGGCGGCGCTGCGCGAGGCGGGCTACGACCTGCTGCTCTACAACCTGGGCGGTGACCTCGAGTCGCGCCGGCGCGTGTTCACCACACACCTGATGCGACGCCGGGTCGACGCGGTGCTCGTGCTGAGCCTCACCCCGAACCAGCAGGAGATCAACACACTCGCCAAGCTGCACCGGCCGGTCGCCGTCATCGGCGCGAACGTCCCCGGTTGGGCCAGCGTCGGGATCGACGACGTGGCCGCCGCCTGCACCGCGATGCAGCACCTGATCTCGCTCGGGCACCGCCGGATCGCCCATCTCGGCGGATCGTTGGTCGACCAGCTCGACTTCGCTGCGCCTCGGGACCGCCTGGAGGGCTATCGGCGGGCCATGAAGTCGGCCGACCTGTCGATCGACCCCGCGTGGGAGATCGAGGGCGACTTCACCGTGCACGGGGGGGTGGAGGGGATGGAGCAGCTGCTCGGTCTGCCTGCGGATGCACTGCCGACGGCGGTTTTCGCGACCTCTGACGAGATGGCGATCGGTGCGGTCGCGGCGGTCCGGCGGGCCGGGCTACGGGTGCCCGAGGACGTCTCGGTCATCGGCATCGACGACCACGAGATGGCGGAGTTCTTCGACCTCACCACCGTCGCGCAGCCGGCCCGCGAGCAGGGTCGCATCGCGGCCGCGATGCTGCTCGCCGCGATGGATCCCGATTGCCCGAAGGATGCCATCCCGCCGACGCAGATCGTCGAGACAAAGCTGATCGTCCGCGGGACGACGGCAGCGCCCACCGGCGATGCCTGAAACGCTGCCAGAGAGGCGGCTGCTCGTCGCGGTTGCGGGCGAGGTGATCGTCGACCTCGTCCCGACCGACGTCGACGGCGAGTTCCGCGCCGTACCGGGAGGAAGTCCCGCCAACGTCGCGGTCGGACTGCACCGGCTCGGGGTGCCCACCCGGCTGGTCGCCCGGCTGGCCGACGACCCGATGGGGCGGCGCCTGCGCCGGCATCTGGAGACCAACGGCCTCGACCTCGGTCATGTCGTCGCGGCCGCCGAGCCCACCTCCCTGGCCATCGTCTCGGTCGAGGCGGACGGGACGGTCGGCTACGACTTCCGCGTCGACGGCACGGCGGACTGGCAGTGGTCCGAGGACGAGCTCGCCGACGTGGTCGACTCCGACGTGGTGGCCCTGCACGTCGGCTCGCTGGCGATGGTTCTCGAACCGGGAGCGAGCGCCCTGCGCCGGCTGGTCGAACGAGCGCGGGCCGAGGTCACTATCTCTTTCGACCCCAACGTGCGGCCGTTGTTGATGGGCCGGTCGGAGGACGTGGTGACCCGGGTCGAGGGCTTGGTCGCGCTCTCCGACATCGTCAAGGCGAGCGCGGAGGATCTGGCCTGGCTGTATCCCGCGGACGCACCGGCGACCGTCGCGGCGCGGTGGCTGGGGCTCGGTCCGTCGCTGGTCGCGATCACGCTGGGGTCCGGCGGCGTGCTGGCGGTCGGGTCCGCGAGCCCGCTCGTGCAATGGCCCGCCATCCCGGTTGCGGTGGTGGACACCGTGGGCGCCGGAGACGCGTTCATGGCCGCTCTTCTCGCGGGGCTCAGCCAGCGCGACCTACTGGGCCGGGCCCAGACGGGTCGGCTGGGCGCGCTGGAGGGCGCGGAGCTGGCGGCGGTCCTCGACGACGCGGCGCTGGCCGCGGCGCTGACCTGTGCGCGACCCGGCGCCGACCCGCCCACGGTGGACCAGCTGCGCGAGGCGCGGAAGCTCGGCGGCGGCTGACGTCGGTCAGGGCTTCTTGTCGTGGCCCTTGCCCTTCAGCGGTGAGGTCGTGGTCGTCGGCACGGGTGCCGAGTTCACTTCCACGGCCTTCGACTTCTTGACCTTGCCGGGAGCGACCGTCTTGTTGCCCTTGGGCTTGGCTGGCGCTGTCGTGGAGGTCGCCGGCCCGCCGGCCGGTGGCTTCTTGACGGGCTTCGTGGCCGGCTTCTTGCCCGGCTTCCCGGCTGCGGGCGCTGCCGGTCGCCGGGTCGACGGCTTGGCGACCCCTGACCCGGCACGAGGAGTCAACGTCAGAGCCCCGCCTCGCCGGGGGCCGTCGCCGATCGCCTGCGCCGGCTCGCGCTTGGCGGGACGTGGGGTGCTCGTGGGCTCGGTGAGAACTGCGGCGTAGGTGGGGTTCGCGACCGGCACCCGTTCTGCCTGGCTGACCCCGGCAGCATCGGCGACGTCGCTGACGCGGTGTCTGGATGGTCGGAGGCAGGCCGCCGCCGGCCCCGAGGCCGAGCATCACCGGGACGAGCAGGATCGCGGCCGTCGAGAAGATCATCAGGCCGCGGCGGCCCTTCTCTTCCTCTTCCTCTTCCTCGGCGAACGGAATGAGGTCCTCGCCGGCGTTGAGCTCACTTTCCTCCCAGAGCAGCCGACCGAGGGCTTCCTCGTCCATCACGGCGGTGGGGGCGAGCGCGACCACGGCCATGGTCGGCACGCGGCGGCGGCCGGCTGGACTCATCGCGGCGCGGGCGGTCAGGAACGCCGGCACGCCGAGAGCCGGGAGCGGCCGGCTGAACAGGAAGCCTTGCACCTCGTCGCAGTGGTGCTTCTCGAGGAACTTCAGCTGAGCCTTGGTCTCGACGCCTTCAGCCACCACGCGCAGACCGAGGTTGTGGGCCATCGCGATCACGGCGCGGATTATGGGCGCGTCCTGACCCTCGCCGATGTCCTGGACGAACGAGCGGTCCAGCTTGATGGTGTCGACGGGGTACTCGTGCAGGTAGCTGATGGAGCTGTAGCCGGTGCCGAAGTCGTCGATCGAGCAGCGGACTCCGAGCTCCTGCAGCTCGAGCAGGGCAGCGCCGACCGAGCCGTCGGGATCGATGCCCACGCTCTCGGTCAGCTCGAGCTCGAGCGCCTCGGGCGGCAGGCCGGTGTCCTCCAGCACGCCGCGCACGAGTGCGGGCACGTCCTGCAACTTGAACTGGCGAGCGGAGACGTTCACCGAGACATGCAGCTCGTCGTGGCCCAGGGCGTGCCATCCGGCCATCTGCGCACACGCCTCGTGCATGCACCCAGCCGCCCAGCGGGGCGACGAGCCCGGTCTCTTCCGCGACGCGGATGAACGCCTTCGGCGGGATCAGCCCCTGGGTCGGGTGCTCCCACCGCACCAGCGCCTCCAGGCCGAGGACCTCACCGGTGCGGACGTCGAGCTTGGGCTGGTAGTGCAGCACCAGCTCCCCGTCAGCGATGGCTTGGTGCATCCGGGTCTCGACAGCCAGCTGTCGCTGGGCGCTGGCGCCCATCGCCCCGTCGTACACCCTGATCGTGTGTCGCCCGGCGCCCTTCGCCTGGTACATGGCCGCATCGGCGTGGCGGAGCAACGTGTCGACGTCGGTGCCGTGGTCGGGGTGCATGGCGATGCCGACGCTCGGGGTCATGAACAGCGAGCGGCCGGCGACGCGGAACGGGCTGTCGAACTGCGCGAGCATCCGCTCGGCCAGGCGGGTCGCCTGGCCGTCGTTCTCCGCGCCGGGGAGGAGGACGGCGAACTCGTCGCCGCTGATGCGCGCGACCGTGTCGCTGGCGCGCGCGCACGCGGAGAGCCGGTCCGCGACCAGGCGGAGCAGCTCGTCGCCGGCGTCGTGGCCGAGGGTGTCGTTGACGTTCTTGAAGCGGTCGAGGTCGAGGAAGAGTACGGCGGCGCCGGCACCGTCGCCGCGGCCCAGCGCGAGGGTGACCCGGTCGTGGAAGCACGTGCGGTTGACCAGCCCGGTGAGCGGGTCGTGGTTGGTCGCGAACTCCAGCCGCTGGCGCTCCCGGATCATGCGCGACAGGTGCATCACGACGAGCAGCGAGACGAGTGCGGGCCCCGCTGCCGCCACGATGACCCAGCTGCCGCGCTCGACGTACCGCCAGATGACGATCGCGGGGCCGAGGAGGATCGTCAGCGAGAGCAGGCCGAGGTGGCCGCGACCGACGGGCACCGAGCGGGCCCGGCCCATGCGCGTCGCGCGGCGCATCGACGGGTGTAGCGACGCGGCGGCGATCAGGCCGAAGCCCAGCAGCATGAGTGACTGCGAGCCGAACGGCGCCGGGACCATGTCGGTCAGGTAGGCCGCGGTGCGCGAGATGTGCGCGCCGAGCAGGCAGGTCAGCGCGCCGAGCAGGAGCTGGTAGGCCACGGGCTTGCCGCGGAAGAACACGGCGAGACGGGCCACGATGGCGACGGCGAGCACGTCCACGGTGAGGAACACCGCGGCGGTCCAGGTGTGCTGGTTGCCGCCGGGCACCCACCGGTGGATGGCCTCGACCATCGGCAACCAGGCGAAGACCCCCAGGGATGCCGGCACGATCGCCGCGACGAGCAACGTGTCCAGGGCACTCTCCCGGAAACGCGCCTGGGTGAGCCGGATCAACCCGGCGACGAGTGGGGGATAGCTCAGCAGCGCCAGGGCGTCGGCGTACGAGAGGAAGCCCGCGCCCAGTGCGTGCAAGAGCTCGCTGCACACGACGAACCCCACGCCGACCAGGATCAGGCTGATCGGCTGGGAGACGATCCGCAGCCGTCCCCGGTCGGCGATGATCGCCTGCCCGAGAGCGCCCATGGCAAGGATGCCGCCGATGACGGAGAACCACTGCGCCTGGCCGTAGGAGACGTACATCGAGCCGACCGCGAGCAACGCCGTGATGACGATGAAGGGCGCCCAGTCTCCGCGCCGTCTGTCCCGTGCGGCGCGCGCGAACGAGGGCTCAGCAGCCTCGACCGGGGCAGGCGAGGGTGCGGGCCCCGGGGCACGTCTTTCGACGGCCTCCTCGAGCTCCTCGACACGTTGGTCGCTGTCGATCGCCACTGCTGTGCTCTCCACCTCTTCGCCCGTGACCGGTCCTGACCTGAACGTCGGCTTTTGGCAAAGGGGAGTTCAGTTTCCTCACTCAGTCGGTCTAAGCCGTTCGGCCAGTCGGTCCGCCGCGTGCGCCGAGGGACATGTCGGGCGGTTCGGGCGGCCATACGATGGAGCCTCGCCGGCGTGGCGCAATTGGCAGCGCACCCGACTTGTAATCGGGAGGTTAGGGGTTCGATTCCCCTCGCCGGCTCTCGTCTGAACTGCGGCGATGCCGTCCGTGGACCTCATCCGCATCGGACCCCGTTCTCGTCGCGTCAGAGGTCCGGGAACACGCGATCGGATCGTTCGCCGTGCTCGAGAACACTGGTCGCGCGTCCGACGATGCGGCCGTCGGGGGTGCCGATCAGCTCGACATCCTTGCCCTCGTACGGGAACAAGCTGAGCACATGGCTCATGGCCTCGACCCGGCCGCGCTTCTTGTCGTTGCTCTTGATGACCGTCCACGGTGCGGCTTCGGTGTCCGTGTAGAAGAACATCGCCTCCTTCGCGTCGGTGTACTGGTCCCAGCGGTCCAAGGACGCAAGGTCGGTGGCGGACAGCTTCCACTGCCGAACCGGATCGACCTGGCGGATGACGAACCTCGTGTGCTGCTCGTTCTGCGACACCGAGAACCACAACTTCACCAGGTTGATGTTGGACCGCACCCACATCTCCTCGAGCCGTGGCACTTCGCGGAGGAACTCGCGGTACTGCTCCTCTGTGCAGTAGTCCATGACGTGCTCGACGCCGGCCCGGTTGTACCAGGAGCGGTCGAACAGGACCATCTCACCGGCCGACGGGAGGTGCTCGACGTAGCGCTGGAAGTACCACTGGCCGCGCTCTCGTTCGGTCGGGCGGCCAGGGCCACCACCCGCGCCCCGCGGGGGTTGAGGTGCTCCATGAAACGCTTGATCGTGCCGCCCTTGCCGGCCGCGTCACGGCCCTCGAACAGGATCACCAGCCGTTCGCCGGTGTCCTTGATCCACTCCTGCAGCTTCAGCAACTCGATCTGCAGCAGGCGCTTCGTCCGCTCGTAGTCCTCCCGAGCCATCCGGTCCGGGTAGGGATAGCCCTCTCTCCAGGTGTCGACGGGCGTGCCGTCGATGCGCAGCAGCACCGGGTCGTCGTCAGCGTCGTCGTAGACCTGGAACTGCGTCAGGTCGAGCGCTCGGTCGGGGAGGGACACCGGACCTCCTCAAGGGGTGGCGGTCTCTGCGCCGATGATGCCGGATCGTGCCGCTGGTGTCGCGGGCCCGACGGTGTTCGACCTTCCGGTCCGGGCTGTTCACCCGAGGTGGA
>CAVVSW010000005.1:0-2157472 GCA_963751035.1 uncultured Actinomycetota bacterium
TGTCGGAGAACCTGGTCCGGGCGATCATGG
Organism: uncultured Actinomycetota bacterium; assembly: GCA_963751035.1. Taxonomy (GTDB): domain Bacteria; phylum Actinomycetota; class Actinomycetes; order JACCUZ01; family JACCUZ01; genus JBDUAP01. Next base: position 31 of record CAVVSW010000005.1, read on the forward strand.
CCGAACTAGGCCTGGCCGGCTGTCAGCCTCGCGCGTACAAGACCACCACCCAGCCCGATCCTGAGCCGCCGACCGCACCAGCTGACCTGGTCGGCCGGGACTTCACTGCCGAGCAGCCTGGCACCAAGCTGGTCGGGGATATTACCTACATCCGATCATGGACCGGCTGGCTGTACCTGGCCACCGTGGTCGACTGCTGCACCCGGGAGGTGGTCGGCTGGTCGATGGCCACCCACATGCGCGCCAGCCTGGTCTGTGACGCTGTTTCGATGGCAGCCGGCAAAGGCAAGATCAGCGCCGGTGCGATATTCCATTCCGACCGCGGAAGTCAATACACCAGCGCCGAGTTCACGACTCATGTGCGCAATCTGGATATGCGTTCATCGATGGGTCGGCGGGGTCAATGCTGGGATAACGCCCTCGCGGAATCGTTCTTCGCGTCGTTGAAGAACGAACTCGTCTACCGGACCGTGTTCGCCAGTCAAGACCGCGCCCGGCGGGCGGTTGCCGAATATATCGAGGTCTTCTACAATCGCATCAGACTTCATTCCCGGCTCGGCTACAAGACACCCGCCGAAGTCGCGCACAGCTTCCAGCAAAACACCGTCAAAGCCGCGTAAGAATCAATGGATCACTGTCCGAAATTTCGGACACAGCCCACACCCTCGCCACCTACCAACCCAGCACAACCGCTGCTCCACGCCGCTAACGCCCCTACCGTCCGCCAGACGGCCATCACCACACCCGCTCGACCGACACAAGATCAAATCCCTCTATCTTTCGGAATCAGGCCATCATGGTCACCACAACGTCACACGGGAACCTCCAGCAACCTGCTCGCCCGCAACCCACGACGAGCAGGATCGGGCTGATTGTCGCCGCCTCGATGGCCGCTGGGCTCCTCACGGCCGCAGTGCTGGTGGCCCTCCCGTTCGTTCCCGCGGAAGAGAACACCCTCACCGGCGCAGTGCTGTTGGGCTTCGCGGTGGGTTGGGCGCTGCTGGCTGTCCTGTCGGTCCGGTTCAGTGACCAGCCGCAACGCTGGGCCGCCGCGCCGGCCGCCTTCATGGCGGTGCTCGGTGTCGCCGCACTCAGCGGGTCCGCCCCTGTGCACGCCGTGCTCGGCTGGGTGTGGCCCCCGGTGCTTCTCGTACTCGTGGTCTGGATGTTCCTCCACGTTCGAGGGAAGCTGCGCAGCCGGGTCGCCCGGTGGCTGCTGTATCCCGTCCTGGCCGTCTTGGCGATCGCCGCGCTGGGCGGCGGCTACGAGACGGTCCGCGAGTCTCTCGACGCGAAGGCCTACCCGATGCCCGGCCAGCTCGTCGATGTGGGCGGGCATCGGCTACACCTGGACTGCACCGGCACCGGCAGCCCCACGGTCATCCTGCAACCAGGTCAGGGCGGGGTGTCCTCCGACCTCGCCTGGATCGCTCCCGCCGTTTCCTTAGACACCACCGTCTGCGTGTACGACCGCCCCAGTCGGGGCTGGAGCGACGCCGCAGACAGGCCGCAGGACGGTGACCAGATCGCCGCGGACCTCCACACCCTGCTCGACCGGGCGCACGTACCCGGACCGTACGTGCTGGCCGGACACTCGTTCGGCGGCCTCTACATGCTCAGCTTCGCCGCGCAGTTCCCCGACGACGTCGCCGGCCTGGTGCTGCTGGACTCCACCGCACCCAAACCGGGTCCCGCCCTGCCCACGGACACCGGGTCGTACCAGGCCCTCCATCGCGTCTCCCTCCTGGCTTCCACCGTCGCCCACGTCGGTGTCGGGCGCTGGATCGCCCAAGCGTCCTACGACAGTCTCCCGCCCCGATCTCAGGACGAGGCGCGGGCCAACGCGTCGACCGCCGATCACCTGGCCAGCTTCATCGAGGAGTTTGTCCAGGCGAACACCGCGATGCAGCAGGCGTCGTCCCTCACCGGCCTGGACGGCAAGCCGCTGATCGTTGTCACCGCCGATGAGGGGAACAACGACGACCAGTGGCAGGCCAAGCAGGACCACCTGGCCACCCTGTCCACCAACAGCCTCCACCGACACGCTGACGCCACCCACGAGTCGCTCCTCGTCGACGAAGCCGACGCCGCTACCGCCAGCCAGGCCATCCGCGACGTCGTCGCCGCCGCCCGAACCGGCCACCCCCTGTCCTAGCCAAGCGCGTTGCTCTACCGGTCACCGGCGTGACCGCCCGGCCCGTACCCGAACGAGAAGGACATTCCGTGACCGAAGCCACCAGCCCCCCGCAGACACTCACTGGCGGTGAGGAGACGCCAGGCCCGGCGCCGAATCGACGACCCAGGGTCTGGCGACGGCTGGTCCTGACTGTCCTTGCCGCGGTCACGGTGGTGGCGTCGCTGCTTGTCCTCGGGTTGGTGGGTCTGATCCCGTGCGGTCTGCTGCTGGCCTTCAGCATCGGTGCCGACGACGACGAAACAGGGCGGTCGGTGATCGGCACCCGGCGCAACCTCGGGTTGGCCGCCGCGATGGTGGTGGCCTTGGTCTGGTTCTGGTGGTGGCATCTCGACCTGCCCGAGACGGTGCTGGTCGTGATCGCCGCCGCGCTGATCGTCGGACCTATTCTCCTGCAGGAGTCCGCCGGCGACGTCGGGCGTGGTCGCGTGGTCGTGCTCACCCGGCGCAGTCTGATCCTGTCGATCTGGGCGCTGGTGATCTTCGTCGCCCTTTACTACGACTACGGACAGAGCTTCAACGTGCTGACCGCGGTATGCGTCGTCCTCCCTGCCGTTCTGGTGGTCTCACGGGTCTGGAACGCTCGTCGGGGGCGGGTCGAGCTCGGCCTGCTGCGGCATCCGCTGCGCCGGCGGCTGCGGCCCCACCTGGTGCAGGGCATCAACATCTGGCTGTGCTGCGCACTCCTCGGCGGGGTCATCGCCGCCGGCGCCACCCACTACGTCCGGATCGGGTTCGCGTTGACCGTCGCCCAGTTCAACGTCATGATCATCGTCTTCGCCTCCGGTCTGGTCCTGCTGGCGGCGTTGGCGCTCGTCCCTCGCCGACGCGTGCACCTGGCCACCAACGTGGTCGTGGCCCTGCTGTCGGGTTTCCTCACCGTCCAGCTCATCCAGATCTCCGTCCCCGCCGCCGATCCGGTCGTGCTCGACTCGCCGCTGGCCGGGGAGTGGTTCGTCCTCAACGGCGGCCACAGCCTCCTGCTCAACGGACACTCCCCGAACGAGAGCCACGCCGTCGACTTCCTCCAGCTCGGCGTCAACGGGAAGACCCACACGGGGGGACGCGACGCACCGCTGACCGCCTACACCGGTTTCGGCCAGCCCGTGCTCGCACCGGCCGACGGCCGGATCGTGGAGGTGACCGACGGCACCGCCGACACCCCACCCGGGACCAACGGCGACCAGGCCAACACCGTCGTCATGGACATCGGGGGAGGTCGCTACCTGGTCCTGGGGCACCTGAAACAAGGCAGCGTCACGGTTCAGGTCGGTGAGATCGTGCGGCGCGGCCAACCGCTTGCCGCGGTCGGGAACAGCGGTCACACGAACGAACCCCACCTGCACCTGCAGGTCCAAGACTCCCCAACGGGCAGGCGTGACGCCGACCGGACCTACCCGATGGTGTTCACCGACAGCCAGATCATCCGAGGCGGACCATGGCCGTGGGCCGACCCCCGCGCGCCCCGCACCGGCGATCTTGTCCGAGCCATCCGGCCCTGACGGATGCTGTAAGCCACCTGGCGAGCAGTGTCGTGTTGCCGACCCGGCTGGCGCTGAGCGAGCGTGAGCCGTGTCCGCCGCGCTTGGTCCAGCAGCTCTGCCAGGGGGCGTGCCACAGCATCGCCGCGAGGCGCCGGGACGAGGAGACGTGGTTTCGACCAACGGGCTGGTCGCCATAGTGTCCCTTCTGGGCGTCGGGACTGGCGTGGCTGAGCGTGGGACACGGGACTGCGGGACCCCCGGGGTCATGTTTGGGTCAGGGATGCGTCATCCCCGCCTAGGGTTTACCGGACACGCTTGACGGGCACGGGGGCGCCGGCTCCGAGCACTGCGCACGCTCCGGCCACCGCGTACAGGACGCCGTAGCTGCCGTGGCTCAGGGCCACGATCGCGGGCGCGATCGCCGGGGCGACCGAGGAGGGCAACGCGCCGGCGATGTTCATCACCCCGAGATCCTTCGCCGCGCTGTTCGGGTCGGGAAGCACGTCGGCGACAAGGGCGAGATCCACGGCCGTGTACAGGCCGAACCCGAGCCCACCGATGGCCATGCCGACCACGAACCCGTTGAAGCTGCTGGCGAGGGCGATCACGAACAGAGGCAGCCCGAACACGACCGATGCGGAACCCACGAAGACCTTGCGTCGCCTGGTCCGGTCGGACAGCCATCCGCCGACCAAAGACGCGACGACAACCACACAGGACATGGCCAGGGTGGCAAGAAACAGCTGCCGGGGGACGTCGTCGGCTGCGCCGCCGATCTTCTCCAGCAGGTAATAGACCTGGTAGGTGGTCAAAAACGCGTAGGCCAGGACGAGCAGGAAGCGGCTGGCGAAGGCCCAGGCGAAGTCCGGGTGCTTCCGCGGGTTGAGGTAGAACGCGCTGATGAACTCCCGCAGCGACCACGCCGGCCTGTCGCCCACGGCCAGACGGCGGTCTCTCAGTGCGACGACGAACAGCAGGATGAGGATCCCGCCGATCGCGCACGGGGCCAGGAACATGGCGAGGGTGTTGCCGGTGAACAGCTGCACAACGAAGGTGCCGCTGACGGAGGCGATGGGCAGGCAGATGCCCACTGTCATCAGGATGGGCCGGTGACAGAACCGAGGCTTGCGCGGCGGCTCTGCACCGGTGACGCCGTGGTGGTCGGATTGTCCGCGATGATCGGTGGGGTGTGTTCGTGGTGTTCGCGCCGTCGGCCGAGGCCGCCAGCGCTGGGCTGCTGATCGGGCTGGCGATCGCCGCGGCTGTCGCGTTCTGCAACGCAGTCGCGTCAGCGCAGCTGGCCTGTCCTATCCGTCCTCGGGCGGCACCTATCTGTTCGGCCGGGCCACCTTGGGGCCGTGGTGGGGACTTCTGGCTGGCTGGGGAATCGTGATCGGCAAGACGAAGTCGTGTGCGGCGATGGCTCTCACCTTCGCGGCCTACGCGTTGCCTGGCGTCTCGACGTGGTGGCAACGGTTGGTCGCGGTGGTAGCGGTGATGACCCTGACTTCGGCCAATCTGCGCGGCATCACCGGACCGCCCGCGTCGCCATGGGACTGCTCGTCTTGACACACGCCGCGCCGACCAACCTTGAGGGTGCGGCGTGGGTCAGGTGACCGGCAGCAGGTCAGGGCGTCGTTTGGCTGTCTTTGACCGTGGCGGCAGAGTCCTGGACCTGGTTCTGCACATCGTCCTTGGCGGTGGCGCCTTGGTCCTTGACGTTGGCCACGGCGTCAGCGGCCGTGTCCTTGATCGAGGCCACCGCCTCCTGCGCCGGTTCCCGCAGCCGGTCAGTGACATCGCTGGCCGCCTCCCGGATCTTGTCGGTCAGCGGGGCAGCCATGTCCTGCAGCCGGCTCGCGGCCTCCTGCTCCTTCCGGGACGCCGGGATGGCGCCGGAGATGAGGTAGCCGATGCCGAAGGCGATCAGTCCGGCCGCCAGGGGGTTACCGCGAGTTTTCCGCTGCACCTGACGCGGGGCGTCGTTAACCGTGTCCAGAGCGTCGGAGGCCCCGTCCTGCACCGATCCGAGGGCGTTCGAGGCTCGGTCCTTGACCGTGCCGGCCCGCTCACCCAGAGTCCCGGCGTCGTACGGGTCGTCCGGTGCGCCCATCAGGTGCTCACGGACACCACGGGCAGCGCTCTTCACCTTGGTCACCTGCCGGTCCGCGATGGTTCTCGGGTTGGCCGTCTCGGTCAGGGTGTCGACGTTGTCACTCAGCTCGGCGCGGGTCCGGGCGATCTCGGCCCGCAGCACCTCAGGATCGTTCTGGCTCATCGATTCTCCTCTTCGTGGCCCTTCAGGGCGTTCGGGACTTTGGTTAGCGTTTCGGTCGTGTTCTGCAGGCCACGAATGCGTTCCAGCTCCTTCTTGCCAGCGAGGGCCAAGATCACGGCAACGATCGCCCAGACGGCGGCCACCACTAGCGCTGACCACTGGTTCTCGATGTACTGCCCCAGGCCCCACCAGGCGCTGACCGAGACGAACACGAGCAGCAGCAGACCAGCCACAGCGGCACCGGCGAATAGGCCGATGCCCTTGCCGGCCTGGCTGCCGGATTGACGCAGCTCGGCCTTGGCCAGTGCGACCTCTTGTCGCAGCAGCGTGGAGATGTTGGCGGTGATGTCGGCCAGCACGGCGCCGATGCTGCGGCCGTCGTCGGCGTCCAGGGCCGACCGCGGAGCGGTATAGCCCTCCCGGGCGGCTTCAGTTACCGAGTCCGCACGCTCGGGATGTCCCACGCGGTCAGGACGTATGGGGGAGCTCATCGCGTCGACTCACCACCCGGCCGGTCGAAACCGGTGTGTGGGACGCTGCTATAGCCCGGGTTACGGACCTCCGGGTCAACGTCGTAGGGCCCCACGGCCGGAACATCAGTGGACTCCACCGACGTGCCGTACACACCGGTCGAGTACGTCGACGCCGGCTCCACCGGCGCGGCGGTGGCGTAGCTGGTGCCCAGCTCGCTGCTGCGACCGGTCGTCCTGTCGTCCTTGGAGTCCAGGCTGGTTCGGGTGGTCACGGTGCCGCGGGTGATCCGTCCGGCCACCACACCCGCCAGGCCGCAGAGAACCAGGAACGTTCCCGGACGACGCCGAGCATAGGACCGGACCGAGTCCAAGACATCCGCCGGCTCCCTGACCTGCAGCCACTCGGCGATCTCGCCACCCTTGCGGGAGGCCTGCCGGGCGAGGTCAGTCAGCGGACCGGACTCCTGCGAGCTGGAAGCCATGCCATCCAGCTCCGTTGACAGATTCCGCACGGCTTCGGCGATCCGCTGCTGCTGTGTACCGGCCTGCTGGCCGACCTCGCTGCGTACGGTGTCGAGCAGCGAAGCGGCCTGCTGCTTGGTCTCCGCCGCTAGATTTCCCACCTCGGTCCTGGCGGTCTCAGCGACCGCCTTGCCCGACGTGACGGCAGTGTCGGCGACCTGGCTGGCCTCGCCCCTGGCGGTGCCGGCCACATCTTTGACCGTGCCCTTGGCGTCGTCGGTCCTACTCTCTGAGCACGAGGACGAGGACTCAGTTGCGACAGTTCCGACGTACCCGGTCTCGGCATACGGCATCTCGGTGGTGTCGGTGACGCGGCTGGGATTCAGCGGATCGGGTGACTGGCCGAGGTCCCGGGTTTCGTAGCGGCCGGGTCCAGATGAGCCGGTTCCGAACGGTGGCTGTGTCATGAGCAATGCTCCTTCTCTGTTGCGCTTTCGCCAGCTGTGTGGCTGTCTTGTCGATCCGTGCAGGGCCGGTCACGATGGCGTGACCGGGCAGCTTGTGAGTGGATTGCGTTGGTGTCATTGAGTCCTGTTCTGGGCGCGACGACTTCCGGCGGCGGTCTGGGAGTGGCTGACTCTGACTCATCAGGTCTCTGCGTCGTGGGTAGCGGAGTCGACCCGGCGGTGGAACCGCATTCCGGCGAGGCCGCCGAGGATGGCTCCCAGGAGGGCGATCAGGACCACGAGGATGACAACGACAAGGCCGCCGGTGGTCACCTCGGCCTCGTTCACCGGCAACCGGAGCAAGCCGTTGAGGCTGCCCAAGATGTTGAACTGGGCTCCCGCGATGGCGGTCAGGACAGCAACCACGACGGCGATGATGATCGCCCAGAGCCAGACACCGACACCCTGCCTGACGCCGTTGAAGCGGGCCATGCGTCCGGCGACATGGCCACCTGCCAGGTTGGCGACGAAGATGATCCCCAGCAGGAAGATTCCGCCGACCAGCCCGACTGTCTGTGCGCTGGCCAACGTCTGACCGGCGCTGAGATTCCGCGCCACGCCAACACCCGCACCGACGACGGCGAGCAGGGCAGTCAAGATGACCGCGGTGCCGGTAGCGGTCAACCAGCGGAAGAAGCAGGCACCGAACTTCATACCACCGAAGCGCTCGCGCTGTTCAGCGACGACGGCACGGCTTGGGCGTCGGCGACTCGAGGACGCCGAGGTGTTGGTTGTGCTCGCCTGTGCGGGTGGGTCGACGGAACTACTCACGATCGCCTCCGAACTTCAACGGCCATGCCATCGACAGGACTGTGAGGCAGTACCCGCACGTTCACCAGGCCAGACAAGATGTCCGTCCTCTCTGCGCGTGTTGTGCGCCAATGATTCGTCGACTTCCGGCCGGCCGCGCCGACCTGTGGTGCCGGTCTCGGTGTGGGCATGACCAGCGGCGATTCGGCTCGATCACCTCTACATCGATCAGCTGCCGCTCCAACCACACACCGGTTCGCCGATCAGCGCCTGCGATCCGTTGCGGTGATCGCGGTTTGCGGTCATGAGAGTGGACACCTTGGCGGCGCCTGCATGACGTGAGACTGGCGGCGCATGTCCGGGCTCGCCAACGCGCGAAAGCCGAAGCGACCAGTGGCCGTGGGCGGTGTCGACGCCACGCTTGGCAGGAATGTTCGCGTCATGGTTGCGCAGTGTCGGCGTATCTAGCGGTGTAGACGCTCGCCGCCCACGACCGGCTCATCTCGGTGAATGCGTGGCTGGTGACAGAGATGGGGCCACCTCGGCCCTCACGATGGATTGGGAAGGAAGTGATCGGGTTGCTGGATCGAGACCAGATCAACGCACTGTCCGGCCGTGACGTGTACTGCACGGACGGGGCGAAGATCGGCACCGCCAACCAGGTATACGCCGATGATCAGACCGGACAGGCGGAGTGGGTGACGGTCCGTACCGGGCTGTTCGGCTTGAAGGAGTCATTCATCCCGCTTGACGACGTCACCGTGGCAGGTGATCAGCTGACCGTCCCCTACACCAAAGCATTCGTCAAAGACGCCCCGAACGTCGACGAAGATGGTCATCTGTCCCACGATCAGGAGAGAGAGCTGTACACCTACTACAGCCGCACCGACTACGACACCACCCGCCGTGACGACGACGACACGACGACCGACGTGGCGACAGACCGGTTGACCGGGAAAAGCCAGCCAGCGCGGGGCGAACGCGGACGGGCCGCTGAGGCGTATGACACGTCTGGGCCGAGGACCGATGACGCAATGACCGTCTCGGAGGAGAGGCTCGATGTCGGCACGGAGCGGCGTGAGGCCGGCCGAGCACGACTCCGAAAGTACGTCGTCACGGAGAACGTCACCCAAACCGTGCCGGTGCAGCGTGAAGAGGTGCGGGTCGAGAGGGAGCCGATCACCGACACCAACCGTGACGACGCTCTGTCGGGCCCCGGCATCTCCGAGGACGAGCACGAGGTCGTGTTGCACGAGGAGCGTCCAGTGGTCGACAAGGACACCGTGCCGGTGGAGCGAGTAAGACTCGATACGGAAACTGTCACCGACCAAGTAACCGTTCGCGGCGAGGTCCGCAAGGAACGCGTCGATTTCGAAGGCGACACGCCAACGCGCTGACCGGTTCCCCTTCAGCCAGACATCAGCGAGGTGCCCAGTCCGTCTCAGGACTGGGCACCCGCTCGATTCCCACGCGACATCGTCCCACGCAACGGTCTGCACCGCAAAGGAAGCGGCTGGCACCTCGCCGATCGCTATGGAGTGGCAGGAACTGATGGCCGGCTCGATGAAGCCGCTGCCACAGCCGCACCTGTCCAGCATCCCCGACGGCATCGCTGACCTCGATCGTGGCGGGGTTACGCATGATCAAGAGTGACGGGAGATGCTCTGCACCGAGCCTTCGCATTGATCATGGACAGCTCCCACCAACCCAGGTCTCGTTTTGGGCGGTTCGGCGAGTTGTTGGTGGGTATGGTGAGGCCATGAGCGCCGGCCAGGTACCGCTGGCTGCGTCGGATTCGGTGGTCGAGTCCGATGTCGCTTCGCTGATTCAGATCGTGGGCAGGGTGGTGCGTGCCCGGGTTTCGAGCGCGGCTGTCGCAGAGGATCTGATTCAGGAGACCTTGCTGAAGGTGCTGGCCGCGGCGGATCGGGTCGAGGACGGCATGCTCGAGCCGTACGCGATCGCCACGGCACGGAACCTGGTGGCGTCGATGTGGAAGGCGCAGGCGAGTGAGCGGCGCAATCGGCACCGAGCCCTGGAGTTGGCTCCAGACGCTGCGCCGGATGAGGGACTGATCCGCGATGAGGAGCAGGGCGCCATCACAGCGGCACTGGAGCGACTTTCCGAGCGTGACCGCCGAACCTTGCTGGCGCATGAGGTGGACGGCCTCGACACGAAGTCTTTGGCCGACGAGCTGGGTCTCAGTGCGGGTGCCGTCGCTGCTCAGCTGAACCGGACCCGGGCACGGATGCGGGTGGAGTACCTGCTCGCACTACAGGGTGTGGAGCCACCGACGCCACAGTGCCGTCCGGTTCTGTTCGCCCTGTCCAGTGCCGATCGGCGACGGCAGCGGGAGGTCGACGCCGCCCGGCACCTGCTGGAGTGCGAGGTCTGTGCGGGCCTCAGCCGACCGCTGCTGCAGCGCGGTAAATCTGACGATGATGACATCCGGATCCGCATCTTCGGTGACCCGGACATCGTCGAGGCGCGTAAGCAGGCTCGTCAGCTGGCTGCTCAGTTGGACTTCTCTCGGACTGATGCGACGTTGATCGCGACGGCGGTGTCGGAGATCGCTCGCAACATCGTGCGTTTCGCTGGTAACGGGTTGATCATGATGGAGCTGGTGGAGGAGCCCCGGCCCGGGGTGCGCATCGTCGCCCGCGACGTCGGGCCGGGCATCCCGGACGTGGAGCGGGCGTTGGCGGAGGGTTACAGCACATACAACGGGTTGGGCTTGGGACTGCCGGGTGCCCGCCGAATCATGGACGAGTTCAGTCTCACCTCCGAGGAAGGGCTGGGCACGACGGTGACTATGACGAAATGGCGATCGAGAGGATGATTTGATGACGGAGAAGTCGCCCATCACACCGGATGAGCTGTCAGCCGACTTTCCCGCTCTTGACCGGGAGGATGAGGAGCAGCTGCTTCCACAGCTGGTGGCCCATCTGCGCGAGCATCGGACCAGGCTTCGCCAGGATTGGGCGGGCCGGATCACCGGAGCGCATCTGCTGGAGGCAATGACTCCGCAGGAGATGGCTGCCGAGACCAGGTCGGTCTATGACAACTACGTCGAGGTGCTGGAGACCGGCAGCGTGGAGGCGTTGCAGCACTACGCCCGTGACCTGTCAGAGCGGATCATCCCCCGGGGGGTGGAGACACACGAGGTGGTGGGCATCGTGCTGCTGCTGCGGGACGTGTTGGCGCGGTCGCTGTTCAAGAAGTACGAGCGGGACTTCGGTTTGCTGAACCGTGTTCTGGACGCCTATGAGCCGGCCGCGAATCGGATCGCCAACACCGTGGCGGTGAGCTTCGTCGACGAGCGCGAGCGTGTCATCCGACAGCAGCAGGACTCGATCCGCGAGCTTTCGACACCGGTCCTGCCGGTGCGAGAACGCTTGTTGATCTTGCCCATCATCGGGGTGCTGGACACCGAACGCGCTCGTCAGCTGACAGGGCAGCTGCTGATCGCGATCCGTACCCATCGCGCGAAGGTCGTCGTCATCGACATCACCGGTGCCCCCGATGTGGACGAGGCGGTCGCCAACCACCTGGTGCGGACCGTCGACGCCTCTCGGTTGATGGGAGCGAGCGTGATCATCACCGGACTCTCCCCTGAGATCGCGCAGACCCTGGTGACCATCGGCGTCGATCTCAGCAAGATGAACACCATCGGCGACCTGCAAGGCGGCTTGGAGGAAGCCGAACGGCTGCTCGGCTACACCGTCAGCCGGGACGACGAGGCAGGTGGCTAGGTGGACGCCGGCCCTGCTCTGGTCTCCATCCTGCGACAGGGTGATCACCTGATCGCGTCGATCCATACCGCCCTGGATGATTCGCAGATGGTGCGGTTCCAACACGACCTGATCGAGCAGATCGGGCAGCACCGCTCGCCTGGGGTGATCATCGACGTTGCCGCGCTCGACGTCATCGACTCATTCGCGACATCGACGCTGCGTAACCTCGCCGAGATGGCGAGGTTGCGTGGCGCCCAGACTGTGATCGTGGGCATCCAGCCAGACGTCGCGTTCGCCATGGTCGAGCTCGGCATGGACACCGGCACGGTCGTCACAGCCTTGGATCTGGAGGAAGGTCTGCACTACCTGGAGCGCGCGGCCGGCCCACCTGCCCACCGCAGCGGCTTCGCGGGACGCTCGCCGTGACCGAGCTCGAACGGCTGCAGCGCAACTATCGAACGGCCTTCCTCCGCTATCTACCGAGACGGGAGGAAACCGCCCTCCACCTCGGGTACGAGATCGGTCGTGCCGCCATGGCAGGCGGCCTCAGCCTGCTCGACCTGGCACAGGTCCACCACCGGATCCTCATCGAGGGGTTGGGCACGGCGTCCGACCAAGACATCGACCCGCTCGTCGTCGCCGCCCCTTCCTGCTCGAAGCACTCGCCGCCTAGGAGCTCGCACGACGTAGCTTCCTCGCCGAGCCGGCAGACGGGCCAACCGGCTGACAGGATCCGACGCCGTGACCCGGCGGCTCCATACCACTGGTGGTGCCTGCTCGGCTTTCCTTTGCACAATCGAGCGGCGGCCGCGGATGCGGCAGACGGCCGCTGACATCAAATCGTCGAAACGACACCACCTGGGCCAAGAATCTTTCGGACGCCGACTGCACAGCTGCAGCAAACCGGTTGGGTATCTGTCAGCGACTACGGCCGCGATTCGGATCGATAGTCGACGTAGTAGACATGGGTAAGTTCATCGGCGACGTCAGCGGTTCCCCACCCTCCCAGATGTCCAAACCTTGGCCTGCACCTCGGGGGTTCGCTTCACGGTCTCAGCAATCCGACCGAAGCGTCGGGGAGTTATCACGGACTGCCTTCCGAAGTCTTAACCCCTGCGCGGAACTGGTTGGTCCAGGTGGTGACGCGGCTTCCTCAGTCCTTGACAGCGTCCTTGACCTTCTCGCCTGCCTGCTTCAAGTTGCCGGATGCCTGGTCTGCCTGGCCCTCGGTCTGCAGCCGTTCGTTGTCGGTCGCGTCGCCGACGGCTTCCTTGGTCTTGCCCTTAAGCGCTTCGGCCTTGTTCTCGATCTTGTCGTCGGTACCCATTGCTCGCTCCTTCGCGATCGCCGCAACGACCGGGCCGTCCGGTCTTGGCAATGCCTGCTTACCACGGGCCGTTGTACCCAATCATCAAACGCGATGCTTTCACGATCCCTCGCCTGGTCGAGGCGCTGCTGCGCCTGGTGGAGCCCGACGAGCGAGGCGACCCGATGAACCTCGCTGATGTACTTGCTCAGGGCGTAGGCATTGGGGGAGGGGAGTCGTTCCGTCTCGTCGCACGGGATCTGGGTGGGGGTTGCGCCGTCGGTCAGCAGTCCGGTCGCCATCTCACTCGAGGCGTAGACGACGCGGGAGACGCCGAGATCACCTGCCGCCTGCATCAGGTCGTGACGGAGCTGGATCCGGGGCGCTCGTTCACCTGGGTCGCGACGAGCCCTGGTGTGCTCACGACCGCTCGGCACGACGCCGAGCCACTGCCTGCGGGTGGGACGCGCGTGCGGCTCTCGGTGACGCAGGCCGGCTGGCTGGGGTCCATTATGGGGCGCTTCTATCGCGGCCTGACCGACCGTTACCTCGCTAACGAGGCCAGCGGGCTCAAGGCAAGGTGCGAGCAGCAGTGATGAGTTCATATGTCTCGAGTCTGTACCGGTGACACCACCTCTGTGATCCAAACGACCACGGTGTCGGCGAATACGAGTAAGGACTTCGTGAGCATCACGATTTCCGTCGACAGGTTTCGTCACCCGGACACGACAAGGGTCTGGGTGAGGGTGGAGAGCAGTTGCACTACTGGGCGTTCGGCGGTCCGTGGTCGTGCGACCACAATGCCCCCGAATCATCGACAGCAGCCGTTCTTGCCCGTTTCCTACCAACAATGCGGGGGTCGGCGAGCCTCATCGCGCCGAGCGGAAATGCTCGACCAACATTGCTGACTAGGTGAAATAGTGGTTGCGGCGGCCGAGTTTCGGTGGCAGCGGCCCCGCACTTCCGGAGTGAGAAACTGACTCGTAATGCGTAGGTCTGGGGTTCAAATCCCCAAGGCGGCTCCACCATCGGCCCTAGTCAGAATTGATTTCGCGATTGATTCCTGACTTCGGTGCGGTCCGATCCGTGGCGGTAGTCCGCATCTGGTCCGCATCCGACTGCTCACTGCCGCGTCGAACCGTACAGCGACAGCATCGAGTTCATCCCCGACGAGCCTTGATTGCAACCACGGCGGGTTGTCGGTCAGGTGAAGGGCACGAGGCCCGAGCGTGGATGGGACGTCCGACCCTGGTGTTCGCCAAGCTGCGGCCAATAGGGTGGAATATGGCTGAGATCAAACGCATCGTTGTCGGGGTGGATGGGTCGGACAGCAGTCGCGAGGCCTTGCGCTGGGCCTACGACGAGGCCGCCCACCATGGCGCGTCCATCACCGCCCTCTCCTGCTGGCATCCGCCGTCACTACCGATGACGCCGCCGTACGGTTCGGTGCCGCCGGAGGGTTACGTGAGCCAGCCGCAGCAGAACGCTCTGGAGTTGCTCGAAAGGTTCGTCACCGATCTCGAGGTCCGCGAACCGGCGGTGGACGTGCGGACATCGGTCGAGGAAGGAAGTCCCGCCAAGGTGCTGATCGAGCGATCCAAAGAGGCCGACCTCATCGTGCTCGGCTCGCGCGGTCACGGCGGCTTCAGGGGGATGCTGCTGGGCTCGGTCAGCCAGCATCTGGTCGCCCACGCGGAGTGCCCGGTCGTCGTGGTGCGCTGAACGAAGGCGGGTCGCGTGCAGGGCCCACGTCGGCGACGTCGGCCCACGCACCCTCGACTCTTTCTGCCTCGGGGGCCGGTCCTCGAGTCAGAAGGGCACGGTGTTGGACATCGGCGACTTCTGGGTGCCCTGCACGATCAAGACGTCGCAGACGGCCTGGCGAACCACCTCAGCCGGTACCGAACCCAGATTGTCATCATCCCGCGCCCCGAGGCCACGGTTGCCGACCACGATGAGATTGGCGGGGTTGTCCCCAGCCACGTCGAGCAAGGCCTGGGCAGGGTCGCCGGCGACCACGCGTTGCTCGATTCGGCGGACTCGGTCCGAGGTGAGGTGCTGCACCGTGGCGCGCATCGCCTCGTGGGCGGCCGCCGCATCGGCGACCAGCTTCCGGTCGCCCTCGAGAGTCTCTCCCGTGGGGCTGTAGGCCGAGACGACCACGACCTGCGCCTCTGCCTCGGCGGCGACCGCATGTGCCCGGTCCACCGCGTACAGCGAGGACGGAGTGCCATCGGATCCGACGATGACCCGGTTGTAGACCGTGATGTGTCGGGGACCCAGCGGCATGATGCTCGAATCCTCGTCCCCGGCTGGCGGGTTGACCCAGAGCATGGCAAGGGCGGCGCAGCCGAGCAACGCACCGGCGAGCAACATCGCGTTGGTGCCGCGGCCGCCCAGCAAGTTCTCGAAGATCCAGCCGAACGTCAGCGTCTCGATCAGCATCGGGACCACAATCATCATGTTCAGAATCCCCATGTAGACACCGGTACGCTCGCGGGGAACCATGCTCGCCACCATCAGGTACGGCACGCCGACCATGCTGGCCCAGCAGATGCCGAGGCCGATCATCGGCACCAGAGTCAGGTACTGGTTGCTGATCTGCGACAGCCAGGCCAGGGATAGGCCCGCCAGCACCAGGGTGCCGGAATGCACCCGCTTGCCGCCGTAACGGATGCACAACGGCAGCAGGAACATGGCGGAGATCATCGTGACGAAGTTGTAGGCGCCGTTCATCAGGCCACTCCAGCCGGCCGCCTCCTCGTACAGGGGTGTATCCGGCGTCGTGTTCCAGACCGACTCGGCGACGCTGACGCTGACGAACTGCCAGTAGATGAACATCGCGTACCACTGGAACAAGAACGCCAGGCCGATCTTGTGCATGCCGATCGGCATCACTTTCACCGCCTCGGCGATCTCGGCAATCGTGGCGCCGGGACTCTTGGACGACGACCGGATGTGCGCCAGCTCCTCATCGGTCGGCGGGATCTCCTTGGTCCGCAGCATGGCGAGGCCGACCGTGATGATGGCGCAGACCGCACCGAACCAGAAAACCACGAACACCCAGGTGGGAATGCCAGCCTCGGAGGAGCCGGTGAGGAGCTTCTGGAAGACGAATAGCGACACGTTCGCCAGCACCGCCCCGGCCCCGGTGAACATGCTCTGGATCAGGAAGCCCTTGGGTATCTGGACCTTACGCAGCCGGTCGGAGATCAACGCCCGGTACGGCTCCATGGCCGTGTTGTTCCCCGCGTCCACCAGCCAGAGGCAGATCACCGCCATCCACAGCGCGGTCACCAGCGGGAAAAGGAACAAGATGATGATCATGACCAGGCTGCCGCCGAGTATGTACGGCTTGCGCTTTCCCCACCTGGGAGACCACGTCTTGTCGCTCATCGCGCCGATAAAAGGCTGGATCAGCAAGCCGGTGATCGGACCGGCAATGTTGAGGATCGGGAGGCTGTGCGCGTCCGCCCCCAAGAACAAGAAGATGGGGTTCACCGCGCTCTGGGTGAGCCCGAAACTGAACTGCACGCCGAAGAACCCGAGGTTCATCCAGGCCATGTTGCCGGTCGTCATCAACGGACGGCGTTCGTCCTCCGCGTCGACTCCGGCGACCTCTACTGCGTTCGTTGCCATCGGAACCGCCTTCGCGATCGGGCCGAGACGAGGCACATCGTCATGCGCTTGGAGCGGGTTTCCGGAGTACGACGCCGATTGCGTGACTTCAAGGACGCGTCACGGACGGGGTACCCCATCGTCCACTGCCGTCTATACCAGAAGTCTTGTGGCGCGGCTCACACTCTGTCAAGAACCTCCACCCACGCCACAGCACTTGTGACCTCGAACTCGGGCTTGCCGCAGAAGCCCTTGCGCCCGTCGGTCAACTCGTGGCCGGATTGCATCGACGGCGGTGCTGAAGGATGACCGCCGCTGCGCTACGGCGCCCGCTGTGCTAAAGATCACATCAACACCGATCGGCGCCAACTACGCGAGTCTGGCGTTCAACTCCCCAGGGCGGCTCCCCCATCTCCCCTAGCCAGAGCGGTCTTCGGGGATTGAATTCCTGCTTCGGCGGGGTCCGATCAGTGGCGACAGTCCGCATCTGGTCCGCATTCCGATCGCTCACTGCCGCGTCGAGCCGTACGGCGACAGCATCCAGATCATCCCCGAAGAGCCCCGCGTAGACGTCGAGCGTCATCGCAGCGGAGGCATGACCCAGCATCTGCTGAACCGACTTCACGTTGGCACCAGCAGCAACCGCGAGGCTCGCAGCGGTATGACGCAGATCGTGCGGCGTCAGACCCTCCAACCCGGCCGCACGAGCCGCCCGATCGAAGAACCGCGGCCGGAAGTTGGTGTTCCGCAACACGCCGCCACCTGGAGCGGTGAAGACCAAATCCTCGGGCGACTTGCCGTCGACCACGACCGCCAACTCCTGAGCTAGTGATCCTTGGTCGCTAGAACTCCTGCGTTTGTCTTGAGCTTCTCGACGAAAATGTGCGATCGGCGCACCCTGTCAGTAGGCCAGATCTTGCTCCAAACCCTGATGCACAAGGCATCCACGTCGCGTAGGGCGACCGGCCCGACTTCTCGGAGTCGGGATTCAGCGCAGTGGGAGTGGCTCGGACAACATGGCTGGGTGAACCAGCAGGGCAAACTCGTCGCCAGCGCGCCGCGCGGCCATGTTGTCCTGCTCAGAACCTAAACCTTTCCTGCAACACCCGGGCCCGCTACTCGGCGGTCAGAGGCGAAGCCTCACTGGTGGTCCGTCTCAGTTTTGGCTGATCCGTTGGTCGAGGACGTTTCGGGCGCGGGTGACCTTGGCAAGGATGGTCTCGGCCGTGGCGGTCCACACGTAGGGTTTGGGATCGGCATTGCTGGCGTCGATGTAGGTTTGGATGCTGGCAATCAGGTCGGGGACGCTGGCGAAGATCCCGCGGCGCAGGTTCTTGTCGGTGAGGTCGCGGAACCAGTGCTCGACCTGGTTCAGCCACGACGATGAGGTCGGGGTGAAGTGCAGGTGGAACCGCTTGTGCCGTTTCAGCCAGGCCTGCACGGTGGCGTGCTTGTGGGTGGAGTAGTTGTCCAGGATCAGATGCACCTGGAGATGGCGAGGAACTTCGCGGTCGATGGTCTTCAAGAAGATCAAGAACTCCTCGTGCCGATGGCGGGGCAGGCACTGCCCGATCACTGTGCCGGTCAGAACGTCCAACGCGGCGAACAACGTGGTGGTGCCGTTGCGCTTGTAGTCGTGGGTCATCGTCGCGGCCCGACCCGGCCGCAGGGGCAGTGACGCCTGGGTTCGGTCCAAGGCCTGGACGGAGGACTTCTCGTCCATGCACAACACGATCGCCTTGTCCGGCGGGTCCAGGTACAAGCCGACCACGTCGGTCAGCTTCTCAGCGAACCGGGGATCGTTGCTGATCTTGAACGTGTCGACCCGGTGTGGCTGCAGGCCGAGTTCGGACCAGATCCGCTGCACTGTCGCCGCGCTTACCCCGACCCGCTTCGCCATCGTCCGGCACGACCAGTGAGTGTGACCCGGCGGGGTGGTCTTGGCGGTCAGCTCCACGATCTCGGCGATCCTCTCCGCACTGATCACCGGCTTGCGACCACGCCCCTTCTTCACCGTGCCCAGCCGGCCAGACCGTCGGTCTCGAATGCCGACCGCCAGGCCCGCACCGTTACCGCGGTCACTCCGTGCCGAGCCGCCGCGGTCTTGTTTGCGGTGCCATCGCCGAGATCAAGAAGCACCCGCGCCCGTAGCACCTCACGATGCGCCGCCGTACTCGAATGCGCTACCTTCTCCAGCACCTCCCGCTGGGCCGGAGAAACAACCAAAGGTGCAGCGGCAGCAGTCACACGAACAGGATACGACCACACGGTCTATCCATTTACGAGACACACCACCTCAAGGGTCGGGCAATTCCTGGGAACGGCTACTTGGGCTGGATCTCCGGATCGGCAAAACGTTCTGATGGTCGTGACACCGAGGGACCGCAGGACTCCTCGCATTTCGGTGAACGATCGGCGATGGCCTGTCGGACCGTCACCCGGCTGACTACGAGCCAGTGATCCTTCCCCGTCCAGATGTCATCGTGTCCGATCACGGGGTTGGCCAGTGGAATAGGAGAGAGCTTGGTCTGGACACCGCCGGGCATCTGCTGAAAAATGCCCGGGAACCGGAGCATCGTCTGAGGGGGCCAGATGGGATTCGGGATCCGGCTGGTGGTCGACGGTGATCCGCGGGCGCTGGCTGTTGACCCGCGAACAACGCTGTTGGACGCGCTCCGCGATCACCTTGGCATCACGACACCGAAGAAGGGCTGCGACCACGGGCAGTGCGGGGCGTGCACGGTGCTCCTCGACGGTCGGCGGGTGGTCAGCTGCCTCACACTCGCCATCGCCCAGGACGGTTCGACCGTCACCACTGCCGCCGGTCTGGCCGACGGCGATGAGTTGCACCCGGTCCAACGCGCGTTCTTAGACCGGGACGCGCTGCAGTGCGGGTTTTGTACCCCGGGCCAGCTCTGTTCGGCTGTCGCGATGCTCGCCGAGGTGGCTGACGGGGTTCCCAGTGCCGTCACGGGGGACGGCGACCCGATGGTGCTGACCGAGGAGGAGATCCGGGAGCGGATGAGCGGCAACCTGTGCCGCTGCGGCGCCTACGTCAACATTGTCGCCGCGCTCCGCGATGTCGTGGCCGGGGCGCGGGCGTGAACACCTTCCGCTATGTCCGGGCCGAAGACCCGGCGGATGCGGTCGCGCTCGCGGTGGCCGATCCCGACGCGGTGTTTCTGGCTGGCGGCACGAACCTGGTGGATCGGATGAAGCTGGGTGTGAGCCGGCCGAGCACGGTGATCGACGTCAGCCGTCTCGCCCTCGACGAGGTGCGTGAGTTGCCGGACGGGTCGGTCTGGATCGGTGCCACTGTTCGCAACGCCGACCTGGCCGCGCACCCGTTGGTCCGGCAGCAGCTATCCGGTGTTGTCCCAGGCCTTGCTGTCGGGCGCCTCCGGCCAGCTGCGCAACATGGCCACGACGGGGGGCAATCTGCTGCAGCGCACCCGGTGCGTCTACTTCGCCGACGTGACTCTGCCCTGCAACAAGCGGGAACCTGGATCCGGTTGTCCGGCACGGGAGGGCTACTCCCGCTATCACGCGATCTTCGGCGCCTCGGCTGCGTGTGTCGCGGTGCATCCGTCCGATCAGGCGGTGGCACTGGCCGCCCTGGACGCCACTGTCGTCGTGCTCGGTCCGGCCGGGGAGCGACGGATCCGGCTGGTCGAACTGCATCGGCTGCCTGGCGACCGGCCTGAGCAGGACACTGTGCTCGGACCGAGCGATCTGGTCATCGCTGTCGAGCTGCCTGCCATCTCGGGGCAGGCGGTCTCCGGCTACCGGAAGGTGCGCGACCGTGCGTCGTTCGCGTTTGCCCTGGTCTCGGTCGCCGCCGTGCTGGAGCTGGCCGACGGGTCGGCCAGCGTGGGTGAGCCGCTCATCGCCGACGTCCGCATCGGACTGGGCGGGGTGGCGCACAAGCCGTGGCGGGCCGCAGCGGCCGAAGAGGTCCTGCGGGCTGCGCCGGCGACGCCGGACACCTTCCGTCGCGCCGCTGACGCCGAGCTTGCCGCAGCCGAGCCGCTGGAGGGCAACGCAGGCAAGGTCGCTCTGGTACGCAAGGCCTTGACCGCGCTGCTGGGCGAGCTGACCGAACGTGCCGTCGGCCGGGCCTCGGTGTCCGGTGATCGGGACGGCCGGTCATGAGCGTGCTCAGCGCACCGGAGCGCAGCCTGACCGCATTGGCCGACCTGGAGCGGGTCGACGGGAGGGCAAAGGTGGACGGTTCCGCCGCGTACGCCGCCGACGTCCCGGCCGCTTCGATGGTGTACTGCCACGTCGTGCAGTCCAGCATCGCCCGCGGCTCGGTGACCCGGATCGACACGGACCGAGCCGAGGCGCTGCCCGGTGTCCTGGTGGTACTGACCCACGACAACGCGCCCCGCCTGGTCGATATCGAGGACGCCGAGGTGTTCGTGCTGCAGACCCCGGTGGTCGCATACCGCGGACAGATCGTCGCCGCCGTGGTTGCCGATACGCCCGAGACCGCCCGCCTGGGCGCCGACCTCATCGATGTCTCGTACCAGGTCGAGCCAGCGGCGATCACGTTCGACCTGGACGATCCGGTCCAGACTCAATCAGCGGCCGAGGTTGACCGCGCGCTGGCTGCGGCGCCGCTGCGGCTGGATGTGCACTACGCCACCCCGTCCGAGCACCACGTCGCCATGGAGCCGCACACCGCAACGGCTCGGTGGGAGGACGGACGGCTGGCCCTGCAGGAGTCAACCCAGGGTGTGCACCAGACCCGAGACGTGCTGGCGCGGCTGCTCGACCTGCCCCCCAACCATGTTCTGGTCAGCTCCCGGTTCGTCGGCGGGGCGTTCGGCTCCAAAATTGAGGTGCACCCGCACACCGTGACCGCCGCACTGGCCGCGCTCGCGCTGCCGGGGCAGACCATCCGACTCGTGCTCACCCGACAGCAGTGCTTCGCCCTCGCCGGCTACCGTCCGCCGACGCGGCAACGAATCCGTCTCGGCGCGGCCACCGACGGTCGGCTGCAGGTGGTCGCGGTCGACGTGGCCGAGCAGACCTCGCGGACCAAGGAGTTCGCCGAGAACTCCCAGGGTCCGGCCGCGAGGATGTACGCCTCGGCATGGCGGCATACCTCGAATCGCCAGTCGATTCTTGATGTGCCGATCCCGACCTGGATGCGCGGGCCTGGTTGCACCCCGGGGATGTTCGCCCTTGAGGCGGCGATCGACGAGCTGGCGATCGCGTGCGGGGTCGACCCGGTCGAGTTTCGGGTCCGCAATGAACCCTTGGTCGACCCTGAGTCCGGGAAGCAGTTCGCGCAGCGGCGGCTGGTGGACTGCCTCACGGTCGGTGCGGAGCGGTTCGGCTGGGAGGGGCGGGACCCCACTCCACGGGCCCGCCGTCGGTCGGGCTGGTGGATCGGCACCGGCGTGTCCAGTGCGACGTACCCGCACGCCCGGATCGCCGACAACGCCGCCCGGATCCGGTTCCGAGCCGACGGGCGCTATCTGGTCGAGATTGCCGCCGCTGACATCGGCACCGGGTCACGGACCGCCCTCGCGGTGTTGGCCGCTGACGCGCTGGGCGTTCCGCCGTCCCGCGTCCATGTCGAGCTGGGGGTCTCTGATCTGCCGCAGGCCAGCGTGGCGGGCGGGTCATTCGGGACGACAAGCTGGGGTGCGGCCGTCATCGCTGCCGCCCGCGCCTTCCGAGCCCAGCACGGCACCGACCCGGGTCCGGGCGCTGAAAGTCAGGCCCGCGGTTCGGCGGGGGACCTGGCCGACCGCTCCGCGCACTCGTTCGGTGCCCAGTTCGCCGAGGTCAGGATTCGGGAGGACACCGGTGAGATCCGGCTGACCCGCTTGCTCGGGGTGTTTTCGGTGGGCCGGGTGGTGAACGCCAGGACGGCGCGCTCCCAGTTCGTCGGCGGGATGACGATGGGCCTTGGGATGGCTCTGCACGAGGAGGGGGTGTGGGACTCCCGGTATGGCTTGGTGGTCAACCACGACCTCGCCGGCTACCACATCCCGACCTGCGCGGACGTCGAGGAGATCGAGGTCGTCTGGCTGGACGAGGACGACCCGGACACCGGAGCTCGCGGCATCCGCGGTGTCGGGGAGATCGGCATCACCGGTGTCGCCGCCGCCATCGCCAACGCGGCATACCACGCGACAGGGGTCCGGGTGCGCCGGCTGCCGCTGACCGTCGACGACTTCCTCGGCTGACATGGTGCCGATCGGCGACGGCGTGTCAGCCATTGAGGGGTCGCCTGGGCCCGTCGGGGTGGTTGGGGTGCTGCTCGCCGCCGGCGGCGGCCGACGGGCCGGCGGGCCGAAGGCGCTCCGCCACGATCCCGACGGGACATCCTGGCTGGTGCGGTCCACCTTGGCCCTGCGCCATGGTGGCTGCGAGTCGGTGATTGTGGTTCTTGGCTGCGCTGCCGATCGAGCCCGGGATCTGCTCACCGGCTCGGGCGCTGATCAGGATCGTTGGATGACCGTGGTCGAGGAGCCGGGATGGGAGCGCGGACTGGCCACCTCCCTGCGGGCTGGTCTGCGCGCGGCAGAACCGCGACGGCCGGTGCTGGTGCACTTGGTCGACCTGCCCGACGTCACGGCCGTCGTGGTACGCCGAGTGCTGTGCCGAGCAGCAGTCGGGCCGGGGGTCTTGGCCCGTGCTACGTATGACGGCAGGCCGGGCCATCCGGTGCTGATCGGGGCAGACCACCGTTCAGCGGTGCTGGCTGACTTGATCGCCGATCGCGGAGCGAACGAGTATCTCCGCCGGCACGACGTTGTGGGCGTGCCGTGCGGGGACCTGGCGACGGGACGCGACCGCGACACCATCGAGGCACTGGAGGGCGACGGGGTCGGCGACCAGGACGGCGAGGAGGTGGCCGGTGCGTGACGTGCTGCCCGAGCTCCTGGCCTGGTGGGAGGCCGGCGCTACCGTCGGGGTGGCGACCGTAGTCGGCACCGGGGGCTCGGCCCCGCGCCAGTCCGGCGCCACGATGCTGGTCGGCCCCGACGGATCCGTGGTCGGATCGGTGTCGGGGGATTGCGTCGAGGCCGACCTGCACGCGGTCACGCAGGCGGTGGTCGCCAGCGGTGTTCCGGCGCTGCAGCGGTACGGCATGACCGGCTCCGACGCGTACGCGGTCGGGCTGAGCTGCGGCGGGACCATCGACGTGTTCATTGAGCCCGTGTCCCAGGCGAGCTATCCCGACCTGGCCGACATGGCTGCCGCGGTCCGTGATGGTCGTTCGATTGCAGTGGCCACGGTGATCCAGCATCCTGTGACCGATCGGGTTGGACGTCGATTGATCATCGAGGCCGAGTCCGCTGAGCCGCGCGGCACCACCGGAAGCGCCCAGGCCGACGCGGCCATCGGCGAGGACGCCCGCGAGATGCTCGCCGCGGGCAGGACCGGCCTGCTGACCTATGGACCCGACGGCGAATGCCAAGGAGACGGGATGCGGGTGTTCGTAGCGAGCCACGCCCCGCCGCCGCGGATGCTGATTTTCGGCGCGATCGACACCGCCGCCGCGGTGGCTACGCTCGCGACGTTCATCGGCTATCGAGTGACCGTCTGCGACGCGCGGCCGCTGTTCGCCACCCGCGCCCGGTTCCCCCAAGCCGATGAGGTGGTCGTCGACTGGCCACACCGCTATCTGACGTCCCAGCAGAAGCACAGGGCGATCGACGCGCGGACGGTCGTCTGCGTCCTCACCCACGATCCCAAGTTCGACGTGCCTGTCCTAGAGGTCGCACTGCGACTGCCCGAAGTTGCCTACATCGGCGCAATGGGCTCGCGTCGCACACATGACGAGCGCCTACTCCGGCTCCGTGAGGCCGGGCTGACGAACGCGGAGCTCACCCGGTTGTCCAGCCCGATCGGCCTCGACCTGGGCGCCCGGACACCCGAGGACACAGCCGTCTCGATCATCGCCGAGGTGATCAGCCACCGGTGTGGCGGCCACGGCGGCCGACTCACCGAACTCACTGGCCGCATCCACCACCAGTCAAGCTGACACGAACGGCTTCCGGGGAGCCGACCCGCGTGCTCTGCGGGTGCACTTCCTCTGGGCTCCCCATCAACCAGGGGTCGCCGTGTCACATGTAGCGCTCAACCACCGGCTTGCGGGCACCGCTCGGCGGGCGGTCGGCGCTCAGACGCGACGCTCGACCACCCGTCTGCGAAGAGCGCTGGTTTGTGTCAGTTTCCGGTCAGCGGTTGACCATCTTCTGCATGTGCTCGGGGTAGCGGATGGGGTCGACTTGGAACTGTGTGGAGGTCTCGTTCAGTTCCTGGATGTCGGTGTCGGTGAGGTGGACGTCGGCGGCGTGGGAGTTCTCGCTGGCACGTTCGGCCTTGCTGGTGCCGGGGATCGGGCAGGCGTAGGGCCGTGTGCTGATGATCCAGGCGAGCGCGACCTGTCCCGGGCTGCAGCGGTGGCGGTCGGCGATCTCACTGACCTTGGTGACGAGGTCTTGGTGCTGGGTCAGGGTGTCGTCGTTGAAGCGGGGGAAGATCGCCGTGGTCTTGCCGGCAACGTCCTCAGCTGTCTTGATGGTGCCGGTCAGGAAGCCCTTGCCGAGGGGGCTGAAGGGTACGAAGCCGATGCCCAGCTCTTCGAGCACTGGCAGGATCTCGGCTTCGGCTTCGCGCCACCACAGCGAGTACTCCGACTGCAGGGCGGTGACGGGTTGCTCGGCGTGGGCCCGCCGGATGGTGTCGACGCCGACCTCGGACAGGCCGAAGTGGCCGACCTTGCCGGCGTGGATCAGCTCGCGCACGGCGCCGGCGGTCTCTTCGATGGGCACGTCGGGGTCGAGGCGGTGCTGGTAGAGCAGGTCGATCTTCTCGATGCGGAGCCGGGTGAGGCCCCGACACCTTACGCACTAGAACGTGAAGGGACGATCGGTGGCCGCCGGCACAACAGTCTGCATGGTTCTGCCGTCGCGCCGACTAGCGCAGCCGTGGCCCACCTCACCGGCAAAACCCCACCCTCGGCACGCTACTCGGCAAGTGCCTTGATGCGGAACAGGTGCCACTCCAGCAGCACGTTCAGCACCGTCCATCGAAGAGTGGCCATCCCAAGAGCCTCGAATTCAGCGGTCCATGCGCTATGGCCTGGTGATCGCCACAAGCTCGTAAACGTTTCCATCGGGTCCGCGGAAGTGCTGCCAGCTGGGGCCGGGCTCGCCCAGGAGCTCGATGCCCGCCTCCCGCAACTCCGTGACCGCCTGGGCCAAGTCCGTGACTTCGAAGCCAACAACCGGGCCGGTCTCAAAATGCCCTTTGCCAGGGTATTGCCGGCCGAACACCTCAACGTGATGCCCATCGGGAAGTTCGAACACCCAAAAGTGCGGCTCGGTGTAAACCAGATCTAGACCCAGCACGCCTTGATAGAACTCTGCCAGAGCCTCGGCGCGATCAGTGCGCGTCCCGCTCCAGCCAAGGCCTCGTATGTCCATGCCCGAGTATGAACCCTCACCACACGCAGGCCATCAGGCCCCCGCCACTGCCCAGCCAGCGCGGCATTGGCCGCTCGTGCCAGGAGGGGGCCTTACGGGGGTGCGCTCCGGACTACAGCCACTTCCACCTGGAAAGCCCCGAAGCCGGTTCCGCGTCCTGTACAGCGGGCGTCTCAGCTGACGGTCCCGCGGATACGCGGCTTCCTGACCGCGTTGGTCTCCGCCCGTCAGCCGAGGGCTGCTGCGGTCCGAGCTCTGCTCGACGTGCCGGCATAGGTGCACAGTGTGGGGTGCAGGTCGGCTCACCGATTGCTCACAGAACCGAGTCTCATCGTTGACACTTAGCGATCTGTGGGCGTACTCCAGGGAGCGTCATACGGGGGGCCAACCGTGGCGTTGCTCACCAGTCCGTTCCAACCTGTCGGCTCATCGCCAGGCTGTAAATCTGCCGGTGTACGCCTACGTTGGTTCGAACCCAACACCTGCCACCAGCAAGATCATCAGGCTGTGACTAGGGGTTTTAGATGATGATCTTGATCGAGTAGCCCCTTGATTTCGCGGGTTGTGAGGGGAGCAGAGGTTCGCTCTGCCGGCACCTGATGTTGCCGGATGTTGCGAATGGGCAGCTGACTAGGTGTGATGGGTCCATCCGCTTCTGGCGCCCGAGTCCGACTGGCGCCGGATGCGGCTGGATGTCTACGGCTCGTCGTTCCCTATTCGGTCACTTGAGGGACGGATTCTGGCCTACCGCGTGTCGTGGTCTGGATGGGTGGAACACCTTTGGCGGTCGCAGCGAGGTAGCCCTGCCATCTGTGATTGACACATTTCGCCGGCGCCGGCGTCGATGAGGGCACCGAAGACGCGCAGAGTGCTCCGCAGCCGGCGAGCGGCCACCCGGGTCTTGTGCGCTGCTGACCCTCCGTCGAACGTAGGTGGTGGTTCGCCGGTCGGGTGATATCCCGATGCCGTACGCGGTTCTTTTGCTGGACAGCATCGAGCAGTCGCGAGATGTCGGGATCGACCGAGTCCACCAGCCACAACATTTCTGGCGGCGTGACCTTCTTGTAGCGGGGAACGACGAGCTGTGTCGTGGCGATGGCCGGGCCGGCGGGAAGATCAAGCGCTCCTTTGATCCACGGCGCTCTGGGGTTCACTCCGGCAGCGAGGGCGTTCGGTGCCGCCGCACCGTCCCTCCAGCCCCGTCGATGGTGATCACCTCGCCGTCTCGGATGGCATCGGTCGCCCCGACCACGGCGACGACCGCCGGGATGCCGTACTCCCGCGCGATGATCGCGGGATGCGAGAGCGCACCCCCGGCGTCGGCGACGAGGCCTCCGATCATGGGGAAGATCACCGACCACGACGGGCGCGTCCCTGGGCAGACGACGATGTCGCCAGGTTCGAGGACGTGGAAGTCCGCCTCCGAGTGGATGATGCGCGCGGTGCCGGTGACACGTCCCGCCGAGGCAGGTGTGCCGCGCAGCACGCCGTCCTCGCCCTCGGCGGCGGCCGTCACGCTGGGCATGATGAGTTCACCCATGAGCATCTCCGCCTCCGTCGGCGTGCGCTCAGCGCGAGTGAGACCGGAGAACCGCGGAGGTGCGCCGGGATCGGTGCCGTAGCTGATCGGCCCCGGGTGCGCGATCGCCCACGCCCGTTCGCCACGCTGGCGGAGGGTCGAGTCGCGAACGTCGGTGAGCGGATGCCGCGACTCGAGTGCGGCGGCGGCTTCTTCGGGCGTCAGGTGGAACACGTCCTCGGGCAGGTGGAGTGTGTCTCGTGCCGCCAGCCGGCGCCCGGCCTCGAGCGCCGCGTACCGCACCAGAGCGAGCGGTGCGTCGATCGTCAGGAAGACATTGTCGTCGCGCAGCCCGTACACCCGCTCCGCGGTTGCCAGCAGGCGATCGAACTGCGCCACCCGAGAGGTTTGCAGTTGCGCGCGGGCTCGCTGTGCTACCCGCCCACGTTCCTCCGCCTGCGCTTCCTTCGCGTCGACAGACCCGGCCTGTCGAGCCGCGTCGATGAGCGCGTTCAGCAGATACGGCGATTCCGCGAGAGTGGGTTCGGCGACTTCGAGGTCGAGGGCGCGGCAGCCGAAGTAGCGTTGGAACCGCTCGAAAGCGTCGGCGCGCTCCGTGCTCTCCGGCGGCATTGCGGCCAGCGAAGCGAGGGCCCGACCTGGCTCGGAGGCGACGTCGGCGAGCCCGGACAGCAGATCGAGCGTCTCTTGCGGCGTCCATCCGATCTGCGAGCGGCAGAAGTCGACGAGCTCGAAGATGCCGAGCGAGTACGGCATCCCGAGTCGGAAATGGAGTTCGGCGCTGCGGATGAGCATCTCCGCACGGCGACGCAGCTGACCGGCAAGCCCACCGTCGTCGAGTCCGCCGAGGTCGACGTCTTGGAAGGCGAGGATCCGGGCACGCAGTTCGTCGCGGCGGCGATCATTCCACTCGTCGAGAAGCCGCTGCGCGGCATCGGTCTTCATGGCTCGCCGTGCTGCGCGCAGCTGACGCCGTCCCGCACTCGAACCGCGGATCAGGAGCGACACGAGCCAGCCGGGCAGACGCGGCGGCGTCTTCCCGGGCGCAGGCGGCGGAGCGCCAACCGGGACGATCGTCACGTAATGCCAACCACCGATGCGGGCGCCCGAGAACGTCGCGAGCATCCCGAACTCCTCGACCATGGGGCGCACCGCACGGTCCTCGTCGAGAACACTCGCCGTCATCCGCGTCCGGGGCAGTCGGCCGTGGGTGGGGTCGCGCACCCAATACCCCGGAGGCACCACCACCTCGACGGGCACCTGAGCTGCGAGCGCGGTGACCGGCCGCGATTGCAGCAGCCAGACCACACCGCCCGCGACGGCCCACTCGATGTCCTGCGGGCCGCCGCGCGCGCGCTCGGCTTCGATCGCGAGGCGGACGAGCTCGCGGAGCGGGGCGAGCTCAACCGGTCCGCCATCCGCAACGATGTCGGCACTGCGGACCGATCCGTCGCCCTCTCGTGGGATACGTGCCTCCCACGGCGTCTCGGCCCCAGACACAAGCGCCTCACCGAGGCCCGCCACCGCGTTGACGACGAGGACGGCCGCTCCGGTGACCGGGTCGATCGTGAAGACGACGCCCGCCGCATCAGGGGCCACCATCCGCTGCACGATCACTCCGCCGGTCTCGCCGGTCTCGCGGATCGAGGCGAGGACGGTGTCGATGGCAGCCGCCATCGCGTCGACGTCGTCGCCGGGGACATTGAGGGCCGTTGCGTACGCACCCGCCCCGGAGGAGGTCGCACCGTCCTCGTCGCGCGCCGAGGACCTGACAGCGACGGAACGCCAGCCGTGCTCGAGCGCCACCTCGACGGCCGCCGCCGCGATACCCGCCGACGACCCGCTCGGCGCGGCGTCGAACACCACGCCGGGTGGAACAGGCAGCCCAGCGGTCAGCAGTGCGGACAGCCCGGCCGCCTTGCCGCCGTGGTGCGCGACCGCGGAGACCAGCGGGACAGCATCGATGGTTCTCATGGCGGCATAGTCCCGCCGCACCGCTCGCTGCCGCATCCGTTGTGGTACGTACCTTCCCCGGCGTTCACGCACCCTCGACCGCTGCCGACGACGACGCGGCGCCCAGCCTCGTGATCAACGCGAGGCGAGAGTCGACGCCGAGCCGTCGGTACACGTGCTGGAGGTGGGTCTCGACCGTCCGCTCGCTCAGGAAGAGCCGGCGCGCGACCTCGGCGTTCGACAGCCCCGCCACAACGAGCTCGACGACCTCCGCCTCGCGTCGGGTGAGCTCGCCGACCCCGCCACGGCGACCACCGATCCGCACGCCGAGACTGCGCGCCAGCCGCCGTGAGCGGTCGGACCAGTCATCGAGTCCCTGGGCATCGAAGTACGGCACCAGTCCGACCACGGCGGAACGCGCCGCCGGATCGGCGCCCTCCGCCGCGAGCTCGGCCCACTCCAGCCTGGTCTCTGCCGCGAAACCAGCAAACCCGAGGCGCTCGAGCGTACTGGCGCTGTCGTCGAGGGCATCCGTCGCTTCGCGGCGCCGACGTGTGGGCACGAGCATGAGTGCCCGCACCCGCTGCGCCAGCACTGCCGCCACCGGACTGCCTTCGAGCCGGTCGAGCTCGGCCAGGGCTGACTCGACGGTACCGGCGTCGCGGTTGAGGACGGCAAGGCGCGCGAGCAGCAGCGGCAGGAGAAGACGAGCCGGACCCTCGACCCGATCGAGACGAAGATCGACCGACGGCGGCACCGGACCCGCCTCGCGCAGCGCGAGTTGCACTCGAGCGAGGTGAACGATGGCGGAGAGGCGGAGGTTGCCGTAGAGCGGGATGAGGCGGCCCGCCTCGGCGATGAGCGAGCGCGCGCGCGCGAGATCTCCGCGCATGGCACTGACCACGGCGACCCACCCGGCGCACCGCACGATTCCCCGCGGTACGGGTGCCAGGCGGGTCGCCGTGAGCGCGCGCTCCGCGCGCGCGGCGGCATCAACGACGTTCCCCTGCAAGAGCGCGACGCTGGCACCGTGGATGATCGGGGACGCCTCCACCATGCGCGGTACGCGTCCCTGCAGGGCGAATGAGTCCCCGTCGGCATGTCGGAGGGCGGCGACCAGATCCCCTTCGAGAGTGCACAGGCGGATGAGCTCCCGCTGGATACCGCCATACAAACCGCGCCGCGCGCGCGACACCTTCCTGCCGAAAGGTCTCAATGCCGAACTGCAGTGCCCGCGCCGCCTCTGCACCGTCGGGCCACCTGTGGCCCGACAAGCCCGCGACGACGGCGAGCTCGTGCACACCGCCCGGGCCGCAAACGACGACCGTCCCACCGCCCGCCACGCGAGCGCGATCGACCGCGGTGGCGATACGCCTCACCACCG
Source organism: uncultured Actinomycetota bacterium (assembly GCA_963751035.1). Classification (GTDB taxonomy): domain Bacteria; phylum Actinomycetota; class Actinomycetes; order JACCUZ01; family JACCUZ01; genus JBDUAP01. The sequence continues at coordinate 31,168 of CAVVSW010000005.1, forward strand.
AGTCCCGACCGAGCAACCGCGCCACGCGAGTCCACCTCGCCTCGCCGACAAGGTAATGCGCGTTTGGCACGAGCCACCGGCATCCGTCAAAGCGCGGCCTGCCTCCCTCACCTGGCAGTGGATGCAACCGCCAGGCACCAGACGGGAAAGCCGACCCACGCAAGACCGCCACACACACCTGATGCCCCGCCTCGGACCGCCGATAGACCAAGACCAGGTCCGGGGCCGGTCGGTGGAGTACTCGATCGAAGGCATAGATCCTCGGGAGAGCGCGGACCACGTGCGCGTCGTGGCGGACCGCTTACCCCGGGCGTTGTCGACCGGTGTGCTGATCGCGGCGGCTGAACGCCGATTCGACGCATTCGATCCGCTCGGGGCAGCCATGGACCTCGAAGTGGCGGCGGGCTTGCTCGAGGTCGCCGCTGACGGCGGGTCAATCGCCGACCGCGTGGCGGCATTCGATGTGCTGCTCGCCCTCGGGATGGCCTACTTCCAGGGTGGGCGGATCGAACAGGTCGATGCGACGTATCGTCGCGCGGGCTCGAGTCCGGGCTTGTGGTGGCGAGCAGCGGCCGGTTGCGGATGGGCGTGCCGATCGTCGGCGAGGCTGTGGCCGCTCAGTTGGGCACTGGCCGGGCGGCCGCGCTCCACGTCGCGTTTGTCGAGACCCCGTCAACAAAGGGATCGCGTCCATGACGCCATCCACGCCCTGCCCGAGCAAGCGTGGACGCCGGCCTTGGATGCCGATGGTGAGGTCCGCGACAGCGCCCAGGTCGCCGAGCTCACTGGACTGCTCGACCTGGCCCGGTGGCCGGTCGGGATGCGGGGTCATCGTGCGCCGCGAGAAGCCCCATTCCGGGGCCGGGCTGACTTTGTTCGAACAGGCCGACGGCTGGCGCTACCAAGCGTTCGCCACCAACACCGGTATCGGTAGCTGGCGTTCCTGGAGACCCGGCACCGTGCCCACGCCCGGGTCGAAGACCGCATCCGCATCGCCAAAGACACCGGTCTAGGCCGGTTCCCGTCCCGTGAGTTCACCATCAACGGACACGATCTTCACCACCGTGGTCTTGCCCGCCCCGTTCGAGCCGAGCAGGGCGAAGATGCTGCCCCGCGCGACCTCGAAGTCCACGCCGCGCAGCACCTCCAGCTCTGAGTACGACTTCGTCAGGCCGTGGAGGCTGCCGACTTGGTTTCGTTCAGCGGCGGGGCCTATCTGCTGGCACTGGTCACTGAACTGCGCCTCGATCGATTCAGCGGTGATCGAGTGCACGGTTGGGCACACAAGCCGACCAGCACAGGTGCCCGCTCACCGGTCCCCTTGCGGGACGCCGGTGGCTTGGTTCACCGGGTCTTGCCCGACGCCAGAATCGAACAGTTCAGAAGCGTTTACCGAATATGACCGAGATGGTGACGCTCAGCAGATTCTCCGAGAGCTCGTGGCGGCGGCGCGGCCTGCAGCGAGCGAGGAAACGCGCCGCCGGCTTGGTCCGGCAACCCCGCTTCACCGAGGAAGACCTCACTCACTATGGCCCGGGGGCCGAAGGCCCCGAGCCACACATTACGAGAACCCCTTCCCGCGTCGACTCTGGCCCTGACCAGCCACTTTAGTTGCACGATGGCCCACTTTGGGGCTCGATAGCCGCCCTAGGTGACCCCAGTTCGCTCCACGAATGGCTCCACGCTGCGTCGAGCTCGCCGCGTATGCGGTTTGGCAGCATGCCTAGTGGGGTCGCCGCCGCGGCCGCAGGTCGGTTGCTGCGGCGATCAGATCCTCGGCTGTCGCTTTGCGCATAGCGGCATGGTCTGGCGAGTTGATCGACGGTGATTCCGCCCCGACCGAAAAGGTTGACCGCAGTGGCGAGTAGCGAAGGTTGTTCAGCTAAGCGGGCCGCGTTCGGGGCTGCCGCTTGCTGGTGACTGCGTGCAATGCCCGACCGCTACGTGGCTCCACGGGCCATGCTGAACGGTGGGACATCGGCCGCAACCAGGTCGGGGCGCAGGCGCACCAACCGGACGGCGTGCCGCCATCGACCCTGCTGGAGAGCGGCGTCAGCGCTGACCTCGACAACCACGACGGGGTCCACGTGGCGCAGTATGACCGGTGGTCCACCGAACAGACTGCTGATCTGCTCGGGCCATGGGTGGCGGGCCGGATCCACCGACGCCAGCACCGCCGCGAGCTGGTCGGCCTGGGCGGCGGTCAAGACGGTGCTGCGGCCAACAACGATTAGTTGACCATCCGGGGTGAGCCGGCCGACGATCACGGCCCGTGCCCGCTCGACGGTGCCGGTGACCGCGCCCACGATGACGTCCTCGGTCGCCCGGGCCTTCCACTTCAGCCATGAGCTGGCCCGGCCGGGGACGTACCGCGTGGCGGCGCCCTTGGCCACCAGCCCCTCGATACCCAGCGGCCGGTAGTCGCGGGACCACCGCTCGGCCTCGTCCCGGTCGAAGGTCACCGGCGTCAGCTGCAAAGGCGGCCGCCAGTCGACACCGAGCTGTTCGAGCAGCGCCCGCCGGACCGCCCACCGTCGCGTACGGACGTCGACCCCGTCGACCGCGAGGACATCGAAGGCGACGTAGGAGGCTGGCGACGTCCGGACCTGCCCGGCGATCTGCGCCGCTCGAGCCCAACCGCCGCTGCAACTGACCCCAGTCGAGACGCCCCTCCCGCCACACGCACAGCTCGCCGTCAAGGACCGCGCCGGCGGGGACCTGAGCCAACGCGGCGCCGACGACGTCAGGGAATCGCCATCCAAGATCGACTCCTCGGCGGGACCAGAGCTCCACAGAGTCTTTGGTCCGCCGCAGTACTCCACGGAATCCGTCCCATTTCAACTCATACGCGCAACCCCCGGGCAGGCTGCTGGGTAACGGGACAAGCTCGGTCGACCGGGCCAGCGCCACTTCGATGGGCCCTGTCGACGCCAAGGTAGTCAGCACGGTCGACCCACGGCCGGGCCGCGGCGGCCGGGCCCGCCGCCAACACAGCCAAGGTGCAGCAGGGTCTGGTGCAGCAGGGTCGCGGTCATGCCCCGCCCTTCCCAGAGCCCTTGCTGTTGCCGCGCGGTCGTAGCAACTCGGTGAGTCTGGAGTAGCGCAGCACATGGTCTGGGTCTGAGCGCACCGGCCGGAGACGCTCAATCCGGAGCCAGTACTGAATCATCCGGCCCTCCAGCACCGACTCATCGACCCGGACCACGAGCGCCGACCACCGATGGAGCGCCGACGCCAACCGATCAGCCCTTGCGTCGACGGGCTCAGCCGGTCCTCACCCAGAACCCACACGTGCCGCGGGTTGCGGGGCGCCGGCCACTGCCGATCGGTCCTCCGCGCCATATTGCAGCATAAGCGAACACAGGTTCGGTTAGTAGAGCCCAAAACTTTGTTGCTCTTGCCAGCTGCCCATCGCTGCGCAATGACTGCCGAAGCAGGCACAGAAGAAACACAGCAGCGGCGCTCCCGTGGACGAGCACGCCAACACCGCCGACCAGCGCGCCAGATCGAGCCGACCAATCGCGCCGACATCGCAGGCCCGGTGCGACCATTGCCAGCGCCAGCGGCACGGACAAACAAACGAACCGTCTTATAGTGTCTGGCCTCATGGACCTCCGACTCCAGGGTCATGTCGTACTGGTGGTGGGCGGGACTGGGCTGATCGGTCGGGCCATCGTGGAACGGCTCCGCGAGGAGCGAGCAGATGTCGTCGTTGGCGCCCGGCACGCGGCCGACATCGTGATCGATGGTCGAGATAATGCCTCCGTCACCGGTGGTGTGGCGCAACTGCTGAAGATGCACGGCCGACTCGATGGCCTGGTCGTCGCCGCGGCCCCGAGCGCTCAGACGCTCGACGCGTCGCGCAACTCCGACCCGGTCCAGGTGCTGGATGCTGTCGATGCGAAGGCTATGACGTTCCTGCGGCTGGCCAACGCTGTGGTGCCAATCATGACGGAGTCGAACTACGGCCGGATCGTTGGTGTGAGCGGACAGAATGCCTACCTCACCGGCAACGTCACCGGCGCAGTCCCCAACGCGGCGATGATCATCACCGCCAAGAACCTCGCCGACGAACTGGCAGGTTCCGGCGTCACCGTCAACACTGTCAACCCCGGCACCGTCTCGGCCGACCCGAGCGTCGCCGTTGAGCCGGGCCGCGGTGGGGAATCGAGCCCCGACGAGATCGCCGACCTTGTCGCATTCCTCGTCTCCCCACGCGCCCGGGCAATCTCGGGCGAGGCGATCGCGATCGGTCATCGCGTCCGTGGCGTGGCAGCTCTCTAGATATCCAGAGAGCGCTCATCGGCGGCAAGTGGGACTCGCGCGGTCGTCGGCAACGATGGTCGCCGGGCCGAGCTGGATCGTGTAGACGGCTGCACACACCTCAGACAACTCCAGTTCGCTCCATGAATGGCTCCACGCCCAAGTCATCGATTGCACCCACGGCGGCATGACCGACCTTGCGCGCGGCATCAACGGTGCAGCCTGATCCGGTGGAGCACTGTGGGTGCAGCTGACCCTCTCCCAGACGGTCGGTATTGATTGCGCGGGCCGCGTCGACGTCGCCGGGCTCGATGTCAGAGAGGGGTAGACCCTTCAGGAGAGCGATTCCGGCGGGTCTGCTTGATGGTGGCCCGTCATGTGCTCGATCCCGCCGCTTGATCATCGTTTTGCGCTGGTGGATCTGTTGGGTGTGGGGGGTACGGGCGCCTTGGCTGCACCATGCGGCGCAGCGGGGCGGGCCTGCGGACCCGCGTCGGATCCGTGGTTGACATGTAGGCGGTCCTTCGTTAACTTTTCCTGCAACCGATCTCAGCAACCGATCTCAGTGGGGAGCCCATGACACTGGCCCTGGCGATCTGCATGCCCGCTGCGTACGTTGCGACGCGCTGCCCCAGCCATCGCACGGAGACGCTGATGACCGGGCTCCTGGTGCTGTCGATTGGCCCCGGTGATCGTGCGTTGGTCGGGCGCCGCCAAGCCTTGCGGGCCAGCGAGCTCGCCGATGGGGTACTCAGCCGCAGTGGTGCGCAGACATGAACAAGGCCAAGACGATCATCCTCGGCGCGTCGCACTGGCATATGCCCCTGTGCGCAGACCGGATCGCCGAGCAGCACGACGTCGTGGGGGTCAGCGACCCCGACCCGTCGCGCACGGAGCACCTTGCGGATCTCTGGGACGCGCCTCTCTACCAGTCCTGGGAGGAAGTGCTCGCGGCCCACGGGGACGCCGAGCTGGCGTACGTCTTCGTCCCGCACGACATGATGCGCGAGGTTTGCCTCGCTCTCGTCGCTCGGCGCATCCCGCTCGTCGTGGAGAAGCCGGCCGGGGTGTCGTTGCAGGAGCTGGTCGACGTCCGGGCGGCCGCGGACGCTGCCGGGGTACCGATCGCCGTGCCTCTCGTGCAGCGGGGAGGTCCGACCGACCGCTGGCTGGCGAGGGCCGGCCGCTCGGTGTACGAGAGCGTCCAGTTCATCGCGGGCCCGCCCGACCGCTACCTCGTCAACGGCAGTCCGTGGATGGTCGACGTCGAGCGCGCCGGCGGCGGGTGCATGGTCAACCTCGCTCCGCACTTCGTGGATCTCTTCCTCCGCTCGGCCGGTGCGGAGGAAGTAGCGGTGACGGCAGCCCTGTCGTCGATGCTGCACCGCCGCAGCGTCGAGGACTACGCCTCGATGACGCTGACCACGGCCGACGGACGGATCGCCACCATCGAGGTGGGATATGCGTTCCCCGGGTCGCCGCTCAAGCGGCACTGCTCCTTCATGCGGATCGGCGCCGCGGGGACCGCGACCATCTGGTCTGACGGGAATGCGTCGTTCACCTCCGTCGACGGCGTCACGGAGACCGCACTCATCGACGTGGACAGCGACCCGTTGTACGGAATGTTCGTCGACCAGGTGGCCGAGCAGCTGGGACGTGGTTTCGTGGAGCTCCCACGGATCAGCGATCTCGAGACCACGATGGCCGTCATCTGGGACGCGTACGCGCACGGCCGACAGGAGAGAACCGGTGTCCACACCCAGCATCGATGAGGTAGCGGCGGCAGCCGGGGTCCACAGGTCGACGGTCTCGCGGGCGTTCTCCCGCCCCGAGGCCGTCAAGCGGGAGACCCGGGACCACGTCCGCCAGGTGGCGGCCTCCATGGGCTACACGATGAGCCCGCTCGCCCAGGCGCTCCGAACCAAGGTCAGCACCCTCGTGCCTCTGATCGTCCCCGACATCACCAACCCGTACTTCGCCGAGCTCGCGAAGGCCATGACGGCCGCCGCGGGGGAGCGTGGCTACCAGCTGGTGCTGTGCGTGACGGAGAACGACGCGGACGCCACGGCCCGGTACCTCGACGCCATGCAGGCGATGTACGCGCCTTTCGCGGTGATCGCGCCCTACGCCCGGGTCTTTCCCGCCGAGTTCGAGTCCCGGGGCTTCGGAGGGCGGCTGGTCGTCATCGACCGGGTCGAGTCCGGCGACCAGACACCCACGGTGACCGTCGACAGCGCGACAGGGATCGCGCTCGCGTTGGACCACTTGTTCGAGCTCGGGCACACCTCCATCGCCTACGTCTCGGGGATCGCGGGGACGCACACCGCCGCAGACCGGCGCCAGGCTTACCGGACGCTGGCGGAGAAGCACGGAATGACGCCGATCGAGCTCGACAGCAGCGGGATCGGCGTCGGCGCCGGCGAACGTGCCGCAGAAGAGCTCGTGAGCCTGCGTGAGCGGCCGACCGCCGTCGTCGCGGGCAACGACCTGGTCGCCTTCGGACTCATCAGCTCGCTCGGCTCGCGGGGGATGTCGGTCCCCGGCGACGTCTCGGTGGTGGGCTTCGACGGTCTGCCGCTCGGCGCCCGCAGCAACCCGCCGCTGACCTCGGTGCAGCAACCCATCGCCGAGATGGGCCGCATCGCGATCCGTCTCGCCGAGCAGGCGGCGAACGGCGGCCCGGTCGAGCACGTGGTGCTCCAGCCGCAGCTGCTCGTCCGCTCCTCGACCAGGCCGGTCCGGTGACTGGCCGGCTGCTGCCCGGGCTCCGGCACGTGGACCATGCTGCGTACACGGTCCCGGACCTGGACGAGGCGGTGCGCTTCTTCGTCGAGGTCCTCGGGGCGGAGGAGCTCTACCGCTCCCAGCGCGGTCCCGACCCGTCGTTCATGCCGGCGCACTTCGACGTCCCGTCGGACGCTGTCCTCGAGCTCGCGATGCTGCGGCTCCCGCCGAACCTGAACGTCGAGCTGTTCGAGTGGCAGTCCGTGGACCAGCGGACCCAGCACCCTCGACACAGCGACCGGGGCGGTCATCACCTGTGCTTCGTCGTCGACGACGTCGACGCGGCGATCGCCCACCTCGGCACGATCCCGGGCGTCCGGGTCCTCGGCGGCCGCAAGGAGGTCGGTCCCGACAGCCCCCTCGTGGCCGGCAACCGGTGGACGTACTTCGTCACCCCCTGGGGCCTGCTGATGGAGCTCGTGGACCGGTCCCGAGTGCAGAACCCCCCGAACCTCGTCGGCCCGGCGGACTGGAACCGCCCGCCAAGAAGGAGCACCCCACTCTCATGATCATCGCCGGACACACGCTGGGAACCCCGGGCCGTGACCTCGCCGAAGCGCTGCGCCTCTTCGGCACGGCAGGTCTCGACGCCGCCGAAGTCATCTACCAGGACGACTACCCGGCGGCCATCAGCCCGTCGGACCCGCGGTCTGCGCAGCAGGCCGCCGCGATCGCCGACGCCGAAGGTGTCCCGATCGTCGCGCTCACCCCGTACACGACCTCCATCAACAGCGTCGACGCGGCGAGCTGGCAGCAGGGGATCGACGAGTTCCGCGCATGCCTCGAGGCCGCACACACCGTCGGTGCGACCCGCGTCCGGGTGTACGCCGGCGCCTGGCACCCGGGGGACACCGATCACGCCCGGCACTGGGAGCAGCTGCGGAGCGCGCTGACCGTCCTCGCGCCCGAGGCCGCGGACGCGGGCGTCGTGCTCTGCGTCGAGAACCACTTCGGCACCATGACGCAGACCGCAGCCGACACCGCCCGTCTCGTCAGCGAGGTCGGCTCCCCCTCCGTCCGCGTCCTGTACGACCAGGCCAACCTGACCTTCACCCATGACGAGACCTGGCAGGAGGCCTTCGCCGTCCAGGGCGAACTCATCGGCCACGTGCACGTCAAGGACCTGGTCTTCAAGGACCCCGAGGCGCCCTTCCGGGCCTCGGACACCGCCCGGGTCAAGGCCGAGGAACGCGCCGTCAGGTCCCGGGTCGTCGGTACGGGCGTCGTGCCGTGGCCCGACATCCTCGAGGAGCTCGTGCGCCGCGGTTACGACGACGTGCTCTCACTCGAGTACGAGTACCGGTGGCATCCTCAGGACCTGCCCGACCCCGCGATCGGCTTCAAGGACTCCGCGCTCGCGCTCCGCAAGATGCTCGCCACGGTCGTGCCCGCGTGACAGGTGGAGACGTGCTGCGCATCGGTGTGGCGGGCGCCGGCAACATCGCGAGCATCGCCCAGCTCCCGACCCTCGTCGCGCGCGACGACGTGGAGCTGCGGGGCCTGGTCACCCGCAAGGATGACCCGCAGCCCCTGATGCGGCGCTGGGGCTTCCACCGTGCCTATCCGACGGTCGAGGCGTTGCTCGAGACGGAGGAGCTGGACGCGTTGTTCGTCCTCACACCCCGCTCGGAGCACGTGCACGCGACGCGGCTCGCGCTGGAGGCCGGCGTCGACGTCTTCTGCGAGAAGCCGCTGGCGACGAGCGCGTCCGACGCGCAGTCCCTCGCCGAGTTGGCCACCGCACGAGCACGGGTGCTCATGGTCGGGTTCAACCGCCGCTTCGCTCCGGTGTACGAGGCCGGTCGCGCGGCTTTCGGGGAGAGCGGCGCGAGCTTCTGCGTCGCCCAGAAGAACCGGGCAGGCTCCGAGTACCGCGCCACCTTCGAGAACGCGATCCACATGGTCGACCTGCTGCGCTGGTACTGCGGGGGCGAGCCCGTCGACGTCAGCGCGCACGCGGCCGGTGAGGACCGCTGGCAGGAGGACGGCGTGGCCGCGCTCGTCCGGTTCGACAACGGTCACTCCGGCGTGCTCGTGGGGGCCCGCAACGCCGGCGGCTGGAGCGAGAAGCTCGACGCCTACGGAGACGGGGCGAGCGCGAACGTCACCGCGCCCGACCGGATCTCGATCAGCCGGCCCGACGGGACGACCGTGCGCGAGATGTCGCCCGAGGCCTTCGGCTGGGCGACGGCGACGCAGACGTTCGGCTTCGCCGGAGCGGTTCACCACTTCCTGGACCGTGTCCGGGACCGCGGTGAGCCCTTGACGTCCGGGGCTGACGCGGTGAAGACCCAGCTCCTCCTCGATCGCATCCTCGCCGTCGCCGGGCTTCCCACCGATGAGCAACCCGGACGGGCCTGGAGCAGCCACGCCAAGAAGTGACGGCGACGACCCGATGTCGTTCCGGGCCCGATCAGGTCGTTGAGCATTCCGCCGGGCATGAACTTTCCAACAGTCAATCAACCGAGAGGGACGTTTTCGAGATGATCATCAACACGTTTTCGTATCTGTGGTCGTCTACAGCAATCGATGCGATTGCCGAATTGACCGAGAATGGGTATACGACATTCGAAGTCCCGATTAGCTCGCCACATTGTTGGCCAGATGAAATCTCCGCCTCGGAGCGTTCGGGCATGAAAGCAAGACTCAGTGACTACGGCGCGACGATCAGATCGCTCAATGCCGGTGGATACGACATCAACCTGGCGAGCCCGGGCGCAAATATGCGCCGCAAGAGCATTGAGCACATCAAGTCGGTGATCGACTTGGCTGTCGCTTGGGATGTCCACGAAGTAGTGATATCCCCCGGTACGCGACGCCCCATCATCTCACCTCCACTCGAGAGAACGTACGGATGGATGTATGAAAGTCTGGGCGACCTGATTCCGCTGGCCAAACAGGCCGGCACCCGACTCCTCATGGAGAACACTCCCTACTGCTTCACTCCGACGATTCAAGACCTGGCGGGCGTCGTCCATACGGTCAACGACGACATGCTGAAGATCGTCTGGGACGTCGCCAACGCCGCATACATCGAGGACGACCCCGTAGCGGGTCTGCTCTCGCATCACGAATCAATTGGTCTCGTGCATATCTCTGACACGGGCCTGGACGTATGGGGCCATGATCCGATCGGCACCGGAGTCATCGATTGGGAAGGTTTGGGCGAGGCCGTCGAAGCACATGTGGTATCGAGAATGTTGTTCTCGAGATCATTCGCGAAGAAAACACCTTACACGAGTTCAGTCAAGCCATGGTTGATCTCAAAGACAGAGGCTGGACGTTGGGGAATTAACTCTCCTTCAAGACATAAGTGGTTGAGACCCCGTTCAACCTGGCCCATGGTGCTGCTCGTTGGTCGTGGTGGCACAGCCGGCGCTCGCCCGCACCTTCGGCAATGGTCAGGGCGCCGGCACACGGCTCAAGCCGGTGTGTGAGTCGGCTGGCGTGGCTCGGCTGCCTGCATGCTTGACGCTCGGCTCGCGAGCGCCAAGATCTGCGGGTTCATCCTGCTGAGTGCACCGAGGCCGAAGCTGCCGAACTGGTCGGCAGTCTTCGTCGCGCTGGTCGCGGCATGGGGACTCCAACCTGGAGCCTGTGAACACCGCGGCGCTGCTGGTCGCCGACAACGATCCAAGGGTCGATCAGTCAGAAGGCTGACGCTGGCTCTCTACAACATCGAGCCTCAAGAGTTGGAGCTTGGTCGACCGGGGATATGGCTGAGAATGGACTTCGAGAAGCCGCCGTCGACACAGATGTCTTGCCCAGTGACATAACTCGACAGCGGGCCCACGAGGAATTCGATCACATTCGCGATATCGGCGGGGTCGCCAATTCTCGATAGCGGGATGATGCCTTCTCTTGCCTTCTTGATCTCGGGATCGGCATACATCTTCTCAGTCATCTGTGTATGGGTCATGCCGGGGGACACCACATTCGCGCGAATGCCGTCCGGTGCCCACTCCAGTGCGAGCGTCTGGGCTAGCATCGTCAGAGCAGCCTTGCTGGGGCTATAGGCACCTGATCCGGCATGTGGTATCTGACCAGACATCGAAGAGGTGAAACAGGCCGAACCGCGACTGAGCTTCAAATGCGGGTAGCTTGCCTTGGCCAGAAGCCACGCGCCGCGGAGGTTGACGGAGAACATGTGGTCCCAGTCCTGGACGCGACACGTCGCATATTGCGCCAGGCTTAGCGACCCCAGCATTCGCTACCAATGCATCAAGGCCGCCAAATTCGGCTACCGCAGCATCTACGAGTTGAGTTGGCACGTCGGGATCGCCGATATCGCCCGACCAAGGCGACGGCAGTACCTCCCATTGACTGGATCGAGCGAACAACTTGCTCGTGAGTGGCGGTCAGTCTTGTGTCCGCAGACCGCAATCATCGGCTGCACGCCTCGAGCAAGAGCCGCTTCAGCGAGTCTCACACAGGTAGCCGCGCCGATGCCGCTACTTCCACCACTGACCAATGCTCTCATCGTGCACACTCCTTCGTGACATCGGGATACCTATTCAGAACTTCTATCGAATGCTGACATTCCTCGCAGCCTTCGGTCTTCGGTCGTCACGGTCGCTGCGCAGCCGGACGGAGCTCGTCGGGTGTAGCGCCTTCGAAGCCGAAGAACTCCAGGTAGGCGGGAATCAGCTCGAACAACATGTCGCTGCCGACCTGGATCGTGCAGCCTTTGTCCTTGGCTGCCTGCAGGAACGGGGTCATGTCGGTGTTGAGCACTACATCTCCGACGTACGAACCGGGGACGACGCGATCGACGTCGAGGGGCAGAGGATCGTCGTCCTTCATCCCGATGGGGGTGGCGTTCACGATCAGGTCGTAGCCGTCGGGATCCTTCGACCCCATCACGACCTTCACGTCCGCGTAGTGCGTGCTGATGCGCTGGGCGAGAGCTTCGGAGGCGGCTGCGTCGGGATCGAACAAGCCGATCTCGGCCAGGCCGAGTGCGGCCATTGACGCAGCGATCGCAGAACCGACCCCGCCGTTGCCGACGACCAGCGCCCGTTTCCCGGCCGGGTCGAACCCCTTGCGCAGCATGCCGCGGACGAAGCCGGCGCCGTCGAACTGGTCGGCCAGGAGTGACCCGTCCTCCCGCCGCAGGACGGCGTTCGTCGCGCCGGCGATCGCGGCGGTCGGGCTGATCTCGTCCACCAGGCCCATGGTGGTGACCTTGTGCGGCATGGTGACCAGCGCACCGCGGATGTTGGTGAGGGTGAAGACCGATCGGAAGAAGTCCGGGTAGTCCTCGGCCTTGATCCCCATCGGGACGACGGCGGCGTCGATGCCGTTCTTCTCGAACCAGGGGTTGCAGATCAGCGACGACTTGAACGTGTGCGTGGGGTATCCCAGATGCGCGACGAGTGTGGTCGTTCCGCTGATCATCGGGTGCCTCCGTCCGTGCCGCGTCCTCCGTGCTCGAAGTCAACCGGGGGGGCCGGCACGTCCGAGGCGGTCCCTGCCTCCTGCGCGTCGTTGGAGAGCTCTGACAGCCGTACGCCGGTCCACGCGCACTCGCAGCCCGCCGTGCACGGCCCAGTACTCGTCCCAATGGGCGAGCTTGACCTGGTCGCGCTCGAGGCCACGCTTGCGCAGCCGGTCCTGCAGCGTCCTCGGGGAAACGCGGACCCGTACCACCTCCACGTCGATCGGCGGCCAGTCGAAGCGCTCCGCGGCCGCGGTGATGAAGGTGGGGTCGGACAGGTAGGGGCTGAAGGGTGCGTCGATCACCACGGGGCAACCGAGGCGGAGGTTGGCCCCGGCGACGTCGAGCAGCGAGTCGTACTCGAGGGGCAGGATGCTGTCGCGGTAGAACGGGTTGGCCTCGCGGTCGCCGGGGTCGTACCCGGCCGACACCAGGGCGGCCTCGACGAACCGCGCGCTCATCGCGTCCTTGTCGAGGTACGCGGCGCCGTGCTGGCGGGCGAGGCGCTGGGCGATCGTCGACTTGCCGGAGCCCGCCGTGCCGATGACGATGCGCAGGGTCGGCGCGTTCATCCGCGCGCGTCCCGCACCGCCACCAGGAAGTCGCGGGCGGCGGCGGTCACCCGGGTGAAGTCGCCGTCAGGCTGCCACGCCTTGGTGACGGCGCTGCCTACACCGACGCCCGCCACGCCCGCGGCGAACCACTCCTTGACGTTCTCGACGGTCACACCACCGGCGGGCATGATCGGCAGGTGCGCCAGCGGCGCGAGCACGGCCTTGGCGTAGGGGATACCCGCGTTCTCGGTCGGGAACATCTTGACGATGTCCGCACCCGCCTCAGCGGTCTCGAGCATCTCGGTCGGGGTGAAGGCCCCGCTGATCGTCGGCACCTGGTAGCGGTTGGCGACCCGGATCATCTCGGGGTTGAGCTGCGGGCTGACCAAGAAGGCCGCACCGGCTCGGATGCACTCGTACGCGGCGTAGCCGTCGAGGACGGTTCCCGCTCCCACGGCGACACCGTCCGGTGCGTACCGGGTGGCCAACCGTCGGATGAGCTCGACGGCCCCTGGGATGGAGAGCGTGATCTCCAGGGCGCGGAACCCGCCCTCGATCGCGGCGTGCGCGACGCGCTCCGCGCTGTCCGCGTCGGGCAGCCGAACGATGAGCACAGCGCCTGACTCGTCGATCGTGCGCAGTGTCGCAAGCTTGGTGAACACCTGTGTCCCCTCCGGTCAAGAACGTGATTGACAAATAGTCGCATGCTTTCTACCGTCACTGCAACCGATCTCAGCAACCGATCTCATTGGAGACGATCATGGAGCTCGCAGAGCCTTGGCCCCGGGTGCGATCCGCCTCGCCGGGACGCCGATCCACGCCCAGATCTACTGCCTTCCATCCGGCAGCCGCGGCAGGTCCGATGCCTCCTTGACACCGCGACAGCCTCTGCACTAACGTTCCTGCAACCGATCTCAGCAACCGATCTCATTGGAGAGAACATGATCAAGAAACGATGGAGCTTCGTAGTGGCGCTTGCGGCGGCGGCGAGCCTGTCTGGCCGCTGGGTGCTCCGGGTCGCCGTCTGAGTCCGACGGGCCGGTGACGTTGACGTATTGGGACTTTCTGGATCCGAGTCAGGACAACCCGCGGGCGAAGGCGCTGAAGGAGAACATCGCGGGGTTCGAGGCCGCCAATCCGGATATCAAGGTGGAGCTGGCGGTGGTGTCCTTGGGTGACATGCTCAACCGCCTGCCGCAGGCTGCGGCGGCGGGGCAGGCGCCGGATGTGTTCAAGATGTTCACCCCGCAGGTGCCGCAGATGGCGTCGGCGGGTGCTTACTCGCAGCTGCCGGCGGCGGCGTCTGAGACTACGGATTGGCTGCGTCCGATCGACACGCTGGCCGGCCCTGACGGGAAGCAGGTGGCGGTTCCGTATGAGTACCGCAGCTGTGCGTTCTATTACAACGAGAAGGTCCTCAAGCAGCTCGACGTCGAGGTACCCACTACCTATGACGAGGTTGTGAAGGTGGCCGGCAAGGCAGCCGCAGCCGGTTTCACCGGCTTCGGCACCGGATTCTCAGACGCCGACAACTCCGCGATCATCGCCACCTTCTTCGACTGCTTCATGAGTCAGGTCGACCAGCCGATTTGGGACGGAGACGGTAAGGCCGTCTTCGCGACCGAGAAAGGCATCGAGTTCGGCAACTTCCTTGCCGATCTGCGGGATGCCGGCGCTCTGGGGAGCAGCGTGACTTCAGATACCTACGGCACAGTCGCCGACGGATTGGCCAACGGGACCGTCGCGATGACTGTGCTCGGCACTGAGCGGATCGTCACCATGGCATCTCAGAATCCCGATGTGAAGTGGACCTCCCTGCCTTCGGCATCCACGGGGGACGACACCGGCGCCACCATCGGCTGGACCCTGGGTATCGGTGCCGACAGTGAGCATGCCGACGCTGCCTGGAAATTCATCGACTACATGACCGGTCCCAAGGCCGCTGCCGTGATGGCCACCGGCGGCGAAGTCCCCACCCGCGCCGCAAGCTACGAGGAAGCGTTCTTCTCGACCCCCGAAGCCAAAACGGTCAACAAGATCGCCGAGTACGTCAAGAGCAACAGCGAGCCGCACGCCTATTCCGACAACTGGATCGCTGTGGCCACCGGGCTGTCCACTGCCGGGCAGGACCTGTACTTGAACAAGAAGTCCGGTAGCGACTTCATCACCTCCGCGCAGGACGCGGCCAACAAATAGCCTCGGCCAACCATCCGGGGAGCCCGCGCAGCCGGGCTTCCCGGGGAGGAGAGACATCATGTCCATCACAAGTTCGCAGCGCACTCAGGGGCCAGACGCACCTCCCACCAGCAGCAACGCGGCGGTGATCCGTCACCGACGCGAAGACCGTCGGATCTGGCTTTACGTGTTGCCGGTCAGCGCGGTCTTCTTGTTCGTCTTCATCGGACCACTGTTCTACACGGCCTGGACAGCGCTACACGAGACGAGGTACTACCAGATCGGAGAGTTCTCCGGTCTCAACTCCTTCGTCGAACTGTTCACCGATCCGGACCTGCCCAATAGCATCAGATCTACCCTGGTCTTCTCCCTCGGGGCGCTGGTCATCGCCTTGCCGGCTGGTCTGTTGTCGGCGATCGTGTTGAATAGCCTGCACCGGTTCAAGCGCAGTGTTCGTAGCCTTTTTCTTCTGACGTGGCTGATGTCGCAGGCCACCGCGGGAACCATTTGGCTGTGGTTCCTCAACCCCAACTTCGGTCCCGCCACCGCCATCACCACCTCACTCGGCTTTGGTCCCACCGACGTTTTCTCTTCGCCCGCGACCGCTCTTTTGGCCGTGACGCTCATCACGGCATGGTGGTCGTATCCGCAGGCGATGCTGCTCTTCCTCGGCGCTCTGCAAACCATCCCTGAGGAGCTCCGCGAAAGCCTCAAGGTCGACGGGGGCGGAGTGTGGCACGACTTCGTCAACATCACGCTGCCGTTTCTGCGCAACACCATCGTCTCCGTCGTGGTTGTCCTGCTGATGCTCTACGTGCAGATGGTCACCATCATCTTGGTGACCACGCGTGGCGGACCGCTCGGGGCGACCGAGACCCTTTCGATGCGGGTGTTCAACCAGACCTTCAACGAATTCAACCTGTCTGGGGCTTCGGCGACCGCCATCCTCCTCTTCGCCATCAACATCGTCCTCACCCTCGTCGCCATTCGGTTCCGACGTAAGGAAAGCCTGTGACCACCGCCACCGCCACCGCGAGCCGCCGCCGTCGGCCCAGGTCGGTCCTCCCAGCGATCTCAACCTGGGTTTACATCGCTATCTCTGCGCTGATCGTCCTCCCACCAGTCGCATGGATCGTTTCCACGTCGCTAAAACCCGAAGCAGACACCATCAAGTTCCCGCCGGAGTGGATCCCGAACCCGATCTCCTTCGACAACTACACCGGCCTTCTCACCCCAACGAACATCCGATTCTTCGTCAACTCCGTCATCTACGCAGGCGGATCCATCGCGCTGGCTCTCGCGATCTGTATCCCCGCAGCCTATGTCGCTACGAGATACCGCAGTCGCCGCATGGAAACGCTGATGACCGGAATCCTGGTCTTTTCGATGGTCCCAGCCATCGTCGTCTTCATCGCGCTCTACTCCATGTTCGTCAAGACCCCGCTGATCAACAGCTACCCCATGCTGATCGTTGTCTACACGGCGATCATCTGCGGACAGAGCATCCTGTTCCTGCGCAACTTCATCGAGAACATCCCAGTAGGGATCGAAGAGGCGGCCGCAATTGACGGGTGCTCCCGGCTCCAGATCCTCTGGCACATCATCCTCCCCCTGATCCGCCCCGGAATCGCAGCCATCGCCATCTTCATCTTCGTGTTCGTGTGGAACGACTACCTGGTCGGCACCGTCCTCGCCACCACAGAGGACATGAAGACCGTCCAAAACGGCATCGTCCGCTACATCACCACCGGATTCGGAAACTTCTGGGGGCTGTTCTCAGCCTTCATCATCGTCGCATTCGTCCCCGTACTCGCCATCTTCATCGGCTTCCAACGATGGTTCATCGCCGGCCTCACCTCAGGAGGAGTCAAGGGATGACCAACACCACATGCGTCACCGTCATCGGGGCAGCCGGCTGGGCAGGCAGACAGGGTCCCGATGGCGGCCTCAAATCGCTGAGGTATCGAGAACCTCTGCCATTCGGTCGCAGCCGCCGGTCTATTCAGTGTCCGCCCCGACCGGCGACGACCCGATCGGTGATCTGCGCTCGTGGCTCCAGCCCGCCGAAGTATCGCTCCACCTCATCGACCATGAGCCCGAAGAACCTCGGCAGCGACTCGGCTGTATTGCCTCCAATGTGCGGGGACAAGAAGACATTGCGCAGTCCGATCAGTGGTGAGTCGACCGCGATCGGCTCGGGATCGTGGACGTCGATGCAGAACCACGCGTCCTCCAGCTTGGCCTTGGCGACCAGCGCGTCGAGGTCGACCACCACCGCACGGGAAACATTCACGAAGACGGCATCCCGAGGCAAGAGGGCAAGCTCACGCGCACCGATCATCCCGGTCGTTTCTGGTGTCGCCGGCGCGAGGCAGATGACGACGTCGCAGCCCATCACCGTGTCCAACGTGGTGAAGTCGATGCGCAGGGCGTCAGCCAGCTCGCGTGGCGCGTACGGGTCGTAGGCCAGTACCGACACCTCGAACGGCGCCAGCAGTTCCCGCAGCCGCCATGCGATGTGGCCGAATCCGATCATTCCTACCCGCTTGCCAGTGAGCTCCCGAGCAGGAGGGTTCGTCCAATAGTCGGCGTAGCTCATCGTCTTCCCGCCGATGATGTCGCGAAAGCGGGCATGTTGGCGCAGACCGACCAGCGCGAGAGCCAGCGCCCACTCGGCGACCGGTCCCGACGAAGCGTTGGTGGTGTCGACAATGAGCACGCCGGCTCTGCTGGCGGCCGGCACGTCGACCAGTCTGGAGAAGCGGTCGCCCTCGATCTCGCCGACCAGCTTCAAGCGCGGCGCCGCCGCGAGTACCCGCTGGCTGACCCGCGGTGCGCCACGGCCGAGCAGCAGAACGTCCAAGTCTGCCGCGAAGGAGATGAACTGGTCTTCGACCGCGGGAACCTCCGGAGTCTCCGAGCCTCGGCTGGTGACGTCGTACTCCTCGAGGACGACCTGCCCGAGACGCTCCAGACGCTCCAGGTCATCGGGGTGGAGGTACAGCTTTCGGGTCTCGTCGTTGCAAGCGATGCCAATCCGTCGTCGGTCGCCGGCGGCACCCTGTTGGGACATGTCTGGTGGTTGGACTGTCATGGGGGCATCCGTCCTGAAGGGGCGAGAGGGAGGTGGTCGGGACTGTTGGTGCTCGCCTCGTATGACTCAGCGGCATGATTTGGATGTAGAGCCGGACATTGGACGCATGGTGGGCGACGAGGCACAGTAGACGCAGACGGAGCGGTACACGGTCCGGCATCAAGTTGAGGTACTCATGACCACATTCACTCGTCTGATCCAGACCGCGATGCACTCCGGTGCTCGCAAGCGCCAGCGCGACTACCTGACCGACATCATCAGCGGACCGCACACCACCTACCGCTCGGAGCTCATCGAGGCCACATCCAGCCCTCGGTGATCGAGTAAGGCCGCGGCCGACACGATGGACGCGGTCGACAGAAATGAGCGCTCCGCGCCGGGGACGAGCCGAGGGGGACCAGTCACTTCGAAGGACCCCTCCAACGACCGGTCGTCGGAGTCCAGTCCTACGAACACATCAACGCGCGCCGGCTCGACCGCGATCTCACGAGCGAGGTTGGTGTAGGCCAGTTGTGAAGCGTCCACCTCGAACACCGCGCGCCGCTGCTCCCCTGCCGCCAGCTCCACCCGGGCGAAGCCGCCGAGCTGCTGGGCTGGCCGGGTGACCCCAGTGGTGTTGACGCGCAGGTAGAGCTGGACGACCACCGCTCCGTCGCGATCGCCGGTGTTGGCGACGGTTGCGCCGATTCGCGCCATTCCGTCCGTGCCGATGTCTGGCCCGCAGTCCAGGTCGCTGAGCGCGAAAGTGGTGTAGCTCAGCCCGTGACCGAACGGCCACAGGGGCGTCGCCGCCATGTCGAGGTAGTGCCGGGTGACGCTGGGCGGCAGTGGGTTCCGGTAGCCCGAGCCCGCTTTCTGGTGGTGATACACCGGGATCTGGCCGCTGTGTCGGGGCACGCTGTAGGGCAGCTTCCCGGAGGGGTTGACGATCCCGAAGAGCACCTCGGCGATCGATCGCGATGCCGAACGGTCCGGCGTACGGGTGCGACGACGATCGCCGCAGCTTCCTGGATGACGGATGGGCAACGCGTACGGCCGGCCCTGCACCAGCACGACGACGATGCGGCTTACCGGTCGCGGCGACGGCCTCGGCCAGCCGCACCTGGGCCGCCGGCAGGGTGATGTCGGCGGTGTCGCTCGCCTCGCCCTCGGTGCGTTCGCCGGTGAACCACAGGCTGGCTCCACCGAGAGCGAGCACGACAACATCGGCCTCGCGCGCGGCAGTCACCGCCTCGCTCGATCGCCTCGTCGCCCAGATCCCGCGTGAGACGTCGACCCGGGCTGGGTACGAACCTGGCGGGCGTGCTTGTGGATCTCCTCGGCGACGAGCGAGCGGCACCGTACCGGTCCTGGACCAGGGCGTGGACGTCACTGTCCGTTGGTGATCGCCTCGTACCAGGAGGTGACGACGTCGTCAGCACCGTTCATCGTGCCGAGCTCGCCCTGGACGATGGCCTCGTTGGCTTCGCGCCAGGAGGCGTAGGTGTAGGTCGGGAACTGCAGCGACGGCGCGTCCGCATGCGGGCCGATGACGGCGATGTCCAGCCCGTTCGCCGTCAGCGGCAGGAGCCCGTCGTTCTTGGCCAGCACGATCGAGCGACGGGCCAGCTCGTGGGACA
This sequence comes from uncultured Actinomycetota bacterium, assembly GCA_963751035.1. Taxonomy (GTDB): domain Bacteria; phylum Actinomycetota; class Actinomycetes; order JACCUZ01; family JACCUZ01; genus JBDUAP01. The sequence continues at coordinate 51,094 of CAVVSW010000005.1, forward strand.
GTTCACTGCCCTCGTCGGCAGCTGCGGCTGGACGTCGATCTGCTCGGTCGGGATAGGGATGCTCGAAGAGCCCGACCTCGAACTTCGCGCGCAGCACGCGCCAGACACAACGGTCGACGTGCCGGACGTCGACTGCGCCACGCTCCACCTCGGCGGCGAGTACGTCGCCGTAGCCATAGGGGTTGGGCATCTCGACGTCCAGGCCGGCTTCTATGGCCAGCCGGCCGGCGTGTCGGCCGCGTCTGTGCCGCCACCCGCTGCCGCGTCGACGAGCTGATCGATGGAGGTGTAGTCGGAGGAGACGAAGCCGTCGAACCCGAGGGTGTCGCGCAGCAGGTCCTGCAGAACTTCCGGCGACGCGCCGGCGGGGATGCCATCGACGTCAGCGTAGGAGTTCATCACCGACCGCAGCCCGGCGAGGCGGATCGCCGCCTCGAAGGGGTACGCGAACAGGTCCCGCGTGCTGCGGGCGCCGGCCTCGAACGCGGAGGTGTTCAGTCCGCCGGGGGGTACCGCGTAGCCGAGGAAGTGCTTGCCGGTGGCCATCACGCCCTGGCTCAGGTCAGCCCCCTGAATACCGCGGACGTAGGCAACACCCAACGCGGCGCAGAGGTACGGGTCTTCGCCGAAGGTCTCGTGCACCCGGCCCCATCGGGGGTCAAGGGCGACGTCCAGGACCGGGGACAGCGCGTGGAACAGACCCGTCCGGCGCATCTGCCGGCGGATGAGGTCGGCCATCTCCTCGACCAGGTCAGGGCTCCACCCGGCGGCCAGGCCCGTGCCGGAGGGGAACACCATGTGTCCGCCGGCGAGGAAGCCGCTGAGGGCTTCGGCGTGGAAGAGCAGCGGGATGCCGAGCCGGCTTCTGCTCATCACCTGCCGCTGGATGGTGCCGACCATCGAGGCCAGCTGCGCTGGGTCGTCGATGATGAGCTGGGCGATGTGACCCGGCGGGATTGCGCAGCACCTCCTCGGATCCGATCGCGTCCGAGCCGTCGGGATTGACCAGCGACCACGGCATCCGCGAGGTCAGCTGATGGCACTTCTCCGGCCGTCGTCATCTCGGCCAGCAGGAGTTCGGCTCGGCGGCCGGGTCGAGGTGCTGGTCCCGCCAGGTGCCGGTGATGGTCGTCGTCGTGGTCATGTGTAGTCCTCGATGCGCCACTCGTCGTGCCAGTCGAGGAGGGCGCGTTCTCCCTCGAACCGGAAGGGCAGCCAGACGTAGTCGGCGATCGACGTGTCGATCTCGGTCAGTTCTGACCACGGGCCCTCGTGATGACCGCCCTGGGGACGGAACCGCTCGGCGTGCATGGTGATCGCCGCCTCGCTGGAGGCGGTGTAGCGGGGCAACCACCGGTCCGCGAGGGCGATGTACAGGTCTTGCTTGCCCGGGTGCTTGAACACTGAGCTGACCTGCGACTGGTAGGAGGTGCGGGTCGGGTCGTCCGGATGTGGATCGTTGAGCACCGCCACGGGCCGTGGTAGCTCGGAGCGCTCGCGACCTCGGAGGGATTGGGGTAGTAGCCGGTCGTTCCTGAGGTGACCAGGTAGTGACGACCGTTCCGGGTGAAGTACGCCGGAGCCTCCCGGACGTAGGGCGGCTGGACGAGCGGGAAGTGGGTCGAGTAGTAGCCGGTGACGTTGGTGTAATCCTCGGTCAGGTCGGCGCAGATCAGCTCGCTGTGCACCCGCTCGAAGTAGTAGTAGCCCTTGCCGTCGGTCGGATCGACCACGAGGTCGAAGTCGCCGGCATTCATGCCCAGCGGCTTGAGGTCTCGCTCCACGACGCGGAACGGCCCGAGGATGTCGTCGGCGACGAGCACCGTGGAGCGCTGACCGGCGGCCGACATGACCTTGAGCCAGCAGACGAACACCCCTGAGTCGGGATGACGGAGGATATGCGGCCGGTCCATCGACATAGCCGGGTGCAGCGGTGACGTCGGGTCATCGACGTCGGGCGGGATGATCAGGCCTCGGTCGGTCCAGTTGTACAGATCGGGCGAGGAGTAGCAGCGCACGCCCCAGTGCCAGATGCCGCTTTCCGGCGTCGAACGCTCCTTGTTCTCGCCGTACCAGTAGAACGTGCCGTCCACCTCGAGGATCGAGCCGCCGTGGGCGTGGATCCGGTTGCCGTCGGTGTCGAGCCAGACCTGGCCGGGGGTGATCGAGGTGCGCATCAGACCGCCACCAGCCGGACAGCCTGGTAGGGCTTGGCGGGCAGCGGCACCAACACGAACGTCTGGTGCACTCCGGGCAACCGGTCGACCGTGCACTCCCAGGTGTCGAGCACGTCCACCCGCCACTGGCCCGGAGGCAAGAGAACATGGCGCTCCCGCGGCCGCCCGCGGCCGTGGTAACTGACCAGGTACTCATCCTGAACGCCCGCCCAGGGCGAGTCGAAATCCGAGGGCAACGGATCCAGCACGCCGGTCGGGGAGGCCGCGACGACCTCCGCCAGAAAACCGATCCGGGCCGGGCTGGTACCGACCAGGCGACCACCCTTGGACCACCAGATCTCCTCATCGGCATCCCAGTAGGTTTCGCCGTGCCCGGCGTATCCCCCGCGGACCGCCCCGTCCCAGAACTGGTGCAGCAACTCCTCGCCGCTGAGGTTTCCCCAGCCGTACTCGAGGTCGCCTTCGTAGCCGCACTCGTCGACCACCACCGGCTTGCCCCACTGTTCACGGCCGGCCGTGATCGCCTCGACGCTGCCCTGGACGCTGGCGTGGCTGATCCACGGTCGGGTGTGGTCGAAGTGCTCCACGAAGTTGTGGATGGAGATCAGGTGGCCGTGCGGGTCCTCAGCGGCGACCAACTCACCGATCCGGTCCCAGTCCGCGGTCGACTTGGTGAAGACCAGGTCGTGCTCGTTGGCGAGTGAAAACCAGACGTGGGCGTAACCGGCCAATCGGCGGACCACGTAGCGGACGAGGCGGTCGTCGACCGCGGGGCCGAGGTCGGAGAAGCCCCACCGGTCGTAGGGGTGGAACAGGATCAGGTCCGCCTGCACGCCGAGCGCGCCGAGGCGCCGGAGCTGCTCGTCGAGCCGTGCGAAGAACTCCAGGTCGAACCGGGTGTGGTCGAACGACCCTTCCTCGGCTCGCGGGAAGGGGAACCGCTCCGGCTCGTCGGTGTTGAACACGAAGTGCTTGGGGAACAGGCACATCCGGAGCTTGGTGAACGGCGACGCGGCCAGGGTGTCCAGAGTGGCCTGCTGCAGGGACTCGTCCTGATGGTTCCAGGCGTACGCGGTGGTCCCCCACGGTCGGTACCGGGTGCCGTCCGCGTACGCGAAGTGGAAGCCGTCCACGCGGACGGGTCCGTGGGCGTCCGGCGCTGCCGGTCCCACCGTGACCTCGCCGGAGATCCCGTCGAGCGCCGGGATGGTGGACGTGGTCACGAACTTCCAGGGGCCTTCCTCCTCGGCCAACGCGCGCAGTCGATACACGCCCTCTCCGTCATAGAACCCGCCGACCGTCCAGCTCCGGTCGCCGCACCGGAACTCGGCCGACAGCTCGACATCGACGAACGGATTGCCCACGTCCGGTCCCTGCAGGGCGATCTCCAGCACCCCCCAGCGGGTCGGCTCGCCGACCATGATCCAAGGGGCCGATGCGCGCGACGTCGTGCCGTCGGTCGCGACCAAGGCGGCCACGGCCTCGGCGTGCGGGTGGAACAGGACCGGCGCCATGACCTCGTCGACCTCCGCCCAGAAGCTCTCCTGGGCCACTGGGTCGTCGCGCAGACCGGGCGTGACTCGCAGGAACGCACCCACGAGTAGGTGACGGAGATCCGCCGCGGCGGGAGCATCGGCCACGCCGGGAAGGTGCCGCTCGAGCACGGCTCGTCCTCCTGGTGCGTCGAGCACTTGACCGAAGGTGATCAATGGCGTGAGCAAGAGAGTTCCTTTAGAGAGATGGCTGCGCCCTGAGCTGTCGAAGGGCATCGCTTCGCGCTTCGACAGGCTCAGCGCACCACTGCGGATGCTGGATGCGACGGTTACGGGCGCACGACCACGCGGACTCGGTCCAGGTTCTCGACCTGGGCGAAAGGTTCGGCCCGGCCCGACCGGGACGAGGCCACCTTGACCGACACGTAGTAGGTTCCCGGCTCGGTGTACCGGTGGCTGCCGTCGAGCTTCACCGTGGGCTTGGGCCGGCGGATGTTGTTCGGCGTGTACGTCCCGGTTCCGGTGAAGTCCCAGCCGGCGGAGACGATCTTGCCGGCGCGCGGCGGGACCTGAGCCTTGGCGGAGAACCGGACCCGCTGGCCGGCCTTGACGGTGATCCGGTCCCCGCCGCGGACCGTCAGGTCCACCACCGGCTGGATCCCGCGTCGCTGCTTGGCCCGCTTGGGCACGACGACCTGGCCGTCGACGACGCGATACTTCGTCGACCGGGGCGGGGTGACACCTCGCTCGGCCCAGGCGGCCACGTCCCGGAGAGCCTGCTCGACGATGGGGTCGTAGGAGACGATCCGGTTGGCTTTGGCCCCGGTCACCGGACCTTCGAGGTGATCGGCATGGTCGTTGTAGTAGAGGCGATAGTTGTTCCGGAACGCCTCTGGCGCCCAGTGCCGCCCTGACGCGCTCGGCGTACCAGTCGGCGTGCCAGGGCAAGGCGTCGACGTCGTACAGGTTGTCGACCACGATCATCTTCCCGTTGATCTGACCGTCGTACGCGGCACCGCCGCTGACGCTGCCGAACACCAGCGGTCCGACCAGCGGCGACCGCTGCGGGATACCTGGGCGTGCCGTCCGGGTTGCGGAACTGGTCGAACCCGTAATAGCCGTCACTGGCCGGGGGGACCTGGTGGCGGTAGTACGTCCGGAGCGCGATGTCCCATCGGTTGTCAGGAGTGTCGCCGACCTCGGCCAGAGCCGCCCGGACCACGTCCCCGAGAGGCGACTGCTCCGTGCCGAGGTAGCCGGGCTTGGTCCAGAAGTCGTCCACGTACGTCGGGTCGATGCGACGGACGACGCCCCCGAAGCCGAGAAGGCCATCCGGTGCGGACAGACCCAGCAGATAGTCAGGGTCCTCCCAAGCGCGAAGCGGGATCCCGAACGCGCTGAGCTCGGTCAGCATGGTCCGCTCGACCTGGTTCAGCCCGGCATAGGGGTTGCCACTTCCGCCGGGGCGGACGGCGTCCGCGATCTGCTCGGCCTTGTCCTCCAGGACGAGTCGCGCCATGGCCCGGATGAAGAAGGAGTAGGGGCCCGACATCGGCACCCCCTGGACCGTGGGCACGAAGCCCTGCCAGACGCCGGAGGTGTTCTCGGCCGCACCGGTCGTCTGGAAGGAGCCACCGCTCGGCCCGTACAGGTAGCCGTAGATCTTGCGGTTGCCGGAGTGGTAGTAGTCGGCGGCCACCGTCTCGGCGAACTTCGCCGCCGCAGCGGTGTGCCGGTACCCCACCGAGTTGCCCGCATTACCGGCCTGCACGGCGTAGCCGCCGCTCGCGAGGGAGAACCCGATCGCACGGTCGTCCGCGACCGACGTGTCCTCCTCGGGGGTGAAGGCCGTCGGGTAGGTGTACTGGAAGAAGCGACCCTGCCATTGGTCGGCCGGGGGCAGGTAGACGTTGAACCGGATGTCGGTTCCCTCGAAGTGGCCCGACACCTGGTGATGGGCCACCGGCGTCGTGAGGTCCTGCTCGCTGTCGACCACCGGATTGGCGTACAGCGGGTCCACGCAGTCCGGCGTGACCTGGACCGGCCCACCGGGCTGGGCGGCGGCGCACTCCGGCGGCGCCGCCGAGGCGGTCCCGGCCGGTAGGGCCACGGCCCCGATGGCCAGGGCCAACGTGGTCGCCGCCGTGCTGAGGCCGCGTCCGACGGACCTTCGGGCTGGGCTGATGGTGCTCATGCGTCTCCTTCGTCGTTGAGCGGTTGATAGGTCACCGAGCGCACCTGCGCCGGGACGGTGTTGGCGCCGAGGAGCTCGGCGATCTGGTCCCGGAGGTCCTGCGCACCGGGGAACCGGTCGTCGGGCGCGAGTGCTTGGGCCACCTGGGTGGCGGGTGTGTCCAGATAGGAGGTCAGCATCCGCGCGGCCTGGGTGTCGTCGTCGGCGACGCCGGTCTGAATGGCCGCGCTGGCCAGCTGGCCCAGCTGACCGGGTCGTCCAGCAGGTCGCGCACGGTCGAGCGGGACCAATCAGGGCGTCGCTCTCCTCGGCCGGCGACCGGATCGGTCACGTCCCACCGGTGGTCACCGTGACCGACGCTGACGTGTCCGGCGTTCCGGGCACATGTACCGTCGCCGCCGCGCCGACCGGGACGTGTACCTCGAGCCGGAGCCGCCCGCCGCTGCGTTCCCAGGCGACGGACGCTTCGCCGTACGGGGTGAGGTGCCGTGCCGAGGCCCGGGTGAGCTCTTCGGTCGGCAAGGGATGGATCGGTGAGCGACCGGTAGCCGGGAGCTGCGGGCGCGAGGCCGGCGACGCGGCGATGAAGCCAGTCGGCGACGGCGCCCAGCGCGTAGTGGTTGAACGACGTCATGCCGCCGGGGTTGACGCTGCCGTCGGGCCGCAGGCTGTCCCAGCGCTCCCAGATGGTGGTGGCTCCCATGGTCACCGGGTACAGCCATGAGGGGCATTGGGTCTGCAGCAGCAGCCGGTAGGCGACGTCGACGTGGCCGGTGTTGGTCAGCGCGTCGCAGACCAGCGGCGTACCGACGAAGCCGGTAGCGATCCGAAACCCTGCCGTCCGGACGAGGTCCGCGAGACGCCGACCGGCCTCTTCGCGTTGGTGCGCCTCGGGCAGCAGGTCCCATTCGATGGCCAGCGCGTAGACCGTCTGCGCGTCGGAGAAGATGCGTCCCGAAGGCGTCACGAACGCCTGCGCGAAGGCGGCCCGGACCTCTTGGGCGAGCAGCCCGTACTTCTCGGCCTCGTCATCGCGTCCGAGCAGCCGCGCGGACTCCGCGAGGATCCACGCCGACCGGGCCAGGTGCGCCGTGGCCACCACGTCCGGGTCCGCCTTCGCGCGATTGGCCTCTTCGGGTGGGGCGCTCGGATCGAGCCAGTCGCCGTACTGGAACCCTCCGCTCCACAGCCGGTCAGGACCGGCCAAGCCCGACGATCCGATCGACCCAGGCCCGCATGCTCGGCAGCTGACGGGCCAGGATCTCGAGATCGCCGGTGCGCTGGTACAGGGTCCACGGCAGGATCGTCGCGGCATCACCCCAGGCGGCGGCCGGGGTGAACGCGAGGGCGTTGCGGTTCACATCGGGCACCACGTGCGGGACAGAACCGTCGGGCAGCTGCTCGACGCTCAGGTCCGCGAGCCAGGAGCGCAGCAGACCGATCGTGTCGTACAAGTAGCTGGCGGTCGGTCCGAAGACCTGGACGTCGCCGGTCCAGCCGAGCCGCTCGTCACGCTGTGGGCAGTCGGTCGGTAGGTCCACGAAGTTGCCGCGGGTACTCCAGACCACGTTCTCGTGGAACCGGTCGAGGAGGTCGCTCGAGCTGGAGAACCAGCCCGTTCGGCGTAGGTCCGATCCGATGACGACCAGCTCGACGTCCTCGGCTCGCAGACCGGGCACTCCGCTGACCTGGGCGTAGCGGAAGCCGTGCAGAGTAAGGGATGGTTCGAGGACCTCCACCGGACGGCCGGACAAGATCCAGCGGTCGGTCGCCTCCGCCGTTCGCAGTGGGCGGGTCGCCAATTCACCGTTCTCGAGCACCTCAGCGTGCCGGAGCACGATCTCCGTGCCGGCGGCCAGGCCTCGCGCGGTGAGCCGAACCCATCCGACTGCGTTCTGACCGAAGTCAACGAGTGTCCGCACCGGACGGCGCGGTCCACACTTTGCGCGCCGCCAGCACGCCGGTCGGTTTGATCGGTGGACCGTCCGGGGCGACCAGCCTCGACAGATCCTCGTCGACAACCTCCACATCGACCGTTTGAGCCGATTGCCCGCGCAGACGCAGGTCGGTCGACTGACCGTCATACAGGTCGTCCGCGACGATCTCGCTCTCCCGGGCGCGCCAGGTGTGGTCGGTGGCCAGGACGTGGACGGCGCCGTCAGCGGTAGTGACCTCGAGCTGGCCGAGCAGGGCTAGGCGGTGTCCGTACAGGGCCCGATCGTTGGTGTAGCCGAGCCGGCCGCGGTACCAGCCGTTCCCCAGCAGTACCTCGACGAGGTTCTCTCCGAGCTGAATCAGGTGCGTGACGTCGTAGGCGTGGTAGCGAAGGCGGTGCTGGTAAGACGTCCAGCCGGGAGCGAGGACTGTGTCGTCGACCCGGTGCCCATTGATCGACGGCGCGTAAACGCCATGGGCGGTCGCGTACAACCGCGCACTGCGGACCTCGCCGGGCACCTCGAAGATTCGGGACAGGATCGGCGCTCGGCCGCCTTCATCTCCGACGCCGACCGGGCTGATGAACCTCGCCGACCAGTCCGATTGATGGAGTAGGCCGGCCTCGACGATTGCGGCATCACTCCACGGGCTCCAGGTGCTCCCGCTGGCAACGCGGACCCGGACCTGCGCGCGCTCGCGGGACTCCAGTGGTGACGCCGGCCAAGGCACAAGCACCTGGTCCGGGCTGGATACTCGGTAGGCCTCACGCGTCGCGTTCCGGACCACCTCCACCTCGTACGCCGTCTGCTCCCAACCGGGGTCGGCCTGCGGGATGGTCCACGACAGGCGCGGCGTGGGCGAGCCGATCCCGAGCACGGACCCAGCATCAGTGCGGTGCTCGAAGCGTGGCGCGCTGGGTGCGGCGGACACAGGCATGTCTGACTCCCGGTGACGAGGTAGGGGTGCGGTCGACCGGACGGTCAAACTGGAACGACGGGAGCGAGCCCGGGGTCGTGCGGACCCGCGGCGAGCAGTTCCAGTCGCAGCTTGCGGCGTGCGCGCTGCTTCTTCGGGTCGGCGACGGGCGCGGCCATCTGCAGGCGGCGGGTGTATTCGTTCTGGGGAGCCAGGGCGACCTGCTTCGACTCACCGATCTCGACGATCTCACCGCGGTAGAGCACCGCGATACGGTCGCTGATGTCGTTGACGACGCCGAGGTCGTGGCTGATGAACAGGTACGCCACGCCGGTCGCTTCCTGCAGCTCCTTGAACAAGGTCAGGACGCGGGCCTGGGTGGTGACGTCCAGCGCACTTGTGGGCTCGTCGCAGACGATCACCGCTGGATTCATCGCCAGCGCCCGCGCGATCGCCACCCGTTGGCGCTGCCCGCCGGAGAACTCCCGCGGGTAACGACTGCTGGCATCCTTAGGAAGCCCGACGGCATCGAGCAGCTCCCGGACCCGCGTGGTGCCCCCCTCCACGCCGGCCGCCTGGAGGGGTTCGACCAGGATGGTTTCGATGGTCATCGCCGGGTTCAGCGATGAGTACGGATCCTGGAAGACCACCTGGATGTCGGTCGCGAGGTTGCGCCGGCGCTTACGGGAGATGTTGCTGATCGTGTCCCCCCGGAAGGTGATGGCGCCGCCGGTCACCGGCGCTAGGCCGAGGATGGCCCGGCCGATGGTCGTCTTGCCGGAGCCGGACTCGCCGACGAGGCTGAGGGTCTCTCCGGCGGCGAGGTCGAAGGAGACCCCGTTGATCACGCGGGTCTGCTTACCCCGCCGGCCCGGAAACGCGACCTCGAGGTCCTTGACCTGGAGGATCGGGTCGGCGGTGCGGCGGAGCGGTGGGTGGCGGGGTTGGTCACGATGCCTCCATAAGTTCGACGCGGCGGGATGACTGCAACAGCTCTCGGGTGTACTCCTGCTGCGGCGACTCGAAGATCTGATCGACCGCGGCGCGCTCGACGATGTTCCCGTCCTTCATCACGCTGACGGTGTCGCACAGGTCTGCGACGACGCCGAGGTTGTGGGTGACCAGCAGCATGGCCAGCCCTCGCTCGTCGCTGAGCTCCCGCAGCAGCTCCAGCACCTCGGCCTGCACGGTGACATCGAGGGCTGTGGTCGGCTCGTCGGCGACGATGATGTCTGGGTCGGCGGCGACTGCGCCGCAGATGAGCACGCGCTGGGCCATGCCGCCGGAGATCTCGTGGGGATACAGACCCATGACCCGTTCCGGGTCGGTGATACCGACCCGGGTGAGCAGGTCGATGAGGCGACGTCGGATGTCTTCGTCGTTCAGCGACGTCGCCGCCTTCAGCCCGTAGGCGAGCTGCTTGCCGACGGTGAAGCTCGGGTCGAGGTTGGACATCGGTTCCTGTGGGATGTACCCGATCTTGCTGACCGCGGGCTTGTCGCATTCGCGCGGGGTCGGCGAGCAGGTCCTCGCCGTCCAGCAGGACGCTGCCGCCGAGGATCAGCGCCTCGGCGGGCAGGATGCCGAAGGTGGAGAAAGCGATCTGGGACTTGCCCGAACCGGACTCTCCGACCAGTGCGTGGATCTGGCCGCGACGCAGGTCGAGGTCGACACCGTGCACGACCTCGCGCACCGTACCGTCGGGCGTCGGGTAGGCGATCCGCAGCCCGCGAACGGCCAGCACGACCTCCCGATCCACCTGGGTCGTCGTCGGCTGTGGCCTCGGTCTCTTGGGCCCGCGTTCGGCGGCCAGCACCTGACGGCGGCGGCGAGGCGGCAACGGCTTGCTCCGGGCCGAGGATTGCAGCGCGTCACTCAGGGCGTTGCCGAAGCAGGATCAGGGACAGGATCGTCAACGTGATCACCAGCGCGGGGCCCACGATGGCCAACGGGTTGTTGTAGATGCCGTTGAAGGCGTCCTGCATCACCAGACCCCACGACGTTCCCGCCGGGATCGCCGAGCCCGAGGAACGTGACGCCGGCCTCGATGCCGATGCCCGCGGCCAGGATGAACGAGCTCTGGATGATCACCGGGGCGCGGACCGCCCAGAGCACGTGCCGACCGACGATTCGCAGGTCCGAGAGACCGACGACCCGGGCGGCGTCGACGTACAGCTCGTTGCGCGTACCCAGCGTCACGGATCGGACCATGCGGTAGAAGACCGGGGCGACGAGGACGCCGAACACCGCCATCGCGACCGGGATGTTGGGCCCGGTCAGCGAGTAGAGCGCGATGAGCAGCACGATGGCCGGCAGCGACATGATCGTGTCGGAGAGGAAACCGGCGACGCCTTCGATCCTTCCGCGGTAGAAGCCTGCCGCCAGGCCGGTGAGCACGCCGATCGTGGCCGAGACCGCGAGGACGATGAGGGCGGCGATAGCGGTCTGGCGCGAACCCCAGATGAGCCGGGACAGGATGTCGCGGCCCGCGGCGTCGCCACCCAGCAGGTGACCGGGGGTGAACGGTGGGGCGTTGGTCGCGTCCAGCTCGGTGAACGTCGGGCTCGTACGGGGCCAGCCAGGGGGCGCCGATGGCGACAATGATGATGAGACCAGCCAGGCGAGGCTGAACACCGCCAGCGGGTTGTGCAGGAGCTGGGAGGGCACCGAACGTCGGCCCCCCCGCCCGTCAGGGGTTGCAGTCTCCGGGGCGGCGCGTTCGGCGGCGATCTCCTCCAGGGCGATCTCGCTCATCGGGCCCTCGCTTTCGGGTTGAGGAAGTAGGTGGCTAGATCGGCGAGGAAGTTCACAACGAGCACGATCAGGACGGTGACCAGCACGGTGCCCATCACCATCGGCACGTCGCTGATGGTCGCCGCCGAGACGGCCAGTTGGCCCATGCCGGGCAGTGCGAACACCTGCTCGATGAACACGGCCCCGCCCAGCAGGCCGATCATGGTCAGGCTCAGGGCGATCATGCCGGGGCCGGCTGAGTTGCGCAGCACGTGCCGCCACACCACGGCTCGCTCGGAGATGCCGCGCGCCCTGAGCGTCCGGACGTAGTCCTTGCCCGCGGTGTCGAGCACGGCCGTCCTGAACTGGGCGACCGCTCCGGCTACGGCTCCGATCAGCAGTGCGATGACGGGCAGAGTCACCGACTTCAACCAGCCGGGCACGCTCTCGCCCGGCGGAACGTAGCCGGTGGCCGGGAACACCCGCCAGGCGATGGCGAAGGCGAAGACGAGCACGATGGCCACGATGAATGCCGGGACGGCGGCGCCCACGATGGAGACGACCTGCACCACCCGGTCGGTCGCCCCTCCCCTGACGGCCGCGATCACTCCGAGGAGCACGCTGAGAATGGCCGTCAGAAGAAGGGTGAGGATGACCACGGTGAGGGTCAGCGGCACGCGGTTCGCCAATGCCCCCGTCACGGATTCTGCCGTGTAGAACGATTGGCCGAGGTCGCCGGTGAGAGCCCCTCGCAGCCAGTCCCCGTACTGGACGAGAAGCGGCCGGTCGAGCCCCAGCTCGGCCACCTTCGCCTGGATGCCCTCCGGCGTCGCGGACATCCCGAGCACCGACTGGGCAATGCCGGATCCGTTACGGAACATCAGGCAGAAGGTCACAAACGTGACCACCAGGAGTACCGCGAGCGAGCGTAGGACGTTTCTCAGCAGTGCCATGGTCAGAGCCTCCAGACTTTCGTTGTCTTGGACGGATTACTTGAAGTCGCGCAGCTTGGGCGTCAGCGCCTCCTGGTCCGACTGGGTCGGGATGCTGACCTTCTTGGCGTTGTAGGCGTAGTTGGTGCCCATGTAGACCATCGGGGCGAACCAGGCCTGATCGACCTGATACTGGTTGATCTCCTGCTGGAGCTTCTTCGACGTCTCCGGGTCGGCGGTCTTGATCTGCTCCCACCGCGAGTCGACGTACTCGTCGGGCTGGTGCTGGAGGTTCCACCAACCCTCAGGCGTGGACTCGATGTAGATCTGTAGCGCGGAGTTGCCCAGATTGCCGAGCTGCCACAGAACCACGGGGTACTTCCCGCTCAGCAGGTCCCCGATCGCGTTCGCACCGGACAGCGGCTTCTGCTTGACCTTGATGTTGATCAGCGCGAGCTGCTGGGTCACGTAGGGCATCAGCGTTTCGTGGTTCTGACCCTCCATGGTCGGCAGCTCGAGGGTGAAGCCGTCGGTGTAGCCGGCCTCGGCCATCAGCGACTTGGCCTTCTCGACGTCGAACGGGTACGGATCCTGCAGACCGTCGATGAAGGCGTCAGTGCCCTTGCGGAACACCTGGGCGGTCGGCTCGGCGTTGCCCTGGTACAGCGCTCTGGGCCATGGCCGGCTTCTCGAAGACCATGTTCATCGCTTGGCGCACCTTGAGCTCACCGAGTGCCTTCTCGACCTTGCCCGTCCGATCCGAGAGGATCAGCCGCGTGGTCTGGCCCTGGAAGCCGATGACGTCCATGCCGGACGCTTTGACCTCGTTGACCGAGGGCTGCTCGACGAGGATGGCGTCGATCTGGTTCGTCTTGATCGCCGAGACCGCTGCGGTGTCGCTGGTGATGACCTTGACCGCCAGGTTCTTGTACGGGTAGTTCGCCGTGTCCCAGTGGCTTTCGTTCTTGGTGAACGAGTAGACCGAGCCCGATGGTCGACTTCGCCGCATCGAGGACATACGGACCTGAACCGACAGGCTGGTCGAACTTGCCGGCCTTCAGCCACGCAGCAGGCGCGATCTTCGGACTGCACACCTTGTTCGCCATGACCGGCCCCTGCGGCTCCGGCCAGGTGATGCTGATGTTCTGCGCGTCCGGGGTGTCGATCTTGATCCCCTTGTAGTCGGCCACCGATTGGCCGTTCTTCGCGACGTACTCGAACGACGCCTTCACGGCAGCGGAATCGACCGGTGTGCCGTCGCTGAACTTCTGGCCCTCCCGGATGTGAGCTTTGAACGTGGCGTTCTTGTCGGTGACCTCGAACGTGTCCGCGATGTCCGGGGTGGCCTTGCCGTTCGCGTCACACTTCACGAGCTGGTCCCAGACCGCCTCGTGCGCCCAGCTCTGGTAGCCGGGCTGGGTCGTCGGGTTCCACCCTTGGATGTCGAGGGTTGCGCCGAGAGTGAGGGTGCCCTTCCCGCCTGCGGGCGATTCGGAGGATGCTTGGCCCTGGGTGGAACCACCGCCGCAACCGGCGGCCAAGAGAAGCGCGAGCGTCGCGGCTGGTACGGCCAGCCGGGCATGGATGCGTCGCATGAATTACCCCTTCGTAAGTTGATGCACGGGTCCGCTCGGCACGTTTGCTGAGCAGGAACGCCGCCCTAATGCCACCGAGTCCAGCGGAGTGTGCAACGTTCTACACCGGGACCTTAGGGGATGAGGAAGGCCGTCGTCAATACGTTTCAACGAAAATGTATAACGTTTTACGAAATCGCCCGGCGCGGTGTGTAGAACGTTCGACTAACCGGTACGCTCAGGTCCGTGGCCATCCCGGTAGAGGAAGATCCGACGAGCGACCAGGTCGGACGAGTCGAGCCGGCACTGAGCGCCCCCGGACGACGGGCCACCCTCCAGGACGTGGCCCGTGCGGCCGAGGTCTCGGTGTCGGCGGTGTCCAAGGTCGTGCGGAACGCCTACGGCGTTTCTCCTCAGATGCGTGAGCGGGTCACGGTGGCGATCGAGTCGCTGGGTTACCGCCCCAACGCCGGCGCCCGCGCTATGCGCGGGCGCTCCTACACAGTCGGCGTCGTCATCGCGGAGTTCGCCACACCCTTCCAACTCGAGATCGCCCAGGCTATTGCCGACGAGCTGGAACCGACGCCGTACCAGGTCGTCGTCGTTGCCGGTGGTACGACCCCGGAGCGCCAGAAGCCCCGCATCGAGGGCCTGATCGATCGTCAGGTCGACGGCCTGGTTCTCGTGGCACCGTGGTTAGACGCAGCATCGATCGAGGAGATCGGCCAGGGGCTGCCGATCGTGACGGTCGCGCTGCACGGTACGCCAAAGCACTTCGACACCGTCGTCGACGAAGAAGGGCTCGGCGCCCGGCTTGTCGTCGACCACCTGGTCGCCCTCGGTCACCGCCGAATCGTCCATACCAGCACGGCATCCGGGGCCTGGGAAGGCGACTTCGTTCTCTCTCACACCGCCCGACGGCAGGGATTCGAGCGCGCGATGCGCGAACACGGTCTTGAGCCACAGACCATCGAGACCTACTACTCGGAGGAAGGCGGCCACGAGGCAGCCCTTCAGGCCTTCGCGCTGGAACCCCGGCCAACGGCCATCTTCGCCGGTGCCGACATCGCCGCGCTCGGAGTGTTGCGCGCCGCCGCAGAGCATGGCCTGCGGGTTCCGGAAGATCTATCGGTTGTCGGCTACGACAACATTTACGCGTCCACGATCAACCGGGTGTCCTTGACCACGGTCGACCAGTCGGGTCGCGAGACCGGAGTTGCCAGCATCCGCATGCTGCTCGAGCGCATCAATGGCCGCACCGAACCCAAGCAGTTCGTCGTCGCTCCGCGACTCATCGTTCGCCGCACCAGTGGCCCGCCAAGACCGGCCTCGGTGCAGCGGGAGCCCGCTACTACAGACGTCGCCTAAGACAGGAGGCTGTCGGTTGACAGCGATAGGCAACCCTCGTTGATGCTGGCTCATGACAGAAAGAACGCACTGGTGCCGACTCGATCCCTCTGTCCGCTTGCGCCGCCGCCGTGTCTCGCAGTCTCGGCGGATTCCTCACACTGCCCCGACCGCTGGTCCTCGGACACTCGCAGCTCGCCATTACTACGGACCTCTACTTCCACGTAATCCCCACCGCTTTACGGGAGGCCGCGGACGCCACGGACCGTGTCCACGTCCAGCCAAATTGAACCGCGTTGCTGTCAAAGCTGCCGGTCGGCTGCGCCCCGACAGCGGCAGTGGTGACGATGTCGCGCTGTCTAGGGTCTTGCCCAACGAGCCTTTAAGCACCCGGAGGGATTCGGACCCCCAACCTTTTGATCCGTAGATCCGGGCATGGGGTCTGGGACCGTCCGGATTAGTCCGTTTCACGCTTAGATCGGCGGCAACGGGTCCGCACAAATCAGTCGCCGAACGGTGGCATTGCTGTCAGCGTTGCTGTCAACAAAAGCCAAGCCGAGTATGGAGTGGTGGCTGCGGCGTTAACATTTCCCGGCTGTGGCATTAACGGGTGTGGGACTCGGTTGACCGTCACCGATCCCGTCGATGTCGAGCCCGCGGTCCGGCGCTGGTGTTAGGCAAGCTAACTGCGCATCGCCTTCAGGGCGGCTTCGGCTGGACGTGGGTCGACGATATCCAGGTAGTTCAGGGGGGAGTCGATCAGCCATTCGCCGGCCAGGACGCTCATCCAGTTATCGAAGCCCTCGGGGTCGATGCGGACGTCGGTCCAGATGGCGGACTTCTTGAGGTCGTTGACGCTGTCGATAAGGACCTCGAGAGGGAGTTGCGGCCAGTACCGGGTGAGCAGGTCGGTGCAGTCGCTGCCGTCGTGGTCGCCCATCCAGTCCATGGCACGCTGGATGGCTCGGGTGAACCGCCACGGCGCCGAGCCGGGCTCTCCGATCAGGTGCGGGAGGGTGTAGTACACGCTGTTGGGCATTGACCCGCCGGCGTCGGCGTGGCGATAGGCGATCGAGCCAATGCCCTTGTGCTCGAGAAGGTGGGCATTGACCAGGTCGACGATGATCGCGTCCCCCATCCCGCCGGCGAAGAGATCTGACAAGGTCTGGCCGCTGAGGTCGCGGATGAAACGGACGGCCGACAGGTCGATACCGGCTTGGCGGATGAGTCCGGCGGTGTGCATATAGGGGGCAGTGCCGCCTGCCCCGGGGGCCAGCACGAGTTTGCCTTCTAGGTCGGACAATTTGAAGCCGGGTTGTGGCTCGCGAGTGACGATGGCCTTCGGGTTGCGGGCGTTGAGTTGGGCGAAAGCGACGAACTCGTGGCCACGGCCGTGGTACATCGCCGGTACCCAGAGGCCGCCGAGTACCGCTTGTGCGCTGCCGTCGGCCAGGCTGCGGAGAACGCCGGTCCAATCATCGGGGGCGTCTCGGCTGAACTCAAGGCCCTCGTCGGCGAAGTAGCCGTTGTCTGCTGCGATGTACTCCGGTAGGTAGTTGGGCCAGTGGGAAGTCGCGGATACGTGATAGTTGGTCATGACTTGTGCTCCTCAGATGGTCGACCGTTTGCTGTTGTCGGTGAGTCGTGCAGCCCGTACCGAGGGCCGCCCAGACATTCCAAGTGTCCACCATCACGCCGCTTTTGTATACGACCTCGCGATCGGGGACACGACGACCACGCGGCAAACAAGCCATAGGGTGAACTACTCTTGTCCGCATGCAGTCCTTGTCCGCACCGGTTGTCAACGCACTGCGGGCAGAGATCATCGACGGCCGGATCGCCGTCGGCGACCGCCTCAAAGAGGATGCGCTGGCCGCCCGCTTCGGCGTCTCCCGAGTGCCCATCCGCGAAGCGCTGCAGCAGCTCGAGAGCGAAGGCTTCGTCGTCATCGAGAAGTTCAAGGGAGCCTCGGTCTCCTCCCGCTCGCACGAGGACGTCATCGAGTTGATGCAGATCCGTCGCGGACTAGAGGTACTGGCTGCCTCCCTGGCCGGGGAGCGGTCCGGAGGCGAGATGGCCGAGGAGTTGCGTCAAGTGATCGACCGCGGGCGCGAGGCCCGCGATGACCGAGCGGTGGACCGGCTGCCGCCACTGATCATGGAGTTTCACGAGGTAGTCGCGCAAGCCTCGGGCAACGCGCACTTAGCCACTATGCTGCGCGATCTGCTCCAGAAGATCGCCTGGGGGTTCGAGCTCGACATCGTCGGCCGGATCGAATCGTCGTGGGCAGACCACTCAGCCATCGCCGAGGCGATCCTCGCCGGATCTGGACCGAGCGCGGGATACCTGATGGGTGAGCACATCATCAAGGACGAACATCTCTACCGCCGGGCCATCGAGCGGGCCGAGGCCGAGGTCCAGCCCGTCTAACTTGCCCTGGCTATTCGCGTCCGGTTCATCATTTTGTATACGAAACAGCCTCAACCGTGTACGCTGTCGGCATAGGTGGAATACGGCCCCGCTTGTGGCGTTGACCGCGCACACCAGGCCTTTTGGGCAACATCCGCCTTGCTCGAGCCCATTCGGCACTCGCTTGCCGATGACCTGTCATGGAGGACCACCGATGACCCTGATTCTTTCTGCCGACGACCTTGCCGGGCTCGTCCCGCTGCCCGAGGCCATCAGCGCCGTTCGCGCTGTGCATGCCGAACTGGCGGCTGGGCAGGCGTACCAGCCGGCCCCGATCGCCTTGCCCAGCAGCGTCAGCACCGCGGTCCTGCTCCCGATGGTCGCCTCGTCTGGTCGGCTGAACCTGTCGGTCGTGAAAGCCCTCACCGACGCTCCTGACAACCGCGAACGCGGGCTGCCGACCCAGCGCTCGGTCGTCCTCGTGCTCGACTCAACCACCGGTGAGTGTCTCGCGGTCATCGACGGTGGCGTACTCACGCGCGCCCGCACCGCGGCGGCCACCGCCGTGGCGACCGACGCCCTCGCCAATCCCGACGCGAGCACGCTCGGATTGGTCGGCGCCGGCCGGCTGGCCATCGAGCACGTTGCGGCCATCCGCGCGATCCGGCCGATCAGCCGGGTCCACGTCTGGTCCCGCTCGGCCGACACCCTCGCCGCCTTCCGCAGCGCGGTCGGGGACGACCTCGTAGTCGTGGAGTCCAATCCCGCGGACGTCGTCGCCGCCTCCGACATCGTGTGCACGCTCACACCATCGCGGACGCCGATCGTTTCCGGCGCATGGTTCCATCCGGGACTCCACCTGAACGCCGTCGGAGCACCGCCCCGCGCCGACCACCGAGAGATCGACTCCGCCGGCATGGCAGCCGCCAAGGTCTTCGTGGACAGCACTGCGACCCAACTGGCCAAGTCCGGTGACGCCTTGCTCTCCATTGCCGACGGCACGACCACCGAAGCGGACTTCCAGCGCGAGCTGGGAAGCGTTCTCATCGGACGAGATCCCGGTCGAACCCACCGCGACGACATCACCATGTTCAACTCCGTCGGGCTCGCGCTGCAGGACCTCGCCTACGCGGCCCTGTGTCTGGAGAAGGCCGACAAGCTCGGACTTGGGCAGACCGTCCAACTCTCGGCCTCCGCTGCGCTTGCGGCGATCGGCTGACTGGGTCACGGACCCCCCCGCGCCAGCAGAGTGAGCGCAGACTTCACCACGAAATTGCCGACAGGTTGCCGGTATGAACGCGTTTCTCAGAAGCTTGTCGGCAGTTTCATCGTGCGGGCGGCACTCAGAGGCACACGTCGTCGGCAACGATCTGCCGCCACAATCTGGGAGACCCGGCGCGCCCGGGGTGTTGATGATTGCCCGTCGCGCTGACGCCGCCGCTTCCGCCGAGTCGGTCGAGGGCAATCTGGAGAGCTATCTGACTGGTTGCGGCGGGATGGCCGGCTCGTCCCTTGTGCTGATCTTTGGGCACGCCAGAACGCCCCAGGAGCTGAGCTCCTGGGCGTTGTCGCTGGTGCCGAATGACCCACGAAACGGATCGACAGAGGTCAGCGGTAGGGCTTCATGAAGGAGTCGTCGGCCATCTCGTCGTACGCGGGCGGTGAGCTGACCATGCCTTCGTCGGCGAGGATGCGCATCCAGCGGTCGCTGGCGTCGATGTCGATGGCAACCGACTCCCAGACCGAGCTGGCGGCCAGTGCCGAGACGACGGACCGCATCAGGGCGCGGTCTTTGTCGGCCAACGCTCGGCGAGGATGGCGTCCAGCAGGCCTTCGTCCAGATTCTGGGTCATCTCCATGGCCTCGGCGATGCAGCCGGTGAACGTCGTGATGCGCTCACGGAGCTCCTCCACGCGGGCGGACTGGCAGTAGTACACGCTGTTGGGCATCAGGCCCCCCGAGTCGAGGTGGCGAAACACAATGCCCCCGAAACCGGCCGCTTCGAGCTCGGACGCGGTGCCGAGGTCAGCGATCATCCCGTCGCCCAGACCGGCCTGGTACAGCTCGACCAGCATGTTGGTCGACAGGTCCCGGACGAACCGAACGTCCCTAGGGTCGGTGCCGCTCTCGCGGATCAGCCCCGCGGTGAACGCATAGGGTGCGCTCCCGCCGGCCCCCGGAGCGAGCAGGGTCTTGCCTTGCAGCTGGCTGAGCTGGAAGTCGGGTTCCGGGTTTCGCAGCAGGATCCCCATCGGGAACTGGTGGTTCAGTTGGCATACGACGGTGAGTTCGCGAGGGGATCCGGCGTACATCGCCGGCACCCAGAGACCACCCAGGGCAAGGTCGGCCGCCCCGGACTCGAGGTCGTCGATCACCCCGGTCCAGGGATCTTGGGTGTTGCCTCGACCGTGAGGCCCGCGTCGGCGAAGAGGCCGGCGGATCCGGCAAGGTACTCGGGCAGGTAGTTGACACCGTTGGCGGTGGCGGCGATTTTCAGGGTGTCCATGTTTGTTCTCATTTCTACTCGTTCACGTCACTGTGGGCGGGTGGGGGTCGACGGGCTAAGACGCGGTGTCGGCCGTTTCAGGATCGACGACCAGGCGGGCCTCGTTGACCTCTTCAAGGGTGCGGCCGCGCGTCTCTGGCGCGAACCGTGAGGCGATCACCAAGATGGCGTACATGATGGCGACCATCCCGAAGACGCCGGCGAAGCCGTACGCCTCGAACAGGGCGACCGCTGCGAACGGCATGATCGCGCCGCCCACGTTGCCGATCCCATTGACGATCGAGGTCCCAAGGGTACGGATCCTGGTCGGGTACAGCTCCGGAGACCAGGCGGCCAGGGTGGTGTTGGTGAGCATGCCGAAGAACTGGAAGGTGGCACCGAGCACAAGGATTAAGCCCGTTTGATCCGCGAAGAGAGCGAATGCCAGGGCGGTCAGACATCCCAGGACGCCCGCGACACAGATCACAACCTTTCGGCCAGCTCGCTTGGCCAAGACGGCGGCGGCGCACGCACCCAGCAGCGAGCCGGCGTTCATGATCATGGTGTAGAGCAGGCTCTCGCTGATGGAGTATCCGCGTTCGACCAGCAAGGTCGGCATCAAGAAGTTGAGCGTGACCTGGGCCCCGAAGGCCATCCAGGAGATCACGCCGATCGTGATGGTGCGCGGCAGCACGACCCGTTCGAAAACCGCAGCTGGGCTCGACTTCACCTGGTGCTGGGGTACATCGGCCTCAGTGAGGTACGGGGTGGGGTCGTTCGGTGGCGTCAACGAGTCCGAGATCAAGATGTTCAGCGATCGGTTGGCCTCGGTGACTCGACCTTGCGACAGCAGGAACCGAGGCGACTCGGGCAGCTTTCGTCGGTACAACACGACCAGCAGAGCTGGCAGGGCTAAGAACACGAAGGTCCACCGCCAGACGAGATCGTCTCCGCCGAGCCCAACGGCCAGCGGGCCGAGCAGCAGGAAGAACAGGCCGTAGGAGACGAAGTTGCCCACCCCGCCGGAACCGATGTTCAGGACGGAGACGAGCGTTCCCCGGTACCGGGTCGCCACCATCTCCGACATCATCGCGATGCCGATAGTGAACTCACCGCCGAGGCCAATCCCCACGATCAGTCGGCTGGCCAGGAGCACCTCGTAGTTCGGCGCGACCGCACTGATCAGCCCGCCAATGCAGTAGACGAGCAGGTTCAGGCTCAACGCTGCCCGACGCCCAACGCGGTCCGCGAGCCAGCCGCCGAAGAACCGGCCCAAAAGGCCGCCGATCACAGTAGCGGTGTTGATCGCGGTCAGCTCGGCGTTGCCGATGCCCAAGCTCGCTTTGATGTTGCTGCCCATCGCCCCGACCGAGTTCTGCTCGAGGGTGTCGAAGAACATGCCGGCGAGGATCAGCATCATCACCCAGAACTGAGCTCGGGTGAAGCCTGCGCGGTCCAGCGTGGCCGACATCGTGGTGGTGGTTGCGTTCGAACTGCTGGCCAGGGTCATGGGTACAGCTCCCGATCGAAGAGTGGGTTGGAACCGGATATCTAGACGGTAGCCCCTCAGCCCAGTTTTGTATACGAAATCTTCAGAATTGCCCACAAATGCCACACGATCGCCACAAAACCGAAACTTGGCTGACACTATCTCAGGTGTCGTATACAAGATTGACAGCCGTCAGAGGCCCCTACGCACACACGGCGCGCGACAGGCCGCTGACGCCTTGGCGCTAGGGCCGGCGTGGGTCGACTCCGGCCTGGTGTTCACCTCGACCATCGGCACGGTGATCGAACCGCCCAGAACGTCCCCGCCCGAGTGGTGACGGAGATCCTCGGACACTCCCAACTCGCCATCACAACGGGCCTCTATTCCCACGTGATGCCGACCGCCCTACGCGAAGCCGCGGACGCGATGGACCGCGTCTTGGTACAGCCAAACTGAACTGCGTTGCTGTCAGCGTTGCTGTCAAACGTGCTGTTCAGCGTGGCCCTCGACGGAGTCGGTGCCGGCGATATCGCGCTGACTAGCAGTCTTGCCTGACGCGCCTTGCGCACCCGGAGGGATTCGAACCCCCAACCTTCTGATCCGTAGTCAGATGCTCTATCCGTTGAGCCACGGGTGCCGGTCGCGGGCCGTGGCCCAATGACGACCTGTAAGTGTAGCGAGCGCGGCGTCGGACCGCGAACGAGCATCTATCTGCACGCCCAGGGCGCCTGATCCGCGGCCGACCCAGAGGCCGCCAGGGCTGCGGCGAACCCGCCACGCTGCCCATCGGCGCCTCAGAGATTCACCAATCGTTCACGTGCAGTTATCGTTCTAGCGTCAGAGCTTCGGGTGGTGCGTGCGCACCCGAGCCACCCGTTCCAGATTAGGGACCGACGTGACAGTGCTGTTCGTGGTCATCGCCGTGATCGTGGTGGCGCTCATCTTCGACTTCACCAACGGGTTTCACGACAGTGCCAACGCCATGGCCGGGCCGATTGCGACCGGCGCGCTCAAGCCGCGTACGGCCGTCATCTTGGCCGCGGTGCTCAACCTGGTCGGGGCCTGCCTGTCCACCGAGGTGGCGAAAACCATCTCGGGCGGCCTGTTCGACGACGCGTTGATCACCGCCCCGATCATTTTGGCCGGACTGGTCGGCGCCATCGTGTGGAACCTGCTCACCTGGCTGGTCGGACTCCCGTCCAGTTCCTCGCACGCCCTGTTCGGTGGGCTGATCGGGGCCGTCATCGTCGGGGCCGGCATCGCCTCGGTCAACGGGCCGGTGATCGTGTCCAAGATCTTGCTGCCCGCGATCGTCGCCCCGCTGGTGGCCGGCCTCGGGGCCGTGCTGGCCACCCGGCTGGCCTACCGGATTACCCGCCGGACCCCGAGTGCCCACACCGAGTCCGGCTTCAAGTACGGCCAGGCGTTCACCGCCTCGCTCGTCGCCCTCGCCCACGGCACCTCCGACGGCCAGAAGACGATGGGCGTGATCACCCTGGTCCTGATCTCGGCCGGTCTGCAAGCGCCCGGCACCGGGCCGCAGTGGTGGGTGATCATCACTGCGGGACTGGCGATCGGCCTGGGCACCTACTCGGGTGGCTGGCGGATCATGCGCACCATGGGTAAGGGGATCGTCGAGATCGAAACGCCGCAGGGGGCCGCGGCCGGTGCGACGACCGCCGCCACGATTCTGAGCTCCGCCCACTTCGGCTTCGGCCTGTCGACCACCCATGTCAGCACCGGCAGCATCCTGGGGTCCGGGGTCGGCCGCGACGGGGCTGAAGTCCGCTGGGGGGTCGCCCGCAAGATGCTGATCGCCTGGCTGCTCACCCTGCCCGGCGCGGGACTGGTCGGCGGCCTGGCCGCCTTACTGACCCCGCACGGCGTTGGCGCAGTGCTCGCCCTGCTGGCCATGCTCGCGATCGCGTGCTTCCTCATCTTCAGACTGTCCCGCCGGCACCGGATCGACCACACCAACGTGACCGACAGCCGCGAGGTGATGGTGCTGGCCAGCGCCGCGCCGAGCGTGTACGCCAATGACCCCCGCGACGACTACCACCCGGGCAAGAAGAAGAAAAAGAAGAAAAAGAAAGCGAAGAGTGCCGCCTGATGAACATCGACTGGTACGCATTGGGCATGGTCGCCGTCGTCTCGGTGACCTTCTCCGTGATCTTCGTCGCGCTGCTGGCCGGCGGCATTCGCTTCGTCTCCGCATCGAGACTGAAGACCAACCAGGGCGGGTCGGGCACCGCCACCCTGACGGCCGGTTACGGCCTGCTCGGACTGGCCGGGCTGCTGGTGTTGGTCGGGCTCTACATGATCGTGCCGCAGTTTCACTGAGTTGCCCACGATCCCCAGACAGGGACGACGCGCAGGTGCCAGCATGGCGTGGTGAAGATTGTCTTCGCGGCCATCCCCGCGTACGGGCACCTCTATCCGCTGATGCCCCTCGCGCTCGCCTGTGCCGACGCCGGGCACGACGTCACGGTGGCCAGCGGAAAGCCCTTCTTGGACCGGCTCCCGCTACCGACCATTCCCCAGCAGCCTGGTGCGCTCGAACTGGACGGCGTGTTCGCGGAAGCCGCTCGGCGTAATCCCGGCCTGCACGGAGCCGAACTGGTGGTTGGGGTGTTCGCCGACGTCACCTCCGAAGCGGTGGCCGAGGTACTGATGCCGGCGCTGGAGGAACTTCGTCCCGACCTGATCGTCTACGAGGGAATGAATGCCGGCGCGGGGGTAGCGGCCAGCGTGCTGGGCATTCCCGCAGTGCCGTACGCGATCGCGTTGACCCACATGGGCTTCGCGCTCATCCACCCCGCGGCGATGAGCTATCGCCGCGACCTGTGGACCGACCGCGGCCAGCAACCACCCGTCGGGGATGCCCTGCTCGGCCAGGCCCTGCTGGACCCCACGCCTCCGTCGCTGCGCCGGTTCAGCGGGCCGGTGGACATTCCCAAGATCCCGATTCGGCCTGTCGGGTACGCGGAGAGCGTCGGCCAGCTGCCGGCCTGGTTGGAGGCTCCCCGCACCCGACCGCGGGTCTACCTGACACTGGGCACCGTGTCATTCGGCGCGGTGGAGGTGTTGAGTCGGGCGATCAGCGACATCTCCGACCTGGACGTCGATCTGCTGGTCGCGGTGGGACCAGACGGCGACCCTGCCTTGCTGGGCGAGGTTGGCGACAACGTGCGGCTGGAGCGCTTCGTCGACCAGTCGCGGGTGCTGCCGCTGATCGACGTGATGGTCCATCACGGCGGGACCGGCAGCGTGCTGGGTGCCCTGTCCGCCGGCGTACCCCAGCTGATCATGCCCCAGGGCGCGGATCAGTTCTTCAACGCCGAATACCTGACCGAGGTCGGGGCCGCGCGGGCGCTGCGCAATGAGGAGCAGGACGCGGGCGCCATTCGAGCCGTCGTTGCCGCGCTACTGGAGCCGGACGCCGGCGAACGCACCGTCGCCCGGCAGATCCAGGCCGAGATCGCCGACCTGCCGTCCCCCGCGGCGGTGATTCCCGAGCTGGTCAGCCTGGCGGGTCGCTAGCGGTGGCCCGCACGGCCGACGGCTGGGCCAGGTAGGTGTAGTAGTTCGAGGCGCCGAAGAACGTCTGGTCTTTGAGCGATTGAGCCTGAAAAGCGGTCCATTCCTCGACCAATGCCGGTTCGACCGAACCCGAGCGGGTCAGCACCGCGCTGTACGTCTGGACGGCGTTGGCCCAGAAGAGACCGACGCCGATGTCGGCGTACAGCACGCCATGGGCATCGACGAGCTCCAACCCGGCGGCGGGCAGCAGCCGCGGCATGTCCCGCATCACCCGGGGATTGGCGACCATCACCTTCCGGAGCTCATCTTCGACCGCACTGGCCTGCGCAGGGTCGGGATACCCGAAGGTCAGCGAGGCATAGTCGCCATCGAAGACAACGACGGTGCCACCGGGTTTGACGACGCGCCGGGCTTCCCGGAGCACCTGCAGCGGATCATCGACGTGGCTGATCAGGGTGTGCAAGGTGACGATGTCGAAGTCGCCATCGGCGAACTCCAGGTGGTGGGCGTCCCCGGTCTGGTAGCTGACGTTGTCCGCCAAGCCCTCCTCCGCGGTAAGCCTTCGGGCCGTGTCGAGCAGCACCGGGCTGTGGTCCAGGCCGACGATGGCGGTGTCCGGTCCGGTGACTCGCCGGAGGGCGCGCACCTCGATTCCGGTGCCGCAGCCGAGGGCCAGGATGCGCCGAGCCGAGCCGAGCGGCACCCGCGAGAAGTACGCCTGGGACAGCAGCGCGTAGCCGTCATCCGTGCCCCGGAACTCCAACCGGTCGGCGATGGTCTGCAAGATCGAGGCATCCGTGGTCGGGGTCAGACGAAAGACGTCCCGGTCTTCCCGCGACGCTGGGGTGGGCAATCCTTGCCTCCGGTGACTAATTCATTCGAGCAGGGATTCAATTCACTGAGCATACGCTGCCCCAGCCCCTCAAGATTGACTTAGGACGCTCGAAGCGGTGAGGTTGCGGCATGGGTCAGGAAGACTCCCAGCCAGTCACCCCTCGGCCCGCGCGGCCCGCGCTCCCCCGGGCGTTGATGATCTTGCTGGGGACCGCCGTCGCTGGTATCAGCGTGCTCGTCATGCAGCAGCTTTCCTGGCTGATCGCTCCGGTGTTCCTGGCCCTCGTGATCGTGATCCTGGTCTATCCGATTCACGTCTGGATGCTGCGGCATCGGGTTCCGGCGGCGCCGGCCCTGATCGTGCTGTTGCTCTGCATCTATGGCGTGATCATCGGCGTGGTGTCGATCGTGGTTCTCGCGCTCGGTCGACTCGCCACGATCCTGCCCCGATACGCCTCCGAGGCCTCAGGCCTGCTCGCCTCATTCACGATGTTGCTGGCCAGCTTCGGCATCGCCGCGCCCCAGGCCGGCTCCATCACCGGCGCCCTCGAACTGCAACGCGTGGCCGGGTGGGTGACCTCCCTGCTCCGCGGGGTGATCGGGTTCGGAGCCAATGTCGCCCTCCTGCTGAGTCTGTTGTTGTTCTTCGGCATCGAGTCCACCGGTGCCGGCTCACGGATGCTGGCGCTGACCCACGAAAGGCCGGCGCTCGGCCAGGCCCTGCGAGACTTCGCCCGGAACACGCGGCGTTTCCTGGGCGTGACCACCGTCTTCGGTTTCATCACCGGCTTCGCTGACACCCTGCTGCTGCTCGCGCTGGACATTCCCCTCGCGCTCCTCTGGGGACTGCTGGCGGCCGTGTGCAACTACATCCCGTACGTCGGCTTCATCATCGGCGTGATCCCACCGGCTCTGCTCGCCCTGCTGGTGGGGGATTGGCAGCTGATGCTGGTGGTGATCGTGTCCTACATCGTGCTCAACTCACTGTTCACCAGCTTGATCCAGCCCTATTTCGTCGGTGACGCCGTCGGCATTTCGATGGCGTTGACGTTCGTGGCCTTGATCTTCTGGGCCTGGGTCCTCGGACCGCTGGGCGCGATCCTCGCCATTCCGCTCACCCTGCTGGTCAAGGGTGTGCTGATCGACGCTGATCCGCGGGCCGGTTGGGCTCGGGCCCTCTTTGGCGCTAAGCCCAAGAACCCCGGTCGACCGCGGCGACGCCTGTTCACGAAAGCCGACCGGCAAGGCTCCGCCGCCCGGACCGCCGAGATCAGTGAATGACCTGATGGCCGGGTATGTCTCGACGGGTCACCTGCCGACGGCCGAGCGGGTACAAGCCCTGGTGACGACCGCTTTCGAGCGGTTTCGGGGAGTGTCGGAGGGCAGCAACTCCACCGTGTATCCGGCGCTGGCCCGAGTGCCGTCACAGCTGTTCGGCATCTGCGTGACGGAGACCGGTGGGCAATCGTTCGCCGCGGGAGACGCCGACGTCGAGTTCACGATCATGAGTGTGGCGAAGCCGTTCGTGTTCGCGCTGGTGTGCCAGGCGCTCGGCGCCGACCAGACCCGCCGGACGATCGGGGTCAACGCGACGGGCCGCCCGTTCAACTCCCTGGCCGCGATCGAGGCGGGTCCGGCCGGTCTGACCAACCCCATGGTGAACTCGGGGGCCATCGCGGCCACCAGTTTGCTGCCGGGCCGCGACCTCGACGAGCAGTGGCAGCATCTGGTCGACGGCCTGTCCCGATTTGCCGGGCGGGCGCTGGTGATGGACGAGGAGATGTACGCGTCGGCGTCCGAGACGAACCAGCGGAACCGAAGCATGGCCCTGCTGCTCCGAAGCCTCGGCAGCCTGGGAGTCGACCCGGCGGCCGCCGTCGACCTCTACACCCGGCAGAGCTGCCTGCGGGTTTCCGCCCGGGACCTCGCCGCGATGGGTTCGACCCTGGCGGACGGAGGCGTCCACCCCGTCACGCGGGAACGGGTCGTCGACGCCGACACCTGCGCCCGCACGTTGGCGGTGATGGCCACCGCCGGACTGTACGAAACCTCGGGCGACTGGCTCTTCACCATCGGCCTACCGGGCAAGAGCGGGATCGGCGGCGGCATCGTCACGGCCGCGCCGGGCAAGGGCGGGCTGGGCACGTACGCGCCGTTGCTGGACGAGGTGGGCAACAGCGTCAAGGGCCAGCTGGTCGCCGGCTATCTGTCCGAGCAACTGGGGCTCAACCTGTTCTCCTCCACCTCGCTCCTCGAGGGCGTCCCGAGCTGAGCTCAGCGCGCGTCGCGTTTGGCCTGTCGGCGCGCGCCGGCCGCTCGGGTTGAGGCGTCCTTCTTGAGTCCGCCGGTCGTCTTCGTGAACCCCGCGGCCTGGCCCTTGCCCTTTCCCTTGCCGGCTTTGCTGGCCTGGTCCGGACCCGCACCGGACGTATCCGGGCCGGACCCGGAGCCGCTGCGCGCGGCCTCGAGCCGTTCCGTCCTGAGCTCATCGGCCGCCTGCTTCGCGGCGGCCTGGAGCCGGCGGCTGACCCGAGCCAAGGCCCGTTCGAAGACCTCGGCCTTGTCCCGGTTGCGTTGATTGATCGGGTGCGCGAGCCCCCGACCGCCACTTTCCGGCACCTGTGCGCTGGCGCGGCGACGATAGAGCTTGACGTACTTGGTTCGGGCCCGGCGGACCCTGGTCAGCAGTTCGAGCAGTTGGTCCTCGTCCAGATCGGCCAGCGCATCCCGGCTGGTTTCCGCGACGAGGAGCTTCTCGGACTCCGTCAGTGTGTTGTAGATCGCCTTCTTCATTGGTCCCCTCTTCGTTGATGGGATTGACGAGCATTGATCGAGCCGGTCATTGCAGGGATGACGTGAGCCTCGAGAGGTTGTCCCTGATCTTCTGCTTCCGCGGGCGTACGAGCCACTCCTCGAGACTCAGCTGGGTGCTTTTGGATCGGTAGTCGTCCTCGACCAGCCGCATGGCATCCACGAACTCCCGGCCGTGCACCATCACCGACAGCTCCATATGCAGGCTCAGCGAGCGAATGTCCATGTTGGAGGAGCCGATGATCGCCACCTCTTCGTCGATGGTGAAGTGCTTCGCGTGCAGGACGGTGGGCGCCCGGTACAGATAGATCTTCACCCCGGCTCGGAGCAACGCCTCGTAGTAGGAGCGCTGGGCGTGATAGACGAGGAACTGATCCCCGATCTCGGACACGAACAGTTCCACGTCCAGCCCCCGCGAGCCCGCCGTGATCAGCGCGAGCATCAGCGACTCGTCCGGGACGAAATAGGGGCTGGTGATGCTGATCCTGCCGGTGCGCATTGTGGATCATGCGCGGCGAACAGCTTGAGGTTGTTGTCGTTGTCGAAGGTCGGTCCACTCGGCACCACCTGCGCGTCGAGGAGGTGGGGGTCGTCGCCCAGAGCCACCGGTGAGGTATTGATCGGCAGCAGCACGTCCGACTCGCTGTACCAGTCCGTCACGAAGACGGCGTCCAGTTCGCGCACCACCGGTCCCTCCAGCCGGACCATCAACTCGTGCCAGTGCAGCCCTCGGGCGAGGTTCTTCTTCTTGTGGTACGCGGCGTCGATCAGATTCTGCGAGCCGGTGAAGCCCACGCGACCGTCGACCACGACCAGCTTGCGGTGATTGCGCAGGTCTGGTCGCTGGTAATAGCGGCGGAACTTGATGGGCAACATCGGGTAGTACTCAGCCCCCATCTCCCGCAACACCGCATGGGTCTCCTTACGTCGCGGATAGAGGAAACCCGACACGTGGTCGGACAGCACCCGGACCTTGACGCCCCGCTTCGTGGCCCGGGCGAGCGCGTCGAAGAACGGCGCGGTGGTGGGGTCATGCACCAGGATGAAGAACTCGACGTGAACGAACTCGGTGGCGGTGTCGATATCGGCGATCATGGCGTCGAGGGAGCCCACGTAGTCCTCGATCAGGGTGGCCGCGTTACCGCCCACCATGGGCAGCGCACCCAGGTTGCGGTTCAGGGCAACCATTGACGCCAGCCAGTCCGGCCACTCGGGGCCGTGGCTCACGTCCGACAGTCCATCGGTCCGTTCGACCATCATCGCGCTGACGTAGCGCTGCTTCTCCCGCCGACTCCTCGGGAGTCGGGTCAGCCCCACCAAGAGGAAGGCGACCACTCCGACGAACGGGATGAAGATGATGGTGAGCACCCAGGCGATCGCGGCCGACGGACGCCGGTTGGCCGACACCAGAACGATGGCGATCCCGCCCAGGACCACATGAGCCACTAAAAGCAGCAGAGCGACCAGGTCGGGTTCTGCGTTCACCCTGAACTCTCCCGTCCGGCGTTCAACCCTGCTGGCGCTGCCTGTTGTCTACCCAAGCAGATCAATCGCCATCGCGGTGGCTGGGCTCGCACAAGCGAAATGCCGTACCGCTGCGCTAGCGTGCCCAAGAAGGCCGAAGTTTCGTGAGGGGTGTGAACGGTGGACCACGCGACAATCAGCCTGCTTTTACTCGTCGTGGTCATTGCCGTCTTCATCTGGAATCGTCTTCCGGTCGGGGCGGTGGCCATTCTCACCTCGTTGACCCTCTTTGCGACTGGCGTGCTTACGGTCAATGAGGCTTTGGCCGGCTTCGGGGATCCGGTGGTTCTCTTCATCGCGGCGCTGTTCGTGGTCAGCGAGGGGATCGACGCGGCGGGCGTCACCACCTGGGCCGGCCAGGCTCTGCTCGCCAAGGTCGGTGATCGGCCCCGAGCCGTGCTGATCGCGGTGATGGCGTTGACGGCCGTGGTCAGCGCGTTGATCACGTTGAACGGAGCGGCGGCCGCCTTGTTGCCGATGGTGGTCGTCATCGCCGCCCGGATCAAGGTACCGCCGACTCAACTGCTGATGCCGATGGTCTTCGCCGGCTCCAGCGGCTCCCTGCTGGTCCTCACGGCCAGTCCGGTCAACGTGCTCGCCTCGGACGCATCACTTGATTCCGGTGCCGGTGGGTTCTCGTTCTTCTCGTTCGCCTTGGTCGGGCTTCCCTTTGGTGCTGGGCACCATGGCAATCTGCGCGCTCCTCGGTCCGAAGGTGCTCCCCGATCGCCCGAGCCGATTGCTGCCCCCAGATCTCAGCCGTTATGCCGCGACCATCGCGGAGCACTACGACCTGCGGGACGGGTTCTATCGGTTGCGGGTCCGGGAGCAGTCGCCGCTGATCGGTGTGCAGGCGTCTGGCGTCGACCTGTCCGACTACACCGGCGTGGAACTGATCGGGGTTCAGGCCCGGGGGGAGGTCCCCGCTCTGGTCCGCGAGGCGCTGGACGTCGACGACGTGCTGATCGTCAGCGGGCCTTCGGCCGAGATCAGCGAGCTGGCCATGCGCGAGGTGCTCGCCGTCGCGATGCGTCCGTTGACGGACGCCCGCGAGTCGTTGGTCAACCGCGAGATGGGTGTGGCCGAGCTCGTGGTGCCACCCGGTCGCCACTCGTCGGGGAGACCGTCTTTCCCGGCATGGTCCGCAGCTCCGAGCTCGTCATCCTGGCCGTCCAACGGCTGGGCCGGGACCGTGGGCGGCAGTCGACCACGCTGAGCGAGGGTGACACGTTGCTGGTGCACGGCTCATGGGCCGCGGTCGAGGCGTTGTCCGACCACGGCGACGTACTGGTGGTCAACTCACCCGATCTGGTCCGCCGCCAGGCCGTCCCGCTCGGCGCCAAGGCCGTGCCGGCGATCGCCGTACTCGCCGGCATGATCGTGCTGCTGGCTCTCGGTCTGGTGCCTGCGGCGGTGGCGGGACTGCTGGCGGCGACGTTCATGGTCTTGCTGCGGGTGGTCACCGTCAGCCAGGCGTACCGGTCGGTGTCGTGGCAGACGGTGGTGCTGATCGGCGGCCTGATCCCATTGTCCACGGCCATTCGGGAAACCGGGGCCGCCGACCTGGTGGCCGGCGTACTGCTCGACGTCGTGGGTGACGGCGGACCACGACTGGTGATGCTGGCCTTGTTCATCCTCACGGTGGGGCTCGGGCAGTTCGTCAGCAACACCGCGACCGTGCTGATCGTGATTCCGGTAGCCGTCGCCGCGGCGGCCGAGGCACAGGTATCCCCGCAGCCGATCCTGATGATGATTGCGGTGGCCGGCTCCGCATCCTTCCTGACCCCGATTGCCACGCCCGCCAACATGATGGTGATGGGTCCCGCCGGCTACCGGTTCGGCGACTACTGGCGGCTCGGCCTGCCCGTCCTCGCGTTCTGGGCGATCGTTGCGCTCGGGCTCATCCCGCTGATCTGGCCGTTCTGAAACTCAGCGCGAGCTCGACCAGGAGGCGGGCCCCGAAGCCGGTCGGGCCCTTGGGAATCCAGCGGGTGGCGCTCTCGGCCTGCGCCGTTCCCGCGATATCGATGTGGGCCCACGGGGTCTGGCCGACAAACTCGTCCAGGAAGAGCGCGGCCGTGATCGACCCCGCGTTGGGGCCGCCCAGGTTCGTCATATCGGCGATTCCGGAGTCGAGCTGATTGCGGTAGCGCCGAATCATGGGCAGGGGCCAGGCGGGCTCGTCGGTCTTGTCGCCCGCCGCCCGGACCTGCCCGATGAGCTCCTCGTCGTTGCCCATCACGCCGGCGACTTCGGTGCCGAGGGCCCGCAGGCAGGCCCCGGTGAGGGTGGCGATGTCCACGATGGCATCAGCACCGTCCTCGACCGACAGGGCCAGCGCGTCGGCCATCACCAGTCGGCCTTCGGCGTCGGTGTTCATCACTTCCACGGTTTTGCCGTTACGCATGGTGAGTACGTCGCCGAGCTGCAGGGCGGACCCCGACGGCATGTTGTCGGTGCACATGAGGTACGCGGTGACCGCGGTCGGGCAATTCAGCGCGCGGAGCACGGTCATCGCGGCCAGGATGGCGCCCGCCCCGGACATGTCGTTCTTCATCTGGGAGTGAGACGCGTCGCTGGGCTTGAGGCTGATCCCGCCCGAGTCGTACATGATCCCCTTGCCGACCAGGGCCAGGTGACCCGCGGCGTCACCGTCCGGGGTGAACCGCAGCTTGATCATTCTCGGCGGCTCGATGCTGCCCTTGTTGACTCCGAGCAGACCGCCGCAGCCCATCTCCACCAGGTCGTCCTTGTCGAAGACCTCGACGTCCAGGCCGGCATCGGGGCCGAGGGCCACCGCGAGGTCGGCCATGGCCGAGGCCGTCAGAACGCCGGCGGGACAGGTCGCGAGGTCGCGGCTGAGCATGGCCACCCGGGCTAGGTGTTCACCCCTCCGGGCGCCCTCCTCCACTGCGGCCTGCTCTCCGTCCGCGGCGATCAGGGTGAGGGCCGCCACCGGAACCGCACCGGACTCGGCACTGCGGAGACTGAAGCGGTAACGGGCCAGCAGCACTCCCTCGACGATGGCCGCGGCCGACGCGGCGGCCGTCGAGCCCGAGGTGCTCGGCACCCGGGTCGCCAGCTTCGCGTCGTACGGAACCGCGGACGCGAAGGCCGCCGCGGCGTCTCGAACATCGGCCGGAGTCATGGCGGCGAGTTCACCGATCCCGACCGCCACCAGAGTGGGCGCCTCGGCGCTGGGGAACGGCAGGCACGAGCCGACCGTGGGGCGGAATCCCGCCCGGGCGAGGGCTTCGCGACCGACCCCGAGCGCCTCTGGAACTTCGCCGGACTCGGCGACCGGAACGCTGACCGCATCGACGTCGGTCAGCGCCTCGTCGGGTCCCACAACGCGGATCTGCACCGATGAGCGCAGTGATGGGGCGGCGCCTCGAACATCGGCAGGTGCAGTCATTGCGTCCTCCTGGAGTTCATTCGACACTATCGCCCGGGCCGCCTGAACGGAATGCCGAAGAGAAGCACTGCGCTTTTACCGAGTCAGCTCTCTTGTGACCTGCCGGAGCTGCCCGACTTTTACATCGTAAATTTACTTCGTAAATACAAATTTCTGTCATTCCCGGGCCTGGCCCGCAGCCATTCCGGAGTCGATGACATTTTGCCGCAGAACGGATATCCGGGGCGGTCGATCCCTTCCACCTCAGTGCGCGTTCTGATTTGATTCAAGGTGGCGCCTGGCGCCACAAGGAGGCTCCACCATGAATCCCGTCCTGGCGTTCGTCGTCGTCATGCTCGTGTGGACGGTCAGCGACATGGTGGCGAAGAAGACGAAGTCGTTGCTCTCCTCGCTGTTTGTGGCCTCGATCATCTTCTTCATCGGATTCCTCACCGGCATCTTCCCCGATGACCTCCTTGCGAGCTCGTCGCTGCTGGCGCTCGCCGGCGTCGTCGTGGGCTTCATCATCGTCCACCTCGGCACCATGATCAGTTTGGACGACTTCAAGAAGCAGTGGCGGACGCTGCTCGTCGGTATCGCGACCGTTATCGGTATCGGAATCTCGCTCGCGGTGGCCGGGCTGATCTTCGGAGGGGGGGTTCAGCCTGGCTTCTATGACGCGGTGGCGGCCGCGCGACCGGCGGACTTCGTCATCGCCGGCGTCGGGGCGCTGAGCGGCGGAACGATCTCCGTGCTGATCGTCCAGGAAGCCGCTCTGGACGTCGGGCTCACCGCGGTTGCGGTGTTCCCAGTCCTGATCGCGGCCCTCCAAGGGTTGATCGGGTTCCCGTTGACCTCGATCATCCTGCAGCGAGAGGCGACCCGGCTGAAAGGTGAGTACCGCGCCGGAAATCTGCAAACCGAGACCGTCGCGCCCGACACCGCAGACCGAGACGCTGTCGTGGCCACCACCCCGGTCAAGAGGGACAGCCGCCTGCCCGCCGCGCTCCGGAACACCCCCGGCACCCTCTTCATCGTCGGGGTCGCGGTGCTCATCTCCATGCTCATCAACAATGTCACCGACGGCATCCTCAACACCTTCGTCGTCGCGCTCATCCTGGGCATCGCGCTACGGACCTTGGGGATATTCAAGCCGTCCGTACTCGCCGGCATCGACGCCTTCGGCCTGATGATGATCGCGATCATGATCTTGGTCTTCGGACCGCTGGCCACCGTGGAGCCCGCCGACGTGGCCGCGCTCGGCTTCCCGCTGCTGCTCGCGTTCGTCTTCGGCGTCGCCGGCATCGTCTTGTTCTCGGCGGTCACCGGAAAGTTGCTCGGATACACCGTGCCGATGTCCATCGCCATCGGCCTGACCGCCCTGTTCGGATTCCCCGGAACGATGATCTTGTCCCAGGAAGCCGCCAGGGGGGCCGGCGAGTCACCCGAGGAGGTGGCGGCGATCGAGGGCCAGATCCTGCCCAAGATGATCGTGGCCGGATTCGCCACCGTCACGATCACCTCGGTGATCGTCACGAGCATCATCGCCGGGCGCATCGGCGGCTGAAACCGCCGCCCGAGCAGGTTTAGGGCCGGTCGGTGATGACGACGATGGCTCGGGCCAATACGGCACTCAGCAACGAGCCGATGGCGATGCCGATGGCGAGGTTGATCGTGGCGACGCTGACCCTGCCCGCCAGACTGCCCTCCAACGCGAACGGCATCGCGACCGCGGCCAGCGTGACCAGGCCGACGATCCATCGGAAGAACACCCCCGGGCGCGGTGTGGTGACCGCGAGCAGGTGGGCGAGTCCGGCCGCAGCAATGGCCAGCAGGAAAGCGGTCGCGGCGTAGTTCAGCGCGTACGAATCACCGATCGGCAACAAGAGCGGCGACTCGACCATGTCGATGTCCAGGACGCCTTGACAGATCAGCACGCCTACTGCAGCAAGGAGCGCCGCGACGATGGCGGTGGCCACGCCGCCGCCCCAGAGTGTGCCGGCGGCGACCACGACCCGGCGCCCTGACGGGTTCGGAAGGGCAGTGTTGGACATGGTCGGGTTCCTTCGGTGCCTGGTCATCGGCGAGGGGGGGTGGGGCAAAGCGTACTCGAGTGGTCCGTCGCTCGGGCGACTATTGATCGGAGCCGCGCGGGCCTTCCGGACGTCCCGACCGGCGCCGTCTGACCCACCAGACGCCGCCGCCGGCAGCGATCACCAGCAGCAGGAGCCAGGGCCACCAGGTCGGGCCCGTCTTCGAGGGCGGTGCCTCTGCCTCGGGGGTGGGCGACTGGCTCAGCGAGGTGCTGGGCGTGGCGGTCACGGACGTGGTCGTTGATGGGCTGGATGGGGTGGCCGGATCGGCGGTTGTCGCTTCGACCGCCGAAGGTGTCGGTGCAGTCTTCGATGCCTGCGCGGGTGTCGTTGGCGCCGGGGGCACCGACGTGACCGGCGTCGCGCGACTCGCCTCGGGTGTCGGCGGGCGGCTCGACGTGGCGATCGCGGTGGGAGTTGGCGTGTCCGGCCTGGACGCGGATGGCTCCCGGGTGGGTGTCGGGGTGCTCGACCGCGGGGGGAGCGCGGTCGGGATGGTGACGCTGGGTTCACCCGACCTCGACGGGAGCGCGGTCGGGATGGTGACGCTGGGTTCACCCGACCTCGACGGGAGCGCGGTCGGAATGGTGACGCTGGGTTCGACCGACCGCGTTGGGGTCGGTAGCCCGGGACCGTCTCCCCCGGTGCCGCATCCGGCGGAGGCTCCCAGTGCGATCAGGACCGCGATCACGGCGACTCGCGTGGCACCGATCCGCATGGCTCTCCCGTCCGTCAGCACCGCCACGACCACGAGCGATCACGCCGCCCGAGCATGTTTCGGCTCGGGCGGCGTTTGCCCATGGGAGCGGAGGTGGCGGGATTTGAACCCGCGATGGGCTTTAAGACCCAAACCCGCTTAGCAGGCGGGCGCCATAGACCGGACTAGGCGACACCTCCAACGAGCGCGGCCCGCCGGGGCGGAACGCTGGGCCAGAGTACCGACCGCATGGCGCCCGAGGCAAAGTCGTTGCCGCTGGGGGCGACCAACCGAACCCACGCTTTCAATCGCGCCGAACCCGGCGCGCACGTAGAGTAGTGCGAGTTTCTGCCACCCCGAAGGCCGCGAGGAGGTGTACGTGCCGGACCAGAATCCCCCGCCAGACCAGTGGGGGTGGGACCTGCCCGACCCTGAGCCGCGGCGTTCGCTCGAGCCCGAGGACGACTTCCGGCGGGCGGTGGTGTTCACCATCGCGGGCACCGCCATCCCCGGACTCGGGCTGATCGCGGCCAAACGCCGCATCGTGGGCAGCGTGATCGTGGGGCTGTTCGCGGCCGCCGTGCTCGCGATCGGCATCTACGCCGTGGTCGACCGCCAGGGCCTGCTCGGGTACGCGGTCAACCCGGCCATGCTGCGTCGGATCGCCGTCGCGTTGATCGTCATCGCCCTGGTCTGGGTCGGCGTGGTGATCGCCAGCCACCTGAGCCTGCGCGGCCGGGTCACCAGCGCCCAGCGGCTGACCGGCGGCATCCTGGTCGGGGTGCTGGCCTTCGCGGTGGCCGCTCCGATGGCGATCGCCGCCCGCTATTCCTACGATCAGGCCAGCCTCGTCGGCACGGTCTTCAAGAGCGACAAGACCATCAAGAGCGCCACCCGGCCGACTCTGGCCGCGACCAACAAGCCCACCCGTGGCCAGCCGAAGCTGAACCCGTGGGCCGACAAGCCACGGCTGAACATCCTGCTGTTGGGCGGCGACGCCGGACCCAACCGGACCGGGACCCGCACCGACACGGTGATCTTGGCCAGCATCGACACCGAGACCGGCGACACGACTATGTTCAGCCTGCCGCGCAACACCGGGCGGATGCCGTTCCCCAAGGATTCGCCGCTGCACGACCGCTACCCGAACGGATTCACCAACGGCGACGGAAACGACCCCGAGCACTTCCTGAACGCGATGTACCAGAATCTGCCGGCCGCCCTGGGCAAGGACGTGCTCGGCGAAACCGACAACCTGGGCGCCGATGCGCTCAAGCTGTCGGTCGGTGAGGCGCTCGGCCTGCCGGTGGACTACTACGTGCTGATCAACCTGCAGGGCTTCGCCAAGATGATCAATGCCCTGGGCGGCATCAAGGTCAACGTCAACACCTACATCCCGATCGGCGGAGACACCGACCGTGGCATTCCGCCGTCGGAATTCATCAAACCGGGGGCGAACAAGAAGCTCGACGGTCGCGAGGCCCTCTGGTACGCCCGGGGCCGGTACGGATCGGACGACTTCGCTCGGATGGACCGGCAGCGCTGCGTGATCAACGCGATCATCAAGCAGGCCAACCCGGCCAACATGCTCGCCCGCTACGAGGACATCGCCAAGGCGGGCAAGCAGATCGTCTTCACCGACATGCCGCAGGAGGTGCTGCCGCTGATGCGCTGACGCGGACCACCTCGTGGACGAGGTCACCACGGTCCAACCCGAGGGCACGGGCGGTCAGTCGCCCGGCCGGGCGGGTGGTGGCGCTCACCACGCGGGCACCGGCGCGGACGTGCGCTCGGCGCATCTGCTCGGTGAAGCCGGCCAGCCCCGTGAGGTCGCAGACGATCCTCGGCTCGGCGACGAAGGTCCCGCCCAGGCGACCCGGCTTGCGGACGATGGTGCCGTGCCGCTCGAGTGCGGCGAGTGCCTGGCGAAGCGTCATCCGGCTGACCCCCAGGGCCGCAGCCAGGGCCTCCTCGCGGGGGAGCTTGTCGCCGGGCACGACCACGCCCTTGTCGATGACTCCGGTCAGCCACTGCTCGATGCGGGAGTGGGCGGGAACGGACGAGTCGTCGCCGAGGTCAGGAGCCGACTCCAGCACGTCGGCGAGGTCGGTGGACATGCCGCGAGCGTAGGCCGCAGGTGGGATCTACGTCCCCTTCACCCGAGCACCCCGTCCAGGGAGTTGATCTTGGGTCGTGGACGGAAAGACCTCGGCGCTTGATCGGCCACCCGTCGTTGCGCGGGTTTCGGTCATTCGCCGATTGTCCCGGTGAATATCTCCCGGCCGCGATCCGGATCATCTTCCTCGAAGATGTCGACCATGGACCCGCCGCCGCGAAGTCCTGCGAAGCTGCCGGTCCCGCTCATTACCTGCCAGGGTGCACCCTGTACCCGGCTGTGTTGTGTCGGGGAGTACCGGATTGTCAGCGTGCCGGCGGGACAGTGAAATGTCGTCGTGATCGCGGCGCCCTCGCTGTCTCCGGTGGTCTTGCCACGCGGGCAGAAGGCGGACTCGCCGATGACCGATGTCTTGACGACGACTCCCATGTGCCGCCTCGCATCGACGACGCGCGTCTCGATGAATATCGGATCGCCGAACAGCGGCGCCGACATGGAGCTCTCCTGGGTCGGCGGCTCTTTTGCGCTCGTAGTAGCCGTGTCCGGCCGGACGTCTCCGCGGTTGTCACCAGCACATGCCATCAGGCTCATCGGAGGAGCCAGGGCGATCAGGAGCCAGATAATCCATCTGCGGCTGGCGGGGTCCGACGTACCGTCTCGTCCCATGCAGGGATGGTGGCCTCTGGACGGCGCAACTGTCGAGGGCACCACCATCCAGGGGCCGCTCAACCGACCCCACGGCCGATCTCGTCGGCGACGTTGAGCCGCTAGCGATGTACGCCGGGCAGAGCAGTGGCCTGATCGACTCGGCTCAACCCGCGGCCGTCATCGCCCAAACCCTGGCCGCAGACGCCCAGCAGGTGTTGGACCGACTAGCCGGAAGGCACACATGAAGGTTGGCATTGATCCCTTGATCGACCGGCGGGAGTATGCCGGTCTCTCCGACTGCAGGTACCTGAACCAAGCCTCCCTCGGCCTGATCCCTCGTGTCTCGCTGGAGGCGAGTGTCCGCTTCCTGACCGATGTCGCCCAGCACGGCAATCTCCGCCTGTCCGACCAGGCCGAAGAGGAGATTCTCGACTCGCTGCGAGCGGCTGCAGCCGAGCTGCTCGGTGCGCCAGTGGGGTCGGTCGCGGTGGTGGGCGGAGCGAGTGAGGGCCTGGGTCAGCTTGCCGCGCTGCTGTCCGGCGCGGAGGGTGAGGTGATCTTGGTGCCGAGCGACTTCCCGAGCGTGACTTACCCATGGCTGGCCGCCCATGAGCGTTCGGGCATGCGCATCCGCTGGGTTCCCGACGTGGCAGGCGAGGACCTCACCCAGTCGATCGTCGACGCCATCAGTGAGCGAACGACCGTCGTGTGCGTCAGCGCGGTTCAATTCTCGACCGGCACCCGGGTCGATGTCGCGGCCCTCGTGGCGCGTGCTCGGACCGGGGGAGCCCGGGTCGTCATTGATGTCACTCAGATGGCGGGTGCTGTCCCGGTCACCATGAGGGCGTGGGGAGCCGACGCGCTGGTGTGCAGTGGGTACAAGTGGCTGTCCGCCCCCGGCGGCGTCGCGCTGCTGGCGGTCACCGAGGACCTCGCAGCCGTCATCCCCGCACTCGTGGGGTGGAAAGGCAGTGCCACACCTTTTGACTTCACCCCCCAGGAGCTCTCGCTCGCCGGGGACGCCCGACGTTTCGAGCTGTCCACGATGTCGTACAGCGCAGCCTCAGGGCTGCTCGCATCCATCACGCTGCTCACCGGAATCGGGCTGAACTCGATCCGCGAGCACGCCGACCGGCTCGCGGCGAGTCTCGTACATCGGGTCGCGCCGCTTGGCTGGACCCCATACCGACCC
Organism: uncultured Actinomycetota bacterium; assembly: GCA_963751035.1. GTDB lineage: Bacteria > Actinomycetota > Actinomycetes > JACCUZ01 > JACCUZ01 > JBDUAP01. Next base: position 91,626 of record CAVVSW010000005.1, read on the forward strand.
CTGGGCGACCAGTCCGCAAGTGGGCACATCGTGTCGCTACGACACCCGACTGCCGCCGTCGAGGAAGTCCAGGCCGCGCTGGCGGACGAGCACCGGATCATCACCAGCTCACGCGTCGGCGGCATCCGCGTCTCGCTCCACATCTACAACAGCGAAGAGGACGTGCGGGCCCTGTCCGAGGCGCTTGAGTCAATCGGCCGCCTCAAATGAAGATCGACGTGAATGGCACGCAGCTGTGGTTCGACGTGGACGGCTCGGCGCTCGTTCCGGCGGGAAGCGAGATGCACCTGCGGCCGACGGTGGTGCTTGTTCACGGTGGCCCTGGGACCTACGACCACTCCTACTTCAAGCCGGACTTCGGTCAGCTCGCGGATCATGCCCAGGTCGTCTACCTCGATCTGCGTGGGCACGGACGTCGGACTGGGGCGATGCAGGCGCGTGGAGCTTCGAAGGTTGCGCGGACGACATCCGCATGTTCTGCGACGCTGCGGTCGGCGAGCTCGACCCGGTCACGCCGGTCGCCGCGGAGGAAGAGATCGTCGGCGCCCTGCCCGAGGGCATCGCACAGCTCTAGGTCATCGACGGGACAGGCCACTTCTCGTGGATGAACGCTCCCAAGCGCTTCTGGCCGATGCTCACCGAGTTCATCTCCCGCACGGCACGCGCGTCCTAGCCCTCATACTCCGTTCATGGCGTACGACGAGGAGCTTGCCGACCGGGTCCGGGAGGTCGTCCAGGACGAGTCGGCCCTGACCGAGAAGAAGATGTTCGGCGGCTTGGCCTTCCTGATCAACGGCAACATGGCCGTCAGTGCCAGCAGCAAGGGTGGGCTGTTGCTGCGCGTCGACCCAGCAGAGACCGAGTCGCTCATCAGCGAGCCAGAGGTGGGTCGGTTCGAGATGCGCGGCCGGCAGATGGACGGCTGGCTCCGCGTGGACGCCACCGTGGTGGATAGCGACCGCGAGCTCCGGCGCTGGGTCGACATCGGCGTCGCCTACGCGAGATCTCTCCCACCCAAGTAGCTCACCGTTCCCGGGCGGCGGCGACCAGGGCGGTGAACAGCCGCAGGTCGTCGCCGGCCTCCGGGTGCCACAGCACACCCATCGCGAATGCCTTGTCCGGGTGCTCGACGACCTCCGGCGTCTCGTCGTCCGCCCATCCGGTGACGGTGAGCGAGCCGCCCGAGGCGATGCCCTGGTGGTGGTACGACGGGACGCTGACCTGGTCGCCGAGGATGCCGTGCACCCGGCTGCCCGGCTCGAGCCGCACGTCGTGCAGGCCGTAGACGCCGGGGGAGGGGCGGTGCCTCTCGTGCCCGACCGCGTCGGGCAGGTGCTGCACCAGCGAGCCCCCGCTGACGACGGTGAGCAGCTGCATGCCCCGGCAGATGCCCAGCGTCGGGAGGTCGCGGTCCAGCGCTGCGCGCATCAAGGGCAGCTCGGCGGCGTCCCGCTCGGGCCGTAGCCCGGTGGTCTCGGCGTGCGCCTGCTCGCCGTAGAGGGCCGGGTCCAGGTCAGCACCACCGGCGAACACGATGCCGTCGAGCAGTCCGATCAGGTCGTCGTCGGCAGCGGCCGTCGGGGGCAGCACCACGGCCCGGCCGCCGGCTGCCTCGACCCGCTCGACGTACCGGAAGGGCAACACCACGGCCGGCACGTCCCAAACGCCCCACCGGGCCTGCTCGACGTACGCCGTGATGCCGATCACCGGGGCGGGGTGCACGGTCCACATGCTGGCACGGCCTTCGCCTGGGGCAGTGGACCGGGAATCCGAGCGTGCTGGAATGGGTTCCAAACGACGAGAACCACCGTTTTCGAACGTGTCGCCGAACCGGAGGAACAGCGTGTCCCTGCCCGCACTCGTGGAGCCCGCCAGCCAGCTGACTGTCGGCGAGGTGCGCCGCTATTCGCGTCACCTGATCATCCCCGACGTCGGCATGACGGGGCAGAAGCGGCTGAAGAACGCCAAGGTCCTGGTCGTGGGCGCGGGCGGGCTCGGCTCTCCCGCGCTGCTCTACCTGGCGGCGGCCGGCGTCGGCACCCTCGGCATCATCGACTTCGACGTCGTCGACGAGTCCAACCTGCAGCGCCAGATCATCCACGGCCAGTCCGACATCGGGAAGTCCAAGGCGGTCAGCGCGAAGGAGTCGATCGAGGAGGCCAACCCCTACGTCCGCGTGGTGCTGCACGAGGAGCGGCTCGAGTCGACCAACGTGTTCGAGATCTTCGAGCCCTACGACCTGATCATCGACGGCACCGACAACTTCGCGACCCGCTACCTCGTCAACGACGCGGCCGTGCTGCTCGGCAAGCCCTACGTCTGGGGCTCCATCTACCGCTTCGACGGCCAGGCGAGTGTCTTCTGGGCCGAGCACGGGCCGTGCTACCGCTGCCTCTACCCCGAGCCCCCGCCGCCCGGCATGGTTCCGTCGTGCGCCGAGGGCGGCGTCCTCGGTGTGCTGTGCGCATCGATCGGCTCGATCCAGGTCAACGAGGCGATCAAGCTGCTCACCGGCATCGGCGACCCGCTGGTCGGCCGGCTGATGGTCTACGACGCCCTGGAGATGACCTACCGCCAGGTGAAGGTCCGCAAGGACCCCGAGTGCCCGGTCTGCGGCAAGAACCCCGAGATCACGCGCGAGACCGGGCTGATCGACTACGAGGCGTTCTGCGGCACGATCAGTGACGAGGCCGCGCAGGCGGCGAAGGGCTCGACCATCTCGGTGAAGGACCTCAAGCAGATGATCGACGCGGGCAAGGACTTCTACCTGGTCGACGTCCGCGAGCCGAACGAGGCCGAGATCGTCTCGATCCCCGGTTCCACGCTGATCCCCAAGAACCGCATCCTCTCCGGCGAGGAGCTCGCCTCGCTGCCGCAGAACAAGCCGGTGGTGCTCTACTGCAAGACCGGTGCGCGTTCGGCTGAGGCCCTCGCCGTCCTCAAGGGCGCGGGCTTCTCCGACGCGGTTCACGTCGGTGGCGGCGTCGTCGCCTGGGCCAACCAGATCGACCCATCCCTGCCGACCTACTGATGACCGCGTCACCGGAGGGCGACGTCGTCGTTCGCGACAACCCGGCCCAGCACCGCTTCGAGATCGTGGTGGGTGGCTCGGTGGCCGGCATCTCGCAGTACCGCCCCGAAGGTGACGACCTCGTGTTCACCCACACCAAGGTCGGCGACGCCTACGAGGGGCAGGGCCTCGGGTCGAAGCTGGTGGAGGCGGCGTTGGCCGAGCTGCGCGAGCGTGGCGTCGGCGTGATCCCGGAGTGCCCGTTCGTGCGCACCTACCTGCGGCGGCACAAGGAGCTCGGCGTCCCTCGTCCCCGAGGCGGAGCGCGAGCGGTTCGGCCTGGCCTGACCCTCGACGTACAACCTGCAAACGGGCACACTCCTCGGGGGGACGAGGCGTCCCTGAACGGGGGACGTCAATGACGCAGGTCGAAGCGCCACCGGCACCGCCGGCAGAGCCCCGCCAGTCGCCGAAGCGTCGACGCCGTCCTTGGCGTGCCGTCGCTGCGGGCTTGATGGTCGTTCTGCTCGCCACTGGGGTCGCGACGTGGCTGGTCGCCGCGAACCGGGCCAGGCTGTCCGACGGGTGGATGTACGGGCCGGGGGACGGGATCGAGGTCGCGAACGACGGTGTGACGGACACCCGATGGGTGGTTCGCCCGGCGCCGGACAAGACGTTCAGCCTCACGACCAGCGTGTCGAACCACGGTCGGGTGCCGATCACCATCGAGCGCCTTGCCCGGGACCGTCAGATTCTCCGCTGGGTGGTCGAGGCGACCTACGTGGGCTACGACCACCGGGGGCGTGTTGACAGGTCCGGACCGATCCGCGACGTCACCCTCCGCCAGGAGGATTGGCTCGAGGTCCACCTGACCTTTCAGATGCCGCACTGCTGGGACTTCTACGGCGAGGATGGATTCACCTGGCTCGACTCGCTGCGGTGGCGCACCCGCGCCCTCGGAGTAGGTGGCGTCAGCGAGACGCTCGTCGTCCCCGACCTGCAGCTGACGGTCCTTGCGCAGAAGGCGGGCACCCGACCGTCGGACTGCCCTCCTCTCGGCCAATAACCGGCGCTCCGCTGCGTCGGGTGGGGCCGGCTCCCCTTCAGCCGGCCGACTGGGCCGTCGTGTAGCGGACGACATTGCGCAGCGCCAGCCCCTCCGGCTCGGCCTGCATGACCCGGAGTCTCTCCACTGCACGCTCTCGGGCCTCACGCTGCTCGTCCTCGGGTATGCGCTCCCAGAACATGCGCATCCCGTGCGACCACGACCACCTCAGCCATTGGTCCGGGTCGACGAACCGCGCGACGTGTTCGCGGGTCCGGGAGACCGGATCGACAAAGCCGGCCTCGGAAAGCAGCCCGTGCAGTGACTCGTCATTGTCGAACGGGCTCCGTGAGTCGCTACCGGCTTCCTGAGTCTTTCGCGGGTCACGCATCGGGAGGATGTCCGCCAGCCACGACCAGCGGTCATCCTGGCGGTCGACGAAGGTCGACACGGCCAGTCGCCCGCCTGGTCGCAGCGCCTGTCGCCAGGCGACCAGCCCGGTCAGCGGTGCCGGCAGGAAGTAGACGACGAGGGACGACAGAACCGCGTCGAAGGAAGCGTCGTCGAGCTGTGGCTCCTGGGCATCCATCAGCTCGACGTGAACGTTGGCCAGGCCGGCCACTGCCGCGTCGGCTGCGGTGAGCGCGACCATTCTCGGAGCCAGGTCGATGCCCAGCACCGATCCGCTCTCCCCGACCGCAGCCGCAGCAGGGAATAGCACCGCACCGCGTCCGCAGCCGACGTCCAGGACGCGTTGACCGGGTGACAGGCCGGCGTCGCCTTCGAGCTGACGGCCAACTGCCCCGAAGAACTCGACGCCGCCCTGGTCGTAGGTCTCGGCCGCGCGGTCGAACACGCCGGCGATGGCTTCCCTCTGGTCCACAACGGGCACCAGTGTGCGCGCTGCTCGGGAGTGACTCAGCGCCGGGCAAGCGTGTAGCGGATCTCCATGTCCAGCGGGATTCGGCCATAGGTTTCGCGCATCGGCTCGAGGTGTCCGACCACCGCGGCTCGTGCCTTCTCAAGCTGTCCTTCCGGCAGTGCCTCCCACCTGGCGCGCGTGCCGGTCGAATATGACCAGTCGATCCACTGGTCGGGGTCGGCGAACTCGACCGTCATCTTCCGCACGGTCGATACCGGCTCGACGAAGCCAGCGGATCTGAGCAGGTCATGTATGCGCTCGGTGGAGTCGAACGGGTTGCCATCGGCGCTCGGCCGCAGCATGGCGGGATGTGGCGGGAAAACCTGATCCATCCACACCCAGCGTGGGTCCTGCTCTCCCGCGAAGGTCGTGATCGCCAGCCGGCCACCCTCGGTGAGCACGGCCAGCCACGACCGCAACGCGGCCGCCGGGTCCGGCAGGAAGAAGATGACCAGTGACGCGAGCACGACGTCGTACGACGCCTCCGGCAGCGACGGCGACTGCGCATCCATCACCTGCAGCGATACGTTGTCGAGCCCCCGGTCACGGGCCTCGCGGGCGGTGAGATCGACCATGACCGGCGCCAGATCGCTCGCCAGCACAAAGCCGTGCGGACCGACCCGATCCGCCGCCGGGAACGTCGCGGCACCTCGGCCGCAGCCCAGGTCGAGCACCCGCTCACCCGCCTGGATGCCGGCGTCGTCGACGAGATTGCGTCCCAACACAGAGAAGAAGTCGACGCCCACCTGGTCGTAGGTGGGCGCCGCCCGGTCCCAGGCTGCGGCCATCGCCGCTCGTCGGTCGTCCATGGGAGCAGTGTGCCGTCTCGTCCGACGCGCTGCGAGATGATCCACGGGTGGAGCACACGCCGTACGTCGAGCAGGTGCTCGCCGTGGTCGAGTCGATCCCGCGCGGGCGGGTGATGTCCTACGGCGACGTCGCGGAGTACGTCGGGTCGGGCGGGCCGCGCCAGGTCGGGCGGGTGATGAGCGAGTACGGCGGGGGCGTGCCGTGGTGGCGGGTGATCCGAACCGACGGGTCGCTCCCGCCGTCCCACGATGGCGAGGGTCGTGACCTGCTGCGTGCCGAGGGCACGCCGATGCGTCCCGGGTTCGATCGCATCGACATGCGCCGGGCCCGCTGGGACGGCGTGTCAGAGCGCTGATCGCTCGGGCCGTCATGTGGGTGCCGCGTGGTGGGATGGGCCCATGCCTGCACCGTCGTCGCCGTACGTCCTGGTCCGGCCGCCGGACCAGCCGGTGTGGGTGCCGCAGCTCGATGCCTCGCAGCAGGCAGTCGTCGACCATGCCGGCGGGCCGTTGCTCGTGCTGGCCGGACCGGGCACCGGCAAGACCACGACCATCGTCGAGTCGGTCGCTGCGCGGATCGAGCGCGGCGCCGACCCGGAGAGCGTTCTCGTCCTGACGTTCGGGCGCAAGGCGTCGGCCGAGGTACGCGAGCGGGTCACCTCGCGGCTGTCCGTCGTGACCCGCGAGCCGCTGGCACGCACGTTCCACTCCTACGCGTTCGGCCTGCTGCGCCGGGAGGCCGCGCGGCGCGGCCAGCCGACGCCACGGCTGCTCACCGGTGCGGAGCAGACGGTCCGGGTGCGCGAGCTGCTGGCCGGCCGCACCGACCGATGGCCCGAGGCGATGCGCGCCGCGGTCGAGACGTCCGGCTTCGCGCGCGAGCTGCGTGACCTGGTGCTGCGCGCCTACGAGCGCGGGCTCACCCCCGACGACCTGCGCCGCCTCGGCGGCGAGCACGCCCGCCCGGCGTGGGTTGCTGCCGGGAGAGTTCATGGCCGAGTACGCCGATGTCACCGCGCTCGGCGACCCGTCGGCCTACGACCCGGCCGAGCTCATCCGCGCCGTCCTCGACATGTGGCGCGCCGACCCCGACGCCCTCGCGGCGGAGCGGGCCGCTCGCACTGCGGTCTTCGTCGACGAGCTGCAGGACACCGACCCCGCGCAGGTCGAGCTGCTGTCGATGCTCTGCGGCGGTGGCGGCGACCTGGTCGCGGTCGGTGACCCCGACCAGTCGATCTACGGTTTCCGCGGCGCCGACCCGCGAGCGGTGGATCGACGTTCCCCGAGCGGTTCCGGCACGCCGACGGACGCCGCGCCGATGTCCTCGCGCTGCACACGAGCCGCCGGTCCGGCACCCGACTGCTCACGGCCAGTCGGTTGGTGTCCCGGCGGCTCGGGGCTGTGGTCGGAGGTCGCGCGGGTCACCGTGACCTCGAGCCGGCCCCCGGTCTGCCCGACGGGACGCTGCAGGTCGCGGTCCTGCGCTCGGTCGGCCAGGAGGCGGCTCACGTCGCGGCCCGGCTGCGCGAGGCACACCTGCGCGACGGCGTGCCCTGGTCGCAGATGGCCGTGCTCGTCCGGTCGACGGCGCTGTCCGGTCCACCGCTGCGACGGGCACTGGCCGCTGCCGGCGTGCCGGTCGCGCTGCCACCCGACGAGCTGCCACTGGCCGGTCACCCGGCCGTGCGGCCGTTGCTGCGGCTGGTCGAGTGCGCGGTGCGACCCGAGCGGCTGGCCGACGAGGGCGTGGCACACGAGCTGCTGGTGTCGCCGTTCGGCGGGGCCGATGTGCTGACGCTTCGACGGCTGCGCCGCGCCCTGCGCCAGCTCGAGCTGGCCGATGGCGGCGTGCGCGCCTCCGATGCGCTGCTCGTCGATGTGCTGCACGACCCTCGTGACCTCGCCCTTGTCCCCGGCCCGGTCGCCGCGCCGGCCCGCGAGGTGGCCCGGCTCCTCGAGGTGGCGCGGACCGCGGCCGCCGAGGCGGCCGCGACCGCCGAGACGGTGCTGTGGGCGGTCTGGGCGGCGAGCGGGCTGTCCCGCAGGTGGCAGTCGCTCGCCGTCCGTGGCGGCACGACGGGCACCAACGCCGATCGTGACCTCGACGGCGTGGTGGCGCTGTTCGAGGCGGTTGCCCGCTTCGTCGACCGGCTGCCCGGTGCCGGGGTCGAGGTGTTCCTCGACGTGGTCCTCGACCAGGAGCTGCCCACCGAGTCGCTGGCCGCTCGGTCGCCCGACCGCGACGCGGTCACCCTGCTCACCGCGCACGCGGCCAAGGGCCTGGAGTGGGATGTCGTCGCCGTGGCGGCGGTCCAGGAGGGCGCGTGGCCCGACCTGCGGGCTCGCGGGTCCTTCCTCGGCAGCGAGCGGCTCGTCGACCTCGCCGACCCGTCGCAGGAGACGCTCGCGCAGTCCGCAGCCACCGTGGCCGGCCTGAGCCGCCTGCTCGACGAGGAGCGGCGGCTCTTCTACGTCGCGACCACCCGCGCCCGCGCGTCGTTGCTGGTGACCGCCGTCGCCAGTGAACGCGAAGGCCTGGTGCCCTCGCGGTTCCTGGACGAGATCGAGCCGCTCGTCCCCTCCGCCGATGCGTCCGAGGTCCCGGAGCGCGAGCTGACCACGCCGCGGCGCGCGATGAGCCTTGCCCCGCTGGTGGGCGAGCTGCGGCGCATCGTCACCACGCCGGGACATCCCGACGCGGTGGTGGCCGGCCGGCATCTCGCCCGGCTGGCCGAGGCCGGTGTCGCCTCGGCCGACCCGTCCTCCTGGTGGGGACTGGCGCCTCTGTCCGACGAGCGGTCGGTCCGTGACGACGACGACGCCGTGCCGGTCAGCCCCTCCCGGCTCGAGACGTTCCGGCGCTGCGAGCTGCGGTGGTTCCTCGAGTCGTGCGGCGGCAGCTCGTCGGCGGCGATGAGCCAGGGTGTCGGCAACGCGGTGCACAAGGTGGCCGAGCTGGCACCGCCCGGCGCTGACGTCGAGGCTCTGACGGAGGTCCTGCACCAGCAGCTCGCAGGTGTCGACCTCGGCAGCGGCTGGGTGCGGCGACAGCAGACCGAACGCGCCCGCGAGATGGTGGGTCGACTCGCGCGGTGGCTGGTCGACCGCGAGGCTCCCGTGGCCGTCGAGCAGAACTTCGAGGTGCAGGTCGGCCGTGCCCGGCTGCGCGGACAGGTCGACCGGGTCGAGCGCGACGACGAAGGCCGGGCCCGCGTCGTCGACTACAAGACGGGTGCAACACCCACAGACACGAGCGAGCTCGCCACGCATGGGCAGCTCGCGGCCTACCAGGTCGCTGCGGCCGCGGGTGCCTTCACCGAACTCGATCTGACCGACAGCGGCGGCGCCATGCTGGTGCAGCTCGGCAAGGCTGCCAAGAAGGCGGATGCACGCGAGCAGGAGCAGCCGCCGTTGTCGACCTACGACGACCCGCAATGGGCCCTGCAGATGGTGGTCACCGCCGCGGAGCGGATGGCCGGCTCGGCCTTCGTCGCCGCTGAGAACAAGCACTGCAGCCACTGCCCGGTGCGCAGCAGCTGCCCGCTGCAGGAGGACGGCCGGCTGGTGACCCGCCCGTCGGGTCAGCCGGCTGACGGCGAGCAGGCGTCGTGAGCGAGCTGCTGCTGCCGTTCGACGAGGTCGCCGAGGAGGACGCGAGCGCCGAGGCCTATCTCTCCGCCCGCCAGCTCGCCGCCCGCCTGCGAGACAACGAGCCGACCGACGAGCAGGTGGCGGCGATCGAGGCGCCGCTCGAGCCCCTGGCGATCGTCGCCGGTGCAGGCTCGGGCAAGACCCAGACGATGGCGCTGCGCGTGCTGTGGCTGGTGGCAAACGGGCTGGTGCCACCCCACCGCGTGCTCGGCCTCACGTTCACCCGCAAAGCCGCGGGCGAGCTGGGGCTGCGGGTGCGCGGCATGCTGCGCCGGGTCCTCGTCGCCCACGAGCGCGACCCGTTCCTGCGCGACGACGTCGCACTGGCGCTGCGCACCGGCGAGCCGCGGGTGTCCACCTACCACTCCTATGCCTCGGCGCTGATCGACGAGCACGCGTTGCGCCTCGGCCTCGAGCCGGCCACCCAGGTCATCGGCGAGGCCATGGCCTGGCAGCTCGCGTGGCGGGTCGTCGAGGCCTACGACGGACCGTTGGACACCGTCGACAAGGTGGCGGCCACCGTCGTGAAGTACGTCCTCGGACTGTCCAGCGACCTCGCCGAGCACCTGCACGCGACCAGCGACCTGCGCCAGCATCAGCGTCGGGTGTGCGAGCGGGTCGAGGCCGCGCAGCGAACGCTCTCGCGCAAGGACGCCGCGGACTTCGCTGACACGCAGCGGGCACGCGGCGAGCTCCTTCCGCTCGTCGAGGCCTACGCCGCGCTGAAGCGCGAACGCGGCGTCATCGACTACAGCGACCAGGTCGCGCTGGCGGCTCAGCTGGCCCGCGACAGCGACGAGGTGGTGGCGGTCGAGCAGGCCCGATGGGGTGCTGTTCTTCTCGACGAATACCAGGACACGGGTGAGTCGCAACGCGTCCTGCTCACCTCGCTGTTCGGTGGCGGCCGCTGCGTCACCGCGGTCGGCGACCCGCGCCAGTCCATCTACGGCTGGCGCGGCGCGAGTGCAGGCAACCTCCAGCGGTTCGGCGCCGACTTCGGCGGCAACCGCGAGAGCGGTCTGACCCAGTCGTTCCGCAACGGCGAGGCCATCCTGACCGTCGCGAACGCCGTCTCCGCAGGGCTGCCCGTCGACGGGCTCGCGCAGCGCCCGCTCGTCCCCGGGCCTGGCCGCGCCGGCACCGGTGAGGTCGAGTGCGCACTCGTCGAGACGGTCGCCGAGGAGGCCGCGCTGGTGGCCGACCGACTCGTCGCGGCCCACGACCGCGGCGTCGCCTGGGGCGAGATGGCCGTCCTGAGCCGCAAGCGCTCCGCCTTCCCCCGCCTCGAGCAGGCGTTGAGCGAGCGCGGCGTCCCGGTCGAGGTCGTCGGCCTCGGCGGCCTGCTGCTGCGCCCCGAGGTGGCCGACGTCGTCGCCACCCTGCAGGTCCTCGGCGACGCCACGGCCGGTTCAGCGCTGCTACGGCTGCTGGGTGGTCCCCGGTGGCGCCTCGGGCCGCGCGACCTCGCCCGGCTCGGCGAGCGGGCCGCGCTGCTGGCCCGACGCGCGCTTCATCGTCAGCCCGATCCTGCCGGCGACCAGCCGGCGACCGGCGGTTCGACCGACGAGGTCGCGCCGCGCGATGCCGACCCTCGGGTGGCCGAGTACGACGTCGTCGACGAGCGCAGCATCGTCGACGCCCTGGACGACCTCGGACCGCGGTCGGCCTACAGCGACGAGGGCTACGCCCGGCTGGTGGCCGCTCGCGACGAGCTGCGCGAGCTGCGGCGCTGGACCTGGCAGCCGTTGCCCGACCTGGTCGCCCACGTGGCCCGGTCCACCGGTCTCGACGTGGAGCTCGCGGCCCGGGCGGCCGATGACATCGACGCACTTGCCGACCTCGACCGGCTCGTCGAGGAGGCCGACGACTTCGTGCAGCAGGGTGACAACCCCGGGCTGGTGGAGTTCCTCGCCTACCTCGAGGCTGCCCGCGAGCAGGAGGACGGGCTGGAGGTGGACCAGCCCGGAGCACCCGGCGAGCGGGTCAGGGTGATGACGGTGCATGCAGCGAAGGGACTCGAGTGGCGGGTCGTCGCCGTCACGGGGATGAGCAAGAAGGTGTTCCCGTCCGAGGGTCAGGCGGTGACCAACTGGGCCAGGCAGGCGCAGACGCTGCCGTTCGAGCTGCGCGGTGACGTGTCGGCCTTGCCGGCACTGGACTGGGCCGGTCCGGCCGACGGCAAGGCGCTCGCGCAGGAGCTCAAGCGCTTCGAGGAGGCCTGCAAGGCGCGCAGCCTGGTCGAGGAGCACCGGCTCGCCTACGTCGCCGTGACCCGGCCGCAGGAGCTGCTGATCTGCTCCGGCTACTGGTGGGACGAGACCAAGACGCCGCGAGGCGCGTCCACGCTGCTCGACCTCGTCCATGACACCCTCCCGGCCGCTGGTGGGCAGCTCCTCGAGTGGGCGGAGGATCCCGATGCGGAGGCGACGAACCCGACCGCCGTCGACCCCGCCCGCGCGGCGTGGCCCCTCGACCCGCTCGGCGGCCGGCGCGCGGCGGTTGAGGCAGGTGCCGCGCTCGTGCGAGCCGGCTCCGAGGTCGACTCGGCGGCCGCCGCGGGCAACCCGAGTCGCTGGGACGAGGAGGTCGACCTGCTGCTGGCCGAGCACGAGCGGCTGCGTCGGCGGACCGACGGCGAGGCGCAAGGCGTCGTACTGCCAACGACCCTCTCGGTGTCGCAGCTCGTCGAGATGCGCCGCGACCCCGACGAGCTGGCGCGCTCGCTGCGCCGCCCGGTGCCGCAGCCGCCGCGACCGCAGGCCCGCCGCGGCACCCGGTTCCACCTCTGGCTCGAGGAGACGTGGGGGCAGCAGCGGCTGCTCGACGTCGACGAGCTGCCCGGCGCCGCCGACGAGACGGCGCCGGTCGACGACGACCTGGCCGCCCTGCAGGAGGCGTTCCGCGCCAGCGACTGGTGGGCGCGCACGCCGCACGAGCTGGAGGTGCCGTTCGACCTCAAGCTCGCCGGTGTCGTGCTGCGCGGACGCATCGACGCCGTCTTCACCGACCATCCCGACGGCTACGTCGACGTGGTCGACTGGAAGACCGGGCGACCCAAGACCGGCGAGGAGGCCGCCGTCGCCGCCGTACAGCTCGCGGTCTACCGGCTGGCGTGGCACCACCTCAGCGGTGCGCCGCTCGACCGCATCCGCGCCGCGTTTCACTACGTCGCACACAACCGCACCGATCGTCGCGCCGACCTGCTCGGCCACGACGAGCTGATCGCCTTGATCCGGTCCGTGCCCGAGGGCGCTGCCGAGCCGCTCTAGAGCGCGAGGTCGACGCGCAGCGCGCAGTGGTCGGACACCGGCAGCCGCATCGCCTGCACGTCGCGGACAGCCGACTCGGCGATCCCGTGCGCGAAGACGTGGTCGAACTGCACGCGCGGCCGGTACGCCGGGTAGGTCGCCACCCGGGCCAGCTGGACCCATCCCGAGGCCATCCGTGACACGGCACCGGGCAGGTTGAAGTCGCCGACGAGCAGCCGCGGTGCAGGCAGCGCGAGCGCCCATCGGGTGAGGGCGCGCAGCTGGGCGACGTTCCAGCCCGGCACGAACGACAGGTGTGCCGTGACCACGGTCATCGGCCCGCTCGGACCGTCGACCACTCCGGCCAGCGCCACCCTCGGCTCGTCGGGGATGCGGGTCAGGCCCTTCACGCCCGGCACCATCAGCGGCATCGCCACCGGTGCGGGACCGAACCGGCGTACGTGCCACTCCCGCACGGGCAGCCGCGAGACCAGTGCCACGCCGTAGGTCGGGCCTTGGGTCAGCGCGCCGTCGTCCTCGGTCGCGGTCGTCCACGCCGGCGACCGTCCTGGTGTGCCGTGCAGTGCAGGCACGAACCGCCAGTGGGCGGCTCCGAGCGCGTCGGCGACGACTGCGGTCTGGTCCAGGGACGCGGAGCGGTCCTGCAAGCGGTCCACCTCCTGCAGACCGACCACGTCGGCATCGATCGCCGCCGCTGCTGCGCGCAGGTCGGTTTCCTCGACCTGCAAGTGTTGCAGCGAGCGCCCGTGCAGCAGGTTGAACGTCGCGATGCGCAGCTCGCCGGACACCGGGGTGACGCTAGCCGACGGCGCGCTGCATAAAGTGCGGAGCATGTTGCGGCGGAGGATGTTGCGCGACCTGGCGTTGGCGCGAGCCGCCGTCGACCGAGCCGCGCACCGGCGTACCGACGACGACTGGCTGGACAAGGCATGGCAGGACCCCGCAACCCGGGTCCTGCTCATCAGCGACGGCCGCGCCGAGGTGTCCGGCGACCCACCCGCCCTGGTCTTTCACCCGCCGGGCGAGCTGCCGGCCGCCGAGCGGTTCCTCCTCGGCGTCGATGACGACGACGCGGCGTTCTTTGCGATCGAGGTGTCCGAGTCGGACTCGTCCGATGCGTGGCAGGGCATTCGCAGTGTCGGCGCGCTGCTCAGTGCCCGCGACGCCGGGCTGCTCGTGCATGCGATCGCGCTGGCCAACTGGCACGCCACGCACACGCACTGCCCGCGCTGCGGCGGTCCGACGACGGCGGCCGCGGCGGGGCACCTGCGGCGGTGCCCGCGCGACGACAGCGAGCACTACCCCCGCACCGACCCGGCAGTGATCATGACGGTGGTCGACAGCGACGACCGGCTGCTGCTGGGCAGCCAGTCGCAGTGGCCGGAGGGCCGCTTCTCGACGCTGGCCGGCTTCGTCGAGCCGGGAGAGTCACTCGAGGCCGCAGTACGGCGGGAGGTGGCCGAGGAGGTCGGCATAGTCGTCGGCGCGGTCCGCTATCTCGGCAGCCAGCCGTGGCCCTTCCCGTCCAGCCTGATGGTCGGCTTCGAGGCGTCGGCGGACAGCATCGACGTCGAGTTCGTCGACGGGGAGATCGCGCAGGCACGGTGGTTCACCCGGTCGGACCTGCTGAGCGCGGTCACGTCAGGGGAGGTGCGGCTCTCGCCGCGGGTGTCGATCGCGCGGCAGCTGATCGAGAGCTGGTACGGCGAGCCGCTGCCCGACCCGCGGAGCCTGAGTCGCGGCGTCAGGCGGCGAGCTTGTCCTGGACCTGCGCGATGCTGGGGTTGGCCAGCGCCGAGCCGTCGGCGAAGAGCACCGTGGGAACCGTCTGGTTGCCGCCGTTCACCGACATCACGAGCTCCGCGGCTGCGGGGAACTTCTCGATGTCGACCTCGACGTAGTCGATGCCGGCACGCTCCATCTGGCTCTTGAGCCGGCGGCAGTAGCCGCACCAGACGGTGCTGAACATCGTGACCTCGGTGGACACTCGGCGCGTACCTCTCGTTGGTGGCAGACCAGGGCATTCTGCCCCGTTTCCCCCAGTGCAACGCCACCGGCCGCCCAGTCCTTCCCTGCGCAGCCGATGTCGGGCCGGGCTGACAGGATGCCCGCGTGGAGGCGGACTGGGACCAGCGGCTGCTGGCCATGCTCGACCCGGAGCAGCGTGAGGTGGCCACCACGCTGGCGGGCCCGCTGTGCGTGCTGGCCGGGGCCGGCACCGGCAAGACCCGGGCGATCACCGCCCGGATCGCCTACGGCGTGCACAGCGGGGTCTACGCCCCCCACCGGGTGCTGGCGGTGACGTTCACGGCCCGGGCAGCCGGTGAGATGCGCACCCGGCTGCGTGACCTCGCCGTGGGCGGCGTGCAGGCCCGCACCTTCCACGCCGCGGCGCTGCGCCAGCTGCGCTACTTCTGGCCGCGCTACGTCGGCGGTGAGCTGCCCCGGCTGGTCGACCACAAGGCCGGGCTGGTCGCCGAGGCGGCCGGCCGGCTGCGGATCCACTCCGACCGGGCCACCGTGCGCGACCTGGCGGCCGAGATCGAGTGGGTCAAGGTCACCATGACCGAGCGGGAGGACTATCCCGGCGCGGTCGAGAAGGCCGGCCGTCCCGTGCCGGCCGGCCTCGACGCACCCACGGTGACCCGGCTGCTCTCGACGTACGAGCAGGTCAAGCGCGACCGCGGGGTCATCGACTTCGAGGACGTCCTGCTCTACACCGTCGGCCTGCTGGCCGAGCACCCCCAGGTGGCGGCCGCCGTGCGCGACCAGTACCACCACCTCGTCGTCGACGAGTACCAGGACGTCAGCCCCTTGCAGCAGGCCCTGCTCGAGCAGTGGCTGGGCGAGCGCGACGAGCTCTGCGTCGTCGGTGACCCCAACCAGACGATCTACACGTTCGCGGGTGCGAGCCCCACGTTCCTCACCGGGTTCACCTCTCGCTACCCCGGTGCCCCGGTGGTCGCGCTGGTGCGTGACTACCGCTCCACGCCCCAGGTGGTCGCTCTGGCCAACCGGCTGCTCGACGGGTCCGCGCAGGCTCGGGGGTCCCGGCTCGAGCTGGTCGGGCAGCGCGGGCCGGGTCCCGAGCCCGAGCTGCGCGAGCACGCCGACGAGACGGCCGAGGCCAAGGCAGCCGCGACGGCGATCGCCGGCCTGGTCGCCGCCGGGACCCCTGCCCGCGAGATCGCGGTGCTGTTCCGGACCAACGGCCAGAGCGAGACCTACGAGCAGGCGCTGTCCGACGCCGGAGTTCCCTACGTGCTGCGCGGCGGCGAGCGATTCTTCGACCGGCCGGAGGTGCGCGAGGCCCGGCTGCTGCTGCGCGGCGCCGCCAGGTCGCTGGACGCCGACGAGCTGCCGACGATGGTCCGCGGTGTCCTCAGCAGCAGCGGCTGGAGCGAGCACGCCCCGGCCGGTGGTGGCGCCGTGCGCGAGCGCTGGGAGTCGCTGTCCGCGCTGGCCCGCCTCGCCGACGACCTCGCCGCGGCCGGCACGGTGCGGACGCTGGCCGAGTTCGTCGCCGAGCTCGACGAGCGCGCCGACGCCCAGCACGCGCCCGACCGTCGACGGGGTGACCCTCGCCTCCCTGCACGCGGCGAAGGGGCTCGAGTGGGACGCCGTGTTCATCGTCGGGCGTGACCGACGGGATGATCCCGATCACCTACGCCGAGACGCCCGAGGCGGTCGAGGAGGAGCGTCGCCTGCTCTACGTCGGCGTGACCCGCGCCCGCGAGCGGCTGGTCATCTCGTGGCCGCTGGCGAGAGCCCCGGGCGGGCGCGCGTCACGACGGCCGTCGCGGTTCCTCGACGGCATGCGGGCCGTGGGCCGGTCCGCCAGTCCTGCGCTCGGGAGCCGCTCATCGCGCCGCAAGGGGCCGGTCAGCTGCCGGGTGTGCGGCAAGCCGCTCTCCGGCGCAGTGGCCCGCAAGCTCGGGCGCTGCGAGACCTGCCCGTCGTCCTACGACGAGGCGCTCTTCGAGCGGCTGCGCGAGTGGCGCAGCGAGCAGGCGAAGGTGAGCAGCGTCCCTGCCTACGTCGTGTTCACCGATGCGACGCTGATGGCGATCGCCGAGACGTTGCCCCGCACGCAGTCCGCGCTGCTCGCGATCTCCGGCGTCGGCCACGGCAAGCTCGACAAGTACGGCGCCGACGTGCTCGCCATCTGCGCCGAGCTCGCGCCGCCGACCTCGACTTCGTGACAGGTTGGCAAAGAATCGCGACAGGACCGAAAAAAAGGATTGCACCTGACGCGGTGGCCCTCTAACCTTCCGAGGACTGGTCGCGAGACCACCGTGTCCAAACCGACCGACACCGAGCAGGAGGTGACCGCAGTGCTGATCAACACGACGCTTCTGACGCGCGCGCACGCGGCCACTGTCGGGCAGGCCAAGGGGACAGGTGTGTCCACTGCCCGGACCCGGCTCGTCGCCGCGCCCCAGCTCGTCGCTTCGCTCCCGTTCAGCGCTGCCGTGCGCACTGACGCCTTCGTGATGAAGACCGTCGTGATCACGGGCAACGCAGGGATCCGCTCCTGGAGTCCACCGGTATAGGCACCAACCTCACCGGCACCTCCAAGGCCGCGGAACCCGTAACCCGGGATCCGCGGCCTTTTCAGTTATCCGCCCACCACAAGTGCCCGCACAACTGGTTGAAGGAGGTGAAACCGATGCAGCTCGCTGCGCTGGATGACGTCTTTGCCGACATCGAGTGGCTCCCCGAAGAGCTTCCCTTGCCGGGTCAACGACCCGGAGCTGTTCTTCGCCGAGTCGCCCGAGGACGTGGAGCACGCCAAAGCGCTCTGCGCGACCTGCCCGGTTCGTCTGGCCTGCCTGTCCGGAGCTCTCGAACGTCGTGAGCCCTGGGGAGTCTGGGGAGGCGAGTGGTTCGTCCAGGGCACCGTCGTGGCGCGTAAGCGTCCACGCGGTCGTCCCCGCAAGTCCGAAGTCGCTGCCTGACGCCGGCCCCGGCGTTCTGTCAGTGGCACCAACAAGAATCCGATCAGCACTACGGAACAGGAGTAGAGACATGTATGTCTTGAACGAGGATCTGGCGCGCGCGCAACACGCGGCGCGCCTCGAGGAGGCTCAACGCCGTCAGCGCGTTCTCCGTCTCGTCGCCGCCCGCAAGGCGAGCCGGCGAGCCGAAGAGGCCGCACTGCGCGCCCGCCGTCTCCTCGCCCTCGCCGTCGCGCGGTGAAACGCCGACCGGCGCAGGCACACACAGGGCCCCGGCCCGCCACAGGCGGCCGGGGCCCTGTCATGTCTACGCCCTCCTATGTCTGCCACCTGCACGACCGGGCATGATGCCCCGATGGCGACGAAGTCGGCGAAGTCGGCGGTCGAGGTCGAGGGGCGCCGGCTGGTCGTCTCCAACCTCGACAAGGTGCTCTACCCCGAGACCGGCTTCACCAAGGGCGAGGTCATCGACTACTACGCCCGCGTCGCCGACGTCCTGCTCCCGCATCTGCGCAGCCGGCCGATCTCCTTCAAGCGCTACCCGGACGGCGTGGAAGGGCGAAGGGTTCTTCGCGAAGAACGCCCCCCGCGGTACGCCGGACTGGGTCCGGACCGTGCGGCTGCCGGTGCCCGGGAGCAGCATGAAGCGCGAGACCATCGACTACGTCGTGATCGACGACCTCCCCACGCTCATCTGGGCCGCCAACCTGGCCGCTCTCGAGCTGCACGTGCCGCAGTGGACCGTCGGGCCCCGGGGTGCGGTGCGCGACGCGAACCTCCTCGTGCTGGACCTCGACCCTGGGGCGCCGGCGACGGTGGTGGAGTGCGCGCAGGTCGCGGTGATGCTGCGCGAGGAGCTGGCGGCGGATGGCCTCTCGGCCTACGCCAAGACGAGTGGCTCGAAGGGGATGCAGGTCTACGCGCCGGTCGTCCCGGTTGCCTCCGACCGGACCTCGGCCTATGCCCACGACCTGGCCAAGCGGCTGGAGGAGTCACACCCGGACCTCGTCGTATCGCGGATGGCCAAGGATGTGCGGCCCAACAAGGTGTTCGTCGACTGGAGCCAGAACGCCGCGGCAAAGACCACTGTCGCGCCCTACTCCCTGCGAGCACGCGCGCAGCAGTGGGTGTCGACGCCCATCACCTGGGACGAGGTCGAAGCCTGCCGTGCCCCGACCGACCTTCAGTTCCGGGCCGACGAGGTGCTCGCGCGGGTCGAGGAGCATGGCGACCTCTTCTCCCCGTTGCTGGGCAAGGGATCGCCGCTGCCCTGATTTGGTATGGCGAGCGGTGACGGATCGATCGCGCTGGTGTGCCCGAACGGCCGGGCTGGTCATGCTCACAGTGCGGGCCGCGGGTCAACTGGTACCCGTCGGTCCTGGCCAGTTCCCAGCGTGGGGTGTCCGGCGCCGATGTGCACCTCCCAGCTCGCGACGCGCAGCACCCACAGCCGCAGGCCTGCGTCGCCCGTGACCTCCTCGGGCTCGAACCGCCTGCCACCGCGACCTTCCGGGTCGAAGGCCACCGGCAGGTGCTGCTCGAGCTCGTCGGCAGAGATCTCGCGCGCCACACCGGTCACGTAGACCGCCTTCGTCTCCCCAGGAGGTCGGCTCGAGTCGAAGACCACGCCACTGAGCCGCGGGTCGCGGTGGAGGTTGTGCGAGTGGTGGGTGCCGCGGTTCGAGACCCAGTAGAGGTCCTCGTAGCCGTGCGGCGTGAAGTACACCGGCGAGGTCCGGGTACGCCCGTCCTCGTCGATCGTGCCAAGCACGACGTACCGGACCGAGTCCAGAACGTCGCGGGCCATCTGGTCCAGGTCAGGGGCGCCGGTCTTCTTGCTCACGACTTGTACGACCTGCTCGGCAGTGACAACTCATCGGTGAGCGAATGGTCGCTTTCCAAGCGGATCGGTTCCGGCAGCCCGGCGCAACGTGATCGAGATCGGCACTTATGCGCGCGTCTCAGTCGAGACCCGCGAGCTCCTGTTCCACGTCCTTAGCTGAGTCGAAAAAGGTCGTTGATGGCCACGGTGGAGTGTCTGGATGCTTCCAAGTGATGTGGATGAGCGCCCACCGTCCATTGGCTGTCCTAACGAGAATGTCGTCTCTAGCCTGATGGCGGGCCACCACCTCGACGGCAGCACCAAACAGCGGATGCCCTGCTGCGGTCTCCTCGCCGATCTCACGGGCAAGGTCCCGTCTGACGTCCTCCTCCTCGACGCCGCCACCACGAAGATCCCACCAGGGATCTGTCAGCACAGGTTCCCCATCGATCGACACCCGCGCATGATGCCGGATCTCGCGGACGAGCGGTAACGGCACTTATGCGCGGAGCGTTTCAGTCGGCTAACGGCTTGTTCGCCTGGACCGGGCGGGCGTGTCAACCCCTCGGCGGATGGAATTCCAGCTCGCCGGCAGGGAAGCCCAACGACCACTCCAGGCCCATGAGCTGCTGTCGGACGCTGGCGACGGCGACCTCCTCCGAGTCCCCGGGCAGTGCTCCGACGAGCCACGCTTCGAGGGTGGCGAGCAGCGCACCTATGTAGGCCTTGCTGACAAACGGTACGGGAACGCGCGGCTGGTGCCGGTTTGCCTCAGCCATCCGGGTGAAGATCGATGTGGCGGTCCCCTCGAAGGCCTCGATGAGCTGCTCGCGTGGCAGAGGCCCGCCTTCGCCGCGCAAGACCAGCAAGTAGAGATGGCGGTGCTCGGCAGCGTGCCGGAAGACCTCGGCGACGGCCGCCCCGGTCCAGACCGGAGGGTTCAGCGGAGTCATCTCGGCGACGCGCGCGCTGAGATCACGGATGAGGTCCTGGTTGGCCTCTGCGAGCAGCGCGGCCCGGTCCTTGTAGTGAGCGTAGAAGGTGGCCCGCGCGACGTCGGCCGCATCGGTGACGTCGTCGATGGTGATGGCGTCGTACGGCTTCTCCGCGATGAGCCGGATCAACGCCTGCTGCAACGCGGCACGGCTCTTTCGCTGGCGCCGGTCGGGCTGCGACGTGCTCGCGGTCCGCATGGCCACATCCTACAGTTGACTCAATATCGAACGAAGTGTATGTTACTGAATTCTCTGTCAAATACTAGTTGGGACGTCTTCCGTGTCCGATGCTTGGTCGCGCCTTACCGACCTTCAGTTGTTGCTCGGAGGCTGCGCCCTCCTTCTCGCCGCGCAGCAGGCGAGTGTGTGGCGATGGGAGGGGGCACGTTCCACGGCGCGCTTCGTGGTGCCTGCTGCGCTCGCCAGCGCCGCCGTTTTTCTCACCAGCGTCGGCACGCTGCGCTCGTTGTCCTCGGCCAGCAACCTCGAGGGGTGGTTGTTCGCCCGTTCGTTTGCACTGGCCGTGCTGGCCGTGTGCACCTTGCCGCTCGCCGCGAGCATCGGAGACCGGCGCCCCCCGCGGGTACTGATGGCGATCATCTCGGTTACGGCCGCTGTGCGGCTCGCTCTGCTGCCGACCACGGACCTCATCGTCAGGCACGAGCTGCGCGACGGGCTTCCGGTGTACGGCCCATTGATGGCACCGACAGGGCTGGCCATCATCATGCTGGTCTTCAGCTACTTGTGCTGGATCGCCGGCCCCGGTTCGACCGATCGCGAGCGCGTGTTCCTCAGCGTCGGGCTGGTCGGCTCCCTGTTGCTCGCCGTCGCCTCCATCGTGTCACGCGACCCTCTCGCGGCTGAGGTCGTCACCGGCTACGTCCCCTTCCCCGCGCTGGTCGCGATCACAGTCCTGCTGTGGGGTCGCCAGGTGAACGCCTATCGGACGGTCCGACGGCTCGCCGACCGGCAACGGGCCCTCGCCGGCCTCGGCCGATTCGCGCTGGGGGCCGAACTGTCCCATGTCCGGACTGCCGCGACGCGAGTCCTGGAGGCACATACGGGAGGTCCCTCCGATCCTCCCGACCAGTCCCGTGGGTTCGTCAGCGCCGTGGGCACGATCGTGGCCGCGGCCGAGGCCCAGTCCCTGGCCCGCGACGAGCTGCATCAGCGCGCGACGATCGACGAGCTGACCGGGCTGCCGAACCGCACGGGACTTCGACAGCTCATCAATGAGGCCCTCCGGGACGCCAGGACGGCCAAGCGAACAGTCGCGGTCGCACTGTGCGACATCGACCGCTTCCGGTCGGTCAACGACGTGCACGGCCATCCAGCAGGCGACGAGGTGCTCGAGGCGGTCGCGCGTCGTCTCACCGACGCCGCCTGGGCGGACAACATCGTCGGCCGTTTCGGCGGCGACGAGTTCGTGATCGTCTCCACCGACGCCGCCACGCCTGACGACGTCTGCGCGTTCGGTGACCGCATCGCCACGGTGTTCGACCGGCCCATCGTCACACGGGCTGTCGACGCGTCCGTCACCGTAAGCGTCGGTGTCGCGACCGCGACGCCGCACGCTGCCGACGGGGTCGACGCCGACACCCTGCTGCGCGATGCGGATACCGCCATGCATGATGCGAAGGCCCAGGGCGGCGCCGTGATCGGGCAGTTCCACGACGGGTTGCGGTCGGCGGTGGTCTATCGCGCCGACCTCGAGCGGCGGCTGGTCGGTGCCGTGGCCCGGCGTGAGATCTTCCTGCACTACCAGCCGATCGTGCGCATCCCCGAGCGAACAGTCGTCGGCTTCGAGGCGCTGGCCCGCTGGAAGCAGGGCTCTGCAGTGCTACCGCCGGACCAGTGGATCCCGGTCGCCGAGTCGACCGCCCTCATCCACGAGATCGGCGAGTTCGTCCTGGTCGAGGCGGGCCGACAGCTCATGTCCTGGTTGGATGCTGGCCACCACGTGGAGGTCAGCGTCAATGTCTCGCCGCGACAGCTCTCGTCACGACGGCTTCCCGAGGCGGTGTACCGGTTGCTGTCCGAGGGGGTCCCACCTGAGCTGCTCACCCTCGAGGTCACGGAGTCGGTCGCCGTGGACGAGCATGCCGCCGGCATCCTCACCGAGCTGCGGAACGCCGGTGTTCGGGTCGCCCTCGACGACTTCGGCACCGGCTACAGCGCGCTGTCCGCAGTATCGCGGGTGCCGATCGACATCATCAAGATCGACCGGTCAATCGTGCAACGGATCGGCGAGCGAGACGGGCGCGCCGTCGTCGCGGCCGTGCTGGCCATCGCGGAGTCACTGGATCTGCAGACGATCGCCGAAGGCATCGAGCAACCGGCCGACGAGCGGCTCCTCGCCGAGCTCGGCTGTGAGTTCGGTCAGGGCTACTTGTACCGCAGGCCTCTGCCCGCGGCCGAGACATGGCAGATGCTCGCCGCCGGCGACACCGCCATCTGCTCCTGACACTGACCCTCCCTGCCGGTGTCTACTTCGTCTGAGACAAGGTCAGTTCGATCGGTCAGCCCGAAATCGCAACGTCGCTGCATCAATAGCCACGAGACCCGCCTCACCGTAGGCCAGGGTGACGAACTCGTATCCACGCTGTAGGTCGACGACCAGAAGGCGCCAAGAGAACGTGCCTCCATCCATCGACCACTCCTGGACCTGAGCAGCGTGAAGGTTCAGGTCGAGGGGCTCGGCAACGCCCGGTGACTCCGATCGACGCAGTGCCGCAGCATGCGCCAGGCAGTCAGCCAGCGCCGCATGGTGCTGCTCGTCGGAGAGACCGCCCGTGTGCCAGTCGCGGGTGAAGCACTTCATGATCTGAGCGGGCTGGGCCATGCGCGCATAATGCCGGATACCGCGCGCCAAATGACTGCCCGTGACCCCGCCTGACCTGCTCTGAGCGGTCCGCGACTCGCTCGCCGGCGGCTGTGGACAAGCCCGGGTTGGGGGCGAGACGGCCTTCCTACGCTGGCAATGCGCCCGTCATCCCGCGGGCCTCGGTCGGGGAGGACCGGTGCGCCTGGTCGTCGACAGTGACGTCGTGCTTGCGGCGTCGGCGGACGTCGCCGCGCATGCCGACGCATGCCGGGGGCTGGCCGCGGAGCTGGCCGCTCTCGGCGGCATCGCCGACCGTGCCGTGGGCGCCGGGGTCACGTCGCTGACCGCCGTCTGTGCCGACGTCCTCGAGCTGATGGCCATCGACCTCGACCTGGTCGCCGCCCGGATGAGTGCCGGTGCGCTGCTCTACTCCGCGGTCGAGGCCGCCGCGGCCGGTGTCGATCCGGCGCTGGGCGGGTAGCCGATGGAGGCCGACGATCTGTTCCCCTACCCGCCGGACGATCCAGAGCGGGTGCGTTCGTTGTCGGCACGGTGCCGCCGAGCGGCCGCTCGGTGCGCGGGCGCTGCCGACCAGCTCAGCCGTGACGGGCAGCTGACCGCCCGCTCGTGGCGGGGTCCGGCGGCAGCGACCTGCCGCGCGGAGTTGGGCCACCTGGCGCAGACTCGCTGATCGCCTGCCCGGTCCGTTGCACCGCGCGCGCGCTGGCACTGGTGCGCTACGCCGAGGCCCTGGCCCGAGCCAGGGCCGCCATCGACGGCGTCCGCGCCGGCTACGACCACGAGGTGGCGCAGCAGCGCAGCGAGGTGGCGCGGCTGTTCGCCGACACGGCGGTGCCCCCGCAGCTTCGCCGCCTGGTCGCCGACGACCTGCGCTGGGCACAGCAGCAGGAGCTGGGCACCTACCACCGTCGCTACGCAGCGATCCTCGATGAGCTCGAGGAGCAGGCCAGGGCGGCGGGCCGCGACCTGGAGTCGCTGGCCTGGTCGGTGCTCCCGGACGGCAGTCCGCCCAGCCGGCTCGCCGGCGGATGCGGAGCAACTGCTTCGTCGGGGCGTTGCCGCTGCTGGCATCGCAGCGCGACCTCCTCACCGACTGGAGCGGGCATCCCGGTCGCGGGAACGCCCGCCGGCACGGTGCGCCAGTGGTGGTCGCTGATGACTCGCGACGAGCAGCAGCGACTCATCACCACCTCTGCTGCGTCGATCGGCAACCTCGACGGTCTGCCCGCGCGGGTGCGCAGCAGCGCGAACGAGCGAGTGCTCGACGACCTGCTCGCGGCTCTGCGCAGCAAGGCGTCGCTCGATGATGCAGAGCGGCGCACGTTGGAGAACTGCCTGGCCGTCAGGCGCGAGATCGACCGCGCTCGAACCGCTCGGCACCCGCGCAACCGGGTCGGCGTCGTCGTACAGCTGCTTGTCTTCGACCCTCGCGCGTTCGCCGGCGACGGCCGGGCGGCGATCGCCGTCGGCGACGTCGACACCGCCGACCATGTCGCGTTCCTCGTGCCCGGACTCCATGCCAGCCTGAGCGAGACCTTCCCCGGCCTGGTCGCCAGCGCCGGCCTGCTCGTGCGCGCGACCGGGCGCCTCGCGGCCGGAGACGACCACGGCGGCAGTGGCGTGGCTCGGTTACGACGCGCCCGAGCTTCCTGAACGTCTGGGGGGACGACGCGGCGGAGGCGGGCGCCGACCTGCTGGCTGCAGACGTCATGGCGGTGCAGGCCTCGCGCTCCGTCGTGCCGCACCTGACGGTCATCGGCCACAGCTACGGCAGTACGACGACCGGCACCGCGTTGCGCGACTACGTCACCGGCGTCGACGACGCGGTGCTCGTCGGTAGTCCCGGAGCCGACGTCGAGCACGTGAGTGCCCTGCACGTCCCCGCCGGCCACGTGTTCATCGGGGCCAGCAGTCGCGACCCGGTGAGTTACGCGGACCGGTTCGGCCTGGACCCGACGCACGAGAGGTTCGGCGCCGTGCGCTTCCAGGCGGAGGACGTCACGCGCAACTCCTGGCGGGTGGACCTCGACGACCACTCCAAGTACTTCGAGCCCAAGACCGAGTCGCTGTCGAACATCGTGCACATCGTCGTCGGCCACTACGACGGGATCGCGGCTCGCCGCGTACCGTGATGAAGTGCCGTTCCTGCCCGATGGCATCAACGCCGACCCGGAGGCCGACCGTGAACCGACCGTCCCCACCCGGTGACGGTGGACCCGACCGTGACCTGCTGGCGCACGCGCGGGACCGGCTGCCGCAAGAGGTCGACGTCATCGAGCTCGCCGGCCCGACCTCCAGCGAGGGTGACCCGATGACACCATTGGCCAAGGCCGCCGCGCCGCTGCTTGCCGGCGCGGTCGCGCTGACCGGCTGCTCCCCTTCGCACGACGACATCAGGTCATCGGCCGCGAAGTCGAGAGCCACGGTCCTCGACGTGTCGGTCGAGGTCCTCGACGAGATGACGACCGTGGGCCAGCTGTTCGGCCCCGTGGAGGGCCAGTGGCGCAGCTGCCGCGACAAGGTGGGCTGGCTGCAGTACTACGTCGAGGGCCGGCTCGATCCGGCGCCTGACGCCAGTGATGCCGACCTGCTCGTCGACCGGGTCAAAGCCGCGCTGGCGCCGAAGGGCTACCGGCTCGTGACGGTGGACGACGACGGCGAGGTGCTGACCCTGGAAGCGGTGACGGGCGAGGTGAACACCCAGGTGACCGGCTACGCCAGCGACCCCTTCGTCCTCTTCGACATCTCCGGGGGCTGCGTCGAGGTCGCCGACCTCGACAGCGAGTTCCGCTACGACCCGCCGGAGACGCTGCGATGAGCGACGGCGGGCCCGTGTCGTGCGCCCTGTGCGGCGCGA
The DNA here is from genome assembly GCA_963751035.1 of uncultured Actinomycetota bacterium. Lineage (GTDB taxonomy): Bacteria > Actinomycetota > Actinomycetes > JACCUZ01 > JACCUZ01 > JBDUAP01. The sequence continues at coordinate 117,809 of CAVVSW010000005.1, forward strand.
CCGAACCGGAGCAGCCGCTGACCTGGACGACATCGCTCGAACGCGGCGAGACGCGCTACTACTGCGACCGGTGCAGCCGCGAGAACGTGCGCGCCATGGAGGGCCGGCTCGACGCCGACTGGTTCTGAGCGCGTCAGGGCGTTGCGCGGGTGGAGCGACGCCGCGCGAAACCCGGCAGCCACGTGCGCAGCTCGCCCGACCAGGCGGCCTCGGCCTCGAGCTGGCAGAGCACGCCGATCGTGCCCATCGTCACGCGGTGGATGAGCAGGTAGTCGGGCGGCAGGTTCAGCCGCAGGCCGGTGCTGTAGGCGGGTGACCGGGGGTCGGCGACGCGCACCGCCTGCGAGCGCAGCCAGGCCCGCGTGAACCGGAACCTCTTGGCCCGCACCGGTTCCAGGCCCGGAGAGAGGTAGTCGAGCAGCCGCTGTGCGTCGATGTCGATCGTGGGCCGGACGAAGCCCTGCTCGCGCAGGCCCGCGAGCACGACATCGGCGTGGCCGGCGATCGCCGCCCGCAGCAGCGGTCCGATGGACGGGGGCATGCCGCCCGGCAGCCGGTTGACCGCTCCGAAGTCGAGGACGCCGAGGCGGCCGTCGTCGAGCAGCCGGAAGTTGCCGGGATGCGGGTCCGCGTGCAGCAGGCCCACCCGCGCCGGGCCCGAGAACAGGAAGCGCGCGAGCAGCAGGCCCGCCCGGTCGCGCTGCGCAGGTGTGCCCGACGCGATGATGCGCGAGAGCGGCACACCGTCGACCCACTCCGAGACGAGCACCTTGTCGGCGCTCGCCACGATGTGCGGCACGAGGATGTCCGGGTCCCCGTCGTACGCCGTGGCGAACGCAGCCTGGCTGCGCGCCTCGAGCTCGTAGTCGAGCTCCTCGGCGATCCTCGACTTCAGCTCGGCGACCAGCGGCTTGGCGTCCAGGCCGGGGACGAGCATGCCGACCATGCGGCTCATCCGTCCGAGCTGGTTGAGGTCGGCCAGCAGGGCCGCACCCGCACCGGGGTACTGCACCTTGACCGCGACCGCGCGGCCGTCGGCCCACGTCGCGCGGTGCACCTGGCCGATCGACGCCGCTGCTGCCGGCTTGTCGTCGAACGTCGTGAAGAGGTCGCGCCAGTCGGCGCCGAGCTGCTTGGCGAGTACGGCGTGCACCTTGCCCGCCGGCAACGGCGGCGCGGCCTCCTGCAGCTTGGTCAGGGTCTCGCGATAGGGACCGGCGAGGTGCTCGGGCAACGCCGCCTCGAACACCGACATCGCCTGGCCGAACTTCATCGCCCCGCCCTTGAGCTCGCCGAGCACGCGGAAGAGCTGCTCGGCGGTGCGGGCCTGCACCTCGGCGGCGACCAGCTCGGCCGGGCGGCCGCCCAGCCGCCGGCCCAGGCCCCAGGTGGCCCGGCCGGCGTAGCCCAGCGGGAGGCCCGCGAGCTTGGCCGTGCGGGTCACCGCACGGCGGGGCAGGTCACTCATTCAGCCATTGTCGCGTGCCGTGCCCTCGCGGGAGTCATTGTTCGGCTCGGTCACCCGGCCAGCTGCACCCGCAGAGCGGGTGGCGCGACCAGGAGCGGCGGCGCACCCGCCCGTCCTCGCGGGCGATCTCGAGCGTGCCGTCGACGGTCGGCAACCGGTCGCGGGGCGGCGCCGCCCGGTCGCCGTCGAGGAACGCCAGCACCTGCAGCGCTGCGTGTGCGGCCACGGTCGTGGCGAGCACCACGTCGCAGGGCGTGGTGACCTGGCTCGCGGTGCCGGACAGCTGGGCGGCGATGCTCGGCCACGCCGGGTCGCGATCGGTGCGGTGCAGGTCGTGGCAGCGCTGGCACGAGGACTGCCCCGGCAGCACCAGTGGGCCGACGACGCCGGTGCCCTCGCGCACGGCGGCGAACAGGTGCGGGACGCCACGGCGCACGAGCCGGTCGGCGAACCGCGGGTCGACCGCGCCGACAACCGTGAGCACGGCGATGTCGGGCCGCTCCGGCACGCGCAGCCGCGGCCGCACCGACGGCGCGACCCGGCGCGCCGCCCGCAACGCGGCGTCCTGCCGGCGCGCTCCCTCGTCGTCGATCGAGATGCCCGCCGGCGCCGCATCGGCCAGCCGGCTCGGCGCGCCGTCGTCGACCGCCAGACCGGCCACACCCGCGGCTGCCAGCAACGTGACCACGGACGCACCGACGCGACCCGCGCCATGCACGCTCACGACGCTCTCGCGACGACGGGCGAGTGTTGCCACGCCGCCGTCGTTGCGCTCAGCACCCAGCGACACCGCGGCGAGGTCGGGTGCGAGCCGGTCACGCTCGCGGCGATCCAGGGTGCGCAGCGGCGCGTGGTCGGCCGCCCCGTCGTCGAGGACGCCGGCCCTGGTGAGCAGCTCGAGGAGCTCGGCGGCCCGCGCCTGCTCCATGCCGAGGCGGGTGGCCGCGGTCAGCACGCCGGGCCGGTCGCGGGTGCCGTCCAGGCTCTCGACCAGCCGGGCAACGTGCGGGTCGAGCCCGCCGATCACGACCGCGTGCGCCGGGTCCAGGCCGAGCTGCAGCGTCGTCGCGTCGCGCCACAGGCGACGCAGCGCCGGCTTGAGCAGGGGCCGGGCAGGTGCGACGGGCACGACGGCAGGACGGGGCACGGCGCTCTCCAGGACTTGCGGGCTCGACGGGTCCCCGAGCGTGGCAGGTCCGGCGCTATCCGGGCGGGGCACCGTCCACAGGCGGACTGTCCAAGGGGGCGCCAGCCGTGCCGCAGACGTCCAGCGCGAGGACCGCGAGGGCGCGGGCGGCCAGCACCATCTCGGGGATCGGCGACCGACTCGTCGGGTGCGTGCGCACGCACCGCGTCACCGGGGCCGTAGTGCACGGTCGGGATGCCCCCCAGACCCGTCAGCAGCCGGAGGTCGCTGCCGAACGGTCCGCCCCACACCTCCTGCACGCCCCCGCCCGCCGTCGCATGCGCGCGGGCGACCCGTTCGGCGAGGTCGCTGGACTCGGGCAGTCGCCCGGACGCGAACTGCCCGCCCCACCACTGCACGGTGACCGGGTGCTCGCGCAGCCACGGGTCGTCGGCGCAGACAGCAGCGACCGCCTCCTCGAGCTCGGTGCGTGCGTTCTCGATCGGCTCGTCGAGCGCGACGCCGAGGCGGCCCTCGGCAACCAGCAGGTCGGGCACGGTCGAGGCCCAGTCACCGGCCTGGATCGTGCCGATGGACAGCGGGTAGGCGATCGGCCAGCGCCGCATCAACGGGTCGACGTCGACGTTGCGCCGCGCCTCGAGACGCAGCAGCGCGTGCCAGACCGGCAGGAACGCCTCGACGGCGCTGACCCCCTCGGTGCGCCGCGATGCGTGCGTCGCCTGACCGGGCACGCGCAGCCGGAAGGTCAGCGCACCGGCGTTGGCGGGCACCAGGTCGAGGCTGGTCGGCTCCGGGACCACACACACATCCGCGCGCCACCCGCGCCGCAGCATCCCGTAGGTCCCGAGCCCGCCGTCCTCCTCGCCGGGGACGCACGCGAGCAGCAGGTCGCCGCGCAACGGCGCGCCCGCACGGCGTACGGCACGCACTGCGAACATCGCCGCGACCAACCCTGCCTTCATGTCGCAGGCGCCGCGGCCGTAGAGAACGTCACCGGCGATGCGCCCGGAGAACGGGTCGTCGGTCGACCAGGCCTGCGGGTCGCCAGGAGGTACGACGTCCACGTGCGCGTTGAGCATCAGCGTGCGGCCCTCGCCACTGCCGTCACCGGCGAGCCGACCGACCAGTCCCCACGCCTCGGACCGCTCGACCTCGACGCCGGGGAAGTCCGGCTCCTCGAGCAGCTGCGCCAGCGGCAGCGACCAGTGGTCGACGTCGAGGCCCTCGGCGGCCAGCTCAGCGGCCAGCCGGGCCTGGATCTCGTGCTCGGGATCGGTGCCGCTCACGCTCGGTGTCGCGACCAGCCCGGCCAGCAGGGCGACCATCTCCGGCGTACCGGCATCGATCGCGTCGAGGACGCGGGCGCGCCAGTCGGTCACGGCCGGAAGCGTAGACGCCGAGAGGGGCGGCCCCGAAGGACCGCCCCTCTCATGCGCTGGTGGAGCCTCAGGCCTTGCCGAGGATCCGGTTCAGCTTCGTGCCGCAGACCGGGCAGATGCCCTGAGCCATACGGCGGCCGGACTCACTGACCTTGACCTCGCCGGTGAAGTCACGCTTTTCCTTGCACTTCACGCAGTAGGCGTCTCCGGTGTAGCTCTCAGCCACAGGTCCTCCTCGATCGGCCGACGGCGCCCAGCCAGCCTCATGCGTGGCTGAGCCTGTCGCCACCCTACGGCAGGCGGGGGTCCAAGCGTGGGACCCGCCCCTCCGCGCCTGTTCCCGGCCCCTCCCGGGCACCCGCTTCGCTAGCCTCCGGGGCCATGGACGAGACGCCGTACGACGGGCCGGGCGCAGCGGCCGGGGGGACCCCAGCGGGCGCCCCGGAGGCCCTGGGAACCCTCGTTGACCTGCGGGTCGAGCGCCAGGCGGGCGGCGTGGTGCTCGTCACGCTGGACCTGCCCGACCGCCGCAACGCCATGTCCGTGGGCATGACCGAGTCGTGGGGGCGGGTGATGGCGGCCCTGCGGGCGGACCGGACCGTCCGAGCGGTGGTCGTGACGGGGGAGGGCAGCGCGTTCTGCGCGGGCGGGGACGTCTCGTGGATCGGCTCCGAGCCGGGGGCGGCCGTCGACCGCCTGCGCGAGCGGATGCTGCCGTTCTACCGGACCTGGCTCTCGATCCGGGCCCTCGAGGTGCCCACCATCGCCGCCGTCAACGGGGCAGCCATCGGGGCCGGGATGGCGCTGGCGCTGGCCTGCGACCTGCGCTACGCCGCGGAGGATGCCCGGCTCGGGATGCCGTTCACCGCGCTGGGGATGCACCCCGGGATGGCGAGCACCTACCTCGTCCCGGAGGTCGCCGGGCTGGCGGTGGCGCGCGAGATGCTGCTGACCGGGCGGATCGTGACCGGTGCGGAGGCGGCCGGCATGGGCCTGGTCAACCGGTCGCTGCCGGCAGCCGAGCTGCTGGCCCACGCCCTGTCGGTGGCGCAGACGGTCGCGGCGGCTGCGCCGGTGGCGACCCGGCTGACCAAGGCGGCGCTGGCCGTGGGCGGGCCGGTGACGTTCGACGCGGCGCTGCAGTGGGAGGCGCTGGCCCAGCCGGTGACGCTGGCGACCGAGGACCTGCAGGAGGGCCTGGCCGCCCAGCGCGAGCGCCGGCGGCCCCGGTTCACCGGCCGCTGAGATCAGGCACAGCAGCGGCCGCTGTTTACGCTGAAGCCATGGCGCGCTACGTCATCGACGCTCCCACCTTGCTGCATCTCGCGGACAGCGACCTGTCCATCGATCCCGGCCACCAGCTGGTCGGGCCGAACTCGATTCGTTCGGAGGCGTTGCAGCTGTTGTTGCGCGACGTCCGTCGGGGCGAGCGCACCGAGCAAGCCGCACTGGAGACCCACGAGCGGATGACGGGACTGAAGATGCGGTTGCTCGGTGACCGGGTCTCGCGCGGGCTGGCGTGGCGGATCGCGCGTGAGCACGACTGGGCCACGATCCGCGACGCGGAGTACCTGGCGATCGCCCGGCTGCAGGCCGACGCCGTGGTCACCGTGGATCCGAGCCTGGCGGCCAAGGCAGTGGACGTCGTCCCGGTCGCTCCCCTCCAGGCACTGCTCGCCGGCGAGTAGCAGGACGCGGACACGGAGCCGCTGACGCCACGAAGCCCCCGGGGCTGTCCGGCGGTGGGACGCTCGCCTTCCCCTTGCGCGCGTCCCTGCCGGCAGTGTCCCGGGGGCTTCGTCGGAGCAGACGCTAGGAGTCGGCGGCAGGCCCGTCAACGCCGCCGGCCCCCACCCTGTGGACAGGCCTGTGGGAACCATGGGGAACGGCCGGGGTGTCGCTGTGGACACCCGTGGACACACCTGTGGACAACACTGGGGATGATCACGCGCCAGGCCGCTGACCTGCGGTTATGTCATCCACCGGCTGTGGAGGAAAGAAAAGTCGCTACCTTTTTGCCATGCCCCCGCCGCGCCCCGCCCGCCGCCCCCAAGCCCCCTCTCCACCAGCCCCGGAGGTCGAGGTCCGCCGCAGCGCGCGGCGCCGCCGCACGGTGTCCGCCTACCGCGACGGCGACCGCACCGTGGTGATGATCCCGGCCCGCATGACCCGCGCCGAGGAGAAGCACTGGGTCGCCCTGATGGTCGAGCGGCTGGCCAACCAGGACCGGCGCCGCCGTCCCGACGACGACGAGCTGCTGGCGCGGGCCCGCGACCTGTCGCGTCGCCATCTCGGCGGCCGGGCCAAGCCGGCCAGCGTGCGCTGGGTCACCAACCAGGGCAGCAGGTGGGGCTCCTGCACGCCGGTCGACGGGTCAATCCGGCTGTCGTCGCGGTTGCAGGGCATGCCGGGCTGGGTGGTCGACTACGTGCTGGTTCACGAGCTGGCCCACCTGCTCGTCACCGGCCACGGTCCGCGGTTCTGGGCGGAGGTCGAGGGCTATCCACGAGCCGAGCGGGCCCGGGGCTACCTCGAGGGCGTTGCGGCCGCAGCTGGGCTCGACATCGCTCCCGACGTCGACGGCCCGGGCTGACCCACGTCCGCGAACAGCGCGCGTGCGGCCGACACGAGCCGCGTCAGGTCGACGACCGCATCGCGAGGCAGCGCGTCCCACCGGAACCACCGCACGTCGTCCGACTCGTCGCTGACGACCGGCTCGGCGCCTGCTGGCGCGACCACGAGGAAGCGCACGTCCAGATGCTCGCCGCAGCTGCCGAACGCACCCGAGAGCTGGTGCGCGTCGAGGTCCACCGGTCCCGACCCCAGCACCCGCAGCCCGTCGATGCCCGACTCCTCCGTTGCCTCGCGCAGCGCGGCACCGGACAGCGTCTTGTCGGCCGGCTCGCAGTGGCCGCCGAGCTGCGCCCAGAAACCACCCTTGCGATGCAGGGCCAACAGGACGTGCTCCCCGGTCGCGTCCACGACGAGGGCGCTTGCGGTCAGGTGGGCCGGGACGCAGCTGCGCGACAGCCCGTCGCGGTGGCCGCGAAGATGCTCGACGTACGAGGTGCGCAGCCGCTCCTGCTCGTCATCGGGTGCGCGCCAACCGGTCAGCACCCGGACCGCATCACCGTGCAGATCGCTAGTCACCCGGACTCGGGGGGTGCCGCCGGCAGGTCGGGGTCGTCGAGCCCGGAGAGATCCAGCGGCGCGCCGGAGTCGCGCAGCCCGGCCGTGAAGAGCTCCGGGTGGTCGAGGTCCTCGGCGGTCGGCATCAGGTCGGGGTGCGCCCAGACCGCGTCGCGACGGTCCATCCCGTAGGCGTCCAGGACCGCATGCCACAGGGCGGCAGCGTCGCGTGACCGCCGGGGCCGCAGCTCCAGGCCGACCAGCGACGCGAACGTCTGCTCGGCCGGTCCGCCGCTCGCCCGCCGGCGGCGCACCGTCTCGCGCAGCGCCGCTGCCGCGGGCAGGTGCGCCGCCGCCGCGGCGTCGACCACCTCGTCGACCCAGCCCTCGACCAGCGCGAGCGCGGTCTCGAGCCGGGCCAGCGCCGCGCGCTGTTCTGGCGTGTCCTGTGGCTCGAACAGCCCACCCGTCAGCGCCTCCTGCAGCGCCTCCGGGTTGCTCGGGTCGATGCGGCCCATCGCCTCCTCGAGCTGCGTGGTGTCCACGTTGATGCCGCGTGCGTAGGCGGCGACGGCATCGACGAGGTGTGCGCGCAGCCACGGCACGTGCGCGAACAGCCGTTGGTGCGCGGCCTCGCGCAGCGCGAGGTAGAGCCGCACCTGGTCGGCGGGCACCTCGAGTCCGGCACCGAAGGCAGCGATGTTGGCGGGCAGCAGGGCAGCCCGGCCGGTGGGAGTGAGTGGCAGGCCGATGTCGGTGGAGCCGACCACCTCGACGGCGAGTCCGCCGATCGCCTGGCCGATCTGGGCGCCGAACATCGCCCCGCCCATGCTCGTCATCATCTGCTGCAGCGGCCCGCCCGGTCCGGTCAGCGCCTGCAGCTGCTCCGGCGACTGGCCGAGCGCGCCGAGCCCGCCCAGGTCGCCCAACGGGCCGCCCTCGCCCTGCAGCAGAGCGGCCATCGCGTCGACGACGCGGCCGGCGACCGGGTCGACCAGCTCACGCCAGGCGGGCAGGGTCTGCTCGACCCACTCGGCGCGGCTCCATGCGTTCGCCGACGTCACGCCGGCGGCGAACGACGGTGACCGGGTCGAGCCACAGCTCGGCGAGGCGCATCGCATCGAGCACCTCGTCGCGCTCGGCGGCGCTGACCGAGTGGTCGCCGGCGGCTGCGACGGCCTGCCGGGCCAGGTCGCGGGCGAGGTCCCAGTTGACGGGGCCGCCCTGCCACGACAGCAGCTGCCCGAGCTGCTGGAAGGCCGCGCCGATGTCGCCGGAGTTGCCCCCGCCGAACAGCGCGGCGAACGGGTCGTTGGCTGTGCGCCGCGCCGCCGTCGTCGTTGCCGTCGCCGTCGTCACCGCGACCCGGGTTGAACCCGAAGGGAAGGTTGCTCACGCTCGCCCCAAAGCAGGAGGAAGGCAGGATGGAGGCACCATGACTGCCATGACCAACGTAACCACCTGGGGGCCGCGATGAGTTCCGCGGCCGAGCCGGCAAAGCGCGCGGTTCGCTCACGGCGCAGCGCCGGGCCCGGTGGTGGCGGTGACCGGTGCGGCGGACGGGCTCGGGCTCGCCAGCGCGCGGGCCCTGGCCGCGGACCCGGCCGTGGGCAAGGTGATCGGCATCGACACCCGTCGCGGTCACGTCGAAGGCGCCACCTGGCGGCTGCACGATGTCTGCGACCCAGGCATCGCCGCGCGCCTGGGCACCGTCGACACCCTCGTGCACCTGGCGCTCGATCTCGGCGTGGATGCCAGCGGGTCCGGGGGGCGTGGGCGGCCAGGGCGCGAACGGCCTCGCCTCGCGCAACGTCCGCGGCACGCAGACGGTGCTGACGGCGGCGGCCGCGGCCGGCGTACGCCGGGTCGTGCTCTGCACGTCGGCCATGGTCTACGGCGCGCTGCCGCAGAACCCGGTCCCCCTGGACGAGGACGCGCCGCTGCACGCGGTGCCCGACGGTGCCCTGATCGGCGACCTGATCGAGATCGAGCGGCTGGCGCAGCAGGCTCCGCGCACCCATCCGGGCCTGGAGGTCACGGTGCTGCGCCCGGCCGCGGTGGTGGGGCCCGGCATCGACAGCGTGCTGACGCGCCACTTCGAGGCGCCGCGGCTGCTGGTCGTGCGCGGCACGGCGCCGAAGTGGCAGTTCTGCCACGTCGACGACCTGGCGGATGCGGTCGTCGCCGCCGCGCTGGGCCGGGTGACCGGCGTGGTGACGGTCGGGTGCGACGGCTGGCTCGAGCAGTCGGAGGTCGAGACGCTCACCGGGATGCGGCGCATCGAGCTGCCGTCGTCCGTCGCGCTGGCCACGGCGGGACGGCTGCACCGGCTCGGCGTGATCCCGGCACCGGCGAGCGACCTGCAGTACGTCATGCATCCCTGGGTGGTGCCCTCGACGAAGCTGCGCGAGGCTGGGTGGCGACCGACGTACGACAACCCCACCGCGCTCGGCGTCCTGCTCGAGCAGGTGAGCGGTCACCACGCACTGGCCGCGCGCCGGGTCGGCCGGCGCGACGCGACGATCGGCGCCGCCGGCGCGGCGGTGGCGGTGGTCGGCACGGCCGCCCTGGTCCGCCGGGCCCGCAAGATGAGACGAGGATGAGCGGCATGACTGTCGAACCGAGCGGCTCTGCGGCCATCCGCCTTCTCGCCGTCCGCGAGACGGCGCTGTCGGTGGACGAGGTGCTCGCCGCGGTGGCCGACCCGGTGGCCGGCGGCACCGTGGTCTTCGTCGGGACGGTGCGCGACGAGGACAGCGGCAAGGCGGTCGAGGCACTCGGCTACTCGGCCCATCCGACCGTCGACGTCGCCCTGCGGGAGGTCGCCGAGCACGTGGCCGCCACGCACCGGTGACCGCGCTCGCGGCGGTGCACCGCGTCGGTGACCTCGCGGTCGGCGACCTGGCCGTGGTCGTCGCCGCGTCCTGCCCCCATCGCGCTGAGGCCTTCGCGGCCTGCCAGGCGCTCATCGACGAGCTCAAGGCGACCGTGCCGATCTGGAAGAACCAGATGTTCGCCGACGGCTCGCAGGAGTGGGTGGGCCTGTAGATGAAGGCTCTGGTGTGGCTCGCCATCCCGGTCGATCGCGGTGGTGCTGGCGATCCTCTGGGTGATGTGGGCGACCAGGACGCGCCCACCCGTCGACGTCCACGACTCGCTCGAGGAGCGGGAACGCTTCAAGGCGGCGTTCGACCGCCGGTCCGGCGACCCGTCGAAGGACCGGCTGCCGGAGCGGCGCCGCGGCTACGAGCGCCGCAGACCGGGCCGCGGCTCGTAGGCTGTCCAGCATGTCGCCCCGCGTTCGCACGCTGGCTGCCGCGGGGATTCTCGTGGTGGTCCTCGCCGCTATTGCCGCGCTGCTTCCCGTCCCGTACGTCGCGCTGAGCCCCGGTCCGACCACCGACACGCTGAGCACGGTCGGCAAGACCGAGCTGATCCGCATCAAGGGACACGAGACCTACCCGACGAAGGGCCACCTGGACCTGACCACCGTGTCGGTGCTCGGCGGTCCGCGGCAGCGGATGGACATCGTCACCGCGCTGCGGGGTTGGCTCGACGACTCGGTGGCGATCGTGCCGGAGGAGCAGATCTATCCCCCTGGCGAGAGCGCCGACGAGGTCGAGCGGCAGAGCGCGGCGGAGATGACCGAGTCGCAGGAGAACGCGACCACCGCGGCACTGCGCGAGCTCGGCATCCCGGTCACTACCCGGGTGATCGTGGACGAGCTCTCTCCCGGCTCGCCGGCCAAGGGCAAGCTCCGTCCCGGCGACGTGGTGGTCGAGGTCGACGGCAAGCCCGCGATGGGCGGCGCCCGCCTGCGCGACCTCATCACCGCGCACAAGCCGGGCGAGGACGTGAGCCATCACCGCGCTGCGCAACGGGAAACGGGTCGAGACGACCGTGACCACGAGCGCCGCGGAGGACGGGCGCGCCATCGTCGGGATCCTGACCAAGGACGACGCCGACTACCCGTTCAGCGTCGAGATCTCGCTGCGCGACGTCGGCGGCCCGAGTGCAGGGCTGATGTTCGCGCTGGGAATCGTCGACAAGCTCACGCCCGGTGCACTCACGAACGGACGACATGTGGCGGGAACCGGCACCATCGACGACGCCGGCGCGGTCGGTGCGATCGGCGGCATCCCGCAGAAGATGATCGGCGCCAAGGACGCCGGCGCCAAGGTGTTCCTCGTGCCCGAGGACAACTGCGCCGAGGCCGTCAAGACCGCGCCCGAAGGGCTGCGGCTCGTCAAGGTGACCTCGCTGAAGACCGCAGTTGCCGCCCTGGACGCCTTGGCGAAGGACGACGACGCGCGACCTCCCGGCCTGCGCCGCCTGACCGCTCAGTCGGCGAACGTCGCGCCGAGGGCCTCCGCGAGGGTCGGGACCAGGTCCGGCCCGCTGAGCACCGCCTTCTCGTCGTCGTGGGACGCGCATCCGCAGCGCGGCCGCGCGCGAACCGTCACGCAGGACGGCGACCACGAGCCGAACCTCCTGCCGGTTCGGGTGCTCGGCCACCCACCGCAGCGCCTCGCCCTCGTCGTCAGGCAGTGCCTCCTCCTCGCCCGGCGGCAGCATCAGCCGCTCCACCGCGAGGGCGGTGCCGAGCACCTCCGGCGCCCAGGTGATGCCCGCGAGCAGCTCGTCGAGCGAGTCGTGGGCGGGCAGATCGCCCTGGTCGATCGGGGTGAGGTCACCGGGAGGTGCGGCGACGATGCCCAGCTCGCCGGCGAGCTGCGGCTCCCGGCGCAGCAGGTCGGCGGTCTCGACGAGCGCGTAGAGGTGCGGTGGCTGGTCCCAGCCGCCGGCCGCGACGTGCCGCTCGATGTCGACCGCGACCTGGGTGAGCCGCGTGTTGGTCTCCGGGGCTGCTGCATGTCTCGATCCTGCATCACGCGGCGACGAACCGTACGCCGTGGTGGGAACTCCCGCGATGGCTCGGTAGGTTGACCGGACGAGGACCAGAGCGGTCCACGCGAACCCGAAGGAACGCCATCCGTGAGTTTTGAGATGTCCGGCGCCTCGGGCCCCCCTCGCCGTCCGGCTCCGACGCCGGGACGCCGCCGTGGCCGGGCGTTGCTGCCCACGGTGATCATCGCGGGCGTCCTGCTGCTTGCGTTCAGCATCTTCACCGGCATCTACACCGACTACCTCTGGTTCCAGTCGGTCGGCTACAGCGTCCGTCTTCACCAAGGAGCTCTGGACCAAGACGGCGCTGTTCTTCGTGTTCGGCCTGCTCTTCGCTGCCGCGGTCGCCGTGAACTTCGTCGTGGCCTGGCGGACCCGCCCGGCGTACCAGGCCTTGATCCCCGGCCAGCAGGAGCTCGACCGCTACCGGATGGCGATCGACCCCTACCGCCGCTACGTCGTGCTCGCGGTCTGCGCGCTGCTCGGGCTGATCGCCGGGTCGAGTGCGTCCAGCGAGTGGCGGACCTACCTGCAGTGGCGCAACGGACAGCCGTTCGGGATCGAACGACCCCCAGTTCGGCATGGACATCTCGTTCTTCGCCTTCGACCTGCCCTGGTGGCGGTTCGTCCTGAGCTTCGCCTTCGCGACGGTCGTCCTGTGCCTGATCGCCGCGGCCGTCACCCACTACCTGTACGGCGGGCTGCGGCTGCAGGCGACGTTCGGCGAGCGGGCCACCCCCGCCGCGCGGGTGCACCTGTCCGTCCTGCTGGGCACCTTCGTCCTGCTCAAGGCGGTCGCCTACTGGCTGGACCGCTACAGCCTGGCGGTGAAGGAGGACCACATCGGCCGCGCGGACTTCACCGGGCTCACCTACACCGACGTCGAGGCCGTGCTGTTCGGCAAGACTGACGCTGTCGGCCATCTCGGTGATCTGCGCGATCCTGTTCTTCGCCAACATCTTCCGCCGCACCTGGCTGCTGCCGGGGCTCGGCGTCGGTCTTCTCCTGCTCTCCGCGCTGCTGGTCGGCGGTGTCTACCCAGCGGTGGTCCAGCGGTTCCAGGTCAAGCCGGCCGAGCCGGACCGCGAAGCGCCCTACATCCAGCGCAACATCGCCGCGACCCGCACGGCCTACAACATCGACGACGCCGAGGTGCAGGACTACTCCGCCAAGACCGATGTGACGGCCGGCCAGCTGCGGGAGGACTCCGACACCACGGCCAGCATCCGCCTGCTCGACCCGGCGCTGCTCAGCCCGACCTACCGGAACCTGCAGCAGATCCGCGCCTACTACGACTTCCCTCCCGCGCTGGATGTCGACCGCTACACCGTCGACAACGAGCGCCGGGACCTCGTGACCGCGGTCCGCGAGCTCGACCTCACCGGCCTGCCGCCCGAGCAGCGCAACTGGATCAACGACCACACGGTCTACACCCACGGGTTCGGCTTCGTCGCCGCGCTCGGCAACGAGCCCAGCCAGGGCCGGCCGTCGTTCGTGTCCTCCAACATCCCGCCGCAGGGCGAGCTCGGGCAGTTCGAGCCGCGGATCTACTTCGGCGAGGAGTCACCGACCTACAGCATCGTCGGCGGACCGAAGGGCGCCTCGCCGGTCGAGCTGGACTTCCCGGACGACGCCACGGGGACGGGCCAGTCCAACACCACCTACACAGGGCAAGGGCGGCGTCGCGATCGGCTCGCTGTGGCGCAAGCTGCTGTTCGCCAGCAAGTACCAGGAGGCCAACCTCCTGCTCTCGGACCGGGTGACACCCGAGTCGCGCATCCTGTACAACCGCGAGCCCAAGGAGCGGGTGGAGCAGGTCGCGCCGTGGCTCACGCTGGACGGCGACCCCTACCCGGCGGTGGTCGACGGCAAGATCCAGTGGATCGTCGACGGCTACACCACGACGCAACAGCTACCCCTACGCGACGCGCAGCACGCTCGAGGACGTCACCACCGACTCGCTGACCACCACGTCGACGGCCCTGGTGACACCGGTGGAGCGGGTGAACTACATCCGCAACTCGGTCAAGGCAACCGTCGACGCCTACGACGGCACGGTCACGCTGTACGAGTGGGACACCGAGGACCCGGTGCTCAAGACGTGGATGAAGGCGTTCCCCGGCACGGTGAAGCCGCGGTCGGCCATCGGCGACGAGCCTGATGGAGCACCTGCGCTACCCCGAGGACCTGTTCAAGGTCCAGCGCGACGCTGTTCGCGCGCTACCACGTGACGAACCCGCAGGCGTTCTACAACGGCGGTGACTTCTGGCGCGTGCCGCAGGACCCGACGCCGTCGCGGCGACGCGCTGCAGCCGCCGTACTACCTGACCCTGCAGATGCCCGGGCCAGCAGGCGCCGACCTTCTCGCTCACGACGACGTTCGTGCCGACCGGCGCCCGCGAGAACCTGGTCGGCGTTCATGGCCGTCAACGCCGACCCCGGCAGCGACTACGGCAAGATCCGGGTGCTGCAGCTGCCTCGCTCGGTGCAGATCAACGGACCGTCGCAGGTGCAGAACGCCTTCTCGTCCAACGACGAGGTGGCGACCGAGATCAACATCCTGGAACGCGGCGCATCCGACGTCGCTCTACGGCAACCTGCTGACCCTGCCCGTCGGCGGTGGACTGCTGTACGTCGAGCCGGTCTACGTGCAGGCCGTCGACGACGACGGCGTTCCCGCTGCTGCGCAAGGTGCTGGTGGGGTTCGGGGACAGGATCGCGTTCGAGGACACCCTGCAGGAGGCACTCGACACGGTGTTCGCAGGTGAGTCCGGCGTCGACACCGGAGAGGTGCCGCCACCGCCAGGAGGAACGCCGACACCGACACCGTCCCCGACCGGCACGGCGTCGCCCGGAACCGTTGACGAGGCTGCCCTGCACGCGGCCCTCGAAGACGCGCAGGACCGCCATCGCCGACGCGGAGGCCGCCCTCAAGGCCAACGACTTCGCAGCGTACGGCCGGGCGCAGGCCCGTCTCGAGGACGCCATCGAGCGGGCGGTGGCGGCGGAGAGCGGGGGCCGCTCGTCCGGCGCGGCGTCGCCCTCACCGACGCCGTCGCCCACCCCGTGACAGCCGAGCCGGGTCCGGCGCGGAGATTTGCAGGCCCCAGCGGGCTGACGTAGGCTTGCGGCGCACTCCGACGCGGGGTGGAGCAGCTCGGTAGCTCGCTGGGCTCATAACCCAGAGGTCGCAGGTTCAAATCCTGCCCCCGCTACAACTGCGATGTCTCGGGACACCGTTCACAGGTGTCTCGGGACATCGTTCACGTTTTGGGTTGTGGTTGGTAGTCCCGGGTGGGGTCTAGGCGTAGTTCTCGCAGGAGCTCGCCGTCGGTGGTGAGCACCCGAATGTCGAGGTCGTGGACCAGGACGAGGATGTCGCTGCGGGCGTGTCGTCGGCCGATGCCGATGTGGTGCAGCTTGCTGTTGTGCCGCAGGGTGAACACTCCGCTGGAGTCGATCCGGTCGTGTCGGATCCGCCAGTGGCCGGCGTGAAGCGGGGTGCCGGCTGGGGGCGCCCTGGGTCGGGCGGCGTAGGCGGGGGGGTGCTGCGGCCGAGTGCCCGGTGGGGTCGGACGTCGTTGTAGTAGGCGCGGAAGGTGTCCAGCTGCGCCTGGAGCTGGCGGATGGTCCGGGCGGTGGCCGCCGGGCCAGCCAGGTCTTGAGGCTCTGGTGGAACCGTTCGATCTTGCCGCAGGTCTGCGGGTGGTAGCGCCGGGAGTGGCGGAAGTTGATCCCGCGGGAGTGCAGGGTGATCTCGAGCGCGACGCGGCCGTGACCGCGGGAGCGTCCGGTGAACACGGCGCCGTTGTCGGTGAGCAGGCTGGCGGATTTCCATAGGTGTCAGCGGCTTCGCGGAAGCGCCGGTCGACGTCGTGGCCCTTGAACACGGGCAGCGCGTGGCTGTCCAGGCAATAGCGGGAGTGGTCGTCGAGCATGTTGAAGATCTCGATGTCGGTGCCTCTTGGTTCGGCCCTCCACCAGCACGGCCGTCACGATCAGTTACGGCATCCCCATCGCGCACCCCTTGGCTCAGGGTGTGAACGATGTCGCGCGACAGGTGTGCACGATGTCCTGAACTCAGACACTGCCCCCGCTACAACGAACAGGGCCTGGCCTGCGGAAACGCAGATCAGGCCCTGTTGCTTTGTCAAGGGACCGGGCTAGCGAGTGACGCGACCCAGAGGTCCTCGACCGGCCACTGCCTGGCCCACTCGGCCGTGACGATCTCGTAGTAGCCGTGCGTCTCGGCGTCGTCCGGTGCGTACAGCTCGTGCAGCGCCTCCACGACGAAGCCGTTGGCCCGAAGGATGCGCACCCAGTCGCTGTGCGCGGGATGGAACTCGACGCCGCCCTCCGGCCACTGCACTCGTCGTACGTCGTGTTGTGCCCGCTGCAGGTGCTCACCGGCATAGCCGTTGTGCTCGGGCACGCACAGCGACACCAGCACGCTGTTGGTCAGGAAGACGAGGCGGCCCCCGGGCCTCAGCAGCCGTGCTGCCTCCGCGATCCACAGCTCGGGGTCGCACCAGACGCTCGCTCCGTACTCGCTCACCGCCAGGTCGAAGGAGTGGTCCGGCAGGGGCACGTCATCGGCGCTGGCCTCGACGAGCGGGAACGTCAGCCCGAAGTGCTCCTGGCATCGGCGGGCGGTCTCGAGCTGGGCCGGTGTGAGGTCCACGGCAACCGGTCGGGCACCCCGGCGCGCCAGCCAGGCCGAGAGGTACGCCGTCCCGCAGCCGAGCTCGACGACATCTCGTCCGTCCACCTCGCCCAGCGCGCCCAGCCGGTCGTCGGGAACGGCGAACAGTCCCCAGGTGATCTCGTCCGTTGCCCACGCCCGGCGGGCATCGACGTCAGTGAACTCGGCGTTGACCGCGGTCCACAGCGCGCGGTTGAGGTCGAGCGCCTCCCGGTCGACCTCGTCGCCCCGCCGCTCGCGACTCAGGAGGTCGTTGTGTCCGAGTCGACCTCGGCCACGATCAGTGCCGATGCCTCGGCGCTCACCGCGTGCCGAGCGATCTTCTGGTAGCCCTCGAGGCCGCGGACGAGCCGCTCGACGACACGGTCCTCCGCGATGGCGATGATCGCCGAAGTGCCAGGCTCGAGGCTGTCGCCGATCGCCTTCAGGTCCTCGTCCTTGAAGCCCTTGTCGCGGACCTTGCCCCAGATGCCGCCACCGGCGACCGCCGACGACAGCGCTCGCGATGATGCTCGGCGGGAAGAGCAGGCCGACGAGGCCGCCCGCGATGGCGCCGCGCTTGGCCCACCTCTTGGCGTCCGGGTCTGCGGTCTCCTCGTAGGTCACCTTGCCCTCGGCGTCGCGCACGACGACGACGGCGTCGATGAGATCGATGGAGCCTTCGCGGTCCATCGCGCGGAAGTCCTTCAGCGCATCAGCGGCCTGCGTCTCGTCGCCGAACGCTGCCACGAATACCTGGAGCGTGCTGTCCGTCACGGCTCTCGCCTCCTCGGCTGGTTGGTCGATCCGAACCTAGGTCGGCCGAGTGACCCTGCCATCACCCAGCGTGGATGACTCTGTGGGGGCCTCGCGGCCGCTGCGCACGCCGTGCTGATGGAGATCAGCCGTGCCAGCGGGCGGCGCCTGCTCGATGTCAGCGACGACCTGGTCCGCGCCAACAGCGACGCGACCGCCACCGGAGTGCCAGCCACCATCGGTGCGCCTTCCGACGGGAGCTCTCACGGACCAGCCACCCGGTGACGCCCTGCCTCCCACTGATGCCCTGGACCTTGCCCGGCAGGACGCCGGCCTGACGAAGGGTGAGCTCTGGCTGCGCTACTTCGGGCTCGGCGGCATGACTCCGGCGCTGGAGCTGGAGGCCATGCTGCACGGCGCGCTGGCGCCGACGGCGCCCGACGGGGACAAGATCGTGCACGCTCTCAACGAGCGCTTCTCCGAGCTGGGCCGAAACCACCCCGTGCCCTACTCGAGCTCCGCTTGAGAGCTCGTGGCTCGGGTACTCCCCTCCTGAACCCGCAGTTCTGCGTGAAGGGAGCCAGCCGTGCCACAGCGTTCGGCCAACGTGAAGAACGAGAAGCAGTACGAAGCGCTCAAGGACAAGGGCATGTCGAAGGAGCGAGCCGCCAAGATCGCCAACTCGCCCGGCGCCTCGAGCCGCGGTGGCAAGAAGAGCGGATCCGGTGGCGACTCGTCTCAGGGTGGCACCACCGCACAGAAGAAAGAGGCGGGCCGCAAGGGCGGAAAGGCAGCCGCCGGGAAGAACTGAGCTTGCGCCCGGTACGGCGGGGCACAAGGTAGCCGTGTCCGAGCACTCCTTCGCGCTGCCGCCAGCGTCGTCGAGCCCACGAGAGGCCCGGGAACGGGCTGCCCGTGAGCTCGAGGGATGGGGAGATGCGGACGCCCGTCACGCGGTCCTGCTGCTCATCTCGGAGCTCGTCACCAACGCGGTGGTCCATGCTCGCTCGACGGTCACGATCGACCTGGCCGTCAGCCACGACGGTCCGGTGCACGTGAACGTGCACGACGAGAGCACGGTCCGCCCTACGACGCGCCGCCATCACCTCGACCGGCCAGGCGGCCGCGGCATGCATCTGCTGGAGTCGTTGGCCGCGCGCTGGGGCGTCGAGGAGAGCCGGACCGGCAAGAGCGTCTGGTTCGAGGTGGACCGACTCCAGCCCGGCTGACGGTGTGGCGCAGGTCACAGGATCCTGCGCAACCGCAGACCCCCGCCCGGAGTCATCTCCTTCACCAGGCCGCCACACCGGCGGCCACCACGTGGAGGAGACCATCATGCGAGCCGGCCTTGTCGCCATCAGCCTGGCCGTGGCCCTCGGTCTCGGCGTCGGCTATGGCGCCGCTGCCGTGCACGCCGAGCGCCCCGGCCCCCAGCCCAACACGTCCCAGACAGCGTCGCCGTCGGCGCCGGCCCCCAGCGACGTGCCGACACCCTCGACCACCCCGTCGACCGTCCCGACGACGGCTGCCCCCGTCGTACGCATCCTCTGGAAGCTCGACAGCTCGGGTGCCGAGGTCCGCGCCCTCGAGGCCCGTCTCGCCCAGCTCGACCGGATGCCCCAGAAGTGGGTCGACGGCTCGTACGGGACCGAGACCGCCAAGGGCGTGCGTGCCTACCAGAAGCACCGCGGCCTGTCCGTCACGGGCAGCGTCGACGAAGACACCTGGGCCGCACTCCAGGCGGACACCCGGACCCCGACCAGGGCCGAGCTCTACCCGCCGCGGCCGACGGCCCTGCCGCGCCAGGCCGCTGCCCTGGACGAGCGCTGCCTCACCGGACGCGTGCTCTGCATCGACAAGACCACGCGCGAGCTCTCGTGGGTGGTCGACGGTGTGGTGCAGCGACGCCTCGACGTGCGGTTCGGCTCGCAGTTCACGCCGACCCGCGAGGGTGTCTTCGCCGTCTACCGCATGAGCGCGAACCACGTCTCCAACCTGTACGGATCGTCGATGCCCTATGCGATGTTCTTCAGTAGGGGACAGGCCGTGCACTACTCCAGCGACTTCGCGACGCGGGGGTACGCCGGTGCGTCGCACGGGTGCGTGAACGTCCGGAACATGAGCTCGCTGGCCGCACTGTTCGCGCAGGTCCGGGTCGGCGACACCGTCGTCGTGCACCGCAGCTAGCCGGGCAGGACGCCTTCCGCCAGGTCCACGTCCACCACGACGGGGGCGTGGTCGGACGGACCCTTGCCCTTGCGAGCCTCTCGATCGACGTAGGCATCCGTGACTGCGTCGGCGAGGGGCTCGCTGGCGTAGACGAGGTCGATCCGCATGCCCTCGTTGCGGTGGAACATGCCGGCCCGGTAGTCCCAGTAGGTGAACGGTCGGTCGTACTTCAGCGGGCGCGGGACGACGTCACGCAGACCGAGCGCGCAGCAGCTCGGCGAGGGCGTCGCGCTCCGGCGGCAGTGACGTGCGTGGACCCCACGAAGACGGACGGGTCCCACACGTCGTCGTCGCTCGGCGCCACGTTGAAGTCGCCACAGACGGCGTACGCCGAGTGGCCCGGCAGCTCGGCGGCGATGGTGTCGCGCAACGCGGTCAGCCAGGCCAGCTTGTAGGCGTAGTGGTCGTGCCCGGGCTCGCGTCCGTTGGGCACGTAGACCGACCACACCCGTACGCCGCCACAGGTCGCCCCGATCGCGCGGGCCTCGGCGGCCGGGAAGCCCGGCTCGTCGCGCAGGCCGCGGGTCACGTCGGTCGAGGCCTACTCGGGACAGGAGCGCCACGCCGTTCCACCGGCCGTCGCCGTGCGCGGCGACCTCGTAGCCGAGCGGGCGCACCGCGTCGTACGGGAAGGCGTCGGCGGCGCACTTCGTCTCCTGCAGGCAGACGACGTCCGGGCGCGGTCGCGCTCAGCCAGTCGACGCAGCCGGGGCAGCCGCGCGGTGACCGAGTTGACGTTCCACGTCGCCAGCCGCATGGCGAAAACTAGGCCTGCATCCGCTGCGCGTCCGCACTGGACCACTCGACCATCAGCGTGGTCGCGTCGTCCTGCAGCAGACCCTCCTGGTGGGCGAGGATGGCGAGGTTCAGCCGGCGCATCGTCTCGGCGGCCGGCCGGTCGGCCGCTGCCTCCCGCGCGATCAGGTCCACCAGCCGGTCGATGCCGAAGAACTCGCCGTCTGCGGCCCGCGCCTCGATCACGCCGTCGGTGTAGAGCACGAGCCGGTCACCGCGCTCGAGCCGCTCCTCGCCGACCTCGGGGGCATCGGGCTGGAGCCCCAGCGGTGGGTTGATCAGCTTGTCGAGCGCCTTGACCACGCGGCCTCCCCGCACGATCAGCGCGGCCGGGTGGCCGGCGTTGACCCAGCGCCACACTCCGGTGCGCAAGTCCAGCTCGCCGACGATCGCGGTAACGAACTTCGACTCACCGAACTGCGCTGCCACGTGCTTGTTCATCGAACGGGTGGTGTCGAGCAGGTCCAGGCCCGAGCGTCGGGCATTGCGCAGCGCGCCGATCGCCACGGCAGACATCAAGGTCGCGTCCAGCCCGTGGCCCATCGCGTCCACGATGCACAGGTGCGCGATGTCGCCGTTGACCGCGTAGTCGAACGAGTCGCCCGCAACCTCGTTGGTGGGTGCCAGGACGCCGGCGATGGAGACGACCGGCGACGCGAACGTCAGCGGGGGCAGGAGGTTCCACTGCAGCTCGGCCTCGAGGAGCATGGGCAGCCGGCGCCGCTCCCGCTCGATGAAGTCGCCGATGAGGCTGCGACTCATCTGCAGCTCGGCGACGAGTGCGGCGAGCAGGGCGACGTGAGTGACCAGCTCCTCGTCGAGCTCGACCTCCTCGTCGAAGACCAGCTCAAGCACCCCGAGCCGGTCGGTGCCGTCGAGGACCGGTGCCCAGATCGAGCATCCGGAGCTGGATGTGACGGCGCCGGCGCTGCTCTGCACGGTCACGTCGGTGAAGCACCGTCCGGCGAGCGTGCCCTCCACGGGCAGCGGCCCGCGGGTCGTCAGCAGCTTCTCCTCGGTCTGGGGGTCGGCCTCGAGGAGCGGCACCAGCTGGACCTGGTCGTAGTCCACGACGTACAGCACGGCGAACGATGCGCCGAACTCGTAGCCGGCGACGCGCACGATGGCCGGCAGGTCGTCGGCCCGGGCGAGGTTCGAGGCGTGCAGGAGCTGTTTCAGTGCGGCCAACAGCTCCTGGCCGTGGTCCTGACCCATCGACCCACCGTCCCCGTCGAGCCACTTCTGTTGGCCGGACTCTACCTTCGGGCGACCGCCCGGCGCGCGGGCGTGGCCAGATGGGCTACCACCCGCTCCAGCGGCCCCCGGCCCAGGAACCGCCGCCACACCCAGGCCAGGACCAGGGCGGCAACCACCTGCACGGCGTACGACGTCTCGCGGTCTTCCGGCAGCCAGTCGGACGCGAGCAGCAGCACGTGGGCGGAGTACAGGCTCAGCGTCATGGTCCCCGCGGCGGCGAGCGGGGAGAGGACCGCGCGGGCGGGACGCCCGGCCGAGGCGAGCAGCAGCATCGCGCCCAGCAGGCCCAGCGCCACGCCGATCGTGTGCAGCAGGTCCAGCGGTGTGCTCGAGTGCGGGGCGACCACCGCCAGCCACCACCAGGTGGTGGGCGGCGTGTTCCCGTAGAGGCCCAGCTCGAGGCCCTTGTCCAGCGCGGCGGGGTCGGGCAGGGTGGCCGCGATCTCGTCGTGGCCGCCGAGCGGGCCCAGCAGCACCCACGACGCCGTGGTCGCCGCGACGGCCAGGGCGACCCCGCCGGCGCAGAGCCAGGCCGCGGTGCGCCGCTCCCGCAGCGGCAGCCGGCCGGCGGCGAGGCCGGCGCAGAGGTACGCGGTCCAGGCCAGCACCGGGTAGTAGCCGGTCAGTAGCAACGCAGGGACGAGGTCGCCGGGGCTCTCGAGCAGCGTGTCGACGTTGGGGTTGCGACCGGCGAACGGCAGGCGGTTGTCGTCGCGGATCAGGTGGCTCAGCACCGGCACCACGCAGGCGACCGTGAGGCTCAGGGCGAACAGCGGCCCGGCCCGCAGCGGCAGCAGCGGGATGGCCAGGAGGAACAGTGCGGCGTAGTAGGCCAGGATCACGGCGACGCCGGAGTCGACCGACCCGAGCAGGAGGCCGACCGCGCCGATGCACAGGGCGCGCACCACCAGCCCGGCGGACGCTGCGGCCCACGGCCGGCCGCGCGGCGGCTGGGTGCCGCCGGTGAGCAGCGCCAGGCCAACTCCGGCCAGCACGGCGAACGTGGCGGCCGAGCGGCCGCCGGCGATGGCGTGCGCGACGGTGGCACCGCCGTCCGCGTCGACGGCGGGCAGCACGTGCACCGCCATCATGCCGAGCAGCGCGAGGCCGCGGGTGGCGTCGACGCCGACCAGGCGACGGTCTGCGTTGACGCCGGCGAGGCGACGGTCGGCGATGGCGCTCACGCGGCCAGGACGCTACCCGACAGGTGCGGGCGGTCATCCGTCGCGGGCAGGACCCCGAAGTCCCAGCCGGTCGGGCTCTCCCTGGCCAGGAACCGCACGATCCCGCCGAGGGGCAGCGGCTTCTGGAAGGCGACGTCGACGGTCAGCGCGTCGGGCAGCCGCCCTCCAGCGCAGCCAGGCAGCGCGCCTTGGCCCACATGCCGTGCGCGATCGCGCCGGGGAAGCCGAACGCCGCGCCCCCAACGGGTTCAGGTGGATCGGGTTGACGTCACCGCTGACACCCGGGCGTAGCGGCGGCCCACGTCCTTGCCCACCCGCCAGGTCGCTGCCTGGCGCCCGGACAGGTCGGCGGGCTGCGGCGGGGTCGGCCGGGGCTGGCCTCGGACCGGGGCGCCGCATCCGGCAGCGATCGCGCCGCGGGACGAGGTAGGTGCTGCGCGACGTCCAGACCGCGCGCACCTCCGGCCGACACCTCGGTGACCAGGTCGACCTGGGCGCCCTTCGGGATGCGGGGCGAGTCCCTGCGCGCGGCACGCGGATCGCCAGCGGGACGCCGGCGTCCAACCGGCCGGTCGTCGTGATGACGTTGCGGATGTGCACCAGCCCGGCGGCCGCGAAGGGAAAGGCGTCGTCGGTCATCAGCTGCAGGTGCAGCGGGAACGCGAGCACGTGGGGGTAGGTGGGCGGCAGGGTGTCGGTGAGCCGGAAGCCGCAGAGCCGGTCGTAGTCGGCGAGCTGCTCTCGGTCGACGGCGACGTCCTCGAGCACCAGCTCGACGTCGGGCAGCTCAGGTGCCCGCTGCGGCGGGACGGGCCGCAGCGCACCGGCGTACAGGCGGGCCAGGCGGGGCGGCTCGGCCAGGCTCCACGACCGGGTCAGCGGCTGTCATGCGCCGACCAGGTTCTGGCCGCAGACCCGCACGACCTGGCCGTTGACCCCCGCGCTGGCGTCCTGCGCGAGCCACGCGATCGTCTCCGCGACGTCCACGGGCTGGCCGCCCTGCCGCAGGCTGTTCACGCGCCGGGCGACCTCGCGCGTCGCGATCGGCATCGCGGCGGTCATGTCGGTCTCGATGAAGCCGGGCGCCACCGCGTTGATGGTGCGCGCCGCGCGCGGCGATCGCCGGTGCGGCCGACGCGGACCATGCCGATGATGCCGGCCTTGCTGGCGGCGTAGTTGGTCTGGCCGCGGTTGCCGGCGATGCCACTCGTCGACGACGCGCAGACGACGCGGCGCCGTGACCGAGGACGTCGGTCGTCAGCAGCCCGTCGTTGATGCGCAGCTGCGCCTCGAGGTTGACGGCGAGCACCGACGCCCAGTGCGGCGTCATGTTGACGAGCAGCCTGTCGCGGGTGATGCCGGCGTTGTGCACGAGCACGTCGAGCCGGCCGTGCCGTCCGGTGGCGTGCTCCGCGATGCGCTCGGCGCGCCGCCGTCGCGGTGATGTCGACCTGAAGCGCGGTGCCGCCGATCCGGTTGGCGAC
Source organism: uncultured Actinomycetota bacterium (assembly GCA_963751035.1). Taxonomy (GTDB): domain Bacteria; phylum Actinomycetota; class Actinomycetes; order JACCUZ01; family JACCUZ01; genus JBDUAP01. The sequence goes on from CAVVSW010000005.1 coordinate 142,223, forward strand.
GGCTGCGAGCGGCTCACCCTGGGCGGGGAGGTCGGCGCAGACGACGCGGGCGCCGTCGCGGGCCAGGACGCTCGGCGATGGCCGCACCGATGCCCTGCGCGGCTCCGGTGACGACGGCGACCCGGCCGTCGAGCGGCCGAGTCCAGTCGGTGGCGCGGTCGGCCGGGCTGCGCCGGCCACGCGTGACGACCTGGCCGTCGACGAACGCGGAGCGCCCGGACAGGAAGAAGCGCAGCGTCGACTCGAGCGCGTCGTCGGCGCCGTCGTCGACGAGCAGCGAGGTTGGCCGTGGCGCCGGCCCGCAGCTCCTTCGCGGCGGAGCGGACGAAGCCGTCGAGGGCCTGCCGGACCGCGGCCTGCGCCGGGTTCTTGGCTGCCAGTGGAGGGCGGCCGAGCGAGGAGCAGCCGGCCGCTGGGCTCGAGCCGCTTGACCGGCGGGGGACAGGCTCGACTGCAGCTCCGCCAGGTCGGCGACCGTCTCGACGCCGGTCGCGTCGGCGACGATCGCGGCCGAGCCGCGCGTCCCGTCGTCGCCGCCGTGCAGCTCGACGCCCGCCGCGTCGAGGACCCGCGCGACGACCCGCCGAGCTGCCCGGCGTCGGCGTCCCGGTCAACAGGGCCGGGCCGGGGAGCAGCGGGTCGACCCGGCGTGTAGCGCCGCAGCTCGGCCGGGCGGGGCAGCCCGAGCCGCTTGCTCACGCCGCGGCCGACCGACGAGTTGGCGAAGTTGCGGTAGCGGTCGGTCACGCTGCCTCCAGGATCGCGACGACACCCTGCCCGCCGGCGGCGCAGATCGAGATCAGGCCCCGACCGGAGCCCTTCTCGGCAGCAGCTTCGCCAGCGTCGCGACGATGCGCCCGCCGGTGGCCGCGAACGGGTGCCCGGCGGCCAGCGAGGAGCCGGCGACGTTGAGCCGGGACCGGTCGATTGACCCGAGCGGGCGCTCGAGACCGAGCCGCTCCTTGCAGAAGGCGGGGTCCTCCCAGGCCTTCAGCGTCGCGAGCACGGTGGACGCGAACGCCTCGTGCATCTCGTAGAAGTCGAAGTCCTGCAGGGTCAGCCCGTTGCGCGCGAGCAGTCGCGGCACGGCGTACGCGGGCGCCATCAGCAGGCCCTCGTCGCCGTGCACGTAGTCGACGGCCGCGGTCTCGGCGTCGACGAAGTGGGCGAGCACCGGCAGGTTGCGCTCGCGCGGCCCAGTCGTCGCTCGCGAGCAGCACGGTGGACGCGCCGTCGGAGAGCGGCGTCGAGTTGCCGGCCGTCATCGTCGCGCCGGCCGGTCGCCGAGCCGCTTGCCGAAGACCGGCTTCAGGCTGGCCAGCGCCTCGACGTCGGAGTCGGGGCGCAGGTTCTGGTCGCGGGTCAGGCCGAGGTACGGCGTCACGAGGTCGTCGAAGAAGCCGCGGTCGTAGGCGGCGGCGAGGTTGCGGTGGCTCGCCGCGGTCAGCTCGTCCTGCGCCTCCCGGCCGATCTCCCACTCCCGCGCGGTGATCGCGGCGTGCTCGCCCATCGAGAGCCCGGTGCGGGGCTCGCCGTTGTGCGGGGTCTCGGGCACGACCTGTCCGGGCCGCAGACCGCCGAAGGCGCGAGCGCTGGCCGACGCGACGTCGCGCGCGGCGTTGAGGTCAGCAGCACCCGGCGCAGGTCGTCGTTGAGGGCGATGGGTGCGTCGCTGGTGGTGTCGACGCCGCCGGCGATGCCGGCTCTCGACCTGGCCGAGGGCGATCTTGTTGGCGACGAGGATCGTGGCCTCGAGTCCGGTGCCGCAGGCCTGCTGCACGTCGTACGCCGGGGTCGACGGGGCCAGCCGGCTGCCGAGCACGCTCTCGCGGGTGAGGTTGAAGTCGCGGCTGTGCTTGAGCACCGCACCGGCCGCGACCTCGCCGAGCCGCTCGTCCTGCAGGCCGAAGCGCGCGACCAGCCCGTCGAGCGCGGCGGTGAGCATGTCCTGGTTGGACGCGTGGCGGTAGGGGCCGTTCGCGCGGGCGAAGGGGAGGCGGTTGCCCCCGACGACGGCGGCGCGCCGGATCGGTGGGTGCCATGGCGGGAACGTCCTTCCTGGGTGGGCGGGCCAACTGGACTGATACCGAAAGTATCAGGTACCCGTTCCGGACCCATGACCGTCCCGGCACCGGCGACGGTCGCCGCAGCCGCTGGGACGCGCACCGCCGCACCCGCCGCGACGAGCTCGTCGAGGCGGCGGTGCGGGCGGTCCGGAGCACGGCGCCGGCGTCGGCATGGACGAGATCGCCGCCGCGGCCGGCACCAGCAAGACCGTGGTCTACCGCTACTTCGACGACAAGGGCGACCTCTACCTCGCGGTCTGCCGCTGGTCGCCGACCGGCTGGTCGCGCAGCTCACCGACCGCGCTCGGCCGACGAGACCGAGCCACGGCGCCAGCTGGCCAGCGCGATCGACGCCTACCTGCGCATCATCGAGGCCGACCCCGAGGTCTACCGGTTCGTCGTCCGCCGCCCGCTGCCCGACCGGCCGGTGCGCCGCCGACCCGGTGGCCGGGCTCTCGACGCACTGGTCGGCGCCCACGTCGCGGGCGTCATCGCCGAGCGGCTCGACGGCCGCAGGGGTCGACAGCTCGTGCCGCCGGGCCGTGGGGCCACGGCCTCGTCGGCATGGTCCGCGCCGCGGCCGACCACTGGCTCGACGAGCGGCACGCCGATGAGCCGCGACGCGCTGCGCGACCACCTCACCGACCTGGTCTGGGCCGGTCTCGCCGGCGTGCTCGCCGCCACCGGCGCGAGGTCGACACCGACACCACCGACGAGGAGGCCCGCATGACCGACGGCCCGCCCGCGACCGACAGTCGCCGGTCGACCCGACGTCCTGCGGCGGGGTGCTCGACGGCGCGCTGGCACGAGGCCCGCTGAGCAGGCCCGCGTCGCACCTGCGCACGCCGCAGTTCCGGCCCGCCCGCGACCTCGACACCGAGACGCACCGCGCGCGGGTCTCCGAGCACAGGCCGCGCGCTCGCCGACAGCGGTCATCCCGCGGCGCGGCTTCCCGGTCGGTACGGCGGGCAGGGCGACGTCGGCGGCTCGGTGACCGCGTTCGAGATGCTCGCGTTACGGCGACCTGTCCCTGCTCGTCAAGGCCGGCGTGCAGTGGGGTCTGTTCGGCGGCGCGGTGCTGCACCTCGGCACCGAGGAGCACCACGACCGCTACCTGCCGGGGATCCTGTCCTACGACATCGCCGGGCTGCTTCGCGATGACCGAGACCGGGCACGGCTCCGACGTGCAGTCGATCGGCACCACCGCGACCTACGACGCCGAGACGCGAGCAGTTCGTCATCACGCACACCCGACCGCAGGCGCGCAAGGACTACATCGGCAACGCCGCCCGCGACGGCAGGGTGGCGGCGGTCTTCGCCCAGCTCGTCACCGGCGGGGCACGACGCACGGCGTGCACGCGTTCCTCGTGCCGATCCGCGACGACGACCACCGGCCCTGCGCCGGCGTCGAGATCGAGGACTGCGGGCCGAAGGCGGGGCTCAACGGCGTCGACAACGGGCGGCTCTCGTTCACCGACGTGCGGGTGCCGCGCGACCGCACTGCTCAACCGCTACGGCGACGTCGCACCCGACGGCACCTACACGCAGCCCGATCGACAACGAGAACCGCCGGTTCTTCACGATGCTCGGCACCCTCGTCCAGGGCCGCATCAGCGTGGCCGGAGGTGCGGGCGGCCGCGACCAGGCGGCCCTGTCGATCGCTGTGCGCTACGGCGAGCGGCGCCGCCAGTTCCGGCGCACCGGGCTCGGACGAGGAGATCGTCGTCCTCGACTACCTCGCGCACCAGCGCCGGCTGCTGCCGCGCCTGGCGACGAGCTACGCGCTGCAGTTCGCCCAGAACGAGCTGGTCGAGAGCCTGCACGACGGCGTCCGCCGGCGCCGACGACGACCGCGCCCAGCCGCGAGCTCGAGACCCGCGCCGCGGGCATCAAGGCGGTGACGACCTGGCACGCCACGGCCACGATCCAGGAGTGCCGCGAGGCCTGCGGCGGCGCGGGCTACCTGTCCGAGAACCTGCTGCCCCAGCTCAAGGCCGACAGCGACGTCTTCACGACGTTCGAGGGCGACAACACCGTGCTGCTGCAGCTCGTCGCCAAGGGCCTGCTCACGAGCTACCGCGACCACTTCGGCGAGCTGGACACGCTGGGCACGGTGCGGTTCGTCGCCGACCAGGTGGTCGGCGCCGTCATCGAGCGGACGGCGGCGCGCGCTCTCGTGCAGCGCCTCGTCGCCGCGGCGCCCGGGCGCGACGAGGACGCCGACCTGCTCGACCGCGGCTACCAGCTGTCGCTGTTCGCGTGGCGCGAGAAGCACGTGCTCGACGGGCTCGCGCGGCGGCTGCGCCGGGCGGCCGGCAACGGCGACGCGTTCGAGGCGTTCAACGCGGCGCAGGACCACCTGCTGCTGGCGGCGCGCGCCCACGTCGACCGCGTCGTGCTGGAGGCGTTCGTCGCGGCGCATCGACGAGGTCGAGGACGACGCGGCCAAGGCTCTGCTCGGGCGGGTCTGCGACCTGTACGTCGCTGAGCGACCTCGAGGCCGACCGCGGCTGGTTCCTCGAGCACGGCCGGCTGAGCCCGCGGCGGTCCAAGGCGCTCACCGCGCGGTCAACGAGCTGTGCCGGAGCTGCGGCCGCACGCCCGGACCCTCGTCGACGCCTTCGGCATCCCCCGAGGAGTCACTGCCCGCCCTCGCAACGGGCTAGCCCGCAGGCGCTCAGGCGCGGGCCGGACTCGAGATGCCCACACCGCCGACGGGTGTCGGCGCCGTAGCGCGCCTTCTCCTTCTCGAGGTCGAGCGACGCCGATCCGTGACCGGGCACCGAGCGCGGCGTCGTCGAGCCGGTCGGCCGGGATCAGCCAGACGATCTCGAACTCCAGGCCGTCGGGGTCGCGCCGTAGAGGCTCTTGGTGGTGCCGTGGTCGCTCGAGCCGCCCAGCGCGCCGGCGGCGGCGAGGGCGTCGTGGACCCGCTCGAGCTCGTCGAGCGTGTCGACCTCCCAGGCGAGGTGGTAGAGCCCGACGGTCGACCGGCCGGCCTGCGAGGTGCCGGCCGCCGCGCCGACCTCGAACAGGCCGAGGTCGTGGTCGTTGGTGGAGCCGGGCGCCTGGAGGAACGCCGCACCCGGCAGCTCAGCCATGTCGGCGATGGGACGTGAAGCCGAGCACGTCGCGGTAGAAGGCGACGCTGCGCTTGACGTCGCTGACGAAGAGGACGGCGTGGTTGAGGCGGACGATGGGCATCGGGGTTGCCTTTCGGGGTCTGCGTGAGGAACTTGACGATATCCACCAGCATACTTGAGCGTTCAACTATTCCGCGATACGCTCGGGGACATGGCAACCCGCTGGCTGGACGAGGACGAGCAGCGGACCTGGCGGGCGTTCATCGAGGCGTCCGGGCTGCTCATGGACCAGCTGGACCGGGAGCTGCAGCGCGACGCCGGGATGCCGCACGCCTACTACGAGATCCTGGTGCGCCTATCCGAGCAGCCCGACCGCTCCCTGCGGATGAGCGAGCTGGCGGAGCGGTCCCAGTCCTCCCGCAGCCGCGTCTCCCACGCGGTCGCCCGGCTCGAGGAGGCGGGTTGGGTGCGGCGCGAGAGCGTCCCCGACGACCGGCGCGCCGCACTGGCCGTCCTGACGGACGAGGGCTTCGCCGCGCTGGCCGCGGCGGCGCCCGGGCACGTCGAGGGTGTGCGCAGGCACCTGCTGGACCGGCTCACTCCTGCCCAGGTCGTCGCGCTCCGCCGCATCAGTGAGGCAATCCGGGACCCGCTGATCCGATCCTGACGTTCACCCGCCGGCATGGAAGTGTTTCTCAGACACAGGACGAAGGAGTGGATCGATGGACCAACGCACTGGGCAGTCCGATCGAGTGGCGGCGTTCCACGGCTTGCACAGGTCCGGCTGCTTCGTCATGCCGAACCCGTGGGACGCCGGAAGTGCGCGTGCACTGGAGCAGCTCGGGTTCCCGGCGCTGGCGACCACGAGCGCCGGCTTCGCCTGGACGTTGGGCCGCCCGACGACGGCGTCACGCTCGATGAGGCACTCGAGCATCTTCGTGCCGTCGTCGACGCCGTGGACCTGCCCGTCAACGCCGACTTCCAGGGCGGTTTCGCGGTCGAGCCGGAGCAGGTCAACGCGAACGTGACGCGCGCCGCGGCCACCGGGGTCGCCGGCCTCTCGATCGAGGACTCCACGGGTGACGAGAACCATCCGCTCCACGACTTCGAGCTGGCAGTCGAGCGCATCCGGGCGGCGCGCCAGGCGATCGACGACAGTGGCACCGGCATCGTTCTGACCGGTCGGTCCGAGGGGTTCGTCGTCGGAGTTCCCGACATCGACGAGACGACCCGAAGGTTGCGCGCGTACGCCGAGGCCGGCGCCGACTGCCTCTACGCTCCGCGGATCAGCACCGTCGAGGAGGTCAGGGCGGTCATCGATGCCGTGGCACCGAAACCGGTCAACCTGCTGATGAACGCGCCGTTCATCACCGTTGCGGAGGCGGCTGCGCTCGGCGTACGGCGGATCAGCGTCGGCGGGACCTTCGCGCGCACCGCGTGGGCGGGGTTCCTCGAGGCGGCGCGGGAGCTCGCGGCGCCGGGACGGTCACCCGGTTCGCGGGGTTGCCCGACGTCGAGGCCCTGTTCCAGACCCGATAGAGGAGCCGGCCATGACGGCGACAGCTCGCCTGGACCTCGCGATATTCGACGCGGCGGACATCGAGAGGGTCGGTTCGTTCTACGCCGAGCTCACCGGCTGGGACGTCGTCCGCAACGACTCCGACCGGTTCGGCGTCCGGAGTCCGGACGGCCAGGAGGTCGAGTTCCAGCGGGCACCCGACCACGTCGCGCCGCAGTGGCCGGGGCAGGAGCTCCCGCAGCAGTTCCACCTCGACCTGCAGACCGAGGACCCAAAGGCGCAGTCCGAGCGGGCGATCGGTCTCGGCGCAACCCGGCTGGCCGACGGCCCGACCTGGATCACGCTGGCCGACCCGGCGGGTCACCCGTTCGACCTCTGCCAGGCCGACGGCGTCGGCCCGGTCATGAACCTGTTCGCCGTGACGATCGACGCCCCCGACGCGTCGGCCTTGGCCCGCTTCTACGCCGACCTCACCGGCATGGACGTCACCTACGACGGTCCCGAGGGCGCCCTGATCTCCGCTGACGGCAGAAGCCTGATGTTCCAGCAGGTCAGCGACTACAACCCGCCCCGCTGGCCGGACCCGGCGCACCCGCAGCAGGCCCATCTCGACCTCCTGGCCGACGACCTCGACACCGGCGAGGCCCGCGCGTTGGAGCTGGGCGCGGCCCGCCTGGATGCCGGCGGCGAGCGCTTCCGGGTGTTCACCGACCCGGCCGGCCACCCGTTCTGCCTGATCCGCTAGAGCCCGCGGGGCTCTGACCGCGCTCAGCCCAGCTGCTCGTCCACGTAGCACCAGCGCCACGCCTCACCCGACTCGAAGCTGCGCATGACCGGGTGCTCGGTCTCGTGGAAGTGGGCGGTCGCGTGCTTCTGCGGCGACGAGTCGCAGCAGCCGACCCGTCCGCAGGTCAGGCACAGCCGCAGGTGCACCCATCGGGTCCCGTCCGCCAGGCATTGCTCGCATCCCTCCGGTGTCCGAGGTCGTACGGCGACCGGAGCGGCGGCCAGGTGCTCGCAGTGGTCCTCACGTTCGGACTTCGGCGGTCAGCTCGCGATCGACCTCGACGTTCTTGGTCACCAGCCGGTCCAGAAGCGACTCCTCCGAGTCGAGCATGTTCAGCACGTCCCGGAGGATCTCGTCGTCGACCGTGCCCGAGTCGCGCGCCGTCAGCACGACGTCGCGTTCGGCGGCCAGCATCTTCAGGCGCAGCCGTCGGTAGGTCTCGCTCGGCGTCTCGCCGGTGCCGCTGCTGTTGCCGAGGCGCTCCCAAGCCGCGTTCGCCCGTTGCTGCGTGCGCGCCTCGAGCTGGCGCGATGACATCCGGGTCGTCGGTCGGGCGCCTCACCTGCTCCAGCCGGTCGAGCCCGGCGCGTGCAGCCCGGGAGAGCAGCGCTGCCTCCTGCAGGTTGTCCTCGGCCGCATCCGGGCCGGGCAGCCCGAGACGTCGTACGAGCAGCGGCAGGGTGGTGCCTTGCACGAGCAGCGAGCCGGCCACGACGACGACTGCACAGAGGACGAGGATGTCGCGCTGCGGCGTCTCGCGGGGGAGGAGGAAGGCCGCGGCGAGGGTGACCACGCCGCGCATCCCGGCCCAGGAGACCAGGGTCGCGTGCGACCAGGCCCACGCTCTCCGCCGCATCGGTGCGGGGCCGAAGTGGTAGAGCGCGGTCGCGCCGAAGACCCACACGATGCGCGCGACGATCGTCGCGACGAGGACGGCGATGCAGATGGTGACCACACGGGCGGTCCCGAGCTCGTTGTCCGATGCGAGCGAGAGGATGTCGGGCAGCTGCAGCCCGATGAGCAGGAACACCGCGTTCTCGAGCAGGAACGCGATGGTTCGCCAGTTGGTCTGCTCGGACATCCGCGAGGCCGCCGACTGCAGCACCGGCGACTTGTGGCCGAGCAGCAGACCGGTCACGACGACCGCGAGCACGCCGCTGGCATGGATCGCCTCGGCGGGGAGGTAGGCGAGGAAGGGCGCGACGAAGGACAGCGACGTGTCCAGCACCGGGTCCTCGACGTGGCGGCGCACGATCGCGAGCACGGAGGCGACGCGCCAGTCCGACGAGAAGGCCGCCACCGACGGCGAGCGCGAAGTCGCCCAGGACCTGCCACACGCCCACGGTCGCGGTGATGGCCATGATCGCGGACCGCAGCGTGACCAGGGCGGTGGCGTCGTTGACCAGGCTCTCGCCCTCGAGGATCGAGACGATCCGTCGGGGCATGCCGACGCGGCGCGCGATCGTGGTGGCAGCAACGGCGTCCGGCGGCGCGACGATGGCGCCGAGGGCAAGGGCAGCCGCGAGCGGCAGCGCCGGGAATCATCGACCAGGCCACCAAGCCGACCGCGAACGTCGTGAAGACGACCGCCCCGACGGCCAGGATGCCGATGGCCTGCTTGTTGGCGCGTACGTCGACGAGCGACGTGCGGATGGCCGCGGCGTACAGCAGCGGCGGCAGCAGCCCGACCAGCACGACCTCGGGATCGAGCGTGTAGTCGGGCACACCCGGGACCAGCGCAGCGAGGAAGCCGACGACGACGAGGACCAGCGGCGGGACTGAAGCCCAGCCGCTTCGTCGCGCCGGCAACGACGGCGACCGCCATAACCAGCGCCAGGATCTCCACTGCTTCGCGCACGTCAGCATCATGCCTGTGACCGGTCTCACCGCTGCGGTTGGCAGGGCGATGTCCGCAACGCTGGTAGTCTCGATCATGTGCTGGCGGTCTGCCGGCACCATCTCCTGTGGGCTTTCTCGCCCACGTGGTCGCCTGTGCGGTTCCTCTTCACGTCGCGGCCAAGGTGTTTCCCTTGCCAACAGCGACGGAGTCCGTCACTCGCATGCCTCAGTCCCCCCGCAGTCCCCGCACGCCCTCACACCGTCCGCGCCGACCGTCCAGCGGTCGCCCGAACGGCAACCACAACGCCAACGGCCGGTCGTCCGGCAGCCGGTCTCCCAACCGGTCCCGGTCCGCACCCGCCGCCCGGCCTGCGTCGGGCCCGGCCGCCGAGCTGGACCGTCAGCTCGCTGCTGCCTTCGCCGCCCCGGCGCCCGCCGTGCGCACGTTCGCCGAGCTCGGCCTTCCCGCTCCGATCATCGCCGCGCTCACCGCCCGCGGCATCGAGTCGCCGTTCCCGATCCAGGCGCGCACGATGCCCGATGCGCTCGCCGGACGCGACGTCCTCGGACGCGCGGAGACCGGCTCCGGCAAGACCCTGGCGTTCGGCCTGCCGATGCTGGCCAGGATCGCCTCGGGTGTCGACACCCGTCGGGCCGGTACGCCGCGCGGGCTCGTGCTCGTGCCGACCCGTGAGCTGGCCCAGCAGGTCACCGACGCGCTCGTCCCCCTGGGCCAGGCGATGCGGGTGAAGGTCACCGCCGTCTACGGCGGTGCGCCGATGGGGCGCCAGATCGACGCCCTCAAGCGGGGCGTCGACATCGTCGTCGCGACCCCGGGCCGGCTGGTGGACCTGATCGAGCGACGGGTCTGCTCGCTCGCGCAGGTGGAGGTCGCCGTCCTGGACGAGGCCGACTACATGGCCGACCTCGGCTTCCTGCCCGCGGTCACGCAAGCTCCTCGACATGACGCCGGCCGGCGGTCAGCGGATGCTGTTCTCGGCGACGTTGGACCGCGGGGTCGCCCGGCTCGTCGACTCCTACCTCACCGACCCGGCCGTGCACGCCGTCGCGTCGGACTCGTCGCCGGTCGAGGCGATGGACCACCAGCTGTTCAAGGTGCGCGCCGAGGACAAGCTCACCGTCACCGCCGAGGTCGCGTCCCGCCCCGGCCGCACCCTGCTCTTCGTGCGCACCAAGCACGGTGCCGACCGACTCGCCAAGCAGCTGCAGCGAGCCGGTGTCGACGCCGGCGCGATCCACGGGAACCTCAACCAGAACCAGCGTCAGCGGGCTCTGGACGCGTTCGCCTCGGGTCACGCCCGGGTGCTCGTCGCGACCGATGTCGCTGCTCGCGGCATCCACGTCGACGACGTCGACCTGGTCATCCACTTCGACCCGCCCAACGACCACAAGGACTACCTGCACCGGTCCGGGCGCACCGCCCGGGCCGGCAACGCCGGCACCGTGCTGTCGCTGGCGCAGCCCGAGCAGGTCCGCGCGCTGACGCGGCTGCACTCGGACGCCCAGGTCACGGCGACGATGGTCGCCGTACATCCGGGTCACGAGGCGGTGCGCGTGCTCGCGACGTCGGGCACGCCGATCGTGCCGGACCCGCGGTCGGCACCGCGGCCCGTCGGGCGGTCGAACCCGCGCCACCACAGCTCTCGTCGCCGGCCGGGCGCGCCCCGCCGCGCTGCCTGACCTACTCGGGCTCGTTGTCGGCGCCGCCGCCGACGGCCTTGCCGACGCGGAACGGCTCGCTGACGCCCGCGTAGGCCAGGTGCGCGACCAGGCCGTCGGCTGCGTGGTCGAGGTTGTGGCAGTGGTCCATCCAGATGCCCGGGTTGTCGGCGACGAAAGCGATCTCGTAGGTCTCGCCGTCCTCCACGTTCAGCGAGTCGACCCACCACGGGCTGCCGGTCGCCTGCGACACCGTCACGGCTCAGGACGACGGCGTGGTGGCCGTGCAGGTGCATGGGGTGCACGTCGCCGCTGCCGTTGCTGATCGTCATGCGCACGACGTCGCCCTCGTCGACGACGAACATCGGTACGTCGGGGAAGAGGTGGCCGTTGATCGACCACCAGAAGCCGGGCCGGCCGTCGATGAAACCGGGCCGTCGGCCGACGCTGTAGTCGAAGCGACGGTCGGCCGTGCGCCGGGTCGAAACCGATGTCGGCGCCGGCGTCCCGTAGGCTGAGCAGGTCCAGCGCGCTCGGTCGGGGCTGCGCGGCGCGGCCGGCCGCTGCCTCCTGTGGACCGATGAGCAGCGCGGCGCCACCGCCCACGTCGACGCGGGCGGGCTGCCGTCGTCGGCGCGGTGACCTCGAGGTCGACCCGACCGCCGGCCGTGACGACGAGCACTCGGTCGCGCACCTCGGTGCGGCTCGTTGACGTCGCGGCCGTCGACCGCGAGGACCCGGAACGGCGCTGCCGGTGACCCACGCCCGCAGCGGGCCGTTGTCGGTGTTGACCACGCGGACGCGCTGGTCTCGCCTGGCTTCGGTCTCGACCGTCTGCGTCGCCGGTCCGGCCCGAGATGGTGCGACGGCCGCTGTAGGCGTGCACGGCCGCGACCACGTCGGGCGAGCGCCGGCTTCGCGACCCGCGCGGGCGGTCGACGACGAGCGACGCCGAACAGGCCGCGCTTGCACCTGCTCGTGCGAGACCTGGTGCGAGTGGTACCAGTAGGTCCCGGCGTCCTCGGCGACGAAGCGGTAGACGTGCGTGCCGCCCACCGGCACCGCGTCCTGGGTCACGCCGGCGACGCCGTCCTCGGCGTTGGGCACGTCGACGCCGTGCCAGTGCAGCGTCGCGCCCGCCGGTGACCGTTCTCGTTCAGGAGGGTGACCTCGACGAGGTCGCCCTGCGTCGCGCTGATCTCCGGCCCCGGCGAGGTGCCGTTGAGCGTGTAGCCGTCGACCTGCTCGCCGGTGGCGAGGCGGAAGCTGCTGCTTGCGGCGGTCAGCGTGACCGCGACGTCCGGGACGCCTTCCTGCGGGCCGGTCAGCTCGGCCACGCTGAGGTCACCCGGCTGCGGCGGCGGCCCGTCCCAGCCGTGGTCGGCGTCGTGCCCGTGCGCCCGGCCGGTCCGCCGCCGTAGTCGGCGTAGCCCATGCCCATGACCGAGTACGTCGACGGGCACCAGGCTGGCGTGCCAGAACCACGCCGAGCGGCGCCGAGGATCGCGACCGTCGCCGCGAGCGGCGACGCAGCCGCCGTCGGTGCGGCGCGGGCGATCAGACAGTTGCGGCCTCCGCGCTTGCGACAGTCGCGTGCTCGGCGACGCGCTGCCCGCCTCGGCCGTGATCGCCGCGACCCCGAGGATGACGAACGCGTTGAGCCCGTGCAGCGCTCCGAGACGGCGACGCTGAGCGAGAAGAGCCCGAGCACGACCTGGACGACGATGCGCCAGGAGCGAGGCCGGCCCACTTGCATCGCCGCCGGGGAACTTGGCGAAGAACGACACGATCAGCAGGAGCAGCGCCAGGAGCGGGATGACATTGATGCCGACGATTCCGTGGATGCGCGTGACCGATGTAGCCGCCGTCGTCCCGAGTTGATGATCACGCCGACCTCGTCGAGTCGGAGAAGACCTGAACCAGGCCGAGCGACGGCCGCCGCCTGGACCACGACCCCAGGGCAATGAGCCGCGCGATGCGCGGTAGGCCTGACCTCATGAACGAACCCCCTCGAACGCGGCGGAAGCGGCCCCGGCGGAGGCCCCTTGATCGTCTCCGGCGCGAGTCTAGGACGCCACGATCAGGGTCGTCGATGGGGAGCGAGTTTCCGGAACTCGGCGTGTCACGCCGTACGTGCGGGCCGCGCGCCTTCTTCGCCGGGTCTTCTTGGCGGCCTTCGCCGTCTTGGCAGCCTTGCCGGCTGCCACCTTCTTGGCGGCCGCCTTCTTCGCCGGCGCCTTGGCAGCCTTGCTCGCGGTCTTCTTCGCGGTGCTGGTGGGGCCTTCTTGGCGGCCTTCTTCGTCCCGGACGCCGAGTCGGCTGACCGGCCCGAGGCCGCAGTCGACTCCCCGCGCTTGCTCTTGGCCTCGGCGACGCTGCGCCGCAGCGCCTCCATCAGGTCGACCACCTGGCCCGATCGGGGTGCTTCGACCGGCGCCTTGCACCTCGCGGCCGGCGATCTTGGCCTCGATGACCTCCTCGAGCGCCTCGCGGTAGTCGTCGGTGTACTGCTCGGGCTCGAAGTCGCCGGACAGCGCTGCGATGTAGGACTCGGCCATCTGCAGCTCCTGCGGGCGCACCGTCACGTCGTCGTCGAGGAAGTCGAACTTCGGCTCGCGGACCTCGTCGGGCCACAGCAGTGTCTGCAGGACGAGCACCCCCTCGCGTGAGCGCAGCATGGCGAGGCGCTCCCGCTGGCGCAGCGCGACCTTCACGATGGCGACCTTGCCCGCTCCTTCGAGCGAGTCGCGCAGCAACACGTAGGGCTTGGCATCGGCGCCGGTCGGGTCGCAGTAGTAGGGCTTGCCCAGCTGCACCTGCGTCGACCTGCTCGGCGGGCACGAAGCTGAGCACCTCGACGGCGCGCGAGCTGGAGATGGGCAGGTTCGCGAAGTCCTCGTCGTCGAGGACCACCATCTCCCCGTCGGAGAGCTCGTAGCCCTTGGCGATGTCGGCGTAGGCGACCTCTTCGCCGTCGACCGAGCAGACGCGCTTGTAGCGGATGCGCCCGCCGTCCTCGCGGTGGACCTGGCGGAAGGAGATGTCCTTCTCCTCGGTCGCGCTGTAGAGGCGGACCGGGATCGACACCAGGCCGAAGGAGATCGCGCCCTTCCAGATGCTCTGCATGGGTCCCAGCTCCAGGGAAGAAGGAGATCGAGCGGCGGGTACGGCGGTTCCGGCCCCCCCGTGCCGGTACCCCATGATCGCTTGTCGTGCACCGGTCCGCCAGGCTTCTGGCCCGATCGCGACACGCCGGGGCGGTTCCGCGGAACTGTCAGACCCCCGTGTCACCGTCAGCGGTGTAGACAAAGCCACCGAGACAGGGGTCCTGTGATGCCCACCGCCAACGCCTCGATCGTGCGGTTCTGCGCCACGTGCCGCGGTGATGTCTCCTTCGAGCAGCTGCCCGACTGCGTCGATGGCCACGCCGACTGCCCGGAGTGGGTCTGTGTCGGGTGCGGCGATGCCGTGCTGCTGGGCTTCGCGAGCCCGGAGCGGGCCGTTCGCGCCCACCCGACGAGCCACGTGGCCTGACGGCTTCAGTGGCCGGCAAGCCGGTCGGCGGCACGAGCCCCGACGACGAGCCTCCCCGCTACGTCCGCGTCGGCAACGCCCTACTTGCCATCGCCGAGGATGTCATCTACGTCGGCATCGCCGTCCTGCTCGCCGTCGCAGCGGGAATTCTGCTCGTGTCGGCGGCAGCGGGCCTGACCGACATCGGCGGCGACCAGTCCGCCAGCGAGGTCGTGCTCGCATCGCTGGACACCCTGCTGTTGGTCTTCATCGTGGTCGAGCTGCTGTTCGCGGTCCGGGTGATCGTCGGCAAGCGTGAGGTGGTCGCCGAGCCCTTCCTCATCGTGGGCATCATCGCCTCGATCAAGGAGATCATCGTGCTCTCCGTCGAGGCGGCCGGCTACGTCGGAGACGACGACAAGTTCTTCCACGCGATCATCGAGGTGGGCGTGCTCGGGCTAGTGGTGCTGGTGCTCGCCGTGGCAGCGATCATGCTGCGCGCAAAGGAGCAGAAGCCGGCCGAGGGAGACGACCACGCCGGTGCCTCCGCGCGTCGCGACGAGGACGCTCTCAGGGGCCGCAGCTGATTCGCGATCAGCCGACCAGCTCGTCGGACGTGGCGCGCTCTCCCGACCAGCACCGCACGATGTCGCGCACCGAGAGGATGCCCGCCACCTCCCCGTGCTCGAGCACCACCAGGTGGCGGAAGCCCCCGCGCACCATCGCCTCGGCAGCCTGCTCCAGGGTCCAGGACGGCGTCGCGAACACGAGCTCGCCCGTCAGGTGGTCACCCACCCGCTCCGCGTCCGGGTCCTGACCCGCGCCGAGGGCCTCGAGCACGTCGCGCTCGGTGAGGATCCCGATCCCATCCCCCTCGGGGTCGTGGACCACTGCAGCGCCGACGTGGCGCGCGGCCATCTGCACGGAGGCCTGCCGGAGGGTGTGGTGCGGCCCGAGTGACAGGACGTCTCGGCTCATGCCGTCGCGGACCTGCATGCGAACACCTCCCATGGGCGTCTCGAGGTTCATCTTGCTCGCCCGGATCGGCGGGGACAAGCACCGGTACCACCGGGTGGGATAGTTGTCGCGATGACTGTGGACGTGGCCTCCCCGGCCGACCGGCCGGTTGCCCGCCGGCCATCGGCCGATGTCACCAGGTCCGATCCCGGTCGCGATGCGACCATCATCGCCTGCACGCTGACCTGGGTCCCGCTGGTGCTGGTGCTCGATCGGGGCGCCGATCTCTGGTGGCAGCGGGCGCTGGGCCTGGGCACCTGGCTGCTCCTCGGCTGGCTGCTCCGCCGCGAGACCCCGCTCGTGCGGGCCCAGGTGGCGGTGGTCGTCGCCTTCGCGACCGCGGTGGAGTACACGTTCTCCCCGCTGCTCGAGGTCTACGTCTACCGGCTGGACAACGTGCCGGCCTTCGTCCCGCCCGGGCACGGGCTGGTCTACCTCTGCGCGCTCGCGATCGGCCGCACCGCGGTCGTGCAGCGCCGACGGACCCCGCTGGTCGTTGTCACCGTCCTTGCCGGGGCTGCCTATGCGGGCTGGGGCCTGTTCGTCTCGGACCGGCCCGACGTCCTCGGCGCGCTCTGGTTCGGCTGTCTGCTGGGCTTCCTGCGCTGGGGCCGGTCGGTCACGCTCTACATCGGCGCCTTCGCCGTGGTCACCTACCTCGAGCTGCTCGGCACCTGGCTGGGGACCTGGGCGTGGGCTACGCACGACCCGACCGGGCTGATCCCGATCGGCAACCCACCGTCCGGGGCGGCCGGCGGCTACGGCTGGTTCGACCTCGCGGCGGTGCTCGCCGCACCGGCGCTCCTGCTCGCCGTACGACGTCTCCGTCCGGACCGCCAAAGAACTGTTTGACAGTCAGCCGCTTCGATGCGGCCGCGCTGGTCAGCTCGCCGAGCTCGCTGACAACCGCTTGAGCACGTCGTCGTGCAGCGCGCCGTTGGAGGCAACGGCGCTGCCGCCGCCCGGTCCGCGGTTGCCGGCGATGTCGGTGAAGCGGCCGCCGGCCTCCTCGACGATGATGGCCACCGCGGCGAGGTCGTAGAGGTTCACCTCGGGCTCGCACGCGACGTCGACCGCCCCCTCGGCGACCAGGGTGTAGGACCAGAAGTCGCCGTAGGCCCGGCTGCGCCAGACCGTCTTCGTCAGGTCGAGGAAGGCGTAGCCGCAGCCGCGGTCCTCCCAGCCCCGGTAGCTGGAGTAGGACAGCGAGGCGTCGGTCAGCTCCGTGACCTTCGAGACCGCCAGCCGGCTCGCGGCCGCGAGGCTCTTGCCGGTGTAGGCACCGGTGCCCACCGCCGCCCACCAGCGGCGGCCGAGGGCGGGTGCGGAGCAGACGCCGGCCACGACGTCCTCGCCGTCCATCAGCGCGATCAGCGTGGCCCACACCGGCACGCCGCGGACGAAGTTCTTCGTGCCGTCGATCGGGTCGATCACCCAGCGGCGAGGGCCGTGACCGCTCTCGCCGTACTCCTCACCGGTGATCGCGTCGCGCGGCCGCGCCCGCTTGAGGGTGGAGCGGATGGCTTCCTCGACCGTACGGTCGGCATCGGTGACCGGGGTCAGGTCGGGCTTGCTCTCGACCCGGAGGTCCTGGGCACGGAACCGCGTCATCGTCGTCGAGTCGGCCGCGTCGGCGAGCACGTGCGCGAGGCGGAGGTCGTCGTCGTAGGCCGGCATGTAACGAACCGTACAAGTCCCTGGTGGGAAGGTCCGGCTGCGCCGCATACTTCGAGCCACAGACCCGCGCACCCTCGGGGGGATGCCATGGCTCTCTTCCACCGCCGCCAGGCGAGCACGCCGCTCGAGCCTGAACCCATCCCGGTGCCCCGGCCGAGCATCGACGGCTGGACGCTCGCGGGCACCAGCCTGGTCGCCAAGCTGTCCAAGCCCGACCTGCGCGAGCTCGAGATCCTGCTGCACGGCATCGCCGTCAGTGCCGACACGCCCTACACCTACGAGCGGGCGGCCATCCTGCTCGAGCGAGCCGGCGAGCCGGGCCCCGCCATCAGCGTGTGTGACGCGTGGCTGTCGCTGCCCGCCGCGAAGTGGCCCGAGTACGTCCACCACAGCCGGGCCATCGACAAGCGCCGCTCGCGCCTGCGGACCCGGCAGTCGACCGCGGAAGCCTCCTGACCGCTGCCGCGCCGCGGCGCCGGACCTGACCGTGGACCCCGTCTCGCTGCTCGGGCACCTCGCTGACCCGCACCGGCTGCGCGTGTTCTCGGCCGTCGTGCTGCACGGACCGGCCGCCAGCGCAGACCTGGCCATGCTGGCCGGCGTGGAGGAGCACGCCGCCCTGCGCATCCTGGCCCGGTTGGAAGCTGCCGGGCTGGTGGAGCGAGAGGACGGCAGCTGGGCCGCGCGACCCGATGTGCTCCGGCAAGCCATGGCTGACGCGGCACCGGCGCGCGAGACCGTCGACCACGGAGCGACCGACGCCGGCACTGCCGCGGTCCTGCGCACGTTCATGCCGTCAGGGAGGCTCGAGCAGATCCCCGCCGCCCGCAGCAAGCGGCTGGTCGTGCTCGACCAGGTCTGCCGGGTGTTCGAGCCCGGGGTCCGCTACCCCGAGCGCGAGGTGTCCGCTCTGCTGAAGGCGTTCCATCCCGACTACGCCGCACTGCGGCGCTACCTCGTCGACGAGGGCTTCCTCAGCCGCGACGACGGCACCTACTGGCGCAGCGGCGGCTCGGTCGACCCTTGATCTTTTCGTGATACTCCGGCCCGGCCATTCCGGGCCGCGGCATGGCACGGTGGGACCATGTTCGACACCATTCTCGGGCTTCCGGTCCACGCGCTGGTCATGCACGTGGTCGTCGTCCTGGTGCCGCTGGCGGCCGCCGGTGTGGTGGCCATCGCCGCCGTGCCGCGCTGGCGGGAGCGCTTCGGCGTCGTCGTGCTGGCGATCGCGACCGCGGGCCTCGCAGCGGTTCCGGTCGCGACCCGCAGCGGCGGCAAGCTGGAGGACCGGCTCGGCGCGAGCGGCGTGGTGGCGCGCCAGATCAACCACCACCAGGAGTGGGGTCAGCGCGTCATCTGGCCGACGCTGGCCATGTGGCTGCTCGTGGTGGTGCTGGTGCTGATGGACCGGCAGGGACGGCAGGGCACGGCAGTCAAGGTCGTCGCCGTTCTCGCCGCCCTGGCGGCGGTCGCGGCCGCGACCGCGGTGACGATCACGGGTCATCTCGGCTCGACAGCCGTCTGGAGCTGCACCGTCGGCTCGGACGCCTGCAAGTAGCGCGAGCCGCTGACTAGCCGGTCTCCTCCGGTTCGTCGCGGCTGCGCAGCAACCGGCGCAGCGACTCCAGCCGGTCGGCGTCGGCGTGCCCGGCCGCGACCCAGGCGTCGAGGGCGCAGTCGGGCTCGTCGTGCGTGCAGCCTCGCGGGCAGCCCTCGGTGCCCGACATGAGGTCGGGGAACGCGCGGATGATGCGGTCGAGGTCGACATGGGCGACGCCGAAGCTGCGGATGCCCGGTGTGTCGATCACCCATCCACCACCGTCGAGTTCCAGCGCAACCGCCGACGAGGAGACGTGCTTGCCGCGGCCGGTCACGACGTTCACGCCGCCGGTCGCGCGGTCGGCACCGGGCACCAGCGCGTTGACCAACGTGGACTTGCCCACACCCGAGTGCCCGACGAGGACGCTCACCCGCCCGGTCAGCTGCGAGCGCAGCTCGTCCAGTGACTCTCCGCGCCGGGTGACGACGTGGGGCACATCGAGGGCGCGGTAGGTCTCGAGCAGCTCCTCCGGACCCTTGAGGTCCGACTTGGTCAGGCACAGGAGGGGCCGCAGCCCGGCATCGAAGGCCGCGACCAGGCAACGGTCGATCAACCGGGGGCGCGGCGGCGGGTCGGCGAGCGCGGTGACGATCACGAGCTGGTCGGCGTTCGCGACGATGACCCGCTCGAACGGGTCGGTGTCGTCCGCCGTACGGCGAAGCGTCGAGGTGCGCGGTTCCACCCGCACGATCCGGGCCAGCGTGTCGGTGTCCCCGGACACGTCACCCACGATCGCGACCCGGTCACCGACGACGACGCTGCGCCGGCCGAGCTCGCGGGCCTTCATGGCGATCACCTCGCTGCCCGCCTCGGCCCCGTCGACGCCGCTGGTCATGTCACCGAGGCGGCACGTGTAGCGGCCCCGGTCGACGGCGACGACGTAACCCCTGCGGGCGTCCTCGTGGCTGGGCCGGTCCTTGGTGCGTGGCCGCGAGCCGCGCGACGGGCGGACGCGCACGTCGTCCTCGTCGAGCTCGCGCCCGCGGCGCCGACCCGTGCTCACCCGAGCAGCTCTGCCCACAGCTCGACGAACCCCGGCAGTGTCTTTCCGGTGGTCGCGATGTCGTCCACCTCGACGCCGGGCACCCGGAGACCGAGCACGGCGGCGGCGGTGGCGAGCCGATGGTCGTCGTACGTCGTGAACAACCCGCCGTGCATGGGTTGCGGCTTGATGACGAGGCCGTCCTCGGTGTCCTGCACGTCCCCGCCGAGTGCCGTGATCTCGCGGCTGAGCGCGGTCAGCCGGTCGGTCTCGTGGTGGCGCAGGTGCGCGATGCCGCCCAGCGTCGAGGGACGTTCGGCAAACGCGCAGATCGCCGCGATCACGGGGGTGAGCTCGCCGACGTCGCCCAGGTCGACCTCGATGCCCTTGATCACCTGGGGACCGGTGACGGTCAGACCGCGCGGGGTCAGCTCGCAGTGGCCGCCGAGGCGCTCCAGCAGGTGCCGGAGCACGTCACCGGCCTGGCTGGTGCGCACCGGCCAGGCGGGCACGGTGACGCTTCCGCCGGTCACCATGGCGGCCGCGAGGAAGGGGGCGGCGTTGGACAGGTCGGGTTCGATGCGCAGCGTGCCGACGTGCAAGGGGCCCGGCTCGACCCGCCACGCGAAGGTCTCCGCGTGCTCGACGAGGACACCGGCGGCGCGCAGCATCTCGACGGTCATCGCGATGTGCAGGCCGGACGGCAGCCGGTCACCGTCGTGGCGGACCTCGATGCCGCTGGCGAAACGTGGCCCGGCGAGCAGCAGGGCGGTGACGAACTGCGACGACAGCGAGGCGTCGAGGGTGACGCTCCCGCCCATCAGCCAGCCACGGCCGGAGACCGTCAGCGGGAGTCCGCCGGTGGGGGAGGTGATCGAGGTGCCGAGGGAGCGGAGGCCGTCGACCACCGGCTTCATCGGCCGCTCGCGCGCTCGCGGGTCGCCGTCGAAGTGGACGTCACCGTCGGCGAGGGCTGCGAGCGGGAGCAGGAAGCGCATGACGGTCCCGGCGTTGCCGACGTCGATCGTGGCGGGCCCGGTGAGCGGGCCGGGGGTGATGACCCAGGTGTCGCCCTGGTCGTCGATGGTCACCCCGAGGGCGCGCAGACCCGCGACCATCAGCTCCGTGTCGCGGCTGCGCAGCGGCCCGCGCAGGATCGTCGGGGACGACGCGATGGCGGCTAGCACGAGGGCCCGGTTCGTGACCGACTTGGACGCCGGCACGTTCACCGTGGCGCGAACGGGGCCGGCCGCGGTGGGTGCAGGCCACGGCAACGTCATGCCGGGAGCGTAGTGGGGCCGGCCGCTTGCGTAGCCGGTCCGACCGGGTCGGTCAGACGGGCAGCTTCGCGCGGGTGGCGTGGGCGGCGAGGCGAGCTTCGCGCTTCGCCGTGCGACGGGCCCGACGGGTGCCTTCGGCGGCGTGGTGCGTCGCGTGCTTGGCGCGCCACGCCAGGCCGGGCTGGCCCTCGGTGTCGACCGCGGCGAGGATGAGCCCGCCGAGCAGGCCCACGTTCTTGAGGAAGTTGCCGCGCTGGCGGTAGCGCTCCTCCGGGTCCTTCTCCTCCCAGAACCGGTGGCCGGCCAAGGTGGTCGGCACCAGGCTGCCGGCGAGAAGCATCGAGGACAGCCGCGGGAACCGGCCCAGTGCGAGCAGCGACCCGGCGCCGAGCTGGACCGCCGCGTTGAGCTTCACCAGCGTTTCCGGGTCCTCGGGCAGGTAGGGGATCTTCGCCGCGATCGACGGCCCGACGCGGTCGGCTGCGGGCTCCTTCGGCTCGGGGTTGCGCAGCGCTTCCATCCCTCCCCAGACGAAGACGGAGGCGAGCATCGGGCGGGCGAGGCGGCGTACGACTGTCATGGCCGCGTCCTTCCCGCGACCGTGCGGCGAAAACCCATTCGCCGGGTGGCACGCTGGGACCCATGTGTGGGCGTTACGCGGCGAGTCGCAGTCCGGACGATCTGGTCGAGGAGTTCGAGGCGGCCGTCCATCTCGAGCAGGCCCTGCCGGCCAGCTACAACGTCGCCCCGACGGACCCGGTCTACGCGGTGATGGAGCGCACCCCGCGGGATGAGCCCGAGGCGGCGCCGCAACGCCAGCTGCGGACCGTGCGGTGGGGCCTGGTGCCGTCGTGGGCGAAGGACCCCAAGATCGGCTCCCGCATGATCAACGCCCGGGTCGAGACGGTCGCCGACAAGCCGGCCTTCCGCAAGGCGTTCGCGAACCGCCGCTGCCTGCTGCCCGCCGACGGCTACTTCGAGTGGTACGGCGAGGAGCGCGGCAAGAAGCAGCCGTTCTTCATCCGCCCACCCGACGGTGGCGTGCTCGCGATGGCCGGGCTCTACGAGTTCTGGCGCGACCCCACGAAGGACGACGACGACCCCGAGGCCTGGCTGACGACGTGCACCGTCATCACGACCTCGGCACCCGACGACCTCGGCCGCATCCATGACCGGATGCCCATGCTCGTGGAGAAGGAGCGGTACGCCGAGTGGCTCGACCCGTCGGTGCACGACCTCGACAGCCTGCGGTCGTTGCTCGTGCCGGCCGCACCGGGGCGGTTGACGGCGTACCCCGTGTCCAAGGACGTGAACAGCGTGCGCAACGACGGTGCGCACCTGATCGAGCCGATGCAACTCGCGGACGAGCCGGGACCCGTCGCGGGGGATGTCCCCGGTGACGAGCCCCGGCTGTTCTGACCGCTCCTCCCGCTACGAGTCGTCGCTGAACGTGCCGCCGTAGATGTCGGAGTTGCCGCACGTGGGCGGGCACTGGTTGTTCGGCCCCGGCCGCAGTGCGTCCGAGTGGGCGTTGGGCAGCTCCGCGGCAGCGGCGCGGTCCCTCGGCCGGTCGGCTACTACTGGCTGGGCGCCGCCCGAGCGGACGTCGTCCACGAACGCCTGGCGGTAGGTGTTGATCGCCGGGCAGACGGCAGCGTTGCGCATGTCGTTCCA
Source organism: uncultured Actinomycetota bacterium (assembly GCA_963751035.1). Taxonomy (GTDB): domain Bacteria; phylum Actinomycetota; class Actinomycetes; order JACCUZ01; family JACCUZ01; genus JBDUAP01. The sequence continues at coordinate 164,943 of CAVVSW010000005.1, forward strand.
CACCGCTGAGCCGTAGGTCCTGGTGGCCACGGCGTAGTTGTAGTCACCCAGGAACTCCGACGTGAGCCCATTGGCGCTTGACGCCCGGCCGTCACCCTGCGCGCCGCGGAGCACCGTGGCCCACGCCCCGATCGCGCCGGTGGTCGCATTGACGTCCGCGTGCCGCACGACGCCGAGCACCCGGCGCGGTGAGGTGGTGTCGTTACGCCAGGGGTCCAACCAAGCGTTGTAGACGAGCCACGCGTCGGTGCCGTCGGGAGAGATCGCGATCGCCGGGAAGTTGGCCCGGTCGGTGCCGTCGTTCGCATTCATCGGTGCGGAGTACGAGTTGCCGCCGTTCGTCGAGCTGACGACAAAGGCGCGCTCGTTGTTCGTGCCGGCACGGTCGTCGGACCAGGTGATCAGGATTTGATCACTGGCGTCGGCTCCCGAGGGTGCGCCGTTCGCAATGTCCACACTCGGGAACGTGTTCGTGCGTGCTCCGGCGATGCCGTCGATGGTGAACCTGCCCTGCGCCGGGTCGAACTGGCCGATCCCGGCAAGGGGCCGCACGATCGCACGCGGACGCTCGAAGTTCGCGCCGCCATCGAAGGACCGGGCCTGGAAGAAGACACCATCCCGTGACCCGATGTCGGTCCCGATCCACACGACGTAGACAACTCCGGCGCTGTCGGTGCGGATGGCGCAGCCCTGCCGACCGCCGGTCTGGCCGTTGTTCGTGGCAGCGGAGAGCTGCCGGGCGCGCCAGGTGTCCCCGCCGTCCGTTGACCGTGCGAGGAGGACCGGCTCGGAGCCCGCCGTACCGCGGAAGCCGACGTTGCAGATGTAGACGTTGCCGAAGTGTGGGCTCGACATGGCGTTGTCCGCCCAGATCTGCTCCTTGTCGCTGAACAGAGCTGAGTTCTGCTTGGTGACGATGACCGGGTCCATCCACGCGTCATTGTCGCCAGCGATGGCGCCCGGGATGTCGTCGGTCCGGGAGACGGCGATTGCGCCGGCGCCATTGAAGCCCTCGCGGCCGGGGAAGTTGGTGGCGATGTTGGTGTAGTAGAGCCGCTGGCCGTTGGCCCACGAGAAGTCGCCATTAGCGCCGGGCACCGGTCCGAACACGAGCTCGGGGTCGCCGTTGGACACCAGGTTGTGCTGGAAGTAGTTGGGCAACGTGCCGATCGGACCATTGGGGTTCGGGACGCATCCTGTGTCGCCCGGGGGCGGAGACCCGGGGGCCGTGTCGGGCGCACCCAGGCAGCTGGCAGTCAACCGGGCCGAGTAGCCGGTGTATGTCGGCTGGGTCCAGGTCCGACCCGAGTCGGTCGAGAACTGGACGCCGGAGAGCCCGACTCCGGGGGTGAACGGGCAGGTCCGGTCGTCACCGGCGTTGCACGCCTCCATGTCGATGTTGTCGTTGGCGCCGGCAGCCAGGATGTTGGTCTGCACCGGGTTCACGGCCAGACCGGGCTCGTTCTGCTTGTTCTGCGAGAACAGGCCGTCGTTGCTGCCCACCGTCACTTCGGTAGAGCCGCCAGGCGTGATCGGAGCCGCGGTGGCGAGCCCTGGGACGAGGAGAAGCAGGGAACCGGCCGCGAGGGCGGCGGCGAGATGAGTTGTGCGCATGAACACTCCCGGGGGTCTGCGGAATCTGTGTCCTAGCGCGGCGCGCCGACCCGGTCCGTCGCACCGATCGGGTCGCAGACCCGGGCCCGGTGGTCGCAAGAACCAGCCTTACTCCCCGGACAAAGACTTGGCAAGGGGGTCCTCGTCGGCCGATGCGGTGGCCAAGAAAGCGTTTCCGCGGAAACGTTTCCACAGCCACCCCGGGCGTGTCGGCTAGCGTCGTCGCCGTTGTGGACAACGCGGCTGAACAGACGATCGCGACACCCGGCGGTGCCGCCCGGGCGGTTGTCTCCGCGGCCGCTGCGCCCATGATGACGCTGGTGCTCGGCCACGGCGCGGGCGGCGGTATCGAGGCGCGCGACCTGGTGGCGCTGGCCAAGGACCTGCCCGAGCGGGGAGTCACCGTCGTACGGGTCGAACAGCCGTGGCGGGTCGCCGGCCGCAAGGTCGCCGGGCCGCCCGCGACCCTGGACAAGGCGTGGCTGGCCGTCCTCGAGGCGTTGGCCCTCGCCGGGCCGCTCGTGGTCGGCGGTCGGTCGGCCGGAGCGCGGGTGGCCTGCCGTACGGCGACTCAGGTGGGCGCCGCCGGCTGCCTCGCGCTGGCGTTCCCGCTGCACCCGCCCGGTCGGCCGGAGAAGTCACGCCTGGACGAGCTGCTCGCCAGCGGAGTGCCGACGCTGGTGGTGCAGGGGGAGCGCGACGCGTTCGGGGGCCCGAAGGCGTTTCCGCGGAAACGTTCCCGGTACGTCGTGCGCAGCATCCCGGGAGGGGACCACTCGTTCCGGGTGCCTGCCCCGATGAGCCAGCCGGCGACGCTCGGGCTGGTGACGGCCACCGTCTCCGAGTGGCTGCTGAGCCTGGTGCCCTGAGGTCGGGAATCGGCAGGGCGGCCGACGGGTTGAGGCAGGTGACACCCACTCCGGAGGCCCAGCACCACATGTTCGCCGCAGCACCAGCCGCCCGCCGTACCGATCAGTCGCTGCTCTACCTGCCCGACTGGACCGGCATGGGCGCCACCGAACGCGGGATAGCATCGGCCACGATGAGCGAGGACCCGACAGCCGCCAGTGCGGTGGAGACACCGGAGCAGCGCAACGAGCGCTTCGAGCGCGACGCGCTGCAGTATCTCGACCAGCTCTACTCGGCCGCGCTGCGGATGACCCGCAACCCCTCCGACGCCGAGGATCTGGTGCAGGAGGCCTACGCCAAGGCCTACGGCTCGTTCCACCAGTTCCAGGAGGGCACCAACCTCAAGGCCTGGCTCTACCGCATCCTGACCAACACGTTCATCAACACCTACCGCAAGAAGCAGCGCGAGCCGAAGCAGTCCGGCACCGAGACGGTCGAGGACTGGCAGCTCGCGCAGGCCGAGTCGCACATGTCCACCGGACTCCAGTCCGCCGAGACGGTCGCGCTCGAGCACCTGCCCGACTCCGACGTGAAGGAGGCGCTGCAGTCGATCCCCGAGGACTTCCGCATCGCCGTCTACCTTGCCGACGTCGAGGGCTTTGCCTACAAGGAGATCGCCGACATCATGGGCACGCCGATCGGGACCGTCATGTCCCGGTTGCACCGTGGGCGCCGACAGCTGCGCGAGCTGCTCGAGGACTACGCCCGCGAACGCGGCCTGGTGCCCGTCGGCGCGGCAGACGAGGAGGGTCCGTCGTGAGCTGCGGCAACCCACATGACACTCCGTGCTCGGAGGTGCTCGACCGGGTCTACGAGTACCTCGACGGCGAGCTCGACCGCGAGCGGGTGCATGTGATCAAGGAGCACCTCGAGGAGTGCTCGCCGTGCCTGGCGGAGTTCGGCCTCGAGGATGCCGTGAAGTCCATCGTCAAGCGGTGCTGCTCCGACCCGGCGCCGGCCGACCTGCGAAGCAAGGTGCTGCGTCGCATCGAAGCCGTCCGCATCGAGATCCGCACCGAGTCCTGACCCTCGACTTCTGACGCAGCACGACTCCTGACGCAGACTGTCCGCCTCCGCACCTGGCGGGACGACGAAGACCCCGGTCCATCGGACCGGGGTCTTTCGCATTCATACGGTCAGGAGTTGGGACGCTTGCCGTGGTTTGCCTTGCTCTTCTTGCGTCCCTTGCGCTTGCGCGCGCTTCTGCCCATCAGTGCTCCTCGAGGATCGACATCTACCGGCCCCATCCTCGCACGGGCCTGCCGCTAAGCCTCAATCGCTGAGCTGGCGGTTGAGCGCGGCCAGCACCGATCGGGCCACTGCCTCCGCCTCGTCGCCGCGCACGGCGGCCGATCCGGTGAGGACCTGCTCGCCCGCTCGCGCCACGATCATGGTCAGGATCGTCACGGCGACGTCGCGGCCACCGACGGGGAGCACGACCGAGGACTCGACCTCGCACGGTTGCCCGAGCAGCTCGTGAACGGCATCCAGCGTGGCCATCGCGACCAGCCGGGCGCGATGGCTGTGGCCCGCAGCGCCCTCGGCGCGCCCCTCGAACACGGTGTCGCCGACCGAGAGTGAGACCGTTGCCTCGATCAGCCCGCCGCTGGTGCGCACCATGATGGCCGCGATCGCCGGTCGGGTCGATGGCTCCTCGACCTCCTCCACCTCGGGACGGACGACCTCGAGGGAGGGCTCGTCCTCACCGATCTGGACGACCGAGACGATGCGGTGGTCGATGTCGATGTCGTAGCGGGCCATGGCCAACGACTGCACGTCGCGGACGACCTGCTTGGCGGCCTTGCCGGGTGACGCCAGGACGTGCACCTCGGTCGGCACCGCGTCGGGACCAGTCACGACGCTGGCAGCTCGCACGCCCGGGATCTGGCGCAGGGCTTCCTCGAGCTGAGGCAGCAGGCGCAGCGTGGGCATCCGGTCGGCCTCCGGTCTAGTCGTCGTCGTCGGCGGGTGCGAGCGAGGACATCAGCCCGGCCACGATGAGCCGGCTGCGCCGATGGTCTGTGAGGTTGATCGAGCTCTGCACGGACGGTGTTACGACCGGCGGGGTCGCGTCGGTCTCGTCGCCCGGGTCGGTCGGGTCGACTTGATCGGCTTGATCGGCCAGGTCCCTCGCCGTACCGGCGGTCGCCGCGGTCCACGACCGTTGCTCCGCCGCGACGGTCTCCTTGCTCTCCTCCTGTGCCGCCTCCAGGGCCGAGAGGGCGGGCGGGAGGACGCTGCGGGCGTGCTCGACCAGCCCCCGGACCGAGGCCCGCTGCCAGAAGCGCAGGGTCCGGGCGGCCTCGGCCGTGACCGTCCCCGCCGCGAGGGCCGCCGAGAGCTCGGCGTCGAAGTGCTCCGTCGCCGGGTCGACGCGCGCGTCCAGCAGCCCCCCGACCAGGTCGGCGTAGGCGACATGGCGCGCGCCGTCGGTCGTCATGGACCGGAGGGTACGACAGGTGAGGCCCGTCGCGACGCAGGACGCCCACGGTTGCCCGCATTGGCCTAAAGACACGACGAGATCGGACATTTGTGATTTTCACGCCTCGTCCTTTCGGATCGAATTTTTGGGCAAGCAGCCCTAAATCGGCGAAAGCCTTGACTAGAGGTTTAAGCAACCCCTTCACTGGCGCTGCTAAGAGGCGATCTTCGTCCTTGTGACAGGGTCGCCTCCGTTGCGCCTTGCGGGGGCCGCAACCAGTTGCGGGTGCTTGACAACTGCAGAGAGCGGGATCGGGATCGGCAGCACATGCCGAACAGCAACGGCGTTTTCTTCGCACGGCAGTACCCGTCGTCCCAAGCGGAGCGGATCTTGCACGGGCTATTCAGCGGTGCCCGTGACATGAGACGCAAGGGGATGAGACCCACCCATGAAGAAGATCGTGTCCGCTGTCGAGCAGTTCCTTCAGTCCGGTGCCCACTGGCGCTGGTGATGAAGAGCAACAGCAGCCCTGCGCTGCCGATCCCCGTCCCTCTCTCTGCGGCCCTTCCCCGACCGACTGGAGCAGCATGAGCCCGTTGCCGCTCAAGGCGCGGCTGTTCATCGTGGTGGTCGCCTTGGCGGCCGTACCGCTGCCCCTGCTTGCCGCCACCGTCGGCTATCACTCGTTCAGCAACGTCGACCTCCTCGGGCTCGCCCTGTTGCTCGTCATCTCCGACTCGATCGGATCGCGGGGGTCGCGCGACGCGGCGTCGATCGCGCTGGGCTCGGTGGCCGCGATGGCCGCGCTGCCGCTGCTCGGCCCGTGGGGAGCCATCGTCCTGGCCTGCGCGAGTGCGTTCGTCAACGACTCCCCGTCCGTGGCCAAGCGCATCTTCAACACCTCGCAGCTCATCCTGGCCGCCGCCGCATCAGCACTCACCTTCACGCTTCTCGGTGGCGAGGAGATCTCCGCCAACAGCTTTCCCTTCCTGATCTGGCCCTTCATCGCGGCGCTCACGGTGCACTGCCTGGTCAACGGCCTCCTGGTCGCGACGATCGTGCACCTCGCCCAGGGCGTGAGCCTGCGCGCGGTCTGGCAGGGAACGATGTCGCGGTCGGTCTCCGGCTACGTCGGCTACGGCCTGTTCGGCCTGCTGCTCGCGGTCCTGTGGGACAAGGACGGCGCGGGCGTCGGTCCGGCCGCTGCCGTGCTCGTGCTGCTGCCCCTCTTCGTCGCGCGGTGGGCATACGAGCAGTACGCCGAGCAGCAGCGGGCCTACGACCGCACGGTCCGGACCCTCATTGCCGCTGTCGAGACCAAGGACCTCTACACCCGCGGCCACAGCGAGCGGGTGGCGGCCGCGTCGGTGCTGATCGCGCGCGACATCGGGATGCGCGAGGACCGGGTGGCCTCCCTGCGCTACGCCGGCATGCTGCACGACGTCGGCAAGCTGGGCGTGCCGACCCGGGTGCTGCAGAAGACCGGCCAGCTGACGGAGGAGGAGTTCGCCGCCATCAAGCTGCACCCCGTCCGGGGCCTGGAGATGATCCGCGAGATCGAGTTCCTCGGCGAGGCGTTCGCCGGGATCATGCACCACCACGAGCGACTCGACGGTCTGGGCTACCCGATGGGGCTGCGCGGTGAGGAGATCCCGGAGTTCGCCCGCGCGATCGCGGTCGCCGACGCCTTCGACTCGATGACGACGACGCGCTCCTACCGCGGAGCCCGCACTGCCGAGGACGCGCTGGCCGAGCTGCAACGGTGTGCCGGCACCCAGTTCGACCCGGTGATGGTGGCGGCCCTGGTCAGCGCGCTCGAGGACCACGAGTGGCAGAGCGAGAGCAGGCCGGTGTTCGAGATCCCCGGCCAGGGCAGCGACCAGGACCTGTCACACGACTCGGTCGCCGACCCGGACCGAGCGCCAGGCTTCGACCATGACGACCCCACGTCGAACGCCGGGCCGGCAGCGCGGGGGACGATGTCGTGAGCGACGTGCGCCCTCGTTTCGAGACCGCGATGACCGGCCAGGTGGCCGTGATCTTCGCCGCGATGCTGCTGGCGTTCGCCGCGGTCGTCGTCACGGCCTCGCCGCAGGGGCTCGTCGACCCCGGGATCGCGTTCGCGTTCGCCGGCTTCATCGCCCTCGGTGAGCTGGCCCGCATCACCCTGCCGGGAGGCCGAGACGCCGCCCCGATCGCCACCGCCGGCGCGTTGGCCTACGCCCTCCTGATCACGTTCGACCAGGCCGACGTCGAGCACAGTGCGCTGCAGGTGGTTGCGGTCGTCGCGTTCGCGATGCTGGTGGGAGTGTTCCCGCACGTGGTGGCCGGGCGCGCGCCGTCCATCGACTCGATGGCCCGTCGGCTGCTGGCGATCGGCTTCGCCGCGGCGGTCTTCCGGGCCACCGGGTTGGACGCGTTCGTCCGCGACCAGGAGGGCTACCTGCAGGCGATCATCATGGTGGCCATCGTCGCGGCGACCGGAGCAGTCGACGCAGCGCTGGCCGCGGCCGTGCGCGCCGGCACCGACCGGGCTCCGTTCTTCGCCGTACTGCGCAACGAGGGTCGTGCCCAGGTCGGCATCGGCTCGGCGATCGGCGCCACCGGTGCCCTGATCGCGCTGGCCGCCTCGATCATGGGCAACTGGGCGCTGCCGGTGTTCGTCATCCCGTTGCTGCTGACGCAGTTCTCCTTCCGCCGCTACGCCGCGATCCGGGCGACCTCGCTGCAGACCATCCGTGCGCTGTCGCGGGTGACGGAGCTGGGTGGCTACACCGAAGCGGGGCACTCGCGGCGGGTCAGCGAGCTCGCCGTCGCGGTGGGCCGCGAGCTCGGCATGAGCGACGCCGACCTGCTCGACCTCGAGTACGCCGCGCTGATGCACGACATCGGGCAGCTCTCCCTCACCGAGCCGATCCCCGGCGGCGCCACCGTCGTCGCCGCTCCGGCCGACCAGCGCCGGATCGCCGGGCTGGGCGCCGACGTGATCCGCCAGACCGGCGTTCTCGACGCGGTGGCCACGATCGTCGAACGCCAGGCCGAGCCCTACCGCCGCGCGCACCAGGGCAACGACCTGGCGGTGCCGCTGGCGAGCCGGATCATCAAGGCGGTCAACGCGTACGACGACCTCGTGGGCGAGTCGTCGGAGACCGACCGGCGCCTGGACGCGCTGGAACGGCTGCGGCTCGGGATGGCCTACGAGTACGACCCGCGGGTGGTGGACTCCATGGCCAAGGCCATCGAGCGGTCCGCCCGCCTCGGCGCCTGACCCGCCCGACCAGGCGCGCCCGTCCGCCGGTGACGCTCGTGGCGCAGTCGGCGCCGAACCCGCGATGAGCAGCAGCCCGATGCCGGCCGCGGCGAGCACGTCCCCGGCGCTGACGACCTGCGCCCAGCCCGGGGCCGGGACCGGCACCCGGTCGGCCAGCAACGGCAGCCGGGTGTCATCACCGAGCGGCTCGCGGAGCGGGTCATCGGCGAGGCGCAGGGCCTCGGCGCCACCCCCGCGCCGTCCGCGGCCGACGTCGACACCGGCATCGCGCCATTGGCGACGATCACGACCACGTTGAGCAGCAACCCCGCAGCGATGAGCGGCATCCCCGGCAGGCCGAGGTTGCCGCCCAGGAACAGCCCGACGAGCAGGATCGTCACGACGAGGGCCACCACTCGCAGCGCCGTCGAACCCGGTGCCAGGCTCGCCGTACCGACCTGAACCACGGCCGCGGCGACCAGCAGCCGCGCGGCCCGCACGCGCAGCGCGGACAGCGGCCGGAGGTGCCCGGTGACCGCGACCAGCGTCAGCGCCAGCACGGTGACCACGACGACGACAACCACGCCCGCTAGTCTCGCCTGCCGGAGCTGACACACCCGGGAGGCAGGCCAGCCGTGTTCGAGTCCGTGCTCGTGGCCAACCGTGGCGAGATCGCGCGGCGGGTCATCAGGACCGTGCAGCGGATGGGCCTCAAGGCCGTCGCGGTGCACTCCGAGGCCGACCGCGACCTGCCGTTCGTCCACGAGGCCGACGAGGCGATCGAGATCGGGCCGGCGGCGCCCGCGCAGAGCTACCGCGACATGGATGCCGTGCTCGAGGCGGCTGCTCGATCGGCGCAGGCCGTGCACCCCGGCTACGGGTTCCTGGCCGAGAACGCCGAGTTCGCCCGCCGCGTCCAGGACCACGGGCTGGTGTGGGTGGGCCCCTCCGCGGACGTGATCGAGCAGATGGGCGACAAGATCAACGCCCGCAACCTGGTGTCGGCGGCAGGGGTGCCGGTGTCCCCGGGCACGGACGCGCCGGTCCGTGACGCCGCGGCGGCGCTGGCGGCCGGTCGCGAGATCGGCTTCCCGCTGATGGTCAAGGCGAGCGCCGGCGGTGGCGGCCTGGGGATGGCGGTCGTCGAGGGCGAGGACGCGCTGCCCGCGGAGTTCGACCGGATCCAGGCGTTCGCGGAGCGCACGTTCGGCGATCCCGGCATCCTGCTCGAGCGGTTCTTCCCCAGCGTCCGCCACGTCGAGGTGCAGATCCTCGGCCTGGCCGACGGGCGCGTCGTCGCTCTGGGCGAGCGCGACTGCTCGGTCCAGCGGCGCAACCAGAAGGTCGCGGAGGAGAGCCCGTCGCCGGGTGTCTCGCCGGAGCTGCGAGATCGCATGCTGGCCGCCGCGGTCCGCGCGGGCGAGGCCGTCGGCTACCGCAACGCCGGCACGGTCGAGTGCCTGGTCGACGTGGACACCGGGGAGTTCGTGTTCCTCGAGATGAACACCCGCCTGCAGGTCGAGCACCCGGTCACCGAGATGGTGCTCGGGCTCGACCTCGTGGAGCAGCAGCTGCTCATCGCCGCCGGCAAGCCGGTCAGCTTCGACGTCGAGAACCTGGCGCCGGCGGGCCATGCGATCGAGCTGCGCATCAACGCCGAGGACCCGACGCGCTTCCTGCCCGGCCCGGGCCGGATCACGACCTGGGAGGAGCCGTCGGGGGAGGGCGTCCGGGTGGACAGCGGTTACACAGCCGGCAACACCGTGACCCCGCACTACGACTCCCTGATGGCCAAGCTCGTCGTGCACGGCGCCGACCGGGACCAGGCGCTGGCCCGCGCGCGGGACGCGGTCGCCGGCTTCCGCGTCGAGGGACCGAAGTGCAACCTGCCGTTCTTCGCCGAGCTGCTCGACAACGAGGAGTTCGTCTCCGGTCGCTACGACACCGGCATCGTCGGGCGGATGCGGGCAGGTCGATGAGCGGGCGCCGTGGTTGGATGCCAGTCGATGCAGCCCACGGACGGTGAAGGAGCCACGGTGGCCGACGAGATCCGCGCGGAGATGGTGGCGAACGTCTGGAAGGTCGTCGTGGCCGAGGGCGACCCGGTCGAGGACGGCGACACCCTGGTCATCCTCGAGTCGATGAAGATGGAGATCCCGGTCATCGCCGAGAGGGCGGGCACGGTCTCGGCCCTCCACGTCTCCGAGGGCGACGTCGTCCAGGAGGGCGACGTGATCGCCGTCATCGAGTAGGGCAAGGGATCGGCTCAAGGTGCCGCCCCATCCGCCCGAAACCCCTTACGTGAGTGGATCGGAACTGCAATCCGTCGTCCCCTTCCTCCGTGCCCTCGGTGAGGTCGGTGGATCGGACCTGCACGTCAAGGTCGGATCGCCCCCTCGCGTGCGCATCGATGGCCGCCTGCGCAAGCTCCAGGCGCCCAACCTGACGCCCGCGGACACCGAGCACATGGTCCGCGAGGTGCTGCGCGAGGACCTGATCGAGGAGTACGCCCGGACCAACGAGGCGGACTTCGCCTACTCGGTCCCCGGCCTCGGCCGGTTCCGGGTCAACGCATTCCGCTCGCGCGGCTCCGCCGGCATGGTCTTCCGCCGGGTGAGCGTCGGGGCGATCCCCCTCGAGGAGCTGGGCCTGCCGCCCGTCCTCACCGCGCTTGCCATGGAGCCGCGCGGGCTGGTGCTGGTCACCGGGCCGACCGGGTCGGGCAAGACGACGACCCTCGCCGGGATGATCGACCAGATCAACAACAACCGCGAGTGCCACATCGTGACGATCGAGGACCCGATCGAGGTCCTGCACTTCGACAAGCTCTCGATGATCAACCAGCGCGAGGTCCGGCTGGACACCGCCGACTTCGCCACTGCACTGCGCGGGGCGATGCGCCAGGACCCCGACGTGATCCTGGTCGGCGAGATGCGCGACCACGAGACGGTCAAGGCCGCCCTCGCCGCGTCAGAGACCGGCCACTTCGTCATGTCGACCCTGCACACCACCGACGCGCAGGAGACCATCACCCGCGTCATCGACTTCTTCCCGCCGCACGAGCAGAAGCAGGTCCGCCTCGGCCTGGCCGGTGCGCTGCGCGGCATCATCTGCCAGCGCCTCGTGCCGCGCGCCGACGGCCAGGGCCGTTGCGTCGCGATGGAGATCTGCATCAACACCGGCCGCGTCGCTGACGCCATCGCCGACGCGGACAAGACCTCCACGATCGTCGAGCTGATCAAGGAAGGCGCCTACTACGGCATGCAGACCTTCGACCAGCACCTGGTCGCGCTCATCCGGGACGGCGTCATCACCCTGGATGCGGCGATGGCTGCCTCGACGAGCCCGCACGACCTCACGGTCGAGCTGCGGCGCCTCGGCCTCGTCGCCTGACCGAGAGCCGTTCCCCGCTCGCTCACGATCGTCGTACGCCGTGCTCGCTGCACCGTGCGGTCCATCCGCGCGGCAGCACCTGGACCACCATCCGCCGCCGGCACTGCGGGCAGAAGCGCGGCGGCTCCAGCTCCGCGCGACCACGGCATCGATCGTGCGACCCGGTCGCGGCAGGCTCCCCGCACTGACCGCAGAAGGGCGCATCCACGGCCCGTACGCTAGGCGACCGTGACGATCGAGCGCGGCCTCGAGGCGACCCTGTCCCGCCGCGTCACTCCCGATGACTGCGCCGATGCCCTGGGCAGCGGCGACCTGCCCGTGCTCGCCACCCCGCGGCTGCTCGCCTGGTGCGAGGCGGCCACGGTCGCTGCGGTGGCAGCTGCGCTCGGGCCGGGTCAGACGTCGGTCGGCACCCGCATCCAGCTGGAGCACAGCCGGGCCAGCCCGGTGGGGGCGCAGCTCACCGTCCGCGCGCACCTGGTGCACGTGGACGGGAGACTGCTGCGGTTCGAGGTGGTGGCCGAGGACGGCGACTCCGCGATGGTGGGCCACGGCGAGGTGACCCGGATCGTCGTGGACCGGGAGCGGTTCCTGTCGCGGCTATAGATCCGGCTGCAGCGGGAGGACGAAGGCGACGAGGGTGAGTCCGGGCAGCGGCTCCCAGTCGCGGTCGGGGGACCGGACGAAGCCCATCCGCTGGTAGATGCGCTGCGCCGGGACCATCTCCTCGAGGCTGCACAGGGCGAGCGCGCTGCTCCCGGCGGCCCGGGCCCGCTCGATGCACGACTGCACCAGCGCCGCAGCGACGCCCTGGCCGCGGGCTTCCTTGGCGACGGCGAGCATCCGGAACTCCGCCTCGCCGGGGTGGGACACCTCGGCGTACGGCGTGCCCGCCAGGATGAAGGTGGCGGTGCCGAGGACGGCGCCGGACTGTTCGTCGACGGCCACGAGCAAGGTGGCGAGCTCGGCCCGTCGGGCGGCGTCGCGCAGCTCGTCGGCGTAGTCGTCGGCGTGGTCGAGGTAGCCGTCGGCGGCATAGGCGGCGACCGTCAGGTCACCGACGGCGGCCAGCTCGTCGGGTGCGGCAGCACGGATCAGCACCCGAGCAGGCTAGGCCAGCCCGCCGACAGCTTCGACGTCAGCGGGTGGCGAACGGCGTCGTCGGCAGCGCCGTGCTGCCCCAGTCGTTGAGGGACTGAGGTGGCCGGCGGGTGCGGTCGGACCGCAGGTTCTTGACCAGCGAGGCGGCGTCGGCGAGGACGAGGACGGCGAGGAGGATCAGGAAAGTTGTCATGGCAGTAACTATGCGCCCGTCGAGATCCCGCCACCAGTGGCAGTATTGACAGTCGCCCACAAGTTACTGCCATAATGTCGGCCATGCTGCGCAACGTGGTGGTCGTGGTCCACAGCCGGGTCGAGCCGTTCGAGCTCGCGGTCCTCTGCGAGGTGTTCGGCACCGATCGCAGCGACGACGGCCTGCCCGTCTACGACTTCGCCGTGGTGACCGCCGAGCCGGGCCCGGTCACCACCAACATCGGCTTCACCATCGACCTGCCCTACGACCTGGCCCGCCTGGAGGAGGCCGACCTGATCGCGGTGGCGCCCGCCGGGCTCACCCGACTCCGAGTCCCCTCCCGAGCTGCTCGAGGCACTGCGCCGGGCCGTCGACCGCGGGGCTCGGGTGCTCAGTGTCTGCACCGGCGCCTTCGTCCTGGGTGCCGCCGGCCTGCTCGACGACCGGCCCTGCACGACGCACTGGCGCCACGCCGACGCGCTGCAGCGCCGCTTCCCGCGGGCCCGGGTCGACCCGGACGTGCTCTACGTCGACGACGGCGCCGTCCTCACCAGCGCGGGCAGCGCAGCCGCGATCGACCTCGGCCTCTACATCATCCGGCAGGCCGACGGGGTCGCCGTCGCCAACGCGATCGCCCGCCGGATGGTCGTGCCACCGCAGCGCGAGGGCGGCCAGCGCCAGTACGTCGAGACGCCGGTCCCGTCATGCGAGGCAGACACCCTCGAGCCCCTGCTCAGCTGGATGCTCGCCAACCTCGGCGAGGACATGAGCGTCGAAGACCTCGCGGCGCGCGTCCACCTCTCGCCCCGCACCTTCGCCCGGCGGTTCCGTGCCGAGACCGGCGCCACACCGCACCACTGGCTGACCGGGCAGCGGATCCTGCTCGCGCAGCGACTGCTCGAGGAGAGCGACCACGGCATCGACTCGGTGGCCGACCTCGCGGGCTTCGGCAGCGCGGCGGTGCTGCGCCACCACTTCGTCCGGCGGGTGGGCACCACGCCGCAGGCCTACCGGCGCACGTTCCGTCGCCGGCCCGCCTGAGCGGGGCGTCCGAACCACGGTTGCATGATCGTGGCGGGCGAGGGGCGTCAGATGCCGGTCGTGGCCCGCGGGTAGGCGACCTCGGGGTCGGTGACCACGTTGACCAGGTAGGGCGCGCCGGAGGCGAAGGCGCGGTCCAGCGCCGGCCCGATGTCGCCCGGCTTCGTGACCAGCTCACCGGCGCCGCCGAGGGCGCGCGCGACCTCGTCGTAGCGCGTCTGCGACCCGAGCTCCGCGGCGACGTCGTAGCCGTAGAGCATCCGCATCGGGTGCTTCTCCAGCCCCCATCCGCTGTTGTTCCCGACCACCATCACCACAGGCAGCCGGTGGCGGACCAGGGTGTCGACGTCCATCAGCGAGAAGCCGGCCGCGCCGTCGCCGAGCATCAGGACGACCTGGCTGGACGGGCGCGCGATCCGGGCCGCGATGGCGTAGCCGAGTCCGGTGCCGAGGCAGCCGTAGGGGCCAGGGTCCAGCCAGCCGCCGGGCCGTGCCGGCTCGACGTACTTGCCGGCGAACGACACGAAGTCGCCGCCGTCGCCGATCACGACCGAGTCGTCGGCGAGGCGGCTGCGCAGCTCGCCGTAGATGCGGCCGGGGTGGATCGGGTCGGCGTCACTGTCCAGGACCGAGCCGGTCCTTCTCCGCGCTGTCCCGGACGGCGTCCTGCAGCAGCGCCACCCATCCGTCGTACTGACCCGGCTTCGCGGTTGACTGCCAGGCCGCGAGCAGGCCGTCCAGGACCAGCCCGAGGTCACCGGCGGCCGAGCCGGCCAGGTCCACGTGCCGGGCGACCTGGCCGGGGGAGTCGGCCAGGTGGACGACGGGTGCGCCCGGCCGGTCGTCCTTCGCACCGAAGACGCCGTAGCCGAGCCGGAAGTCCAGCGGGGCGCCCACGACGACGACCAGGTCGGCCTGGCCGAACGCCACGGACCGCGCCCGCGTCACCAGCAGCGGGTGCCCTGCGGGCAGGATGCCGCGGCCCATCCCGTTCGTGATCACCGGCACGCCGGCGGTCTCCGCCAGCCGCACTGCCGCCTCCTCCGCGCCGTCCGACCAGACGTCCGACCCGATGACCAGCACCGGCCGCTGCGCCGATGCCAGCAGCCCGGCGATCGACGTGACGGCGTCCGGGTCCGGGCTCCTGGCGCTCCCGCGCAGGCGGGCCCGGCAGCTCGACGTCGGCGCGGCTGAAGAACTGGTCCATCGGTACGTCGAGGAACACCGGGCCGCGATGCGGTGCCGAGGCCAGGCGCAGCGCGTCATCGACCTCGGTGGCGATCTGCTCGACGTTGCCCACCGTGGCCGCCCGCTTGGTCACCGGCGCCAGCAGCGGGGGGTGGTCGAGCTCCTGCAGGCTGCCCGTGCCCCAGCGGTAGGCCGGGGCCCGGCCGCCCACCACGAGCAGCGGCGAGCCGTTGAACCAGGCGCTGGTGACGGCGCTGATCCCGTTGGTCACTCCCGGCCCGGCGGTCAGGACGGCGAGGCCCGGCCTCCGGGTCAGCTTGGCCGTCGCCTCGGCCGCGAAGACGGCGGTCTGCTCGTGCCGCACGTCGACGAGACGCATCGGCTGGTCACCCTTGACCGCCGCGTCGTACATCGGGAAGACGTGCGCACCCGAGAGGGTGAACATCGTCTCGATGCCGTGCGCGTGGGCTACCGCGACCGCGTGGTTCCCGCCATGTCCCTCAGCCATGGGCGGGACTGTACGAGACGGCCGTCAGTGCACCACCTCGGGGATGTCGTGCAGCCGCGGGTCGCCCTCGTCCGCGAAGAACTCGTCGGGGTTGGTGACATCCACGCCGTCCGCGACCTTCATGGCACGGAACAGCAGCGTGGCGATCGCGCACACGATGAGGTTGGCCGCCAGCGCGAGGATGCCCGCATAGATGGACCACGTCGTGTCCATGCCGAGCTCGGACAGCGGGAACCCGGAGCCGCCGAAGTGCTCTTTGGCGATCGTGACGGTGCCGTCGGGATTGAAGACCTTCTGCTGGATCTGGTAGGTCGTCCAGAAGCCGACGGCCATGCCGGCCACCCAGCCGGCGATGAGTCCCCAGCGGTGGAACCACCCGGTGTAGAGACCGAGGGCGACTGCCGGCAACGTCTGCAGGATGATGATCCCGCCGATGAGCTGAAGGTCGATGGAGAACTGCGGGTCAAGCGCCAGGATCGCCAGGAGCGCGCCGACCTTGACCACCAGCGAGGCGAGCTTGCTGCTGCGCGCCTCCTCCTTGGGGGTGGCGTCCCTGTTGATGTACTCCCGGTAGATGTTGCGGGTCCACAGGTTCGCCGCGGCGATCGACATGATGGCAGCCGGCACCAGCGCGCCGATGCCGATGGCGGCGAAGGCGACACCGGAGAACCAGCTCGGGAACATGTCGCTGAAGAGCAGCGGCACGATCGTGTTGTTGTCAGGCTTGCCGGCGTCGTCGGTGATCGGCTTGATCTCCGCCGCGACGGCCATGTAGCCGAGCAGCGCCAGCAGGCCCAGGATGAGGCTGTAGGCGGGCAACGCGGCCATGTTGCGCTTGATGACGTTGCGGTCGCGGGACGCGAGCACACCCGTGATCGAGTGGGGGTAGAGGAACAGCGCGAGCGCCGAGCCGAAGGCGAGCGTCGCGTACTGCAGCTGGGCGGGCCCGCCGAGGATGACGCCGTCTCCGGGGTTGGGTGACGCGGTGAACTTCTCCTCAGCCGCACCGAAGATCACATCCCAGCCGCCGAGCTTGTAGGGGATCACGATCACGGCGACGATGATGACGATGTAGATGAGCGTGTCTTTCACGAACGCGATCAGCGCGGGGGCGCGCAGACCCGAGTTGTAGGTGTAGGCCGCGAGGATGGCGAACGCCACGATGATCGGCACGTGGCCCTCGACGCCCATGGCCTTGAGGACCGCCTCGATGCCGACGAGCTGCAGAGCGATGTAGGGCATCGTCGCGACGATGCCGGTGATCGCGACCAGCAGGGCGAGCGTCGAGGAGCCGTGACGCGCGCGGACGAAGTCGGCCGGCGTCACGAAGCCGTGCACGTGGCTGATCGACCACAACCGGATGAGGACGAGGAAGACGATCGGGTAGACCACGATCGTGTAGGGCACCGCGAAGAAGCCGATCGCGCCGGCACCGAAGACCAGGGCAGGGACGGCAACGAACGTGTACGCCGTGTAGAGGTCACCGCCGATCAGGAACCAGGTGATCCAGGACCCGAAGTTGCGCCCGCCCAGGCCCCACTCGTCGAGGTGGTCCAGCGTCTCCGGACGGCGCCACCGGGCGGCCACGAAGCCGAGCCCGCTCACAAGCACGAAGAGGGCGGCGAAGACCGTCATCTCGACCGCGTTGACGTTGTCGAACATGGCTCAGCTCCTCGTCTTGGTGTAGACGACGAGCGTCACGAGAACGCTCACCCCGATGGCGGCCAGCTGGTACCAGTAGAAGAACGGGATGTCGAACAGGTGCGGATCCAGCTTGTTGTAGAGCGGCGGGAAGAGCGTGGCCAGCAGCGGCAGGAGCAGCAGCCAGTTCCAGTGGCTGTGGTCCGAGCGCTCGGCGCGTCGGGTGCTCTCGGCGATAGCGCCGTCGGCGCCTCGCTGAGGTCGTTGTGGGTCGTCGACGGTCATCAGGACCTCCTGGCGGGGACATGGCGCGCCGGAGATTATGCCCCTATAGGGGCATTTGGAAGCGTCCGGCCCCTCAGAGCGTCTGGGACAGGGCCTTGATGGGCATCTCGAGCTCGCCCAGGAGGGCGAGGTCGTCCGAGGGATCGCGACCGAGAGTCGTCAGGTAGTTGCCGACGATGACGGCGTTGACGCCGCCCAGCATGCCGGCCCGGGTGCCCAGGTCGCCCAGCGTGACCTCGCGGCCCCCGGCGTACCGCAGGATCGTGCGCGGCAGCGCGAGCCGGAACGCCGCCACGGTGCGGAGGGCGTCCTTGCCGTCCATCACGGGCAGGTCGCCGAACGGCGTGCCGGGTCGTGGGTTGAGGAAGTTCAGCGGCACCTCGTCGGGCTCGAGCTCGGCCAGCTGCGCGGCGAACTCCGCGCGCTGCTCGAGCGACTCGCCCATGCCGACGATCCCGCCGCAGCAGACCTCCATGCCCGCGGCGCGCACCATCGTGAGGGTGTCCCACCGCTCCTCCCACGTGTGCGTCGAGACCACCTGCGGGAAGTAGGAGCGCGCCGTCTCCAGGTTGTGGTTGTAGCGGTGCACTCCCATCGCGGTGAGCTCGTCGACCTGCTGCTGGGTGAGCATGCCGAGCGACGCCGCGATGTTGATGTCGACCGCGGCCTTGATGGCGGTGACGCCCTCGCGCAGCTGGGCCATCAGCCGGTCGTCGGGGCCGCGCACGGCGGCCACGATGCAGAACTCCGTGGCACCGGTTGCGGCAGTCTCCTCCGCTGCCTTGACCAGCGCAGGGATGTCCAGCCAGGCCGCTCGCACCGGCGAGGCGAACAGGCCGGACTGCGAGCAGAAGTGGCAGTCCTCGGGGCAGCCGCCGGTCTTGACCGAGACGATGCCCTCGACCTCGACCTCGGGACCGCACCAGCGCATCCGGACCTCGTGTGCGAGGGCGAGCAGATCGGGTACGTCGTCGTCGGCAAGGTGGAGGACGTCGAGGACCTGCGGCTGGGTGAGACCGACCCCGTCGGCCAGCACCTGGTCGCGGGCGGCGGTCAGCACGGGCGCGGTCACCGGCGGAAGTCTGCCGCATCGAAGGTGCCACCGAGCGGCGGCCCCAGCCCGGCCCGGGCGGCGAGCAGGAACTCCGCTGCGTCCAGTGCGCCGGCCCCCGCGGGCATCGCCCCGGCGAGTGGTCGTGCGGCCAGCGTCTCCAGGTCGCGGACGTTGCTGCGGCAGGCCAGGTCGGGGTCGGCCGGCCACGACCCGAGCACCACTCCTGCGAGCTCGAGCCCGCGGTGGGCCATCGCCTCCAGGGTGAGCGCCGTGTGGTTGAGAGTGCCCAAGCCGGGCTCGGCCGACGACGAGGACCGGTGCCTGGAGGGTGTGCGCGAGGTCGGCGATCGTGGTGCCCTCCTCGTCGTACCGGACCAGGAGCCCGCCGGCGCCCTCGACCAGGACCAGGCGGCGCGTCCGTGTCAGCTCCGCCACCTGCACCGCCACGTCGCGCAGGTCGACCGGGGGTCGGTGGGCGCGTCGCGCAGCGGCGGCCGGCGAGAGCGGGTCCGGGTACCGGGCGTACTCGTGCAGGTCCGTCACGCCCGCCAGCCGGCGGACGACGTCGAGATCGCCGTCCTCGCCCGGTGCCACGCCGGTCTGCGCGGGCTTGACGACCGCTACCGCGGCACCGCGGGCGGCCGCGAGGGCGGCCACCGCCGCGGTCACCACGGTCTTGCCGACCCCGGTGCCGGTCCCGCTGACGACCAGGGTGCTCATCGTGGCAGCAGTGTCGCGGACGTCCGGGAAGCGCGGCAAGGACCGGACGCGGGGGTGCCTGTCGGCGTAGCATCTGGCTCACTGAGCGTGACATCCGCAGCAGGGCGGGGGTGGCGCAGATGCGTCGTCGAGCCGGCACCCGAGCCTGCGTGCTCACTGTTGCTGTGCTCCTGCTGGTGCCCGCCTGCGGCGCGGACACCGATGCCGCCAACGGCTCCAGCACTCCCTCCAGCGCGACGGCCACCTCGACGACCCCGACCGGGACCACCTCGACCAGCCCGACCACGAAGAAGAAAAAGAAGAAGAACGTGGTCGCCTGGATCCTCAGCCTCGGACCGGGCGCACCGGAGGGACCCCCCGAGTTCACGGCCTACCGCGAGCTGCAGCAGCTGCACTGCGCGACGGTCTTCGACCGGGTCGGCGAGCTCGACGAACCGGCCCGGACGCTCTACAAGGGCGCGGCCCACGCCTGCCTGGCGGCGACAGCGGGTGACACAGAGCGGTGGCCGCGCGCGATGGCCGCACTGCAGGTCGTGTCCGGACGCACCGACGAGCTCACCTGCATGGACGGCGCGGCGCTGGCGCTCCTGGACCGGCTTGTCACCCTGCACGCGGAGCACCCCGGGCGCACCTTCGTGCTGGCGGCGGGGAGCAAGGCGAAGGCGCCACCGTGCCCGAGCATCGCCGCGATCGAGCCGGACCACGGCGTGGAGGGCACACTCGTACGGATGACGGGAACCCATCTCGGCGCCGACGTGGTGGGGATCAGTGTCATCGACAGCCTCGGCAACTCGCTGCCCGCCGAGCGCGCCGACAGTGCGGCAGGAACGCTCGAGTTCACCATGCCGGAGGAGCCGTCGTCCGACGCGTCGGCGACGGTGTGCGTGGTCATCCGGGCGGACCCGGACTGGATCGCCGACGGACAGCTGTTCACCTACGAGTCGGACACGACCGGTCCACCGACGACGTTGGACTGTCCACCCGCGGCGGAGGGCTGATGACCACCGCCCGAGGACTCCCGCGCCAGGGGTCGACCGATGGTGTGGCCCCTGACACCGCCGACTCCAGGGCGACGGCAGCCCCCGTCGAGGAGACCCGGCCGCCGCTCGATCTGATGAAGTTCATCACGTCCATCGGTTCGCCAGTCGCGCTCGCGACGGCACTGCTCTTCTACTTCGGCTGGGTCCGCAGCGAGGAGCAGGCGCGGGCCTTCGGTGCCGACGCCAGCGTCTTCGCCATGTCCACGCAGGACTACGTGCTGCGCAGCGTCAACGTGTTGTTCTTCCCGCTCATCCTGATGTTCTTGGTCGTCCTGCTCCTGCTGCGGCTCGACCGGAGGCTGCGAGCAGGGCCGAACGCCCCGCCCTGGCTGGAGACCGCCGGCCGGGTGCTGCAGCTGTCATGGCTGGTGTTCCTGCCGCTGGGTTTCGTTCTCTACGCGGTTGCCGGGAGGTCCGGAGACGTCTCCCTGCCGCTGTGGGTGGCGCTGTCCGTGGTCGCTCCGGCTTATGGCACCGTCCTGCGGCGGCGTGCGACCGGTGACCGCGGCGGCTCACGGGTGACCGCCGGCATCCTCATCGCGCTCGTCACGGTGATCCTGTTCTGGCAGACCGAGCGGTTGGCGAGCCTCGGCGGCGAGGCGCTGGCCGATGAGATCAAGAACAACCTGGGCGACCATCTCACCCGCGTCGAGCTGTTCAGCGTGACGAACCTCCACCTCGACGGGCCCGGCGTCACGACGGAGCGGATCGGTGGTGCCGTGGAGGGGGAGTACGGCTACCGCTACACCGGCCTCTACCTGCTGCAGCGGTCGGGCGACAAGTACTTCCTGCTCACCGACGGCTGGAACGAGAACCAGGGACGACTGGTGGTCCTTCCCGACAACGGCGCCATCCGGGTCGAGTTCGGTCCCTGATCGGCCCGGCCAAAAACTGCTCGCTCTCCGTGCGCAAAGGCCTTCACTCCGTGGTACTGACGTGCTTCACTGGAGACACGCCCCGGACCCCGGCGGACAGAACGATCGTCCGTACGTGTGAGCAGGGCGCCAGGTCGTCCCGTTCCCCTCACGGCACACAGGTTGTGCAACGGTACGGACGTCGGTCGCCGGAGCGCAGCGCATTCGCGGTGGGTCACGATGCGCCGCCACGGCGGCTGGAGCGCCCCTTCGTCCCCCCTCGGAGGGGCGTTCCGATGCGACCGGCGGCGAGCTGTCCCGGCAAGGCTTGCCTGGGCCCGACGGGCTGAGGTCCGGCTGGCTTTGACCTGCTCCGCCAGCGGTGCAGGGCAAAGGGGCGGCACCCGAAAAGCCCCGCGCCCAGGGGGGCCGGTGCGCGGGGCTTCCCGACCACCAGCATCCACCGCACCGGTGGCTGCGCCGATACGCCGCAAGAGTGATGGCGCAATCTTTACCCGAGCCTCGGGTAGCCGAACGGCCAGCAAAGAGTGGCCCTCCGGCCGATCGTCAGGCAGCCGCGACGGCAGAAGAATCGGAGTCCGACGCCGCGCTGCGCCGGGGGGAAATGGTCCAGCGCGGCGTCGCTTGCATGCCGGGGCGCGAGTGACGCGTTCTAGCCCGTTCTGGCCATTGCCGCGCCCGCAATCGCGGAGCATCGTGATCTCACTGGCGGTGTAGAGAAGCAAGCCTGGGGGTGCTGGTGGGGGGCTTCTCTGCACCGCTTAGACGCTTCCCCGACGCGGTCGTCAGTTCCGCTGGTGGCCGTTGACGGCTGGTTCTCGCCCTCCTATCCCCCCGGGAGGGCGGGAACCAGCTGGCCCGTCAGGCCTGCTTGGTCTCCCAGAAGATCTTGTCGATCTCGGCGATCTTGTCGAGCAGCTCCTGGGCCTTGCCGGCATCCATGGAGCCCTTGACGCCGGTAGCGCCGGCCAGCTTGGTCGCCTCGTTGAAGAGCTGGTGCAGCTCGGGGTACTTCTCGAAGTGCGGGGGCTTGAAGTAGTCGGTCCAGAGCACCCAGAGGTGGTGCTTGACCAGCTCGGCCCGCTGCTCCTTGATGAGGATGGCGCGGGTCTGGAAGTCATGGTCGTCGTTCTCGCCGACCTTCTGGATGATCATCTTGATCGACTCGGCCTCGATGCGGGCCTGGGCCGGGTCGTAGACCCCGCACGGCAGGTCGCAGTGGGCGTGGACAACGGTCTTCGGGGTGAACAGGCGCGCCAACACGATCATCAGCCCTTCCTCGATGTGCGGTTGTCTCGGACACTACTCGGGCTACACCCGTCCCCTACCCGTGGGTGCGGGCCGTACCCACCGACCGGAGGAGGTCACGATCGTGGCGTCTCGTCGGCTCGGTCGCGTGCTGGTCCGTGGTCGTTCGATGGAGCCCACGCTGTACGACGGGGACCACCTGGTCGTGGTGTACGGCGGCCGGCCCCGCCCCGGACGGCTGGCCGTCGTGCGCCTTCCCGGGGCGCCGCTCTCGGTGAAGCGGCTCGCGTTCTACGACGACGTGGCCGGCTGGTGGGTGGAGCGGGACAACCCGGCGGAGGGCGTCGACTCGTGGCAGGTCGGCAGCGTGCCTGATGCTGACGTGGTCGCCACCGTCCTGCTCCGCTCCTGGCCCTTCTGGCGGGGGATTCGCCCATGACGTTCGCGATCCACACCCTGCGGTGCGCCCGGTCAGGATCCGATGACGCGGGCCGCGACCGACGTCTTGGCCGCCGCGAGATGCCGTTGCAGCTCCGCGACCGCCGCCCTCTCGTCGCCGGAGCGGATCAGCCGCAGCAGGCGCCGGTGGTCGGCGACCTGGTCCTTCGCGTTGCGACGCACCCGCTCCACCGAGGCGAGACCGAGCCGGAGGTCTGCGGTCAGGGAGTGGGCGCTGGCCAGCAGCCGCGGGTTGCCGAGCAACCCGACGAGGGAGTTGTGGAACTCCAGGTGCGCGTGGGTGGCGAGCGCCTCGTCCTCGGCGGCCCGCGCGTAGGCGGCCAGCGACGCGGCAACCGGTTGGAGGTCCGCGCCGGCGACTCCGGCCCGCACACCGGCGCTCTCGAGCACCAGCCGCGCCCCGAAGATCTCCTCGATGTCGGCGTCGGTCAGCTCGGTGACGACGACGCCGCGGTTGGGGTAGCGCGTGACGAGGCCTTCTGCTGCGAGCAGCTGGAGCGCCTCGCGGACCGTGGACCGGGCCACGTCGAACGCCTCGGCGAGGCTCACCTCGCGCAGCGGCTCACCGGGGGAGATCTCGCCGGCGAAGAGCATCCCGCGCAGCGCCTCGGCCACCCGTTCGGTCGTGCTAGACCGGTCGATAACCGGCACCTGCGCCATGCGGCTTGACACTACCGGCCGCAAGGTCCCACACTCCGATTGTCCGACAATAATTGTCCGACAATCCGACTAGACGAGGTGTACGCCGAGATGCCGCTGGTCCGCCCGCTGTCCTGGGGACGCCGCTACCTGATGTGCCGGCCCTGAGCACTTCCGGGTCGACTACGCCATCAACCCGTGGATGGACGTCGACGCTCGGGTGGATCTCGACCTCGCGCTGGCCCAGTGGGACACCCTCGCCGCGACGTTGGAGCAGGCCGGCGCGACGATCGAGCGGATCGACCCGCTGCCCGGCAACCCCGACATGGTCTACGCGATGAACTACGGGTTCGTCGACGGCGACCACGTCGCCATCAGCAGCTTCCGGCACCACGAGCGTCGCCCGGAGGCGGAGGCAGCAGAGTGGTGGTTCGGCGAGCTCGGCTACCGGACCTCCCGCGTCGCGGATGCCGGCCGAGGCGCGTTCGAGGCCGGCGACGCGTTCCTGGTCGGTGACCGGCTGCTCGTCGCGTCCGGCCCGCGCACTGACCGAACCACCCACCAGGTTCTCGCCGACGTGTTCGGCGTGCGCGTCGCGAACGTCGGCGTCGTCCACCCGGCTCTCTACCACCTGGACCTGAGCTTCTGCCCACTCGACGAGACGCGGGCCATCGTCGCGCCGTCGGCGTGGGACGACGCGGGGTGGCGCACCGTCCGCGCGCTGGTGCCCGAGCCGTTGGTGATCTCCGAGCGTGAGGCATTCACCTTCTGCGCCAACTCGGTCGTGGTAGGCGATGTCGTCGTGATGCCGGCGGGTGTCCCGCTGCGGGTCGCCCGGCAGCTGGAGTCGTGGGGCTTCGCCGTCGAGACCGTCGACGTCAGCGAGCTGCACAAGGCCGGTGGCTCGATCCGGTGCATGACCCTGCCGCTGGACACGTCGCTGGACGCGGCTCGGGTGCCGACGCGGGCCGGTGCCCGCGGGGCCGCGGCGCTCGCCAGGTAACACCGGGCCACCTCGCCCGCCGTACGTGTGCAAGGCTCGCCGACGTGAGTGCCGAGGACCCTGCATTCGTGCTGCACCGCGGCGGGAAGATGGCGATCGTCTCCACTGTCCCGCTGGCCGACCGGGACGACCTGTCGCTCGCGTACACGCCCGGTGTCGCGCGCGTTTGCTCGGCGATCGAGGCGGACCCGAGCCTGGTGCACGACCTGACGTGGAAGTCCAACGTGGTGGCCGTGGTCACCGACGGGACCGCGGTGCTCGGGCTCGGTGACATCGGCCCGGCTGCCGCTCTGCCGGTGATGGAGGGCAAGGCGATCCTGTTCAAGTCGTTCGGCGGCGTGGATGCCGTGCCGATCTGCCTTGACTGCACCGACGTGGACGAGCTGGTGGAAACCGTGGTGCGGCTCGCGCCCGGGTTCGGCGGCATCAACCTCGAGGACATCTCGGCACCGCGATGCTTCGAGGTGGAGCGCCGGCTGCAGGAGCGCCTGGACATCCCGGTCTTCCACGACGACCAGCACGGCACCGCCATCGTGGTGCTCGCGGCGCTGCGCAACGCGGCCCGGCTCACCGGGCGGTCCCTCTCGCAGCTGCGTGCGGTGGTGTCCGGCGCGGGTGCGGCCGGGATCGCGGTGACCCGGATCCTCCAGGAGGCCGGCATCGGTGACATCACCGTGGCGGACAGCCAGGGTGTCGTGTTCGCCGGTCGCGCCGACCTGACCGACGTCAAGCAGTCGCTCGCCCTGGCGACCAACACCGCCGGTCACAGCGGGACGCTGGCCGCTGCGTTGGGCGGTGCTGACGTCTTCATCGGTGTGTCCGGTGGGGTGGTGCCCGAGGAGGCGGTGGCCGCGATGGCCGACGACGCGATCGTGTTCGCGTTGGCCAACCCCACTCCCGAGGTTGACCCGGTGGTTGCCAACCGGCACGCCCGTGTCGTCGCCACCGGGCGCAGCGACTACCCCAACCAGATCAACAACGTGCTCGCATTCCCCGGCGTGTTCCGCGGTGCGCTGGACGTGCGTGCCACCTCGATCACCGAGGGGATGAAGCTCGCCGCCGCCGAGGCCCTGGCCGACGTCGTCGCCGGCGACCTGACCGAGACGTGCATCGTGCCCAGCCCGTTCGACCCGCGGGTTGCGCCGGCCGTCGCGTCGGCGGTGGCGGACGCCGCCCGTCGCGACGGGGTCGCCCGGCGGCACTGATCCCGACTGCGCTGATCGCTAGGGTCTGGTCGCATGTTCGCCGCCTACGCAGCCCGGCTCTCCGCCGACGACCCGTTGTCAGCGCTGGAGCTCGGCGAGCGGCCCGACCCGAAGCAGCGCGAGGGCTGGGTGACCGTGCGGCTGCGGGCCGCCGCGCTCAACCACCACGACCTGTGGAGCCTGCGTGGCGTCGGCCTGCGCGAGGAGCAGCTGCCGATGGTGCTCGGCTGTGACGGCGCGGGGGTGGACGAGGACGGCAACGACGTGATCGTGCACGCCGTGATCGGGAACGACGACTTCCGCGGCGACGAGACGATGGACCCGAAGCGCTCGCTGCTCTCCGAGCGGCACGACGGCACGTTGGCCGACCTGGTGACGGTGCCGCGACGCAACCTGGTGCCGAAGCCGGCCGAGCTGAGCTGGGCGGAGGCGGCCTGCCTGCCGACCGCGTGGCTCACGGCGTACCGCATGCTCTTCACCCAGTCCGGCGCGCAGCCCGGCGCGACGGTGCTGGTGCAGGGGGCCGGCGGAGGGGTGTCGACCGCGCTGGTCGCCCTCGGCCGGGCAGCCGGCTACCGGATGTGGGTCACCAGTCGTGACCCGGACAAGCGCGAGCGGTCGCTGGCGCTCGGTGCCGACGCCGCATTCGAGTCCGGCGCGCGGCTGCCGGAGCGGGTCGACGCGGTGATGGAGACCGTCGGAGCGGCGACGTGGGACCACAGCCTGAAGAGCCTCAACCAGGGCGGCACGGTCGTCGTGTCGGGAGCCACCGGAGGTGCCGAGGCGGTGTCCGACCTGCGCCGCATCTTCTTCCTCCAGCTGCGCATCGTGGGGTCGACGATGGGCACCCGCGACGAGCTGCAGCGCCTCGTGCAGTTCTGCCTGCAGACGGGTGTCCGCCCGGTCGTGGACGCATCGCTGCCGCTGGAGGACGCCCGCGAGGGCTTCGCGAAGCTCGCCGGTGGTGACGTCTTCGGCAAGGTCGTCCTGACCCGGTCGGCGTGACTGCCGTGACCACCGAGGGCACTGCCTCCGTCGACGCACCGGGCTGGCTCGACCCGCAGCTGGCGGGCCGGCGCCCTCGACTGGGTGACCGCCCGGCTCGGCGAGCTCGGCCGGTCAATGATCGGGGAGATCGAGCAGCCGCACGTCTACCCGTGGTCGACCGTGCTGCGGGTGCCGACCGCCGAGGGCCTCGTGTGGTTCAAGGCGAACGCTCGCGGCACCGCCTACGAGGTCCCGCTGCTGACCGCTCTCGGCGGCTGGTGTCCCGACCGGGTGCTCGTGCCGCTCGCCGCCGACGCGGAGCGCGGGTGGCTGCTGCTGCCCGATGGCGGCGCGACGTTGCGCGCCGCGCAGGCCGGGCACACCGATCTCGCCCACTGGGAGCGGGTGCTGGTGGAGTACGCCGAGATGCAGCGTCTTCTCGCCCCGCGCGCCGAGGAGATGGTCGCGCTCGGCGTGCCCGACCTGCGCCCGGCGGTGCTTGCGGGTCACCTCGCTGACCTGCTCGCCGACGAGCCGATGCTGATGATCGACGAGCCGGACGGGATCACGTCCGACCAGCTCGCCCGGCTGCGGTCCGAACAGGGCCAGTTCGCGCAGCGATGCGACGAGCTCGCGGCGACCGGCGTGCCGGCGTCGCTGCAGCACGACGACCTGCACGACGGGAACGTCTTCGTGCCGTACGACGGGGTCGGCCCCTACCGGGTCTTCGACTGGGGCGACGCGTCGGTGGCGCATCCGTTCGCGACGCTTCTGGTGACGCTGCGCGTGGTGGCGGACCGCGTCGACCTCCCCAACGGTGCACCCGAGCTGCTCCGGTTGCGCGACGCCTACGTCGAGCCATGGACGGGCGAACACGACCGGGCCACACTCGTCGAGGCCTGCCGGCTGGCCCTGCTGACGGGTCCTCTCAGCCGCGCCTTGTCCTGGCGGCGATCACTCCTGGACGCCACGCCCTTGGCGCGGGCCCGGTACGGCGAGGGGGTGCCGGGCTGGCTCGTCGACCTCGGCGCGCCGGGGTCGCTGGACCCCGCGGCTGACGCAGCCGCCGGCTCCTAGCCCCGGTCCTGGCTGCCCAGGACCCGGCGTACCTCGACCATCGCGCGGTCGATCACCTGCTTGAGAGCAGCGACCTCTTCGTCGGTGGGCTTGCTGCGCCGGGCCGCCTCGCGGACCTCGTCGCGGAACCGCTCGGCCATCCGTTCGAGGTCGGCCAGGGCCGGACCGGCGCCACCGGACTTGCGCTGTTCGCGCGCGTAGTGGCGGCTCTCGCGTCGCACGTCGCGGGCCGCGGACTTCAGCTCGGCCCGCAGGTCGTTGACCGAGCCGCGGACGTCGGAGCGGATCTCGCTGGCGAGGTCGCGGACCGAGACGGTGATGTCGGACTCGATGTCATCGAGCTCGGCCTGCCGCGCGGTCAGCTCGGCCCGGCCGGCCTCGGTGATGCGATAGACCTTGCGACCGTCCTCGTCGGCCGACGTGACGAGCCCTTCGGACTCGAGCCGGGCCAGCCGCGGGTAGACGGTGCCGGCGCTGGGTGCATAGAGACCGAGGAACCGGTCCTCGAGCGCGCGGATGACGTCGTACCCGTGTCGTGGGCTCTCGTCCAGCAGCTTGAGCAGGTAGAGCCGGAGCCGGCCGTGACCGAAGACCGGACTCATGCCGGCGCCCCGTTGGCACGGCGCAGGAGGGTCACGTCGCCGGAGACGGTCTTGGCGCGCAGCTGGCCGGCGCCGCTGCCGACCATGCCCTGCATCGAGATGCGGCCGGGCTTGCGCTCGGTGGTCAGCCCCTCGAACGCGCTGTCCATCCCGCCGCTCATCGTCTTGGCGGTGACCGTCAGCCCTGCGGTGCCCGGCAGCCGGACGGTGAGGTCGCCGGAGACGCTGGACATGTCGATGCTGCTGTCGGCCGGGATGTCGAGGTCGAGAGTCACCTGGCCAGAGACGGTCTCGGCGCGGACCCGGCCGCTGGTGCCGTCGACGACGGTGAGGTCGCCGGAGACGGTGGTGAAGTGCAGCGACCCCGACAGGCCGCGGGCCTCGAGGTCGCCGCTCACGGTCTGCGCGCTGATGTCGGACCGTACGCCGTCGAGGGTGACGCTGCCCGAGACGCTCTTCACCTTCACGGGGGCGGCGATGCCCGAGACGACGGCGTCGGCGGAGACGACTCCCAGCTCGACCGGGCACGAGGCCGGCAGCGAGATGGACACGTCGGCGGAGGCCTTGCGGTTCGTGCTGACCCAGTCGAGCAGGCCGCTCCAGCTCAGCCGCTCGTGGGCAATGGTGAGGGTGTCGCCTTCCAGCGTCACGATCAGCGGGCCGTCGACCCGGCTGACCTCGAGGTGGGCCGCGCCCTCGTCGGCGCCGCCGTCCGTGTTGGCGGCCGCGGGCCGGCCGACGACGTCCACGCTGCCGGCCACCACCCGGACGTCGAGCCGGCGCACGCCGGTCAGGTCGAGGGACTGGGGCTGGTCGATCCGCCACTGAGCCATGACTGTGTCCTCCGGAAGTCGCGATGTATCGTGTGTGTGAGAGAGACGATATATCGCGTCCGGGAAAAGTCAAGATGTATCGCGTCCAAGACCTCGGCGTCAGTCGGCTGGGTCGTCCGGGTCGTCGTCGCCGAGGCGGGCCAGCCAGGTGGCCAGCCGGTCGGTGGGGGTCTCGAACTCCGGGTTGAGGTCGACGAACTCCCGCAGCCGGGCAGCTACCCACTCGAGGGTGACCGTCTCCTCGCCCCGCCGCGTCTCGAGCTCCTCGATGCCGCGGTCGGTGAAGTACATGGGGGTGTCGGACGCGTCAGAGCGCGAGGGCTCGCTCGACCAGCGCCGTCTGCTCCTCGTCGTGCTTGTGGTGCGAGCCGGACGCGGGCGACGCGGCGGGCGGCCGGGAGATGCAGGCGAGCTGCCGTCCGCCGAGGTGCACGGGCAGGTTGAGTGCGACGAAAGGCCAGGGCCCCTGGTTGGCCGGTTCTTCCTGCACCCAGACGAGCTCGGCCTGGGCGGGATAGGCGGCCAGCGTCTCGACGATCTCCTGCGCGGGCAGCGGGGCGAGCTGCTCGACGCGCACGATCGCCACCTCGGCGCCGCCGGAGCTGGCCCGCTTGGCGCGTTCGGCCAGCAGGTCCCAGTAGACCTTTCCGGAGCAGAGCAGCACCCGTCGTACGCCCTCGGGACGCACGCCGGACTCGCCGTCGGGGATCACCGGTCGGAACGCACCCGAGGTGAAGTCCTCCACTGCGGCCGTCGCTGCCTTGAGACGCAGCATCGACTTGGGGGTGAACACGATCAGCGGCCGGCGCGGCTCGTGGTAGGCGTGCCAGCGCAGCAGGTGGAAGTACGACGCGGGATTGGACGGCACGGCGACCGTCATGTTGTCCTCGGCGCACAGCTGGAGGTAGCGCTCGATGCGGCCGGACGAGTGGTCGGGGCCCTGGCCCTCGTAGCCGTGGGGGAGCAGCAGCACCACTGAGGACCGCTGTCCCCACTTCTGCTCGGACGAGGAGATGAACTCGTCGATGATCGTCTGCGCACCGTCGGCGAAGTCGCCGAACTGGGCCTCCCAGAGCACGAGCGCGTCAGGACGCGCGACGGAGTAGCCGTACTCGAAGCCCATCACCGCGAACTCGGAGAGCAACGTGTCGTAGAGCCAGAACCTGGCCTGACCCTCGTCCAGGGAGGCGAGCGGCACCCACTCGTTGCCGGTGACCTTGTCGATGAGGACCGCATGGCGCTGGACGAAGGTCCCGCGGCGGCTGTCCTGTCCGGCGAGCCGCACCGGCCGTCCCTCGAGCAGCAGCGAGCCGAAGGCGAACAGCTCGCCCATCGCCCAGTCGATGCCGCCCTCGGAGGCCATCGCGGCCCGGCGCTGCAGCAGCGGCACCAGCTTGGGGTGCACGGTGAACCCGTCGGGGATCGCCACGTGCGCATCGGAGATGCGCTTGATGGTCTCCAGTGGGACTGCGGTGGCCATGTGCGGTGCCCCGACCGATGTCGTCTGCTCCGCCGGCGGCTCGAGTCCCTCGCCGGTGCCCTTCGCGTCCGACGCCGAGGTGGCCTCGCGGGTCTCGGTGAACACCCGCTCCAGCTGACCCTGGTAGTCCTGCAGCGCCTGCTCGGCCTCCTCGACCGAGATGTCGCCGCGGCCGATCAACGACTCGGTGTAGGTCTTGCGCACGGACCGCTTGTTCTGGATCAGCGCGTACATCAGCGGCTGAGTCATCGACGGGTCGTCGCCCTCGTTGTGGCCGCGGCGTCGGTAGCAGACCATGTCGATGACGACGTCCTTGCGGAACGTCTGGCGGTAGTCGAACGCCAGACGGGCAACCCGGACGCAGGCCTCGGGGTCGTCGCCGTTGACGTGGAAGATCGGTGCCTGGATCATCCGCGCCACGTCCGTGCAGTAGAAGGACGAACGCGAGGCGGCGGGTGACGTAGTGAACCCGACCTGGTTATTGACGATGACGTGCACGGTGCCGCCAGTGCGGTAGCCCTGCAGCTGGGAGAGGTTCAGCGTCTCGGCCACGACTCCCTGGCCCGCGAACGCGGCGTCGCCGTGCATCAGCACGGGCAGGACGGTGTAGCCGTCCTCGCCCTTGTTGATGCGGTCCTGCTTGGCCCGCGTGATGCCCTCGAGGACCGGGTTGACGGCTTCCAGGTGCGACGGGTTGGCGGCGAGGTAGACCTTGCTCTGCTGCCCGTCCGGCGCGGTGTAGGTGCCCTCGGTGCCGAGGTGGTACTTCACGTCGCCCGAGCCCTGCACGGACTTGGGGTCCTGGTTGCCCTCGAACTCGCGGAAGATCTGGGAGTAGCTCTTGCCGGCCAGGTTGGCGAGCACGTTGAGGCGACCCCGGTGCGGCATGCCGATGCAGATCTCGTCCAGACCCGCGGTGGCAGCGGAGCACAGGACCTGGTCCAGCAGCGGGATGACCGACTCGCCACCTTCCAGCGAGAACCGCTTCTGCCCGACGTACTTGGTCTGCAGGAACGTCTCGAACGCCTCAGCGCTGTTGAGCCGCCGCAGGATGCGCAGCTGCTCGTCCCGGGAGGGCTTGTCGTGACCGACCTCGACCCGGTCCTGGATCCAGCGGCGTTCCTCGGGGTCCTGGATGTGCATGTACTCGATGCCGATGCGCCGGCAGTAGGTCTCGCGCAGCACGCCCAGGATCTCGCGCAGCGTCGACATCGGCTTGCCTCCGAAGCCTCCGGTGGCGAACTCGCGGTCGAGGTCCCACAGGGTCAGGCCGTGGTTGACGATGTCGAGGTCGGGGTGCGAGCGCTGCCGGAACTCCAGCGGGTCGGTGTCGGCCATCAGATGACCGCGCACGCGATAGGCGTGGATCAGCTCCTGGACTCGCGCCTGCTTGACGACGTCGTCCTCGTGGGACGCGGAGATGTCCTGCACCCATCGGATCGGCTCGTAGGGGATGCGCAGGGCGCGGAAGACGTCGTCGTAGAAGTCCTCGTCACCGAGGAGCAGCTGGTGCACGCGGCGCAGGAACTCGCCGGACTGCGCGCCCTGGATGATGCGGTGGTCGTAGGTGGAGGTCAGGGTCATGATCTTGCTGACCCCGAGCCGGGCCAGGGTGTCCGGTGCCGCGCCCTGGTATTCCGCCGGGTAGTCCATCGCCCCGACGCCCACGATGGTGCCCTGCCCCACCATCAGTCGCGGGACGGAGTGGACGGTGCCGATCGTGCCCGGGTTGGTGAGGCTGACCGTCGCCGCGAAGTCGTCGGCCGTGAGCTTGTTGCCGCGCGCCCGGCGTACGACGTCCTCGTAGGCGGACCAGAACTGCACGAAGTCCATCTCGTCCGCGCGCATGATGGCGGGCACGAGGAGGGTGCGGCTGCCGTCGGACTTCTGCACGTCGATCGCGAGGCCGAGGTTGACGTGCTCGGGCTTCACGACGGCGGGCTTGCCGTCGACCTCGGCGAAGCCGTAGTTCATCTCGGGCATCGCGCCGATGGCCCGCACGACCGCGAACCCGATCAGGTGGGTGAACGACACCTTGCCGCCGCGGCCGCGCTTGAGGTGGTTGTTGATGACGGTGCGGTTGTCGATGAGCAGCTTCGCCGGCACCGCGCGCACGCTGGTCGCGGTCGGCACCGCGAGGCTGGCCTGCATGTTGCTGACCACGCGGGCGGCCGGGCCCTTGAGCGGAACGGTCTCCCGCGCGGTGGCCGCCGGCTTGGCCGGGGTCTGCTCGCCGCCGGGCTTGGCCTGCTTGTCGACCGCGGGCGCGGGCGCTGCGGCACCGGCTGCGGCCGGCTTGCTCTCGCGTACGGCGTGGCCGGCAGCCCGGCTGCCGTCCGCCGGGGCCGCCGGCTCGGGCGGGGCGACCCGCTCACCGGCCGGCGCGGCGCCCGACGGGGCGGTCGCCTGCTGGTCAGCGGTCTGCGTCGTGCCGCCGTTGGTCGAGGCCGCGGAGCCGTCCTGCGGCTGGTAGTCCTCGAAGAAGTCCCACCAGGCCCGGTCCACGGACTTCGGGTCCTTGAGGTACTGCTGGTAGATCTCGTCGACCAGCCACTCGTTGGGGCCGAAGACGGCGAGTGCGCTCTTGCCGCCAGAGCCGGGGTTGGGCCCGGAGGTGCTGCTGTCTGACGGCTGCGACACGGCGCGAATCGCCCTCTTCCGCGGATTTCGATCGACGACTACGGGTCCGTCCAGCGTAGTCGCCTCAGGTGATGTCGCGCTTGCGGGTGAAGAACGCGCCCACGGCGGCGAACAGCCCGCCGTAGCCGAGCAGGACCAGCAGGCCGCCCCACCAGGGCAGGAGGTCGACGTCCTCCGTCGCACTCACGCCTTGCAGGACTGCCTGCGACGCGCTGCTCGGCAGGAACCGGGCCACCGAGCCGAGGTCCAGCGCTCCGAGTCCGAACGTGAGCAGGGGGTCGAGCACCAGGGTGACGCCCAGCGCGATCAGGATCGCGGCCACCTGGTTGCGGAGCAGGGTGCCGAGCCCGAGCCCGAACACCGTCCAGACCCCGACTCCCAGGATCGCGAGGACAAGGGTCAGCGGGACGTCGTCTGAGGTGAGCCTGGTGTCGAATCCCTTGCCGGCGATGACCAGCGCACCGGCGACCACGGCGATGACGGTCGTGACCAGCCCGAAGAAGAGGCCGATGCCGAAGTAGGAGACCAGCTTGGCGACGATCACCCGGCTGCGGCGGGGAGTCACCAGGAACGTCGGCGTGATGGTCTGGTGGCGGTACTCGCCGGCCATGCCGATGATCCCGAAGACGATGCCGAAGATGTAGCACGCGGCGAACCCGGAGCCGTAGACGCTGCGCACCATCGCCGGGTCGCTCAGGTCGGGCAGCTGCGGCTGGCCCGGCCCGGGGTCGGTGCCAGCGGTGAACGCGCTGATGAGGGCCTGGAAGATGGTCAGGGCGCACGCCCCGAGGAGCAGTCCCCACCACATCCGGGTGGTGCGGACCTTGACCAGCTCGGCACGCAGCAGGTTGGTCACTGCGGGTCCGCCGTCAGCTCGAGGAACGTGCGTTCCAGGTCGCTCGCCGTCGCGGCCAGCTCGTGCAGCTCCACCCCACCCGCGAACGCCGCCGCACCGATCGCCTCGGTGGTGGTCCCGATGACGCGCCAGCTGCCGTCCGCGGCCGGTTGGGCGGCGGGCAGCAGCGCGCTCGACAGCGCGAGCTGGAGGGCGTCGGGGTTGGGGGTGCGGATCGCGACCGCGCGCATCGTCGGGTCGTCGAGCTCGGCCAGGGTGGCCTGGCGGACCAGCCGGCCGCGGGCCACGATCACCACGTCGTCGACGGTCTGTTGCACCTCGGAGAGCACGTGGCTGGAGATGAGGACGGTGCGGCCCTCACCCGCGAGGTAGCGCAGGAAGCCGCGGAGCCAGGCGATGCCCTCGGGGTCGAGGCCGTTGGCCGGTTCGTCCAGGACCAGCACCCGCGGGTCGCCGAGGAGTGCCGCCGCCAGGCCGAGGCGCTGGCGCATGCCGAGGGAGAACCCGCCGGCCCGGCGGTTGGCGACGTCGGTCAGCCCGACCTGCTGCAGCGTCTCGTCGACGCGCCGCTCCGGAAGCCCGCCCGCGGTCGCGAGCACCCGCAGGTGGTCGCGGGCCGACCGGCCGGGGTGGAAGCTGGACGCCTCCAGCGCCGCCCCGACGGTGCGCAGGGGATCGGCCAGGTCGGCGTAGCGCTGCCCCTCGACGAGCGCGCTTCCGGCTGTCGGCGTAACGAGCCCGAGGACCATCCGCAGCGTGGTGGTCTTGCCCGCGCCGTTGGGCCCGAGGAAGCCGGTCACCCGGCCGGGCGTTGTGGCGAACGTCAGCTCCTCGACGGCGCGCACCGAGCCGAACCGCTTGGTCAGGCCCTCGACCGCGATGCTCATGCGAGGACGCTACCGGGCGTGACCGACGTCGTACACAGGCGGTGATTTGCCCCTTTTTGCCAGGTATTTACCGTCGAGGAACTCCGCGGGGGTCACGCACCGTGATTGTCTCGGAAAGGACGTCGTATCGGCGTCCTTTCTGCTGTCGATCTTCTGTCTTCGGTCAGCTGACCTTCGAGAGGAACCCACGTGAGACGACCAACCCTGATGGTCATGGGCGGCGCGGCCACCGCTGCGCTGCTGGTGACCGCTCTGCAGGCTCCGGCACAGGCGACCGCGCCGGCCGACGACACCACGGCCGCCACCAAGTCCGACGACCGCTTCGACGCAGTCACCGAGGAGCGGCGCGAGCTCAACCAGCGGGGGGTTGAGCTCGTGGTCAGCGGCCAGGCGCAGGTCGAGGACCGCAACGGTTCCAAGGCCGTGAAGGTGGCCCCGGGCCAGTGGGCGCAGTACGGCCTGCAGGACAGCGACAACATCTTCACGATGCTGGTCGACTTCGGTGACCAGAAGGACCCGCGGTTCCCCGCTGCTCCGGAGGGGCCGGAAGCCAACACGATCCCGGCCCGCGACCGCACTGTGGACAACACGACCTACTGGGAGCCGGAGTTCAACCGCGCGCACTTCATGGAGATGTTCTACGCGAGACGGTGAGTCGTTCAAGAGCGTCTACGAGGAGCTCTCGAGCGGTCGCTACACCATCGGCGGCGACGTCTCCAACTGGGTCACCGTGCCCAACAACGAGGCGAGCTACGGCGAGACCGAGAGCCAGGCCGACATGACCCGGTTCATCGACGACGGCGCCGAGGCGTGGTACGCCCAGCAGCAGGCGGCGGGCAAGAGCGACGCGGACATCGAGGCGTACCTCGCCCAGTTCGACCAGTGGGACCGCAACGACTACGACAAGGACGGCGACTTCGACGAGGCCGACGGCTACATCGACCACTACCAGGCTGTTCACGCCGGTGAGGACGAGTCTGCCGGAGCCCCGAGCTGGGCGATCTGGGCGCACCGTTGGTCGGTCGGCCAGGCCGGCCGCGGGACCGAGGGTCCGGCGTTCAACAAGAACGGCGGCATCCAGATCGGCAACACCGGCATGTGGATCCGCGACTACACGACCGAGCCGGAGAACGGCGGGCTCGGTGTCTTCGCTCACGAGTACGCCCACGACCTGGGTCTGCCGGACCTCTACGACACCAGTGGTGGCGAGAACGGCACCGGCTTCTGGACGCTGATGAGCTCGGGCTCCTGGATGGGCCACGGCGCCGACACCATCGGCACCACTCCGGACCACATGGGGGCCTGGGAGAAGCTCCAGCTCGGCTGGCTCGACTACGAGACAGCGCAGGCCGGTGTGGAGTCGACGCACGTGCTCGGCGCGTCGTACCACGCCAGCAAGAAGGCTCAAGCCGTCGTGGTCACCCTGCCGAAGGATGCCAACGGCAAGGACCGCTTCTACATCGCGGAGAACCGCCAGTACCTGGGCTATGACAAGACGCTGGCCGAGGGTCCCTACAACTTCGGCTGGACGTCATCGAAGCCGGACTGGGTGGAGCACTTCCCCTACCAGGACGGTCTGCACATCACCTACTGGAACACCGCGGTGAGCAACAACAACACCAGGACCCACCCGGGTACGGGCCGGATCCTGCCGGTGGATGCGCATCCGAAGGCGCTGAAGTTCTCGGACGGTTTCGTTGCACGCAACCGGATCCAGACGTACGACGCCACCTTCGGGCTCGAGCGGACTGACGCCATCAGCCTGCAGCGAGAGGTCGCCGGCGCGAACGGAGCGGTCAGCACGTATCCGCTGAACGTCCCCTCGCAGGCGGCGGTGCCGCTGTTCGACGACACCAACCCGCTGGCCTACTGGGACGCCGAGAACCCGATGGGCAGCGTCAAGGTTGCCGGCACCGGCACGACCATCCGGGTCGTGCAGAGCAACCGGAACGGCCTCATGACGTTGGAGGTCAACGGCTCCTAGCGCCAGCACGACGACTGAGGGCCGGGCAGCAGCGACACCGCCCGGCCCTCAGCGCGTCCGAGGTCACGGCATGCAGTCGGCCCCAGCAGCGCCACTCGGTGGTGGCAGGATCTCGCGGGCCCGGTCTCGCCCGTAGTTCCACCCGCCGGGGCCGCCGTCCTCGTCGACCACCAGCCCACCCAGCACACACGAGCGCAGGGGCTCGGGCAGCCGAGCGATGGCCGGCACCGCGTCGGCGGAGAGGCCTTGCAGGTACGCCGTGTCGAGCTTCCCGGTGGCTTCGAACCGGGCCACGTTCCGGTCGGCGACGAAGCCGTCCGCGTTGATCGCGGCCAGGCCGAGCAGTGCCGCCGCCGCGGTCGCGACGACCGCGCCGGGCAACCAGGTGGCACGCAGGCGTACGCCGGCGAGGAGCACCAGCACGACGAGCAGCCCGAGCCATCCCTCGAACACGTTCATGAACAGCCGCAGGCGGGTGAAGCCGAACGCCTCCTCGTAGAGGTGCAGCCGGTGCAGCGCGGCGACCACCACAGCCAGTGCGAGCAGGCAGAGGGCGCCCAGGAGCCCCCGCAGCAGCCGGCGCTGCCCGGCGGTCTCGCGGGGCGCCCAGCGCACCGCGGCCGCGACGACCGCCAGGGTCAGCAACGTCACGACGACGAGCTGACCGAAACCGCTGCGCGCATGCTCGGCATAGGTCAGACCGGCCGTTCGCAGCACGTAGTCGTCGCCACCCAGCAGGACGCTGACCTGCACGGCCACGAACGTCACGAACAGGCCGATGAGCACCGTGATGGGGATGACCCACTCGAGTGGTCGGACCGGTCGAGCCGGGCCGGGCGCCAGCACGTCCCATCGCGGTGGGGCCGCACCGAGAAATGCCACAGTCAGCGCCAGCCCCGTGAACAGCACGCCCAGGACGATGCGCTGGGGGACGTCCGCCAGGTCGACCGTCGGGAGGTAGGCCGCGAAAACGGCATCCGCCGACGCGAACAGTGCGCCGAAGACCACGAGCAGCCCGATGCTGGTCAGCAGCGTGCGCATCGAGGGCCCCCACGCGGACCCACGCGCTGGTAGGTGCGCGCTGAACCCGCGACCGATCCAGGGGAGGGCGCGCAGCCCGGCGAGTGGCAGCGACATCGTCGCGAGCAGCGTTCCCACGATGGTGCGACCACGGCAGAGCGCGTATGTGGCCGTGGCGATCGTGCCGAGAAGGCACAGCGCCACCAGCCACTCCGCGTCGCGCAGCACCACGACCGCAAGCAGGAGCGTTGCGGCCACGCCGTAGCCGATCTCGTGGAGACCCAGCCGGCCACGACGTGTCGGCAGTGCAGCCGCGGCGACCAGCACCCCGACCGCGAACAGGCCGATGCCTGGGCCGACGTTGGGCAACAGGGTGGCTGCCGCCACACCGGCGGCCAACGCAAGCGCGAGCGACGGACGCGGCGTGATCCGGTCGGTGTCCGGCCACACCCGCTCGATCTCCGCGGGGAACGGCCGAGTCGATGCGACGGGCAGGGCGGCGTCGGTCATGTGGCTCTCCCGGGCAGGTCGACGACGAAGCGGCAGCCGGTGGGCATCTCGGCGACCCTGATGTGACCGTCGTGCAGGGACACCGCCCATCGCGCGATGGCGAGTCCCAGCCCGGTGCCACCGGTGCCACTGGTGCTTCCGCCGGCGCCGCGCTGGAACCGCTCGAACACGAGCTCGCGTTCGGCCGGCGGGATGCCCGGTCCCTCGTCGGTCACGTCGAGGTGCAGGCCGCCGGCGTCCACGGATGCGCGGATGCGCACCGTTCCGCCGCTGGGGCTGTGCCGGGCCGCGTTGTCGAGCAGGTTGGCGACGACCTGGTGCAACCGGGCCGGGTCCGCCCACGCCATCGCGTCCGCCGGTGAGACCTCGACCTCGAAGCGGACGTTCCGCGAGTTCATCCGGGCCTCGTCGACGACCGCGTCGAGGACGTCGGCCACCGCGACGTCGACGCGGTTGATCGGCTCGGTGCCGGCGTCGATGCGCGAGAGGTCGAGCAGCTCACGGACCAGTCGGCCGAGGCGTTCGGTCTGGTCCAGCGCCGCGCGCAGCGTCGCGGGCTGCGGTTCCGCGACGCCATCCACGAGGTTCTCGAGAACCGCCTGCAGCGCGGCGATCGGCGTGCGCAGCTCGTGGCTCACGTTGGCGATCAGCTCGCGCCGCTGGGTGTCAGCGGCCTCCAGGTCGGCGGCCATCCGGTTGAAGGCGCGGGCCAGCTCACCCACCTCGTCCCGCGACGTGGCGCGGACCCGTCGGGTGTAGTCGCCGCGGGCCATCGCCGCCGCCGCGGCGGTCATCGACCGCAGCGGTGACGTCATGCCGTGGGCAAGGACCTGGGTCACGCCGAGGGCGACGAGCACGGCGACCGGCAGGGTGTAGCGCGGCAACCAGCCCAGCTGGGTCAGTCCGTACCAGACCACCAGCGAGGACACCGAGACGCTGACGAACACGAGGACGCCGAGCTTGACCTTGATCGACTGGAGTCGGTCCAGGGGCCGGGGGCCGGTCATGTCGTCTCGAGTCCGTAGCCGACACCGTGCACGGTGCGGATCAGGTCGGGGCCGAGCTTGCGGCGCAGCGCCTTCACGTGGCTGTCGACCGTGCGGGTGCCGGATGCGTCGGCCCAGTCCCACACCTGGGCCAGCAGCTGCTCGCGGGTGAGCACCGACTGCGGGTTGCGGGCCAGGCAGGCGAGCAGGTCGAACTCGATCGGTGTCAGGTGCACCTCGGTCTGACCTTGCCGCACCCGCCGGCCGGACCGGTCGATCTCCAGGTCGCCGATCCGCTGCGGCGGCGTCCCCTTGTCGGCCGAGGCCAGCTCGGCGGCCCGACGTACGCGTCGCAACAGGGCGTGCACGCGGGCGACCAGCTCGCGCATGCTGAACGGTTTGGTGAGGTAGTCGTCGGCGCCCACCGCGAGCCCCACCAGCTTGTCGGTCTCGTCGTCACGCGCCGTCAGCATCAGGACCGGCACCGGGCGCTCGGCCTGGATCCGCCGGCACACCTCGAGTCCGTCGTAGCCCGGCAGCATCAGGTCGAGGACCACCAGGTCGGGACGGTGCTCGGTGGCCGCCGCGACACCGGAGGGTCCGTCTCCGCGAACGTGCACCTCGAAGCCCTCGCCGCGCAGCCGGGCCGCGACGGCGTCGGCCAGGGTCGGCTCGTCCTCGACGACCAGCACGGTGGGGCTTGGCGCCGCGCCGGGCGCAGGCGCATCGGGAGGCTGCACACGTCTGAGAGTAGGGATCGGATGCGCGCATCGGCTGTTCGCCGCGTGAAGGTCCGGTGGAGATCGAGCCGGTCAGCGGTCGCGCAGCCGGATCACGAAACGCAGCCCCGACCAGGTCGCGTCGATCGCGCAGACCTTGTTGTCGACCAGCCCGGCTGCCAGGCCGACGGCGCGGATCCGGTTCTCGTCGAGGTCGGTCGGCACCCCGCTGGAGCGCTTCGGCCAGGCGACCCACAGCCCGCCGTTCGGGACCAGGCGGGCGGCCTGCGGGACGAACTCATTCTCGACGCGGCGCAGGTCCGTGCAGAACAGCAGGATCACGTCGTACGGCGTGCGCCCGGCCCGCCGGTGCACGTCGACGTCGGGCAGTGGGCCGAGGTCGAAGCCGTCGGGGGCGGCGCCGGCGAGGAGCACCCGGTGGCCCGCCTTGATGCCCAGCTTCTGCGGGAGCGGCGTCCCCGAGTAGCCCGCGGGTGCGGTCCGGTCGGCCATGCGGCCGCAGCGTAGTGGCGGAGCTCAGGTCGTGGCTTCGGTGACCCACTCGCGCAGGCGCGCCAGTGCCTCGCGCTCGATCTGGCGGACCCGCTCACGGGACAGTCCCAGCCGGGTCGCGATCTCGTCGTACGTCTCGCGCCGCCCGTGCCCGAGGCCGTAGCGTGCCCGGATCACGGTCGACTCCCGCTCACCGAGGTCGCCGATCAGGGTGACGAGCTGCTGGCGCGATGCCTGCTCCACGACGAGGTCCTCGGGGCTGGCCTCCGCGGCGTCGACGAGGTCGCCGAGCGTCGTTGCGCCGGAGTCCCCGACGAGTGCGTCCAGGCTGGCCGGCTGGCGGGAGATCGCGTCGAGGTCGGCCACCACCTCGACGGGGAGGTCCATCTCGGCGGCGACCTCGGCGTCGGTGGGCTCGCGGCCCAGGGTGAGGGACAGCTCGCGCCGGGTGCGCCCGAGGCGGCTGAGCTTCTCGACCTGGTGGACGGGGAGGCGGACCACCCGGCCCTGCTCGGCGATCGCCCGGCCGATCGACTGGCGGATCCACCAGGTGGCGTATGTCGAGAACTTGAAGCCGCGCGTGTAGTCGAACTTCTCGACGGCCCGCACCAGGCCGACGTTGCCCTCCTGGATCAGGTCGAGCAGGGGCAGGCTCGACCGCGAGTAGCGCCGGGCCAGGGACACGACGAGCCGGAGGTTGGCGCGGATGAACAGCCGCTTCGCAGCCTCGCCGTCGGCGGCGAGGGCGGCCAGCTCGCGAGAGGTGGCGACCCGACGGGCGGCCCGCAGCTTGACCGCGCGCCGCTGGCCGAGCGAGCCGAGCAGGAACTGGGCGTACACCCCTGCTTCGATCCGCTGGGCGAGGGCAACCTCCGTTGCGGCGTCGAGCAGCGGTGCCCGCCCGATCTCGTCCAGGTAGAGGCGGACGAGGTCGGGAGTCGCCGCCTCGCGGTCGAGCTCGTCGACTCCCGGCTGCTCGGGGATGAGCGCCGGACTCTCGGACTGCACGTCTGTCACGCCCGACCAACGAACGACGGTGCCGAATTACTCCGAGCCGTCAACGCGGTGGCACGTGGGGTTCGTCCGGGAGGTCAGCCGCCGCTGATCCAGGGCACCGGATCCACGACGTCGCTGTTCACGATCAGCTCGAAGTGCAGGTGGCAGCCGGTCGAGTAGCCCGTGGTCCCGACGTGGCCGATCACCTCGCCGGCCTGCACCTGCTGCCCGGCGTCCACCCCCAGGTACTGCTGGTGGTTGTAGGTCGTGGTGAGCAGGACCCCGCCGACCTCCCCGTGGATGATCACGGTGCGCCAGCCGTACGCCGTGTTGAACTCGGCCGCCAGGACGGTGCCGCCGCGAGCCGCCCGGATCGGCGTGCCGCAGGCCGCCCCGAAGTCGGTGCCCGTGTGCAGCTTGGTCACGCCGGTGATCGGGTGGACGCGCATGCCGAACGGCGAGGTGACCGGCCCCCCGACCGGACGGGACAGGACCCCGGCCTGAACCGGGGTGCTCGCGCCCGGGATAGCGCCGGCGGCCCCGAGCAGAGCTCTCGCGCGCTGACCGAGCAGGACCGACAGCCGGCTGGACTCGGCGTGCAGGCCGGCCATCCGACGCTCGTCCTCGGCCCGGGCGGCGCGCGCAGCCGCGAGGGCGGCGCGGCGCTGCGCCACGAGGCCGCGGACCGCCTCCTCCGCCTGCCGCGCCCGGAGGGCGACCGTGGCGACGGCCCGCAGCTCCGCCTCGGCCCGCTGGTGTGCGGCCTGGACCTCGTCGCGGATCTTCTCCAGGCTGCCGGCCTGCTGGCCCGCGGAGGTCTGCACGTCCTGCAGGTCGGCGAGGGCGGAGCGTTGCGAGGACACGACGGTTTGCAGGGCCACGAGGCGCTCGGTGAAGTCCGCCGGAGAGCGCGCCTCCAGCAGGAGTGAGACGTCGCCCATCGCACCGCCGCGCTGGTAGGCCGCGCGGGCCAGCCGCCCGATCCGGACGCGCTGCTCCTCGACGAGCGCTGCCATGTCCTCGGCGTCGCGGCTCGCGAGCATCAGC
The DNA here is from genome assembly GCA_963751035.1 of uncultured Actinomycetota bacterium. Taxonomy (GTDB): domain Bacteria; phylum Actinomycetota; class Actinomycetes; order JACCUZ01; family JACCUZ01; genus JBDUAP01. Next base: position 207,868 of record CAVVSW010000005.1, read on the forward strand.
CGGGTCTGGGCGGCTCCCCGGCGGACCGCCGCGGCTTCCTCCCGGCGTTGGGCAACGGTCAGTGCCCTGCGTGCGGCGGCCGCAGCCCGGCGGGCTCCCGGCAGGTCGGTCTCCGCCCGGCGCAGGGCGGCGGCGGCGGTGACCATCGCCTCGGAGGACTCGGCCAGCTCCCGGCGTACCTGCTCGAGGATCTCGTCGCGCTCTGCTGTCGAGGCGGCCGGCGCGGCCATGACCGGGCCGGCGGAGGCCGGCAGCGGGGTCGAGGCGACGAGGCAGGCGACCGCCAGCGCGCATACGGCCGTCTGGCCGGCGCGGATGACCCGTGCCCGCAGCATGCGCGCCCCTCGCCGATGACTGGTGTCCTCAGGGTGGGAAGTCGGCGCGGGACGTGACCAACTTGACCGAGTTGACCGCTTGTTGACCCGTCAGCAGGCGGTCAGGAAGCCTCCTCGGCCGTCCAGCGCGCGGCCAGCACGTCCTCGACCGCCCGCGCGGTGGTCTCCGCGATGACGTCCCAGCCGAACCGGGCCCGGGCCCGATCGGTGGCAGACATGCCGTAGCTGTCCCGCGCGAGCCTGTCGCTGAGCAGGCTACGCACGGCGTCGCCGAGCCGGCTCGGGGAGCGCGAGGCGACGAGCAGGCCGGTGACGGTGTCGGCGACGGCGTCGGACACCGCACCGGCGTCGTGGGCCACGACCGGCACCCCGCAGGCCATCGCCCGCAGGACGAATGACGCGTCCTGACCGTCGCCACCGACGTCGACCGCGACATCGGCCGAGCGCAGCAACCGGGGAAGCTCCGGCTCCTCGACCGGGCCGACGAAGCGCAACCGGTCGGCGACCCGCTGTCGCTGCGCGGCGGCCACCAGGTCGCGCGCAACCGGATGCTCCGCCAGGTCGGTGGTCTGCGGGCTGATCACCAGGAGCTCGCAGGTCGGCAACGCCGGCAGCGCAGCGATCACGGCGCCCAGCGCGTCCGGCGAGCTCAGGTCGTCGGACGCGACAAGTCGATGGCCGCGGTCGCGGGGCCAGGCCGGCCCGGTGTCGGTGTACGTGGTGGTGTCGACGCCGAGTGGCACGACGAGGACCTGCCGGCGCGGTACGCCGAGCGCCGCCAGCTGCTCGACCTGGGCCGAGGAGCCGGCCAGGACCAGGGCCGACCCCCGGGCGATCGCGGCCTCCAGCCGGGCGCGGTCGGGGTCGTCATGGGCACTGGTCAACGGTCCGAACCGGGTGATGACCGGGACGTCGGCTTCCTGGCCCGCCACCTGCGCCGCCAGCCCGGCGAGCCAGCCGTGCGCGATCGCGGCATCGGGCCGCTCGAGCGCCCAGCGGGCAGCGAGCTGATGGCCGAACGCCGGGGCGCCCGGAAGGTCGAGATGACAGTCCTCGACCACGACGTGGTGGCCCGAAGCGGACAGGGCCGCGGTCAGCTCGCGGCCCCCGTAGTGGGCGAGACGTTGTCCGTCGGACAGCACAAAGACACTCATGTCGGCACCTCTGTGGGTCACGCTGGCGACGGCCAGCACGGTTGCGTACCGCGGGGCTACAGCACGCTGGTCGTTCTCCGAAACGATGCGCTCGGGACGCTCCGCCTAAACGTCGCGAAACTATGCAACTTCTCCGCGGGAGCTATTCCGCGGCCTTCTGCCGCTCGGCGTAGACGAGCTGGAGGTGGTCCGAGACGGCGACGGCGCTGAACACTGCGGTCACCGCGCGGGTGAAGCGGGGCGCGACCACGAGACCACCGGTCAGCGCGGTCGCGATCCAGGGGCTCAGGCAGAAGGGACATGTGACCAGCTCACCGACGGCATGCTTGACACCCGTGCCGCGCACCTCTTCCATCACCTCGGCCGGGCCGCCCGGCTCCTTGTAGCGGGTGAACGCTGCGCGCAGCGGACTGGTGACCGAGTCCTTGCTGATGATGCGGGTCAGCTTGTGCGTCGCGACGCCGGTCAGGGCGATGTCCGTCAGGGCGTAGCGGTCGGGGGCGTCCTTGCGCCGGGACGCGGCGGCCATCAGCACCAGGGCGGCAAACGCCCCGTAGGTCGCCATCGCCGCGACGTAGCCCTCGAGCGGACGATCCTCGTCGCCGGCGTAGGCCTTCTTCTCCGCGGCCAGCCGATCCCCGAGGTCGGTCGCCTCCGTGGTGCCGTCCGGTGTCGCCATCTGGTCTCCGCTTCGCGGTCGTCGGGTGGTGTTCGGTCGGGTGGTGGTCAGTGGTTCTGCCGTCGCTGCAGCTCGCTGATCAGCTGGTCGCGGCTCATGCCCGAGCGGCCCTCGATGCCGGCCCTCCTGGCGAGCTCGTACAGCTCGGCCCGCGTCACGTCCAGGCGGCGCGGCGGTGGCGTCTGTCCCTCGGACTCGCGCAGCTCCTCGTCCCGCCGACGCTCGTATCGGCCGCCGAGCATGCGCATCTCCTTGCGGCCGACGGTCCGCGCCAACGGCTCGACGACCGCGACCCGCAGGGCCTCGCCGTGGGCGGCGACCGCGTCCCGGGTCCGGCCGCAGAGGTCGGTGAACTCCTCGGCTGAGACGTCGGCGTCGGCGACCTCCTCCGCGAGCCGGTCCAGGTCGCGGTCGGTCTGGTTCTGGCGGGATGCCTCTGGCCCGAGCTCCGGGAGGACGCGGCCGACCTCGGCCAGCAGCTCCTCCCGTTCGGCCACCCGGTGCGCGCGCAGCAGCGCGGTGAACTCGTCGCGCCACCGCTGCTGGTTGGGGCCCTGGGCGCAGGCGCGCTTGAGGAGGCGGATCATCCGCTCGTGATCCAGCCCGACGAGTCGGGCCACGCTGCTCGGCATGGCAGCCGGATACCCCGAGCAGCCTGTGTGAATCGCTCCACACGGGGGCAAGGCGATGCAAAACGAGAGGGGCGCCCATGTCGCGGTGCGCGGTCTTCGACGTCGACGGCACGCTGGTCGACTCCAACTACCAGCATGTGCTCGCGTGGCACCGGGCCTTCCTCCGGTACGACGTGCCGCAGCCGCTCTGGCAGATCCACCGGCACATCGGGATGGGGGGCGACAAGCTCGTGTCGGCGCTGGCCGGTGCCGCCGTCGAGGAGGCTCACGGGGAGGCGATCCGGGACGGGTGGAAGCAGGAGTTCGACGCGCTGATCGGCGAGGTGGTCGCCGTACCCGCGGCGACCGAGCTCCTCGCCGCGGTGAAGGAGTCCGGCGCCACCCTCGTGCTCGCCAGCTCGGGGAAGCCCGACCATGTCGAGCACTTCGTGGACCTGTTGGCGGCCCGCGACCTGGCGGACTCCTGGACCACCTCCGAGGACGTCGAGGACACCAAGCCTGACCCCGACCTGCTCGCGGTCGCGCTCGAGCGAGTCGGGAGCCCGGCCGCGGTGACCTTCGGTGACTCGACCTGGGACGCCGTGGCGGCCGGGCGGCTCCGGCTGCCCGCCGTGGAGGTGCGCACCGGGGGTTTCGGGGCCGACGAGCTGCGTGCCGCCGGTGCGGTCGAGGTGTTCGACTCGCTCCAGGACGTGCTCGCGCACCTGGGCAGACTGCTGGCCCTGGCGTCATCGCCAGGGCCAGCAGCCAGCTGAGCTGTTCTAGAGCTGACGAGTCTCCAGTGACGGGTCGTAGTTGGTGCGCACGTCCACCGACTCCGTGTGCCCATTTCCACCGTCGGCGTACTGCGGCTGGCCGCTCTCGGCGTACTGATCCTGGTACTGGTCCTTGAGCTGACCGGCCTGGGCCTTCATGCCGCCGGACTGACGCACCTGCGCCTTGACGTTCTGCGTCTCCCGCTCGGCGGTGTTCAGCCAGCCCTCCCACCGGTTCTGCATCGGGCGGATGAGCCCGCCGCCGGCGCCGACGATGATCACGCCGCCGATGGTCGCGAGGATGGTGATCAGCACGGGGGTCGTGACGGTGGTCGCGACCTCGACCTGGTTCAGCGCGGCGATCACGCCGAGGAACAGGATGAAGATCGAGGCGATGTTGGCGAGCACGTTGCCGTAGGACAGGCCGCCGAGCAGGTTGGAGATCAGGTCCTTGACGGCCTTGGCGATGGCGGCGGCGACCACGACGATCACGATCGCAACGATGACCTTGGGCAGGAACGCGATGACGTCCTGCAGCAGGTCACTGATCGGGTTGGGCCCGAACACGTTGAACGCGATCACCAGGGTGAACAGGATCACGGCGTACTTCACCAGCTTGGCGACGATGTCCGACGCGTCGTACTGGCTCTTCGCCAGTGCCTGCTTGACGCCGCCCCGCTCGACCGCGTTGTCGAAGCCGACCCGCTCGAGGATGCCGTTGGTGGCCTTGGCCAGCAGCTTCGCGAGGAAGTAGCCGACGACCAGGACGATGCCGAAGAAGAGCAGCTTGGGAATGAAGGTGGCGATGTTCGACCAGGCGTCGGACACGCCTTGCTCGAAGTCCACCGCGTGGATCACGGATGGAGCAGACACGAGTTACCTCCGGGTTTGAGAGAGACATCAACGGAGGCCGCTTTGCCCTGATGCTCATGCTCAAAACGCCGGTCGAGAACTCTGTGGTGGTTCGCGTCAGACCGGTTCGGTCGCCTTCTGGGGGAGGTGCCGGCGCGACTGCACGATCCGGAACCGGCTGGCCACGTAGGCGGCGTCGGTGAGCGCCGCGTTCGCCGCCGGGTTGGCACCGGTCGCGTGGAAGTCGGAGAACGCGGCCGACTGGTTGACGTAGACCGTCTCGGTGAGGTTGCACGACAACGCGACCCCGGCGTCCAGCGCGGCGGCCTCGGCGGCCCGGAGCACCTCCTCGTCGGTGGAGTAGACCGAGGCCGTGATCGCGCCCTGCTCGCGCACGCTCTCACGGAGCACGGTGATCGACTGCTCGGTGCTATCGGTCGTGATCAGGAACGCGACCGGACCGAAGCACTCCTGCAGGTAGTGCTCGCGGTCCTCGACGTCGAGGCGGACCACCAGCGGCGTGCGCACCGTCGCCTCCGGGAACTCGGGATGCTTCACCTCCCGCGAGCCGAGCACGACATCGCCGTACGCCGTGGCGGCGTCGAGCCGGTCGAGCACGCCCTGGTTGACGACCGCGCCGAGCAGAGCCGTGGCCCGCGCGTCGTCGCCGAGCAGCTCGTCGACGGCGGCGGCGAGGCCGTGCGCGACCTGGTCGACCGACTTGTGCTCACCGTCGGCGGTGATGCCGTCGCGTGGCAGCAGCAGGTTCTGCGGGGTCGTGCACATCTGGCCGCTGTAGAGCGACAGCGAGAACGCGAGGTTCGCCAGCATCCCCCGGTAGTCGTCGGTGGAGTCCAGGACCACCGAGTTGACGCCGGCCTTCTCAGTGAAGACCGACGCGTGGCCGGCGTTGCGTTCGAGCCACTCGCCGAAGGCGCTGGAGCCGGTGTAGTCGATGACCCGCACCTCCGGGCGCATCGCCAGCGTCTTGGCCAGCCCCTCGCCCTCCTGCTCGGGCGTCAGCAGCACGAGGTCGGGGGAGAAGCCGGCCTCGGTCAGCACCTCGCGTGCCACCAGCACCGTGATGGCGAGCGGCAGCACCGCACGTGGATGCGGCTTGACGAGCACGGGGTTGCCGGTGACCAGGCTCGCGAACAGCCCGGGGTAGGAGTTCCACGTCGGGAACGTGTTGCAGCCGATGACGAGTGCGACACCTCGCGGCACGACCGCGAAGCGCTTGGTCATCCGCTGCGGCGGACGCTTGCCCTGCGGCTTCTCCCACACGGCATCCGGCACGTGCCGGGTCATCTCCGCGTAGGCGTAGGCGATGGCCTCCAGCGCCCGGTCCTGGGCGTGTGGTCCGCCGGCCTGGAACGCCATCGCGTAGGCCTGGCCGGAGGTGTGCATGACCGCGGCCGCCATCTCGTGGCTGCGCGCGTTGATGCGCGCCAGGATCTCCAGGCAGACCCCTGCGCGCGCGTCCGGTCCGGCGTCGCGCCAGGCCGGCAGCCCGGCCAGCGCGGCCTCGATCGCGCGGTCGCTGTCCAGGTGCGGATAGGTGACACCCAGGTCCAGACCGTACGGCGAGCGCTCGCCGGGCACCTCGCCGGCGGTGCCGCCCGGGCCGCCGTTCCCCGCCAGCTGCTGCAACGGGAACGGCTTGCCCAGGTAGCCCTCGAACGCAGCCTTCCCCTCCGAGGCCCCGACGGTTCCATCCTCGCCGTACGCCTTGAGGCTCTCCGGGTAAGCCGACCAGTAGGTGCGGTCGCGGGTGGCCGCCAGGGCGCGGGCCAGAGTCGGCTGGTGGCGGGCGAACAGGTCAGTAGCCGTCGTCATGCCCGCCAACCTAACGCGCAGGCAGAGTCGTCAGCGCGGCTCGTCGGGCGCGGTCGGCCGTGGGGTGCGAGGGGCGTCGATCTTGGCCTTCTCCAGCTGGTCGCCGAGCTCCTGCAGCTTCTTGCGGCCGAGCCCTTTGCGCACCTCCGGGAACCAGTCCTGCTCCTCTTCCTCGACGTGGTGCCGGACGTTCTCCATCAGCACCGTCACCTTGGCGTCGAAGCGCTCGTCCTCGGGGTCCATGTCCCGCAGCTCGTCGAGGACCCACTTGACGATGTGGTGCTCCTCGAGGCTCTCCAAGACGTGGTCCTCGGTCTCCGGCACGGCCTCGCGGGCCACCGGGTAGAAGACCTGCTCCTCGATGTAGGCGTGCACCGAGAGCTCCTCGATGATCTGGTCCACGAGGTCACGCTTTGTCTTCGCGGCGTTCTCGCCGGCCTTCTCGAACTGCTTGAACAGCTTCTCAACGGTCTTGTGGTCGTCCTTGAGCAGAACGATGGCGTCCATGGAAGTCCTCCCGCTAGCGGCCCTGGAGTGGGTGATGCCCCACCGTTCCCAGTGCGGAGCGGAGGAAACCGGGCCGGCGCGGAGCCCGCGCGGTGAGGTGGGAAAGGGTGCCCCCGGTAGGATTCGAACCTACGCTCCCGCCTCCGGAGGGCGATGCTCTATCCCCTGAGCTACGGGGGCCCGGGACGCTCAAACGTTACCAGCCGTGGGGTTCCGCCTCCCGCGGAGCCGATGGCGGCTAGCCTCGCTTCATGGAGGCTCTCGGGCGGGTGCTCGTCATCGACGACAGCGAGGTCATCCGTCAGCTGATCACGATGAACCTCGAGTTCGAAGGGTTCGAGGTGGTCACCGCCGTCGACGGCCAGGATGCCCTCGAAAAGATCCATGACGTGCGGCCCGACGTCGTCACGATCGATGTCAAGATGCCGCGCCTGGACGGCTTGGCCACGGTTGCCCGGCTGCGTGCCGACCCGCGAACCGCCGGAGTCAAGATCGCCATGGTGACGGCGTCCGCACAGGAGATCGACCTGCGGCGCGGCGAGGCCGCCGGTGTCGACGCCTACGTCACCAAGCCGTTCGACCCCGAGTCGCTGGTGCGCACCATCCGCGATCTGATCGCGCTCAGGGCGTCCTGACCTGCTCGGATAACGTTCGGGGGTGACCCCAGCCGAGCTCGCCGACGCGGTAGCAGCCGCCGTACGCACCGCCGTGGACTCCGGCGAGCTGGCCGTGCAGCCGCCCGCCGAGGTCAAGCTCGATCGGCCGAAGGTCAAGGAGCACGGCGACTACGCCACGAGCATCGCGCTGCAGCTGGCGAAGCCGGCCGGCCGCCCGCCGCGCGAGGTCGCCGAGGCGATCGCTGCGCATCTGCGCGGAGCACCCGGCGTCGCCCGGGTCGACGTCGCGGGCCCGGGCTTCCTCAACATCGTCCTGGACTCGGCCGCCCAGGGGGAGCTGGCGCGCACGGTCGTGTCCGCCGGCTCGGCCTACGGCAGCTCGCAGATCCTGGCCGGGCACCGCTTCAACCTCGAGTTCGTCTCCGCCAACCCGACCGGGCCGCTGCACCTCGGCCATGTGCGGTGGGCCGCGGTCGGTGACGCCTTGGCCCGGGTCCTCCAGCACACGGGCGCCGAGGTCGTGCGCGAGTACTACTTCAACGACGCCGGCGTGCAGATCGACCGGTTCGCCATGTCCCTGCTGGCCGCGGCGAGGGGCGAGCCGACACCCGAGGACGGCTACGGCGGCGACTACATCGGGGAGATCGCCGCTGCGGTGGTCGCGGCAAACCCGGCGGTCCTGGACGGCGACGAGGAGTCGGCGCTGGCGACGTTCCGGCGCGAGGGCATGGCGCTGATGTTCGACGAGATCCGCCAGTCCCTCGCCGACTTCGGGGTCCGCTTTGACGTCTACTTCAACGAGAAGGACCTGCACGACAAGGGCGAGCTGACGGCGGCGTTGAGCCGGCTGTCGGACCAGGGCCACGTCTTTGAGAAGGACGGCGCCACCTGGCTGCGGACCACCACCTTCGGCGACGACAAGGACCGCGTGCTGGTCAAGGCCGACGGTGAGTGGACCTACTTCGCCGCCGACGCCGCCTACTACCTCGACAAGCGGGAGCGCGGGTTCGACAAGGTCGTGATCATGCTCGGCGCCGATCACCACGGCTACGTCGGTCGCTACCGGGCGCTGGCCGCCGCCTACGGCGACGACCCCGACGTCAACCTGGAGATCCTGATCGGGCAGATGGTCAACCTGTTCAAGGACGGGCAGCCGCTGCGGATGAGCAAGCGCGCGGGCACCACGGTGACCCTCGAGGAGCTGGTGGCGGCGATCGGCGCGGACGCCGGCCGCTACGCGCTGGGACGCTACTCGGCGGACAGCCCGATCGACCTCGACCTGGACATGTGGGCCCGGCGCACCAACGACAACCCGGTCTTCTACGTGCAGTACGCGCATGCCCGGATCGCCAGCCTGCTCCGCAACGCCGCCGACCTCGGCCTCGATCGCGGCGATGCCGACGCGTTCCACCCCGAGCTGCTCGACCACGAGCGCGAGGGCGACCTGCTCGGGTCGCTGGGCGACTTCCCGCAGGTGGTCGCGACGGCCGCCGAGCTGCGCGAGCCGCACCGCGTCGCGCGCTACCTCGAGGAGCTGGCCGGCACCTACCACCGGTTCTACGACGCCTGCCGGGTGCTTCCGCGGGGCGACGAGGAGGTCACCGACCTGCACCAGGCCCGGCTCTGGCTCGTCGAGGCGACTCGCGTCGTGCTGGCCAACGGCCTTGGGCTGCTCGGCGTCAACGCCCCCGAGCGGATGTAGCCCGGCGTGCCCGTCCACCCGGCAGGTCCCCGGTCCGGTGAGCTCGCCCACGAGACCCCCCGCGGCGGCCCGCCGAGCGACCTGAACCTGCTCGACCCGGCGGTCTGGCCGCTCGGCATGGCGCGCTCCGACGGGGGCGAGCTGACCCTGCGCGGTCACGACTTGCGCGCTCTTGCCACCGAGCACGCGACGCCGGCCTTCTTCCTGGACGAGAGCGACCTGCGGCAGCGGTGCCGTGACTACCGCGGCGCGTTCGGTGGAGCGCAGGTCTATTACGCGGCGAAGGCCTTCCTCTGCACGGCGGTGGCTCGCTGGGTCGAGGAGGAGGGCCTCGGGCTCGACGTGTGCACCGGCGGGGAGCTGGCCGTGGCCGTGCGAGCCGGCTTCCCGGGTGAGCGGATCCTGTTGCACGGCAACAACAAGTCGGTGGCCGAGCTCGCGGCCGCCCTGGACGCCGGCGTCGGTCGCGTGGTCGTGGACTCGACGGAGGAGATCGCCCGCCTGTCCGAGCTGTGCGTCGAGCGCGGGCTCCGCCAGCGGGTGCTGGTCCGGACGACGGTCGGGGTCGAGGCGCACACCCACGAGTTCATCGCCACCGCCCACGAGGACCAGAAGTTCGGCTTCTCCCTTGCTGGCGGTGATGCCTTGGACGCCGTGCGCGGCGTGCACGCGGCACCTGGGCTGCAACTGGTCGGCCTGCACTCGCACATCGGGTCGCAGATCTTCGATGCGGGCGGCTTCGAGGTCGCGGCCCACCGGGTGGTGGGGCTGCTCGCCGAGGTCCGCCGTGAGCTCGGTGTCGAGCTGCCCGAGCTGAACCTCGGTGGTGGCTTCGGCATCGCCTACACCAGCGCGGACGACCCGGTTGACGTCGTGGAGATGGGCCGGTCGCTGCGGAGCATCGTCGAGCGGGAGTGCACGTCGTACGGCATCGAGGTGCCCGCTCTCGCGATCGAGCCCGGCCGCGGCATCGTCGGTCCCGGGACCGTCACCGTCTATGAGGTCGGCACGGTCAAGCCGGTGGCGGGCCTGCGGACGTTCGTCTCGGTTGACGGGGGGATGAGCGACAACATCCGCACGGCGCTGTACGACGCGGACTACTCGGTCGCGCTGGCCAATCGGTCGTCCGACGCCGAGCCGATGCTTGCCCGGGTCGTCGGGAAGCACTGCGAGAGCGGCGACATCGTCGTCAAGGACGCATGGCTGCCGGGGGACGTCCGCGCGGGTGACCTCCTGGCCGTGGCAGCGACAGGTGCCTACTGCCGTTCGATGGCCAGCAGCTACAACCACCTGCCCCGGCCGCCCGTCGTGGCGGTGTCCGACGGGGGGGCCAGGGTGCTCCTCCGTAGGGAGACGGTGGACGACCTGTTGGCCCTGGACGTGGCCGCGGCGGAATCGGGCGTTTTCTAGTCATTAGTGACCATGGCCTCCGCGTGTGAGCGGGCTTAGGTTCGGCGGGTCCTTACGGGTAAACGACTGCGCGGACGCCTTGAGATCCCGGGGCCTGTTATCGCGCGTCCCAAGATCGGGAGGCACGTTGAGGCACTCCTCGACGCCACAGCCACGCACGTCCACAGCTCGCCAGGTCCGCCGTCGCAGGCGCCTGGCGAGTGTCGTCTCCGCGGTGTTGGTGCTGGGTCTCGTGCCCGTGCTGATGATCAGCGGCAGCGCGAGCGCGGAGGAGCAGGCGTCGCCGAGCGCCGCCCACGGCCACTGGAAGCAGCTGTCCGGCAAGCCGGCGAAGACCAAGAACGGTCACCCGGCCGAGATCACGGCTGACGGTGCCCCCACCTACTCCCTGGACCGATCCAGCATGGAGTCGACGCTGGAGGACGCGCCGGAGGAGGACACGGCGGCTGCGGCGGTGGACCCGCTCGTGGTCTCGCTGCCCGCGCCTGACGGCAGCATGCAGCGCTTCGCGCTCCAGGAGACCTCGGTCATGGAGGCGGGCCTCGCCGCCAAGCACCCGGACATCAAGACCTACGTCGGCACGGGCATCGACGACCCGACCGCGCGGATCCGCACCGACCTCACGCCCGCCGGCTTCCACGCGTCGGTGCTCTCCCCTCGTGGGGCGTGGTACATCGACCCGACCTACAAGCAGGACCAGAGCGTCTACACGAGCTACTTCGCGCGTGACCTCAGCGCGCCGGAGGAGGCGTTCGAGGAGCGGGAGGACGTCGCATCCACGGCGGAGGCGTTGCAGGAAGGCGTGACGGCCGAGGTCGTCCCGGTCGGCCCGGCAGTCACACTGCGCACCTACCGGCTCGCGCTCATCACGGACCCGTCGTACGCGACCTACCACGGCGCGGCGAACGTGACCGCCGCCAAGGTGACCCTGATCAACCGGGTCACCCAGATCTATGAGGACGAGATGGCCGTCAGGCTGGTTCTCGTCAACAACACGGACCTGACGAACCTCAACACGAACGCACTCGCACTCGAGCCGAACGGTCCCTGCGGCTCGGCTCCTTGCTACACCACGACCGCTGGCGTAAGCCAGTTCGCTGCGGGATGCACGGGCGGCCTACTCAGCCGCAACCGCATCGTCCTCGGACAGATCATCGGCGCCAGCAACTATGACATCGGGCACATCGGGCTCGGAATCAATGGCGGTGGCGTCGCGTCCCTGAACGCTGTCGGCGGCAACTCCAAGGCGCAGGGTTGCACCGGTCTCCCGAACCCCATCGGCGACTTCTTCGCCGTGGACTACGTGGCGCACGAGATGGGCCATCAGTTCGGTGGCAACCACACCTTCAACGGGGTGCAGACCAACTGCGGCGGCAACAAGGCCGCTCCGTCCGTCGAGCCGGGCTCCGGTTCGTCGATCATGGCCTACGCCGGCATCTGCCGGCAGGACAACCTGCAGCCGCACAGCGACCCCTACTGGTCGCAGTGGAGCTACCAGGAGATCATGGCGTACATCACCTCGTCGCGTCCCACGATCAACGAGGTGCAGAACGCGTCGCTCCGCCAGTACGACACCAACGGCGATGCGTTCGCGATCGCTTATGGGGCCAACAAGACAGCCCCGTTCGTCCGCGGAGCGAACTACAGCCAGGCTTCGCTCCAGCTGGCACTCCACGGTGTGTCTGAGGTGCAGCGGGTGACGCTGACCGGCTACGACGCGACTGACTCGTACCGGCTCGCCTACGGCGGCAACCAGTCGGTGCCGATCACCCGCGGCCAGAACAACACAACTGCCGGCATCGCGGCCGCTCTTCAGGGCGGCAACGAGCAGCAGCAGGTCACGCTGACCGGGTTCAACCCGGCGACCACGGCGTACCGGGTGAAGATCGGCGACGCCACGTCCGGCCTGATTGGCCTGGGTGGTGTCACCGTCACGAACGGCAACATCACCGCAGCGGTCAACGCCATCCCCGGCTTCGCCGGGACAGCCACCTCGAGCGGTGCGGGCAACGGAGGATTCACGCTCACGTTCACCGGTGCCTCGGCCGGGACCGACGTCCCGTCCGTGGAGATCGTGGAGTGCGCGTGCACGAGCGTCGTCCGCGAAAACGTCAAGGGCGGCGCCGCACTGGCGTCATGGCCGGTCGGCGGCAGCGTGAGCGTCGGGTCGTTGGCTGACACCGGCTACACGCTGACGTTCGGCGGTTCGCACCAGGGAACCGATGTCGCCGATGTCACAGTCGTCGACGCTGTCGGGGCGACGGGAACCGTCGCAGAGGTGACCAAGGGTTCAGCCGGCATGCTTCCGCCGGGTGCAACTGCGACTGTGTCCGGATGGGGCGGCACCGGGTCGGCGGACGACCTCGGCTTCCAGGTGACGTTCGGAGGAACGCTCGCTGGCGTGAACACGGAATCGCTCCAGCTCGTCGACTTTGTCAATGCCGACGGTTTCGTCGGCGAGACCGCCAAGGGTGGTGCCATCGACAACGGCGGCTTCACGGCGGTCGAGAACGGCAACCACGCGCCGGTCGTCACGGCGCCGGCGGAGTACGCCATTCCCCGCCGCACGCCGTTCGCGCTGACGGGTAGCGCCACGGACTCCGACGGCAATGCGACGCTCACCTACATGTGGGAGCAGAGGGACCGCGGCTCGGCTGCCGGCACCTCACTGGTGAGCAATCTCAAGACCAATGGCCCGCTGTTCCGGCAGTTCGGGGTGGCCGCGAATGTCACGCCTGAAGGCACGCTTCAGACCCCTTCCCCCGGGCTGAACATCGTCGGGACCGACCCCACCCGGGTGTTCCCCGACCTGGCGCAGATCCTGGCCAACAACACCAATGCGGTCACGGGCACCTGCCCGGACCCGCCGCCCCAGCCGGCCACCGGTAACGCGTCCAACGTGCCGGCCGCGGTCGTGGAGTGCTACTCCGAGTTCCTGCCCACAGCCGACTATGTCGGGGTTCCCGCTGTGAACCCGAACTCGCTGAACTTCCGGCTGACCGTCCGTGACGGCACGCCTGGCGGTGGTGGCATCGGCAGTGCCGACACGTCGTTGGTGCTGGCGCCGTTGGCCGGTCCCTTCCTGGTCACCTCACAGGGCGGCGGCGAGGACCTGTCGGCAGGGTCGACGCAGGCCGTCACCTGGGACGTGGCGGGCACGGACCTGCCTCCCATCAGCACCTCTGCGGTGAGGATCAGCCTGTCCACCGATGGTGGCTACACCTACGCGCACGTCCTGGCCGCGACCACGGCCAACGACGGGTCGGAGACGGTGACGCTGCCCCAGGTCGTGGCTGACAAGGCGCGCATCAAGGTCGAGGCGGTCGACAACGTCTACTTCGACATCTCGGCCGTCGACTTCAGCATCGTCGACACGACCGCACCCGTGGTCACCGTGCCCGCCAACATCACGGTCAACGCGATCAGCCCGGCCGGCGCACCGGTCAGCTACTCGGCGTCGGCGGTCGACGCCATTGACGGACCGGTGACACCGGTCTGCACGCCGGCCTCGGGATCGACGTTCCCGATCGCGACAACGACGGTGACATGCACCGCGACAGATGACGCGGGCAACATCGGGACGGCGACGTTCACCGTCCTGGTCCGGGGTGCGGCTGCCCAGCTCGGCGACCTGATCACGGCGTCCACGGGCGTCCTTCCGGGCACGGCGCTGGCCGACAAGGCCCGGGCGGCATTGGCGAACCTTTCCGCGGGCTCGACAGCCGGGGCCTGCACGCAACTGAGTCAGTACCTCGACCTGGTGCGTGCGCAAGCCGGCAAGAAGATCCCGGCCGCCACGGCAGCCGCGCTGATCGCGGATGCCACCCGGATCCGGGCGGTCCTCGCCTGCTGAGGCATGGTGGGGCATGACCGCGAGCAGCGAGCGCGCGGAGCTGGGCGACACAGTCGCCCAGCTCCGCGACGCCGTCCACTAGGGAGTTCTCATGCGCATCGGTGTCCTCGGGACCGGCATGGTCGGTGAGACGCTCGCCACCAAGCTGGTTGAGGTCGGGCACGACGTCGTGATGGGCGCGCGCAGCGCGGGCAACGACAAGGCCGTTGCCTGGAGCGAGCGGTTCCCGGAGCGGGCCGGTCAGGGCAGCTTCGCCGACGCCGCCGCACACGGCGAGCTGATCGTCAACGCAACGGCCGGAGTCGCGTCCGTGGAGGCGCTGCGCGCCGCCGGTACGGACAACCTCGCCGGGAAGACGCTGCTCGACGTGGCCAACCCGCTGGACTTTTCGCGGGGTTTCCCGCCTCGGCTCTCCGTGGTCAACGACGACAGCCTCGGCGAGCAGATCCAGCGCGAGTTCCCGGCCGCCCGGGTGGTGAAGGCGCTGAACACCATGAACTGCCAGGTGATGGCGGACCCGGCTCGGGTCCCGGGCGACCACGACGTGCTGATGGCCGGCGACGACGAGGCAGCCAAGCGAGAGGTGACGGGCCTGCTCGAGGGATTCGGCTGGCCGGCCTCGGCCATCCACGACCTCGGCGGCATCGGAGCGGCCCGCGGGCTCGAGTCCTACCTGCCGCTGTGGCTGTCGCTGATGGGCCTGCTCGGCACCGGCGACTTCAACATCCACGTCGTCCACTGACCCGAGGCAACGGGGCTCTCGGATCGCGGCCAGACCACGCGCCGAGGCGCCCGACTCTGACAGGCTTGCCGGCATGGACTCGCTGAAGATCGCCATGCTCGGCTGTGGCGTGGTCGGCAGCGAGGTCGCGCGCCTGCTCACCGAGCACTCCGACGACCTGGCCGCCCGGGTGGGCCGCCCCCTCGAGCTGGCCGGGATCGCCGTACGACGGCCGGGCCGAGACCGTGGGCACCTCGCGGTCGACCCGGCGCTCTTCACCTCGGATGCCCAGGCTCTGGTCACCCGCGGCGACATCGACATCGTCATCGAGGTCATCGGCGGCATCGAGCCGGCTCGCTCGCTCGTGCTCGCCGCCCTGGAGGCCGGCGCCTCGGTCGTGAGCGCCAACAAGGCGCTGCTCGCCGAGGACGGCGCCACCCTGTTCGCCGCTGCCGAGAAGCACGGGGGTGACCTCTACTACGAAGCGGCCGTGGCGGGCGCGATCCCCATCCTCCGGCCGCTGCGGGAGTCACTCGCCGGCGACCGGGTCCGCCGGGTCCTCGGCATCGTCAACGGCACGACGAACTACATCCTCACCCGGATGACCGAGAGCGGTGCCGGGTTCGTGGAGGCGCTCGAGGAGGCGCAGGCGCTCGGCTACGCCGAAGCCGACCCGACCGCGGACGTGGAGGCGTTCGACGCCGCGGCCAAGGCGGCCATCCTCGCGGGGTTGGCGTTCCACACCAACGTGACTGCAGCGGACGTGCACCGCGAAGGCATCACCGACGTGACGTCGGCGGACATCGCGAGCGCCCGCGAGATGGGCTGCGTCGTCAAGCTGCTCGCCATCGCCGAGGTGTCCGACGACGGTCGCAGCGTCGGCGTCCGCGCGCACCCCGCGATGATCCCGAAGACACATCCGCTGGCCAGCGTGGGCGGCGCATTCAACGCGGTCTTCGTCGAGTGCGAGGCGGCCGGCGGGCTGATGTTCTACGGCCAGGGCGCGGGCGGGGCGCCCACGGCCAGTGCCGTCCTGGGCGACGTCGTCGCCGTCGCCCGGCACAAGGTGAACGGCGGGCGTGGGCCGGGCGAGTCGTCGTACGCGGACCTGCGGGTGCGCCCGATGGGGGACACCAGCACGCGCTACCACGTCAGCCTCGACGTGGCCGACCGCGCCGGCGTGCTCGCGCAGGTCGCGACGGCGTTCGCCGAGCACGGTGTGTCGATCGAGACCGTGCGGCAGGCCAAGCACGGCACCGACGACGCAGAGCTGGTCATCGTGACGCACCAGGCGCCCGACGCGTCGCTGTCGGCGACGGTCGAGGCGCTGCGCGGGCTCGACGTCGTGCGCGACGTGCTCAGCGTGATGCGGGTGGAGGGTCAGTGATGGCGCAACCCTGGCGCGGTGTGATCGCGGAGTACGGCGACCGGCTGCCGGGTCCGTGGACGCCGGCCATCACGCTCGGCGAGGGCGGCACCCCGCTCGTGCTGGCCGAGCACCTCTCCGAGCTCACCCGCTGCGAGGTCCATCTCAAGGTGGAGGGCGCCAACCCGACCGGCTCCTTCAAGGACCGCGGGATGACCGTGGCCATCTCCCAGGCGCTCATGGAGGGCGCGCAGGCCGTCATCTGCGCGTCGACCGGCAACACGAGTGCGTCCGCCGCTGCCTACGCCGCGAAAGCGGGCATCGAGTGTGTGGTCCTGGTCCCGCACGGCCGGATCGCGGCCGGGAAGCTGGCGCAGGCGCTGGTCCACGACGCCCGGCTGCTGCAGATCGAGGGTGGCTTCGACGACTGTCTCCGGGTGGCCAGGGCGCTGGCCGACGAGCACCCGGTCTCGCTGGTCAACTCGGTGAACCAGTTCCGGATAGAGGGCCAGAAGACCGCGGCGTTCGAGGTGGTCGACGCACTCGGTCGCGCCCCCGACGTGCACTGCCTGCCGGTCGGCAACGCGGGCAACATCACCGCCTACTGGCAGGGCTACGTCGAGTACGCCGAGGACGGCCGCTCGAAGCGGCCCGTGATGTGGGGCTTCCAGGCCGCCGGCGCGGCACCGATCGTGTCCGGGCACCGGGTGGCCGAGCCGGACACGGTCGCGACGGCGATCCGCATCGGTGACCCCGCGTCCTGGAGCCAGGCGGTGGCAGCGCGCGACGACTCCGGCGGGGTCATCGAGGCGGTGACCGACGACCAGATCCTCACGGCGCAGCGGCTGCTCTCGGCCCGCGAAGGGGTGTTCGTGGAGCCGGCGTCGGCAGCGTCGGTGGCGGGCCTGCTGCAGCGGTTCGAGCAGGGCCTCCTGGAGCCGGGTCAGCTGGTCGTGTGCACGCTGACCGGCAACGGGCTCAAGGACGTCGAGACGGCGCTGTCGGGACTGGTCGTGACCACCACGACCGTGCCGCCCGATGCGGCGGCGGCCGCGGCGGCGCTCGGCCTGGTTGGTCGGTGACGTGACGCGGACGTCGGTGACGGTGGTCGTCCCCGCCACCTCGGCGAACCTCGGGCCGGGCTTCGACTCCCTGGGGCTGGCGCTCGGTCTGTACGACGAGGTCACGGTCCGGGTGACGGACGCGCCAGGTCTCGCCGTCGAGGTCACCGGTGAGGGCGCGGACGTGCTGGCCCGCGACGGCTCGCACCTGGTGGCCCGGACCGTGCGCGCTGCCTTCGAGCGGTTCGGAGCCGTGCCGGCCGGGCTGAGTGTGCGCTGCGCCAACCACATCCCCCAGGGCCGTGGGCTCGGGTCCTCGGCCGCCGCCATCGTGGCGGGGGTGATGGCCGCGGCCGCGCTCTCCGGTGACGGTCGGATCGACCAGGCCGACGTGCTCGCCGTCGCCGGCGAGCTGGAAGGGCACCCGGACAACGTCGCGGCGTGCCTGCTGGGTGGGTTCACGATCGCGTGGACCGATGGGGGACGCGCGCACGGCGTACGCCTCGATCCGGTGCCGACGATCGGAGCGGTGGTCTTCGTGCCGCCGGACGGGCTCTCGACCGAGACCGCGCGGGGACTCCTCCCGGAGTCGGTCCCGCATCGCGACGCGGCGCACGCTGCGGGCCGGGCGGCGCTGGCGGTGACTGCCCTGACCCGGCGTCCTGACCTGCTGCTGGCCGCGACGGAGGACCGGCTCCACCAGCCCTATCGCGCGACGGCGATGCCCGCCACGGCGGCTTTGATGGACCGGCTCCGCGCCGCCGGGGTCGCCGCCTTCGTGTCAGGAGCGGGTCCCAGCGTGCTGGCCCTGCTGCCGGACGAGCGGCCGGACCTGCCCGCGCTCGCCGACCCGGGCTGGTCGGTGACCAGGCTGGCGCTTGACCTTGTCGGCGCTCGGCTGGTCGAACCTCTCGGGGCAACATCTGACCCGCCGGTTGACCGGACCGGGAACGTTACGGGCACCGGAAGTGTTAGGCTTCATGTCGCACCAGACGCCGCAGAAGAATAAGGCCGGTGCACTGCCACCATTCCTGGGAGCTGGCGCCCCCGACCGTCATGGACGAACCGTGGCCCCCCTCTCAGGTCTGATGACGAATTTCCCACGAACCTCCGCCTGATCAAAGGCGGACCCCGGCTTCGGCCGGGAGCACGCACGACCGGCCGCCACTGGCTTCAGCCGCGGCGCCGCCGAATGAGGAAGGACCAAGCGTGTCCGACACCACCGATGTCCTCGACGTCCCGACGGAGCG
This sequence comes from uncultured Actinomycetota bacterium, assembly GCA_963751035.1. Classification (GTDB taxonomy): domain Bacteria; phylum Actinomycetota; class Actinomycetes; order JACCUZ01; family JACCUZ01; genus JBDUAP01. The sequence continues at coordinate 226,598 of CAVVSW010000005.1, forward strand.
ATCCGCGGGAGCGAGCGGGGACCAGGCCACCGACTCAGCCGCCACCGCGAAGGCCAAGCGCCGCAGCGGCGGACTCTCCGGCATGGTGCTGCCCGAGCTGCAGGCGGTTGCCGCAGACCTCGGCATCAGCGGCACTGCCCGGATGCGCAAGGGGCAGCTGATCGAGGCCATCAAGGAGCGCCAGGGCGGCGGGGAAACCGCAGCCGGCTCCACCACATCCGCACCAGCAGAGGGCGACCGGCCCCGACGTCAGCGGACCGAGCGGTCCGCTCCGGGCGGCACCGAGACCTCGAAGCGCGGGACCAGCGACACCACCGCGGACAGCAGCGACAGCACCGACGGCGCCGCCAGCGCCCCCTCCGGCTCCGACACCGGTTCGCCGAACCGCGACGGGTCGGGCGGCCAGCGCCGAGAGCGCCGGCCGCGCGACGGCGCCGACCGCCAGCAGCAGGGCGACCGTCAGCAGCAAGGAGACCGCCAGCAGGGCGACCGTCAGCAGGGCGACCGCCCGCAGCAAGGTGGGCGTCAGCAGCAGGGCGACCGTCAGCAGCAGGGCGACCGTGACCGCAACCGCGACGATGACGACTTCGGCGGCGGTGGACGCAGCCGTCGCCGCGGCCGCTACCGCGATCGCAGCCGCAGCCGTGGCCGTGGCCGCGACGGGTTCACGCCCGACGAGGCCGAGCCCGAGATCCACGAGGACGACGTCCTGGTGCCGGTGGCCGGCATCCTCGACATCCTCGACAACTACGCCTTCGTGCGGACCTCGGGCTACCTGCCCGGCCCCAACGACGTCTACGTGTCGCTCGCGCAGGTCCGCAAGAGCGGACTGCGCAAGGGCGACGCCATCACGGGGTCGGTCAAGGCCCCCCGTGAGGGCGAGCGCAAGGAGAAGTTCAACGCCCTGGTCCGTCTCGACACCGTCAACGGCGCTGAGCCGGAGAAGTCGCGCAACCGGGTCGAGTTCAACAAGCTGACGCCGCTCTACCCGCAGGACCGGCTGCGGCTCGAGACCGAGCCCGGCATCCTGACCACCCGCGTCATCGACCTGGTTGCCCCGCTCGGCAAGGGCCAGCGCGGACTGATCGTGTCGCCGCCGAAGGCCGGCAAGACGATGGTGCTCCAGGCGATCGCCAACGCGATCAGCCAGAACAACCCCGAGTGCCACCTGATGGTCGTCCTGGTCGACGAGCGTCCCGAAGAGGTCACCGACATGCAGCGGTCGGTCAAGGGCGAGGTCATCGCCTCGACGTTCGACCGGCCAGCCGAGGACCACACCATCGTCGCCGAGCTGGCGATCGAGCGCGCCAAGCGGCTCGTCGAGCTGGGGCACGACGTCGTCGTACTCCTCGACTCGATCACCCGGCTGGGCCGCGCCTACAACCTCGCGGCCCCCGCGAGCGGGCGCATCCTCTCGGGTGGTGTCGACTCGACCGCCCTCTACCCGCCGAAGCGCTTCTTCGGCGCTGCGCGCAACATCGAGCACGGCGGGTCGCTGACCATCCTGGCGACCGCGCTCGTCGAGACCGGCTCGCGCATGGACGAGGTGATCTTCGAGGAGTTCAAGGGCACCGGCAACATGGAGCTCAAGCTCGACCGCAAGCTCGCGGACAAGCGCATCTTCCCCGCCGTCGACGTCGACCCGTCCGGCACGCGCAAGGAAGAGATCCTGATGCCGCGCGAGGAGCTCCAGATCACCTGGAAGCTGCGCCGCGTCCTGCACGCCCTGGACATGCAGCAGGCTCTCGAGCTGCTGCTCGACAAGATGAAGAAGACGTCGAGCAACGCCGAGTTCCTCATGCAGGTGCAGAAGACGATGCCCGTCCCGGGCAACGGCAACGGCAACGGGAGCGACGAAGACTGAGCTGACGTCTGACCCAGAAAGGGCCGGTGCTCCCCTCGGGGCGCCGGCCCTTCTGCTGTGCCGTCACCCGGACGGGCTAGTCCTGATGACGGTCCCGGCCCCCCGCCCGGTGGATGTAGTTGCGCTCGCAACCTGCCGAAGCAACGTCATGAGAGGGCGAACCAGGCCGGCGACTCGGGCCCGCACGGACGTCCTTCGTCGACAGGGGCACGCACAGATGCGATCGACCAGTAGGCCGACCCGCTGGGGTCCACGGCTGCTGCTGCGCGCTGCCCTCGTGGGCGTGCTGCTGACGCTGTCGGTCGGCGTGATGGCTGCGCCCGCCCAGGCCGCCACGATCAACTGCACCCCGATGGGCGACCCGGCCTGCAAGGACCTCGCCCCGATCGTCGAGTGCATCTGGTCCAACGGCGACGGCACCAACACGATCGCTCTGGGGCTACGACAACCCGAGCGTCGGACACGCTGTTCATCGACTTCGGCGCGCAAGAACAAGATGGCTCCGGGCGCGGACGACCAGGGTCAGCCGACGGTGTTCACGCCGGGGATGCACCACAACGCCTTCGTGACCACCGTCTCCGGCAACCGCACCTGGACGCTCGGGCAACAACAAGGCCGTCTCCGGCTCGTCGACGCCCGCCTGCCCGACCAAGCCGGTCTCCGTCATCGGCAACGGCCGGGCGCTGGTCCTCGGCATCGCCCTGATGCTCGCCACTCGGCCTGCCCGTCGTCGCATCCCGCCGCGTCGGCCGGGAGGTGTCCGGCATGAAGGTGCTGGCGATCGGGGCCCACCCCGACGACATCGAGCTCGGCTGCGGCGGCCACGCTGCTGCGCCACGTCGCGGCGGGCGACGAGGTCACCATGCTCGTCATGACGCCGGGGGAGCACGGCCCGCAGGGGCTCACCTCGCGGGTCCGGGAGCAGGAGGACGCGGCCGCGATCATCGGCGCGCGCCTGGTCTGGGGTCACTGCGAGGACGGCTCGATCCCGGTCGGACGCGAGGCCGTCTCCCTCATCGATGCCGTGGTCCGCCAGGTCCAGGCCGACGTGATCTACGTCCACGCGCCCGGCGACAGCCACCAGGACCACGTCGCGACATCGGCCGCCGCCCTGTCGGCGGGCCGCCGACTGGAGCGGGTGCTCTTCTACCAGTCGCCGTCGACCACGTCGTTCGACCCGACCGTCTTCGTCGACGTCGAGGCCACCTTGTCGGGCAAGCTCGCGGCCCTCCGCGCGCACTGGTCGCAGGTCATGCAGTGCGCGATGGTCGACCTGGAGGAGATCGAGGTCGGTGCCCGCTACTGGGGCAGCCGGGCCAAGGTCGGCTACGCCGAGGCGTTCGAGAGCCCCCGCTTCGTCTGGGACATCTGCGCGCCGCGCCGTCCGGGATGCCTCCTTCGCCGACTCGGACACGACCGGGGTGCCTGCGCTCTCGGCAGTTCCGTCGTGACCGGCCGCGGCCTGACCCCGGCACAGCCGTGCGCCTGCCGGGACGCAACGACGCGGCGCCGTGGACGTTCCTCTACCTGCTGGCGGTCCTCGCCTTCCTGGTCGGCCTGGGTGGGCATCGGGACGATCCCTGGTCGTCGTCACGGTGTTCGTCAACGTCGCGTTCATGGCCTTCTTCCTGCGCCACGTCGCGTTCTCCTGCGCCGCGGTCCGGTGGGCACCCAACGACCTGTACGGCGTCGCCGAGGTCGATCTGGAGTACCGCCCGAACGTCAGCATCCTGGTCGCCTGCCACAACGAGGCGCTCGTCGTGGGGTCGCTCGTGCGCGGCCTCGCGGCGCTGCACTACCCGAGGTCCCGGCTCGAGATCGTCCTGGTCGACGACGGCTCCGACGACGGCACCGGCGAGCTGCTGGACCGGCTGACCGCGGGTGAGCGGCACATGCGCGTCCTGCACCGGCCGCCGGGTGCCGGCGGCGGCAAGTCCGGCGCGCTGAACACTGCCGCTGCGGTGGCCAGGGGCGAGATCGTCGTGATCTTCGACGCCGACCACATCCCCCGCCGCAACGTGATCGACCGGCTGGTCCGGCACTTCCAGGACCCGCGCGTCTCGGCTGTGCAGGGGCGCTGCATCGTGCGCAACTCGGTGCACTCCCGGCTCGCCCGGTCGATCGCGATCGACTACTTCTCCGGCTACCTCGTCAACGAGTACGGCCGCCAGGCGTTGTTCGAGCTTCCTGCGTACGGCGGCGCCAACTGCGCCGTCCGCGCCTCCACTCTGCGCCGGCTGGGTGGCTGGAACCCGGACAGCGTGACCGAGGACACCGACCTCACCCTGCGGATCGTGCTGCTCGGCGAGCGGGTCCGCTACGACATCACCGCCGTGGACACCGAGGAGGGGGCGACGACGCTGGCCCGGTTCATCCGGCAGCGGTACCGCTGGGCCCGCGGCCACCAGCAGGTGTGGCGGGACTACCGGTCGCTCGTCCTGCGCGACCTCGCACCTGACCCTGATGGAGAAGGTGGAGACGATGCTCTTCCTTCTCGTCTACCACGTGCCGGTGCTGTGCGCCCTGACCCTGCTCGCCACCGCCCTCCGCATCGGCGGCGTCGGTCCGCAGGTCACCGTCTTCGAGCTGCTCCCGTTGTCCGCGTTGCTGTTCGCCGGGCCGTTCTGCGAGCTGGCCGTCGGGTCTGATCGTCGGGCGCGCGCCGCGCCGAGCGGCGTGGTCGATCGCCTGGATGGTGCCGATCTTCTTCCTGTTCATGTTCATCTGCACCAAGGCCTGGGTCGACGGCCTGGTCGGTCGGTCCTACTCCTGGGTGCGGACCACCCGGTCCTCGTGGTCGGCCATCGAGGGCGCCGAGCCTGGCGTGGCGACCTTTCCGGCGCAGCGCACGGCCGAGGGGGTGCGGGCGTGAACCGCCGCCGTGCCGTTGTCTTCAGCGCGCTGGGCATGGGCATCGCCCTGGCTTTCATCGGCTTCTACACCCTCAGCGGGCCGGTGCGTGACTTCGAGGTGATGGCCGTACTCGCGCTGCTCGGCCGCCTCGGCGACCGGGCGAGCGCGGTGAACGGGCACGTGTTCCAGGTGCTGCCCGCCGACCACGCCGCGTTCCGGGCCGAGCTCACGCCGTACTGCTCGTCACTCATCGCGCTGCTGGCCATCGCGGTCATCGCGATCTTCGTCCTGCACGGTCCATGGCCGCGCCGCCTGTTCGCGCTTGGCGCCGCGATGACCTTCATCCTGTGCTGCAACGTGCTGCGGATCACGGGGTCGGTGTGGATGGGCTACCGCTTCGGGGACCGGGCGCTCGTCCTCTTCCACGACTGGGCCGGGACGCTTTTCGCCATCGCCTACACGATGGCCGGCTTCTTCCTGATGCTCTATCTGATCCTCCCGAGTGCCAAGGCGCGGATCCCGCGCGCCGCCCGTGTGAGCGACGTCCTCTAAAGCCCGTGCCCGGTTCATCCGAATGGAGCAGTGTGGAAAGTCTCGCGATCGTGCAGTCGACCGGCTTCGTCCTGGGGCCGGTGGCTTTGACGATCGCCATCGGCGCGCTCGCCGCAGCCATCGCCTGGCGCAGTGTGCGACTGGTGCGGATGCGTCGCGGCATCAACGCCGCGCTGCGCGATGACGATCCCAATATCCGGATCGCCGCAGTCGAGCACGCTGCAGAGATCGGCCTGGCCGCCACCGCCCCTGCCCTGCTGCGAGCGGTGCGCGAGGAGACCGACGCCGCGGTCCTGGCCTCGGTCGTGCTCGCGGTCGCCACCCGGCAGTGGGAGCCCGCATCGACGGCTCGCATCGTCGAGCTGCGCCTGTGGGCCAAGGCGTACGCCGAGCGTCATCCCGAGCTGCGCCGTGGCCACCTGAGCCAGGCGCCGCTGCTTCCGGGCGTGGCCGGCACCGTTCCGCCACCGTCGCTCGACCCGGCGCGCGCCGACGAGTTCCGCACCCGCAGCGACAGCGTGACGGTCGACCCCGGCTTCGAGGCCCGCGTCTCCTCGGTCCCACCCGTGCCACTGCTGGCGCCCGACGACGATGCGCTGGGGCCGGTGCGGGTGCTGGTCACCGGCGCGGGCGGCCCGGCCGGAGTCGCGGTCATCCGCGCGCTGCGGTCGCGTGGCCACTACGTCGTGGCCGTCGACGCCGATCCTGGCGCTGTGGGCCTGCGGTTGGCGGACCAGCAGCAGGTGATCCCCCGGTCCGACGACTCGCACTACCTCGCGGCCCTGCTGCGCGTGGCCACGATGACCGATGTGCAGGCCCTGGTGTGCACGGTCGCCGAGGAGTACCGCTCCTCTCGAAGGCGGCCGACTACCTCGCCGAGGCAGGCGTGCGCACGCTCATGCCGCCGCTGAGCTCGGTGGAGCTCTGCACCGACAAGTGGGCCTTCGCCCAGCACATGCGCGACACCGGCCTGCCCGGTCCGGCGACCGGGAACGGCAGCGCCGCGGGCGTGAACGGTCCGTGGATCGTCAAGCCCCGGTTCGGTCGCGGCTCCCGTGACGTCGTCGCGTGCCAGAGCCGCAGCCAGCTGGCAGCGGCCCTGCGCCATGTGCCCGATGCGCTCGTGCAGACCCAGCTGACCGGCCGGGAGTTCACGGCTGACGTGCTGGTTGACGTGACCGGTGCGGTGGTCTGCGTCGCCCCCCGCTGGCGCGTCGAGACCCGCGGCGGCATCTCGACCAAGGGCAGCACCTTCGCCGACGACGAGGTGACCAACGTCGTCTCCCTCGTGGTCAAGTCGCTGGACCTGGTCGGTCCGGCCAACGTGCAGGGCTTCGTCGCCGAGGACGGCGGGGTCGCAGTGCACGAGGTCAACCCGCGCTTCTCCGGCGGCCTCCCGCTGACCCTCGCCGCCGGCGCGGACATGGTCGAGGAGTACCTGCGCGGGGTGATGGGCCTGCCGCTTCGCCCCGAGCGGCTGGTGGCGCGGCCCGGGGTCTCGATGATGCGGTACTTCTGCGAGGTCTTCGAGGGATGACGATGACGCCGCTGCGGCTCACCGTCCCCGTCGGCACCCGTCCCGAGGTGATCAAGCTGGCCGGCGTGGTCGCCGCTCTGCGCGACCGTGGCCACGAGGTCCGGTGCGTGGCGACCGGGCAGCACGAGGACCCACGCATGTACGCCGATGTCTTCGCCGGGCTCGGCCTCGAGCCGGATGCCGCCTGGCGGCTCGACGGCACCGAGGGTGACCGGGTCGGTGGCCTGCTCGCGAACGCCTACCGCGAGGTCGAGACGTTCCGGCCGGACGCCGTGCTGGTGCTGGGCGACACCTACACCGCGCCGATGCTGTCGCTCGCGGCCCGCCGCTACGGCGCGGGCGTCATCCACCTCGAGGCCGGGCTGCGCTCGTTCAACGAGCGCTCGATGGAGGAGAGCAACCGCAGGGTGGTGGCTGCTCTCGCCACCCTGCACCTCGCCCCGACCCGGCTGGCCGCGCGCTTCCTGCGTGCCGAGGGAGTGCCGGCCGGGCGCATCAGGGTGGTCGGCAACCCCGTCATCGACGCCCTCCGCGCGACCGGTCTGCCGCGGGTGCCCGTCGCAGACCGCCGCGGCGTGCTGGTCACCGCTCACCGGGCCACCAACGTCGATGACCCCGAGCGGCTGCGCGTCCTGGTCGACCTGGTCGAGGACCTGGGCGCCGAGCACGGCCCGGTGCTGTTCCCGCTGCACCCCCGCACCGGGACGCGGCTGCGCGAGCAGGGGCTGCTCGACCGGCTGTCGGCGGCGCCCGGTGTCCGGTGCTGCGAGCCGATGCCCTTCCCCGAGCTGCTGCAGGCCATGGCCGCAAGCCGGGTGGTCGTCACGGACAGCGGCGGCCTGCAGGAGGAGGCGTCCTGGTTCGGCGTCCCCACCGTGATCATGCGGACCACCACGCCCCGTTGGGAGGGCGTCGAGCTCGGAGCGGCCAAGCTCACCGGGCTCGACCGCGAGCGCGTCCGCAGCGCCGTCGCGCAGTTCTGGCCGGACCAGGCGCAGCAGCGGGTGGCGGCACTGCCCTGCCCGTACGGCGACGGGCGGACGGGACAGCGCGTCGCGACGCTGCTGACCGACTCCGTCGTGCGCGACCTGCTCGCTCCTCGGGAGCCCGCGTTCGGCGAGGTCGAGCTGCCCGGTCCTCTGGAGGAGGGCCGATGAGCGAGCAGCAGGGCCTGCGCCTCCTTCCAGATCTGAGCACCCGTCCCGTCGGCGCCGTCACCGTCGACCTGGACGACACGCTGTACCCCCAGGCCAGCTTCCTCGCCGCCGCCTGGCACCGGCTGGGCGAGGTGGCCGCCGAGCACGGGCTGCCCGCCACCGAGGTCGAGGCGGCGCTCGCAGAGGTGGCTGCCGAGGGCAGCGACCGCGGCACCATCATCGACCGCGCGCTGCTGCTCGTCGGCGTCGTACCGGAGCGGCTGCGCCTCGTCGTACCGCCGTTGGTCGAGGCCTTCACCACGTTCGCGCCGGACCACCTGGACTGCTATCCCGGCGTCGTGACCGCGCTCGCCCGGTTGCGCAGCCGGGTGCCGCTCGCCTGCATCACCGACGGCACTCCGGCCGTGCAGCGGGCCAAGCTCACCGCGCTCGGCCTGACCGACGCCTTCGACGTGGTCGTGATCTCCGACGCCCTCGGTGGGCGGCACCTCCGCAAGCCGCACCCGGCGCCGTTCCACGCGGCGCTGGCGCGGCTGGGCTGCGGCGTGGACGGCACCGTGCACGTGGGCGACCGCCCCAGCAAGGACGTCGACGGCACCCGCCGGGTCGGCATGCGCTGCGTGCGGGTGCTGACGGGGGAGTACGCCGGCGAGCCCCGGGGGAGCGCGTCGGGCGCCTCAGGCGCCTCAGGCGCCGAGCCATGGCTCACGGTGGCCGACTTCGCGGCCGCGGTGGCTGCCCTCGAGCCCCTGCTGCCCTCCCGCAGGCGGGAAGATGTGGGGCAAACCGAGCGTTAGGGCTGTCGTGCCTACCTCTGGCACACTGGACCCCACTCTGGTTCCGGTTCACGGCAGCGGCGCTCCGAGCCGCTCCGACCCGGCGACCTCGATCCGAGGAGTTCCCCGTGCGTCGCGAGATCCATCCTGACTACGTCGAGACCCAGGCCACCTGTACCTGCGGCGCGACGTTCACCACCCGCAGCACTGCCAAGAACGGCGTGATCCACGCCGAGGTCTGCTCGCAGTGCCACCCCTTCTACACCGGCAAGCAGAAGATCCTCGACACCGGCGGCCGCGTGGCCCGGTTCGAGAAGCGCTTCGGTGCCAAGAAGACGGCCGCCAAGCCGGAGGAGGCCGCCACCGCACAGGACGCGGCCGCCACGGCGGGCGGACCCGCCAAGTAGCAACGCCGCGGCGCCGGTCGGCGGTCCTCACGGGCCCCTGACCGGCGCCGTCGTCATGTCCGCGCTGCAGACGAGAGGAGATCCGCCGTGCACGCCCCACCCGAGCTGCTCGCCGAGCACGCGCGGATCGAGCACGAGCTCGCCGACCCGGCGGTGCACTCCGACCAGGACGCGGCCCGGCGCCTCGGCAAGCGGTACGCCGAGCTGACCCCGGTCGTCGAGGCGCACAAAGCCCTCGAGGCGCTCGAGGGCGACCTGTCGGCGGCCCGCGAGCTGGCCGACCAGGACGACTCGATCCGGGCCGAGATCCCCGGTCTGGAGGCGCAGCGGACCGAGCTCGAGGACACCCTGCGGCTGCTCCTGCTGCCCCGGGACCCCAACGACGACCGTGACGTGATCATGGAGATCAAGGCAGGAGAGGGCGGCGACGAGTCGGCGTTGTTCGCCGGCGACCTGTTCCGGATGTACCTGCGCTACGCCGAGCGGGTCGGCTGGAAGACCGAGGTCATCGAGGCCACCGAGACCGACATGGGCGGCTACAAGGACGTGTCCTTCGCCGTGAAGGCGCGCGGCACCGTCGCGCCCGGTGACGGCCCCTGGGCCCGGCTGAAGTACGAGGGCGGCGTGCACCGCGTCCAGCGGGTCCCCGTGACCGAGTCGCAGGGCCGGATCCACACCAGCGCGGCCGGGGTCCACGTGCTCCCGGAAGCCGAGGACGTCGAGGTCGAGGTCGACCCCAACGACCTGCGCATCGACGTGTTCCGGTCGTCCGGTCCGGGCGGGCAGAGCGTGAACACGACCGACTCGGCGGTGCGCATCACGCACGTCCCCACCGGCATCGTGGTGTCCTGCCAGAACGAGAAGAGCCAGCTGCAGAACAGGGAGCAGGCGCTGCGGATCCTGCGCGCGCGGCTGCTGGCCGCTGCGCAGGAGGAGGCCGACCGTGAGGCCTCCGACGCGCGGCGCAGCCAGGTGCGCACCGTCGACCGCTCCGAGCGGGTCCGCACCTACAACTTCGCCGAGAACCGGATCGCCGACCACCGGGTGAACTTCAAGGCCTACAACCTCGACCAGGTGCTCGACGGTGACCTCGATGCCGTCGTCCAGGCGCTGCTCGACGCCGACACCGAGGCCCGGCTGGCCACCGCGGGCCAGTGACGGACCTGCGGGCCGCCCTGGCGGCGGCCGTCGCGCGGCTGGCGGCGGCGGGTGTCCCGTCGCCGCGCTTCGACGCCGAGGAGCTGGCCGCGTTCTCGCTGGCGGTGGACCGGCGCGAGCTCTGGAACCACGATGCCCCGGGCGAGGCCTTCGAGGCGTACGTCGACCGCCGGGCCGCTCGCGAGCCGCTGCAGCACATCACCGGTCTTGCCCACTTCCGCCACCTGACCCTGGCCGTCGGACCGGGCGTGTTCGTGCCGCGGCCGGAGACCGAGGTCGTCGCCGGAGTAGCCATCGACGCGGCGGTCTCGGTGCACGACGAGACCGGCCGCTCGCCCGTTGTGGTCGACCTGGGCACCGGCTCCGGCGCCATCGCGCTGTCGGTTGCCGACGAGGTGCCGGCGGCGACCGTGCTGGCCGTCGAGGCCGACCCCGCGGCGCATGCCTGGGCCCTGCGCAACTGTGCGGGCTCTGCGGTGGAGCTGCGGCTCGGGGACATGGCGGATGCGTTCGCCGAGCTGGCCGCGACGGTTGACGTCGTCGTCAGCAACCCGCCGTACATCCCCCTGGGTGCACACATCCGCGACGCCGAAGTGGCCGTGCACGACCCCGCGCCCGCGCTCTGGTCGGGCGAGGACGGCCTCGACGCCATCCGGGTCGTCGAGCGGGTGGCGGCGCGGCTGCTGCGTGCCGGCGGCCTTGTCGTGGTCGAGCACGCGGACGTTCAGGGGGCGGCGGCTCCGGCGGTTTTCGTCGGCACCAGCCGGTGGCGTGACGTCGCGGACCACCGCGACCTGGCCGGTCGGGACCGCTACGTCACCGCCGTCCGGGCGCATCTACCGGCGGACACTGCAGCCGGTTGATGCGCCGGGTGCGAGGATGCCCCGCGTGACCTGGGTCCGGCGCTACGACATGGCCGACGCGGTGGAGCGGGCGACCGGTCTGGACGTCGCAGCCAGTGCCGTCCGCCGCGGTGACCTCGTCGTGCTGCCCACGGACACGGTCTACGGCCTGGGCACCGACGCCTTCTCGCCGGACGCGGTGGCCAAGCTGCTCGAGACCAAGGGGCGCGGGCGGGACATGCCCGTGCCGGTGCTCGTCGGCTCGCCGCGGACCCTCGATGGCATCGCGACCGGCCTCACCGAGTCGGCCCGGTCGCTGGTCGAGGCGTTCTGGCCCGGCGGGCTCACCCTCGTGTGCGCCGTCCAGCCCACGTTGCAGTGGGACCTCGGCGAGACCCGGGGGACCGTCGCCGCGCGGATGCCGCTGCACCCGGTCGCCATCGATCTGCTGATGGCAACCGGGCCGATGGCCGTGAGCAGCGCCAACCGCAGCGGCGTGGCGCCCGCGACGACCCTCGAGGAGGCGATCGAGCAGCTCGGCGACGGCGTATCGGTCTACCTCGACGGCGGACCGTCCGGCGAACCGGTGCCCTCCACGATCGTCGACGTCACCGGCGACCGGCCGCGCCTGCTGCGGGCCGGTGCGGTGACCGAGGAGGCGCTGCGCGAGGTCTGCGGCGACCTGGTGGCCGAGCCGTAGAGTGAGCGCCCCGCCGCCTGGACCCAGCAGGAGCCCCGTCATGAGCCCGCCACCGGTCGCCCGCCACTCGGCGTACGCCCGCTCCGCCTAGGCGGCCGGTCTCTCGTGCGCGAGTACCTCCTGATCATGTTCGTGGCGGCAGCGGTGACCTATCTCATGACCCCGGTGGCCCGTCGCTTCGCGGTGCGGTGGGGGGCGATGGCTGAGGTCCGCGACCGCGACGTGCACGCCATCCCGACGCCGCGGCTCGGGGGGCTCGCGATGTTCTGCGGTTTCGCCGCCGCCCTGCTCGTGGCCAGCCGACTGCCGTTCCTCGGCCAGGTGTTCGACAACTCCGACGACGGGATCGCTCTCCTCTCCGGTGCGGCCCTGGTCTGCCTGCTCGGCGTCGCCGACGACAAGTGGGGGCTGGATGCCGTCACCAAGCTCGCCGGTCAGGTGCTCGCCGCCGGCGTGATGGTGCTGCAGGGCGTGCAGATGCTCTACCTGCCGATCGGGTCGACGCTGCTCGGCTTCGAAGATGACGGCCAGCCGGGAGCGTTCGTGCTCGGGCCGGCCGAAGGCGGCGTGCTGACGATCCTCGTCGTCGTCGTCACCATCAACGCCGTCAACTTCGTCGACGGGCTGGACGGTCTCGCCGCCGGGATCGTCTGCATCGCGGCCGCCGCGTTCTTTGCGTTCTCCTACCTGCTCGCCGTCGACCAGGACCTGCAGCGAGCCACGGTGTCAACGCTGGTGACAGCGACTCTGGTGGGGGTGTGCCTGGGCTTCCTCCCGCACAACTTCAGCCCAGCCAGGGTCTTCATGGGCGACTCCGGCTCGATGCTCATCGGCCTGCTTCTGGCGTCCTCCACCATCACCCTCACCGGCAGCGTCGACCCCAACCGGGTGACCCTGGACATCGCGCCGGCGATCCTCCCGCTGCTCCTGCCGGTCGCCGTCCTCCTCGTGCCGTTCGTCGACCTGCTGCTCGCGGTCGTGCGGCGCACCCGCGCGGGGCGCTCGCCGTTTGCTGCCGACAAGCAGCACCTGCATCACCGGCTGCTCGAGCTCGGCCACTCCCATGCCAGAGCCGTGCTGGTGATGTATCTCTGGTCGGCCGTCCTGTGCTACGGGGCGACGGCTTTCGTCTTCCTGGACACGTCCACCATGGTGATCAGCCTGGCTCTCCTGATCGTCGCGGCAACCGTGCTCACGATGAACCTCCCGAGACTCCGTCGGGGCAGCGGGTCGTTCACCGGGACGAGGTCCGGCGCCCCGCCGTGACGACGGCCGGTGGTGGCGCGATCTCCCGCTAGCCCGAGGTCCGGCCGGGATCGGCCTGGTGCTAGGTTTTTGCAACGGCAAGCTGACGCCGCACAGCGTGCCGGACGCCACCTGACCGACCCATCCGCGACCTACGGACGAGGCCGAGACGATGACCGCTCACCCCCGGCTCGACACCGTCGTCGACCGGCCCTTGATCATTTCCCCTGACCATGTCGAGGTGGTCGCTGTGTCCGACAACCCATCGGACCGCAGCGCTTTCGCGATGTTCGGGGCGCTGACCGGAATCGCCACCCTGAGCGCCGTGCTCGTCGTCGGCGGAGCCGGTCTCGGCCTGCTGGTCGACGACCAGACCGGAGCGGCCCCCGTGTTCGTCTTCCTGGGGCTCGTCCTCGGGACCCTGGCCGCATTTCTGGCGACGCGTTCGATCGTCAGGAGGTTCTTCCGGTGAGCGGGGACACCTCCACCGACAGCCGCGACGCCCTGAAGGCGGCCGCGCGCAAATACAACTACGCACTGATCATCGCGGCCGTCGGGGGGCTGGTGAGCCTGATCGTGCTGACCATTCTCGGTCACTTCGACGCGGGCGTCCTGCTGTGCGTCGGCCTCGGGCTCGGGGTCGTCAACAGCCACATGGTCCAGCGGTCGCTGGCGTCGTCAGTGTCCAGCGGCGAGCCTGACCGCAAGGGCCTCACGATGAGCATGCTCCGCCGGCTGGTCGTGGTCTCCGCGATCGCGTTCGCGATCGCCCTCATCTACCAGCCGCACGGCTGGGTCGTCTTCGTCGGGCTCGCGGCCTTCCAGCTGCTGATCATGGGCACGGTGTTCGGTGGGTTGATCCGAGAGGTGCGGCGGGCATGAACGGCGCAACCCTGCTGGCCGCCGGCGACATCGAGGTCGGCCATCACCGCACGGCCACGATCGGGGGGCTGACCTTCAACGTGGACACCATCTACTCATCCATCATCGCCGGCCTGATCGTCTTCGGGCTCGGGTTCTACATGGCCAGGCGTGCTCAGAGCGGGCGGCCGAGCAAGCTCCAGCTGCTGTGGGAGACGATCGTCGGTGCCGTCCAGAAGCAGGTCGAGTCCGCGATGGGCCCGGTGGCACCCTTCGTCGTGCCGCTTGCGGTCACGCTGTTCATGTTCATCCTGATCTCCAACTGGCTCGAGCTGATCCCGTCCCAGCACTGGCTCGTGTCCCCGTCGGCCGACATCAACATGACCCTGGCGCTCGCGCTCCTGGTCGTGTTCTGGGTGCACGGCGCACACATCAAGCAGCGCGGGCTGGGGGCCTACTTCAAGCACTACGCGCAGCCCTACCCGGCGCTGGTTCCCCTGACGGTCCTGGAAGAGATCGTCAAGCCGTTCACGCTGGCCCTCCGTCTCTTCGGCAACATCTTCGCCGGGGGGATCATGCTCGCCCTCATCGGCCTGATGCCGCCCGTGCTCCTCTGGCTGCCCAACGGCCTCTGGAAGGCCTTCGACGCTGTCATCGGGCTGATCCAGGCGTTCATCTTTGCCCTGCTCACGATCCTCTACTTCGGGTTCGCACTCGGTGAGGAGGAGCACTGACCGACCCCCGCCAGCGCCCGTGAGCGCGTCCCGGCGACACTGGCACAGCCGAGCGTCACCCCCAACCGCCTAGTTCACCCAAACCGAAGACCCGAGGCTCCTCCCGACCGGAGCCCCGAACCGAGGAGTCACAGTGGCAGCAGATCCCGAGCTCGTATCCGCGATCAAGACCGCGGGCGCACTGGTGGGCGGTGGCCTCGCCCTGGGCGGCGGCGCCATCGGCGCGGCCGTGGGCGACGGCCTGGCCGGCGCTCAGACCATCGCCGGCGTCGCCCGTCAGCCCGAGGCGAGGGCGCAGCTCTTCCCGATCCTGTTCCTGACCGTCGGTCTCGTCGAGGCCATGTACTTCATCAACCTGGGCTTCATGGCCTACTTCGTCTTCGTCCTCGGCAAGTAGCAGGCCGATGTCCGCATCCACCTTCGTCATCGCCGCGGCTGAGGAAGAAGAAAGCAACTTCCTGGTCCCCAACGCAACGTTCATCGCCGAGCTGGTGGCGTTCGCCATCCTGCTCTGGCTCATCAAGAAGTATGTGCTGCCGCCGTTGGCCAGAGCCATGACTGCGCGACAGGACCTGATCGACCGGTCGATCAAAGACAGCCAGGACGCGAAGGAACGTCTCGAGAAGGCGGAGCAGGAGTATCACGAGCTGCTGGAGCAGACGAAGGCCGACGCCAGCCGCATCCGCGAGGAGGCGCGCGCCGAAGGCCGGGCGATCATCGAGGAGCTCCGGGCCAAGGCGCAGGAGGAGGCCGACCGGGTACGCACGCGGGGCGAGGAGCAGCTCTCGGCCGAGCGGGAGCAGGTCGTGGCAGCGCTGCGAGGTGACCTCGGCCGGATCGCGACCGAGCTCGCCGAGCGCATCGTCGGCGAGTCCCTCGACGACGACGAGATGCAGGCCCGCGTCGTCGACCGGTTCCTCGAAGGCTTCGACGCCGGCACGCAAGCTCGCGAACCGCACGGAGCGCGCTGATGCGGGGCGTGAGCAGGGCGTCCCTCGCCGTCGTACGTGAGCAGCTCGACTCGGTGCTCACGGGCGGATCGAAGAAGAAGGACGCCGCGCTGCAGCGCACGGTCGCGGAGGAGCTGTTCGCGATCGTCGGGCTGCTCGACGGCAACGCCCGGTTGCGACGCATGCTCAGTGACCCCGCTGTCCAGGGTGACCGGCGGGCCCAGCTGGCAGCGGACGTGCTCAGCTCGTCCTCGCTCTCCGAAGTCACCACGCAGATCGTCGAGGAGATTGTCCGGGCCTCCTGGAGCAGGCCTGCCGACCTGGTCGACGCCGCCGACGAGATGGCCGCCCAGGCCCTGTTCGCCGGGGCGGAGCAGGCCGACGCCCTGGACGAGGTCGAGGACGAGCTGTTCCGGTTCGGTCGCATCCTCAACCGGGAGCCGGCGCTGCGTAGCGCGCTCACTGACCCCTCGCTCCCCGCCGAGCGCAAGGTCGAGCTGCTCGACGCCCTGCTGGACGACCGTGTGCAGGACGCCACGCGCGTGCTCGTCCGGGAGCTCGCCCTGCACCCCCGGGGGCGCACGATCGACCGTGGGCTCGAGGACTACGCGCGCATGGCGGCCGCTCGGCGCGAACGACTGGTCGCCCGCGTGCGCACCGTCGTGCCGCTCACCGATGCTCAGCTGACCCGGCTGGCGTCGGCCCTGGCCGACCGGCTCGGCCACGACGTACACCTCAATGTCGAGCTCGATCCCGATCTGATCGGCGGGCTGACCGTCCGCGTCGGCGACGTACTCTTCGACGGCAGCGTCTCCCACCGACTGGTGCTGGCGCGACAGGTCATGACCGGTTAACCCATCGCCCACCAGCCTCCCGACCGCACACCAGACAGTGACTAGCCAAGAGAGCAGGGACCACAGATGACGGAGCTCACGATCCGTCCCGAGGAGATCCGCGACGCGCTGGAGAAGTTCGTCTCCAGCTACGAGCCCGACCAGGCCGACGAGGCCGAGGTCGGCCGCGTCATCGACACCGGTGACGGGATCGCGCGGGTCGAGGGCCTGCACGCGACGATGACCAATGAGCTGCTGGACTTCGGTGACGGCGTCCTCGGGATCGCGCTCAACCTCGACGTCCGCGAGATCGGCTGCGTCATCCTCGGCGATGCCCAGCACATCCGCGAGGGCCAGGAGGTCCGCCGGACCGGCGAGATCCTCTCGATCCCCGTCGGTGACGGCTTCCTCGGCCGGGTCGTCGACCCGCTGGGCCGCCCCCTCGACGGCAAGGGCGAGATCGAGGCCACCGAGCGGCGCGTGCTCGAGACGCAGGCGCCCTCGGTCGTGCAGCGCCAGCCGGTGAAGGAGCCCCTGCAGACCGGTGTCAAGGCGATCGACGCCATGACCGCCATCGGCCGCGGCCAGCGCCAGCTGATCATCGGCGACCGGCAGACCGGCAAGACAGCTGTGGCCCTCGACGCGATCATCAACCAGCGCGACAACTGGAAGAGCGGCGACCCCGCGAAGCAGGTCAAGTGCGTCTACGTGGCCATCGGGCAGAAGGGCACGACGGTCCGCGAGGTGGTCAACATCCTCGAGGATGCCGACGCGATGGCCTACACGACAGTGGTCAGCGCGCCCGCGTCGTTCCCCGCCGCGTTCAAGTACCTCGCTCCCTACGCGGGCTCGGCCCTGGGCCAGTACTGGATGTACCAAGGCCAGCACTCCCTGATCGTTTTCGACGACCTGTCCAAGCAGGCCGAGGCCTATCGCGCGATCTCGCTGCTGCTGCGCCGCCCGGCCGGACGTGAGGCCTACCCCGGCGACGTCTTCTACCTGCACTCGCGCCTGCTCGAGCGCTGCGCCAAGCTCTCCGACGAGCTCGGTGGCGGCTCGCTCACCGGGCTCCCGCTGATCGAGACCAAGGGCAACGACATCTCGGCCTACATCCCGACGAACGTCATCTCGATCACCGACGGCCAGATCTTCCTCGAGACCGACCTGTTCAACTCCGGTGTCCGCCCGGCCATCAACGTCGGTGTGTCCGTGTCGCGCGTCGGCGGCGCGGCCCAGATGCGTGCGCTGCGCACCGTCTCCGGCCGGCTGCGTCTCGACCTCGCGCAGTTCCGCGAGCTCGAGGCGTTCTCCGCATTCGGCTCCGACCTCGACCGCGCGTCGAAGCGCCAGCTCGAGCGCGGCGCCCGCCTGGTCGAGCTGCTCAAGCAGCAGCAGTTCTCGCCGTTCCCCGTCGAGCACCAGGTGGTGTCCATCTGGGCCGGGACGACCGGCAACCTCGACGACATCCCGGTGGCCGACATCCACCGGTTCGAGGCCGACTTCCTCGACCACCTCGGCAGGGACAAGCCGGAGATCTTCGAGGGCATCCTGCAGAGCGGCAAGCTGGAGGACGACACGGTCGACGCGCTGCAGAAGGCCATCGACGAGTTCAAGAAGTCCTTCGACACCAGCGAGGACCAGAAGGACGTCAACGAGGCGGAGGCCGAGGCGGCGAGGAAGGAAGACGAGTCGCGCGAGTCGGTCAAGGTGCGCAAGCCCAAGCCCAAGAAGGGCTGATCCGCGTGCCCGACATGGCGACAGAGGAAGGGAGGTAGCGGATGGGTGCCCAGCAGCGGGTCTACCGACGGCGCATCAGCGCGGTCAAGTCCACGAAGAAGATCACGAAGGCGATGGAGCTGATCGCTGCTTCCCGCATCGTCAAGGCGCAGCAGCGCGTTGCCGAGTCGACCCCCTACGCCGACGCGATCACCGAGACGGTCACGATCGTGGCGAGCAGCTCGTCGACCGAGCACGTGCTCACGACCGAGCGCGAGAACCCGGGCCGGGTGGCCGTGCTCGTGATCACCAGCGACCGCGGGCTTGCGGGCGCCTACAGCAGCAGCGCCCTGCGCGCCGCCGAGCAGCTGACGGTGCGACTGCGCGACGAGGGCATGCAGCCGGTGCCGTACGTCGTCGGGCGCAAGGGTGTCGCCTACTACCGCTTCCGCAACCGCGAGATGGTGGAGAGCTGGACCGGCTTCTCCGAGCAGCCGAAGTACGAGAACGCCAAGGAGATCGCCGACACCCTGATCGAGGCCTTCCTCACCGGGTCGGACGAGGGTGGCATCGACGAGATCCACCTGGTCTACACCGAGTTCATCAACTCGGTCACCCAGCGACCCAAGGCGGTGCGCCTGCTGCCCCTGCTCGTCGAGGAGACCACCGACGACGAAGGCCCGCTGCCGCTGTACGAGTTCGAACCCTCGCCCGAGGGTGTGCTGGACGCGTTGCTGCCGCGCTACCTCGAGAGCCGCGTGTGGAACGCGCTGCTCCAGTCGGCGGCGTCCGAGTCCGCTTCCCGCAGACGGGCGATGAAGTCCGCCAGCGACAACGCGGACGAGCTGATCAAGGATCTCGTCCGGGCGGCCAACGCGGCGCGTCAGGCGGAGATCACGCAGGAGATCATGGAGATCGTCGGTGGCGTCGAGGCGCTGTCCGGGGGCTCAGAATGATGCCGACAAGCGCACCGGGAGTGAGAGCACCATGACGGAGACCATCGAGCAGTCCGAGACGGGCACGGCCGAGGAGGGCGGCATCGGACGCGTCGTACGCGTCATCGGCCCCGTCGTCGACGTCGAGTTCGCCCCTGACGAGATGCCCGCCATCTTCAACGCCCTCGAGGTCGAGCGGACCCTCAGCGAGGACACGATGACGCTGACCCTCGAGGTGGCCCAGCACCTGGGCGACAACCAGGTGCGGGCGATCGCGATGCAGCCGACTGACGGCCTGGTGCGTGGCGCGCCGGTGACCGACACCGGTGCGTCGATCTCGGTGCCGGTCGGCGACGTCACCAAGGGTCACGTCTTCAACGTGCTGGGCAAGCCGCTCGACGTGAAGGAGAGCG
Source organism: uncultured Actinomycetota bacterium (assembly GCA_963751035.1). Lineage (GTDB taxonomy): Bacteria > Actinomycetota > Actinomycetes > JACCUZ01 > JACCUZ01 > JBDUAP01. Next base: position 246,131 of record CAVVSW010000005.1, read on the forward strand.
ACCTCGACATCAAGGAGCGCTGGCCCATCCATCGGCCGTCGCCGCCCTATGACCAGCTCGAGTCGAAGACCGAGATGTTCGAGACCGGCATCAAGGTCATCGACCTGCTGACGCCCTACGTCAAGGGCGGGAAGATCGGCCTGTTCGGTGGTGCCGGTGTCGGCAAGACCGTGCTGATCCAGGAGATGATCTACCGCGTCGCCGAGAACTTCGGTGGAGTCTCCTGCTTCGCCGGCGTCGGCGAGCGCACCCGTGAAGGCAACGACCTCTTCCTGGAGATGACCGAGACCGGCGTCATCGAGAAGACCGCGCTGGTCTTCGGCCAGATGGACGAGCCGCCGGGCACCCGCCTGCGGGTGGCTCTGGCGGCGCTGACGATGGCGGAGTACTTCCGCGACGTGCAGAAGCAGGACGTGCTGCTGTTCATCGACAACATCTTCCGCTTCACCCAGGCCGGTTCCGAGGTGTCGACGCTGCTCGGGCGCATGCCGTCAGCGGTGGGCTACCAGCCCACGCTGGCTGACGAGATGGGCGAGCTGCAGGAGCGCATCACGTCGACCCGCGGCCACTCGATCACCTCCATGCAGGCGATCTACGTACCGGCTGACGACATCACCGACCCGGCCCCGCACACCGTGTTCGCCCACCTCGACGCGACGACGACGCTGTCCCGGCCGATCTCTGAGCTCGGCATCTACCCCGCGGTCGACCCGCTCGACTCGACGAGCCGCATCCTCGACCCGCGACACGTCGGCGACGAGCACTACGCCGTCGCACAGCGGGTCAAGGAGATCCTGCAGCGCTACAAGGACCTGCAGGACATCATCGCGATCCTCGGCATCGACGAGCTCTCCGAGGAGGACAAGATCCTCGTCAACCGAGCACGCCGGATCCAGCGCTTCCTGTCGCAGAACACGTTCGTGGCCAAGGCCTTCACTGGCCTCGACGGTTCCTTCGTCCCCGTCACCGAGACGGTCGAGTCGTTCAAGAAGCTCACGGAGGGGGAGTACGACCACCTCCCCGAGCAGGCCTTCTTCCTGTGCGGTGGCATCGAGGACGTCGAGCGCAAGGCGGCCGAGCTCGAGAAGGAGGGCTGATCACGGGTGGCTGACGAGAAGCTCGACGTCGAGGTCGTCTCGGTCGACAAGAAGCTGTGGACCGGCGAGGCGACGTTCGTGCGCGCGCGCACCGTCGACGGCGAGATCGGCATCCTGCCCGGTCACTGGGACCACCTGTCGGTGCTCGTGCCCGGCGGGGTCGTCGACATCCGCGAGGGCGACACCTCGACGCTGGCGGCCGTGCACGGTGGGTTCCTGCTGGTCCACGACAACACGGTGCGCATCCTGGCCGAGACGGCCGAGCTCGGCGAGGAGATCGACGTCTCGCGCGCCCAGTCCTCCCTGGAGCGCGCCAGGAGCTCTGACGACGAGCACGCCGAGGAGGCCGCGCAGCGGGCTGAGGCACGGCTGCGCGCTGCCGGCCAGTCGTCGGACTGACGACCTCGCGCCCCGGGGACTGTGCGGCCGTGGCTGGAGGCCGGTAACCCGTGAGTGTCGTCCTGGCTCTCGACGGTTTTGCGGCACTGGTTGTTGTCGGCCTGGTCGCCGTCGCCGTGCTCGCCGTACGGCGTCGGGTCATCACCCGCCGCGGTGGGACCTTCGACTGCAGCCTCCGCCTGCGTCCCGCCCGGTCCGGCAAGGGCTGGGCGCTGGGCATCGGCCGCTACTCCGGTGACGCGCTCGAGTGGTACCGCGTCTTCAGCTACGCCACCCGGCCGCGCCGCGTCATGGCGCGACGGGAGCTGGAGATCGTGGACCGCAGGGTTCCCGAGGGCACGGAGGTCTTCTCGCTGCTGGCCGGCGCGGTCATCGTGCGCTGTCGCGAGGGCAGCGACTCCGGCGCGATCCTGGAGTTCGCGATGGGCGAGGACGCCCTGACCGGCTTCCTGTCCTGGCTGGAGGCCGCGCCGCCGGCCAACCGGGGCTGACTCAGCGGTTGGCGCCGGGGACCCACAGCACGTCGCCGCGCTCGCGGTTGGCGTAGCGCGCGAGCACGAACAGCAGGTCCGATAGCCGGTTGAGGTACTTCGCGGTCAACGGGTTCATCGTGTCGGCGTGCTCCTCGAGGGCTGCCCAGGTCGAGCGCTCCGCACGTCGTACGACGGTGCGTGCGACGTGCAGGTGGGCCGCCACGGGGGCACCACCCGGCAACACGAACGACCGCAGATCCTCGACCGCGGCGTTGAAGTGGTCGATCTCCTGTTCGAGCCGCTCGATCTGCACGTCGACGATGCGTAGCGGTGGGTACTTGGGATCGGGCTCGACCGGTGTGCAGAGGTCGGCCCCCACGTCGAACAGGTCGTTCTGGACCCGCACCAGCACCTCGGCGACGTCGGCGTCCATCTCGCTCGTCGCGAGGGCGACGCCGAGGGCGGAGTTGGCCTCGTCGCAGTCGGCGTAAGCCACCAGCCGCGGGTCGTTCTTCGAGATCCGGCCGCGGCCGCCGAAGCCGGTGCTCCCGTCGTCGCCGGTGCGGGTGTAGATGCGGGTGAGGTTGACCATCCCGACAGCCTACGATGCGGCCCGTGGAGAGATTTCGAGTTGTCGGCGGGGCGCGCCTGACCGGCGAGGTCACGGTCACCGGCGCGAAGAACAGCGTCCTGAAGCTGATGGCCGCTGCGCTGCTCGCCGAGGGCCGCACGACCCTCACCGACGTGCCCGCCATCCTGGACACCGAGATCATGTGCGAGCTGCTGCGGCGGCTGGGCTGCACGGTGGACTACGACATCCCGGCGGCAACCGTCGCGATCGACGTGCCGGAGCGCCCTGGCCACGAGGCCGACTACGACCTGGTGCGGCGGATGCGGGCCTCGATCAACGTGCTGGGTCCGCTGCTGGCGCGCTGTGGTCAGGCGAAGGTCGCCCGACCCGGCGGTGACAACATCGGCTCCCGCCCGCTCGACTTCCACCTGGCCGGCCTCACCAAGCTCGGGGCCGAGATCGAGTCCGAGCACGGCTACCTGATCGCCTCCGCGCCGGGTGGGCTGACCGGGGCGACCATCTGGCTCGACTTCCCCAGCGTCGGGGCGACCGAGAACCTGCTGATGGCCGCTGTGCTCGCCAAGGGGACGACGGTCATCGACAACGCGGCGCGCGAGCCCGAGATCGTCGACCTGTGCCTGATGCTCGAGCAGATGGGTGCGCAGATCAGCGGCGCGGGAACGTCGATGATCGAGATCGAGGGCGTCGACCGGCTGCGCCCGACCAGCCACGACGCGATCCCCGACCGGATCCTGGCCGGCACATGGGCGTTCGCCGCGGCGATGACCCAGGGCGACGTGGTCGTGCACAACGCGCACCCCGAGCACATCGAGATCGCGCTGGACAAGCTCGTCACAGCCGGGGCGCACATCGACTGGACGTCCGACGGCTTCCGGGTGCGGATGGAGAGCCGGCCGCGGTCCTTCGACGCCGTCACGCTGCCCTACCCGGGGCTCGCGACCGACCTGCTGCCGATGGTGCTCGCCCTCAACAGCATCGCGACGGGTGCGGCCATGGTGACCGAGAACGTCTTCGAGTCACGGTTCATGTTCGTCGACGAGCTGGCGCGGCTTGGCGCCGACGTCCGCACCGACGGTCACCACGCCGTCGTACGCGGCCGGGAGCGCCTGAGCGGCGCGCCGGTGCGCGGCCACGACATCCGGGCCGGCGCGGGGCTGGTCGTCGCCGGGCTGGTCGCCGACGGCGTCACGACCGTGAGCGACGCGTTCCACGTCGACCGCGGCTACCCCGGCTTCGCCGAGCACCTGCGCGCTCTCGGTGCCGACGTCACCCGCGAGCCGGAGGACGACTTCTACCGGCTATGAGGATCCTCGCGCAGGATCGCCCGCGCGACCCGCTCGCTGTCCGCGAACACCATCACACGGGGGCCGTCCGCAGTCGGCACCAGGGTCGCGCGTAACCCGGCATCCTCCAGCCGGCGGCGGATCAGCTCACCCTCGACGAACGTGGCCGGCTCGGCCACCGGGACGAGCAGCCCGTACTCGCCGCTGTGGCCCGCGACCGGTCGGCGGGCGACCAGCGACGTGCTCCGTCCGCTGAACGCCCACCGCAGCAGCAGCACGAGCACCCCGACGACCGCGAACGCGGTGAGGGGCCCGAACAGGTAGGACAGGCTGCCCGACACACAGGAAGTGTTACCCATGCCACCCGTTAGGCTCCCGGGATGCTCAAGGTCGCCGTCATCGGATCCGGTCTCATGGGCGCGGGTATCGCGCAGGTCGCCGCCACCGCCGGGCACCAGGTGGTGCTGCGCGACGTGACGGACCAGGCCCTGGAGCGGGGTGTCGCCGGGATCCGCACCTCCCTGGACCGGTTCGCCGCCAAGGGCAAGCTCTCCGCCGAGGACGCGGCCGGCGCGCTCGCGCGCATCACGACGACTGCCGACCTGGACGCGGCAGCCGACGCGGACATCGTGGTGGAGGCGGTCTTCGAGAAGATCGAGATCAAGCACGAGGTGTTCCGCGAGCTGGACCGCATCTGCCGTGACGGCGCGGTCCTCGCCACCAACACCAGTGCGATCCCGGTCACCCAGATCGCCTCGGTGACTCAGCGGCCGGAGTCGGTCGTGGGCACCCACTTCTTCTCGCCGGTGCCGATGATGGGTCTCTGCGAGCTGGTGCGCGGCTACAAGACCAGTGACGAGACCCTCGCCGCAGCCCGCGCGTTCGCGGAGGGGGTCGGCAAGACCTGCGTCGTCGTCAACCGTGACGTCGCCGGCTTCGTCACGACCCGGCTGATCTGCGCGCTGGCGATGGAGGCGGTCCGGCTGGTCGAGAACGGCGTCGCGACCGCTGAGGACATCGACACCGCGTGCCGGCTGGGCTTCGGGCACGCCATGGGACCGCTGGCCACCACCGACCTGACCGGGGTCGACATCCTGCGCAACGCGGCCCTGAACATCTACGCGGACACCCAGGACGAGAAGTTCTACCCGCCGGAGACGCTGAGCCGGATGGTCTCCGCCGGCGACCTGGGCCGCAAGAGCGGGCAGGGGTTCTACACGTACGACGAGCGCTGACGGCGTCCCTTTCGTCACATTCGTCACACCTGTCACGGCGTGGCCGCCCCGGAAGCGGCCTGGGACCGTCGTACCGTCGTGGTTCGGTGTTAGACGTCGGACGGGTTTCGGCTCGCAAATTCAGGCAACCAACCGGGCCGCCCACGCGTCTATCACGCAAGGAGGTGTCGAGATGGTCGTCAGCATCGCGCCGGGCACGAACGTGGTGCGCCTGTCGGGGACTCTCGACGTCTCCACCGTCCACGACGTCCGCCTCGCGGTGCACGCGGCCCTGGACGGCGGCACCGGTGACCTCTTCGTCGACCTGGGCGACGTGGAGATGCTCGATGCGACTGGCCTGGGCATGCTGGTCGGGGCCCACCGGCGCGCTGGTCGCTCAGGCCGCCGCCTGGTCCTGCGCAATCTCAGCCCCCAGCTCGTCCGGCTGCTGCGCGTCTCCCGTCTCCACCGGATCCTCGTGGTCGAGCCGGCCGACCAGGTCCCGCCGCCGCGCCGGCCGTAGTTACCGGTCAGTAGACTCGGGGCACCGCATCCCGGAGGTCCCGGCCAGATGACCGAGCAGTCCCCCTCGTCCCGCCCGCGTGACGAGCCGTGGGTGATGCGCACCTACGCGGGGCACTCCTCGGCGGCGGAGTCCAACGCGCTCTACCGGCGCAACCTGGCCAAGGGCCAGACCGGCCTCTCGGTCGCCTTCGACCTGCCGACCCAGACCGGCTACGACCCCGACGACGAGCTGGCCCGTGGCGAGGTCGGCAAGGTCGGCGTCCCGATCAGCCACCTCGGCGACATGCGGGCGCTCTTCGACGGCATCCCGCTCACCGAGATGAACACGTCAATGACCATCAACGCCACCGCGATGTGGCTGCTCGCGCTCTACCAGGTCAGCGCCGAGGAGCAGGCCGGCAGCGATGCGGGGGCGGACGGGTCGGACGGGCACGAGGCGCTGCTCGCCCAGCTGTCCGGCACCACCCAGAACGACATCATCAAGGAGTACCTCTCCCGCGGCACCTACGCGTTCCCGCCGGCGGCGTCGATGCGGCTGACCACCGACCTGATCGCCTACACGGTGGAGAACATCCCGCGCTGGAACCCGATCAACATCTGCAGCTACCACCTGCAGGAGGCCGGCGCGACTCCCGTGCAGGAGCTCGCGTTCGCCCTGTGCACGGCGATCGCCGTGCTCGACGCGGTGCGCGACTCCGGCCAGGTGCCCGCCGAGCGGTTCGGCGAGGTGGTGGCCCGGATGAGCTTCTTCGTCAACGCCGGCGTGCGGTTCGTCGAGGAGCTGTGCAAGATGCGCGCCTTCGTGCGGCTGTGGGACGAGCTGACCGAGTCGCGCTACGGCGTTCAGGACCCGCGGCACCGCCGCCTCCGCTACGGCGTCCAGGTCAACTCGCTCGGGCTGACCGAGGCGCAGCCCGAGAACAACGTGCAGCGGATCGTGCTCGAGATGCTGGCGGTCACCTTGTCCAAGGACGCCCGGGCCAGGGCCGTCCAGCTGCCGGCGTGGAACGAGGCGCTGGGGCTGCCTCGACCGTGGGACCAGCAGTGGTCCCTACGCATGCAGCAGGTGCTCGCGTTCGAGTCCGACCTGCTCGAGTACGACGACATCTTCGCCGGGTCGACGGTGATCGAGTCGGCCGTGGCCGAGCTCTGCACGGCGGCGCGCGCCGAGGTCGACAAGGTCCAGGAGATGGGCGGAGCTGTCGCGGCGGTCGAGAGCGGCTACCTCAAGACGGCTTTGGTGGCGTCACACGCCGCCCGCCGCAGCCGGGTCGAGTCCGGCGCGGACGTCGTCGTCGGCGTCAACAGGTTCGTCGAGACCGAGCCGAACCCGCTGACCGCCGACCTGCAGACGGCGATCCAGACGGTCGACCACGACGTCGAGGCGGCGGCCGTCGCCGCCGTACGGGCCTGGCGTTCCGACCGTGACGTCGCAGCGGTCGAGCGAGCGCTCGCCGGTCTGCGCGAGGCCGCGGTGTCGGACGCGAACCTCGTCCCGGCCACCCTCGTCTGCGCCCGCGCCGGGGTGACGACGGGGGAGTGGGCGGGGGCGCTGCGCGAGATCTTCGGCTCCTACCGGGCCCCGACCGGGGTGGGTGGCGCGACCGGTGCGGCCACCGACGGTGCCGGCAACGCGCGCCTGGCCGAGGTGCGCGAGGCCGTCCGACGCACGGGGGACGAGCTCGGCACCCGCCTGCGGCTGCTCGTCGGCAAGCCCGGCCTGGACGGGCACTCCAACGGCGCGGAGCAGATTGCCGTGCGGGCCCGCGACGTCGGCTTCGAGGTGGTCTACCAGGGCATCCGGCTGACCCCGGAGCAGATCGCGTCGGCCGCGGTGGAGGAGGACGTGCACTGCGTCGGGATCTCGATCCTGTCCGGCTCGCACCGGGAGCTGATCCCCGACGTGCTGCGCCGCCTCCGGGAGGCGGGTGCCGGTGACGTGCCGGTCGTCGTCGGCGGCATCATCCCGGCCGCGGATGCCAGGTGGCTGTGCGAGCAGGGAGTGGCTGCGGTGTTCACCCCGAAGGACTTCGAGATCACCGACATCATGGCCCGCATCGTCGAGGTGATCCGCGCTGCCCGGGGGCTCTAGGGTTCGGGTGTGACTCCCGACGACACGTTCGACGACGTCCTCGCGGCGAACGAGGCCTTTGCCGAGAGTTTCCTGCTGAACGAACTCGAAGCCCGCGCCGCGAAGGGGCTGGGCGTGCTGACCTGCATCGACTCGCGGATCGACCCGCTCGCGATGCTCGGCCTGGTGCCGGGCGACGCGAAGATCCTGCGCAACGCGGGTGCGCGCGTGACGGACGACGTGCTGCGCACCCTGGTCCTCGGGTCCTATCTGCTCGGCGTCGAGCGCGTGATGGTCGTGGCGCACACGAAGTGCCGGATGGCCGACAGCACCCAGGACGACGTGCACGAGGCCATCCGCGACGCCGGTGGGCCCGACACCCGCAGCATCACGTTCCTCACGACGGTGGACCAGGAAGCGGCGCTGGAGACGGACGTCCAACGCGTGCGGTCCTGGCCCTACCTCGGCAACATCGCCGTCGGCGGCTTCCTCTACGACCTGGAGACCGGTCTGCTCCGACGCGTCTGCTGACCGACCGCTATCGGGCCCCGGCTGGTGGCACGTTCTGGTTGCGCCGGAAGACGTTCTGCGGGTCGTAGGTCGCCTTGACTGCCGCCAGCCGGTCCCAGGTGGCACCGGGGTAGGCGGCGCGGATCCGCTCCGGACCCTCGTCCTGCAGGAAGTTCACGTAGGCGGCGTCGTTGCCCTGGTGCAGGGTGGCCGTGACCTCGTTCACCCAGGCCAGACGCGCCTCGCGGTCGGCCGGGCCGTCGTAGAAGGCCGCGATGTTCACCATGATGGGGGCCGCGCGGTGGGCGTACGCCGTGGCGTCGGCCGGCACCCTGGCGACCGCGCCGCCGAGCACCCGGAGCTGGGCGGCTCGCAGCGTCGCGTCACTCGCCTGCAGGAGATCGACGATGGTGGCGGCCTCATCGAGGCCGATCGAGTCGACGAACATCGTCTTGCTGACCGCGGTCGGGTGGTAGTCGGGGTCCTCGGGCGGATAGATCTGCGGGTAGGGCATCGGCGCAACGAAGTTGGCGATCGGTTCGGCCAGGGCGAGGAACGGCGCCATCGCCTCGAGCCCGGCCACCGTGTCGCCGGCCCAGCACATCAGCGCCAGGATGACGATGCTGCCGTGCTGCTCCGGCGGCACGAACGGCAGCGGCGGGCAGCTCATGACGTTGATGATCGTCGTCAGCTCGTCCGGCGCAGCCTCGCTGGCCGCGATGCAGCCGGCAACGGTCTCCGCAGTGGCCGGCAGCAGGAGCATGCCGCCCACCACCTCGCCGACCGGGTGCAGGCGGAACTGGAACCGGGTGGCGATGCCGTAGTTGCCCCCGCCACCGCGGATCGCCCAGAACAGGTCGGGGTGCGACTGCTCGTCGACGCGGAGCACCTGGCCGTCAGCGGTCACGACGTCGGCGGCCAGCAAGTTGTCGACGGTGAGGCCGTGCTTGCGGGCGAGGTAGCCGACGCCGCCGCCGAGGGTGATCCCGCCGAGGCCCACTGACCCGGTGTCCCCGAACCCGACAGCCAGGCCGTGGGCGGCGGCTGCGTTCGTGAACTCGGCCGCCGTCAGACCCGCCTCGGCCCACGCGGTCTTCGCATCGACGTCGAACTCGATGGCCTTCATGTCCCGGAGGTCGATGACCACGCCACCGTCGGCGGTGCTGTGGCCGGCGCCGCTGTGACCGCCGCTGCGCACGGCGAGGGGGAGTCCGGTCTCCCTGGCCAACGTGACGGCGCGCGCCACGTCGGCGTCGCTGCGGGGCCGCACGATCAGCGCGGGCTTCGGGTCGGTGCCGCCCATCATGATCGCCCCGCGCCTCGTCGTACCCGTCATCGTCCGGGCCGAGCACGGGCGCCCCCACCCGGTCACGGAGCTCGGCCAGGGAGATCGTCCGGCTGGCGCTGGAGGTCGACATCAAGGTCTCCTTCGCGTGGGTGGGCCCGCAGGATCCGAGCCTTTCCCAGTCAGACCTCGCCCGGCAACGAAATTCATCGCGCCAGCGCGGCCACCTCCATGACGACGTCGTCCGCGCAGCCCCAGGACAGGGTCACCCCGGCGCCGCCGTGGCCGTAGCAGTGCACGACGCCCCCCTCGGACCCGTCCGGGTGGGGGACCGTCTCGAGCCGGACCTCCGGCCGCGCCGGGCGCAGCCCGACCCGGTGACCGCGCACCGCGGCCATGCTCAGGAGCGGCAGCAGCGCCCGGGCGCGGGCCAGGATCTCCTGCGCCACCGCCGGGTCGGGGCGCGGGTCGTAGACGTCCTCCTCCGCGGTTCCCCCGACGACGATGTCGTGCTCGCGCGGCACGATGTAGGTGAGTGCCGCTGCATCGCTCTGCTCGAGCAGCCACTCGGTGAGCCCCACCTGCTCCAGCGCGACGACCTGGCCGCGGACCGGGTGCACCGTCTCGTCGTCGGTCAGGGCCCGGGCAGCAAGCCCCGTGCAGTTCACCGCGATCCCCTCGGTCGGCAGCGCAGACAGCCAGGTTCGGGTGAGCGTGCCGCCGAGCTGCTCGAGGCGGGCGACGAGCCACGGCAGGTACGACGAGGTGTCCGCGACCGGCACGCTCAGCCGCCAGCCACCCGCGTAGCCGGCCGGCACGTCGTGCGCCTCCTCGACGGCGGGCACGGCGGCACGCCACCAGGGCTCGTCGCCGCTCCCGCGCAGGAGCTCGGTGCCCCACCGCATCCGCACTCCGCTCGCCGGCTCGTCACTCGCGAGCTGTGCCAGCACGTCGTACGACGTCTTGGCCCACCGGGCGACCTTGTCCTTCGGGAACGCGTGGTAGGGGTACCAGAGCGCGGCCGCGACCGCCGAGGTCGTCTCGGCCGGCAGGTCACGGGCCAGCACATGCGCGTCGTAGCCCGCTTCGCGAAGCCGGACCGCGCAGGTCAGCCCGATCACTCCGGCGCCGACCACGATCACGCGCATCGCAGTCAGAACAGCCGCGACGCGGTGTCGTCGGTGCCGCGCAGGCGGTCGTAGTCGAGCGTGACGCAGGTGATGCCGCGGTCGCCGGCCAGCACGCGCGCCTGCGGCTTGATCTCCTGTGCCGCGAAGACCCCGCGGACCGGAGTCAGGTGGGGGTCGCGGTTGAGCAGGTCGAGGTAGCGGGTCAGCTGCTCGACGCCGTCGATCTCACCGCGCCGCTTGATCTCGATGGCGACGGTCGCGCCCTCGGCGTCCTTGGCCAGGATGTCGACCGGGCCGATCGCGGTCGGGAACTCCCGCCGGACCAGCCGCCAGCCCGCGCCGAGCGTCTCGATCTGCTCGGCGAGGAGAACCTGCAGGTGCGCCTCCACACCGTCCTTGACCAGTCCCGGGTCGACGCCGAGCTCGTGCGACGAGTCGTGCAGCAGCTCCTCGATGCTGATGAGCAGCTGCTCGCCCGCCTTGTTGGTGACCGTCCAGAGGTCGCCGTCCACGCGCAGCGAGCACGGTGGGCTCATCCAGTTCAGCGGCTTGTAGGCGCGGTCGTCGGCGTGCACGGAGACCGACCCGTCGGCCTTGACCAGGATCAGCCGCGGGGCGCTCGGGAGGTGGGCGGTGAGCCGGCCGACGTAGTCGACCGTGCACCGCGCGATGACCAGTCGCACGGGCGGCCACGCTACCTGGGAGACTGCTCGGGCAGCACAGAGGATTCGCCAGGGCAGTCAACCCAGCAGTCGACCGAGCAGGAGCACCGCAGATGGCCAGGGAGTTCACCACCGTCGGCGTGGTCGGTCTCGGCACGATGGGCGCCGGCATCGTCGAGGTCTTCGCGCGCGAGGGCCTGCAGGTCATCGGCGTGGAGCCGACCGAGGAGTCGCTCGAGCGCGGCCGGGGCCACCTCCAGAACTCCACCGACCGGGCGGTGCAGCGCGGCAAGCTCAGCGAGGACGCCCAGCGCGAGCTGCTCGGCCGAGTGCGGTTCACGACCTCGCTCGAGGAGCTCGCCGTGGCTGAGCTGGTCATCGAGGCGGTGCCGGAGCGGCTCGACCTCAAGCAGGAGGTCTTCTCGGCGCTGGACAAGATCTGTCCCGCGACGACGATCCTGGCCACGAACACCTCGTCCCTGTCGGTGACCGAGATCTCGGTCGCGACCGGCCGCCCGTCGGCCGTGATCGGCATGCACTTCTTCAACCCGGCGCCGGTCCTCAAGCTGGTCGAGGTGATCCGGACGGTGGTCACGGAGCAGGAGGTCGTCGAGGACATCAGCAACCTGGCCCGTCGCCTCGGCAAGGTCCCGGTCGTCATCGGTGACAAGGCGGGGTTCATCGCCAACGCGCTGCTGTTCGGATATCTCAACCACGCGGTGTCGATGTACGAGTCGCGCTACGCCACCCGTGAGGACATCGACACGGCGATGCGGCTGGGTTGCGGCTACCCGATGGGCCCGCTCGCGCTGCTCGACCTGATCGGTCTCGACACGGCGTACGAGATCCTCGACACGATGTACCGCCAGTCGCGCGACCGGCTGCACGCGCCGGCGCCGATCCTCAAGCAGATGGTGACGGCGGGGCTGCGCGGCCGCAAGACCGGTCGGGGCTTCTACACCTACGAGGCCGAGGACTCGCCGGTCGTCGTCGACGACGACCTGACACCGCGCGCCGGTGACGCAACGGCCGGCGCACGCTGGGTCGGCTCGGTCGGTGTGGTGGGTTCCGGGACGATGGCGACCGGCATCATCGAGGTGCTCGCCAAGGCCGGGTACGACGTCCTCTACGTCACCCGTGGCGTCGAGAAGGTCGAGCAGGTCGGGATCGCCCTCCAACGCTCGCTGGACAAGGCTGTCATGCGCGGCAAGCTCGAGCAGTCCGACCGCGACGCCGCTCTCGCCAAGGTGCGCGGCTCCGCGCGCATGGACGACCTGGCGGAGTGCGACCTCGTCATCGAGGCGGTGGTCGAGGAGCTCTCGGTCAAGCAGGCGCTGTTCTCCACGTTCGACGACATCTGCAAGCCGGGTGCGGTGCTCGCGACGACGACGTCATCGCTTCCCGTCATCGAGCTGGCAGCAGCGACCAGCCGGCCGGGTGACGTCGTCGGCATGCACTTCTTCAACCCGGCGCCGGTGATGAAGCTGGTCGAGGTGGTGCGCACGGTGTCGACGTCGGACGACGCCGTCGCGACGGTGCGCGAGGTGTGCGATCGTGCGGGCAAGCAGGCCGTCGTCTGCGGCGACCGAGCCGGGTTCATCGTCAACGCGCTGCTGTTCCCCTACCTCAACGACGCGGTGAAGATGCTGCAGGCCCACTACGCGACCGTCGAGGACATCGACGACGCGATGCAGGTCGGCTGCGGCTACCCGATGGGCCCCTTCGACCTGCTCGACGTGGTCGGGCTCGACGTGGCGCACGCGATCCAGCGCACCCTCTACCTGGAGTTCCGCGAGCCGGGCTTCGCGCCGGCACCGCTGCTCGACCAGCTCGTCACGGCCGGCTACCTCGGTCGCAAGTCCGGCCGTGGCTTCCGCGACTACCGCAAGCCGGCCTGACCGCCGCCATGCCCCGACAGAACCGCCGCCAGCGGGAGGACCCGGGCGACCTCGAGGCAGAGGGCATCGGTCGCGGTGCGCCGCGAACGGAGTCCGGTCCCGACGGCGACTGGCTCGTCCGGCCCTTCACGGGTGCGGCCGCGGCAAAGACCTACCGATGTCCGGGCTGCGACCAGGAGATCTCTCCCGGGACGGCTCATCTGGTCGTGTGGCCCGAGGGCAGTTCCGGCGAGGCCTACCGCCGGCACTGGCACACGCCGTGTTGGAACGCGCGCAGCCGCCGAGCACCGGTGACGAAGCGCTCGCGCAACGCGCCGCGTTACTGAAAGGCAGTCATGTCGCAGATTCGCGCGAGCACGGTTCTCCCTGCACGTCGTACGCCGATCGAGCTGCACACCGCCGACGGCCTGCGGCTGGTGGGCGAGCTGGCGCTGCCCGCCGAGCGCGATCCGGTGGCGACGCTGGTCACCCTGCACCCGTTGCCCACTGCAGGTGGCTTCATGGACAGCCACGTGCTGCGCAAGGCGTCGTACCGGCTGCCCGCGCTGGCCGACCTCGCCGTGCTGCGTTTCAACACCCGGGGGACCTCGTCGCCGCACGGCACGAGTGACGGCGCCTTCGACGAGGCCGTCGGCGAGCGCTTCGACGTGGCGGCAGCGATCGAGTACGCCGAGTTCCACGAGGCCCCGGTGCTGCCGCGGCGCTGGCTGCTCGGCTGGTCCTTCGGCACCGACCTGGCCCTGATGTACGGCCTGGATCCCTCCGTGGAGGGGTTGATCCTGCTCTCGCCTCCCCTGCGCTTCGCCCGCGACGAGCACCTCGACGCCTGGGCAGCATCCGGCAAGCCAGTGCTCGCGCTGGTGCCCGAGCACGACGACTACCTGCAGCCGGCGGAGGCGCGGGAGCGGTTCGCCCGCATCCCGCAGGCGGAGGTGGTAGGTGTGGACGGCGCCAAGCACCTGTGGGTGGGTGAACCGTCCGTACGACGTGCGCTGAACGAGATCGTGCGGCGCGTCGTGCCGGACCGGTTCCCCCTGCCGGAGGCGTTCTGATCATCACCCTTGGTAGTCGGCTACGGTCGCGGGATGACCGTGGTCGACCTGCACGTCCGCGAGACCGGCGAGGGCGTGCCGGTCGTTCTGCTCCACGCCTTCCCGCTGTCCTCGGCGATGTGGCTCGAGCAGCGCAACGACCTCGCCGACACGTGCCGCGTGATCACGCCGGACCTGCGCGGGTTCGGTGGCTCCCAGCTGGGATTCGACGACGAGCCGTCGCTGGACCTGATGGCCGACGACGTGGCGGCTGTGCTCGATCGCCTCGACCTGCCCGAGGTCGTTCTCGGCGGTCTGTCGATGGGCGGCTATGTCGCGATGGCGTTCCTGCGGCAGCACCCGGGCCGGGTTAGCGCGCTGCTGCTCGCCGACACCAAGGCCGGTGGCGATGCGGACGCCGCCAAGGACAACCGGCTCCGGATCGCCGACACGCTCGTCAAGGACGACTCGACGCAGGTCCTCGTCGACGACGTGCTCCCAGCGCTGGTCGGGGAGACGACTCGGCGCGACCAGCCACTGGTTCAGGGCCGGGTGCGTGCTCTGCTCGAGGCGGCTCCACCCGCGGCTGCGGCCTGGGCGCAGCGGGCGATGGCGGCGCGCCCCGACTCGCTGGACACGCTGCGGAAGGTCGACGTACCCGCCGTGGTCATCCTCGGCGACGAGGACCAGCTGGCGTCGCGGGACGACGCCGAGGCGATAGTCGAGGCGCTGCCGCAGGGCAAGCTGGTCCTGATCCCCGGCGCGGGCCATCTGAGCGCCGTGGAGGCGCCTGGTGCGTTCTCCACGGCCGTCCGTGAGCTGCTCGGCCGGCTCTGAGCTTCAGCCCGTTCTGACCGGTCGGGTCAGACCTGTTCCATCCGCGGGATCGTCACCTGGCGCACGACGAGCAGGATCGCGGCCGCGGCGGGGATCGCCAGGAGCGCACCGACCACGCCGAGCAGTGCGCCACCGATCAGCACCGCCACGATAGTGACGGGAGCCGGTACGTCGACGGCGGAACGCATCACCCGGGGGTAGATGACGTAGTTCTCGAACTGCTGGTAGGCGATGTAGAAGATCAGGCAGGCGAGGCCGACCCCGGGTGACTCGATGAACCCCAGCGTGGTGACACCGATGGCGGCGATCGTCGCGCCGACGAGCGGGATCAGGTCGAGCAGGCCGACGAACACGGCCAACGCGAGCGCGAACGGCATGTCGACTATGCGCAGGAAGACATAGGACGTGAGGGCGGCGATGAAGGCGACGGTCATCGCACCGCTGACGAAGCCGCCGATCCGCGTGAGGATCTCGTCGGTCAGCAGCTGCACCCGCTCCCGCCGGCTGGCCGGGACCAGCTGGTAGGCCTGCCGCTTCATGCTCGGCAGCGATGTCAGGAAGTAGAGCGTCAAGATCAGCACCGAGACGGCGCCGAACACCGCATTGATCACGATTCTGCCGACGCCGAGGATCCCGCCGAAGAGTCGCTGTCCGAGGTCGCCGCTGGTGACGTAGGCCTGGGCCTTCTCGATCACGCCGTAGTCGTCGTCGAACTGACGGATCGTTGAGTTCCGCCGGAGGTCCTCGAGATAGCCGGGGACGTTCTTCACGAACTCGTCGGACTGCTCCGCGACGGGCGGAACCACGGCGAAGCCGAAGGCGACGAACGCTCCGATCACGATGGAGAAGACGATCCCGATCGCGAACGTGCGTCGCATGCCGCGGCGAGTGAGTGACTCGACGACCGGGTTGAGCCCGACCGCGAGGAAGAGCGAGAAGACAATCAGGATGAGCACCGACCGCGCCTGGATGATCGCCTGGATCAGGAACCAGGCGAGGAACACTCCTATCGCCCCGAGGAAGCCGAGCCTGATGGGGGAGTCCCGTCGCATCGGCCGACCGAGCGGCCCGAAGGAATCCTCGTCGGCCTCGCGGTGCACGCGCTCGGCGTCGACCCGCATCTCCTCGGCGTCACGGTGCATCCGCTCGGCGTCGTGGTGCAGCTCCTCGGCGTCATGATGAGCGGCCTCGGCATCACGATGGGCACTTCCGGCGTCGTCGCGAGGGGCGTCCGTGGATGAGCCGTCGGGGGCAGGCCCGTCGTTCGGGCCGGTGCCGGTGTGACTCGCCCCGCTGGTGTCGCTCACGACTCCCGCTCCCGGCCGATAGTTGGTCTCGGCCGGGAGCGTATCGGGGGAGTCGGGCGTGGAGCTGATGCCGCTCCGGCGGCGTGCCGGACTACTTGCCGGGCTGGTTGCCCTGGCCGGCCCGCTGCTGCCCTTGCTGCTGCGGTGAGCCCTGGCCCTGCTGCTGGCCCGAGCCCTGCGCCGCTGCAGCCGGCTTCTGGGTCTCGATCGGCTTCCCGCCCTGCTCGGCCGGCTTGGCGTCTGCTTCAGCGGGCTTCGCCCCGCCCTGGCCCGGCTTCCCGGGGACCGAGGTCTGCACCGAGGGAGTCACCGGCGTCTGCGGACCGCCAGCTGCGCCGGGCCCGCCGGCGGCCGGCTTCGCCCCGCCCTCGGTCTGCTCGTCGTCCAGGTCCAACCCGCCGGGCAACGTCGCCCCCGTCAGCGTCGCCAGCATCTGGCGCACGTTGGTCAGCTGGGCGTTGATGCTGTCGCGGCGCTGGGTGGCTGCGGCCAGCTCGCGCTCGGACTCGGAACGGATCCGGTCGGCGGTCGTCTTCGCCTCGGCGACCAGGTCGTCGGCCTGGCGCTGCGCCTCCTCGAGGATCCGCTTGGACTTGCGGTCGGCGTCGGCCCGCAGCTTCTCGGCCTCGAGCCGGGTCTGCTCGGAGCGCTGCTCGACCACGGTGAGCTGCTGGACGCTCGAGCTCATCTTCTCGGTGAAGTCGCGCTCGGACTGCTCGCGACGCTGGGCGAGGGTGTTCTCGAAGTCGGCTGCGGCCTGGGCGGCCTTCGCGCGGTTCTGCTCGAACAGCGCCTCCGCCTCCTCGCGACGCGCCTTGGTGTCGCGCTCGGCATCGTCACGCAGCTGGTCGGCCTGGCGTCGAGCCTCCTCGAGGATCCGGGCGGCCTCGGTGTCGACCTCACTGCGGCGCTCGCGGGAGTAGCGGTCTGCCTCCGCCCGCACCTTGCCGGCGTCCTGCTCGGTGAGGGAGCGGTGCTGCTCGGCGTCGCCGACCGCGGCTGCCCGCAGGTCGCGGGCCTCCTCCTCGGCCAGGCCCAGGATCTTCTCGATCCGGGTCCCCAACCCGGCGTACGTCGGGGCTGCGCCCTGCTCCTGCGACTCGAGGTGCAGCTCTTCGACCCTGCGCTCCAGGTCGACGGTGCGTTTGCGGGTCTTCTCGAGGTCGGCGACCAGGGCGGCGATGCGCCGGTCAACCTGCTGCGGCTCGTAACCGCGTCGGACGATCTCGAATTGCTGCTGGCCAGTGGTGGTGTCGGTCATCGACTCAGTCCTGTCGGCTGCTGACTACGGAACGGGGTCATCTTGGCACGTCCCGGTCTCCGCTTTCGACCGCGGTCCCGCCCCGGCCCGCTCCTGCGCGCACACCCTGCCCAGCCGGGACCGACAATGCCTCGATAACGGCCGAGAGGCGGCTCAGCTCCTCCGCGATCTCGTCCCGACGGGTCGTGAGCGCGGCCACCTCGGCGCGGGCCTCCTCGAGCGTGCGACGCGCTTCTGAGCGCAGGGTGTCGGCCTCGCGGCGGGCGTCGGCGACCAGCGTGGTGGCCTCCGTGCGCGCCGTACGGCGGGACTGCTCGGCCTCGCGCTGAGCGGCGGCCGTCTGCTCGGCGACGCGCTCACGAAGGGTTCTCGCGCCGGCCTCGGCCTCCTCCTCGCGCCTGGCGGCGCGCTGCTCGATCTCGGCGGCCCGGTCGGCCGCCTCCTCGATCAGCTTGGAGCTGCGGGCGCTGGCCTCGGCCAGCCGGCCCCGTGCCTCCTCCTCCGCCTGGTGCAGCCGGGCTTCGGCCTGCGCGGTGGTCGACGCTGCCTGCGCCTCGGCCTCCTCGAGCTTCTGATCGGCCGACTCCCGGGCGTTCGCCAGGACCCCGTCAACCCTCGACCGGACATCGATGTCCACCTGGCGGGCAGCGGCCCGTGCCTCGTCCTTGATCCGCTCGGCGTCGGCGTTGGCCGCCTCCTGCAACTCGGCCACCGTGCGCTGGGTCCAGGCCGTCTGCTCCGCCGCCTCGGCCAGGGCGGCGTCGGCCTCGGCGCGCGCGTCGGTGCGCATCTGCTCGGCATCGAGCATGCCCAGCTCGCGCAGCTGGGCGGCCTCGGTGCGGGCGCGCTCGATGTCGCTGCGGGAGTCGGCGAAGTCGTGGGCGACCTCCTGCTCGGCGCGCTCGCGGATGGCCTTCGCCTCGATGTGCGCCTCGGCGACGATGCGCTCGGCCTCGGCCCGGGCGCCCTCTACCCGCGCCAGGGACTCCTCGGCGGCCTCCCGGCGGCGCGTGTCGGCGGCTTCCCGCGCCTCGGTCCGGGTCACCTCCGCGTCCCGGCCCGCCTTCTCGCGCATCTCGCGGATCTGCACGCGGGTCGACTCGAGCTCGGTGTCCACCGCTGTCCGGGCGTCGTCCGCGTCCTTCTGCCCGGTGGCGACGAGCTCGTCAGCGTGCGCGGACGCTGCGGACACGATCATCGCCGCCTGGTCGGCGGCGTCCTTCAGCAGCTGCTCGGCCTCGGCGTGCGACTCGGTGCGGCGGCGCTCGATGTCGGTCGTGGTCTGCTCGAGGAGGAGGGCGTTCTTCTCGAGCGAGTCGGCGTTGCGGCGCTCCGCCTCTTCCTCCCGCGAGGTCGCCTGGGCGTGCCGCCCGGCGATCTCGTCGTGCAGGCGCTGAGCGTCTTCTCGAAGCCGGTCGGCCTCCTCGCGCGCCGCAGTGGCGTCGCGGTGTGTCTTCTCGAGAAGGGCGTCCGCCTGCTCCTGGGCGACCTGGAGGAGGCGGCCCGCGCGCTCGGCGATGGGCTCGGTGACGGGTGCCGGCCCGGTGTCATTGGCCATGACTACGCATCGTGTCAGAGACGGCCGGTCATGTCAGACATCCCGGAACCGGTTGATCGCGTCAAGGTGCTTGTCGCGCAGGGCCTGGTTGCGCACACCGAGCCCCTCCTCGGGGGCCAGGCAGAGCACGCCGACCTTGCCCTGGTGCAGGTTTCGGTGGACGTCGGAGGCCGCCTGGCCGGTCTGGTCGAGCGGGTAGGTCCGCGACAGGGTCGGGTGGATGCGCCCCCGGGCGATCAGGCGGTTGGCCTCCCAGGCCTCGCGGTAGTTGGCGAAGTGCGACCCGATGATGCGCTTGAGGTTCATCCAGAGGTAGCGGTTGTCGTACTCGTGCAGGAAGCCGCTGGTCGATGCGCAGGTGACGATCGTGCCGCCGCGACGAGCGACGTACACGCTGGCACCGAACGTCTCCCGGCCCGGGTGCTCGAAGACGATGTCCGGGTCGTCGCCGCCGGTGAGCTCGCGGATCTTTTTCCCTAGCCGTTGCCACTCCTTGGGGTTCTGGGTGTGCTCGTCGCTCCAGAAGCCGTAGTTCTCGGCGGCCCGGTCGATGATGAGGTCGGCGCCCATGCGGCGGCAGATCTCGGCCTTCTCCTCGCTGGAGACGACGCAGACCGGGGTCGCGCCTCCGCCGAGGGCGAGCTGGGTGGCGTAGGAGCCGAGCCCGCCGGAGGCGCCCCAGATCAGGACGACGTCGCCCTGCTTCATGCCGGCGCCGTTGCGTGAGACGAGCTGGCGGTACGCCGTGGAGTTGACCAGTCCGGGGCAGGCCGCCTCCTCCCACGACAGGTGTGCGGGCTTGGGCATCAGCTGGTTGCTCTTGACCAGCGCGAGCTGGGCGAGCCCGCCGAAGTTGGTCTCGAACCCCCAGATGCGCTGCTCGGGGTCGAGCATCGTGTCGTTGTGCCCGTCGGGGCTCTCCAGCTCGACCGACAGGCAGTGGGCGACCACCTCGTCGCCGGGCGACCATGCGTGCACGCCCGGTCCGGTGCGCAGCACGACACCGGCGAGGTCGGACCCGATCACGTGGTAGGGCAGGTCGTGCCGTTGCGAAAGCGGGGACATCCGGCCATAGCGCTCGAGGAAGGTGAACGTCGACACCGGCTCGAAGATCGAGGTCCACACCGAGTTGTAGTTGATCGCGCTCGCCATCACGGCGACGAGCGCCTCACCGGGACCGAGCTCGGGGGTCGCGACGTCCTCGACGTGCAGCGACTGGCGTGGGTCCTTGTCCTTGCTTTGGACGCCCTCGAACATCCCGGCCTCGTCCTTGTGGACGGTCACGGCGCGGTAGGACTCAGGAACCGGGAGGTCGGCTATGTCCTCGGCGGACACGGTTGCCCCAGACTCCCTCGCCAGGATCGCCTCGAGGATGTCCTTCACGCTGCCTCCGAGCCGCTCGACGGGTCGCTGCGGGCGAGATTACTGGCCAGTAGCACCTGCCCTGTCGGCGGCCTTGGGTGCTCGCTCCGCCGGCATGAGTGGCAGAGGGGGCGGGTAGGTCCGCGAGCATGGGAATCGATGCGAACGCTGACCCGCAGGACGAGCGGCACCACGGCGTACCGGATCAGGACGCCGAGCCGACGATGACCGACCCCGGCGACGCGCAGCCGAGCGGCAGCGACGAGGGCCTGCAACCCGATCCGGGGCCGGCCAAGCCGCACGGTGACCCGATCACCGACATCGACGACGAACTGCGAAGCGGAGGAGGCGGCGATGACTGAGCCCAGCGACCGGGACCTTGACCCGCTCGACGAGCCGATGGTTGAGCCACCGGTGATGGACGGCGCGCAGGAGCTTCAGGCGGAGGCCGAGGCCGCCATCGAGTCCGGCGAGGTCGACGTCACGGACACCCGCCGGGGCGGACCTTCGGTGGTCGAGGAGCGCCGACGATCCGGGACTGAGTGCCGCCGCCGGAACTCGTTGCTGGCCAACGGATTTCGGCTTGTCCACAGATTGCGGACCGCCCATGTTGTCGGTGGTCCGCGGTAGGATTCGAACATGCGTTCGATAGTGGCGGATCCTCCGGTGGTGGCGGCGCTGGACGCCGCCCGGGAGGCGGTCGATGCCCTGGTCGCCGCGGTCGACGACGGTGCGCTGGGCGAGCTGGGTCATGACGAGCTGACCGCCCAGCTGCAGGCGGCGCGGGCGTTGGCGGCCCGGCTGGAGTGGTTCTCGCTGCGGGTGGTGCGCGAGGTCGACACCCGCGGCAGCCATGTCCTGGACGCGGCGTTGTCCCCGCAGGCGTGGCTGCGGTTCCGGGCCCGGATGAGCCCGGGCGAGGCGAAGGCGGCGGTGCGCACCGCCCGGGCGCTGGCGGACGGAGTCGCTGGCCGCGACGTCGGCGGCGCTGGCCGGTGGGGAGATCGACCCGGCGCATGCCCGGCTGATCGCCGCGCACACCGCGGATGCGCCGGCCGGCGCGGTGGCGCTGATCGAGCCGGAGGCGCTGGCGGTGGCCCGGGCGGCGGACCCGGGTGCGGTGGCGGGGGTGATGCGCCAGTTCGCCCACGCCCTGGACCCGGATGGCGCGGATGAGGCGGCGGTCCGCCGCTACGAGCGGCGCGGGGTGTCGCTGGCCACCACGTTGGACGGGATGGTGGTGGGGTCGGTGCTGCTCGACCCGGTCGCCGGCGCGCAGGTGCTCACCGCGCTGAGCGCGGCGAGCGCGCCGGTGTCGGGGGACACCCGCAGCGCGGGCCAGCGCAACGCCGACGCGCTGACCGACATCTGCCGGCAGTACCTGGCCACCGCGCGAGGACCGCAAGTCCGGCGGCGGGCACCCGCACCTCATCGTCACCGTCGACGCCGACTCCCTCGCGGGCAACCCGGCAGCCCCGTCGGCTCGCCGGGCGCGATGCTGGGCTGGGTCGGGCCGATCAACACCACCACCGCGCAGCGGGTCGGCTGCGACGCCGACGTCACCGTCGTCGCCGTCGGCGGACGGAACAGCAACGGCGGCGCTGACGGTGCCCGGGAGGTCGAGCGGTCGCGGCGGTTCTTCACCACCGCCCAGCGGGTCGCGATGATCGCCCGCGACGGCGACCGCTGCGCCGTGCCCTACTGCGACCGGCCGGTGGCCTGGTCCGACGCCCACCACCTGCAGCACTGGGCCACCGGCGGACCCACCGTCATCGACAACGGCGCGCTGCCCTGCGCCGCCCACCACACCATGCTCCACGAAGGCCACTGGACCCTGCACCGCAACCGACGACGGCCGCTACCTGATGACCCACCCCGACGGCCGAACCATCGGACCCGAACCCCACCCACCCGGACACAGCCGCCCACCCCCACAACGCGAGTAGGCCCCAGTCGGGCCAACCATCTCGGTGACTGACCGACCGCGTCAAGCGGTAACGCGCGAGAACCGGCATCATGCGCGGCATGGTGCGTGACGTGAGCGAGCGGCAAGGCGCTGCGCTGGGAACGTCGTCCTTCGATGCCAGGAAGCCGTCAGAGTCAGTCCGGTCGGCACTGGCCCGGGTAGTGACGATGCTGGTTGCGTTGTCGGCGTTCGTCTTTGGGGCCCTGCTACCGGATCTTCGCGGCGCTGATCCGCTCGTGCCCGCATGGCTTGGCATTTCTGCGCTTGTCTCCATAGTGGTGCTGCCGCTGCTGGCATTCGGAAGCGCAGTCGGTGCTGTGCACCGCCTCCTCGACCGGCGCAGTGCCTCTCCTCCGGCGCGTCGCCTGGAGGTTTGCCTAGTCGCCGCCGCTTTGACGTCAGGTTTGCTCTACCTCTCGCCCTGGGGTGTTTCGGCGGTGCGCTGGGTGGTGACGGCGCTTGATTGAGCGCTGATAGCCGGGCGCAGCGTCGACCTACAGCTCCAGTTGGTCGAGCCCAGAGACGTCGGCGGCCGCACCCACGAACAGCAACAGGCCGATCAGCACGGCAACGGCATGAGGCAACAGCACGTGCGGCTGCCAAGGCGCGCTGCGCAGCGTGCGATGAATGTCCTCCGGCGTACGGCGTCGGGGCTCGGCGTCGCGCCAGTCCTCCGAGCCTGGTCGTCCGCTGAATCCCCAGTACCAGTCGATTCGTGGAGAGGAGACCTCGAGGCCGCCAACGGTCAGGTGATTGAGATGAAAGCTGGTGACCTCGATGTCACGCATGCGGGAGTAGTACCTCATCTGGTGCCACTTCAGCAGCGTGTCCACGAACCAGAAGGCCAGTGCGGTAGCGGCGGCGAGAGCAAAGAGGGCGTAGTGGCCCTGCTGGAAGCCCAGGCCCAAGGCGGCCAGGGACAAGGTGACCGACCAGCCCTTCACGATCATGATCCGCTGGTCGAAGCCGGTGATGACGTCGAGAATCGCGTAGTACTCCGCCTTGGCGTCCTGGCGGAATGCCTCCACGGCTTGATCCGGGGGCACGCGCGGTTCATCCATGCTTCATGCGCTCCCCACCCTGCCCATGCATCGGTCCGATAGGCCCGACGGCTCTGGCGCGGCGAATCATCTCGTACCCGACCGCAGCGACGGCGGACAAGGAAGAGCAGCTTCGCCGCCTTTCCGCTGGTCACCGACATGCGCTCACGCTCCTCCGATAGTTCAGCCGGTCCGCTCTCCTAAGTCTGCTGGGCGGCCTCGACCAGCTCGACGAGCACGCCGCCGGCGTCCTTGGGGTGGACGAAGTTGATCCGTGAGCCGGCGGTGCCGCGCTTCGCCTCGTCGTACAGCAGCCGGACCCCCCGCGCCCGCAGCTCGGCCGACGTCGCGTCGATGTCGTCGACGCCGTAGGCGACCTGCTGGACGCCCTCGCCGTTGCGGTCGAGGAACTTCGCGATCGGCGAGCTCTCGGACAGCGGGGCGAGCAGCTGGATGCAGGCGCCGGAGTCGCCGACGGCGAGCATCGCCTCGCGGACGCCCTGCTCCTCGTTGACCTCCTGGTGGACGACGTGCAGGTCGAACGTGCGGCCGTAGAACTCGATGGCCGCGTCGAGGTCGCGCACGGCCAGACCGACGTGATCGATGCGAGTGAGCATGCGGTTATCGTGGCAGCGAACAGCTCCGACTCCTTCAGGAGGCCCTCCGCCATGGCCGGATCCGTGATCGTCGCCGGTGCCCGTACGCCGATGGGGCGCCTGCTCGGCTCGCTCAAGGACTTCTCCGGGGCCGACCTGGGCGGCTTCGCCATCAAGGCCGCACTGGAGCGCGCCGGGGTGGCCGCCGGACCAGGTCGACTACGTGATCATGGGTCAGGTGCTGCAGGCCGGCGCCGGCCAGATCACCGCCCGCCAGGCCGCGGTCAAGGCGGGCATCCCGATGACCGTGCCGGCGCTGACGGTCAACAAGGTGTGCCTGTCGGGCCTGGACGCGATCGCGCTGGCCGACCAGCTCATCCGCGCCGGCGAGTTCGAGATCGTCGTCGCCGGCGGCATGGAGTCGATGACCAACGCCCCGCACCTCCTGCCGGGCAGCCGCGCCGGCTACAAGTACGGCACCGTCGAGATGCTCGACGCGATGGCCCACGACGGGCTCTTCTGCGCCTTCGACAACTGCGCCATGGGTGAGTCGACCGAGCGCTACAACGCCAAGCTCGGCATCAGCCGTGAGGACCAGGACGCGTTCTCGGCGCAGTCCCATCAGCGGGCCGCGGCCGCCCAGAAGAACGGCATCTTCGACGAGGAGATCGTGCCGGTCGAGGTGCCGCAGCGCCGCGGCGACCCGATCGTGGTCAAGGAGGACGAGGGCATCCGCTCCGACACGACCGCGGAGCTGCTCGCCAAGCTGCGTCCCGCCTTCGCCCCCGACGGCACGATCACGGCCGGCTCCTCGTCGCAGATCTCCGACGGCGGCGCCGCCGTGGTGGTCATGAGCAAGGCGAAGGCCGACGAGCTGGGGCTCGAGTGGCTGGCCGAGATCGGCGCCCACGGCGTGGTGGCCGGCCCCGACGCGAGCCTGCAGTCGCAGCCCGCCAACGCGATCAAGGCGGCCCTGACCAAGGACGGCATCACCGTCGACGACCTCGACCTGGTCGAGATCAACGAGGCGTTCGCCTCGGTCGGCATCCACTCGACGCGTGAGCTCGGGTCTGGACGGCAGCACCGTCAACGTCAACGGCGGCGCCATCGCGATGGGCCACCCGATCGGCATGAGCGGCGCCCGGCTGGCGCTGCACCTCGCCCTCGAGCTCAAGCGCCGCGGCGGCGGCACCGGCGCAGCAGCTCTCTGCGGCGGCGGGGGACAGGGCGACGCGCTGATCCTGCGCGTGCCGAAGGCCTGAGTGGACCGCCGCCTCCGCCGGGCCGAACGTCACCGAGCTGGTCGAGGGCGCCAGGGCGGGTGACCCGCGCTCGGTCGCGCGGCTGATCTCGCTGGTCGAGGACGCGTCGCCGCTGCTGCGCGAGGCGATGGCTGCGCTCACGCCGTACGGCGGGAACGCGACCGTCATCGGCCTCACCGGTGCACCGGGGGTCGGCAAGTCCACGACGACGAACGCCCTGGTCGCCGCCTACCGCGCGCGGGACCGCCGGGTCGGAGTCCTCGCCGTCGACCCGTCGTCGCCGTTCTCGGGTGGCGCGCTGCTCGGTGACCGGGTCCGGATGCAGGACCACTTCACCGACCGCGGGGTCTACATCCGGTCGATGGCCAGTCGCGGCCACCTCGGCGGGCTCGCGTGGTCGACGCCGCAGGCGCTGCGGGTGCTCGACGCGGCGGGCTGCGACGTGGTCCTGATCGAGACGGTCGGTGTCGGGCAGTCCGAGGTCGAGGTGGCCGGGCTGGCGGACACGACCGTCGTACTGCTCGCGCCCGGCATGGGCGACGCGATCCAGGCGGCCAAGGCCGGCATCCTCGAGGTCGGTGACGTGTACGTCGTCAACAAGGCCGACCGTGACGGTGCCGACAGCGCGGTCCGCGAGCTGCGCCACATGCTCACCCTGGGGGAGCGACGCCAGCCCGGCGACTGGCGCCCGCCGATCCTGCGCACGGTCGCGTCGCGGGGCGAGGGCATCGACGAGGTCGTCGAGGAGCTGGACAAGCACCGCACCTGGCTGGAGGAGACCGGCAACCTGCGCGCCAGCCGACGTCGACGCGCCGCCGACGAGATCGAGGCGATCGCGCTCGACTGCGCTGCGTGAGCGGATGGGCGACCTGCGTTCGGGCCGCGGGCTCGACGAGCTGGCCGACCGGGTCGTCGCCGGGGAGCTCGACCCCTACGCCGCCGCGGACAAGCTGGTCGAGGGAGTCATCGACAGCGTGACGGTCCCGAGGCGGAGTCCGCGGGGAACGTAGTCGTCCAGGAACGTGGTGGTGCCGCCTCCGCCGTCGCGGGCATACAGGAACTCGCCGTGGACGTCGTCCGGGCTGTCTTCGTCGTGCACGAGGCCGGCCGGCACGAACAGCCAGTCTCCCGGCTCCATCTCGACGCACATCGCGGAGCTCCTCACCGCTGCGGAACACGGCCCGACCCGTCCACCAGGTACGCGACGGTGTCCTGACTGTGCCAGTGCGCCGTGCGATGCGGGTGCCTGCCTCCGCCGTCGCGCGCGCAAGAGAGATCTCGGTCCCCACGGTCGCGGGTCGAATCCGCGCCAGACGACGATCCCGTCCTCCTCGCGGAGAACACTGTCCGCGCTGCTGGCGATCCTGGCGGCTCGGTCCGGCTAGCAGGATGGGCCGCGGACTCGTGCGGGAAGCTCCTCGGGCAGCATGGGCCGCTCCTCTCGCTCTCGGCCAGTGTCGTGCTCGGCCTGGCGACCCAAGATGGCGCAATGCCCTGCGCCGAGGTCCGGCTGGCTACTCTGGTGTGACAGAGCTCATCCGGACGGCCCGCTGTGACGTCACAGCCGCCGGGCACGGGAGGCAGTCGTGGACGAAGCGGAGATGCGGGCGGGGCGCGAGCGCTGGCAGCAGCGCTACGACGCCGCACCCAAGCGCGACGCCGACTTCACGACCCTCTCGGGTGTCGAGGTCGAGCCGGCCTACGGACCGCCCGAGGGCACGTCGTACGACGGGTTCGAGCGCATCGGCTGGCCGGGGGAGTTCCCCTACACCCGTGGCCTGTACCCCACCGGCTACCGCGGCCGGTCCTGGACGATCCGCCAGTTCGCCGGCTTCGGCAACGCCGCGCAGACCAACGAGCGCTACCAGATGATCCTGCGCTCCGGCGGCGGCGGGCTCTCGGTGGCGTTCGACATGCCGACCTTGATGGGTCGCGACTCCGACGACCCGCAGGCGCTCGGCGAGGTCGGCCACTGCGGCGTGGCGATCGACTCGGCGGCCGACATGGAGGTGCTGTTCTCCGGCATCCCGCTGGGTGACGTCACGACCTCGATGACGATCTCCGGGCCCGGCGGTGCCGATCTTCTGCATGTACATCGTCGCGGCCGAGCGGCAGGGCGTGGACCCGGCCACCCTGAACGGCACGCTGCAGACCGACATCTTCAAGGAGTACATCGCGCAGAAGGAGTGGCTGTTCCCGCCCGAGCCGCACCTGCGCCTGATCGGCGACCTGATGGAGCACTGCGTCGAGCACATCCCGGCGTACAAGCCGCTCTCGGTCTCGGGCTACCACATCCGCGAGGCCGGCTCGACCGCCGCGCAGGAGCTCGCCTTCACCCTCGCCGACGGCTTCGGCTACGTCGAGCTCGGCCAGTCGCGCGGCCTCGACGTCGACGAGTTCGCACCCGGGCTGTCGTTCTTCTTCGACTCGCACCTGGACTTCTTCGAGGAGATCGCGAAGTTCCGGGCGGCCCGGCGCATCTGGGCGCGGTGGCTGCGCGACGTCTACGGCGCGAAGACGGAGAAGGCGCAGTGGCTGCGCTTCCACACCCAGACCGCGGGCGTGTCACTCACCGCGCAGCAGCCCGACAACAACATCGTGCGCACCGCCGTCGAGGCGCTCGCCGCGGTGCTCGGCGGCACCAACTCGCTGCACACCAACGCCCTGGACGAGGTGCTCGCGCTGCCCAGCGAGAAGGCGGCCGAGATCGCCCTGCGCACCCAGCAGGTGATCATGGAGGAGACCGGCGTCACCAACGTCGCCGACCCGCTCGGTGGGTCCTGGTACGTCGAGGCGCTGACCGACCGGCTCGAGGCCGAGGCGGAGGCGATCTTCACCCGGATCCGGGACATGGGCAGCGACGGGACCATCACGGCCGGCCTCCTGCGCGGCATCGAGGACGGCTGGTTCATGTCCGAGATCGCCGAGTCGGCCTTCACCTACCAGCGTGCCCTGGAGAAGGGCGAGAAGAAGATCGTCGGCGTCAACTGCCACACCAAGACCGTCGAGGAGCCGCTGGAGATCCTGCGGGTCTCCCACGAGGTCGAGCGCGAGCAGAACCGCGTGCTCGGCGAAGCGACGGGCCGACCGCGACGGCGCCCGGGTCGAGGCCGCGCTCGCCGCCCTGGTCGAGGTCGCCCGCACCGACGCGAACATGGTGCCCGCGATGCTCGACGCGGCCCGGGCCGAGGCGACGCTCGGCGAGATCTGCGACGCACTGCGCGGCGAGTGGGGCGACTACCGCGAGCCTCCACGGTTCTAGGAAACCGTCATGCTCGGGTGGCGAGCTCCTGCTTGGCGCGGTCGGTCTCGGCGCGGATGGCGCGGTTGACCGCAGCCATGTCGACGCCGAGGTGCTTCGCGATGGCCCGGACCAGGATGTCGGCCTCGAGGTTGGTCTCGAAGTCCAGCTCGGCACGGATCTCGGAACGGGCCGCCTCACGGTTCTGGCTGATCATGACGAACGTCGACAGGAAGATGGCCTCGAGGCTGACGATCATGGTGAGGAGCCCGAACGGGAACTCGTCGAACACCAGGGCCGAGCCGAGCAGACCCGAGTTGAGCAGGATCCAGACGGTGAACCAGCCGAGGTGCAGGTAGACGAACGACATGCTCCCGGCGAAGCGCGTGATCGTGTCGGCCAGCCTGTCCTGGTCTTTGCGCAGCCGGTTGAACACGAGGCTCTCGTGGCGGACCTGGTGCGGCATCGGCGGCGGCCGGTGTGGCTTGGGCGGGCCGGGAGGCGGTGTGTCACTGGTCATGCCCGCAAGTGTGCCCGGCGCGACCCCCGCGGCGGCCAATATCCTGGGGGACATGAGCCAGCCGAGCATCAACCCGTACGGCGCGGTGGACCTGTCGTCGCTGGCGTCCAGTGCTGCCCCGACCGCGGGCAACGGGGCGGCCGCCCCGGGTGCCAACGGAGTGGTCATCGACGTCACCGAGGCCGACTTCCAGGCCCTGGTGGTCGAGCAGTCCATGACCGTGCCGGTCGTCATCGACTTCTGGGCCGACTGGTGCGGCCCGTGCAAGCAGCTCAGCCCGGTCCTGGAGCGGCTGGCCGCGGCCGACGGCGGCCGGTGGCTGCTGGCGAAGGTCGACGTCGACGCCAACCCGAGGCTCGGGCAGGCCTTCCAGGTGCAGAGCATCCCGGCGGTGTTCGCGGTCCTTCAGGGCCAGCCTGTCCCGTTGTTCCAGGGTGCGGTGCCGGAGCCACAGGTGCGGCAGTACCTCGACGAGCTGCTGCGCGTGGCCGAGGCCAACGGCGTGACCGGCCGCGTGGTCCCGCAGGACGACGCCGCCCCGGCGGAGGCCGAGGCACCGCACGACCCCCGCTACGACGAGGCGTACGACGCGATCGAGCGCGGCGACTACGACGCCGCGGCCGCCGCCTACCGCGCCCTGCTCGACCAGGCGCCCGCCGACGCCGACGCCCGCGCCGGGCTGGCCCAGGTGGAGCTGCTTCGCCGCACGGCCGACCTGGACGCCCAGGCCGTGCGGCAGGCCGCCACCGAGCGACCGGACGACGTGGACGCACAGGTCGCCGCGGCCGACCTCGAGCTGGTCGAGGGCGGGATCGACGAGGCGTTCCGCCGGTTGATCGAGCTCATCCGGCGCACCAGTGGCGACGACCGCGAGCGCGCCCGCCAGCATCTGCTCGACATGTTCGAGGTGGTCGGCGGAGCCGACGAGCGCGTCGTCAAGGCCCGGACCGCCCTGGCCAACGCGCTGTTCTGACGTCCTGCTCTGACGGTGCTGCTCTGACGGTGCTTGCCCGGGCAGCAAAGAGCGCCTGACCCCACAGGGGTTCAGGCGCTCCTTCCCCCGCCGCCGCCTACCGCGCGAAGATCAGGATGACGAGGATGACGGCGATGACGAGCGCGAGGATCGCGATGGTCCGGGTGTTCATCGGTGCTCCGTTCAAGCGGGGGACGTGACTGCTTGTTGATCTCCCCCTGTGCGACGCGTCAAACCGGGAGCGACCTCGCCGTCCTATCCGCTTCCCCTGGGCGCGCCCGCCCCGTACGTTGCCTATGACGACTCCTGCACAGTCAGTAGTCGCCGTCCGGGCTCGGCCCCAGCGCACCTAAGGAGCACGAAGAGCATGGGAAGCAAGAACAAGGGTGGCCGCGAGATCCGCAAACCCAAGCAGGAGAAGAAACCCAAGGGCGCAGCGACGATGGGCACGATCATGCCCACCGCCGGAAAGCCGGCCGGCAAGTAGGCGCCCGCACATAGGGGGCCGCTAGGGACCAGTCAGTCCCGGCGGCGCAGCCAGACGGTGCCGAGCGGCGGCACCCGCAGCGTGGCCGAGGCCGGCTGTCCGTGCCACGGCGACGCGTTCGCCTCGATGGCGCCCAGGTTGCCGACGCCGCTGCCGCTGTAGGCGTCGGCGTCGGTGTTGAGGACCTCGTCCCAGCGACCGGCGGACGGCAGGCCCACCCGGTAGCCCTCGTGCGGCACCGCCGAGAAGTTCGCGATGCAGGCCAGGGCCGAGCCGTCGTCGCCGTGGCGCAGGAACGAGAACACGTTGTTGCTCGCGTCGTTGGCGTCGATCCACTGGAAACCGGCCGGGTCGGCGTCGCGGGTCCACAGCGCCGGGCTGTCGCCGTAGACCCGGTTGAGGTCGGAGACCAGGGTCTGCACACCGCGGTGGTCCGGGTTGTCGGTGAGCCACCAGTCCAGCGACCGGGACTCGGCCCACTCGGACTCCTGGCCGAACTCCGACCCCATGAACAGCAGCTGCTTGCCCGGGTGCGCCCACATGAAGGCCAGGTAGGCGCGCAGGTTCGCCAGCTGCTGCCAGTGGTCGCCGGGCATCTTGCCGAGCAGCGACCCCTTGCCGTGCACCACCTCGTCGTGCGAGATCGGCAGGACGTAGTTCTCGGAGTAGGCGTACATCATCGAGAACGTCATCTGGTGGTGGTGGTACTGCCGGTAGACCGGCTCGCGGCTGATGTAGCCCAGCGAGTCGTGCATCCAGCCCATGTTCCACTTGAAGCCGAAGCCGAGCCCGCCGAGGTGGGTCGGCCGGGTCACGCCGGGCCAGGCCGTGGACTCCTCGGCGATGGTGACGATGCCGGGGACCCGGCGGTACGCCGTGGCGTTGACCTCCTGCAGGAACGCGACCGCCTCGAGGTTCTCCCGCCCGCCGTACTGGTTGGGCATCCACTCGCCTTCCTCGCGCGAGTAGTCGAGGTAGAGCATCGAGGCGACGGCGTCGACCCGCAGACCGTCGACGTGGTACTCCTCGAGCCAGTACAACGCGTTGGCCACCAGGAAGTTGCGCACCTCGCTGCGGCCGAAGTCGAAGACCAGCGTTCCCCAGTCGGGCTGCTCGCCGCGGCGCGGGTCGGGGTGCTCGTAGAGCGCGGTGCCGTCGAAACGGGCGAGCGCCCAGGCGTCCTTGGGGAAGTGTGCGGGCACCCAGTCGACGATGACGCCGATGCCGGCCTGGTGCAGCCGGTCGATCAGGTAGCGCAGGTCGTCCGGGCTCCCGTAGCGGGACGACGGCGCGAAGTAGGACGACACCTGGTAGCCCCACGAGCCGCCGTACGGGTGCTCGGCGACCGGCAGGAACTCCACGTGGGTGAACCCGAGGTAGGTCACGTGCCCGACCAGCTGGTCGGCCAGCTCGCGGTAGGACAACCCCTGGCGCCACGAGCCGAGGTGCACCTCGTAGGTGCTCATCGGGGACGTCAAGACGTCGGTCTTGGCGCGTCGCTCCAGCCACTCGCCGTCGCCCCACTCGTACGTCGAGGTGTGCACGACCGACGCGGTCGCCGGTGGTGTCTCGGTGGCGAACGCCATCGGGTCGGCCTTCTGGCGCCACACGCCGTCACGGCCGAGCACCTCGAACTTGTAGTGCGCGCCGTCACCGACATCAGGGACGAACAGCTCCCACACACCGCTCGACCCCAGCACCCGCATCGGGTGCGCCCTGCCGTCCCAGTAGTTGAAGTCGCCGACGAGCCGCACGCCCTGCGCGCTCGGCGCCCAGACGGCGAACGACGTTCCGCTGACCTGGCCGGCGAGCCCGTCGTACTCACGTGTGTGTGCTCCGAGCACCTCCCACAGCTGCTCGTGGCGACCCTCGCCGATCAGGTGCAGGTCGATCTCGCCCAAGGTCGGCAGGAACCGGTAGGGGTCGTCGGTGCGGCGGGGCGGCCCGTCGTAGGAGACCTCGAGACGGTAGTCGGGGACATGCTCGCCGGGGATCACACCCGCCCAGACGCCGCCGAACTCGTGCTGAAGCTCGGTGCGGTCGTCGCCGACGCACACCGCCACGCCGGTGGCCCACGGCCGGAGGCTGCGGATGGTGACGCCGGTTCCGCCGGTCGCACCCGGGTGCGGGCCGAGGATGGAGTGCGGGTCGTGATGAGCGCCGCCGACCAGTCGCTCGAGCTCGTTGTGGTCGACCGCCAGAGGGGTGACGGCCGCCGCCTTCGTCGGCGCGGATCGCGGCGTCGGGCTCGGGGTCGAGCGGGCACCCCGGTCGGTTGGCTCGCTCACGTCTCTCCCTCCTCGGCGCGCGAGGCGGCGAGTCGTTCGATGGCGGACATCGGGATCGGCAGCCAGGCGGGCCGGTTGCGGGCCTCGTAGACCACCTCGTAGACCGCCTTGTCTGTCTCGAAGGCCCGCAGCAGGACGGCCTGGTCGCGCGGGTCGTAGCCGGCGGCGTCGGCGTAGCCCTTGCAGAAGGCCTCGCGGTTCCGGTCTGCCCACTCCACGGCTCGGTACTCCAACCGGGGGTCCGGCGCGTGGTCGGCGAGCAGGTGGCGAGCGGCGTAGTCGAAGGAGCGCAGCATCCCGGCCACGTCCTTGATCGGGGAGTCCAGCGCCCGGCGCTCCTCGAGCGGCCGGGCCGGCTCGCCCTCGAAGTCCAGCAGCTTCCAGCCGCCGAGGGTCCGCATCACCTGGCCGAGATGGAAGTCGCCGTGCACGCGCTGGACGGCGACCGGCTCGTCCAGGCCGGCGAGGTCGTCGAAGACGGCTCGCAGCCGGTCCGCGTGCGGCTGCAGCGCCTCGACCTCCGCGGCAGCGCGGTCCAGCCGGGCGCGCATGCCGTCGGCGAGCGCGACCAGCTCCTTGGCGTCCAGCGTCGCGGTCTGCAGCGCGCGCGCCAGGGCCTGGTGCACCTCCGCCGTGGCCACGCCCAGCCGGAATGCCTCTCCGGCGAAGTCACCACCCACCTCGTCCGCGTGCAGGTCGGCCTCGGCGTAGAGGTCGCGGACGCTGGCGGTGGCCGTGGCCCATCCCTCGGTGCTGTTCTGCAGGTACGCCTGTGCCATGGCCAGCGACGCGTCGCCTGCCATCGCCGGTTCCGCTGGGCCGGCCCAGCGGCCCTCGAGCCAGCCCAGCAGCGGCGCGATGTGCGGGCTGCCCTCGGCCGCGAGAGCGGAGTGCACCTCGATGTCGGGGTTCAGGCCCGGCGAGACCTTGCGGAAGACCTTGAGGATCACCGTCTCGCCGAAGATGACCGAGGTGTTGCTCTGCTCGGCGCCGATGACGATCGACGGCCCGGCGGGCGGCAGGTCCTCGACGCTCGGGTCGCGATGGAAGCGGAAGCCGTCGCCGGTGACCTCCGCCCCGATGCCGTCGAACCACAGCGGCGTCACCTCTTTGTCGTGCAGAGCGTCGTAGGCCCAAGTTCTCCCGTCGTCGCCGACCAGGGCGTGCACGAGGTGCTCGGCCGCTTCCGGGTAGTGCACGAGGGGCAGCTGGTAGGTCTCGGTCTCGCCGTCGTCGTAGGAGACCGTCACGAGTGCGAGCTGTACGGCGGGCATCACCCGGCGCAGCCAGCCGATGGTGGTGGCGTCGGTGACCGTCCAGGTCCGGTTCTTGCCGGCGAACCAGCGCTGCTGGCCCAGGAACTGCTTGAGCACCGATCGGTCGGGCAGGGCAGCGGGGTCCTCGGTGTGGGGGACGTCGGTCACGGCAGTCCCTCCGGTGGCGTCAGGCGGAACCAGTAGAACCCGTGACCCGCGATCGTCAGCAGGTAGGGCAGCTCGCCGATCTCGGGGAACGGCACGGTCCCGAGCAGCTCGACCGGGTGGTATGCCTCCCAGCGGCGCAGGTCCAGCTCGACCGGCTGGGGGAACCGGGACAGGTTGTTGACGCACAGCACGATGTCGTCGCCGAAGATCCGGATGAAGGAGAGCACGCTCGGGTTGCTGCCACCCAGGTCGACCCAGCTGCCGAGGCCGAAGGCGGGATTCTCCTTGCGCACCTCGATCATGCGCCGCGTCCACTGCAGCAGCGAGGCCGAGTTGGCCAGCTGAGCCTCCACGTTGGTGACCTGGTAGCCGTAGACCGGGTCCATCACGACCGGGAGGTTGAGCTGACCCGGGTTGCACGTCGAGAACCCTGCGTTGCGGTCGGGCGTCCACTGCATCGGCGTACGGACCCCGTCGCGGTCACCGAGCCAGATGTTGTCGCCCATGCCGATCTCGTCGCCGTAGTAGAGAACCGGCGACCCGGGCAGCGAAAGCAGGAGCGCGGTGAAGAGCTCGAGCTGGTTGCGGTCGTTCTCGAGCAGGGACGCAAGCCGCCGGCGGATGCCGATGTTCGCCTTCATGCGGGGGTCCTTCGCATACTCGCCCCACATGTAGTCGCGGTCCTCGTCGGTGACCATCTCCAGGGTCAGCTCGTCGTGGTTGCGCAGGAAGATGCCCCACTGGCAGTTGTCCGGGATCGCCGGTGTCTGCGCCATGATCTCCGAGATCGGGTAGCGCGACTCCCGTCGTACGCCCATGAACAGCCGGGGCATCACGGGGAAGTGGAACGCCATCTGGCACTCGTCGCCGGAGACCGAGTCGCCGAAGTACTCGACCACGTCGGAGGGCCACTGGTTCGCCTCGCAGAGCAGCACACGGTCGGGGTACTCGGCGTCGATCTCCTTGCGGACCCGGCGCAGGAAGTCGTGGGTGGCGGGGAGGTTCTCGCAGTTCGTGCCCTCGGTCTCGAAGAGGTAGGGGACGGCGTCGAGCCGGAAGCCGTCGATGCCGAGGTCGAGCCAGAACTTCAGGGCCTGGATCACCGCCTCCTGCACCTGGAGGTTCTCGAAGTTCAGGTCGGGCTGGTGGCTGAAGAAGCGGTGCCAGAAGTACTGCTTGCGGACCGGGTCGAACGTCCAGTTCGAGGTCTCGGTGTCCACGAAGATGATGCGCGCGTCGGCGTAGCCCTCGTCGGTGTCGGCCCAGACGTAGAAGTCGCCGTAGGGACCTTCCGGGTCGGTGCGCGAGGCCTGGAACCACGGGTGCTGGTCGGACGTGTGGTTCATGACGAAGTCGATGATCACCCGGATGCCCCGGTCGTGCGCCGCGTCGACGAACTGCACGAAGTCGCCCAGGGTGCCGAACTCCGGCAGTACGTCGACGTAGTCGCTGACGTCGTAGCCGCCGTCACGCAGCGGCGACTTGAAGAACGGCGGCAGCCAGATGCAGTCGACGCCGAGCCACTGCAGGTAGTCGAGCTTCTCGCCGAGGCCCTGGAGGTCGCCGGTGCCGTCGCCGTTGCTGTCCTTGAAGGAGCGGACCAGGACCTCATAGAAGACCGCGCGCTTGTACCAGTGTGGGTCTCGTTCCTCGTCGGGGACCTCGGCGAAGTTGTCGATGACGTGGCTGTCGCTCACGTCGACATCCTGCGCACCGTGAAGACGTGTGCCGGCTCGATGAACGGGTCGAGGCGCACGTAGTTGTGCTCGCCCCACACGTAGGTCTCGCCGCTGAGCTCGTCGTGAACACCGATGCTGTCGTCCCAGCTCACGCCGAGCGCTTCCATGTCCAGGTGCACCGTCGTCTCCCGGACGCCGTGGGGGTCGAGGTTGACCACCACGAGCACGGTGTCGCGCTGCGCGCCGTGGCCCTCCGTCTTGGAGTAGCAGATCACCTGATCGCTGTCGGTGGCGTGGAAGCGAAGGTTGCGCAGCCGCTGCAGCGCGGGGTGGTCGCGCCGGATCCGGTTGAGCTCGGTGAGGTAGGGCGCGAGGGAGCGGCCCTCGGCCTCGGCCGTCTTCCAGTCGCGCGGCCGGAGCTGGAACTTCTCCGTGTCGAGGTACTCCTCGCTGCCGGGCCGGACGGCGACGTGCTCGAACAGCTCGTAGCCGGCGTAGACGCCCCAGGACGGCGACAGGGTCGCGGCCAGGACGGCCCTGATCCGGAACGCCGGCGGGCCGCCGTACTGCAGGTAGGCGTGCAGGATGTCCGGCGTGTTCACGAAGAAGTTGGGCCGCAGGAAGTGCCCGGTCTGCTGGCTCAGCTCGGTGAGGTACTCCTCGAGCTCCCACTTCTCGTTGCGCCAGGTGAAGTAGGTGTAGGACTGGTGGAAGCCGACCCGCGCCAGGGTCTGCATCATCGCCGGCTTCGTGAACGCCTCCGACAGGAACAGCACGTCGGGATCGGTGCGGCGGACCTCGGCCAGCAACCAGGCCCAGAAGGCGACCGGCTTGGTGTGCGGGTTGTCGACGCGGAACACGCGAACGCCGTGGTCCATCCAGTGCCGGGTGACGCGCAGCACCTCGGCATAGATGCCGGCCGGGTCGCGGTCGAAGTTGAGCGGGTAGATGTCCTGGTACTTCTTCGGCGGGTTCTCGGCGTACGCGATCGAGCCGTCCGCCAGCACGGTGAACCACTCGGGGTGCTCCTTGACCCATGGGTGGTCCGGCGTGGCTTGCAGCGCGAGGTCGATGGCCACCTCGAGCCCGACCTCGCCGGCCCGGGCCACGAACGCGTCGAAGTCCTCGATGGTGCCGAGGTCCGGGTGGATCGCGTCGTGCCCGCCTTCCACTCCGCCGATCGCCCACGGGGAGCCGGGGTCGTCCGGGCCGGGCGTCAGCGTGTTGTTCGGACCCTTGCGGTTCGTCATCCCGATCGGGTGGATGGGCGGCAGGTAGACGATGTCGAAGCCCATCGCCGCGACGGCCGGCAGCCGGTCCATGGCCGTGCGGAAGGTGCCCGACTTGGTGACCCCCGTCTTCGGGTCCTTGACCGCGCCCTCCGAGCGCGGGAAGAGCTCGTACCAGCTGCTGAACAGCGCCCGCTCACGGTCGACCCACAGCGGCATCCGCTCGCTGGCCGTGACGAAGTCGCGCAGCGGCTGCTCGGCGAGGGTCGCGACGACGTCGGTCGAGTCGGCGACCGCGAGCCGCGCCTCCACCGGCCGGGACGTGTCGCGAAGCGCGAGCGCGGCATCCAGCAGTGTCTTGCGTCCGGCGGGTGACCTGGTGGCCCGCGCCGCCCGCTCCAGGACGACGGCGCCCTCCTCGAGCATCAGCTCGACGTCGACCCCCGCGGGGATCTTGATGGCTGCGGCGTGATGCCAGGTCTCGAACGGGTCGCCCCAGGCCTCGACGGTGAAGCTCCACCGGCCCTCGGCGGTGGGGGTGACCTCGGCGGCCCAGCGGTCGTGGCCCGGGTCGACCAGCCGCATCGGTGTCCAGGGCCCCTTTCGGCCCCGGGGGTCGCGGAGCACGACGTTGGCGTTCACGGCGTCGTGGCCCTCGCGGAACACGGTTGCGGACACGGTGAACGTCTCGCCGACCACGGCCTTGGCCGGCCAGCGTCCGCAGCCCTCTGCTGGCTGCACATCGAGAATGGGGATCCGCTCGCTCATCGGCAGCAAACGTACCCATCCGGCGGCACGCTGCACACAGAGGCGGCGCTAGCGGCGAATCGAGTCGAGCCCGGTGGGCTGGCTGGACAGTGACGCGGGACGCACCCGGCCGCGACTATCCTCGCCCGGGTGAAGGCCATCCGTCGGTTCACCGTCCGCACCGTGCTGCCCAGCCCACTCGCCCCGCTGGGCGAGCTGGCTCTGAACCTGCGGTGGTCCTGGCACCCGGAGTCGCAGGAGCTGTTCCGCAGCCTCGAGCCGACGATCTGGGAAGAGGTCGGGCACGACCCGGTGCAGCTGCTCGGCGCACTCGGTCCCGACCGGCTAACCGCCCTGGCCGAGAACCCCGAGATCGTGGCCCGCGTCGACAGCGCGGCCGAGGACCTGCGCCGCTACCTCACCGACGACCGGTGGTACCAGGGGCTGTCGGACGCGCCGGCGGCCATCGCCTACTTCTCACCCGAGTTCGGCGTCACCGCCGCCCTGCCGCAGTACTCCGGCGGTCTCGGCATCCTGGCCGGCGACCACCTGAAGGCCGCCTCCGACCTCGGCGTGCCGATCGTCGGCGTCGGGCTGCTCTACCGCTCCGGCTACTTCGCGCAGTCGCTGTCCCGCGAGGGGTGGCAGCAGGAGCGCTACCCCGTCATCGACCCGAACGGGCTGCCCATCTCGCTGCTGCGGGAGGGCGACGACCCGGGTTCCGCGCCGCTCAAGGTGCGGGTGGGCCTGCCGGACTCGCGCACGCTGGTCGCCCAGGTCTGGCGGGCCCAGGTAGGCCGCGTCCCGCTGCTGCTGCTCGACTCCGACGTCGAGGACAACGCGCCGGCCGAGCGGGAGGTCACCGACCGGCTGTACGGCGGTGGCGGCGAGCACCGGCTGCTGCAGGAGATGCTGCTCGGCATCGGCGGTGTCCGCGCGCTGCGGGCATACGCCGGGATAACCGGCACCCCTGCGCCCGAGGTCTTCCACACCAACGAGGGCCATGCCGGCTTCCTCAACATCGAGCGCATCCGCGAGCTGACCGCGACCGAGGGCTTCACGTTCGACGATGCGGTCGAGGCGGCCCGGGCGGCGACGGTCTTCACCACGCACACGCCGGTGCCGGCCGGCATCGACAGGTTCCCGCGCGAGCTGGTCGAGCAGTACTTCGGCGGCGACAACGCCTCGCCCGGCGTACCCGTCGACCGGATCCTCGCGCTCGGCGCGGAGGACTACGAGGGTGGCGACCCCACCGTCTTCAACATGGCCGTCATGGGCCTGCGGCTCGCGCAGCGCGCCAACGGCGTCTCCGAGCTGCACGGGAAGGTCAGCCGGACCATGTTCGCCGGTCTCTGGCCGGGGTTCGACTCGCCCGAGGTCCCGATC
This sequence comes from uncultured Actinomycetota bacterium, assembly GCA_963751035.1. Classification (GTDB taxonomy): domain Bacteria; phylum Actinomycetota; class Actinomycetes; order JACCUZ01; family JACCUZ01; genus JBDUAP01. The sequence goes on from CAVVSW010000005.1 coordinate 285,464, forward strand.
ACCTCCGTCACCAACGGCGTGCACGCGCCGACCTGGGTGGCCCCGGAGGTGATGGCCCTCGCGGCGCAGGAGGTCGGCAGCGAGCTGGTCGAGGAGGCGCAAGGCTGGGAGGGCATCGACCGGGTGCCGGACGACCGGATCTGGGCCGTCCGCCGGCTGCTCCGGGCCGGGCTGGTGACCGACGCCCGCGCCCGGGTGAAGCAGTCGTGGCAGCAGCGCGGCGCCACCGAGGCCGAGCTTGCCTGGACCGACAAGGTGCTCGACCCGGACGTCCTCACGATCGGTTTCGCCCGCCGGGTCCCGTCGTACAAGCGACTGACCCTGATGCTGAGCGACCCCGAGAGACTCACTGCGATCCTGCTGCACCCCGAGCGCCCGGTGCAGCTCGTCATCGCGGGCAAGGCGCACCCCGCCGACGACGGCGGCAAGAAGCTGATCCAGGACCTCGTCCGGTTCGCCGACAACCCGGCCGTCCGGCACCGGATCATCTTCCTGCCCAACTACGACATCGCGATGGCGCAGACGCTCTACCCGGGCTGCGACGTGTGGCTCAACAACCCGCTGCGACCGCTCGAGGCATGCGGCACGTCCGGCATGAAGGCTGCCCTCAACGGCTGCCTCAACCTGTCGGTCCTCGACGGCTGGTGGGACGAGATGTACGACGGCCACAACGGTTGGGCCATCCCGACCGCCGAGGGCGTTGCCGACCCTGACCACCGTGACGAGCTCGAGGCCGGTGCGCTCTACGACCTCATCGAGGGCACGGTGGCCCCGCTCTTCTACAAGCGCGACGCCGAGGGCCTGCCGACCCGCTGGATCGAGATGGTCCGGCACACCCTGCAGACCCTCGGTCCGCAGGTGCTGGCCAGCCGGATGGTCCGCGACTACGTGCTCGGGCTCTACGCACCGTCCGCACGCTCGTCGCGCGCGCTCGACGGCGACCACAAGGGCGCCCACGAGCTCGCGGTCTGGAAGGCGAGGGTGCGGGCGGCCTGGCCCGGCGTGCGCGTAGACCACGTGGAGTCCTCCGGCGTCGGTGACGCACCCGAGCTCGGCAGCACCCTGGAGGTGCGGGCGTTCGTGTCCCTCGGCGAGCTGGCGCCCGACGACGTCGACGTGCAGGTCGTGCACGGCCGGGTCGACGAGTCCGACCACCTCACCGACTCGGCGGTCGTCTCGCTGCGCCACGCCGAGACCTACGAGGCGGGCCGGCACCGCTACGTCGGCGAGATCAAGCTGGAGCGCACCGGCCCGTTCGGCTACACGACCCGCATCGTGCCCCGGCACCGGCTGCTCGCCGACCCGGCCGAGCTCGGGCTGGCCGTTCTTCCGGCGACGATCGCGGGGATGGACAGCGGCGACCTGCGCTGACGTCAGCGCGTCGAGGCGTGCACCTGGATGCTGTGCGGTGTCAGCACCACGGCGCCTCCGGCATCCGTCTCGGGGCCGGTCGGGCCCGGCTGCTCGTCGCTCGTGTCCAGGAGCACGCGGTACGACGTGGCGTGCGGCGCGCCCGGCAGGGTGAACCGCTCCTCGTCGGGGCCGGTGTTGACCAGCACGAGGAGTGACTGGCCGCCGGCGGGATCGCCGGAGTCGCCCTCGGTGGTGGCGTCCAGATGCATGCCCAGCACGCGCAGGTCGTGGTCGAACCACGCCTCCGCGGTCATCTCCGATCCCCCCGCGGCGAACCAGGCGACGTCCCCGGACGCGTGCTCGATGCCGTCGTCACGAAGCGTGCGACCCTCGAAGAACTCGTCCTGCCGGAGGACGGGGTGGTCGCGGCGCAGCGAGAGCAGCGCCTGGCTCCAGGCGAGCAGGTCGCGAGCCTCCGGGCCGAGCTCCCAGTCCACGGGGTAGGCGGCGGGCCGGGCGGAGCTGTCTGAGGGGCTGGGGAGGGCAACCGAGTAAGCGTTGTTGTTGCCGTCCTGCGTGCGACCGATCTCGTCGCCCGCGGTGATCATCGGCACGCCGGTCGACAGGGTCAGCGTCGCGAGCAGGTTGCGCATCATCCGCCGGCGCACCGACCTCACCTCCGGCAGGTCGGTCGGGCCCTCGACCCCGCAGTTCCAGCTGCGGTTGTGGTCGTGGCCGTCGCGGTTGTCCTCGCCGTTGCTCTCGTTGTGCTTGTGCTCGTAGGTGACGAGATCGCGCAGCGTGAAACCGTCGTGGGCGGTGACGAAGTTGACCGACGAGAGCGGCCCGCGGCCCGATGCGCCGAACACGTCGGACGAGCCCGTCAGCCGGTAGGCGAGGTCGCGCACACCGCTGCCGTGCTTGCGCGCGTTGTCGGCCAGCCACACGTCCCGAACCGCGTCGCGGTAGCGGTCGTTCCACTCCGCCCACGGCGGGGGGAAGTGGCCGAGCTGGTAGCCGCCGGGGCCGACGTCCCAGGGCTCGGCGATCAGCTTGACCTCCGAGAGCACCGGGTCCTGACCGACGACGGCGAGGAACGCGCTGCGCGGGTCGAAGGTGTCGGACCGCCGCGCCAGTGTCGGCGCGAGGTCGAACCGGAAGCCGTCGACGTGCATCTCCTGCACCCAGTAGCGCAGTGAGTCGGTGACCATCTGCAGGCAGCGTGGATGCCGCAGGTCCATCGTGTTGCCGCAGCCCGTCACGTCGTCGTAGTTGCGGCCGTGGCGCAGCCGGTAGTAGGCGGAGTTGTCCAGGCCGCGCCAGGACAAGGTCGGTCCGTCGACACCACCTTCGCCCGTGTGGTTGTAGACGACGTCGAGGACGACCTCCAGGCCGGCCGCGTGCAGGGCACGGACCATCGACTTGAACTCAGCGACCTGCTCGCCACCGGAGCCCCAGGAGGCGTAGTCCGCGTGCGGCGCGAAGAAGCCCACCGAGTTGTAGCCCCAGTAGTTGGCGCGGCCGCGACGGGTGATGAACGGCTCGCTGACGAACTGGTGCACGGGCATCAGCTCGACGGTGGTGACCCCGAGCGAGCGCAGGTGGTCGATGACGGCCGGGTGTGCCAACCCGGCGTACGTGCCTCTCTGCTCGGGCGGGACGTCGGGGTGCTGGTGCGTGAACCCGCGCACGTGGAGCTCATAGACCACGGTGTCCGACCAGGGCACCTGCGGTGCCGCGGTGCCCTGCCAGTCGAAGCTGTCGGAGACCACGACCGACCGCGGCACGTACGGCGCGGAGTCCCGGTCGTCGCGGACGGTGTCATCGGCGTCGGGGGCTTGGTGTCCGAAGACGGCGTCGTCCAGGAGCAGTGAGCCGTCGATGGCGCGGGTGTAGGGGTCGAGCAGCAGCTTGGCCGCGTTGTAACGGTGCCCGTGCCACGGGTCCCACGGTCCGTGCACGCGGTAGCCGTAGCGGGTGCCCGGCCCGACGCCGTCGACCCGGCCGTGCCACATGCCGTAGCTGCGGTGCGGGAGCCGGATCCGGCGCTCGGCACCGGCCTCGTCGTACAGGCAGAGCTCGACCTCCTCGCCACCGCTGTAGACGGCGAACGTCGTCCCGGTGGCATCCGCGTGCGCGCCCAACCGCTCCATGTCGAGCAACGCTAGAGGGTTACGCTCGCGCGATGACAGAGGTTGAACTCGTGCGGCTCGAGGTCGATGGCGGCGTGGCCACGATCCGGCTCGACCGGCCGCCCATGAACGCCCTGAACGTGCAGGTCCAGGAGGAGCTGCGGGCGGCAGCGGCCCAGGCCGGTGGTCGCTCGGACGTGGCGGCCGTCGTGCTGTACGGCGGCGAGAAGGTGTTCGCCGCGGGCGCCGACGTCAAGGAGATGGCCACCATGGCCTACACCGAGATGGTCGACCGCTCGGCCGCGCTGCAGTCGGCCTTCACCGCGGTCGCCCGCATCCCCAAGCCGGTCGTGGCCGCGGTGACGGGCTTCGCGCTCGGTGGTGGCTGCGAGCTCGCGCTGTGCGCCGACTTCCGGGTCTGCGCGGAGGACGCGAAGCTCGGGCAGCCCGAGATCCTGCTGGGGGTGATCCCCGGCGCGGGCGGCACGCAGCGGCTACCTCGACTGGTGGGCCCGGCCAGGGCCAAGGACATCATCTTCTCGGGCCGGTTCGTCGGAGCCGAGGAGGCGCTGCGGATCGGGCTGGTCGACCGGGTGGTCGCGCCGGCGGACGTCTACGCCGAGGCACGCGCGATGGCCGCCCGGTTCGTGGGTGGGCCGGCCTATGCGCTGCGCGCGGCGAAGGAGGCGGTCGACCGCGGCCTCGAGTGCGACCTCGACGCCGGACTGGAGATCGAGCGGCTGCAGTTCACCGGCCTGTTCGCGACGGAGGACCGGCGGATCGGGATGACCTCATTCGTCGAGGAGGGGCCAGGCAAGGCCTCGTTCGAGGGTCGCTGATGACGGTCGCCGGACCCACCGAGGAGCAGATGGCGGCGGCCTGGGCCGACCCGAAGCTCGCGAACGTGCTCTACCACGACTGGGAGGCCACGTCGTACGACGAGAAGTGGTCGATCTCCTACGACGAGCGGTGCATCTCCTACGCGCGCGACCGCTTCGTCGCCATCGCCGGCACGGAGGGGTGGCCCTATCCGAGCGCGCTCGAGCTGGGCTGCGGGACGGGCTTCTTCCTGCTCAACCTCAAGCAGGCGGGGGTGATCGACGTCGGCCACGTGACCGACCTGTCGCCCGGCATGGTGGACCAGGCGGTGCGCAACGCCGCCGACCTCGGGTTCGACGTCGAGGGCCGGGTGGCCGACGCCGAGGCACTGCCCTATCCCGACGCGACGTTCGACCTCGTCGTCGGCCATGCGGTCCTGCACCACATTCCCGACGTGGAGCTCGCGTTGCGCGAGGTGCTGCGCGTCCTCAAGCCCGGTGGGCGGTTGGTCTTCGCCGGCGAGCCGACCCGGCTCGGTGACTGGTACGCGCGCCGGCTCGGCCGCGTGACCTGGGCAGCCACGACCCGGCTGACCGCCCTGCCGCGGCTGCGCGACCGCTGGGCACGCCCGCCGCAGGAGCTCGCCGAGAGCTCACGGGCCGCGGCGCTGGAAGCGGTCGTCGACCTGCACACGTTCGACCCGCGCGAGCTGGCGGCCACGGCGCTGCGCGCCGGCGCGGTGGATGTGCGTACGACGAGCGAGGAGCTGACGGCGGCGTTCCTCGGGTGGCCGGTCCGGACGTTCGAGGCCGCGGTGAACCCCGACCGGTTGGGCTGGGGATGGGCGACGTTCGCCTACCGCGCGTGGCTGCGTCTGTCGGCGGTCGACCGGGCGCTGCACCACCTCGTGCCGGAGCGGCTCTTCTACAACGTCCTCGTCACCGGCACCCGGCCGGCCTGACGCGATCCGGCCGCCGCCGGCAGTCTCTCGAACATCGGACGGACACAACGGTGGGTTACGTCTCTTAGACGCGCTGCGATGGACGGTCGCGACTTCTCGCTGGTAGCACCACAAATGGGTTGAAACGCATGGGGAACTTGCCACCGATTGGTGTCACCAATTGCAGTGAAATCCCCCCGAGGTGCTTCCTGCTGCGTATCGTTTGACGCGAGTCGGGGGCTCATCAGCTTTCGTCGACTATCGGCGTCTGTTCGTGAACGCCTCCGGGATGCGCCTCCCGGCAGGTAACCGGTTGGGGGGCATTGTGACCGCTGCGCTGATCCGCGTCCTGGTCGCAGACAATCACGCCCCCACCCGCGCTGGGGTGCGCGCGTCGCTGCCCGCCGATGAGTTCGAGGTCGTTGCCGAGGCGTCGACCGCGCGAGCCGCCGTTGACCAGGCGATTCTCGTGCGGCCGGATCTCTGTCTCCTGGACATTCAGATGCCCGGCAGTGGGATCGCCGCGGCGGAGGAGATCAGCAGGGTGTTGCCGAACTGTGCAGTCGTGATGCTGACGGAATCGCGGGACGACGACGACCTGTTCGACGCCTTGCGAGCGGGTGCCCGTGGCTACTTGCTGAAGGACATGGACCCGGAGCGGCTCGGTCCCGCCCTGCGCGGAGTGCTGGCGGGGGAGGCTGCGCTGCCGCGCTCGCTGGTGTCCCGGGTGCTCGAGGAGTTCCAGGGAAGGTCTCGCAGAAAGCTCTTCGTCCAGGACCACCAGCCCACCCAGCTCACGTCGCGTGAGTGGGAGATCATGGAGATGCTGCGGGCCGGCCTGTCCACCGAAGACATCTCCCAGCGACTCTTCGTTGCTCCTGGCACCGTGCGCGTTCATGTCTCGTCGGTGCTGAAAAAGCTTCGGGTGTCCGATCGGGCCGCCGCCATCCGGGCGCTCGCCGGCCAGTAATTGAGCCGCTTTCAACCGTTTTAGGTCGACCGTTCGGGTCGCTCAGGGCGAAATCGCACGAGGCGCGTGACCACTCCCGCTCGTTCAGACATCTATGCGCGTAGACCACCCAGTTCGGTCATGTGCCGCAAAGCAGACACGCATAACTTCCATGGTGCTGGCTCTGCCAGCCGTGCCGTCGCGCACGCCGGGGGTGGGTTTCAGGGGTGGGGGACACGGCATGAGTGCTTCAACACGCACATCTTGGGCGGGGTCACGGGCAGGCCGGCATCGTCGGCCGCTGACTTTCAGCGACCGTGTTCACCGAGGGGCATCGGTGCGGGCGGTCGTGACGGCCTTTGCCGTCGTCATTGCGGGTTTCGCCGGACCCCTCGCCCTGCCTGCTTCTGCCGACGAAACGGCAGCCGCCCCGGTGTCGTACCTCGTCACGTTCGCGGCCGGAACGTCGGCCGAAGAGCAGACGGCCGTGCTCGTCGATGCCGGCGCGACCGATGTCGACGCCATCCCCCAGCTGCGGATGCACGCGGTGACTCTGCCCGGCGACTCCGCCTCCTCCGACGCTGACTCCCTGCGTGCCCTCGCGTCGGTCACGAACGTCAACCTCGACCGCACCCGCGTCGCTGAGGCTGCCCCGGACGACCCGGCGTACGCCGACCAGTGGGCGCTGCCGAAGATCGGCTGGGACACCGCTCGAGACGCCGTCACGCCGGCCGGCTCCGCCGTCGTAGCCGTGCTGGACACCGGCGTCGACGGCTCACACGGGGACCTTTCCGGTCAGCTGGTAGCTGGGACATCCGTGCTCGAGGGTGGCGACCCGCTGGTCGACCCGAACGGGCACGGCACCGCCATGGCCGGGATCGTCGCCGCGGACACCAACAACGGCCGCGGCATCGCGGGTGTGGGCTATGCCGGCGTCAAGGTCATGCCCGTGACGGTGCTCGGTGCCGACGGCACCGGACAGGACAGCGACATCATCAACGGTGTCGTGTGGGCTGCGGACCACGGCGCTGACGTCATCCTGATGTCGTTCTCGAACCCGGGCTACTCGGCCGCTCTGCAGGCGGCGCTGGACTACGCCTGGTCGAACGGTGCCGTGCTGGTGGCGGCGACCGGGAACGACGGTTCGTCGACGGCAACCTTCCCGGCCGGCTCCGAGGGCGTGGTGGGCGTCTCGTCGACCACGGAGTCGGACGAGCTGGCATCGTCGTCCAACTACGGCGCGGACACGTTCCTCGCTGCGCCCGGCGTGGGGATCGTGACGACCCAGGCCGGCGGTGGCACCACGTCGGTGACCGGTACGTCGGCTGCCGCCGCGATCGTCGCCGGCTCGGCTGGCCTCTTGGCTGCCGCAGACGACGCCGCTGGACCCGGCGTGATCGTGGGTCGGCTCGCGCGCAACGCCGACGCGGCTGGCACGGCCGCGCAGACCGGGAATGGCCGCGTCAACCTCGGCCGGTCAGTGAGCGACACCTCGACCGACGCGGTCAAGCCCGATGGTGCTGCCCCGGCCGGCGACGGCGGCCCCCTCGTCGGGCCGTATGTCGTTGCAGCCTGCACGCTTCAGACGGTTGCCGTCGGCTCACAAAGCCCAGCGGACACCTTCCCGGGAGGACCCACAGTCAGCTACGTGGTGACTGTCACAAAGTCCGGCGGCAGCTGCACCGTGACGTCTCTCTCCGTTTCAGGGTTGCCGACAGGCGCAACAGGGTCCTTCTCACCGACAACTCTGAACTTCGGGGGCGGTGCAAGTCCCCTGACGTCGACGTTGACCATCTCAACGAACGCCGCGACCACGCCGACTGGAACCACCACGTTCACGGTTACCGCCAGCGGTTCGGACACCGGCGGAGCCAAGAGCGGGGATGGCACCCTGACCATCAAGCGCAGCACCAGCACGACGGTCGCGTGCGTTCCGAGCACCTTGCCCGTCGGCGCGAACAGCTCCTGCACGGTAACCGTCGCAGACACGCAGACGGGTGGCGCGGCCAGCAGGCCGACCGGCAATGTGAACCTGGGATCGGTGGGAGCCGGAACTCTCTCGGCTTCCTCATGCACCCTCACTCCGATGGGCCCACCGAACACCGCAAGATGCACGGTGATCTTCACGCCGTCGGGCGCGCCAGGCTCGCGCTCGGTGAATGCGTCATACACCGGCAGCAGCATCCACGTAGCCAGCGCGGGATCCACGACGCTCACCGTGACGGCCGCGAACACGCCGCCGGTCGTGACCTTGACGGGCGCGACGTCCGTGAATGAAGGAACGTCGCACACCTATAACTTCACGACCAGCGACCCGGGCGAGACCTCGTTCAGCTTGGGCGCGACGGAGTGCGGTATCGGCGGCACTCAGGTCGGGGGGGACACCTTCAGCCCCACGACGGGTGCGGGCAGCTTCGTGTGCTCCTTCCCGGACGGGTCGGCAAGCTCGACGGTCAGCGTGACGGTCAGTGACTCCCAGAGTGCGTCGGACAGCGACACCGTCGCGGTCACGGTCGCGAACATCGCGCCGACAGTGATCCTCACCGGTACCTCTCCCGTGCCTGAGGGCGCGTCGCACACGTACAACTTCACGACCACGGATCCGGGCACCGACTCGTTCGTGCTGGGCGACTCCTCTTGCGGGACCGGAGGGACCCAGGTCGGTTCCGACGTGTTCAACCCGCTCACGGGTGCGGGCAACTTCACGTGCTTGTTCCCTGACGGCCCGGGCTCCTCGACGGTCAGCGTCACGGTCAGTGACTCCGACACGGCTTCGGACAGCGACACCCTCGCGGTGACGGTGAACAACGTGAAGCCGAGCATCGTCCTGAGTGGTGCGGCGACCGCGAACGAGGGCGAGACGAAGGATTACAGCTTCACGGTGACCGACCCGGGCCAGGACACGCACACGGTGACGACAGCGTGTGGCGCGAACGGCGCGAAGGTCGCCGGATCGGACACGTTCGTCCAGGCCACAGGCCTGGGCAGTTTCCAGTGCTTCTTCGCAGACGGCCCAGCGACGACGAACGTCACTGCGACCGTCACCGACTCCGACGGAGCGTCGGACACGGACAACCAGTTCGTCACGGTCTCCGTGAACAACGTGGCGCCTACGGCGGTCCTTAGCAACAGCGGGCCGGTGAACGAGGGCTCTTCGGGTTCGGTCAGCTTCTCGGGCCAGTTCGACCCGTCAGCGGGGGACACCGCTGCCGGCTTCACCTACAGCTATGACTTCAACAACGACGGCGACTTCACCGATGTCGGTGACATGGCGGACGTCACGTTGAGCTCGGCGTCGATCCCGGCGAGTCTGCTCGCGGACGGCCCGGAGACGTTCACCGTCCGGGGCCGGATCGCTGACCGCAACGGCGACTTTACCGACCACACCACCTCGGTCACTGTGAACAACGTGGCGCCGACAGTGACACTCAGTGGGGCGACGTCCGTGGATGAGGGCTCCCAGGCCACCTACAGCTTCATTGTGTCCGACCCGGGCGTGGACTCGTTCTCGCTGGGCGTCACGGATTGTGGGACCGGCGGCACCCAGGTGGGTCCGGACGTGTTCGACACTGCGAGCGGGACCGGGAGCTTCGAATGTTCGTTCCCGGACGGCCCGGACTCCTCGACGGTCAGCGTGACGGTGAGTGATTCAGACGGTGCCACGGACAGCGACACCGTCGCCGTGACGGTTTGGAACATAGCCCCGACACCCAGCCTGAGCGGTGCGACACCGGTGAATGAGGGCACCTCGCACACCTACAGCTTCACGACCAGCGATCCGGGCGCGGACACGTTCGTTCTCGGTGCGACCGAGTGCGGGGCGGGTGGCACCCAGGTCGGTCCGGACACGTTCAACGCATTCACGGGTGCCGGCAGCTTCGTCTGCTCGTTCCCGGACGGGCCGGCCAGCCCGACGGTCAGCGTGACGGTCAGTGACTCGGACGGGGCGTCGGACAGCGACACCCTCGCGGTGACGGTGGACAACGTCAGGCCGAGCATCGTGCTGACCGGTTCAGGCACGGCGAACGAGGGTGACACGAACACGTACAGCGTCACGGTGACCGACCCGGGTCAGGACACGCACACGGTCACGACCGGGTGCGGTGCCAACGGCGCGAAGGTCGCCGGTTCGGACGCGTTCAACCCGGTGACTGGTGCGGGCAGCTTCGACTGCTTCTTCGCGGACGGTCCGGCGACCACGAACGTGACTGCCACGGTCACCGACTCCGACGGCGCGTCGGACACCGACAACCAGGTCGTGGTCGTGACGGTCGCGAACGTCGCGCCGACGGTGACCCTGACCGGTGACCCGGCAGCCAACGAGGGCAGCCAGCACACCTACAGCTTCACCACGACAGACCCGGGCGAGGACACGTTCACGCTGGACGCCACCGACTGCGGGACGGGTGGAACCCAGGTCGGTCTCCCCACGTTCGACACCACAACTGGTGAAGGCAACTTCGTCTGCTCGTTCCCGGACGGCCCGGCCAGCCCGGTCGTGATTGTCACAGTCAGTGATTCCGACGGCGCACCGGACAGCGACACGGTCGAGGTGACGGTGGACAACGTGGCGCCGACGGTGACTCTGACGGGCCTGGTTACTGTCAATGAAGGTACGCAGCACACCTACAGCTTCACGACCACCGACCCCGGCACCGACACGTTCGTGTTGGATGCGACCGAGTGCGGGACGGCCGGCAGCCAGGTCGGGCCGGACACGTTCAACCCGTTCACGGGTGCGGGCACCTTCACGTGTTCGTTCCCGGACGGCCCGGACTCCTCCACGGCCAGTGTCACGGTCAGTGACTCCGACGGCGCTCCGGACAGCGACACCCTCGTGGTGACGATCAACAACGTGAAGCCGAGCATCGTGCTGACCGGATCGGCCACAGCGGACGAGGGTGACACGAACACCTATAGCTTCACGGTCACCGACCCGGGTGACGACACGCACACGGTCACAACTGGGTGTGGTGCGAACGGCGCGAAGGTCGCCGGTTCGGACGCGTTCAACCCGGTGACTGGTGCGGGCAGCTTCGACTGCTTCTTCGCGGACGGCCCGGCGACCACGAACGTGACTGCCACGGTCACCGACTCCGACGGCGCGTCGGACACCGACAACCAGGTCGTGGTCGTGACGGTGTCGAACGTCACGCCGACGGTGACCCTGACCGGTGACGCCACCGCGAACGAGGGCACGTCACACACGTACGCCTTCACCACCAGCGACCCCGGCGAGGACACCTTCGTCCTTGACGCCACCGACTGCGGAACGAATGGCAGCCAGATCGGCCCGGACACGTTCAACTCGACGACGGGTGCGGGCAGCTTCGTCTGCACGTTCCCGGATGGCCCGGACTCCTCGACCGTCAGCGTGACCGTCCATGATTCTGACGGTGCGCCGGACAGCGACACCGTCAGCGTGACCATCGCGAACCTGGCGCCGACCGTGACTCTGACCGGTGCGGTCACGGCGAACGAGGGCACATCGCACACTTACAGCTTCACGAGCACCGACCCCGGCCAGGACACGTTCGTTCTGGACGCGACCGAGTGCGGGACGGGTGGCAGCCAGGTCGGGCCGGACACGTTCGACCCCATCACGGGTGCGGGTAGCTTCACCTGTCTGTTCCCGGACGGCCCGGGATCCTCGACGGTCAGTGTGACGGTCAGTGACTCCGACGGTGCGCCGGACAGCGACACCGTCAACGTTGCGATCTCGAACGTCGCACCGACGGTGACCCTTACTGGTTCGGCCACGGCCAACGAGGGCACGTCCCACACCTACAGCTTCACGACCACCGACCCCGGCACGGACACGTTCACGCTGGGCGCGACCGACTGCGGGACCGGCGGCACCCAGGTCGGGCCGGACAGCTTCAACGCCACGACGGGTGCGGGCAGCTTCGTCTGCCAGTTCCCGGACGGCCCGGACTCATCGACGGTCAGCGTGACCGTGAGCGACTCGGACGGGGCTTCGGACAGCGACACCGTCGCCGTGACGGTTGACAACGTGGGGCCGACGGTGACCCTGACTGGTCTGGTCACGGTGGCTGAGGGCAGCTCGCACACCTACAGTTTCACCACGTCGGACCCGGGTGCGGACACTTTCGTGCTTGGCGCCACGGAGTGCGGGACCGGCGGCACCCAGGTCGGTTCGGACAGCTTCAACGCCACGACGGGTGCGGGCAGCTTCGTGTGTTCGTTCCCGGACGGTCCGGACGCCTCGGCGGTCAGCGTGACGGTGAGCGACTCCGACGGGGCGCCGGACAGCGACACCCTCGGGGTGACGGTGAACAACGTCGGTCCGACGGTGACATTCTCTGCCGGCAATGACCTCAGTGTGAATGAGGGCGTGGTCCAGCACACCTACAGCTACACGATCTCCGACCCGGGTACGGACACGGTGTCTTCGGTCGCGACCAGCTGCGGTGCCGACGGCACGAAGGTGGCGGGTTCGGACACGAACTCGAACACGGCGGGCAGCTTCACGTGCACGTTCGCGGACGGGCCGGCTAGCAGCACGGTGTCGGCACAGGCGACGGACTCCGATGGCGTCGCGGGCAATACCGCCACCCAGACGGTGACCATCGCGAATGTGGCGCCGACGGTAACGCTCACCGGTGCGACGGCTGTGAACGAGGGCACGTCGCATACGTACAGCTTCACGACCAGCGACCCGGGTGTGGACACGTTCACGTTGGGCGCGACCGAGTGCGGGACGGGCGGCACCCAGGTCGGTGCGGACGTGTTCAACGCCGCCACCGGCGCGGGCAGCTTCGTGTGCTCGTTCTCGGACGGCCCGGCCAGCTCGACGGTTAGCGTCACGGTCAGCGACTCCGACGGAGCGCCGGACAGCGACACCGTCGCTGTGACGGTCGCCAACGTCGCGCCTGGCGTCACCATCACCTCGTTCTCCGTCGATCCTGTGAGTGGAGCGGTCAACTCAAGCGTTCAGTGGGCCGATCCTGGTGCGGACACCGAGACAGTGGTCGTCACGTACACCCGAGGCGCATTCGTCTCGACCCAGACGTTCACGGGTCGGCCGGCGAGCGGTGTCCTCACCGACACGACCACACAGATCCCGCCGGGCTGCGGCCAGGTCACCATGGCTGTCACCGTGACGGACTCTGACGGCCTGTCGGGCACGGACAGCAAGGCGGCCACGACGACTGACGTCTACACCGCCACATTCGATGCGCCGATCATGCAGAACGAGCGGAACATCGCGAAGTACGGAAACGTCGTTCCCGTGAAGGTTCGCCTGGCCGGGAGCTGCAGCGGCGTACTCACCAACAGCCCGACCCTGTTCCTCACCGTCAGCCAGGGAATCGGGTTCGACACGTACGGCGAGGAGATCCTTGTCGCCAGTGTGAGCAACGCCGACAGCGATCAACAGATGCGGCCTGTCGACAGCAAGTACATGTACAACCTGTCGACCAAGGGCAACTTCCAGGTCAACACCAACTACGAGATCCGCATTCGGGTCGGCTCGCTCACCGGACCGATCATCGCGAAGGCGCATCTCTACCCGAAGAAGTGATGTCTAGGCCAGACGTGGCAGGAATGACTAGTCCGGCGCATAGATCACTAAACGCGAGCGTGGCGGCGAGGCCGCACATGTGACCCTGAAAGCGTGACTGAAGGGGCCCGGCACACGTCCCGGCCCAGGAAGAGGGGGACACGCGTGGTTCGTCTGGGAAGGGCGGCCCGAGAGGAGCCGGCGCCGCCGGAGGCTCCTCCGGAGATGGCCGTCGGACAGGCCACTGTGCCATTGGCGCGCCCGGCCGATTCGCCCCCCTTGGGTGAGCTGCTGGTGACGCTCGGTTCGCTGACCCGCACGCAGGTCGCCGAGGCACTCCTGCAGCAGCCGGAGTCCGGCAAGAGGCTGGGGGCCCTCCTGGTGGAGCTCGGCGCGATCGACGACACCCAGCTCGTCGCTGCCCTCAGCGCGCAGCTCCAGCTCCCCAACGCCGACCTCCGGTCACGCGAGCCGGACCCGGACGTTGCTGCACTCCTCCCCGAGACGGTGGCGCGGCGGACCGGTGCGGTTCCCGTGGCACTGGATGCGCTGGGCTTTCTCGAGATCGCGGTCAGCGACCCGCACCAGGACCTGGCCCGTGTCCTCGAGGAAGCCACCGGGCGCCAGGTGCGGCTCTCCCTTGCCACCGAGGCAGAGATCCGACGTGTCATCGACAACACCTACCGAGCGATCTCCGACGTGGACGACCATGTCGCGGCGTTCACCGCGGTCCACGGGACCCGCCAGGTCACCGCGAACGCCCCCAACGTCGGCGCCGACGACGCCCCCGTGGTGCAGATCGTCCAGAAGATCATCACGCAGGCCCTTCGCGACCGGGCATCAGACGTCCATATCGAGCCGCAGGGCGATCGGGTTCGGGTGCGGCACCGCATCGACGGCGCTCTCCACGACGTGATGGCCCTGCCTGACTCCATGGGCCCGGCCATCGCCAGCCGGGTGAAGATCCTGGCCGGCATGAACATCGTCGAGCGTCGGCGCGCCCAGGACGGCCAGATCGCCATGACGATCGACGGACGGGAGATCGACATCCGGGTGGCCACGTCGGGAGTCATCTGGGGGGAGAAGGTCGTGTTGCGACTGCTCGACAAGAGCCGTCCGTCCTACCGGCTCGGTGATCTCGGAATGCCACCCGACACGCACGCGATCTACTCGGGCATGATCCACTCCCCGTTCGGCATGGTCATCTGCGCCGGTCCGACGGGGAGTGGGAAGACGACGACTCTTTACGCCTCGATGACGCAGGTCAACAGCTCCGAGAGCAACATCATGACCATCGAGGACCCGGTCGAGTACGTGTTCCCCTCCATCAACCAGATCCAGATCAACGAGGCAGCCGGCGTCACCTTCGCCGGCGGCCTGCGGGCCATCCTCCGCCAGGACCCCGACGTGATCCTCGTCGGCGAGATCCGCGACGCCGAGACGGCACGCATCGCCGTACAGTCCGCGCTCACCGGCCACTTTGTCCTCTCGTCGCTGCACGGGACCGACTCCGTCTCAGCGCTTTACCGGTTCCTCGACATGGGCATCGAGCCGTTCCTGATCGCCTCCTCGGTGCTGGGCGTCGTGGGGCAGCGACTGGTGCGGCGGTCCTGCATCTACTGCAAGGTGCCCTACTACCCGACCACCGAGGAACTTGCCTTCTACAACGACATCGGCGGCGAGCAGAAGGACCAGTTCTGGATTGGCGAGGGCTGCAATCTGTGTTCACGCACCGGCTACTCCGATCGCGTCGGTGTCTACGAGCTGCTCCGGATGACGGAGGAGCTCAGGCAGATGCTGGTGTCCGGCCGGCCATCTCACGAGGAGATGCGCAAGCTCGCGATGCAGCAGGGCATGCGGCCGCTTCGGCACGAGGCGCGCACGCTGATAGAGACCGACGTCACGACCATCGCCGAGGTCGTCCGCAGCATCTACACCTTGTGAGTCCCTGATGCCGAAATTCGCGTACGTCGCCGCCGGTGCGAACGGCGCCGTGGAGAAGGGTGTGCAGGAAGCCGACACCCTCACGTCCGCCCGCATCGCCTTGTTGAATCGGGAACTGGACGTCAAGCAGCTCTCCGAGAAGCACGGTTTCCTGCAGTTCGAGCTCACCAAGACCCGGATCAAGCGGGCCGAGCTGATGCACCTCTCCCGGCAGCTAGCGGCATTCATCCGAGCCGGGGTGCCCATCCTCGACGCCATCCAGGTGCTGACCGACGAGTCGTCGAGCCGTGGCGTGCAACGGGTCATGGCGGAGATCGGCGAGGACCTGCGGGCAGGTGCGACTCTGTCCGACGCCTTCGAGCGCCACCCCTCGGACTTCCCGGCGTTCTATCGGGGAATCCTCCGCTCTGCCGAGCTAACCGGGCGCCTGGACACCGTGCTGGATCAGCTTTCCGTCTACATCGAACGGGACCTGGAAGCCCGTCGCAAGGTCAAGAGCGCGATCACCTACCCGGCCATCATCGTGGTGATGTCGATCCTCACCGTCGTGGTGCTGGCGACGTTCGTCCTGCCGAAGTTCGCGGTGTTCTTTGAGAGCCTGGAGGCCGAGCTTCCACTGCCGACCCGGATGCTGATGGCCACCACCGCCTTCCTCAGCGAGTACTGGTGGCTGCTGCTCGGCGGCGCCATCGTTCTCACGGTGGGCTTTTTTGTCGCCCTGCAGTTCACGGCTGGCCGGATGCTCTGGCACAAGGTACTGCTGCGCCTTCCGGTCATAGGCGAGACGGTGCGCTACGCGATTGTCGAGCGCTACTGCCGGATCCTGTCGTCGATGGTCTCCGCTGGTGTGCCGCTAACCGAGGCAATGAACGTGGCCCGCGAGAGCGTTCGGAACCTCGTCTTCGACCGCGGCCTACGCCAGGCCTACGACGAGATGGTTCAAGGCGCCGGCCTCGCGCGCCCACTGCTGGCGACGAAACTCTTCCCTGCCACCGCGAGCCAGATGATCCGAGTGGGCGAGGAGACGGGGTCGCTCGACGCACAGCTCGAAGTCGCTGCGAAGTACTTCGAGCGCGAGCTCGACTACAAGATCAAAAAGGTGACATCTCTGATCGAGCCGGCGGTCCTTCTGTTCTCCGGCGGACTGGTCGGGTTCGTCGCGATCGCGCTGGTCTCCGCCATGTACGGCATCTTCCGAACGGCCAACCTCTCGTGAGCCTTCGCAGCCGCGCGATCACGCGTGGAGACGCGGGTGAGTCACTGCTGGAACTCATCATCACGATCATGATCATGGGCATTGCGATCCCCGCGGTTGTCGGAGCGGTTCTCGCCGCCGTCGGGTCCTCGTCACAGGACCGTCGACAGGTGCAGGCCCAACAGCTGCTGACGTCGTGGTCCGAGTCGATCGCCGACGCGACCACGGACTCGACCTACAACGCGGGAAACTGTCAGCCACCTTCCTTCTACGAGACCGGCGCGTTTGCCCCCGCGACCGCGCCGCCGGCGGGCTTCAACGTGGCTGTCGTGGAGGTCAAGTACTGGACAGCGGGAGCCTTCGACCCCGCTTGCGCGAATGACGAGGGTGTGCGCCAGCTACGGCTCCACGTGACGGTGGACGCCGCCTTGTATCCGTCGTTCTCGATGGACCGCTACGTCATCGTCCGAAGGCCGTGTGTCGCATGCTGAGGCGCTGCAAGCGGGACGCAGGTTTCACTCTTATCGAGTTGATCCTGTCTATCGCCATCCTTGGCGTCCTCATGGCGGCGTTTGTCGGGCTCATGTTCGCCACCATGACGACCAACAACCAGACGAAGTCGCGCCTGGACGGGACGAGGGCCGAGCAGATCAGCTCGGTCTACTTCGGACGAGACGTCCAAGCCGCGCAGGGAGCGAACGGCATCCGCGCAGGGGTCGCGGCGGGCTGTGGCGCAGGTACTGCCGTCCTCGAGATCCGCGGAACTTCCTACAACCCTGATGACCTGGCGCCACGGGTAACCGTCGTCAGCTACGTCTTCAGCACGGTGACTGCGGACGGCGTCACCACAGGCGAACTGCAGAGGCGGAGCTGCGAAGCACCTGCCACGCCGGCGCCCTCGTATCCGTTGACCATTGGTACCACGCAGACAGTGGCGCGCGGGCTCCTGCCGGCAGCCCCAACACCTGTCTGCAGTCCCGCACCGACCTGTGGGCCAACGTCCACCGCGGTGAACCTGACACTGTCGCGGAGTGGTGCGGACGCAGCTTTCACACTCGTCGGCGCAAAGCGGACGACATGAGAGGCCTGAAGCGCAGGACACCAGGCGGCGACGACGGCGCATCGCTGGTCCTCGCACTCATCTTCGTCATGACCGTGAGCATCGTGGTCAGCTCGCTCCTGGCTTACAGCTCGACCGGGCTGAGGTCTGACCGAGTCACGGAGCAGGCCTCGCAGTCATCGACCGATGCTGGTGGTGCGCTGCAGACCGCGATCAACGATGTACGGAACAGCGAGTACTTCAACAACCCTGCGTCCTCGCTGCCATGTCTCGGTGCGGGCAACCTGAAGACCTATCCAGGTCTGAGCCCGGCCGGCGTTCCGGTGACGGTGACCTGCGCACCCGATGCAACCAGTGGCGGTGCGGGTGGGCTCGTGTACATCGACGCCTCGAACAAGCCGCCCTTGGCAGTGCTCACCCTGGGCACGGGTGGTGAGACCGGCCTCAACAAGACCGGCAACCGGCCGTTGAAGATCAAGGGCGCGGTCTACGTGAACTCGACCATTCACGCAGACGACACCGGCACCTTGTGCCCCGCGACGTGGCCCCCTCCGTCCAACAGCACGAACTGCAACGGCATCTACGTCACCGGCCCGAACAGCAACCCCGACAATGTCAGCATCACGGCCGAGGGTGGTTGCTTCGGCACCGTGATGACGCACGTACTCGCTAACACGCACTGCCCGTCGGGACACAGCCTGCCGGGTGACGACCCTGCCACGGTGTTCCCGTCGGCCTATGCGCAGCCGACAGCCGGGATGACGCCGAGATCGCTGCCGAGCTGTGCATCGAACCCGGTCACTTTCACCCCGGGCTACTACGACGACGCGGTCGGACTGTCAGACCTGATGGACGGGGGCGGAAGCTGCGGCGGCAAGACGTTCTGGTTCCCGCCGGGCGTCTACTACTTCGACTTCCACAACGCCGACATGCCGACATCCGGGTCCCCCGTCGTGCCGCACGGCGACAACATCTGGACGTTCAACGACACGGACGGCGTGCTGGTCGCCGGGACCAAGCAGGGTTGGACCACCGCGACCGACCTGGACAACATGCCGGGCGCCTGCGTCAGTCCGCTCACGTCGGAGGCCACGGACGGCGTTCAGTTCGTGTTCGGCGGAGACAGCCAGATGCAGGTCAGCAAGGGCAGCATGGAGATCTGCGGCACTTGGCACGTCGACCGGCCGTCTTTGGTGCTGTACGGCGCCAAGGCAACGACCGGTTCAACCGAGTCCGCCACCCTTCTTCCTACCCCGGGGACGCTGACCAGTCCCGGCAGTCCGAACTTTGCCCCGCTCACTGGAGGTGCCCTGGCTAACGACAGTGACGGGCATGCCGGTCCGAACGTGTCAGGGCTTGCCAAGAACAAGACGTCGACATTGCAGGTGAACGGCTTCACGGGTCTCTCCTCGGCTGTGGCTCCTCGTGCTGTCCTCGAGGATGCGAAGGTCACCGTCAGCCACGGCGAACTGGGAGCAAATGCGGGGACGACACTTGAGCTCGAGCTGCAAGTGGGTGCAACGACCATCACCAAACCCCTCAGCGTGTCGGTTGGGACCTCGACATTGACCTACCAGACGGAGACCATCGACATCACCAACGAGCTCAAGGGAGCGCTGTACGCGTTCGGGATGCCCAACCCTGCCGCGCCGGTCATTGCCCGCGTGATTGTTGAGACCAACAGTGCGGACCAGAGCGTCTCGGAACAGGTGGACCATCTCAAGCTCGATCTCTCCTGGCGGCCAATCGCGGTGCGGGCGCAGTCGGGTTGCGTGAGCGCCGTCGCCGGTTGCCCCATGCTGCACACCGACATCCACACCGACGAGCTCTACATCCAGGGCACCGCCTACACGCCGAAGGCGTGGCTGGACATCCGGCTGGTCGGTGTCACGGGCCAGGTGTTCCGGTCGGGGCTGGTGGCGCGCGCGGCCACGCTGAACGTCAGTCCCAGCAACGGCTACGAGGGTCCGCTCATCGAGCTGCCCGACAACACGCTGGCGCCGACACCCTTGCGGGTTTATTTGACCGCCTGGGTCTGTCCGTCCGGCTCCTGTGCTTCGCCACCGTCAACAGCGAACGGATGGCGCCAGGATGGGCGCACGCTGGTGAAGATCACCGACGGGAACTTCGTGCCGGTGGCCGGTGACCGAGCGGTTGAGGTCCAGTCCTGGAAGCTCGGACAGTGACGGTCTAGCCCTTCTCGCGACTTCCGCGGGGCGAGGCGACTTCCGTGACGGGCCCATTCAGATGGACTTCCGTAGTCCTGGCGTTCAGATATCTAAACTCCCATCACTTTTGCCTTGCAAACCGCCCATCGTTGTGCAAACAGCAACGCCGACGCGGGTCTCGGACTCGAACGACGCAGGCGGGGCACAGAGTCCCTTCGTGGGGGAGGAACTACACATGGTTCAGCGCGTTCGCAGGCTTCAAAACGAGCGTGAGGGTGGCTTCACCCTCATTGAGCTCCTTATCGTCATCGTCGTGCTCGGCATCCTGGCCGGCATCGTTGTCCTCGGTCTCGGCACCTTCCGCGACGACGCTCAGACAGCGGCGTGCAAGGCCGACGTCAAGCAGGTGCAGATCGCCTCGGATGCGTTTATGGCCAAGCCGAGCAACCTCACTGCAGCGCCCGCCGCAGACATCGCAGCGCTTGTCGCTGCCGGGCTGCTCAAGTCGGCGCCAGCGACCCCGGTCGTTTATGCCGCAGCCACGGGCCTTGCGAGCGAGCCAGCAGGCGGCTGCTAACAACGCACAGCAGGGGGCAGGGCCCGGCGGCTTCGGCTGCCGGGCCCTACTGCGGTTCGGGCACGAACGGACGCTTGACGTCACGCGGGAACAACGACCGAGCCACAGCTTCGTCGTACGACACCACGCCTGCTGCCACCAACTCGGTGAGCGACATCTCCAGCGTCTGCATGCCGTCGTGAGCGCCCAGGACGATGTTGTTGCGCAGCTGGCTGGCCTTTCCTTCCTTGACCAGGTTGCGCACGGGAACCGTCCCGGTCAGCACCTCGTAGGCCGCGACCATGCCGCCAGTGATCCGCGGCACCAGCCGCTGGTAGACCACGCCCGTCAGCGTTGACGCGAGCTGCACCCTGATCTGCGGCTGCTGGTCTCCGGGGAAGACGTCGATGAGCCGGTCGACGGCCTGCGCGGTGTCGTTGGTGTGCAGCGTGCCGAACACCACGTGGCCGGTCTCGGCCAGCGTCAGGGCGAAACGGATCGACTCCAGGTCGCGCATCTCGCCGACCAGGACGATGTCGGGGTCCTCGCGAAGGCAGCTGCGCAACGCGGCTGCGAAGGTCTCGGTGTCTTCGCCGACCTCCCGCTGGTTCACCGCAGAGCGCTTGTGCTCGTGGACGTACTCGATCGGGTCCTCGACGGTGATGATGTGCACCGCACGGTTGGTGTTGATCCAGTCGATGATCGACGCAAGCGTCGTCGACTTTCCCGAGCCGGTCGGCCCTGTGACGAACACCAGGCCCTGCTTCAGCTCGGCGAAGCGCTGCACCACCGGTGGCGTGCCGAGATCCTCGAAGGACGGGATGTGGCGGGGGATCATCCGCAACGCCACTGCCGCTGAGCCCTGTTGGCGGAACGCATTCCCGCGGATCCGCGCACCCTCGCGCCACGAGAACGAGAAGTCCACGTCCTTGCCTGCGAACAGCTCCCGCTGCGCGTCGTTCAAGAGCGCGTCGGCCATCGCCGCCGTGTCCGCCGGCTTGAGCGGTGGATAGTCGACGGCCGGGCAGAGGTCACCGTTGACACGCAACAGAGGAGTCGTCCCTGCAGTAAGCAGCAGGTCGGTGCCCCCGGCGTTCCAGAGCTGCTCGATCAGGGCGTCTACGTCTGCTTCCCCCATCGCCATACCGGGAGTCTAGGGAGAGGTGATCGACTTCGGGTTGGAAGTGACAACCTCGTATCCCGAGGCACAGCGTCGCGAGGCCGCGGATAGCGTCGTACGTCGTGCGGCGAACGGACAAGGACCCTCGGCAGCTCGGTCTCCTGGCGTTCCTCACCCCGGCCAGCCTCAGGTGGGTGTTGCGCCACCGTGCGTGGACGAGGTTCCACCTCGTTCGCTACTGGCGGTTCCTCGTCCTCAAGGTGCGCCACCCCGATGTGGTGACGGAGGGGTTCGTCTACATCGGCCGCCGGGTGGAGCTCTCGGCCCGGCCCGGTTACGGGCGCATCGTGCTCGGCCGGTGGGTGCATCTCGGCGACGACACCCGGCTGCGCGCGCACGAGGGCACCCTCCGCGTCGGCGACAAGGCCGTGTTCGGGCGGGACAACACGGTGAACTGCTACCTGGACATCGAGTTCGGTGCGCGCACCCTGGTCGCGGACTGGGTCTACGTCTGCGACTTCGACCACCGGTTCGATGACCTCGCGACGCCCATCAAGGACCAGGGCATCGTCAAGACGCCGGTGCGCGTCGGTCCCGACGTCTGGGTCGGCGTCAAGGCGTCGATCCTGCGCGGGGCGATGGTGGGGGAGGGCAGCGTGCTGGCCGCGCACACCGTGGTGCGTGGCGAGGTGCCAGCCGGGAGCGTGGTCGCCGGCGTGCCCGGTCGGGTCGTGCGCAGCCGGTTGGAGTGATCAGCACGACACGAAAGGCCCCGGCCGCGTCGGGCCGGGGCCTTTCGTCATCGGGCGTCCGTCGGAGCCGCCGGTGCGCCCTTGTGGTCCGCCGGCTCGCGAACGACCGCGGCCAGGAACAGCGACAGGCCGACCACGACCGGGATCACAACGGGTAACGCGCCGAGCACGGCGGCGGGGGCGAACGCCGCGGTCAGTACCGAAAGGGCGACAAGCCGGTCAACAGTGCATGTGACGAACACCTCTCCGGGGCAACGCTTCCTTGTGCCCGAACAGACAGGGCCCAACCGTTTGCGCGCTGCTACTCGCCGGTAACCTCCCTGGCATGAACATCGTCGTGTGCGTGAAGCAGGTGCCGGACACCTGGTCGGAGAAGAAGCTGGACCCCGCCGACAACACGTTGGACCGCGGTGCGACCGACCCGGTGATGAACGAGATGGACGAGTACGCCGTGGAGGAGGCGCTGCGCCTGCAGGAGGCCTCCGGCGGCGAGGTGACCGTGCTCTGCATGGGACCCGAGTCGGCGACCGAGACGGTGCGCAAGGCGCTGTCGATGGGTGCCGACAAGGCCATCCACGTGCTCGACCCCGGCCTGCACGGCTCGGACGCGGTGGCCACCTCACTCGCACTGGCCAAGGCCGTGGGCACCACGTCGTACGACCTGGTCCTGCTGGGCTCGGAGTCCTCCGACGCCCGGATGAGCGTCCTGCCCGCGATGCTCGCCGAGCGGCTGGGTGTGCCGCAGCTGACCTTCGCCAAGGAGGTCACCGTCGACGGGAGCGCCGTGAAGATCAAGCGGCTCACCGACGACGGCTACCAGGCGGTCGAGGCGCAGCTGCCCGCCGTCGTCAGCGTGGTCGAGAAGATCAACGAGCCGCGCTACCCGTCCTTCAAGGGGATCATGGCCGCGAAGAAGAAGCCGGTGGAGACGCTGTCCCTCGTCCGACCTCGGCATCGAGGCCGGTGACGTCGGTCTCGGCGGCGCGTGGAGCGCCGGTCGAGTCCTTCGAGGCCGCTCCACCGCGGCAGGCGGGCACCGTGGTCAAGGACGAGGGCGACGGCGCCACCAAGCTCGCCGAGTTCCTGGCCAGCAAGAAGTTCATCTAGCCCGCGCGACGCCCGCGCACCCTCTCCCGCCACTCGAAGGGACCCGAACCCCCATGGCCGAGATCCTCGTCCTCGTCGACCACACCGACGGTGACGTCAAGAAGGTCACCCTCGAGCTGCTGACGCTGGCCCGGCGGCTGGGTGAGCCCAGCGCGGTCTTCGTCGGCAACGGCTTCGACGCCGCGAAGGACCGGCTCGCCGAGTACGGCGCGGCCAAGGTCTACGTCGCCGACGGCGACGACGTCTCGTCCTACCTCGTCGGGCCGTCCGTCGACGTACTCGCCAAGGTCCTGTCGGATGCCGGGTCGGTCGCTGCCGTGCTGCTTCCCTCGGGTGCCGAGGGCAAGGAGATCGCCGGCCGGCTGGCCATCAGGACGGGCAGCGGGCTCATCACCGACGCGACCGACGTCACGTCGTCCGGCGACGGGGTGCTCGCCGAGCAGCCGGTGTTCGGCGGATCGACCGTCGTGCAGTCGCGGGTGACGACCGGCACGCCGATCATCACGCTGCGGCCCAACTCGACGGCGCCCGAGGCAGCCGCGGCAGCCGCCGAGCGCGTCGACGTCAGCGTCGAGCTGTCCGACGCGGCGAAGGGCGCCCGGATCACCGAGCGCGTCGTGGAGGAGAAGGGTGAGCGGCCGGACCTCTCCGGCGCGGCGATCGTGGTGTCCGGGGGTCGCGGGGTCGGCAGCGGCGAGAACTTCTCGGTGATCGAGGCGCTCGCCGACGCGCTCGGTGCCGCAGTCGGGGCGTCCCGCGCGGTGACCGACGCCGGGTGGTACCCGCACCAGCACCAGGTCGGGCAGACCGGCAAGACCGTGTCGCCGCAGCTCTACATCGCGGCCGGCATCTCCGGCGCGATCCAGCACCGGGCCGGCATGCAGACCTCGAAGACCATCGTCGCGGTCAACAAGGACCCCGAGGCCCCGATCTTCGAGCTGGTCGACTTCGGCGTCGTCGGCGACCTGCACCAGGTGCTGCCCGCGCTCACCGAGGAGATCGCCAAGCGCAAGGCCTGAGACGGCCGAGTGAACTCTGCTGCCGATCCGCGCGCATAGACTCGAACGCGTCATGAGCCAGCGCGCGACCTACCTCGACCATGCCGCGACGACTCCGATGATCCCGGAGGCCCTCGAGGCGATGACCTCACAGCTCCGGCTGGTGGGGAACCCCTCGTCGCTGCACGCCGCCGGCCGCGCCGCGCGGCGCGTGGTCGAGGAGGCCCGTGAGTCGCTGGCGCAGGCGCTCGGCGCCCGGCCGAGCGAGGTCGTCTTCACCGGCGGCGGCACCGAGGCGGACAACCTGGCCATCAAGGGCCTCTACTGGGCCCGCCGCGCCGAGGACCCGCGCCGGACCCGCATCCTGGCCAGCGCGGTCGAGCACCACGCGGTCATGGACTGCGCGCTCTGGCTGGCCGAGCACGAGGCCGCGCAGGTCGAGTGGCTGCCCGTGGACGGCCACGGCCGGGTCCACCCCGAGACGCTGCGAGCAGCCCTGGCCGAGGATCCCGACTCGGTCGCCCTGGTGTCGGTCATGTGGGCCAACAACGAGGTCGGCACGGTGCAGCCGATCACCGAGCTCGCCGCGGTGGCCCATGAGTTCGCAGTCCCCATCCACTCCGACGCGGTGCAGGCCCTCGGTCAGCTGCCGGTCGACTTCACCGCGAGCGGGCTGGACGCGATGACCGTCACCGGTCACAAGATCGGCGGGCCGCTCGGCGTCGGTGCCCTGGTCCTGAGCCGCGCGCTGGCCCCCACGCCGGTGCTGCACGGCGGCGGCCAGGAGCGCGATGTGCGGTCCGGCACCCTCGACACCCCGGCCATCGCCGGCTTCGCGGCGGCCGCCGAGGTCGCCGTCAAGCGCCAGCCCGAACGCGCCGAGCACCTCGCCGGGCTGCGCGACGACCTGGTACGACGGTTCGCCCTCGCCGTACCGGACGCGGTCCTCGGTGGCGACCCCGACCTGGCACTCGCGCATCGGCTCCCGGGCAACGCGCACTTCTCCTTCCCCGGCTGCGAAGGCGATGCCCTGCTGCTTCTGCTCGACGCCCGGGGCATCGAGTGCTCCACCGGCTCCGCCTGCTCTGCGGGGGTGCCGCAGCCCAGCCATGTGCTGATCGCGATGGGCATCCCCGAGGACCTCGCGCGCGGATCGCTGCGCTTCTCGTTCGGTCACACGTCCACGCCAGCCGACGTCGATGCGGTCGCCGACGTGATCGGCCCGGTCGTCGAGCGCGCCCGCCGTGCCGGCCAGAACGGCGTACGGTCGTGAAGTCCTCCCGACGAAATCGCTCGCTGCGCTCCCGATTCCACGGGGACCCCCGATGAGAGTGCTCGCGGCGATGTCCGGCGGCGTCGACTCAGCTGTCGCGGCGGCCCGCGCACAAGACGCGGGCCACGACGTGACCGGTGTGCACCTCGCGCTGTCCAGCAACCCGCAGTCCTTCCGCACCGGTGCCCGCGGCTGCTGCACCCTCGAGGACGCCCGCGATGCGCGTCGGGCGGCCGACGTGATCGGAATCCCGTTCTATGTCTGGGACCTCGCCGAGCGCTTCCGCGCCGACGTGGTCGACGACTTCGTCGCCGAGTACGCCGCGGGGCGCACCCCCAACCCGTGCGTGACGTGCAACGAGAAGATCAAGTTCGCCGCCGTGCTCGACAAGGCGCTGGCGCTGGGCTTCGACGCCGTTTGCACCGGTCACTACGCGCGCATCGTCGACGGCCGCCTGCTGCGCGCGGTCGACGAGGCGAAGGACCAGTCCTACGTGCTCGGCGTCCTGACCGCCGAGCAGGTGGCCGGCGCGATGTTCCCGCTCGGCGCGTCAACCAAGGACGACGTACGACGGGAGGCGGCGCAGCGGGGCCTCGCGGTCGCGGCCAAGCCCGACAGCCACGACATCTGCTTCATCGCCGACGGCGACACCGCCGGCTTTCTCCAGGCCCGCCTGGGTTCGGCCCCGGGACCGATCGTCGACCGCGCCGGCGAGCAGGTCGGCGACCACGACGGGGCCTACGCCTTCACGGTCGGGCAGCGGCGGGGGTTGCGCATCGGCCGGCCCGCCGCGGACGGCCGCCCGCGCTACGTCCTCGATGTCTCGCCGGTGACCAACACCGTCACGGTGGGCTCGGCCGAGGACCTCGACGTGGAAGCGCTGACCGCGATCCGCCCGCGGTGGAGCGGGCCGGCACCCGTCGTCCGGTCGAGTGCCTCGCCCAGGTCCGGGCGCACGGCGAGGCCGTCCCCGCCGTCGCGTGGTGCGGCGACGCCGGCGCGGACGTGCAGGTCGAGCTGCGGCGGCCGATGCGTGGGGTCGCCCCCGGTCAGGCGGTCGTCCTCTACGACGGTGACGCCGTGATCGGCTCGGCCACGATCGCTGCCACCACGCCCGGCCACCCCTGACATGCGTGGCGCGCCCTCCATTCGGCTCGTGCCCTTCGGTGAGCAGCACCTCCCCGGATTCCGTTCCCTGATCGCTGACCCCGTCGTACGCCGGTTCACCCGGGTGCCCGACCCGGTGCCTGACGGCTTCGACCGGGCCTGGGTCGAGCGCTACGAGCTGGGCAGGTCCGACCACACCCGGATGAACTTCGCGATCGAGGAGCCGTCCGGCGGCGGGTTCCTCGGCGTTGCGGTGGCGCCGCACATGGACCACGACGAGCGCACCGCCGAGCTCGGTTACGTCCTGAGTGCCGACGCACGGGGACGGGGAGTGGCCACCGAGGCCCTGCGCCAGCTGACTGCCTGGGCGTTCGAGGCGCAGGACATGATCCGGCTCCAGCTGCTCATCAGCAGGACCAACGACGCCTCGAAGGCGGTTGCGCAACGGTGCGGGTACCAGTTCGAGGGGGTGCTCCGAGGGCTGTACTTCAAACAGGACCTCCGAGAGGACACGGAGTCGTGGTCGCGGCTCAAGAGCGACGCCTGAGGGCGGCGGCTACGGTGACCCGATGACCACCTCTTCGGTCTCCGAGTCGAGCCTGCGTCGCGTCGTGGACATCGCCGTCGACAACGTCGCGGCCGGCGGCGGCCCGTTCGCGGCGCTCATCATCCGCGGCGACGAGGTGGTGGCCGAAGGCGTCAACCGGGTCACCCGCGACCTGGACCCGACGGCGCACGCCGAGGTGGTGGCGATCCGCGCGGCCTGCCTTGTGGTCGACGACTTCACCCTGACCGGCTGCGTCCTGGTCGCCTCCTGCGAGCCGTGCCCGCTCTGCCTGGCCGCTGCGCTGTGGGCCCGGGTCGACGAGGTCGTCTACGTCGCCGACCGCGACGACGCGGCCCGCGCCGGCTTCGACGACCGCGCCTTCTACGACCTCTTCGACCAGCCCCGGTCGGGCTGGCCGACCCCGGTGCACCAGACCCGCATCGATCCCGCGACCGCCCCCTTCGACGCGTGGCTGGCCAAGTCCGACCGGATCTCCTACTGACCGTGGAGATCCCGCAGCTGCCGCTCGGTGCGGGCTGGGCCACCGGCGTCGGCTCCCTGCCGGGAACCGACCCGCGCGAGGCCGCAGCAGTCGTCGTCGGCGAGCTGCCCGACCTGCCGCACTTGCCGGAGCTGCCCGGCCGCGGGCCCGGAGCCGACATGGTGGGGCGCACCGCCGGGGTCCTCGTCGACCTGCACGTCGACCTGCAGCCCTCCGGGTGGCGCCTCGTCGACCGCCCCGGCGCTGACGAGCGCCGCGCCACGTCGTACCTCGCGCAGGACCTCGATGCGTTCGAGGAGGCCGCGCAGGGTCACCCCGGGCCGGTCAAGGTGCAGCTGGCCGGCCCGTGGACGATGCTCGCCGCGTTGCAGCTGCCGCGTGGTGAGCCGGTGCTCTCCGACCCGGGTGCGCGCCGCGACGTCGTGGCGTCCCTGGCCGAGGGGCTCGCGGCGCATGTCAGCGACGTCCGGCGTCGCCTCCCCGGCATCGACGTCATCGTCGCGCTCGACGAGCCGTCGCTCCCGACGGTGCTCGCCGGCCGGGTGCGCTCCATGTCCGGCCTGAAGGCCTACCCGCCGCCCGCGGAGGTCGAGGCCGAGTCGGTGCTGCGCGAGGTGCTACAGGCGGCGGAGGCGCCAGTGGTCGTGCACTGCTGCGCTGCCGATCCGCCGGTGCTCCTGATGCACCGGGCCGGCGCGCGTGGGGTGTCGGTCGACCTGCTGCTGGCCGGCACGGGTCCGTCGGCGCTCGACGACGAGCTCGGTGAGGTGCTCGAGGCCGGCACTGCCCTGCTCGCCGGTGTGGTTCCGGCGACGGGCGCCGGGTTGTCGGACCCGGCGGCTAGCGTCGACCCCGTACGCCGGCTGTGGCGGCGGCTCGGGCTGCCCGCCGAGCTGCTCTCGGCCGCGGGCTCTCCCGTCGTGGTGACCCCCACCTGCGGGCTGGCCGGGGCCGACCCCCGGCAGGTGCCCGCGCTGCTGAAGACACTGCCGGGCCGCTGCACGTGCGCTGGTCGACGACCCGGAGGGATGAGTGGCCACCAAGAAGAAGAAGGAAGCCACCGACGACCTGCACCGGCACGCCGAGCTGGCCGAGAAGGTCGACCGGCACCGCTTCGACTACTTCGTGCGCGACGCGCCGACGGTCAGCGACGGTGACTACGACGCGATGATGCGCGAGCTCGAGGCGATGGAGGAGCGTCATCCCGAGCTGCGCACGCCGGACTCTCCCACCCAGACGGTGGGCGGCACGTTCTCCACCGAGTTCCAGGCCGTCGACCACGTCGAGCGGATGATGAGCCTGGACAACGCGTTCTCGTCAGCCGAGCTGACGGCCTGGGCCGACCGGGTCGAGCGCGACTCCGGGGGAGTCCACGTCCACTACCTGTGCGAGCTCAAGGTGGACGGGCTGGCCATCAACCTGCTCTACGAGGACGGCCGGCTGGTCCGCGCGCTGACCCGCGGCAACGGGGTCACCGGTGAGGACGTCACGCTGAACGTCCGCACCATCGCGAACGTGCCGTCGTCTCTGCAGGTCGCCGACAGCGGAGCGCCGCGGCGGTTGGAGGTGCGTGGCGAGGTCTTCTTCCCGGTGGTCGCGTTCCGCGAGCTCAACGCCGGTCTGGTCGAGGCAGGCAAGGCGCCGTTCGCCAACCCGCGCAACGCGGCCGCCGGTTCACTGCGCCAGAAGGACCCGCGGGTGACCGCCTCCCGGCCGCTGCGCATGGTCGTGCACGGTGTCGGTGCACGCGACGGCTTCACTGCAGATCGGCAGTCCACGGCGTACGACCTGCTCGGCGCCTGGGGCCTGCCCGTGAGCGAGCGGTTCAAGGTCGTCGACGACCTCGCGGGCGTCGACGCGTTCATCGACCACTACGGCGAGCACCGTCACGACGTCGAGCACGAGATCGACGGCGTCGTCGTCAAGGTCGACGAGGTCCCGGTGCAACGACGGCTGGGGTCCACGTCGCGGGCACCGCGGTGGGCGATCGCTTTCAAGTACCCGCCGGAGGAGGTGAACACCAAGCTGCACGACATCCGGGTCAACGTCGGCCGCACCGGCAGGGTCACGCCGTTCGGGTTCATGGAGCCGGTCGTCGTGAGTGGCTCCACGGTCAGCCTGGCGACGCTGCACAACGCCTCGGAGGTCCGCCGCAAGGGGGTGCTGATCGGCGACACCGTCGTGCTGCGCAAGGCCGGCGACGTCATCCCCGAGATCGTCGGGCCGGTCGTCGACCTGCGCGACGGCAGTGAGCGCGAGTTCGTGATGCCGACGACCTGCCCCGAGTGCGGGACCAAGCTCCGTACGGAGAAGGAGGGCGACGCCGACATCCGGTGCCCCAACAACAGGACGCTGCCCGGCGCAGCTCCGCGAGCGCGTGTTCCATGTCGCCGGTCGCGGCGCCTTCGACATCGACGTGCTCGGATACGAAGCCGCAGTCGCATTGCTCAACGCAGGGGTGCTCGAGGACGAGGGCGACGTGTTCTCCCTCGACGAGGACAAGCTCTCGCGGGTCGACCTGTTCCGGCGCAAGGACGGCGGCCTGACCGCCAACGCCGGCAAGCTGCTCGAGGCGATCGAGGCGGCCAAGACGCGACCGTTGTGGCGCGTCCTGGTGGGGCTGTCCATCCGCCACGTCGGTCCGACCGCGGCACAGGCTCTCGCCCGGGAGTTCCGCGACATCGACCGCATCGCCGCCGCGGCCGCTGACGAGCTCGCCGCCGTGGCAGGGGTTGGCCCGGTCATCGGCCAAGCAGTGAAGGACTGGTTCGAGGTCGACTGGCACCGCGACATCGTCCGCAAGTGGCGCGATGCGGGGGTCGCGCTGGCCGAGGACGCCGAGGACGAGGGACCGCGCATCCTCGAGGGGCTGACGGTGGTCGTGACCGGGTCCCTGGAGGAGTTCTCCCGCGACGAGGCGACCGAGGCCCTGCAGACGAGGGGGGCCAGGGCCGCCGGATCGGTGTCCAAGAAGACCGATTTCGTGGTGGTCGGCGACAGCCCCGGTGCCGCGAAGTTCGACAAGGCCCGCGCCCTCGACGTCCCGGTGCTCGACGAGGCGGGCTTCCGGATCCTGCTCGAGCAGGGGGCCGACGCCGCCGCCAAGGCGGTGCTGCCGCATCAGCCGTCCGGCTGAGCCTGACTCGTCTCCGCGGCCGATTCCCAAGACCACCCGGTCAGACCAGCATGATCAGCCGAGGCAGTGAACTCGGGATCGATGCTCGCGCTCGTGGGCCGAGATGGCGGGGAGGTGCGGATGAGGGACGTCGAGACGACGCCCGACGGCGACATCCCCCGCAGCCTGCCCTTTCGGATCTACCTGTGGACCGTGACGCTGCTCGGGCTTCGCGGCCCTGGTTCTGATCTTCGCGTCCAGCTCTGACGACGACGTGCAGGCCCTCGCGCAGCGGCCGGCGTTCTGGGTCATCCTCGGCTTGGTGCTGGTCGGAGAGCTGCGACCCATCTTCACGAGCGGCTCCCGCGACTCTGCCGGCATCACGATGTCGACGATGTTCAGCTTCGCGGCACTGCTGTTCTTCGGGCTGCCTGGCGCCGCGGCCGTCCAGGCCTTCGCGACGGTGGTCACCGCCCTCGTCTACCGCAAGGAGCTCTGGCGCACCGGCTTCAACCTGGGCCAGCACACGCTGAACCTGATGGTCGCGTGGTGGGTCCTCGACCAGGGCGGCGTGTCCGGCATCCCCACCGGCGCCAGCGCTCCGACCGGCCGCGACCTGATGTACGTCGCGCTGGCCGGGCTGGCCTACTTCGCGATGAACAACGGCTTCGTCTGGGTCGCGGTGGCGCTGGCCGAGCGGCGCCCGCTGATCGACACCATCAAGACGGACTTCCTCTACCAGTTCGTGGTGCACGCCACCCTGGTCGGACTCGCCCCGCTGGTGGCCGTGGTCATGGCGTTCCGCTGGCAGCTCCTGCCGCTGTTCGTGCTGCCGCTGCTCGCGGTCCAGCAGAGCGCGGCCAGCTCGCGGGAACGCGAGCGCCAGTCGCTGCGCGACCCCCTGACCGGGCTCGCCAACCGCAAGCTGCTGGTGCGCACAACCGAGAGCACGCTGCGATCGGCAGCGGCCCGCGGCGAGCCGGTCGGCCTGTTCCTCCTGGACCTCGACCGGTTCAAGGAGGTCAACGACACTCTCGGCCACGCTGTCGGCGACCGGGTCCTGCAGCTCGCGGCGGAGCGCCTCGAGCGGGCGCTGCGACCGGGCGACGTGGTCGCCCGGCTTGGCGGTGACGAGTTCGCCGTCCTGCTCCCGGTCGTTCGCGACGCGAGCGCCGCCCACGAGATCGCCCAGCGCATCAGCGCGGCCATGGAGGAGCCCTTCACGGTCCGCGACACCCAGATCGACCTCGAGGCGAGCATCGGGATCGCGATGTTCCCCCAGCACGGCACCGACTTCGAGGCGCTCCTGCAGCGCGCGGACGTCGCGATGTACGTCGCGAAGTCCGAGCGCACCACCATCGAGACCTACGCCGCGGAGCGTGACACCAACACGCCGAGCCGGCTCGGCCTCCTCGGTGCGCTGCGCCGGGCCATCGACGGCGACGAGCTGGAGCTGCACTACCAGCCGAAGGTGATGGTCGGTGACGGCTCGGCCGCCGGGGTCGAGGCACTCGTGCGCTGGCGGCACCCGACGCGCGGCCTGGTCCTTCCCGACGACTTCATCCCGCTCGCCGAGCAGTCGGGCCTGATGCAGCGGCTCACCGACTTCGTCCTGGAGACCGCGCTCGGGCAGGCAGCCGAGTGGTGCCGCGACGGGATGCCGATGCCGATCGCCGTCAACGTGTCGATGCGCGACCTGCACGACGCCGAGTTCGCCCGTCGCCTCGGCGAGGGGCTGCGCCGGCACGGCGTACCAGCCGACCTGCTCTGCCTCGAGATCACCGAGCGGGTGCTGATGGCCGACGTCGCCCGGGCAGCCACCACCCTGGACGAGCTGGACGCGCTCGGCGTGCGGATCAGCCTGGACGACTTCGGCACCGGCTACTCGTCACTGGTCCTGCTCAAGCGGCTGCCGGTGCGCGAGATCAAGGTCGACCGATCGTTCGTCAAGCGGCTGGGGTCCGCGGGTGGCGCGCAGGACGACGCGACGATCGTGCGCTCGATCATCGACCTCGGGCACTCGCTCGGCCTGACGGTGGTGGCCGAAGGTGTCGAGAGCGAGGCCACCATGGACCGGCTGCGGGCGTTCGGGTGCGACCGCGCGCAGGGCTGGCACCTGAGCCCGGCGCTGCCGGCGGCCGACGTGACCAGCTGGCTGAAGATCCGCGCCGCCGCCACGCCTCGTCTGCGCCTGGCCGCCAACTGAGGGTGCGTGGGGGACGGCCCTAGGATGGTCGGGTCCCCCACCGGCAAGGAGCTCCTCCGGCATGTCGAGCAGTCCCGCGAACACCCGCGCCGACGTCGCGCACCTGGCCCGCCTGGCCCGGCTCGCGCTGACCGACGAGGAGCTCGACCACTTCGGGGCCCAGCTCGACGGCATCCTCGCCGCCGTCTCGCGGATCAGTGACCTCGACACCTCCGACGTCCCGCCGACCTCGCACGCCCTTGACCTGACCAACGTGGAGCGCGAGGACGTCGTCCGCCCGGGGCTGACCCAGGAGGAGGCGCTCGCCGGCGCGCCGGCCGCCGAGGACGGCCGCTTCCGGGTGCCCCGCATCCTCGGGGAAGAGGCGTGACCGCGCCGGTGACGACGGGCTCCGACGTCACCCGCCTCACGGCGGCGCAGACCGCGGCAGCCGTCGCGTCCGGTGAGATCAGCGCCGTCGAGACGACCCAGGCCCACCTCGACCGCATCGGCGCCGTCGACGAGCGGGTGCACGCCTTCCTGCACGTCGACACCGAGGGCGCTCTCGCGGCCGCGAAGGCGGTCGACGAGCGACGGGCCGCGGGTGAGCGGCTGGGACCGCTCGCCGGTGTGCCGCTCGCGATGAAGGACGTGATCGCCACCCGCGGCCTGCCCACCACCTGCGGGTCGCGCATCCTCGAGGGCTGGGTCCCGCCGTACGACGCGACGGTGGTGCGCCGGCTGCGCGAAGCCGGCGTGGTGATCCTCGGCAAGACCAACATGGACGAGTTCGCGATGGGTTCCTCGACCGAGCACTCGGCGTTCGGGCCCACCCACAACCCGTGGGATCTCGACCGCATCCCGGGCGGCTCCGGCGGCGGCTCGGCGGCCGCCGTGGCCGCGTTCGAGGCGCCGCTCGCGGTCGGCACCGACACGGGTGGCTCGATCCGCCAGCCAGCCGCGGTCACCGGCACGGTCGGCGTGAAGCCGACGTACGGCGGCGTCTCCCGCTACGGGCTGGTGGCGCTGGCGTCCTCCCTGGACCAGGCCGGGCCCTGCGCCCGCACGGTGCTCGATGCTGCGCTGCTGCACGAGACCATCGCGGGCCACGACCCGCTCGACTCGACGTCCATCGACGCGCCCGTTCCCTCCGTGGTTGACGCGGCCCGCGCCGGCGACGTCTCGGGTCTGCGGGTCGGCGTGGTGAAGCAGTTCTCCGGCGAGGGCTACCAGCCGGGCGTGCTGCAGCGCTTCCGCGAGGCGGTCGAGCTGCTCGAGAAGCTGGGCGCGTCCGTGGTCGAGGTCGACTGCCCGCACTTCGACTACGCGCTGCCCGCCTACTACCTGATCCTGCCGAGCGAGTGCTCGAGCAACCTGGCCCGGTTCGACGCCATGCGCTACGGCCTGCGGGTCGGCGACGACGGGGAGCACAGTGCCGAGGAGGTGATGGCGCTGACCCGGGCGGCCGGCTTCGGTGCGGAGGCCAAGCGGCGCATCATGCTCGGCACCTACGCGCTGTCCAGCGGCTACTACGACGCCTACTACGGGCAGGCCCAGAAGGTGCGCACGCTGATCGTGCGCGACTTCGCCGCCGCCTTCGAGCAGGTCGACGTGCTCGTCTCGCCGACGACGCCGACCACGGCGTTCCCCATCGGCGAGCGCATCGACGACCCGCTCGCGATGTACCTCGCCGACCTCTGCACGATCCCGTCCAACCTCGCCGGCAACGCGTCGATGTCGCTGCCGTGCGGGTCTGTCGCCCGACGACGGCCTCCCGGTGGGCTTGCAGGTCATCGCGCCGCCGCTCGCCGACGACCGGCTCTACCGGGTAGGAGCTGCACTGGAGGCCGCACTGCGCGAGCAGTGGGGACATCTGCTGATCGAGGAGGCACCTGCGCTGTGAGCATCACGCCGAAGAACGTCACGTCGATGCTGACGCTGATCGGCACGGCGTTCGCCGGCCGCGCGGCCATCCAGCGGCTGGTCCAGGCCCGTGACGACGCGGACCGGCTCGAGCTGCTCGACGCGGCGCTGAACATCGCGGTCGTCCTGACCGGTCTGCTCGTCATCGTGCGGCGGCTGCGCCGGGGCGAGGCCGCGTGACGACCACCAGCACCGAGCTGCTGCCCTACGACGAGGCGGTCGCGCGCTACGACCCCGTCATCGGGCTCGAGGTGCATGTCGAGCTGGGCACCGCGTCGAAGATGTTCTGCGGTTGCTCGACGGTCTTCGGTGCGGCGCCCAACAGCCAGGTGTGCCCCACCTGTCTCGGGCTGCCGGGCTCGCTGCCGGTGCTCAACCGGGTGGCGGTCGAGTCGACGGTCCGGGTCGGCCTCGCGCTGAACTGCACGATCGCGTCGTGGTGCCGGTTCGCGCGGAAGAACTACTTCTACCCGGACATGCCGAAGAACTTCCAGACCTCGCAGTACGACGAGCCGATCTGCGTCGACGGGTGGCTCGACGTCGAGGTGCCGACGGACGACGGAACCCGCACGGTGCGCATCGAGATCGAGCGGGTCCACATGGAGGAGGACACCGGCAAGTCCCTCCACGTCGGCGGCGCGACCGGCCGCATCCACGGCGCCGACCACTCGCTGGTCGACTACAACCGCGCCGGCATCCCGCTGATCGAGATCGTGACCCGGCCGGTCGAGGGCATCGGACCGGAGGCTCCAGTGGTTGCCCGGGCCTACGTCACAGCGTTGCGCGAGCTGATGCGGACGCTCGGCGTCTCCGACGTCCGGATGGAGCAGGGCTCGCTGCGCTGCGACGCCAACCTGTCGTTGCGACCGAGCCCCGATGCCCCGCTCGGCACCCGCTCGGAGACCAAGAACGTCAACTCTCTGCGCTCGGTGGAGCGGGCGGTCCGCTACGAGATCACTCGCCAGGCGGCGCGGCTGGCGGCCGGGGAACGCGTCGTGCAGGAGACGCGGCACTGGCACGAGGACACCGGGGTGACGACGCCGGGTCGCTCCAAGGAGCAGGCCGAGGACTACCGCTACTTCCCCGAGCCCGACCTGGTGCCGATAGCGCCCGACGCCGCGTGGGTGGAGGAGCTGCGTGCCGCACTGCCGCCGGCACCCGCCGTACGCCATCGACAGCTGCAGGAGGCGTGGGGCCTCTCGGACTTCGACATGCAGTCCCTGCTGAACGCGGGGGCGGTGGACCTCGTCGAGCAGACGACCGCCGCCGGGGCCAGCAGCGAGGCGGCCCGCAAGTGGTGGCTGGGCGAGCTGGCGCGCGCGGCGAACGAGCGGTCGGTCGAGCTCGCCGAGCTGCCGGTGACCCCGGCGCAGGTCGCCCGGCTGTCGGCGCTGGTCGAGGACGGCACGCTCAACGACCGGCTGGCACGTCAGGTCATCGAGGGGCTGCTCGCCGGCGAGGGCGAGCCCGACGAGATCGTGGCGCGGCGCGGCCTGCAGGTCGTGTCGGACGACACGGCGCTGCTCGCCGCGGTCGACGAGGCGCTGGCCGCAGCCCCGGACGTCGCCGAGAAGATCCGGGCCGGCAAGGTCGCCGCTGCCGGTGCGATCGTCGGTGCGGTGATGCGGGCGACCGGTGGCCAGGCCGACGCGGGGCGGGTCCGCGAGCTCGTCCTCGAGCGCTGCAGCTGACAGGCAGTGACGAGTTACGTCACACGATCCCGGACGCTGAGAAACCGGGTCTCGACGAGCTGGCCGTCGACGACGCGAAACGCGGACAGCCACTCGACGGCGGCCGGGTAGGGCAGCTCGAGGGGTTGGCCGGCCGGGTCATGAGCGACTATGCCGCCGGCATACGCCCGCACCGCAACCCAGTCGCTCACCTCGACGGTCTCCTGGACATCGATGTGCCAGTCGGGGCGGTAGTGGGCCTGCCACGTATAGAACGCGCGTAGCGCATCCACGTCCGTGGCCCAGCCGTGTCCCGATCCGACGTAGTCGGGGCTCACCAGCTCGTCTACCGCACTGACATCGCGGTCGTTCACCACACGTCCCAGGTAGTGGCGGATCCACCCGTCCAGGGTGGGCTGCAGCTGGTCGGCCATGGGGTGCCTCTCGACCGAGGATGTGCGGAAGGCGAGTGTGGCAGGGGTCTGACAAGCCGCGGGGTGGGTAGGGCCCCCCGCATGACACGTGTCGTGGTGGTGACCGGAGGAAGCGCCGGGGTCGGCCGGGCGTGCGCCGAGATGTTCGCCGGCCGCGGTGACCGGGTGGCCGTGCTCGCCCGGGGACAGGCCGGCCTGGACGGCGCGGTCGCCGCGATCGAGGCAGCGGGCGGCCGGGCCATCGCGTGCCCGACCGACGTGGCCGACTATGCGCAGGTCGAGAAGGCCGCGGTCCGCGTCGAGGAGGAGCTCGGGCCGATCGACGTGTGGGTCAACGTTGCGATGACCTCGGTCCTCGGCGCCTTCGTCGACGTCGCGCCGGACGAGTTCCGCCGGGTCACCGAGGTCACCTACCTGGGCTACGTCTATGGCACGCGAGCGGCCCTGGACCGGATGCGCCCGCGCAACCGGGGCGCGATCGTGCAGGTCGGCTCCGCCCTTGCCTACCGGGGCATCCCGCTCCAGTCCGCCTACTGCGGCGCCAAGCACGCCATCCAGGGCTTCCACGACTCGCTGCGCACGGAGCTGCTCGCCGAGAAAAGCGGTGTCAACGTGACGATGGTGCAGCTGCCCGCACTGAACACGCCGCAGTTCGACTGGGTGCGGTCCCGGCTGCCGCACCGGTCACAGCCGGTGCCGCCGATCTACCAGCCCGAGATCGCGGCCCGCGCGGTGGTGTACGCCGCGGACCACCCCCGTCGGCGGGAGTACTGGGTGGGGGCAACGACCGTCGGGACCATTGCGGCGAACGCGGTCGTCCCTGCGCTGCTCGACCGCTACCTGGCCCGCACCGGCATCAAGGGGCAGCAGGTCGACGAGCCGGAGGACCCCAACCGTCCGGACAACCTCTTCGACGCGGGCGACTCCGACCGTGACCACACGTCGCACGGCCGGTTCGACGCACGCGCGCACGAACGCAGCCCCCAGCTCTGGCTGTCGCAGCACCACGGGCTCGTCGGTGCGGTCGCCGGTGTGGTCGCCGGGGCCGGGATCGTCGCTGCGGCGTCCCGTCGCGGCTGACTCGCCGAGTCAGGACAGTGTCAGCCGGATGATCCGGTCGTCGCCCTGGCGCACGCTGCCGCGCCCGTCCCGGTTGCTCGTGGTGACCCACAGCGACCCGTCTGGCGCCACGTTGACCGCCCGCAGCCGGCCGTACCTCCCGGTCAGCAGCGCCTTCGGCGTGCCGGCCTTGCCACCGGGGATGGGGATCTGCCAGAGCCGGGCGCCGCGCAGCCCGGCCATGTAGACCGCGTTGCCGGCGATGGCGATACCGCTGGGAGAAGCCGCGTCGGTGTGCCACTGGCGCGCCGGGTTGGTGAACCGGCTGTCGCTTGCGCGGCCCTCGACCTCGGGCCAGCCGTAGTTGCCGCCGGCGTTGATCACGTTGAGCTCGTCCCACGTGTTCTGACCGAACTCCGCCGCCCACAGCTGCCCGCGGGCATCCCATGCGAGCCCTTGCACGTTGCGGTGGCCGAGGCTGTAGACCGGCGAGCCCTGGAACGGGTTGTCCGGCGCCGGCTTGCCGTCGGCGGTGATGCGCAGGATCTTCCCGCCGAGGTTGTCGCGGTCCTGTGCCGGGTCGCGCTGGCCTGCCTCGCCGGTGCCGACGTAGAGCATCCCGTCCGGCCCGAACGCGATGCGGCCACCGTTGTGGATGCCCCCTGCCGGGATGCCGTCGAAGATCGTGCGCTGACCGGCCAGCCCCTTCCCGTCGTACGTCATCCGGGCGATCCGGTTCTCGTTGCCGGCGGTGAAGTAGGCGAAGAGCAGCTGGTCGGACTCGTACGACGGGGAGAGCGCGATCCCTAGCAGGCCGCCTTCGCCTGACGGCCGGACACCGTCGACCGTCCCCACCGTCCTGATGTCGCCGTCGGGGGAGACCCGCTTGATGCGTGCGGTGTCGCGCTCACTGACCAGGGCAGACCCGTCAGGCAGGAAGGCCAGCGCCCAGGGCACCGCCAGGCCGCCGGTCACGACGCCGGCCACCTTGGCGGACAGCACCGCCGTGTCCTCGGGGGTCGGTGACTGCTCGGTCGACTCCGACGCACTCGCGCTCGTGGAGGTCGCGGTCGGCGTGCTCGTGGGTGTCGCGCCGTTGTCGTCGTCGCCGCTGCAGCCGGCGGTCAGGACGAGGACAAGGGTGCACAGGACGGCGGCGGGTCGCGTCATCGTCCGAGCCTTCCCTGCGCGGCGGCTGATCGCCACTGTGCGGATCACGAAAGCGGCAAATCGTTATCGCCGCCGGGCTCGGCGCGCGCGCAGCCGCTCCTAGACTTCTGCAGTGACGGATGGGGGCCGGGTGCTGGACGAGCTTTCATCCGCGCGCGAGCGCGACACGAGCCCGCAGCGGGCTGGG
Source organism: uncultured Actinomycetota bacterium (assembly GCA_963751035.1). Taxonomy (GTDB): domain Bacteria; phylum Actinomycetota; class Actinomycetes; order JACCUZ01; family JACCUZ01; genus JBDUAP01. The sequence continues at coordinate 325,251 of CAVVSW010000005.1, forward strand.
CGGTCGGCGTGGGCCCGCCGCGGTCTCGCGGCGCTTGTGGTGGTCGCCCTCGGTGGCCTGACCGTCGCCAGCGTGCTCGGCGAGGGCGACGAACCCGAGCGGCCACCGCTCCGGCCGACCCCGTCGCAGCAACCGTCGAGGGAGATCACGCCGACCTCGCAGCCCCTGTCGGCCCTCCGGTGGACGGTGCGCGGCGATCTCGCCGGCGACACCGAGTTCACGGATGCAGCGTTGGCGGCTGCGCGGGTCGCGGACCCGCGGACGGAGAAGGTGCTGTACGCCGCCACCCTGCCGGACCGGAGCCGGTTGGCGTTCGCGGCAGTCGGCTATGACGGCAGCGGCGGGCTCGGGTTCCAACCTTCCGGAGTGACGGCGCTCCATGTCCCCGCAGGCTCGTTGCCCGCGGCCGGACACCTGAGCTTCGCCGGCGAGGTGACCGATCCGGATGCCCTCGTGGGCTGGGCGGGTCGGTCCCGCAGCGGTGAGGTGTACGTCGTGCTGCTCGGCCGTCCCGCGCCGCTCTCGGCGCGCCTGTCCAGCGCCATCGACTACACGAAGGACGGCACCGCCCATCGCGGCTGGCAGCCGGTCCGCGGCCGCGACGGTTCGGCGATCGTCGAGCTCGGCGACGAGACCGACCCCCTCGTCGTGGCGTGGACGACGTACGGCGAGGACTCGCATCCGCTGCTCATGCCCGTCGGTGGCGACATCAGCCCGGGAGCTCGCGCTGCTGTCGCTGCGTCGTTGCGGATCGACGGGCTGGACGGCTCCTACCGCGGCCCCAACCGAGACGAGCTGCGGATGTCGGTGGTCGACGGGAGCTGGGCAGTGCTCGACCCGCGCCGCACCGACATCCGCGTCCTGTGGAGCGGAGTCGTGACAGGGGAGTCTCGGGGGGCGCTACTCCTGCTGCGCAGGCCGGATGGGCCGACCTTCCAGCTCTTCGTCCAGGGCGAGCGCGGTGCGGTCTACGGGCACGGGATCCGCCATCTGCCATGGGCGGACGCTGACGTCACCCCGTGGATCATCCAGACCCAGACCGGGCAGCCCGGCGCGCCGCAGCTGCTCGTCAACCCCTCCGGCGCTGGTACGGCGACGATCGCTTCGGCTGGGGGCGAGGACTCCGTTCGGCTGAGGATCGGTCGCAACGGGATCGCCGAGATCGGGGCCGAGTCGTGGTTCATCGTCCGGGGACAGCCTGGAGCAAGGATCACCGTGCTCTCCCCCTCCGGTCGCAAGGTCGTCGAGACCGAGTGGAGCGGCGAGGAGGAGCTCGACCCCTACGTCCTGGACTCGCTATGACCGGCGACGACGGCGCGCGGGGGATTGGGGCCGACGACGTGCTCGGCTCCGGTCGCGACGATGCGCCCGGACTGCTCGGCCGGGTGCCGCGGATCTGGCGGCTGCTGGGGATCGCGGTGCTGCTCGGTCTCGCCGCGCTCGTCGCCCCGGGCGTGCTCGGTCGCGACAGCGACGGGCGTCCCGGTCCTGCGCAGGCGTCGCTCGACTCGCCACCCATCCCGCATACATCGCCGCCGCCCCCAGTGGTGAGCGGAGACCTCGCCGGCGACACGGGCTTCGTTGCAGCCGTCCTCCGCCGGGTCCGGACCGAGCATGCCGACGCCGACCGGGTCCTCTTCGCTGGGCGAGTTGCGGGCGGTGCGCGGGTGGCGTTCATCGGCAGGGACCGGGACGAGGAGTCGGGGTTGCGCGCGCTCGACGTGTACGCGCTGCGCATCCCGCCCGGGGAGTCTGTCCAGGGCGGCACGGTGACCGTCGTGGGGCGCGGACTGATCGAGTCCTCCGGCCTGCTCGCGGCTGACCCGGTCAGGGCGCCGACGGGTCCCTGCCGGTGGTCGTGCTGACCTTCGACGCCGTGGTAGCCGTAGGGTTTCGCGCGTGAGCGAGACCCCCGACCTCAAGCCCAGAAGCCGCGATGTCACCGACGGGCTGGAACGCGCCGCGGCCCGCGGCATGCTGCGCGCGGTCGGGATGGGTGACGACGACTGGGGCAAGTCGCAGATCGGCGTCGCGTCGTCCTGGAACGAGATCACGCCGTGCAACCTGTCGCTGGCCCGGTTGGCGAAGGCCGCGAAGGAGGGCGTGCACGCCGCGGGGGGTTTCCCGCTGGAGTTCGCCACGATCTCGGTCTCCGACGGCATCTCGATGGGGCACGAGGGGATGCACTTCTCGCTCGTCTCGCGTGAGGTGATCGCCGACTCCGTCGAGGTGGTGATGCAGGCGGAGCGGCTCGACGGTTCGGTGCTGCTGGCCGGCTGCGACAAGTCACTCCCCGGCATGCTGATGGCCGCCGCCCGCCTGGACTTGGCGTCGGTCTTCCTCTACGCCGGTTCGACGCTCCCCGGTCGAGCCACCCTGCCGGACGGGTCCGAGCGGGAGGTCACGATCATCGACGCCTTCGAGGCAGTCGGTGCGTGCGCCCGTGGCTTGATCTCGCGGGACGAGGTGGACGCGATCGAGCGCGCCATCTGTCCGGGCGAAGGCGCCTGCGGCGGCATGTACACCGCGAACACGATGGCCAGCGCTGCCGAGGCGCTCGGCATGTCGCTGCCGGGATCGGCTGCGCCGCCCGCCGTCGACCGCCGGCGGGACGGCTACGCACGCGACTCCGGTGCGGCGGTGGTCGGCCTGATCCGCCAGGGGGTCACGGCGCGGCAGGTGCTCACCCGGCCGGCGTTCGAGAACGCGATCGCCGTGGTGATGGCGCTCGGCGGGTCGACCAACGCCGTACTGCACCTGCTCGCCATCGCGCGCGAGGCTGAGGTGGACCTGACGCTGGACGACTTCGCCCGCATCGGCGCCCGCGTCCCGCACCTGGCCGACGTGAAGCCGTTCGGGCGGCACGTGATGACCGACATCGACCGGATCGGCGGCGTGCCCGTCGTGATGAAAGTGCTGCTCGACGCCGGTCTGCTGGACGGCTCGGCGCTCACAGTCACCGGCCGCACGATGGCGGAGAACCTCGAGCAGCTCGACGCGCCCGCCCCCGACGGCACGGTGATCCGGGCGCTGACCAACCCGATCCACGGGACCGGTGGGATCTCGGTTCTGCACGGCTCGCTCGCCCCGGACGGCGCGGTCGTCAAGAGCGCGGGCTTCGACGAGGTGGTGTTCGAGGGGACAGCGCGGGTGTTCGACCGCGAGCAGCCCGCGATGGACGCGCTGGCCGACGGTACCCTGCAGGCTGGTGACGTCGTCGTGATCCGCTACGAGGGGCCCAAGGGCGGGCCCGGCATGCGGGAGATGCTTGCCGTCACTGGTGCGATCAAGGGTGCCGGCCTGGGCAAGGACGTGCTCCTGCTCACCGACGGCCGCTTCTCGGGAGGCACGACCGGGCTGTGCGTCGGCCATGTCGCACCCGAGGCGTTCGACGGCGGCCCGATCGCTCTCGTGCGCGACGGGGACCGGATCCGGCTCGACCTCGCGTCGGCGACCCTCGACGTGCTCGTCGACGCCGACGAGCTCGAGCGCCGACGGGTGCAGTGGGCGCCACCGCCGCCGCGGTACCGAAGCGGTGTTCTCGCGAAGTACACGAAGCTGGTGGGCTCCGCCGCGCAGGGCGCGGTCTGCGGTTGAGCAATACGTGCGGCGGGCGGAATGTCCGGTTCTGACCAGTGGGCATCGCATCTCGGATCGCGAGACGCGGCGCTCGCCGCGTTGACACCTGCCCGGGCTGGCCGTCAGCGTGGGCACATGCACAGCGTCCTCGTAATCGAGCTGCGCGCCGGCTGATCCCCAGCCGAGCGCGCAACCCCTCGTGAGCCCACCCAGGGCCGAGGGGTTTTTTGTTCCCGCAGCACTGTAGGAAGGGTCGAGATGTCCGAGCAGATCAGCGGAGCGCAGAGTCTGGTCCGCTCGCTGGAGGCGGCCGGCGTCGACACGGTCTTCGGCATCCCGGGCGGCGCGATCCTGCCGCTGTACGACCCCCTGATGGACTCCACCCAGATCCGGCACATCCTCGTCCGGCACGAACAGGGCGCCGGCCACGCGGCGGAGGGCTACGCGCAGGCCACCGGGCGGGTCGGTGTGTGCATGGCCACGAGCGGTCCCGGGGCGACCAACCTGGTCACGCCCATCGCCGACGCCCACATGGACTCGGTGCCCCTCGTGGCGATCACCGGGCAGGTGCCGAGCGCCGCGATCGGCACCGATGCCTTCCAGGAAGCCGACATCCGCGGCATCACGATGCCGATCACGAAGCACAACTACCTGGTCACCGACCCGGCCGACATCCCGCGCACCGTCGCCGAGGCGTTCCACATCGCCTCGACCGGCCGGCCCGGTCCGGTGCTGGTCGACGTCGCCAAAGACGCACTCCAGGCGATGACGAGCTTCCAGTGGCCGAGCACGATCGACCTGCCCGGCTATCGGCCCGTGGCGCGGCCGCACGCGAAGCAGGTCCGTGAGGCAGCTCGTCTGATCGTCGAGTCGCGCCGGCCCGTCCTCTACGTCGGCGGCGGCGTCCTCAAGGCGCGGGCCTGGACCGAGCTGAAGGCCCTCGCCGAGCTCACCGGGATCCCGGTCGTGACGACCCTGATGGCCCGCGGCGCGTTCCCCGACAGCCACCCGTTGCACCTGGGCATGCCGGGCATGCACGGCACGGTCGCAGCCGTGACCGCGTTGCAGAAGTCCGACCTGCTCATCACCCTCGGCGCGCGGTTCGACGACCGGGTCACCGGCAAGCTGTCCAGCTTCGCGCCCGGCGCCTCGGTCATCCACGCCGACATCGACCCGGCCGAGATCTCCAAGAACCGCACCGCCGACGTGCCGATCGTCGGCGACTGCCGCGACGTGATCGCCGACCTGGTCGTCGCGCTGCAGGCCGAGTACGACGCGGGCCGGCGCGGCGACTACGCGGCCTGGTGGTCCCAGGTCGAGTCCTGGCGCACGACGTACCCGCTCGGCTACGAGCCACCCGACGACGGCTCGCTGGCGCCGCAGTACGTCATCGAGCGGCTGGGGCGCATCGCCGGGCCGGAGGCGCTCTACGTCGCGGGGGTGGGGCAGCACCAGATGTGGGCGGCCCAGTTCATCAACTACGAGCTGCCCATGACCTGGCTCAACTCGGGCGGCCTCGGCACGATGGGCTTCGCCGTGCCCGCAGCCATGGGCGCCAAGGTGGGCCGCCCGGACGCGACCGTGTGGGCGATCGATGGTGACGGCTGCTTCCAGATGACCAACCAGGAGCTCGCCACGTGCGCGATCAACAACATCCCGATCAAGGTGGCGATCATCAACAACGGCAGCCTCGGCATGGTGCGCCAGTGGCAGACGCTCTTCTACAACCAGCGCTACAGCAACACCGACCTGGGTGGGGAGCGTGCCAAGGCCGGCGGCGCCACGGCCGAGCGGATCCCCGACTTCGTGAAGCTGGCCGAGGCCTACGGCTGCGTCGGGCTGCGCTGCGAGCAGGCCGCGGACGTCGATGCGACCATCGAGAAGGCCATGGGCACCAACGACCGGCCGGTGGTCGTCGACTTCATCGTCCACCAGGACGCGATGGTGTGGCCGATGGTGGCCGCTGGGACCAGCAACGACGAGATCCAGGTCGCCCGCGACCTGGCGCCGCAGTGGGACACCGAGCCGGGAGAGGTCCGCGAATCGAGTTATCCCCACGAAATCGCTCGCTTCGCTCTCGATTACGCGGGGGCCCCGAAATGAGCAGGCACACGCTCTCCGTGCTGGTCGAGAACAAGCCCGGTGTGCTGGCCAGGATCGCGAGCCTGTTCTCGCGCCGTGGGTTCAACATCGACTCGCTGGCTGTCGGGCCGACCGAGGACGACGACGTGTCGCGCATGACCATCGTCGTGAACGTCGAAGCGCTTCCCCTCGAGCAGGTGACCAAGCAGCTCAACAAGCTGGTCAACGTCATCAAGATCGTCGAGCTGGACCCCGCTGTGTCCGTGCAGCGCGAGCTGCTCCTGGTCAAGGTCGCGGCCGACCGCCAGTCCCGCTCCCACATCCTGGAGACCGTCCAGCTGTTCCGGGCCAAGGTCGTCGACGTGGCGCCGGACGCCGTCACCGTTGAGGCGACCGGCAACGCGGACAAGCTCGAGGCCCTGCTGAAGGTGCTCGAGCCGTTCGGCATCCGTGAGCTGGTCCAGTCCGGGATGGTGGCCGTCGCGCGTGGGCCCCGTTCGATCACCGACCGCTCGACGCGCGCGACCCCCGCTACGGTCACCCCGATCATCCGTTGACCCGCAACCCGCACAGACCCAGCTGAGGAGCACATCACCGTGGCCGAGCTCTACTACGACGACGACGCCGACCTGTCCGTGATCCAGGGCCGCAACGTGGCGGTCCTCGGCTACGGCAGCCAGGGCCACGCCCACGCGCTGTCGCTGCGTGACTCCGGTGTCGACGTCCGGGTCGGTCTGCCCGAGGGATCCAAGAGCCGCGAGCGCGCGGACGCGGAGGGGCTGCGGGTGGTGACGCCGTACGAGGCCTGCGAGGAGGCCGACGTCGTCATGGTGCTCACGCCCGACCCGGTGCAGCGTTCGGTCTACGCGGAGGCCATCGAGCCCAACCTGATCGAGGGTGACGCGCTGTTCTTCGGTCACGGCCTGAACATCCGCTACGGCCTGATCACCCCGCCCGCCGGCGTCGACGTGTGCATGGTCGCGCCGAAGGGGCCCGGCCACCTGGTTCGTCGGCAGTTCGTCGACGGCCGGGGGGTGCCGGTGCTGGTGGCGGTGCAGCAGGACGCGTCCGGCGGTGCGTGGGACCTGGTGAAGTCCTACGCCAAGGGCATCGGCGGCACCCGGGCCGGTGCCATCAAGACGACGTTCACCGAGGAGACCGAGACCGACCTCTTCGGCGAGCAGGCCATCCTCTGCGGCGGCGTGTCCGAGCTGATCAAGTCCGGCTTCGAGACGCTGGTCGAGGCGGGCTACCAGCCGGAGGTGGCCTACTTCGAGTGCCTGCACGAGATGAAGCTCATCGTCGACCTGATGTACGAGGGCGGCCTGTCGAAGATGTACTGGTCGGTCTCGGAGACCGCGGAGTACGGCGGCTACACCCGTGGCCCGCGGCTGGTGACCGAAACCACGCGTCAGGAGATGCGCAAGATCCTGGGCGAGATCACCGACGGCTCCTTCGCGAAGGAGTGGATGGACGAGTACGACGCGGGCCTGCCCAACCACAAGCGCCTCTACCAGGAGAACACCGACCACCCGGTGGAGGTCACCGGCCGGGCGCTGCGCCCCCTGATGAGCTGGATCTCCGAGGACGAGTAGCACGCCGTCCCACGCACTGAGAGCGGCCGGCGGGCCCGCGGCGCGCCGTTAGGCTGTCCCGGTGACCAGGCCAGTCGTCCTCATTGCCGAAGAGCTCTCGCCCGCGACCATCGATGCCCTCGGACCCGACTTCGAGATCCGACGCTGCGACGGGGCAGACCGTGCTGCGCTGCTCGAGGCGATCGTCGACGCCGATGCCGTGCTCGTGCGCAGCGCCACCAAGATCGACGCCGAGGCACTCGGCGCGGCCCGCCGGCTCAAGGTGGTCGCCCGGGCCGGCGTCGGCCTGGACAACGTGGACGTGAAGGCAGCCACCCAGGCGGGCGTCATGGTCGTCAACGCGCCGCAGTCCAACATCGTGAGCGCCGCCGAGCTCGCTGTCGGGCTCCTGCTGGCAGCCGCCCGGCACGTCCCGGCCGCGAGCGCCGCGCTCAAGCAGGGGGAGTGGCAGCGCAGCAGGTTCACCGGCGTGGAGCTCTACGAGAAGACCGCCGGCATCGTCGGGCTCGGGCGCATCGGTGTCCTGGTCGCGCAGCGGCTCTCCGCCTTCGGCATGCAGGTGATCGCCTTCGACCCCTACGTAGCCCCCGCGCGGGCTGCCCAGATGGGCGTCCGCCTCGTGGCGCTCGACGAGCTGCTCCGGGAGAGCGACGCGATCTCCGTGCACCTGCCCAAGACGCCCGAGACGGTCGGGTTGATCGGCACCGACCAGCTCGCCCTCGTCAAGCCGTCGGTCATCCTCGTCAACGCGGCTCGGGGCGGCATCGTCGATGAGGACGCGCTCTACGCGGCCCTCAAGGACGGCCGCGTCGCCGCAGCGGGCATCGACGTGTTCGCCACCGAGCCGTGCACGGACTCCCCGCTGTTCGACCTCGAGTCCGTCGTTGCGACGCCGCACCTCGGGGCCAGCACCGACGAGGCGCAGGAGAAGGCCGGCGTCGCGGTGGCCCGGTCGGTGCGCCTGGCGCTCGCCGGTGAGCTGGTACCCGACGCGGTCAACGTCCAGGGCGGGGTCATCGCCGAGGACGTGCGGCCGGGAATCCCACTGGTCGAGAAGCTCGGCCGGGTGTTCACGGCGCTAGCCGGCACCTCGCCCGCGCAGCTCGCCATCGAGGTGCGCGGCGACATCACCCGCCACGACGTACGCGTGCTGGAGCTCGCGGCGCTGAAGGGACTGTTCCAGGACATCACCGAGGACCCGGTGTCCTACGTGAACGCGCCGCTGCTCGCGAGCGAACGCGGCATCGAGGTCGCGCTCACGACCGATGCCGAGTCGCCGGACTACCGCAACGTGATCACCCTCCGCGGCACGCTCGGGGACGGCACCCGCGTCTCGGTGTCGGGCACCCTCTCGGGACCGCGCCACGTCGAGAAGCTCGTCGAGATCGACGGGTTCGACATCGAGGTCGCGCTGCACGAGCACATGGCCGTGTTCCGCTACCAGGACCGTCCCGGGATGATCGGCGTCGTCGGCGGGGTTCTCGGCCGGGCCGGGGTCAACATCGCCGGGATGCAGGTCAGCCGCGACCGCAAGGGCGGGCACGCCCTGGTCGCGATGACGGTCGACTCGGCGATCCCGGCTGACGTGCTCGCCGAGATCGTGGACGCGATCGGCGCCGAGAGCGCCCGCCAGGTCGACCTCACCGACTGACCCCCGTCCGCACCCGGTCCGTTGTGTCCGAAGTGGCGTGCGGGTACCGCCGCGGGCGGTTTCGGACACAGCGCGGGTGATTGACGTGCGTCTCGGCATTCAAGACGTCGCGCCGAGTGCCGAGACACCTTCCCATGTACCCGCGTAGCGTCGTTCGTCCCATGAGCGAGAACGAGAAGTCCACCAACGCCGTCCAGGAGTCGCTGGACCGGCGCGACAACGGCGGCGAGACAGGCCACTGATCCGTCTCGTGCACCCGTGACGCGCACCATCCGCCTGGCCGTCGTCGCCGGCGACGGCATCGGCCCGGAGGTGACCGCCGAGGCGCTGCGCGTGCTCGAGGCGGTGCTGTCCGGCGGCGACGTGAAGCTTGCGGCCACCGACTACGACCTGGGCGCCCGGCGCTGGCTCGCCACCGGAGAGACGCTGCCCGACTCGGTGCTCGAGGAGCTGCGCGGGCACGACGCGATCCTGCTCGGGGCCGTCGGCGACCCGGCCGTGCCCAGCGGCGTTCTGGAGCGTGGCCTCCTGCTCCGGCTGCGCTTCGAGCTCGACCACCACGTGAACCTGCGACCGGCCCGGCTCTACCCCGGCGTCACGTCACCGCTCGGGCAGCGGGACATCGACTTCATCGTCGTCCGGGAGGGCACCGAGGGCCCGTACGTCGGCAACGGCGGCGTCGTGCGCCGCGGCGGCCCGCAGGAGATCGCCACCGAGGTGAGCGTCAACACGGCGTACGGCGTGGCGCGGGTCGTGCGCGACGCGTTCGGGCGGGCCCAGCAGCGGCCCCGGCGCACGCTCACTCTCGTGCACAAGACCAACGTGCTCGTCTACGCGGGTGACCTGTGGTCGCGCACCGTCGCTGCGGTCGCGGCCGACTTCCCGGACGTGACGACCGACTACCTGCACGTCGACGCCGCCACCATCTTCATGGTCACCAACCCCGAGCGCTTCGACGTCGTCGTCACCGACAACCTGTTCGGCGACATCCTCACCGACCTCGCGGCGGCGGTGACCGGCGGCATCGGCCTCGCCGCGAGCGGCAACCTCGACGTCACCGGCACCAACCCGTCGATGTTCGAGCCCGTGCACGGCTCGGCACCCGACATCGCCGGCCAGGGCCGGGCCGACCCGACCGCGGCGGTGCTCTCGACCGCGCTGCTGCTGGAGCATCTCGGCCTCGGCGACGAGGCCCGGCGGGTGGAGGGCTCGGTCGCCGCCGACCTCGCCTCCCGGGGCAGCGCGCCGCGGTCCACGCGCGACATCGGAGCCGCACTCGTCGACGGGCTCTAGCCACCTGTCGCTGACGCGTCGGCTACCGTCGTCGCATGCCCGATGACGTGACGTTCGAGATCACTCCGACGCAGACGCCGCGGTCGCCGGAAGAGCGCGCCCGGCTGCTGGAGAGCCCCGGTTTCGGGCAGGTTTTCACCGAACACATGGTCACCGCCCGCTACTCCGCCGACCGCGGCTGGCACGACGCCCGGGTCGAGCCCTACGGACCCCTGTCGCTGGACCCGGCGACGTCCGCGCTGCACTACGGCCAGGAGATCTTCGAGGGGCTCAAGGCCTACCAGCAGCCCGACGGCTCGGTGGCCCTCTTCCGGCCCGACCAGAACGCCGCGCGCTTCCAGCGCTCCGCCCGCCGGCTCGCGATGGCCGAGGTGCCCGAGCAGCTGTTCCTGGAGTCCATCCGCCGGCTGGTCGAGATCGACCGCGACTGGGTGCCGCAGCGGCCGGGGGAGTCGCTCTACCTGCGACCGCTGGAGTTCGCCACCGACCCCTTCCTCGGCGTGCGGCCGTCCCGCACCTACCTCTTCGTCCTGGTCGCCTCGCCGGCCGCCAACTACTTCCCCGGGCCGATCCGGCCGGTGAGCGTTTGGCTGAGCACCGAATACGTCCGCGCTGCCCCGGGCGGCACCGGTGAGGCGAAGTGCGCCGGGAACTACGCCGCGTCGCTGCTGGCGCAGATGCAGGCCGCCGAGCACGGCTGCGACCAGGTCGTCTGGCTCGACGCGGTCCAGCACAAGTACGTCGAGGAGATGGGCGGCATGAACCTCTACTTCGTGCGCTCCGACGGCCGGCTGCTGACCCCGCCGCTGACGGGCACGCTGCTCCCCGGCGTGACCCGCGACTCGATCCTCACCATCGGGCGCGACCTCGGTCTGGACGTTGACGAGGCCGCGATCAGCACCGAGGAGTGGGAGAGCGGGTGCGCCGACGGATCGATCAGCGAGGTGTTCGCCTGCGGCACTGCAGCGGTCGTGACACCGATCGGTGAGGTGAAGCACGCGGGTGGCAGCTTCGCCGTCGCCGACGCGCAGCCGGGAGCGGTGACCATGAAGATCCGCGAGACGCTGCTCGGGATCCAGCACGGAACCGCGCCCGACCCGCACGGCTGGATGCGACGGGTCGTCTGAGGCTGGTCCGAGGCGGTATCGGCGCAGAAATGCCCGACAGCCCCGGTTTGGTCCCGCGCCGCCGGGTAGTGGCGGATGGACGTCCAGATGACCCCCACGGAAGGATCTGGCATGTCCACGCCCAATGGCTCCACCCCCAGCGGCTCGGTCCCCAGCGGCAACGAGCACACCGAGTCGGCGATCTCCGCCGGCATGGCGAGCGGTGACACCGACGCCGTGATGCGCGCCGTCGCCAACAGCGACATCGTCGTGCCCCAGGCCACCGTCGCACCGGGTGAGGAGGCGCCGGACGGATCGCTCTCGCTGCCCGTGATCGAGCAGGACGGCACGTCGTACGTCCCGGTGTTCACCTCCGAGGAGACGATGCACTCGGCCGCGCCCGAGCTGGGCGACGCGGTCGCCGTGTCGGCCGCCGAGCTGGGCGCGAACTGGCCGTCCGACGACCTGTGGCTCGCCGTGAACCCCGGCACCGAGGACGGGCTGACGCTCCCCCCGGACGCCGTCCGGTCGCTGCCGGCCTACACCGAGCCGACGGACTGACGGGCGGGCTCACCATGCGGTCGGCTGACCGCATGGTGAGATGCGGGTTCCACGTCCCGAGCCGCTGTGCGACTCTCAGGACGATGAGCATCGCGATCATTACGCCCTAGCGCGCCGGTTCCGACCGACGCGCAGACCTCCCGCACCCGCGGGGGGTCTTTTTGTTTGGAGAGGTCAATGCCGGAACAAGCAACCGCACCGGACGTCGTCAGCGACTCCTTCCGCCGGTCCGGCGCGATGCCTTCCGACGCGTTCCATGTCTACGACACGACGCTGCGCGACGGCGCGCAGCAGGAGGGCCTGGCCCTGTCGGTCGCCGACAAGCTCGCCATCGCGCGGCATCTGGACGACCTCGGGGTCGGTTTCATCGAGGGCGGCTGGCCCGGAGCGAACCCCAAGGACACCGAGTTCTTCCGGCGCGCCCAGACCGAGCTCGACCTGCGGCACGCCCAGCTGGCCGCGTTCGGAGCCACCCGCCGCCCCGGCGGGAGGGCCGCCGACGACCCCCTCGTCGCCGCGCTCCGTGAGTCGGGTGCACCGGTGGTGACCCTCGTGGCGAAGAGCTACGACCGCCACGTCGAGCTGGCACTGCGCACCACCCTGGAGGAGAACCTCGCCATGGTGCGGGACACCGTCGCGCACCTGCGCGAGGAGGGTCAGCGGGTCTTCCTCGACGCCGAGCACTTCTTCGACGGCTACCGCAGCAACCCGTCGTACGCCGTCGAGGTGCTGCGCGTTGCGGCGGAGGCCGGCGCCGACGTGACCGTTCTGTGCGACACGAACGGCGGCATGCTGCCCGCCGAGCTCGCCGACGTCGTTGCCAGCGTGCTCGAGCAGTCGTCCGCACGGTTGGGCATCCACTGCCACGACGACGCCGGCTGCGCGGTGGCCAACACGCTGAGCGCGGTCGACGCGGGTGTCTCGCACGTGCAGGGAACCGCCAACGGCTACGGCGAGCGGTGCGGCAACGCGAACATCTTCAGCGTCGTTGCCAACCTCGAGCTCAAGCACCGGCGGGAGGTGCTGCCGGTCGGCCGGCTCGGTGAGATGACCAGGGTCGCGCACGCCGTGTCCGAGGTCACGAACATCGCGCCCAACCAGCACATGCCGTACGTCGGTCACTCGTCGTTCGCGCACAAGGCGGGTCTGCACGCCAGCGCCGTGCGGGTCGACCCGATGCTCTACCAGCACGTCGACCCCGAGACGGTCGGCAACGACATGCGCATGCTCGTCTCCGAGATGGCCGGTCGCGCCTCGGTCGCGGTCAAGGGCAAGCAGCTCGGCTTCGACCTGACGCCGGACGAGGTGGACTCGGTGATCGGGCAGGTGAAGGACCTCGAGTCGAAGGGGTGGACGTTCGAGGCGGCGGACGCGTCCTTCGAGCTGCTGGTGCGCGACGTGGTGGCCGGCGAGCGACGGAGGCACTTCACGGTCGAGTCGTGGCGGGTGATCGTCGAGCGGCGCCCCGACGGCACCGTCGTGAGCGAGGCGACCGTCAAGCTGGAGACCAAGGGCGAGCGGCTGGTCGCGACCGGTGAGGGCAACGGTCCGGTGAACGCGCTCGACCGGGCGCTGCGGTCGGCGCTCGAGCGGTCCTACCCCGACCTGGCAGAGCTCGACCTCGTCGACTACAAGGTCCGCATCCTCGAGGGCACGCACGGCACCGATGCGGTGACCCGGGTGCTCGTGGAGACCAGTGACGACGAGACCGAGTGGGACACCGTCGGGGTGCACGAGAACGTGATCGAGGCGTCCTGGATGGCGCTGGAGGACGCCGTCACGTTCGGGCTGCTGCGCCGGGGACACGAACCGCCCGGATAGCGCTCACTCGCCCGCTGGGTAGCCTGCACGGATGCGCATCGCCAGGTACTCCTCGCCGGACGGCGTCGCGTTCGGCGTCGTGGAAGGCGACCCTGCCGACCTGGACGACGGCACCGGGTCGCTGACCGTGCGGCCGATCGACGGCCACCCGTTCGCGCCGTTCCAGGTGGTCGGTGACCCGGTGCCGCTGGCCTCGGTGCGCCTGCTGTCGCCGGTCCTGCCGAGCAAGGTCGTGGCGATCGGGCGCAACTACGCCGACCATGCGCGCGAGATGGGCGCCGACGTGCCGGACGTGCCGGTGGTCTTCTTCAAGCCGTCGACGTCGGTGATCGGGCCCGGCGAGGCAATCCGCTACCCCACCGGTGTGTCGAGCGACGTGCACTACGAGGGAGAGCTGGCCGTGGTCATCGGGCGCCTCTGCCGCGAGGTGCCTGCCGAGCGGGCCGGTGACGTGATCCTGGGCTTCACGTGTGCCAACGACGTCACGGCTCGCGACCTGCAGCGGGCGGAGCCGCAGTGGGCCCGAGCCAAGGGCTTCGACACGTTCTGCCCCATCGGCCCGTGGATCGAGACCGAGGCACCCTCGCTCGCCGCCGACCTCGAGCTGACGACCACCGTGAACGGCGAGGTGCGCCAGCGGGGCCGTACGTCGGGGATGGTGCACCCCATCGGCGCGCTGATCGCCCACGTGACCGAGGCGATGACCCTGCTCCCCGGCGACGTGATCCTCACCGGCACCCCCGCCGGCGTCGGGCCGCTGGCCGTGGGGGACGAGGTGGCCGTGTCGATCGAGGGCATCGGCACGCTGACCAACCCGGTGGTCAGCCGTGGCTGAGCGGGAGGGCACGGTGCGGGTGCGGGTCGCGCCGTCACCGACCGGCGACCCGCACGTCGGCACGGCGTACATGTCGCTGTTCAACCTGGCGTTCGCACGTCAGCAGGGCGGGCAGTTCGTGCTGCGCATCGAGGACACCGACCGGGCCCGCTACGTCGCCGAGAGCGAGGCGCAGATCTTCTCGACGCTGCACTGGCTCGGGCTGGACTGGGATGAGGGACCCGACAAGGGCGGGCCGTTCGCGCCGTACCGGCAGTCCGAGCGCTCCGAGTCCTACCGCGAGCACGTCGACAAGCTGCTCGCCGCCGGGCATGCCTATCTGTGCTGGTGCACGCCCGAGCGACTGGCGGCGATGCGCGAGGAGCAGCAGCGGGCCAAGGTGCCGACCGGCTACGACCGGATGTGTGTCGGCATGACCCGCGAGGAGCGGTCGGCGCTGCCCGGATTCAGCGAGTCGCCGGTGGTGCGCATGCTGATCCCCGTCGATGCTCCGCTCGTCGTTCGACGACGTCGTGCGCGGCGAGGTTCGCGCGCCCCGTCCCGACGACCAGGTGATCGTCAAGGCCGACGGGCTGCCCACCTATCACCTCGCCAACGTCGTCGACGACCACGAGATGGGCATCACGCACGTGGTACGCGGCGAGGAGTGGATCAGCTCGACGCCCAAGCACCTGCTCCTCTACGACTGGCTCGGCTGGAAGCGGCCCGCGTTCGTGCACATGCCGTTGCTGCGCAACGTCGACAAGTCGAAGATCTCCAAGCGCAAGAACCCCGCCGCGCGGCTGACGTGGTTCCAGGAGCAGGGCTACCTGCCGGAGGCGCTGCGCAACTTCCTCGCGCTGATGGGCTACTCGCAGCCGGATGGCGAGGAGATCTTCACGTTCGACGACATGGTGCGCGACTTCGACTGGGCCCGGGTCAACACCGTCGGCCCGGTCTTCGACCTGGACAAGCTCGGTTGGCTCAACGGCCACTACATCCGCGAGCTGGCCGTCGACGACCTTGCCGAGCGCATCGTCGCGCACCTGTCGCGGGTCGGCGTGCTCCCTCCCGATCCGACCGAGGAGCAGCGAGCCCTGGTGCGCGCCGCGACCCCGCTCGTCAACGAACGCATGCAGGTGCTCTCGGAGGCTGAAGGGATGCTCGGCTTCCTGCTCGTCGGCGACGACGCATTCGCGCTGGACGCCGACGACGCGGCCAAGGTGCTCACCGCCGACGCGATCCCGGTGCTCAGCGCCGCCACCGAGGCACTGCAGGGCTGCGACGACTGGACAACCGCTGCCATCGAGGCGGCGCTCCGGTCGGCGCTGGTCGAAGGCCTCGGCATCAAGCCGAAGAACGCGTTCGGGCCGGTGCGGGTCGCGGTGACCGGACGGCGCATCTCCCCGCCGCTGTTCGAGTCGCTCGAGCTGCTGGGCAGGGACACGACGCTGCGCCGGCTCGCGTCGGCCGCAGCGGTCGCCGGCGCGTGAGCGACGCCTATCCGCAGCTGCTGCGGACGCCTCGAGCGCTGTGGTGGAAACCGCTCATCGGGCTGTGCCTGGCCACGTTCACGCTGATCCTGTCCGGGGTCGCCATCGTGTTCGTCGTGAGCGGCGTCGGTGCCCTGCTGGGCGTCGACGACCCATTCTCCGACGAGGCGTTGAGCCCCGACATGCCGCTCGGGCTGCTCGGCAACAACCTGGCGATCGCGATGATCCTCCCGGCGGTCCTGCTGGCCGTGCTCGTCGTGCACCGCGAGCGGCCCGGGTGGCTGTCGTCGGTGGTGGGCCGGATGCGCTGGGGCCTGCTCGTCCGGTTCTTCGGCATCGCGGCCGTCCTCGTCGTGGTCTTCTTCGCGGCGACGTTCGCGGTGCCGCCGGTGGGCGTGGGCGACCTCGACCCGCCACCGGCGTCCCGGCTGGTCGCGCTGTTCGCAGTGATCGCGCTGACCACGCCGTTCCAGGCGGCCGCGGAGGAGTTCGGCTTCCGTGGCTACCTGACCCAGGCGATCTGCTCGTGGTTCGCCCGGCCGATGGTCGGGACGGTGGTTGCCGCCCTCGTCACCGCGACACTGTTCGCCCTGGCACACGGCGCTCAGGACCCCTGGCTGTTCTCCGACCGGCTGGCGTTCGGGCTGGTGGCCTCCTGGCTCGCCTGGCGCACCGGTGGCCTGGAGGCGCCCATCGCGTTGCACGTCGCCAACAACCTGGTGAGCCTCGGCTACAGCGCGGTCGAGGGCACCCTGTCGGAGTCGCTCGCCGCGTCCTCGGTCGACTGGGAGTACGTCGTCCTCGATCTGGCGATGATGCTGGTGTTCGCCGCGATCGTGCACCGGCTCACTGATCGGTGGCAGCTGACCGTACGGCGGGAAACTCCGGCGCTCGATGTCCAGCAGCCTGCAGGCGGGCCAGGTGTTTTGTCCGGTCCACCCGCCGTCGGCTATCCTGAGCCACGGTCAGACCCCCCGTCGTACGGCGTCCAATCCGAGGTGCCGCGCGAGGACTGACAGCCATTGGGGTATGGGGTAATTGGCAGCCCGGCTGATTCTGGTTCAGCTAGTCTAGGTTCGAGTCCTGGTACCCCAGCTCAATCCCAGTTCCACCATCACGTGGCCCCGTTGTGTAGCGGCCTAGCACGCCGCCCTCTCAAGGCGGTAGCGCGGGTTCGAATCCCGTCGGGGCTACCACCACAGCGCGACGCCCCCGACCACAGAGGCCGGGGGCGTCGCGCCGTTCCCGTGATCAGCGCACGATCACGTTGACCAGGACGGTCAGCAGGATCGACCCCACCACCGAGATCAGAACCATGGCCAGGCAGCCGGGCCCGCCCCCAAGGGGACGCACCCGGATGTTGCTCCTGCGCGGCACCGTCAGGTGCGGGGGTCGTTGTCGCGCTCGTAGCTGCCGGCCTTGGCCAGACCACGCGCGACCATGTAGCCGATGGTCAGCCAGGTGACGTACTTCCAGGCGCTCTCGGCGCCGAAGCCCTGGCCGTCCTCGTTCTCGTCCACCATCGCCGACGCGATGAGAACGCCGAGCACCGCGATGACGTAGACGATCAGCTCGGTCGTCTTGAAGGCGGGCTTGGTCTCGGTGGTCTCGCGACGAGCCCGCCGCACGGTGACGCGGTCGTGCCCGGTCTTGTTGTCGTTCGAGGTGTGCGTGGACATGGTGTCTCCCGTTGTTAACGCGACTGAGCCGCCCCCGTAGGAGCGGCACGGTGTGGATGCGTCCCGGTTGGACGCAGACGCCGTATCCCCGTGGCTCGGGCAACCAAACCAGCCGCAGGGTTGCCGCCGGGCTGCTGGCATGATCGGGCCCATGGCGGTCGACGGGGAACAACGGCAGTGGATCGACGCGCTGGTCCGACCCGATGCGCCGTCGCACCCGATCGCAGCCGACGCCTTGCTGGTCGACTACCCGGTCGCCCTCGGCTGCCGGCAGCGTCAGGAGGTCGCCGGTCTGCTTCGCGAGCTGCAGCTGGTGGTCATCGGTTCGCGCCACCCCGAGACCGAGATGAGCGTGCCGCTGCGGCTTCTTGCTCTGGCCGAGGGGATCACCGCCTCCTACGGTGCCCAGCTCGACCCGGCCGAGGCCGAGATGGACCGCGCCGCCGCGGCTGGCGAGGACACGACCGTCCTGCGCTACGAGCTCCTGCCGGTCAGCCGGGACGTCGTGCTGCAGTACGCCGTCGCGATGGCCGAGGTCGACGAGTTCTGCCGGCAGGCGACGCTGATCACGCTGGCGACACCACCGGTGCTGATGGAGCTGCGTCGCTGGACCGTGGAGGAGTTCGTCCGCCAGTACGACGGGGCGGCCCCGCGCCCGTGGGACCAGCGGGCCCGGATCGCCAGCTAGTACAGCCGCCGGCAGTGCGGGTCAGCTGGTCTGCAGGACCTCGCTGAGCTTGGCCGCCGCCGCCACGACGATCTGCGCGTGCAGCCGGCCAGGCTGGCGGGTCAGCCGCTCGATCGGCCCGGAGATCGACACCGCCGCCACGACGCGCCCCGCCGGCCCGCGCACCGGTGCGGACACCGACGCGACACCGGCCTCCCGCTCTCCGACGCTCTGCGACCACCCGCGGCGCCGCACGGCCGAGAGAGCGGTCGCCGTGTAGCGCGCATCCCGCAGCCCTCGGTGCAGGCGCTCGGGCTCCTCCCAGGCCATCAGGATGTGGGCGGCCGAGCCGGCCTTCATCGTCAGCGTGCTGCCGACGGGCACCGTGTCGCGCAGGCCGGTGAGCCGTTCGGCCGCCGCGACGCAGACCCGGCTGTCGCCCTGGCGTCGGTAGAGCTGCGCGCTCTCCCCGGTGATGTCGCGCAGCCGGGTGAGCACCGGCCCGGCGGCGGCCAGCAGCCGGTCCTCCCCGGCAGCGGCGGCCAGCTCGCTCAGCCGCGGTCCGAGCACGAACCGACCCTGCAGGTCGCGGCCCACGAGGCGATGGTGCTCGAGGGCGGTCGCCAGCCGGTGGGCCGTCGGCCGGGCGAGCCCGGTCGCCTGCACCAGCGCGGCCAGACTGGCCGGCCCGGCCTCCAGCGCTCCCAGCACGATGGCGGCCTTGTCGAGAACGCCGACTCCGCTACTCTTGTCCATGCACCGATACTGCCGTCTCATAGGCTGAGACGCAAGTCAGGAGTTCCGATGGCTCGCACGATGGCCGAGAAGGTCTGGGAGGCACACGTCGTACGACGTGCCGAGGGCGAGCCGGATCTGCTCTACGTCGACCTTCATCTCGTGCACGAGGTCACCAGCCCGCAGGCGTTCGACGGACTGCGGCTGGCCGGTCGCCCGGTGCGCCGGCCCGACCTGACGCTCGCGACCGAGGACCACAACGTTCCGACGACCGACATCGACAAGCCCATCGCGGAGCCGGTCTCGCGGCTGCAGATCGACACGCTCCGGAGCAACTGCAAGGAGTTCGGTGTCACGTTGCACAGCCTCGGTGACGTCGAGCAGGGCATCGTCCACGTCGTCGGCCCGCAGCTCGGGCTGACCCAGCCGGGCATGACGGTGGTCTGCGGCGACTCCCACACCTCCACGCACGGCGCGTTCGGTGCGCTCGCGTTCGGCATCGGCACCAGCGAGGTCGAGCACGTCCTCGCGACCCAGACGCTGCCCCTGCAGCCGTTCCGCGACGATGGCGGTGACCATCGAGGGCGAGCTGGCGCCGGGGGTCACCGCGAAGGACGTGATCCTGGCGGTCATCGCCGAGATCGGGACGGGCGGCGGCCAGGGTCACGTGCTCGAGTACCGCGGCTCGGCGATCCGGGCGCTGTCGATGGAAGCCCGGATGACGGTCTGCAACATGTCGATCGAGGCCGGCGCCCGAGCGGGCATGGTCGCGCCCGACCAGACGACGTTCGACTACCTTCGCGGCCGGCCCCGGGCACCGAAGGGCGAGGACTGGGAGGCGGCGGTCGCCTACTGGCGCACGATGGTGTCCGACGACGACGCGGAGTTCGACCGCGAGGTCGTCCTCGACGCGGCGCAGATCGCGCCGTTCGTGACGTGGGGCACCAACCCCGCGCAGGGCGTTCCGTTGAGCGGTGTGGTTCCCGACCCGCAGTCCTATGCCGACGCGAACGTGCGCGCTGCCGCCGAGCAGGCCCTGGACTACATGGCGCTGACGGCGGGCACGCGGATGCGCGACATACACGTGGACACGGTCTTTCTCGGGTCGTGCACGAACGGGCGGATCGAGGACCTGCGGGCCGCCGCCGAGGTGATCCGCGGTCGCCGGGTGGCCGACGGCGTGCGGATGCTCGTCGTACCGGGATCGGTGCGGGTGCGGCTGGCGGCCGAGGACGAGGGCCTCGACGTCGTCTTCAAGGACGCGGGTGCCGAGTGGCGGCACGCGGGCTGCTCCATGTGCCTCGGCATGAACCCCGACCAGCTCGCTCCGGGCGAGCGCAGCGCATCGACCTCCAACCGCAACTTCCAGGGCCGGCAGGGCAAGGGTGGCCGCACCCACCTGGTGTCGCCCCTGGTGGCCGCCGCAACCGCCGTGGTCGGGACGCTCGCGAGCCCGGCCGACCTCGCCGACCAGGAGGTCTGAGGCCGTGGACAGCTTCCAGACCCACACCGGCCGGGCGGTCGCGCTGCGCCGCTCGGACGTGGACACCGACCAGATCATCCCCGCCGTCTACCTCAAGCGGGTGTCCCGGACCGGCTACGAGGACGGGCTGTTCGCGGCCTGGCGCAACGATCCCGGACTTCGTGCTGAACCGCCCGACCGTCGCCGGCGCGACGATCCTGGTCGCCGGCCGGGACTTCGGCACCGGCTCGTCGCGCGAGCACGCCGTCTGGGCACTGCGCGACTACGGCTTCCGGGTGGTCGTGTCCTCGCGCTTCGGGGACATCTTCCGGGGCAACGCCGGCAAGGGCGGCCTGCTGACCGCCGAGGTCGAGCCGGAGGTCGTCGAGCGGCTGTGGTCGGCGGTCGACGAGGACCCCGCACTCGAGGTGACGGTCGACCTCCCGTCCACGACGATCAAGTGGGCCGACGAGACCGCGCCCTTCGTCATCGACGACTACACGAAATGGCGTCTGCTCGAAGGATTGGACGACGTGGACCTGACCTTGCGTCACGATGACGCAATTAGTTCGTTCGAGGCGAACCGGCCGGACTGGTTGCCCGTCACGATCTAGTCGCCCGGTGGACAGCCGTGCGCGCAATCCGTTGCTGCGCAAGGGAATCTGGGCTGGAACGGAGAGATTGCCGGTGTCTTGACCGAGCGGTCCGGACGGCTCGGTGAGGCCGGAAACTGGTTGCGAAACCTAGGGATTTCGCGTTGCGGTGTTTGTCTCCCGGTGTCCATGGGGCCTAACGTCACCCCATAGTCGAGGAACACCTCGAACCATCTCCGGAGGGATGTTCGTGAACAAGGCTCAGCTGATCGACACTTTGTCCGACCGACTTGGCAGCCGCAGGGCAGCCAGCGAGGCCGTCGACGCCGTGATCGACACCATCACCCGCGCCGTGTCGTCAGGCGAGCGCGTTGCCATCACCGGCTTCGGCGTCTTCGAGAAGGTCGCCCGCCCGGCGCGCACGGGCCGCAACCCGCGCACCGGCGAGTCCGTGAAGATCAAGAAGACGTCGGTCCCGAAGTTCAAGGCCGGGCAGAGCTTCAAGGACGTCGTGAGCGGCGCCAAGGCGCTGCCGCGGGTCGCCGCGTCGGCCGTCAGTGCCGCCGCCGGTGCCGCAACCGGGGGCTCGAGCCGTGGCGCGGCCAAGAAGCCGACCGCCAAGAAGTCGACCGCCAAGAAGTCGACCGCCAAGAAGTCGACCGCCAAGAAGTCGACGGCCAGGAAGACCACGGCCAGGAAGACCACGGCCAAGAAGTCGGCCGCGAAGAAGTCCACCAGCAAGTCGGCTGCCGGCCGCACGCTGGCGAAGAAGTCGACCAAGAAGGCCGCCAAGCGCCCTGCGGCCAAGACCCTGGCGCGCAAGAGCCCGGCCAAGAAGACGGCCAAGAGGGCCGCCAAGCGCTAGTCCCACCGCGCCAGTTCGACCACGTTAGGTAGTCGAGAGGGTGCGGCAACAGCCGCAGATGGCTGTTGCCGCGCCCTCTCGGCTGTTGCGGTGGGCGCAGACTGCGGCTCTGGTCAGCGGCGGTCGGGCAGGGTTGCGACGGTCAGGAAGGCCACCCGGGCGTCGCGGCCGCTGCCGGTGACCTCGATCCGCACCCGCTGCCCGGACCGCAGGAAGCGAACGCTGCTGCCGAGCAGTGCCGGCCCGTCGTACGGGAGCTCTGTCCCGTCGTCGAGCAGCACGGAGCCCGACCGTGTCGCGGGGTCAAAGCTGCGCACCGTTGCCTGCACGTCGGCCAACCTAGCGGGACTCGTGCGCTGCGATGCGTCCGACGACCGCGCGCGACCGGGGACCCAGCCCGAGGGCGGCGGCGACTGCCAGGTCTCCCTCGGTGTCGACGTCGCGCCGCAGCGACGGAAGCTCGCCTGACAGCTCGTGCGCCCCGGCCCGGGCATGCAGCCGCGCCGAGCCGGCACCGAACTGCGGCTCGAACGCGACGCCGTCCCGTGCCAGCAGCACGGTGGTCCCGTCGCCAGCCGCGTCACGCACGAAGCTCGCGTCGTGGCCGGCCGCCTCCGTCAGGGCCGCGGACAGCTCGCCCAGTCGCAATGCAGGCAGGTCGGCCGAGAGCGCGCCGACCCCGCACCCCGGATGAGCCGCGCGGGCAACAGCGGCGCCATGGGCGAGGGCCGGGTTCAGACCGGCGTCCGGCTCGTCACCGACGACAAGCGCGCCCAGTCCGGCCAGTGCGACGGCCGCGTCGGGTTCGTCGGTCACCGCCACCACGGCACGGACGAGGTCGCAGCCGAGTGCTGCCTCGACCGTGTCCAGCGCGAATGCCAGGGCCAGGTCGGTGCGGTGCCGGCCGGCGACTGCGGCGAGGCGGGTCTTGGCGAGGGCAAGCCGCTTGACCGGTACGACGAGGCACCAGCGGTCGGGTTCGGTCATCGGGGCGATCCTGCCAGTCGGCTCGACACCGTCCGGCGCCCACGGGAGACTGACCCAGCCGCGCGCTCGCGGGGCAGGCTGGAGGACCTCGCGTGACCCGCCGCAGGCTCGGGTTCTGGTATCGCCTTGCAGCTCTGTTGTTGCGCCGCCCTCTGCTGCTCACCACGAAGAGGGACTGGTCGGGCACGGAGCACCTGCCGCAGCACGCAGGCTTCGTCGCCGTCACCAACCACGTCTCGCACTTCGACCCGCTCGCGCTCGCACACTTCCTCTACGACAACGGTTGCCTGCCTCGGTTCCTCGGCAAAGAGGCCATCTTCCGGGTGCCCGTCATCGGCACCATCCTGCGCGGTGCGGGGCAGATCCCGGTCTACCGCGAGTCCGCCGACGCCACCAAGGCATACGAGGCGGCGGTCGATGCCGTGCGTCGGGGCGAGTGCGTCGTGATCTACCCGGAAGCAACGATCACTCGCGACCCTGGGCTGTGGCCGATGACCGGGAAGACCGGGGCGGCGCGGGTGGCGCTGGTGACCGGCGCTCCCGTAATCCCGATCGCTCAGTGGGGCCCGCAGGACGTGCTGGCGCCATACGGCAAGCGGTTCCGCCTGCTGCCGCGCAAGACGATGCACCTCAAGGCCGGGCCGCCGGTGGACCTGTCGGAGTTCGCCGACCACCCGATGGACGCCGAGACGCTGCGGCTGGTGACGGAGAAGATCATGACTGCCATCACGGTGCTGCTGGAGGACCTCCGGGGCGAGGCCGCGCCGGCGGTGCGGTTCGACCCGCGGGCCGCGGGCGTTCCGCCCACCGGCGACCCGCGACGGATCAATCCGGGGAAGAGGTCGGCATGACACGCGTCGCGGTTCTGGGTGCCGGTTCGTGGGGCACCGCGTTCAGCATGGTGCTGGCCGACGCCGGCCAGGACGTCGCGCTGTGGGGCCGCCGCCCGGAGGTCTGCGAGGCGATCAACAACGACCACCAGAACCCCGACTACCTGCCCGACATCGAGCTGCCGCCGGCCGTCTGGGCGACGCCCGACCCGGGCCGGGCACTCGACGGCGCCGAGGTCGTCGTCCTCGCCGTCCCCTCGCAGACCCTGCGGCAGAACCTCGGCGAGTGGTCCGGGCTCCTCGCGCCCGACACCGTGCTGGTCAGCCTGATGAAGGGCATCGAGCTCGGCACCACCAAGCGGATGAGCGAGGTCATCGCCGAGGTCACCGGTGCCGGGCCCGAGCGGGTCACCGTCGTGTCCGGGCCGAACCTGGCCAAGGAGATCGCCCTGCGCCAGCCCGCGGCCAGCGTCATCGCCTGCGCGGAGGAGGCCGTCGCCGAGAAGCTCCAGCTGACCTGCATGACGCCCTACTTCCGGCCCTACACGAACACCGACGTGATCGGCGTGGAGCTCAGCGGCGCGGTCAAGAACGTCATCGCGCTCGCTGTCGGCCTCGCCGACGGGATGGGGTTCGGCGACAACTCGAAGTCCTCGATCATCACCCGCGGCCTCGCGGAGATCACCCGGCTGGGGATGGCCCTGGGCGCCGACGCGGCGACCTTCGCCGGCCTCGCCGGGGTCGGCGACCTGGTCGCGACGTGCATGTCGCCGCTGTCGCGCAACCGGACGTTCGGCGAGAGCCTCGGTCGCGGCAAGTCGCTGGACGAGGTGATCGCGGCGACCCGCCAGACCGCCGAGGGCGTGAAGTCGTGCGAGTCCATCCTCGCGCTGGCCCGCGCCCACGACGTCGAGATGCCGATCACCGAGCACGTCGTCGCAGCGGTGCACGACGGCTTGCCACCCCGCGAGATCGTGCGCCGGATCATGAGCCGCAGCACGAAGTCCGAGAGCGAGGCCTAACCCGCCAGGGCGGCCGACAGGTCGGCCCACAGGTCCTCGACGTCCTCGATCCCCACCGAGAGCCGGATCAGGGTCTCCGGGACGTCGGTGCTCTCGCCGGGCCAGCGCCGGCGCCGTTCGAGGCTGGACTCGACCCCGCCGAGGCTGGTCGCGTTGACCCAGACCGCCGTCGATGCGCACACCCGGTCGGCCGACGCGGCGTCCCCCGCAACCTCGAGGCTCACCATCGCGCCGGAGCCGGGGTAGTGCACCCGGGCCACCGCCGGATGGTCGGGCAACCGGTGCGCCAGCGTGGCCGCGTTCGCCTGGGCGCGCTGCATCCGCACGTGCAGGGTGCGCAGGCCGCGCAGCGCCAGCCAGGCCTCGAACGCCCCCGGCACTCCACCGTGCTTGCCGCGGTGCGCCACCAGCCGCTCCGCCAGCGCGGGGTCCTCGACGACCGCGGCGCCGAGCAGCAGGTCGGAGTGGCCGGACAAGTACTTCGTCGCGCTGTGCACGACCACGGCGGCGCCGGACAGCAACGGCCGGGCCAGCACGGGTGTCGCGAAGGTGTTGTCCACCACGCCGATGGCACCGGCCTCGCGGGCCGCACCCATCAGGCCGGGCACGTCGACGACCCGCAGCAGCGGGTTCGTCGTCGACTCGGCCCAGACCATGTCGGCCCCGTCGAGTGCGGAGCGAGCCGTGCCGAGATCGGTGAGGTCGACCGGCCTGACCTTCAGCCGCCCGGCGCGCTCGTGCTCGTGGAGCAAGGCGATCGTCCCGTAGTAGGCCTGCCCCTGGGCGACCACGACACCGCCCGGCGGCACCAGGTCGAGCACGGCCGCCGTCGCCGCCATCCCGGAGGCGAACGACGTCGCCACGCCGCCCTCCAGCGCACCTAGCGCCGCCTCGAACATCTCCCAGGTCGGGTTGCCGTAGCGTCCGTAGCCGATGTCACCGCCCGCATGGTAGGTCGAGGCCATCACGATCGGCGCGTTCGTCGGACCGTCCGGCTGTCGCGGTGGCCGACCGGCGGTGACGGCAACCGTGGCCGACGACAGCTCGGCCGGGTCGGGGTGCGCGGGAGTGGAGGACATCCGGCGAGTATGCCGCCAGCGCGTCGGCCAACCGTGGGTGGCGGATAGGGTCGCGCCGATGAGCGAGGAGCCAGCGGACCGCGCGCCGCAGGCCACCCCGGGCCGGAAGCCCCGGGTGGCCGTCGTGTTCGGTGGCCGCAGCAGCGAGCACGCGGTCTCGTGCATCTCGGCGGGCAGCGTCCTGAGTGTCATCGACCGGGACGCCTTCGACGTGGTGCCGATCGGCATCTCGCGCGAGGGACGCTGGGTGCTGGCCGCGGACGAGCCCGAGAAGCTCGCGATCACCGGGGGCACCCTGCCCTCGGTCGGTGACTCGGGCAGCTCGGTGCTGCTCGCGGGCGACCCCACCAACAAGAGCATGGTCGTGCTCGAGCCCGGCAAGGTGCCGCGCGAGCTCGGCGCCGTCGACGTCGTCCTGCCGTTGCTCCACGGCACCTACGGCGAGGACGGCACCCTGCAGGGCCTGCTCGAGCTCGCCGGCGTGAGCTACGTCGGCTCGGGTGTGTTCGCCTCCGCGGCCGCCATGGACAAGGGGCACATGAAGGCGCTGTTCGCCGCCGCTGGCCTGCCGATCGGCCCGTACGCCGTGGTCACCCCGCGCCAGTGGGAGGCCGACCCGGCCGCCGTTCGGGAGACGGTGGCCGGCCTGGGCTACCCCGTCTTCGTCAAGCCCTGCCGGGCCGGCTCGAGTGTGGGCATCACCAAGGTCACCGAGCCGGGCGCGCTCGACGCGGCGATCGAGCTGGCGCGCAGCCACGATCCACGCGTCATCGTGGAGGCCCACCTCACGGGCCGCGAGATCGAGTGCGGCGTGCTGGAGGGTGTCGACGGTGCAGGACCGGAGGCGAGCGTCCCGGGCGAGATCGTCGTGAGCGGGCACGAGTTCTACGACTTCGAGGCGAAGTACCTGCCCGACGAGGGCACCCGGCTCGACGTACCCGCCGATCTTCCGGACGACGTGGCCGAGGAGATCAGGGCGATGGCCTGCAAGGCCTTCGACGTCCTGTCCTGCGAGGGACTCGCGCGGGTGGACTTCTTCCTCGACGAGAACGAGCGGGTCATCATCAACGAGCTGAACACCATGCCGGGCTTCACGCCGTCATCGATGTTCCCGCTGATGTGGAAGGCCAGCGGACTGGACTACCCCCAGCTGGTGGACCGGCTGGTCCGCACCGCGCTCGCCCGTCCCGCCGGCCTGCGCTAGCTCGACCGGGTCCTCGGCTTTGATCGCTGGTGCGAGGTCCACCAGCGGCGCGGTCGCCTCGGACCGGTCGACCTCCGCCGGCACGGTCAGCTCGACGTTCGCGGTCCGCCCGGTGGTGGTGAACGTGTAGCCGTCTTCGGACTCGACCAGGAACCACGCCACGTCCTCGACCTCGAGAAGGTCGGACATGGGGCCCAGCCCGGCGGGGCGCGGTACGCCGCAGCGCAGCACGAGAGCGGGGTCGCCCCAGGCCGCGGTCAGCGGGCTCTGCGGCGTCGCCGGGCGCCGGTCCGCGTCGTCGAGGTGGTCGGGCAGGGCGGCCGCGAGCTGCCCGCACAGCGCGACCGTCGCCTGGTCGGGCGCTGGTGGCTCGACCAGGACGGCGTCGGCGCCGCAGCCGACAATCAGCGCCGCGCTTGCGGTGGCCAGGGCGGCGACGTGGGCGAGCCGGCGCGAGAGCCTCAGAGGTGGACGACCGGGCAGGTCAGCGTCCGGGTGATGCCGGGGACGCCCTGGACCCTCGCCACGACCAGCTTGCCGAGCTCGTCGACGTTGCGCGCCTCGGCTCGCACGATCACGTCGTAGGGTCCGGTGACGTCCTCCGCCTGGGTGACGCCCTTGATGTCGGTGATCTCGCGGGCCACGGCCGCGGCCTTGCCGACCTCGGTCTGGATGAGGATGTAGGCCTGAACAACCATGGCAGGGGCCTTTCGTAAGGTCGGCGGTGAGGTCAACATCGACTCGCTCGCACGAAAACCTATCGGATCAGCGACTGGGAGACAGGACCTATGCCACCTATCCCGGGGACGCAACGCACGGTGGGCGAGGTGGGGGAGTTCGACCTGATCGACCAGCTGGTGGGCCGGCTGCCGGCGGGCGCGGGCGTCCTGCTCGGCTCCGGTGACGACGCAGCCGTGGTGGCCACTCCGGACGCGCGCGTCGTGGCGAGCACCGACCTCCTCGTCGAGGGCCGGCACTTCCGGCGGGACTGGTCCGAGCCGTACGACGTGGGGCGCAAAGCGGCCGCGCAGAACCTCGCCGACCTGGCCGCCATGGGCGCCGTGCCGACCGCTCTGCTGGTCGGCCTGGCCGCACCGGGGTCGTTGCCCGCCGACTGGGCGCTGTCGCTGGCCGACGGCCTGCGCGAGGAGTGCGAGACCGTCGGCGCCAGCGTGGTCGGTGGTGACGTGGCGCGCTCGGAGACGCTCATCCTCGCCATCACGGCGCTGGGGTCGCTGGAGGGGCGCGAGCCGGTGACCCGCGCGGGTGCGCGCCCGGGTGACGTCGTCGCGGTGACCGGCCGGCTCGGCTGGGCGGCGGCCGGACTAGCCGTCCTGTCGCGCGGCTTCCGCTCGCCGCGGGTCCTGGTGGAGGCGCACCGGCGACCGTCCCCGCCGTACGGGCAGGGACCGCAGGCCGCCAAGCTGGGCGCGACGGCCATGATCGACGTGAGCGACGGGCTGGTGCAGGACCTCGGTCACATCGCGCGGCGCAGCGGCGTCCAGATCGACATCGCGTCGGGGGTGTTCGAGGTGCCCGAGGTGTTCCAGGACACGGCCCGGGCGCTGACCGCGGACCCGTTGACCTGGCTGCTGGCCGGTGGCGAGGACCATGCGCTGGCGGCGTGCTTCCCGAGCGGGGTGGAGCTGCCCGAGGGATGGCTCGTGGTGGGCCGGGTGACGGAGGGGGAGGGTGTGCTCGTGGACGGCGCGCCGTACGACGGGCCGGGTGGCTGGCAGGCCTTCAGCTAGCGGGGACGGTCTAGCGAGAAACTTTGCCGGCCTTGATGCACGAGGTGCACACGTTCAGGCGCTTCGGGGTGCGGCCGACCATCGCGCGCACGGTCTGGATGTTGGGGTTCCAGCGGCGCTTGGTGCGGCGGTGCGAGTGGGAGATGCTGTGACCGAAGCCCGGCCCCTTGCCGCAGACGTCACAGTTGGCAGCCACGGGTAACACTCCTGAGGAAGTCGTCGAACGCGAAAAGATGGGGGACGTGCGGGTCTGCAGCAGCAGAGGTGCAGGCTGACGCCCGGCCGCGCAAGGGTAACCGACGCCGGCATGCACGCGCCAACCGATGCAAGCGAGCCCGCGCTCACCACCACCCGCTCGCGCGTGGTTACCCTGCGGCCATGCCTTCGACGACGCCCGTGGCGGAGTTCGACGCCGCCGCGGCGCGGGCCTGGCTCGCCGCCGGGCTGGACCGGCTGTCTGCCGCCCGCGAGGAGATCGACGACCTCAACGTCTACCCGGTCCCCGACGGGGACACCGGCACCAACCTGCACCTCACCGTGGAGTCGGCGGCCGAGGCGCTGGGCGAGCTGCCGCCGGACGCTGACCGCACCGAGGTCCTGGCCGCCGTCGCGCGCGGGGCGCTGATGGGCGCGCGGGGGAACTCCGGAGTGATCCTGAGCCAGATGCTTCGCGGGCTCGGGAACGGGCTCGCGGGGCAGCCCGGCGACGCGGCGGCGTTCGGGGCAGCACTCGGGCAGGCCGCCGACGCCGCGTACGCGGCCGTCGCGGACCCGGTCGAGGGAACGATGCTCAGCGTGCTGCGGGCCGCGGCGGACGCGACGGAGGCCGACGAGGCCCGCCGCGACCTGGGCTCTCTGGTCACCGTCGCCGCCGAGTCGGCGCGGGAGGCGCTGGACCGCACGCCGGACCAGCTCGACGTGCTCCGGCTCGCCGGCGTTGTGGACGCCGGTGGGCGCGGCGTCTGTGTCCTGCTGGACGCCCTGGAGGAGGTGGTCACCGGCTCGGCTCCGAATGCACGCCCACCCCAGCCGCGTCGGAAGTGGGCCGAGGAGGGCCAGTCAACGGAGGCGTCGGACGGTCCCGCGCAGGACGGTGGTGGGCCGGCGTACGAGGTGATGTTCCTGCTGGACGCCGCGGCGGACGAGATCCCGGCTCTGCGCGAGACGCTGCGGCCGCTTGGCGACTCGCTCGTCGTGGTGGGGGGCGAGCCCACGTGGAACGTGCACGTCCATGTCGACGACGTCGGAGCGGCGGTGGAGGCGGGCATCGCGGCCGGCCGGCCGCACCGCATCCGGGTCACCCACCTGCTCGACAACACCGGAACGGGCCGGGTCGGTGGCGACCTGGCGCCCGACGGTCGCGGGGTGGTCTCGGTGGTGGCCGGTGCCGGGCTCGGCGGGCTGTTCGAAGCCGCGGGCGCGACCGTGGTTCCCGGCGGACCCGGTCACCGCGCCTCGACGGCGGAGCTGCTCGACGGCCTGCGGCGGGCCCGCGCGCGCGACCTGATCGTGCTTCCCAACGACGCCGACAGCCTCGCGGTCGCCGAGGCCGCGGCCGGCCAGGCTCGCGACGAGGGACTGCGGGTCGGCGTGATCCCCACGAAGGCCAGCGTGCAGGCGCTCGCCGCGCTCGCGGTGCACGACCCGCAGCGGCGGTTCGAGGACGACATCGTGCACATGACCGCGGCGGCCGGGCACTGCCGGCACGGCGCGGTGACTGTGGCTGCGCGGGAGGCGGTGACGATGGCCGGGGTGTGCCACGAGGGCGACGTGCTCGGCGTGCTCGACGGCGACTTCGCGATCATCGGCGACGCCATCGACACGGTGGCCTGCGCGGTCGTCGACCGGATGCTGGGTTCGGGCGGGGAGCTCGTCACCCTGGTCACCGGTGCCGACGCCGACGAGGGCCTCGCCGACGCGGTCGTGGAGCACCTGCACCGGACCCGGCCCGAGGTCGACTCGCTCGTCTACGCCGGCGGCCAGCCGCGCTATCCGCTGCTCATCGGGGTGGAGTGATCGCGGCGTGGTCGCACTCGGCACCCCGCTGAAGAACGCGCTCGGCGACAAGACGGCCGCCGCGCTGGGGAAGGGGCTGGGCCTGACCACGGTCGGCGACCTGCTCCGGCACTACCCCCGCCGCTATGCCCGACACGGTGAGCTCACCGACCTCGCGCACCTTCCGCTTGACGAGGAGGTCACCGTGCTGGCCGAGGTGGCCAAGGTGATGGGCCGCCCCTACAAGAACAAGAAGGGCTCGATCCTCGAGGTCACCGTGACCGACGGGCGGGGGACTCTCAAGCTCACGTTCTTCAACCAGGCCTGGCGGCAGAAGCAGCTCCAGGTCGGCCGGCAGGGCTTCTTCGCCGGCAAGGTGACGGTCTTCAACGGGGTCCGGCAGCTCACCCACCCCGACTACGAGCTGGTCGATGCCCGGCCGACGCTGGACGTCAACGCGTTCACCGACGAGCTCATCCCGGTCTACCCGGCCACCGAGATGATGCAGAGCTGGAAGATCCGCAACTCGGTGAAGCTCGTGCTGGACACCCTCGATCCGCAGATCGAGACGTTGCCCGACGAGCTGCGCGAACGGCATTCGCTGCTCGGCATCGGCGAGGCCATCCGGCTCATCCACAGGCCGCTTTCGCTTGACGACGTACGCCGTGCGGAGCACCGGCTGCGCTTCGACGAGGCGTTCGGGCTGCAGCTGATCCTCGCCCAGCGCCGGGCCGCGATGGCCGCGCTGCCCGCGACGCCACGTGTTGCGCCGGCCGGCGGCTTGCTGGAGGCGTTCGACGCGCGGCTGCCGTTCGAGCTGACGGCGGGACAGCGCACGGTCGCGGCCGAGATGACCGCCGACCTCGGTCGCACCCATCCGATGCACCGCCTGCTCCAGGGCGAGGTCGGTTCCGGCAAGACCGTCGTCGCGCTGCGCGCGATGCTCGCGGTCGTCGACGCCGGCGGGCAGGCAGCCCTGCTCGCACCCACCGAGGTCCTGGCCCAGCAGCACCACCGGTCGGTGACCGCGATGCTCGGCCCGCTCGCGGAGCGCGGCCTCCTGGGTGGCGACGAGGCGGGGACCCGGGTCGCGCTGCTCACCGGCTCGCAGCCAGCCGCTGTGCGTCGGGCGATGCTGGGTGACGTCCGGAGTGGCGAGGCGGGGATCGTGATCGGCACTCACGCCCTCATCCAGGACACGGTCGAGTTCGACGACCTCGGGCTGGTCGTCGTCGACGAGCAGCACCGGTTCGGTGTCGAGCAGCGCGACGCCTTGCGCACCAAGGCCGACCGCCCGCCGCACACACTCGTCATGACCGCGACGCCGATCCCGCGCACCGTCGCGATGACGGTGTTCGGCGACCTGGACGTCTCGACGCTGACCGAGCTGCCGTTGGGTCGCGCACCGATCGTCACCCACGTCGTCCCGGCCGGGGAGAAGCCGCACTTCCTGGAGCGCACGTGGGAGCGCGTCCGCGAGGAGGCCGCGAAGGGGCACCAGGCCTACGTCGTGTGCCCGCGCATCGGCGGCGACCCTGCGGACCCGTCGGCCGACGAGGAGGAGGACGAGGACGTCCCCTATCTCCGGCTCGTCCCGGACGCGCCCGAGCCGACGCCGCGCAAGATCAACCGGCCGCCGGCAGTCGCCGTGCTCGAGCTGGCCGACCTGCTCCGGGACGGTCCGCTGTCGGGTCTCCGGTTGAGCGTCCTGCACGGCCGGCTGCCGGCTGAGGAGAAGGACGAGGTGATGCGGCTGTTCACTGCGGGTGAGATCGACGTGCTCGTCGCGACGACGATCATCGAGGTCGGCGTCGACGTCGCCAACGCCACCGCGATGGTCGTGATGGACGCCGACCGCTTCGGTGTCTCCCAGCTGCACCAGCTGCGCGGGCGCATCGGCCGTGGCGAGGCCCCCGGGCTGTGCCTGCTCGTCACCGACATGCCTGACGGCGCACCGGCCAGGGAACGGCTCGACGCCGTCGCAGCGACTCTTGACGGGTTCGAGCTCTCCCGGGTCGACCTGACGCAACGCCGGGAGGGTGACGTGCTGGGCGCCTCGCAGTCGGGCCGCCGGTCCAGCCTCAAGCTGTTGCGCGTGATCCGCGACGAGGACGTGATCGTCACGGCCCGGGCCGAGGCGGAGTCGCTGCTCGCCGAGGACCCGCGGCTGGACCACCACGTCGGGTTGCGGGCGGCGGTGGCCGCCCTCGTGGACGAGGAGCGAGCCGACTACCTCGAGAAGGCGTGACCCAGGCTCGCGACGCGAGCATCACGCAGCGCGACCGGGCGGTCCCGGTCAGATGAATAGTCATTGTGAGTGGTTGTCGCATCGGTCTAGACCGAAGAGAGTCTCGACGGCGGCGCGGTGTCCCCGGGGGGCTTTTGCAGGGACCGCGCCGCGACCCACGTTTCCAGCTAAGGAGTTGCTTCCATGCGCATTAAATCAGCACTTGCGGTTCCCTTCTGTGCGATCGCACTGGTGGGGATCGGCGTTGGTCCGGCAAGCGCGAACCCGGGGATCGACGGTGCCAAGGGTCAGGTGGAGCGTGGGCCCGCCCACGCGAACTCGATCTGCTCGTTCTCCGGTTTGAACGACGTGCCCACTCACCCGGAAGAGGGCGGGCGGGTGCAGTCCTACGGGCAGATCATTCGCTGGACCGGCGCTCTCAAGACCGAGACCGGCCGCGCCATCCCGGGTGCGGAGTGCAACGGCCATCTGATGCCCTACCCCGAGGCGTTCCCGCCGCCCGCACACTGAGCCGCCACACAGGTGAGGGTCCGGCCCCGGTCGACAGCCGGGCCGGCGCCCTAGCCTGACGGCGTGACTCGGATCATCGCGGGGGCCGCGCGCGGCCGCCGGCTTGCCGTGCCGGCCGGTCGCGGCACCCGGCCGACGGCGGACCGCGCGCGGGAGGGCTTGTTCTCCACGCTCGAGTCGTTGACCGGCACCCTGGCCTCGACGCGCGTCCTCGACCTTTACGCCGGGTCGGGCGCCGTCGGGCTCGAGGCGCTCAGTCGCGGCGCGGCCGCTGCCCTGATGGTCGACTCGGACGACGCTGCGGTGCGGGTCATCCGGGCAAACATCGACACCCTCGGGCTGCCCGGCGCGGAGGTGCGGATGGGACGGGCCGAGCGGCTCGTCACGGGCGCGCCCGCCACGGGACCCTTCGATGTCGCGTTCCTCGACCCGCCGTACGAGCTCGACGACGACACGGTGCGCGGCGTGCTGGGCGACGCGCTGGCCAACGGCTGGCTGGCGCCCGACGCCGTGGTCGCGGTGGAGCGGGTGACCCGCGGCGGGCCGTGGACCTGGCCGGCGGGCTACTCCCCGTCGCGCTCGCGCCGGTACGGCGAGGCGACCCTTTGGTACGGTCACGCCGATTCGTCCCCTGCAGCACCGACGACGGAGGTGTAGCCGCCCGTGCGCCGCTGCGTGTGCCCCGGGTCGTTCGACCCGGTGACCAACGGGCACCTGGACGTCATCGAGCGGGCCAGCCGCCTGTACGACGAGGTCACGGTCGCCGTGCTCGTCAACACCGCCAAGCAGGGCCTGTTCCCCGTCGAGGAGCGCATCGACATGCTCCGGGAAACGACGGCGTCGCTGGGCAACATCGTCGTCGACTCGTTCCACGGGCTGCTCGTCGACCACTGCCGCGAACGCAACATCCCGGTCGTCGTCAAGGGGCTGCGCGCGGTCAGCGACTTCGACTACGAGCTGCAGATGGCCCAGATGAACCACCGGCTGACCGGGCTGGAAACGCTGTTCGTGGCGACCAACCCGGAGTACTCGTTCCTCTCGTCTAGTCTCGTCAAGGAGGTCGCGACGTTCGGTGGGGATGTCAGCGGCCTGGTGCCCGACCAGGTGCTGGCACGGCTCGCGACCCGGCTGGGCCACCGCCCTCCCTCCTAGCCCACCCGTCCCGACCCGTCTCGAGGAACCCGACCGCAGTGGACGTCCACGACAAGCTCGACGAGCTGGCAGCCGTCATCGAGAACGCCCGCTCGATGCCGATGTCCGCGTCCTGCGTGGTCAACCGCGGCGAGGTGCTCGGGCTGCTGGAGGAGCTGCGCGAGCTGCTCCCCGAGGAGTTCCGCCACGCCGAGATGCTGCTCCAGGACCGCGAGGCGGTCGTCGACGAGGGCGGCCGCGAGGCGACCCGGCTGATCGCGGAGGCCCGCGCGGAGCAGGCCCGGCTGGTCTCCCAGTCCGAGGTCCTGCTCGAGGCCCACCGGGCGGCCGCCCAGGTCCGGGAGGCGGCGGCCGAGGAGGCGCGGGGGATGCGCGGGGAGGTCGACGACTACGTCGACGCCAAGCTCGCGAACTTCGAGGTCGTCCTGGACAAGACCCTGGCGGCGGTGCACCGCGGCCGGGACAAGCTCAGGGGCCGCAGCTCCCACGACGATTTCGGGGCCGACGCGGGCGAAGGCCATCCCCTCGACGACGAGGCCGCGCAGGGCTGAGCGTCGCCCGCGACGAATTGGGTACCCACAGCAGGTCAGGTAGCCTACGGGTGGTTTCGTCTGGAAGCCGAGAACCGTCATGCCCGAAGAGAGCAGGAGAAAGCTGACGCGCCTCGACCCCCGGTTGCCCCTCGTGATCGACACCCGCGAGCTCGGCCGCCGACCAGGGTCGATGCGCAAAGTCTCCCGGTCTGTTCCGGCGCCGGCGGATCTCGGTGTGGACGTGCTCGGCGTGTCCGAGGGCTCCCAGCTCGACCTTGATCTCCGACTGGAGTCGGTGATGGAGGGGGTGCTGGTCTCGGGGACGGTGCGCGGCGAGGTGACGGGTGAGTGCGTCCGCTGCCTCGACCCGATCGCGAGTCCGCTCGTGGTCGACGTCCAGGAGCTCTTCGCCTATCCCGACCAGGAGCACCACGACGACGAGACCGAGCTGCGCCAGCTCGAGGGAGACCTGCTCGACCTCGAGCCGACGCTGCGGGACGCGGTGGTGCTCGCACTGCCGTTCCAGCCGGTGTGCCGGGTCGACTGCCCGGGTCTGTGCTCCCAGTGCGGGGCACGACTCGAGGACGACCCAGGACACGGGCACGAGGCGGTCGACGCCCGGTGGGCAGCCTTGCAAGCGCTAGCGCAGGACCCGAACGAAACAACCGAGGAGAGATAGCCGTGGCCGTTCCCAAGCGGAAGATGTCGCGCAGTAACACCCGAGCGCGACGGTCGCAGTGGAAGACCACCGCGGCCGCGCTGGTCGCGTGCGGTCGCTGCCGCGAGCAGAAGCTCCAGCACCAGGCCTGCCCCAACTGCGGCACCTACAACGACCGCGCCGTTCTCGACGTCTGAGCCGCCTGTGACTGCCGAACCGGTCCGTCGGAGCGATCCGCCTGTCCCTGGCGGCGACGCGCGGGCCCAGCTCACCGAGCGGCTCGCCGTCATGGTCGAGCCGGCTCTGCTGGAACGGGCGCTGACGCACCGCTCCTACGCCTACGAGAACGGCGGCCTGCCCACCAACGAGCGGCTGGAGTTCCTCGGCGACTCCGTGCTCGGCCTGGTCGTCACCGACGCGCTCTACCGCAACCACCCCGAGCTGCCCGAGGGCCAGCTGGCCAAGCTGCGCGCCGCGGTGGTCAACATGCGCGCGCTCGCCGAGGTGGGCCGCGAGCTCGACCTCGGCCGCTACGTCCGGCTCGGACGCGGCGAGGAGAGCACCGGGGGCCGCGACAAGGCCTCGATCCTGGCCGACACCCTCGAGGCCCTGCTCGGGGCGGTCTACATCGACGCGGGTCTGGACTGCGCCTCTGAGCTGATACATCGGCTGTTCGACGCGCTGATCGAGGAGGCCGCGACCCTCGGTGCCGGCCTGGACTGGAAGACCAGCCTGCAGGAGCTGACCGCGGCCGGGTCCCTCGGAGTCCCCGAGTACGTCGTCACCGAGACCGGACCCGACCACGAGAAGGAGTTCCGGGCCGTCGTGATGGTCTCCGGTGACGCCCACGGCGAGGGCAGCGG
This sequence comes from uncultured Actinomycetota bacterium, assembly GCA_963751035.1. Taxonomy (GTDB): domain Bacteria; phylum Actinomycetota; class Actinomycetes; order JACCUZ01; family JACCUZ01; genus JBDUAP01. The sequence continues at coordinate 362,079 of CAVVSW010000005.1, forward strand.
CCGGAGCAAGAAGGAGGCCGAGCAGGAGGCGGCGGCCTCGGCGTGGCGCAGCATCCGGTCCCAGGTGCCCGGCGAGCTGTCCGAGGACACCCCCGAGCCCATCGACTGACGTGCCCGAGCTGCCCGAGGTCGAGGTCGTGCGCCGCGGCCTGGAGAAGGAAGTGGTCGGCCGCACGATCGGCGCTGTCACGGTCTCTCACCCGCGTGCGGTACGCCGGCATCTTCCCGGTGGCGCCGACTTCGCGTCCCGCCTCGCCGGGCGCACGATCACGGCGGCCCGACGCCGGGGCAAGTACCTCTGGCTGCCGCTGGACGACGGCGACGCCCTGGTCGCCCATCTCGGCATGAGCGGGCAGCTGCTGGTGCGGCCGACGTCCGCACCGGACGAGGCCCACCTCCGCGTGCGCTTCATCTTCACCGACAGCGCTGAAAGCGGCGAGAGCACCGAGCTGCGGTTCGTGGACCAGCGCACGTTCGGCGGGCTCGCCCTCGCCGAGGGTGGCGCCGAGCTGCCGCCGGTCATCAGCCACATCGCTCGCGACCCGCTCGACCCGGAGTTCGACGACGCAGCCTTCTCGACGGCGCTGCGGCGTCGACGTACGGGCCTCAAGCGCGCGCTGCTGGACCAGACCCTGGTCAGCGGCGTAGGCAACATCTACGCCGACGAGGCGCTGTGGCGCGCCAAGCTGCACTACGCCCGCCCGACCGAGACGCTCACCCGGGCGCAGGTGGACGCCGTCCTGGCCGGCGCCCGCACCGTGATGGGCGCGGCGCTGGAGCAGGGCGGCACGTCGTTCGACGCTTTGTACGTCGACGTCAACGGCCAGAGCGGCTACTTCGACCGGACGCTCGAGGTCTACGGGCGGGCGGGGGAGCCCTGCGGCCGGTGCGGGACGCTGATCCGCCGCGAGCCGTTCATGAACCGGTCGTCCCACTTCTGCCCGCAGTGCCAGCCCCGACCGCGCCGTGGACGGTGGTAGTCCGAGCGATACTGCTCAGGTGACCGATGTGGTCGAGCAGGGCCGGCCTGACCGCGGCCCGCGGCTGCCTACCTGGGCGCGCCGCACCGCTCTCGCTGCTGCGCTGGTTGCTGGCGCTGCGTTGGTGATCCCCAGGCTCGGCGGAGGCGCGGACCCGACACCGCCCGACGGGAGCACCCAAGTCACCGCGGGCGTGCGCCAGAGTCCGTACGTCGTGGTGCGCGACGGCCAGTCGCTCGTGCGCTACGACACGTTCGGCGTTGCTCCGGGGCCCGACCTGCCCGCGAGCGGAGGCTCTCGGGATCAGCGCGTGTACGTCGCCGCCGACGCCGGTGGTGCGTCCCGGTTCTTCACAGTCGCGGGTGGCCGGCTGCTCCGGGTGGAGCCCGGGACGGACCGGACGAGCGACCTCGGTGCGGTCACGCGCATCGTCGATGCGTCCAAGCGGCCGGGTCAGCTGTTCGTGCAGACCACTGCCGACGAGGGCGGACGGGTGGTGACGGTCGACGCGGAGAGCGGGCAGGTGGTCGACCGGGCGCCATTCCCCGACGAGGAGGCCCGCAGGCGGGGCTACCAGCCGATCGGCGTCCTTTCGCAGTTCGGGGCCGAGGGCCTGGCCCTGCAGCGACCCGCGAAGGGCGGTGGCGAGGACCTGGCCGTCGCGTGGGCGACCGCGGAGGTGAAGGCAGGCCGGCGGCCGGGCTTCCAGCCGGTTGGCCGGCAGGGCGACCTGCTCGGGCTCACCGACGACTGGCTCCTCCTGCTGAAGGGCTCCTGCCCCGGCCCGGCCTGCACGCTGGTGATCGTGAGCTTCGACCGCGACAACTTCGCCGTCCGGGAGGTCCGGCCGCCCCTCGGCTGGTCGTTCACCCGGCAGTCGCTGGAGGGGCTGCTCCACGGCGACCTCGTTCCGGTCGTCCCGGAGGAGCTGCAGCCGGGCCGGCCGACCGCAGCGCTGGCCCGGCTGGCGGCTGGCGGCGCCAGCGCTCTGCTGGTCGACGGGACGGAAGGCGTGGTGCAGCGGGCGGGGCTGGTGGCGCGCGATGGCGACGTCTTCTTCGTCCGCCTCGGCCTCGACGGGATCCGCCGGGCGGTGCGCTGGACGCCCGCCGCCGCGAGCCAGGTCAGCACCCTCGCCGGTCTGCCGCCGCTGCCCAACGGTGCCGTCCTGGTCTGCGTCTGCGTCCGCGTTTCCGGGGGTTCGGCGAGCTCCAAGCCGTAGGTTGCCCCGCTCGGACCGTTACCGAATCGGGGACCATTCACCCGTACAGCGCAATCTTGCGCGTGTCGCATCGTGATCATGCCGTGATGTATTGACCGGTCCCAGATCCGGTGCGACCCTGGATATCCCAGCCGCTCCCCGCGTCACCCGCGGATCGTTGCGGCTCAGAACCACCGCCCGGACCCGCATCAGGGCCGGAGACTCGGAGGATCGCCCATGGCGAAGGCCCTTCTCGGCCACGTAGGTGGCCACGACGCACGCATGGTCTTCGAGGTACGGCGGTTGCGAGAGCGAGTTCGTGAGCTCGAGTCAGAGGTCCACGAGCTGCGCGCCGAGAACGACGCGCTGGCCGCATCCGTGACTCCGTCCAACCTCATCTCCCTCGAGGTCACCAAGGAGCCGGCGCTCGCGTAGCGCAGGCACCAGACCCACCCCCCACGGGACGCCGCAGGACCGGCGTCCCGTTCCTATGCCCGGCCCCGGTTTCTCCCGCGGCATTTGGGCAAAACCGTGACCCGATCCCCGGCGACTCGTTGGGCACCGTGAACGGCCGGCCTCGCCCGGTCGTCGCGAGGTCCCACCCGCCGTCCTGGAGGTTCTGGTGTCCACATTCCGCAACGGCCGCGTGCTTGCCGCCGTCGCCGCGCTGAGCCTCGCCTGCCTGGTCGGCGCCGCGGGACCGGCCGCCGCCCAGACCGGCTCGTCGGGCAAGGACCGCAAGGAGAAGCGCCAGCAGTTCCTGGACGGCGTGAACGTGCCGGTCGTCTCCACCCCGAACATCCGGTTCGTGGGCAACTTCCCCGACACGGCCGCGATCTCGGGCGTGCACGCCATCTCGGCGCCCTACTTCTACGTCTCCAGCACCGACAGCGTCAACGTCTACGACACCTCCGACCCGGTGCACCCGCGGCTGACTGGCACGCTGCCGAACCTCGTCTTCGAGAACGAGGCGATGAACTACGGCGAGCAGAACATCGACGGCGTCATCAACCGGTTCGTGCTCGTCGGGGTCGACGCGGTGGAGTTCTCCCCGACCGACCCGAGTCACGTCGCCACGGGCAACGAGGTGATGGTGGTCGACGTCACCGACCCGGCCAACCCGCGGATCCGGTCCCGGGCCAAGACCACCACCAACACGCACACGGTGTCCTGCATCCAGGAGACGTCCTGCCGCTACGCCTACACCGCCGGTCGCAACGGCAAGGTCTCCATCGTCGACCTCACCGACCTCGACGCCCCGCGCGAGCTCAGCGTCTTCTCCTCACCGGCCGGCGGCCCGAACGCCACGTTCACCAGCGGCGCCGGCCACAAGTGGAACTTCGACAACGCCGGGTACGGCGTGCACACCGGCTCCGGCGGCAGCGCCATCTTCGACGTGTCCGACCCGACCAGCCCCACGCTCGTCGCGAGCACGGACGAGAACGGCGTCACGGGCCCGTGGAACGACTTCATCCACCACAACTCGGCGCGGCCCAACGCGTCGGCGTTCCGGGCCGGTGCACCGCCCAACGTGAAGAACGGCAACGTGCTGCTCGTGACCGAGGAGGACTACGAGAACACCGACTGCGTGACGGCCGGCAGCTTCCAGACCTGGCACGTCGACCAGCTCGGCACCCCCGGCACGATCCGCCCGCTGGACCGGATCAACCCGGTCGACCTGGGTGAAGGTGTGGCCGCCCCGCACATGGCGTTCTGCTCCGCGCACTGGTTCGACTACCACCAGAGCGGGATCGTCGCCCAGGGCTACTACGAGGGCGGGCTGCGGCTGATCGACGTACGCGACCCCAGCAACATCACGGAGTACGGCTACTCCGCCAGCGGTCTGTCGGAGGTGTGGGACGCCTACTGGTACCCCCAGCGCAACAAGAGGGGCGTCGCCACCGCGAACAAGACCAACATCGTCTACACGGTCGACGCGGTGCGTGGTCTCGACGTCTACACGGTCGACCTGCCCGGGACCACGTCCACCCCGCTGCTCGGCTCGGTCGGCGGCCCGGGCGGGACGCCCGGAGTCGCGATCACTGGTGCTCTGCTCCTGGGCCTCACCGGTCTCGCCGTCGCCCGCCGGCGCCGCCTCGCCCCCTCGACCAGCTGAGGGATGGCGGGGATCCTGGGCGGGTCGGCCGGGATCGACCGCTGCGGCGGGTAGGGTTTGGCCCGGCCTTCCCCGCCCACGTCGTACGCCGTGACCCTGACCGGGGTCGGGCGCGAAACAGAGCCGAGATCCGCGCGTGCACCTGAAGAGCCTGACCCTCAAGGGCTTCAAGTCCTTCGCCTCGGCGACCACGTTCCGCTTCGAGCCGGGCATCACCGCGGTCGTCGGTCCCAACGGCTCGGGCAAGTCCAACGTGGTCGACGCGATCGCGTGGGTGCTCGGCGAGCAGGGCGCGAAGTCGCTGCGCGGCGGCAAGATGGAAGACGTCATCTTCGCCGGCACGTCCGGGCGAGCCCCGCTGGGCCGGGCCGAGGTGACGCTCACGATCGACAACTCCGACGGCGAGCTGCCGATCGACTACACCGAGGTCTCCATCTCGCGGATCATGTTCCGCAGCGGCGGCTCCGAGTACGCCATCAACGGCCAGCCGTGCCGGCTGCTCGACGTGCAGGAGCTGCTGTCCGACTCCGGCATCGGCCGGGAGATGCACGTCATCGTGGGCCAGGGTCAGCTCGACTCGGTGCTGTCCGCCGGCCCCGAGGAGCGACGCGGTTTCATCGAGGAGGCCGCGGGCGTCCTCAAGCACCGCAAGCGCAAGGAGAAGGCGCTGCGCAAGCTCGAGGCGATGCAGGCCAACCTGACGCGCGTGCAGGACCTCACCGCCGAGCTGCGCCGCCAGCTCAAGCCGCTCGGCCGCCAGGCCGAGGTCGCCCGGCGGGCCTCGGTCATCCAGTCCGACCAGCGCGACGCGCGGCTGCGGCTGCTCGCCGACGACCTGGTGCAGATGACCTCGACGCTGGAGGCGGAGGTCGCCGACGAGACGGCCCTGCGGGAGCGCCGGGCCGATGTCGAGCGGGCGCTGGCCGAGGTCCAGCAGCGCGAGACCGACCTCGAGCAGGAGACCGCCGCGGAGGCGCCGGCGCTGGCCCGGGCGCAGGAGACCTGGTACCGGCTGTCCTCGCTGCGCGAGCGGTTCCGCGGCACCGGCGGGCTGGCCGCCGAACGGGTCCGCCACCTCGCCGAGGAGGCCGAGGAGCAGCGGTTCGGGCCCGACCCCGACGAGCTCGAGGCACAGGCGCGCCAGGTCCGCGACGAGGAACGCGAGATCCTCGCGGCGGTCGAGCGCGACCGCGAGGTGCTCGCCGTTGCGGTCACCGCCCGGCAGGAGGCCGAGGCCGCCCTCGAGCAGGAGCAGCGCCGCGTCGCTGCCGCCGCCCGGGCTGCGGCCGACCGCCGGGAGGGGCTGGCCCGCCTGGCCGGCCAGGTCGCCGCCGGTCGCAGCAAGGTGGAGGCCGGCGAGGCCGAGATCGGCCGGCTCGCCCCGGCGCTGGCGGAGACCGCGGCCCGGGCAGAACGGGCCCAGGGCGAGTTCACCGCGCTGGAGACCCAGGTGGCCGGGCTGGACGCCGGCGAGCACAGCCTCGACTCCGAGCACGTGCAGGCGTCCAACCGGCTCGCGGCGGCCGAGGACCGGGTCGCGGACCTGCGCGCCGAGGAGCGCGACGCCGAGCGCGAGCGGGCCACCCAGGTCGCCCGCAAGGAGGCGCTCGAGCTCGGACTGGCCCGCAAGGACGGCGCCGGCACCGTGCTGGCCGCCACCGACCGGCTGGGCGGCGTCCTGGGCTCGGTGGCTGCGCTGCTCAGCGTGCAGGCGGGCTACGAGACGGCCATCGCCGCCGCCCTCGGCGCTGCTGCCGACGCGGTCGCCGTGGTCGACGTGGGCTCCGCGGTCGACGCGATCCGGCTGCTCAAGGACGACGACGCCGGCCGCGCCGGGCTGCTCGTCGGCTCGACCCTCCACGCCGTACGACGAGGCGCGTGCCCACAGCGACATCCCGCCCGGGGCCAGCCGCGCCCTCGACCTGGTGACCGCTCCAGACGAGCTGCGCCCCACCGTGGCGCGCCTGCTCGCCGCGACGGTCGTGGTCGACGGGCTGCAGGAGGCACGCGCAGTCGTCGAGGCGGCGCCCGCGCTGGTCGCGGTGACCCGCGACGGCGACGTCCTGGCGGCCGACCGGGCCGCCGGTGGCTCGGCGACCGCGCCGAGCCTGATCGAGGTCCAGGCCGCGGTGGACGAGGCCGATGCGCGGCTCGTCGAGGCCGGGCACCGGCTGGACCGGCTGCGGTTCGCGCTGCAGACAGCGGTCGAGGAGAGGGACGCGGCCGAGCACGACGTCGCCGGCGCGCTGGAGCGGCTGCACCAGTCCGACGCCCGGCTGGCGGCGGTCGCCGAGCAGCTCGGGCAGCTCGGCGCGCAGGCCCGAGCCGCTCGCGGCGAGTCCGAGCGGGTGCAGCGCTCGATCGAGGCCGCGTCCACCCAGCTCGCGGCCGACCGCGAGGCGGTGGCCGAGCTCGAGGCGCGGCTCACCGCGGCCGAGCAGTCGACCGACGACGACGAGCCCGACGAGCCCGACACCACCGTCCGCGACGAGCTCGCCCAGCGCTGCGCCGTCGGCCGGGCCGCCGAGATGGAGGCGCGGCTGGCCGTGCGCACGGGTGAGGAGCGCTCGCGTGCGCTGGGCGGGCGCGCGGAGGCACTCGACCGCAGCGCCGCGCTGGAGCGGTCGGCCCGGGCGCGGGCGATCGCGCGCCGTGAGCGGCGGGCCCGCGAGGCCGTGGTCGCCCAGGCCGTGGCCGCTGCCGCGCAGACGATGCTCGGCCACCTCGAGGGCTCGCTGGCCCTCGCCGCCGAGGCGCGCCAGCAGGCCGAGGCCGCACGCACGAGCAGGGACGAGGAGCGGGCCGCGGCGCGCGCCCGCACCCGCGAGCTGAGCACCGAGCTCGAGCGGCTGACCGACAGCGTGCACCGCGACGAGGTGGCCAGGGCCGAGCAGCGGCTGCGGATCGAGGCGCTGGAGCAGAAGGCGCTCGAGGATCTCGGCGTCGACTCACGGACCCTGCTCGACGAATACGGCCCGCACCAGCTGGTGCCCCCGTCACCGCCGGTTCCCGGTGAGGAGCCGTCCGGCGACGAGGAGGGCGTCACTGCGCCCCAGCCCACGCCGTACGTGCGGGCCGAGCAGGAGAAGCGGCTGCGATCGGCCGAGCGCGCGCTGGCCCTGCTGGGCAGGGTGAACCCGCTCGCGCTCGAGGAGTTCGAGGCGCTCGAGGAGCGCCACCAGTTCCTCTCCGAGCAGCTCGAGGACCTCAAGAACTCCCGCCGCGACCTGCTCGACATCGTGCGCGAGGTGGACGAGCGGGTCGAGCAGGTGTTCACCGCCGCGTTCCACGACACGGCCCGCGAGTTCGAGGGCGTGTTCGCCCGGCTCTTCCCCGGCGGCGAGGGACGGTTGGTGCTCACCGACCCCGACGACATGCTGGGGACCGGCATCGAGGTCGAGGCCCGACCTCCGGGCAAGAAGGTCAAGCGGCTGTCGCTGCTCTCCGGCGGAGAGCGCTCGTTGACCGCGGTCGCCCTGCTCGTCGCGATCTTCCGGGCCCGGCCGAGCCCGTTCTACGTCATGGACGAGGTCGAGGCCGCGCTGGACGACGTCAACCTGGGCCGGCTGATCGCGATCATGGACGAGCTTCGGGAGAGCAGTCAGCTGATCGTCGTCACCCACCAGAAGCGCACCATGGAGATCGCCGACGCGCTCTACGGCGTGTCGATGCGCAACGACGGCGTCACCCACGTGATCGGGCAGCGGCTGCGTGAGGCTGAGCCTGCCTGAGCGTGGCTGAGGGAGTTATCCACCGGTTTGTCCCGAAGGTGTGGGGGAGTTTGTCCCGAGGCTGAGGGGGGAGGCAGAACGGGTGACCTCTCTCCTCCTCGTCCACGCATCCATCGGGCTGCTCGCCCTGCTCGTCATGCTGGTCGCCGCGTTCCTCCACCACGAGCAGACCCGCCGCCGCGCGCCGCGGGTCGCAGCGGCCGTTGCCGCGGTCGCCGACAAGGTGGACCCCGGCGAGGCACCGCCGCTCGGTGTGCTGAGCACCCCGGAGAAGTCCCGCCGCGTCTCGCGCAAGTTCGAGCTCGCCGAGTGGAAGGTACGCCGGGGCGCCCGCGCCCTCACGACACTGGCGCGCAGCAACGGCTGACCCCCCAGCTGTGCGGCGCCCGCGTGACCCGCGCCGGAGCGGCTAGGGTCGCCACTCTGGGAGACTGACCCGTCGTGGAGACCCTCACCCTGATCCTGGTCGTCGCCGCGGCTGTCCTCGTCCTCGGCGTCATCGCCGCGACGTCGCTGGTGGGCTCCCGTCGCCGCGGTCGCCGTGGCGCACCGTCTGACACGCTTACCGACACCGAGCGGCGTACCAGTTCGACATCGACTCCGGTCGAGACCCCGGACCTTGAGGCGCCAGCCGAGGCACCCGGGCTGGAGCGCCCGGAGCCCAGCGCCGGCCGCCTCGTACGGCTGCGGTCGCGGCTGGGGCGCTCGCAGAGCACGCTGGGCCGCGGGCTGCTCGGACTGCTCTCCCGTGACCACCTCGACGAGGCCACGTGGGAGGAGGTCGAAGAGGTTCTCCTGACGGCCGACGTCGGCGTCGCGCCGACCCAGGAGCTGGTCGAGCGGCTGAAGACCCGCGTCAAGGCCCTCGGCACGCGCACCCCCGACGACGTCTCGGCGATGCTGCGCGAGGAGCTGCTCGGCCTGGTCGGCACGGACGTCGACCGGTCGCTGCACACGACCCGCGAGAGCGGGCCGGCCGTGGTGCTGGTGGTGGGCGTCAACGGGACCGGCAAGACCACGACGGTCGGCAAGCTGGCCAGGGTGCTCGTGGCCGACGGCCGGACCGTGCTGCTCGGCGCGGCCGACACGTTTCGCGCCGCGGCTGCCGACCAGCTGCAGACGTGGGGCGAGCGCGTCGGGGCGCCGACCGTGCGCGGACCCGAAGGCGGTGACCCGGCCAGCGTCGCGTTCGACGCGGTCCGGCAGGGCGCCGACGGGGGCTACGACACGGTGCTGCTCGACACCGCCGGTCGGCTGCAGAACAAGGTCGGCCTGATGGACGAGCTCGGAAAGGTGAAGCGAGTCGTCGAGAAGCACGGACCGGTCGACGAGGTGCTGCTCGTCCTCGACGCGACCACCGGCCAGAACGGCCTCGCGCAGGCCCGGGTCTTCGCCGAGGTCGTCGACGTCACCGGGATCGTCCTGACCAAGCTGGACGGCACCGCCAAGGGCGGCATCGTCGTCGCGGTGCAGCGCGAGCTCGGCGTACCGGTCAAGCTCGTCGGCCTGGGCGAGGGCGCGGACGACCTGGCGCCGTTCGACCCGGCTGCCTTCGTGGACGCCCTCATCGCCCCCTGAGCTCGCGGCGCGGGTTCACCTGGACGTAACGCGGCGGCCCGATCATTCACCGCCGCGAAACATGGCGCGGCACCCGGCGAAACCGCAGCCCCGCAGGCTTCCTCGGAGAAACCGAACCTCTCGAGGAGGAATCCCCGTGACACCCAGTTCAGGCGACACCGCCTGGGTCCTGACCAGCGCCGCGCTGGTTCTGTTGATGACCCCAGGCCTCGCGCTCTTCTACGGCGGCATGGTCCGCGCGAAGAGCGTCCTCAACATGATGATGATGAGCTTCGGCGCCCTCGGGCTCATCAGTGTGCTGTGGGTCCTCTATGGCTACTCGATGGCGTTCGGCAACGACGTCGGCGGTGGACTCGTTGGCAACCTCGACTTCGTCGGCCTCGAAGGCCTGATCGCCGCCGATCCGCTCGGCGGCGTCGCCGACCAGGCCGCCGGCATTCCGCCCCTGGCCTTCGTGGCGTTCCAAGCGGTCTTCGCGATCATCACCGTCGCGCTCATCAGCGGTGCGATCGCAGACCGGGCCAAGTTCGGCGCCTGGCTGGTGTTCGCCGGAATCTGGGCGACCCTCGTCTACTTCCCGGTCGCGCACTGGGTGTTCGCCTTCGACGGCTACACCGCTGAGATCGGCGGATGGATCGCCAACGACCTGAAGGCGGTCGACTTCGCCGGTGGCACCGCGGTGCACATCAACGCCGGCGCCGCGGGTCTCGCACTCGCCCTCGTGCTGGGCAAGCGGATCGGGTTCGGCAAGGAGCCGATGCGCCCGCACAACCTCACCCTGGTGATGCTGGGCGCCGGCCTGCTGTGGTTCGGTTGGTTCGGCTTCAACGCCGGCTCGGCGCTCGGCGCTGGCAGCACTGCTGCGCTGGCCTGGGTCAACACCCTCACCGCCACGGCGGCGGCCTCGCTCGCCTGGCTCGCGGTGGAGAAGCAGCGCGACGGGCACGCCACCTCGCTCGGCGCGGCGTCCGGTGTTGTTGCGGGCCTGGTCGCGATCACCCCGGCGTGCTCGGCGGTGAACCCGGTCGGCGCGATCCTCGTCGGTGCCGTGGCCGGTGTGCTGTGCGCGCTCGCCGTCGGTCTGAAGTTCAGGTTCGGCTACGACGACTCGCTCGACGTCGTCGGCGTGCACCTCGTCGGCGGTGTCGTCGGCACGGTGCTGATCGGCATCGTCGCGACAGCAGACGCGCCGGCCGGCGTCGACGGTCTCCTCTACGGCGGCGGGGTCGACCAGCTCTGGCGACAGGTTGTTGCGGCCGGAGCAGTGATGACGTTCTCCTTCGTGATGGCCTACGTCATCGGCAAGGCGATCGACAAGACCATCGGGTTCCGGGCAACCGAGGAGGCCGAGATAACCGGCATCGACCTGACGATCCACGCGGAGTCGGCGTACGAGCTGGGCTCAGTCACCGGTGGTGGCTACCGCGGCACCACGTCGGGCACGTCGGTCGACGCCACGTCGAAGGAGAGGGTGCAGGCATGAAGCTCATCACCGCAGTCATCAAGCCGTTCAAGCTCGATGACGTGAAGAACGCCCTCGAGTCCTTCGGTGTCAACGGCATCACCGTGTCCGAGGCGAGCGGCTACGGCCGGCAGCGCGGCCACACCGAGGTCTACCGGGGAGCGGAGTACACCGTCGACCTGGTGCCCAAGGTCAGGCTCGAGGTGCTGGTCGACGACGCCGACGCGGACGACGTCATCGAGGTGATCGTCAAGAGTTCGCAGACCGGCAAGATCGGCGACGGCAAGGTCTGGTCGGTGCCGGTGGATGCCGTGGTGCGGGTGCGCACCGGCGAGCGTGGCGTCGACGCTCTCTGATCCTGCGGCCCGCGGGTCCGCGGGGTCGGGGGACTACCAGTCGCAGCGACGCGACCTGCTCGCGAGACCGGGGCGACCCGGCCTCGCGAGCAGGCGCGAGCTGTCAGCCCTCACCGACGCGTGGGTGACCGACCTCTTCGCTGCGGCCTGCGCCACGACCGGGCACCAGAACGGCGGCGTCGCGCTCGCTGCAGTCGGCGGGTACGGGCGGGGCGAGCTGTCTCCCGGAAGCGACCTCGACCTCGTCCTGCTCCATGCCGGCAAGAGCACGGTCGCCTCGCTGGCGGACAAGGTCTGGTACCCGATCTGGGACTCCGGTGTGCGCCTCGACCATGCGGTCCGCACGTTCGACGAGGGCCGTCGGCTGGCCGGGCAGGATCTCGCCGTCCTGCTCGGCCTGCTCGACGTCCGCCACGTCGCGGGTGACCCCGGCCTGGTTGGCCGACTGCGCTCCACCGTGCTCGCCGACTGGAGAGCAGCGGCCCGGCGCCGGCTGCCGTCGCTGCGCGAGGCATGGGACGACCGCGGCGCCCGGCACGGGGACCTGCGACACGACATCGAGCCCGACCTCAAGGAGGGCCGGGGCGGGCTGCGCGACCTGGTGTCCCTGCGCGCGGTCGTCGCCTCCTGGGTGGCCGACCGTCCGCACCGCGACGTCGACGACGCCGTGCGCCGGCTGGCCGACGTGCGCGATGCCCTGCACCTGGTGACCGGCCGCGCGGGCAACCGCCTGCTGCTGCAGGAGCAGGACCAGGTGGCCGTGCGGCTGGACGTCCCCGACGCCGACGCCCTGCTCCGCGAGGTGGTCGGGGCAGCGTCGGCGGTGACGCACGCGGCCGAGGTCACCTGGCGACGGGCCGACCAGGTGACCCGCGCCTCGCGCACCCGCTACCTCCGCGGTCGCCGCCCGGTGCTCCGGCTGCTCGGACCTGGCTTGGCCGAGCACGATGGCGAGGCTGTGCTGACCGCACAGGCCGACCCGACCGCGGACCCCGGCCTGGTGCTGCGGATGGCGGCCCGCGCCGCCCGCGCCGGGCTGCCGCTCGCGCCCAGCTCGGTCGACCGGCTCGCGGCCGACAGCGTTGCGCTGCCCGAGCCGTGGCCGCCGTCCGCACGAGACACGTTCGTGGACCTGATCGGTGCCGGGCCGCCGTTGGTGCCGGTGTGGGAGGCGCTCGACCAGGCCGGCCTGATCGAGCGGCTGCTGCCCGAGTGGGGCGCGGTGCGCCACCTGCCGCAGCGCAACGCCGTGCACCGCTTCAGCGTCGACCGGCACCTGCTCGAGACGGCAGTGCAGGCGGCGGCGCTGGTCCGTGGCGTGCGGCGGCCCGACCTGCTGCTCGTCGCCGGCCTGCTGCACGACATCGGCAAGGGCTCGGCGCAGGACCACAGCGAGGCGGGTGTCCCGCTGGCCGAGGCAGCCGCGACCCGGATGGGCTTTCCCGAGGACGACGTCCGGGCCATCGGCGCTCTGGTGCGCCATCACCTGCTGCTGCCCGAGACCGCCACCAGGCGCGACCTCGACGACCCGGCGACGGTCGCTGCTGTCGCCGACGCGGTCGGCGATGCCGACGTACTGGCGTTGTTGCACGTCCTCACCCGCGCCGACGCGGCAGCGACCGGTCCGGCGGCATGGAGCGAATGGAAGGCGGGTCTCGTGGACGATCTCGTACGCCGAGTGGGGCTGCGGTTGAGCGGCGCGCCGCCACCGCCGCTGCCCGCCATGACGCGGCAGCAGCTGGCCCTCGTCCAGGCGGGGGAGCTCGCCGTGCTCGTGCAGCCGGACGAGGCGGTGACGTGGACGGTCACCGTCGTCGCGCCCGACCGCGTCGGCCTGTTCGCGACCATCGCCGGCGTGTTCTCGCTCAACCGGCTCTCGGTGCGCTCCGCGCAGGTGCGCACCGAGCAGGGGATGGCGGTCGACGTGTGGACCGTCGTGCCGGAGCGCGACCACGACCCGCGGGCCGACACCCTGCGCCGGGACATCGTGCGCGCGCAGGCCGGCGACCTCGACCTCACCCGGCAGCTCGACAGCCGCGACGCGGCCCGACGGCAGCCACACGTGCCGCCGCCCGCCCCACAGGTCGAGGTGGCCGAGGGCGCTTCCGAGGCGGCGACCGTGCTCGAGGTGCGCGCGCACGACCGGCCCGGGTTGCTCTACCGGCTGGGGCGCGCTCTCGCACTGATGGGCGTGAGCATCCGCGCCGCGCGCGTCAGCACCCTCGGCGCGGAGGCGGTCGACGTGTTCTACGTGGTCGACGGCTCCGGTGAGCCGCTCGACGAGGCGTCGGTGCGCGAGGTGAGCCGGCTGCTCGCGGACGCCGCGGGCTGATCCCGTCCGGCGCCCGTCAGCCAGTCTCCGATGATCGCCGCGAGGCCCGGGCCGCCGTCGCCGATCAGGTCGTGGCCCCAGCCGGGCAGGGCATGGACGGCCGCCCGGGCGTGCAGGGACCGCACCGTGCGGGCGGCGTCGTCGTTGGCCCGTCGCACCGGCTCGGGCTCGGTCGCCAGCAGGAGCAGCACCGGGACATCGGCGGCAGCCAGCGTCGGCCAGTGCTGCATCGACTGCTCCGGCAGCATGGCGTGCTGGGCAGCCGCCCGGGTCAGCGTCGTCGCGACCGGTTCCGGCGCGCCGGTCGATGTCAGGCGCAGCGCCGGCTCGAGGCCTGCGGCATAGGCCGTCGTGAGGGGTCGGCGGATGTCTTGCTGGATCTGGCGCAGCAGGTCGTCCCGGTCGACGTACGTCGGCTGGGCGGCAGAGTTCGCCGTGTCGCGCTCTTCCAGCGACCACTCCGGATGGACTCCCGCCCGCTCGGCGTAGTCGACCTGCCCGCTGTCCAGCAGCACCAGTGCCGCGACGTCCCGGGGCCGCTGGGCAGCGGCAGCGAGCATCACCACTCCGCCCCAGGAGTGGCCCATCAGCACCGGGCGGTCGAGTCCGAGGGTGTCGACCAGGCCCCAGACCAGCTCGGCCAGCTGCCGCACGGCGTACCGCTCCGGCGGCAGTGCCGGTGACGCGCCGAAGCCCGGGCCGTCGGGCGCGACAAGACGGAGTCCCCGTGCGGTGAGCGCGGGCGCCATCTCGCTCAGGTAGGCACCCGACGTCACGTCGCCCAACGGGTGCCAGAACAGGACCGGCTGGCCGGACGGCTCGCCCCACGTCCGGACCGCGAGCGGCACGCCATCGACGTCCAGCTGCTCGACGTGACCGGTGTCCACGCTGCCGGGGGCGCTCACCGCGCCGATGCTAGCCACGCCCGCACCACGGTTAGGCTGGCCGCGTGTTCGCCACACTCTCCGACCGCCTCGCCGCCACGTTCAAGAACCTGCGCGGCAAGGGCCGGCTCACCGACGCCGACATCGACGCCACCGCCGCGGAGATCCGCGTCGCCCTGCTCGAGGCCGACGTCGCGCTGCCGGTCGTCAAGGACTTCGTCGCCGCGGTCAAGGAGCGGGCGCGCGGCGTCGAGGTGAGCCAGGCGCTGAACCCCGCGCAGCAGATCATCAAGATCGTCAACGACGAGCTGGTCGAGATCCTCGGGGGCGAGACGAGGCGGCTGCGCTTCGCGAAGACCGCCCCGACCGTGATCATGCTGGCCGGCCTTCAGGGCTCCGGCAAGACGACGCTGGCCGGCAAGCTGGCTTACTGGCTCAAGGGCCAGGGCCACCAGCCGGTGCTGGTCGCTGCTGACCTGCAGCGGCCCAACGCCGTGACGCAGCTGCAGATCGTGGGTGACCGCGCGGGTGTGCCCGTCTTCGCCCCCGAGCCCGGGAGCGGTGTCGGCGACCCGGTGCGCGTCTCGCGCGACGCGATCGAGCATGCGCGGCAGAAGATGTACGACGTCGTCATCGTCGACACCGCCGGCCGCCTCGGCATCGACGAAGAGCTGATGCAGCAGGCGTCCGACATCCGCGACGCCGTGCAGCCCGACGAGATCCTGTTCGTCGTCGACGCGATGGTCGGCCAGGACGCCGTCACGACCGCACAGGCGTTCCTCGACGGTGTCGGCTTCGACGGTGTGGTGCTGACGAAGCTCGACGGCGACGCCCGCGGTGGTGCCGCGCTGTCGGTGGCCAAGGTCACCGGCCGTCAGGTGATGTTCGCGTCCAACGGCGAGAAGCTCGACGACTTCGACACGTTCCACCCCGACCGGATGGCCTCGCGGATCCTCGGCATGGGCGACGTGCTCACCCTGATCGAGCAGGCCGAGAAGGCGTTCGACAAGGGCCAGGCCGAGGAGATGGCCGGCAAGTTCGGCCGCGGTGAGGACTTCTCGTTCGAGGACTTCCTGGCGCAGATGGAGAGCGTCCGCAAGATGGGCTCGATGTCCAAGCTGCTCGGGATGCTGCCCGGCATGGGCCAGATCCGCGACCAGATCGAGAACATCGACGAACGCGAGATCGACCGCGTCACCGCGCTGATCAAGTCGATGACCCCGGCCGAGCGGCGCGACCACAAGATCCTCAACGGCTCCCGGCGGGCCCGGATCGCGCGCGGCGCCGGCGCGACGGTCGCCGACGTCAACGGACTGGTCGACCGGTTCGCCGAGGCGCAGAAGATGATGCGCCAGATGGCCTCCGGTGGCGGGATGCCCGGCCTGCCGGGGATGCCCGGCGTCCCCGGGATGGGCCGCGGCAAGAAGGCCAAGGGCAAGGCGGCGGCCAAGGGCGCGAAGAAGGCCAAGGGCGGCCGCTCCGGCAACCCGGCCAAGCGGGCGCTCGAGGAGCGGCAGGCGGCCGACCGGCTGGCAGGTGTCGACGGCCCGGGCGCGCTGCCCGACCTGCCCGAGGACTTCGAGCTGCCCGACGAGCTGCGCAACCTGCTGCCGCCCACCCAGCGCTGAGGTGACGGTGCGGCCGTTGCACGTGCGCCATTGCACGTGCGGGCCGTTGTCCTGCCCGACGGCGTCGAACGCGACCTCTGGGTCGACGAGCACGGCCTCATCACCGACGAACGCCGTCGCCGACGCCGAGACCATCGCCGATCGCGGCTTCCTCGTGCCCGGCCTCGTCGACGCGCACTGCCACGTCGGGCTGGACGCCGACGGCGGGGTCGACGAGGACGACCGAGGAGCAGGCGGTGACCGACCGCGACACCGGGGCGCTGCTGCTGCGCGATGCCGGGTCGCCCGTCGACACGCACTGGATCGACGACCGTGCCGACCTGCCCCGGATCGTCCGCGCCGGCCGGCACATCGCGCGCACCAAGCGCTACATCCGCAACTACGGCGCCGAGGTCGAGCCGGCCGACCTGGTGGCCGAGGTCGAGACGCAGGCGGGCCGCGGTGACGGCTGGGTCAAGCTGGTCGGCGACTGGATCGACCGCGACGCCGGCGACCTCACGCCCTGCTGGCCGGCCGAGGTCGCGGCGGCCGCGATCGCCCGTGCCCACGAGCTCGGCGCCCGGGTGACGGCGCACTGCTTCGGCGAGCAGTCGGTGGCCGACCTGGTGGCTGCCGGCATCGACTGCATCGAGCACGGCACCGGCCTCACCGACGACGTGGTCGCCGAGATGGCCCGCGCGGGGAACCGCTCTGGTGCCCGACCCGGGTGCAGATCGACAACTTCCCGGCGTACGCCGACGCAGGCGGGGGCCAAGTTCCCCGCGCTACGCCGCCCACATGCGCGACCTGCACGCCCGGGCCGACAGCGTCCTGCGGGCCGCCTACGAGGCCGGCGTGCCGATCTTCGCCGGCACCGACGCCGGCGGCGTGCTCCCGCACGGCCTGATCGGCCCGCGAGGTGGCGGCCCTGCACGACGCGGTGGGGCTATCGCCGTACGACGCCCTCGGTGCCGCCTCGTGGCGGGCCCGCGACTGGCTCGGCTTCCCGGGCCTGGTGGCCGGCGCGTCGGCCGACTTCGTGCTGTACGACGAGGACCCGCTGGCCGACCTGCGCATCCTGGCCGCACCCAGCCCGGGTCGTCCTCCGCGGCCGCGTGGTCGCCTGACGCAGGCGCGGATTGGGTGGGTGCGCATCGGTCTGGCACAATGGCGCGCTGTACCCGGTGTACGGCGGACCCTCTCATCCGCTGCGTGCCGCGTCCCTCGGCCGGCACCGACCACACCCCCACGTGGACCGGCGCCGCCACCCGCATGCGAGAAGCAGGAGCTTCATCCGCCGTGGCAGTCAAGATCAAGCTGATGCGCTTGGGCAAGATCCGAGCGCCGTACTACCGCATCGTCGTCGCCGACTCCCGCACCAAGCGTGACGGGCGCGCGATCGAGACGATCGGCAAGTACCACCCCACCCAGGAGCCCTCACTGATCGAGGTCGACTCCGAGCGCGCGCAGTACTGGCTCGGCGTCGGCGCGCAGCCGACCGAGCCGGTCGCCGCCATCCTCAAGGTCACCGGTGACTGGCAGAAGTTCAAGGGCCTGCCCGGTGCCGAGGGCACGCTGCGCGTCGCCGAGCCGAAGACCAGCAAGAAGACGATCTTCGAGGCCGCCGCCAAGGACTCCGCGGGCGAGGCCAAGGACGGGGCCACCACCCCGAAGAAGCGCGCCGCCAAGAAGGTCGCCGCGCCAAGCACGACCGAGAGCTCGCGAGGCTCCGGCGAGTGCCGCCGAGGCAACCCCGGCCCCGGAGGCTGACGACTGCCCGGCCGCCGAGGCTGAGGCCGCCCCCGTCGCGGAGGCCGACGCAGCTCCCGCCGCCGAGGAGACCACGCCGGCTCCCGAGGCTGAGACCGCCGCCGAGCCCATGCTGCTGACGCCGCCGCCAAGGACGAGGGCTGACGATGCTCGAGGACGCTCTCGAGCACCTGGTCCGGGGCATCGTCGAGCACCCCGACGACGTGTCCGTGCGCGACCGCAACAACCGTCGTGGCCGCTGCCTCGAGGTGCGCGTGCACCCCGACGACCTCGGCAAGGTGATCGGCCGCAACGGCCGCACCGCGAAGGCCCTGCGCACCGTGATCGGCGCGCTCGGGCCGGAGCGCAGCGTGCGGGTGGACTTCCTCGACGTCGACGAGCGCTGACCCGCCCAGGCAGGGCAGGCGCCTGATGGAGGTCGTCGTCGCGCGCATCGGGCGCCCGCACGGCATCAAGGGCGAGCTCTCGGTCGAGGTCCGCACCGACGAGCCCGAGCGCCGGCTCGGCCCGGGCGTCACGGTGCGCACCGACCCCGCGACCGCAGGCCCGCTCACGATCACCGCGGGCCGGGTGCACAGCGGGCGGCTGCTGCTCACCTTCGACGGGGTCACCGACCGCACCGGTGCCGAGGCGCTGCGCGGCGTCCTGCTCGTCGCCGACGTCGACCCGGACGAGCGCCCGGAGGACCCGGAGGAGTTCTACGACCACCAGCTCGTCGGCCTCGCCGTGCACACGGTCGACGGCGTGCACGTGGGGGAGATCGACGAGGTGCTGCACCTGCCCGGCCAGGACGTCCTCGCCGTACGACGAGCGCCAGGCGCGGACGCGCGGACCGATCTGCTGGTCCCGTTCGTCGCCGCCATGGTCCCGACGGTCGACGTCGCCGGTGGCCGGGTCGTGATCGACCCGCCGCCCGGGCTGCTCGACGACGCCACCGAGCCGACCGAGCCGGCCGAGCGGGCGGACTGACATCGTGCGCGTCGACGTCATCACGATCTTCCCCGACTACCTCGACCCGCTGACGCTGTCGCTGATCGGCAAGGCCCGCGCCGACGGGCTGCTGGACGTGCGGGTCCACGACCTGCGCCGCTGGACGGCCGACCGGCACCGCACCGTCGACGACACGCCGTACGGCGGCGGGGCCGGCATGGTGATGCGACCCGAACCGTGGGGCGACGCGCTCGACGAGGTCGACTGCGCCCGACGAGGCCGGCGCCGCACCGCACCTGGTCGTGCCCACCCCCGCAGGCACCCCGTTCACCCAGGCGATCGCCGCCGACCTCGCGCAGGAGCCGTGGCTGGTGTTCGCCTGCGGGCGCTACGAGGGGATCGACCACCGGGTGCTGGAGTCCAGCGCGACGCGGATGCCGGTGACCGAGGTGTCGCTGGGCGACTACGTCCTGGGCGGCGGCGAGGTGGCTGCGCTCGTGGTCATCGAGGCGGTGGCGCGGCTGCTGCCGGGCGTGATCGGCAACGCCGAGTCGCTCGTCGAGGAGTCACACGCGGCCGGCCTGCTGGAGGGCCCCGGCTACACCAAGCCGGTGTCCTGGCGCGGCCTCGACGTGCCCGAGGTGCTGCTCTCCGGCGACCATGCCCGGATCGCCCGCTGGCGCCGCGACCAGGCCCTGCGCCGCACCGCCGAGCGCCGGCCCGACCTGCTCGCGGCGCTGGACCCGGAGCACGCTCGACCGGCACGACATCGCCCTGCTGGCCGAGCTCGGCTGGAGCCCGCAGGCCAGCGGGCGATTGGGACTCACCGCACCGCCTGTGGCAGACTGAGCCGCTGTTGCCCCGGCCGATCCGGCGCCCCTGCCACAGGGGGAGCGCGAACCGCCCGGCCGGAGCCCGACAACCACCACATGACGTGGGTGACCTGTGGCACCGCGAGAGATGAGACCACGATGCAGACGCTGGACGCCCTCGATGCCGCCTCGAAGCGCTCGGACATCCCCGTCTTCCGCCCCGGCGACACCCTCAAGGTGCACGTCAAGGTCATCGAAGGAACTCGCTCGCGGATCCAGGTCTTCCAGGGCGTCGTCATCCGTCGCCAGGGCGGCGGGTCCCGCGAGACCTTCACCGTTCGCAAGATCAGCTTCGGTGTGGGTGTCGAGCGGACCTTCCCCGTGCACACCCCGGTGATCGACAAGATCGAGGTCGTCACCAAGGGCGACGTGCGCCGGGCCAAGCTCTACTACCTGCGTGACCTGCGCGGCAAGGCCGCCAAGATCAAGGAGCGCCGGGAAACCCCAGCCGGCCGTTGACCGATCACCTGGGCCCGTCCTCGCCGGTCGTGAGGACTCCCGCGCCGAGCCGGGCCGGTCCCGCCGTACGTCGTGGTTCGAGCTCGTCCTTCTCGTCGCGCTGACGCTGTGCCGTCGCCGGCCTGATCCGCACGTTCCTCGTGCAGCCGTTCTTCATCCCCTCCGAGTCGATGGAGAACACGCTGCGGGTCGGCGACCGGGTGCTCGTCGACAAGCTGTCCTACCGCTTCCACGACATCCACCGCGGCGACGTGGTGGTGTTCAACGGCTTGGACTCCTTCACGCCTGAGGTCCAGGTGGACGAGTCCAGCAACCCGGTCGTGCGCGGGCTGCGCGTCGGTCGGCGCGGCCGTCGGCGTGGCTCCACCGGGCGAGAAGGACTTCATCAAGCGGGTGATCGGCGTCCCGGGTGACCGGGTCGTCTGCTGCGACGCCAAGGGCCGGGTGACGGTCAACGGCACGGCCCTGGACGAGGCCGAGTACGTCTTTCCCGGCAACGTCCCCTCCGAGGCGACGTTCGACGTCACCGTCCCGGCCGGGCGGCTCTGGGTGATGGGCGACCACCGTGAGGCCTCGGCCGACTCACGGGCCCACACCGGCGACCCGGGGGGCGGCACCGTGCCCGAGGACAAGGTCATCGGGCGCGCCTTCAGCGTCGTCTGGCCACCGGGCAACATGACCGGGCTCGGCACGCCTGCGACTTTCGACCGGGTGGCTTCCCCCGTGGCGCAGGGCGGGTCTCCCGCGCCGTACGCTCTACTTCTCGGTGTCGCATCACCGTGTGTGATCCGACGCTGGCGCTCGGGGACGGAAGGACTTTCGCGATGACCACCGACGGACGGTGCGCGGCCGCTGCCTTCCCCCGCTCGGACCGAGACCACCCCCGTCGACGTGCCCCCGACGACCGAACGCACGGCGCCGGCCGAGCCGCCGCCTCCGGTCGACCCACCCCCGCCCGCCAAGGCGGAGGCACCCCCGCCGGGCAAGCCGCAGCGCGCCCGCCCGCGCCGCTCGTTCCTGCGCGAGCTGCCCGGGATCGTGATCACCGCCCTGGTGATCTCGGTTCTCATCAAGACCTTCCTGGTGCAGGCGTTCTACATCCCGTCCGGATCGATGGAGAACACGCTGCTGGTCAACGACCGGGTCCTGGTCAACAAGCTGACCGACAAGCCCGACGAGATCCACCGCGGCGACGTCGTGGTGTTCCGCGACCCCGGCGGCTGGCTGGCCGGCCCCGGTGAGTCCGCAGTCGACGACGGCGGGGTCAGGGGAGCGGTCCGCGACGCGCTGGTCTTCATCGGCCTGGCGCCCGCCGTGAGCGAGGAAGACCTGATCAAGAGGGTCATCGGCGTCGGCGGCGACCACGTGGTCGGCAAGGGCAACCGGGTGAGCGTCAACGACGTGGAGCTCGACTGAGACCTACATCTTCCCCGGCGACCAGCCCACCGAGCAGGACTTCGACGTGACGGTCCCGGAGGGCAGTCTCTGGGTCATGGGGGACCACCGGTCGGTCTCCGAGGACTCCCGAGCCCACCAGGACCTGTCGGGCAAGGGTTTCGTGCCGGTCGACGACGTGATCGGGCGCGCGTTCACGATCGTCTGGCCCCTCGACCGCAGCCAGCTCCTGCGCGCTCCGGACACGTTCGACCAGCCAGGGCTGCAGCAGTCGGAGGGCTGACCCGTCGTAGGGTCGGGGGCATGACCGCCCCTCGGATCGTCGTCCGCCGGGACAGCGGCCTCTATGCCTACGAGCGGGCCCTTCGCCGGGCCGGGCTCACCCCCGTCGCCGGTGTCGACGAGGCCGGCCGGGGTGCCTGTGCCGGGCCGCTGGTCATCGCCGCCGTCGTGCTGCCCGAGGGCAAGCGCGGGCAGGTGCCCGGCCTCGCCGACTCCAAGCTGCTCACGGCGGCGGCGCGCGAGCGTGTGTACGCCGAGGTCGTGCGCCGCGCCGTGTCCTGGTCGGCCGTCGTGGTCCCGCCCGGTGAGGTCGACCGGATCGGGCTGCACGTGTGCAACGTCGAGGGCATGCGCCGGGCCCTGTGCCGGCTCGAGCTCGCACCGGCGTACGTGCTGACCGACGGGTTCCCGGTCGGCGGGCCTGCCCGCACCCGGCCTCGCCGTGTGGAAGGGCGACCGCGTGAGCGCCTCGATCGCTGCGGCGTCGGTGGTCGCGAAGGTCACCCGGGACCGGCTGATGACCGAGCTGCACGAGCAGCACCCGCGCTATGACTTCGCGGTGCACAAGGGCTACGTCACGCCGGAACACAACTCCGCACTCGACCGGCACGGTCCCTGCGCCGAGCACCGCTTCTCCTACGTGAACGTTGCGCGCCGTTGCCGCGACGACGTGCGGATCCCGGCCCGGACGCTCGCGCGGATCGACAGCGGTGACGCCGACCTCGACGAGGTCGTCGTCGTCGACAACCCAGCGGACCTGGTGGAGCTGTCCGAGGAGGCGGTGTTCGCATGAGTGCCGAAGACCTCGAGAAGTACGAGTCCGAGATGGAGCTGCAGCTCTATCGGGAGTACCGCGACGTCGTGGGACTGTTCGCCTACGTCGTCGAGACCGACCGCAGGTTCTACCTCACCAACAGCGTCGACGTGCAGCCCCGGTCGACCGAGGGTGGCGAGGTCTACTTCGAGGTCGTGATGGCGGACGCGTGGGTGTGGGACATGTACCGGCCGGCGCGGTTCGTCAAGAACGTGCGGGTGCTGACGTTCAAGGACGTCAACGTCGAAGAGCTGGCCAAGACCGACATCGAGCTGCCCAAGGACTCGGGTTTCTAGGAGACAGCGTGGACGACGCACAGCTGGCGACGCAAGCGCGCTTCTGGGTCACCCAGAAGATCACCCTGATGGTGAACCGCTACACCGTGTGCCGTCGCCTTGCCCGATGGCTCCATCGGCGAGGAGGTCTGCTTCGTCGAGCAGAAGCGGATGGCGTTCAAGGAGGAGGTCACGTTCCACCGCAACGGCGTTCCCTTCTTCCGGTTCAAGGCGCGACGGGTGATGGACCTGTCAGGGACGTACGACGTGACCACCATCGACGGTGCGCCGATCGGGTTGTTCCGCAAGGACTTCGGCAAGTCGCTGCTCCGCTCGACCTGGCACATCGAGCAGCCGGGCGCGGTGGAGGCGACAGGTCAGGAGCGGAGTCTGCTGGTTGCGATCCTGCGTCGCGCGCAGGACTCCATCCCGCTGCCGGTCCACTTCGACTTCACGGCGGCCGACGGTCATCCGGTCATGTCGCTGACGCGCACGATGGCGCTGCGGGACAGGTACTTCCTCGAGGTGCACGACCCGGCGCTCGACCGCCGGCTCGCGATCGCGATGGCGGTCGCACTGGACGCTCTGCAGTCCCGCTGAGCGACGCCACCGGACCGGATCAGTCGCCGACTGCCGTTCGCGAGCGGAGCGGCCGGTTGACGCGCGCAACGGTGCGGTCCCCCCGGCTGCATTCGTTCTGTTCGTCGTCGGTCTCTGGGCGGCGAGTTCGACGTCGCCGGCGTCCCGGTCGCCGACCGTTTCGACGGCGTCGTGCTCTTCGACATGTGGGCCGGTCTGTTCGGGGCACTGCGTTGGCTTCGCTCTGGCCTCGTGCCTCTACGCGGCCGTCTGGCCCGAGCGGGCCTGCTCGCTCTGGGCGACCGGGTGCGAGCGGCGGTCGTCGCGACGTGGTTCGGGACTCGTGCTGGTCGTCCTCTCCACGGTGTTCGCGTTGCTGTTCACCGGGCGGCGCCGAACGCGGTTGACTCGGTCGACAAGTCCTTGGCGATCCAGTCGCGCCCCCTCATCATCGTGGCCGCACTGTCTCCAGGTCCCCGGTCTGGCTGCCTTCCTGGCACTGCGGCTCATCGCCACCGAGGCAGCGCACGGGCGCGAGATCAGGCCTCTGCAGGCTTCGCCTCGTGCCTGCGGTGCGGGAGCGAGCTGCGGCGCCTGCTCGCCATGTTCGGCGCGTTCGCTCACCCTGCTGGTCGACACGACCGGGCTGCGGCAGCCGCGCCATTGCTGGCACTCGATCCTGGCTTCGTGCTGCCGGCCGAACAGGTGCTCCTGTACGGCTATGGGTCTTCGCTGTCCTGCTGGGCCGTGTTCTACGTCGTGGCCGCCGGTCGCCGTCGACCGGAGCGGCTGAGGGGTGCTCGACGAGTTCGCGCCAGCTGCCCGATCCAGCCGACGCCGCGCTCTCCGACGGCTTCGTCGGCGCACTGACCTGCTCCTCCCGACGGGCGGCGGCGGGTCAGGCGCACGTTCGAGACGACCGTGGTGATCGCAGCGGCCGCTGCTCACCGCCTTGATCGGTGGTGCCATCGGCAGCTACG
The DNA here is from genome assembly GCA_963751035.1 of uncultured Actinomycetota bacterium. Classification (GTDB taxonomy): domain Bacteria; phylum Actinomycetota; class Actinomycetes; order JACCUZ01; family JACCUZ01; genus JBDUAP01. The sequence continues at coordinate 386,682 of CAVVSW010000005.1, forward strand.
AGCCACGTCTGGACTGCCCGTGCCTGTCCACAGATGGCGCGTGCAGCTGCTCGTCGTACGGACTGCTTCCGCCAGCGTTGCCGCCGGAGGTGGTGCCGGTGCGCGCGCAAGGACGGCTTGGGTCAGTACGGCGAGAACGTCGCCGCCGCACACCTGCGCGACGCCGGGCTGACCATCCTCGACCGCAACTGGCGCTGCGACATCGGTGAGATCGACATCGTCGCCCGTGACGGCGACGTGCTGGTCGTCTGCGAGGTCAAGACCCGGTCGGGCGCCGGCTTCGGTGCACCGCTGGAGGGGGTCACGGCCCGCAAGGCCGCCCGGCTGCGGCGGCTCGCGGCCCGATGGGTGCGCGAGCGGCAGGTGCATCCGCCGGACATCCGCATCGACCTGGTCGGCGTGCTGCAGACCGGGCGCGGCGCCGCCGCAGGTCGAGCACGTGCGCGGGGTGGTGTGACGTGCCGCTGGCGCGGACGCGGGCGGTGGCGCTGGTCGGGGTGCAGGGTCACCTCGTCGAGGTCGAGGCCGACCTCGGGCAGGGCGTCCCGTCCTTCTCGCTGGTGGGGCTGCCCGACACGTCGCTGGCCGAGTCCCGCGACCGGGTGCGCGCCGCGGTGGTCAACAGCGACCAGCCGTGGCCCGCGACCCGCCGGATCACCGTCAACCTGTCGCCGGCCAGCCTGCCCAAGCGGGGCTCGAGCTTCGACCTCGCCATCGCGGCGGCGGTGCTGGCCGCGCAGGCGGCGGTCCCCGCGGGCGTGTTCGACCGGGCGGTGCTGCTCGGCGAGCTGGGGCTGGACGGGCGGGTGCGCCCGGTGCGCGGGGTGCTGCCGGCCGTGGCTGCCGCCGCGCGGCGGGCGTCGAGAGCGTGGTGGTCCCGGCGGCGAACGCCGCCGAGGCCGCGCTCGTGCCGGGCGCTGCGGGTCACCGGGGTGCGGTCGCTGCGCGAGCTGGTGGCGCTGGCCCGGTCCGAGCCGCGTGCCGCGTGGACGACGGACGACGACGAGGCGACCGAGCGCGGCTCGGCCGGGCTCGTGCTGAGCGACAGCCCGACGGCGCCGGCCGCCGAGCCCGACCTGCGCGACGTGCTCGGCCAGGCGACCGCGCGGTTCGCGATGGAGGTCGCCGCCGCCGGGCGGCCACCACGTGCTCATGCTCGGCCCGCCGGGCGCCGGCAAGACGATGCTCGCCGAGCGGCTGCCCGGGCTGCTGCCCGCCGCTGGACGCCGCCGCCGCGCTCGAGGTCACCGCGGTGCACTCCGTCGCCGGCACCCTGCCGCCCGGGACGCCGCTGGTGACCCGGCCGCCGTTCCAGGCGCCCCACCACACCGCGTCGGTGCCGGCGATCGTCGGCGGCGGGTCCAGCGCAGGTCGCGGCCCGGCGCGGCCTCGCTGGCCCATCGCGGCGTGCTCTTCCTGGACGAGGCGCCGGAGTTCGCGCCGGCCGTGCTCGACGCACTGCGCCAGCCGCTGGAGTCGGGCGAGATCAGCGTCGTCGCGGCTGGTCGCGCAGGTGCGGTTCCCGGCCCGGTTCCAGCTCGTGCTGGCGGCGAACCCGTGCCCGTGCGGCGCTGGCCGTCGGCAAGGGACTCGACTGCCGGTGCTCGCCGATGGCCCGGCTGCGCTACCTCGGCGCGGCTCTCCGGCCCGCTGCTCGACCGGGTCGACCTGCAGCCTGCGAGATGCTCGCCGCCACCCGGGCCGACGCTGCGCGACGACAGCGCCTACGTCGAGACACCGCGACCGTGGCGGCGCGGGTCGCCGCGGCCCGCGAGCGGATGGCGCGCCGGCTGGCCGGCACGCCGTGGCGGGTCAACGCCGAGGTGCCCGGCCACGTCCTGCGCCGGCGGTGGCCGCTGCCGTGGGACGTCGTCGCGGCCGCGGAGCAGGAGCTGGACCGCGGCGGGCTCACCGCGCGCGGGCGTCGACCGGGTGCTGCGGGTCGCCTGGACCCTGGCCGACCTGGCCGGCCGGGACCGGCCCGACGCCGGCGACGTGCAGGTCGCCCTGCAGTTCCGCGGCGTCGCGGCGGTGGGCCGCGTGAGCGACGGCGGTCCCGGACGAGCGCCGCGCGCGGCGCCCTGACCCGGCTGGCCGAGCCGGGCGACGCCGGAGCTGGGTCGCTGGTCGACGGCGCTGGGGGCCGTGGCGGTGCTCGCGGCAGATCCGGGACGGGCACGCTGCCGAGCAAGCGGCTCGCCGCACTACCGGGCCCGGCTGCCGGCGGCCTCGACGTCGACGCCGACCTGGCCATGGCGGCCGCCGGTCGGCGCGCGGGTGCGTGGTGCCCGGCGACGCCCGAGTGGCCGGCCGCCCTCGACGACCTCGGGCCGGCAGCGGCCGGTGGCGCTGTGGGTGCGCGGCGACGGCGACCTCGCGCGGCTGACGCCGCCGCGCGGTCGCGGTCGTCGGGCGCGCGGGCGTGCACGGCGTACGGCGAGCACGTGGCCGCCGAGCATCGGTGCCGGTCTGGGCGACCGCGGCTGGACGGTGGTGTCGGGCGCGGCGTTCGGCATCGACGCCGCGGCGCACCGCGGCGCGCTGGCCGTCGAGCGGCACGACCGTGGCGGTGCTCGCGTGCGGCGTCGACGTCGCCTATCCCGGCGCGCCACGACCGGCTGCTGGCGCGGGTCGCCGGGAGGCGGCGTGGTGGTCAGCGAGCTGCCGCCGGGTGCCGGCCGACGCAAGCCGCGGTTCCTCAACCGCAACCGCGTCATCGCCGCGCTGGGCCGGGGCACCGTCGTGGTCGAGGCGGCGCTGCGCAGCGGCGCCGCGCAACACCGCCGGTCATGCCGTCGAGCTGTCCCGCGCAGCTGATGGCGGTGCCCGGGCCCGGTGACCTCGGCGATGTCGGCCGGCTGCCACGAGCTGATGCGCACCAAGGACGCGCACCTGGTCACCGACGCCGCCGACGTCCTCGACATCGTCGGTGAGCTCGGCGTCGACGACTCGCCGCTGCGCCGCGGCGCGGAGCCGCCGCACGACGACCTCGACGAGCTGCACCTGCGGGTCCTCGAGGGGCTGCCGGTCGCAGCGCGCCGGTCGGGCCACGCCAGCGTGGCCCGGGTCGCCGGCGTGACATCCGCGCTCGCGTGCTGCGGCTGCCTCGGGCTGCTCGTCGGCGCGCGGGCTGGCCGAGATGGTCGACGGCGGGTGGCGCAAGGTGCGGGAAGGCGGTGTCGACCCGCCTGACCCCGGCGGCGTCCCGGTGCCCGGCGCGACCGCGTCGGGGGAGGCATCCGCCCCGACCAGCACCAACTCACCCGAGCCGAGCGCGACTGCGTCCGTCGATCCGACCCCCTCGCTGTCGGTGTCGCCCTGACCGTCCGGCGCGCCGGTGCTTGATTCGGCAACCAGGTGTGCGCAGGGTGAGCCCGTGCGCGACGCGGCGGGAGCACGGGCGGTGGCAACGCCCCTGCCGCCGACGTTCCGGTCCGCCCTCGTCGACTACGAACGCCATCTGCGGTCGGTGCGCGGGCTGTCGCCCCACTCGGTGCGCGCCTACCTGGCCGACGCGACCAGCCTGCTCGACCACGCCGCCCGGATGGGCCGCGACCAGGTCGCCGTCCTGGACCTGCCGGTGCTGCGCAGCTGGCTGGCCCGGCTCTCCGCGTCGCGGGCAGGCCCGGTCCAGCATGGCGCGACGGGCGGCCGCGGCCCGCAGCTTCACCGGCTGGGCCGGCGCGACGGCCTGGCCGACGCCGATGCGGGCGCGCTGCTGGCGACCCCCAAGGCGGTCCGCCACCTGCCCGGCAGTGCTCCGCCAGGACGAGGCCGTCGCCCTGCTCGACGTCGCCGGCGTCGCCGCCGACGACGGCAGCGCGACCGGCCTGCGCGACGTGGCCATGCTGGAGGTGCTCTACGCCAGCGGCATCCGGGTCGGCGAGCTGTGCGGCCTCGACCTCGGCGACGTCGACCGCGCCCGCCTGCTGCTGCGGGTCGTCGGCAAGGGCGACAAGGAGCGGGTCGTGCCGCTCGGGCAGCCCGGCCCTGCGTGCCGTCGACGCCTGGCTCGCTGGGGGGCGGCCGGAGCTGGCGAGCGGCCGCAGCGGCGCGGCGCTGTTCCTCGGGGCCCGGGGTGGCCGGGTCGACCCGCGGACCGTCCGGCGGACCGTGCACGACCTGCTCGCGCACGTGCCGGGGGCCCCTGACCTGGGCCCGCACGGCCTCCGCCATTCGGCTGCAACCCACCTACTGGAAGGTGGAGCCGACCTGAGAAGCGTTCAAGAACTGCTCGGTCACGCTACGCTCGCAACGACGCAGATCTATACCCATGTGTCCGTCGACCGGCTGAAGGCAACCTATGACCAAGCGCACCCCAGAGCATGACGGCTCGGCCGAAGCCGACGACGTCGCGGGGCGCGTGCCGCGGGGAAGGACCGGCCGGCGAAGGCGGCGTGCCGCCAGGGAGCCGCCGCGGCGAAGGCAGCGAAGGCAGCCGCTCCCGCCCCGAAGGCCGTTCCGCGCGCTCCAAGGCTGCTGCCGCGAAGGTCGGCAAGGGTGGCGTTTCCTCCGGCGACGACCCGGGCGACTCGGCCGCAGCCGACAAGAGCGTGGCCGAGGCGGCCCTGCGCGAGCTCTGGGAGGAGTTCAAGAAGACCGGCGAGCATGGCTCACTGCGCGAGCGCCTGATCCTGCACTACTCGCCGCTGGTCAAGTACGTCGCCGGCCGGGTCGGTGTCGGGCTGCCGCCCAACATCGAGCAGGCCGACCTGGTGTCCTACGGGATCTTCGGGCTGATCGACGCCATCGAGAAGTTCGACCTCGAGCGGGCCATCAAGTTCGAGACCTACGCGATCAGCCGCATCCGCGGCGCCATCATCGACGAGCTGCGCGCGATCGACTGGATCCCGCGCTCGGTCCGCTTCAAGGCCCGTGAGGTCGAGAAGGCCTACGCCAGCCTCGAGGCCCAGCTGCACCGCACCCCGAGCGAGGCCGAGGTCGCCGCCGAGATGGGCATCGGGCTCGACGACCTGCACCAGATCTTCAGCCAGGTCTCGTTCGTCAACGTGGTCGCGCTCGACGAGCTGCTCAGCGTCGGGGGCGAGAAGGGCGACAAGCTCAGCCTGGTGGACACCCTCGAGGACCACAAGGCCGAGGACCCGGTGCTCGCGTTCGAGTCCGAGGAGACGAAGTACCTCCTCGCCAAGGCGATCAACACGTTGCCGGAGCGGGAGAAGATCGTCGTGACCCTCTACTACTACGAGGGCCTGACCCTGGCCGAGATCGGCCAGGTCCTGGGCGTCACCGAGAGCCGCATCTGCCAGATGCACACCAAGGCGGTCCTCCAGCTGCGCGGGAAGCTCGCGGAGAACCGCGACTAGCTCCCTGGTCGCACAGCTAGTCGCGGCCGGTGCGGTCCAGCTCGATCACGAGGTCCTCGAGGCGGTTCATCGAGATCTGCATGCCGCCCTCCATGCCGGACGCGATGTGGGCGTCGCGGTGCTCCGGCTTGGCGTGCGCGACGAGGACGGTCATCGTCGTGACCCCGTCGCTCTCGTCGAACGTGATCGTGTTGACCGCGCCGGCCTCGTCGCCGGGCGCGTCCGGGTCGGAGAAGCCCTCGTACACCTCGGTCGAGACGATGCGGTGCGGTGCGTCGATCGTGCGGAACTCGCCGTGGAAGCCGACCTCGAACGGCTCGGCGTTGACGGTCTCGCGGGTGACGTAGCGCCACGTGCCGCCCTCGCGCAGGTCGATCTCGCACACCAGCCACTCCGAGGTCTCGAAGCCCCACCAGCGACGGACCAGCTCGGGCGTGGTCCAGGCCGTGAAGACGAGAGCGGCGGGAGCGTCGAACTGGCGGGTGATCACGATCTCGCGGTCGGACTGGAGCGTGACGGTGGCGGTGCCGTGCCGGTCGGTGGTGTTCATGAGGAGTCCTCCTGGGACGTCGAGCTCGGCGAGCAGGTCGTCGAGGCGGTCGAGACGGGTGTTCCAGGTGCGCTCGAACGAGCTCACCCAGTCGTGGACGGGCTTCAGGGCCGGACCGTTGACGCGGTACCAGCGATGACGCCCCTCGGCGCGGACGAGCACCAGGCCGACCGCCCGCAGCACGCCCAGGTGCTTGGACACCTGGGGCTGGCTGAGGCCGAGCCGGTCGACGAGCTCGCCGACGGTCACTTCTCCGGCGCCGATGGCGTCCAGGAGATCGCGACGGCTCGCCTCCGCGACGGCGTTGAACGCGTCGGTCGTCGTCGGGGTGCGGGCCATACCCCCGATCATATTCCCATATGGGAATGTGTCAAGCCTTACCGCTGGTCGCTCACATCCGGGTAATCGCCGAGGTCGGGCCCATCACGATCCGCGGCGCCTTCGCCGGGTCGAGCCAGCGCAGCACCGTCTTCATCTCCGTGTAGGCGATGCTGATGCACCCGGCAGTGCGACCCGCGGGACCGTTCACGTGCAGGAAGATCCCGCCGCCCTTGCGCGTGTCGGCGGTCTGTCGTGCGAACCACTGGCCATGTGCGTAGTAGAGGTCCTTCGGCATGTTGTAGTCGACGACGGCGGCGTAGCGGTACTGCCCGCCGTACGACCACAGGTTCTCCGCCCACGACGTGCGCCAGTTCGCGGCTGCCACCCGGCGGGTTTGGTAGACGTTGTAGGTGTGCGGGCTGCGCGGGTCGTAGGGCCACCAGTCGTTGGTGTCGAACTTCCGGTACGGCAGCGCGGTGCCGGGGTCGCCGTACCTGCCGAAGCCCCGGGTGATCCGGAACGTGCCGGCCGGCGTCTCGGAGCTGCCCTGCATCCGGGTCGACGCCGGCGCGAAACCGCGGCCGCCGATCCGGGCCTTCATCGGGGCGTACTTCGCGTGCCAGTCGCCGTCACTGTCCTTCCAGTAGGTGCGCAGCGTTGCGTAGCTGGTGGACCAGGAGCTCGCGGTGACGACGATGACCTGCCGCGCGGTGCCGAGCGCCCGCAGGTTCGACGGGTGGTACGGCGGGGTCGCCGCGCTCGCGCTGGGCACGAGGGTCAGGGCCAGCACCAGCGCCAGCAGCCCTGCACCGGCACCGCCGGACATCCAGGTCTGTCGGCTGGCTCGCACGTGCTCTCCTCGCGACGACGTCATTTCACTGGATTTGTCGGTATCCGCAGACTAGGGCTTTATCCCGCCCGCCACGCCGCGCCCTGCGGCGGGGCGGGGCCCGAGTCGCCCGTACGCTCGCGACATGCCTGCTGACCCGCGCCTCGCGCCCCCGGACGTGGCCGAGCTGAACCCGATCTGGGGCGAGGACTGGGCCGACGTGCGCGCGCTGTGGTCACTCGAGGGCACCGTCGCGCACCTCAACCACGGCTCGTACGGCGCGGTGCCCACGCCCGTTCTCGAGGAGCAGCAGTCCTGGCGAGACCGGATGGAGGCCAACCCGGTCCGCTTCTTCGCCCGCGAGCTGGACGGCGCCCTGGACCAGGCGCGGGGGGAGGTGGCCCAGTTCTTCGGGGTCGAGGGCGACGCTCTCGCTTTCGTCCCCAACGTCACCACCGCCGTCAGCACAGTGCTGTCCTGCCTGCCGATCACCTCCGGCGACCAGGTGCTGATCACCGACCACACCTACGGCGCGATCCGGATCGCGGTGACGCGCTGGGCGGAGGCTGCCCACGCTGAGGTGGTCACCGTGCACCTGCCCCTCGCGGCAGACGAGGACGAGCTGTGCGGGCTGCTGACTGAGGCGGTCACCGAGCGGACGCGGCTGGCAGTCCTGGACCACGTGACGTCGCCGACCGCCCGGCAGCTGCCGCTGGTGCGGCTGGTCCCCGAGCTGCAGAGCCGCGGCGTGGCGGTGCTCGTCGATGGCGCCCATGCAGCCGGGATGCTCGACGTCGACCTGGGCGGGGTCGGCGCCGACTTCTGGAGCGGAAACCTGCACAAGTGGTGCTGCGCGCCGAGGGGGACCGCCGTTCTGCATGCGTCGCCGGACCGGCGTGCGCAGCTGCGGCCGCTGGTGGCGTCGTGGGGGGAGCCGTTCGGGTTCCCGCGGTCCTTCCAGGACGTCGGGACGCAGGACCTCACGGCTTGGCTGTCGGCGCCGAAGGCGCTGCGCACCTTGGAGCGCCTCGACCTGACGCGGGTGCGCCGGCACAACGTCGAGCTGGCCGTGGCCGGGCAGCTCGAGGTCGCCCGTGGCCTGGGTCTGGACCCGGCCGGGGTACCGCGTGACCCGGCGGTGAGCATGCAGCTCGTGCCCCTCCCGGCCGGAGTCGCGAGCACGCGGGAGGACGCCGAGGCGCTGCAGAACCGGATCGGCACCGAGGTCGCGATCGAGGTCGCGGTCACCAATTGGGCCGGCCAGGGCTTCGTCCGGGTGTCGGCGCACGTCTACAACCGCCCCGCCGACTACGCGCGGCTGGCCACCGAGCTGCCAACCCTGCTCTGAGCCCGCCTCCGCCGCGACGCCAGCGCCACCAGCGCGACGAGCGCCGCAGCGGCCGCGACCGGCGGACCGGTCACGACGCCGGCGGCCAGCCGCCACGGCGGAACCGACGCCGGGGACCTGCTCATGGCCCGCTGCGTCGAGCCGCCTGCCGCCATCGGTGGGCGCCGCGGTCGGTCGACTGCCGGGCCGTCGCGGGCCGCGGCCCAGACCGGCAGGAGCCGGGCCGGACCGGGACGCAGGAGCAGCATCGGGTCGAGGTAGACGTCGCCGCGACGGCGGCCCCAGTGCAGGCAGGCCAGCGGGACGCAATGGCTGCCGACGGCGGTGAGCCGGCCGAGGGCATCGCCGGCTCGGACCCGGTCGCCACGCGTCACCGTGGCCGTGACCGGCTCGTAGGTCATGCGGGTGCCGTCGCCGTGGGTGACCACGACGACCCCACGGCCCGCGAGCGGACCGGCGAACGTCACCGACCCTGCTCCGGCCGCGCGTACGACGGCGCCGTCCCGGCCGAGCAGGTCGACCCCGCGGTGGCCCGCGGCCCAGCGCTGTGGCGGCGGGTCGAACGCCCGGACCACCCGTGGGGTCCCCGCCAGCGGCCACCGCCAGTCGGGGCGGAACCTGGCCGGCGGCGGAGGCCGGCCCGGCACCGGACAGGAGGCCGAGCGCGACCACGCAGGCGGCAGCTCCCCAGGATAGGTCGAGGCACCCGGCCAGCCTCCCGAACGCTGCGGGGCGGCGGCGGGCTGCGCGACGGTCCGGTGGACGGCGGGCCGCTGGGCGTGGCTGTGGATTTCGGTCCGCCCGGCCCCCGTCGTACACTTCCTGCAGCGGTCCGCTCCGGTGGGCCGACTTCGCACGCCCGCATCCGCCGCCAGTCGCGGCGGGGGCGCGCTCTCAGTCCGCCCCGGCCGGCAGTCCATGGCCTCCGGCGGCACGGCGCGCTTGTCGGGGGTCAGGCGTGGACGGCCAGCCGGCCGCCCGCGGGAGAACTGAGACAGTGCCTGTCGCCGTCACCGGCCCCGGGCACGCAGGAGAGGCAGGCACGGCCATGGCCGTCGTCACCATGAAGCAGCTGCTCGAGAGCGGCGTGCACTTCGGGCACCAGACCCGCCGCTGGAACCCCAAGATGAAGCGCTTCATCTTCACCGAGCGCAACGGCATCTACATCATCGACCTGCAGCAGTCGCTGTCCTACATCGACCGCGCCTACGAGTTCATCAAGGAAACCGTCGCGCACGGCGGCTCGGTGATGTTCATCGGGACCAAGAAGCAGGCACAGGAGACCGTGGCCGAGCAGGCCACCCGCGTCGGCATGCCCTACGTCAACCAGCGCTGGCTCGGCGGCATGCTCACCAACTTCCAGACCGTGCACGGTCGGCTGCAGCGCCTCAAGGAGCTCGAGCAGCTCGACTTCGACGACGTCGCCGCCTCCGGCATGACCAAGAAGGAGCTGCTCGTCCTCAAGCGCGAGAAGGACAAGCTCGACAAGACCCTCGGCGGCATCCGCGACATGTCCCGGATCCCGAGCGCGGTGTGGATCGTCGACACCAAGAAGGAGCACATCGCCGTCGGCGAGGCGCACAAGCTCGGCATCCCGGTCGTCGCGATCCTGGACACCAACTGCGACCCCGACGAGGTCGACTACAAGATCCCCGGCAACGACGACGCGATCCGCTCGGTGACACTGCTCACCCGGGTGATTGCCGATGCCGTCGCCGACGGCTTGATGGCGCGGGTGCGGATGTCCCAGGACGGCGACGAGAAGCCGTCGGTCGACGGGCAGCTCGCCACCGACGAGCCGCTGGCCGACTGGGAGCGCGAGCTGCTGGCCGGCGACGCGACGGCCGCGACGCCGGCACCGTCGGCCGGTCAGGTGGTCGAGGGTGCGGGCGCCGAGACCAGCGCGCCGACCAGCGAGGCTGCCGCACCGACCAGCGAGGCTGCCGCACCGACCAGCGAGGCTGCCGCACCGACCACCGAGGCTGCCGCACCGACCACCGAGCCGACTGCTGAGCCGACCGGCGAGGCGAACCCCCCGGCCGAGAAGGCCTGACGCCGCACGGACACCTGGCTCGACGCGGGTCGCCGGACCTCCGGCCACTCGCGGCGGGCTGACGAGAACCACCGCGCTACTGAGATCCAAGAGGGAGAGAACACGATGGCGGACATCACCGCTACGGACGTCAAGAAGCTCCGCGACGCGACCGGCGCCGGGATGATGGCGGCCAAGAAGGCGCTCGTCGAGGCTGACGGCGACTTCGACAAGGCCGGCGAGATCCTGCGCATCAAGGGCGAGACCAAGGTCAAGGAGCGCGGGGCCGAGCGCACCGCCAGCAACGGACTGGTGGCCGCGGCCGAGGGCGCCATGATCCAGCTCAGCTGCGAGACCGACTTCGTCGCCAAGAACGAGCAGTTCCAGCAGCTCGCTGCCGACATCGTGGCGCACGCAGCCAAGACCGGCACCAGCGATGTCGCGTCGCTGCTCGCCGAGAAGCTCGCCGACGGCCGGACCGTGCAGGAGAACATCGACTCGGTCGCTTCCGTCATCGGCGAGAAGATCGAGCTCAGCAACGTCATCGTGCTGGGCGGCGAGGCCCAGGTCGCGTCGTACATGCACCGGCGCAGCTCGGACCTCCCGCCTCAGGTCGGCGTGCTCGTCGAGTTCGAGGGCGACGACCTCGAGGCCGCTCGCCTGACCGCGATGCAGATCGCGGCCATGCGCCCGCAGTACGTCACGCGGGACGAGGTGCCGGCCGACGTCGTCGAGAACGAGCGCCGCATCGCCGAGGCGACCGCACGCGAGGAGGGCAAGCCCGAGCAGGCTCTGGCCAAGATCGTGGAGGGCCGTGTCAACGGCTTCTTCAAGGACGTGGCCCTGCTGGAGCAGTCCTCCGTGCAGGACAGCAAGAAGACGGTCAAGGCCGTGCTCGACGCGGCCGGTGTGTCCGTGCGCCGCTTCGCGCGCTACGAGGTGGGCTCGAACTGATCGGCCGATCTCGGGCAGACTGCCTGGGAACCGGTGCAGGACGTGCGGCGACGAGGAGGCCCCGACCGTGAACGAGCACGAAGCTGAGGGTGCCGACGTCGCCGTGGGCCAGCACCGCTATCCCCGCGTCGTGCTCAAGCTGTCCGGCGAGGTCTTCGGCGGCGGGAAGCTGGGGGTCGACCCCGATGTCGTGAGCGGTGTCGCGCGCCAGATCGCCGACGTGGCGCGAACCGGTGTGCAGATCGCGGTCGTGGTGGGCGGCGGCAACTACTTCCGCGGCCAGGAGCTCTCCGAGCGCGGCATGGACCGGGCGCGTGCCGACTACATGGGCATGCTCGGGACGGTCATGAACAGCCTCGCGCTGCAGGACGGTCTCGAGAAGCACGGCATCGTGACCCGCGTCCAGACCGCGATCGCGATGGGCCAGATCGCCGAGCCCTACATCCCGCTGCGCGCGGTGCGACACCTCGAGAAAGGCCGCGTCGTCATCTTCGGGGCCGGTGCCGGGATGCCCTACTTCTCCACCGACACCACCGCCGCTCAGCGCGCCCTCGAGATAGGGGCTGACGTAGTGCTCATGGCCAAGGGTGTCGACGGCGTCTACGACGAGGACCCGCGCAAGAACCCGAACGCCAAGAAATTCGACACCGTGTCCTACGACGAGGTGCTCCGGCGAGGCCTCAAGGTCGCGGACGCCACGGCGTTCAGCCTCTGCATGGACAACAAGATGCCGATCATCGTCTTCAACCTGCTCGAAGAGGGCAACATCGGCCGCGCGGTGCGGGGTGAGAGGATCGGAACGCTGGTCTCGACCGATGGCTGACCATCTCTTCCGTACGACGCCGACGACTGATTCCGGGAGCCGACCGTGATCGACGAGACCCTCTTCGAGGCCGAGGAGAAGATGGACAAGGCGCTGTCCGTCGCCAAAGAGGACTTCGCCAGCATCCGCACCGGCCGGGCCAACCCCTCGATGTTCGCCAAGATCGTGGTCGACTACTACGGCGCTCCGACGCCGGTGAACCAGCTCGCCTCGTTCCACGTCGCCGACGCGCGGATGCTCACCCTGACGCCCTATGACAAGGGGTCACTGGCCGCCATCGAGAAGTCCATCCGCGACTCGGACCTCGGGGTCAACCCGACCAACGACGGCAACATCATCAGGGTCGTGTTCCCGCAGCTCACCGAGGAGCGACGCAAGGAGTTCATCAAGGTGGCCCGGCACAAGGCCGAGGACGCCAAGATCTCGGTCCGCAACGTCCGCCGGCACGCGAAAGACGCCCTCGACCGGCTCGTCAAGGACAGCGAGGTCGGCGAGGACGACGCCCGTCGCGCCGAGAAGCAGCTCGAGGACCTCACCCACAAGTACGTCGCGGGCATCGACGAGCTGCTGCGGCACAAGGAAGCCGAGCTCCTCGAGGTCTGAGGTCCTTCGCCATGTCCGCCCATCAACCGCCCGGCGAGCCAGGGCCCACGTCGCCGCTCGAGCCGGTCCCGATGGAGCCGGTCCCGCCGCCAGAGCGGGCCGGCAAGGCCGGGCGCAACCTGCCCGCCGCGATCGGCGTGGCCCTCGTCCTCGGCGCCGTGATCCTCCTCTCGCTCTACCTGTGGAAGGTTGCGTTCGTCTGCGTCGTCGTCATTGCCGTCGTGCTCGCCATCGGCGAGCTCTCCAACGCCCTGGCCGCCTCGCGGATCAACATCCCGCTGGTGCCCGTTCTGCTCGGCGCGGTCGCAATGGTGGTGGCGGGCTACTCCGGTGGGTCCGAGCCCCTGCTCGTGGCGCTGGCCATCACCGTGCTCGCCGTCCTGGTCTGGCGGCTGCTCGAGCCACCTCAGGGTTCGGTTGCGGACGTGACGGCCGGGGTGTTCACCGCCCTCTACGTGCCGTTCCTTGCCAGTTTCGCCGTCCTGATGCTGCGGCCGGACGACGGCGCCGACCGCGTCGTCGTCTTCATCGTCCTCGTGGTGCTCAGCGACGTCGGTGGCTATGCCGCGGGTGTCCTGCTCGGCCGTCATCCGATGGCGCCCACGGTGAGCCCGAAGAAGTCCTGGGAGGGCTTCGCCGGCTCGGCGGTCTTCGCCGCGGTGGGCGGGGCGATCGCCGTACCGCTCCTGGTCGACGGCCACCCGGTCGAGGGCGTTGCCATCGGACTGGCCGTGATGGCGGCGGCCACCCTCGGCGACCTCGGCGAGTCGATGATCAAGCGCGATCTCGGAATCAAGGACATGGGCTCGGTGCTCCCCGGGCACGGCGGGCTGATGGACCGTCTCGACTCGCTGCTGCCGGCGGCGCCGGTGGCCTACCTGCTGCTGCGCTGGCTGGTGCCGTCCTGATGGGCGGACGTCGTACGGGGACGCGCTCCGGTCCGAGCACCCGTCGCCGGCTGCGAGAATGATCGCAATGGCTGCCCCGGGAGAGCTCATCTTCGCTGCGCCGCGACGGGCCAAGCCGCCGCGCCACCTTGCCGACCTCGCGCCTGCTGAACGTCGCGCCGCAGTCGCCGAGCTCGGTGAGAAGCCCTTCCGTGCCGGCCAGCTGGCCAGCCACTACTTCGACCACCTCGGCGACGACCCGGAGCGGATGACCGACCTGCCCAAGGCCTCGCGTGTCAAGCTCGTCGACGCGCTGCTGCCGACGCTGCTCACCGAGGTGCGGCACCTCGAGGCCGACCGCGGCCGCACCCGCAAGTCGGTCTGGCGGCTGTTCGACGGCGCGACCGTCGAGAGCGTCCTGATGCGCTACCCGGGCCGCGTGACGATGTGTGTCTCGTCGCAAGCCGGCTGCGGCATGAACTGCCCGTTCTGCGCCACCGGACAGGCCGGGCTCACCCGCAACATGTCCGCCGGCGAGATCGTCGACCAGGTGGTGGCGGGGGCCCGGATGCTGCGCGACGGCGAGATCGCCGGCGGTCCCGGCCGGGTCTCGAACGTCGTGTTCATGGGGATGGGCGAGCCGCTGGCCAACTACAACGCGGTGCTGGGGGCAGTACGACGGCTGACCGAGTCCACTCCTGACGGCTTGGGCATGTCCCAGCGCAACGTCACCGTCTCGACGGTCGGGCTGGTGCCCGCCATGGACCGGCTGACCGCCGAAGGCCTCAACGTGACGCTGGCGCTGTCGCTGCACGCTCCTGACGACGAGCTGCGGGACACCCTCGTGCCGGTCAACACCCGATGGAAGGTCGCTGAGGTTCTCGACGCCGCGCGGCGCTACTTCGACGCTACCGGCCGTCGGGTGAGCATCGAGTACGCACTGATCCGCGACATCAACGACCACGCCTGGCGAGCCGACCTTCTCGGCACCGAGCTCAACCGGCGAGGGCGCGGCTGGGTGCACGTCAACCCGATCCCGCTCAACCCGACGCCGGGCTCGAAGTGGACGGCGAGCGACCCGCAGGTCGAGCGCACGTTCGTCGCCCGGCTGCGGGCGCACGGCATCCCCACCACCGTCCGGGACACCCGGGGCCGCGACATCGACGGGGCGTGCGGCCAGCTTGCAGCGGTCTCGTCGTGAGTCGGCGGCGAGGCGACCTGTTCCCCCGGGTCAGCGGACTCGCGAAGGGCTATGACCGCAAGCAAGTCGAGGCCTTCCTGGTCCGTGCCGACCTCGCCCTCAGCGGTGCCTACCCGACGCTGACGGCCGCCGAGATCCGCCGCGCCGGCTTCGAGCTCGTTCACCGCGGCTACCAGATCCAGCCCGTCGACCAGGTGCTCGACGAGATGGAGCTGCAGGCAGTCCTGCTGGCCGCGGCGACCAGCAAGCGGGGGCGGCTGGACCCGGTCGCCGAGGCGGAGTTCCTGCGCGCGGAGCTGTCGGCTCCCTACATGCGCCGCTTCCCTCGGGTGCACTTCCCGCGCCGTGGCTACGACATCGACGACGTCGACGAGTTCCTCGACCTGGTCGGCACGGCACTGGACTCGGCGATCGCGTCCGTCGCCACGGACATCAGTGGCCTCACCGTCGCCGAGGTGCGAACGGTGGCCTTCCGGCCGAAGCGCGGTGGCTACGCGGAGGAGGCCGTCGACGAGACCCTCGACCGCGTGGTCGAGATGATGCTGCTCATCGAGGCCGGCGCCCGTCCCAAGACCTCTCCCAACCCCTCTCCCCAGCCCTTCTGGATGGAGAGCTGAGTCGCACGCGGCACGTCAGTGGCCGATGAGGCGGCCGAACAGTGCTGCTCGCCGGGACGGCCGCCCGGTCCGCCGCTCCTCGTCGTCCGCTCCGGTCATCACCCTCAGTCCGGCGTTGACGCCGAGCCACCGCAACGGCTCCGGCTCCCAGGGCCGCGACCGGTGCCCCACCCACGGCAGCCGCACGAGGTCGGTGTCCCGGCCGGTGATCAGGTCGGCGAGAGTCCGGCCGGCCAGGTTCGACGTGCCCACGCCGTCACCGACGTAGCCTCCCGCCCAGCCCAGCCCGGTGGAGCGGTCCAGGCCCACCGAGGCGAACCAGTCCCGCGGCACCCCCAGCGGCCCGCCCCAGGTGTGGGTGACCGCCGCGTCGCGCAGCTGCGGGAACAGGTCGACCAGCACCTCGCGCAGCGCGGCGAAGACCGACGGCTCGCGGTCGTACTCCGGCCGGATGGCCGAGCCGAAGTGGTACGGCGCACCCCGGCCACCGAACGCCAGTCGGTCGTCGACGGTGCGCTGGCCGTAGATGATCAGGTGCCGGTGGTCGGTGAACGTCTCGCGCCTGCGCAGCCCGACCTCGTCCCAGAACGTGCTCGGCAGCGGCTCGGTGGCGAGCATCAGCGAGAAGACCGGCGCGATCGCCCGCCGCTGACCCGGCAACCGTGCCGTGTAGCCCTCCGTCGCCCGCACCACGATCGGCGCCCGCACCACGCCGTACGGCGTGTCCGCCTGCCCCGCGGCCAGCCGGGCCACCCGGGTGCCCTCGAAGATGTCCACCCCGCGGCCGACCACCGCATCGGCGAGCCCACGCACCAGCCGGGCCGGGTGGATCGCGGCGCAGTTCGGTGTGTACGTCGCCCCGAGGACGTCCGTCGCGGCTAGTGACTCGGTCGCCTCCGCCGCGGACAGCCAACGCAGGTCCTCCTCGCCGAGGCCCCAGGCCCGTGCCTCGGCGACCTCGGCCCGAGCGCGCTCCACCTGGACCGGTGTCCGAGCCAGGGTGATCGTGCCGCCCTTGTCGTAGTGGCAGTCGATGCCCTCCTCGGCGGCGACCCGGCCGACCTCGTCGACCGTCGCGGTCATAGCGCGGTGCAGCGCTCGGGCCGCATCGCGGTCGGAGCGCCGGGCGACGGCGGCCATCGACGACGGGAACAGCGCGGAGCACCAGCCGCCGTTGCGACCGGACGCCCCGAAGCCGGCCGTCTCCGACTCGAGGACCACGATGCGCAGCGACGGGTCGGCGGCGGCGAGGTAGTAGGCCGTCCAGAGGCCCGTGTAGCCGGCGCCCACGATGCACACATCGGCATCGCGGTCTCCGGGCAGAGCGGCACGGCGCTGGAGGCTGCCGGGGAACGAGTCGTGCCAGAACGACAGGGTCCGGTAGTCGCTCATGACGGCGGCTCGGTCCCCCAGCTCCCCACGTAGCCGGGCAGCGGCATGCCTGGCCGCAGGTCGGGTGCGGGCTGCGGCGCACCGTAGGTCTCGCGCACCGGAACCACGCCGGCCCACACGTCGCGGGAGAGGTCCTCGACCGCGTCGTCAGGCGGCCCGTTGCTCACCTTCACCGACCACTCGACAAGCGGCAGCTCGAGCACAAGCGTCGCCGCCAGCTCCTTGCTGTTGGGATGGCGCGCGTCGACCCAGCGACCCGGCATCAGGTGCTCGGTGATGGCCTCCAGGGCCTGCAGCTTGGCCGAGCCGTCGACCGGCGCAGCGCGACCGAGCACCATCGCGCACCGGTAGTGCATCGAGGACTCGAAGGTCGACCGGGCCAGCACCAACCCGTCGTACAGCGTGACCGTCAGGCAGGTCTGCGCGCCGACGGACAGCGACCGGAACAACCTGCTCGCGGTCGACCCGTGGAACAGGGCCCGGTCGCCGTCGCGGGCATATCCGACCGGTACGACGTAGGGCCGGCCCTCCTCGTCGAGGACCGCGACGTGCGCGACCCGGCCGGCGTCGAGAACCGCGTCGAGGACGGCCCGGTCCTCGACCTGCTTCTCCGGCAGCCGGCGGACCCTGGTGCGCTCGGACGTGGGACTCAGAGCCGGGCCCAGGCCTCGGTGAGCACGGAACGGAGGATCTGTTCCATCTCGTCGAAGTGCGACTGGTCGCAGATCAGTGGCGGCGAGAGCTGGATCACCGGGTCGCCGCGGTCGTCAGCCCGGCAGTAGAGCCCGGCGTCGAAGAGGGCCTTGGACAGGAAGCCGCGCAGCAGCCGCTCTGACTCGTCGTCGTCGAACGTCTCTCGCGTGTTCTTGTCCTTGACCATCTCGATCCCGTAGAAGAACCCGTCACCGCGCACGTCACCGACGATCGGCAGGTCGGACAGCTTTTCCAGCGTGTGGCGGAAGGCCGGGGCGTTCTGCTGCACGTGCTCGTTGAGCCGCTCGCGCTCGAAGATGTCGAGGTTCGCCAGCGCCACCGCAGCCGAGACGGGGTGGCCTCCGAACGTGTAGCCGTGGGCGAACATGTTGTCGCCCAGCAGGAACGGCTCCATGACGCGGTCGGTCGTGATCATCGCGCCGATGGGGGAGTAGCCCGAGGTCATGCCCTTCGCGCAGGTGATGATGTCGGGCTGGTAGTCGAAGCGCGCTGATCCAAAGTAGTGCCCGAGCCGGCCGAACGCGCAGATGACCTCGTCGGACACCAGCAGCACGTCGTACTGGTCGCAGATCTCGCGCACCCGCTGGAAGTAGCCGGGCGGCGGCGGGAAGCAGCCGCCGGAGTTCTGCACCGGCTCCAGGAACACGGCCGCGACCGTTTCGGGCCCTTCGAACTCGATGGCCTCACCGATCCGATCGGCCGCCCACCTGCCGAAGGCCTCGAGGTCGTCGCCGTGCTCGGTCGCGCGGTAGAAGTTCGTGTTGGGAACCTTGTGCGCGCCCGGGACGAGCGGTTCGAACATCGCCTTCGCGCCCGGGATGCCGGTGATCGACAGCGCGCCGTGCGGAGTGCCGTGGTAGGCGATGTTGCGGCTGATCACCTTGTGCTTCAACGGCCTGCCGGTGAGCTTGAAGTACTGCTTGGCCACCTTCCACGCGCTCTCGACCGCCTCACCGCCACCGGTCGTGAAGAAGACGCGGTTGAGGTCGCCGGGGGCCAGGTGGGCGAGCCGCTCGGCCAGCTCGACCGCCTTCGGATGCGCGTAGGACCACAGCGGGAAGAACGCCAGCTCGCTGGCCTGCTTGGCTGCCGCCTCGGCCAGCTCGGTCCGGCCGTGGCCGGCCTGGACCACGAACAGCCCGGCCAGGCCGTCGAGGTAGCGCTTGCCCTTGTCGTCGAAGATGTAGGGACCGTCGCCGCGCACGATCACCGGCACGTCGGTCGAGTCGTAGGTCGACATGCGGGTGAAGTGCATCCACAGGTGGTCATGCGCGCTCTTGGCGAGCGCGCCGTCGCCGGGCGACTGGTGCTGCTCGCCGGGCTGCTGGACGTCCTGGGCGGAGGTGGTCATCTGGTTCCCCAGTTGTAGAGCTGCTTGTGCAGCTTGAGATAGACGAAGGACTCGGTGCTGCGCACGGTCGGGACGGCCCGGATCCGCTTGCTCACGAGCTCGAGCAGGTGGTCGTCGTCCTCGCAGACGACCTCGACCAGGAGGTCGAAGCCACCCGCGGTGATCACGACGTAGTCGACCTCGGCCATGTCGGCGATCTTCTCGGCGACCAGCTCGACGTCGCCCTCGCAGCGGACCCCGATCATGGCCTGGCGTGGGAAGCCGACCTGGAGCGGATCGGTGACCGCGACGATCTGCATGACACCGGCATCGAGGAGCCGCTGGACCCGCTGCCGGACGGCCGCCTCGGAGAGACCGACGGCCTTGCCGATGGCGGCGTAGGGACGCCGGCCGTCTTCCTGCAGCTGCTCGATGATGGCCTTGGAGACGTCGTCGAGCCCGCCCGCGTTGCCCCGCTCTCGCACCGTCATGGCGTCGATCCTCCCCATCGGACGGGGGTCTTGGCAAGTGATTCCGTCGCGAGAGGGCACCTTTCTTGCTGAATCTGTCGTCTAGCCCGCCCTGAACTGTTGATACCGGCGTCCCGGCACTACCCTGGCCGGGCCGACCCGCCGACCGACGAAGGAGCCCTCCGTGAGCCCGTCCCGCGCCCTGCGCAACCTCGTGAACGGCCAGCAGGTCGATGCCGCCGACGGCCGCACGTCCGACGTGGTGAACCCGGTCACCGGCCAGTCCTACGCCCAGGCGCCGGTCTCCGGGCCGGCTGACGTCGACGCGGCCATGTCCGCCGCCGCCGCGGCCTTCGAGGGCTGGCGCGACAGCACGCCGAGCGAGCGTCAGCGGGCGCTGCTGCGCATCGCGGACGCCATCGAGGACCGTGCGCAGGAGATGGTCGACGCCGAGTCGGAGAACACCGGAAAGCCGCGCGGCCTCACGATGTCCGAGGAGATTCCGCCGATGGTCGACCAGATCCGGTTCTTCGCCGGTGCGGCCCGGGTGCTCGAGGGAAAGTCGGCCGGGGAGTACATGGCGGGTCACACGTCGTTCATCCGGCGCGAGCCGATCGGCGTCTGCGCGCAGGTGACGCCGTGGAACTACCCGATGATGATGGCGGTCTGGAAGTGGGCGCCCGCGATCGCGGCCGGCAACACGGTCGTGCTCAAGCCGTCGGACACGACACCGGTGTCGACGCTGCTGATGGCGGAGATCATGTCCGAGTTCCTGCCCGACGGCGTGTTCAACGTCGTCACCGGAGACCGGGACACCGGACGGGCGCTCGTCGAGCACGCGGTGCCGCAAATGGTCTCGATCACGGGCTCCGTCCGTGCGGGCATGGAGGTCGCCGGCAGTGCGGCTCAGAACCTGAAGAAGGTGCACCTGGAGCTCGGCGGCAAGGCACCGGTCGTCGTGTTCGACGACGCCGACCTGGAGGCAGCGGCCGAGGGCATCGCCGTCGCGGGCTACTTCAACGCCGGCCAGGACTGTACGGCCGCGACCCGCGTGCTGGCTTCTCCTGGCATCCACGACGACTTCGTCGCGGCGCTGGCGGAGCAGGCGAAGAACAGCGCCAAGACCGGCCTGCCCGACGACGAGGACGTGCTGTTCGGCCCGCTGAACAACGCCAACCAGCTCGACCGGGTGATGGGCTTCCTGCAGCGCGCGCCGGAGCACGCCACGGTGGCCGCGGGCGGCAACCGCGTCGGCGGCGACCTGTCGGCCGGCTACTTCCATGAGGCGACGGTCGTGTCCGGACTGCGGCAGGGCGACGAGCTGGTCAGCGACGAGGTGTTCGGCCCGGTCATCACCGTGCAGCGCTTCAGCGACGAGGACGAGGCGGTCCGCTGGGCCAACGGAGTTGAGTACGGCCTGGCGTCCTCGGTGTGGACCAAGGACCACGGTCGCGCCATGCGGATGGCCAAGCGGCTGGACTTCGGCTGCGTGTGGATCAACACCCACATCCCGTTGGTCGCCGAGATGCCGCACGGCGGCTTCAAGCACTCCGGCTACGGCAAGGACCTCTCGATGTACGGCCTCGAGGACTACACGCGGGTCAAGCACGTGATGACCAACCTCGACGCCTGAACTGCGGTGCGGGAAGCCGGTCGGTGAGCAGCGGGATGAACGAGTGAGTACCCGAGCCGAGACCGTCTTCCGTGGCGGTGTGGTGATCACCGGTCTGCCCGGCGCACCCCGCGCCCGCGCCGCGGCGGTCCACGATGGCCAGGTGGTCGCGCTCGACGAGGACGCCCTCGACCTCGCGCCTCGTGCGCGGCAGGTTGTCGACCTCGACGGCGGTGCCCTGCTGCCCGGCTTCGGCGACGGGCACGCCCACCCGCTGTGGGGCGGCGTCGAGCTCGCGGGCCCGCAGGTCCGCGACTGCACGTCGGTGCCCGAGGTCGTCGAGGTCGTACGCCGGTTCGCGGCCGACCATCCGGACGAGGACTGGGTCGTGGGTGGGCCCTACGACCCGGCGCTGGCCCCCGGTGGCCTTTTCGACGCCCGGTGGCTCGACGCGGGTGTTGCCGACCGCCCGGTTGCGCTGCAGTCGGCCGACCACCACTGCGTGTGGGCCAACAGCGAGGCGCTGCGGCGGGCCGGCCTCGACGCGCACACACCGGACCCGCCCGCCGCGACCATCGCCCGTCGCCCGGACGGCACTCCGCTCGGCACGCTCGTCGAGTGGAGCGCCATGGACCTCGTCCTGCGCCACGCCCCGGTGCCCACCGCGGCGGACAAGCGGCTCGCGCTGCGCCGCTCGACGGCACTGCTCGCCGAGGCCGGCATCACCTGGGTGCAGGAAGCAGCCCTGCACCCGGACGACGTCGCCAGCTACCTCGACTGCGCGGCCGCAGGCGAGCTCGCCGTACGCGTCAACATCGCGCTGCGGGCCGAGCCCGGCGACTGGCCCGACCAGCGGGCCGCGTTCGCCGCGGCGCGCGCGCAGGCGAGCTCGGGTCCCGCGGCCGACGTGGTGTCGGCGCGCACGGTGAAGCTGTTCGCGGACGGCGTTGTCGAGGCGGGCACCGCCGCGATGCTCGATCCCTACGACGACGCGCCGCACAGCTGCGGACTCCCGGTGTGGTCCCCGGCCGAGCTGGCCGAGGCAGTGGCGGCGTTCGACGCTGACGGCTTCCAGGTGCACATCCACGCGATCGGCGACGCGGGCGTGCGTGCGGCGCTGGACGCCGTTCAGTACGCAAGCGACCGCAACGCCCCGCGGGACCGGCGGCCGGTCATCGCGCACACCCAGATCGTCCACCCCGACGACCTGCTGCGCTTCGCCGAGCTCGCCGTCATCGCCAACTTCGAGCCCCTGTGGGCCCAGCTCGACCCGTTGCAGACCGCGCTCACCCTGCCGCGGATCGGACCGGTCCGCGGGACGTGGCAGTACCCGATGGCTGCCGTGCTCGCGACCGGCGCCGTCGTGTCCATGGGCAGCGACTGGCCCGTCAGCTCGCACCGCCCGCTGGAGGGTCTCGGCGTCGCCGTCACCCGGACGACCTCGACCGGCGACCCGCCCGGCGGCTGGTTGCCGGAGCAGCGGCTTCCGCTTGCGGCCGCACTCTCGGCGTACACGCTCGGCGCCGCGTTCCAGGCCTTCGAGGACCATCGCTGGGGCACGGTGGTGCCCGGCAAGCGCGCCGACCTGGTGTGGCTGGCCGCCGACCCGTACGACGTGGACCCGGCCGCCCTGCGCGACATCGAGGTGCGGGGAACGTGGCTGGGCGGCGCGCCGACGTACGCTGCGCGATGAAGGGCGAGGGTGTGGCGAGTGGTTCCGGAGCGGTCGGTGACGGCTTGGTACCAGCTCGGTACCGGCTTGGTCGCAGCGGAGTAGCGATTTCGTGGTCCAAAGCGAGTGCGGCGACGGAATCGCTTGTCCGGACCCGTCCCCTCTGTCAGGATCGGCGCGAAACGCGCCTGTGACCACGGAGGAGAGGAGCGGCCCGGTGCATCAGTTCATCGACGGCCGCCGGGTGGGGGCGCGGGCGTCGGGGCATCCGTTCTCGGTGGTGGACCCAGCCACGGGCGAGACCGTGGAGTCGGTCGGGCTGGCCGGCCCGGACGACGTCGATGACGCCGTCGCGGCGGCGCGGCGCGCCTACCCCTCGTGGGCCGGGGCGACCCCAGCCGAGCGGTCCGGCGCGCTGGTGCGACTGGCCGCGCTGCTCGGCGAGCGAGCCGACGAGCTGGCAACCACCGAGACCCGCCAGACCGGGAAGCCGATCAAGCTGTCGTCGGAGTTCGACGTGCCCGGCACCGTCGACAACGTCGCGTTCTTCGCCGGCGCCGCCCGCAACCTGGAGGGCAAGGCCGCAGCGGAGTACTCACAGGACCACACGTCCGTGATCCGGCGCGAGTCGATCGGTGTCGTCGGTTCCGTGTCCCCGTGGAACTACCCGCTCCAGATGGCGGCGTGGAAGATCCTGCCGGCCATCGCTGCCGGCAACACCATCGTGCTCAAGCCGGCCGAGATCACGCCGCTGACGTCGCTGATGTTCGCCGACGCCTGCGCCGATGCCGGCATCCCACCCGGGGTCGTCAACGTGCTCACCGGCCCGGGCTCGGTCGTCGGTGAGGCGCTGATCGGACATCCCGACGTCGACATGGTGTCCTTCACCGGGTCCACCTCGGTGGGGCAGCGGGTGATGCGCCTGGCTGCCGACGGCGTGAAGCGCGTTCACCTCGAGCTCGGCGGCAAGGCCCCGTTCGTGGTCTTCGACGACGCCGACCTGGAGGCCACCGTGCACGGCGCGGTCGCCGGCGCGCTGATCAACACCGGGCAGGACTGCACCGCAGCCACTCGCGCCTACGTCCAGCGCCCGCTGTACGACGCGTTCGTCGCCGGCGTGGCCGACCTGATGACCCAGGTCCGGTTGGGCGACCCGATGGACCGCTCGACCGACCAGGGACCGTTGGTGAGCCGGCGGCAGCAGGAGCGGGTGGCCGGCTTCGTGGAGCGCGCTCGCGCCGACGGGGGCAAGGTCGTCTGCGGTGGCGAGATGCCCGGTGGCTCACTGGCCCGGGGTGCCTACTACCAGCCCACGCTCATCGTCGACGCCGATCAGCGCTCCGAGGTGGTGCAGCAGGAGATCTTCGGGCCGGTGCTCGTCGTCCTGCCCTTCGACTCCGACGACGACGGCATCGCGCTGGCCAACGACTCGCCGTACGGCCTGGCCGCATCGGCGTGGACGACCAGCGTCTACCGCGGTCTGCGTGCCTCGCGCGAGATCAGAGCCGGCTGCGTGTGGGTCAACGACCACATTCCGATTCTCAGCGAGATGCCGCACGGGGGCTACGGATCCTCCGGCTTCGGCAAGGACATGTCCACCTATTCCTTCGACGACTACACGCAGATCAAGCACGTCATGTTCGACACCACGGCAGTGGCCCAGAAGGACTGGCACCGAACCATCTTCGGTGACCGCACAGCTCCACCGACCTCAGCTAACTCAACCTCCGAGGGAGTCCCTCCGTCATGACCGACCTTCGCAACGACCCACGATTCCGGCAGCTCGTTCGCTCGCAGCTGTCCCGCCGCACGCTGCTGCGGGGTGTCGGGGGCGTCGGCGCCGCTGCCGCCCTGGCCGCCTGCGGGACCGGCAGCAACGACGCGGAAACGACCCCGAAGCCCAAGGCCACGGTCGAGGACAAGTCCGACACCGACAAGGAGGTGCGGTGGGCCAACTGGCCGCTGTACCTGGACTACGACGAAAAGGCGAAGAACTACCCCACCCTGGAGAAGTTCAAGAAGGAAAGTGGCCTCAAGGCGACCTACGCCGAGGACATCGACGACAACGACTCCTACTACGGCAAGATCCAGGGCCAGCTCAAGAACGGCCAGGACATCGGCAAGGACGTGATCGTCCTCACCGACTGGATGGCCGGCCGCCTCATCCGGCAGGGCTACGTGCAAGAGCTGGACAAGGCCAACATCCCAAACGCCAAGAACCTGAACCCCAAGCTGCAGGATGTCGACTTCGACCCCGGTCGCAAGTTCTCCCTGACGTGGCAGAGCGGCTACGCCGGCATCGGCTACCGCAAGGACAAGGTCGGCCGCGAGCTCAAGACGATCGACGACCTGTGGGCTCCCGACCTGAAGGGCAAGATCGTCGTCCTGAGCGAGATGAGAGACACGGTCGGGCTCATCATGCTCAGCCAGGGCAAGGACATCTCCACTGACTTCACCGAAGACGACTTCATGGCCGGACTGGAGGTCCTGCAGAAGCAGGTCGACTCCGGCCAGATCCGTCAGGTCAAGGGCAACTCCTACGTCGAGGACCTGATCAGCGGCAACGCCCTGGCGTGTATCGGCTGGTCCGGCGACCTCCTGGCAACAAGCTTCACCGAGGAAGACGACAACTACACGTTCACGCTGCCCGAGACAGGCGGAACGTTGTGGTCGGACAATCTCATGGTCCCGATCGCGTCGCCGCACAAGAAGAACGCGGAGAAGCTCTTCGACTTCTACTACCAGCCCGAGGTCGCCGCCGAGGTCGCTGCTTGGGTCAACTACATCTGCCCGGTGGAGGGCGCAAAGGCCGAGATGGAGAAGATCGATCCCGACCTCGCCGCAAGTCCGCTGATCTTCCCCACCGAAGAGGACCTGGCCAAGGTCCACGTCTTCCGCGCCCTCTCGCCGGACGAGGAGACGCAGTTCAACGAGGAGTTCCAGAAGGTGATCGGTAACTGATGGCTGAAGCGAGCGGCGGGCGCGACCTGCGCCTTGAGCATGTGACCAAGCGGTTCGGCTCGTTCACCGCGGTCGACGACCTCTCGCTGACGATCCCCTCCGGCAGCTTCTTCGCGCTGCTTGGCCCGTCAGGATGCGGCAAGACCACGACGCTGCGCATGGTCGCCGGTCTGGAGGAGCCGACCGAGGGGACGATCCTGATCGGCGACGACGACGTGACGTTCGCAAAGCCCTACAAGCGGCCGGTGAACACCGTCTTCCAGAGCTACGCCCTGTTCCCGCACCTCGACATCTTCGAGAACGTCGCGTTCGGTCTGCGGCGGCGCGGGTCCAAGCAGGTCAAGCACGAGGTCGAGCAGGCATTGGAGCTGGTGGAGCTCGGACACCTGGCCAGGCGCAAGCCCTCCCAGCTCTCGGGCGGCCAGCAGCAGCGGGTCGCGCTCGCCCGGGCGATCGTCAACAAGCCGGCGGTTCTCCTGCTGGACGAGCCGCTCGGGGCGCTGGACCTCAAGCTGCGTCGACAGATGCAGATCGAGCTCAAGCGCATCCAGACCGAGGTGGGGTTGACGTTCGTGCACGTCACCCACGACCAGGAAGAGGCCATGACGATGGCCGACACCATCGCGGTCATGAACGCCGGGCGCATCGAGCAGCTCGGCAACCCGGCCGAGCTCTACGAGTCACCCGACACGGCCTACGTCGCGAACTTCCTCGGCCAGTCCAACCTGATCCGGGCTTCCGTGACCGGTTCGTCCGGGAGCGATCTGCTGCTCGACGTCCAGGGCTCCCGGATGACCGTCCCGTCGGCGCGCCGCGACGGCACGGAGACCGAGCTGCTGATCGGTGTGCGACCGGAGAAGATCCACATCGGCACTGAGGACGCCACGGTTGCCGCTGGTCACAACGCGATCCGTGGCGGGATCGTGACCGACGCGAGCTTCACCGGGGTCAGCACGCAGTACCTCGTGCGCCTGCCGTGGGGGCAGGAAGTGATGGTCTTCGCCCAGAACCTCGGTGGCGGCGGCGTAGTGCCCGTGGGCAGCACGGTGACTCTGTCGTTCGACCCCGCGCACACGTTCGCGCTGGGCGGCGACGAGGATGCCCAGGCCGGTGTCGCCCACGACGAGGGCGTGACGCCGGTTCCGGTGGGCTGACATGACCGTCGCCCAGGGCATCGGCGCCGGGGAGCACACCAGCAGCGAGCTCTCTGCCGACCGTGAGGGACCCGAGGAGCCCGCACGGCGCGGCCGGCGCAGCACGCCGTACTTCCTGCTCCTGCCCGGTATCGGCTGGCTGGCGGTCTTCTTCGCGGTTCCCATCTTCACGCTGATCTCGACCTCGACACAGACCCGGCCCCCGGGCGCCGAGATCGGCGTCTACGAGCAGACGTTCCGGTTCGAGAACTACCCTGAGGCGCTCTCGGAGTACGCCACACAGTTCGGCAGGTCGTTCGTCTACGCGATTCTCGCGACGGCGCTGGCGCTGGCCATCTCCTACCCGCTGGCCTACGCGATCGCGTTCAAGGCGGGCAGGTGGCGCAACCTGCTCCTCGTGCTGGTGGTAGCACCGTTCTTCACCAGCTTCCTGCTGCGCACCATTGCTTGGAAGCAGATCCTCGCCGACGACGCCTGGGTCGCCGACATTCTTCGGTTCCTGCACGTGCTGGGGCCCCAGGACCATGTCATCAACACACCGATCGCCGTGGTGCTCGGCATCACCTACAACTTCCTGCCGTTCATGATCCTGCCGATCTATGCGAGCCTCGAGCGGGTCGACCCACGGTTCATGGAGGCGGCCGGCGACCTCTACGCCAACGCCGTCACGACGTTCCGCAAGGTGACCCTGCCGCTGTCGATGCCCGGCGTCGTGGCGGGAACCCTGCTGACGTTCATCCCCGCGGCCGGCGACTACGTCAACAGCGCCCTGCTAGGCAGCCGTGACACGACGATGGTCGGAAACGTCATCGACAGCCGTTTCCTGCGGGTCGTGGACTACCCGACCGCGGCGGTTCTCTCGGTCACGCTGATGGTCTCGATCCTGGTCCTCGTTGCCGTCTACATCCGACGGTCCGGCACCGACGAGCTGGTCTGATGGCGACGACGACCTCACCCACGCGCCCGACCGCCCGATCGACCCGTGGCCGGCGGGTGCAACGGTGGTTCTCGGCGAACCTGATCCGCATCTACGCCGTGCTCGCCTTCGCCTATCTCTTCGTCCCGGTCGCCTACACGTTCGTGTTCTCGTTCAACGACTCGGGCAAGTCGAACCTGAACTGGCAAGGCTTCACCACCGAGAAGTGGAAAAACCCGTGCGGCGCCCCCGACGTCTGCCCCGCCCTGGTCAACAGTCTCAAGATCGGGCTGCTGGCCACGATCGTGTCGACCGTCCTCGGGACCATGATCGCGTTCGCACTTGCACGCCACCGGTTCCGCGGCCGCGGCTCCACCAACCTGCTGATCTTCCTGCCGATGGCGACGCCCGAGGTGGTGCTCGGGGCGTCACTTCTCGCGCTGTTCCTCAACGTAGGTGTCCCGCTGGGCCTCTGGACCATCGTGATCGCCCACATCATGTTCTGCATCAGCTTCGTCGTGGTCACCGTCAAGGCGCGGCTGGCCAGCCTGGACCCCCGCCTCGAGCAGGCGGCGATGGACCTCTATGCGGACGAGTGGCAGACCTTCCGCCGGATCACCCTGCCGCTCGTCGCCCCCGGCATCATGGCCGGCGCCCTGCTGGCTTTCGCGTTGTCCTTCGACGACTTCATCATCACCAACTTCAACTCCGGCGCGGTCAACACCTTCCCGAAGTTCGTGTGGGTGTCGTCGCTGCGCGGCATCCCGGCTCAGGCGAACGTGATCGGCTCGGCGATGTTCTTCCTGGCCCTGATCGCCGTGCTCCTTGGCCAGTTCGTCGCCCGGCGCCGACGGGTCTGACGGCGATGACAGCCTCGCTCGCCGCGCCCGCGGTCGCAGCGCTCGCCGACGTGCAGTTCGCGCCGTACTGGACCGAGGCGGCGCCCGAACCCGAGTCCTGCCCGCCGCTGGCAGGGTCCACCACAACAGACCTCGCCGTGGTCGGCGCGGGCTACACCGGCCTCTGGACCGCCCTGCTCGCCAAGGAGGCCGACCCGTCCCGTGACGTCGTGGTCCTGGAGAGCCGCTCTGCCGGGTGGGCCGCATCTGGGCGCAACGGCGGCTTCTGCGCCGCCAGCCTCACCCACGGACTGCGCAACGGGCTCGAGCGGTTCCCGACCGAGCTCAGTGACCTGGAGCGCCTGGGGCGGGAGAACCTCGCGGCCATCGAGGCGACCCTCGGCCGGCACGGCATCGACTGCGGCTGGGAGCGCACCGGCGAGCTGACCGTCGCGACCGCGCCATGGCAGCTCGACGACCTGCGCGAGATGCCGGACCTGGCCCGTCGACACGGCGGCGAACTGGAGCTCCTCGACGCGGCGCAGGTGCGCGAGCGGGTCGACTCGCCGACCTACGTCGGCGGCCTGCTCGACCGCACGGGTGTCGCGATGGTCGACCCGGCCCGGCTGGCTGGCGGCCTCAAGCAGGCCTGCCTGCGGCTCGGTGTGCGCATCTTCGAGGACTCGGCCGTCGACTCGGTGGACGACACGGGGACCACCGGGCTCGCGCTGCACACGGCGTACGGCGTGGTCACCGCCCGCCGCGTCGCGCTCGGCACAAACGCCTTCCCGCCGCTCCTTCGACGGCTGCGCGCCTACATCGCACCGGTCTACGACTACGCGCTGGTGACCGAGCCGCTGACCGCCGACCAGCTCGCGTCGGTCGGCTGGCAGGGCCGCGAGGGTCTCACCGACGCGGGCA
Organism: uncultured Actinomycetota bacterium; assembly: GCA_963751035.1. Taxonomy (GTDB): domain Bacteria; phylum Actinomycetota; class Actinomycetes; order JACCUZ01; family JACCUZ01; genus JBDUAP01. The sequence goes on from CAVVSW010000005.1 coordinate 416,152, forward strand.
ACCAGTTCCACTACTACCGGCTCACACCCGACAACCGCATCCTCTGGGGCGGCTACGACGCGGTCTACCACTACGGCAACAAGGTGGCCGACCGGCTCGACCGCGACCCCGAGACCTTCGTCCGGCTCTCCGAGCACCTCTTCGCGACGTTCCCCCAGCTGCACGGCCTGCGGTTCACCCATGCCTGGGGCGGTGTCATCGACACCTGCTCGCGGTTCTGCGTGTTCTGGGGACAGGCGTACGGCGGGCGGCTGGCCTATGCCGCCGGCTACACCGGTCTGGGAGTGGGCGCCTCGCGGTTCGGGGCGCGGGTGATGCTCGACCTGCTCGACCAGGTGCCCGGTCGCCACACCGAGCTGACCGAGCTGTCGATGGTGCGGCGCAAGCCGCTGCCGTTCCCGCCCGAACCCGTTCGCTGGGCCGGCATCGAGCTGACCCGGCGGGCGCTTGCCCGGGCCGACCGGCGTGACGGCCGGCGCGGGCCGTGGCTGCGCACGCTGGACCGCATCGGCATGGGCTTCGACTCATGACCACCAACCGTGGAGAGGCGCACTGATGGCCGGCGAGCAGACCAACCCGACCCGGATCACCCACTGGATCAACGGCACCAGCTGGCGCGGGAGCAGCGCGCGGACCGGCGAGGTCTTCAACCCGGCCACCGGAGCGGTGAGCGGCCGGGTCGACCTGGCGTCCTCCGCCGACGTGGACGCTGCGGTCGCGGCAGCCGCGGGCGCCTTCCAGCAGTGGCGGCGGTCCTCGCTCACCACGCGCACCCAGGTGCTGTTCGCGTTCCGCGAGCTGCTCAACGCGCGCAAGGACGAGCTGGCCGCGATCATCACCGCCGAGCACGGCAAGGTGCTCTCCGACGCCCTCGGTGAGGTGACCCGCGGGCTGGAGGTGGTGGAGTTCGCGTGCGGGATCCCGCACCTGCTCAAGGGCGGCTTCTCCGAGGGCGTGTCCACCAGCGTCGACGTCTACTCGATCCGCCAGCCACTGGGCGTCGTCGGTGTCATCTCGCCGTTCAACTTCCCCGCGATGGTCCCGATGTGGTTCTTCCCGGTCGCCATCGCCTGCGGGAACACCGTCGTGCTCAAGCCCAGCGAGAAGGACCCGTCGGCCGCCGTCTGGGTCGCGAGCCTGTGGCAGGAGGCCGGACTGCCCGATGGCGTCTTCAACGTCGTGCACGGTGACAAGGAGGCGGTCGACCGGCTCCTCGAGCACCCCGACGTACGGTCGGTCTCCTTCGTCGGGTCGACACCGATCGCGCGCTACGTCTACGAGAACGGGACCCGCGCCGGCAAGCGGGTCCAGGCCCTCGGCGGCGCCAAGAACCACATGGTCGTGCTGCCCGACGCCGACCTCGACCTCGCAGCCGACGCGGCGGTGAACGCGGGCTTCGGCTCGGCCGGCGAGCGCTGCATGGCCATCTCCGCCCTGGTCGCGGTCGGGCCGGTGGCCGACGAGCTGGTCGCCAAGATCCGCCAGCGGATGGACGGGCTCACCGTCGGAGACGGCACGCGCGGCACCGACATGGGCCCGCTGGTCACCGAGGTGCACCGCGACAAGGTGGCGGCCTACCTCGACGCCGGCACGGAGGCCGGTGCCGAGCTGGTGGTCGACGGCCGCGAGCACAAGGTCGACGGCGCCGAGGAGGGCTTCTGGCTCGGCCCGACGCTCTTCGACCGGGTCCGCCCGGACATGACGCTCTACACCGACGAGATCTTCGGCCCGGTGCTGTCAGTGGTCCGCGTCGACACCTACGACGAGGCGCTCGAGCTGGTCAACAGCAACCCCTACGGCAACGGCACGGCCATTTTCACCAACGACGGCGGCGCCGCACGGCGCTACCAGAACGAGGTCGAGGTGGGCATGGTGGGCGTCAACGTGCCGATCCCGGTGCCGATGGCCTACTACTCGTTCGGCGGCTGGAAGAACTCGCTGTTCGGCGACTCGCACGCGCACGGGATGGAGGGCGTGCACTTCTACACCCGCGGCAAGGTCGTGACGTCTCGGTGGCTCGATCCTGCGCAGCGGAGTGCGAACACCGCGAGCAACGCAGGCGCCGCCGTCAACCTGGGGTTCCCGACCCATGACTGATGCCGCATGAGTCGCTACGGCGCCATGTTCGGGCCCGACATCACGTTCCTCGGGGTGGACCCCTGCGACCTGTCCGACCCGACGTCCTTCGCCGGCGCCGATGTCGTGGTCGTCGGCGCTCCGTTCGACGGCGGCACGTCGCACCGGCCGGGCACCAGGTTCGGCCCGCAGGCGATCCGCTCCACTGACTACCTCGCGCACGACGGCTCGCGGCCGAGCCTGGCGCTTCGCGTGGACCCGCTGCGTGACCTGCGCGTGCTCGACGCCGGTGACGTCGAGATGCCGCCGGGCCACATCGAACGGTCGCTCGACGCGCTGACCGAGGCGGTCGCGACGGTCGCGACGAGCGGCGCCATCCCGGTTGTCCTCGGCGGCGACCACTCGATCACGCTCGCCGACGTGACCGGGGTCGCCCGCCACCACGGGCAGGGCCGCGTCAGCGTCGTGCACTTCGACGCCCACGCCGACACCGGCGACATCGAGTTCGGCTCGCTCTACGGCCACGGCCAGCCGATGCGGCGGCTGATCGAGTCGGGTGCCGCGCGCGGCGACCGGTTCCTGCAGATCGGGCTGCGTGGCTACTGGCCCGGCCCGCCGACGCTGGAGTGGATGGCGCAGCAGCGCATGCGGTCCTACGAGATGAGCGAGATCGGCGCCCGGGGGCTCGGTGCGTGCCTGGACGAGGCCTTCGAGACCGCCACCGACGACTGCGACGGGGTGTTCCTGTCCGTCGACATCGACGTTGCCGACCCCGCCCACGCCCCCGGCACCGGCACGCCCGAGCCCGGTGGCCTGTCCGCCCGCGAGCTGCTCGACGCCGTACGCCGGGTCTGCCTCGAGCTGCCCGTCGTGGGCATCGACGTCGTGGAGGTCTCGCCGCCCTACGACAGCGCCGACATCACCGCTGCCCTCGCCAACCGCGTCGTGCTCGAGTCGCTGTCGGCCATCGCCCGCCGTCGCAGGGGAGACCCCGTCGACCCGTTGCGTCCGTTGCTCGACCGAGAGAAGGAGAGGTCCTGACCATGCGGGTGCTCGTTGTCGGTGCCGGTGGCGTGGGTTCGGCCGTGGTGGGGATCGCCGCGAGGCGAGGCTTTTTCGACGTGATGGTGGTCGCCGACTACGACGTACGACGTGCCGAGCAAGCGGTCTCGTCGTACACCGCCGATTCCCGCTTCTCGGCTGCACAGGTCGACGCATCCTCGGCCGACGCGGTCGCGGAGCTGTGCCGGGCCAACGCGATCACGCACGTGCTTAACGCCGTGGACCCGAGGTTCGTGATGCCGATCTTCGACGGTGCGTTCGCGGCCGGAGCCGACTACCTCGACATGGCGATGTCGCTCTCCCGCCCCCATCCGGACGACCCGCACTCGCTTCCCGGGGTGAAGCTTGGCGACGAGCAGTTCGCGAAGGCTGCTGCGTGGGAGCAGGCCGGCCGCCTTGCCCTCTGCGGCATGGGCGTCGAGCCGGGCCTGTCGGACGTGTTCGCCCGCTATGCAGCCGACCACCTGTTCGACGAGATCGACGAGATCGGCGTGCGTGACGGGGCGAACCTCGAGGTCGACGGCTACGCGTTCGCCCCGTCGTTCAGCATCTGGACCACGATCGAGGAGTGCCTCAACCCGCCGGTGGTGTGGGAGAAGGACCGTGGCTGGTTCACGACGGCGCCATTCAGCGAGCCGGAGGTGTTCGACTTCCCGGACGGGATCGGCCCGGTCGAGTGCGTTAACGTCGAGCACGAGGAAGTGCTGCTCATCCCGCGGTGGGTCGACGCGAAGCGGGTCACGTTCAAGTACGGCCTGGGCGAGGAGTTCATCACCGTCCTGCAGGTGCTGCACAAGGTCGGCCTGGACCGCACCGATCCGGTCCGGGTGGGCGCTGCCGAGGTGTCGCCGCGCGACGTCGTGGCGGCCGTCCTGCCCGACCCGGCGACCCTCGGCGACCGGATGCGCGGCAAGACGTGCGCGGGCACCTGGGTCCGCGGCCGCGGCACGGACGGTCAGCCGCGCGAGGTCTACCTCTACCACGTCGTCGACAACGAGTGGTCGATGCGCGAGTACGGCTCCCAGGCGGTGGTCTGGCAGACGGCGGTCAACCCCGTCGTCGCCCTCGAGCTGGTCGCCAACGGGACGTGGAAGGGGACGGGAGTGCTGGGTCCGGAGGCTTTCGACGCCCAGCCGTTCCTGGATCTGCTCACGGCCTACGGCTCACCGTGGGGACTGCGCGAACAGTAGCGTCGGCGCACTGACCGAGAGGGGACTGCCGTGCCGCACGAGGTGCGAGGCGTGATCGCTCGCGACAAGGGCCAGCCCGTCTCGGTGGAGTACGTGCTCGTCCCCGATCCCGGTCCGGGCGAGGCGCTCGTGCAGGTGCAGGCGTGCGGGGTGTGTCACACCGACCTGCACTACCGCGAGGGCGGCATCAACGACGACTTCCCGTTCCTGCTCGGCCACGAGGCCGCCGGCGTCGTCGAAGCGGTGGGCGACGGCGTCACCGATGTGGCGCCAGGCGACTACGTGATCCTCAACTGGCGCGCGGTGTGCGGTCGGTGCCGGGCCTGCCTGCGCGGCCGGCCGTGGTACTGCTTCGCGACTGCCAACGCCACCCAGAAGATGACCCTCGCCGACGGCACCGCGCTGTCGCCGGCGCTGGGCATCGGTGCCTTCGCCGACAAGACCCTGGTCGCATCCGGACAGTGCACCAAGGTCGACCCCGAGGTGGCGCCGTCGGTGGCCGGCCTGCTCGGCTGCGGCGTGATGGCCGGTCTCGGTGCGGCTATGAACACCGGTGAGGTCGGACGCGGCGACAGCGTGGCCGTCATCGGCTGCGGAGGCGTCGGCGACGGTGCGATCGCGGGAGCCCTGCTCGCCGGTGCCAGCACGGTCATCGCCGTGGACATCGACCAGCGCAAGCTCGACTGGGCCAAGCAGTTCGGGGCCACTCACACGGTCAACTCCGGCGAGACCGACCCGGTCGAGGCCATCCGCGACCTGACCGGTGGGTTCGGCGCCGACGTCGTGATCGACGCCGTCGGGCGGCCGGAGACCTACGAGCAGGCGTTCTACGCCCGTGACCTCGCCGGCACGGTCGTGCTCGTCGGAGTGCCCACCCCGGACATGCGGATCGACCTGCCCCTGCTGGACGTCTTCGGCCGCGGCGGCGCACTGAAGTCTTCCTGGTACGGAGACTGCCTGCCCAGCCGGGACTTCCCGATGCTCATCGACCTGCACCTGCAGGGACGTCTCGACCTGGAGCGCTTCGTGTCGGAGACCATCGCCCTCGATGACGTCGAGGAGGCTTTCGCCAAGATGGAGCGCGGCGCCGTCCTGCGCTCTGTCGTCGTGTTCTGATCAGACCTCGTCGCCGGGCTGCGGCAGCTTCTGCTCACGTGCCCGCGCGGCACGCATCCGCTCATCGGTCCAGTAGTGCTCGACCTCGTCAGGGCTCTGCGGCACGTCGTGGACCACGGGCTCGTCGGTGGCGCCGGCCGGATTGCCCGATCGGCGCCACCATCCCTGCAGCCGTCGCCACAGTGAAGAGCTCATGCCAAGCTCGTCCTAGCCGGCCGCCGCACTGTTGTAGGCGGTCTGGATGGCGGATCCGAAGTACGGTCCGAACATCTGGTTCTTCACCCCGTTGTAGGTGAAGCTGTTCAACGAGTTCTGCAGGCCGCCGGTGAACCACGGGCCGCCGCTGGACCCGCCGGTCATGTCGCACGGGATCCGCTGGCTCTGGGTGCCGCCGTAGATGTCGCTCTGGGCGGTGCCGGCGCAGGACTTGATCGTCTGGCCGTTGAACGGTGCCGCCGCCGGATACCCATAGGCCTCGTAGCTCAGCCCACGAGCCAGGTTGAACGCGATGCCCCGTCCACCCACGACATCCGTGAGGTGCGCTCCGTTCAAGGTGTTCATCACCGCGAAGCCACCGTCGTAGTTGATGTCACCCTGGTTGGCCCACGCAGAGGTGGTCACCAGGCGGCGCGCTGTCCAGGTGCCGTAGGGCCGGACGTTGTTGTTGTAGGCCGGGACGAACGCCCAGTTCGTTGCGAACGCGCCGGGGCCCGCGTTGACGCAGTGGCCCGCAGTCGAGACAACATCCCTGTTGCCGCTGCTGGTGGCGCTCCCCGAGCAGACGTAGTTGACGCCGCTGAGGGTGAAGAAGACCTTGCCGGTGCTCTTGACGATCGCGGCGCTAGGCGTGGGGCCACCGCCGGGCTTCCTGGCGCTGGTGCCGGCGATCTTGGTGCTGGTTCCGCGGGCGGGTGCCGCGGCGGACGCGAATGTGGATCCGAGGTCGGCCGGCTTGGCTGAGCTCATCCGGGCGGCGGTCCAGTAGGAGACCACCCGGTTGTGTGCCGTGGCCGTGGTCGCAGCGGCAGCGCTGACCGCGGCGGCGCGGTTGTCGGCTCCGCTCTGGGTGGCGCCGGTCGCCCCGGGTGCGGCACCGACGGCGAGCACCCCGCCGAGAAGCGCTCCGAGGGCAAGGTGCAGAGATCTGCGCATGAAGGTGTCTCCCGGGTAGTGGCCGGAGTCACCTGGCAGGCAAGGTCGGCCGCGAGTCATCTGGGCCGACCGTACCGGGACGGCGCCCGATCGGTAGCGCGCTTGAGCGTGTCTTGACCCTTTCTGTCAGGAGGCGGTGCCGCCGAATGCCGCATCGAGCACGCCGAGGCCCTCGGCGAGCAGCGCCTCAGGCATCACCAGCGGCGGCAGCAGCCGGAGCACGTTGCCATTGGTGCCGCAGGTCAGCACCACGACCCCCTCGGCGTGACAGGCCTTGGCCACCGCCGCCGTCCGGGCTGCGTCCGGCTCGCGGGTGCCTGGGCGGACCAGCTCGACGGCCACCATCGCCCCACGACCCCGCACGTCACCGATCACGTCGTACCGGTCGGCCATGTCGGTCAGTGTCGCGGTCATCACGGCACCGAGCCGACGCGCGGCCGCGCAGAGGTCGTGCGACTCCATCGTCTCGATCGCGCCCATCGCTGCCGCGCACGCAACCGGGTTGCCGCCGTAGGTGCCGCCGAGCCCGCCGACGTGCGGTGCGTCCATGATCTCGGCCCGGCCGGTCACGCCCGCCAGCGGCAGTCCGCCGGCGATCCCCTTGGCCGTGCACACGAGGTCTGGGACGACTCCCTCGTGGTCGCAGGCGAACCAGTCACCGGTGCGGCAGAAACCGGTCTGGATCTCGTCGGCGACGAAGACCGCTCCGGTTTCCTTCGACCACGCCGCGATGGCGGGCAGGAAGCCCGGTGCCGGCACGACGAAGCCGCCCTCGCCCTGGATGGGTTCGATCAGCAGGCACGCCACGTTGTCGGCACCGACCTGTGCCTCGACCAGTGCGATCGCCCGTCGTGCCGCGGCCGCGCCGTCGGCCTCGGGGCCGTCGCGGAACGGGTAGGACATCGGCACCCGGTAGACCTCGGGGGCGAACGGCCCGAACGAGTGCTTGTAGGGCATGTTCTTGGCCGTCATCGCCATCGTGAGGTTCGTGCGCCCGTGGTAGGCGTGGTCGAACACGACGACCGCCTGCCGCCCGGTGTGCGCCCGGGCGATCTTCACGGCGTTCTCCACCGCCTCCGCGCCGGAGTTGAACAGCGCCGAGCGCTTCTCGTGGTCACCGGGCGTCAACCGGTTGAGCGCCTCGCAGACCTGCACGTAGCCGTCGTACGGCGTGACCATGAAACAGGTGTGGGTGAACCGGCCGACCTGCTCGCGCACCCGGGTGACCACGGCGTCGGCGGCGTTGCCGACGCTCACGACGGCGATGCCGGCGCCCAGGTCGATCAGCGAGTTGCCGTCGACGTCGACGATCACTCCGCCGCCGGCCCGGTCGACGAAGACGGGCAGCGTGGTGCCGACCCCGCGGGCGACCGAGGCACCGCGTCGGGCGGACAGCTCGGTCGAGCGGGGCCCCGGCACGGCGGTCACCAGCCGGCGCTCCTGCGGGAGCCCGGGCCCGCCGGCGAGTGACAGGTGCAGGTCGGCAACGGTGGAGTCGGTCATGCCGGACACGATACTGTGACGGAATCCGGGGCGGCAGGGCCTTTGGACGACGAATTCCGTTGAGGAGACCGGTGACCAGCATCGAGGTGCGCCATCCCTACGACGGGACGATGGTCGCTGAGGTCGAGCTCGCCGGGCCCGAGCAGGTGGAGGCCGCCGTCGCGGCCGCCGCACGCCGTCCGGGCCGAAGCCGCCGCCCTGCCCGCGCACGTGCGCGCCGAAGCCCTGAGCCACGTGTCGGCCCGGCTGGGCGAGCGGGCCGACGAGGTGGCCCGGCTGATCACGGCCGAGTCGGGCAAGCCCCTGATGTGGTCGCGGGTCGAGGTCGCCCGCGCTTCCGCGACGTTCCGGTGGGCGGCGGAGGAGGCCCGGCGGTGGAGCGGCGAGCTGCAGCGCCTCGACACCGACCCCGGGGGGAGCGGGCGGATGGCCGTCGTACGACGGTTTCCCCGCGGCCCGGTCCTGGGCATCGCGCCCTTCAACTTCCCGCTCAACCTGGTCGCCCACAAGGTCGCACCGGCGATCGCGGTCGGCACGCCGATCGTGCTGAAGCCGGCTCCCAAGACGCCGCTGTCTGCGCTGCTGCTCGCGGAGATCCTCGCCGAGACCGGGCTTCCGGACGGCATGGCCACGGTCCTCGTCGTTCCCGACGCGGCGGCGCCCGCGCTGGTGGCCGACCCTCGGCTCCCGGTGGTGTCGTTCACCGGGTCGGGGCCGGTTGGCAACGCCATCCGCGCGGCCGTGCCGCACAAGCACGTGACACTGGAGCTCGGCGGCAACGCGGCTGCGCTGGTCTGCGCCGACTGGAGCTCCGAGGCGGACCTCGACTTCGCCGCGGATCGGATCGCGACGTTCGCCAACTACCAGGCGGGCCAGTCGTGCATCGCCGTGCAACGAGTGCTCGTCGACACGTCCGTCTACGACGCGATGGTGACGCGGCTGGTCAAGGCCGTCGGTGAGCTACGCGTCGGAGACCCCGCCGACGAGGCGACCGAGGTCGGCCCGCTCATCGACGAGGCGGCGGCGCGGCGCGTCGAGGAGTGGGTCGACGAGGCGGTTGCGGCGGGCGGGCGACTGCTGACGGGCGGCGTGCGCGACGGTTCGTCGTACGCGCCGACCGTGCTCGGCGGACGTGCCCGACGACGCGCGGGTGATGCGCGACGAGGTGTTCGGCCCGGTGCTGGTGGTCGCGCCGTTCGACGGGCTCGACGACGGTTTTGCGAGGGTCAACGACTCACGGTTCGGACTGCAGGCCGGCGTGTTCACGCACGACGTCGCAGGTGGCGTTCCGGGCCCACCGCGAGCTCGAGGTCGGTGGCGTCGTGATCGGCGACGTGCCGTCCTTTCGCGCCGACCAGATGCCCTACGGCGGGGCGAAGGAGTCCGGTGTCGGCCGCGAGGGTGTCCGCTACGCGATGGAGGACTTCACCTACGAACGCGTCATGGTGCTGACCGGCCTGGACCTGTAGGGGCCGGTCGCTGCCTCGGCTGGTTAGCCTCGCCGGATGCGACTCACGAAGTTCGGGCATGCGTGCGTGCGCCTCGACACCGCGGAGGGCGCGGTCGTCATCGACCCAGGCGACTTCTCGCCGGACGCGGACCTCGACGGTGCTGCCGTTCTCCTGGTCACGCACGAGCACGCCGACCACATCGACGTCGACCGCGTCTCTGCCGCCGTCCGCGCCGGGGCCAGGCTGCACACGAACGCCGCCCTGGCCGACAGGCTGGCCGACGAGTACGACGTGGTGGCGAACGCCGTCGAGCCGGGGGACACGTTCTCGGCGGCCGGCCTGGAGGTGCGCGTGGTCGGGGGTGAGCACGCCGAGATCTATGACGGGTTGCCCGGTTGCGCCAACGTCGGGTTCATCCTCGGCGGCGTCTACCACCCGGGCGACGCGCTGCACGTTCCCGACGGGGAGGTCGACACGTTGCTGGTTCCGGTGAGCGCGCCGTGGCTGAAGCTGGCGGAGGCGTTGGACTTCGTCCGTTCGGTGCGGCCGGATCGCGCGATCCCGATCCACGACGCGTTGTTGAGCGAGATCGGCAACGCCGGGGCGGACCGCTGGATGGGCATGAAGGCGGACACCGACTACCGGCGGCTCAGCCCGGGGGAGTCGCTCGAGGTCTAGCGGACCGGCAGCTCGCTGAAGCCGAGGGCGATGCCGTTGGTCCGCAGCATGTCGGCGAACATCGCCTCCGCGTCGTCGACGGCGAACTTCAGGTGCCCGAACACCTCCATGCACACCAGGCCGTAGAGGCGGACCCAGCACTCGAGGAAGACCTTGACCGCGCCGGGTGGCAGCGGGCTGCCCATCGACTCGGCGTACGCCGCGAGCTGGCGGCCAGCGCAGGGTCGAGGTCCTCGGTGCGCGCGCACGGGAACGGCCGCTGCTCCCAGAGCTGGGCGAACAACGCGGCGTAGACCATGCCGAACCGCCGGCCCGCCTCGTGCAGCGGCCCTTCGGACGGCACGGCGTAGCCCGGCAGCGGGCTGCCGAACAGCAGACCGAACTCGGTCGGGTGCGCGAGTGCCCAGGAGCGCAGCGCCCAGCTGGCCGCCACCAGCCGCGGTCCGATCGCGTCCGCCGGCAGCTCGTCACGGGCGGCCTCGAGCGAGGACGTCAGCTCGTCGTACAGCTCGGTGATGACCTCGGTCAGCAGGTCATCGCGGCTGTCGACGTAGCGGTAGAGAGCGGGGGCGGTCACGCCCATGTCGCGGGCGACGGCCCGCAGCGAGAGCGCCTCCGGGCCGCTGGCGACCAGGTGTCGGCGGGCGGTGGCCTTGATCTCGGCCATCGTCGCGTCGCGCAGGCGCTCGCGCCTGCTGACCGGCGGGCCCGGTGTCCGACATCGACTTCCTCCGACCCTTGACAAACGGTGAACGGTGTCAGCATAGTGAACAGCTGTTCACGAAAGCAACTGTCGTTCAGCAGCGTAGGAGACATCCCATGTTCGCGTCCCTCGGGCACCTGACCTTCCGCCACCGCCGCCTCGTGCTGGTGCTCGCGGCCGCGTCTTCTCGCCCTGGGCGCCGGCTGGGGCACCGGCGTCTTCGCCTCGATGACCGACAGCGGCTTCGAGACCCCCGGCAGCGAGTCGGCCCGGGCCCTCACCCAGGTCGAGAAGACGGTCGGCCGGGGTGGCACCGACGTCGTCGTGCTCTACCGCCACGGCGGCGACACCGTCGAGGACCCGGCGTTCCGGGCCGCCGTCGAGGAGCACCTCGCGGGCCTGCCCGTCCGAGCAGGTCGCGGGCGTGACGACGTACTGGTCGGCCGGCGAGCCGACCCGCGCTGGTGTCGAAGGACCGCACCAGCACCTACGCCGTCCTGCAGCTCGTCGGCGACGGACGACGACGCCCTGATGGACTCCTACGAGGCGGTCTCGCCGCGCCTGCGCGAGGCGCCGGACGGACTGACGGTGCAGCTCGGCGGCAACGAGGCCATCGCGAGCGACATCACCAACCAGGTCGGCGAGGACATCGCCCGGGCCGAGACGCTCTCGATGCCGATCGTGCTCGTGCTGCTCGTCGTCATCTTCGGCGGGCTGACCGCCGCGAGCCTGCCGCTGGCCATCGGCGGCCTGGCGATCCTCGGGTCGTTCACCCTGCTGCGCGTTGCTCACCCTGGTCACAGACGTGTCGGTCTTCTCGATCAACATCGTGACGATGCTCGGCCTGGGCCTCGCGATCGACTACGCGCTGTTCATGGTCAGCCGGTTCCGCGAGGAGATGGCCCGGCCGGGCGCGACCACCGAGGACGCGCTGGTGCGCACGATGGCGACGGCCGGTCGGACCGTCGCGTTCTCCGGCATCACCGTCGCGATCGCGCTGGCCTCGCTCCTGCTGTTCCCGCAGGTGTTCCTGCGGTCGATGGGCTTCGGCGGGATGGCGGCCGTGCTGGTGGCGATGGTCGGCGCGCTCACCGTGCTGCCCGCGCTGCTCGCGATGCTGGGTCACCGCGTCGACTCGCTGCGCATCCCGTGCCTCGCGCCGGCAGCCGCCGCCGACCGGCACGCGCGGGACGGACCACCACGGCTTCTGGTACCGCCTCGCGCAGCAGCGTGATGCGCCGCCCGGTCGTCTACGTCGCCGTCATCGTGCCCATGCTGCTCCTGCTCGGCAGCCCGTTCCTCGGCGTCGAGTTCGGTGGCGTCGACCACCGGGCGCTGCCCGACGGCACCGAGAGCCGGGTCGTCAGCGAGACGCTGCTGCGCGACTTCCCCGGCGGCAGCACGACCACGATCGACGCCGTCGTCACGGCCGACGACGGTGCACTCGACGCCGGCGCCGTTGACGTCCTACGTCGAGGGGCTGCGCGCCCTCCCGGGTGTGACCGGTGCGGACGTGACCGGCGAGGCCGGCGGCACCGCGCAGGTCAGCGTGCGGCACGGATTCGAGGGCATCTCGTCGGAGGCGCGCGACCTGGTCGGCGAGATCCGCGCGGTGCCTGCGCCGACCGGCGCCGAGGTGCTGGTCGGTGGCGCGGGCAGCCGAGCTGAGCGACCTGCTGGCCAGCCTGTCGGACATGCTGCCGTGGATGGGACTGTTCGTGGTCGGCGTAACCCTGGTGCTGCTGTTCCTGGCGTTCGGGTCGGTGGTGCTGCCGGTCAAGGCCGTGCTGATGAACGTGCTGTCGCTGTCGGCGTCGTTCGGCGCGCTGGTCTGGATCTTCCAGGACGGGCACCTGACCGGTCTGCTCGGCTTCACCTCGACCGGGTTCATCGAGGCAACCCAGCCGATCCTGATGCTGGCGATGGCGTTCGGGCTCTCGATGGACTACGAGGTGTTCCTGCTCTCCCGCATCCGCGAGCAGTGGGACGCGCACCGGCGACAACACCGCTCGCCGTCGCGACCGGGCTGCAGCGCACCGGCAGGATCATCACCAGTGCAGCGCTGCTGCTGTCGTGGTGATCGGCGCGTTCTCGACCTCGGGCATCGTGTTCATCAAGATGATCGGCGTCGGCATGATCATCGCGATCCTGATCGACGCGACGATCGTGCGCGCGTTGCTGGTGCCCGCGAGCATGCGGCTGCTCGGCCGGTGGAACTGGTGGGCGCCGGCCCGCTGGCCCGCTTCTGGGACCGGCACGGCTTCCGCGAGTACGACGGCGACGCCCGCTGCCGCCGCAGCGGCAGCCGAGCTCCCGAACCCGTTCCGGCGGCGACTCGCTAGCCCCGATCCCCTGCGTTGTGTCCGAAGTGGCGTGCGGGTACCGCCGCGGGTCACTTCGGACACAACGGGGTGGGGGAGCCGCTCGGTAGGGGACACTGGTCGGGTGCGCGACGTCGTGATCCTCGGGTCGACCGGGTCCATCGGGACCCAGGCGATCGACGTCGTGCGCCGCAACCCCGACCGGTTCCGGGTGGTCGGCATCGCCGCCGGCGGCGCCGACGTCGGGCTGCTGGCCCGGCAGGCCCTCGAGCTCGGGGTCGAGGTCGTCGCGGTCGCCAAGGCCAGCGCCGCCCAGGACCTCCAGCTCGCGTTCTACGCCGCCGCGCAGGCCGGCGGCTTCAGCTCCGGGCGAGTCCCGGGTGCCCAAGATCCTGGCCGGCCCGGACGCCGCCACCGAGCTGGCCGGCTCGGCCTCGCTGCCGTGCGACGTCGTGCTCAACGGCATGACCGGGTCGATCGGGCTGGCCCCGACCCTGGCCGCGCTCGACGCCGGCCGCACGCTGGCGCTGGCCAACAAGGAGTCGCTGATCGCCGGCGGGCCGCTGGTCAAGGCGGCGCGTGCGGCGCCCCGGCCAGCTCGTGCCCGGTCGACTCCGAGCACTCGGCCCTGGCCCAGTGCCTGCGCGGGGGTCGGCCGACGAGGTCCGCCGCCTGGTGCTGACGGCGAGCGGTGGGCCGTTCCGTGGCCGCAACCGCGACGAGCTGACCGGCGTCACACCGGACGAGGCACTCGCGCACCCGACCTGGTCGATGGGCCCGGTCGTCACGATCAACTCGCGCGACCCTGGTGAACAAGGGCCTCGAGGTGATCGAGGCGCACCTGCTCTTCGACGTCCCCTACGACCGCATCGACGTCGTCGTGCACCCGCAGTCGGTCGTGCACTCGATGGTCGAGTTCACCGACGGCTCCACCATCGCCCAGGCCAGCCCGCCTGACATGCGGCTGCCGATCGCGCTCGCCCTCGGCTGGCCCGACCGGGTCCCGGACGCGGCGCCCGGCTGCGACTGGACGACGGCGTCCACCTGGGAGTTCCTGCCGCTCGACGACGCGGCGTTCCCCGCCGTACGGCTGGCTCGTCGGGCCGGCCTGGCCGGCGGCACGGCGCCCGCCGTCTTCAACGCGGCCAACGAGGTGTGCGTCGAGGCCTTCCTTGCCGGCCGGCTCGCGTTTCCCGTGATCTCGACACGGTCGCGGCGGTTCTCGACGAGCACGGGGCGGGCCACCGGGCTTGGGAACCACCTGTCCCTGGCCGATGTTCTCTCTGCAGAGACCTGGGCGCGAGAGCGCGCCCGCCACCTCACTTCCGGGAGCTCCACCGCATGACGTTCTGGCTCGGCGTGCTCATCTTCGCCCTGGGCATCCTGGTGTCCGTGTGCCTGCACGAGGCCGGTCACATGGTCACCGCCAAGTCCTTCGGCATGAAGGTGACGCAGTACTTCGCCGGCTTCGGCCCGACGCTGTGGTCGTTCCGGCGCGGCGAGACCGAGTACGGCGTGAAGGCGATCCCGGCCGGCGGCTTCGTGAAGATCCTCGGGATGACCCCGCTCGAGGACAAGCTGGCGCCGGCGGACGAGCACCGGGCGTTCTGGCGCGCGCCGGTGTGGCAGCGCACCGTCGTGCTGGTCGCCGGCTCGGCGATGCACTTCCTGCTCGCGGCGGTTCATCTTCTTCGCGATGGCGTTCACCACCGGTCTGCCCAACCCGGCCCTCGCCAGCTTCGACGCCTTCGACCGGCCCGCCGGTCATCGGGCAGCTCAGTCGACTGCGTGGTCCCCGGCTACGAGCTGAACGCCGACAAGGACAACTTCCGCGCCTGCACGGCCGCGGACCCGGTCGGACCGGCCAAGGCGGCCGGGCTGCTGCCCGGCGACCGGTTGGTGTCGGTCGGCGGCAAGCCGACCGACACCTACGGCGACGTGGTCGAGGCGGTCCGGGCCAGCCCGGCCGGTCCCGTCGAGGTGGTCTACGAGCGCGACGGCGAACGCCGGACGACGACCACCGACCTGGTCTCCACCCAGCGCCCGGCGACCGGTGACACGACGGGGACCGAGCTGGTGACGGTCTCGGCGATCGGGGTCTCTCCGGACGCGCCGGTCCGGACGCTGAACTACAGCGTGGTCGGCGCGGTGCCCGCGTCGATCTGGTACGTCGGCGAGACGATCAAGCAGACCTTCCAGGCGATCGGCAACTTCCCGTCGAAGATCCCCAACCTGATCGACTCGATCGGGGGCGAGGAGCGCGACCAGGCGACCCCGATCAGCGTGGTCGGCGCCAGCCGGATCGGTGGCGAGGCCGCGGAGCTGGGGCTGCCGATCGTGTTCCTCACGCTGCTGGGCGGGCTGAACGTGTTCATCGGGGTCTTCAACCTGTTCCCGCTGCTGCCCCTGGACGGCGGCCACGTGGCGATCATCTGGTTCGAGAAGGTCCGCTCGTGGTGGGCCGCCCGGCGCGGCCTGCCGGATCCGGGTCGGGTCGACTACAACAAGCTGTTGCCGGTCACCTACGTCGTGTTGCTGCTCTTCGGCGGGCTGACGCTGCTGACGCTGACGGCGGACATCGTCAACCCGATCCGCCTCGGCTAGCGGGGCATACTGGACAGCATGAGCTCCATCGCCCTGGGGATGCCCGCCGTCCCGGCCCGCCCGCTCGCCGTACGCCGCACGTCCCGCCAGATCAACGTCGGCGGCGTGCTGGTCGGCGGCGACGCCCCCGTGTCGGTGCAGTCGATGACCACGACGCCGACGACCGACATCAACGCGACCCTGCAGCAGATCGCCGAGCTCACCGCGACCGGCTGCGACATCGTCCGAGTGGCCTGCCCGACCCAGGACGACGCCGACGCGCTGCCGACGATCGCGCGCAAGTCGCAGATCCCGGTCATCGCCGACATCCACTTCCAGCCCAAGTACGTCTTCGCCGCCATCGACGCCGGCTGCGCGGCCGTGCGGGTCAACCCCGGCAACATCAAGGCGTTCGACGACAAGGTCGGTGAGATCGCCAAGGCCGCGATGGCAGCCGGCATCCCGATCCGGATCGGTGTGAACGCCGGCTCCCTCGACAAGCGGCTGCTCGAGAAGCACGGCAAGGCCACGCCTGAGGCGCTGGCCGAGTCAGCGCTCTGGGAGTGCTCGCTGTTCGAGGAGCACGGCTTCCGCGACATCAAGATCTCGGTGAAGCACAACGACCCGGTGGTCATGGTCAACGCCTACCGGCTGCTGGCCGAGCAGTGCGACTATCCGCTGCACCTCGGCGTGACCGAGGCCGGGCCGGCATTCCAGGGCACCATCAAGTCGGCCGTCGCGTTCGGCGCCCTGCTCGCCGAGGGCATCGGCGACACCATCCGGGTCTCGCTGTCGGCTCCTCCCGTCGAGGAGGTCAAGGTCGGCAACCAGATCCTGGAGTCCCTCGGGCTGCGCCCGCGCGGGCTGGAGATCGTGTCGTGCCCGTCCTGCGGGCGGGCCCAGGTCGACGTCTACACCCTCGCCGACCAGGTGACCGCCGGGCTCGAGGGGCTCACCGTCCCGTTGCGGGTCGCCGTCATGGGCTGCGTCGTCAACGGCCCCGGCGAGGCCCGCGAGGCCGACCTCGGCGTCGCCTCCGGCAACGGCAAGGGCCAGATCTTCGTCAAGGGCGAGGTCATCAAGACCGTCCCCGAGTCCCAGATCGTCGAGACACTGATCGAGGAAGCCATGCGGATCGCCGAGCAGATGGAGGCGGACGGCGTAACCTCTGGCGAGCCTGCGGTGACCATCCGGTAGGTCTTGGCGCGAGGGGCTGGGAGGAGTCGCCAGTGCTGCGGACGGCCTCCCTGCGCGTGCTCGGCCCCGCCGACCTGCCCGCTGTCACCGAGATCCTTGCCCGCGACCCGGTCGCCAACGTCTTCGTGGCGTCCCGCGTCCGCACGGTCGGCCTCGAGCCGCTGCGCCTCGGCGGCGAGATGTGGGGTCACCTCGTCGACGGCCGCCTCGACGCCCTCTGCCACGCCGGCGCCAACCTGGTCCCGGTCCAGGCCGGCCCGGACGCGCAGCGGGCGTTCGCCGAGCGGGCCCGCCGCCAGGGCCGCCGCTGCGCCTCGATCGTGGGTCTGCGGGAGGCGGTCGCGCCGATGTGGGAGCTGCTCGAGCCGGCCTGGGGACCGGCCCGCGACGTGCGCCCGAACCAGCCGCTGATGTCGATCTCGACGCCGTCGACGGTTCGGGAGGACCCCGGCGTACGACGGGTGCGGCCGGACGAGCTGGACATCATCCTGCCGGCGTGTGTCGCGATGTTCACCGAGGAGGTGGGCGTCTCGCCGACCCTCGGCGACGGCGGGGCCACCTACCGCGCCCGGGTGGCCGAGCTGATCGCGGCGGGGCGGGCGTTCGCGCGGATCGAGGACGGCCGGGTGGTCTTCAAGGCCGAGATCGGGTCGGCGACCGACCAGGCGTGCCAGGTGCAGGGCGTGTGGGTGCCGCCCGAGCTGCGGGGGCGGGGCCTGTCCGCCGGTGGGATGGCCGCCGTGGTCAACGAGGCGCTGCGCTCAATCGCGCCCGTGGTCAGCCTCTACGTCAACGACTTCAACGCGGCGGCCCGCGCGACCTACCGCCGAGTGGGGTTCGCGGACTGCGGGACGTTCATGTCTGTGCTCTTCTAGCCCTTGACGTTGTCCTAGCCCTTCCCACCGCCACCACCCTCAAGATCATTCGCGCCGTCTCGCTGCGACACGCGGGGCGTTTCGTCGAGGAACGCAGCGAATGATCTTTGGGGCCGGGGCCGCCTCTTGGGGAGTGTCCGGCATACGGGCGTGGTGTGCGGCCTGGGGTGATGGGGCATGTATTCTCTACTCAGTCAGTAGGACTAATCGACAATGTAGGGAATCCGTGCCATGCCGAACCTCCGCCGGACGAGCGGCCGCCTCGCCGCCGCTCTGCTGATCACCGCCACTGCCGTCTCGCTCGCCGGCTGCGGCAGTGACGACGCCGACGCCAGCAGCTCGGGCAAGCCGGTCACCCTGCGACTGGGCTACTTCCCCAACCTGACCCACGCCACGGCGATCGTCGGCGTCGAGGACGGGCACTTCGCCAAAGCGCTGGGCAAGAACAAGCTCAAGACCCAGACGTTCAACGCCGGCCCCGAGGCCACCCAGGCACTTCTGTCCGGTGCGCTGGACGCGACGTACATCGGCCCGGGTCCCTCGACCAACGCCTACGCGAAGTCCGGCGGTGAGGCCGTGCGCGTCATCTCCGGCGCGACCAGCGGCGGCGCCGCGCTCGTCGTGAAGCCCGAGATCACCAGCGTGGCGGACCTGAAGGGCAAGAAGATCGCCACACCGCAGCTGGGCAACACCCAGGACATCGCGCTCCGCAGCTATCTCAAGGAGCAGGGCCTGGAGACCACCCAGGAGGGTGGCGGTGACGTGTCGATCGTGCCGCAGGAGAACAGCCAGACCGTCGACACGTTCGCCACGGGCACGATCGACGGTGCCTGGGTGCCCGAGCCCTATCTGAGCCGTCTCGTCAACGAGGGCGGCAAGGTGCTCGTCGACGAGCGAACGCTGTGGCCGGAGGGGAAGTTCGTGACGACCAACCTGCTCGTGAGCACCGAATTCCTCGAGCAGCACCCCGACGTCGTCAAGGCTCTGCTCGAGGGCCAGGTCGCCGCGAACGAGGCCGTGAACGACGACCCCGCGAACGCGCAGAAGGTGGTTGGCGAGGCGATCGGCAAGCTCACCGGCAAGCCGCTGGACCCCGAGCTGGTCGCCCAGGCGTGGAAGACGCTGACCTTCACCGACGACCCGCTGCCTGCGACCCTGATCACCGGAGCCGAGCACGCGACTGACGTGGGCCTGCTGGACAAGGTCGACAACCTCCAGGGAATCTATGACCTCAAGCTGCTCAACGAGGTCCTCAAGGCCAAGGGGCTCCCGGAGGTTCAGCAGCCATGACGCTCACCCCGGAGGCACCTTTGACGGCCGACCGCGCACCCACGGTGCAGGCCGACGTCGGGGCCGAGCCTGCGGTGGTCCTCGACGAGGTGACCAAGGTCTACGGCCGCTCGGTCGTGGCCCTCGACAAGCTCTCACTCACCGTCGGCAGGGGCGAGTTCGTCTGTCTCGTCGGGGCGTCGGGATGCGGCAAGAGCACGCTGCTCTCGATCATCTCCGGGCTCGACTCGGCGACGGGCGGGTCGGTCGAGACATTCGGCCGGCATCCCGCGCTGATGTTCCAGGAGTCGGCACTTTTCCCGTGGCTGACGGTGGCCGCCAACGTGGAGCTCGCGCTGCGGCTGCGCGGCGTCGGCAAGGACGAGCGCCGCAAGAAGGCCGCCGAGCTGCTCGACGTCGTCTCGCTCGGCGATGTCGCGAGCAAGCGGCCGCACGAGCTGTCGGGTGGGATGCGCCAGCGGGTCGCGCTGGCGCGCACCCTCGGCCAGGACAGCGACGTCCTGCTGATGGACGAGCCGTTCGGCGCGTTGGACGCGATGACGCGCGACGTGCTCCACGACGAGCTGGAGCGCATCGTCCGCGAACGCGCGCTGACCGTCGTCTTCGTCACGCACAACGTCCGCGAGGCGGCCCGGCTCGCCGACCGCATCGTGCTGCTGTCCAGCCGGCCGGGCCGGGTCGTCGCGGAGTTCCCCGTCGAGATCGCGCATCCCCGACGGATCGACTCCCCGGAGGTCTCGGCGCTGGCCGCCAAGGTCACTGACCGCCTGCGCGAGGAGGTACGCCGCCATGGCCGTTGAGACCCCGGAGGTACGACGGGGGGCCGAGCTCGCCGGGCTGGACGCCCTGGAGCTCTCCGACATCGGAAGGCCGTCCTTGCTCAGCAGGATATGGAGCGCGGCCTGGCCCAAGCTGGCGGCGATCGCGTTCGTCGTCATCGGGTGGCAGCTGGTCGTGTGGTCCGGGTGGAAGCCCGAGTACGTGCTTCCCGGCCCGGTGGCGGTCGCCCAGAATCTGGCCGACCAGGTGACCACCGCCACGTTCTGGCACGCCGTCGCCACCACGATGCGGCGTGGCCTGACCGGCTTCGCGATCGCAATCGCGGTAGGCCTGTTCGTCGGCGTGTCCGTCGCGCGGTTCCGCTTCCTGCGGGCCGCGATCGGGTCGCTCATCACCGGCCTGCAGACCATGCCCTCGATCGCCTGGTTCCCGCTCGCGATCCTGCTGTTCCAGATCAGCGAGCAGGCGATCCTGTTCGTGGTCGTCCTCGGCGCCGCCCCCTCGATCGCGAACGGCGTCATCGCGGGTGTCGACTACATCCCACCGGTGCTGAAACGGGCCGGTCTCAACCTCGGCGCGCGTGGTCTGGCGATGTACCGCCACGTGATCCTGCCCGCGTCCATGCCCAGCATCGTGAGCGGCCTCAAGCAGGGCTGGGCGTTCGCCTGGCGCAGCTTGATGGCCGGCGAGCTGCTGGTCATCATCGCGAACCGGCCGGCACTCGGCGTACGCCTCGACCAGTTCCGCCAGCAGATCGACGCGGTCGGCGTCATCTCGACGATGATCGTCATCCTCGTGATCGGCATCCTGGTCGATGTCGCGTTCAATGCGGTCAACCAGAACATCCGCCGCCGTTGGGGCGTGGCTGACGAGATCTACTGACGCGGCGGACCGGCAGAATAGGCAGATGCAGATCTCAGCCCGGGCCGACTACGCCGTGCGCGCGATGATCGCGCTCGCCGCCGACGGGAAGACGGTGAAGGCCGAGTCGCTGGCCGAAGAGCAGGGGCTACCACGCAAGTTCCTCGAGACCATCCTCGCCGACCTGCGCCGGTCCGGTCTGGTTGCCAGCCAGCGGGGGCCCGACGGCGGGCACCGGCTCGCCCGCGCGGCGGACGAGATCTCGGTGGCCGACATCATGCGCGCCGTCGAAGGCCCGCTGGCGGCCGTGCGCGGCAAGCGGCCGGAGGACTCGGCGTACGAGGGCGTGACCAAGCCGCTGCAGACGGTCTGGATCGCGGTCCGGGCCAGCCTGCGCTCCGTCCTCGACGAGACGACGCTGGCCGACATCGCCTCGGGTGAGCTGCCGGAGCACGTCAAGCGCCTCGCCGAGGTGCCGGACGCCTGGTCGCCTCGCTGACTGCCGCAGCGCCGATATCCTCAAACACCGTTGGAGATCCAACACCGCTCGACCCTGCCTGAGGAGTGCCCGTGCTGCTGCGGATGTCGAGGCTGTTCCTGCGCACGCTGCGTGAGGACCCGGCCGACGCCGAGGTGCCGAGCCACCGGCTGCTGGTGCGGGCCGGCTACATCCGGCGGGCGGCTCCCGGGGGCTACACCTGGCTGCCGCTCGGGTGGCGGGTCTACCAGAACGTCGAGCGCATCGTCCGCGAGGAGATGGACGCGATGGGTGCGCAGGAGGTGCACTTCCCCGCGCTGCTTCCCCGCGAGCCATACGAGCGCACGAACCGGTGGACCGAGTACGGCGACGACATCTTCCGTCTTCAGGACCGCAAGGGCGGGGACTTCCTGCTCGGGCCGACCCACGAGGAGATGTTCACGCTGCTCGTCAAGGACCTGTACTCGTCGTACAAGGACCTTCCGTTGTGGCTCTACCAGATCCAGACGAAGTTCCGCGACGAGCAGCGACCCCGGGCCGGATTGCTGCGCGGCCGCGAGTTCGTGATGAAGGACTCCTATTCGTTCGACGTGGACGACGCCGGGCTCGACGCGTCCTACAACGCGCACCGCGCGGCCTACATCAAGACCTTCGACCGGCTCGGGCTGGACTACGTCATCGTCTCGGCGATGTCCGGGGCCATGGGCGGCTCGCGGAGCGAGGAGTTCCTGACGCCGGCCGAGAACGGCGAGGACACGTTCGTGCGGTGCACGCTGTGCGACTACGCAGCCAACACCGAGGCGGTTCGCGTGCCGGCGCCGCCGGCGCAGGCGTACGACGGCGTGCCGGCCGCCCACGTCGAGGACACGCCGGACACCCCGACCATCGAGACCCTCGTGGCGCTGGCGAACGGGCGCGCCGACCTGCGCCGCGACGACCGCGAGTGGACCGCTGCTGACACGTTGAAGAACGTCCTGGTCAAGCTCCGCCACCCGGGCGGGAAGCCCGAGCTGCTCGCCGTCGGGCTGCCCGGTGACCGCGACGTGGACATGAAGCGCCTGGAGGCACAGGTGCACCCATCGGTGGTCGAGCCGTTCACCGAGACCGACTTCGACGACAACCCCGGCCTGGTGCGCGGCTACATCGGCCCGGCCGCTCTGGGCACCAACCTCCCGGCCGGCGTTCGCTACCTGCTCGACCCGCGCGTGGTCGAAGGCACCCGGTGGATCACGGGAGCCAACGAGCCGGGCCGACACGTCTTCGACCTGGTGGCGGGACGCGACTTCACCGGCGACGGGACCATCGAGGCAGCCGACGTCCGCGCCGGCGACCCGTGCCCCAACTGCCACGAGGGCGTGCTGGAGATGGCCCGTGGCATCGAGATGGGCCACATCTTCCAGCTCGGTCGCAAGTTCGCGGAGGCGTTGGACCTCAAGGTCCTGGACGAGAACGGCAAGCAGGTCGTCGTCACCATGGGGTCCTACGGGATCGGCGTCTCGCGTGCCGTGGCGGCTGTCGCCGAGTCGACCCACGACGAGCTCGGCCTGTCCTGGCCGCGGGCCATTGCGCCGGCCGACGTGCATGTCGTTGCGACCGGCAAGGACGACGCGGTGTTCACAGCAGCGGAGACCCTCGCGGGCGACTTGGTGTCGGCCGGGCTGACCGTGCTGTTCGACGACCGCCGCGGGGTCTCGCCCGGCGTCAAGTTCAAGGACGCGGAGCTGCTCGGCATGCCGACGATCGCCGTCGTCGGCAGGAGCCTTGCTGACGGCGTGATCGAGGTGCGCGACCGTCGTACCGGCGACCGCGAGGACGTTCCCGTCACGGAGGCTGCCGCGCGCATCGCGGCGATCGCCCGACCGTGACGGCGGTCGACGCGGTCATCTTCGACTGGGGCGGCACCCTCACGCCGTGGCACACGATCGACCTGCACGAGCAGTGGGCCGCCTACACCCGGGTCTATGACCCGGCTCACGCCGACGAGCTGGCCGGCCGGCTGCTCGCGGCCGAGAACGAGGCGTGGACCGCGGCCCGGGAGCACCAGCGGTCGGGCACGCTGGACGAGCTGCTGCGCTCGGCCGGCATCACCCCCGACGCCGAGCTGCACGAGCAGGCCCTGGCGGCCTACCAGGAGTTCTGGACGCCGCACACGCTGATCGACCCGGAGGCGCCGCCGTTGCTCCGTGCCCTGCGGGAGCGCGGCATCAAGGTCGGCGTGCTGTCCAACACGCTCTGGCCCCGGGAGTACCACGAGGTCGTGTTCCGCCGCGACGGTGTCCTCGACCTCATCGACGGCGCCGTCTACTCCTCCGAGATCGCGTGGACCAAGCCACACCCCGAGGCGTTTCGCGCGGCGATGGCTGCGGTCGGAGTCGGCGAGCCGGACCGCGTGGTGTTCGTCGGCGACCGCCCCTACGACGACGTGCACGGCGCGAAGGAGGTCGGCATGCGCGCCGTCCTCGTGCCGCACAGCGAGATTCCGCACGACCAGCGGGGACACGTCGAGGGCGACCCGGACGCCGTGGTCCAGCGCCTCGGTGACCTGCTCGGGATCATCGACGGCTGGAACGCCGGTCGCTCTACCGCCGAGGGCTGACGCGGTGCCGGAGCTCAGCGACGTCCTGCTGCTCTGCCTGGCCGCGGGCTTCGCCGGCTGGATCGACGCGGTTTCCGGCGGCGGGGGACTGGTGCAGCTGCCGGCGCTGCTGGTCTTTCTCCCGGGCGCTTCGCCGATCCAGGTGCTCGCGACGAACAAGCTGGCCAGCATCTGCGGCACGTCGGCGTCCGCGACGACCTACTACCGCAAGGTGCGGCCGGACCTGCGCACCGCGCTGCCGATGGCGGGTATCGCGCTCGTGGGGGCGGCGTTGGGTGCCCTGTGCATCTCACTGATCCCGAGCGAGGTGTTCCGCCCGCTGGTGCTCGTGCTGCTCATCGGGGTGGCCGGCTACACCCTGCTCCGGCCCGGGCTCGGCGACGTGCAGGCACTCCGGTGGGACGGCCGCAAGCACCACGTCGCGGCGGGCCTCGGCGGGTTCGGCCTCGGTTTCTACGACGGCATCTTCGGGCCGGGCACCGGCAGCTTCCTGGTCTTCCTGTTCGTCGGCATGCTCGGCTACTCGTTCCTGCAGGCCTCGGCCAAGGCGCGGATCGTCAACCTGGCGACCAACCTGGGCGCGCTCCTCGTGTTCATCCCGCAGGGCGCGCCGATGTGGCGGCTCGGGCTCGCGATGGGGGCCTGCAACATGGCCGGCGCCTGGCTCGGCGCCCACACCGCGATCCGGCAGGGGAGCAGGTTCGTGCGGGGCGTCTTCCTGACCGTGGTCGCCGCGCTGATCCTCAAGCTCGGGTACGACGTGCTGACCGGCTGAGCCGCCTGAGCGTGCGGGCGTCACCCAGTCGGCGTAACTCTTGGTGATTCCATTGCCACTTGTTGTAACCATCGGGATCCTGGCTCCGATGACCGGTAGAGAAAACGGCTGGCTGAGGAGCGCATGGTGAAGCGGCGGGTGGGCACGCGGATCGTCGCTGGCGCGTCCGCGACCGCGCTCTGGATGGCCGCGCTCACCGGGAGCGCCGCGCCCGCACAGGCGGACCTGATCGGCGACCTGCTCGGAACCGTCGGGGGCGTGGTCACCACCACCACAACCCTGCTGACCAACACCGTCAACGGCCTGCTCGCCCCGACCGGGTGGATCGTCGAGGACGGGGCCACCCAGCTCGACCACGTCTCTGCCGTGATCGGCGCCGACCAGCTCCGCGGCCGTGGCTACACCGGTCGTGGCATCGGAGTGGCCCTGGTCGACACCGGTGTTGTTCCCGTGAAGGGACTGACCTCGGGCAACGTCGTCAACGGACCGGACCTCTCCTTCGAGAGCCAGTCGAGTGACTACCGCTACCTCGACACCTTCGGTCACGGCACGCACATGGCGGGGATCATCGCCGGCAATGACCCCGCGACTCTGCTTGGCGGAAAGCGGTTCCAGGGCATCGCTCCGGGTGCGCGGCTGACCAGCCTCAAGGTCGCCAGCAGCGAGGGCGCGGTGGACGTGTCCCAAGTGGTCGCGGCGATCGACTGGGTCGTCAGCCACCGCAACGACGACCCGAACAACCCGATCCGGGTGCTCAACCTGTCCTACGGGACCGACGGCGTTCAGGACTACCGGCTCGACCCGCTGACCCACGCGATCGAGAACGCCTGGCGGGCCGGAATCGTCGTCGTCGTTGCCGGCGGCAACAACGGCACCGACAGCCCCCGGCTGAACAACCCGGCGTATGACCCGTACGTGCTGGCTGTCGGAGCGTCGGACACCAAGGGAACTGTCAGCGCCGGAGACGACGTGGTCCCCGCCTTCAGCAGCCGCGGCGACGCCAGCCGCAGGGTCGACCTCGTGGCGCCGGGCCGTTCCATCGTCTCCCTCCGCGACCCCGGCTCCTACATCGACGTGGCGCACCCCAGCGCTCGCGTGGACAGCCGCTACTTCAAGGGCAGCGGCTCCTCGCAGGCGGCCGCCGTCGTCTCGGGCGCGGTAGCGCTTCTGTTGGACAGCCGCCCCGACCTGCGACCTGACCAGGTCAAGGCGATGCTTCGTGCCTCCGCCGAGGCGATGCCTGCCGCCGACGCTGCCGGCCGGGGCGTCGGTGAGCTCGACGTCTACCGGGCCTACCAGCTCGCGGCACCCTCGACCAGCCAGACCTGGCCCCGCTCGACCGGGCTGGGCTCGCTGGAGCAGGCCCGCGGCACCTCCCACGTCGCCGATGACGACGTCGAGCTGACGGGCGAGCGGCACGTGCTCGGCGCCTTCGACGCGCCATTGTGGGCAGCGGCCAGCGCGACGTTCAGCGCCTGGAACGGCGGCTCCTGGGCCGGCAGCTCGTGGACCGAAAC
The DNA here is from genome assembly GCA_963751035.1 of uncultured Actinomycetota bacterium. Lineage (GTDB taxonomy): Bacteria > Actinomycetota > Actinomycetes > JACCUZ01 > JACCUZ01 > JBDUAP01. The sequence continues at coordinate 442,356 of CAVVSW010000005.1, forward strand.
CTGCTGGTGTGCGACCTCCTGGTCGGGCCGGTCGTGGGCCGGGAGGTCGTGGGCGGGCGCGAGCTGGGCGGGCAGGCCGTGGGCCGGCAGGTCATGGGCCGGAAGGTCGTGGGCCAGCGGGTCGTGGTCCGGCTCGGACTGGACGGGCAGGTCGTGGGCCGGCAGGTCGTGGGCCGGCAGGTCATGGGCGTCGGCGGGCTGAGCACCGCCCGGACCGACAGCCCCGACCAGAACCTCCCTGAGTCGGCAGGACGCCCACGCCTGGGGACCGGGGTGCAGGTCTGGACCCTGATCGCCGCCATCACGGTCGCGGCGGCTGTTCTCATCGGTCTGCGGGTGACCGAGCTCCCGTCCCCGCCCGGTGTCCCGGGCCATCCCGGGTTGGTCCTGGTCCTGGTGGTGCTGGGGTTCGCCCTGGCCGAGATGTCTGTCGTTTATCTCCCGATCGGCCGCAACGCCCACTCGCTCACCCTCAACGAGATCCCTCTCGTCGTCGGTCTGTTCATCATGCCGCCCACACACTTCGTCCTCGCGCGTGTGCTCGGGGCGGCGATCCCCCTGGCCTGGCGGAACCGGCGAAGCCTTCGCAAGCTCGCGTTCAACCTCGCGCAGTACGCACTCGAAGCCGCCACCGTCGTGGTTCTGTACCAGCTCGTGCTCGGCGACGCGGCGCCACTGAGCCCCCGGGGCTGGCTGGCTGTGGGCGCTGCCGTGGTCACGAGCGACCTGCTGGGAACGATGCTGATCACGCTCGTCATCGCCGCGCACACCGGCACCCGGCCGCAGCTGGAGCGGGACGTCATCCAGTTCGGCCCGCTCGGTCCTCTCGTCAACGCCAGCTTCGCGCTGGTCCTCGTCTATGTGGTCACGGTCGACTGGCGCGCCGTCTGGACGGTCGGGGTCGTGGTCGGCGTACTCGCGCTCGCTCAGCGCTCGCAGCACAACCTGCGCCGGCGCACCGAGAGCCTGGAGCAGCTCGGCAGGTTCACCGGCGAGATGGGGGCGCAGCTCGACGTCGATGCGGCCGCACAGGCGGCGATCACCTGGATCAGCCATGGCCTCAAGGCCGAGGTCGTGGAGCTCACCCTCACCGAGGCCTTCGCAGGCCGCGAACGCCGTTGGCTGACCCCGTTCGACGGTCCGGTCGTGGAGTCATCCGACGCAGGGTTGGCGGCAGCTCTCGCGCCGTGGCTGCACGAGGGACCGCTGCTGGTGGGTCGTCGGACTCGTGACCGCGCACTGGCAGCCACCCTTCGCGACGCGGGCCTGACGTCGGTCCTTGCCATGCCGCTGCGTGGTGACGACGGCGTCATCGGTGCACTCCTCGTGGGCGACCGGCTCAGCGATGTGGAGACGTTCGCCCGAAGCGACCTGCGCGAGCTGGAGGCTGTCGGCAACCACCTCAGCGTGGCGCTGCGCAACGCCCGACGTGCCGACCTCATCCGCGAGCAGACCGAGGAGCAGCTGCGCCGGTCACTGCATGACGAGCTCACCGGCCTGCCGAACCGTCGCCATCTCGAGCACACTCTCTCCGAGCACCTGCTCGCCGGCGGTCAGGCCAGCGCCATCTTGCTCGACCTCGACCGGTTCAAGGACATCAACGACACGCTCGGGCACCACACAGGTGACGCCCTGCTCCGCATGGTCGCCGACCGCCTTCAACGGAGCGCACGAACTGACGCCCTCGTGGCGCGGCTCGGTGGCGACGAGTTCGCGGTCCTGCTGCTCGACGGAGACGAAGCCGGCACTGCTTCGGTGGCTGCCATGGTTCGGCACGCGTTCACCCTGCCGTTCGAGCTCGACGAGCTCCAGGTCACCGTCGAAGCCAGCCTGGGCGTCGCCGCGACGGGACCGGACGCTGAGCCTGGGGACCTGCTCCGGCAGGCCGACATCGCGATGTACGCCGCGAAGACCCGTCGTACCGGGGTCGAGGTCTATCGACGCGAGCTCGAGGCGGGCAGCCCGCAGCGGCTCACGGTCCTCACCGAGCTGCGCAATGCCATCGCGCACGGCGAGCTCACCGTCCACTTCCAGCCCAAGGTGCGACTCCTCGACGGTGAGGTGATCGGCGCGGAGGCGCTGGTCCGCTGGATGCACCCCGAGCGCGGTTTCATCGGGCCGGACGAGTTCATCCCGGTGGCCGAGCACAGTGGGCTCATCACTCCCCTCACGTTCTCGGTCCTGCGCCAGTCGTTGGACGCGTGCGCGTCGTGGCGGCGAGCCGGCCGGCCGCTCGGCATCGCGGTCAACATCTCGCCGCGCAGCCTGCTCGACCCCGCGTTCGTCGACGAGGTCGCGCGGGCGCTGGCCGCCGTGGAGGTCCCCGCGTCTGCGGTCACATTGGAGATCACCGAGTCGAGCCTGATGGCCGACCCGGAACGCGCGATCGACGCGATGGAGCGACTGAGGTCGCTCGGGCTGCAGCTGTCCATCGACGACCTGGGGACGGGCTACTCGTCCCTCAGCTATCTGCAGCGCCTGCCGGTCTCCGAGGTGAAGATCGATCGCTCCTTCCTAGCCCCTGGCCAGGCCGAGGGAGCCAATGCGGATGCCTTCGCGATCGTGGGTGCGATCGTCGACCTCGGCCACCGGCTCGGCCGTCATGTCGTTGCCGAGGGTGTCGAGGACGAGGAGACCTGGCGCCGACTCCAACAGCTCGGCTGCGACTCGGCTCAGGGCTACTGGATGAGCCCGGCTCTGCCGGCCGAGGAGTTCGCCGCGTGGCTCGATCGGTGGCAGGTGCCGCACGCCGTACCACTGCGCGTCCTGCACTGAGGCGGCGTCGCTAGTCCTTGATCTGCAGGATGCCCAGCGCGTTCTTGCCCGGGTCGATGATCCAGGCAGCCCAGGCGAAGCCGATGTCGGCGACTCCGTCGTCGGTCTTCAAGCCTGGCATGTCGTAGTCCTCGACCCGCACGCCGCGCGCGCGAAGCTCCGCGACCTCGGCACGGATGTCTTGAACCTGCCACGACGCCTGAGTTTGTTCGTCCGATGTCCCCACAGTGCTCTTAGTCACGTCGAGATGAGTGCCGCCACCACACTTGAACACGATGGCGTCTTCGTTCTCGATGAGGATCTCCAACCCGATCTTGTCGTGGTAGAACTCACGAGCTGCCGAGAGATCCTTCGCCAGCAAAACCGGCGTGACCGGATGCTCACCAAGCATGGACGGCTCCCTCCACTGTTCCTTTCTTCGATCACTCGATGATGCCGGTTCCCGCTCGGGCATGTCAGCCCGCCCAGCAAGTGCGCCGTAGAGCCGTCGGTCACGCCCGCGCGATCGTCCTGCTCACGATCCAGGCGTGCTTGCCGACCTGCCGGATACGAGTGAAGTCGAAGTCCTCGAACAGTTCGACGGTTGCGCTGAACAGGAAACGGTCCTGGGCCTCACGGCTGCTCGTGGTCTCGGAGATGGCCTCGACGAGCCCGCCCCCAGCAGAAGCGATCTGCGCAAGCGCGCCCTCGAGCGCAGCTCGTGCCACCCCATGCCGCCGATGCCGCTTGTCGACGAAGATGCAGGCGATCCGCCAGCTCGCTCGTGGCGGTGGTTCCTGTTCATATGCGCGCGTGTGCTTGAGCAAGAGCTCGTCCCGTTTTCCGTACTGACACCAGCCCTGCGCGACGCCCGCCTCGTCAAACACCAGCGCCGCCTTGGCACTGCCCTCGCTCACCAGTTGCTGCTTCAAGGCACGCGGGTCGCTGACGCGGCGCTCGTACTCCGGATGGTGAACGATGCACCAGCATCCGCCGTAGATCCCGTTGTTGCGTTCCACCAGCTCGGCGAAGGCGTCCCACGTGGAGGCGTCCAGTGATCGCGTCGTGAGCGGCACGTCGTCACCTGGACTCTGCGCCGGCTGGCAGCAGCACGATCTCCACAGCACCAACCATACGGCTACGCGTGTGGGTAGCGGCAGTTCTGCGCGGTCGGGTCTGCGGCATGACGCAGCCGGAATGACGCAGCCGGAGTTCACAGTCTGATGTCACATGGCGGCCCTGGCCGGCGTCTTCATGTTGTACGCAGGAACACAGGAGGACGACATGACCGGAACCACCCGGATCCCCGCGGCCGAGATCTCCGGCTTCAAGGGTGCGCTGATCAAGCGGTTCGCAAAGAAGACCCTCGGCCAGGTGCCGAGTTCGCTCGGGGTCTACTGGCACAACCAGAAGGTACTGATGAGCATGGCGGGCATCGGCGGCAAACTGAAGAAATGGGATGCGTGCGACGAGCAGCTCAAGTCGTTCGCGCACATGGCCGTCGCCGCACAGGTGGGCTGCAGCTGGTGCCTTGACTTCAACTACTTCGAGGCCAACAACCTGCACCTCGACATGGACAAGGCGCGCGAGATTCCGCGGTGGCGCGAGGCGGCCGTCTTCTCGCCGCTCGAGCGCCAGGTGCTCGAGTACGCCGAGGCGATGACGGTCACCCCGCCGTCTGTCACCGACGAGATGGTGGCCCGGCTGCGTGAGCAGCTCGGCGACGCCGCCCTCGTGGAGCTGTCGGCGGTGATCGCGTTCGCCAACTTCACCACTCGCCCGAACGTGGCGCTGGGCATCGAGTCGGACGGTTTCGCCACCGCCTGCGGCCTCAAGCCGCTCGCGCAGCCCGCGACCGTAGGGTCGTGACCATGTCGGACGACCCTTTCGTGACCCACCGTGGCCTGCTCTTCACCGTCGCCTACGAGATGCTCGGCTCCGCAGCCGACGCCGAAGATGTGGTGCAAGAGACGTGGCTGCGGTGGGACGCGATCGGCGAGGTCGCGCGCGACGAGGTGGTCGACCCGCGCGCCTTCCTGGTGCGGATGGTGACCCGCAAGGCGCTCGACCGGCTGCGGTCGAACGCGCGTCGCCGCGAGGAATACGTTGGCGAATGGCTGCCTGAGCCCCTGCTAACTGCCCCGGACGTAGCCGACGACGTGGAGCTGGCCGAGAGCGTGTCGATCGCGATGCTCACCGTGCTGGAGACGCTTACCCCCACCGAACGGGTGGTGTTCGTGCTCCGGGAGGTCTTTGACATCCCGTACGACGAGATCGCCGAGGCGGTCGGGAAGTCCGCGGCCGCCGTACGGCAGGTGGCGCACCGGGCGCGAGAGCACGTCGCCGCACGCCGACCGCGGATGGAGGTCAGCCGCACCGAGCAGCAGGCGGTCGTCGAGCGGTTCGTCGCGGCCGTGACCCAGGGCGATCTGCAAGGGCTGCTGGACGTGCTGGCACCCGACGTGGTGCTCGTGGCGGACGGTGGCGGCGTGGTGCAGGCAGTAGTCAACCCGGTGATCGGCGCCAAGAAGGTCGCCAACTTGCTGCAGCCCTTCAACCGGCTCGCCCCGGACGCCGAGATCCTGCCGGTGCTGCTCAACGGCGCGCTAGGGCTCCGGATCGTCGGCACCGTCGACGGCGCCGACACCGCGATCAGCTTCGTCGTCGAGGACGGCCGGATCTCCCGGATCTACGCGATCCGCAATCCGGCCAAGCTCAGTCGAATCGACGCTGAAGCCACGCTCAGCCGCTAGCGGTCCTCGTGTGAGGTCTGTCCACCTGAGCGTGGGATCCGTCGTCAGGATCCAGGCTCAAAGGCGAGACCGCGAGGTTGGGTGGCGCGGGTACCGGCACTTATGCGCCGCCAGCAGCGAGAGACATTGCGAAGATCAGGAGGAAGAGGCAGCCGTACAGGTTGAGTTCACGCCGGGAAACGCAGCGTGCCTGAGTTTGCTCCACACGGGCCAGTAGACCGTCTTAGGATTCTGCGCCCCAGGAAATCTTTCGGGGCTCCACCGGTACGCCTCCCAAAACGCCCAGCCTGCAAGAAACCCAAACAAGCAAACAGCGATGGCGTTGTTCATGCCGAACCCATCGGCAGCCTCAGAGCCGCTCATGAGGGCCTAGGGCGCGAATGCTGCAGTTCCTCTGGGGCCCGAGCGGTAACGGCACTTATGCGCGGGTCAGAATCCCGTAGATTCATCCGAAAAATCAGGGTGGTGGCCCCACTCTCGAAGGAGTTGATCCCGGATTGATGGGTCGACGAAGACGTTGCGCCAAGGGACATTGAACTCCGGGCAGGCCGCCCATACGTCGTCCCAACGACGTGCTGACAGGACAAGATCGCCAGGCAGTCGGCGCACCTCATAGCCCGTCAGTCGGCTACGACGTGGGCCGATGACGAACCTGTATTCCGAGGCTGCTTCGTCATCGGTCACGCGCCGATGATGTCGGAACTCGCGCACCGAGTGGTAACGGCACTTATGCTCGGTCTTCCTCGGGGTCAGGCGGTCTGTATGACTCGAACGTGCCGTCTTCCAGCATCTCGTCGAACTCGGCGTCGGTCTTGAAGTTCAGGACAAGCCACGGCCTGCCCGGCTCGACTCGAATCGCCACTTGCCCGGGGCGCAGGCTGAGCAGTTCGCGCAGGCTGGAATCTCGCTGAAGCAGATGCTCTGCGTGAAGCACCACGGGCTCGTCGTCGGGCCCTTCCCGATTGGCCAGGAACTGCCATAGACCGTCGGCATGGAAGTGAGCTACGCGCCTGATCGGTTCCTGGCCGTCCGCCACGAGCGTGCTTGCAACTACGGGCTCACCGGGATCAAGTTGAGCCTCTCGGCCACGGAGGCGACCATACAGACGCATCCAGGAACGCTATCCCGCAGGGCGTTCTCAGCCCATCCACGCACTAGGCCAGTTCCGGGGCCACGAGCGGTAACGGCACTTATGCGCGGCTAGACGCCAAAGGTTGTCAGTCCGCCACCAGGCAGGCAGATGACCTTGACGCCGTCTTGATCACCGGCGTACGTCCAGGCCTCATAGTCGCCGTCAGGGCCAACCCGCACGGTCGCGCCGTTGGTGAACGTCAACCCCAGAAGGCCAGAATCCTCGACAACCACGCGATCAAGGGGTTGGTGTAGGAGGGCAAGCACAAGCTCCGCGCCTGCACCGGGCGCTTCCGGCTCGACGCCGATGGTCTGGCTCCCAGGGAGTGTCACCGCAAGCGTGTTCCCGAAGCGAAACTCACCGCTTCCGCTCGTGACGAAGGTGATCGCGTGGTCGAAGTACACGCGCATGAGCGACTGGCCCGCGAACGTGGCCTCGAAACGCTCCAACGCCGGCCTGGTATCCATCCCGGCATCATGCCCGTTTCGTGCACCGAGCGGTAACGGCACCTACCGAGCGCATCAGACCGGCACGAGAGGACGTTCGGATCGCCCTCGGCCTCGTACCGCCTGGCCGTCGACGATGGTTGGCCCGATGCTGGGCTGGTCCCGGGAAAGGGTCGGCGCGGATGACAGCAGATCGGGTAGTTCAGCGCATCTAAAGGTGTAGGACAGGCCCCTGGGAGGCGTCGTGCAGTTCGAGGACTACGTCGCGGCACGCGGCCAAGCGCTGCTGCGGCTGGCGTATGTCCTCACCGCTGACGAGCACGCGGCGCAGGACCTCGCTCAGTCCGCCCTGGCTGACGCGTTCCGGCACTGGCGCAAGGTGTCCCGCGCCGACCACCCCGATGCCTACGTGCGGCGCATCCTGGTCAACACCCATCTGGGCTGGCTCAGGCGCAGATCCTCGGCGGAGCGTCCGACTGGCGAGGACCTGGACGGTCTGGTCGCGGACCACGCTGAGGCGATCGTCAGTCGGGATGCGTCGCGGCGCTTGCTCGACGGTCTCCCGGCCCAAGCTCGAGCGGTCCTCGTGCTGCGCTACTACGCCGACCTCGACGACCGCGACATCGCCGACCTTCTCGGGGTCGCCCCGAGCACGGTACGGGCCGCCGCGTCCCGGGCCTTGGCCACCTTGCGCCAGCACGCCGAGCCGCCTCGTGCAAGCGCGAGGGAGGAGCTCCGATGACCGACCAGATCGAGACCTACGTGCGCGAACAGTTCGCTGCCGACGCTCACCGCGCCCCGCTCGCCCATGACCTGGCCGGATCCGTCCGAGGCCGGGTCCGCCGGCAGCGCCGCCGCCGGCTCGCGGTGTTGGCAGCCACGGCCGCCGCGATCGCGCTCGTCGCGGGCGCCGGTCTGCTGGCCACGGCGGTCAGCGACAAGGCGGGTCCCACCGATCCGGCTCGGCCCAGTGAGTCGCCGAGCGCGGTCAAGGAGACGGGTGCTGCGGCCAGAGCGCTGACCTACGCGGTCGGCCAGACCATTCACTACGGCGACCAGAGCATAGACACCGGCCGCGAGGTCCACTTCCTGGCCGTCACCGACGACGGCGTGGTCTTCGCCAGCCCGGACAACCGTGTCTGGTTCACCGACGGGTCAGACATCATCCCGATCGGTAAGTCCGGCCCCGGCTTCCCCCGCGGCTGGGCCATCGAGTCCGCCAACACAGGGTCGATCGTGGCCTGGTGGGAGGACGACAAGCCCAGCAACTGGCAGGGCCAACTCGTGGTCTACGACACTCGCCAACGGCGAGTCGTCGGTCGCATCGGCGACTCGGACGGTCCGGTCATGGGGTACCAGAGCTTCGCCGTGTACGACGACTACGTGTACTGGACCACGGAACCGGACTCGGGCAGCCGGCTGATGAGGTACGAGGTGGCGACCGGTACTCAGACAGAGGTTCCCGCGGCCTCGTACGAGGCAGACCAGCGCAGTAGACCCCGCCGACTCATAGCGGAGCTTTCCGAGAACGGCGACGACCCGCTCGAGCGAGGAAACTACTTCCGGAGGGTCGGCTCACACCTCATCGGCGCGGATACCGCCGACGTCGGACACGACGTACCGCTCCAATCCCGCGCTAGGAAGGACGTCTTCCTGGACACCCGCACCGGCAAGCGGATGGTCCTGCGCATCCCCTCCGGCTACGACGCGACGGACGCTTTCGCACTCGTGCAATGGCTCGACGACGACCGCGTCGCGCTCGTCGCCGACTACCGCGGCTGGAACGAGTTCCCCTCCCACGAAGGCGACATCTTCACCTGCCGGCTCTCCACCAGCCGCTGCGTCATCGCCGTTCCAGACTTCGAGTCGCCCGACCGCGACCCCGCCGGTGAGCCAACCGGCTTCGTCGTCCCCGGCAACCCCTTTTCCTGAGCAGCCTGACCTCAACCGCTCGGTAATGCCGGATATCGATCGTCGCCTCTTCGGCGCGCGTCTCCGGTGGACCGTTCAGCGCTCCTGCTCGCTGAGCCCGGGGAAGGGCACGCTTCCTCCGCGCCAGTCCGCTGCTCGTACCGCGACGTCCTGGAGCACCTGCGCGGCGAGCTCCCGCAGTTCGTCGCGCAGGTCGGCGACGGCGTCGACCCACACCGCGGCGAGCCGTTCTTCCAGCTCGGTGGCCAGCGACGTGGCGTCGGCCGCGGTCTCGACCGGACGCGGTAGCTGGTAGGCCGCCGACGCGGCGACGGGGGTGGCCTTCCGCTCGACGAGAAGCTGCTGCAGCTGGTCACGGCGGGCTCGATGCTCGTCGTACGCCGCCCGCGCCTTGGTACGCGCGCCACCGCGCAGGTGCGCTCCCACGACGCCGTAGCCGTAGATCGCAGCGTGCTCGCCCGCGAGCGCCGACTGCAGGGCGGGTACGTCGGTCGAGGTGGGTAGCTCGCTGGGGTCGGTGCTGGCCATCAGGAGCCTGCTCGCAACAACGTGGCGTGGGTCGCCTCACTCGCGCCGATCGCCGCCAGGAGACGGGCAAGAGCCGACGACGCGGACGCGAGCTGCGTGACCCGGAGCTCGGCCTCGTGCCGCTCGGCACGCACAAGGACAGTGCGGGCAGCGCCGGCAGTCGCCGGCACTGCGACGGGAGGCGAGACCGTCACGCTCGGCGAAGTAGACCCGCCGATCGATGCTGTGGGACGGGCCGCCGGTGGCTCGAGCGCCGACAGGTGGGCCGCCGTCTCGGCTGCCAGCGGCGCCAGCTCGGTCCGCAGGTTCGGGTGGGCGCGGCCAACCGCGGCGTACAACGCGACCAGACTGCGTACGCCGTCAGCGGCGAGCGCCCGGATGGGAGCGTCGGGGTCGGGCTTCGGCGGTTCCGGCTTGGTGCCCGACGTGCACGCGGCGACGGCGAGCAGAGCTGCTCCGACGAGGACGGCACGGCGCGACGGGCCGGCCTGGTCCATGCGGTGCGGTCCTTCCGTCAGCGGAGCGGCCATGATCCCATCACGGCACGACCGCGCTAGGGTCGTGCCGCGGGGACAACAGAAGACGGAGGTGGTGCGAGGTGGGTGCAGCCTCGAACCGTGAGGACCTCCTGCGGCTGCTGACCCCCGTCGTCGCCGAGCGCGGCCTTGACCTCGAGGACGTCCAGGTCACTCCCGCCGGCAAGCGCCGGCTGCTGCGCGTCGTGGTGGACCAGGACGGCGGTGTGGGCCTCGACTCGGTCGCCACCGTGAGCACGGCCGTCGCCGCCGCACTCGACGACAGCAACGTGATGGGCGGTTCGCCGTACGTCCTCGAGGTGACGTCACCCGGCATCGACCGGCCGCTCACGCAGCCGCGCCACTGGCGCCGAGCGCGGTCTCGCCTGGTCGAGGCGACCGTCGCCGAGGAGGGCACCGTGACCGGCCGGGTGGTCGACGCAGCCGACGACGGCGTGCTGCTCGACGTCGACGGCGAGCAGCGGCTGATCCCGTGGCCGCAGCTGACGACCGGACGGGTGCAGGTCGAGTTCAACCGTCCTGCCGACCCGGAGGAGGGCTGACATGGACATCGACATGAGCGCGCTGCGTGCGCTCGAGCGCGAGAAGGAGATCTCCTTCGCCACGCTGGTCGAGGCCATCGAGCAGGCGCTGCTCATCGCCTACCAGCGCACCGAGGGCCACCAGCCGACCGCGCGCGTAGAGCTCGAGCGCAAGAGCGGTCACGTCACCGTGTGGGCGGCCGAGACCGACGACGAGGGCACCGTGCTCCGCGAGTACGACGACACCCCGACCGGGTTCGGGCGGATCGCCGCCACCACGGCCAAGCAGGTCATCCTGCAGCGGCTGCGCGACGCCGAGGACGAGCAGACGTTCGGCGAGTTTGCCGGTCGCGAGGGCGACATCGTCTCCGGCGTGATCCAGCAGGGGAAGGACCCCCGCAACGTCTTCGTCGACCTCGGCAAGATCGAGGCGGTGCTGCCGCCACCCGAGCAGGTGCCGGGGGAGAACTACGAGCACGGCACCCGACTTCGCTGCTATGTCGTGCAGGTGCGCAAGGGCATGCGCGGACCGTCGATCATGCTCTCCCGCACCCACCCCAACCTGGTGCGCAAGCTGTTCGCACTCGAGGTGCCCGAGATCGCGGACGGCACGGTCGAGATCGCCGCGATCGCCCGGGAGGCGGGCCATCGGACGAAGATCGCCGTGAAGTCGAACCGGCCCGGAGTGAACGCCAAGGGTGCCTGCATCGGGCCGATGGGGTCGCGGGCGCGGGCCGTGATGGCCGAGCTGCACGGCGAGAAGATCGACATCGTCGACTGGTCGGAGGACCCGGCTGCCTTCCTGGCCCAGGCCCTGCAGCCGGCCCGGGTGTCGCACGTGGAGATCGTCGACCTGGAGGCCCGGGCGGCGCGGATCACGGTGCCCGACTACCAGCTCTCGCTGGCGATCGGCAAGGAAGGGCAGAACGCCCGGCTCGCGGCCCGGCTGACCGGCTGGCGCATCGACATCCGCCCCGACGTGGAGACGGCTCAGCCCCGGTCTGAGCCGGTCGCCGAGCCGGTCGACGAGACGGTCGCCGAGCCCGACGCCGAGGCGCGGGCCTGACCCGGTGACCGGCCCGGTCCGGACCTGTGTCGGCTGCCGGGCGCGGGTGCCCGCGGGGCAGCTGCTGCGTGTGGTCGCGCGCGACGGTGCGGTCGTGCCCGACAGCGGGCGGCCCCAGCCCGGTCGAGGTGCCCACCTGCACCCCACCGTTGGCTGCCTCGAGCTCGCCGAGCGTCGTCGGGCGTTCCCCCGGGCGCTGCGCGTGCCTGGTCCGCTGGACGTCTCCGCCCTGCGAGTTGCGCTCTCCTGACCTGCGGGTCCTGATCCGGCTATGTCCGCCTTCGGTCGCCGAAATCGGTCGCCGAGGGCCGGACGCGTTAGACTCTCGATGACGGCTGCGGCTGGTCTCGCGTCTGCGCGCCCGGTGTGCCGCTTCCGCCAAGCAATTCCACCTCGTTCCGGCTCCCGCCGGGGCGGGAGCCAGTCCGTCCACGCGAAAGCGGGTTGAAGTGTCATGAGCGCCCGATGAGCCTGCACCGATGAGTGCATTCATGAGTTAACGACGGTCTGTGCCGGAAGTACCCGGCCCGGGCCAAGACAGGAGAGTTGTGGCAAAGGTCCGGGTCTACGAGCTCGCGAAAGAGCTCGGTGTCGAGAGCAAGGTCGTCATGACCAAGCTCCAAGAACTTGGCGAGTTCGTCCGATCGGCGTCGTCGACGGTCGAGCCGCCCGTCGTACGCAAGCTGAAGGAAGCCTTCCCCGCGGGAGAGGCGCCCGCGAAGCCGGCCAAGAAGGCCGCCGCGAAGAAGGCAGCCGCTGCCAAGCCCGCGGCCGAGCAGCCCGCAGTCGTCGAGTCGCCCGCCGCGCCTGCGCCCGCAGTCGAGGCGCCCGCGCCCGCCGCTCCGACGCAGCCCACCCCCTCGCCCGTCGAGGCGCCCGCGCCGGTCACCCCGGTCGAGCCGGCCGCGGCCGCAGCCTCCACGGCGACCCCGCAGGCACCGGAGCGCCCCGCCGCGCCCCGTCCAGCGGGACCCCGTCCGGGCAACAATCCGTTCACATCTGGTGGCGGCAGCGGCATGGGCCGTCCCGTCGCGCCTCGCCCGGGCAACAACCCCTACTCGACCGGCGGAGCGACCGGCATGCCGCGACCGGGTGCGCCCGGCACCGGCGGTCCCCGTCCGCCCGCGGGCGGACCGCGCCCCGGCGGCCCCCGACCCAACCCCGGCATGATGCCCGCGCGCCCGGCGCCAGGTGTCGGTCCCGGCGGACCCGGTGGTCCCGGCGGACCCGGCAACGACAGGGGAGCCCCAGGTCGTCCCGGTGGTGCTCGTCCCGGTGGCGGCGGCAGCCGCGCCGGAGCCCCCGGTGGCGGCGGCGGTGCACGTCCCGGTGGCGGTGGCGGCTTCGGCCCCAGTGCCGGCCGGCCCGGTGGTGGTGGCCGCGGCGGTGGTCCGCGTCGTGGTGGTACGGCGGGAGCCTTCGGGCGCCCCGGTGGTCCGCCGCGTCGTGGGCGCAAGTCCAAGAAGCAGCGCCGCCAAGAGTTCGACAACATGGACGCGCCGTCGATCGGTGGCGTGCAGATCCCGCGCGGCGACGGCACCACAGTTCTGCGGCTGGCCCGCGGCTCGTCGCTGACCGACTTCGCCGACAAGATCGAGGCCGATCCCGCCTCGCTGGTGACGGTGCTGTTCCATCTCGGTGAGATGGCGACCGCCACGCAGTCGCTGGACGAGGACACGTTCGCGCTGCTCGGAGCCGAGCTCGGCTACCAGGTGCAGATCGTGAGCCCCGAGGAAGAGGACCGCGAGCTGCTCGAGTCGTTCGACATCGACTTCGACAACGCCGACTACGACGACGAGGACCTGGTGGCGCGGCCGCCGGTCGTCACCGTCATGGGTCACGTCGACCACGGAAAGACCCGCCTGCTGGATGCGATCCGGCAGACCGACGTTGTCTCCGGCGAGTCCGGTGGCATCACCCAGCACATCGGTGCCTACCAGGTGCGTTTCGGCGACCGGGCGATCACCTTCATCGACACCCCGGGCCACGAGGCGTTCACCGCCATGCGTGCCCGCGGTGCGAAGGTCACCGACATCGCGGTGCTGGTGGTCGCCGCCGACGACGGCGTCATGCCGCAGACGATCGAGGCGCTCAACCACGCGCAGGCGGCCGACGTGCCCATCGTGGTCGCCGTCAACAAGATCGACAAGGAAGGCGCCAACGCCGAGAAGGTCAAGCAGCAGCTGACCGAGTACAACCTCGTGGCCGAGGAGTACGGCGGCCAGACGATCTTCGTCGAGGTCTCGGCCAAGCAGGGCAAGAACATCGACCAGCTGCTCGAGTCGATCCTGCTGACTGCTGACGCCGCCCTCGACCTGCGGGCCGTTGCCGACCAGCAGGCCCGCGGTGTCGCGATCGAGGCCCACCTCGACCGTGGCCGTGGTCCGGTCGCGACGGTGCTCGTCCAGCGCGGCACGCTGCGCGTGGGCGACTCGATCGTCGCCGGTGACGCGTTCGGTCGTGTGCGCGCCATGCTCGACGAGCACGGCGACTCCCTCGAGGAAGCCGGGCCGTCGCGTCCGGTGCAGGTGCTCGGGTTCACCTCGGTGCCCGGCGCCGGCGACAAGTTCCTGGTGGCCGACGAGGACCGCATCGCCCGCCAGATCGCTGAGAAGCGGCAGGCGGCCGAGCGCAACGCGGCGCTTGCCAAGTCGCGCAAGCGGGTCTCGCTCGAGGACTGGCTGGAGAAGAGCAAGGTCGACACCCTCAACCTCATCCTCAAGGGTGACGGCTCGGGTTCGGTCGAGGCTCTCGAGGACGCGCTGCTCAAGCTCGACGTCGGCGAGGAGGTCGACCTGCGGATCATCCACCGCGGTGTCGGCGCCATCTCCCAGCACGACATCACGCTTGCTGCGGCCTCCGACGCCGTCGTGATCGGCTTCAACGTGCGGCCCGAGGGCCGGGCGCGGGACCTGGCCGAGCAGGAGGGCATCGACGTCCGCTACTACTCGGTCATCTACCAGGCGATCGAGGAGGTCGAGGCCGCTCTCAAGGGCATGCTCAAGCCCGAGTTCGAGGAGGCCCAGCTCGGCACCGCCGAGGTCCGCGAGGTGTTCCGGTCCAGCAAGTTCGGCAACATCGCCGGCTGTCTCGTGCGCAGTGGCGAGATCCGCCGCAACACCAAGGCGCGGCTCGTCCGCGACGGTGTCGTGGTGGCCGACAACCTCACCGTCGAGTCGCTCAAGCGGTTCAAGGACGACGCGACCGAGGTGCGCGAGGGCTTCGAGTGCGGCATCGGGCTCGGCTCGTTCAACGACATCAAGGTCGATGACGTGATCGAGACCTTCGAGATGCGCGAGAAGGCTCGCGCCTGACGCAAGGGACCGAAGTGTTCACCGGCACGCTGGCGATGGACCTGCTGGTCGGCGACGACGTGCGCTCCTTGAAGGAGAAGCGATCCGTGGTCCGGCCGATCGTGGCGGAGCTGCGCAGGCGGTACGCCGTGTCGGCTGCGGAGGCCGGGCATCTCGACCTGCACCGCCGCGCGCTGGTCGGCGTGGCGGTGGTCGCGGCCGATCGGGCGCACTGCGTCGAGGTGCTCGACGCGTGTGAACGACTGGTCGCCGGCCGACCGGAGATCGAGCTGCTGTCCTCGCGGCAGCAGTTCCTGAGCAACAACGACGACGTGGAGGACTAGCCGTGGCAGACGCACCGAGGGCTCGCAAGCTGGCCGACCGCATCAAGGTCGTCGTGGCCGAGACCCTGGAGATGCGGGTGAAGGACCCGAGGCTGGGGTTCATCACCGTCACCGACGCGCGCGTCACGAACGACCTGCAGGAGGCAACCGTCTTCTACACGGTGCTCGGCGACGAGGCGCAGCGGGCCGACACCGCCGCCGCGCTGGAGAGTGCCCGCGGCGTGCTGCGCGCCGAGGTCGGTCGCCAGACCGGCGTACGTCGGACACCGTCGCTCACCTTCATCGCCGACGCCGTCCCGGAGACCGCCCAGCACATCGAGGACCTCCTGCAGAAGGTCGCCGCGGCCGACGCCGAGATGCTCCGGGCCGCCGCCGAGGCGAAGTACGCCGGTGAGCCCGATCCCTACCGCGCACCGCGCACCGAGGCCGCTGAGGACTCGTGACCGCACCGAGCGGGCTGGTGCTGGTCGACAAGCCCGCCGGCCTGACGTCGCACGACGTCGTCGCTCGCACCCGCCGCCTGGCCGGAACCCGACGGGTCGGTCACGCCGGCACCCTCGACCCGATGGCGACCGGCGTGCTGGTGCTCGGCGTCGAGCGGGCGACCCGGCTGCTTGGTCACCTTGCGCTGACGGACAAGACCTATGACGCGACGATCCGGCTCGGGGTCAGCACGGTGACCGACGACGCCGAGGGTGAGGTCGTCACGACGGCTTCTGCCGCGCACCTCCAGGACGACGAGGTCCTTGCGGCAGTCGCGGGGCTGACGGGTGCGATCCAGCAGGTGCCGTCCTCGGTCAGCGCGATCAAGGTCGACGGCAAGCGGGCCTACGCGAAGGTGCGTGCTGGCGACACCGTCGAGCTGGCCGCCCGGCCCGTGACGGTCCACTCCTTCGACGTGCACGCGACCCGGCGTACGGGCGATGTCGTCGACCTCGACGCGACTGTCGTCTGCTCCAGCGGAACCTACGTGCGCGCGCTTGCCCGCGACCTCGGCGTGGCCTTGGGCGTCGGGGGGCACCTGACGGCGCTGCGGCGGACCCGGGTCGGCCCGTACGACGTGGCGGACGCGCGCACGCTGGAG
This sequence comes from uncultured Actinomycetota bacterium, assembly GCA_963751035.1. Lineage (GTDB taxonomy): Bacteria > Actinomycetota > Actinomycetes > JACCUZ01 > JACCUZ01 > JBDUAP01. Next base: position 458,745 of record CAVVSW010000005.1, read on the forward strand.
CAGCTCGAGTCCTCGTTCGAGGTGATGCCGATCGCTGTCGCCGCTCGCGGCGCGTTCCCGAGCCGCGACGTCGACGGCGAGCAGGCCCGGCTGCTCTCGCACGGGGGCCAGCTGCCATGGGAGTCGGCGGGGTCGGGGCCGGTCGCGGTCTTCGGGCCGGACGGCACGTTCCTCGCTCTGGTCGAGGAGCGGGCCGGCCGCGCGAAGCCGCTCGCTGTGTTCGTCTGAAGCGGGCTGCATAGGCTGCGGCCGTGGACCTGACCGCTGCCCGCGAGCGCGCCCGAGCCCTGGACGACGCAGACCCGATCGGCTTCGCCCGTGACCGCTTCGTCGTGCCCGAGGGGCTGGTCTACCTCGACGGCAACTCGCTGGGCGCGATGCCCCGAGCAGTGCCCGACGCCGTACAGGACGTCGTCGCCCGTCAGTGGGGCCAGGACCTGATCGCATCGTGGAACACGAACGACTGGTGGTCTGCGCCCGCCCGGGTCGGTGCGTTGCTGGCGCGGCTGATCGGGGCCGCGGACGACGAGGTGCTGGTCGCCGACTCGACATCGGTCAACTTGTTCAAGCTGCTTGTCGCGGCAGCGCGGTTGCGCCCGGACCGGCGAGTGTTGGTGATCGAGCCCGGCAACTTCCCGGCCGACCTCTACATCGCCGACTCGGCGGCGGACCTGCTCGGTCTCGAGGTGCGTCGCGTCGACCCGCTGGACCTGTCGTCGGCGTTGGGTGAGGACCTGGCTGTCGTCAGCTACTCGCACGTCGACTACCGGACCGGCCGGGCGCACGACATGGCAGCGATCACCTCGGCGGTGCAGGCAGCGGGCGCGCTGATGGTGTGGGACCTCTCGCACTCCGCGGGCGCGATGCCGGTCGACCTCGGCGGCAGCAACGCCGACTTCGCAGTGGGATGCACGTACAAGTACCTCAATGGCGGGCCCGGCGCCCCGGCGTACGTCATGGCCGCCGGTCGTCACCACGCGGCGATGCAGTCGCCGCTGGCCGGCTGGACCGGTCATGCGCGGCCTTTCGCGATGGAGGGCCGCTACGAGCCCGCGCCGGGCATCGACCGGCTGCGCTGCGGCACCCCGCCGATGGTGTCGTTGCTGACGCTGGAGGCGGCGCTGTCGGCGTTCGACGGCCTGTCGATGACCGACGTCCGCGAGAAGAGTGTCTCGCTGACGCGGCTGTTCCTGGATCTTCCGATGACGCGCTGGCGCCGCTGGGCTTCACCGTCGCCACGCCGAGGGTCGACGACGAGCGCGGGAGCCAGGTGTCACTCCGGCACCCCCACGCGTATGGCGTGGTGCAGGCGCTGATCGCGCGCGGGGTGGTCGGCGACTACCGCGAGCCCGACGTGGTGCGGCTCGGCTTCGCGCCGCTCTACGTCCGGCACGTCGATGTCGTCGCGGCGGTCGAGCAGATCGCGGCCGTCATCGCCGCCGGAGAGCAGAGCGACCCGCAGTACGCCGTGCGCCTCGCCGTCACCTGACCGAAGGGCAGTGCCGTGAACCGCTCGCCGGACGAACCGAGGCTTGAGGTGGAGGTCTGGCCGACCCGTGCCGGGACGCTGATCTTCCCCGCTCTCGACCGGGTGAGTGCCGCCCGACGAGTCGCGGCGGTCATGTCTGAGGTCGCGCCCGGCTCGGCGGTCGTTCTCGCCGATCAGGTTGTCCGCGACGGGTTGCTCGCTGCGGGCGCTCAACAGATCCGGCACGTCCACACGATGCGCCACCACCTGCGTGAGGTGCCGGCGGCGCCACCGACGTCCGGCCTGATCCTCAGGACCTGGCAGGCGGGCGACGCCGAGCTTCTCGCCCGGGCTTTGGTTGCCGCATACGGCCCGGGACACCCGGATGCGCGCGGGCCCCACCTCGGCGAAGCAGCCGGGTCGCTGACGAACATGGTCGAGGACCCGGACAACCCGTTGATGGAGCGAGCAACGCAGGTGGCTGTCGTCGAAGGCCAGCCGGTCGCCGCGGCAGTTGTCGTGCGCAGCGATCATGTGACCGGGTGGAAGGGACCGTGGCTGATGAACATGTTTCGTGCGCCGGACCCGACGCTGCCCGGCATCGGCACCGCGGTACTGACGCGTTCACTCGAGAACCTGAACGCCGACGGCGAGCCCCACCTGGGGCTTGCGGTAACGGATTCGAATCCGGCCCGGCGGGTATACGAGCGGCTCGGCTTCGAGTACGACTTCGAAGGATGGATCCTCGTCCTTCCCGGCGCGGTCGGATCGGCCGCTTCACGGTGAGCGACGCGTGACGTGCTGCCAGCTCGGTTCCGCCTGTGGCTCGCCCCGTCGGCAGGCTGTGCGCGGATGGAAGTCCTTGACGGGCAGGCTCGTGACGATCCCGGAGAACGACCTTGACACGGAACAGGACCTGATGTTCTTTGGACCCGTGGCCCTGGCTCGATCTGGTCCATCGAGCCCGCCTACCGGCAGCTCGCCGCGCTTCGGAGCTCCGTCCGCCTGCCCAGCGAGCGGCGGTCGAGGGAGGGCGTAATGAAGGAAGCGGACCGCAAGGCGCGCAACAGTCAGAGGCTCACCGAGATGGACGACCCGATGGGTGTTGTCGTCCGCCGTGTGCTCAACCGGATGGAGGCTCAGGGCTTCCGACCGCGCATCCAGGAAGCCTTCCGCACTCCGGCCGACCAGTTGAAAGCGTTCCTGAGCGGCCACAGCAAGGTCAAATTCGGGTTTCACAACGTTACCGGAGCTGGTGGCGTCAAGGAGTCCCTGGCGGCCGACGTACTCGACGATGACCATCCGCTGGGTCCACCCAAGCGGTACATGCTGGCCCTGGCGATCGCCGCCCACGCGGAGGGGGTGCACACCGGCATCTCGTTCAGCCTGCCGGCTAAGCTCGCAGCTGGGGTCGCCGCCGCGATCGCTGACGGCGACATCAACCGCAAGGTCAAGGTGGGCTTTGACCCCACACATGTCGAACCGGTCGGGATCACCATCGCGCAGGCTAAGGCCGGGAAACGACCCACCTTCGGGGCCGCCTCTGCCAAGAAGGCTGTTGCCAAGAAGGCTGCTGCCGGCGGTCAGAAGTTTCACGCGGTGGTGCGTGGCGAGACGCTGTTCGGAATCGCCAAACAATTCTCGCTCACACCCACCCGCATCCTCGAACTGAACCCCCAGAAGCGGGCCAACCCCAACTTCTTGAAGATAGGCGAGAAGATCCGCGTGGCCTGACGCCGGACTGCTTGTGGCGGCGGCGCTGGCCCACCTGATCTGGCGCGACGTCGCGGTCCACGGCTGGGCGAAGGCACGGTGAGGAGGAACCCCGGTGCACTCTTCGAGCAACGCTGAGCGGCGGCGCACCGAAGTGCCGATACGCGCGGGTTGCCTGGTTCTCCTTCGAACAGCGAATGCTGGGTGTGCGCTGAATGAATGACATGGAGCGACCATCTGGTGGTGCTCACTGGTTGGCGCGTCGCCAGGGTGGTTTGAGGGTGTAGGTCTTGCGTAGGGGGCTGGTGAGGGTGCCGCCGCCGTCGGGGTGGCGTCGGTATTGCCATCGGCCGTGGGTTTTGGCGTTGTGGTGTTGGCGGCAGAACGGTCCGAGGTTGGGCCGGCAGGTGGGGCCGCCTTTGCCGAAGTCGTGGTTGTGGTCGAGGTCGCAGCGTTCGGACGGCTGGTTGCAGCCGGGCCAGCCGCAGACGGGTTGGCGGGCCCGGATGAAGGCGGCGAGGCGGCGGGAGGGCCGGTAGCGGCGGGGTGCGAGGTCGAGCAGCTCGCCGGTCTGGGGGTCGGTGGTGAACCGGATCCAGTCGGCGTCGCCGGCGAGCTCGCGGGCCAGCTGTGGCGGGATGGGTCCGTGTCCGTCCAGCTCGCCCGGGTTGTCGGCCAGGCCGAGCAGGGTGGGCAGGTTGACGGTGACCCGCAGCTGCGCCCGCCCCGGACCACCCGGTCCGCCTGACCTGCCCGGCCCGCGCGTGGGACCGGCTTCAGTGTTGGGGGTGGCGGCGTTCGCGTCGTCCCGGGTGTCGGGGGTGCCGAGGATGGCGTCGACGAGGGCGTCGGCGCGCAGGGCGTCGAGGCCGGGCTGGGGCAGGCCGTGGTCACCGCGGCGCATGTGTTCGGCTTGGGCGCGGGCGGTCAGCTCGGCCCAGACCAGCTCGGTGTCGGGGGCGGTCAGCACCGCGCGCAGCTCGGCCATCCCATCATCGAGCGGGTCCCGGCTCACGGTCCGCTCGGCGCGGGCCGCCTCGGCCCGGGCTTCGGCACCGGCCGGGTCGGCGGCGATGACCGCCCGGCGCATGGTCCGCTTCATCTCGGCCAGGGTCTGGTCGGGGGCGGTCGCGAGGACCCGGGCCTGCACCGTCTTGGCGAGGTTGTTGTCGAGGTGCTCGACCATCTTGGCGATGGTGGTGGCTTGCAACCCGGAGATCTCCCCCCGCCGCAGCGCGGCGAGGGTGTCGGTCAGCCGACCGGTCAGCGCGGCCGCCCGCTGCACGGTGTCGTAGGCCGAGCCGGGGGACAGGCGCAGCGCGACCCCGACCTCGTGGCGCGCGTCGTCGCCGGTCAGCCCGGCGTCCTCGGTCGCGTCCACCACCGCGGCGAGGGCGACCTGCTGCTGCGCGTCCACCCAGGCGGCGACCCGCGCCCAGGCGCGGATCAGGTCGACCCGGGTCTCCCCGTCCAGGACCCGCGGGTCCAACTCGGCCAGGCACCCGGCGTAGACCGCGCCCGGCTCGGCCGCCAGCGCCGCATCCACCCGCCACCGGCCCGTCTCCGCGGCCGGCACCAGTGTCGCGCCGCGCGCCTCCCAGAACGCGTCCTCGTCGAAATCGTCGTCGTCGGCCGCGAACGGGTCGGGCGGCAGCGGCGCGCCGAGCAGCGCGGAGTCACACCCGTGCTCCGCGCTGCCCGACTCGTCCTTCATGCCGATCACGCTAGAGGCGACCCCCGACAGTTCCCGTTGCCAGGCAACGGTTTCCACCACTCCCAGGTAACGAATCGATGACGAAATCTCGCCGACGTCGGCCCGACACAACGCCACCTCTCATTCACCCGATCGCCCTAACTGCGTTGACCGGGCGCAATCGATCGAGGATCCTTCCCCGCATGACTTATCGGGTGCGACGAAACGAACAGAGGCGACGGCTCCAGCCGCGACCTCTTTTCGCCAACCGCCCGTAGTCCAACGGAAACGGCGCCGGCCTACGAAGCCGGAGACGCAGGTTCGATTCCTGCCGGGCGGACGTCCCACGTTTCCGACTCAGGAGAGAAATCATGCGCCGCACGATCAGCAAGCGTCTGATCAGCTGGGCGTCCCTGCTCGACGACAAGGCTCTGGCCCAGGCCGAGCGCGCGGCGTCGATGCCGTTCGTCTTCCCCCACCTCGCGCTGATGCCGGACGCGCATCTCGGCAAGGGCGCCACGGTCGGATCGGTCATCCCGACCCTGCGGGCCATCATCCCGGCTGCGGTCGGGGTCGACATCGGCTGCGGCATGATCGCGGTTCGCACCCAGTTCGACGTGGACGACCTCGCAGGTCGCGACCTGCGCGCCCTGCGGGTGGCAATCGAGGATGCCGTTCCGCTCTCGGCGGGGAAGTACAACACCGTCATGACGGACACGGCGACCGAGCGCGTCCGTGACCTCGAGTCCAAGGCCGACATCGATTACGAGCAGTACGCCGGCAACTGGCGTCTTCAGCTCGGAACTCTGGGCTCGGGCAACCACTTCATCGAGGTCACTGTCGACGAGGAGCGTCGCGTCTGGCTGTTCCTGCACTCCGGGTCTCGCGGAATCGGCAACAAGATCGCGCAGCGACACATCGCGATCGCCGCAAGCCTCTGCGCGCGCTGGTGGATCGAGCTTCCCGACCCGGACCTGGCGTACCTCGTCGAGGGCACCGATGAGTTCTGGGCCTACATGCGCGATCTGCGCTGGGCGCAGAAGTTCGCGCTGCTCAACCGTGAGGAGATGATGGACCGCGTCATCGGCTGCGTCCAGGCGTGGATGGGGGAGCCGGTGGCGGAGAGCGAGCGCATCAACTGCCACCACAACTTCACCCAGCAGGAGAACCACTTCGGCAAGAACGTGTGGGTCTCCCGCAAGGGCGCCATCGAGGCATCCGTCGGTCGTCCTGGGCTGATTCCCGGCTCGATGGGAACGGCCAGCTACGTGGTGGTCGGCAAGGGCGACAAGCTCTCGCTCAACTCGTCTCCGCACGGCGCCGGCCGAGCTCACTCGCGCTCGGCGGCCCGTCGTACTTTCACGGCCGAGGATCTCCGCGCGGCCATGGAGGGCATCGAGTACCGCGACACCGACGCGTTCATCGACGAGATCCCGGCGGCCTATAAGGACATCGACCAGGTGATGGCCGACGCCGCCGACCTGGTCGAGGTGCGGCATACGCTCCGCCAGATCGTGAACGTCAAGGGCGACTGACGGTCTTGGCGACCGAGCGACCCCCCGACCGGAACCGTCCCGAACTTTGACCACCCCGTTGACTTTGGTCGGTAGGCGTGGGACTTTCCTCGGAAGGTAACAAAAGTTGGGTGACGTGGACGCAAAGTCCCAGTTCCGGCCGGCCGTCGCCTCTGTCGGCGATCGACCCGCTTCGAGGAGAGTTCCGATGATTTTTCGACGGGGATGCTCAACGGGTTCGGGCTCGTCACGCAGGCAGCGCCGAGTTCATGCCGTGCCGCTGGTCGTTGCGGCGGTGCTGGTCACCCCCCTCCTCATCGCGGGACCCGCCCAAGCGCTCCCGCCGGGCCCGGGCGGGATCGCCCCGACGCCCTCAACAGCGACCGGAGCGAGCGTTGCCGCCCCCACGGTGAACGGTCCCATCGCGAGCACCTCGCCACTCGGGAGTCCCGCTCACGGCTACCCGTTCCTCGCAAGCGACTACGACCTCGCGGGCAACGGCTACGTCGAACAGGAGTACTTCATCTCCGGCACGGCGACGCGCTACACCACCGCCGGCACCTCGACGGGTACGGCGGTCAGCACCGGGCATCCCTACACGACGCGCATCGTCGTACGGCGCCCCGTCGCGGCTGCGGACTTCAACGGGATCGTCATCGCCGAGTGGTACAACGTGAGCAATCAGTGGGACCAGGAAGTCGACTGGTTCCAGACTCATGAGCACCTCATCAAGAACGGCTACGCGTGGGTAGGCATCTCGGCGCAACGCGCCGGAATCCACAACGCCACCACGGGTCTGAGAGCGTGGAGCCCCGCCCGCTACGGCTCGCTGGACGTGACGGCTGGCGGCACGATAAATGACGACTCGCTGTCGTATGACATCTTCTCCCAGGGCGTCAGGGCCATCCGGAGCCCGGCTGGACTCGACCCGCTCGGATCGCTGAACCCCGACTACGTCGTCGCTACCGGCCACTCTCAGTCCGCCGGGCGACTGGCCAACTACTACAACGCAATCCAGCCGCTCTCGAACATCCTTGACGCCGTCGTCCTCCACGGTGGCGGCGGGGTGCTGCGCACCGACCTCGCCAGGCCCGTCTTCCGCATCAACTCCGAAGGTGACATCGCCAGCGGCATCCTGTCCGCCGCGGCACGCGCCCAGCCCGACTCATCGGTGTTGCGCGCCTGGGAGGTGGCGGGCGCCTCTCACGGTGACTGGAAGCTCATCACCGACTACGGCCGCCTGCGCATCCGCGACATCGGCTCGGCGCCGGGTGGCTACCCGGGTACACCCAACACGTGCACCTTGCCGTCGCTGTCACGGATCCCGCAGCACATGGTTCAGAACGCCGTCTACGACCACACCGTCCAATGGGTCGCGTATGGGGTCCAGCCACCGTCCGCTGCCAAGATCCAGATGACCACCACGACGCCTCCAACTGTCGCGCGCGACAGCCTCGGCATCTCTCTCGGCGGCATTCGACTCGCCCAGCAGGAGGCGCCGCTGCGCGTGAACTCCGGCGTCAACACCGGCCCGGGCTTCTGCTTCCTTGACGGCAGCTCGGTGCCACTGACCGACGCCCAGCTCTCCGCGCTGTACCCGACGATTGACTCCTACGTCGATGAGGTCGTGGCGACCACGCTGGCCAACGCGACCGCCGGATACATTCCGCAGGCCTTCACGAGGGACCCGGCGTGGTACACGGACATCGCCGACTGGGTCAGCGAGTACGTCGCCGCCGGCCGCCTCGCTCCAGACGTCGCGGCGAGTCTCCTCGACCGGCTCGAGGGCGCGCAGGTGCTCGGTGAGTCCGGCAGCGTCACCAGCACCGTTGCGCTGGTCCAGCAGTTCCTGGCCGGCGTCCGCGGCCAGGTCAAGGGCGGCGAAGTCGATGCGGTGCGCACCAACCTCCTGCGTCAGGGCGAGGCACTCGTGGCTCTCCTGAAGGCGGCTAGGCACACCTGATCGCACCGAACCGGCGCTAGCCCCTGGCTGATTTCGGATTTCCGCCGACGCCCTACTCTTGGCCGGCGGTCATCCGGAGGAGGCATTGAGTGCGCGTCTGGCGTGCGCTGGAGGAGGTCGAAGGCGTCGAACGGTCGGTCGCGACCATCGGCGTCTTCGACGGCGTCCACCGAGGCCACCGGCATGTCATCGCCGGCGTGGTCCGGCACGCGGGCGAGATCGGTGCCACATCGGTCGTCGTCACGTTCGACCCGCACCCGATGGCGGTCGTCGCGCCCGACCGCAGGCCGCCCGCCCTGGCCACCCTCGACCACCGCCTCCAGCTGCTGGCCGACGAGCACGTCGACGCCGTGCTGGTCCTGCCGTTCACTACGACGCGCGCACAGCAGAGCGCGGAGGACTTCGTCCGCGAGGTCCTCGTCGACGCCCTGCACGCCAAGGCAGTGCATGTCGGTGAGAACTTCCGCTTCGGCCACCGGGCGGCCGGCGACGTGGCGTTGCTGCGCGAGCTCGGCACGTCGTACGGGTTCGAGGTCGTTCCCGTCCCGCTGGCGGGCGGCGAGACCACCTGGTCGTCGACCTACGTCCGTGACCGGCTCGCCGAGGGCGACGTGGTCGCTGCAGAGAAGGCGCTCGGTCGCCCGCACCGCGTCGAGGGCATCGTCGTGCACGGTGACCACCGCGGCCGCGAGCTCGGCTACCCGACAGCCAACCTCGGCCCCGACGACGTCAGCGCCGTCCCCGCCGACGGGGTGTACGCCGGCTGGCTCACGCGCGAGTCCGGCGACCGCCTGCCCGCCGCCATCTCGATCGGGACCAACCCCACGTTCGGCGGGTTGGTCCGCCGTGTCGAGGCCTACGTCCTGGACCGCGACGACCTCGAGCTGTACGACGAGCACGTGGCCCTGGACTTCGCTGAGCGACTCCGCGAGACCGTCAAGTTCGACGGCGTCGAGCCACTGAAGGTGCAGATGGCCGAGGACTGCCGCCGCGCCCGCGAGATCCTCACGTGACCCCCGAGCGCCGCGAGCAGGCGGTCCGCGAGACCGAGGCCTGGTTCGTACGACGGGGGCTGCCGTTCTTCGTCGAGGGCCGCACCATCGACGTGAACGACCTCGTCCACGGTCGCTCGCTTGCCGTGCTCGTGGTGGCCTACTTCGGCTCCTTGCTCCTCGCGGTGCCGGCCGACGAGGGGTGGACGACCCGGCTGCTCTACTCCGGCATCGGGCTCCTGCTTCTGCTGGCGGTCTGGGCGCTGGCCAACCTGTTCCGCCACCGCAAGGCGATGGAGCGGCCCCGGCGGGTGGGTGTCGTGGAGCTCTCGGTCTTCGTGGTGGGACCGGCTGCCGTGGTCCTGGCACTGCGCCAGGACGGCGACTGGGCGCTCGGCACGCTGCTCGCGGATGCCACGATCCTCCTCGTCGTGGCGGCGATCGAGATCCTCGACGTCGGCCCGATCGCCCGCTGGGCGCTGCGCCGCACCTCCAAGGAGCTCGGGTCGCTCTTCCGGCTGGTCACCCGTGCGCTCCCGATGCTGCTGCTGTTCATGACGTTCCTGTTCATCAACACCGAGGTGTGGCAGGTCGCCTCGTCGCTCTCGCGGCCGGTGCTCTGGCTGGCCGTGGCCTTCTTCGGCGCGCTCGCCGTGGCCTTCCTCCTGGGACGGCTGCCCGAGGAGGTGGCGGCGGTCAACGACGACATGGGCCCGGACGTCGTGAGCCGCGCCCTTCCGGGCACCCCGCTGGCCGATCTGGAGGATGAGCTGGACGACGTGCAGGCCGAGCCGCTGACCCGCCGCCAGCGGGTCAACCTGCTGCTCGTCCTGCTCATCGCCCAGATCGCCCAGGTTCTGCTGCTGGCCACCGCGGTCTGGGTGTTCTTCCTGCTGTTCGGCCGGGTGGCGATCAACGACGAGGTGATCACGTCGTGGGTCGGCGAGCGGGCCCCCGCCCCACCGCTGCTCGGCCAGCTCGGCTTCTCGAACGAGCTGCTGCAGGTGTCGATCTTCCTGGCCGCCTTCTCCGGCCTGTACTTCACGGTCTACGCGGTCACCGACGCCAACTACCGGGAGCAGTTCTTCACCGACATCGTCCACGAGCTGGAGACCGCGGTCGGGGTCCGGGCGGCCTATCTGGCGCTCCGCCGCCGTACGCTTGGCTGAGCGGCGCCGATTGGGGCCGGAGGGCTCCCGGCTGCTAACCTGAGGGCTGCCGTATCTACGGCGTGAGTCACCCATGCCGCCCGTGAACCAGACCGGGCGGAGCTCAGCAGACCATCCAGAGGAGATCCGTGCCGCTCGACACCGCAACGAAGAAGAAGATCATCACCGAGCACGGCAGTGCCGAGACCGACACCGGGTCTCCCGAGGTCCAGGTCGCGATGCTGTCCCGCCGCATCAGCGACCTCACCGAGCACCTCAAGGAGCACAAGCACGACCACCACTCACGTCGTGGTCTGCTCCTGCTCGTCGGTCGCCGTCGCCGGCTGCTCAACTACCTGGCCAAGACCGACATCAACCGCTACCGCGCGCTGATCGAGAAGCTCGGTCTGCGCCGATAGCTCGCGCCCTCCGGGGCGCCCCCAGCACTGACAACAACTGAATACCCATTGCAAGGAGCGGCTCGCCTCGACGTACCGGTCCTCGGTAGTGGCCTCCCAGACTGCGCTGCAGCCTCGTGGGCTTCCATCGAAGACCGGTTTCCGGGACAACGAGATCCCGATGCGCCGTCGCCCGCCTGCTCCTCGGATACAAGAGGAGAGTGACCCATGGAGGGTCCAGAGATTCACACGTCCGAAGCGGTCATCGACAACGGCAGCTTCGGCAAGCGCACCATCCGCTTCGAGACCGGGCGACTCGCCCGGCAGGCCGCCGGCGCCGTCGCCGCCTATCTCGACGACGACACCATGCTGCTGTCGGCCACTACGGCCGGAAAGCACCCCAAGGAGCAGTTCGACTTCTTCCCCCTGACGGTCGACGTCGAGGAGAAGATGTACGCCGCGGGCAAGATCCCCGGCTCGTTCTTCCGTCGTGAGGGCCGCCCGAGCGAGGACGCGATCCTCACCTGCCGGCTGATCGACCGCCCGCTGCGCCCCTCGTTCGTCAAGGGCCTGCGCAACGAGGTCCAGGTCGTCATCACCGTCCTGGCGCTCGACCCCAAGGACATGTACGACGTCATCGCGATCAACGCGGCATCGCTGTCCACCCAGATTTCCGGCCTCCCCTTCAGCGGCCCGATCGGCGCCACCCGCGTCGCACTCATCGACGACCAGTGGGTCGCCTTCCCCACCCACGAGGACCTCGAGCGCGCCGTCTTCGACATGGTCGTGGCCGGCCGCGTGGTCGGTGACGACGTCGCGATCATGATGGTCGAGGCCGAGGCCACCACCGCTGCGTGGAACCTCGTCAAGAACGAGAACAAGACCGCCCCGACCGAGGAGATCGTCGCCGCCGGTCTCGAGGCGGCCAAGCCCTTCATCAAGACCCTGTGCGACGCGCAGTCCGAGCTCGCCGGTGCGGCCGCCAAGCCGACCCGCGAGTTCCCGCAGTTCCTCGACTACCAGGACGACGTGCTCGAGGCTGTCAGCAGCGAGCTCGAGAGCGAGCTGTCGACCGCGCTGCGGATCGCGGACAAGCAGGACCGCGAGACCGAGCTCGACCGGCTCAAGGCGCTCGCCAACGAGCGGCTCGAGGGCAAGTTCGAGGGACGCGACAAGGAGATCAGCGGCGCGTTCAAGGCCCTGACCAAGAAGGTCATGCGCCAGCGCATCCTGCGCGACAAGGTGCGCATCGACGGCCGTGGGCTCAGCGACATCCGCCAGCTCTCCGCCGAGGTCGACGTGATCCCGCGGGTGCACGGCTCGGCGCTGTTCGAGCGCGGCGAGACCCAGATCCTGGGTGTCACCACGCTGAACATGCTCCGCATGGAGCAGATGGTCGACACGCTGAACCCCGAGAACCGCAAGCGCTACATGCACAACTACAACTTCCCGCCCTACTCCACCGGTGAGACCGGCCGGGTCGGCTCGCCCAAGCGGCGCGAGATCGGCCACGGCGCGCTCGCCGAGCGGGCGATCCTGCCCGTGCTGCCGGCCCGCGAGGAGTTCCCCTACGCCATCCGCCAGGTCTCCGAGGCGCTGGGCTCCAACGGCTCGACCTCGATGGGCTCCGTCTGCGCCTCCACGATGTCGCTGCTCAACGCCGGTGTGCCGCTGCGCGCGCCGGTCGCCGGCATCGCGATGGGCCTGATCTCCGACACGGTCGACGGCCAGACCGAGTACGCCGCGCTGACCGACATCCTTGGCGCGGAGGACGCCTACGGCGACATGGACTTCAAGGTCGCCGGCACCAAGGAGTTCGTCACCGCGATCCAGCTCGACACCAAGCTCGACGGCATCCCGGCCTCGGTGCTCGCCTCGGCGCTTACCCAGGCCAAGGAAGCCCGGCTGCACATTCTCGACGTGATGAACGAGGCGATCGACGCACCCGACGAGATGTCGCCCTACGCGCCGCGGATCATCAGCATCAAGATCCCGGTCGACCAGATCGGCGCGGTCATCGGCCCCAAGGGCAAGATGATCAACCAGATCCAGGACGAGACCGGTGCCGAGATCAGCATCGAGGACGACGGCACGATCTACATCGGCGCCACCGATGGCCCCAAGGCCGAGGCAGCCCGCAACATGATCAACGGGATCGCAAACCCGACGATGCCCGAGGTCGGCGAGCGCTACCTCGGCACCGTCGTCAAGACCACCACCTTCGGCGCGTTCGTGTCGCTGGTGCCCGGTCGTGACGGCCTGCTACACATCTCCAAGCTGCGCGCGCTGGCCGGTGGCAAGCGGGTCGACAACGTCGAGGACGTGGTCAAGGTCGGCGACAAGGTGCAGGTGCAGATCGCCGAGATCGACCCCCGGGGCAAGCTGTCGCTGGTCCCGGTCGACAACTCCGATCAGGGCGGCGGCAGCGGCGACTCCGAGAGCTCAGAGGGCTCCTCGGCGTCCCACGGCGACGACTCCTAAGCCCCGCGTGCGGGGAACCACGCGCACCCTTGACCGGGGGCACGGTGGCGGCGGCCTGGTCCGCCGCACCGTGCTTCCCGGGGGGTTGCGCATCATCACCGAGGCGATGCCGACGGTTCGTTCGGTCACCGTCGGTGTGTGGGTGGGCGTCGGCTCCCGTGACGAGAGCCCGTCACTCGCTGGCGCGTCCCACTACCTCGAGCACCTGCTGTTCAAGGGCACTCACCGCCGGGACGCCCTGGACATCTCCTCGGCGATCGACGCGGTCGGTGGGGAGATGAACGCGTTCACCTCCAAGGAGTACACCTGCTTCTACGCCCGCGTCCTCGACGACGACCTGCCACTGGCGGTCGACGTCGTCTGCGACCTGGTGACCAGCTCGCTGATCCGGCCCGGTGACGTCGACTCGGAGCGGGGCGTGATCCTCGAGGAGATCGCCATGCACGAGGACGACCCGACCGACCTGGTCCACGACCAGTTCGCCCAGACCCTCTTCGGCGACAGCCCGCTCGGCCGGCCGATCCTCGGCAGCGTCGACTCGATCACCACGATCGGGCGCGGCGCGATCGCCGGCTACTACCACCGCCGCTACCGGCCGCAGGACATGGTGGTCGCCGTCGCCGGCAACATCGACCACGCCTCGGTCGTCCGCCTGGTGCGCAAGGCGTTCGGCGCTGCCGAAATGGTCGGCGGCGACGCGGTCCCGTCGCCCCCGCGCGGTGGCGATCGTCGTACGGCCTCGCCTGGCGGCATCCGCGTGGTGCCGCGCACCACCGAGCAGGCCAACCTCGTCCTGGGTGTACCCGGTGTGAGCCGCAGCGACGAGCGCCGGTTCGCGCTCGGCGTGCTCAACGCGGCATTCGGCGGGGGCATGTCGTCTCGGCTGTTCCAGGAGGTGCGCGAGAAGCGCGGGCTCGCCTACTCCGTCTACAGCTACCACGCGCAGTACGCCGACACCGGGCTGTTCGGCGTGTACGCCGGTTGCGTCCCCCGCAAGGTCGACGACGTGCTGGCCATCTGCCGCGAGGAGCTGGCCAAGATTGCCGCGACCGGCATCACCGAGACCGAGCTCGAACGCGGGAAGGGCCAGCTGCGCGGGTCACTGGTCCTCGGCCTCGAGGACACCGGTTCGCGGATGAGCCGCATCGGCAAGGCTGAGCTCGTCTACGGCGAGCTGCTGTCCGTCGACGAGGTCATCAACCGCATCGACGGAGTGACGCTCGACGACATCAGTGCGATGGCGGGAGAGCTGCTCGCGGCCCCGCCGACGCTGGCCGTGGTCGGCCCCTTCGAGGGCGACCGCGACTTCGCCGCCGCCGTCGCCTGACCCGCCGCTGCGCTGCTTTCTGCGGCGCCCATGCGACGATCAATGCCGTGACGATCAGGGTTGCGGTGCTGGGCGCGTCCGGGCGGATGGGCAGCGAGGCCTGCCGCGCGGTCGAGGCCGCCGACGACCTCGAGCTGGTCGCGTCCGTCGGCTCTGCTGACTCCATCGACGACATCGTCGGCTCGAAGGCCGAGGTCGCGGTCGACCTGACCCGTCCCGATGCGGTGATGGACAACCTGCAGTTCTGCGTCGAGCACGGGATCTCGGTTGTCGTCGGGACCAGTGGCTTCGATGATGAGCGCCTGGCCCAGGTCGGCGGATGGTTGGCCAAGGCGCCTGGCGTCGGCGTTCTCGTCGCACCCAACTTCGCGATCGGCGCGGTGCTGATGATGCGGTTCGCCGCGCAGGCTGCCCGCTACTTCGAGTCGGTCGAGGTGGTCGAGCTGCACCACCCCGACAAGGCCGACGCACCGAGCGGCACGGCACGTCGTACGGCGGAGCTGGTTGCCGAGTCACGACGAGCCGCGGGTCTGGGGCCTCCACCCGACAACACGTCGAGCGCCTTGGACGGTGCGCGCGGCGCCACCGTGGAGGGCGTGCCGGTCCATTCCCTACGCGTGCGCGGGCTGGTCGCCTCGCAAGACGTGCTGTTCGGAAACGTCGGGGAGACCCTGTCCATCCGGCACGACTCCTCGGACCGATCGTCGTTCATGCCGGGGGTCCTGCTCGGCATCCGCGAGGTCCGCAACCGACCTGGTCTCACCGTCGGCCTGGAGCACTTGCTCGACCTCTGACGGGCCGGCCAACTAGCCTCACCCGCCATGGCTGGCGACCGGACTCGCGGGATCCACCCGTGGGCCTGGATCCTCTCCGGCTCGCTGTTCGTGCTGGTCGGGTTGGTGCTGGGTCTCGTCGGGATCAGCGCCGCAGCGGAGCCTGACGACATCAGCGCGCTGCCCACCTGCCGCACCGACTTCGGCGACGACTGTCTGACCGAGCGCGACGCGCTGCTCCTAGACAAGCGGTACAAGCGACGGTCTTGGATCTCGCGCGAGCAGAGGTGGCTCGCCGACGTACCGGAGGGAGCGCCCGGCCTGCAGGGAGAGGAGAAGCTCGCGCTCGACATCCCCCGCCAGCAGGGGCGCGACGAGCTGGCGGAGGGGGTGCGAGTGCGCCTCGTCTACTACGAGAACCGGGCTGCCGTGGTGCGGCTGCCCTCAGGCCGGGAACTGGAGACCGACGATCACCCACGGCGCTACGCACCGATGCACGTGTATATCGGGCTCTTCGGGGTGGGTGGTGGTGCCTTCGCCGTCGCAGGCGGCTGGCGTACCGGCCGTCAACACAGCTTCTGGCACAAGGCGCCGGGCCGGTTCCGCATGGGCGTGGGTGCTGCCCTGGCACTTGCCGGCATGGTGGGCGCCATGGCGCAGATGCTCTTTGGCAGCGTCCGGTGGACCGGGCTGGCCGGCGCGGCGGCGGGCTTCGGACTGGGTGTGTGGGCCGCGATCCGCGCCCGGTCGCGCGGCCGGGACTAGCCCGCGTCAGCCCAGCAGCGCGCGTACGGCGGCAGCGGTCGCCGCGGCAACGAACACGACGACGAGGAACGGCGCGCGGAAGAGCAACGCGACAACTGCGGCCGCCACACCGGCCAGTCGGGCGTCCACCACCAAATGGGTGCCGACCGCGAACGTCTGGACCGCGGCGAGCGCGGACAGCAGGGCGACGGGAAGCAGTGCTGCCACCCGGGCGGCCATCGGATGCTCGAGCCAGGCCCGGGGCACCAGCAGCCCGGCCAGCTTCAGCAGGTAGCAGCCGACTGACGTCACCAGGATCGCCGCCCAGGTCATTGCGCCCGCTCCTTGAACAAGAGGACGGCGAACACGGGCACCAGCGCGGCCACGAGCACCGGGACCCCTGACGGCACGAACGGGACGACGGCCAGCGCGACCGCCGGCCGCCGCAATCGCGGTGAGCCAGGCGGGCAGGGTTCGCAGTCGTGGCGCGACCAGGGCGATGAAGGCTGCAGGCGCTGCCGCGTCCAGACCGTAGTCACGCGGGTCGCCGATCGCGCTGCCGGCGATCGCGCCGATGAGGGTGGCCAGGTTCCACAGCACGAACACGGCCACACCGGTGGCCCAGAAGCCGAGCCGGGCGGCGCGGTCACCGCGCTCCTCCGCGGCGAGGGCAACTGCTGTCGACTCGTCGATGACGAAATGGGCGCCGAGGAGCGCGCCGCCAACCGGTGAGCTGCAGGGGAGCGGTCAGCCGCGCGCCGTACACCACGTTCCGTGCGCCGAGCAGGATCGCGGACGCCGATCCGGACACGACGTTCCCGCCCGCACCCAGGACGCCGATCAGCGCGAACTGCGACCCGCCGGTGAAGGTCAGCACCGACAGGGCACACGCCTGCATCACGGTTAGCCCGGACGCCGTGGCCAATGCGCCGAACGACAGTCCGTACGCCCCGGTCGCCACTCCGACGCCAAGGGCCGTGCGCAGGACCGAACCGCGGACCTCGTCCCACGCCGCCGTCATACGGCGCTGCCGATCGCGGCGTGCAGACGGACCTGAGGTACGACGAGCCGCCCGTCGCCGTGCAGGTCCAGCTCACGGCGTGCGCCGTCCTCGGCCCAGCCCGCTCCGGCCAGGAAGGCGTGCATGCGCTCGTCCTCGGCGCCTGCCGAGAGCCAGACGCGTACGTGCAGGAAACCGTCCTCGCGCAGGTGGTCGACCGCGGCATTCACCAGCCGGGAGCCGTGCCCCTCGCCGATCCGGTCGGGCAGCACGCACAGCGCGATCATCTCGGCATCCACCATCGCCGCCAGGTCGGAGTCCTCGCTCGGCCCGAAGGCGGCGAAGCCGACGACGTCGACCCCGGTTACCGCGACCAGCACCCGGTGTCTCGCGGATGGGGGAGTCGCAATCGCCTCGCGCCACTGGTCGCGGGCGTCTGCCGACCTGAGGTCGTCGAGCACCTCGGCCGGCAGCAGGTCGGCGTAGGTAGCCCGCCAGGCCGCGGCCTGTACGTCCGCGATCGCTTCGGCGTCGCCGGGCGATGCCGCCCGCACACTCGAGTCCGCCACCGCGGCATCCTCGCAGGCCGCCCGCGCAGCAGCGCCGCATGCCGATCAGTTGGCGAGCGGACGCCCCAGCCCTCGGCTGTGACCGCGGAACTCGGCCACCACCTCGTCCCCCGAGCGGCGCACCGTCACGTCGTACACGCCGTTGCGGCCCGAGCGGGTGCGCTCCTCGGCGACCGCGACGAGCTCGTCGCCGTCGTGCACGGGGGCCAGGAAGGCGATGTCGGCGGCGCGTGCCACGGTCGCCTCGCCGTAGGTGTTGCAGGCGAACGCGAACGCGGTGTCGGCGAGCAGGAAGACGTAGCCGCCGTGGGCGATCGCGTGCCCGTTGACCATCTCGGCCGTGACCCGCATGGTCGCGGTGGCCCGGCCCGGTGCGACGTCGGAGATCTCGATGCCGAGCGCCTGGGAGGCGCGGTCCGCGGCGTACATCCGCCGGGCGCTCTCGCTGGCCAGCTCCTGCGGATCTTCTTCGTCGTCCTGGTCCACGGTCGAGGATGATGCCAGCACGGATGCTGCTGTGGCACGGTGGGACCGTGGCGAGCTGGGCCGAGATCGTGAGCGCCGAGCCCGACTTCACGGACCGGGTCCGCCACCTCCTGACATCGCAGAAGCACCTGACCCTCGCGACGTTGCGGAAGGACGGGTCACCCCGGATCAGCGGCACGGAGCTGCAGATCGAGGACGGCAACCTGTGGCTCGGGATGATGCCTCGGTCGATGAAGGCACTGGACCTCCGCCGCGACCCGCGGCTGGCGCTGCACAGCCCGAGCGTCGACCCGCCCGAGGGTGCGGAGTCGGGCTGGCTGGGGGACGCCAAGATCGCTGGTCACGGTGTGGAGGTCACCAAGGGGGACTCCCCGAAGGACGGGCACCGGTTCCGCATCGACATCATGGAGGTCGTGCTGACCCGAGTCGGCGACCCGGCCGACCATCTGGTCATCGAGTCATGGCACCCGGGGCGAGGGCTCGAGATGCGCCGCCGGACCTGACCGCGGTGTGACACGGACCCAGCAAAATCGCTGGACTTCTGTAACATCGGACGCCTAGACTGCGACCCATGACCGCGCTGCAGGAATACGCCACGGAGTCCGAGCAGGACTTCCAGGCGCTGGTGGACTCCGACCAGCGGGTCGAGCCCCGCGACTGGATGCCCGAGGCCTACCGCAAGACGCTGATCCGCCAGATCGCCCAGCACGCCCACTCCGAGATCATCGGCATGCAGCCCGAGGGCAACTGGATCACCCGCGCGCCCGAGCCTGCGCCGCAAGGCGATCCTGATGGCCAAGGTGCAGGACGAGGCCGGCCACGGGCTCTACCTCTACTCCGCGGCCGAGACCCTGGGCGTCGGCCGCGACGAGCTGCTCGACCTGCTGCACGCCGGCAAGCAGAAGTACTCCTCGATCTTCAACTACCCGACCCTCACCTGGGCCGACATGGGCGCCATCGGCTGGCTCGTCGACGGCGCGGCGATCGTCAACCAGGTGCCCATCTGCCGGTGCTCCTACGGGCCCTACGCCCGCGCGATGGTGCGCATCTGCAAGGAGGAGTCCTTCCACCAGCGGCAGGGCTTCGAGATCCTGCACACGCTCTCGCAGGGCACGCCGGCGCAGCACGAGATGGCCCAGGACGCCGTCAACCGCTGGTGGTGGCCGTCGCTGATGATGTTCGGCCCGCCCGACGACCAGTCGCCCAACACCGCTCAGTCGATGGCGTGGAAGATCAAGCGCTTCTCCAACGACGAGCTGCGCCAGAAGTTCGTCGACATGACCGTGCCGCAGTCCGAGGTGCTCGGTCTCACGCTGCCCGACCCCGACATCCGCTGGGACGACGCAGACCGGCCACTACGTCGTTCGGCGAGATCGACTGGTCGGAGTTCTTCGAGGTGCTCAAGGGCAACGGGCCGTGCAACGCCGCGCGCATGGAGCACCGCCGCCGCGCGCACGAGGACGGCGCCTGGGTCCGGGAGGCGGCCACGGCGTACGCCGAGAAGCAGGCCGCTCGCGCGCAGGTGGGCGCAGCATGACAGGCGCCGACGACCGAGCGCGACTGGCCGTTGTGGGAGGTCTTCGTACGCGCCAAGCGGGGCCTGTCCCACCAGCACGTCGGCAGCCTGCACGCGCCCGACGCCGCGATGGCGCTGCGCAACGCGCGCGACATCTACACCCGCCGCAGCGAGGGCGTCTCGATCTGGGTGGTGCCGGCCGCCGAGGTCGATCGCGTCCAGCCCGGACGAGAAGGACGCGTTCTTCGACCCGGCCGCCGACAAGGCCTACCGCCACCCGACGTTCTACGACATCCCCGCCGAGGTGCAGCACCTATGAGCACGAGCACCGTCGGGACATGCAGCGTCGCGACCTATGCGCTGCGGCTCGGCGACGACGCGCTGATCCTCGCCCAGCGGCTGGGGGAGTGGATCGCGAACGCTCCGCAGCTCGAGGAGGACGTCGCGCTCGGCAACATCGGGCTCGACCTGCTCGGCCAGGCGCGACTCCTGCTCACCTACGCCGGTGAGACGGAGGGCGCGGGCCGGACCGAGGACGACCTCGCCTTCCTGCGGGGACGAGCGCGACTTCGTCAACCTGCAGGTCGTCGAGCGACCGAACGAGGACTTCGCTCTCACCATCGCGCGGCAGCTCGTTGTTCTCGACCTACCAGCTCGCGCTCTACGCACGGTTGGAGCACTCCACCGACCCGACGATCGCCGGTGTGGCCGCCAAGGCCGTCAAGGAGGTCGACTACCACCGCGACCACGCGACCCAGTGGGTCCTCCGACTCGGCGACGGCACCGACGAGTCGCCGGCGGCGGATGCAGCACGGGCTCGACGCGGATCTGGCCGTACGTCGACGAGATGTTCACCACCGACGACCTCGAGCGGCGCTGGCCGCCGACGGGGTGGCGGTCGAGGTGCCGGCGCTGCGCCCGAGTGGGACGCCTACGTCGACGCGGTGCTGGCCGAGGCGACGCTGGAGCGACCCGACGCCGCGGTGGACCGCCGAGCGGCGGCCGCCGCGGCGTGCACACCGAGGCGTTCGGCTACCTGCTCGCCGAGATGCAGCACCTGCACCGCTCCCACCCCGGGGCGTCGTGGTGACCGCGTCAAGTCGTCGTAGCGTCCGAAACGACCAGCGTGGCTACCCGCACGCCACTTCGGACACAACGGCAGAGGGGCGGGCGCGGGTCGTCGCCGCCGCGGTGCCCGACCCCGAGGTGCCGGTGCTGACCATCGACGACCTCGGCGTCCTGCGCGACGTGCACGGTCGACGAGCGACGGCCACGTGCAGGTGACGGTGACGCCGACCTACTCGGGCTGCCCCGCGATGGACGCCATCCGCACCGACGTCGTCGATGCGCTGCCCGATGCCGGGTTCGCCGACGCCCAGGTGCGCACCGTCCTGTCGCCGGCGTGGACGACCGACTGGATGAGCGACGAGGGCAGGCGCAAGCTGCTGGCCTACGGCGTGGCGCCGCCGACACGGCCGGCCGGGCGGCATCGGAAGCCCGACGAGCACCGGACCCGTGCTGGTGAACCTCTCGGTGCGCTGCCCGCGATGCGGCAGCGGCGACACCCGCGAGCTGAGCAGGTTCGGCTCGACGGCATGCAAGGCCCTGTGGTCGTGCAGCGCGTGCCTCGAGCCGTTCGACCACTTCAAGGCGATCTGAGTGACCGAGACAGCAGTCGCAGCGCCGGCACGGCGTGTTCCACCCCTTGCGGGTGCAGACGGTCGAGCGGCTCACCGACGACGCGGTGGCCGATCACCTTCGACGTTCCCGCCGAGCTGCGCGACGACTACGCGTTCAGCGCCGGGCAGCACCTCACGTGCGCACCGACATCGGCGGCGACGAGGTGCGGCGCAACTACTCGATCTGCGCGCCCGCGACAGCAGCGGCCGGCTGCGCGTCGCCGTCAAGCGCCTCGAGGGCGGAGCGTTCTCGGCCTTCGCCACCAGCGACTTGCGCGCCGGGCGACAGCATCGACGTGATGACGCCGACCGGGCGCTTCCTCGCTGCCGCTCGACCCGGCCAACGCCAAGCACTACTGCGCTTTCGCCGCGGGCAGCGGCATCACGCCGGTGCTCTCCATCGTCGCCAGCGCGCTCGAGGTCGAGCCGGCGAGCACGTTCACGCTCGTCTACGGCAACCGCAGCACCGCCTCGATCATGTTCCTCGACGAGCTCGCCGACCTGAAGGACCGCTACCCGACGCGCTTCCGGCTCATCAACGTGCTGTCCCGCGAGCCGCAGGACGTCGAGCTGTTCTCCGGCCGGCTCGACGAGGCCAAGGTCCGCCGGCTGCTCGCGACGCTCATCCCGGTCGACACGGTCGACGAGTGGTTCCTCTGCGGCCCGTTCGTGATGGTCGAGGCAGGTCCGCGAGACGCTGCTGTCGAGGCGGGCGTCGACCGCAACCACGTGCACATGGAGCTGTTCCACGTCGAGGGCGAGGCGCCGCGCGAGGCGGTGGCACGCCGGGGGTCGCCGCCCGCGACCAGGGCAGCAGCTCGGTGACCGTGGTCCTGGACGGCCGGTCCTCGACGTTCGATGTGCCCCGCGGCGGGCCAGCGCATCCTCGACGCGGCGCTGCGGTGCCGGCCCGATGCCCCGTACGCCTGCAAGGGCGGGGTCTGCGGCACCTGCCGGGCCAGGCTCGTCTCCGGCGAGGTCGCGATGGAGCGCAACTACGCCCTGGAGCAGGACGAGATCGACGCCGGGTTCGTCCTGGCCTGCCAGTCGCAGCCGGTCTCCGACACGGTCTCCCTGGACTTCGACCAGTGACGGCTGGGGCCGCCTACGATCGCTGCCATGGCCACCGCCCCCGACACCCAGTACGAAGACCTGCTCCGCCGGGTGATGGCCGAGGGCACCCCCAAGCCCGACCGGACCGGCACCGGCACCCGCAGCCTGTTCGGCCAGCAGCTGCGGTTCGATCCCTGGACCGCGGCTTCCCCCTGGTGACGACCAAACGGGTGCACTTCCGCTCGGTCGCCTACGAGCTGCTCTGGTTCCTCCGCGGTGACAGCAACGTGACCTGGCTGCAGCGAGCACGGGGTCACGATCTGGGACGAGTGGGCGGCGCCCGACGGCGACCTCGGGCCCGGTCTACGGCGTGCAGTGGCGGTCCTGGCCGACCCCCGACGGCGCCCACATCGACCAGATCAGCCAGGTCCTCGACCTGCTGCGCACCGACCCCACTCGCGCCGGATGGTCGTGTCGGCGTGGAACGTCGGCGAGATCCCGCCAGATGGCGCTGCCGCCCTGCCACGCCATCTTCCAGTTCTATGTCGCCGACGGAAGGCTGTCCTGCCACCTCTACCAGCGCAGCGCCGACCTTTTCCTCGGCGTCCCGTTCAACATCGCCAGCTACGCCCTGCTCACCGCATGGTCGCCCAGCAGGTCGACCTCAGGTGGGCGAGCTGGTGTGGACCGGCGGCGACTGCCACATCTACGACAACCACGTCGACCAGGTCCGCGAGCAGCTGTCTCGCGCGGCCGTTCCCGTTCCCCGCGCTCGAGACCTGCACAAGGCCCCGTCGCTGTTCGACTACACCTTCGAGGACTTCGAGGTCGTCGACTACCAGCACCACCCGGCCCTGAAGGCCCCCGTCGCGGTCTGAGGCAACGGCACCTTCCGGACCACCTCGGCCCGACCTGTCCCGAGTTGTCCTTTCCGCTCCCTCGACCGGCCATGTAACACCGGCAGGGTGCGTTCCGATGCATCGGTCAAGCCCCGTCGCTTCCCGACCCCCCGAGCGGGAAGTGGCGGGGTGTCCACATGTCCGGACGTCGGCGCCCTGCGCGGTCTGGCGTAGCGTGAGTGCCATGCCCTCTCGCTCACCCGCTGTCGAGGCGTTCGGCCGCGTGCTGACCGCCATGGTCACCCCGTTCACCGCGGCCGGCGATCTCGACCTCGACGGCGCCCAGCGCCTGGCCGCCCACCTGGTCGACGGCGGCAACGACGGGCTGGTGGTCAGCGGGACGACCGGGGAGTCCCCGACCACGACCGACGACGAGAAGGAGCGGCTCGTGCGCGCCGTGGTCGAGGCCGTCGGCGACCGGGCCCGCGTGGTCGCCGGGGTCGGCACCAACGACACCCGCCACACGGTCGAGCTGGCGCGCGCGCGCCGAGAAGGCCGGCGCCCACGGGCTGCTGCGTCGTCACGCCCTACTACAACAAGCCGCCGCAGGAGGGCCTGGTCCGCCACTTCGAGGCCGCGGCGGACGCCACCGGGCTGCCGGTGATGCTCTACGACATCCCCGGCCGCACCGGCACGCCGATCGAGACCGAGACCGCTGGTGCGCCTGGCGGCGCACGAGCGCATCCTCGCCGTCAAGGACGCCAAGGGCGACCTCTTCGACCGGCTCCCGAGGTGATGGCCGCGCACCGACCTCGCCTACTACTCCGGCGACGACGCCGCTGAACCTGGCCTGGCTCGCGCACGGCGCGCGTCGGCGTCGTCAGCGTGGTGGGCCACGTGGCCGCCGGGCGGTACGCCGAGATGGTCGGGGCCGTCGACAGCGGGCGATCTCGAGACCGCGATCCGCATCTGCACCGCGAGCTGCTCCCCGTCGTACGCGCGATCATGACGAAGTCGCTCGCAGGGCGCGATCATGACCAAGGCGTCCTTCGACGCGCAGGGTGTGATCCCGAGCACGCACCACGCGGCTGCCGCTGATCGACGCGACGGACGACCAGGTGGCCGAGCTGCGCGCGCGCCCTGCGAGGGCGGCGGCATCGACGCTGTGAGCCACCCCCACCCCGAGCTCGGCGCGCCGCCGGAGCTCCCGGCGGGCGGCCTGCGGGTCGTCGCCCTCGGCGGTCTCGGCGAGATCGGCCGCAACATGACCGTCTTCGAGTACGACGGGCGGCTGCTCGTCGTCGACTGCGGCGTGCTGTTCCCCGAGGACTTCCAGCCCGGCGTCGACCTGATCCTCCCCGACTTCGACTACATCCGGGACCGCCTCGACCGGCGTCGACGCCATCGTGCTCACCCACGGCCACGAGGACCACATCGGCGCCGTGCCCTACCTGCTGCGCGAGAAGCCGGACATCCCGCTGCTCGGCTCGCGGCTCACCCTGGCGCTGATCGAGGCCAAGCTGCAGGAGCACCGGATCAAGCCCTACACCCTCGAGGTGCCGGGAGGGCGGCCGCGAGCAGCTCGGTCCGTTCGACTGCGAGTTCCTCGCCGTCAACCACTCGATCCCCGACGCGCTCGCGGTGGCGATCCGCACGCCGGCCGGCCTCGTCCTGCACACCGGCGACTTCAAGATGGACCAGCTGCCGCTCGACGGGCGCATCACCGACCTGCGCGCGTTCGCCCGGCTGGGCGAGGAGGGCGTCGACCTGTTCCTGGTCGACTCGACCAACGCCGAGGTGCCCGGCTTCACCACCCCCGAGCGCGACATCGGCCCGGCGATCGACCGGGTGTTCGCCACTGCGCAGCGGCGCATCATCGTCGCCAGCTTCGCCAGCCACGTGCACCGCATCCAGCAGGTCCTCGACGCGGCCGAGAAGCACGGCCGCAAGGTCGCGTTCGTCGGCCGCTCGATGGTGCGCAACATGGGCATCGCCCGCGACCTCGGCTACCTGCACGTGCCGGCCGGTCTCGTCGTCGACGTCAAGCAGCTCGACGACCTGCCCGACGACAAGGTCGTGCTGATCTGCACCGGCTCGCAGGGTGAGCCGATGGCGGCCCTGTCGCGGATGGCCAACCGCGACCACCAGATCCGCGTCGGCGAGGGCGACACCGTGCTGATGGCGTCGTCGCTGATCCCGGGCAACGAGAACGCCGTCTACCGGGTCATCAACGGGCTGACCCGCTGGGGCGCGAAGGTCGTCCACAAGGGCAACGCGATGGTGCACGTCTCGGGTCACGCGAGCGCCGGCGAGCTGCTCTACTGCTACAACGTCGTGCAGCCGAGCAACGTCATGCCGGTCCACGGCGAGTGGCGGCACCTGCGCGCCAACGCCGACCTGGCGACCGCGACCGGCGTGCACGCGCGACCGGGTCGTGCTCGCCGAGGACGGCGTCGTGGTCGACCTCGTCGACGGCCGCGCGAGCGTCGTCGGCAAGGTGCCCTGCGGCTACGTCTACGTCGACGGCTCGAGCGTCGGCGACGTCACCGACGCCTCGCTCAAGGACCGCCGCATCCTGCGCGACGAGGGCTTCATCTCGGTGGTCGTCGTCGTCGACTCGGTCACCGGCAAGATCGCCGGCGGGCCGGAGATCCACGCCCGCGGGTTCGCCGAGGACGACGCGGTCTTCGAGGGGGTCCGGCCGCTGATCGAGGAGGCGCTCGCCAAGGCGGCCGGCGAGGGGATCGGCGACACGCACCAGCTCCAGCAGCTCGTCCGACGGGTGGTGGGCCGCTGGGTCAGCGACACCTACCGCCGCCGGCCGATGATCATCCCGCTCGTCGTCGAGGTCTGACCCCAGGGGCAGACCAGACTCGCCCGGGCCGGCGCGGCGCGCCGTGGCTGCTGGGACGCCTGTGACTGGCGTGACAGACGGGTAGCCTCACGGCATGGCCACCCGCACGCCGACGCGCTCCACGCGCTCCGGCTCCAGCGCCAAGGGGAAGCGCGCCCCTGCGCGCAAGCCCGCGGCGCGCCGGCCCCCGGCGCGCCGCCCGGCCGCCGGCCCCGGCCTGGCGGTCCGGGTCAACCACGGCCTCGGGCGCTTCCTGAAGGCCTGCTGGCTCGGCATCGCCCACCTGATCGGCGGCATCGCCCGCCGGGTCGGCACCAGCGCCCGTGAGCTCGATCCCGCCCACCGCCGCGACGGCATCGGGCTGGCCCTGCTCGGACTTGCCTTCGTGGTCGCCGCCATCGAGTGGTGGGGCCTGCGTGGCCGGCCGGGCGACGTCCTGTACGCGATCGTGGCTGGCACGCTCGGCCGGGTCGGGCTTGTCGTCCCGCTCGCCTTGGTCGCCCTCGGGATCCGGCTGCTCCGTCATCCCGAGGACGCCGAGGACCGCGGCCGCATCGGGGTCGGGCTGGCCGCCCTGCTGCTCGCGACCACCGGCCTGGTGCACATCGCGCGCGGGCTGCCCGACCCGTCCGACAACGCGACGGCGATGCGCGAGGCCGGCGGGATCCTCGGCTTCCTGGTGTCCTCGCCGCTGGTCGCTGCTGTCACCACGTGGGTTGCCGTCCCGCTTCTCCTGCTGATGCTCGTGTTCGGGCTGCTGGTGGTCAGCGCGACACCGGTCCACGCGATCCCGGCTCGGGCCCGCGCGCTGCGCGACTGGTTCCTGCGCCGCCCGGCCGCTGACGGTGATGCGGAGGAGGTCGACGAGGAGAGCGCCGACGCTCTTCCCCTGCACCGCGGCCGGCGCCGGCGCCGCCAGGGCGCTTTCGCCGACGACGGCATGGACCACGAGGGTCACTACGAGAGTCCGATCGTCCCGTTCGCCCCCGACGAGCCGGAGGCCGAGGGCGGCGAGTCACCGGCCGAGCACCCGCCACCGGCCCACACCCCGATGCCGCGTCGGGGCGAGCAGCTGTTGCTCTCCGGCGACGTCACCTACCTGCTGCCGGACAGCAAGATCCTTCGCGAGGGGTCGGCGCACCGGGCCCGGACCAAGGCCAACGACGCCGTCGTCGAGTCGCTGACCGGCGTGCTCGAGCAGTTCGAGATCGACGCCCAGGTGACCGGCTTCACGCGGGGCCCGACCGTGACTCGCTACGAGGTCGAGCTCGGGCAGGCCGTCAAGGTGGAGCGGGTCACCGCGCTGAGCAAGAACATCTCGTACGCCGTGGCGAGCGCGGAGGTGCGGATCCTCTCGCCGATCCCTGGTAAGTCGGCGATCGGGATCGAGATCCCCAACACCGACCGCGAGACGGTCAGCCTCGGCGACGTGCTGCGCTCGGGCAACGCTCGGGCCGACCACCACCCGATGGTGGTTGGTCTCGGCAAGGACGTCGAGGGCGGCTTCGTGGTCGCCAACCTGGCCAAGATGCCGCACCTGCTCGTGGCCGGCGCGACGGGTTCCGGCAAGTCCAGCTGCATCAACTCGCTGATCACTTCGATCTTGCTGCGGTCGACACCGGACGAGGTACGGATGGTCCTGGTGGACCCGAAGCGGGTGGAGCTCACGGCGTACGAAGGAATCCCGCACCTCATCACGCCGATCATCACCAGCCCGAAGAAGGCGGCCGAGGCGCTGCAGTGGGTCGTGCGCGAGATGGACCTGCGCTACGACGACCTGGCGGCGTTCGGCTACCGGCACGTCGACGACTTCAACAACGCCGTGCGTTCCGGTGCACTGGTCGCGCCGCCCGGCAGCGAGCGCAAGCTAGTGCCCTATCCCTACCTGCTCGTCATCGTGGACGAGCTCGCCGACCTGATGATGATCGCCCCGCGCGACGTCGAGGACTCGATCGTTCGGATCACCCAGCTGGCCCGGGCCGCCGGCATCCATCTCGTCCTGGCCACCCAGCGGCCGTCGGTGGACGTCGTGACCGGGCTGATCAAGGCCAACGTGCCGTCGCGGCTGGCGTTCGCGACATCCAGCCTCACCGACAGCCGGGTCGTGCTCGACCAGCCCGGGGCCGAGAAGCTGGTCGGCCAGGGCGACGCGCTGTTCCTCCCGATGGGCACGAACAAGCCGATGCGCCTGCAGGGCGCGTGGGTGACCGAGCCCGAGGTGGTCGCCGTGGTCAAGCACTGCAAGGAGCAGCTGCAGCCCACCTATCGCGACGACGTGATCCCCCTTGCCGGCGCCCGGCGGGAGGTCGACGACGACATCGGCGACGACCTGGACCTGCTCTGCCAGGCGGTCGAGCTCGTGGTGACCACCCAGTTCGGCTCGACCTCGATGCTCCAGCGCAAGCTCCGGGTGGGATTCGCCAAGGCCGGTCGGCTGATGGACCTGATGGAGAGCCGGGGCGTCGTCGGCCCCAGCGAGGGGTCCAAGGCCCGCGACGTCCTGGTCAAGGCCGATGAGCTGGACGCCATCTTGATCACCCTTCGGGGCGACTAGCCCTGATCCGCTCAACGTGCGAGTCGTCGTGGCCGATGAGATAGAGACCTCTAAACTGGGGGTCCGCCGTTCGTTCATGGGGACCCGTGTGCACCCTGGTGCTGTCCCGGACGGCTCGGCGAGGTCAGTTCGACGTCGGGGAAGGAAATAGCAAGGTGTCCATCGGCCAGACCCTGATCGCCGCCCGGGAACAGGCGGGGATGTCGGTCGAGCAGGTCGCCGAGTCGACCCGGATCCGCCAGACGCTGGTCCGCGCCATCGAGCACGACGACTACCGGCTCTGCGGCGGCGACTTCTACACGCGTGGGCACATCCGCAGCCTGGCCCGGACCGTCGGCCTGGACCCCAACCCCCTGATCGCCGAGTTCGACCAGGCCTCCGGCGCGACCCCTCCGCCGCGGCCCACAGCGGTCTACGAGTCCGAGGCCGCGTCCCACCGTGAGCGCCGCTCCGGCCCGAACTGGAGCGCGGCGATGGCGGCCGTGCTCGTCCTGGTCGTCGTGTACGGCGTGGCCGCGGCCGTCACGGGCGGCACCGGGAGCAACCGCAACGGCACCCAGGCCGAGCCGTCCGGCCCCGAGGTCAGCAACTCTGCCCCGGCCCAGCCGTCGGCATCACCGAGCCCGACCGAACCGAGCGCCGTCGCGCAGGCGCGGCGCGGCCGGGTCACCGTGCAGGTGAAGGCAACCGGCCGGAGCTGGCTGCAGGCGACCACGGCCGGCGGCAAGGAGCTGTTCCAGGGTGTGATGCAGGCCGGTCAGGTGAAGACCTTCACCGACAAGCAGCGGGTCAAGCTCGTCGTCGGCAACGCCGGTGCCGTCGCCCTCACGGTCAACGGCACCGAGGTCGGCGCACCCGGCCGGGCCGGACAAGTAGCGCGCGTGCAGTTCGGTCCGCAGGACCCCGCAGCCGGCTGATCAGCCAGCAGCCCGGGCCACGCTTCGGCGGGCCCGCAGGCCCGCGCCCTTCTCCGGCACCCCGCCGGGAGCATCGCCGTTGGGCAGCATGTAGGACACGATCGCCTGGCCGACGAGCCCGATCACGGTCGTCGTGAGGGTCTTGTTCCACGCACCCGCGGTCACCCAGCCCGTGAGCAAGGCAACGACGGCGGTCACCTGGGTGGCCACCCACTTGTTGGTCGGCCACCTCGACTTCTGGGCTGACATCTGCGGTCTCCTTCCGGGTGCCGGCCCGCGTCGTAGGCAGTCCGGCTCGACCTAGGGGAGAGCGCGTGGGCGACCGGGGTGATACATGCCACCTATCCTGAGCGGGTGCCCTCCTCTGCCCCCTCGGGGCGCCGCGTCGCGCTGGTGACGCTCGGCTGCGCCCGCAACGAGGTCGACTCCGAGGAGCTGGCCGGCCGGCTGGCCGCCGACGGCTGGACGCTGGTCGAGGACGCGAACGACGCCGAGGTCGCCGTGGTGAACACCTGCGGCTTCGTCGATGCGGCCAAGAAGGACTCGATCGACACCGTCCTGCAGGCCGCCGACCTGAAGGGCAACGGGCGCACCCAGGCCGTCGTCGCCGTCGGCTGTCTGGCCGAGAGGTACGGCGAGCAGCTCGCCGCATCGCTGCCCGAGGCGGACGCGGTGCTCGGGTTCGACGACTACGCCGACATCTCCGCGCGCCTCGGGCGGATCCTGGCGGGTGAGGCGCACGTCCCGCACGTCCCGAGCGACCGTCGCCACCTGCTGCCGCTGTCACCGGTGGACCGGCAGGCCGAGGGCCGGGCCGTCCCCGGTCACGGGGCGGTCGACCGGCCCGACCTGCCGGACGGGGTGGCCCCGGCCTCGGGTCCTCGGTCGCTGCGGATGCGGCTGGGCAGCGGCCCGGTCGCGCCGCTCAAGCTCGCGTCGGGCTGCGACCGCCGCTGCACGTTCTGCGCCATCCCGTCCTTCCGCGGCTCGTTTGTGTCACGCCGTCCCGGTGACGTGCTGGCCGAGGCCCGGTGGCTTGCCGAGCAGGGGGTGCGCGAGGTCGTCCTGGTGAGCGAGAACTCCACGTCGTACGGGAAGGACCTCGGCGACCTGCGACTGCTCGAGACCCTGCTCCCTGAGATCGCCGCGGTCGACGGCCTGGACCGGGTGCGGGTGAGCTATCTGCAGCCAGCCGAGATGCGTCCGTCGCTGGTCGAGGTGATGACAACGACCGAGGGCGTCGCGCCCTACTTCGACCTCTCCTTCCAGCACGCGAGCGGGCCGGTGTTGCGGCGGATGCGCCGGTTCGGCGATGCCGACCGGTTTCTCGAGCTGGTCGGCCAGGTCCGCGCGGCCGCGCCGGACGCCGGTGTGCGGTCCAACGTCATCGTCGGCTTCCCGGGCGAGACCGAGGCTGACCTGGCCGAGCTCGAGCGGTTCCTGGTCGGGGCGCGGATGGACGCGGTCGGTGTCTTCGGCTACTCCGACGAGGACGGCACCGAGGCGGCGACCCTGGACGGCAAGCACCATGAGGCGGTGATCCGGGAGCGCACCGAGCGGGTGAGCGCGCTCGCCGACGAGCTCGTCGCGCAACGTGCCGAGGACCGGCTCGGCGAGACCGTCCACGTCCTGGTCGAGTCGGTCACGGGTGCGGTCGGCGAGGGACGGGCGGCCCACCAGGCGCCCGAGGTCGACGGCTCGACGACGGTGCACGGTGCGGGGCTCGAGGTGGGCCGGATCGTCGCCGCGAAGGTCGTCGCGACCGACGGCGTCGACCTGGTCGCCGAGGTGCTGGGTTGATCGAGAAGCCGAGCAACTGGAACATCGCCAACGCACTGACGGTGCTGCGGCTCGTCCTGGTGCCGGTCTTCCTCATCCAGCTGCTCTACGAGGACGGTCAGAACGACGCCTGGCGGGTGGCCGCGTTCGTGACCTTCGCCGTCGCCTCGGTGACCGATCGCATCGACGGCGAGCTGGCCCGCAAGCACGGCCTGGTCACCGACTTCGGCCAGATCGCCGACCCGATCGCCGACAAGGCCCTGATCGGTGCCGCCCTGGTCGGGCTGTCGCTGCTCGAAGAGCTGTGGTGGTGGGTCACCGTGCTGATCCTGGTCCGCGAGATCGGCGTGACCCTGTTGCGGTTCTTCGTGATTCGCCACGGGGTGATGCCGGCCAGTCGTGGCGGCAAGCTCAAGACGCTGCTGCAGGGACTGGCGATCGGGATGTTCGTGCTGCCGCTGCCGGCGGGGCTGCACTGGGTTGCCGTCGGGCTGATGGCGGCGGCGGTGGTGCTGACCGTGGTCACCGGGGTGGACTACGTTGCCCGGGCCATGCGTCTACGGCGGACCAGCCCCCGGGCCGCCCTCAAGCGCGCCCGTCGGGCCTGAGGAGGTCATTTCGTGGAGGTCTCTGCGCGCAACGTGCACGAGCTGTTGCTCGCCTCGGGGGCGACCATCGCCGTTGCCGAGTCGCTGACCGGGGGACTGCTCGGCGCCGAGCTGACCAGCATCGCCGGGTCCTCGGCCACGTTCCTGGGCGGCATCACGGCCTACGCGACCGAGGCGAAGACGAGCCTGCTCGGGGTCTCGCCAGACCTGCTCGCGATGCACGGCACTGTGCACCCGGACGTGGCGGCGGCGATGGCCCACGGCGTGCGGGCGCGGTTCGGCTCGACGTACGGCGTGGGGCTGACCGGCGTCGCGGGACCGGACCCGCAGGAGGGCCATGCGCCCGGGACCGTCTTCGTCGCGCTCGTCGGGGCGGGGCCGGAGCGGATGCTCGCCCTGACCCTGACCGGCGCCCGCCGGGCCGTGCGCAAGGAGGCGGTCCGGGCCGCCCTCGACCTGGTCGTCCAGGAGCTGGACATGTCCCTCGACATCGGCGGGAAGCCGGAGGCATGATTACAGTGTTACATCTACAGAATGTCCATCCGACGTGTCAGCCCGGAGGTTGACGGTGCCGACGGGTACGGTGGACGCACTGTCAGCCCGACCCGTCACCTGCGACCCGAGGGAGAGCCCGTGATCCTGCTCCGCCGGCTGCTCGGTGACGTCCTCCGCGAGCGTCGCCGCGCCCAGGAGCGCACCCTGCGTGAGGTGTCCGCGGCTGCCCGCGTCTCCCTCGGCTACCTGTCCGAGGTCGAGCGCGGTCAGAAGGAAGCCTCCTCCGAGCTGCTGGGCGCCATCTGTGACGCCCTCGACGTGCCGATGTCCGAGGTCATGCGTGAGGTGAGCGACCACCTCGCCGTCGCTGAGGGCATCCCCGTGGTCGCCGCTCCGGCCGAGCCCGGACCGTTGCACGTCACCAACGTCGCTGCTTGACTTAATCGAGGGCTTGATCCGCTGCCGATGCGGGTACTAGCCAGCCAACGATCGCCCGTCCACCCCAATCAGTAACGGGGGTGTGGACGGGCGGTCGTGGTTCTAGGCCGGTTCGGGCTGGCAGTGCGGGCACCAGAAGGTCACCCGCTCGTACGCCGGGTCGCCCTGCCCGTCCACCAGGATCGTCGTGCCGCAGCGCCGGCACGGCAGCCCGCCGCGCCTGTAGACCCAGTGGTGCTGGCCGCGCCGGGCGTCCCCGGTCGTGACCTGGGCCGGCTCGTGGCGGTTGTGCTCGAGCAGCTTCTGGGCCCGGCTGACCAGCCGGGGCAGGTCGCCGACCCGCCCGACCGGCGTCCAGGGGGAGAGACCCTGCAGGAACAGGACCTCCACCTTGTAGACGTTGCCGATGCCGGCGAGGTTGCGCTGGTCGAGCAGGGCCTCGCCGATGGGCCGGTCGGGCGCAGCCAGCAGCCGTCGTACCGCCTCCTCGAGGTCCCAGTCGGTGCCGAGCAGGTCCGGGCCGAGGTGCCCGACCGCGCCGCCCTCCTCGCTGCGCTTGAGCAGCTCGACGACCGGCAGGCGGAAGCCGACGGCCTGCCATTCGGTGTTCTCGAGCAGCACCCGCACCTGGTGGCCGGGCCCGCCCCGCCATCGCTCGCCCGGCCGGTAGAGGTGCCACGACCCGTCCATCTTGAAGTGCGTGTGCAGGGTCAGGTCGGCGCCGATCCGGGTCAGCAGGTGCTTGCCGCGGCTGACCACCTCCTGCACGGTCTGGCCGGCCAGGTCCACGGTCGCCAGCTGGGGCACCCGGAAGTCGGTCCGGGTCAGGGCGCGGCCGGCCAGCGCGTCGTGCATGCGCCGCGCCGCCAGCCAGACCGTGTCACCCTCGGGCATGTGACCATGCTCTCCCGCAGTGGCGGGATGAAGCGCGGCCGGGCGGGCGCTGAAGGGGAGGTGATGAGCATCATGAGCCGCGCGACCGACCGCTCCGGCGGGTCCCCCTCCGAGCCGGAGGAGGTGACGGTCACCGTTGCCCGCCGGGTCGCGCCCGGTCGGGAGCCGGAGTTCGAGACCTGGTACGACGGGATCATCGGCTGCGCCAGCAGGTTCCCCGGCTTCCTCGGCGCCGGCATATTGCGGCCCAACGAGGCCGGCCACGACTGGCACGTCGTCTACCGGTTCGCCGACG
Organism: uncultured Actinomycetota bacterium; assembly: GCA_963751035.1. GTDB lineage: Bacteria > Actinomycetota > Actinomycetes > JACCUZ01 > JACCUZ01 > JBDUAP01. The sequence continues at coordinate 492,935 of CAVVSW010000005.1, forward strand.
GCGAGTCCCTGCACCGCTGGGAGGCCTCGCCCGAGCGCGCGCACTGGCTGCGCAAGGCCGAGGAGTTCGCCGAGGAGACCGGCGTGCAGCGGGTGTCCGGCCTGGAGACCTGGTTCGCCCTGCCGGGACGGACTGCCCCCGCCCCGCCGAAGTGGAAGATGGCCACCGTCACCATCCTGGCGATCATCCCGCTCGTGCTGCTGATGAACGTGCTGGTGCTGCCGCTGATCGAGGGCTGGCCACTCGTCGCGCGCGTCCTCGTCTTCTCCGGCACGCTGACCGGGCTGATGACCTGGGTGGTCATGCCGCGGATGACCCGCCTGTTCCGCCGTTTCCTCTACGGCCGCCGCTGACCGTTACCCGATCGCAGTCGAAGAGTGTTGACATGACCGGGCGGCCCGCTGGAGGTTCGAAGCCAGGGCGGGACCTGCCCGCCGCTAAGAGGTGATCCGTATGTCAGCGCTGTTCCGGGCGAAGTTGCTCGTCGTCGTGGTCGCTCTGCTGGGAGTTGGTGGTGTCACAGCCGCAGTCGCCACGGGTGACAGCGAGCAGAGGAAGTTCTCGGTCAACCTGATCGGCTACGAGGAGGTACCGGCCGTCTCTACCCTTGGTGGCGGTACGTTCCAGGCGGCGATCTCCCCGGCGGACGACGAGATCCGCTACGAGCTGACCTACGGCAGCCTGCAAGGCAACGTCACGCAGTCGCACATCCACTTCGGCCAGAAGTCCGTGAACGGCGGGATCTCGGTGTTCCTCTGCACCAACCTCGGCAACGGACCGGTCGGCACCCAGGCCTGCCCGCCCAGCGGGACGGTGACCGGGACCATCCGGCCGGCTGACGTCACCGCCGGAGCGGCGGCGCAAGGGATCGCGGCCGGCGAGTTCGCTGAGCTGGTGAAGGCCCTGCGAGCCGGTGTCGCCTACACGAACGTGCACAGCAGCATGTGGCCGGGTGGTGAGATCCGCGGCCAGCTCGGCGACCGCGACCAGGACCAAGGCAACAACGACGGCGACTGAGGCTCACCCCTCCCTCGTTGTGTCCGAACTACCGTGCGGGTAGCCACGCTGGCCAGTTCGGACACAACGCGGATGTCGTGGCAGCCACCGGATCCGACAGACTTCGGACGTGAACACTGCGCGTGGGGTCGTGCTGGTGACTGGTGGCAGCCGCGGCATTGGCGCCGCGACGGCGCGGCTTGCGGCCGAGCAGGGATACGACGTGTGCATCTCGTACCGCGACCGGGGCGACTCGGCACAGGCGGTTGTCGCCGATGTCGAGGCGACCGGGATGCGCGCACTAGCCGTACAAGCTGACGTCTCCGAGGAGCAGGACGTGTTGCGCCTGTTCGCGACCGCGCAGGCCGAGCTGGGGCCGTTGCTGGGACTCGTCAACAACGCCGGCGTGCTCGACCGGCAGTCCACGGTCGCGAACCTGCAGTCAGAACGCATCCAGCGCATCCTCGCCGTCAACGTACTCGGCGCCTTCCTGTGTGCGCGCGAGGCGGTGCGCGCGATGTCCACGGCCGGCGGTGGACGCGGCGGCTCAATCGTGAACGTGTCGTCGCGCGCGGCGGTGCTGGGCGGCGCGGGGGAGTACGTCGACTACGCGGCGTCGAAGGCGGCGGTGGACGCGCTCACCGTGGGGCTGTCCCGGGAGGTGGCAGACGTCGGCATCCGCGTGAACGCGGTGCGACCGGGCCTGATCGAGACCGAGATCCACGCCAGTGGCGGTGAGCCCGGACGGGTCGGCCGGCTCGGCCCGACGGTGCCGATGGGGCGCGGTGGCACGGCCGAGGAGGTGGCGGAGGCTATCGTCTGGCTGCTCTCCGACCAGGCGTCCTACGTGACCGGGTCCTTCGTCGAGGTGAGTGGCGGTCGGTGAAAGTCGGTCATTTCTCCGCCGGACGGCTGGCGGAGTGGCACGATGGCAGCACGCCGCGGGGGTGCGTCCGTCCCCCTGTCGATCCTGACGCGGCGGATGCCGGCTGACTGGGCTCCTTGTGTCCGGGGTGGCGTGGTGGTGCGGGTGCCAGCCACTTCGGGCACAAGGTTCACCAGGAGCTCAGTTGCGCAGGCGCAGTCCGCGTGACGTGGCGTGGAAGCCGGCCGACTCCAAGGCAGCGCCCAGCGTGGAGTCGAGGACACCGGCACCGTCAGCCCGCTCGACGGTGATCTTGCCGAGGTGGCCTTCGCGTACGGCGAGTGCGAGCGCGTCGACGGCGGGCTGCAGCAGGTGGGGCTCGTCGGACCAGGTGAGCAGGGTGCGGCCGCCGCGCTCGACGTAGAGCACCAGGTTGCCGTCGACGAGCACGACCAGAGCGCCGGCCTTGCGACCGGGCTTGTGGCCGCTGTCCTCGCCGCGGCCGGGCCACGGCAGCGCGGCGCCGAACGGGTTGGCCGGGTCGGTGGCTGCCAGCAGCACCGCCCGAGTGCCCACCTGCGGACGGTCGTCCCGCTCGGCCGCGGTGGCCATCGCCCGCATCCGGTCGACCGCGCCGGGCAGCGCGAACTGCGCAGCGCCGAGCCCCTCGACGAAGTAGCCGCGGCGACACCGCCCGGTCTCCTCGAACGCGGCCAGCACGCGGTAGACGGCGGCGAACCCGCCGGGTGCCCGCTCGGACATCACGCCGCCGCGGATCACGACACCGTGCCGGTCGAGCAGCGTCTCGGCGAGCGAATGCGCGCGCCGGGTGGTGTCGGTCTCGCGTGCCGGCAGCAGCGACCATCGTCCGGCCACCGTCGGCGGTCCGGTTCGGCTGGGCATGGCCGGTCGGGACCGGCCGTAGCGGCCCCGTGGTGCGGGCCGCTTGGCGCGGTGGCTGCCGCCCGCACCGATCAGGGTGCGGACCGGGGCAAGCGTGTCGTTGGTCAGGTGGCCGGTCCAGACCAGGTCCCAGAGCGCCGCGACCAGCTCGGGGTCGTCGGTGGAGCCGATCGCGTCGGAGAGCTGCCGGAAGAAGAAGGCGCCGCCACCGGAAAGGGCCTCGAGCACCTGCTGGTGCAGCGGAGTCGTGGTGGCGTCGCCAGGAATCTCGGGAAGCGTGAGCGGCGCGGAGTCGGCCAGGTGCAGCGAGACCCAGCCGTCGGACCCGGGCAGCGAACCGTGGCCCGCCCACAAGACGTCGCCGGCCGCGCACAGCTCGTCGAGCATCGGTGGCGTGTAGCCCGTGACGCGGGACGGGAGCACCAGGCTCTCCAGCGCCGAGGCCGGGATGGGAGCGCCCTGCAGCTGCTCGACGATGCGCAGCACCCCGTCGGGTCCGCGCAGGTTGCTGCCGACGTGCTGCCACACCGGCAGGAAGCGGGCGAGAGCGTCGGCGGAGACCGGCTCGACCTCGCGGCGGAGCGCGGCGAGCGAGCGCCGCCGCAAGGTGCGCAGGACTTCGGCGTCGCACCACTCGGTGCCGGCGCCGCCGGGCAGGAACTCGCCGTGGACGACCCGGCCGGCCGCCGCCAGCCGGTCGAGTGCTTGCTGCACGAGCGCGGCACCGAGCCCGAACCGCTCGGCTACGGCGACGACATGGAAGGGCGCGTGCGTGCGCGCGTAGCGGGCGACCAGGTCGACGAGCGGGTCGCGCACCGGCTCGAGGAACGCCTCGGGCACCCCGACGGGCAGCGGCGTGCCGAGCGCGTCGCGCAGGCGAGCTGCGTCCTCGACGGCGGCCCAGCGCTCCTCGCCGGCGATGCGCACCCGGATCGCTCGGCGGGCCTCTTCGAGACCGGCCAACCAGCCGGGCTCCGCGCCGCGCTCGATCGCCTCGGGTGTGCTCAGCGGGCCGAGGAGGCGCAGCAGGTCGGCGACGCCTTCGGCGTCACGGGCGCGGCGGTCATCGGAGAGCCGTTGCAGGTCGCGCTCGAGGGAGAGAACCGCGTCGAGGTCGAGCAGCTCGCGCAGCTCGGCCTGTCCGAGCAGCTCGGCGAGCAGCGACGAGTCGAGCGAGAGCGCCTGCGCGCGTCGCTCGGCGAGCGGCGAGTCGCCCTCGTAGAGGAACTGGGCGACATAGCCGAATAGCAGTGACCGCGCGAACGGAGACGGCTGCGCTGTCTCGACCTCGACGAAGCGCACGCGGCGCGCCTCGACGTCGCGCATCAGGCCGACCAGCCCCGGCAGGTCGAACACGTCCTGCAGGCACTCGCGCATCGTCTCCAGCACGACGGGGAACGAGCCGTAGTCGCTGGCGACCGAGAGCAGCTGGGCGGATCGTTGGCGCTGCTGCCACAACGGCGTACGGCGGCCGGGGTCGCGGCGGGGGAGCAGGAGGGCGCGGGCCGCGCACTCACGGAACCGCGAGGCGAACAGCGCCGACCCACCGACCTCTGCGGTGACGATCGACTCGATGTCGTCGGGCGCGAACACGGCGACGTCGGCGGACGGCGGCTGCGACTCGTCGGTGAACTCGGTGTCGGGCAGGCGCAGCACGATGCCGTCGTCGGAGTGCATGGCCTGCACGTCGACGCCGTGGCGTTCGCGCATCCTGGCCGCGACGGCGAGCGCCCAGGGCGCGTGCAGCTGAGCGCCGTACGGCGAGTGGATGGCGATCCGCCAGTCGCCGAGCTCGTCGCGGAAGCGCTCGATGACAACGGTGCGGTCGTCGGGCAGGTGGCCGGTCGCCTCGCGCTGCTCGGTGAGGTAGGCCAGCAGGTTGTCGGTGGCCCACGCGTCCAGGCCGCTGGCCAGCACCCGCTCGCGGGCCGCCTCGGGCGACAGCGCGCCGAGCTCGCGGACGAACGCGCCGAGGGCTCGGCCCAGCTCGACCGGCCGGCCGAGCGCGTCACCCTTCCAGAACGGCAGCCGCCCGGGCAGACCAGGAGCGGGCGAGACGAGGACACGGTCGTGGGTGATGTCCTCGATGCGCCAGCTCGTCGAGCCGAGCGTGAACACGTCACCTGCCCGCGACTCGTAGACCATCTCCTCGTCCAGCTCGCCGACGCGGGCGGCCTTCTCGCTGCCCGCGAGGAAGACGCCGAACAGGCCGCGGTCGGGGATCGTGCCGCCACTGGTGACGGCGAGCCGCTGCGCGCCGGGGCGGCCGGTGAGGGTGCCGGCGACGCGGTCCCACACCAGCCGGGGACGCAGCTCGGCGAACTCGTCGGACGGGTAGCGCCCGGCGAGCATGTCGAGCACCGACTCGAACGCCGACCGCGGCAGGCCCGAGTAGTTGGCGGCGCGGCGGACAACGTCGTACATCTCCTCGACGTCCCACTCGTCCATGGCGACCATCGACACGACCTGCTGGGCCAGCACGTCGAGGGGGTTGCGCGGGCTGGCCAGCGCCTCGATCGCGCCGTCGCGCATGCGCTCGGCGACGACGGCGGTCTGCACGAGGTCGCCGCGGTACTTGGGGAAGATAACGCCGCGCGAGATGGCGCCGACCTGGTGGCCGGCGCGGCCGACGCGCTGCAGCCCGCTCGCGACCGACGGCGGCGACTCGACCTGGATGACGAGGTCGACGGCGCCCATGTCGATGCCGAGCTCGAGGGACGACGTCGCGACGACGGCGGGCAGCCGGCCCGCCTTGAGCGCCTCCTCGATGAGTCCGCGCTGCTCCTTGGACACCGAGCCGTGGTGGGCGCGGGCGAGCTCAGGCACGTGCCCGGCCTGCCCGTCCGTGGGGACGCCTCGGGAGGAGCCGGCCTGCGCCATCAGCTGGGCGGGCGACAGGTCGCCGGACCCGGGCAGCGGCTCACCGGTGACCCGCTCGTAGTGGATCTCGTTGAGCCGGGCGCACAGCCGCTCGGCCAGGCGCCGCGAGTTGGCGAACACGATCGTCGAGCGGTGGGCCTCGATCAGGTCGACGATGCGCTCCTCGACGTGCGGCCAGATCGACGTACGACGCTCGACTCCGGCGGCCGACCCGCTCACCTCGCCGACCGGCTCGCCGAGCTCGGCGAGGTCCTCGACCGGCACGACGACCTGCAGCTCGATCGTCTTGGCCGACGGCGGCTGCACGACCACCACCTCGCGCGACCCGCCGAGGAATCGCGCGACCTCCTCGACCGGGCGGACCGTCGCGGACAGTCCGATCCGCTGCGCAGGCTGGTCGAGCTGGGCGTCGAGCCGCTCGAGGGACAGCGCGAGATGGGCGCCGCGCTTGGTGCCGGCAACCGCGTGCACTTCGTCGACGATGACCGTCTCGACGCCGCGAAGCGACTCGCGCGCCCGTGACGTGAGCAGAAGGAACAGCGACTCGGGTGTGGTGATCAGGATGTCGGGCGGATGCCGCAGGAAGCGGCGTCGCTCGTCGGCCGGGGTGTCGCCGGAGCGGATCGCCACGTCGATGTCGGGCTGGGGCAGACCGAGGCGGGTCGCGGCGTGCCGGATGCCGGTGAGTGGTGCGCGCAGGTTGCGCTCGACGTCGACAGCCAGCGCCTTCATCGGGGAGACGTAAAGGACCCGGCAGCGCCGCTGAGGGTCGGTCGGGGTGGGCTGGGCAGCGAGCCGGTCGAGGGACCAGAGGAACGCGGCCAGGGTCTTGCCGGAGCCGGTCGGGGCCACGACCAGGGCGTTGCTGCCCGCGCTGATGGCCTCCCAGGCGCCGGTCTGGGCGGCCGTGGGGTCGGCGAAGGCACCCTCGAACCACGCCTGGGTGGCGGGGGAGAAGCGGGCGAGCGGGGTCACCCGTTGATTCTGACCCCTCCCACCGACAAAGCGCCGGGCCGGTCAGCGGATCTTGACCTCCGCCCAGTGCGCACCGCCGTCGTTGGTCCGCAGCAGCAGCCCGACGGAGCAGCAGGTGATCGCGTACCCGACGTCCGGGGTGGTGAAGCCCACGAACGACCAGCCGGTCCCCCCGGGGTACGACGACAGCCGCGTGCCGGTGGAGGAGACGCCCACAAGGCCGCCGTCACCCGGCACGCCGAGCACGGCTGCCTCCTTGCTGCGGGCGCCCACCCGGGTCTGGCTTGGCATGGCGTCCGGGAACGGGCTCGGCACAATTTCGAACCCGCCATCCAGCCCGGGGGACAGGTAGACCGTGCCGGAGGTGCCGTTCGCGCAGACGAACCACACCGCGTCGGCTGAGGCCGAGAGGCTGCCACCCAGCCCTGATCCACAGGGGCTGGTGCGGGCAACGAATCGCGACCCGCTCTCGCCCACGAGCAAGGTGTCCTCCCCCAGCAGGAGCAGCTGGCCACCTTGCAGGGCGAGGTCGACGGGGCCTTGCAGCTCCCGCGGCAGATCCACCTCTGACCAGTCGTCAGTCCCGACCGCAGACCGCCACAGGGTGACGTCGTTGCTCGGTCCTCGCGAAACGACGGCCCATACGTCTGCCGCCTCGATGCGCTGGATGTCGCCGGAGCTGGATGCGCGACCAGTTGGGCAGCTCGTGTGTCGACCAGGTGTCTGCCCCACCCAGCCACCCGTCCTGTGCAGAGGCGAAGCGCACCGTCGAGAAGGACGCGGGGCCCGTCACTGCGACCGCCGGGTAGCGGCAGGCCCGTGAACGACTTGCCGCCGTCGTCCGTGCGGACCAGAGACATGCACGACGAACCCAGGCACGCGGGATCCTGACCGAGGACCATGAAGGTGTCCTCGTCGATGGCCGTGACGGACCCCGGCTGGGCATTGCCCCACGACGGTGCGGTGACCTTCGACGGTGCAGTGGAACGGTCAGGTGTGGGCGTCGGACTCGGCGTGACGGGTGCGTTGGTCGTTGACGGGTCGGTCGGTTCCAGGCCGCGGGTGGACCCTGACTGCAGCGCCAGCGGAACGATGACGAGCAGGACGGCGATCGCGGCGGAGGCGGAGACGGCGGCGAGGCGGCGACGGTGCCGTCGCGCCGAGCCGGCGTAGACGGAGTCCAGGGACACGAGGTCCGCGGGCAGCTCCCGGTGCGGGTCTCGCAGCGTGGTCCGCAGGTCTTGCTCTAGACGGTCCATGAGGTCACGCCCTCTTCCGTGCTCGCTTGTTGACGCAGCCGGGCGAGCGCCTTCCATGCCTGGCTCTTGACGGTTCCGACCGAGCACCCGAGCACCGCCGCGCAGTCGGCCTCGGAGAGGTCCTCGTAGTAGCGCAGCACCAGGACGGCGCGTTGCCGCGGCGGCAAGGTGGCCAGGGCATCCCAGAGAGCTGCGTCTCGGCGGGGCGCCACGTCGTACAAGAACTGACGGGACTCGGGCGCGTCCGCCACCAGCCGCTCATGACGCAACCGCCGCCACACGCTGACGTGCCGGTTCACGATCGCGCGCCGGACGTAGCCCTCTGGATCGTCCTTGCGGATGATGCGCGGCCAGGCCAGCAGGGTGCGTTCCAGGGCGTCCTGGACGAGGTCCGCGGCCTGGTGGGCGTCGCCGGTCAGGACGTGGGCGAAGCGCAGCAGCTCTCGCATCCGTCCGCGGGCGAAGGCGTCGAACGCCTCCCGCTCCTCTGGTCCACCCTGCGCCTCCTTTTCGATCATCCCCGAGGACGTCTCGCAGGGCTCGCAGGTTGCCTGGGTCGGTCAACTATCTGTCGGGGGCGCGCCGGGGACCGGCGATACTGGGGCTCATGCGGCTCACCGAGTTCTGGCGGCGGATGGGGAGGCGTTCGACGGGCACGCCCAGTCGATCGCCGAGCTGCACGTCTTCTCCGAGCTCGGCAACCGCACGCCACTGCAGGCTCTCGAGGCCGGCGAGTCGGCAAAGGACGTCTGGCGCGCGGTGTGCGAGGCCATGGAGGTCCCCGCCGCAAAGCGGTGACGCGACGCCCCTCCCGGCCCCTACGCTGCCGGGCATGACCACCGACGCCGTCGGCGCAGCCACCGGGGTCGACCACGTCCAGCGCCGGGTCGTGCGGCTGCTCTCGACCAGCCAGGTGCTCGGCGGCATCGGGGTCGGCAGCGGCATCGCGGTCAGCGGCCTGATCGCCGAGGACGTCTCCGGCTCGACCGCGCTCTCGGGTCTGTCGCAGACGGCGGCCGTGCTTGGCAGCGCTGTCGCGGCGTTGCCGATGGCCCGCCTGATGTCTGCGATGGGCCGTCGACCCGGACTGGTCGCGGGGTATGTCGTGGCGACCGCCGGCGCCTGCGTCGTGATCACGGGAAGCGCCGTCGGATCGTTCCTCCTCGTGCTGCTCGGGTCGACCTTGTTCGGCAGCGGGACGGCGACCAACCTGCAGGCGCGGTACGCCGCGACAGATCTCGCTGTCGCCCAGACCCGCGCCCGGGCGCTCTCCATCGTCGTCTGGGCGACGACCGTCGGGGTGGTCCTCGGGCCTAACCTGACCGGGCCGGGCGGTGACCTGGCCCGGGCGGTCGGCCTGCCGCCGCTGGCGGGACCCGTCCTGTTCTCTGTCGCGGCGTTCGCAGCGGCGGCGCTGATCCTGATGGTCGGGCTGCGGCCGGACCCGCTGCTCGAGGCCCGGCGACGGCTCGGCATCGACCCGGCTGCCCGCACCCATCACGCGTCACTGCGCGACGCGATGCGCGCCGTACGCAGCTCCCGCGGTGCAACGCTCGGGCTCGCGGCGATCGCACTCAGCCACACCGTGATGGTGTCGGTGATGGTGATGACCCCCGTGCACATGCGGCACGAAGGAGCGACGCTGCAGATCGTCGGCCTGGTGATCAGCGTGCACGTCGCCGGCATGTTCGCGCTGTCGCCTCTCGTCGGCTGGCTCGCAGACCGGTTCGGCCGGGTCCCGGTGATCCTGGTCGGCCAGCTGATCCTGGTCGCCGCCGTGGTGGTGGCCGGCACCGCCGACGGGCATGCCCACGGCGTACTCGGCTTCGGTCTCTTCCTCCTTGGCGTCGGCTGGTCGTGCGCCCTCGTCGCGGGGTCGACCTTGCTCTCGGAGTCGGTCGACGTGGCGGTGCGTCCCGGGGTGCAGGGCGCCGCCGACTTCGTGATGGGCGTGTGCGGGGCGACCGGCGGGGCGTTGGCCGGCGTGGTGGTGGGCGGACCCGGGTACGGCGCGCTGAACGCGCTTGCGGGGCTGCTCGTGGCCCCGGTGCTGGTGGCGGCGTACGCGGCTCGCACCGCCCGCAAGCAACCCGAAAGGGCAGCCGATGTCAGCCTTTGACCTCGGCTCTCCGCCGACGCTGCCGCCTCCCAACGGCTACAGCCACGTCGCCAGCATCGCGCCGGGCAGTCGGATCGTCTGGACCTCCGGTCAGGTCCCGGTCGCCGCGGACGGCACTCCGGCGCCCGCCGGCGACTGGGAGGCGCAGACCCGCCTGGTGTTCCAGAACATCGGGGCGGCACTCGATGCGGGCGGGGCAAGGTGGGACGACGTCTTCAAGCTCATGGTGTACGTCGTGGACACCTCCGCGCTGGCCATCGTGCGCGCGGTCCGGGACGAGTTCGTCCGGGTGGACCGCCCGCCGGCGAGCACGCTGGTGCAGGTCGCCGGCCTCTTCCGACCGGACATCCTGATCGAGGTCGAGGCGGTCGCAGCGGTGCCCGCGACCTGACCCAGCCGAGCGGAGCCGCGCTGCGGCGTGTCGCTCCCGGGTCGAACAGGTGTTCGGGTAATCTCCACAACAGCGCGGCATCCACAGGTGCCTCCGGTCCGGCGAAGACTGTCGGACCAGGGTCATACGTTGCCGGGTGTGGCTAAGAAGAACTCGACCCCGACAGGGATGGCATCCATGGCTTCTGCAGACCGCGACAAGTCGCTCGACGCCGCGCTCGCACAGATCGACCGACAGTTCGGCAAGGGCTCGGTGATGCGGCTCGGCGACGAGGTCCGTGTCCCGATGGAGGTCATCCCGACCGGGTCCATCTCCCTCGACATCGCCCTCGGCATCGGCGGTCTCCCGCGCGGCCGGGTGGTGGAGATCTACGGACCGGAGTCGTCGGGAAAGACGTCGTTGGCGCTGCACGCGATCGCCAACGCGCAGAGGGCCGGCGGCATCGCTGCGTTCATCGACGCCGAGCATGCGCTCGACCCCGAGTACGCCGCGAAGCTCGGCGTCGACACCGACGCGCTGCTGGTGTCCCAGCCCGACACTGGTGAGCAGGCGCTCGAGATCACCGACATGCTGATCCGCTCCGGTGCGCTGGACATCATCGTGGTCGACTCGGTCGCCGCTCTCGTGCCGCGCGCCGAGATCGAGGGCGAGATGGGCGACAGCCACGTCGGCCTGCAGGCCCGGCTGATGAGCCAGGCACTGCGCAAGCTGACGGGTGGCATCAGCCAGTCCAAGACGACCGCGATCTTCATCAACCAGCTGCGCGAAAAGATAGGTGTGATGTTCGGTTCACCAGAGACGACGTCTGGTGGCAAGGCGTTGAAGTTCTACGCGTCGGTGCGACTCGACGTGCGGCGCATCGAGACGCTCAAGGACGGCCAGGAGGCAGTCGGCAACCGGGTCCGCGTCAAGGTCGTCAAGAACAAGGTGTCGCCGCCGTTCCGGCAGGCCGAGATGGACCTGATGTTCGGCACCGGCATCAGCCGCGAGGGTGGTCTGATCGACGTGGGTGTCGAGCAGGGCTTTGTCCGCAAGGCCGGCGCTTGGTACACCTACGACGGCGATCAGCTCGGCCAGGGCAAGGAGAACGCCCGGGCGTTCCTGCGCGACAACCCCGACCTCGCCGACGAGATCGAGAAGAAGATCAAGGAGAAGCTCGGCATCGGACCTCGCGTGGACGCGCCGGCGACCGAAGAGGGCGCGACGAAGCCGGCGAAGGCGCCGGTCCCGCCGGAAGACATCTGAGGCAGTCGCGATGACGTTCGGCGGCACCCGTCGCCGGTCCAGCAAACGCGCTCGCAGCGCCGACCGGACCGACGACGGGCCGGACGGCCCGCCGCAGCCGGAGGCAGACCCCGAGTCAGTCGCCCGGGCGATCGTGCTGCGGCGGCTCACCATGGCCCCGAAGACGCGGGCACAGCTCGCGGACGACCTGCGCTCCCGTGACGTCCCCGACGACGTGGCCGAGCGCGTGCTCGACCGATTCAGTGCGGTCGGTCTCGTGGACGACGAGGCTTTCGCACAGGCGTGGGTCAGCTCGCGGCACACCAGCCGGGGGCTAGCGCGGCGGGCACTTACACACGAGCTCCGGCATCGCGGCGTCGACGACGAGACGGTGGCCGAGGCAGTCGATGCCATCAGCCCCGAGGACGAGTGGGCGGCGGCGCGCGACCTGGTGGCCCGCCGGCTGCCGGCCAGCCGCGGGCTCCCACGGGAGGCCCGGATGCGCCGGCTTGCGGGCATGCTCGCCCGCAAGGGCTACTCCGGCGGCCTGGCCATGGCCGTGGTCCGCGACGCCCTGGCAAGCGAGGCGGCGGCTGTCGCCGACGAGGACGAGATCGACCTCGGGCTGCCTACTCCTTGACCAGTCCGACGGCCCGGTCATAGCCTCCGAAGACTGAGGGTCAACCCCGCACCTGCGGGTCCACTGAGATCGACTGAGACGAAGCCTGACCCGGCGAACCAGCCGGCTTGAGAACACGATGTCCGCGGAGCCGTGCGTCCGCTGCTGACCCTGCCTCGGGGCCGCGTCGCTGCGCGCAGCGCCAGGCCCCCGACGGGCTGGAGGCCGGCCGTGGTCGACGATTTCCTGTCCAGCCTGGTCGGCGCCCTCGTGCTCGTCGTCATCGTGCTCGTGGTCGCGTTGATCGTCCTTCGCCGACGAGACGCCCCCGCAGACCTGCGCCTGGACCTGGAGCGCCGGGAACAGCGAGTCGCCGAACGCGAGAGCCGGCTCGACACCGAGGCGCGCCACCTCGAGGACCGGGCCCGCGAGCTCGGTGACCAGCACGACGTCCTGGCGCGAACCCGGGCCGAGCTCGCCGACCTGGAGCAGGAGCGCCGACTCGTGCTCGAGCGTGCTGCCGGCCTGACCGCGGACGAGGCCAAGGCCGCCCTGGTGGCGACGATCGAAGGCCAGGCGAAGCGCGACGCCGTGCACGTCGTACGTGACATCGAGGCGCAGGCGCAGCAGGAGGGCGAGGCCAGAGCCCGCGAGATCATCACCGCATCGATCCAGCGACTGGCCACCGAGCAGACGACCGAGTCGGTCATCACCGTCCTGCACCTGCCCAGCGACGACATGAAGGGCCGCATCATCGGCCGCGAGGGCCGCAACATCCGGGCGTTCGAGTCGGTGACCGGCGTCAACCTCATCATCGACGACAGCCCGGAGGCGGTGCTGCTGTCCTGCTTCGACCCGGTACGCCGTGAGGTGGCCCGGATCGCGTTGGAGTCCCTGGTGCTGGACGGGCGCATCCACCCGCAGCGCATCGAGGACGCCCACGAGCGGGCCAAGACCGAGGTGGACGACCTGTGCCTGCGGACAGCCGAGGACGCGCTGGCCGACGTGGGCATCACCGACCTCCACCCCGAGCTCACCGCGCTGCTCGGCCGACTGCGGTTCCGCACGTCGTACGGGCAGAACGTCCTCAAGCACCTGGTCGAGTCGGCGCACATCGCCGCGCTGATGGCTGGCGAGCTCGCGCTGGACCCCGCACTCCTGCGCCGCTGCGCCTTCCTGCACGACATCGGGAAGGCCCTCACCCACGAGGTCGAGGGCTCGCACGCGATCGTCGGGGCCGAGGTCGCCCGCAAGTACGGCGAGTCGGCCGACGTGGTCCACGCCATCGAGGCGCACCACAACGAGATCGAGCCGCGCACGGTTGAGGCGGTCCTCACCCAGGCCGCGGACGCGATCAGCGGCGGTCGGCCGGGCGCGCGGCGCGAATCACTCGAGGCCTACGTCAGGCGGCTCGAGCGCCTGGAGCAGATCGGGCTCAACCACGACGGAGTGGACAAGGTGTTCGCCATGCAGGCCGGTCGCGAGGTGCGCGTCATGGTGCTGCCCGACGCCGTCGACGACATCCAGGCCCAGGTGATCGCCCGTGAGATCGCGAAACAGGTCGAAAGCGACCTGACCTACCCCGGTCAGATCCGGGTCACCGTGATCCGCGAGTCCCGCGCGAGCGAGATCGCCCACTGAGGGCAGCGAAAAAGTTCTCTCGACGGTGCAACCGGCCACACCCCCGGTGGGTTATTCGTCTCGACTGGCCGCCGCAAGGGCAAGCCGAGCACCCGCCGAACGCGGGACGAGAGAGGAACACCGACATGCGCCCGATCACGATTGCCGGGAGAGTTGCCGCCGCCGTGGCACTGGTCCTCCTGACACTCACCCTGCTCCCGCAGACCGCCAACGCCGCGGCACCGACCAAGATCAGCGACCACACGGAGAGCATCGGCTGTGAGGTCGAGACCGGCACCGACCGGGTCCAGTTCGCCGTCGCGAGGTCAGCCCTCGAGGGCACCCAGGCCGTTGCCCGGATCACGCACGACGGAGAGACCCTCGGCGAGGGGTACGGCGAGAGCGACTGGACTGCTTCCACGTTCCGCGCCGCCGTCGAGGTGACCGATGAGGAAGGCCAGGTCATCAACACGGCGTACCTCAGCGGCACCTACCGCGCCGCCGGCGCGGGTGAGCGCAGCCTGGACAAGTTCAAGGACGGCAACGTCCGCGTCGTCGAGGACCACACCTCCACGCCGCTCGACGTGTATGACGTCACCCTCACCATCGGTGACGTGCCGCTGTCCGGTGTCGAGTGCTTCGGGGAGATGGTCGACGGGTCACTCTTCTACACCAGCCCGGCGTCCTACGTTTCTCGCGGCAACTTCAACGCCGATGCCGACTGCGCGACGGTTGGCATGACCGACTTCTCGTTGTTCGGCACGGTCAACGAGATGTGGGTGGCATTCGGCTACGAGGGGACCGACGACTGGTCGGCGTTCTCTCAGTCGATGAACCTCGCCGAGGGACCTTTCGTCGGGACGTTCACCACCAACGACGGCAATGGCCCAGTCGGTGAGGTCGCGGCGACGGCGTCGCTCGTGCGCCACGGAGACGTCATTCGGCGCCAGATCGACAACGGCACCACGGCGGTGTCCGAGCGCTGGGTGATGACGCCCTACCTGCTCGAGGTGACCGCCGACGGACCGAACGGACCGGTGGCCGCGAGCTGCACCTTCTACACCGTCGAGGCGACCCTGCACGTCAAGACGAACCAGCTCGAGGGGTAACCCCCGCCCCATCGCCGTTGTGTCCGAAGTGGCCCGGGTAAGTACCCGCACGCACGCCACTTCGGACACAACGCTGTGGGGAGGGGACTCTCAGAGGCGCTGGAACATGATGTGCAGCCCGACCAGGCCGTGCTCGGGGTGGTCGAACGCTTCCGGCACCGTCGTGAGGATCTCGAAGCCGAGCGACTCCCACAGCCGCACGGCCGACGTGTTCGTCTCCACCACGGCGTTGAACTGCATGCTGCGGTAGCCGGCCGCGCGGGCCCACTCCACGACGTACTCGCCCATCGCCCGCCCCACCCCACGACCCTGGCCGGCTGGGTCGACCATGAAGCTCGCGGTGGCCACGTGCGCGCCACGCCCGGGCCGGTTCGGCCCCATCTTGGCCGAGCCCAGCACCTGGTCTCCGTCCACGGCGACCACCGTCAGCCCAGGCGGGTTTTCCATCCAGAGCGTCCGGGCCGTCTCGGGCGTCAGGTCATCGGGGTAGGCATAGGTGTCCCCAGCCTCGACGATGGCCGAGAAGAACGGCCAGATGCGCAGCCAGTCCTCGTCGGTGGCGGCTCGGATCTCCACGACGACCGGCTCAGCCGGTGGACAGCTCGACCCGCGGCACCCCGGGCGGGTCGAACCCGAAGACCTGGCCGTAGAACGACAGCTCGGCCTCGTGCGCGGTGACGATCGTGGCGGACTTGCGGAAGCCGTGCTGCTCGCCCTCGAACTCCAGGTAGGCGTGCGGGATGCCCTTGCGCGCCAACGCGTCCCGGAACATCGTCGACTGCGACGGCGGCACGACCTGGTCCTCGGACCCCTGCAGCAACAGCACCGGACACGACACGTCGTCGACGTGCGAGAGCGGTGCGCGCTCGACGTACAGGTCATGCGCCTCGGGCAACGGCCCGATCAGGCTGTCGAGGTAGCGCGACTCGAAGTCGTGGGTGTCCTCGGCGAACTTCAGCAGCTCGGCGACCCCGAAGTAGGAGACCCCGGCCGTGAAGAAGTCGGTCGTGGTCAGCGCCGCCAACGTGGTCCACCCGCCGGCCGATCCGCCCCGGATCGCGATCCGGGCGCCATCGGCCTCACCCTTGTCGATCAGCGCCTGCGCCGCCGCCACACAGTCCTCGACGTCGACGATGCCCCACTGCCCCTCCAGCAGCTGGCGGTAGGCGCGCCCGTAGCCGGTGGACCCGCCGTAGTCGACGCTGACGACGCCGATGCCGCGGCTGGTGAAGTAGGCGACGTCCAGCGTGAGGATCGGGAACGACTGCGCCGTCGGGCCGCCGTGCACGAACACGACGTACGGCGGCAGCTCACCGCTCGGCGGCTGCGCATCGGGGTTGTGCGGTGGGAAGACGTGCGCGTGCACGACTCGCCCGTTCGGGCCGGGCAGCGCCTCGGACCGAGGCTCCGGCAGGTACGCCGGGTCGGGAACCCGGTCAAGCGACGGCCGCAGCCGCTGCACGTCGCCGCTGCCCAGGTTGATCCGCACAACAGTCAGGGGCTCAGTCGAACTGCCCACGACAGCCGCGAAGTCCTCGCCAACCACCGTGGGCGTCGGGACCCACACGGTGAACGGCACGTCGACGTCGGTGAGCTTCCCGGACGACGGGTCGAGCAGGCCGAGCGCGTAGGTGCCGGTGCCGTGGAGCACCGCGATCCGCCCGTCGTCGAGCACGCGGTAGGACGCGTAGCCGAGCACCCACATCGGGAAGCCGAACTCCTCGTCGCGGGGGCAGAGTGGCTCGGGGTCGGTCTTCGGGGCTCCATCGCTGCCGGGCTCGCCGACGTCGAGCCGGTAGAGGTTCCACCAGCCGGTCCGGTCCGACACGGCGTACAGGGTCGAGTCGTCGGCCCACTCCGGCTGCAGGACCGACTCCTCGGGCCCGCCCATCACGATCCGGACTCTCGTCGCGACCCCTCCCTCGAGGTCGGCGACCCGCAGCTCGGTGCCCTCCCACGGCATCCGCGGGTGGTCCCAGGCGAGCCAGGCGATGCGCCGGCCGTCCGCGGAGATGCGCGGGTGAGCGAGGAAGTCGCTGTCGCCGGCCACCTCCCGCACCACGGTCGCGTCCTCCGATCCCGTGCCGTCGAGCGGCACCGCCACGATGCGCCGGGTGACCCGCCCGGCGGAGTGCTGCTCGCGCACGCAGTGGACCTCGCGACCGTCCGCGGACAGGACCGGGTCGGCATAGCGAAGCCCGCCCGGCTCGGCCGGCTCGGGAGTCAGCGCACGCGGAGCGGACGTGCCCGGTTCCAGGATGTAGAGCCGCTGGTCGTCCCAGTTGGCGAACACCAGCGATGGCTCGTCACCCCCGACGCCCGGCAGCGGCAGCCACGCCTTCCCGCCGTACTCGTGCACGCGACTGCGGGCATGCCACGGCGCGGGCAGCGCGTCCACGACGGTGCCGTCGGCTTTGCGGCGTACGACGGTGGCTCGCCCGTCCTCGGACGGGCGGGTCTCGCCCCACCAGACCTCGTCGCCGAGCGAGTCGACGAAGCCGAGGGAGACGCCGGACTCGGCGACGTCGGCCGCGCTGATCGGCGAGGGCCACTCGCCGTGGGGCAAAGTGCGTTGGTCAGGCAACAGGGACCTCCCATGCGATGGAGCCCAAACCTACCGGCGGCGCACGGCTGCGGTCCGACCGCTCCCCACCGTCACACGGCCGCACCGGCGTCGACGTCGGTGCTGAGGACGGCCTTGCCGTATTGACGGCGCGTTCTGCGTTCGAGGCGTTGCGCCACCCAGGACAAGGTCATGTTCATCGTCACATAGATGAGCGTGATCACCATGATCGAGGGGATGATGTTGAAGTAGTTGTCATAGATCTGCCGCCCGACGCGCACCAGCTCGGGGTAGACGACGATGTACCCCAGCGACGTGTCCTTGAGCACGACCACGGCCTGGCTGATCAACGCCGGAAGCATCGACCTCAGCGCCTGGGGGACCAGGACCAGTTGCATCGTCTGAGTCGGTCGCAGGCCGATCGCGTAGGCCGCCTCGCGCTGACCGCTGGGCACGGCGAGGATGCCGGCTCGGAAGATCTCGGCGAACACCGCACCGTTGTAGAGGGTCAGGCCAGCAACCAGGGCGCCGTAGCTGCCGAGCGTGTTCGGTGAGGCCAGGAAGAAGAAGAAGATCAGCATCAGCAGGGGAACCGCGCGGAAGAACTCCACCACCGTCACCGCAGGCACGCGCAGGAAGGTGCGGTCCGACAGGCGGCCAACCGCGAGCAGCACACCGGTGGCCAGGGAGAGCACGATGGCGAGGCTGGCCGCCTTCAGCGTGTTCACCAGGCCGTCACCGATGGCGCGCCAGGTGTCCGGATCCTCGAACGGCTCCCACTTCACGGCGTCGAAGTGGCCCCGCTCGTAGAACCGCGCGAGGACTCCGGCGACGAGCGCCAGGACGACGATCCCGCCGACCACGCTGGCCAGCCGCGCGCGACGGAGCGCCCGGGGACCGGGATGGTCGTAGAGGACGGTTTCGCTCACGGTCGGGTCACCGGACCACGACGAGGCGTCGCTCGAGCACCCGGAAGACCCCGGACAGCACAGCCACGATGATGATGTAGCCGAGCGCGATCCCGAAGAACAGCCAGTACAACGCCTGGGGGAAGTCGCGCGCGAGCCCGGCAAGGGTCCCGGTCGCCTCGACGACGCCGAAGCCGGCGGCGACCGAGGTGTTCTTCGCCAACGCGATGAGGATCGACCCGAGCGGCGGGATGACGCTGCGGACGGCCTGGGGCATGACGACCTGCGACAACGTCTGCCCGAATGTCATGCCGATGGCCCGAGCCGCCTCGGCCTGGCCCGGGCTCACGGTGTTGACGCCCGAGCGAAGCACCTCGGTGACGAACGACGCCGTGTAGAGGCCGACCGCCATGATCGCGAACGTTCGGAAGGAGAACCGGATGCCGAGCTCGGGCAGAGCGAAGACCACCCAGATGAACACGAGTACGAGCGGGGTGTTGCGAACGACATTGACGTACGCGGTGCCGACCCACCGCAGCGGAGCAACGGGGGACACCCGCATCGCAGCGAGAACCGTGCCCAGCACCAGCGCGACGACTGCCCCACCAGCGAAGAGGATGAGCGTGACCTGGAACCCGCGCAGGATCTTGTCGAGGTTGTCCAGCAGGACGTCCACGTCACTCCTCTCGGGTCACTGGGACGGCGGGTGCGGGTCGGCAACCTGACGGCAGCCGACCCGACCCGCGTCCAACCCCTACGGGCAGGGGTCGACGGTCGGCGGCTCGGGCGCCTCCGAGCCCGACTTGCCGAGTGTCGCGTCGTACGCCGCCTTCCACGTGTCGTCCTCGAACGACGCCGTGAGGGTGTCGTTCAGGAACTTGCACATCTCGGCGTCGTCGTGGCCGTAGCCCACGCCGTAGCGCTCCTCGCTGAACGCCTCGCCCACGACCTGCAGCTTGTCGGGGTTCTCGGCGGCGTAGCCGAGCAGGATCGCACCGTCAGTCGTCACCGCGTCGACCGAACCGGAGAGCAGCTGCTGGACACACTCGCTGTAGGTAGCGAAGGGCGCGGGGGCGGCGCCGTACTTCTCCTCGACCGTCTTGATCGACGTGGAGCCCTCGACGGAGCAGACCTTCTTGCCGTCGAGATCCTCCGGACCCTTGATCGAGTCGTCGTCCTTGCGGTGAGCAGCTGCTGCCCCGTGACGTAGTAGGGCCCGGCCTGCCCGACGACCCCGCGCCGTTCGTCGGTGATCGAGTAGGACGCGAGCACGATGTCGACCGTGCCGTTCCCGAGGAACGGCTCGCGGTTGGCCGAGACGGTCTCGACCCACTCGATCTTGTCGGGCTCGATGCCGAGCTTGGCGGCGATGATCTTTCGCCATCTCGATGTCAAAGCCCTCGGGCGCGTCCGAACCGGGCTTCTTGGAGCCGATGCCGGGCTGGTCGAACTTGACGCCGATCTTGATGGTGCCGGCGTCGCTGAGCTTGGCCATCGTCGTGCCGGCAGCGAACGAGGCGTCCTTCTCGACCTCCACCTCGGGGTCGTCACCTCCGCAGGCGGTGAGTGCCAGGGCCAGCGCGGCCGCGACGGCCAGGCTGCGGATATGTCGGATGGACATGGTTGTTCGTCCTTTCGTCGTGCCGCCAGCCCGGGGTACCGGGCTGGGGGCCTCCATGGATCGTCACGGTCAGTGGCTGAGGATCTTGGACAGGAATGTTTGGGTGCGCTCGTTCTGCGGCGAGTCGAAGAACCGGTCCGGCGGAGCTTCCTCCACGATCCGGCCCTGGTCCATGAACACGACCCGGTTCGCCGCCCGGCGGGCGAAACCCATCTCGTGGGTCACGACCACCATGGTCATGCCCTCCTTGGCCAGCGCCGTCATCACGTCGAGCACCTCGTTGATCATCTCGGGGTCGAGGGCCGACGTGGGCTCGTCGAAGAGCATGACCTTCGGGTCCATGGCGAGGGCACGGGCGATGGCCACGCGTTGCTGCTGCCCGCCGGAGAGCTGCGCTGGGTACTTGTCGGCCTGGTTGGCGATCCCGACCCGCTCGAGCAGCTCGCGACCTCGCTTTTCCGCGGTCTCCTGCTTGACGCCGCGCACCTTGATCGGACCGAGGGTGACGTTCTGCAGCACGGTCTTGTGTGCGAACAGGTTGAACGACTGGAAGACCATTCCGACGTCGGACCGCAGCCGGGCGAGCTCCTTGCCCTCCTCGGGCAACAGCACTCCGTCGAGGGTGATCGTGCCCGAGTCGATGGGCTCCAGACGGTTGATTGTCCGGCACAGCGTCGACTTGCCGGAGCCGGACGGGCCGATGACCACGACGACCTCGCCGTGGTTGACCGTCAGGTCGATGTCCTTCAGGACGTGCAGGTCGCCGAAGTGCTTGTTGACGTTGTCGAGGATGACCAGTGGCGTTCCTGGCCCCCGAACATTTCCGGCCCCATCAGGGTCAGTCATGGCGAGGAAACTATCCCGCCCTGCCCCGCAGCACCATCCGTGCAGGGTCACGGGATCATGTCGATGAGCTTGCGGACGTATCCTTTGCCTCGTCATGAATCACGCTGAGGCGCGCAGCTACGAGGTCCGGACCTTCGGCTGCCAGATGAACGTGCACGACTCCGAGCGGCTGTCCGGGCTGCTCGAGCACGCCGGCTACCGGCGCGCGGCCGACGGGGAGCCGGCCGACGTGGTCGTGTTCAACACCTGCGCCGTCCGGGAGAACGCCGACAACCGCCTCTACGGCAACCTCGGCCAGCTCGCCCCGGTCAAGACCGCGCGACCCGGGATGCAGATCGCCGTCGGCGGCTGCCTGGCCCAGAAGGACCGCGGCGAGATCACCCGGCGAGCGCCCTGGGTCGACGTCGTGTTCGGCACCCACAACATCGGGTCGCTCCCGGCGCTGCTCGAGCGAGCCCGCCACAACGACGAGGCCCAGGTCGAGATCCTCGAGTCGCTCGACGTGTTCCCGTCCACCCTGCCGACCCGGCGCGACTCGGCGTACGCCGCCTGGGTCTCGATCTCGGTCGGGTGCAACAACACCTGCACGTTCTGCATCGTGCCGTCGCTGCGGGGCACCGAGAAGGACCGCCGCCCCGGCGACATCCTGGCCGAGGTGGAGGCGCTGGTCGCCGAGGGCGTCCTCGAGATCACCCTGCTCGGCCAGAACGTCAACTCGTACGGCGTGGAGTTCGGTGACCGGCAGGCGTTCGGCAAGCTGCTCCGGGCGTGTGGCGGCGTCGAGGGGCTCGAGCGGGTGCGCTTCACCAGCCCGCACCCCAAGGACTTCACCGACGACGTCATCGCGGCGATGGCCGAGACGCCCAACGTCATGCACTCGCTGCACATGCCGCTGCAGTCCGGCTCCGACCGGGTGTTGAAGGCGATGCGCCGCTCCTACCGGATGGACCGCTACCTCGGCATCATCGACCGCGTCCGCGCGGCCATGCCCGACGCGGCCATCACCACCGACATCATCGTCGGGTTCCCCGGCGAGGCCGAGGACGACTTCGCCCAGACCGCTCGACGCGGTGCGCGCGGCGCGCTTCGCGGGTGCCTTCACGTTCCAGTACTCACCTCGGCCGGGCACGCCCGCCGCCGCGCTCGACGGCCAGGTGCCCAAGGCGGTCGTGCAGGAGCGCTACCAGCGGCTGGTCGAGCTGCAGGACGAGATGTCGTGGTCGGAGAGCAAGAAGCAGGTCGGCCGGGTCCTCGACGTGCTAGTTGCCGAGGGTGAGGGCCGCAAGGACGGCGCCACGCACCGGATGTCCGGTCGCGCGCCGGACAACCGGCTGGTGCACTTCGCTCCGCCCGACGCATCGACCGACCGACCCCGACCTGGTGACGTCGCCACCGTCGAGGTGACCTATGCGGCGCCGCACCACCTGGTCTGTGACGGGCCGGTGCTCGCGGTGCGCCGCACCCGGGCCGGCGACGCCTGGGAGCTCCGCACCCGGCCGGGCCCGGCCGCCGGCGTGCTGCTCGGCATGCCGGCGATGCCCCCGGTCGCCGCGGCGACGGGCGCATGAACCAGCTGCGGCGGGCCGCCCTCGAGGTGTTCGGCCGGCTGCCCGGACCGCTGCGCCGGATCGTGGTCCGGATCCTGACCCCGCGCTACGTGCTCGGTGCGGTGCTGGCCCTGCGGCACGGGGACGACGTGCTGATGCTGCGCTCCCGCCACGTCCGGTTCGGCTGGACCCTGCCGGGCGGGCTGATGCAGAGCGGGGAGTCGCCGCGGGAGGCGCTCGAGCGCGAGCTCGGTGAGGAGCTCCGGCTGGACGTCGACCTCGAGGCCGAGGCCACCGTCGTCATCGTCGCCCCGGAGGCGCGACGGGTCGACTTCGTCTTCGAGACCCACGTTGCCGAGCGCCCGGACCTGCGCATCGACGGCGTGGAGGTGCTGGAGGCACGGTGGCTGCCGCTGACCTCGGAGCTCTGCGACGACATCGCCCGGGACGCGCTGAACCGACTCGCCAACCGCTAGGCCGCTCGTGCTCGTCGCCGCTGCCGTCTGTCCCCACCCACCGCTGCTGGTCCCGGACCTGGCGGCGGGGGCGGCGGCCGAGCTCGACGGTCTGCGGGCTGCCTGCGACGCGGCACTCGCCTCGCTGCTGACCGCGGATGCCGACCTGCTCGTCGTGGTCGGCGACGGCACCGGTGACCGGCCCGCTCCCGAGCGTCGCGTGGGGGAGTCTCGCGTCGTACGGCGTGGACATCGTCGTCGGAACGCCCGATGGGCCCCCGACCCTGCCGCTCTCGCTGACCATCGGACGCTGGCTGCTCGACCGGCAGGAACCCGCTCCGGCGGACCCGGTGCTCTTCCGGGTGAGTGCCGACGCCGATGCCGCGCGGTGCGCCTCGCTCGGGGCCGACCTGGCGGAGCGAGCGCCGCGGGTCGCGATGCTGGTGATGGGCGATGCGAGCGCCCGGCGCAGCCTGAAGGGGCCGGGCTATCTCGACGAGCGGGCGGCGCCCTACGACGAGGCGGTGGCGCGTGCGCTGGCCGACGCGGACACCGCCGCTCTGCTCGCCCTGGACCCGGCACTGTCGGCCGAGCTGCTGGTCGCGGGGCGGGCGGCGTGGCAGGTGCTGGCAGGCGCCGCCGAGGGCGGGAGCTGGTCAGCCGCAGTGACGTACGACGACGCGCCCTACGGCGTCACCTACTTCGTCGCCACCTGGGCCAGAAGCCTAGGGCGTGGCGGGCGGCTGAGTGCCGGGGTGAGGGCGGCGGGATGTCGTCGTCGCGGCCGTCGAGCTTGTCCAGGCCGTCCTTGGCCGCACCGGCCGCCTTGTCCAGGTGGCCACTGTGCTTGCCGTGTGTCTTGCTGTCCGCCAGGTCGGCGGCCTTGTCGATGCCCTTCGCGATCTCGTCGCCGTGCTCGTCCACGGCCTTGGTGGCCTTCTTCTTGAGACTGTCAAAGATGCCCATCCGGCCACCGTAGTGAAGACTTCGGCGCCGTGAGCGAGAAGACCGGATCCGCGCCCGTCGTACCGGGCGTCGTCGCGGTCGTGGGGGCGACCGCGACCGGCAAGAGCGACCTCGGCGTCGAGCTCGCGCTGCGTCTCGGTGGCGAGGTGGTCAACGCCGACTCGATGCAGCTCTACCGCGGCATGGACATCGGCACCGCCAAGGTGACGCGCGAGCAGCAGCGCGGCGTGCCCCACCACCTGCTCGACGTCTGGTCGGTGCGGGAGCCGGCGAGTGTCGCGACCTACCAGCGGCTGGCCCGGGAGACGATCGCCGAGGTGACCGCCAGGGGAGCGGTGGCCGTGCTGGTCGGCGGGTCCGGGCTCTACCTGCGGGCGGCCCTGGACCACCTGGACTTCCCCGGGACGGACGCCGCGGTGCGGGAGCGTCTCGAGCGAGAGCTCGCCGAGCTCGGCGGCGCGGCGATGCACGCTCGGCTGGCCGCGGTCGACCCCACGGCGGCCGCGGCGATCCCGGCGACCAACGCCCGCCGGGTCGTGCGGGCTCTTGAGGTCGTGGAGATCACCGGGGGGCCGTACGCCGCCTCGATGCCCGACCACCGCTACCTGGTGCCGGCGGTGCAGATCGGCCTGGAGCTGCCCCGGGCCGAGCTGAAGACCCGGATCACCCAGCGCGTCGACCGGATGTGGGAGCGGGGTCTGGTGGACGAGGTGCGCCGGCTCGAGCGGGAGGGGCTGCGCGAGGGGCCGACGGCGAGCCGCGCGCTCGGCTACGCCCAGGTGCTGCGCCACCTCGCGGGGGAGTGCACCGAGGACGAGGCCCGGGAGGAGACCGTGCGGGCGACCCGGCGGTTCGCCCGCCGCCAGGACAGCTGGTTCCGGCCCGACCCGCGGGTCCGGTGGGTGCCGGCCGGGCCGGCCGGTGAGCTGGCCGACCGGATCGTCGATCACCTCCGTGGGGTGGCCGAATTGCCCGATTCGCGATAGGGATGTCCTGACCGACGAGCGACCCACCCGACTGGAGCCACCATGCGGCAGCGCGCCCGGTACCTGACCGCCTCGCTGGCGGCCGCATCTGCGATGTCCCTCTTCGTCACCGGGGCGCCGGCGCAGGCCGACCCGCGCAGCGTGGCGAAGACCCCGACCGCCGTCGGCACCGGCGGCGCGGTGGCCACCGTCGACGCCGATGCCACCCGGGTGGGCCTCGACGTGTTGCGCAATGGCGGCAACGCCGTCGACGCCGCGGTGGCAGCGGCGGCCACGCTCGGCGTCACCGAGCCGTTCTCGGCGGGCATCGGCGGCGGCGGATTCTTCGTCTACTACGACGCGACCAGCGAGCAGGTGCACACCATCGACGGCCGCGAGACCGCGCCGATGGCGATGGGGCCCGACTCGTTCGGCAGTCTGTCTTTCAATGACGCTGTCACCAGCGGCCTGTCCGTCGGGGTCCCGGGGACACCGGCGACCTGGCAGAAGGCACTCGACAGTTGGGGAACGCTCTCCCTCAAGAAGGCGCTGCAGGGTGGCCGTCAGGTCGCGAACCGCGGCTTCGTCGTCGACTCCACGTTCCGGCAGCAGACGGCCGACAACCAGGACAGGTTCAACGACTTCACCTCGACCCGTGACCTGTACCTGCCCGGCGGGCAGCCCCCTGCTGTCGGCACCGTCTTCAAGAACCCCGACCTCGCCGACACCTATGAGCGGCTCGGCACCGAGGGTGTCGACTGGCTGTACGCCGGGTCGCTGGCCGGCGAGATCGTCAACACGGTGAAGCATCCACCGTTGGCTCCGGACGCCAACCGGAACCCGCAGCCCGGGCTGATGGAGACCAGTGACCTGGCTGCCTACACGGCACCGCTTCGCGACGCCCACCGTCGTCGACTACCGCGGCCTGACCGTCTACGGCATGGCACCGCCGTCCAGCGGGGGATCGACCGTCGGCGAGGCGCTCAACATCCTCGACAACGTGAACCTCGGCGCGATGACCCGCACCCAGGCGCTGCACCACTACTTCGAGGCGAGCGCACTCGCCTACGCCGACCGCGGCGCCTACGTGGCCGACCCGTCGGCGATGTCCGCGTCGTTGGGCGAGCTGCTCTCCCAGGGGTTCGCCGACGAGCGCTACTGCAGGGTCGACGCTGCCCACGCGATGACCAAGCCGACGGCCGCGGGAATCCCGGACGGCTCCTACGACACCGACTGCGACGGAGTCGCCGACAGCACGGGCGTGGCGGACCGCGAGGGCCTCTCCACGACGCACCTGACCGTCGCCGACCGGTGGGGCAACATCGTGTCCTACACGCTGACCATCGAGTCGACCGGCGGCAACGCGATGGTCGTGCCCGACCGCGGGTTCCTGCTCAACAACGAGCTCACGGACTTCAACTTCCCCAACGCGGCCGGACAGCCGAACGCACCCGGACCGGGCAAGCGCCCGCGCAGCTCGATGTCGCCGACGATCGTGCTCGACCACGGGGTGCCGTTCCTCGCGCTCGGGTCGCCGGGCGGGTCGACCATCATCACGACGGTCTTGCAGACGCTGATCAACCGGCTCGACCTCGGCATGACACTGCCGCAGGCCATCGCCGAGCCGCGCGCGACGCAACGCAACACCGCGGCGGTCCAGGCCGAGCCGACGTTCGACCCGGCACAGCAGGTCGCCTTGATGGCGCTGGGGCACTCGTTCACGGTCACCCCGCCGCCCGGGGAGATCGGCGCTGCGACCGGCATCGAGTTCCTCCCGGGTGGCCGGCTGCTCGCGGCCGCCGAGCCGGTGCGCCGCGGCGGGGGCAGCGCCGGGGTGGTCGCGCCCTAGTCGGTGCGCCCTACTCTGGAAGGCGTGCGATACGTCAAGGGCCACGGCACGGAGAACGACTTCGTGCTGCTGCCCGACCCCGAGCGCGAGATCGACCTGACGCCCGGGCTCGTCGCCGCGCTGTGCGACCGCCGCGCCGGCATCGGGGCCGACGGGGTGCTGCGACTGGTGCTGGCGGCCACCGATCCCGAGGGTGCGGTGATGGCCGACGAGGCGCGGTGGTTCATGGACTACCGCAACGCCGACGGCACGGTCGCGGAGATGTGCGGCAACGGCATCCGGGTCTTCGCCCGCTACCTCGTCGACGCCCACCTCGAGCCGCCCGGCGAGCTCGCGATCGCCACCCGCGACGGTGTGAAGCGGGTGCGACTCGGCGATGACCGGTGACGTCACCGTCGACATGGGGCCGGCGACCGTTGCGACCGAGCCCGAGCTCAAGGTGACGGTCGGCGGCCGGTCGTGGCCCGCGGTCAGCGTCGACGTGGGCAATCCGCACGCGGTCGCGTTCGTCGACGACCTCGCCGACGCCGGGGAGCTGACCGAGACGCCGGTGATCGAGCCAGCGTTTCCCGAGGGTGTGAACGTCGAGTTCGTGACCGACCGCGGTGACCGGCACATCGCCATGCGCGTGCACGAGCGCGGTGTCGGCGAGACGCGGTCGTGCGGAACGGGCGCCTGTGCGGCGGTGGCTGCCGCGGCGCGACGAGCCGGCGAGGCCGGCCCCACGTCGTACGTCGTGGACGTTCCGGGTGGACGGTTGACCGTCGCGCAGCGCCCGGACGGGCATGTGGAGCTCACCGGGCCGGCGGTGCTGGTCGCGGACGGTGAGCTGCGCCCCGACTGGTTGTTGGCGAATCGGTGACCGACGGCCGGCAGGTCTCGAAGGCCGCCCGGCGAGCAGTGGTCCTCGTCGGCGGTGGGTTCATGATCTCGCCGGAGATGAAGGCCGCCGGCAAGGACGGGGACTACCGCGGCTGGGCCATGTACATGGGCGGTCGCGCGGGGGTGCTCGGACCGGCACCGGCCGAGGTGGTCACATCGGCGCTCGGATTCTTCGAACCGGGAATGGTCCGCGCGAACTGGGAGGCGGCCCTGGGCGTCCGGCCGCTGGCCGAGACGGTGCACCGGTACGTCGAGGCGTGCCACCTCTGGGGCCGGAACCGGTTCGCCGCGATGGACGGCGTCGAGCGACTCGCCGACCTGCTGCACGCGGTGGCGCAGCGCGCGGAGCCGGCGGGCCTGCCGCTCTTCGCGGGCTGGCGTGCATTCCCGTTGCCGGACGACGCGCCGGCCCGCGCGACCCAGCTGCTGCACGTCCTCCGCGAACACCGTGGTGGCGCGCACGTGATGGCTGTCCGCACTGTCGGTCTCAGCCCGCTGGAGGCTGTTCTCGCCGGGAAGCTTGGCGCCCCGAACGCCAAGTTCTTCGGCTGGCCGGAGCCCTATCCCGACATCGACGAGCGGCTGACCTCGCTGCGGATCGAGGCCGAGCGGCTCACCACGGAGATCGTCGCTCCCGCCTACGCGGGTCTGACCGAACCCGAGGCCACCGATCTGGTGGAGCTGCTGGGTGCGGCCGAGCGGCAGGCGAGCGAGTGGGCCGCCTGAGCGGGCCCGGCAAACCGAGGTGCCGAAATGCCCTGCTCATGCCACTCTGGACGGGATGACAGAGCCGATGCCGGGTGTTGACCCGGACAACATGACTTCGCACAACGCCGACCCACGCTTCCCCGACCTCCCCGACGCTGACGACGAGCGTGGCGGCGACGACCGGTTCGACGGCGAGCAGCTCGACCTGGCCGACCGTCAGGCACTGCGCCGGGTCGCGGGTCTGTCCACGGAGCTCCAGGACGTCACCGAGGTCGAGTACCGCCAGCTGCGACTGGAGCGGGTCGTCCTCATCGGCGTGTGGACCGAGGGATCGGCCCGGGACGCCGAGAACTCGCTGGCCGAGCTGGCCGCGCTCGCCGAGACCGCCGGATCCATGGTCCTCGAGGGCCTCATCCAGCGGCGCGACCGTCCGGACCCCGCTACCTACGTCGGCTCCGGCAAGGCCCGCGAGCTGCGCGACATCGTGGTCGGGTCCGGCGCCGACACGGTCATCTGTGACGGCGAGCTGACCCCCGGCCAGCTGCGGCAGCTCGAGTCCGTGGTGAAGGTCAAGGTCATCGACCGGACCGCCCTGATCCTCGACATCTTCGCGCAGCACGCGAAGAGCCGAGAGGGCAAGGCGCAGGTGTCGCTGGCCCAGATGCAGTACATGCTGCCGAGGCTGCGCGGCTGGGGTGAGTCGATGTCCCGGCAGGCAGGTGGTGCCGGCGGCTCCGGCGAGGGCGGCGTGGGCACCCGCGGACCCGGCGAGACCAAGATCGAGACCGACCGTCGGCGGATCCGCACCAAGACCGCGCGGCTGCGCAAGGAGATCGCCGGCATGAAGACCGCCCGCGACACCAAGCGGCAGGAACGCAAGCGCAACGAGGTGCCGTCGGTGGCCATCGCCGGCTACACCAACGCCGGCAAGTCGTCCCTGCTCAACCGGCTCACGGGAGCCGGGGTGCTCGTCGAGGACGCGCTGTTCGCGACCCTGGACCCGACCGTGCGTCGGGCCGAGACCGAGGACGGCCGCGACTACACGGTCACGGACACGGTCGGCTTCGTGCGCCACCTGCCGCACGACCTGGTCGAGGCGTTCCGCTCCACCTTGGAGGAGGTCGCCGACGCCGACCTGATCCTGCACGTCGTCGACGGCGCCGACGCCGACCCCGAGTCGCAGCTGGCAGCCGTCCGGGCGGTGCTCGCCGACATCGACGCGCACCAGGTGCCCGAGCTTGTGGTCATCAACAAGGCCGACCTGGCCGACCCGGTGGCCATCGACCGACTGCGCCGCCGCGAGCCGCACAGCGTTGTCGTGTCGGCGCGGACGGGTGAGGGCATCGACGCGCTGCGCGCTGCAGTGGCTGCCGAGCTGCCCCGACCTTCGATCGACGTACGGGTGCTGCTGCCCTATGGCCGCGGCGATCTGGTGTCGCGCATCCACGAGGAGGGCGAGGTCCTCACCGAGGAGCACGTCGCGGAAGGCACGGTCGTGCGTGCCCGGGTGAAGGCCGCGCTGGCCGGCGAGCTCTCGACGTACGCCGTGGTTGCTCCGACGGTTTGACGCAGCCCGTCCGTCAAGGGTGGCGGAGGAAATACTCGGTGAAGTCGCGGCAGCGGCCTTCCGGGTCGAAGCTCATGATGAAGCAGTTCGCATAGGTGCGGACGACGGGGCCGTCCGGCACGTCCCGGTAACGCGACGTTCCGGTGGCCACCACGGTGTCACCGTCGACGGCAACTGGTGCGTAATCGGCCTCGTAGGTGCCAGGTGCGTCGCGGGTGGAGGCGTCGCCAGACGCATCCTCTCCGAGCCAGGAAGCCACGACGGCATCCCGGCCGACGATCGGTTCGTCATAGGGGTGGTAGCGGTAGGTGACGTCCTCGCTAAAAAGACGCGAGATCTCGTCGGGATCGTAGGTGATCCACGCGTGGACGTACCGGTCGAGCCAGTCATTGGCGGTTTGGTGGTCCATCGGCCCACCCTATGAACCAGATCGCGCGCGGGTCGAGTGCTTGCCTGCGATCTTTCGCCGTACGCAGTGGTCGCGGCTCCGATCGTCTGACCTGAGTTCTAGTACACGCGCAGGCGGACGGTCGGGGAGTAACTCGTCGTGAGGCGTGTCGTTGCCGGCTTGACGACCCGGAAGGCATACGAGCCCGCCCGATAGCTGAGGTAGAAGGATGCCCGTCCGGTGCTGGTTTCGAGCTTCTTGGCCACGGTGACCCATCCGCGCCCGGAGATATAGCGCTGCAGCAGCAGGCGGCTACCCGGCTCGGCCGGTGAAGCCTTGACCCGGAGGATCGCTGTTGTGCCGCGCCGAACCGAACTGTCCGCGAACGCCGCCGTGAGCTTGGCCCGGACCAGCACCGATCTGGGGGAGCTGGTTGCGGGCGCATAGGAGACGTCCAGGCCAGGTTGACCCGCGTAGACGAACCGGTACTCGGTGCCGCGCGCCGGGTAGGTACGAACGGCCGCTCGGCCGGTTGAGTCCGTGGTTCTCGTCGCCAAGCCGTGCCACGTTGTGGTTCCTCGGTAGCGGTACTGAAGGCTGACTGAGTGGTTGTTGAGGACTTGCCCGGTTGCCCCCTTGAGCAGCCCCGTCACAGTGACCGCTTGGCCCGCGGTCACCGGAGAAGCCGACACTTTCGTGCTCAGGGTCGTTGCTTGAGCCGGTGCCGGTGGGACCACGTTGACGGTCTCGGTGTAGGTCCGGATGGCCCCCGTGGTGGATCTGACTTCAAGGCGAAGCGTGTGCGCGCCGATCGTCGTGGCGAGCCAAGACCCGTCAGCCGTCTCGGCTGTCGGGCAGGTGTCGACGTCGCCAGGGCAGTTGGCGCGCACACCGACCTGGGTGTCGTCGACGAAGAGGTCCCATCGTGTGATCCGCGTTCGCGGGTAGGCGGAGAGGGCTGCGGTGAATCGTGCGGGGCTTCCCGCCGCGACGGCGGTATCGCCAGGGTCGGCTGCCCATGCGGCTGTTGGCCCCGCATCGATGTCAACCGCGACGTCCTTCTCGCTGACCACGCCTCGGTTGTCCGTGAGCCGGAAGGTCATCGTGTGCTGTCCCCCAGGAAGGAGGCCGCTTCCGAGGCTCACGCTGAAGTTCGTCGGCTTCTGCCACCAGTCGATCGCATGCAGCGAAGCTCCGTCCAGCAACACCTGGCTGCGGGTAACCCATGTCGTCGCCAGGGGAAAACCGGTGATGTGAACTCCGACGCCTCCGCCGAACCAGTCGGGCATCGGGTCTGGAAGGGCATCGACGCTGAAAGGCATTCCGTGATCGACGACGAAACGGACATCGAGCACGGGGCTCGGAACGCCGCGACTGTCCCAGGCGATGACTTGCGCCCGCCACAACCCGTTCTGCCGTGCCGCTGTGTCGACGGCGTATACCCACGGCTCACCATCGGGGGGCGGAGTGAGACGAGCCGTCGGAAAGAACTGCTCATACCCGTAGACGTGCACATCGACGTGGTCGATCACGGCGCCGGCATCGGGGTCGGGCACCGGTGCGAGCCTCATCGTGAGCTGGTCACCGGCGGTCAGCCCGTTGATGCCCGTCTGGTCGTAGTCAGGGAGGTCGGGAGCCGTGATGACAGGCCGGTGGTTGTCGACGACCACCATCTGATAGCCGGAGAACGCCCCTGACTGCGGGGTCACGACAAACACAGTGACGAAGTGCTCGCCATCCCGAATTGTCCTGTCGGGGTCGGCATTGTTGCCTGGGGCCCGAGAGGCCGCGGTGTCCAAGGTGGCGCTCAGCCGGCAACCGGCGTCGCACGTGCCCGCAGGGATCGAGAGGGTCTGGTGGGCTGACCCCAGGGCGACCTCAGCCTCGGTGGGGGGATCCGCGGGGTCCGCTTCAATCTGAAAGTCCACGGTGACCATGCCGGAGACGGTTTCGCCTGCGGCCGGCGAAATGACGGTCACCGTGGGCAGCGTCTCCGCAGCGGCCGAAGCCACCGGGACCGCGAGGAGTCCGGCAGCCACTACCAGGCAGGCAAAAATCGCTCGTGCTCGACCTCGGGCCTCGCGCACTCCCGCCCCCCGTTCGCGCGATCAGCCTGGCGCCGCTCGCGTGGGTCGGATCGTACCGGGCGCGCTGCCCGGCATGAGCCATTTCAGGGGATGTTCACCCAAATGGACAACTGCTCAATGACCCGTGGTTGACGCCGGTGTAGCCACCCGGCAGGTCCGCCGCCCGAGCATGCTGAGGAATCCACCGCACGCCAACAGTGCCAAGCCCGCGATGGGCAGCGTCATGCCGTTCGCGCCCGTCGCGGCCAGCGCACCATCACTAGCCAGCCCCGGACCGGACCGACCGCCGAGAACCCTCGCGCAGTCCACGTCGAACGCCTGCTCGGCCAATGGACGACCTCCAAGTTGGTTTCCGTCCTGAACGAGCACGTCTATCCAATCGTTGTTCGGCACGGGCACCGAGATGACGCGCTCGGCTCCGACGGCGACAGAGAACACTTCGTTGAACGTGGCATCGCCGAACCAGTCTTCGGGTGCCCCCGTGATGACCGTGATTTCAAACCACGTCCTCACCGGAGACCGGCTGTTGTCCAGAGTCACATCCACAGTCAGATTCGTGCAGCTCAGCAGCCCCACATCGACACGTGGCTCATCGCCCGGCGTGCAATCCACCAGGACTAGCTCATCCACCAGGAGGCCTTCCGACCCTCCGCCGTCCCCGGCACCAACGAACACACGCACCGGAAGGTTCTCGGTGACAGGCCGGTGGAGGGTCTCAGTGTCGCCCGCCGGCAGCTCGAATGAGTCACCGTAGAAGGGGTCGTCCTCGACCGCGAGGCTCATGGTCACGACGAACTCGACCTCCTGCTCGGACCTGCTGTTGTCGAGCGTCACGTCCACGGTCATGTGTCCGCAGTCCACACCGCCGACCTTCGCCTTCGGGTCGAACGGATCGTCGTCGTCGGTGCAGTCGACCGTAAGGAAGGCATCAGCCAATGTGGCGCTCCAGTCGTCGTCGAGAGCAGCTACGTAGACCTCGACCACGGTGTCCTCGGTGACTGGCACAGCCACGACCTGGATGTCGCCCGCGGAGACCTCAATCGTGTCCTCAAAGGTGTTTTCGCTTTCGTCGGCGAACGCGTCAGCGGCGAGGACCTGGTAGAACACCGTCTCGGTCGACCGGGAGTTGTCCAGGGTCACGGGGACCGTCCCGTTCGTGCAGTCGATGTCGCCTATCGAGGCACGCGGGTCTCGCGCGTTCTCCGCGACGGCGGCGAGGGACCCCTCCACGACTGGGGCCTGCTCCGTCCCGGCTACCTCTTCCCCCGTCGACGTCGCGGCCCCGCCTCCCTCGCCGCCGCCGGTGCCGGCCCCCGTAGGCCCGCCGTCGCCTTCGCCCGGCTCGGGTGATGGCGACTCGGGCACCACAGTTGGCTGCTCGCTGGACGTCGCTTCCGGCGTCGGCTCGGCGGACGTGGTGGCAGCCGGGTCAACCGGTTCGTCGGCCCTGGCTGCCGCGGCTCCGAGGGTGGCCAGGACCGAGACGAAGACAGCAATGGTCAAACAAGCGCGCATCGCGTGTCGCCGGCCGAGAGTGAGCACTGCGAGCTTCGAGCCTGCTGCGTTTGCCGTCATGGCAGAGACTCGCGCCAGGGCCCTCGCCGGTTTACCGAAATCTCTCCCTGGTCTGCGCTTGGTCCTCCCTGTGATCGCTCTGGCACTCAAGTCACGCGGGCCAACGGTCGAGGCTCCGTAGTCGTGGAACGAATCGGTTCCGCGTGGCGACGACGGGGGTCGACACAGTGACGTGCAGCTTCTGCGGCGGTCCACTCGCGGTCGACAACAGGGTCTGCCCGTGGTGCCAGCACAGTGTCGGTCCAGGCGCCCCGATGGTAGCTACGACGCAACGGCCGGTGAGTGCGATCGTCTGGCTGTCCGCCGCTGTCGCCGTGATTGTCGTCCTCGCGGTGTCCGGGTTCGTGATCCGCAACAGGCTGCCGATCTCCACTGACTCGACACCGCTGTCCAACTCCGCGGTCTCGGCTGAGCCCGTGCCCACGCCGTACCCGGAGCTCGCGGTCTCAGGTAGGCCCAGGCTGACGGTGAAGGCCGCCCGTGACCTCGCTCGCATCTGGTACGAACGCCGCGACCAGGCGCGCTTCATCAACGATGACGGGGCGCTCGCCGGGCTCGACACGGGTGACGCCTACCGGGTCGACCTTGGCACCAGCGAGCAGATCCGCTGCGGCTGCACCCCGCCCAAGCACCAGCACGTGCTCGCCTGGGTCCAAGTTGTCGTGCCCAAGCCGCCGGTTACCGCATTTGCCGCACAGTTCAGCACGACGACCCTGGAGGGTGTCTCCGCGATCTACACGGTCGTCTTCGTCGCGGAGCCGGACAACTGGAGGGCCGCCGTGATCACCCTCGAGGACAGACCCCACGTCGTCCTTGAGCCGCCCGCGCAGTCTCACGTCCAGGGCGACCGGGTAGCAGCCCGGAAGCTGCTCAACCAGTTCGGCAAGTACCTCGACACCGCGCGCACGACAAGACGGGTGCCTCATAGTGGCGTGTGGAAGGGGGTCGGACCCGAGCTGGCCGCCGACGCCGCCGCCAAGGGGCAGAACCACAAGAGCCGCGGCATTCAGTACCACTTCAGTCGGCCGGTCGCCACACCCATGGCCTTCGCGATCCAGACTGCGGCCGGAGAGCTTGTCTGCGGCACCCTCGAACAGACCGTCGAGCTCACTGCGCCGCACGGCGAGATCCTCCAGGATGAGGCTCGGCACAACTGGGGTCGGAGCCTTGCCCCGGGCCACTACGCCGGGCTGACCGACTCCTTCGCCTACCACGTGTGTATGACGGTCCAACCGGGCGGAAGCCGAATTGTGAGCTCCATGTATGGCAACAAGCTGAGCATGAAGCCCACCAGCAGGAGCAATCCGGTCTGACCAGACTCTCAGGCCGTGCGGCCACCGAGGTGCTCGGCGAGGAACCGCTCGGCGACGTCGTAGTAGATCTCCCGGTTCGACGGCTTCGCCAGCCCGTGCCCCTCGTCCTCGAAGAGCAGGTACTCGTGCGGCAAGCCCCTTCTCGATCAGCGCGGCGACGATCTGCTCGGCCTCGGCCTGCTTGACGCGCGGATCGTTGGCTCCCTGCGCCACGAGCACCGGGATCCGGATGGCGTCCACGTGCGCGAGCGGTGACCGGTCCCACAGCATGTCCGCCTCGGTCTCCAGGTTGCCCACGCGCTGGTAGAGCATCGCGCGCATCGGCGCCCAGTAGTCCGGGATGGACGCGAGGAGCGTGAGCAGGTTGGACGGCCCGACCACGTCGATCGCGCACCGGAAGACGTCAGGGGTGAAGGCGGCGCCGGCCAGCGCCGCGTACCCGCCGTACGAGCCGCCGCTGATGCCGACCCGAGCGGGGTCGACCCAGCCCTGCTGTACGACGTGGCTCACCGCGTCGACGAGGTCGTCGTGCATCGCCCGGCCCCACTGCTTGTCGCCGGCCTTGAGGAACGCCTTGCCGTAGCCCGTGGACCCGCGGTAGTTGACCTGCACGCACACGTAGCCGCGGTTGGCGAGCCACTGCGCCTCGGCGTTGTATCCCCACCGGTCGCGCACCCATGGACCGCCGTGCACGTTGACGACCGCGGGCAGGCCTGACGCTCCACACCGCGCGGGAACGTGAGGTAGCCGTGCACGGTGAGCCCGTCCCGCGCGACGAACGAGAACGGCTCCATCGCCGCGAGCTCGTAGTCGTCGAGGGCGTCCTTGTGCGCGAACAGGTACGTCGTCCGGCCGGCGTCGCGGTCGTAGAGGTGGAAGCGGATGGGCCCGTCCGAGGTGGCGACCGAGGCCAGCCACCGCCGGTCTGCCCGGTCCTGCCGGCCGACGTCGAGCTCGCCGTCGCCGAGGTCGCGCAGCCGCTCGACGTCGGTCTCCAGCGCCGGGTCCAGGACGACGATCCGGGTGCGTGACTCGTCGAGCACGACCGCCTGCGGTTCCCGGGTCAGCGGGTCCCGCCACACGTCGGCGACGTCGTACTGCGGGTCCTCGACTGATGACCGTCCGGCTGCCGTCGCTCCACTCCATCCGCACCAGCCGGGTCGCGTTCGCGTCCATCGACGTGAGCAGGAAGAGCGCGTCGCCCTCGCGGTTGAAGCCGATGGCGCCGGTGGTGGTCGCGTCGTCGGCCGGGATCTCGAGCAGCGGCTCCCACTCGTCGCCCGTGACACCGATGCGGCGCATCAGCGTCATGCTGCCGTCGGCCTGCATGCTGAACCCGCCACGCGCCACCAGCTCGGTGTCGACCAGCCAGGACGCGAAGCCCGGGTTGCGGGTGTCCAGCGTGAGCGTGCCGGTCTGCAGGTCGAGCCGGTAGAGGTCGTGCAGCTGCGGGTTGTCGGCGTTCATCGCGACGAGCATGGTCGTCGGGTGCCAGCGGTTGTGGCCGATGATCTGCGCCTGCACCTTGTTCTCCGGCGTGAGCAGCCGGGACTCGCCGCTGGTGAGGTCGAGCGCGTAGAGCCGCCAGTCCTCGTCGCCAGCCGGTGTCCTGCAGGTAGACCAGGTGGCGGTCGTCATGGCAGAACAGGTAGTCGCGGATGCCGCGGTCCCGGTCGTGGGTGACCGCCACCGCAGGCTTGCTGCCGTCGGCCGGGCCCACCCAGATGTTCAGGACGCCCTCCTCGGGGGCGACGAAGCCGAGCCGGGTGCCGTCGGGCGACAGCGTCGGCGACATCCGGTCGGGGTTGCCGAACAGCACCGAGCGGGGGATCAGCGGTGGAAGCGCCATGCGGAGACCCTAGGTGACCCACAGACCCCGCGCGGTCCATCCGGTCGAGTGTCGTGCAGCGCCTAGGCTCGGTCGGTGCCCTGCAGCCGAGCCCCGGACGTCGCCCGTCGCGGCGGAGGTCGACGTACGACGGGTGCTGGCTGCTGCCGTCGCGGCCATCGGCGGCGTCGAGCGGCCCGGCCAGGTGGAGATGGCCGAGGCCGTCGAGACGGCGATGCGCGACGGGGGCCACCTGCTCGTCCAGGCCGGCACCGGCACCGGCAAGTCGCTCGCCTACCTCGTGCCCGCACTCCTGCACCCGGGCCCGGTCGTCGTCGCGACGGCCACCATCGCGCTTGCAGAAGCAGGTCGTCGACCGCGACCTGCCGGCCCTCGTCGACGCGGTCGAGCCCCTGCTGGGCGGCGGCCGACGTACGCGATCTTGAAGGGCCGGTCCAACTACCTGTGCAAGAACAAGGTGTACGGCGGGATGCCCGACGACGGCGAGACCGAGGCGCTGTTCGAGGCGTCCCCGACGACGGCCCTCGGCCGGCAGGTCGTGCAGCTGCGCGGCTGGGCCGAGGAGACCGAGACCGGCGACCGCGACGAGGTCACGCCCGGGGTGACCGACCG
Source organism: uncultured Actinomycetota bacterium (assembly GCA_963751035.1). Lineage (GTDB taxonomy): Bacteria > Actinomycetota > Actinomycetes > JACCUZ01 > JACCUZ01 > JBDUAP01. Next base: position 530,596 of record CAVVSW010000005.1, read on the forward strand.
GGCCTGGCGACAGGTGAGCGTGTCCGCGCGGGAGTGCCTGGGCGCCCTCGAAGTGCCCGCACGGCTCGGAGTGCTTCGCCGAGCTCTCGCGTGCACGGGCCGCCGAGGTGGACGTGGTGGTGACCAACCACGCGATGCTCGCGATCGACGCGCTGGAGAGCTTCCAGGTGCTGCCCGAGCACGACGTGGTCATCGTCGACGAGGGACACGAGCTGGTCGACCGGGTGACCGGCGTGGCCACCGGCGAGCTGACCGTGCCGCTGGTGACGCGGGCCGCGACGCGGAGCAAGCGACTGCTCGACGACGACGTCATCGGCGACCTGCTCGCGGCCGGCGACGCGCTGGAGGCTGCTGTCGCGACGCTGCCCGACGGCCGGGTCGTCGACCTGCCGGAGCAGCTGGCCACCGCGGTCGCGCTGGTCCGCGACGCCGCGCGGGCGGCCCAGTCGGAGCTCACGCTCGGTCAAGGACGCCGATGACGGGGCGCGCAAGCTCGCCCAGGCGGCTGCCGGCGAGGTGTTCGAGCATCGCCGAGCGGCTGGCCGCGCACTCGCCGTACGACGTCACCTGGGTGACCCACGACGAGCGCCGCGGGTCGTCGGTCAAGGTGGCGCCGCTGGCCGTCGGCGGGCTGCTGCGCGAGGCGCTGTTCGGCCACCGGACGGTGGTGATGACCAGCGCCACCCTCGAGCTGGGCGGCAGCTTCGACGCGGTGGCCCGGCAGGTGGGCCTGACCGGCGACGACGCACCCGAGTGGCGCGGGCTCGACGTCGGGTCGCCGTTCGACTACGCGACCCAGGGGATCCTCTACGTCGCGCGCACGGCTGCCGCCGCCAGGGCGAGACGGCGCGTCTCCCGCGTCGATGGACGAGCTGGCCGCGCTGGTGGAGGCCGCGGGCGGGCGGACGCTGGGGCTGTTCTCGTCGATGCGCGCGGCGCAGGCGGCCGCCGAGGAGATGCGCTCGCGGCTCGACCTGCCGGTGCTCTGCCAGGGCGAGGACCGTACGGCGGCGCTGGTGGCGCAGTTCGCGGCCGACCCTGCGACCTGCCTGTTCGGGACGCTGTCGCTGTGGCAGGGCGTCGACGTGCCGGGGGAGTCCTGCCAGCTGGTCGTGATCGACCGCATCCCGTTCCCCCGGCCCGACGACCCGCTGATGTCGGCGCGCGCGCAGGCGGTCAGCGACGCGGGCGGCAACGGCTTCATGGCGGTGTCGGCGGCGCACGCCGCGCTGATGCTCGCCCAGGGGTCCGGCCGGCTGATCCGCCGCTCGACCGACCGGGGAGTGGTGGCCGTGCTGGACTCGCGGTTGGCGACAGCCCGCTACGGCGAGTTCCTGCGCTCGTCGCTGCCGCCGTTCTGGTTCACGACCGACCACGACGTCGCGGTCGGAGCGCTGCGCCGGCTGGCCGAGGTCGCAACGCAGGACGTCCGGTGGGTCGCACCTGCCGACCCACCGGCCGATTCCTCCAGCAGTTCGGCTACTTCGTCGGTTAGCTTCCGCCGCCGCGACCGAAGTTGCAGACGTCCCGCTCGTTGCCGGAGAAGGTGTTCTTCTTCTGCTTCGCCCCATCCGCATCGAAGAACAGGAGCCCGCAAGCCACATCGGGACCGGTGTAGAAGTTGTCGGTCATCGAGTTGCTCTCGACGACGCCGGTGGCACCGAATGCGAGCTGGATGCCGTTCTGGGCGATGTAGTCGACCGGCCCGACGCCGTCGACCGTGTTGCGGAGGATGCTGACGCTCACCGAGCCATTAGCGACGATGCCGCCCTTCTGGTAGTCGCTCACATCGTTGTCGCTGATCAGTGACGGCCTTGTCGACGCCGGTGTTGTCGAAGGGCGCGTTGCGCACCTCGATGGCGTTGCCCTCCTGGCAGCCGCTGGCGCCCTGGTTGATGCCGACGACGGTGTTGCCGGTGATCGAGCCGGACGCGCCGTCGAGCAGGATGCCGCGCAGGCGGTCGTCACCGTCGTCACAGACGTCGTTCAAGGAGCTGGTCGTGACAGTGAGGTTCCGCACGTTCGCCGATGCTCCGGCGTTCCGGACGACTGCCCCGAGGAAGTGCCCGTCAGCAGGGTCCTTCGCGGTGATCGAGTGGCCGGCGCCGTCGAGCGTCCAGCCGTTGGGCACCGAGATGGTGTGGCTGGTGTCGCAGTCGGCCAGCAGCGTCCGGGTGGACGTCGCGGGGTTGTCCGAGAACTGGCACTGCCTGATGCCGAGCTCCATCCCGACGATGACCGGGTCGTGGTCGGAGGCCCGGTAGGCCTTCGGCTCGTACAGCGCGTCCTCGGCGTCGTTCTTGAACGTCATGTCGTAGTCGAGGATGGTCGGCTCGTCCGAGTTGATGTGCCAGTCGGCCGCGCCGGTGACCTGCGGAACCAGCGACGGGCTGGCCAGGCCGTAGTCGAGGTAGCCGACCTGACCGTCGAACACGTAGCTGTAGGCGAACTCCCCGTGGTACTTCTTGATCAGGTCGGTGTAGCCACCAGCAACCAGCTCGTCGATCGGGTCCTCGTGGTCGTAGCTGTTGAGGTCGCCGATGATCAGGCGGTCGGGGTCACCACTGTTCGTGGGATCGGTCGCCAGCCAGTCCCGCAGCGCCTTGGCCGCGTTGGTCCGAGTGACGTCGCAGTTGCCCGCACCGTCGCCGGTGTCAGGGTCGCCGGCGCACGCCGATCCCTTCGACTTGAGATGGTTCACCGCGACGGTGAGCTTCTCCCCGGAACCGGACCGCTGGAAGGTCTGCGCGAGCGTCGGCCGGTTGAGGGTGTCGATGAAGCGCGGGTCGACGGCCGAGTTGAGCACCTTGAAGGGACCGACGGGCGTCATCTTGGCCGTCTTGTAGAGCAGGCCGACCCGGATGGCGTCGGTGCCGATGGTCCCGGTGTCGATGTAGCCGTAGGTTCCCGGCGCCGTCGCGTCGTTCAGACCGGCGGCGAGGTCTGCTGCGGGCTCGACTCCCGTAGTGTTCTCCATCTCCATCAGGCCCAAGACGTCTGCGTCGACCTTGACCATCGAAGCGATGATCTTGGCACGCTGCCGCTGGCGCTCCTCCTCGGTGTTGGCCCCACGGCAATCCAGGGCGCGCGTGGGTCCGCACTTGTTGGTGCCCGCGGTGAGGGTCAGGAAGTAGTTCAGAACGTTGAAGCTGGCGATCTTGGTGTCACCACCGACCTCTGGCGCCGCCGTCGGTCGCGTGTTGACCGACGTGTAGGTCGCGTCGGTCGTGGGGTGCACCCGGTAGAGGCCGAAGGTGTGCTCGACAACGCCGGTTACGCCCGTCAGCGTGTCGCCGCCCCGGAAGGTGTTGGTCAGGGTGAATGGCGTGTTCACCGTGCCCGGGAAGATCGGCGGGGTGGGGTTCGACGCGCTCCGGCCGTCGTCGACGGTGATCCGGCTCCTCGCGTATGTGTCGAGCAGGGCGGTTGTGGCAGCGGTGTTCGGCTCCTGGACAGCTGTCGGGCTGTCGAAGCGGTCACGTCCGTTCGGCGGTATGCCTGCGACGATCTCGTTGAACTGGCCGTAGTTGAAGTACTCGCTGATCACCAGCGCCTGGGGCATCGTCACCTGCATGCCCTCGAAGTGCTCGAAGTCGTTGAACTCGGTGACCGGGAGCTGCAGGACAGCGGCCGGAGGCACGGGTGCGGTGCCGCAGTCGAGGAACGTCACGCCGACGGAGATCTGGGTGAGTGACGATGTCCGCCCTGCTCCGGTGCCGGCGAACTCGACAACGCCGCCCCTCACCTGGACTACGTCACCGACCTCGATGCCGGCCGGCGGCGTGCTGCCCGTGCGGACGAAGATCCCTTCCGACGTCAGGGGGGAGGTGTCCTGGTCGGCGACCTCTTCCTGAACGTAGAACCCAGAGAGGCCCGGCTTGATCGCAGTCACCACGCCCTCGATCGTGACGATGTTGTTCTCCTGCGGTGACTTGAGCCCGCTGCCCTGGACCTGCGAGATCAGGAGCTGCGAGTCGGCGCACGTCGGCGCCGGCGGCGCGGTGTTGAAGGAGATGATGTGGTTGCCCGTCATGGTGTCGGGCGGGTCGTTGCCGTCAGCGTCGGACACGTTCGCGCCGAGGACCGTGATACTGCAGCTCTCGTTGGTGGCAAAGTCCGTCGTGGGGTTGAGCGTGTAGGTGGTCCCGTCGTCGGTGAGGGAAACCGTGTGCGGGCCGCTCGTCCCACAGGTCAGCTCGAACGAAGCCGTGGTAGCGGTGACGGGCTCGCTGAAGGTCACGCTGACATTGCTGCTGACCGGGACGTTGGTGGCGCCGTTCACCGGGTTGGTGCTGGTGACGCTGGGCGCGGTGTCCTCTGGCGGCGGTCCCTCGCAGGGGGCCCGGGTCGTGGTCGTCGTACGCGCCGCCGGGGTGGCTGCCTCGAAGTCGGCGCCGTTGTTGTCCGTGTCCTGGCAGCCGTGGACCTTGCGGAAGTCAGCGAGCGAGGAGGAGATCGTGGGGGCAGGCCCAGAGCCCTCAAAGAAGTTCGCGCCGCTCGCCCCCGTGCCGTAACCGACGAGGTCGACGATGCGGGCCAACGCGGCAGCGTCGCAGGGGGTGGAGCCGCCGTTGCACCCGAGCGTGGCGTCATTCGTCACCAGGGCGACCTTGCCCGCGCCTGCAGCCATGCCGATCGGCGTCGGGTCGACGTGATCGGCGGCCGGAAGTGGAACAGCGGTTGCCGGGGGCGGCGTGGTGGCCGCTTCCTGCACCAGGAAGTACTGACCCGGTTGCAGCGTGACGTCGGGGAGCTCGGTTGATTGACCAGTGTTGGCGCCGAAGTTGCCGGTGCCTTGGGCCGAGGCGTACTGGAGCGAGAAGTCGTCGACCGAGATGTCGGTGGTCCCGCGGTTGAAGATCTCGATGTAGTCGTGCGTGTAGGTCGCATTCGCGTTGCCGCCGCCGCCGTAGACCTGGCTGATCACCAGGTTCGCGGACACGGCCTGGGCGGGAGCAGCAGCAACCAACCCCGCGGCGAGCACGGCGAGCACGGACAGAATGGCGACGGGCACACGGCGCGCGCGAGCAGGCAACAACACGAAGATCCTCCGTGGAAACAGGGTGGCCGGGGGTGCCCCGAGGGCCAGGGAGGACGCTAACCCGAGAGAGCGACATTTCGGAAGCGTTCCGGAAAACTTTAGGTGGGTGATGATCTGACATGCCGGACAAGCTGACGACGTACCGCAAGAAGCGAGACAGGCAACGCACGCCCGAGCCGATCCCGCCGGCTGGCCCCTTGCCTACAGGCAGTGACGACACCTTCGTTATTCAGGAACATCACGCCCGGCGACTGCACTGGGACTTTCGCCTCGAGCGCGACGGGGTGCTCGTCTCGTGGGCACTGCCGCGCGGCGTCCCCGATGATCCAAAGCGCAACCACCTCGCCGTGCACACCGAGGACCACCCGCTGGAGTACGCATCCTTTGCAAGCGAGATCCCGAAGGGCGAGTACGGCGGCGGCAAGGTCACCATCTGGGACCGCGGCACCTACGAGTGCGAGAAGTGGGACGACCGCGAGGTCAAGGTGGTTCTGCACGGCGAACGCGCCCAGGGCCGCTACGTCCTGTTCAAGACCGACGGCGACAACTGGATGATCCACCGGATGGACCCGCCCGCGCACCCGGACGCCGACCCGATGCCCGAGCTGATCAGGCCGATGCTCGCGACCGCCGGTCAGCTGCCCAGCGCCGCCGATGAGGACGCCTGGGCGTTCGAGATGAAGTGGGACGGCGTTCGAGCCGTTGTCTACGTCGACCATGGCTCGGTCCGCGTCCTCACCCGTAACGACCGCGAGGTGGTGTCGAACTATCCCGAGCTGCGCGGCCTCGCCGAGTTCTTCGGCGACCGCACGGTGGTCCTCGACGGCGAGATCGTCGCGTTCGACGAGCTCGGTCGGCCCAGCTTCGGGACCCTCCAGCAACGGATGCACGTGCAGCGCCCCACGCCCGCGCTGCGCGACCGGGTGCCGGTCACCTACCTCGCCTTCGACGTCCTCTACCTGCAGGGCCACGACCTCACCAGCAAGCCGTACGCCGAGCGCCGCGCGGCGCTCGAGTCCCTCGACCTGGACGGGCCGCGCTGGGCGGCACCGCCCGCCTTCGACGGCGACGGTGCAGCCGCGCTGGCAGCGTCGCAGGCCCAGGGACTCGAGGGGGTCATCGCCAAGCGGCGGGACATCCCTTACGAGCCCGGCCGGCGCAGCCCGTCGTGGATCAAGGTCAAGCACGTGCGCGCCCAGGAGGTCGTCATCGGTGGCTGGAAGGCCGGTGAGGGTCGCCGCAAGGGCGGCATCGGGTCGATGCTGCTGGGCGTGCACGACGAGGAGGGCCGGCTGCGGTTCGCCGGCCACGTCGGCACCGGCTTCACCAACCAGATGCTCGACGACCTCGCCAAACGGCTCAAGCCGCTGGAGCGCAAGACGTCACCGTTCGACGACGAGGTGCCGCGCCAGCACGCCGAAGGACGCGCACTGGGTGACCCCGAAGCTCGTCGGCGAGGTGGTCTTCACCGAGTGGACCAAGGACGGTCGCCTGCGCCACCCGTCCTGGCGCGGACTGCGCCCCGACAAGTCGGCGGAGGACGTCGTACCGGAGTCGTGACCTAGAGCGGTGCAGAGCCCGGGCGGCCGAGCAGGTAGCCCTGGCCGAAGTCACAGCCGAGCTCGGTCAGCAGGTCGCGCTGGTCCTGCTCCTCGATGCCCTCGGCGATCACGGCGATGTTGAGGGCTTCGCAGAGGGAGATGACCGCGGCGACGATCGCCCGCCGGCTGGACGACCGGGTCATCTCGCTGACGAACGCGCGGTCGACCTTCACATACGACGCGGGGACCTCGACCAGGTGGGCGAGCGAGGAGTAGCCGGTGCCGAAGTCGTCGATCGCCAGCCGTACGCCGAGGTGCACCAGCGTGTCCAGCTCGGCCTGGGCTGTCGGCGTCATGCCGAGCAGCGCAGTCTCGGTGATCTCGAGGATGAGGCGTCGGGCCGGCAGCCCGCTCTGTCGCAGCATCGAGGCGATCAAGCCGGGCAGCAGGCCACGGCCGATGTGCCGGGCGGACACGTTGACAGTCAGGTCCGGCGCGTCGGGACCGTCGCCCCAGCGGGCCGCGGCGCTGCAGGCGCTGCTCAGCACCCAACGGTCGATCTCAAGGACGAGGTCGGTGCTCTCTGCGAAGGGCAGGAACGCGCCCGGCGAGAGCACGCCGCGCTGAGGATGCTTCCACCGCACCAGGCATTCGTAGGCGATCACCTTGCTGTCCGCGAGGCGGATGACTGGCTGGTAGTCGAGGTAGAGCGCCTGTGCCCGGATCGCCTCGCGCAGCTCGTGCTCCATGTCGAGGCGCTCGGTTGCCTGGGCGATCAGGTTGGGGGTGAACAATGCGTAGCGGTCACGGCCTTCCGACTTGGCCTTGTACATCGCCGCGTCGGCGTTGCGCAGGAGGTCGGCCGCGTTCAGACCCGGGGTGGCGAACGCGATCCCGATGCTCACGGTCATGGTGATGCCGCCGGCGCGGATCATCGGCTGGGTCAGCATGTCGATCAGCCGCTGCGCCACCCGCTCCGCCTCGACCGTGGAGGACAGCTGCTGGCAGAGCACGACGAACTCGTCGCCGCCGAGCCGTGCCGCGGTGTCACTGGCGCGGATGTTGGCGCTGATGCGGTCGGCGGTCTCGATGAGCACCGCGTCGCCGGCGTCGTGGCCGCGGCTGTCGTTGACAAGCTTGAACTGGTCGAGGTCGCAGAACAGCAGAGCGATCGGGCGACCTTCGCGGTGCGCCTGGGCCAGCGCCTGGGTGGTGCGGTCGAGGAGCAGCGTGCGGTTGGACAGACCGGTGAGGGCGTCGTGGGTGGCGCGGTGGGCGAGGGCGAGGCGCGCGTCGCGTTGCGCCGTGATGTCCTCGATCATGCTGATGAAGTAGAGCGGGGTGCCGTCGTCGTCACGGGCCAGCGCGACCGTGAGCTGGACCCAGACCACCCGGCCCTCCCGGGTGAAGTAGCGCTTCTCGATCCGGTAGGTCTCGGCGCCGCCTGCTAGCAGCTCGTCGACGTGGGCCACGTCCAGCGCCAGGTCGTCGGGGTGGGTGATGTCGTGGAACCTCTTGCCGACCAGCTCCTCCCGGGTGTAGCCCAGCAGCCGGCACAGCTTGTCGTTGCTGTCCAGGAAGGTCCCGTCGGTGGCGACGATGGCGATCCCGATCGGGGCGTGGCGGGCCGCCAGCAGGTAGCGCTTGTCCTGCTCGGCGGAGCGGAGCAGGCCGTCGAGCACCTGCTCGCCCGCAGGCGGAGGTGTGGGGTCGACGACATCGGACAGGGCGGCCACGCTGCTTGATCGACCAGATGGGTCAGGGGCTTGACGCCTCAGAGGCGTCGGAGAACCGCCGTCACACGGCCGAGAATCGTTGCCTCATCGCCCGGAATGGGCTCGAAAGCCGGATTGTGAGGCATCAGCCAGACATGGCCGTCGCGGCGCTTGAAGGTCTTGACCGTCGCCTCGCCGTCGATCATGGCGGCCACGATGTCGCCATTTTCGGCCACCGGCTGCTGGTGGACCACGACCCAGTCGCCGTCGCAGATGGCCGCGTCGACCATCGACTCGCCCACGACCTGCAGGAGGAAGAGGGTGCCGTCACCCACCAGCCGGCGGGGCAACGGGAAGACGTCCTCGATGGCCTCCTCGGCCAGGATCGGGCCACCTGCGGCGATCCGCCCGACCAGCGGAACGTAGGAGGCCTGCGGGCGGGCGTCGCCGATGCCGGTCTCGTCGTGCGTATTGGCGACCACCTGCTGGGACGCCGGGCCCTCGCCCCGGTCGGGGGAGCGGACCTCGATCGCCCGGGGACGGTTGGGGTCGCGGCGCAGCCAGCCCTTGCGCTCGAGCGCGGCGAGCTGGTGGGACACGCTGGACGAGCTGGTCAGCCCGACCGCCTCGCCGATCTCGCGCATGCTCGGGGGGTAGCCCTTGCGCTCGACGGCCGAGCGGATCACCTCGAGGACCTTGCGCTGACGGGGGGTCAGCCCGGCCTCGTCGGCCGGGCCGTCGGGGATCTCGGTCACCGAGCTGCCTGCCTTGCTGCCTGCGCTGCCGCTCCTGCCGTCGCCTTTGCTCATGGCCGAGACGGTAGCGATCTCCACGCTCAAATTCAAACACTTGTTCGAAGAGTCGTGGATTTTGTCGGACGGATGGGGTAGAACATCGTACAGGTGTTCGATCGAACGCACGTTCGACGGTGGTTTCGACGCAGGAGGACCAGATGAGCGCGATGACGTGGACGGACTGCCCGCCGCGGACGGCTCGGCCGGCTCGGCCGGCGCTCCCGGTTCGGGTTGCCCGACCGAAGCGTCCCGAGGCGGTGGCCGCTCCGGCTCGGCTGACCCGGCGCGGTCGGCTGGTCGTCCTGGCGCTGCTGTTCGGCCTCCTCCTCGGCATCGTGGCGTTCGCGATGGCCCCGGCCACCGCCACCAGTGACCGGGGCGACAACGTCGTGGCCGAGCGGGTGACCGTTCAGCCGGGCGACACGCTGTGGGCCATCGCCGAGCGCGTCCGGCCCGATGCCGACCCCCGGGCCACGATCGCCCGCATCAAGGACATGAACGGTCTGACGTCCGGGGCAGCCCGGGCGGGCCAGGTGCTCCTCGTCCCGGCCTCCTCCTAGGTCTGCAGAGAGGCTGCCTCGGGGCGCAGCTCCTCGGGGTCGCCCCGCTCGGGATCCATGACACCCGCCCGCACGGCCTCCAGCTGGGCGCTGAAGGCGATGCCGAGAAACAGCGCCATCGACGTCAGGTAGGCCCAGAGCACCAGCGCGACGATGCCGGTGAGCGGGCCGTAGGTCGAGCCGAACGACGCGCTCTGCTCGACGTAGACGGACAGCAGATAGGTGAACAGGACCCACAGGGTCAGGGCGACCCCGGCGCCGATGCCCGTCCACGACCACCCCGGCTGTTGCCGCCGGGGCGTGCGGCTGATGAGCAGGGTGATCGATGCCAGGGCGAGCAGGACGCCCACCGGCAACCGCAGGGCGATCCACAGCCCTTCCTGACGGTCGGTCCAGCCGTAGGTGCGGGCGAGGACCGCCCCGACGGTTCCGCCGGCGGCGATGACGACGAAGCCGACCAGGGAGAGGAGGCCGGCCGTCAGGGCATGCCCGAGCGCGCGTAGGTACTTGCTGCGCGCTGGCCGGTCGCGCTGGATCCCGTAGATGCGGTTGGCGCCGCGCTCGACCTGCCCCATCGCAGCGGTCAGGGCGATCAGGGCGACCGCCAGGCCGACCCACAGGGCGAGCTCGCCGTGGCCGACTCGCTGCCGCCCCTGCTCGAGCGTCTGCCGCACGATGTCGTCGGTGGCTCCGGGGGTCACGCGCAGCAGCACCTCGCGCAGCATCGCGCCGACTCTGTCTGCCCGGACGGTGCTGGCCAGCCCGACGAAAGCGATGCCGAGCGGCACCACGGACAGCACGAGCTGGAAGGCGAGCGCGCGGGAGTGGCTGAAGCCGTCGCCGTATCGGAACCGCACGAACGCGTTCTTGATGAGGGTGAGCCGGCCGTAGTCGCGCAGGGTGGTCCGTGCGTCGTCCATCGAGAGGTACGCCGGGTCCAGCGTGCGTGTCTGGGGAACTCTCGTCACCGAGCTCATGGCACGCGCAGCATGAGTGCACCCGCCTCGACCTGGACGTCGAGCGTGCGGCCGTTCTCGATGACATCGCCGTCGAGCTGGCGCGGCTGCGGGCGCCCGGCCTCGACCTTGATGTGACGACCGCGGAAACGCTCCATCTTCCGGTCCGGCACGTCGGCACGACGGACGACACGACCCGCGACCCGCACCCAGTCGGCCAGGTGGCGGGGTGCGATGAGGACGACATCGAGGAGACCGTCGTCCGGCTTCGCATCGGGCAGCAGCGGGATACCTCCCTGCAGCTTCCCTACGTTTCCCACCATGACGGTGCGGACCCGGCGAACCGTGGGCGTCCCCTCGTCGATGGTGAGCGTGATGCGGATGCCCCGTCCACGCAGGTGCTTGGTCGCGGACACGAGGTAGGCGGGCCACCCGACCGCTTTCTTGAGGCCCTCCGGGGCGTCGCGCATCATCGCCGCGTCGAACCCGAGTCCTGCCATCACCGCGAACTTGCGGTCGTCAACGGCACCAACGTCGAGCTGGATCGTCCGGCCGTCGATGCCGATCCGCAGCGCCTCCTCCTCGTCGTCGAGGGGCAGGTCCAGGTTGCGGGCCAGCAGGTTGCCGGTGCCGGCGGGGAGGACGGCCAGCGGCACGTCGCACCCAGCCATCGCCGTCACGGCAGCCATCACGGTTCCGTCGCCGCCACACACGAACACGACATCGCAGCCGTCGTGAACGGCGCGCTCGCACATCCCGATGCCTGGGTCGTCCTCGGTGGTCTCCAGCCAGAGCGGAGCGTCCCACCCGTGCTCGCTCATGAACCGCTCGACCCGCTCGGTCATGCCGGGTAGATCGGGAACCTTCAACGGGTTGTAGACGACTGCAGCGCGCCTCATCCTGTTCCCGCCCCTGTCGCCGACAGGGACGGTTCCTTGTCAGGTTCCGCGTCCCGCCCCCAGTGCCCGAAGACGCTGATTGCGGCGATGGCGACGCAGGCCAAGCCGTTGATGTATGAGCCGACGACGTCGGTCGGGTAGTGCATGCCGCGGTAGAGGCGGCCGTAGGCGACGAGCAACGGAACCGCCACCAGCAGGGTGATGCCGAGGATCTTCACCCAGCGCTTCCGGACGAACCACAGCACGAGCAGCGCGCTGGCGACGAACAAGGCTGTCGCAGCCCCGGTGTGCCCGCTCGGGAAGCTCGACGTCGGCGGGCTGCTGTCCAGGTGCCTGACGTGTGGACGTTGGCGATCGATCGTCAGTGTCACGCACAAGAACACCAGAGCCTGGGCCGAGACCGCCAGGATGAGGAAAACCGACATGCTCCATCGCCGCGAGGCGAGGCGGAGCGCGATGGCCACGACCACCATCGCGCCGATGATCGCCGCGGTGTTGCCGAGTCCCGACAGGAGGTAGGTGACGTCGTTCATCGTCGGCGTCCGGCCGTCTTCGAGCGCCCGGTTGACACCGTCCTCCTCGCGGACGGGCCACGAACGCTCGAGGACCTTGGTGAGCAGCAGGCCGAGGCCGACGAGGACGGCGTAGAGAAGAGCGAGCAGCACTAGGACCCGCCCAGCGATCCGGGAGACGCTGGTGATCATCCGGGCGAACCTACTCTCTGAGGGCAGGGGCGGCTTCTGGGTCCACCCCTTCTTCGACAGCGGACGGTCGTCGCCCGTGCTCACGGCGCCAGACCTCGAACGCGGCGCTCGTGCCGGCGAGGCAGGCCAGCGCAACCCCCCAGCCGGCCAACACGTCACTGACGTAGTGGACGCCCAGGGCGATGCGGTCGTAGCCCGTCAGCAGCACCAGTGCCGCTCCGACGGTGTAGGCCACCACTCTCCCGACGCGGTCGAGGGCGGGCAGGAGCGCGAGAATCACGATGCCGACGCAGAGCAGCGAGTTGAGCGCGTGCCCGCTCGGGAAGCTGAACCCGGTGGCGGTCACGATGGGCTCCGGGAACACGGGGCGGGAGCGCTCGACGAGCAGCTTGAGCGCGACCCCGAGAACGCCACCGATCGCCATCGTCACCAGCGCCCACACGGCCAGCCGCTTGGCGCCGCGCCACCACAGCCATCCGGCGACGATGATCACGAGACCGCGGAAGACGAAGGGGTCCAGTGCCACGCTGCCGGCCTCGAGCAGGTCCACGGTCGTCGGGTGACCGGAGACATAGCCGTGGAGGTCGTTCGCGACGGACTTGTCGAGGCGGTCGAGCGGCTCCCACTCGGAGAGCACCAGCAGCAGGAGCAGGGTGAAGGGAACAGCGACCACGGCGGCAGCGGTGGCGCCGAGACCGAGCCGGCCGAGCAGACCGCGACTCTGCTCCTCACGGTCGTCGTGACGACCGGTGAGGACGGCGAGGGGGCGGCGCATCACCGCCATGATGTACCCCCGTTGCCCCCGTGGCACCCGCGCAGACAGGTCGTTTAGTGGCAGCCGTCGGGCGCGGCCAGGCATGACGTGCCGATGGCCACGTCCACGATCGCCGACCAGTCGTCGCTGTTGGCGGCAACCGGCCCGCGTCCGACCACCGTGACGGCGACGCCTTCCGACTCCACCACGAGCACCCGCTCGACACCCGCGCCGCCCTTGCGGCTGAGCTCGGCCGAGTGCTCACCCAGCGGCGGTTCCGCCTGCTGGGTCCACCCGCAGCCCCGCAGCCGCTTGGCCAGGTCGCTGATGGCGGTGGCGCCCGTCGTTCCGTTGTAGGTGGAGACGGTCTCGACGACCGTGCTGCCGGCACCGGTGAGCGCCGTACTCCGAGAGGCGACCGCCCGCGTGGGGCGCGGGGCCGCGCAGGAGTCGGCCGGTGCGGCCGAGGAGGTCCAGGACCCGCCGAGCACCTCGCCGACCGTCTTGGCGTCCAGCAGGGCGCCGGCCGGGACAGCGGCCAGGGCTGCGCCGGCCGGTTCCTCGACGTTGGAGGTGTCCTCGGGCACGGACGGGCCGTCGCCGGGGTCACCCGGCGGCAGCGTCGGCAGCGGCGTCGTTGTCTCCGGCGCCCGCGTGGACAGGGTCGGGCCGGCAATGACCGCTGACCGGGTGGTCGGCGACGTGCTCGCCCGGGGGACGGCCGCGTCGTTCTCGTCGCCGCTGCCGCACCCGGTCAGCCCGAGGGCCAGGAGCAAGGCCAGTCCGACCGCAGGGATCGTCAGGAACCGGCGGCGGGTTGCGGGGGAGGACAAGACGGTCGGCACGCGGGTCAGTCTCTCTCTTAGCCGGTCGGCTCGACGGTGACCGTGAGAGCCCCAGCGTTGTCGGCGTGTTGCTCGTCCGCGACCGCGAGCGCGATCGGCCCGGTGGTCTGTGGAGTCCACAGCACCGAGTAGGAGTGGCCGGCGCTGTCGCAGCGACTGCCGCTGACCGTGCGCCAGTCCAGCAGCCGCCCGCCCACCATGAGGTCGCCGAGCGCCTGACCGGTGCTGCTGGTCAGCTCGATGCGCGACGAGCGCCAGAACGGGTCGGTGGTGGTCGACGAGCACTCCGCGTCGGCGGTGATGCCGGGCGCGATCCCATAGGTGCCCTGCACGCTGACCTTCACGGTCTCGCCGGCCGGGTAGGACCGCGCCGTGATGGCGCCGTCCGGGTTGGCGCTGTCGACCGCGACCGTCTCGGGTCCCTCGATCGGCTCGACCCGCACGATCTTCACGCGCAGGAAGCCGGTGTTGCCGCTCGGGGCGGGGTCGCCGACCCGGATGTTGATGGGGCGGGTGTCTTGCGGGCGCAGCGTCGTCGTGTAGGTGTGCGTGACCGAGTCGCATGCCTCGTCCGGATCCTGCTGCGAGGCAGGCTCCCAGCGGACATCGTCACGGTCGACCAGGACGTCGAAGTCGTCGCCGTTGAGCACCGCACGCTGGCGGCGCCAGACCGGGTTGGCTGTGGTGGCCGAGCACTCGGCGTCGGAGAGCACACCGTTGCCGGCGTTGACGACGCCAGTGATGGTGGCGGTGTAGGTCTGCCCGGCCTCGAGGGCACCGGGGCTGGTGACGCCTGTGGCGTAGGTGCCCCAGACCCGCCACTCCAGCACATCGGCCGGAGCCGACTTGATCACCTTGATGGTCAGCGTGCCGGAGTTGTCGCTACGGGTCGAGGGATCCCACAGGGCGAACGTGACCCGTCCGGTGCGCGTCGGCGTGTACATCCACCGGTAGACGTGGTGCGAGTCGCATTCGGTGCCGTCGTCGGACTCCGCGAGCAGGTCCACCCCGTCGACGTACAGGTCGAGGTGGTCGCTCGCCGGGGCGAGGCGGTGCACCGAGCGGTTGCGCCGCCAGGTCGAGTCGGTGGCCGTGCGCGAGCACTCCGCGTCGGCCTTGGCGTTGGCGTTGGCGGCGTATCTGTAGGAACCGCCCACCTCGATCAAGTAAGGCTGACCGGCTGTCAGGGCGCCGACCATGGTCGCCCCCGTGGCGGTCGCAGGCAGCTTCACGGTCTCGTAGGTGACCTCGGGTCCGGCGGGCAGGGTGCTGGGTGCAACCGGCTCCGGCCGTGGCTTCGCGATGGGCGGCGGCGGGGGCGGCGCGACCGGCTTCGGCGCCCAGTTGACGGAGCCGACCCGGCCGGTCCAGAAGGAGGTGTTCATGTTGGCGCCGGCCCAGGTGAACGAGATGTGCACGTGGTCGGTGTGCTTGTTGGCGCCGGTGTAGGTCCGCCATCCGGCGGACGCGTTGTACGAGCCCCAGATGCGCTTGTTCCAGATGACGTACTGGATGCCCAGGCGACGGGCGTTGGCGTGGCGGTGGCCGTACTTGTCGGTCGCGAACAGCCACGTCATGAAGTTCTGGACCTTCCTGCGGTCCGCGGCCTTGGAGGCGTTCAGGCCGCCCCAGTCCCAGGCACGACCCTCCTTGTGCTCCGATCGACCGCCGGCCGAGCAGGCCCGCACGATGCCGAGGCTGCGGGTGCCCGGGTAGGCACGCAGCACCCGACGAGACAGGTCCACGACGCCGGGGCGGGCCCGTGGGGTGCACTTGACCTGCGGTGAGTAGCGCGCGTGGGGTTCGATCGCCCGCGGGTACGACGAGCGAGCTCGCGTCGGAGCGGCGGACGCGGGTTGAACCGTGGTGAGAAGGCCGGCGAACACCAGCAGCAGCGCGATCAGCACGCGCGCGGAGAACCGCCGACGGGAGGTGGGTGTGGCCGATTGGGCAAGGCGACGATCGTGTTTCGGCATGGCGGAGGCCCCCGTCGGATGGTCTGCTGCGACCATCCGGCCGCTCTCATGACGAAAAATGCATCGGCCATGGAGCAGAGCCGCTGGACCCCTCCAAAGGCAAAGGATCGGTCCCCCGAGGTTGGGCGAAAAATGGCCCGAACGGGTGGTGCGAAGTGCTTGCGCAAGCCCGGCGGCGGGGCTACCGTTCCACTACATCTTGTGAATGACACGTCTGTAGTTATCCATATGTTGTCCCCAGCACGCTGCACAGGCTCACACGCTGAGAACCACGATCGGTCCACAGCGGGGTCCACAGGGCCTGGGGACAACCGCCCGCATCACCCGATTGCGCACCGAGTTTTCCGGCCCGAATGTGACGAGCGTCACGTCGATGCATGACAACCGAGTCCGGTTGACGACGAGAAGGGAGCCCCGCCGATGCACTGCCCGTTCTGCCGGCACAGCGACTCCCGGGTCGTCGACAGCCGCGCGACCGAAGACGGCACCGCGATCCGCCGTCGGCGCCAGTGCCCCGAGTGCGGGCGCCGGTTCACGACGGTCGAGACGGCCAGCCTGACCGTGGTCAAGCGCTCCGGCGCGACCGAGCCGTTCAGCCGCGACAAGGTGCTCGCCGGCGTCCGCAAGGCCTGCCAGGGCCGGCCCGTGACCGAGGACGACCTGGCGGTGCTGGCCCAGCGGGTCGAGGAGTCCGTGCGGGCCGCCGGACTGGCCGAGATCGAGGCCCACGAGGTCGGCATGGCGGTTCTCGAGCCGCTGCGGACCCTCGACGAGGTGGCCTACCTGCGGTTCGCGTCGGTCTACCGGAGCTTCGAGTCCCTCACCGACTTCGAGGGCGAGATCGCCATCCTGCGGGCCGAGCACCAGCTCGGGTCGCCCACCACCGAGACGCCCAGCGAGACCGGTGCGGCCCCGCCGTACCAAAGCCCCTAAGACCCACCCGACAGGCCCCAGCAGCGGAGTTTCTGTCGGACCAGATGTGTTGTATGGAATGCGACCAGCGGAGGAGACAAAGGCATGACGGAGACGTCGCAGGACAAGCCCCAGATCGTGCGTCAGGGCAAGCCCACGAAGGGCGCGGGCCTCACGGTCGAGCGCATCAACACCACGCCCGGTGTGCACCCCTACGACGAGGTGACCTGGGAGCGCCGCGACGTCGTCATGACCAACTGGCGTGACGGCACGATCAACTTCGAGCAGCGTGGGGTCGAGTTCCCCGACTTCTGGTCGGTCAACGCCACCAACATCGTCACGACCAAGTACTTCCGCGGCGCCGTGGGCACCGAGGTGCGCGAGTGGAGCCTCAAGCAGCTGCTCGACCGCGTGGTCAAGACCTACCGCGCCGCCGGCGAGGAGCACGGCTACTTCGCCTCACCCGGTGACGCCGAGATCTTCGAGCACGAGCTCACCTGGGCCCTCCTCCACCAGGTGTTCTCGTTCAACTCGCCGGTGTGGTTCAACGTCGGTACGTCGAGCCCGCAGCAGGTGTCCGCGTGCTTCATCCTCGCGGTCGACGACACGATGGACTCGATCCTGAACTGGTACCGCGAGGAGGGCCTGATCTTCAAGGGCGGCTCCGGGGCCGGGCTGAACCTCTCCCGGATCCGGTCCTCCAAGGAGCTGCTGTCCTCCGGCGGCACGGCCTCCGGCCCGGTGTCGTTCATGCGCGGCGCCGACGCGTCGGCCGGCACGATCAAGTCCGGCGGGGCGACCCGGCGGGCAGCCAAGATGGTCGTGCTCGACGTCGACCACCCCGACATCCTCGAGTTCGTCGAGACCAAGGCGCGCGAGGAAGACAAGATCCGAGCGCTGCGCGACGCCGGCTTCGACATGGATCTCGGCGGCAAGGACATCACGTCCGTGCAATACCAGAACGCCAACAACTCGGTCCGGGTCACCGACGAGTTCATGCGGGCGGTCGAGCAGGGCACCGAGTTCGGGCTGAAGGCCCGTGCCACCGGCGAGGTCATCGAGACCGTCGACGCCCGCGAGCTGTGGCGCAAGATGGCGCTGGCCGCATGGCAGTGCGCCGACCCCGGCATCCAGTACGACGACACGATCAACGACTGGCACACCAACCCCGAGACGGGCCGCATCACTGCGTCCAACCCGTGCTCGGAATACATGTCGCTGGACAACTCCTCGTGCAACCTCGCGTCGCTCAACCTGATGAAGTTCCTCAAGGACGACGACACGTTCGACGCCGTTGGCTTCGCGAAGGTCGTCGAGCTGGTCATCACCGCGATGGACATCTCGATCTGCTTCGCCGACTTCCCGACCGAGGCGATCGGCGACACGACTCGCAAGTACCGCCAGCTCGGCATCGGCTACGCCAACCTCGGCGCGCTGCTGATGGCGACCGGTCACGGCTACGACTCCGACGGCGGCCGCGCGCTGGCCGCCTCGATCACGTCGCTGATGACGGGCACGTCCTACAAGCGCTCGGCCGAGATGGCCGGCGTGGTGGGTCCCTACGAGGGCTACGCCCGCAACGCCGCCCCCCACAAGCGGGTCATGCGCAAGCACGCTGCAGCCAACGACGCGATCCGCACCTACGAGACACTGGACAAGGACGTGCAGCGCGAGGCCAACAAGGCCTGGGACGCGACGATCAAGCTCGGTGAGAAGAACGGCTACCGCAACGCGCAGGCCTCGGTGCTCGCGCCGACCGGCACCATCGGCTTCATGATGGACTGCGACACCACCGGGGTGGAGCCCGACTTCTCACTGGTCAAGTTCAAGAAGCTCGTCGGCGGCGGCTCGATGCAGATCGTCAACGGCACGATCCCACGGGCGCTGCGGCGGATGGGCTACTCCGAGGAGACGGTCGAGGCGATCATCGAATACATCGCCGAGCACGGCCACGTCATCGACGCGCCTGGTCTGCGCCAGGAGCACTACGAGGTGTTCGACTGCGCGATGGGTGAGCGCTCGATCGCCCCGATGGGTCACGTGCGGATGATGGCGGCGGTGCAGCCGTTCCTGTCCGGCGCGATCTCCAAGACGGTCAACCTGCCGGAGACGGCGACGATCGAGGAGATCGAGGACGTCCACTTCCAGGGCTGGAAGCTCGGCCTGAAGGCGCTGGCGGTCTACCGCGACAACTGCAAGGTGGGCCAGCCGCTGTCCGACGGTGGGAGCAAGGCCAAGAGCGCCGGCGAGTCGGCCGTCGAGAAGGTCGTGGAATACCGCCCGATCCGCAAGCGGCTGCCCAAGAAGCGCCCGGCCGAGATGACGTCGTTCTCCGTGGGTGGTGCCGAGGGCTACATGACCGCCTCGTCCTACCCCGACAACGGGCTCGGCGAGATCTTCCTGAAGATGTCCAAGCAGGGCTCGACGCTCGCGGGCGTCATGGACGCCTTCTCGATCGCGATCTCGATCGGACTGCAGTACGGCGTGCCGCTGGAGACCTACGTCTCGAAGTTCGTGAACATGCGGTTCGACCCGGCCGGTCTGACCGACGACCCGGACGTGCGGATGGCGCAGTCGATGATGGACTACATCTTCCGGCGGCTGGCTCTGGACCACCTGGACTTCGACACCCGGGCGGCCTACGGCATCTACTCCGCCGAGGAGCGGGCCCGTCAGCTCGAGACGGGGTCCTACGAGGCGGACGAGGCGTCCGACGACGACGTCGAGGAGGAGCTCGAGACGCTGGCCCAGTCGGCGCCGGTCACCGAGCGCCCCGTCTCGGTCGAGTCGGCGGAGGTGAAGCCGGCGCCCGCGCAGGTGGGCTCGTCGGCCGAGCTCCTCGAGGCCATCACCGGTCAGGCGTCGGACGCGCCGCTGTGCATGTCGTGCGGGACGAAGATGCGCCCCGCGGGTTCCTGCTACGTCTGCGAGGGCTGCGGCAGCACCAGCGGCTGCAGCTGATCTGATCCCGAAGCGCGAACCCGGGGGACATTGCCGCCTACGTTGCTTGCCAAGCTGCTGCTGGCAAGCAACGTAGGCGCGGAAGGCGCCGCAGGACGGTAGAGTGAGGCAGGCCCCTCCCCACGTGGTGAGGTGGTCAAGCGATGACTTCTTCCGCTCTGCTCGACGTCCGTCGTTCCGACGACTGAGCTGCGTTTACGGCCGTCGTCCGCCGGCGACAGGCCGGCACGGGGTGAGGAGGACTGCGTGGTTCGAGGCGCCAGAGGCCAACCGGCCGCTCGTCGTACTGCCCCTGCCCGTCAGCGACGTGACCGGCACCGCGACGAGGGTGGCATCATGCCGGTGCTCGCCCGCGCGGTGCGCGAGGTCGAGACTGCCGTTCAGCGAGGGTCCGTGCTGCCTTCCGTGCGCACGAAGTTCCAGGTCGTCGCACTGCTGGCTCGCGAGGAGCGAAACCGGATACGGACCGATGGGACCGGTAGCCGGGCCCAGCAGGCCGCGGCACTCAAGCGCATCGACGGGATAGCTCTGATCCTGGCGCAGATCGCCGCCCGCGACACGTCGCTCCTGGCCTTTCTCGCCGAGGATGCTGTCATCTCCGACGCGGCCAAGTCGCTCAAGCGAAAGCTGCTCAGGGACGCAGGTCTTGATGTGCCCCCCGACGAGGTCGCGCCCAGCGAGCCCGTCGAGGCCACCGCCACCACCGACCGTCGGGTGGTGCCTCAGGCGATCAAGTCGCGACAGCTCGCCAACCCCTTCCTCGCTCCTGACTTCGAGTCCGACAGGCAGAGCACTGCCGCTGCTCGCCGGTTGGCCGGTTGGGAGCTCCTCGGCCCGCTCTTCAGCTCGTTCGAGTACGCCGGCGGGGGAGCCACGCCGTGCATGTCACTGCCCGCGGCGTCCTCCCTGCAAGCAGCAGGGGGCCGTCAGCTGATGCCGCACCAGGCGCAGGTGGTCGCCGCTGCTGCGGCTGGTCATCGAACCTTTCTGCTGGCCGACGAACCGGGCCTGGGCAAGACCGCCCAGGCATTGCTCGCCGCGCAGGCAGCGAATGCCTACCCGCTGCTCGTGGTCGTGCCGAATGTCGTCAAGACGAACTGGGCTCGCGAGTGCGGCCTGTGGACCCCCAACCGCTCCGCCACCGTGATCCACGGCAACGGTGACACGATCGACGGCTTCGCGGACATCGTCATCGTCAACTACGAGGTGCTCGACCGCCATGTGGGGTGGATCGGCGATCTGGGCTTCCGCGGCATGGTCGTCGACGAGGCGCACTTCATCAAGAACAAGACCTCCCAGCGCTCACAGCATGTGCTGGAGCTTTCCGCGCGCATCCAGCTCCGGGTCCCACGGCCGCTGCTGATGGCCCTCACCGGCACACCGCTGATCAACGACATCGAGGACTTCCGGACCATCTGGACGTTCCTCGGCTGGATCGACGACGAGAAGCCCCTAGCTCGGCTGATGGAGGCGCTCGAGGGCACGGGGCTGACGCCGGCGGACCGCGGCTTCTACCCCGCCGCTCGACAGTGCGTGGTCGACCTCGGCATCGTCCGCCGCCGCAAGGTCGATGTGGCCGCAGACATCCCCGCTCGCCGCATCGCCGACCTTCCCGTCGAGCTCGATGAGAAGGTCGAGCCGTTCGATCCGTAAGGCAGAGCGCGCCCTCGCTGCCCGCATGGTGGCGCAGTACGAGAGCGCGATCGCGAGGCGCAAGGCGGGCCCACCTCTCGAGGGCATTGACCACGACCTCGTGCGTCGGATCGCCACGCGGGAGCGGAAGGAGGCAACCACCGCCAAGACCGACGAGAACGTGTTCAGCATGGTGCGGCGCATCGGCCAGGCGAAGGCCGGCCTCGCCGCCGACTACGCCGCACAGCTCGCGCGGAGCGCGGGCAAGGTCGTCTTCTTCGCCAAGCACGTCGACGTGATGGACATCGCTGAGGAGACGTTCGCCAAGCTCGGGATCCGGTTCTCGTCGATCCGCGGCGACCAGACGTCGGCGGTGCGACAGAAGCAGATCGACGCCTTCGTGAACGATGCTGATGTCGCCGTCGCCGTCTGTTCCTTGACCGCGGCCGGCGTCGGCATCAATCTGCAAGTCGCCTCGAACATCGTCTTGGCCGAGCTGTCCTGGACCGCCGCGGAGCAGACCCAGGCCATCGACCGCAGCCACCGCATCGGTCAGACAGAGCCCGTCACCGCCTGGCGCATCATCGCCGCGCAGACCATCGACGCGAGGATCGCCGAACTGATCGACAGCAAGGCGGGTCTGGCGGCCAGGGCGCTGGACGGTTCGGAGGAGGAGGTGTCGTCTTCTGCCGACGTGCAGCTCGAAGCGCTGGTCGGGCTGTTGACCGAGGCGTTGACGCCCGCTGGAGGCTAAGTCCGGCTTGTCGCCGGAAGGGGAGCGGTGAGGTAGCGCTGGATCGTAGGTGCGAGGTCCGCGACGAGGTCGGCGGCGGGCCGGTCGGACAGACCGGGTAGCCGCAGGATGTGCCGGCCGAGCGCAAGGCCGAGGGTCTGGCTGGCGATGAGCCCCGCCCGGCGTACCGCCTCGTCCGGCGGGTACACCGCGCCGAGGGCCGCGACAAGCTGCTCCTGGAAAACCGTCCGCAACCGCTCCGCTGCCCCCTCGTCGGTAACCGCCGACCGGAGAAGCAGCAGGAGCACGTCGTCGCTCAGGTCGCCCTCCCAGCGACGGACGAAGTGCTCGAGGAGTGCCTGCCCGCGCTTGCGCGGCGGGACGGCTGAGAGGTTGGGCAGCAGGAGGTCTACGTGGGCGGCGGCAGCGAACAGGCCCTGCTTGCTGCCGTAGTAGCGCATCACCATTGACGGGTCGATCCGGGCGGCGGCGGCGACCGACCGGATGCTCGTCCGGTCGTACCCCTGCTGCTGGAACTGGCCTCGGGCCGCGTCCAGGATGGCCGCCCGTGTCCGGTCGGACTTGCGTTGGGTGCCACCCGGCAGCGCAGTGCCGGTCGTCGTCGCCATGGCCTGTCGTCCTCCGGTCCCTCGGTGCTGCAGGCGCCCTCGCTGTGGGGCTCTGGTACCAGCCTCAAGGACCTCCGAAAGAAAGTCAACACTTGTTTGCCAACAAGTGTTGACTTTTCTGCTCGGCGCGCGCATCGTGGGGTTCAACCCCAAGGAGATGACATGAACGGAACCAAGAACTCGACGGAGCAGCGGGGCGTCCTGCCCCTGGTGCTCGCCTCTCTGGCGCTCGTCGTCGCGGCCGTGCCCGCGTTGAACGTCGCCTTGCCCGACGTGGCCACGGACACCGGCGCGACCCAGAGCCAGCTGCAGTGGATCGTGGACGCCTACGCCCTCGTGTTCGCGGGCCTGTTGCTGCCTGCCGGCGCGCTCGGCGACCGATTCGGGCGCAAGCCCCTGCTGGTCCTCGGGCTGCTGATCTTCGGATCCGCATCGGCCGCGGCGGCTCTGTGCACCACGCCGGGACCGCTGATCGGCGCCCGCGCGCTGATGGGTGTCGGCGCGGCCATGGTGATGCCGACAACCCTGTCGATCATCACGTCGTCCTTTCCGGTCCAGCAGCGCGCCAAGGCGGTCGGGAGCCTGGATCGGTGTCGCCGGCGCAGGCGCGGTCCTCGGCCTGGTCAGCTCCGGCCTGCTGCTGGAGCGGTTCGGTTGGCAGTCGGTGTTCTGGTTGAACGTCGTGCTGGCCGGCGGCGTGGCCGTTGCCGCGCTGCGGAAGATCCCGAACTCCCGGGACGAGCGCCGACCGACGGTGGACCTGCTCGGTGGGCTGCTGCTGACGGCCGCGCTGTCCTGCGTCGTGTTCGGGGCGATCGAGGGTCCGGAGCTGGGATGGACCGACCCGGTCACCGTCGCGGTGTTCGGCGCCGGCGCAGTTTCCGGCGTGCTGTGGCTGCTGTGGAGCCTGCGCATCGCGGAGCCGCTTCTCGACCCGCGCCTGTTCCTGCGCCGGTCGTTCACGACGGGGGTGCTGTCCATCGGCGCACAGTTCTTCGTGTTCTTCGGCTTCGTGTTCCTGGTCATCCAGTACCTGCAGCTGGTGCTCGGCTACACGCCGCTGCGCGCCGGGCTGGCACTGCTGCCCATGGCGATGGTGCTCGGCGGCATGTCCCGCCACGCGCCGCGGCTCGCGAGTCGGCTGAGCAGGCGGTCCATGAGCGTCGGCGGCGTCCTGCTCATGGCGGTCGGCATGTTCGTGCTGTCGCTGCTCGACGGCGGGTCGTCGTACTGGCTCCTGCTCGCCGGAATCCTGCCGCTCGGCGCCGGGATGGCGCTTTCGACGGCTCCTGCGACGACCGGCATCGTCGCCGCCCTTCCTGCCTCGAAGCAGGGTGTGGGCTCCGCGGTCAACGACGCGGCCCGCGAGGTCGGCGGGGCCCTCGGAATCGCCGTCCTGGGCAGCGTCCTGAACGGGGTCTACAGGGCCGACGTGTCGTCGGGCCTTCCCGGTGCCGACCCTCAGGTGGCGCACCCGGCGCAGGACTCGCTCCCGGCCGCGCTTGCCATCGCCGGCCGACTGGGTGAGCCGGGCGACGCGGTCGCTGCCGTGGCGCGGGACGCGTTCGCCCAGGGCATGACCGTGGCGTACATCGCCTCGGGCGCCGTGCTGGTTCTTGTCGCCGCCGTGCTTGCAGTCGCTCACCGGGGCGGCGCCTCCGCTGTCGTCGGCGAAGAGGACGTCGTCGCCGCGGAACCCGAGCTGGTCGGCGTCGCCTCGTGAGCCCGCAAGCCGGCCTACACGACCTGCTCGACGGCCCGTGATCGACCCCCCAAGGTGTGGCACATTGACTGTGTGGTGCTCGCCTTGGGTGAAGGCCTCGAACTCGACACGCTGCTGTTCGAGCTCCGCCGCGGCGACCAGCGGGTCCCCTTGGAGCCCCAGGCCTTCGACGTCCTCGTCTACCTCGTGTCGCACCGCGACCGGGTGGTGCCCAAGGACGAGCTGATGGACGCCATCTGGGGCAACCGCTTCGTCACCGAGACGGCAGTGACCAGCCGGATCAAGCAGGCCCGCAAGGCCCTGGGGGACGACGGACAGGCGCAGCGGCTGATCCGCACGATCCACGGGCGGGGCTACCGCTTCGTCGCCCCGGTAGAGGTGCGCGAGGCGGCGGACACCCAACGACCCGCCGTCCCGGCGCAGCGCCGCGAGCCCTCCGGCGCCCTCGCGCCGATCCGCTACACGGTCAGCGACGACCTGCACATCGCCTATCAGGTCACCGGCGGGGGAGACCTCGACATCGTCCTCATCTCCGGCTTCGTCTCCCACCTGGAGCTGGACTGGGCCGACCCTCGGCACGCGCACTTCCTCGACCGGCTCGGCTCGATGGGACGGCTCATCCGCTTCGACAAGCGGGGCACCGGGATGTCCGACCGGCCGCCCGGCCTGCCCGACCTCGAGACCCGCATGCACGACGTGCTCGCCGTCATGGATGCCGTCGGCTCCGAGCGGGCGCTCCTGTGCGGGTACTCCGAGGGCGGTGCGATGGCGATCCTGCTGGCTGCCACCCACCCGGAGCGGGTGAGCTCGCTCGTGTTGTACGGCTGCTACGCGAAGGCGACCTGGGCACCGGACTACACGTGGGCGCGGACGCAGGAGGCGCGCCGCGAGTACACCGACTGGCTCGTCACCTCGTGGGACTGGGACGCCGACTGCGTGCGGCGCTGCCCGTCGGCTGACCCGGAGATGCAGCGGTGGTGGACGCAGCGGATGCGCGCCGCGGCGACACCGTCGACAATCCGGGCCCTGATGGACATGAACTCGCAGGTCGACGTGCGCGACGCGCTTCCTTCGGTCCGCGTCCCGACGCTGGTGCTGCATCGCATCGGCGACGGCATGTTCCCCGTTGCCGATGCGCGCTACATCGCCGACCACATTGACGGCGCGCAACTGCAGGTGCTCGACGGGAACGACCACTTCTGCGCGGGCGACCCGGACCAGATCCTCGATGCCGTCGAGGCGTTTGTCGTCGGGACTGCGGACCCCGGCCGAGCCGGCACTGGTCCTTGCGGTGGTCGTCGCGGTCGCCGGCGATGACGGTGACGCACTGGCGGCGGAGCTTGCCGGGGCAGGAGGTCGGCTCCGGCACGATCCCGGCTGGTCGCGCGGTCCTGTTGTTCGACGGCCCGGCGACCGCCGTACGCGCGGGCCTCAGAGCACCTGCGCGGCGACGCTCGGCTCGGGTTGACCGTCGCTGAGGTCGCGCGCGACGCCGGTGAGGTGTCTGGGTACGGCGTGCAGGTTGCCGCTCAGCTTGCCGACGCGGCGCCGCCCGGTGCTGTCTGGGTGTCGGACACCGTGGGCGTCCTCCTCAGCGGGTCAACAGTGGTGCTGGAGCCGGCCGGCACCATCGACGGTGGCGAGTCGGTGCAGCGCGCCGTGTCGGCCTGACCGCACCCACCCGGCCCGTCATGAATCGGCGGGCCGGGCGGGGCGAGTCGATCAGGCCGAGGCGACGTCGATCGAGACGGGGACGCCGTTGGTGACCACGTCGAACACCGCAGACCGGCGCCGCGACTGCTCGACGAGTGCGGCCAGCTTCTCCGCCTGGGCGTCGCCCTTGACGTGGAAGACCACCCGGATGGCCTCGTAGCCGTTGCGGACGTCATCGTCCGAGACCGAGGATCCCGAGCAGGTTGATGTCGCCCTCGACGGTCGCGGTGACATCCTCGAGGTCGATGCCGCGGGCTGCCGCGACATTGGCCAGGCCGCTCATCAGGCAGGCACCCAGCGCGTTGAGCAGGAGCTCGGCCGGCGTGGGCGCGTTGTCCGCGCCGACCAGCACCGCCGGGTGGTCCGCGTCGATCTGGGTCACCTTCTCGTGGAGGTGCTCCTGGCCGGCGCCGTAGAACCCGTGGATGGTGCCCTGGTTGTGCGTCCCGCTGACCCAGCGGTGGGAGGAGCGGAACTGGAAGCGGGCGATCTCTGGTTGGGCCCGGACGGCGTCCAGCGTGGCGAAAAGGGCCTCGACGTTGACGCCGTTCCGGGAGCGAGGAAGGTCGGTGACAGACATGGTGGTGCCTTTCGATAGTGATGGATGTGTCAGGCGGCGACGGCCGCCATTCCGGCAGGAGCCGGAAATGAAGCCAGGTGGCTGGCCTCACGCTCCAGCGCCTCGGCGAGCTGGATCTGCAGCTCGACGAAGCGGTCCGGAGGCGGGAACGACGTCAGGGCCTTCGTGAGGTCGAACGTCTCCCGCAGTGCTGCATCGCGCTGGTTGGTGTACGCAGCCATCGCGTCGTGCTCGTCGGCCGGATCGCGCAGGCTGCTGTGGATCGCTGTCGCGAGCAGTTCGGCGTCGCGGAACGCGTCGGTGATGCCGTGCCCGGTGATCGGGTCGCGGTGGTAGCCCGCGTCACCAACCAGCGCCCAGCCCGGCCCGACCGGCTGACGAACGTAGTTGGGCAGGTGCGCGGCACCGCGGACCACTGACGTGATCCGACCGCTGCGCACCCGTGCCGCCAGGGTCGGCGACACGGTGTCGATCTCTGCCACGAGGGCGGCGACCCGGTCACTGCCGGCTGCCCGGAGTGAGGCAAAGGCAGCGGTCGGCCGTGCCAGCCATACGCAGCCCTCCCCGCCGTGCGTGGGAAACACGCCAGCGAACGCGTTCGGGGCGATGTGGAACTCGTACGCCGGCCAGCCCGGGTCGGCGACGTACATGTAGAACGTGGCCGTGTCGGGGGTGAAGCTCTCGTGCGCCTGGGCACCGACCCAACCGGCTGTCCGGGACCGCAGGCCGTCAGCCCCGACGACGTACCGCGCCGTGAGCTCGACGGGCTGGCCCTCGGCGTCGCGGGCATCGAGGCCGACGACGCGGCCGGCGCTGTCCCGGCGGAGTCCGGTCGCCGTGACGCCCGTCCGAACCTGGGCTCCGGCTTCCCGTGCCGCCTTGACGAGCAGTGCGTCCAGGATGTGCCGTCGAGGTGCCAACAGCAGATCTACTCCGGCGCGCTCCTTGATCCGCCGAGTGATCTGGGTGTCCTCGCGACGGAAGGTGACCTCGCGAACGGCGGGCGCACCGGTCGCGAGAACGTCCTCGAGAAGCCCCCAGCGGTTCAGCTGCACGACGCCGCCACGGACGAGGCCGTGGGTCGACAGCACGTCGCTGGGAAAGCGCGACCGGTCGACAACGGTCACGTCGTGCCCGGCGCGGGCCAGCAGCATCGCGGTGGCGGCGCCTGCACAACGCGAACCGATGACAACCACGTCGTGGTGACTTCGCTGGGGAGTCCTCATGACGGGTGACTCTGCGCGGCCACCGAACAGAAGTCTTGGAGGTCGCGTGGAGGTCCCGTGGAGGTCCGACCTCAAGATCGAGGTTGGCAATGTCGACTATGTGACCTCGTCTAGCGCTGGGGGACACCTTGCACCTCGGAAGTCCCGCAGGGCACCTGGAACACGGTGAGCGCGACGAGCAGCTCGTTGGCCCTGCCCTTCAGCGGCTGCGCCCCTACGGCTTCGAGGTCCTGCACGACGTTTCCTGGCCCGGTCGGCGACGCGCAGCAATCGACCACATCGTCGTCGGACCTGCTGGCGTCTTCGTCATGCATACCGAGAACTGGTCGGGTGCCGTGACAGTTCAGGAAGCGACAATTCGGCAGAACGGGTACAGCCGGGTGCAGCAAACCGAGGCAGTGCGTCGGTCGGCCCTCGTCGTGGGCCTGTCGCTGGGAGCGTCCTGGGCCGCGCTCGTGGTCCCGGTCATCTGCCTGATCGGCTCCGCGGAGCTGGTTCCGACGCAAGCAGGTCCGGTGACCGTCCTGAGCCTCGACCACCTGGCGGCTTGGCTGCGGTCACAACCCAGCCGGTTGACGCCGCCAGGCATCAACCAGGTCGTGACGAGCCTTCGAGTCGCGCTTCCGGGCGACACCGCGGTGGTCATCCCAGATCAGGCATCTGCGCGCATCCGCCTCCCCAAGTCGCAGCGCCGGGTTTCCGTGGAGCTCGAAAGGCGGGCAGTTCCACGCCACGAGCCGTGATACGCGGCAAAGAGGAGCAAGATCGGCGTACGACGCTGTCGATTTTGGGCTGGCTCGTTCGTCGGAAGGGTGTCCGAGCGGCAACCAAGCTGGAGGAACCGTCATGGCTCAGTACCTGATCCTCATCTACCAACCCGAGCGGCCCGAAGGCGAGCAGATCCCGCCCGAGGTCTGGCAGCAGGCGATGGAGGCTCACGGTCGATTCGCCGAACAGCTCGTCGAGTCCGGCGCCAAGATGCTCGGCGGGGAGGCGCTGCAGCCCACCAGCACGGCGACCTCGATCCGCGGCGACGTCGTGACCGACGGGCCGTTCGCCGAGACCAAGGAGGCACTCGGCGGCTTCTACCTGATCGAGGCCAACGACCTCGACCACGCGCTCGCGGTCGCGAAGCTCTGCCCGGCGCCCAACGGTGGCGTCGAGGTGCGGCCGGTGCTGGACACGTCCGGCGGGTGACCCAACCGCACGAGGGCGACGGCGGAGCGGAGCACGTCCGTTCCGCCGTCGCCGACGCATACCGCCGTGAGTGGGCGTTCGTGCTCGCCGCGACGGCGCGTGTTGCTGGCGACATCGACATCGCCGAGGAGTGCGCGGCCGATGCGTTCGGTGCCGCGCTGGACACCTGGCTGCGTGACGGGATCCCCACCAAGCCGGGGGCCTGGCTCACGACCACCGCTCGACGGCGCGCACTCGACGTACTCCGTCGCGAGAAGACCCTGCGCGCCAAGCTGCCCCTGCTGATCGACCCCGAGGCGCGCGGCGCACCCGGAGACGCGGAGCCGCCCGACGTGATCCCTGACGACCGGCTGCGGCTCGTCTTCACCTGCTGCCACCCCGCGATCGGGCGGGAGGCTCAGGTGGCGCTCACCCTGCGCCTGGTCTGCGGGCTGAGTACCGGCGAGATCGCGCAGGCTTTCCTGGTCAGCGAGCCGACGATGGCGGCCCGGGTGACGCGGGCGAAGAAGAAGATCTCGGCCGCACGCATCCCCTACCGGGTTCCCGGGACGGCCGACCTCCCCGACCGGCTCGACGCGGTCCTCACCGTCGTCCACCTCCTCTTCACCACCGGGCACTCCGCGCCGTCGGGTGACCAGCTGGTGCGCCACGACCTGGTCGAGCGCGCGATCGACCTGGCCCGGATGCTGCTCCTGCTCATGCCCGACGAACGTGAGGTGCGCGGGCTGCTCGCGTTGATGCTGCTGACTGACGCCCGGCGCGCGACCCGCCTCGATGCTGACGGTCGGCTCCTTCTGCTGGAAGAACAGGACCGCTCGCAGTGGGATGCCGCCGCCATCGAAGAAGGACGGGCGCTGGTGTTCGAGGCATTGCGCGGCGGACGACCGGGCCGCTTCACGCTTCAGGCGGCGATCGCGGCGCTGCACGCCGAGGCACCGAGCTGGGACGCAACCGACTGGCGGCAGATCCTCGACCTGTACGACGTGCTGCTGACCGCTTGGCCGTCACCGGTGGTTGCCCTCAACAGAGCGGTCGCCGTCGCGATGGTCGACGGTTGGGCGGCGGGGCTCGCTGAGGTGGAGCGGCTCGAGGCCGATCCGCGGCTGACGAGCTACCGCTACCTGTCAGCGACCAAGGCCGACATGCTGCGCCGGCTCGACCGCCCGGCCGAGGCGGCGCTCGCCTACCGCGAGGCGCTTGCCCTGGCCGACAACGCAGCCGAGAAGCGCTTCCTGGTCCTGCGACTCGACGAGGTCACCGCAGCCAGTTAGGCAGTCACGGGGTGCTCAGCTGCTGCTCGGTGGGAGCCGGCTCCTCGGGAGAGGGAGTGGCGGCCTCCGGCACCGAGACCGTGGGCTCCGGATCCTGGGAGGTGGAGGCAGACGGTGACGTCTCGTCTGTCGGCGGGCCGTCGGTGGCGGTGATGACGGGAAGACCGGCCCACACTCCCGCGATGAGGACCTCCACGCGCGGCTCGCACGAGTCGGCGACCTCGTGGACGCGCAGGCCGCCGCTATCGGTCTGCTCGAAGCTGTAGTCACCGACGTTTGCGCACCCGAAGCTGGCGGTGCCGCCCGAGGCAGCCTCGACGACGGAGAACCTTCCGGGTTCGGGGACCTCGATGCGCTGCACGATGGCCGTGTTCGTCCGAGGGTCTCTGAGGGTGAGTCGATTTCCGCGCACGACTGCTGTCCATGGTCCCGTCACGACGCGGAAGGCCGGCCGCTGCGTCCGGGTCGGCTTGCTGGTTCCGCTGCTGGCACTGGGACGGGGCTCGGTGGAGACGGCATCGGTGGCCTTCGGGAGCGCCCAGGAGCCTTGAAGCTCCTGTACGCCGGCCTCGGGGCGCGCCGTGCCGGTGCGCATCATCGAGGCCCCGACGGCACCGACCCCGACAACGGCGCAGATCAGCACCGCGGCCATCACCGTCATCCCACGAGCCCGCTTCTGGCTGCTCCGCCGGATGGCGTCTTCGAGGGAGGGGATCGAGTCATCCACGCTCGCGTGCAGCCGCTCTGCGGCGTCTCGAGCGCGGTGGTCGATCTCAGTGAAGTCAGTCACGCGGTTCCATTTCTCCTCGGCACGGTCATCTCCTGCCAGGAGACTCGCTCGTCAGTGGGTGACGGGTTTACCGACCGCCAGCATTTCTTTGGACGAGGCTCCGAGGCTCTTCAGCAGGCGCCGCCGGGCCTTGAACAGAGAGGCCTTGACCGACCCCTCCTTGCAGCCGAGCGTCGCCGCGATCTCCACGACCGACATGTCGGACACGTAGTGCAGCGCGACCACCTGGGCCTGCCGGCGAGGCAGTGACCGGACCAGCACCCAGAAGTCCGCGTCGCTCTCCGGCGAGTCCGGACGCCGGTCAGCGAGGGAGCCGATCCGAGTCAGCGCACGCAGCTCGGCCAACCGTCGCCGGATGAGGGACACCGACTTGTTCGCCACTACCCGCCGCACCCAACACAGGGGTGAGTCCAGAGCGGCTACGTGGTCCCAGCGTCGGAGCGCGACGACCAGCGCATCCTGGGCGATGTCTTCGGCCATCGACCGGTCGCCGATCAGGCCGGCGGCCAGGGCGACGAGCCCGCGGTACTCGCGTTCGTAGAAGACGAGGAACGGCTCCGGGCTGGGCTCACCAGAACTGCGCGGCTCGGGAATCGCTGCCGCTACCTCTCGCCCCGCCTCGTCATCCGCAGGGCGGCCACTGGCCCCCGTCATGCAAGCAGTGAAGCACTCAACACTCGAGGCCGGGGAGGCGTGCGGTCACACAATTTTCTGCCGCCGGTAAACGCCGGCAATCCCGTATCGCGAGTGTCTCTCTGTAGTGGCTTAGACGGCACATCGAGTGGACGGGGAACATCCATGACAACACCTACCGATTCAGCCAAAACTGGCCTATCTCGGCGCAACTTCATCGGTGGCGGCGCCGCGGCAACGCTGGGGATCGCCCTGTCGGGCACCCTCGGCCCCATCGCCCGGGCCAGTGGCGCCGACCACGAAAGCTTGAACGGCGCCAAGGGGGGCTTCGACGGCTACGGCCCGCTCCAGCCCGACCCGGCCGGGCTGCTGGCCTTGCCCTACGGATTCCACTACTCGATCGTTGCCGAGACCGGAGTGACACTGCTGGACAGCGGTGAGCCGACGCCGATCAATCCCGACGGAGCCGCGAGCTTCGTGCGCCCGGGTGGGGACGGCGTCATCCTCATCACCAACCACGAGATCCGCGCCGGAACCGTGCCCACCGTGCCGCAGATCGGCGGCTTCACGTACGACCCCGGCCCGAACAGTAACGCCGGCACGACGACGATCGAGGTGGACAAGCACAACGAACGCGTGCGTGAGTACGTCAGCCTGGCCGGGACCACGATCAACTGCGCGGGCGGCAAGACACCCTGGAACACCTGGCTGTCCTGTGAGGAGGCCTACACCGGCCCACCCGCAGCCGGATACACCAAGCCGCACGGCTTCGTCTTCGAGGTCGACCCCTACGACATGGAGGCCAACCGCGACCCTCAGCCGATCCGCGCGCTGGGCAGGTTCGAGCACGAGGCTCTGGCCGTCGACCCGGACACCGGGCAGATCTACCTGACTGAGGACGCCACCAGCCCGCACGGTCTCTTCTACCGGTGGACGCCACCGGCCGCGGCGCTTCCGCTGGACAAGGGATCGCTTCGAGCGCTCGCTCCCGACGCCGGCGCCTTCGAGGCGATGCGGGCGCGCGACGCGTCGGGCGCGGTCGTCGCCGACCTGTGCGTCGCGAT
This sequence comes from uncultured Actinomycetota bacterium, assembly GCA_963751035.1. Lineage (GTDB taxonomy): Bacteria > Actinomycetota > Actinomycetes > JACCUZ01 > JACCUZ01 > JBDUAP01. The sequence continues at coordinate 563,445 of CAVVSW010000005.1, forward strand.
CGAGCCGGGCACGACGTACACGGTCGACTGGGTGGCCGCCACGAACCGGGTGCCGACCGGGAACACGCTCGCAAGCCAGCTCCGCCGCCAGTTCAACTTCCCGGGTATGACTGCGCCACCAACACCCGGCAGGGACGTGACACGAAGCAGGAAGCTCGAGGGCGCCTGGTGGGGCGACGGCGGTGCCTACTTCGTCGCCTCGTTCGCGCGCACCGCCGACGGCAGCGCCGTCCAGCACGACGGACAGGTCTGGTTCCTCGACCCGCTCGCAAGCACCATCACGCTGAAGCTGCGGTTCGCGTTCACCGGGGAGGACCAGGACAGCGACGAGGACGGTCCCGACAACATCACCGTGTCGCCGTACGGGGGATTTCTCCTGGCAGAGGACGGGGTGGGCATCAACCACGTCATCGGTGCCACGGAGGACGGTCGCACGTACTTCCTGGCGGAGAACCTGCTGCCGGGCAGCAGCGAGTTCGCCGGGGTGAACTTCTCCCCCGACAAGCAGACCCTGTTCGTCAACCTGTTCACGCCGGGCTACGTGTTCGCGATCACCGGGCCGTGGAAGCGCCAGGGCGGCGGTGGCCCACCCGCCGACGAGTAGGCCACGATTGGCCCATGCCGGGCCGAGACCGAGGAGATGCCGCTGCGGTGACCTCGCCGTGGCGGCCTCCCCGGCCGTCCGCCGCGGACGTGGTCCTGCTCGTGCTCATCGTCGTGCTGCAAGCGGCGGCTCCCCGAACGGGGAGCGAGACCCGGGGCACTGAGGCCGCCTGGGTGGGGCTCGTGGCGCTGGTCACGGCCGTTGGCCAGGCCGTGGCTCTCGCCTGGCGCCGACGGCATCCCCGGGGGAGTGCGCTCGTCGTCATGTGCCTGTACGCCGTGAGTGTGCTGGCCGTCGGCGCGGTACCACCGTTGGCTCCGTGGGTGGCCATCTGGACACTCGCAACCGTGTCGGCGGGCTGGCGTCAAGGCGTCCGAGCCGCAACGCTCGTAGCCGCCGCGACAATCGCACTCCTCCTGGTCAACGAGGCAGTCCGGGCGGGGACGGGCGCCGAGATCGTGCTCAGCGGCATCACCGTCGTCGTGTGTCTGTCGGCCGTACTCGTCCGAAGCGAGCGGGGTCGGCTTGACGCCGTACGACAAGCAACGGCCAGCGAGGAGCGGTTGCGCATCGCTCGCGACATGCACGACGTCGTCGGCCATGGCCTGAGCGTCGTTGCTGTCCAGTCCAGCACGGCCCGGCTGGCTCTGGCTGCGGGCGACGCACCGACCGCGCTGACCGCGCTGACCGCGGTGGAGTCGAGCAGTCGCAGCGCGATGCGCGAGATGAGGCAACTGCTCGGCGTCCTGACGGCGAACGGCTCGGAGGTCACGACGGGAACCTCCGATGCCCCTGCCCCGGGGCTGGCCGCGCTGCCGGCGCTCATCGACAACGTCAAGGTTGGTGGCGTGGCAATCACCTGGGAGACGGACGTCGACCCAGAGACCGTCTCGCCGTCCGTGCAGCTTTGCGCCTACCGCGTCGCTCAGGAGGCGCTGACCAATGCGCTCAAGCACTCGCCCGGCGCCGTGGTCGCCGTGACCCTGCTGGCCGACACTGCGGCCGACGGGGGACCTGGCCTGCGCCTGCGCGTCCAGACAACCGACGGCTCTGGGAGCGGGAGCGCTCTCCTCGACAGCCCGGCCGGAAGCGGCGTGGGTGTGAGCGGCATCCAGGCCCGAGCCGCCAGTGTCGGCGGCTCCGCACACATCGCCGCTACCGAGACGGGTTGGCTCGTGGACGCCCGGCTGCCGCTCTCCGTCGGGGTCAGCCGATGAGCATCAGGGTCGTGGTATGCGACGACCAGGCGCTGGTTCGCGATGGTCTGCGGGTCCAGCTGGGCCTGGCCGAGGACATCGAGGTGGTCGGTGAGGCATCCGAAGGGGAGCAGGCGGTCGCCCTGGCGCGCCGCGAACGACCCGACGTCCTGCTGACCGACATCCGGATGCCGGTGCTCGACGGCATCGAGGCCACCCGGCGCATCGTGGCCGACCCAGCCACCGCCGACGTTCGCGTACTGATCCTGACGACGTTCGATCTCGACGAACACGTCTATGCCGCACTCGCTGCAGGCGCCAGCGGATTCCTCCTCAAGGACGCGACGCCCGAGGAGATCGTGCACGCCATCCGGGTCGTCGCGGCCGGCGAGTCGCTGCTCGCACCCACCGTCACGTCGCGGCTGGTCCGCGAGTTCGCCCGGAGACCGACGGCCGGCCGTCTCCGAGGAGACCTCCTGTCGGCACTGACGGACAGGGAGAGCGAAGTGCTCCTCCTCGTCGCGCAGGGCAGGTCGAATGCGGAGATCGCGGAAGACCTCGTGGTGAGCCACGCGACCGCCAAGACCCATGTCAGCCGGATCCTTACCAAGCTCGGTCTTCGCGACCGGGCCCAGCTCGTCGTCGCGGCTTATGAGGCGGGCTTGGTGGTGCCCGGCTCGCGCTGACTGCTCGGCGGATTCGCGACCCGGTGTACATCCCGAGATGTACAACGTCATCTTGCGTTGTATCCGCAGGTCCATCCCGTGGGGCGATGGCAGCACCGATGGTTCTCCTTAGTTTCGAGGAAGTCGCGAAGGACGCGGCTGAATCGATGAGGAGAAGACATGTCCGTCCTTGAATTTCGCGGGCTGACCAAGAGGTACGGGTCGGTCACTGCGGTCGATGACCTGACGTTCGCGCCGGCCGAGGGACGTGTCACCGGATTCGTCGGCGCCAACGGTGCCGGCAAGTCCACGACCATGCGGATGCTCCTCGGGCTCACCCGCCCGGACGCCGGCAGCGCGACGATCAGCGGCCAGCCGTACGTCGACCTGCGTGACCCGTTGCGCCAGGTCGGCGCCATGGTCGACCCCAACGTCTTCCACCCGAACCGCTCGGGCCGCAATGCGCTGCGTGTCATCGCGCGGGTGGCCGCGATCGATGACAGTCGGGTCGACGAGGTGCTGGAGCAGGTCGGCCTCACTGCGGCGGCCGGTCGGCGGGCGGGCGGCTACTCGATGGGCATGCGCCAACGGCTCGGTCTCGCGGCGGCGCTGCTCGGCGACCCGGCCACGGTCGTGCTCGATGAGCCGGCCAACGGGCTCGACCCCCAAGGCGTGCACTGGCTGCGCGGTCTCATCAGGGGCCTCGCCGCAGAGGGCCGCACCGTCTTCGTCTCCAGCCACCTGCTCGCTGAGCTCGCCCAGACGGTCGACGACGTCGTGATCATCGACCACGGCCGGCTGGTGACTCAGCGGTCGATGCGCGAGCTGCTCGACCGCGCCGACGGGGCGTCCCTCGAGGACGTCTATCTCGAACTGATCACCGCCGCGCCCTCGGCGCGGACCACAGCAATGGAGGAACTGCGATGAAGGCCCTCATGGCAACCGAGTTCTTGAAGCTCCGCACCACTCGGGCGGCATACGTGGCGTTCGGGGTCGTGCTCCTGTTCAGCGTGCTACTCCCGATCTTCCGGTTCATGGCCGCGGGGTCGGGCGACCTCGGGCCGGTGCGCGCAGAAGACCTGAGGGCGATCCTGCAGACCCCTGTGTCACTCGCCGGTGGGGCCGTCCTGCTGATCGGGCTGCTGGCGGCCGCTGGCGAGTTTCGCCACCACACCGTGCTGACCACGCGGCTGGCCGAACCACGGTCGGGGCGCGTCCTCGCGGCGAAGCTCATGACGATGGGCCTCCTGGGGCTCGCCGTCGGCGTGGCGTTCGACCTGGTCACCCTGACCGAGTCGGCGATCCTGTTCAACCACGAGCAGGTCCCCTTCGAGCCGGCGCAGCACGGGGTCGTCCGGGTCGCCGTCATTGCGCCGCTGATCCTGGCTCTGCACGGACTGTTCGGCGTCGCGATCGGGTCGCTCTTGCGCAATACTGCCGCGGCAGTGGGAGCGACGCTGGTCTGGGCGTTCATCGTCGAAGGATTCATTCCGCTGGCCACGAGCTCGCCGGGGGCGGTGAACTGGCTCCCGACCGGGCTGGTGAAGGAAATCCTGCAGGCGGAGGCATCGGCAGGCCAGCTCGGCCCGCTGGCAGCCACCGGTGTGCTCCTCGGCTACGGCATCGCGCTCGTGGGAGCCACCGTCGTTCTCGACCGTCGACGCGAGCTGTGAAAGGACGTGGCCTCTTCGCCCTAGTTCTGTGGGCGGGGAGGCCACGTTCCTGCGCCGAGCTCGCGGGACAGCGACCGTGCGGTGTCGCGCACGATGTCGCGCGCGCCGTGGTCGGCGACGTCGACTCCCGACGGAATCACGACACCGATCGCGCCGACAGCCTCACCTGACGAGTCGAAGACCGGCCCGGCCAGAGCACTCTCGCCGATGACAGCTTCGTCCTGCTCCACCGCGATGCCCGTCGAGCGAACCTGGTCGAGCTGATCTCGAAGGTCGTCCGCCGACGTGAGCGTCTCACCGGTCATGCTCCGCAGCGTTCCGGTGAGGACGCGCTTCTCGTCGTCGGGCAGGAACGCGAGCATGGCCTTGCCGAGGGCGCTGGCGTGGACGGGGATGACGATGCCCACCTCGGGCATCTGACGGCTCCCGTCGGGCCGCGGCTCGTGATGGATGATCACGACGTCGTCGACGAGCAGCACGCCGGTGCGGACGGCGAAGCCGGTACGCCGGGCGAGGTCCTCGGCCCAGGGGATCGTCTTGGACCGCAGCTCGAGGGTGTCGAGGTAGACGTTGCCCAGCCGGAGGACGGCCGGCCCGAGCTGGTAGCGGCTCGAACCGCGTTCCTGCACGACCATCCCGTGCTCGACCAGCGTCCGCACGATGCCGTGCGTGGTCGACGGCGCGAGCTCGAGCCGGGCGGCCAGCTCGGACAGGCTCATCCGGCGTGCCCCCTGCAGGGCCGTGAGGACCCGGATTGCCCGGTCCACCGACTGGATCACGCTGACCCCGCTCTCATCGTGTGAGCAATTTCACGAAAACTCTTGCGCACTAGTGAATCACGGGCGTAGCGTCCGCGTCACATTCGACTATACCGAATCTCATTCGGGACAACTGCAGGGAAGGGGCACGACATGCTTGACGAGACCACCCTGTTCCAACGGCTGGGCGCAGAGGCCATCGGAACCGCCTTCTTGGTGTTCATCGGTGTCGGGTCCGTCCCCGCCACTCTGATCGTGAACGGCGACGCGCCGTTCACGATGGCCGACCTCGGGATGATCTCCCTGGCGTTCGGCACCGTCGTCATCGCCACCGTCTACGCGCTCGGGCACATCGGTGGCAACCACATCAACCCCGCAGTCACCGTCGGGCTCGCCGTCTCGGGCAAGTTCCCGTGGTCGCAGGTGGCCCCCTACATCGCGGCTCAGGTGGTCGGTGCGGTCGTCGGAGCCGCTGCCATCATCGGCGTACTGGGTCAGAAGGCCAGCGACGTCGGCCTCGGCGTCGCGTCCTACACCGACATCAGCTGGACGCAGGCGTTCACCGCGGAGTTCGTCGGGACGTTCATCCTCGTGTTCACCATCTTCGGCGTCATCCACCGCAAGGCCGCCGCCGGCTTCGCCGGCGTCGCCATCGGGTTGGTCGTGTTCGCAGCGATCATCCCGGTCGCACCCGCCACCGGCGCATCGATCAACCCGGCCCGCACCGTCGGCCCGATGTTCGTGCAGCAGCTCGCCGGCGGCGAGGTCAAGTGGAGCCAGGCACCGGTCTACCTCGCGGCCGAGCTCCTCGCCGGCATCGCCGCAGCCCTGCTCTACGGCCTGCTGAGCCGCACCCCGGCCGACCGTCAGACCGCCGGAGCCGGTGTGGACCTCGGGGACCCCGAGTCCGAGCCGGAGGTCGTCCGCCAGTCCAGCCGCTCGAACGCCTGACCTCCATCCCCCAGAATCGGACCCGGAAAGGGATCCCCATGAAGAAGCTGATCAACAACCCGGACGATGTCGTGGTGGAGGCACTGCTCGGCATCGAGGCGGCCCACCCCGACCTTCAGGTGGACCACCACAACAAGATCATCTACCGCGCCGACGCCCCGAAGAAGGACAAGGTCGGCCTCATCTCCGGCGGCGGCTCGGGGCATGAGCCGCTGCACGGCGGGTTCGTGGGCCTGGGCATGCTCGACGCGGCGTGCGCGGGCGAGGTGTTCACCTCACCGGTGCCCGACCAGATGCTGGCGGCCACCAAGCTGGTCGACGGCGGCGCCGGGGTCCTGCACATCGTGAAGAACTACACCGGCGACGTCATGAACTTCGAGATGGCGGCCGAGTTGGCGGCGGCAGAGACCGGAGCCCGTGTCGTGTCCGTCGTGACCGACGATGACGTAGCCGTCCAGGACAGCACCTGGACGGCCGGTCGGCGCGGTGTCGGCGTCACGGTGCTCCTCGAGAAGATCGCAGGTGCCGCGGCGGAGCAGGGTCGCGACCTCGACCAGGTCGCCGACGTGGCGCGGAGCGTCAATGCCAACGGTCGCAGCATGGGCGTCGCGCTCACGTCGTGCACCGTGCCGTCGGCGGGCAAGCCGACGTTCGACCTCGGTGACGACGAGATGGAGCTCGGCGTCGGCATCCACGGCGAGCCCGGCCGCGAACGGCTTCCCCTCGCGCCGGCGAAGGAGATCGCGGCACTGCTGGTCGAGCCGATCCTGGCCGACCTGCCGTTCTCGAAGGGCGACGCGGTCATCGCGTTCGTCAACGGACTTGGTGGCACGCCGCTGATCGAGCTGTACGTCATGTACAACGAGGTCAACAAGATCCTCGCCGGGCAGGGCGTCCAGGTCGCGCGCTCGCTCGTCGGGTCCTACATCACCTCGCTGGACATGGCCGGCTCGTCGATCACCCTGCTCAAGGTCGACGACGAGCTGCTCTCGCTCTGGGACGCTCCTGTCAAGACTCCGGCGCTGAGATGGGGAATCTGAGGCATGACTGAGAACGTGACCACGGCGGTCCTCGAGGAGTGGGTGCGCAGATTCGCCACCCTGGTCGCTGAGAACCGCGACCACCTGACCGAGCTCGACGCGGCGATCGGCGATGCCGATCACGGGTCGAACATGGATCGGGGCATGAAGGCCGCCGTGGCCGCGATCGACGACGCACGACCGGCAACCGCCGGTGCGCTCTTCACCAAGGTCGGCATGACGTTGGTGTCCACCGTCGGTGGCGCCAGCGGGCCGCTGTTCGGGACCTTCTTCATGCGGATGGGCTCCTCGTTCGGCGACTCCGACTCCGCCACGCCGGTCGACTTCGCCGCCGCGTTGCGCGCCGGGCTCGGCGGCGTCGTGGCACGGGGCAAGGCCGAACCCGGTGACAAGACGATGTACGACGCGCTGGCACCCGCCGTCGACGCGCTGGACGATGCGCTTGAGGAGCAATCGCCTCTTGCGGCCGGATTGAAGGCGGCCCGCGACGCAGCACAGGCCGGGCGTGACGCCACCATCCCGATGCTGGCGCGCAAGGGCCGGGCCAGCTACCTCGGCGAGCGCAGTGTCGGTCATCAGGACCCCGGAGCGACGACTGTTGCCCTGCTGCTCGAAGCGGCCACCGAGTCCTCGTTCTGACCAGACGCTTCTGACATCGAGGGGAGGCTCAGCGCACATGACCGACGAATCGCAGGGTGTGGGACTCGTTGTCGTATCCCACAGCCGTGCGCTGGCCCGGGCCGCGGTGGCACTCGCCGGGGAGATGCTGCACGGCCGCCCGATCCGCATCGAGATCGCCGCCGGACTCGACGACACGACCTTCGGGACCGACGCGGTCAGCATCAAGGAGGCCATCGAGCGCGCCGACGGCCCGGCCGGTGTCGTCGTACTCATGGATCTCGGCAGTGCCGTGCTCAGCGCCGAGCTCGCCCTCGACCTGCTCGCGGACCCGTCGGTGCGCGACCGCGTGACGCTCTCACCGGCACCCATCGTCGAAGGCCTCATCGTCGCTGCCGTGGCTGCTGCCGCTGGTGCCAGCCGGGCCGAGGTCGCTTCCGAGGCACGCGGCGCGCTGATGGGCAAGGCCGCGCACCTGTCGACGCCGGACCAGGTCGCTGCGGCTGCCGAGTCCGGCCAGATCGCGGCCGACGAGATCGTCGGGGTCTTCACTGTTGAGAACCACCACGGGCTGCATGCCCGGCCGGCGTCCCGGCTGGTCAGCGAGGTCCGCGGTCTCGACGCCTCGGTGCAGCTGCGCAACCTGACCACCGGCGCGGGACCGGTCCCGGCCGGCAGCCTGAGCCGGGTCGCGACGCTGGCCGCGCTGCAGGGACACGAGGTGGAGGTCCGTGCCTCCGGTCCGCAGGCCCAGGAGGCGGTCGAGCACCTGCTCACCCTCGCGCGGCGCTGGTTCGACGAGCCCGAGGACGCGATACGGAGTGACCTGGCGCTGGCAATCATGGCCTCGGTCAGCGGTCCACAACCCGCGTCCCCAGGGATTGCGATCGGACCCGTCCGCAGGCTCACCTACCTGTCAGTCGATGTCGACGACGCGGCTGTGGGGAAGCCACCCGAGGAGTGGCGGCGGATCGTCGAGTCCGTCGCCGCCGTCCGTCGAGAGACCGAGCACCTTCGCGTCCTCACCGCCCGAGAGGTCGGCCCCGATGAGGCAGCGATCTTTGACGCACACCTGTCGTTGCTGACCGACGCCGAATTGCTCGCCGACGTCAAGGCGCGGATCGGCACCGGTGTCGGGGCGGTCGCGGCCTGGGCGGGCTGTCTCGCCGACGTCGAGGCCGAGTGGGCCGGCCTGCCCGATCCGTACCTGCGCGAGCGGGCCGAAGACGTCCGTGCGGTCAGCGACCAGGTGCTGCGCGCCCTGACCGGTGAGCCAGCGCGGCAGACGGTGACGGAGGGCATCCTCGTCGCCCGCGACCTGACGCCTGCGGAGGCCGCCGGGTTGGACGCGTCGCTGGTCACCGGCATCGTCCTGGCGCAGGGGAGTGCTACCTCGCACGCGGCGATCCTGGCCCGGGCCCGCGACATCCCGTTGGTCGTGGCCGCCGGCCGCGACGTGCTCGCCGTCCCCGAAGGGACGACGGTCATCCTCGACGGCGGCTCCGGCGAGCTGCGTATCGATCCCTCGCCGGAGCTGCTCGAGGAGTTTCGTGCACGGGCCGCAGCGCTGGCGCAGCGACGCGCGCAGCATCTCGCCGTGGCCGAGCTGCCGGCCGTCTCGCGCGACGGCACGTCCTTCGTCGTGGCGGCCAACGTCGGGTCAGTGGCCGACGCTCGCTCGTCGTTGGCCGCCGGCGCCGACGGGGCCGGCCTGGTGCGCACGGAGTTCCTGTTCCTCGGCAGGAGCACCGCCCCTGACGTCGCGGAGCAGCGAGCCGAGTACGACGCCATCGCCGAGGCGATGGCGGGCCGGCCGGTCACGCTGCGAACGCTCGACGTCGGAGGCGACAAGCCGCTGCCGTACCTGCCGATGCCCGTCGAAGCGAATCCGTTCCTCGGCCACCGCGGCATCCGGCTGAGCCTTGACCACCGCGACCTGCTGCACGACCAGCTCGTGGCCATCTGCGAGACGGCGCGGCGCTATCCGACGAGTGTGATGTTCCCGATGGTGGCGACGCTGGGGGAGCTGCTCGAGGCCCGCCATGTGCTGAACGAGGCGGCGGGTCCGACCGGACTGCCCGACGGACTGCGCGTCGGCATCATGGTCGAGGTACCGGCCGCAGCCCTGAAGATCGAGACGTTCCTTCCGCACGTGGACTTCGTCAGCATCGGCACCAATGACCTGACGCAGTACGCCCTCGCTGCCGAGCGCGGGAACGGCGCAGTGGCGGCGCTGTCCGACGCCCTCGACCCGGGTGTGCTGCATCTCATCGACCGTGTCTGTCGCGCCGCACAGGGCCGCGTCGACGTGGCGGTGTGTGGCGAGGCGGCGTCGGACGAGTTGGCCATCCCGGTCCTGGTCGGGCTCGGTGTGCGCGAGCTGAGCGTGTCGCCGTACGCCGTGCCGCGGGTCAAGGCCGCCGTGCGGGAGCTCGACGTGGGGCGATGCCGCAGTGTGGCGCAGCACGCGCTTTCTCTCGCGGGGCCGGACGACGTGCGCAAGCTCGCGTTGGCGATGCTCGCGGAGACCAGCGGCTAGTTGTGCCGGAAGCCGCCGAGGAAGCGGCGGAAGACACCGCCCTGCTGGGGCAGGGGAGCCTTCGGGGGAGGCGCCGTCGTCCGCTGCCGGGCGATGGGCTGGTCGTAGTCGGTGCGGGCGATCGCGTCCACGACCTGCTCGTTGTCGAAGTGCTCGGAGTGCTCGATGACCGGGACGAAGCCGACCAGCATCCCGTCGCGCATCACCTGGGCTTCCAGCCCGGCCGTGCCGTCCGAGTCCCAGATCGCCTGGCGCCCGCCAGGAAGTGCCACCCGGATCCCGAACTGGTAGACGCCGGCCTTCTCCATATGCGCGTTTATACCCCGGCTTCGGAGCACGTCGACGATGTCGCGCGCGCGGTTCTCTTCCATCTCCAGAAACCTACCTGCAGCAAAGCCGTCGTATCGCTCATGGGACCAAGATCCCCGTGCCACGATCCGCAACAGGTTGACCATCTGGGAGGGGAGATCCCATGCACGTGCGCAGATTTGGCAAGGGAAGCATCGCGATCGCTGCCGGAGCAGCAGTCGTCCTGGCGGTGGCGGGGGTGGCAGTGGCATCTATCCCGAACGCGGACAACGTGATCAATGGTTGCTACAACACCGGGTCGGGCGCCTTGCGCGTCATCGACACCAGCAGCTCGCAATGCACGAGCAAGGAGACGGCCCTCTCCTGGAACCAGCAGGGAGTCCCGGGGACCCCCGGCTCCCCGGGAACCCCCGGCGCACCGGGACCGGCAGGGCCGCAGGGGGACCCCGGAGTGGGCGATGTGACGGCCATGGGTATGGGGGCCTTCCTCAAGTGCGTCGGGCAGCAGCAGGGCGCCTTCGAGGGTCCGGTCACGACCAAGGGCTACGAGAAGAGCGTCGCGGTCGACGTTGCAGATCACGCGCTCGTCTCGCCGCGTGACGCGGCAAGTGGCCTTCCGACCGGCAAGCGGCAGCACAAGCCGTTCACGATCACCAAGCCGGTAGACAAGACGTCCCCGCTGTTCTACCAGGCGCTCGTCAACAACGAGACCCTGACCAGCTGCACCATCAAGTTCGTGCGGCCGTCAGACCACGGGACTCTGGACAACTACTACACCGTGAAGCTGACGAACGCCTCGACCGCATCTGTCGGGTTCAAGAAGGGCGATGCGCGCGGAGCTGCCGGGCGCCTCGGAGAGTACGAGGAGGTCAGCTTCACCTATCAGAAGATCGAGTGGACCATCACGGACGGTGGGATCACGGCGACTGACGACTGGGCGGCGCCTGTCAGCTGAGTCACCCTGCCGTTCTCGGCCGCGATCGCGCCGTCACTTCAGCAGGTACGGCGTGAGCAGCTGGTCGACCGGCGCGAAGTCGTCGGTCAGGACCGGACCGCCCGACGCCAGCTTGTCGTAGTCGCTGGCCGTGACCGCGATCGCCCTGTCCCCGTGCCCGGAAGTGCTGGCCTCCAGCGCGATCCCGGACAGGGCGACGTCGGTCGCGACCAGCACGAAGTTCCCACCGCCGCCGGGCTCCAGCTGCTCGGGCCCGGTCATCAGCGCGGTCTGCTGGAAGACCGTGGCCAGCGTGCGGGCCTCGGCGGCAAGGAAGTTGTTCGGGTCATGGTCGATCACGTTGAGGACGAACACGCCCCCCGGCCGCAGGACACGTCGTACGTCGAGCAGGAACTGCTGGGTCGCGAGGTGCCACGGAACCGACAGGGAGCCGAAGGCGTCGCCGATGACGAGGTCGGCCGAAGAGTCAGCAACGCTCCGCAACGAGCCGCGTGCGTCGCCTGTCACGACGTCCAACGCCGGGATGGCGTCCACGTCGAGCTCCTCGCGGCCGAGCTCGACGACTGCCTTGTCCAGTTCGAGCACCGTCGAGGTGGAGCCAGGTCGGGTGGCAGCGAGCCAGCGCGGCATGGTGAACCCGCCGCCGCCGATGTGGACCGTGTCGAGTGGTTCGCGGCCAGGGAACATGGCGTCCACTGCGCCAGCGAACCTCTTGATGTAGGAGAACTCGAGGTGAGTCGGGTCGCGGAGGTCGACGTAGGAGTGGCGGAGATTGTCCAGGCGCAGCACGCGCCCGGACGGATGCTCCGGGTCGGCTTCCACCGACGCGCAGTAGTACGCCGTCTCGACGTCGCACGGGGACCGGACCGCGAAGAGCGCCGTTGCCGCGACCAGCGCTGTGACGGCGACGACGGTGATGTCGTTCCGGTTCGGCCGGGCTGCAGGCACGGTGACCAGGCCCAGCACGATGCAGACACCGCCAGCGACGGCGAGAACGGCCCAGGTCGGCAACGTCGCGACGAGGACGTAGCCGGTCAGGAAGGTGCCGGCCAGCGCGCCGAGCGTGCCGAGCGCCGACAACTCGCCGACGACGCGGCCGGATTCGCGCAGGTCCTGCAGTCGGTGCTTGACGGCTGCGGGAGCGACCATCGACAGGACCGTGACGGCCGGGAGTGTTGAGGTCGCCACCAGGGTCACCGCGGACGCCGGGCCGACGGGGACGTGTGGTCCCAGCAGCAGCACGATGGGGCGGACAAGCAGGACGAGCGCGCCGCCGGCGGAGAGCGCACCGCAGACCACCCGGGCAGGCCCGATGCTGTCGGCGGCTGCACCACCGGTCCTGGCACCGAGGGCGATCCCGAGCAGGGCGACGCCGATGGCCGCCGTGTACGCCTCGAGGGTGAGCCCGACGTAGGGGGCGACCAGCCGGGCGGCAAGTGTCTCGACGATGAGGACGGCTGCGCCGGCGACGACCACGGCGGTCCGGGCTGGCACGACGTTACGGACGCGCGGTGCCATCGGGAGAGCGTACTGAGGCGGACAGACGGCGGCGGTCAGGCCTTCTCCGCCGCCGCCTTCAACGCCGCCAGGGTGGCTTCCATGCCAGCGCGGTTGTGGGCTGCTCGGTCGACGATGCCCATGACAAGTGGGGAACCCGCGCGCATGCTCCATCCCCGCTTGTCCACCCAGCTCTCCGTCACGGTGCATGCGCCGCCGGAGGCGGCGATGTCGTAGGCCCACTCGGAGATCGGCCACGGCCCGAACCGCACCGTGAAGGCGAACCGTCTCCCCGGATCGGCGGCTGTCACGGTGCACGTCGTTGCCCATCGCACCGGGCCCCGCCGGTTGACCCCTCGGAACCGGGCACCGACCTCGGGTCCGTCACCCGAGACCCAGCAGGCGGACGTCGTCTCCGGGCTCCACTCACCCATGCGCGTGACGTCGCTGATCAGGGCGTACACGGCATGGGCGTCTGCTGCGATCTTCTCGGTGGCCTGGGCGTCGCTCACGTGGCTACACCCGTTCCAGCGGTCGGTGCGGCGTCGGCGGGAGGACCACGTCGATCGGGTCACCCGCGCGAATCACGCCATCGCTGCGCACCACGGCCATGATCCCCGCGCGATAGACGACCCTGCCGTCCTTGTTGCCCAGCACCGCCTTCATCAGCCCTTCCTGGAAGCCGTCGAGCTGGACGCACGGGTTGCGCAGCCCCGTGACCTCGATGACCGCAGTGTCACCCAGGCGCAGCAAGGTCCCGACCGGGAGGGCGAGGAGGTCGATGCCGGCGGTGGTCACGTTCTCGCCCATCTGTCCCGGCGACACCGCAAAGCCGCGCTCGGCGAGCTCGTCGTGCAACTCGGCGGCGATGAGGTGCACCTGTCGCAGGTTGGGCTGGGTTGGGTCGCGCCGCACCCTCGACCGGTGCTGCACCGTCGTACCGGCGTGTGCGTCGCCTTCGACCCCGAGCCCGGTGACCAGTCGGATGCTCTCGCGCAGCGGTTTGCTGAACGCGTGCCGCCCGTCGCTGCTGACGGCGGTGACGCTCGCCGCGACCTCAGGCGCCATGACGCCCAGCCTGCCATGTGCCGCTGCCTCCCTGCCCGTTGTGTCCGAAAGCGCCGCGGCGGTGCCCGCACGGTTGTTGGGACTCACAGCGGAATGCGGTGATCACGGCTAGCGTCGCGGCAGGTTCACGGTCGTCGACGAGGAGATGAAGATGAGCGCACGACGTTCACGGGTACGACGGGTAGCCGCTGTGCTCACCGCGGTGCTGGCCCTGAGCTTGGCCGCCGGCCCCGCCACCGCCGCCCCCAAGCCCGGGCAGGGCACCCCGATCACGGTGATGACCCGCAACATCTACCTCGGCGGCGACATCACCCGGCCGCTGAGGGCCACCGCCAACGTCACTGGCGCCGCCGCCCTCGTGGCGTTCGGCAACGCGAACCACGCTTTGCGCGACGTCGTCGACCAGACCGACTTCCCGGCTCGCAGCAAGCTCCTTGCTCGCGAGATCGCCGCCACCGAGCCCGACCTGATCGGACTCCAGGAGGTCGCGCTATGGCGCAGCGGTCCCCTCGAGTTCGTGCCACCGCTCTTCACCCAGGTCGGCGTCCCCAACGCGGAGCACATCGACTACGACTTCCTCGCCATCCTGCTAGCCGACCTGGCCGCGATCGGGCAGCCCTACGTCGCGGTCAACATCCAGGAGGAGTCTGACGTCGAGGGGCCGTCGTTCCTCGGCAACCCGTTCGCCGGCACGGCAACGGACACTTCCGACGTGCGGCTCACGATGCGCGACGTGCTCTTGAAACGGGCCGACGACCGGGTGAAGGTTCTCGCCAGTGGCGGGCAGCAGTACGCCGCGAAGCTGTCGTTCAACGTCGCCGGCAAGACGTTCCAGTTCATCCGCGGCTACAACTGGGCCGACGTCCGGGTCGGAGCGAAGACCCTCCGGGTCATCAACACCCACCTGGAGTCGCAGACCTCGTTCATCGCGCTGGCGCAGGCGCAGGAGCTGCTCGCCGGCCCGGCAAACACGCCGGGCAAGACCGTCGTGGTGCTGTGCGACTGCAACTCCGACCCGGCGAGCGACGAAACCAAGCCCCCGGACCCGACGGAGCACAAGGCGCCGTACGACTTCATGATTGATGGCGGACTCACCGACGAGTGGCTGCAGTTCGCCCCCGAGCAGGCCTGTGAGGATCAGCTGCCGGAGCCGGGATGCACGTCCGGCCTGTCGGAGTTCGTGAACGACCCGGACACGTCGGACATCGACCACCGCATCGACCTCGTGCTCGCCCGAGGGGCCGACGGGCGGGCCCTGCCGGCCGACCGGGGCCGCACCGTGGGGGTCGATCCGGCCAACCGCACCGTGACCGGTCTCTGGCCGTCCGACCACGCCGGCGTGGTGCTGCGGCTGCGCCCCTAAGAAGCCGTCCGCCGGCGTCCACGATGTGGACGCCGGCGGCTGTGGCTGTGGACGGATCCGTGGATAAGCCGGTGGAGAACCCCGGTCGGTCGGGGGAGAAGTGCCCGCATCCTGTGGACATCCTGGGGATGGCGAAAACTGCTCAAAATGAATCCCGGAAAGCCCTTGTGCACCCCTCGGCGACCCACTAGAAATTGCCTACGCCACCGGAAACGGGGGCCGACTCGGAGGAAACTTCGGGACGACGGAAGCACTGGGAAACCGGAGAATTCCGCGAAGAGGAGGCAACTCCAGGACGCGGAGGACGAAGGAAGAACGGAGCTAACGGCGAGGCTCTCGGGACCGTTGGTCGGTTCACAGGCAAGGCAGCCGAGCGATCGGCGAGGCCGGCCAGTGAGCTAGCGAGGCCCCTCCATCTCATACATGGAGGGGCCTCGCACCATTTTGCCCGCAGATCGGCGCTGAAACCGTGAGCGACACGGGCCCGTTTTCTCAGCCACTTCTCAGGCCTCTCTCAGGCCAAGCACGCCTGCGAATGTCACCATCGGAGCACGGGCCGCGGACTCCGCGGCCCGCCCAGACCGAAGGGGACCCGTCATGACGCCGGTTCGCACCAGCATCATCGCCGCCGCTGCGGTGATCGCAGGCCTGGCCGCCGGCGCCACCGGCGTGGCCCTCGCCGACAACACCCCCACGGCCACGGTGTCGCCGACGCCATCGGCGTCGCCGAGCGCCGACGCCAAGGGCGACGATGCACGCCCGAAGCTGCCCAAGGGCCTCCGCCCCGGCGGCCTCCACGGCCTCGGCAAGCTCGCCGGTCGCATGCCTCTCCACGGCGAGTTCGTGGTGCCCGACGGCAGCGGCGGCTTCCGCACGATGGTCGTCCAGCGCGGTGAGGTCACGGCGGTCAGCAAGACCTCGATCACCGTGGTCAGCGAGGACAAGTTCTCCACGACGTACGCCGTGACCGAGGACACCCTCGTCAACGCCGCCCGCGACGGGATCACCACGATCAAGAAGGGCGCGAAGGTCCACGTCGCTGCCACCAAGGTCGGCGACAAGGCCACGGCCGTGCACATCGGTGACCAGTCCTTGCGCAAGGCCCTGCGGGAGCGCATGGGCCTGGACGGGTCAGCGACCGGCGTTTAGCGTCGACCCTGGATCCCGTGCCTCGGCGGGGCCACCGCCGAGCGTGAGGAGCAGGCCGTGTTCATCCAGGTCATCCAGGGTCAAGTCCTTGACCGGGACGAGGTCAAGGCCATGGTCGGCCGGTGGGCGAGCGACGTCGCGTCGACCGGGACGGGCTGGCTCGGGACCACGGCCGGCGTCACCGCTGGCGGCGCGTTCGTCGCGCTGGCGCGCTTCGAGTCCGAGGAAGACGCCCGTCGCTACAACGAGCGCCCCGAGCAGGACGAATGGTGGGCGCAGACCTCGAAGCTGTTCGACGGTGAGGTCACGGTCAGAGACAGCATCGAGGTCGACGAGTTCCTCCGCGGCGGCTCTGACGACGCCGGCTTCGTCCAGGTCATCACCGGACAGGCCCGCGACGTCGACCGGATGAAGGAGCTCAATCAGCAGTACAAGCAGTACGCCGACCTCCGTCCCGACCTGATCGGCGGAGTGATCGTCCTGCACGAGGACAAGCTGTTCACCCAGGCCGCCTACTTCACGTCAGAGGCCGAGGCCCGTGCCGCCGAGGGCCAGGAGCCGCCGGAGGAGGTCAAGGCGGTGCTGGACGAGGAGAACGACCTCATCCAGAGCATCGCCTACATCGACCTCGAGGAGCCCTGGCTCTACGCGCCGAAGTGACCGCCCGATCGGCGCGTTAGTGTCGGACGGGTGACGAACGGAGCGCTGACCAGGTTTCGCGTGATGGCCTGGGTGACCGGTGTGATGCTGCTCATCCTGGTCTTCGTGGCGATGCCGATGAAGTACATCGGCGACGACGACTCGCTGGTCCGGATCGTCGGCGTGGCCCACGGCTGGCTCTACATTGTCTACATCATCACGGTGCTCACGCTCGCCTACCAGGCCCGCTGGCGGCCGCTGCGCACGCTGCTGGTGCTGCTCGCCGGCACGATCCCGTTCGCGTCCTTCGTCGCCGAGCGCAAGGTGGTCGCCATCGCCCGCCGCGAGCGTCAGGACCAGCCGGTCGACGCCTAGGCCGCCACCACTGGCTCGTCAGCGGCGCGACGCTCGCGCAGTGACCGCCGGAGCACCGACCACCAGAAGAAGACCGCGGCGGCCGCGAACAACCACCACTGCAGGCCGTAGCCGAGGTTGCGCCACTTCCCGACGCCGTCGTCCAAGCCGCGTGCCTCGACCGGCTCGGGCGCGACGGCGGGGGCGGGCTGCTCCGACTGCAGAGTTACGTAGCCGTCGTAGAGCTCGTCCGGGGAGTAGGGCAGGACGTCGAGCAGCTGCACCGTCGCGAGGTAGGCGATCTCGCCATCGGGCAGGTCCGCGAGTGCGTCCACCTGGCTGTCGCTCTGGGTCTCGGACGGCTGCACCACGCCCGTCACCGTCACCTCGGCGGCGGGCGCCTCGACGGCGGGATCATCGGCCGACGCCACCCAGCCGCGGTTCACCGGCAGCACGCCGTCGGCAGTCGTCAGCGGGGTGACGACCCAGTAGCCGTCCTTGTCGCCGTGCTGCCGACCGGGCACCAGGAGGCGGTTCGCCTCGTCGTACCGGCCTAGTGCAGTGACCGTGCGCCCGACCGCGGTCGCCGGCAGGCGGTCGCCGGGAGCCAGCAGCTCGCTGATCGGGGCGGTCTCCCGTTCGGCGGCGGCCTGCTGGCGCCGGTCGGCCTCGGCAAAGCTGTCTACCTGCCAGCTGCCCAGCCAGATGAACGCGACCAGCACGACGACCAGCAACCCGTGCCACGCCAGCCAGCGCGGGGCGAGCGCGAATCGCAGGTCACGGAGCACCCAGCCACGCTAACCGGCGACCGGGCGCGGCCTCGCCGAGCGTTGCTGCCAGCATGGGCGGATGCCCCAGTCGATCGACGAGCTCGTTGCCCTGCTCGACCTCGAGGAGATCGAGGACGGGCTCTTCCGCGGCCGTCAGCCCGCCACCTCGCTGCAGCGGGTCTTCGGCGGCCAGGTCCTCGGCCAGGCGCTCGCGGCCGGCGCGCGCACCGTCGAGCGCGACCGCGAGGTGCACTCACTGCACTCCTACTTCCTGCGCCCCGGCGACACCTCGGTCCCGATCGTGTACGACGTGGAGCGCACCCGCGACGGGCGCAGCTTCAGCACCCGCCGAGTGGTAGCCCGCCAGCACGGCAAGCCGATCTTCTACATGTCCGCGTCCTTCCAGGTGCCGGAGCAGGGGTTGGACCACCAGGACCCGATGCCGTCGGCGCCGCGCCCGGAGGAGTGCCCAGAGCTCGGCGAGCTGCTGGCGCAGATCACCAAGCGGCCGCGCGAGCAGTGGGACCGCGAGTGGGCCGCGCTGGACGTCCGCTACGGCGGTGACTCCCGTGAGGGCGGGGTCCTGCACGGCCCGGAGCACCCGGCGCGGTCGCGGGTGTGGCTGCGCGCGTCGGCGAAGGTGCCCGACCGGCCGTATCTGCACGAGGCGGTGCTCGCCTACGCCAGCGACCTCACCCTGCTCTCGGTGAGCCTGGTGCCGCACGGCCTGTTCATCGGCGACCCACGGCTGCAGCCAGCCTCACTGGATCACGCGATGTGGTTCCACCGCCCGTTCCGCGCCGACGAGTGGCTGCTCTATGACCAGGTCTCGCCCTCGGCGTCGGGTGGCCGCGGCCTCGCGACCGGCCGGCTGTTCACCCTCGACGGCCGGCTGGTGGCATCGGTCGTGCAGGAAGGACTCATCCGCTTTTCGGGATGACGGGGCGCAACCGAGTCGTTATCCCTGTAAGGGTTCCGTCGGAGTCGGGTATGGGGCGATGCTGGCGGTGATCGTGGAGGTGGGCCATGAGCGTTCGGGACCGGGTTGACACGGGTTTGCGCCGGTTGCGGGGACAGCCTGCACTGCGGCCGACGGGGATCCCCGTGCAGAAGCTGGCCGCTGACCTGGCCCGGCTGGCCGCCCACTTCGAGCAGGTCGATGAGTCCGACGCTCCGGCCAAGGCGTTCCGGCTCAAGGCCGTGGCGCTGGCCTATGACGGTGTTCTCCTCGACGCGGCCCGGACGTTGCAGGTGCCCGCTCCCGAGCGGCCGCCGCTGCAGTCGATCGAGCGCCTGCAGACCGAGGCGGCGCTCGCACAGTGCGGGCTCGTCTGGTAGCCCGTTCTCTCTCCGTGGGGGACGTCCGCGGCGGCAGGGTGCGCCGATGCGATTGGCCACGTAGCCCAGACGCTCGGTAAGGGCATCTATCGCTCGCCCAGATCGTCGTACCCGTAGTGCAGTCCGCAGCAGGGACAGATCTCGTCGGAGGCCGAAGGCCGGAACTCCTGGCGACCGTTGCCGTGCGTGCTTGGAGCGTCCGGGACGTCAGTCCTGCGGAGGAAAGCCGCCGATAGCTGTTGCCTGCTCCCACACGGCCTGCCAGCGGCCTTCATTCCTCTCGTAGAAGGCCGTATGCCAGGCCGCATGGGCGACCCGCCGGGCGCCACCTGCGACGGAGACGTCGATGTTGGACATGTACCACATGACGGCGGCGTCCCCGGACACCCTGACCTCGATCTTCGAGGTCGGTTCGAACACGATGTAGTCGATGTCGTCGGACTCGATGCGACCGAGGTATTCCTCTCGAGTCAGCGGAATCCCCTGCGGGGGTACCACTTGGAAGTCCGACGCGTGCAGAGCATCCGCCGTGCGCATGTCCTTGTCGACCAGGGCCCGCAGTCGGTTCGTTTCAATCTGGCGCAGTTGCCGGCTCACGTCGGCCGCCGACACCTCGGGCGATCCGGTGGCTCCTGTCGCAACGGCGCTAGCAACCACCAATGCACCTACGGCGGCTCCGGTCACACCCGCGATCAGCCAGCTGCCGCGGATCCGTGACCAACCGTTCATTCGGACTCGGCCGTAACTGTCCCGGTGGGCGTCTGTCGAGCCAACGCGTCGTCGGGACGTTGGCCGTTTTCCACCGGGAGAACGACGTGTTCGCGGTCGCCCGGGGAAATGACGAGGATCCCGCGCACCGGGTCACCACCCGAGTTCCAGACGGTGTGTGCGACTCCCCGCGGCACGAAGACGAAGCTGCCGGACGTCATTTTGACCTCGCGGTCACCGAGCAGGAATGTGGCTTCCCCGCTGGCGAGATAGAACGCCTCATCGGTCGTCGGATGGGTGTGAGCGGGTGGCGCGGGTTCACCGGGAGGAAAGTGCCCGACGAGGGCGAAGTAAGCGCCTTCAGCCTCCGTTGGGCCGAATTGGGTGGTTTCCAGGTCATCGGAGGGAGGGATGACGGTGCATCTGTTGACTTTCTCCATGGTTCCTGAGCCGCCTATCCAGTGCGCTGCGGTCGATGAACTCAGCGACGAGCGTGGAATTACGTTGGTTGCGCAGTTCAGAACAGGGTGATGCTCCCGGTGGTGTGACCTATCGCCACCCCTCCGGCGATCTTCACCGTGCCGGTGCCTCCGCCGGTGGCTCCGGCGAAGCGACCGGTGCCCCCAACGACGGTCTCGACGATGTCGAGGAACTGCGGGTTGCCCGGCAGACCGAACGCGTTGTAGCCGTGCTGGCCGGCGTTGCCGGGTGAGGTGAACGCGAACGGGGCGGGCTGGTCGACGGTCCGCAGCACCAGCGTCGAGCCGTCGTCGAACCACACCGTCCGCACGTGGCAGCCGATGCCGCAGGCGAAGAACTCGCCGACCTGGTCGCTGGCGTGACCGAGGCCGCTGAAGCTTGCGCTGCCGCAGGTGGTGCCGTCCGGGCAGCTGAACGGTGACTGCTGGGGTCCGCCGACCGGCTCCACGTAGCTGGCTTGGTAGAGGACCGTCGTCGCGGCTTGGGCCGGCGACGCGGCGACCGACAGCGTCGACCCGAGCAGAGTGACAGCGACGACGAGCCGCGCGGTGATCCGACGCACTGGCATGACAACTCCCTCATCCGCAGGCGCTCCGGCTCCGGACGAGCGGGTGGCGTCCTGCGATCGAGGGTCGTCGCGCCGGTAGCAGCAATCAATCCCAGAAACCTGGGATCCGGCGTACCGTCATGAGGGTGGCGACCCAGCTGGCCCGGGACCGCTGCAGGGAGCGGATCCAGCGGCTCAGCCGGTCGAACCTGGACTGCGAGTCGCTCCAGCGCGAGGTGATCGCGGACCTGCAGCGCGTCATTGGCTTCGACCGATGGTGCGTTCCGCACGCCGACCCGGCGACCCTGCTGCCGGGGCTCGGCATCGCTGACCACGACTACGGGCCTGGCCTGCCGCGGGCGCTCGAGCTGGAGTACTCCGGCGCCGACTTCGCCGCCAAGCACGACGTGGCGCAGCGACCCCGGCTGGCGAGCAGCCTCGGCGAGGAGACCGGGGGCGACCTGGCCCGGTCACCCCGGTGGGACGAGGTGCTGCGGCCGGTCGGCATCGGAGACTTCGCCGCCGTCGCCTGCCGTGACGCATCCGGCTGCTGGGGCTGGATCGAGGCCTACCGGGACGCGTCCGAGCGGCCGTTCTCCGACGATGACCTCGACCTTCTCGCCGCCGCCGGCCCCTCGGTGGCGGTGGTGATGCGGCGGTCGGTCATCGGCGTACGCCGGGCAGCGTCAAGCGCGACGGACCCGCCCGGTGTGCTGGTTCTGGACCGTGACCTGCGGCCGGTCAGCCGCACCGAGGCGGCAACCCGCTGGATCGCTGCGCTGCCGCTGGCAGAGTTGTTCGCGATGTGGGGAATGCTGCCAGCCGTCATCTACCCCGCCGCCACGCTGGCTCGCCGAGGTGTCCTTGCGCACGCACACGCGCTGCTACCGGTGGACGATGGCAGCTGGATCAGCATCGAGGCGGCGCCGCTGGACGGTGACCGCGACGGGGACATCGCAGTGACGATCAGAACGGCCGGCCCGGGCGAGACGTTCGCCCTGGTGTGCAGGGCGCACGGGCTCACGCAGCGCGAGACCGCGGTCGTGGGGGCGCTGACCCACGGCCTGGGAACGCGCGACGTGGCGCGCGCCCTACACATCTCTGACTGGACGGTGCAGGATCACCTGAAGTCGGTGTTCGCCAAACTCGGCGTGCACAGCCGTCGCGAGGCGCTGGCCCGGCTGGGGGGTATCTGACGGTCTTCTCGCCGAGCGGAACCGTCGCCAGCTCGCCGGCGGGCTCAGTCGGCTGACGGGGTGCTGGTGTCGCGAGCGCCCAGTCGTTCGGCGTTCGTTGGCACGTATCAGTCAGAAGTCGTGCAAATCATGTCGCCGCAGTTGAATGCGAGAGCTGACGCGCCCAGGGTGCATGTGGTGGAGGTGATCTGATGACCGCTCGCGCGCAGTCCGGAAGCCCGGTCAGCTTCTCGCACGTGCAGGCGACCGAAGACGGATCGGGCCATCTCGACCCTGGTCCTCGCGTTTGCTGCTGATCCGCATGTGCGTTGGCTCTTTCCGGATGCTCAGCAGTATCTGAACCACTTCCCCGACGTCCTGCGGTCGTTCGCGGGAGTTGCGTTCGCCGGCGAT
Source organism: uncultured Actinomycetota bacterium (assembly GCA_963751035.1). Lineage (GTDB taxonomy): Bacteria > Actinomycetota > Actinomycetes > JACCUZ01 > JACCUZ01 > JBDUAP01. The sequence continues at coordinate 586,255 of CAVVSW010000005.1, forward strand.
ACGATCTGGAAGCTCGAGGACATGAACGCGGTCGCCCTCTGGTTGCCGCCCGGAGCGTCGCCCGATACCGACGCAGCGGCCGCCGTGTTCGAAGCCAGCGTTCCCACCGAGAAGCTCGCCGACCTCATGGTCGTGTTCGAGCAGATGGAGAACGCTCACCCGCAATCTCCGCACTGGTATCTGGCCTGGATCGGGATCGACCCTGCACATCAGGGCCGGGGCTTGGGCTCAGACCTTCTGCAGCGATGCCTGGAGATCATCGACAGCGATCACCTGCCCACATTCCTCGACACTCCGAACCCGAAGACGGTTCCCTTTTACCAGCGACATGGGTGCGACGTCGTCGGGGAATGGGCGGCTGGTGCATGCCCACCGGTCGTGTCAATGCTGCGCCCAGCCCACTAGCCAAGGGTTGAGGCCGAGCCGTCGCCGGTGATCGCAGTTGGGTTTTGTTACGACCGCGAGGGCGCTGGCGTCGCGAGCCCGTCGACGACCTCGGCGCCTGGCAGCGTGCCCAGCACGGCGCCGGGCACGGCGAGCTTCGACCGGCGCACGCCGGAGCCGACGATGACCCACGGAGTGGCGGCCACGGCCGCGTCGACCAGCAATGGCCAGCCCTCCGGGAGCCCGAACGGTGTGATGCCGCCGTGCTCCATGCCGGTCTGCTCGACCGCCATGTCCATCGGCGCGAAGGACGCCTTGCGCGCGTCCAGCCGTCGCCGCACGACGCCGTTGACGTCGGCGCGGGTGGTGGCCAGGACGACGCAGGCCGCGAGCTGGGTCTCGCCACCCCGCCGGCCGGCCACCACGACGCAGTTCGCCGAGACGTCCAGCGCCACGTCGTACCGCTCGCAGAACGCTGCCGTGTCCGCGAGCTCCGGGTCGATCTCTGCGACCAGCACGTCGGCGCCACATGCCCCCGCCAGCGCGGTCGCGACCGGCGGTGCGAGCAGCTCAGGGTGGTCGCGCGCGGGGGAGGTCTGCAGGCGGCCGAGCACTCCGCGAGCGTACGGTGCCAGAATCCGTCCATGACCTACATCGCCGCCGAGAACCGTTACGAGCGCCTTCCCTACCGCCGCTGCGGACGCAGCGGGCTGAAGCTGCCCGCCGTCTCGCTCGGCCTCTGGCACAACTTCGGCGAGGACAAGCCGTTCGAGAACCAGCGCGCGATCCTGCGGCGCGCGTTCGACCTCGGTGTGACCCACATCGACCTCGCCAACAACTACGGCCCGCCCTACGGCTCTGCCGAAACGAACTTCGGCGCGGCGATGCGCAGCGACCTGCGGCCCTACCGCGACCAGCTGGTGGTCTCGACCAAGGCGGGCTACGACATGTGGCCCGGTCCGTACGGCGAGTGGGGCTCGCGCAAGTACCTGCTGGCAAGCCTCGACCAGTCGCTCGCTCGGATGGGCCTGGACTACGTCGACATCTTCTACAGCCACCGCTTCGACCCGGAGACGCCGCTGGAGGAGACGATGGGTGCGCTGGATGCGGCGGTGCGCCAGGGCAAGGCGCTGTACGCCGGCATCTCGTCGTACTCGCCCGAACGCACGGCCGAGGCGGCGCGCATTCTTCGCGACCTCGGGACGCCACTCCTGATCTCGCAGCCGTCCTACTCCATGTTCAACCGGTGGATCGAGGGCGGCCTGCTCGACACCCTCGAGAAGGAGGGCGCGGGCTGCATCGTGTTCTCCCCGCTCGCCCAGGGGCTGCTGACCGATCGCTACCTCAACGGTGTGCCGGCAGACTCGCGCGCGGCCCAGGGCAAGTCGATGGGGCAGGACATGCTCAGCGACGAGAACCTCGCCCGGGTCCGGGCGCTGAACGAGATCGCGAAGGCCCGCGGGCAGTCGCTCGCGCAGCTGGCGCTGGCGTGGGCGTTGCGCGACTCCCGCGTTACGTCGGTGCTCGTCGGCGCGAGCAGCGTCGAGCAGCTCGAGACGAACGTCGCCGCCGTCGACCGGCTCGACCTGAGTGACGATGAGCTGGCCGCGATCGACAAGCACGCGGTCGACGCGGGCATCAACCTGTGGGCCACCTCCAGCGACTCCTGAAGGTGCGCCCCCCCGAGTTCCTCCGCGACCGGCAGGGTCGGGTTCGCCTGCGCGGCATCCGAACCCTCAAGTCGACGACGGCTGCCGTCGCCGCGTACGCCATCGCGTTGCCGCTGTCGGACAACGCCATCCCCATCGTCGCGCCACTGACCGCACTACTCGTGGTGCAGCTGACGCTGTACGACACGCTGCGGTCGGGGCTGCGCCGGGTGATCAGCGTCGTGCTCGGCGTACTCGTCGCCGTCGCCGTCTCCGCGCTGGTGCCCCTGAGCTGGTGGAGCCTCGGGCTCGTGGTAGGCGCCTCACTGGTCCTTGCCCGACTTCTTCGTCTGGGCGCGGAAAGCCTTGAGGTCCCGATCAGCGCGATGCTGGTGCTGGCCGTGGCGGGTTCGGAGACAGCCGCCAGCGGACGGGTGCTGGAGACGGTCATCGGCGCGGTCGTGGGGGTCGCGGTCGGTGCCCTCATAGCGCCGCCGCTCTACGTGCGGCCGGCCAGCGACGCGGTGCAGGACCTCGCCCGCCGGGCGGCCGAGGTGTTGCGGCGGGTCTCCCGCGAGATCCGGGGGGAGTACACCCGCGACCAGGCGCTCGGCTGGCTGGACGCTGCTCGCGACCTCGGCCGCGACATCCTGCGCGCCGACCGGGCACTGTCCCAGGCCGAGGAGAGCCTGCGCCTGAACCCGCGTGCCCGCACCCGCCCGTCCGCCGGCCGCAGCCTCCGCTCCGGGCTGGACGCGCTCGAACGAGCATCGGTGTCGCTGCGCGGCATCGCCCGGACTCTCGCCGACCGGGCTGGCAGCGAGGAGAGCGAGACGGTGTACGCCGAGGACGTACGGGCCGCTCTGTCCGACCTGTTCGCCAACCTGGCCGACGCGATCGAGTGCTACGGCGCGCTCGTCGGCTCGGAGGTCGTCGGCTCCGGGCCGGAGGACCAGGGGTTGCGTGAGGCGTTGAGCCGCGCATGGGCCGACCGGCATCGGCTGGCCGAGCTGCTCAAGCACGAGGAACGGCTGGACTCCGGCGGCTGGGAGATGCACGGCGCCCTGGCTGCGCACATCGACCGAATGCTGCGCGACATCGACAGCGACGCGCGGGCCGAGCTGCGGCAGACCTGGGCGGAGCAACCAACGGCCAGTTTCCGGGCGCATCCCGTGCAGGCCGTCCAGGCGGCCAGGTTGCGGATGAGGCGCCGCCCCCCACACTGATTCGCCCACCCCTCATCACCGTTGTGTCCGAACAACCGTGCGGGTACCTCCGCGGTCCACTTCGGACACAACGGTGGGGTCGGACGTTGTGTCCGAACAACCGTGCGGGTACCTCCGCGGTCCACTTCGGACGCAACGGAGGGGACGTAGCCTGGGCGTCGGAACGGGAGTGTGATGGATCCGCCAGACCTGCTCGAGGACGGTCGCTCGCCCGCGCGCGGGCCGCGAATCCCTCCCGCGGTCTGGCGAGTGGCGTGGCTCATCGTGCTGGTCACCGCCGTCGCCTGGGTGGTGACGTCTCGCTCGACGGATGGCGCGCCGACGGCCGGGCCGCCGGTCGCGTCGGCGTCGGCAGATGTCCGCGCCGCCGAGCAGGCCGACGTCGAGGTCTGGCTTTCCGGCACCGCTCAACGCGAGGCACGCATCCGTGACGTGCCCGCGTCCTACCGCGACGCGGCAGGCCAGGCCTCGGCCATGCGCGGTGGCCGGACGCCGGGCAACTTCTTCCTCGCGCTGGCCTACCAACGGACCTGGTACGGCGAGCTGCTCACCGGGTCGGAGGGCCTGCGTTACGTGCCCTTCGGGCCGCTGCAGTGGGAGCCGACCGAGTTCCGCAGGTACGCCGACCCGGGGCATCGCGACATCACCGATGTCCTCGACTCGTTCCTCGCCATCGACACTGCTCTACACGCCGGTGGGCGGCCGGACTTCACGCACGGTGTGCTCGGCCCTGCCCGCCAGCTCGGCCTGGATCCCGCGGAAGCCCGCTCGATCGACGAGATCTACGACGTCCTCGACGGGTGGGGCGTCCGCGCGGGCATGCCCAACTGAGCTAGTCCGGCCGGTGAGCGCTCACCAGGTGCGCAGTCAGCCGGCACGGTAGTCCGGCCTCCCTCTTGAACGGGCGCATCCTGTGCTCAGCATCCTGCCGCAGCCGCGCCAGCGTCGCCTCGTCCTGCTGCTCCAGGACACCGCGCAGGCTGGTGGACCACTTCCACGCCCACCAGGCCTCCTCGTCGGCGAACCACACATCGCGGTGGTCGAGCTGGGTAGCGACACCCGTGAACCCGGAGCCGACCAGCAACGCCTCGATGTCGCCGACCGAGTCGAACGGACGCACTACTGCGCGCCGCTCGGCGGTGAGCGCCGACAGGACGTCGTCCTCCCACGACCACCGCTCGTCCTCGAGACCCCAGGTCGACACCGCCACCGTGCCGCCGGGACGGACCACCCGGAAGACCTCGGCCATCGCTGCTTCGGGGTCGGGGAAGAAGAACAACCCGAACGCGCAGAGCGCGACGTCGTACGACGCGTCCGGGAGATCGAGGTGCTCGGCGTCCATCACCCTGGCGTCGCCGGAGAGGTTCCCGTCCTGAAGTGCCTGCGCAGCGAGCGACGACCATCGCCGGTGAGAGGTCGATGCCCATCACGCGGCAACCGGCACCCACCCGCTTGGCTGCCGGGAGGAGCGCGGCGCCGCGGCCGCACGCCACGTCGAGCACCGCGTCGCCTTCGCCGATGCCGGCCAGGTCGACCAGTCGCTCGCCGAAGTAGTCGTGGTAGGCGTCCCCGACCTGGTCATACGTCGGCGCCGCGCGGTCGAAAACGCCCGCCAACCAGGCCTTGGGGTCGTCAGCCTGAGCGTCGTCAGGCACCTCGCGAAGATATCGCGCGTTCAGCGGGGCAACACGGATGCCGACATTCTGCATATGACTGATGGCAAGCAGCGGATCGCCCTCCTCATCGATGCCGACAACGCTTCGGCTACCAAGATCGAGGAGATCCTTGAGTTGCTGAAGCCTCATGGCAGACCCGATGTCCGGCGCGCCTACGGGGCGGAGTCACACCTCAAGCCATGGAAGGCGGCAGTTCAGGCACATCGCATCAAACAGTTCCAGCAGGTTGCCTACGGCCGGGGCAAGAATGCCACTGACATTGCGATGGTGATCGGCGCGATGGAGCTCTTTCATCGCGGCTCCGTTGATGCGTTCGCCCTCGTGTCCAGTGACGCGGACTTCGCGCCGCTGGCCAAGTACCTGAAGGACAAGGGCGTCAACGTCTACGGCTTTGGGGAGTCGAAGACCAACAAGCGCTGTCGCAAGGCCTTCACAACCTTCGATGTCGTCGATGGACTGGCGACCAAGCAGGCCACGGCAGCGAAGAAGGCCACGGCAGCCAAGAAGGCCACGGCAGCCAAGAAGGCCACGGCAGCCAAGAAGGCCACGGCAGCCAAGAAGGCCACGGCAGCCAAGACGACTGAGGTTGTACCTGTGCCGGACAAGAGTTTGGCCCGGTCGAAGCGCGCGGCGTAGACCGCCAGCTGGCCAGGGAGTCGAGGCCGAGCCTCCGGTAACGGGAAGCCATGGCTGCTTCACTATCCGTGATTGTCCGACCCGCTACTTTCCGGAACGGGGGGTCGGCGCCGGTTTGCGCCCGCGATCAGAGAGACTGCTGCCATGCACCGGCTCTTGGGGGAGCTGCTCGCGATGGTGCCACCGGACGGGTCAGATTGGCCGCGTCCGGCCCGTCAGAGGTGGATAACAGCACTGGGGGCGCTGCTCGACGTCCTCTACGAGGACGGTCCGTTCGACAACGCGACACTCCCCGGTGGCACGACTGCAGCAGACACCGATGCTGCGCGGAACGGCGACGGGTTGCGCCCGGACGCAGCCGGGGGAGACGCGAACCATCCGATGCCCTCTGAGGACGACGTCGTCTCGGTTCTCGACCTGCGAACGAGCGAGCAGGAACCGAGCCGGCCCCCAGGCAAACATGCGCGCCCCAGCGCGACGGACCATTAGGGGCTCGAAGGGGCCCTGGCGGCGTCAAGCAGGTCCAGGCCGGGCGGGAGATCCTCGCTGTGCAGCACGAGCAGGCGCTGGGTCGGCCGGGTGATGGCGACGTACAGGTCGTTCGCCCCACGCGGCGACTCGCGTTCGATCGCTGCGGGCTCCACGAGGACCACCGCATCGAACTCCAGTCCCTTCGCGCCGGCAACGGTGAGCACGACGATGGGGCTGTCCATGGCCTCCCGTCCGTCGCCAACCGTGCCGGGCGGCAGACCGGCGACCAGCGCGTCCAGCACCGGCTGACGCTGGGCGGCCGGCACGATCACCGCCAGCCGGCCACCGCTGACGGCTCGGAGCTCGTGACTGATCGCGCGTGCCAACGTCGCGCCGTCCCTCGGCTCGACCCGCAGCGCGCTGGGGGGCCAGTCGCCCTCGCGCACGGACTCGGGGGCGTTCGCCTGGATGCCGGCCTGTTCCAGCACGGCAGACGCGACGGCCATGATCTGGGCGGGGGTCCGGTAGTTGACGGTCAGCTCCTCGAGACGCCACCGATCCTTGACGTAGGGCTCGAGCACCTCCCGCCACGAGTGCGCGCCGGCCAGCGCGCCGGTCTGCGCGATGTCGCCGACCAGCGTCATCGACCGCAGCGGGCACCGCCGCATGAGCAGGCGCCACGTCATCGGCGACAGCTCCTGCGCCTCGTCGACGACCACATGGCCGTAAGCCCAGGCGCGATCGTGCTCGGCGCGCTCGGCCACTGTCATAGTCGGGCCGTCGTCGCTGAACCGTCGGGCCAAGTCCTCGGCGGTGACCCGCGGCAACCCGCTGAGCTGCGGGTTGCCGCCGCCGATCTGCAGGACCCCGCGCGCGTACTCCAGCTCGGCCCGGCGCTGCTCGGCCTGGGCCTGGGCGGCGAGCAGCGCGCCCGAGTCGTCCTCGCCGAGCAGCTCGGCCGCCTCGTCGAGCAGCGGCACGTCAGCCACGGTCCACGGCGTTCCCCGCTCACGGAGAAGCAACGCGCGCTCGGCGCCACTGAGCTGCGGAGCCGCTGCTGAAAGACGTGCCGGATCCGCGAAGAGGTCGGCCAGCAGTCGCTCGGGCGTCAGTGGCATCCACGCGAGGTTGAGCTCGCGTCGGACGTCGCGGGAGTCCCGCAGCTCCGCGACGAGGTCCTTGCGGTTGTCGTCGTCGACGGTCATGCCCAGCGCCGCTCCCAGCCCGTCGGCCAGGTGGTCGAGCATCTCGCGGACGAACTGGTTGCGCGCCAGGTTGTGCGGGCGCCGGCTGCGGCGGGCGCGTGACCGGGCGGCGTCCACCGCCGCGGGCGTCAGCTCGACGACCTGCCCGTCGACGGCGAGCTGCAGGGTCGCGGACGGCACCCGCTGCCGGTTGCGCACCGCGGCCGCGACCACGTCGACCATGCGCAGGTCGCCCTTGAGCGCGGCGACCTCCGGCTCCTCCACACCGTGCGCGTCCAGGCCGGGATAGAGCTGCGCCGGGGTGGACATGACGACGCCTGTCTCGCCGAGGGAGGGCAGGACCTGTCCGATGTAGCGCAGGAAGAGGTCGTTGGGACCGACGACGAGCACGCCGCGGTTCGCCAGCCGCTCGCGGTAGGTGTAGAGCAGGTACGCCGCGCGGTGCAGCGCCACCGCCGTCTTCCCGGTGCCCGGCCCGCCCTGCACGACCAGGATGCCGGCGAGGTCGGATCGGATCACCCGGTCCTGCTCGGCCTGGATGGTGGCGACGATGTCACCCATCCGTCCGGTGCGGTGCGCGCCGATGGCCGCGAGCAGAGCGCCCTCGCCGTTGAGGGTGCGGCGCTCGGTGTCGTCCATCGCATCGAGGTCGAGCACCTCGTCCTCGACGCCGGTCACCTTGCGGCCGCGCGTGGACAGATGACGACGTCGTACGACGTCATCGGGTGCCGCCGCCGTCGCCTGGTAGAAGGACCGCGCCGCGGGCGCCCGCCAGTCGACGAGCAGCTGGGTCTGATCGGGGTCGGAGAGCCCGACCCGGCCGATGTAGCGGCGCAGGCCGTCGGTCAGGTCGAGGCGGCCGAACGCGAGCCGGTCCTCCACCGCCTCGAGCTGGGCCAGGCGGTGCTCGTGCAGCGTGGCGAAGGCGTCGCGCTCGGAGCGGTTCTGCGGCGTGCCGGAGGGGCCGACCCGGCGGATGGCCCGTAGCTCCTCGGCGGTGCGCTCGCGGAGGTGGTCCAGCCGTGCGTAGAGCACGTCGACGTAGCGCTGCTCCTGCTCCAGCTCTGTGCTGCTGCCGGTCACGAAACTCCCCTCGGGCGGCTGACCATTATTCAGGGTCGCCGCCCGGGCGGATGCGTCGCGTCGGGGAAACCGTCCGTCAGCGTGTCGGCTGGAGCTCGCTGAGCACGGCGCCGAGCTGGTCGATCGCCCACTCCAGCTCGCTCGGCTCGATCACGAGCGGCGGTGCCAGCCGGATGGTCGAGCCGTGGGTGTCCTTCGCCAGCACCCCGCGGCGGGCCAGCCGCTCGCAGACCTCGCGCCCGGTCGCCAGCGCCGGATCGATGTCGACGCCGGCCCAGAGGCCCCGGGTCCGCACCGACACGACGCCGCGGCCGACCAGCGCCTCGAGACGATCGCGCAGGACCACGCCGAGCTCGGTCGCCCGCTGCTGGAACTCGCCCGTGTTGAGCAGCGCGATGACCGACCGGGCGACGGCGCAGGCCATCGGGTTGCCGCCGAAGGTGCTGCCATGCTCGCCGGGGTGCAGCACGCCCATCACATCGCGGTTGCCGACCACGGCACTGACCGGCACGATGCCGCCGCCGAGCGCCTTGCCCAGGATGAGCAGGTCGGGGCGGATGCCCTCGTGCTCGAACGCGAAGGTCTTGCCGGTGCGGCCCAGACCGGACTGGATCTCGTCGAGCACGAGCAGCACTTGCTGCTCGTCGCAGATGGCGCGCAGCGCAGGCAGGTAGTCGGGTGGCGGGATGATGACGCCGGACTCGCCCTGGATCGGCTCGATCATCACAGCGACGGTCGTCTCGTCGATGGCGTCGGCGACGGCTTGCGCGTCGCCGTACGGCACGATCGTGAAGCCGGGCGTGTATGGCCCGAAGCCGTCGTGGGCGCTGGGGTCGTCGGAGAAGCTGATGATCGTGATCGTGCGGCCGTGGAAGTTGCCGCCCGCGACGATGATGGTCGCGCTCTCGGCGGGCACGCCCTTGACGTCGTACCCCCACTTGCGGGCGATCTTCAGCGCGCTCTCGACACCCTCGGCGCCGCTGTTCATCGGCAGGACCATGTCCATGCCGGCGAGCGCGGCCAGCTCGGCGCAGAACGGGCCGAGCTGGTCGTGGTGGAAGGCGCGGCTGGTCAGCGTCACCCGGTCGAGCTGGGCGCGGGCAGCCGCGACCAGGTCGGGGTGGCCGTGGCCGAAGTTCAGGGCGGAGTAGCCGGCGAGGCAGTCCAGGTAGCGCTTGCCCTCGACGTCGGTGACCCACGCGCCGCTCGCCTCGGCGATGACCACGGGCAACGGGTGGTAGTTGTGGGTCGAGTGCTCCTCGACCTGGGCGATGCTCGCCTCGGTGGCGCTGTGGTCGGCGGCGTTGGGCATGTTGATGGCGGGGGAGTCCCCGGCGGCGGAGGGCGTCTTCAGCATGGCGGTCACGTTACAGGCGGGAGCGGCCTGGAGTGGCGCATCGTCACACTCATCCGGGCACCAGCGTGCCGCTCCTTGGGCACGGTGTGCTGCCAGTCGTGCTGGGTGCGCCCGCCCATCACCACGAGGTCGCCCTGGCCGCTGCGCAGCGTGTGGGCAACCGGGCCGCCGGTGCCTGGCCGGAGAAGGAACCGCCGCCGCTCGCCCAGTCCGACCGTCACGACGACGGCCTCGGGCAGGCGCTTGCGGACGGTGTCGCCGTGCCACGCGACCCCGTCACGGCCGTCGCGATAGAGGTTGACCAGGACGGAGTCGAAGTCGACCCGGTAGCGGTCACTGACGGTGGCCCGGATCTCCTGGAGCTGGGACGGTAGCCGGGCGAGGTCGTCGCCCGACCAGGCGGCGACCAGCCGCGGCTCCAGCACCTTCTTGTCGTACATCCAGCGCTCGCGCTGCTGCCACGGCGCGTCGGTCTGGAGCAGCTCGAACAGCTCGGCGTGGTCGGGGACCCACGACGGCACGAGGTCGAGCCAGCAGCGCTCGTCGAGCTGCACGCGGCGCAGGCCGTCGAAGGAGAGCCTCTCCCCGCCCTCCTCGAACAGCGATTCCTGCCACGCCAGCGCCACCCCACAACGGTACGTCGCGTCGTAGGCTGGCCGCATGTGCCGAAGCATCAAGACCCTGCGCCCGCCGTACGCCGAGCAGGTCACGTCCGATGACGTCGAGGCAGCCGCGTTGCAGTACGTCCGCAAGATCAGCGGCTTCCGCGCGCCAGCGAGCCACAACGCGGAAGCGTTCGACCGGGCCGTGCAGGCGGTCGCCGCCGCCACGTCGGACCTGCTCGGGACGCTCGAGGTGCGCGGCTCCGCCCACGCCTGACCGGAACTCGCCCCGCGAGCCCGTCGTTGGCTGGGAAACCGTCAGGAGGCCGTCGTGTCGCTGCCGTTGCGGCTGGTCGCTGTCCCGGTCGTCGTAGTCGCTGTGGCGCTGGGCGTCTGGCTCACCGGCGCTGTCCTGACCGAGGACGCCACCATCGCGATGGTGCTGACCGGTCTGTGGTTCGGCCTGGCGGGAGCGGTGGCGCTGTTCGTCGGCTGGCGATGGAGACCGCTCGCCCTCCCTGTCATCGCCACCTACCTGGTGACGGCGACGGTCCTTGGCGGCTACCTGCTGTTCGCGAGCACCGTCGACACGGTCGTGAACGAGGATGTGGTGGTTGCGGCGCCGAAGGTGACCACGTCCAGCTCGTCATCGGCCAGTGCGTCGATAGCACCCAGCGTTCCGGTTCAGATCGCCAGCGGCCAGTTCACGAACCAGGCGCACGACACGTCCGGGCTGGCGACGCTGATCGAGCAGCCGAACGGTGACCGGGTGGTGACGCTGACTCGCTTCAAGACTGACCCGGGCCCAGACGTACGCGTGTATCTCGTGCCCGACCCAGCCGGCGACATCAAAGATGCCGTCGACCTCGGCAAGCTCAAGGGCAACAAGGGCGACCAGCAGTACGACGTGCCGGCTGACGCAGAAGCCGGCGCGGTAGTCATCTGGTGCCGGGCGTTCACCGTGGCCTTCGGCACCGCCACCCTTACTTGACCAAGCACCGTTCGGCTGGGCGCCTCAGGCACCAATAGGTGATCTCGGCGCTGGGATCTCGGCGCTGATGCGGGTGCCGCGCGCGGGTCGACTATCCAGGTAGAACCGGCCGTCGAGGGCCTCGATGCGGTCCGCCAGCCCGCGCAGCCCGGTGCCGTGGGCGGCGTCTGCGCCGCCGACGCCATCGTCGGAGACCGTGACCGTCGCGCACTCGCTAGTGCGGCGGACACTGACGGTGACGTGGGAGGCGCGCGCGTACTTCGCCACGTTCGTGATCGCCTCGGCGACGACGTAGTAGGCGGCCGCCTCGACCGGGCTGGACAGCCGCTCCTCAGGCAGCTCAGTGATCTCCACGGGCACCGGCGCACGTTTGACCAGCGCTTGCAGTGCAGGGCCCAGACCGCGGTCGGTGAGCACCGCCGGGTGGATTCCCCGCGCCAGCTCGCGCAGCTCGTCGAGCGCCTTTCGAAGCTCGTCCTGCGCAACGGTCAGGGTCCTGCGGGCGGCTGGCGGATCCTTCTCGAGATTCGCGCCGACCAGGGTCAGATCGACCGCGAGCGCTACCAACCGCTGCTGCGCGCCGTCATGGAGGTTGCGCTCGAGCCGCCGGCGCTCGGCATCTCCGGCCTCGACGATGCGTGCGCGCGAGGCGGCCAGCTGCTCGTGGGCGTCGGCGTTCGCGAGCGCCTGCGCGACCAGCTCCGCGAAGTCGCACAGTCGCTGCTCGACGCCTTCCGGCAGCGGCTCCTCGGATCGCGTGCCTGCGGCCAGCGCTCCCCACAGCCGCCCATCGACCGTGACCGGCGCCGCCACCGCCGCCCGGTAACCGGATCGCTGCACGGTCTCGGCAAGGTCCCCGATCGTGTCCTGGTAGCTGTCCACTCGCTGCGGTCGGCCGCTGCGAAGCACCCTCGCGACGACAGTGTCACCGTCGAGGTCGAACGTGGCGCCCAGGGGGAGGGTGAGCGCGCCGTCCTCGCTCCACCCCCCGACGACCGTGGCCGTCCGAGCGCCGTCGTAGCGCATGACGTTTGCTCCGGGCAACGCGAGGAGCCGGGCAACCTCCTCAGTCACCTTCCCGAACACGCGGCTCGGCGGCTCCCCGCTCGCGACGAGTGTGGCCACCCTGCGTAGCGCCGCCTGCTCGTCCGCAAGCGCACGCTGGGACGCCTCGCTCGCCTCGAGCGCCAACCCCGCCCGCGTGCGCTCGGCATTCTCCGCCGCGAGCACCAGCGACGTGAGGGCCGAGACAGCGATGAACAACTGCGTTGCGAGCAGGCTGTCGGTGATCGAGTCGCGCAGGAACGGCCCGTCGTTCTGCGCCGTGTTCCAGACCGTGATCGAGCAGACGACGAAGACGGCCGTGGCCGCTCCGCGCGGCCCGAAGCGGACCGCGGCCCACAACAGGACCGGGAAGACGACGTAGGGCACGTCGCGTTGTGGCGCCAACTCCGCCAGTGCCACGAGCACGGCGAGCACGACCGTGCCCTCTGCGAGCTCGCGCCGGTGGATGCCCCTCAGACCTGCGGTCGCCCAGGTGAGGATCAACGGTGCGACGACGAGCACGCCGCAGACGTCGCCGAGCAGCCAGGTGCGAAACACCTGCCCCAGCTCGTCAGCCGAGATCACGTCGCCCAGCCGCAGGGACAACGGCCCGAACGCGGCACTGACCAGCGCCGCGACGAGCGCGCACGCGAAGAACGCCAGCACGTCGGCGACCCGGTCTAGCCCGCCGCGCCCCGCCGTGAGACGGCGCAGTAGCAGCGCGGCGGCCACGAGCGCGACCGTGTTCCCGAGCGTCTGGGCGAGCACCGTTCCGAGCGGCGTCGAGTAGTCACCGAGCAGCAGATCGCCGATCACGATCGCAGGCCACAGTCGGACGCCGTACAGGAACAGCACGGCGAGGCCGAGACCGGCCGGCGGCCACATCGCCGCCACCGCGCCGTTGAGGTAGGCCAGCTCGAGGCCGAGGCGACCGACGCCGTAGTACAGGAGCGCCACAACCGCGACCGTGAGCACATAGAGCGCCGGCGCCGCGTGCTCTCGGCGACGCAGGGAATCGATCTGCTCCCCGCACGAGTCACCACCCGCCCGGACAGCCTGTGACCATCCCGGCACGATTCCGGGGGCCGCAACAGGATCTCGAACTCAACGTAACCACCCAGCTGGCCTCGGTCCAGGCGTGCCGCGAAAGATGAGCGGGCGGAACGTGTCGCGCCGGATCGGGAGGGCTGTGGGCCATACATTGCTTACATGGCAGACATCCTCCTTGGCCTCCTGGCGATGATCGCCGGCGTCGCCATGCTCTTCGCGGGCCAGTTCGTGCTGCGGCTCGTGATCCCCATCTGGGGTTTCTTTGCCGGGTTCGCCTTCGGCGCCGGACTCGTCGCCAACTTCGCCGACGAGCGGTTCCTCGGGACCGTGCTCGGCTGGGTGTTGGGCCTGGTCTTCGCTGTGGTGTTTGCGCTCCTCGCCTACCTCTACTACTACGTCGCGGTCACTCTCGCGATGGCGGCGTTCGGCTTCGCGATCGGCTCAGGGCTGATCGTCGCCCTCGGCATCGACTGGAACTGGGTGGCCGTGCTGGTAGGGACGGCCGTCGGCGTGATCCTTGGCCTTGTGTCGATCTTCGCCGACGTGCCGGCGATCGTGCTCGTCGTTTTCAGCTCGTTTGCGGGCGCCGTCGGTGTGGTCGGTGGCCTGATGCTGCTGGTGGGCTCGCTGAACTCCGCCGACTTCACGAGGGGCGACTTCACCGACACCGTCGAGAACGGCTGGGTGTGGTCACTGCTCCTGCTGGTGCTGGCGTTGGTCGGGATCTTCAGTCAGGCCCTGCAGAGGGTCGTGCTGCGCCGCACCATCCGCGAAACCTGGTACGCCGAGACCCCCTAACCGGGTCAACGGGCGAGGCGTGCCACGCGGCCGCGGCCGCCGGCGGCCCAGCAGGAGCCGTCGCGCGTGCAGTCGAGAGTGTGGTAGCCGGCCTCGCTGACCTTGGTCCACGTGGCACCACCGTCGGTGCTGAGGCTGGTGCCCATCACGGGACCGGACTCGCCGGTGACGATCAGCGGGTTCCCGTGACCCTGCAGGTAGGCGACGTCCTCGCCCAGGTGCGACAGGTCGCCCGCGTTGCGCCAGGTGTCGCCGTCGCGGGTCGTCGCGACGGCGTCGACACCGTCGGCCGGGTCCGCGAAGTCACCGCCGACGGCGAGGCCTTGCCACGGCCCACGGAACGCCAGGGCGAACACGCCCGCTGCCTCGCCTGCCGGGATCGTGGAGTCGCTGGCGGTCCAGTTCAGGCCGTAGTCGTCGGAACGGAAGACGCGCGCGTCGCCGCCGCCGGAGCCGAAGTACGCCGTGTGGCCAGCCGTCACGAGGCAGTCGCCGCTGGCCGCGAAGCCGAACTCCGTCGGGGCCTCCGGCATCCCCTCGTCGGGGAGGACGCTCCACGAACGGCCGGAGTCGTGCGTAGCGAGGATCCGGAACTTCCCGTCTACCGGGTCTGACATCGCCAGCCCTCGCCGGCCGCCGGGGTAGAACGCCATGCAGTCGTAGAACGCTGCGGGGTCGTCGTTGACGAAAGCCGCGTCCCAGGTCGCCCCACCGTCGGTGGTGCGGTAGATCCGCGACGCGTCGCCCGGCCCGATGGCAAGGATCACGGCCGTCTCCGCGCTGCGTGCCTCGACGTCACGGAACAGAAGGCCCTCCGTGTCAGGGGGACTCACGTCCTCCCAGGTCCGGCCGCCGTCGGTCGTGCGGAACACCCGACCCGGGCCCCCCGTTGCGCTGCCGCCGGTCACCCACGCTGTACCCCGGTCGACGGCGTCGAGCCCGCGGAAGCTCTGGTCGGCGTCGATCACGGTCTCCCTCCACGAGAGCGCTCCGCCGTGGTCGTGGCCTTGGTTTCGGTGGAGGCCAGAGCCCGCGGCCGTCGTGGTCCCGGCGTCCGCCGAGCCACCCAGCAAAGGGCTGGCGAGGAGGGCTGTGGTCAGAAAGATTGTTCCGATTCGTCGCATTTGAGCACCCTGCTCCTGTCGGGGCGGCCTGTCCAGCCCGGCTACTGTCCGGGTGTCGTGAGGCCGCGTTCGTAGGCGTAGACGACGACCTGGACGCGGTCACGCAGACCCAGCTTCATGAGGATCCGGGCGACGTGGGTCTTGACGGTGGGCTCGCTCACGAAGGCCTGCGCCGCGATCTCGGCGTTGGACAGACCCCGGGCGACCATCCGCATGATCTCGGCTTCCCGCGGCGTCAGCTGGTCGAGTTCCCGTGGTGGTTGGCGCACCACGTCCGCCGGCCGTCGTACGAACTCCTCGATCAACCTCCGGGTGACCATCGGCGAGAGGAGGGCTTCGCCATTCGCGATCACGCGGATCGCATCCACGAGGTGCTCCGGTTGGATGTCCTTGAGCACGAAGCCGCTCGCGCCGGCCTGCAGCGCCTCGAACACATACGCGTCCAGGTCGAACGTCGTCAGGATCAGTACGCGCGGGAGTTGGTCCCGGTCATGGACGATGCGGCGAGTCGCCTCCAGCCCGTCCAGGTTAGGCATCCGCACGTCCATCAGGATCACGTCCGGCTTAGTGTCGCCGGCGACGACGATCGCCTCGTTGCCGTCTGCGGCTTCGCCGACGATCTCGATGTCCGGCTCGAGCTCCAGGATCATGCGCAGGCCTGCCCGCACCATCGGCTGGTCGTCGGCGATCAGGACGCCGATGCGCGGGCTCACCCTTCGGCTCCGATCGGCACGAACGCCCGTACGACGTAGCCACCCTCGGCCCGCGGCCCGCTCTCGACGCGACCGCCGTACAGGCGCACCCGCTCTCGCATCCCGGCGTGGCCGTAGCCCGTGCCCGTCGCGGTCGTGCGGCCGGAGTTCGCCACCTCGATCCGCAGCTCCTCCTCGGACCAGCAGATCTGCACCCAGGCCCGCGCCGGACCGGCGTGCTTGAGGATGTTCGTCAGGGCCTCCTGCACGACCCGGTAGGCAGCCAGGTCGACGCCGGGCGGCAGCTCACGCTGCGCGCCTTCGACCTTCAGGTCGACCGGGAGCCCGGCCGCGCGGACCGAGGCGAGCAGCGTGTCCAGTGCCCGCAGGCCGGGCTGCGGCGTGTAGCTGGCGCTGCCCTCCTCCTCGTGGAGGAGCCCGACGAGTCGGCGCATCTCGGCCATGGCCTCGCGGCCGGTCCGCTCGACCGCGACGAGGGAGTCGCGTTCGCGCGTCTGGTCGGGAGTCAGCCGTCGGCGTACCGCTCCTGCCTGGACCGTCATCACCGACACCGAGTGGGCGATGATGTCGTGCAGCTCGCGGGCGATCCGTTGTCGCTCGTCGATGACCGCCTGACGGGCCGCCTC
Source organism: uncultured Actinomycetota bacterium (assembly GCA_963751035.1). Taxonomy (GTDB): domain Bacteria; phylum Actinomycetota; class Actinomycetes; order JACCUZ01; family JACCUZ01; genus JBDUAP01. Next base: position 602,890 of record CAVVSW010000005.1, read on the forward strand.
GACTTGTTCCTGCTCGAGGTGCGCGGCCCGCTCCTCCGCTGAGTGCGCCCTGGCGACCGGCCGGCTGACCAGCGCGCCGATGACCCACGCGATCGTCGTGAAGGCGACGACCGACCCCCACTGCCCCCAGCTGGGCTCGGGATGCTGCCAGGCAGCGATGCTCCCGCCCGCCCAGACGACGACCAGCCAGGCGTGGGCCCGCCAGGACCGGGACTGGGCGAGGTAGCCGCCCAATCCGCAGTTCAGCATGACGAGGAGGTAGACGAAGCTCGAGTCCAGGACCCATGCCGGTGCTGACAGTGACGCCAAGCCGAACAAGCCGAGCACCGACGCGGGCGCAACGACACCGAGCCGGTGGCGGAACGCGACCAGCGCCACCACGCCGACGAGGACCGCGACGATGACCGCCTCGGGGCCGCGGTCGTAGGTGCCTTCGTCGAGCGTCACCGTCGGCCTGACAAGGTCCTCGATGAGGGCTCCAACGGCGAAGACCACAGCGAGCGCAGTCACGCCGTCACGCTGGACGTACGCCCTCAGTTTCGAGCCCATTTCTGGACGGTAGCCCGCCGGCGCCGGTGGCGGCGTCATCCCTGCGAACGATGCCGCCATGCGGCCAGCGGATGACACGAAATCGGCTTCGAGGCCGACGACGGCGCCGTGGTCCCGCTCCTACCTTTCGAGTGCTGAACCGCTCCGAACACGGAGCACAACCACCAGGAGCTCACCATGATCAGCACCGACCTCACCGCAGCCCTCGCCCACGAGCGCATCAACGACCTGCGGCGCGACGCGGCCTCCGCCCGCAAGCTCCGAAGGGGTGACCGGCGATGAGGCAGCAGCAGACCGTCAAGCGGATCACCCGCTGCACGCAAGAAGTCCTGGACCTGCGCACGCCGTCCGGACGCTCACTCCCGTTCTAAGACCCCTTTCTCTTCTCACACGTAAGGAATTGCCATGTCTCGCCTTCTCTACCGCCTCGGTCACTCCGCCGCCCGCCACCCGTGGCGGATGCTCACCGCCTGGATCCTGATCGCCTTCGCGGCTGTCGCGCTCAACGCCTCGGTCGGCGGGCCGACCAACGACACGTTCACGCTGCCGGGATCGGAGTCCCAACGCGCAGCCGACGCGCTGCAGGACCGGTTCCCGCAGCAGAGCGTGAACACCGCGCAGGTCGTCGTGCGGGCGAAGGATGGCGTCGCGACGCCGGCCGCCAAGAAGGCATTCGCCGAAGCCACGGAAGCGCTCGCCGACATGCCCCATGTCGTCGCCGTGACCAACCCCTACGACCCGCGCGGGCCGACTGTCAGCGCTGACGGCCGGACCGCGTTCGCCACCGTGGCGTTCGACACCGACAAGATCGAGCGACCCGAGTACGACGCGGCGTACGCGGCCACGCAGAGCCTGCGCGACGCCGGCATGCAGGTGGAGTACAGCGGCCTGCTCGGCTACGCCAAGGGCGAGGAGGAGCCCGGCAGCGAGATGATCGGGCTCTCCATCGCAATCGTCGTCCTCGCCATCGCGTTCGGTTCGCTCGTGGCGATGAGCCTGCCCATCGGCGTGGCGCTCATCGGACTGCTGGTCGGCAGCAGCGCGATCGGCATCCTTGCGGGCTTCGTCCCGGTGCCGTCGATCACCACCATCGTCGCCACCATGCTGGGGCTCGGAGTCGGCATCGACTACGCGCTGTTCATCCTGGCCCGGCACCGGCAGAACCTTGCCGAAGGCATGCCCGTCCCCGAGGCAGTCGGTCGGGCGAACGCGACTGCCGGGCTGTCCGTGCTCTTCGCCGGCGTCACCGTGGTTGTGGCGATCGCCAGCCTGCAGGTCGCGGGCATCCCGATGCTCACCACGATGGGCTGGGGATCTGCCCTCATGGTTGCGATCACGATGGTCGCCGCAATCACGCTGCTCCCCGGGCTGCTCGGCCTCGTGGGTCGCAAGGTGAACAGCCTGCGCGTGCCGTTCGTGCGGCCGAAGCCGGCCAACGCTCTCGACACCAGGTCCGGACGGTGGGCTGCGCGGGTCGTCGCCCGCCCGGTTCGTTACTCCGTGGTCGCGATGGTTCTGCTCGGCGTCCTCGCCGCGCCGGCGTTCGCGCTGCGGATCGGCTTCGCCGACGACGGCAACGAACCGCCCTCCAGCACGGTGCGCAAGTCCTACGACCTGCTCGCCGACAGCTTCGGCCCCGGGTTCAACGGACCGGTCCAGGTCGCCGTCGAGGTCGACGGCAGCAAGGACGACGCGGCGGCGCTGCGCGACATCCGGGCCGCTGTTGCCAAGGACCGGGGTGTCGAGTCGGTCAGCAAGCCGGTGCTGAACCCGGCCGGCGACCTGGCTGTCATCGAGGTCACCCCCACGACGTCGCCCCAGGCCAAGGGCACGACCGAGCTCGTCCACCGGCTGCGCGACGAGGTCCTGCCCGACGCGACGAGGGGGCATGACGTCGAGACCATGCTCACCGGGGCGACGGCATTCCAGGTGGACATCTCTTCGGGGCTGCCACGCCAGATGCTGATGTTCGTCAGTGCGGTGATCGGGCTGTCGTTCCTGGTCCTGATGATGGTGTTCAGGTCGGTGCTGGTGCCACTGAAGGCGGCTGCTCTGAACCTGATCAGCATCGCCGCGGCGTACGGCGTGCTCGTTGCCGTCTTCCAGTGGGGCTGGGGAGCGGGCCTGATCGGCTTGGAGGAGACCGTGCCGATCAACCCGTTGGCGCCGATCCTGATGTTCGCCATCCTGTTCGGCCTCTCGATGGACTACGAGGTCTTCCTGCTCAGCCGGGTGCGCGAGCAGTACCTCAAGCACCGGAGCCCGAAGCGGGCGGTCGTCGAGGGCGTCGGCTCCACGGCGCGGGTCATCACCAGCGCAGCGCTGATCATGATCAGCGTGTTCGGTGCCTTCGTGCTCAGCCCGAACGGGACGGCCAAGCTGTTCGGCGTCGGCCTGGGTGTCGCGGTGCTGCTCGACGTGACCCTGGTCCGGATGGTGCTGGTCCCGGCGGCGATGAGCCTGCTCGGGCACCGGGCCTGGTGGCTGCCGAGGCCACTGGCCCGGGTGCTGCCCACGATCGACCTCGAGGGCAGCGGTCACCACGCTGACCCCGAGGTGAAGGAGGAGCTGGACCGCGACCCCGCTCTGGTCTGATCCAGCACCCCTTCCCGGTGATCATGCAGTTCCATCGCTCAGGAACTGCATGATCACCGGCGTGTGGGGGCTGTTCGCGCTATTCCCCGTTCGTGCGGCTTCGGGCGAGCATCCCGAGCACGATGACCTCGATCAGGACCTCGAAGGACTGGTCAACGTCAGCGGGCAGCCCGAACCCTCCACTTGCCTCCAGGGACACGAAGCCGTGCAACGCGCTGCGCAGAGCTCGGATCAGGGAAACGGGTTCAGCCTCGGGCAGTCCCAGTTCTGCCAACACAGCGGCCAGGGTCGAGACGACGGCGCCGAACGCAGCGAAGACCTCCGGATCGTCTTCCACGCTCGGGGTCGTCTGCAAAGTTGCGTAGCGTCCCGGGTGTCGTCGCGCAAAGCTTCGGTACGCATGCGCGATCGACGTGAGCGCGTCTACTCCCGTCCGACCTCTAGCCGCACGGCGCACCTCCGTGTCGAGACGCTTGCTTGCCTCCACGGCCAATGCTCGGTGCAGTCCGCCGAGCCCGTCGACGTGGCTGTACAACGACGGTGAGGACACACCGAGCCCGGCAGCGACCCGGGCCAACGACAGGTGATGCAGACCCTCCGCGTCGGCCAGGACGGCGGCCGCCTCGACCACCTGGTCGCGGGTGAGTCCAACCTTGCGGGCCATCAGCCGTTGTTAGCCGGCAGCTTCTCGGCCTGGGCTTTGAGAGCGGCGTTCATCAACGCGAACCCTGCAGCAGTGCCGCGGTCCAGGCTGCGAGCGACGAAGGGCACCAGTACGCCGGTGAAAACTTCGCTCTGCACCAGGCGGGTACCCCGATCGGCGCGGTGCAGCTCGAACCGGTGCCGGCCGTCAAACAGACCCCGAACACCGAGGTGACCCCACCATTCCAGGACCTCTCCGGCCGCCACTGCGGTGACCTCGGGGCTGAGCGTGATCCGCCGTCCCCCCGGCGGAGCCAACGTGACGCGCAACTGCGTGCCCATGATTGCCACGCCACTGGCGTCGACCATGAACGGGTTCCACTCGCCGTAGCGGGAGAAATCCGTCAGGATCGCCCATACCTCAGCAGGACTTGCCTCGATCAGAACCTCGGTGTGCAGCTGTTTCATGGCGGGACCTCATCTCTGTCTAATGTTGTTAGACAGTATGCCTAAGGCGCTTAGACATGTCAACTCGCTGGTTGCCCGGGCTAGCGTGGTGCCGACGATGTCGATTGCCGTCGCGGGGTGCTCAGGTCCGGGTCGCGTGCGCCGTTGAGCGGGATCGATGCGTGCAACGTCGTGCCGGCACGGGATCGGGAGGAGATCTCCAAGCTGCCACCGAGCGCCTGGACGCGGTCACGCAGTCCCTCGAGCCCGCCGCCGCGCTGGACGACGACGCCGCCGACACCGTCGTCGCTGATCTCGGCCACCACGACATCAGCAACCACCTGGACCGACACCTCGGCGTTGGTCGCCCGCGCATGCTTGGCCATGTTCGTGAGTGCCTCGGAGCAGACGAAGTAGGTTGCGACCTCGACAGGCTCGGGGAGCCGTTCCTCGACCGCGCACCGTAGCCGCACGGGCAGACCGGCCCTCGCGGCGAGGCTGCTGAGCGCGGGGCCAAGGCCGGATCGCGTCAAGGTGCTGGGATGGATGCCTCGCGCCAACTCGCGGAGCTCGTCGATGGCGTCCTCAAGGTCGCTGATCGTGGCGTCCAACATGGTTGCAGCGGCCGTGGGGTCCTTCTGCGCACGCATCTGCACGGCGCGGAGTTTGAGCAGCTGGCTGATCAGTCGCTGCTGCACACCATCGTGCAGGTCCCGCTCGATGCGTCGACGCGCCTCGTCGCCCGCGGCCACAACGCGTTGTCGCGACCTCTCCAGCTCTCGCTGCGCCTCGGTCAGGCTGGTCACGTCGAGACCGACGCCACCCACCCAACGTCGCGGCAGGGCGAAGTAGTAAGCCTGGAACCACCCCTCGTCCTCTGCGGCGCCTCCACTGACAGGACCAGGGGCGGTGACGACCTGGGTCTCCCCGGTGGACCGGGCCAAGTGCAGCGCGTCGCGATAGGGCTGCACATACTGCTCCGGCACCATGTCCCACATGGAGATGCCGACCTGATCTGCACGCAGCGGGAAGGGCTCACTGGAGTAGACCAGGCGATCCTCGTCGTCGACGATCCACGCCGTTAGCGGGCTCTGGTCCATGAAGGTTCGGAAGAGGCCTTCGACGTCGTCCGGCAATCTCGCCACGTGCCTGACTGTGCCATGAGGGTGGGGCCGCGGACTAGGCGCGGGCGCGGACGGACCAGGCTGACGCGGCCATCTCGAACGGAGCGGCGGGAAGCAGTCGAGCACAGGCGGCCTGCAACTCCTGGCGGGCCGCATCGTCGAGCTTCGCGACGTGGTCGCCGGCGGGTCCGACGCCCAGGGTGTAGGGCTCCCACCAGTCGTCGAACGTCGCGAACGGCACCGTGACCGTCAGCACCGAGTCGTCAATGTCCTTGAGGCCGGCGGCGTCGAAGAGCTCGGCCAGATGACCTTCGCGCGAACCCGGGAGCCCGGACTCGTCGCGGGCCTGCGGGTCAGTCTCGCGAACGGCTCGCCAGAACGTCGACAGCGGCCCGCCGTCTCCCGAGTGATCCCACACGCACGCAGCGACGACGCCGCCCGGACGGGTCACCCGACCCATCTCGCGCAGCCCGCCCACGGGATCGGTCATGAAGTGCACGACCAGCTGGGCGAGCGCCAGGTCGAACTCGTCATCGGCGAACGGGAGGTGCTCGGCGCCCCCGGAGCGCACGTCGACTCCGGGGAACCGTTCTCGCGCCGCCTCGACGAAGGCCGGTGACGGGTCGATCGCCGCGACCGCGTCGGCACCCAGCCGGTCCACCAACTGCGCCGTCAGTGCCCCCGGGCCGCAGCCCACGTCAACGGCCCGCTGACCAGCGCGCACCCCGGCGTACTCGACGAACTGCACGGCCAACGGCTCGGAGAACTGACCCATGAACCGCCCGTAGGCTTCCGCGCTGACGTTGAAGGACATGGTCAGGGCGTCCGTCCGATGAAGGCGATCAACCGTGTCTGCACGTCGGCATCCTCGGCGACCTCCACCTTCGGCCCGTAGTGTCCGCTCGCGCGCAGCACGTCATCCATCGGGAGCATCCCTTCGAGCATCTCGGCGCACTTGGCCGGGTCGAGGCGCTCGTCCTGTCCGGTCGCCCGCGCCAGGTCCCAGGTGTGCAGGAACACGTCGGCGGTGTAGAACCGGTCGATCGCCTGGTCGAGCGGTACGTCGCCGACGTGCCGGTTCGACAGGACCAGTCCGGGAGTCGCAGGATCGTCGAGAACGGCCTGAACACCCTCGGCGTGAACCGTCCAGGCGGCGACCGGATCGTCGTCGACCGGCGGGCCCTTCGGCAGGTCGATCCCCGCGCCGTCCTTCAGGAACGCCGGGAACCACTCGACGAGGTGACGCACCACGTCGCGCGCCACCCACCCCTCCACCGGCGCCGGCCTGTCCCAGCCGCCGGCCGGTACACCACGGACCCGGTCCGTGAACACCCCCGCGATCGTGCGGTGCTCGTCCGCGGCATGCGCCACGTCAGAGCTCCTCCGAGTCGACGAAGTCCACGACGCGGACCTGTGGGCTGCGCGTGACGGCTTTGCCGGGGCCAGCCCAGAGCTGGTGCAGCTTCGCCACCATCGCGTCGGCTTCCTCTGTCGTCCCGAGGTCGAGGTCGATCATCACGAAGTTCGGGTCCTCCACGGACCGCAGGACCTGGTAGCGCACGACACCCGACCCCTTCCGGTCGAGCGGGTCGTTGTCGAACGCTCGGCGCCAGCTGTCGTAATCCGGAACACCATGCTCAATGCGGAGGATCGGCACCGTGGTTCTCCTCTATTTGTCGCTGGAAGCGAGGGACGCGCTGACGAGCTCACGGGCGCTCTCTCATCGGTCGGTTGGGTGGCCGCGTAGCCTACTCGCCATGCCAGGAGAGGTGGCCGACCTCGAACGACGGATCGCAGCTCTTACCGCGGACGGGTTCGCGGGCGCCGTCCGCGTCGACGTCGACGGCAACATCGAGCTGCGTGCCGCCTACGGCATGGCCGACCGCGCTCGCAAGCTCCCGATGACTGTCGACACTCGCCTGGGCATCGCCAGCGGCTCGAAGGTGCTCACCGCGCTCGCCGTCCTCAGCCTGGTCGACGACGGAACCCTTGCGTTGTCGACGACGGCGCGGTCGCTTCTCGGGAAGGACCTCCCTCTCGTCGCACCGGACGTGACCGTGGAGCACTTGCTGTGCCACCGCTCCGGCATCGGCGACTACTTGGACGAGGACACAGACCTCGACGAGAGTGCCTACCTGATGCCGGTGTCGGTGCATGAGCTGGCGACGACCGAGGCGTTCGTGCCGGTGCTCGACGGGTACCCCACCAAGTTCCCGGCCGGCGAGTCCGTCTCCTACTGCAACGCGGGATACGTCGTGCTGGCCCTGCTCGCTGAGCGTGCGTCCGGGGTGGCGTTCCACGATCTGGTGCACCAGCGGGTCTGTTCCCCCGCAGGCATGCACGCCACGGCGTTCTTGCGCTCTGACGCGCTGCCCGGCGACGCTGCACTGGGCTATGTCCTCGTGGACGGGCAATGGCTCTCGAACGTCTTCCACCTGCCCGTGCGAGGAAACGGAGACGGAGGGGTGTTCACCACGGTGGACGACGTGCACCGACTCTGGGCGGCGCTGCTCGGCGGGCAGATCGTGTCAGAGGCGATCGTGTCCGAGATGCTGCGCCCGCGCGGGGACCGGGACGAGAACGGGGAGAGCTACGGGCTCGGAGTCTCGTTGGACCTCGACAGTGGGGCGGCGCAGCTGATCGGCGCCGACGCCGGGGCCTCGTTCGCCAGTTTTCACGACCCCGAACGCCGCATCACCTACACGGTCATCGCCAACACCGTCACCGGGGCATGGCCGGTGAGGCGCGCCGTCATGGAAGATCTGGGCAGCCGAGTCAGCTAAGTCAGACTGGCGTGAGGGTCATCTCGAGTTCGATCTCGTCTCGCAATGGAATTTCATGCGCTCCCGACCTCGGAATCTCGGGCTTCAGTAGATCCCGGCTTCGGTCAACCGCTCCAGGGCGAATCACCATCAGGCGGAATCCGCGCCGTTGGTAGAACCAAAGCGCCTCGACGTTGTCGTTCGTGGTTACCACCCATAGACGCCTGCACCCAGCCTTGCGGGCGATGTTCTGGACTGCGGTGAGTAGCGCGGAACCGACACCCATCAGTCGCGTCGCGGCGTGCAGCGTCAGGAGCTCGCACGCGTCCCCATCGATCACGTAGGTGGCAACACCCGTCAGTTCACCCTCCGACCAGGCCAACACGGCAGGGTGATCCAGTGCGTCGACGACTACTCCGCGTCTCGCAACCCGCAGAGCGTTCCAGTCCCGGAGGAAGGCCTCGAGCGCGGGTCGATGCTCGGGCCTGCTGGGCGCCAGTTCCACGATTTGCAGTCTCGCACTGCGTCCTTCTCCGATGCTCCGGGCGAGGACCTAGTCCGCGCGCCGGTGGGCGGAACAGGGCGTCGACGTCCGGCAGCACGGTCTCCTGATTCTCGGATGGTGGGTGAGACGCTTGCGCGCATGCCCCTGTTCAGTGTTGATGAGGCTTTAGCCGAGCTGCAGCTCCTTCTCCCGGTCCTCGACGAGATCGTCGCACTGCGGGCCGACGCCGCGGAACTCGCTGCCGCCGCAGCCTCCGGCGGTCCGCCCACGTCGCTGGGTTCCCTGCCGGAGCTCAAGGCGGCACAGGCGCGACTGGACGAGCTGCTGACCCGGGTGCAAGCGACGGGCGCGGACCTCAAGGGGCTGGCACCATTGCTGGTCGACTTCCCGAGCGAGTTCGACGGGACGGCCGTCCTGTTGTGCTGGCTCGAAGGCGATCGGTCGATCGGTTGGTACCACCGTGCCGACCTCGGTTTCGCCGGGCGCCGACCGCTGCCCTGACACTGCGAGGAACCCTGCCTGGCGGTCAGGCGCTCGCCAGGGTTGCCTTGACGAGCTCGCGAGCCTCGTCCTGCAGCCGGGCCAGGTGCGTGGCTCCCTGGAAGCTCTCCGCGTAGATCTTGTAGACGTCCTCGGTCCCGGACGGCCGCGCTGCGAACCAGCCCGACTTGGTGACCACCTTGAGCCCGCCGAGGGCAGCGCCGTTGCCCGGCGCCTCGGTCAGAGTCGCGACGATCGGCTCGCCAGCGAGCTCGGTCGCCCTCACCTGGTCGGCCGACAGCTTCGCCAGCACCGCCTTCTCCTTGCGCGACGCGGGTGCGTCGACCCGGGCGTACGTCGGGTCGCCGTACTGGGCCACGAGGTCGGCGTACCGCTGGCTCGGTGTCGAACCCGTGACCGCGGTGATCTCGGACGCGAGCAGGCACAGCAGCGGCCCGTCCTTGTCCGTCGTCCAGACCTTGCCGTCCCGGCGCAGGAAGCTCGCGCCGGCCGACTCCTCGCCGCCGAACCCGATCGAGCCGTCGAGCAGCCCCGGCACGAACCACTTGAACCCGACGGGCACCTCGACGAGTCGCCGGCCGAGGCCCTCGGCGACCCTGTCGATCATGCTCGAGCTGACCAGCGTCTTGCCGACGGCGGCGTCGGGCGACCAGCCGTCGCGCGCCTGGAACAGGTACTCGATCGCCACGGCGAGGAAGTGGTTGGGGTTGAGCAGACCGCCGTCGGGAGTGACGACGCCGTGCCGGTCCGCGTCGGCGTCGTTGCCGGTGGCGATGCCGTACGGCGAGTCGTCGCGGCTCATCGTCGTGACCAGCGACGCCATCGCGTTGGGCGACGAGCAGTCCATCCGGATCTTGCCGTCAGTGTCGAGCGTCATGAACCGGAACGTCGGGTCGACGAGCGGGTTGACCACGGTGAGGTCGAGCTTGTGCCGCTCGGCGATGGCTGCCCAGTAGTCGACGCTGGCACCGCCCAGCGGGTCCGCCCCGATCTTCAGGCCGCTGGCGCGGATCGCATCGAGGTCCAGCACCAACGGCAGCTCCTCGACGTACGCCGTGAGGAAGTCGTAGTGCTGCGTGGAGTCGGCTGCGCGGGCCCTGGCCAGCGGCACGCGCATCACGCCGCGCATGCCGGCGCGCAGGAGGTCGTTGGCGCGGTCCTGCACCCAGCCGGTGATCTCGCTGCCGGCGGGGCCGCCGTCGGGCGGGTTGTACTTGAAGCCCCCGTCGCGCGGCGGGTTGTGCGACGGCGTCACGACGATGCCGTCGGCGCGGGCGGTGTCGGTCGAGCGCCGCCCCTCGTTGTGCATCAGGATCGCGAGTGACAGCGCGGGTGTCGGCGTGTAGCGGTCACGTGGGTCGACCAGCACCGTGACCTCGTTGGCGGCGAGCACCTCCAGTGCCGTCGCATAGGCCGGCTCCGACAGCGCGTGGGTGTCCTTGCCGAGGAAGAGCGGACCGCCGATGAAGTTGGCCCGCCGGTAGTCGCAGATCGCCTGCGTGGTCGCCGCGATGTGGTCGTCGTTGAAGGCGCGGTCGAACGCCGAGCCGCGGTGTCCTGACGTCCCGAACAGCACCTGCTGGGCAGGCTCGCCCGGGTCAGGGTGCTCGGCGTAGTAGGCCGTCACCAGTCGCGCGACGTCGACCAGGTCGCCCGGCTCGGCCGGCTGGCCCGCCCGTGGATGTGCTGCCATCAGCCGTCCTCCCGTTCGGACTTGTCCTCGATCTCCCACGCATGGTCCAGCACGTGCCACGCGATCCGTCGGGCGGCATAGCGAGGCGGCCAGCCGTTGGGCACCGGGGGTGTCCCGGCCCGCGCTGACTGAAGGCAGTCGACGATGTCACCACGCATGGCCTTGATGGCCGCGAAGTCGTCGAGTGCGGGCTGTCGGTGCATGACGCCGATCTTGCGCGCGTACGCCGACTCGGCGTCCAGGACGTGTTCGAGCATCGGGTCGCGGTCGCGGCCACCGCCGCGGGGACCCTTGCGCAGTCGCTCGGGTGCCTCGACGGCCACCGCATCGAGGACCGACCAGGCCGCTGCGACCAGAGCCGCCTGGCGGCGGGCGTCGGCGGCGGTCAGCGGCTCGGCGTCGATTCGGGGCACCTGGCTGGGTGCGCCGAAGTTCGTGGTGGTGTCACCGGACACCTGCTCGACGACGTCGAGCTCTTCTCCCGCGGACCTCTGGAAGGGGATGCCGGCCGCAGCGGCAACCGGCGCGTAACGCGATGCGTAGCTGGCCAGTGCCGCCAGCGCGACGTCCTCGTCCCGCCCGGATCGGCACCACCCGGGCCAGTCCACCGAGCACGCGAACACGCGCTTGCTGCCCACCTCGAGGTAGACGCGAGTCGGCCGAAACCCGGAGGCCATGTCGGCGAGGGTAGTGCGAGGATCGGGGGGCGTAGCAAGCAAAAGCGACCCGGCGCAGCCCGGAGCCGCCGACAACCGAGGAGTCAGGCATGGGCGAGGGCACCAAGAAGCCGGCGAAAACCGAGGACGAGGTGCAGCGCAAGTTCCGCGAGGCCCTGGAGCGCAAGACCAGCGCCGCGAAGGCCAACGACACCGCGCGGGGGCAGCAAGCGGGCAGCTCGGGCGTCGGGCCCGCGGTCAACGACAAGCAAAAGCGCCAGTTCCGCCGCAAATCCGGCGGCTGAGAGGCCTGCCGCGGCGCTCCTCCATGCTTCCGTTGTGTCCGAAGTGGCCCGCGGAGGTACCCGCACGGTTGTTCGGACACAACGGCGGCGGCCGGTGGCATCTGGGCATTCTTCCGGCCCGGGGGGTTGGCCCGCGCGGGACGGGTAAGGAGGCGCTCATGCTGATGCGATGGATCTGGCGGGGGCTCGTGTACTTCCTGGCGCGCAAGGCCTGGGAGGCCTTCCTACGGCATCAGGCGGATCAGCGCTCGCCGGCCCACCCGACCCGGGCGCCCCAGCCGGCCCAGCCGGCCATGCCCCAGCCGGCCCAGCCGCGCCAGCCGATCCAGCCAACGCCGCAGGAGCGCCTCTAACGGCGGAAATGGGTTGGCGGTCCGACCGGAATACTTGTATGGTGCAAGAAGTTACTTGGACGATGCAAGCATCTGCGAACAGGACCCTATGACCAGCGCGGCAACCTCAGGCACCCGTCCCCCCATCGATCCCGGGGCGGCCCTGTCCCACCGGCAGATCCTCAGCATCCTGTCCGGGCTGATGCTGGGCATGTTCCTTGCGGCGCTCGACCAGACCATCGTGGCGACGTCGATCCGCACGATCGCCGACGACCTGCAGGGGCTCAGCCTTCAGGCCTGGGCCACCACGGCGTACCTGATCACCGCCACGATCAGCACGCCGCTCTACGGCAAGCTGTCCGACCTCTACGGCCGGCGGCCGTGGTTCCTCACGGCTATCTCGATTTTCGTCATCGGCTCGATCCTGTGCGGGTTCGCCGACTCGATGTACCAGCTGGCCGCCTTCCGCGCCGTACAGGGACTCGGTGCCGGTGGCCTGTTCTCCCTCGCGCTGACGATCATCGGCGACATCGTGCCGCCGCGCGAGCGGGCCAGGTACCAGGGCTACTTCCTCGCCGTGTTCGGCACGTCGAGCGTGCTCGGCCCGGTCATCGGTGGCTTCCTCGCCGGGCAGGCGACCGTCCTGGGCATCACCGGCTGGCGCTGGGTCTTCCTGGTCAACGTGCCGATCGGCATCGTGGCCCTCGCGGTCGTCGCGCGGAACCTCCACCTGCCGCACACGCGTCGCGACCACCGCATCGACTGGCCCGGCGCGCTCGCGCTGATCGTCGGACTCACCCCGCTGCTGATCCTGGCCGAGCAGGGCCGTGACTGGGGCTGGGCTTCGACCCGGTCGCTCGGGCTGATGGTCATCGGCCTGGCCGGTCTTCTTGGCTTCCTGATGGCGGAGCGACGGTACGGCGACGACGCGTTGCTGCCGCTGCGGCTGTTCCGTGGCCGCACGTTCGGCATCGGGTCGGTGCTCAACTTCCTCATCGGCATGGGCATGTTCGGCGGGCTGGCGGCGCTGCCGCTCTACCTGCAGATCGTGAAGGGCGCCACCCCGACCGAGGCCGGTCTGATGCTGCTGCCCATGACGGCGGGGATCATGGCCGGCTCGATCTTCTCCGGCCAGATGATCGCCCGAACCGGCCGCTACAAGATCTTCCCGGTCGTCGGCTCCATGCTGCTCGTCCTCGGACTGCTCCTGGTGAGCTTCGTCGGCGTGGACACCCCGCTCTGGCAGACGATGCTCATCATGACCGTGTTCGGGCTCGGGCTCGGCGGCAACATGCAGCCCCTGGTGCTCGCGGTGCAGAACGCCGTGCCGCCGCGCGACATGGGGGTGGCGACGTCATCGGCCACGTTCTTCCGGCAGATGGGCGGCACTCTGGGCACTGCGGTCTTCCTCGCGATCCTGTTCTCGACCGTCGGCGAGAAGATCAAGGGCGCCTTCCGCGTGCCGGAGAACGCCGCCTCGCTGCAGGCCGCGGTCAACGACCCCAACGTGCTTGCGGACCCGACCAACGCCTCGGTCGCCGCGGCGATCAAGAGCGGCGGCGCTCTGCCGGCCGGCGCGCTGGACGACACGTCCTTCCTGAACCATCTTGACCCGCGCCTGGCGCGACCGTTCCTCGAAGGCTTCGCCGGCTCCATCAACCTGGTCTCCTTCTGTGGCGCCATGGTTCTTCTCGTGGCAGCAGTGGTGGTGTGGTTCCTGCCCGAGGAACCGCTGCGCAGCGTCTCCGGCATCCAGGCCCGCCATGAGGACGACGAGCGGCGCGCGTCCGAGGCCGCCGCGGTGTCCGCCGGCTCCAGCCAGATGGTCGACGGCGATGCGCTCACCGACGACAACGGCAGCGAGTTGTCAGACTCCCGTGCCCTGACCGGGCCACGAGAGTCTGACCGCTAGCGCGCCGCGGTTGCCTTCAGCCTGCTGAGGAGTGCCCGGCCGTAGGCCTCCGCCGGGTTCGCGCCGTCGTAGCGTGTGGTCGTTCCCGCGTCCGCCAGCGTGACGAGGTAGCCGGTGCCCTCCCGGGCCAGTCCGACGAACGCCTCGCCGAGGCGCTCACGCAGTTGGTGCTCGCCCGGTAGCCAGAGCGCATCGTGCTGGTCGATGGAGTCCAGCGCCCACTCGGTCGTGCCGTTGAAGCCGATGACCGGACCGCCGGGAAAGTGGTTGACCTCGATGGTCATGTCCGACAGGACGAAGACCTCACCGTCCATGCCACGGTTCGGCATCACGAAGTGGTCGCCGCGGGCCGGAGTCCACTCCAGGCCCGCGTCGCGCAGGGCCCGGGCCAGCGAGACGGAGAGCATGTGACCATCCTGCGTCATCCCTAGACTCGGGCGGGTGCCGAGCACCGGTCGTATCCGTGTCGGGATCTCGGGCTGGCGCTACCCGCCCTGGCGCGGCGTCTTCTATCCCAAGGGTCTGCCGCAACGGCGCGAGCTGGAGCACGCGTCGCGGGCGCTGTCCACGGTGGAGATCAACGGGTCGTTCTACTCGCTGCAGCGCCCGGAGAGCTATCTGCAGTGGCGCGAGCAGACGCCCACCGACTTCGTCTTCTCGGTCAAGGGCCCGCGCTTCATCACGCACATGAAGAAGCTCAACGACGTCGCCACCCCGCTCGCCAACTTCTTCGCGTCCGGCGTCCTGGCACTCGGCGACAAGCTCGGACCGGTCCTGTGGCAGCTGCCGCCCAACCTCGGCTTCCATCCCGATCGGTTGGGGGAGTTCTTCGACCAGCTGCCGCGCACCACGGCAGCTGGGGCGCGGCTGGCCGAAGGCCACGACGAGCGACTCACGGACCGCGCGTGGACGGTCACCGACGCGGACCGGCCGTTGCGGCATGCCCTCGAGGTGCGGCACCCGACCTTCGAGACCCCGGCATTCGTCGAGCTGCTCCGGCGTCACGACATCGCCCTGGTCGTTGCCGACACGGCCGGGAAGTGGCCCTTCATCGAGGACGTCACGTCGGATTTCGTCTACGCGCGGCTGCACGGCAGCGAGGAGCTCTACGTGAGCGGGTACGACGACGCGTCGCTGGACGGCTGGGCCGCGAAGCTCCGCAGCTGGGCCGCGGGAGAGAACCCTCCGGACGCCCGGACTCTCACGGCCGCGGCCTCGCCCGCACCCGACGGCCGCGACGCGTACGTCTACTTCGACAACGACGTCAAGGTCAGGGCGCCGTTCGACGCGATGTCACTGGCCGAGAAGCTCGCCTAGCCGCCGGGGATCACTGCGATCCGAGACCGTCCAACGCATCCATGTCCTCGATGCTCAGCTCGAAGTCGGCGACGTCGGCGTTCTCGATGATCCGCTCGCGCCTGACCGACTTCGGGATGACCACGATCTTTCGCTGGAGGTGCCAGCGGATGATGACCTGAGCGGGCGACTTCCCGTGGCGCTGGGCGATCTCGACGATGGTCGGATGCTCGAGAGTGCCTCCGCGCAGCGCGCTGTAGCCCTCGACGACGACGCTGCGCTTGAGATGGTGACCGATCAGGTCGCGGTCGAAGAGCAGGGGGCTGAGCTCGATCTGGTTGACGGCCGGAGTGACCCCCGTGCCCGCGAGCACCTCGTCGATCATGGGGATCGAGTAGTTGCTGACGCCGATCGAGCGGGCCAGGCCCTGCTTCTGCGCGTCGATGAGTGCCTGCCACATCTGCACGTCAGCACCACCGTCGGTGGGCCAGTGGATCAGCCACAGGTCGACCCGGTCGGTCCCCAACTTATCCAGGCTTGCCTGAAGCATCTCGGCCTCCCGGCCGGTGGCTCCTCCGGGCACCTTGGTGGTGATGAACACCTCGTCGCGGTCGACGCCGCTCTCGCGCAGCCCCGCGCCGACCTCGGCCTCGTTGCCGTAGATGGTGGCGGTGTCGAGGTGGCGGTAGCCGGCTTCGAGAGCCCAGATCACGGACTGACGGGCCTGGTCGCCCTTGATCTGCCAGGTGCCGAAGCCCAGCAGCGGCATCTGATGGCCGTCGTTGAGCGGCACCGTGTCGCGAGGGAACGTCGTGTCTGAAGTCATGCGTCGATCCTGCCCCCTCGCCCGCATTCAGGCCCAGGTGGGTGGGATCGTGGCGCGGTGACCACCCTCGACCGGGCACTCGGTGCCTTCTACGGGTTGGCGATCGGCGACGCCCTGGGCATGCCGACCCAGATGCTCCCGAGGGCGGTGGTCAGGGACCTGTTCGGCGAGCTGCCGTGGTTCGCGCCGGGTCCCGAGGTCAACGAGATCAGCGCTGGCCTCCCCGCCGGCCGCGTCACCGACGACACCGACCAGTCGGTCATCGTCGCCCGCACCCTGATCGACGGCGGCGGCGAGATCGACCCCGCGCTGCTCGCCGAGCGGCTGCTCGACTGGGAGGCCACCATGGCCTCCGCCGGGTCGCTCGACCTGCTGGGGCCGTCGACCCAGCGTGCCCTTGCCGCGGTGAGCGCTGGTGCGCCGCCCGGGGAGTCCGGACGGGCGGGCGACACCAACGGTGCAGCGATGCGCATCACCCCGGTCGGAATCGCGACGCCCGTGCAGCCGCTGCGTCGACTGGCTGCAGCCGTCGCCGCAGCGAGCCGCCTCACCCACGACACGACGGTCGCCATCTCGGGCGCGGCGGCCGTCGCCGCGGCGGTGAGTGCCGGCGTGGGCGGTGCCGATGTCGCAGCGGCGATCCCGCTCGCGCACGCGGCCGCTGAGGTCGGCGCCGGGCACGGTCACTACGTCCCGGCCGCATCCGTCGCGGACCGGATCAGGTGGGCGGTCGGGCTGGTCGACGGGCTGGACGACGAGGACGCGCTCGAGGTCATCGACCGCCTGGTCGGCACCGGTGTCGCCACCCAGGAGGCAGTGCCCGCCGCGTTCGCCATCGCCTCGCTCGCCCCGCACGACCCGTGGCGGGCATGCCGCCTCGCGGCCCAACTCGGCGGTGACAGCGACACGGTCGCAGCCATGGCCGGGGCGGTTGTGGGGGCGTGCTGCGGACTGTCCGCCTTCCCGTCCGACGCCGTAGAGCTCGTGCGCACGGTGAACGATCTGCATCTCCAGCCGGTTGTCGACGGGCTGCTCGCCCTGCGGGCGGGGGCGTCTCGTGACTGAACGCGCCATTCGCCGGCTGGTGCTCGTCGGCAGCGTGATCGTCGACATCGTGCTGTACGTCGAGGCGCTGCCCGAACGCGGTGGGGACGTCGTGGCCAGCCGCTCGATGACGACGGCCGGAGGCGGGTTCAACGTGTTGTCGGCGGCGGCTCGCCAAGGGTTGCCCTCGGCGTACGGGGGACTCGTCGGGACCGGACCGTTCGGCGCGCAGGTGCGTGACGCGCTCGCGGCCGAGTCGGTCGAGCTGCTCCTGTCCGAGCCCGCCGTCGGGATGGACACCGGGTTCTGCGTCGCGATGGTCGAGGCGTCGGGCGAGCGGACGTTCGCGACGACGGTCGGGGCCGAGGCCGGGCTGACCGCCGACCTGCTGGCGTCGCTCGGGATCGGTGCAGGGGACGCCGTCTACGTGTCCGGCTACGACCTCGTCTACCCGCACGGCCCGGCGATCGCCAGCTGGCTGCCGCAGGTTCCGGAGGACGTCGTCGTCGCGCTCGACCCCGGCCCGCTCGTCGCAGACATCCCGGCCGGGCTGCTAGACGCGGTGCTCGCCCGGCTGACCTGGCTGAGCCTCAGCGCCCGTGAGGCGACGCTGTTGACGGGCGAGAGCGCCGCGGAGTCCATCGCAGGCTCGGTGTTCGAGCGGGCACCGTCGCTGTCCGGTCTGGTCGTGCGGGACGGTCCGCGAGGCTGCGACGTCTACTCGCGCGACGGTTCACCGGAGCACGTCGGATCCCCGACCGTCGTTGCCGTCGACACGAACGGCGCGGGCGACGTCCACGTCGGGGCGTTCCTCGCGGCTCTAGCGCGCGGGGAGGATCCGGTGCGCGCCGCACGGTCCGCCAACGCGGCTGCTGCTGTCGCGGTCACCCGCCTCGGCCCAGCGACGGCGCCTCGCCTCAGCGATCAGGGCTTTGAGTCGACGTAGGGGCCGCAGTCGATGACGAGCTGGGCCGCCTCGCGGCGGTACTCGCGCAGGGAGCGGACCCGCTCGGCGCCCTTGGTGGCGGCCGCGGCGGTGTGGTCGGCGATCTTCCCGACCTTGCGGGCCTGCTTCAGCACCTTGTCGGTGGGGAGGTCGCGGACCTCTAGGGCGATGGTGCCGTCGACCGCCGCCAGCCGGCTTCGCGACACGTCGTCCCAGGTCTGGTACTGCTCCTGGCCCAGCGGCTTGAGCGCGTCGTCGGCATAGGCGATGGCCGACATGACCTGCGAGCAGCCATCGCCGGGGTCGGTGTAGCCGGACAGCTCCTTCGCGAGTGGCCCGTCGTCGTCCCCGGAGCAGCCCGTGCTGACCTGCAGTACGGCGAGAAGGGCGACCGTGATCAGCGCGGCTAGCCTTCGTGTCCGTCCAGGGAACATACCGACAAGTATGGATCGACCGAGGATTCCTGGGGCGGCAGGGCGGGCAGGCCAATGGCATGACGGCATTCGGCTTCCATGCCTCACACGAGCAGGTGCATCCGACGCGGCTCCTGGAGGCCGCCCAGCTCGCCGAGGAGGTCGGCTTCACAGCAGCGATGTGCTCGGACCACTTCTCACCGTGGAGCGAGCGGCAGGGTCACTCGGCGTTCGCGTGGTCGTGGCTGGGCGCCGCGCTGCAGGGGACGGGTCTGCCCTTCGGCGTCGTCAACGCGCCGGGGCAGCGCTATCACCCGGCGATCATCGCGCAGGCCGCGGCCACGCTGACGGCGATGTACCCGGGCCGCTTCTGGGTCGCGCTCGGGACCGGAGAGGCGTCCAACGAGCACATCACGGGCGATGGCTGGCCGCGGAAGGACGTCCGCAACGCGCGGCTGCTCGAGTGCGTCGACGTCATGCGCGCGCTGTTCGCCGGCGAGGAGGTCAGTCATGACGGCCTCGTCACCGTCGACCGCGCCCGGCTGTGGACCTTGCCCGAGGTGGCGCCGCCGCTGATCGCTGCGGCCGTGAGCGCCGACACCGCCCGCTGGGCCGCTGGCTGGGCCGACGGGTTGGCCACCGTTCTTCAGCCTCACGACGCGCTGCGGCAGGTGGTGGGCGCCTACCGCGAAGCCGGCGGGACCGGGCCGTTGGTCCTGCAGGTCCACCTGTCCTACGCCGCGGACGACGAGACCGCGCTCCGGCTCGCGCACGACCAGTGGCGGACCAACGTGTTCGCCCCGCCCGTCTGCTGGGACCTCGACCACGTCGCTCTCTTCGACGAGGCAGCCAAGCATGTGCCGCCGGAGGCGATGCATGGCCCGGTGCTCGTGTCGTCCGACACCGATCGCTTCGTCACCTGGCTGCAGGAGCTGGTCGGTCTCGGCTTCGACGAGGTCTACCTGCATCACGTCGGCCAGGAGCAGCGCGAGTGGCTCGAGGTGTTCGGCGAGCAGGTGCTGCCGAAGCTCGACGTCACGTCCCGGGCGGCTTCGTGAGCGCCACCCGGTCGTCCACGGGTACAACCGCACCTATCCACGAGCTCGGAGGAGAACTCGCATGAACCTGGACCGCCCACAGGCACCCGACCCCTACGACCGGCTGCCGAAGGCGCCGTCGTTCACGGTCACCAGCGACGACGTACGCGATGGTGAGCGACTGGCGAACGACTTCGTCGCGTCCGGCGGCAACACCTCGCCGCACCTGCGCTGGGAAGGCTTTCCCGACGAGACGCGCGGGTTCGCGGTGTCGTGTTTCGACCCGGACGCGCCGACCCCGTCCGGCTTCTGGCACTGGAACGTCGTGGGGCTGGACGCCTCGACGACCGAGCTGCCTCGCGGTGCCGGTGCGCCGGACGGGTCGAAGCTGCCGAAGGGGGCGATCAGCGTGCGCAACGACATGGGCGAGCCCGGCTACACCGGAGCCGCGCCGCCGGAGGGCGACATGGTGCACCGCTACTACTTCGCCGTGCATGCACTGGACACGGACTCTCTCGGGCTGGACGAGTCAGCGTCGCCGACGTTCGTCGCCTTCAACGTGTTGTTCCACACGCTGGCCCGCGGTCTGGTGGTGCCGACCTATCAGAACTGAGCGCCGCGCATAGCCTGCGGGGGTGAGCCAGCCCGCGCCAGCGAATCCGAGCCCGTTAATCGCCGTCAACCTCGGCATCCGGTTCCTGCTGGAGCTCGCGATGCTGGTCGCCCTCGGTTGGGTCGGTGGCGAGATCGGGTCGTCGTGGGTGGTCAGCGTCCTGCTCGCCATCGCCTTCCCGTTGATCGCTGCTGTGTTGTGGGGCATGTTCATCGCGCCCAAGGCACCCCGGCGGCTGACCGACCCGGCCAAGTTGTTCGTCGAGCTCGCGCTGTTCGCCCTTGCGGCGGTCGGGCTAGCGGTTGTCGGGCACCCGGTGCTGGCGGCTGTTCTCGCGGTTGTCTTCGTGGCCAACACGGCCGTGCTCCGGCTGTCCCACGTGGAGCACTGAGGCGCGGACCCCTACTCGTCGTACATGCCGTTGAGGGCGTCGGCGTGCTTGCGCTCGACCGCCTTGCGCTTCACCTTCAGGCTCGGCGTCAGGTCGCCGTCCTCGATCGTGAGGTCGCGGGGGAGGATCTGGAACTTCTTGATCGTCTCCCACTTGTTGAGGCGGCCGTTGAGCTCGTCGATGTAGCCCTGCACCATCTCGCGGGTGCGGTCGTGCCGGGTGACCTGCTCGTAGTTCAAGTCACCGAGACCCTGCTTCTCCGCCCACCCGTGCAACGCCTCTTCGTCGAGGGTGACCAGCGCCACGACGTACTTGCGGCCGTCGCCGTGCACCACGATCTGGCTCGCGTAGGGGCAGACCGCCTGGAACAGGCCCTCGATGCTCTGCGGCGCGACGTACTTGCCGCCGCTGGTCTTGATGAGGTCCTTCTTGCGGTCGGTGATGCGCAGCATGCCGTCCGTCGAGCTCGCCGATGTCGCCGGTGTGGAACCAGCCGTCGTCGGTGAGCACCTCGGCCGTCTGCTCGGGGGAGTTGTGGTAGCCGCGCATCACGCCGGGGCCGCGCACGAGGATCTCGCCGTCACTCGCGATCTTCACCTCGGTGCCGGGGGCGGGCTCGCCGACGGTGCCGAACTTCCAGTGCTCGGGGCGGTTGACGAAGGAGAACGCGCTGGTCTCGGTGAGGCCGTAGCCCTCGAGGATGAGGATGTCGGCGGAGTGGAACCACTCGGCGATGCTGGGGTTCAGGGCCGCCGAGCCGGAGACGAAGTAGCGCAGCCGGCCGCCGAAGCGGTGCTTGATCTTGCTGAACACGAGCTTGTCCGCCAGGCCGTGCTGCAGCTTGAGCATCCCGGTCGGCTCCTTGCCCGCCTGGCGCAGCTTGGAGACCTGGCGGCCCACCCCGATCGCCCAATTGAAGATCTTCTCCTTCGCGCCGCCGTCGTCGGCAGCCATCCGCACGATGCGGCTGTGCGCCTTCTCGAAGATGCGCGGCGCGGCGCCCATGAAGGTCGGCTTGACGACGGCCAGGTTGTCGATGAGCTTGTCGACGTCGCCCGTCGACCGCGCTGGAGAACCCGACGGCGAGCTGCGCCGCCTGCAGCACCTTGCCGAACGAGTGGGACAGCGGCAGCCAGAGGTACTGCAGGTCGTCCTCGCGCAGGATGCCGAGCGTGTCGATGGCGACGCCCTCGTAGACCCAGCAGTCCTGCACCAGCCGGACGCCCTTGGGCCGGCCGGTGGTCCCTGACGTGTAGATGAGGGTCGCCAGGTCCTCGGGCTTGATGGCGGCGACGGCCGACTCCACGGCGTCGGGGTAGCGCTTGAGGAACTCGCGGCCCTTCGCCTCGAGGTCGGTCAGGGTCATGACCCAGTCGCCGTCACCCTTGCCGTCGAAGACGACGACGTGCTCCACGTTGGGCAGCTCGCTGCGGTGCGCGCGCACCTTCTCGACCTGGTCGCGGTCCTCGGCGAAGACCACCCGCGAGCCCGAGTCGGACAGGATGAAGCCGACGTCCTCATGGCTCGTGGACGGGTAGACCGTGGTCGTCGCGGCTCCGGCGCACATGATGGCCAGGTCGGCGAGGATCCAGTCGACCCGGGTGGACGAGGCGATCGCGACGCGGTTCTCGCTGGTGATGCCGAGCGAGAGCAGGCCCGCCGCGAGGTTCTTGACCCGGTCGCGCTGTCTCCTGCCAGGTGATCGACGTCCAGCCCTCGCCGTCGGGGGAGCGGAACGCCTCCTTGTTCGGCGAGGCGGCCACGCGGTCGAGGAACATCCGGGCGATCGAGTGGGGCCGGTCGGCCAGCCTCGGGTCGTCCTGCACGCCTGTCTGGTCATCGGTTCCTCCGCCGGGCGCCCTGTGTCTGGATCAAGGGCGGTTGCAGGCACGCTACCGACTCCGGTCGCCGTCTGCATCGGTCTCGACCCGACGTACGGTGGCTGACATGGACCAACGACACATCGGGCCCTTCACCGTCGGCGCCGTCGGGCTGGGCTGCATGGGCATGTCCTGGGCCTACGGCCCGCAGGAACGCGACGACGACGCGTCGATCGAGGTGATCCGCCGAGCGCTCGACCTCGGCGTCACGCTCATCGACACCGCAGACGTCTACGGCCCCTTCCACAACGAGGAGCTGGTCGGGCGCGCCATCGCCGGCCGCCGCGACGAGCTCACCCTGGCCACCAAGTGCGGGCTGGTGAACGTCGACGGCGAGATGAAGCGCGACGGGCGGCCCGAGCACGTCCGCGCGGCCTGCGACGCGTCGCTGCAGCGCCTGCAGGTCGACACGATCGACCTCTACCAACTGCACCGCGTCGACGAGAACGTGCCGCTGGCCGAGACCTGGGGGGAGATGGCTGCCCTGGTCGAGGCGGGCAAGGTGCGCGCGATCGGCATGAGCGAGGTCGACGTGGCCCAGATCGAGGAGGCGCACGCGATCCACCCGGTCACCTCCGTGCAGAGCGAGCTGTCGCTGTGGACGCGGGGACCGCTCGCCGACGTGGTGGCGTGGTGTGCGGCGCACGACGCCGGTTTCCTCCCGTTCGCCCCGCTCGGTCGCGGATTCCTGACCGGGACGCTGCCGACCACCGGGGACTTCGACGAGACGGACTTCCGCGCCCGCAACCCGCGGTTCACCAGCGATGCGCTCGCGGCCAACCAGCACATCGTCGACTCCGTACGTCGGGTGGCCGACCGGCTGGGCTGCACCGCTGCGCAGGTGGCGATCGCCTGGCTGCTCGCCCAGGGGGAGCACATCGTGCCGATCCCGGGCACGAAGAAACTGCGTTATCTCGAGGAGAACGCGGCAGCAGCCGACGTACGGCTCGGACCTGACGACCTGGCCGAGCTCGACTCGCTGCCCGCACCGGTCGGCGCCCGCTACTGACCCGCCCAGCCGTCGGCCCGTCGCGAAATTGAGACCTGGAAAGTCTTGACGTGGATTTGTAAGGACGCTTCACTAACAAACGCGATGGAGACCACACAGGCGAAGGCGCCGGGCCGCGGAGTCAGCCGCACCCTGCGGCCCACCACGAAGCAGCTGCCCGAGCACGCCCGGCGGCACAACCGCTCCCTGGTCCTGCAGACGCTCTTCCACGCCGGCCCCTCCTCGCGCGCGGACCTGGCGCGGGAGACCCACCTGACCCGGGTGACGGTCTCCGACCTGGTAGGCGAGCTGATCGAGGAAGGCCTGCTGCAGGAGCTCGGCCAGCGTCCCGGCTCCCGCGTCGGCAAGCCGGCCACCCTGGTCGGCCTCAACCCGAACGCCTCCCATATCGTCTGCCTCGACCTCTCCGACGAGGCCCGCCTCATCGGTGCCGTGCTCGACCTCGTCCGGCAACCGTCCTGCAGCGGAGCACGATGCGGATGCAGGGCCGCACCGGCGAGGCGGCGGTCGCGGGCGTCACCGAGCTCTGCCAGGAGCTGCTCGGGCTGGCCACGCGACCGGTCCTCGGCGTCGGCATCGGCAGCCCCGGTGTCGTGGACCCCGACGGCGTGGTCCTGCAGGCGCCGAACCTCGGCTGGACCGACCTGCCGCTCGCCGCCAAGCTCGCGGCCGAGCTCGGGCTGCCCGTGCACGTCGCCAACGACGCCAACACGGCCGCGCTGGGCGAGCACACCTACGGCGGCGCCGGCGGCAGCGGCCTGATGGTGATCGCGATCGGCAAGGGCGTCGGCGCCGGCCTGCTGCTCGACGGGGCCCTGCTCGGCGGTCACCACTACGCAGCGGGCGAGATCGGGCACGTCATCGTCGACGAACGCGGCCGGGAGTGCGCGTGCGGACGCCGCGGCTGCCTCGAGACCGTCGTGTCCGCGCCTGCCCTCCGGGCGGCGATCAAGGGCCTGGACGCCCGCAAGGCCGACGAGGCGCTCGCCGCCGCCGGTCGGCGTCTCGGCACCGCCCTGGCGCCGATCGTCAGCGCCCTGGACCTGCGCGAGGTCGTGCTCAGCGGCCCCGCCGACCTGCTGGGTGGCGCGCTGCGGGATGCCGCGAGCGCCACGATCCGCAAGCGCACCATGCCCGTCGTCGGCAACGACGTCGACCTCCGCATGGCCGTGCTCGGGGAGGACGTCGTCCTCTCCGGCGCGGCCGTCCTCGTGCTCTCCGGCCAGCTGGGGGTGTCCTGACCACCTTCCGCCGTGCCTCGCGCTCGATGGTGCCCGCCGACCGGCGGCCGCCGCGCCCCTCCAGGAGGAACTCGTGAAGATCACTCGCATCATCGCCGCCGCTGCCGTTGCGGCGCTCGCCCTGACCGGGTGCGGCAGCGACAACAGCCCGGACGCCCAGGCGGACAGCAAGAAGTCCGGAGAGAAGACGCAGGTGCGTCTGTGGATCGTCGGCACCGACACCCCGCAGGCGGCCCGCGACTACGCGAAGGCGACGTTCGAGAAGGAGAACAAGAACGCCGAGCTCGTGATCGAGGAGCAGGTCTGGGACGGACTGGTCGACAAGCTCACCACCGCGCTCTCCGGCAACGACAGCCCCGACGTCGTCGAGGTCGGCAACACGCAGGCCGTCGCGTTCACCTCCGCGGGCGCCTTCGAGGACATCAGCGACAAGAAGGCCGAGCTCGGCGGCGACGACCTGCTCGAGGGCTTCGTCGAGTCGGGCTCGTACGACGGCAAGCTCTTCGCGGCGCCCTACTACGCGGGCTCGCGGCTCGTCTTCTACCGAAAGGACCTGTTCAAGAAGGAGGGCCTGTCCGTGCCCGCCACGCTGCAGGAGTACGTCGCGGCCGGGGAGAAGCTCAAGACCGCCAGCGGCAAGAAGGACTTCTCCGGCATCTACTTCCCGGGCCAGGACTGGCGCAACGCGCTGCCCTACATCTGGGCCGCCGGTGGTGACCTCGCGGTGCAGAACGGCGACAAGTGGCAGGGCTCCCTGTCGACCCCCGAGTCGATCGAGGGCCTGAAGATGGTCCAGACGGTCATGCAGAACGCGTCGGGTGCTCCCAAGGACGGCAACGAGACCGATCCGCAGGTGCCCTACTGCGCCAACCAGATCGGCATGCTGTCGGCACCCGGCTGGGTCAAGGGCACGATCATCGCGCCCGAGGCCGACGGCGGTTGCCCGAAGGCGGAGAAGAACCTCGGTGTGTTCGCACTGCCGGGCACGAGTGCCGGCCAGTCGGCGCCGATCTTCCTCGGTGGCTCCAACATCGCGGTCGCGGCCAAGTCGAAGAACAAGGAGCTGGCCTACAACCTGCTGAAGGTGCTGCTCAGCGACGGCTTCCAGACCGAGATGGCCAAGGCCGGGCTGGTGCCGGCCAAGACCTCGCTCGTCAGTGCGATGGGCACCGACGAGGTCGCGAAGGCCACCGCGCAGGCGGCGACGAACACGAAGCTCACTCCAGCTGCACCCGGCTGGGCGAACGTCGAGTCCGACAAGATCATGGAGGACCTGTTCGTCAACATCGCGGGTGGTGGCGACGTCGCCTCGCTGGCGAAGGCGGCGGACGAGAAGATCACGGCAGCCCTCAACCGCTGATCAGGCTCCCTCGGTACGGCGGCGCAGCTAGCGTCGCCGTACCGGGTGGATCCCCTCGCCCGCATCCGGAGGAGACCTGATGGCCACGCTGGCACCCCCCGCGTCCGGACCGGCCGTCGGCCCCACGTCACGCGGCCGCCGGCCCGGAAGCCGCCGCCGCGCACTGGTCCCCTGGCTGCTGCTCGGCCCGGCGATCGCCGTCCTGCTTGTCCTCACCGGCTACCCGCTGGTCAAGCTCGTCATCACCTCGACCCAGCACTACGGCCGGGCCCAGGTGTTCGGGCAGCCGCCGGAGTTCGTCGGGCTGGACAACTACACGCGGGTGCTGTCCGACCCGCAGTTCTGGCGGGTGCTCGCGCGCAGCGTCGTGTTCTGCGGCGTCAACGTCGCGCTGACCATGACGCTCGGCATGCTCGTCGCGCTGCTGATCACCCGGCTAGGCAACTGCGATGCGGCTGCTCGTGACGGTCGGGCTGCTGTTCGCGTGGGCGATGCCGGCACTGACCGCGATCGTGATCTGGAGCTGGATGTTCGACTCGCAGTACGGCGTCGTCAACTGGGTGCTGACCCAGCTGGGCATGGACTACGGCGGCCACTCGTGGCTGCTCAACCCGCTGTCGTTCTTCGCGGTCGCGACGCTGGTCATCACGTGGCAGTCCGTGCCGTTCGTCGCGTTCACGCTCTACGCCGGGCTCACGCAGGTGCCCGGTGACGTGCTGGAGGCCGCTCAGATCGACGGCGCCAGCGCGTGGCAGCGCTTCCGCCTCATCATCGTGCCGTTCATCAAGCCGATCCTGCTCATCGTCACCGTGCTTCAGGTGATCTGGGACCTGCGGGTGTTCACGCAGATCTTCGCGCTGCAGGACTCCGGTGGCATCACCGAGAAGACGAGCACGATCGGTGTGTACATCTACCAGGTCGGTGTCGCGCAGGGACGGTTCGACATCGGCAGCACCATCGCCGTGATCATGGTGGTGATGATGCTGGCCGTGTCGTTCGTCTACGTGCGCCAGATCGTGCGCCAGGAGGACGTATGAGCACCTCTACCGGCTCGCCGCGCCCGGTCGCCGACGTGCCCGTCGCTGCCACGGCGTCGGGTGCGCCACTGGTGCCGATGCCCCACGGGGGAAAGCAGCACGTCGTACGGCGTGCCCGGCGGCGGCGCTCGCGCATCCTGGTGAACCTCGCCGCGGTCGTGGTCTTCCTGTGCTCGGTCTTCCCGGTCTACTGGATGGTCACCACGTCGTTCCTGCCCAACAACCTGATCCGCCGCCCCGACCCGACGTTCGCGCCGACGAACCCGACGACCGGCAACTACCGGCGGGTCCTGTTCGAGGAGAGCCAGTTCCCGTTCCTCGACGCGCTGCGCAACAGCCTGATGGTGACCGTGTCGACCGTCGTGCTCGCACTCATGCTCGCGCTGCTCGCCGCGATCGCGGTGACGAGGTTCCGCTTCCGCGCCCGCTGGGCCTTCATCGTCACGATCCTCATCGTGCAGATGCTGCCCGGCGAGGCGATGATCATCTCGGTCTACCAGCTGCTCGACGGCTGGCAGCTCACCAACACCGTGCTCGGGCTCACGATGGTGTACGTCGCCACGGTGCTGCCCGTTCACGATCTGGACGCTGCGCGGCTTCGTCGGGGGCGTGCCGATCGAGCTGGAGGAGGCGGCGATGATCGACGGCTGCGGCCGGACGCGTGCCTTCTTTTCCGTCACGTTCCCGCTGATCGCGCCGGGCCTGATCGCCACGGGGGTGTTCGCGTTCATCCAGGCGTGGAACGAGTTCGTCACCGCGCTGGTGCTGATGAACCGGCCGGAGAACATCACGCTGCCGGTCTGGCTGCGGTCGTTCAAGCAGGTCAACTCCGGCACCGACTGGGGCGCGATCATGGCCGGCTCCACCTTGATGACCATCCCGGTGATCGTGTTTTTCCTGTTCGTGCAGGGCAGGATGACCACCGGTCTGGTCTCCGGAGCGGTGAAGGGCTGACGTGGACGAGCTCGACGCCCTGGCCGCGCGCGTGGTCATGGCCTCCTTCGAAGGACCGGCGCTGCCCGACTGGGCGCGGCGGCGGCTGGGCGACGGCCTCGGCTCGGTCTGCCTGTTCGGCTCCAACATCGAGTCACCGGCCCAGCTCGGCGAGCTGACCGCGGCGATCCATGCCGCCGGCAACGACGTGCTGACCGCCACCGACGAGGAGGGCGGCGACGTCACCCGTCTGCACCGTCGAAAGGGCAGCCCCCATCCGGGCAACGCGGCCCTCGGTGTCGTGGACGACGTGGAGCTGACCGAGCAGGTGGCCCGGGCGATCGGCGCCGAACTCGCCGCGGCCGGCATCGACCTCGACCTCGCACCCGTGGTCGACGTGAACAGCAACCCCGACAACCCGGTGATCGGCGTGCGCAGCTTCGGCGCCGACCCGCACCTCGTCGCGCGGCACACCACGGCGTACGTCGGGGGGATGCAGGCAGCCGGCGTCGGTGCGTGCGTCAAGCACTGGCCCGGTCACGGTGACACCGCGGTCGACTCCCACCTCGACCTACCTGTCGTGATGGCGTCGATGGACGATCTGCGGCGGCGGGAGCTGGTGCCCTTCGCGGCTGCCGTGAAGGCCGGTGCGGCCGCCGTGATGACCTCGCACGTTCTGCTGCCGGCGCTGGACCCGGAGTGGCCGGCGACGCTGAGCCGGCCGGTGGTCGACCTGCTGCGGCGCGATCTCGGTTTCGCCGGGTTGCTGGTGAGCGACGCGCTGGACATGAAGGGGGCGAGCGAGTGGCGCGGGGAACCGGCTGCTGCGGTGCTCGCGCTCGCGGCCGGTGTCGATCTGCTCTGCCTCGGTGCGGACAAGGATCAGTCGCTGCTCGACGCGGTCGTCGCTGCGATCGTCGAGGCGGTGCGGTCGGGTGACCTCGCTGAAGGACGGCTGGTCGACGCCGCCGAGCGCGTGGTGGTCTGCGCCCGACAGGTGCGGGAATGGCGAGACGCCGCACTGGCGCAGGTGCCCGCTCCCACAGTCGACGGCTTCTTCGCCGGGCCACCGGTGACGGCGAGCCAGCAGGTGGCCGACCGGGCGCTGCGCGTCCGCGGCACGGTGCCGCCGATGACGGCCGCGATCGTCTTCCGGCTGCAGACCGGCACCAACATGGCCGTCGGTGCGGTGCCGTGGGGTGTCGTCGAGAGCGGCGTGGTGCTGCGTCCCGACCGGGTCGTCGACTTGGGTCCGGAGGACGCATCGGATCTCATGCTCCCGAAGACCGACGGCACGCAGCTGGTGGTGCTCGTGCGGGAGCTGCACCGGCACGAGTGGGCCGCGAAGCTGGTGGACAGGCTCGCCGCTCAGCGGCCCGAGATGATCGTGGTCGAGATGGGATGGCCGGGCCGGGAGGCGTTGCCGGGTGCGGCGTCGGTGCACACCTACGGCGCGTCCCGTGCCAACGCAAAGGCGCTGGACGCGTTGCTGGCCAACGGGTCGGCGTCATGAACGTGCGCCTGACCACGCCGGAACCGACGTTGGCTGTTGGAGTCGACATCGGCGGCTCCAAGGTGCTGGCCGTAGCCCTTGACGAGAACGGCGAGGTCGTGGCGACCCACCGGCTGCCGAGCAACGGTGGCGCCTCAGGCGTCGTCGAGTCGGCCCACGAGGCGGTCGTCCGGCTTGCCCAGCACCTCGACGTACCGGTGTCCTCCTTCTCCGTGGTGGGCGTGGGCGTGCCGGGGCTGGTGCTGCCGGACTCGGGCGAGGTCACGCACGCGGTGAACCTCGGCGTCGGCCCGGACACCCTGAGCCTGGGCGCGCGTCTCGCGGAGCAGCTCGGCGTGCCCGTCGTGGTGGAGAACGACGTCAACGCCGCGGCTCTTGGGGCGACGCAGGTGCTGGGCCTGGGTCACACGGACCTGGCCTTCCTGAGCATGGGCACCGGGCTGGCCGCCGGCCTCGTCACCGATGGGCGGCTGCGGCGCGGCGCGCGGGGCGCCGCCGGCGAGATCGGGCACATCCCGGTCGACCCGGACGGGCCACCGTGCTCGTGCGGGCAGCGCGGGTGTCTGGAGACGCTGGCGTCCGGCTCGGCGATCGCCGCAATGTGGCCGTCGTCGGCTGATGGCGTGTCGCCGGGCACGGCGTTGTTCGCGGCGGCGGCGAGCGGTGACCCGCGCGCGGTCGTTGTCCGTGACGCGTTCGCGGGACATGTGGCCTCCGCGGTGCGGCTGCTCGTCCTCACCTGCGACGTGGAGATGGTCGTGCTCGGTGGGGGAGTGACCGACCTCGGCGATGAGCTGCTCGACGCCGTGGTCGCGGCGCTGGGTCGCCAGGCCGCGGGCTCACCGTTCCTTGCGGCGCTGCAGCTGCCCGATCGGGTGGCGATCGTGCCGCCAGGGTCGGCGGTGGCCGCGATCGGGGCCGCGCTGGTCGGGATCTCGGCGCGGGACGCTGCCGCCAAGGAGTGGGTCGACGACGCCGCGAGCCGGCCAGCCTGACGCAAAGGTAGGGCGTCTGCTCACGTGAGCAGACGCCCTACTGGTCCTTCGACAGCGGCTCTTCAGTGCTGACGAGCTACGCGGCCGCGCATCAGGGCGACGCGGAACGGCGCCTTGTCGCGCTCCTCCCGCCGCGCCCGTCGACGCTCTGCTCGCTGCGCGCGAGCGAGCTGGCGTGCCAGCTGCTGCCCCTGCGCCTCGGCCAGGTGCTCGGCCATCTGTGCCTTGATCATCTCTTCGTAGAAGGCGTACATGTCGTGCTCCGTTTCGGTAGTTGAGGTGACCACCGTGGCCAACGGGTGTGGAGCCGGTGTGGAAGCGCTGTGGAGTCGAGTTGTCAACGTCATGCTCCGGGGGCACCGTCGTCGGTAGGCTGCCGGAGGTGAGGTCGCGGACGCCGCGCGGCCGGATGTCGAGTCCGTCGGCAGGTGAGCCGCCCGTGGATGCGTCGGTTGGTTCCGTCGAGGTGTCCGACGCCCCGCCGCCGTTCGCGGTCCTGGGACCGCTCGAGGTGTCTGGCCCGGATGGCTTGTCGCTGACGCCGGGTGGCCGTAAGCAGCGCGCGCTGCTCGCGCTGCTCCTGCTGCACCGCAATCGGCCGTTGACGGCAGACCGACTGACAGAGGATCTGTGGGGTGGTGCGCCTCCCCAGGGCGCCGAGGTGACCCTGCGCAGCCACGTCTCGCACCTTCGCCGTCGGTTGGCCGATGCCGCCGCGAGACACGCCCTCACCACCGGGCCGGCCGGTTACACGTTGGTCCTCGCCTCGGGACAGGTCGACGCCGAACGCTTCGAGACCTTGGTGCATCTAGGGCAGGAGGCCCAGGGGCTGGGTCAGTCCGACCGAGCCGCGGCGCACATCCGGGCGGCCCTCAAGCTGTGGCGGGGGCAGCCGTACGCCGACCTGCCCGAGGTCGAGGCGGCGTTGGTCGAGGGGGCCAGGCTCGACGAGGTCCACCTGGTCGCGTTGGAGACCCTTGTCGCCGCAGAGCTGGACTCGGGTCGGCACCGCCAGGTCGTCGGCGATCTGCAGCAGTTGGTCGCAGCGCATCCCTTTCGGGAGCGGTTCTGCGCCCAGTTGATGGTGGCGTTGTACCGGTCAGGGCGGCAGGCCGACGCGTTGGCCGCGTTTGCGGCTACTCGGGAGAAGCTGGCCGAGGAGTTGGGGCTCGACCCGGGGCAGGAGCTGCGCACCCTGGCCCAGGCGATTCTCCGGCAGGACCCGGTGGTTCTGGGCGACGTACCGCCGTTGCCTGCCATGCCGTCACGCAGGTCGGCCAGGCCCCGACCGACATCCGGAACAGCGGACGCCGTTCTGGCAGCCGCCGCGCGGTCGCCACTGGCTGGGCGGGTGGCCGAGACGCGGCGGCTGGAGGGTGCGTGGGGCGAAGTGACCGCCGATGGTGGCCGTCGCCTCATGCTGCTCTCCGGCGAGGCGGGCATCGGTAAGACGCGCCTGGCGGCGGGCCTGGTCGACGTTGCGACCAACCAAGGCCACCTGGTGCTCGTCGGACGGTGCGAGGCGGCTGGGCTGCCCTACCACCCACTCACTGCCGCCCTGCGGAGCAGTGACGAGGTGCAACAGGCTCTCACCGACGCGCCCATGTCGGTGAGGTCCGGGCTTGCGCTGCTGCTGGACGGGCCGCGAGGCACGGCGGATGGCCAGGACTCTGGGCCCTACGAGGAGCAACGGCTCGCGCTCTACGCGGCGGTCTTGCACGTCCTGGGACGTGTGGCGGAGGCAGGGCCGGTCCTGCTGGTCGTTGACAGCGGTGAGCGCATCGACCGGGCCAGCTCACTGTTGCTGCGCCACCTCCTCGACCGGCTGCCGGCGGCGATGGCGGTGGTGCTGTGCTACCGAGACCCACCCGGCGGGCGGCACCCGCCGCTGCTCGAGCTCATCGGAGACGGGGCGGCCCTCGAGCTGACCGACCGGATCTCTCTCGGGCCGTTGACCGAGCCCGAGATGTCCGACCTGGTCCGAGGCGTCCTGGCCGACGCGGACCCGGCTCTGGTGCGGCGGATCTGGCAGCACACCGGCGGAAATCCCTACTACGCCATGGAGGTGGCTCGGGCGTTCGCGGCCCAAGGCCACGGCGACCCTGCCGTCGGAGGAGCGCCGTGGGAGGTGCCGCCCGGCGTACGGGAGGGGCTCCGGCACCGCCTGCAACCCCTCACCGAACTGGCCCGTGACGTGCTGGCCGCTGCGGCAGTGTTCGGGTCCGAGGTGGACTTCGAGGTGCTCGCCGCAGTGGTGCACGCGGAAGAGGAGGAGGTCACCGACGCACTCGACGAGGCGGTGGCGGCAGGGTTGCTCGTGGAGTCGGGCCGGTCGTGGGCGGGCGGTTACGCCTTCCCCCATGAGCTGACGCGCGAGGCGATCCTTCGCGACCTTCCTGGACTGAAGCTCAGGCGGCTGCACCTGCAGGCCGCTCGGGCGCTGACGTCGCTGCCCCGGCTCGGCAGCGCAGGCGCTGCCGCCGTGGCGACTCATCTCCGGGAGGCCGGTCCGGCCGCGGACCCGGGCGAAGCCGCCGAATGGAGCATGCGGGCGGCACAGGAAGCGAGCGCGCTGTATGCCTGGGACGAGGCCATCGCGTACGCCGACGCCGCCGTCGATCTGCTTCAGGGCACCGCGTCGGGTCCGTCCCTGGCGGAGGTCGCCGTGACCGCCGCCGCGCTGCGCCTGCGGTCGAGCCGTGGGTACGACCGAGCGGTCGAGTTGCTGGAGACCGCGCTGCGCGAGCACCTGGCTGCCGGCAACGACTCTGCGGCCGGAACGGCGCACAGCCGGATCGGCAGCGCCCTCTCCTTGCAGCACTCGGTGATGGACATCCCGCGGGCCCTGGACCACTTCGAGGCTGCTGAGCGGCTGCTGCGGGATCCCACGAAGGTCTTCTATGTGAGTCGCGGCCGCGCCCAGGCGGCCATGTTCGGGCTGCGCACCGAGGTCTTGCAGACATCGGGCGACCGGGCGGCGCACCTGGCCGCTCAGATGGGTCGCCGGGATCTTGACGTGACCGCCTCCTGGGGTCAGGCGTGGGCGGCGGTCAATGGTGGCCGGCTCGGCGAGGCAGCCCAGATCTTCGAGCGGATGTGGGGGACCGCCCACGAGCTGGCCGACCCCTACCTGGGCTGGCTTCCGGTGAACGCGGCTGCCCTGGTGGCGAACGCCTATGTGCTCGACCCGGCGGCGGCTCGTTCCTGGTGCCGGCGGGGGCTGAGCCAGCCGCGGTTCACGACGTTCGCGCACAGCCACGAGACGGTGGTCGACCAGCTCGGACTGGCGCTGGCCACGATGGGAGAACTGGCCGCCGCGCGCGAGGCGGTGGCGTCGTTGCGCCCGGACGCGGTGGCGCGCCGGGTCATCACCTTTCTCGACGGCGACTGGGAGCAGGCGGAGGGCGCATGGGCGGCCGCGCTGGCCCGCGATGTGTCGGTCGGCGATCTGCACGACGCCGCCCTGAACGCGCGCTGGCTCGCCGCCGCCAGGCTCGCCCTTGGCGATCGCGACGGATCGGCTGACGCGCTGGAGCAAGCGCTGGCCCTTGGTCGCGCTGGCCCGCAGCTGCCGACCGAGCTTGCCGCGCGCGCCGAGCTGGCTCGGCTCGCGGCCGACGGCGACCTCGGCGCGGCCGAGGCTCACCTCGCCCGGTGTGAGGAGATCCTGGCCGGCGGGGAGGACTGGCGGGGGACGACCGGTCAGGTCGAGTTGGCCCGGGCGGCAGTCGCGGCGGCGAGAGGTCAGCACGAGCTCGTCGACACTCATCAGGCCCGCGCCGTCGAGGTGTTCACCACCTTCGGACTCGCCTGGCATCGAGCGAGCGCGTTGCGGTCGTGGGCAACGCTGCTTGCCGGCCGCGGACAGCGAGAACAGGCCGACGAGCGGGACCGCCAGGCGGAGCAGGTGTTCGCGGACATGGGAGCCGCCGATCGGTGGTGGCGACCGGTGGGACGCTCGTGACCGGCTCGTACGCGCGTGGGAGCACTGACACTGCCGGTCTCAACCGCGCTTCCACACTCCTTGCACGCCCGCTCGGCACGGTGGACCGGTGAGCGAACAAGAGAGTGCAGGACCTGTCGTCAGGGCCTCAAGCGACGAGCGGTACGACGCGGTCGTGGTCGGCGCTCGGGTAGCCGGCAGCAGCGTGGCAACCCTGCTCGCCCGCGCCGGGCGACGGGTGCTGCTGGTGGACCGCGACACGTTCCCCAGCGACACCGTGTCGACCCACCAGTTGTTCCCTGACTCGCTCGAAGTGCTCGACGAGCTCGGGGCCGGTGACCGGCTCCGAGCCGCCCACCGGCTGCGCCCGGTCGGCTACAGCTGGCGGGTGCTCGGACACGCGGTGGCAGGAGGGTTCACGCCGATCGGTGGTCATGACCGCACAATCTCGATCCGCCGGATCGCGCTCGACGCGGCGCTGGTAGAAACCGCCGCCGCCGCAGGGGCGGAGCTGCGGCTGCAGTCCCGGGTCACGGACCTGGTCGGTTCGGGCACGGAGGCTGATCCGGTCCGCGGCGTGATCCTCGACGACGACCAACGGATCCTCGCGCCGTGGGTCATCGGTGCCGACGGCCGCACCTCCACGGTCGCGCGCCTGTTGGGACTCGCGAAGACGAGCGAGCGTCGCGGCGAGATGGCGATGCTCTTCGCCTACTGGGAAGGACTTCCGCACTCGGACTGGTGCCACCTCGACGTACACGAGCGATCGGGTCTGATGTCTGCGCCGTGCGAGGACGACGTGCACCTCCTCTCGGTCGCCGGTCCGCCGGAGATCACCCGGGGTCCTGCCGCCCGCCGCCAGGAGACTTATCTCGCCATGCTTCGTCGCTTCCCGGCGGTGCTCAACCCGCGGCTGCTGGACCGGACACACCAGGTCTCCCCTGTGGTCGCCGTGCCGGAGACCATGCTGCGGGGGTTCGCGCGACAGGCGACCGGACCTGGCTGGGCGTTGGTCGGCGACTCCGGTCTCTTCAAGCACCCGGTGACCGCGCAGGGCATCGGCGACGCCTTGGCGCAGGGCCGGTACGTCGGCCGTGCCCTGGCGAGCGGCGAGGACCTGTCCGACTACGCCGCGTGGCGAGAAGAACGCTCCGCTGGCCACTACGACTGGTCATACCAAGCGGCACGATTCCCGTCTCAGCGCGCCGCGGCGACGTACGCAGGGCTGGCTGCCGACCAGGAGGCGCGCGTCGAGTTTCTCGACACCTTCACCAAGCGCCGCCGGCCCGAGGAGGTCCTCACGGCGGCGCGGACGGCGCGGTGGCGAGCAGCGTGGGCGTATGAGGAGGGGTTGAACGAATTACGGGGGTTGCTCGAGGGGATCGACGACGCAGCACTTCTCGTGACGGTCCCGGCGTGCCCTGATTGGAACGTCGCACAGCTCGTGGCGCACCTCGCCGGCGTGGCCGAAGACTCCGGCCGAGGCCAGTACTTTGCCGGTGCCATGGATGCCTGGCAGGACCCGGCACTGGCCCGTGCACGAGACGACTGGACCGCGGGCCACGTTGAGAGGCGCGCCGCCAGGTCACGGGAGCTTCTTCTCTGCGACGTGGACCACCACGGCAGCCGCCTCGTGGCCGAACTGCGGCGGGGCGACGGCGCGTTCGCTGAGGCTCCACCCTGGGTGGTCGTCGCCTCGGTTGGGGACCTCTCCGTCCACCTGGCCGACCTTCGGGAGGCGCTCGGCTTCCCGCCGGACGAGACGGGCCCAGTGGCGGCCTCGGGGTTCGGGCTCTACCGCGACTGGCTGCACCAGCGACTCGTGCAGAGTGGCCTGCCGGCGCTGCGGCTGAGCGACGGCCGGCGGGAGTGGCTGGTCGGTGAAGGTGGGCCGGCGGCGAGCGTCACTGCGGACGCCTACGAGTTGTTCCGCATGCTCAGTGGCCGGCGCAGCGCACGACAGATCACCGATTACGAGTGGACGGGCGACCCCACGCCGTACCTGACCGTCATCTCGCCGTATGGGCTCCCCGCCTGATCGGCTCCCGCTTCAGCGGTCCCAGGGCGGGGTCTCGTCCATCTTCTTGTAGTAGCGCGCGAGGTGGCCCTTCACGCGGGGGATGTCGCTCTTGGGCAGGTCGACACCACCGCGAGAGCCCTGCATGACGTTGCCGGCGGCCATCACGCCGTGCGGGACGGCGACCAGCCTGCCGTTGACCACGTCGGCGAAGGGCAACTTGTAGCTGCCGAAGTTGTCGGGGTTCGCGTCGTCGTACCAGGCGAAGGCCTGGCGGTACTTCGCGTTCGGCTTGTCCTCGGCGCCGGCCCACTTGCGGAGGCGCTTCTCGGCGGCGTCGGAGTCCCACTCACGGTCGCGGTCGGCGAGGGGCAGGTCCTTGAAACGGGGAACGGCCATGGGGTCCTCCACATCTCGGCGGCTGCTCTGACCGCATACCCGTCCTGTCGACCGACTCACCTGAACGCGGACATCGTCAGGATCGGGGAGGATGGGGGCGTGAGCGGACGGGCGGTGGGCGTCGCGGGCGAGGCGGTGCGCACCTACAAGCGCCGCGGGGGTCGCGTCACGTCCGGGCAGGCCGACGCGCTGACCCGGCTGTGGCCGACGTACGGCGTCGACGTGGACGGGCAGCCACTCGACCTCGATGCGCTGTTCGGGCGCCGTGCTCCCGTCGTACTCGAGATCGGCTTCGGCATGGGTGAGGCGACCGCGGCGATGGCCGAAGCGCAGCCCGACCGCGACCTGCTCGCCGTCGATGTGCACACCCCCGGACAGGGCGCGCTGCTGCGACTCGTCGAGCAGCGCGGGCTCACCAACGTCCGGGTCGGCGACGGCGACGCCATGGTCCTGCTGCGCGACATGCTGGCGCCGGGCTCACTGAGCGAGGTGCGCGTCTTCTTCCCGGACCCCTGGCCGAAGACGCGGCACGAGAAACGCCGCCTCATCAGTCACCCGTTTGCCGACCTGGTTGCAGACCGGCTCACTCCCGGCGGCACTGTGCATATCGCCACAGACTGGCCCGCCTACGCCGACCGCGCGATGGCCATCCTGCAGGCTCATCCCGCGCTCAAAGTGGCACCTGGCGCGCCGTGGCGGCCCCGGACGCGGTTCGAGGAGCAGGGCCGCGCGGCCGGGCGCCCGTCGTACGACGTGCTCGCGACGCGGATGCCCTGGAGACGGTCAAACCGGGCGAAGCGGGGTTACCCTTGGTAGCCATCCCGACCTCCCCCGGACCCTGAGGAAACCGTGACGCTGCTCGAGGCTGATCAGTCTTCGCAGAAGCCACACGACAGTTATCGCCACGAGGCTCTCCTCTACCGGGGCGACGACGAGTTCGTGGCCGGCACGGTTTCTTTCATCCGCGAGGGCATTCAGGCCGGCCAGCCCGTCATGGTCGCGGTCATCTCCCCCAAGATCGAGCGCCTGCGTCTCGAGCTCGGCGACGACGCCGACCGCGTGCAGTTCGTCGACATGGCCGCACTCGGCGGCAACCCGGCGAAGATCATCCCGGCCTGGCGCGAGTTCGTCGACGAGAACGCCGTCAACGGCCAGCCGATCCGCGGCATCGGTGAGCCGATCTGGGCCGGCCGCCGCGCGCCCGAGGTGCTCGAGTGCCAGCTGCACGAGGCGCTGCTCAACCTGGCCGTCGACCCCGACACCCCCCTGTGGTTGCGCTGCCCCTACGACGCGGGTGCCCTCGAGGGCCACATCCTCGCCGAGGCCGAGCGCAGCCACCCGGTTCTCGTCGCAGAAGCGAGCTACACCGGCAGCACGCTTTACGGCGGGATCCACCACGCGTCTGCGTCCTTCGACCACGAGCTGGCCGAGCCGACCGAGGCCGTGGTCGAGCTGGCCTTCGACGCATCAGGCCTGCCAGCCGTGCGCGACGTCGTCACCGGCCGGGCCACCCTGCTCGAGCTCGACAAGGACAAGGTCAGCGACCTGGCGCTCGCGGTGCACGAGCTGGCCACCAACAGCCTCCGCCACGGTGGCGGGCGCGGTGTGCTGCGGGTTTGGCAGGAGCCCGAGGCGCTGGTGTGCGAGGTGCACGACGCCGGCCGGGTCGAGGACCCCCTCGTCGGTCGCCGGATCCCGTCGACGCGGCAAGAGGGTGGCCGCGGCGTGTGGCTGGCCAACAATCTCTGCGACCTGGTGCAGATGCGCTCGTCCGAGGCGGGCACCACGGTCCGGGTTCTGACCTGGCTCTAGGCGCCGCGGCGCCTGACGAGGCGAATCTCTGCGGAGATTGTCGCCCTGACCCGCGATGATGGGGGCGTGTCATCCCCTGCGCCGGAGACCCGGGCCTTGGTCGGCCGCGGCGACGAGCTCGAGCGGCTCGAGACCCTGCTCGGCCTGGAGGCCGGCGACCCCACGGTGACCGCCGTCCTGCTCGGCGGCGACGCCGGAGTGGGCAAGACCCGGATGCTCGCCGAGCTGCGCCCCCGCGCGATCGCCGCGGGGTGGCGCGTGGTCGTCGGACACTGCCTCAACTTCGGCGACAGCGCGCTGCCCTACCTCCCGTTCAGCGAGGTGTTCGGGCGGCTCGTCGAGCAAGACCCGGAGGTCGCCGAGTCGGTGGTGAAGGCCAGCCCAGACGTCGCGCGGCTGATGCCGGGCCGGCGGGTGCTCGCAGCCGCTGACGAGGCCGGCGAGGAGCGCGTCGACCGGGCGGGGTTGCTCGAGGCCGTGCACGTAGGGCTGACCGCGCTGAGTCAGTCCCAGCCACTCCTGGTCTTGATCGAG
Organism: uncultured Actinomycetota bacterium; assembly: GCA_963751035.1. GTDB lineage: Bacteria > Actinomycetota > Actinomycetes > JACCUZ01 > JACCUZ01 > JBDUAP01. Next base: position 642,152 of record CAVVSW010000005.1, read on the forward strand.
GACGTGCACTGGGCTGACCAGTCGACCCGGGAGATGTTGAGCTTCCTGTTCTCTCGCCGCTTCGACGCACCGGTCGCGATCGTGGCGTCCTACCGCAGTGACGACCTGCATCGACGGCATCCTCTACGTCCACTCGCTGCCGAGTGGGGCCGGCTGCCCGGTGTCACCCGGCTGCAGCTCGAGCGGCTGCCCGACGCCGACGTACGCACTCTTGTCGGTGTCCTTCATCCCGCGCCGCTGCCGGAGGAGAAGCTGCGCGGCATCGTCGCGCGGGCCGAGGGCAACGCGTTCTTCACCGAGGAGCTGGTGGCGGCCGCCGAGATGGGCGGCGGGAAGTCGGTGCCGACAGATCTCGCCGACCTGCTGCTCGTGCGCCTCGACCAGCTCGACGAGGCCGCCCGGCAGGTCGTGCGCGCCGCCTCGGTCGCTGGGCGCCGGGTGCCCCACGAGCTGCTCGCCCATGTCGCCGGGCTCGACGGGTCGGCGCTCGACCTCGCACTGCGCGCCGCGGTCGACGGCAACGTCCTGATCTCGATCGGCACCGAGAGCTACGGCTTCCGGCATGCCCTGCTGGCCGAGGCGATCTACGACGACCTGCTGCCCGGCGAGCGGGTGCGCCTGCACGGTGCCTTTGCGCGGGCGCTGTGCGACGGCGATGTGGTCGGTACGGCGGCCGAGCTGGCCCGGCACGCGCGCGCCGCGCACATGGTCGAGACCGCGGTGACGGCGAGCATCCAGGCCGGCGAGGAGGCGATGAAGGTGGGCGGTCCGGACGAGGCGGCGCGCCACTACGAGGTCGCGCTCGAGCTGCTGGCCGGGCCCGACGCCCAGGACGGTGACGGTGTCGACGTCGACGTCGTCGGGCTGACCGTCAAGGCCAGCGAGGCGGCGTTCGCGGCAGGGCACCTGCTCCGGGCCCAGGCGCTGGTGCAGGAGCGGCTCGACCAGCTGCCCGCTTCCGCGCCTGCCGTGCAGCGCGCCCGGTTGCTGCACGCCCTGGTGAGCATCGCGCTGCTCACCGAGAACTCCCTCGACCTGCTCGCGCTGACCACCGAGGCGCTGCAGCTGGTCGTCCGACGAGCCGCGCAGCCCGCTGCTCGCCCAGGTGCTCAGCGTGCATGCCCGCGCCAACGCCGACCGTCGTCGCGACGACGAGGCAGCCGAGTGGGCGGTGAAGGCGCAGACGCTGGCCACCGAGCTCCGCCTCGCCGACGTCGTGGCCGACGCCGCCACCACGCTGGCTCAGCTCGACGAGCGGGCGGCCGACCCGGAGTGGTCGCGCCAGACGCTGGAGAAGGGCATCGCGGAGGCCCGGGCGGGGGGCGAGGTGGCCGCCGAGCTGCGCGGCCTCTACAACCTGGGCCTTCTGCACTATCGAGGTCGGCCGACTCGAGGAGGCCCGCTCGGTCTTCGTGGCCGGTGATGACCGGGCCCGCGAGACCGGCCGGCCCTGGGCGCCGTACGGCGTGGACAGCCGCGCGATGGCCGTGATCGTCGCCTACGTGGCGGGCGACTGGGAGTCGGCACAGCGTCTCGCCGACGTGTCGGGGGAATTCCCGCCGCCGGTGGCGGAGGCGGGCCTGGCCGGCGCCGGCCTGGCGGTCGCGGCCGGGCGCGGTGACCCATCTGCGTTCGACCGGCTGCCGCGGGTGCGGGCCCAGTGGGAGCGCGACGGGATGATTGCCATCCTCGCCGGGTCCGCGTCGATCGACCTGCACGGCGACGCCGGTGACGTGCCTGCTGCGATCGCCGCGTACGACGACACCGTGGCGACGGTGCAGACGGTCTGGCAGCGTGACTCTTTCCAGGCGCAGCTCCGGCTGGCCGCACTCCTGATCGGCCAGCTGGCCACGGCGGCGACCCGGGTGGGTGCAGACGAGCGGCAGGCGCTGGCCCGGCGCGGCGCCGACCTGCTCGAGGACGCCCGCAACGCGGGGAAGATCGAGCTCCGCGGCCGCAGCCGGGGGCCCGAGGGCGAGGCGTGGGCCGCCCGGGTCGAGGCCGAGCACGCCCGGCTGCGCTGGCTCACGGACGTCGACCCTCCCACTCAGGAGGCACTGGTGGCTTCGTGGGAGGCCGCCGTGGATGGCTTCGTGGAGTTCGGGCACGCCTTCGAGGTGGCGCGGTCGCGCGCGCGGCTCGCCGATGTCCTGCGCGCGGCGGGTCGCTCGAGCGACGCCGCCGACCAGGCCGGTCAGGCGATGGACGCGGCGCGCCTGCTCGGTGCGCAGCCGTTGCTCGCCGAGCTGCGCACGTCGTTCCCGACCGGACGGCAGGGCGCGGGTGCCCAGCTCGACGACCTGCTCACGCCGCGGGAGCAAGAGGTGCTGCAGCTGGTCGCGCAAGGCCGGAGCAACCGCGAGATCGGTGCGCAGCTGTTCATCAGCGGCAAGACGGTCAGCGTGCACGTGTCGAACATCCTGGCCAAGCTCGGTGCACGCGGCCGCCTCGAAGCCGCGGCGGTGGCCCGGCGGCGCGGGCTGCTCGAGGACTGATGGCCTCCGCCGAGGCGGAAGAGCAGGTCCGCTTCCCGGTGCTGCGCGGCGGCTGGCTGACCATCTCGTTCCTGCACTGGCGCTACGACGCAGACGTCATCCAGGCGATGCTGCCCGACGGGTTGGAGGTCGACAGTTACGACGGGTCGGCATGGGTCAGCATGACGCCGTTCGTGATGGCCGACCAGCGGCCGCTGTTCCTGCCGACAGCTGGCCGCCTCTCCCGCTATGTCCGAAGTAGCGTGCGGGTACCTCCTCGGGGCACTTCGGACACAAGGCGGCGGATCGACACGTTTCCGGAGACCAACCTGCGCACCTACGTCCGTGGTCCGGTTGGCCGCGCAGGGATCTGGTTCTTCTCGCTGGACGCGGCGAGCGCGGCGATGGTGCTCAGCGCCCGCACGTTCGCCGGCGTGCCCTACCACCGCGGCGAGCTCAGCATCGACGAGTCGGACGGCGTGATGACGTACGCCGGGGTGCGCCGGGGCGGCTCACCGTCGTACCGGGTCGCCGTCCGGCCTGGTGCTCCAGTCGAGCCGTCGGAGCACGCCGTGTGGCTGACCGGGCGGTGGCGGGCGTACACGCGGCATGTGGGTCGGCTGTTCGAGACGCCGATCACTCATGAGCCGTGGCCGTTGAGGGCGGCGACGGTGGTCGAGCTGCAGGAGACACTGACGTCGGTGGCGGGGTTGCCCAAGGCGGTGGGGGAGCCGCTCGTGCACTACTCGGACGGCGTGCGTGACGTGCGCATCGGAGTGAGCCGCATCATCGGTTGAGCGGACGGTCAGATGTTGTTGACGACCCTCGGTTTTGCGGCTGGCTTGAGCCAGCGCAGGATCCAGCGCATCTCCGCGGGCTCGCCGACCTTGGTGCACGCGAGCGTTGGCGTCCACTTCTCGCCGATCGGCGACGTGTGGTAGAAGATTCCGCTGCCCAGACCACGCACGGGCGCCGGGCCGACGTCGACCTGAAGGCGCGGGTTGTTGTAGCCGACCCAGAAGCCGTAGCGCATGGACGCGCGGTCGCCGTCGGTGCGCCAGCGCTCCTCGATCCACGTGTTGTAGAGGTGGTTGTTGTAGTTCGGTACGACCGACGTCGGCTTCCGGCGCTTCCAGGGCATCGCGCCAGGGTTGGTCGTGGTGGTCGAGAAGGTGACCTTGATCGTGTAGACGCCGCTCGGCGTACGGCCGTCGCCCTCGCGGCGCTTGCCGATCGCGGCGAAACCGTTCGGGCCGATGCTGGAGCGGTAGACCGCCGCGCGGCCGTCCCAGCGGGTGACGATCTTCCACTGGCCGCCGGACTTGACCCAGGCCTGCGTCACGGTGCAGTAGACCTTGGCGCACCAGCGGTTTGTTCGGACGGTGCGGATGACCTGGGTGGTGCCGGCGGGCACCTTCGCGGCGAAGGCGGGCGCCTGGTAGGTCGCGGCCCTGGCGTCGATCGATCCGAGGCTCATGATCGCGAGCGCTAGGACAGCGACCAGCGCCGCCACGACCGTGCGGCGCATGACCCTCGTTAGGTGCATTCCGGAGTTATCGGCAGGATGCAGCGGCACATTCAGCCCCATCTGGCTGACTCTGAGCCAGGGACTCAGGAAAACCGGCCAGGGACGCGTCTCCTGCCAGCAGGCCCTTGCGCAGGGCCACCCGGTCGTGCCTTGATCAACTCGCACGGCGGTTCCTGACCCACGGGAGGTGAGATGAACCTCGAGAAGGTTGTTTTCGGCTTCTTCGTCTTACTGGCGGCGACGTTGAACTTCGGGTTCTTCATCGGTGACCTTGACGACCCGACCATGCACAACGGCTACGAGCTGTTCGCCGCCGTGGTGGTGAACCTCATCGCCACCGTATTGAAGTTCGGCGACCGGACGCAGATAGGAGCAGTGCACCTGGCGACAAGTCTGGTTGCGGACCTGCAACTGATTTCGGCCGCTCTCGTCTGGGGGTATGCCGCGCAGGTTTCGTCCGAGGGGATCACCCCTCACGCGATGGCGAGCATCGTCTCTCTCTCCGGGGGCGCGCTGCTAGCCAACATCGTCTCCGTCGTGTTGCTTGTCGTGGAGACGGTCTCGTACCACCGCCGGTGAGGAGGCAGCTCCATGACGAACCCCCTGCTGTCGTTCTGGCGCCAGGTCTTCGGCACCCAGTCCGAACCGGTCGCCCGTCCGCAGCCTCGGCGCCCGCTCGTCTCGCCGGCGCAGTCCTCCGCGACGATCTTCCTCGTCTTGCGGCGGATGCGTGCCCCGCTGATCGGGCTGATTCTGATCTTCGCGGTGAGCGTGCTGGGTCTGACCCTGATCCCCGGCCAGGACGCGAACGGGCAGACGACGAGGTTGTCGTTCTTCGACGCCTTCTACTTCATGAGCTACACCGCGACGACGATCGGCTTCGGCGAACTGCCCCACACGTTCACCGACGCGCAACGGATGTGGGTGATCGCGTCGATCTACCTCACCGTCGTCGGATGGGCGTACGCCCTGGGATCGTTGTTCGCCCTGCTCCAGGACCGGGCATTCCGGGACGCGATCGCGCGCCAGCGCTTCACCCGCAGAGTTGCCCGGGTCCGCGAGCCGTTCCTGCTGATCGCTGGCTATGGCAAGACCGGGGAGCTGCTCGGCCGGTCCCTGGACGTGCTCGGCCGGCGGTTCGTCGTCATCGACGACTCCCAGCAGCGGATCGACTCGCTGGAGCTCGAGTCCTACCACGCCGACGTTCCCGGCCTGGTCGCCGATGCCCGCGATCCCTTACATCTAGGCGTGGCTGGCCTGGGACAGGACAACTGCGAGGGCGTGCTCGCGCTCACAAACAACGACGAGGTCAACTTGGCGGTCACCATGTCAGCGGCGTTGCTGCGACCGGATCTGCCGGTGATCGCGCGCACCGTGTCGCCGGCCGTGGGGGAGCGGATGCATGCCTTCGGTACGCCGACAGTCGTGAACCCGTTCGACAGATTCGGTGACCAACTTCGGCTGGCGTTGCGCGCACCCGCCTCCTACCAACTTCTCACCTGGTTGGAGAGCGGGCTCGGCGCCGATCTCCCGACACGTGGCCACCCGCCGATCCATGGCCGCTGGGTGATTTGTGGCTACGGCCGATTCGGGCGCGAGCTGGCGGCCGACCTGCGAAGCGAGGGCTTGGCGGTCACGGTCATCGATCCCAACCCCGAACCGGACGCCGACCCGTCCATCGTGGTCGGCGACGGCTCCGACCCCGCCGTCATGGCGCGTGCGCACCTCGAGGATGCCGTTGGCTTCGTCGCCGGCACGGACAACGACACCACAAACCTGTCCCTGATCGCCGCGGCTGAGCGCATCAACCCTGACCTGTTCGTCGTCGCACGACAGAACGAACCCGCGAACGCACCGCTGTTCGCCGCGATGACGATCGACTCCGTGCTCGTGCCCACCGAGATGATCGCGCACGAGGTGTACGCCAAGCTGAGCACGCCTCTCCTGTGGCGCTTCCTGCAGCAGATGCCTGCCCAAGGAGATGCGTGGGCCGCGGACATGATCGAGCACCTGACCAAGCGGTGCGGACAGCGCCTGCACAATCTGTGGAAGATCCGGCTGACGTCGAGGGAGGCGCCTGCGCTCTTGCCGTGGCTGGAATCGGGTCACGTCACGCTCGGTCACCTGCTGCGGTACCCCGACGACCTGGACCGGCGACTGAAGGCCGTCCCCCTGCTCCTTCTGCGTGAGGGCGAGAGCCAGCTCGTGCCCGGCGAGGACGTCGTACTCCGCCCTGATGACGAGTTGCTCTTCGCCGGGCATCCCACGGCACGCCGGGCAATCGAGACGACCATGGTGGACGACGTCGCGGTGGAATGGCAGATCAACGGTCGGCACGTGCCGGTGAGCTGGATCTGGCGGCGACTCGCCACCCCTCCAGCCGAATCTCGGCGCTGACATCAGCCGCCAGGTGTGGCCTGCAGCTCGTCGCGGAGGACCACGCGTACGGCCTTGGCGTCGTAGCCCTCGGCTCCGGGAGTGGTCCACTCGACGTCGACGGTCTGGCCGGCTCGCAGCGTGCTCTTCCCATCAAGGCCTTCGACCACGGACGCCTCGGCCCAGCAGCCGCCGGGCAGGTCCGGTACGTCGATGACACCCCAGCCGTCGTCCATCCAGAGGCGGACCGTCCCGGTCGCCGTGCCGCTGCTCGCCATGGGTCGATGTTGGCAGAAGTCGGCACATGCCGCCCAGCCGCTCAGCTCGGCCCTTGCCGGGGGACCTCAGTAGGACGATGCTCAGGCCCGACCAGGTCATCGAGCGTGGAGGGTTGCCGTGGCGAAGTTCGTGCAGATCGTGGAGTTCAAGACCGACAGGCCAGATGAGGTCATGGCGTTGGGCGACGAGATGGAGCCTCAGCGCTCGTCCGGCACCGCCCGCCGGCTCAACATCACCAGCGACCGTGACCGGCCCGGCTACTACTTCAGCATCATCGAGTTCGACTCCTACGAAGAGGCGATGGAGAACTCGAACCGTCCCGAGACCAGCGAGTTCGCCGCTCAGATGGCCAAGCTCTGCGACGGGCCGCCGACGTTCCGCAACCTCGACGTCGAGAGGACCTGGGAAGCCTGAGGAGGCACCGGCTGACTTTCTCGTGCTGGCGGGTGTGACCCGCGGGGCTGATCAGTCCTAGGCTGCACCATGCCCCGCGTGACTGCGAACGGCGTCGACCTCTACTACGAGGCGCATGGCGACGGGGAGGCAATCCTCGGCATCCATGGGACCCCGAGCTCCGCCCTCCTCTGGGTGGATGCGGCGGGGGAGCTGGCCAGTCGCGGCCGGTGCATCATCTACGACCGCAGGGGCTTTGGCCGCAGCCAACGAGTCGACCCGGACGGCAGCCTTCGTCTGATCGACCATGTCGATGACGCAACCGCCCTGCTGAGCGTCTTGTCGGCGATACCAGCCGTGGTCATCGGTCGCAGCACAGGCGGGCTCATTGCCCTTGATCTCGCGCGCCGCGTTCCCCACCTGGTTCGCGCGTTGGTCCTGCTGGAGGCCGCAGTGTTCACGCTGGACCCCGAGGCCACCGCATGGGCGGACGGCCTTCGACGGAAGGTCTTGCAGGCAGCATCGGAAATCCCGGCGTCGGCCGCGGAGGTCGTCGTTCGGGAGGCATTGGGTGACGGCGCATGGGAGTCGTTCCCCGCGGAACTCCAGGAGCTGTTCGCCGACGGAAGCCCCGCGGTCCTTGCGGAGATCAGGGGACGCGGTCTCGACCTCAGTGAGGATCCCCTCGTCCTCAGCGACGAGGACCTGGCCGGGATCGCTCACCCCACCCTGCTCGTGTCCGCTGAGGAGTCACCCGACATCCTGGGCCGCGTCAACGATCGCCTCGCCGATGCTCTGCCGAACGCCGAGCAGGTGCTGGTCACCGGCGGCCATCTCATCCATCCCGCGCATCCAGCGGTCCTGGAGTTCATCGACCGGATCCTCGCGTCCGTCGGCGGCGTCGACCCTTGATATGACTGGCTAGGCCGGGAGCCCTGGTGAACCAGCGCTCGAGTCGCTCGGAGCCGAACGTCTCCTTGTCGGCGGCAAGCTCCGTGGAGGGCCCCTCGAGGGCTCCCGCGGGTGCCTGCCCGCGGACGAAGGTCACCTCGACCTTGGCGATCATGCCGCGCCCGAACTCCAGGTAGCAGACTCCGCTGCCGCCGTACGTCGTGTCCGTCGCCGCGCCTCGCATGCGGGCGCTGATCTGTGCCGCCACGACGGTGGCCTGTCCTTCTGCGAAGGCACCGGCCTTGGGCGTTCCGACGCTGGTGACGTCGCCGACGGCGTACACATCGGGAAAGCTGGTCTCCAGGGTCGACGGGTTCACCGGGATCCAGCCGTCGACTGTCAACCCGGCGGCCACGACCACGGCGGGGGCACGGTGCACCGGGACGCCGAGGAAGAGGTCGTACGGCAGCTCGGTGCCATCGCCGAGCTGTGCGACCTTTCGGCCGGGGTCGAGGCTGCGGACCCGCTGGCCGGGATGCCAGGCGATGCCTCGCTCGGCGAACGCGGCGAGGATCGCCTCCGACGCCTGCGGGGACGGCGGGATCGGTACGCCGAGTGGCATCACCAGCGAGATCTCCGACACGTCGCGGAGACCCCGCTCCCGAAGGAAGTCGTCCATCAGCAAGGCGGTCTCACTGGGCGCCGGCGGGCACTTGAACGGCGTCGATGTCACACCGACGACGACGCGGCCACCCGCGAACCGCTCCAGCACTCCCTGTGCGGCGAATGCACCGGCAACCGAGTAGAACTCGTTCCCGCCCTCGACGAGCCCCGGAGTCGCTACCGGGTCGACGTCAGCGCCGAGTGCGATGACCAGGACGTCGGCCTCGAAGGTGTCACGATCTGTCGTCACCCGCTTGGCCACCGGATCGATTGTGCGGACGGTCGACTGCACGAACCTGACTCCGGGATGCACCACGTCGCGGTAGGGATGGACGACGTCGTCCCGCGTCGCCCGGCCGAACATCACGTCCAGCTTCGAGAAGCCGAACACGAACCCCTCGGCCTGGTCGATCAGCACGACGTCGGCGTCGGCGCCGAACTCAGCCGACAGCAAGGTCGCGAGCTCCAGCCCGCCGAACCCGGCCCCGAGGATCACGACTCGCATGCGCGAACCCTAGAGCCAGTAGCGGGAGGGTCAGCCGCCGGCCTCGCCACCCACAGCGACCAGGCCGGACTCGTAGGCCAACACCACCGCCTGGGCCCGGTCGCGCAGGCCCAGCTTGGCGAAGATGCTGGTGATGTGCGTCTTCACGGTGCCCTCACCGAGGAACAGAGCTGCGGCGATCTCGGTGTTGGACATCGCACGGCCGATGAGGGTGAGCACCTCGCGTTCACGCTCGGTCAGCCGGGCCAGCCGCTGCTCGTCGACGCGGCCGGGCAGCGGCCGCCGCGCGAACTGGTCCAGCAGCCGACGCGTCATCGCCGGCGCGAGCAATGACTCGCCTGCCGCGATGATCCGCACCGCAGCCGTCAGCTGTTCGGGAGGAGAGCTCTTGAGAAGAAACCCGCCCGCGCCGGCCCGGATCGCGTCGTACAGGTGCTCGTCGCGGTCGAACGTCGTGAGCATGAGGACGCGCGCCGTCGCGCCGGGTGCGCCGGTGATCGCGCGGGTGGCGGCGACGCCGTCGAGGCGGGGCATGCGCAGGTCCATGAGTACGACGTCTGGGCGCAGCGTCGAGGCCAGCTCGACCGCAGCGGCCCCGTCCTCCGCCTCACCGAGCACATCGATGCCGTCATCGGCGTCGAGGATCATCCGGATGCCGCGGCGGACAAGCGCCTCGTCGTCGGCGATCACGACGGTGATCACGCGTCGACCGGCCCGTCCACCAAGGCGCGGGTGGGCAGCTCGGCGGCAAGTTGCCACCCGCCGTCGCCCGACGGCCCGACGGTGATGGCGCCGTCGTAGAGGGCGACGCGCTCGCGCAGCCCGACGAGGCCGAGCCCGCTGGTCGGCAGGGACGGCGACCGGGTTGCCGCGCTGGCCCCGTCATCGACGATCTCCAGCAGGAGGTGCGTGTCGGCGTACGTCACCTGGACAGTCGCGGAAGCCCCGGCGGCGTGCTTGAGAATGTTGGTGAGCCCTTCCTGCACCACGCGGTAGGCGCAGTGGTCGACACCGTCGGGGAGATCCGTCGGCTCGCCCTGCACGCGGAGCCGTACGTCGAGGCCGGCCCGGCGCATCCGGTCGACCAGCTGCGGGAGCTGGCGCAGGGTGGCCGGCGGCTCACGTCCCTCGTCGGTGGCGTCGGGGTCGCGGAGCACGCCGAGCATCCGCTGGAGGTCCTCGAGGGCCTGGCGGCCTGAGGACTCGATCGCGAGCAGCGGATCGCGGGCCTGCTCGGGGTGCGTGTCGAGCACGCTGCGGGCGGCGCCGGCCTGCAGGACCATGATGCTGACGCCGTGGGCGACGACGTCGTGCAGCTCGCGGGCGATCCGGGCTCGTTCTTCGGCGATCGCGGCGCGCTGCCGGGCGTCGTGGCTGGACCTGAGCTCGGCCTGTGCTGCTGCCAGCTCTCGTTCGCGACCGCGATGGTGGCGGACTGCCCGGCCGAGCGCCCACACGCCTGCGAAGATGACGAGGTTGCCGATCAGGTCGTCGGCGGTGCGGCTCTCCTCGTGGGTGAGCGGATGCACCGAAAGCGCGAGGAGAAACAGTGCGAGGGCGACGAGCGACGTGCGCCGCGGCGCGTGGGCCCCGGCGGAGTAGAGCACGATCAGCATCGCCAGGAATCCGCTGACGACCGGTGCGGTGCCGAGCAGCTCCTGTACGACGAGCGCGCCGCCCGCGAGAGCGGCTGCGGCGATGACAGCCCGGCGGCGCAGGGCCACCGAGCCGGTCAGCACGAGGAAGCACAGAGCCTGGCCCCACCAGGGACCCTCGACCTCGTCGCGGCCGACAGTCAGCTCGAGCAGGGCGAACGCAGCGAGAAGGGCTGCGAGGAACGCGTCGGCCGCGAACGGATGCTCGTGCTCCCACGCCCGCAGCCGGGCCACCCCCTCAGTCATGCCGATCAGGGTGGCACGCCGACCGGCTCGAGCGGGTCCATCTCACGTCGTACGCGGGTCTGACCTGGGTCATAGGAGGTCGGGCCCGAGGGGCGATGTGGCGGAGCCGGCGCGTTCCTAGCGTCGGTGGTGTCCGAGTTGCTCTCCGAAAGGAACCACTGTGAACATCGCCGAGCTCGTCCTGATGATGACCATGTTGCCGCTGCCCCTGCTGCTGGGAGTCTTCGTCGGCGCCAGCCGCCGCCCGTGGTGGTCAGCCGCGCTGATCTCCGTGGTCGCGTTCCTGCTGGCCGCAATCGTGCCGACGCCGGAGGCGGGGGAGCCGCGGGTGTCCTCCGGCGACATCGGCTTCCTCGTGGTGGTGGCTGCGTTTATCACCGGAGTCGCTGCGCTGGGGGCGTGGCTCGGGCGGCGCGTCCTGCGCAAGACCGCCGTGCACTGACGGAGCCGTCAGCGGTTTCCTCGGGGGCGCAGCCGGGTGCCGGGGAGTGTGGGTGCGGGCAGCGACGGCCCGTCGTACGCGCTGACCTTCCCGAAGCGTGTGGAGCCGCCGGCCACCGTGTCCATCCACTCCTCGCGCACGGCGACGATCTCGTCGTGGCTGCGGCCGACGAAGTTCCACCACATGAGCAGCTCTTCGCCGAACGGCTCGCCACCGACCAGGAACACCCGCGCGTCCCGGCCGGATGCCGAGAGGGCGAGCTCGTCGCGTCCGCAGCCCAGGTAGAGCAGCGAGCCGGCGGGCAGCGGCTCGCCGTCGACGAGTGCGCCGTCGGTGAGAGCGAGTACGGCGTGCTCCCACGACCGCTCGAGCGGCAGGGACCCGGCTCCGCCGGACTGCAGGGTCACGTCGGCGCCGACGATCGGCGTGTACGCCGTGGCGGGTGACCGGACGTCGCCGAGCTGACCGAGCAGGACGGTTGCGCTCAGCGCTCCGTCGGCGAGCTCGGGCAGCTCGGGGTGGTGCTCGAAGTCGGGCGACGTCTCGCGGGCTGCGTCGGGCAACGCGACCCACAGCTGCAGCCCGCGCAGAGCCGGTGACGTGGGGGTGGACGTCTCGGCGTGGGTGATGCCGCGGCCGGCGGTCATCAGGTTGAGCGCGCCCGGGCGGACGAGCTGCTCGCTGCCGAGGCTGTCCTGGTGGAGCACGTCGCCGCTGAGCAGCCAGGTGACGGTCTGCAGGCCGGTGTGCGGGTGCGGCGGGACGACCATGCCGGGGTCGGCGTCGGCTGGGCCGTAGTCGTCGAGGAAGCACCAGGCGCCGACGGTGCGGATCTCGCGGTGGGGGAGAGTCCGGCGGACCACGAGGGCTCGGACGCCACCGAGCGGGACCTCGCGCGGCACGAGCACCCGTCGGGTGGGCTCGTGGCTGACCGTGGCCAGCCCGCCGGTGGCTGTCTCCTCCGGCCGGCGCTCCAGGTTGCTCACGTCAACGAGCGTACGACGGCTGGACCATACTGAGCAGCGTGCCCGTCGACACGATCCCGGGGCTGTTGCTCGCCGCAGCCGAGCGCGATCCGGACGGGGTGTGGCTGCGGACGGACGAAGGAGCAGCGACCTTCGCCGCCACCGCCGGTCAGGTCGCGCGGCTCGCTGACCGCCTCCGCGAACTGGGCGTGCGCCACGGCGACCTCGTCGTTGTCACGACGCGCACGACGCCGCCGTACCTGCTGTGTTGGCTCGCGCTGGCGTCGCTGGGTGCGGTGACGGTGCCCACCGATCCGGCCGGTACGGCGGGTGAGCTCGCCGGGCTCGTCGGGCAGGTCCGGCCGCGGCTGCTGGTCACCGACCCGGAGCTGATGCCGCTCGTCGCCGCAGCCGGCGTGCCGGACGCGCCAGAGCTGGGTGTCGCGAGCATCGACGACCTCGTCGGGGACTGGCGCGACGAGGCCGCGGCGAGCTCGCTGCCGGTCGCATGCCGGGCCCGACGACCTGGCAGTGCTCATCCCGACCTCGGGGACCACGGGGCGGTCCAAGCTCGTCATGCAGACGCACCGGGCCTACACGATGGCCGGCGAGGGCTTCCCGTTCTGGATGGAGCTCACCGCCGCCGACCGGCTGATGACCTCGCTGCCGCTCTTCCACATCAACGCGCCGGCCTACTCGGTGATGGGGTCGCTCGCCTGCGGCGCCGGGCTCGTCCTGCTGCCCCGGTTCTCGGGCAGCGGCTTCATCGACTCGGCCCGGCGGCACGGCGCAACCGAGTTCAACGCGATCGGCGCGATGCTCGAGATCCTGATGCGCCAGCCGGAGCGGCCCGACGACGCCGAGACCGACCTGCGGCTGTGCTACACCGGCCCGTCACCGGCGAAGGAGTGGCAGGAGGCCTTCGAACGGCGGTTCGGGCTGCGGGTGGTGTGCGGATACGCCATGTCGGAGTCGCCGTACGGGTTGATCTGGCGGCACGGCACGCGGCCGTTCGGCACGCTCGGCTCGGTGCGGCAGCACCCGACCCTCGGGGTGGTCAACGAGGCGCGGGTCGTGGACGAGGAGGGCAAGGAGCTCGGCGCAGGGGAGACCGGCGAGCTGTTGCTGCGCAACCCGGTCGTCACCCCGGGCTACTGGGGGATGCCCGACGAGACCGCCGCGGCCATCGTCGACGGCTGGCTGCACACCGGCGACCTGGTGACGGTCAACGCGGACGACACCTACACGTTCGTGTCGCGGAAGAAGGAGGTGCTGCGTCGCCGCGGGCAGAACATGTCTCCAGCGGAGATCGAGGAGACCATCGCCGAGCACCCCGACGTGCTCGAGGTCGCGGTCGTCGCCGTGCCGTCCGAGCTCACCGAGGACGAGGTGAAGGCGTTCGTGGTCGCGGCTCCCGGTCGCCCGCTGGACTTCGCGGAGCTGCGGGAGTGGACGTCGGAGCGGCTGTCTCGCTTCAAGGTGCCGCGGTTCTGGCAGGCTGTCGACGACCTGCCGCGCACGCCGACGTCGCGGGTCGCGAAGCACCGGCTGCCGACGGGTCACCCGCCGGAGGAGTACGACGCGGAGGCTGCGGACACCGGCGCCGCGCAGGCGAACAACCCGCCCGACAACGAGACCGAGGACGGCCCATGACCTACCCGACATCGATCGGCAGCTCCGACGAGTCGTCCATCTGTCTCCTCGGGCAAGACCTCGCGGCCGACCTGATGGGCCAGGTCGGCTTCGGGGAGCTGGCGTTCTGGCTGGTCGCGATGCGCCGCCCGACGCCCGGTGAGCTGCGCGTCTTCGAGAGCGTGCTGGTGGCGCTGGCCGACCACGGGCTCACGCCGTCCGCGATCGCCGCGCGACTCACCCTCACGGGTGCGCCCGAGTCGGTGCAGGGGGCGCTCGCCGCCGGGCTGCTCGGCGGCGGCTCCCGCTTCCTCGGGGTGACCGAGGACACCGGCCGCTTCCTTGCCACCGCGCTGGCCGACCACCAGGCGGTGAGCAACGAGCTGCCGACGACCGACGAGGGCTGGGACGACCTCGCCCGGGCCGCCGTCCGCGCGCAGAAGGAGGCCGGTCGTCTGGTTCCGGGCCTCGGGCACCCGGTGCACAAGGGTGGCGACCCGCGCACACCGGCGCTGCTGCGGATCGCCGAGGAGGAGGGCCTGCGCGGGCCGCACCTGCGGCTGTTCGAGGCCGTCGGGCGGGTGCACCCTGACGTGCTCGGGCGCACCCTGCCGCTGAACGGCGCCGGCGTCTGCGGCGCGGCATTGTGCGACCTGGGCTTCGACGCGGACATCCTGCGCGGCTTCGCGCTGCTCGCCCGCGCGGCAGGGCTGGTCGGGCACCTCGCCGAGGAGATGCGCAGCCCGATCGGAATGGCCGTGTACGACGAGGTCCACCACGCGACCGAGTACCAGCCGCCGAGCGGCTAGCCCCCGGCGTACGGGACTAGATCCGGAAGAACGACTGGAGGTAGCGCTCGGCCAGGTCCATGTCGCCGCGCACCGTGCCGGTGTTGCACCGGCCGAACGCGCACAGCACCATGCTGCCGGCGTCGAACTCGATGTAGGCCGGCAGGCTCTCGATGTCGCCCTGCTCGTAGGCAAGTCCCTCGCTGCTCACTGACACCCGGTAGTCGCCGGCGTTGCGTCCGCTGACCCGGATGCCGATGGTGAACGGCTCGGTGACCCCGTCGGTGCGCACCGTGCCCCGCCAGATCTCGAACATGAACGGCACGAGCAGGTCGGCTGCGTCACCCGAGAGCCCGTGCTCCTTGCCGCTGCCCTGCCGGATGTCCCACGAGTGCACGCCGTAGTCCATCAGCTGGCCGGCGGCGTAGAAGAACGCCGGCACCGGGCCCATGTAGGGGTGGGTGATCATCAGGCCGGTCCAGTCGTCGGGACCGAGCGCGTCGAGCAGCTCCTGCATCTTGTGGAAGTCGTCCTTCAGCCGCTGCATCAGCTCCTCCCGCGGCACGCCGCGGAAGGCGGTGGCAAACTCGTCGGCCTTCTCGTGCATGACGGGCAGCCCGAACGGTGCCGGCGCCTCGCTGCCACTGCGGGCGGCGTCGAAGGCCCGGAAGTAGCCCTCGGTCGTGTCGACGATGTGGGCCACCGCGTCGCGCGTCGTCCAGTTGTCGCACGCGGTCTGCCGCTCCCACGCCTCGGGGTTGTCCGCGAGCGCGAAGAACCGCTCCGCCTCGTGGCGCACCACCCGCAGGATGGTCTCCTTGCCCTCGTAGGTCATGGCGTTCCACTCGCTCATCGCTGGCAACCTCTCTTTGGGGCTGTGGGTGGGTGACTACTCGTCGAGCTGGGCGCCGCCGAAGTACATCAACGGGTCGCTGAGCAGCTCGATCTGGATGCCGTCGGGGTCCTTGAAGTACATCGACTCGGGGATGCCGAGGTCGGGCCCGGCGTACTTCACGCCGGCCTCGTCCAGCCGTCGCTGGCACTCCTCCCAGCGGTCACGCGGACAGGAGATCGCAATGTGCTGCACGCCGCCGATCGCCTCGACGACCGGCTCGAGCCCCAGCCCGGGGAAGTCGAAGAAGCCCAGCAGCGTCTTGTTGCCCAGGTCGAAGAAGAAGTGCGACGACCCCTTGTAGTCGCGGTTCTCGACCAGCTCGACCAGCGGGAAGCCCAGCAGGTCCTGGTAGAACCGGATGGTCTGCTCGACGTCGGAGCAGATCAGCGCGGCGTGATGGATGCCGCGGCCGGGCGTCGGCGGGCGCTCCTCGGGGGGCCGCAGGTACTTCCCGCGCAGCTCCGCGCGTCGCGCCTCGAGCTCCACCAGCTCGGCGTCAGTGGGTGGCATCCCAGCACCTCCAGGCTGTTGATGCCGCAACTATGCCTCGGGTCCGGGGCCGGCGCCAGAGGACGAATCGGCGGTGCTGGCCGCGCACCCTCAGCAGGTTTGACAACTTTGCGTCGGTGATGGCCTCGAACCTCTGGTGTCGACCCGGTGGCCGCTTCCTGGTGCTTGGACAGTGATCGAGATCGCAGGCGGTTCCCCGAGATCACCGCGACGATGACGGTGGGCCGATGAGCACGATCCATCGTCCTGCTTGAGCTGATCAGCGCGCCCTGCAGCCTGTTGAGGCTTTCGAGGGCTAGGTCTAGCGTGCGACCCATGTTGTTGCACTTTCACGGCGGGCCCTTGGATGCGCGGAAGCTGGACGTTTCCGGGGACTACAAGGTCGGCGACTCAGTCCAGCCAACCGAGATGCCTCATCGCTCCGGCTACGGTACGTATCGCGTGACTGAGCTGATCTACTCGACCGACGAGCAAGGCAGGCAGCGGTTCGAGTACGCCGAGGCTGTGTGGGGGGATTGAACCGAGATCCTTAGGGTCTACCAGCGGCAGGGCTAGGGAAGCCTCAGTTGAACGAGAGCTCTCCAGCGGCGGTCTCGAACGTCTTCCGGTCCACCCGCTGCAGCCGAGCAAGGACGTCCTGGGCGGGCTGCTGCAGTCCGTCGACGTTGACCGAGACGCCGGACCGGTCGGCGTACACGAGGACGAGGAACTCCTTGCTGACCGGGTAGGTGGCGTACTGCTCCGGCGAGCGATAGGAGCGCAGCTCGCCGGCGGGCAGCGACCCGACGACCTGGCAGGTGTAGCCGCGGACCAGGGTGGGGGAGCACTCGCCGACGTCCGTGCGCATGGTGAGGAACACGACGCCCGGGGCGGAGAAGTACTTCAGGTAGGCCTCGTGCCCCTCCGGCGCGAACGCGCTCTCCGACCGGACCGCGGTCCTGCTGAACGCGTCGCGCCTCCAGTTCGGGTAGGGCGCCTCGGCCGTGGCCGTGGTGCCGTCGAACAGCACGAGCGGGAGCTCCTCGATCGCCTTGTCCTCACGGGCGTCCTTCATGACGTACAGGACGAGCGACCCGACCACGATCACCGCGGCCAGGACCGCTCCGCCGCGCAGGAGCGTGCGCTGGGAAGGCGCGGCGCTGCCGCACCACAGGAATGCGAGCGACGGGGCGGCGAGGGCGACCAGGGTGAACGGAACCGCCAGCACGGCTGGGAGGTAGCCGCCGAAGAGGGCGCTCAGGGCGCCGCCGAGCACGAGTGGGACGAAGGGACCGACGAGCGCGAGTACGACGGGCGCAACCCGGTGACCAGGGAGGAAAAGGCGCCGGGCAAGGACGATCAGGCCAACGACGGTGACCGTTAGGCCAACGATGATCGCGACAGTGGCGCCGAGGATTGCCCACCCGAGCGACTCGAAGCCCTCGCCGCCATCCTTACCGGAGCTGAGAAGGAAGTAGGTCCCCAGGCCACTCACGGCAGCGGCGGCCGCGGCGGCCGCGAAGACGAGTAGTGGCGTCAGCGCCAGCGCGGCAGGTCCAGCACCCGGCGCGACCCCTGCGTTGGGCCGCATGGTCGCGGCTTCCGTCACCTGTGCCACCCCCGCCTTTCGGCACCCTCCCGCATGAGACAGAACCGTGGGCTGTGGGCATGCCTCACATCAATCGAAAAAGATATCTGGAATACGAGGCAGACCCTTGCGGCTGATGTTCAGAGCAAAATTCTGCTGCAAATGCGACAGAAATGGTTCCATCAAACGCCCAATGCGGCGATGTCCAGTCCATAAATCCTGGTCGGTTGGAGTAATCCATTCCATCTGCCAACCGCTGAGCCTTATTGCATATTCGTTTCCCTCAGGCGTGAGGAGGCAGCTCCAAACCTGACCCTCTGCCCCTTTTTTCACCTTCTCCACGCGCTTTTTGGACAAGTTTGGGAGCCCTTCGGTCTGCCGCACGGCCGTCAAAAAGACAAGTCTCAATGACTCTCCCCGCACCAACTCGCAGTCAGGGGACACAATGACCTTGATCTCGTCAAACGGCTCACCCGCGTCGAGCAAGACGAAGAGGTCTCCAGTTCCGATGGTAGTTGGGTCCAAGCCACGCGCGGGAATTACAGCCCCCATGCTGAGGACGCGGCGCAATCCGGGCCCATCGGGCGCAGGCAACTCCTGGTCGCTTGAAAACTCCAGGTCCAACGGCCCAACTCGGTTGATCACGTTGCGGCCAAGAATCTCGCGAAGTTCATCCACCGGTGGTGCACCATCCGCCTCCGCGGCGGCGAGGATCGCACCGACCCAGTCACCCGATGCGTCATCGAAGTCATGAAAGGTCGCCATCTCGGCGAGCGAATACGCCCGATTCCATGCCTTTAGCGCGAGCAATGCCGGCTTCGACTCGAGCCATCCATAAACCTTCTCCATCAAGTCGACCTGCACTGCGCTCTTGCTATATACCTGCACCCTCCTCCCCAGGGCATCTTGAATGTCCGTCAGATTCCGAGATAAGTCGGCCTCGATGTCATCGACCGATGCATTGCTCAGAATAAAGATCGGTGCGGAAGTCTCCCTGAGACAAGCGCGTATGAAATCATGAACGGTTGAACGCGTCTCTTCCTCAAGGGTAGAAGGCACGGTTACGCCGGGAGGGACCTCAGTGTCCGCGGCGGCGTAGGACAACTCCCAGTCAAGAACGATCAGGGCAAGCTGACGCCAGTGCCGCAGTGACTCAACGCTGGGCAACTCAGCGAGTGTGACCACAGGCAATCCGGCCGCGTCAAGTTGCTCGAGGATTGCAAGTAGTGCCCCCTCGGCCTCGTCAACCTTGTCATCAACGACTACCGCTGGGCCCACAACCAAGTTCGCAACAGCGCCACTCATGAAGGGTCGAAGTCCAGTTCGAAGTTCGCACCAGGGAGCGATTCTGCGTCGGCCTGAGCAAGCAACAAATCAAAACCGCTCCGACGTGCAACCTCGCGAGCAATGTACAAACCAAGCCCGCGGCCCTCGTCGCCTTTAGCGGAGAAAAATGCGTCGAAAATGTACGGAGCATCGTCAGGTTGTATACCTGGTCCATTGTCGGAGAAGCGAATTACCTTGCGCGAGCTATCGCCGCGAATCTGAATCGCTGGATCAGAAACGCGACTGGTCTCCAGCCAGAAGACAGAATTGTCCATGAGATTGAGAAAAATCTGCAGTAGTGTTGCTTCCTTGGCCTTGACTTCAAGCTTTTCATCCCCCGTGTAAATCACTGCGACCCCTCTCTCACTCAAGAGCCTTCGGTAAATGGCTTGCACCTTCTTCGCGAACTGAACCGCGTTCAAGGGCTTTGGTCGACCCCGGGAGGACACAAACAAACCTTGCACGTCCTGCAGGCGCGACACGATGAACGACATCGCGTCAACGATGGCACCTGCGCGTTGGTACAAGAGGTTCGCCAAGCCAAGTTCATGTCCCATCTGCTCGTGAACGAATCGAAGGTCCCGCAAGGCCTGATTTGCTGCGGCAACGACATCGTGCGAAGCGGTCTCAACAGATAAACCAATTCCTGCCAGATCCTCAGTGCGTTCTGCGCGAAGTATGAGAAACTCGCGCTCCGTTTTATATGCACGACCAAAGTCCTTGATGAGAGCAGTTATCTTGGGACTACCTTTTGAAGCATCTTCTAATGCTGCGAGTCGGGTGGCGGTTGCGTCGATGTGACGGCGACTCTCGGCCTCGGCCCGCTGTTGCGAGAGAGCGAGGTATCTCGCGAATTCGCCCCTGCGAAGATACGTGATTACAAGTTGCAACGCCAGCAAGAAGTCCGAGAATGCACGGCCGGAATCGATGAGACCTTCGCGATTCGTCTTATCACGGAGGTCCGGATTTGACTCCTGACTGATATACACGAAACCTAGTGTTTGATCATTGCTGAAAATGCGCGATGCGGCTTGTGTTCCGCGAATGACATCCAACTGCAGCCAGTCGTCGTCGGGGTCACCGTACGGCAGCACGCGAACTCCGTCGCGATAGAGGTAGATCCTGTGATCCTTAACGAGATCCCTCTCTTGGGGATCCAACCTGTAGCGGGCAGAAGCTGACGGCCGAAGGTCGAAGAAGAGGAACTCGAAACTAAAATTGCCACAGAGAAGCTGAACTTCCTCCGCGTTCTTCCCAAACGCTTCCTTAAAGAGCCGAAGTGCTCTAATGTTTGCGGAGTTTATGGAGACCATGTCTTCTGAATCGTTTATGGTGATGCTGTACTCTCCAAGCGAAGAGTCGAATGTACCCACGACCCGAAGGACAGCCCGCTCAATAAGATTGCCCAGCAGCAACTCTGGGTCCTGCAAATCTGTCGGTGCTGCGCCATCGACGGAGTAATCCACATCGAAGGCAAGAGGGTCCTCGCCGGCCTTCCCAGTCAAGAGACCGCCTAGGGGACGGAGCCGAAAGAGGTCCTGGTGCAGCCTCTCTAGCGCGCGTATCGACCACTCGCCCCTTAACTTCTTGATCTCAATGCGAGTGCCATGAGAGGAGGCGCCGCCGTCTTGTGCGACTCCGTCGAAGATCTCAGGAGTCCTGGTGGTGACTCTGGCTGTGAGCTGGTCTAGGTAGGAGCCCGGCAACGGGAGCGGAGCGATCTCGTCGGGCTCGTCGCGCAGCGCGGTGGGGAGAGCAGCCGCGTCATCGCTGTTGTCCCTCGCAGCGGAGTCACTCCCGATCGCGGGAGTTGCATCTGCGTCAAGGAAGGAAATGTCGAGGTCTACCACCGTCTCATAGCGGTCTTCGCGAGCGCGCGTGACCATGGAAATGGATGATCCCAGTTTGAACATTGCAAACCGGCCAATCCCCTTTTCGCCCTGAATTACCCGTCCACCGTCAGTCTTGGGGCGATCTGAACGCTTCTTGGCAACCTTGAATTCGGTGGCGGGATTGAGCCAGTGGTCGCGTACAATCTGGCTGGTCATACCGTCACCATTGTCCAGAAGCACGATCTGCGCCTCTGGAGTTGTCGTGAGACCGGGTCCGAAGTCGTCGAAAGCAATCGCCACGTGCGTGGCGTCTGCATCATAGGAGTTCTTGACCAACTCCACGAGCGCTATCCGGTCATTCTTTATTAGCTGCTCGCCAAGCATAGTCAACAGTCGTGCATACGGCCGTATTGGCAATTGTTCATGGCGTAGCATTACGCCGCCTTCCTAACGACGATGACGTGTTCGCGTTTCATCCTCGCATTCAACATCGGCCCCGCTTTTGTCACCGGCAGATAGCGCATTGCCGTAGGAATCTCACGGGTTGAGAGTGAGAATGGAACAAGCCCGGCGACGGCGAGGCAGCGAGACACGATCCTTCCGGTCGGTACCGCTTGTCCGCGAATGTTTGAATCAGCCACCACCACGATCGCTTTCGCGCCGGGTTTCAGGGCCAGAAAAATGTTCTCGGACAAGAGTCGCATGTCGTGGGCGTAGCGCGATATCATCGCTGTGGGCAATTCATCGGGGTGCTCGATGGCGTCTAGCAGTGGGGAAATCAACGACCATGCCTTGTCGCTGGCGGCTACGTTTTCAAGCCCGGCCTCGGCACCGATCGAAGTCCGCCGTATCGAGCGAAGGGGACCTAGCGAATGACCCAGCCAAATGAGTGCGAGCCGGTGGCCGCGAAGATAATCGATTGCATTCAAATAAGGCGGAGATGTGATAATTAGATCTATCGAGCTTTCACGATAGCTACTGCGCCTTCGTGCGTCTGCCTGCTTCACAGTCACCTTTCCCCTTAGGGACCTCTGCTCTAGCTGTGTGGAAAGTCTTTGCACCGACTTCAGAAAGCCCACGTAGACGTCGTATTCCGAAGTTGTTGAGACCCGGTGAGGTCGACTATGCGCGGTATCGGCGGCGAGAGAAGCTTGAGGATGCTTGGTAACGATGGTCCTGCTCAAGGCGATTTGCAGAGCATCGCGTTCTGGCCTGCACGTTAGGCCGTTGAGTTGCTTGCTCAAGCGAAGCAACTGTGTGTACTGCATGCTTGCAAACCAATAGCGCGCAAAAGGTTCTGTCTCGTCGTCCTGCCAAGGCGGGGACGCCGCACGGGATCTCTTGGCAGCTCGAACACAGTCATCCGCGATTTGGAATAGTCGTGATGCCTTAACCGTGGACGTTGCCACGCGAGACATCAAGATTGCCAAGGGATCGAGATCGAAACCGATTGCTGTGTGACCATGATTGCTCGCATGGGAAAGGACTGTGCCGGAGCCGCACATAGGGTCGAGCAGAGTCATGGGCTGTCTCGCGGAGCTAATTGCGTCAAGGGCGATTTCTGACGCCATTCTTGCCGGGAATGGGTGTACTGCTCTTGTCACAGCTGCTCCTCATATGTCTGCCAAGTGTGTGCCCCAGACTAGGGCCGATGCGCGCGCTCGTTCGTTAAGCCGTGACGAAGCGCGGCTCGGCGTGGTGTGGCTGGACGCCCCTGCCGCCCAACTTCGAGGCGAGTCGATTCCAGGGCGTGGACGCCTTCACTCCCGTGCCTTTGGTCTATCAGGTGGCCCTGACAGGTTCCGTCCGGTGCGGGTGGCCCGGCTCGAAGAGCCGCGGCACTTGATGGGAAATCTACGTCGTGCTTGCGGCCATCGACCAGGGCAATCGGGGGCATCAACAGCCGCTGTGTGCAGCAGGCGGCAGCAAAATCGTGGAAGCGCTAGCGACGCAGTCTGACCCAGTGTTTACGGAGGAGCTGCAACTGGCTTCTCGCCCAACGGCGGATGGCAAGGTGCCTGCGTTGCTTCTGCCCCTGCACCTCGTGCTTGGTGGGCAGATGCCCGGGCCCGGGGATCGCGGTACGTTCCACTGTGCAGGTCCGCGAGATCGGTCATGGGGGAGATCAGCAGTGACACAGCCTCTCGGCTTCCAGGACAAGGTCGCGTTTATCTGGGGCGTTGCCGATCTGCTGCGGGGGACTTCAAGGCCCACGAGTACGGCCAGGTGATCCTCCCATTCACCGTCCTTAGGCGCCTGGAGTGCGCCCTGGAGCCCACCAAGCGGAAGGTCCTCGGCCGGGCCAAGTCCATGGACGGCAAGGGGGCCGACGCAGTGCTCCGCCGCGTCGCGGGCCAGCGGTTCTACAACGTCTCCCAGCTCGACCTGACAAAGTTGCTGAACGACCCGCCCAACGTGGCCAAGAATCTCGGCA
This sequence comes from uncultured Actinomycetota bacterium, assembly GCA_963751035.1. Lineage (GTDB taxonomy): Bacteria > Actinomycetota > Actinomycetes > JACCUZ01 > JACCUZ01 > JBDUAP01. The sequence goes on from CAVVSW010000005.1 coordinate 665,553, forward strand.
CGTACGTCGCCGGCTTCTCGCCCGGGGCCGCCGAGGTGCTGGAGCGCTACGGCTTCGACGAGAAGATCGCCCGGCTCGACAAGGCAGGCCTGCTCTACCAGGTGGTCGCGCAGCTTCGCCGAGCTCGACCTGACCGAGAGCGCCGTCACCAACGACGCGATGGGCTACATCTTCGAGGAGTTGCTCCGGCGCTTCTCGGAGATGAGCAACGAGACGGCCGGGGAGCACTTCACCCCCCGCGAGGTCATCAAACTCATGGTCAACGTCTTGTTCGCCGAGGACGACAAGGCACTGAGCGGCGCCAAGCCGGTGCGCACCATCTACGACCCCGCCTGCGGCACCGGTGGCATGCTCACCGTCGCCCAAGACCACCTGCGCGACGCTCAACCACCAGGCGGTCCTCCAGGCCTATGGCCAGGAGCTCAACCCCGAGACGTGGGCCGTCTGCCGCTCCGACCTGATGATCAAGGGGCAGGACCCTGACCGGATCGTCCTCGGCAACTCCCTGACCGACGAGGACGGGCACGCCGGCGAACGTTTCGACTACCTGCTCGCCAACCCGCCGTTCGGCGTCGACTGGAAGAAGTACGCCGACCCGATCAAGGCCGAGCACGAGAAGCTCGGGTACGACGGGCGCTATGGCCCCGGTCTGCCGCGTGTCTCGGACGGCTCGTTTCTGTTCCTGCTGCACATGCTGTCGAAGATGAAGCCGGTGCAGGGCACCGAGGGCGGCACCCGGCTGGCCATCGTGTTCTCCGGGTCGCCGCTGTTCGCCGGTGCGGCCGGCGGCGGGGAGTCCGAGATCCGCCGCTGGATCATCGAGAACGACTGGCTTGAGGGCATCGTCGCGCTCCCCGACCAGATGTTCTACAACACCGGCATCTCGCACGTACTTCTGGGTGCTCACCAACCGCAAGCCGGCCGAGCGACGCGGCAAGGTCGTGCTCGTCGACGCGCGCGAGTCGTTCACCAAGATGCGGAAGAGCCTCGGCGACAAGCGCAAGTACGTCACGGACGATCAGATCACAGAGATCACCAGGCTGTACGACGATGCGCTGGCACTCGACGGCACCGACAAGCGGGTCAAGGTCTTCGATCGGGAGACGTTCGGCTACCAGCGCATTACCGTCGAGCGGCCACTGCGCCGGCGCTGGGAACTCACCACCGAGGCTGTCGATGCGCTCGTCCATGAGAAGGCATGGTCGGCGTGGCTCATCCCGCCGAAGGGAACAGCCGACGCGATCGGGTACGTGCACTCCGTCGAGCAGTCGCAGGAGCGACTCATTGAGGTACTGCAGGGTCTGGTCGGTCAGGTCGAAGTCTCCGAGCCGGCGTTCACCAAGCGGTTGGAAAGTGCACTCGCGGACCTGTCGGTACCGGCAGCCGGTGCGACCCCTGGGCGCTTGAAGGACGGTACGACCCTGCCGAACCTTCATGTTCTTGGGAAGTTCGCGAACAGCGAGACGTGGATGATCTACGAGGGGAGCGGCGGTAGCAGACTTCTCGTGGGGCAGTGGGAGGACGGCTCGTGGGGAGTCACCGACACGGACGAAAACGAACTGCACCTAGACAGAAGTCGTGACGGCGTCCTTCGGTGGCTCGATGCCTGGATGGGCGAACCTACCAGGCTCATCGGCATCGCTGAGGAGTTCCCTGGCTATGCCACCGTCCGCGCCGTGGATGGGCGAAAGTTCTACGTGCACGTCAACGCCGAGACGTACGTGGCGGTAGACGAAAACGACCACGAGGTGGCCGAGTCATCGACGAGGAGCGGCCTTATGAAGGCACTGGGCCAGTTCGTCGTCGAATCGCTCCTGTCTGGGTCGAGCACGATGACGATCCCCTCTCGATTAAGGCAGGCGATCTTGAGGGCTGCTGCCATCAGCGATGTCGAGGCGCCAGTCATCGTTGATCGGACGGGCAGCCCGTTGCCCGATGCCGATCTTCGCGACAGCGAAAACGTGCCGCTACCGGTCGGCTATCTGGACCTGCAGGCGTCCTCGCAGGCGAAGGTTCTGGTCGACCAGGCAGAGCAGTACTTGGCGAACGAGATCCAGCCGTACGCGGCCGACGCCTGGATCGACCACTCCAAGACCAAGGTCGGCTACGAGATTCCGATGACGAGGCACTTCCATGAGTACGTGCCACCGCGTCCCTTGGCCGAGATCGATGCTGATCTCGCCGAGACAGGGCGGCGCATGCAAGTCCTGCTCACAGGGCTAGAACGACGATGAGGCACGTTCCACTGCGGCGGCTGGCTCGCAACAAGGTGGTCACGGACGCGGCAGGTGAACGGCCCCTAGTGACGCTTGATGCGGTCGTGCCGGGCGGCGGGTGTCTCGTCTCTTCAGCACTCACCATGTCAGCCGCCGAGCAGAACATTGCAGCCGAGCCCGGAGATGTGCTCTTTGCAAAATTGCGCCCCTACTTGCGCAAGTCGTTCGCGCCGCGCGACCCCGTTTTCGCCAGCGGTGAGTTCCTGTGCCTGCGTCCGGTGAAAGACGTGCACACCAGCTGGCTCTTGTACACGTCCCTCAGCGACCCATGGATCGAGCACTCCGTCTGGAGCACCTATGGCGCCAAGATGCCGCGCACTTCTTGGGATCAGATGGCTGATCTCGTCATTTGCACCCCAGCCGTGGACGAGCAGCGACGGATCGCGGGCTTTCTCGACGACCAGGTTCCTCGCATCGATCGAGTCGCGGACGGTCATAGGAAACAGTGGAAGCTCATCGAGCAGCGGCGCGCCGCTGCGCTTGATGCGTTGGTGACGGGAAAGAACGAGTCCGAGTTGGACGTCGCCGCATGGGCACCCTTCGGAAGGGTGCCAAAGGCTTGGCGGGCGCGCCAGTTGCGGTCAGTCCGTTGTGCCGTTCAGACCGGTCCGTTCGGAAGTCAGCTGCACCGCGATGACTACGTTGAGGACGGTTGGCCAGTGGTCAACCCCGCGAACTTGAAAATGGACGGCATTGTGTCGCTGCCAGAGATGATGGTCGATGACGCGACCCGCGAACGCCTGAACCGCCATGTCCTTGCTCCAGGAGACGTCGTGTTTGGTCGGAGGGGAGAACTGGGGCGCGCTGGCCTGGTTGGCGAGCAGCAAAGCGGATGGCTTTGCGGAACAGGGTCCTTGAGGGTTCGGTTGACCGGCGTCGAATTGGATCCCCGGTTCCTTCTACGGCTCCTTCGAACGAGCGCGATTCGGTACTACTTCGAAACGCAGGCAGTGGGGTCGACGATGGCCAACCTCAATACGGGAATACTCATGGCTATGCCGATTCTCCTTCCTCCGCCGGCAGTGCAGCGAGCCCTCGTGCAACAGGCGGAAGAAATCGAAAGCGCCCACGATGACGTGCTAGCTCTGTTGCGGGCGCAGATCCGTCTTCTTCAAGAACGGAAGCAGGCGCTGATTACGTCGGCGGTGACGGGCGCCTTCGATGTGTCGACCGCCTCGACACGTGCCACTGTTGCCGTGACCGGATGACAAGGCAACGATGAAGGCGCACCAGGAGATCGCGTTCGAGGAATCGATCCAGAACCACCTCGTCTCCAACGGCTGGGTGAAGGGCTCGCCGAGAACTACGACAAGGCGCTCGGGCTGGACACGGCCGAGCTCTACGCGTTCATCGGAGCAACCCAAGCCGACACGTGGGAGAAGCTCATCTCCCTGCACGGCGGGGCGGACCAAGCGCAGCGCAAGTTCGCGCGACGTCTCGCCGACGAGATCACTGCACGGGGGGCTGTCGACGTGATCCGTCGCGGAGTGAAGGACCTCGGCCAGCAGGTCGACCTCGCGTACTTCGCGCCGGCGCACGACCTGACGCCCGAGCTGCGGGAGCTCTACGAGGCCAACCGGCTCACGGTGACCCGGCAGCTGCACCACTCGGAGTCGAACCGCTGGCGACACCGTGGACCTGCTGCTGGTGGTCAACGGGATGCCGGTGGCGACGGCGGAGTTGAAGAACCAGCACCGGCCAGAGCGTGAGCACGCGATGCACCAGTACCGACACGGACCGCAACCCGAGCGACCTGATCTTCCGGGCCCGGACGCTGGTGCACTTCGCGGTCGATCAGGACCGCGTCGTTCATGACCACCCGGCTGGCCGGGGACAAGACCCGTGTTCCTGCCGTTCAACCAGGGCTCCGGCGGCCCGGGCGTCGACGGGCGGGGCGGGGAACCCGGTGAACCCCGAGCGGCTACGAAGACGGCGTACCTGTGGGAGCAGGTCTGGCAGCGCGATGCGTGGCTGGACATGCTCGGCTCGTTCGTCCAGTCGAGGACACTGCGCGACAAGCGACGGCAAGAAGACCGGCAAGACCGTCACGGTGTTCCCGCGGTTCCACCAGTGGCACGCCGTCACCCGGCTGCTCGCCGCGAGCCGCACGGAGGGCCGGGCCACAACAAGCTGGTCCAGCACTCGGCCGGGTCGGGCAAGTCGAACACCATCGCGTGGCTGGCCCACCGGCTGCCCGCTGCACACCCCTCCGACCCGCGAGCTCGGCGAGGGGCGAGCGGCGGGCTCGCGCGAACCAGCCGGTGTTCGACAAGGTCATCATCGTCACCGACCGGGTGGTGCTGGACCGGCAGCTGCAGGACACGGTCGCCGTCCTTCGACCACACCCCGGGCATGATCGTGAAGATCGACCAGGACTCCGCGCAGCTGCGGGAGGCGCTGGAGGGCAAGCAGGCCCGGATCATCATCACCACGTTGCAGAAGTTCCCGGTGGTCGCCGAGGCGCGCCGACGGACTTGGCGGGCACCCGGTTCGCGGTCATCGTCGACGAGGCGCACTCCTCGCAGTCCGGGGAGGCCGCCAAGGACCTCAAGGAGGTGCTGGCCGGCCGACCGGCGACGAGGCGCTGCCGAGCGCCGAGGAGGCCGACGAGGCCGCGGAGACGCGGTCAGGGACGCCGAGGACCTGCTGGCCGAGTCGGTCGCGGCGCGGGGCAAGCAGGAGAACCTGTCGTTCTTCGCGTTCACCGCGACCCCGAAGCAGAAGACCCTGGAACTGTTCGGCGAGCGCAGGTCGCCGACCCGGCCGGCGAGGAGCGGCTACGTGCCGTTCCACCTGTACTCGATGCGGCAGGCCATCGAGGAGGGGTTCATCCTCGACGTGCTGGCCAACTACACGACCTACGCCACCTACTACCGGCTCGCCAACGGCCTCGAGCCGGAGACGACCCGGAGGTGCCGAAGGGCAAGGCCGCCGCGGCGCTGGCCCGGTTCGTCGTCGCTGCACCCGACGAACATCGCGCCAGAAGGCGGAGATCATCGTCGAGCACTTCCGGCGCCACACCGCGACCAAGATCGGCGGGCACGCCAAGGCGATGGTGGTCACCCGCGTCCCGGCTGCACGCGGTGCGCTACAAGCAGGCCATCGACGCGTACATCGCGGAGCAAGGGCTACGACCAGGGCGACCGCGCCGTGCGGGCGCTGGTCGCGTTCTCCGGCACCGTGACCGACCCCGACGACCCGGACGTCGACGTACACGCGAGGCGCTGATGAACGGCTTCGGCGAGGCGCAGCTGCCCGAGCGGTTCGCCGGCGACGAGTACCAGGTGCTGGTGGTGGCCGAGAAGTACCAGACCGGCTTCGACCAGCCGCTGCTGCACACCATGTACGTGGACAAGAAGCTCGCCGGCGTCAAGGCCGTGCAGACCCTGTCCCGGCTCAACCGGATCCACCCCGGCAAGACCGACACGTTCGTGCTCGACTTCGTCAACAACGCCGAGGACATCCAGGAGGCGTTCGCGCCCGTTCTTCGAGCGGACCACGGCCGCGCCCACCGACCCCAACATCCTGTACAACCTGCAGCCGCGCATCCTCGACGCCGGGGTGATCGACCCCGCCGAGATGGCCGCCGGCGTCGCGGCGATCCTGCGCGGCGGGGCTGCCGGGCCAGCGAAGCTCAACGCCGCGATCGACCCCGCCGTCGACCGCTGGCACGCCCTGGACGAGGCGGCGCAGGAGGACTTCCGCGACCGCGCTGCGCGACTTCACCCGCGCGTACGCGTTCCTCGCCCAGATCGTGCCCTTCGACCGACCCGGACCTGGAGCGCTCTACCTCTACGGCAAGTACCTGCTCACCCGAGCTGCCCGAAGCCGGACACCGGCGGCGGCGGTCGACCTCGACGGCGCCGTGGTGCTCACCCACCTGCGCACCGACCTATCGCCGAGCGAGGCCAACGCGTCGCTGACCGAGGGCTCCGACGAACCCGCTGCACCGGCCCGGTGGCGAGGGCCGCGGCAAGGCAGAACGAGCCACCCACGGAGCCGCTGTCGCGTGCTCATCAACGCGCTCAACGAGCGGTTCGGGATGAACCTCACCGACGCCGACCGGATCTGGTTCGAGCAGCAGGAAGCCCACCTGCGCGAGGACGACGACGTCGCGAGTCGTGGCGCTGAACAACGACTATCAGCAATTCAAGGTGTTCCTCGAGCCTATGCTTGAGGGCAGGATTGTCGACCGACACGAGTCCAACGAGGCGCTGTTCCAAGCCTTCTTCGACATGCCCGAATTCCGCTCGCTCATGCAGACGTGGTTGACCAAGAAGCTCTACGCCGGCATCCGCGACGAGCACAGGTCAGCCTGACCGGTCACTATCACTGGAAGCCGTAGTGACGCGGAACTTGGTTGCCCAAGTCGGGCCCAACCCACGACTAGGTCGCGACAACGCTGGCTTGGCGGAACGTGTCGCCAGGGAGCGGGCGATGTAGTCGCCACGTGATGGCGATGGGCTTCTCACCTCGGTGCTCGACGTACGTGGCTTGTCCAAGGCAGAGGAACGGCGCTGCACCGAGTTCATTCTCCGGTGTTTCGCGGACGAAGAGCGTGACGTGCGTTCCGCGCTGCTCGTGGTGCAGGTACCGATCTCCGGCGGGGGACGTCGTCGATGTTGCGTTCTGCGATTCCCAGTGGAAGAGCTCGGGACTGATCGCGTAGTCGCGGTACATCGTGGACGGCGAGAAGTCCTTCTCGTTCTTCCTCAGGTTGATCATCAGCGCGTCGGTCTGGGTTGCTTCGGCCCATGCGACACCGGTGATGTTGCCACGGGCGCTGCGATCCATCGATGCCCAGTCGAGCGCTGCGAGCAGTTCCTCGCGCCGGTAGTGGGCATGGCTGGCAAGAGGAACGTGTTGAAGGCCCTCGCCTAGTGATCGCGGTAGGTGTCGCGCCTGGTCCAAGCCGATCGCAACTAGTTGCTGCAGCTCATCGCACATGGCGGGGTGCCGTCTCAGGTACTCCAGCCCCGCCTGGTAGCTCTCGAAGCCGCCCTTGTTCGGCCAAAGCGTGAAGAAGAGCATCCGTGCGAGCCGTTGCTCGCGCTCACTCAGCTGGTCGTACGCCGGAGCGTCGGGGAGGCAAGCATTGAGTACGCGTGAGCCCGTTCGGGGTCGTCCACGTGCGCGAGCGCGGGCAGACGCCGAAGGAGCGGTGCTTCATCGGGGCCGGGATCACGGGTGGAGAAGCCCGCCTCCCTGCGCAGGCTTGTCCATGAGCCATTGGACTTGTATACGTCTGCGAGCTCGCGACCCGACTCCGCCAAATAGCGAACAAGAGGGGAGTCCCCGTGCGACCGGACATCCTCGACGAGTTGTTTCCTCGACATGAGTAGCTGGTTCCGCACGTTCTCCAGGACGATCCGCTGGGCCACACGATCAAGGACGAGTTGTGATCCTGAAGGCAAGAAGGGGAAACCGTGCTCAATCTGGTGCTCGAGGGCTTTGCGAGCTCGAGCCGGTTAGCGCCCGGTACCGCAAATCAAAACGAAACTCCTTGCGGTGCTGGCCGATCAGGTCGAGAACGGTGAGGACCGGCTTACCGTGTGCCCGTCTCAGCCCCCGGCCGAGCTGCTGGAGGAAGACGGTGGCGCTTTGGGTCGGTCGCAGGAGCAGGATCGTGTCGACCTCCGGCAAATCGAGCCCTTCATTGAAGAGGTCAGCCGCGAACAAGCAGTTCACCTCCCCGGCGCGAAGCCGGGCCAAGGATTCGGCGCGCTGGCTTTCTGATGTCGCGCCCGAGACAGCCATCGCCGGGATTCCCGCGTCCCGGAAGACGCGTGCCATGTACTCCGCATGCGCAATCGAGACGCAGAAGCCGAGACCCCGCATCCGCTGGACGTCGGTCACTTTGTCTCGCAACTCTCGGAGCACCTTGGCCGCGCGAGCGTAATTTCCCGTGTACACACCGTCAAGGCCGGCGGCGTCGTAGGCACCGCGGTGCCACTCGATGCCCGTCAGGTCCACGTCGTCGGCGACACCGAAGTAGTGGAATGGCACCAGGAGATCCGCCGCGAGGGCGTCCCAGAGCCTCAACTCGTAAGAAGTGCGGCCGTCAAAGAAGCTTCGGACGTCCCGGCCGTCAGCCCGCTCGGGCGTCGCTGTCAGCCCGAGGAGCTCCTTGGGTCGCAGGTGTTGGAGCAACGCCTCGTACGTCTTTGCTGCTGCGTGGTGAAACTCGTCGATGACCACGATGTCGAAGTGGTCTTCTGGCAGCCGCTCTACTCCGTAGGACGCCAATGACTGGACGCTGGCGAACACATGGCGCCAGCGCTCCGGACGAGCTCCGCCGACGTAGGTCTCCCCGAAGGCACCATCCGCCATCGTCTCTCGGTAGGTACGCAGCGACTGATCGAGGATCTCCCGGCGATGCGCGACAAACAGCAGCGACAAGTCACCGCCGTGCTGCTCGACCAGGCGGCGGTAATCGAGGGCCGCCACTACGGTCTTGCCGGTGCCTGTGGCAGCGACCACGAGATTCCGGTGCCGATCGTGGACCTGCCGTTCGGCATCGAGCGCTTCCAGCATGCTGACCTGGTGCGGCAGCGGACGTACGTCGAGACCCGCCAGCGTGATGGTCGATCTGCTCTCACCGCTTCCGGACCGGCGCAGTTCGTCGTCCAGACGATCTGCGTCTCGATCCGGGTCGTAGGGCACGAAGGCTGGGTCAGCCCAGTAGGTGTCGAAGGTCGCTTCGAACTTTCGGAGGGGCTCGGGAGTGGCGACTCCGGACAGCCGCACGTTCCACTCAAGACCGTCAAGGAGTGCAGCACGGGAGAGGTTGGAGCTTCCGACAAAAGCGGTGTCAAAGCCGGAGTTCCGTCTGAAGAGCCAAGCCTTTGCGTGCAGTCGCGTGGATTGTGACTCGTAGCTAATGCGCACCTCGGCCCCGAAGCGGCGGACGAGTTCATCGACTGCCCGTCGCTCTGTGGCACCGATGTACGTCGTCGTGATGACGCGGAGCGCGACACCGCGATCCTTGAGGTCCGCCAGAGCCCCTTCCAGGACACGCAGGCCCGCCCATCGAATGAAGGCGCAGAGCAGATCGACGTGATCGGCGCTGGACATCTCAGCGCGCAGCTCAGCCCCAAGGTTCGGCTCGCCGTGCGAGTTGGTCAGGAGGGCTGCACTCGACAACGGGGTGACCGGTCGCATCGGTGTGCGGGCGCCGGGGCCATCCTCGATGGCTAGGGAGAGCAGTCGCTCCAGAGTGCTGGTGGGACGTTGATCTGGCGCTTCGAGCACACCAAGTAGCTCGTCGATGAGTTGCGAACGGCGATGCGGATCCTTCTCATCGACAAGCACGCGGCGCAGGACTCCGGCGACGTGCTGGGACAGGACCTCGGGCACATCAGTCTGATCGAGCGCCTCGAACTGAGGCTTCAAATTCTCCAGCGCGGCTAGGCGTCGCTCCAGCTCAGCAGTGTGGAGCGATTCGTAAGCCCCGGCGACAAGTCCCCCGTCCATGATGCGCGAGCTTCCCACAAACGAGGTCGCAGTTGACGAGGCAGCGGGCGAATAGGCTCTCGGATCGTGCTGCCCACCCTCGACGTACCCGTCATTGCCGCGCCGATGGCTGGCGGGCCGTCCACCCCGGAGCTCGTCGATGCGGTCTCGCGGGCCGGTGGGCTGGGCTTTCTCGCGGCGGGCTACAAGAGCGTCGAGGCGGTGAACGCGGAGATCGCCGACGTACGCCAGCGAACCGATCGGTCGTTCGGGGTGAACGTGTTCCTCCCCGGTGAGCCCGCGCCCGACCAGGACGCGGTGGCCGCCTACCGTACCCGGCTGGCCCCGCTCGCCGGGCGTCTCGGAGTCGAACTCGGTGCGCCGCTCTGGGAGGACGACGCGGTCGCCGACAAGCTCTCCGCGGTCGCGGGGGTGCCTCTGGTGAGCCTCACTTTCGGTTGTCCCACCCGTTCCCAGGTCGCCGCGCTGCAGTCCGCGGGCTCAGCCGTGCTCGTGACGGTGACCACGGTCGAGGAGGCCCGCCAGGCGGTTGAGGTGCGGCCCGACGGTCTCTGGGTCCAGGGCGCCGAGGCGGGAGCGCACCGCGGCAGCTTCACCGACGACGAACGCACCGGGCCCGCGGTCCCGCTGCTCCACCTGCTCGCCCAGGTGCGGGCCGAGACCGACCTCCCACTGGTCGGAGCAGGCGGCCTGATGGACGGCGCCGACGTGGCGGCAGCGCTCACCGCCGGTGCCACCTGGGCCGGGCTGGGGACGGCCTTCCTCGGCTGCCCCGAGGCGGGGACGCACCCGACGTACCTCGCGGCGTTGACCGACCCCCACTTCGACAGCACGGCGATGACGCGGGCCTTCACCGGCCGCTCGGCGCGCGCGCTGGTCAACGCCTTCCTGCGCGAACACGGTCCGACGGCGCCGCGGGGCTACCCCGAGGTGCACCACGTGACCCGGCCTCTGCGTCAGGCCGCGGCGGCTGCCGGTGACGCCGAGCACCTGCACCTGTGGGCGGGCCAGGGCTGGCAGCGGCTTCGACCGGTGCTGGCGGCCGACCTGGTGCGGGTCATCCACGAGGAGATGGCCGGCTGAAATCCCTGGTGCCACGCCGGCGGACGGGCACTATGGGGCGCAAGTTGCACCAGCCATCTGCAGACCATCTCTGAACCTCGGCGATGGTCACGAGAGAAAGTCGGGCGAGGCACCGTGCGAAAGCCTGCCCAGGGACAGGCTCCGAACCCTCAGGTCCGGGGGAGGCTGAGCAAGGCCGCGGCCGCCTTCAGCAGCAACGCGCGCAACCCCAGTCTCCGGCGCGCCCAGCTGAGTTTTCTCGGCGCCTGGACGGCCGAGTGGGCGTTCACCGTGGGGCTCGGGATCGTGGCCTACCGGGACGGAGGCGCGGCAGCCGTAGGACTGGTGGGGCTCCTGCGCATGGCACCGTCCGCGATCCTGACCCCGTTGCTGTCTCCGCTGGCCGACAGAGGCCGCCGGGAGCGCGTGCTGATCCTGGTCTCCTCACTGCGCGGTATCGCCACGGGCGCAGCCGCGGTCGTCGTCGGCGTATCCGGCCCGACGTACGTCGTTTACGCGCTGGCAGTGCTCTCCACGATCGCCGCCTCGCTCTACCGACCGGCGCACTCGGCGCTGCTGCCCTCGCTGTGCCGCACCGGGTACGAGCTCGCCAGCGCCAACGTGGTGCGTGGCTTCCTAGACTCCGCGGCCACGTTGGTGGGTCCGCTGCTGGCGGCAGTGCTGCTCCAGCTCGCAGGTGTGACCGCGGTGTTCACCGTGGCCGCGGCCGCCTCGCTGTGGGCTGCAGCCCTGTTGGTGGGGCTTCGCTACGAGGCGCCTCCGCGCCCCTCCGCCCCCAAGGAGAGCAACCTGCTGCGCTCCGCAGCCGAGGGGATCCGCGCGGTGAGCCGAAATGCCGACCTGGCCTTGATCATGGTCCTCGCAGTGGCGCAGACCTTGACCCGTGGCGCGCTCACCGTTCTCACCGTCGTGGTCGCCATCGACCTGCTGGACACCGGCGAGGCCGGCGTCGGCCTGCTGACGGCGGCCATCGGGGCGGGTGCAGTCCTGGGCTCGCTCGCCGCGTCGCTGCTGGTCGATACGCGGCGTCTGGGCAGCTGGTTCGCCATCGGGGTGGCGCTGTGGGGAGTGCCGGTGACCCTGATCGGCGTCTTCCCGCAGAAGGGTGCGGCGTTGGGGCTGCTCGCCTGTGTCGGCGTCGGTAACGCGCTGATCGATCTCGGTGGGTTCACGCTTCTCGGCCGGATTGCTCCGGACGAGGTGCTGGCTCGGGTCTTCGGAGTGCTTGAGAGCCTGGTCGCGCTGTCCATGGGTGTGGGCGCAATCGTCACGTCGCTGGTGATCGAGCAGGCCGGCGTACGACCAACACTGGTGATCGTCGGCTTGCTGTGTCCCCTCTGCGCGGTGATCGCCTGGCCCCGGCTGCGACGCATGGACCGATCCCTTGTCGTGCGTGACGGTGAGATCGCGATGTTGCAAAGGGTGACGATGCTGCAAACGTTGCCGCTCCCTGCCATCGAGCAGCTGGCCCGCGGCCTCGAGCCGCTCGAATTGCCCGCCGGCGAGACCGTCTTCTCCCAGGGTGACGTCGGGGACCGCTACTTCATCATCGAGTCGGGCGAGGTCGAGGTGTTCGGGGACGGAAAGGTGATCACCACCCTGGGTCCGGGGCAGGGATTCGGGGAGATCGCGCTGCTTCGGCGGGTCCGTCGGACCGCGACTGTGCGCGCTACGCGCCCACTCCGCCTACAGGCTCTGCGGTCCGAGTACTTCCTCGCGGTCGTGCTGGGCTACCCGCTCAGTGCCCGCGATGCAGGTTCGACGGTCGACTCGATGCTCGACCGCTTCACCCCGCTCGGCAGCGTCGAGGACCCACCTCGCTAGCGAACCTTCGGGAGTGGCCGGCTGAGATCCCTCGTGCCACGCCGCCGGGCGGGCACTATGGGGGCGTGATCACCGCCGTCCAGCCCCTGACGGACGTGTCGACCTGGCTGCGCAGCAGCGGGCTCGAGATCCTGCTCATCATCTCGGGAGCGATCCTGCTCGCCCGGGCCGTGGGCTGGGTCGGCGAGACGACCACCGGGCGCATCGATGCCAACGTGCAGGAGTCCGACGCGCTGGTCCGCTCGGAGGCCGCCAAGCACCGGCACGCGCTGACCCAGGTCATCACCTGGACCGTCGTCGTCCTGATCTACCTGGTCGCGGCCGTCCTGGTCGTGCAGCGGCTCGGTCTGCCGACAGGCAGCCTGGTGGCACCGGCCGCGGTGCTCGGCGTCGCCCTCGGCTTCGGGGCGCAGCGCCTCGTGCAGGACGTGCTGGCCGGCTTCTTCGTCATCACCGAGCAGCATTACGGCTATGGCGACGTGGTCCGGCTCTCGATCCCCGGCACGGGTACGCCGGTGCAGGGCACCGTCGAAGACGTCACGCTGCGGGTGACCCAGCTGCGGACCGTGAACGGTGAGGTCGTCATCACCCCCAACGGCCAGATCGTCCAAGCGACCAACCTCTCGCGCGACTGGGCGCGGGCCGTCATCGACGTACCGGTTCCGAGCACCGCCGAGGTCAGCACCGTGACCGCGATCCTGCAAGAGGTCGGCACGGAGGCGTACGCCGACGAGGAGCTGCGGCCGCTGCTGCTGGACGCCCCAACCGTGATGGGCGTCGAGAGCATCGAGGTCGAGACCCTGAACATCCGGATCGTGGCGCGGACGCTGCCCGGCAAACAGTTCGAGGTCGGCCGGATGCTGCGAGCACTCATCGCCGACGCCCTGCGCACCGCGGGCATCATCGTCGCGCCGTCGCTCAACACGGAAGAGCCCACCGGCCAGTGACTGCGCTGGGCCGGATCCGACCGACCACGTGGGCGCTCGCCGCCTTCTTCGTCGTCACCCTCGTCGTCTACCTGCTGGTCCGCCCCCCGCCACCGCCCGACGTCGTGGTCACCCCGGCGCAGACGACGACGCCGAGCCCGACACCCAAGCCGACAAAGACGAAGAAACCGACCCCAACAACCACCCCAAGCGCCACAACCAAAGCACCCTCGGCGTCGCCCAGCGGCACCACGCCGACCCCGTCCGGGTCCGCCACCGCCACGGAGACGCCCAGCCCGACAGGCTCCTGACCGGCCACAAATGGTCTTGACGGCACTCGGGTCTGCCTGCACGTTGAAAGCCCGACCGTCTGCAAGGGAGCCCCGCCCATGGCCGAGACGTCAGTCGACGACCGCCAGCTGGAGCCGCTTCGCGGAACCTTCCGCGGCAAGGTCATCGCCCCCGGGCAGGAGCAGTACGACGAGGCCCGGACCCTGTTCAACAGCATGGTCGACAAGCGCCCAGCCGTGATCGCCCAGTGCGTCGACGCCGACGACGTCGTACACGCGCTGGCGTTCGCCCGTCAGGCCGGCCTCGAGGTCGCGGTCCGCGGGGGAGGGCACAGCGTCGCCGGGAAGGCACTCGTCGACGACGGCCTGGTCATCGACCTGCGCGCGATGAACGCCGTCTCCGTCGACCCTGACGCGCGCACCGCCACCGTGGGCGGTGGCGCGACGATGAGCGACTTGGACCGGGCCACCGAGCCGTTCGGCCTCGCCACGACCGGCGGGCGGGTCTCCACCACCGGCGTCGGCGGGTTCACCCTCGGCGGCGGCACCGGCTGGCTGGACCGCAAGCTCGGGTTCGCCTGCGACCGGCTGCTGTCGGTCGACCTGGTGCGCGCCGACGGGCAGCAGCTGCGGGCCAGCGAGGACGAGAACACCGAGCTGTTCTGGGCGCTGCACGGCGGCGGCGGCAACTTCGGCGTCGCGACGTCGTTCACGTTCCGGCTCGACCCGCTGCCGGTCATGACGGCCGCGATCATGGTCTGGCCCGCCGAGTACGGGCCGGACGTCCTGCGCCGCTACCGCGACGTCATCGAGTCGGGTCCCGACGACGTGGGTGGCGGGTTCTTCTACCTGACCGCGCCGCCGGAGGACTTCATCCCCGCCGAGCTCGTCGATCGGCTGATCTGCTTCGTGCTGGTCACTTACACCGGCCCGCAGAGCGAGGCGAGAGCCCTACATCAACGCGATGATCGAGCTCGGCCCCGCGGGGAGGATGGTCGCGGAGATGCCGTACGCCGACATGAACTCGATGCTCGACGACCCTCCGGGCCAGCGGAACTACTGGTCGGCCGAGCAGCTCGGGCACCTGCCCGACGACGCGGTCGACGCCTTCTGCGCCCAGGCAATCCGCCAGCTCGTCCCGTCGTCGACGCAGCACGTCCTGTTTCCGCAGGGCGGCGCGTCCACCCGGGAGTGGAGCGACTGGCCGACGCCGTTCCGCAACGCGCCGTGGGTGGCGCACCCGTTCGGCGTGTGGTCGGACCCGGCCGACGACGACCGCTCCCGGCAGTGGGTGCGGGATGTCCAGACCGCGATGCGGCCGTGGGCCACCGGCGACGTCTACCTCAACTTCATCGGAGACGAGGGCGAAGCCCGGGTCGCCGCGGCGTACGGATCGCACTACCAGCGCCTCGCCCGCGTCAAGGCCGAGCACGACCCGGACAACGTCTTCCACGTCAACCACAACATCAAGCCGGCCCCGACCGTCCCCACCCAGCGGTAGCCATAGCCATACGACGCCACGCACGGCAGTCAATTCGGCGCAGGGTCAACCGGTTGGGCGCCTGCCTGGTGTGATTTCGACCTCGCCTGCCAGCCATCTAACGAATCGGTCGGCATGCACTAGGTACGTCGACTTGCTACTTGGCGCGAGATCGGCATCGTTGATGAGCCGGCTGTAGCGCTCGAACTCGCCGCGGAGCTCCTCGAGCGTCCATTCCTTCTTAGGGCGGCCTTCGTTCATCGTGTCATCGCTTGCTTTCCGGCGAAGGGCTGATTCGTGACAGCCATGATCGAAATCGTTCCTGTTCCCTTTGGTGCCTTGGGAGCACCTTGAGTCGCTTCTCCTCAAAGACCTTGTCTCGAAGATTCAGAAACCCTGTCAAGGTCTGCGGGGCACTAGGTGCCACCACACGGTAACCATTGAGGAACTCGTTGCACGTCCGGCAGCAAGGCACATGATTCAAGAGGTCCTCGACCCACTCGGGTTCGTAGCCGATGCCGATCACGTACCTGGGAATCACGTGGTCGACGGACATGTGCAACCACGACTCGTAGGATTGAGTGAAGTCGAGGCCGCAGTAAGCACACTTGTTGCCATGCCGGTCGCTTACCGAGAGCCCGTAGCCCCCGCGGCAGGTGCCGTCTCCTTGGAGGGGGCGACCCAGCAGCACCGGCTCGGTGTCATTGGGGACGATGGTCATGGACTAAGTCTGCCCCGAAACCCATGATCAAGTCTGGGGACCGTGATGCCGCAGGGCCGCAAACCAGTCCTTTGCGCGGCTGGCCACAACTCGGTACGCATGGTCGCAAGGACGCCGCGCCGGGCCCTGAACCCCCCGCCCTCCCCCCGGGCCCGGAAGCGGCGTCTGCGCCAATCGTTGTCCCGACGCGCGCGCTGCGCGATCGGCCGTTGAGGCAGCTCTGATCGACCATTCGGACGAGTAGTGCCACGTACCGCGAAGCACCATTTCCTTGTCATCGGCTTACTCGTTGAGGCTTCCGCGATCACCGGCGCAGCAGTAGCGTCGGAGCCCTGAATTTCGCCCGGCGGTCCGGCGTCGGGCCGGATCGGGGTGAGCAGATGTCCGAGCCGTTCTACGAGGACATGGGCCGCAAGGCCGAGTGGTTCCGCGAGATCCACGGCAGCGATGACCACGAGCAGCTCGACCGCATCCGAGACCGGGCGGTCGCCCACGTCGAGGTCATGCGCGACGCCCAGCTCACCCGGCTCGACCCGGGCGGCGGCAGCATCGACCAGGCCGTGGCGCTCGTCGGCGCGGGTCGGCGGGCCAAGACCGAGCAGGTCGACCTGCCCGGTCACGTGCAAGACGGCTTCGTGACCGCAGCCGTCGAGGTCACCTCCTCCGACGAGCACGTCAGCGGCACCCTGAAGCAGAAGCTGCGCCGGGGGGCGCTGGGCGAGCTCGACCCGCGCACGGCCCGGATGTTCCGCTTCGACCCCGAGCGCGAGGCATGGGCGCTCGTGGACGCCTCGGGCTGGAACGCGGAGCACAAGTACGTGTGGGGCCGAGTCGACCGGCCGGGCATCTACGCGGCCGTCGCCCTGCCAAAGGACGCCGACGAGCTGCGCAAGGTCGGTCTCGAGGCGATGGCCCGCCGCACCGTGCGCGACGCCGTGGCCACCGGGCACTTCGCCAAGGTCACCGACTTCGCCGACAAGGGCAGCTTCCGCGACTACTTCGTCGACCGCCACCACATCGACGTGGACACCGTCGACGGCAAGAAGCGGCTCGACCTCGCGCTCAAGGCGCAGGGGGCCGTCATCCGCCAGCTCAAGCACTCCTGGGAGACCGAGCCGATCGGGGGCAACCCGCAGTGGGCCGTGCTCGAGGACATCGCCCTCAAGCTGCACGACGTACGCCGCGAGATCAACCTGGAGAAGCTGTTCCCCTACTGGCCGCTCATCGCCCGGGTGGCCAACCGGGTCGGCCCGTGGTTCCGGCTCGGCCCGCTGAACATCAACGGCCGGGTCAAGTCGATCGCCATGCACCCCTCGAACAGCGACGTCCTGTACGCCGGCGCGGCGAACGGCGGGGTGTGGAAGTCGACCAGCGGCGGCAACTCGTGGGGCACGGTGTGGAAGTTCGAGAACTCCCTCGCGATCGGCGCAGTCGCGACGGCACCCAGCAACGGCAACGTCGTCTACGCCGGCACCGGTGAGGACACGCCCGGGTATGGCCCGTCGTACGGCGGGGTGGGCCTGTTCAAGTCGACCAACGGCGGCAGCAGTTGGGCGCCGATCGCCACGGCCGGGCAGATCGGCAGCGCCTGCAACAAGGTGGTGGTCCACCCGACCAGCAGCAGCCGGGTGTTCGTGGCCAGCAACTCCGGAGTCCACCGCGGCCGCCCCGCCGCGATCGGCTCCGGCTACACGTGGGAGAACGTGCTCGGCGGGCGGGCCACCGACCTCGTGCTGAAGCACGACAACCCCGACGTGATGCTCGCCGGCATCCACAACGACGGCGTCTACAAGACCGTCGACGGCGGCGACCACTGGACCCGGCTCACGGGAGACCGGGTCGTCGTGTTTGCCATCATCATCGTGTTCCGCGAGAACTTCCCCACCGGCACCGACGCGGGCTGGATCAAGCTCGCGATCGGGCGCTCCGGCGAGGCCGGTTCGGACTTCGTCGTGGCCAAGCTCGGCAAGGACTCGGCGACCACGCTCATCAGCACCGACGCGGGTGAGCAGTGGCTCAAGACGCCCGGCAGCGTCGGAGCCAGGTACGACGAGTGGTGCAGCATGGTCGCCGTACACCCGCGGCAGACCCGGCACATCTACCTCGCCAGCGTCGGCATGAGGCACTCCTTCGACGCGTGGAACTACGCCGACTCCCCGGGCACCCACTCCGACCACCACCAGATGGTCTTCCACCACTCGAACAACGACGTCGCCTACGTCTGCTGCGACGGAGGGGTCTACCGCACCACCAACAACGGCTCGAGCTGGAGCCTGCGCAGTGACTTCCTGGTCGCGACCCAGCTGATGAGCCTCGGGGTGTCGGGCTCCGGTTCCCTCCTCATCGGCTGCGCGACGCAGGACCAGGGCATCATCCAGACCGACGGGTCGTCCTACTGGCAGGACCACGGTGGCGGCAACGAGTGGGGCATGTTCGTCATCGACCCGAACGACTCGGACAACGTCTTCATCTCGCCGGGCGGCGGCCAGCTGAAGCGGAGCACCAACGGCGGCGTCAACTACACCAACCCGACGAGCGGGCTCACCGACTGGTGGGCGGCCCAGAACCGCAACACGATCGCGGCGTCCTTCGCCCATGCGGCGGTCAAGCCGGGCAACGGCTCGATCGTGGTCGGCGCGGCCACGGTCTCCGACGAGGTCAAGGACGCAGCCGGCAACGTGACGGCCACCTACGCCGCCAAGCACCGCATCTACTACAGCAGCAACGGCGGCGTCGACTGGAGCGGCGTGTTCAACCTGCCGCACCGGGGGAGCCGGGTCGCGTTCGCCCCGAGCGACCCGAGCCGCGTCTACGTCGCGACCTCCGGGGGCCGGGTCTTCCGCAGCAGCGCCTCCGGCGGGAGCGGCTGGACCGAGCCCGCAACCGCAGCCAACCGACCGCCGAACGCCATGATCACCTCGATCAAGGTCGACCCGTTCAACCGGGACCGCGTCTACATCACCTACGGCAGCGTCGACCCGCACATCTACCGCTCGACCGACGGCGGGGCGACCTGGGCCGCGTGCAACGGCACCGACCCGGCGATGCGCCTGCCCAACATCGCGCTCCTCGACGTCGTCATCGACACCGAGAACCCCGATGTCCTGTACGTCGGGTCGGACATCGGCGTCTTCCGCAGCAACGACCGCGGCTCGACCTGGTACTGGGCCAACGACAGCTTCGAGGAGAACGACCTCCCAAGGGTCCCGGTCACCGGGCTCGGCGATCCACCCCGCCACACACCGGCTGTACGCCTCGACCATGGGCCGGGGCCTCTACTACACGCAGGCCACCGGCATCGTCTCGATGCGGGCCACCCATGTCCGCCTCGCACACGAGTACCCGAGGCCGATGGGCATCCTCAAGCTTCGCCTGACCGATGGCTCCACGACGTACACAATGACCCGTCAAGAGGTGATTCGGCGCATCCAGGCCGGCACTGAGGTCTATACGGTGGGGCCAGGCGGCCGGAGGGCACGGGTGAGGACGCTCCAGCCCGATCCTGTGCACCCCCAGGAGTACCTGTCCACGTCGCCGGACGTGACGACGGACAACAACTTGCTCTCGCTCCCGCGGTTCTACGGCTAGGAAGGTACGGAAGTGAAACCCAAGACGCGCATGGTGATCGAGCTCGTGCTCGCATCCATCGGGGCTGTGCTCACCGTCGTGACCCTGATCTGGCCGACCTGGATCGAGACGCTCTTCAACGAGTCTCCCGACGGCGGCGACGGGTCAGCCGAGCGGGTGTTCGCCCTGGGCTGGCTCGCCGCCACCTTGCTCTTCGGCGTCCTCGCTCGCCGCGACTGGCGCCGCATGCGAGAGGCCCCGGCCAGCTGACCAAGGCCATTGCGCGCCCCAGCCGGCAGGAGTAGGACGGGTTGGTAGGCGGTGCTGCGTGGTGCCGCCACGGCGAGAGGAGATGGCCGTGTACGCACGCTCCACCACAGTTCGGGCGGATCCAGCCAACATCGACGCAGGCATCCGGTACGTCGCGGAGGAGGTCATGCCCGCCATCACGGCCATGGACGGCTGCATCGGTCTTTCGATGCTCGTCGACCGCGAGTCCGGGATGTGCATCGCGACGAGCGCCTGGAACGACGACCAGTCCATGCACGCGGCCGACGCTGCGCTGCGACCGGTGCGCGAAGAGGCCGGCAAGATCCTCGGCGGCGACCCGAGTGTCGACGAGTGGGAAATCGCTGTGCTGCACCGCGACCACCGGACGAGCGACAGCACCAGCGTGCGCTGCACGTGGCTGCGATCCGACCCTGCGCGCATCGACGACGCCATCGCGCTCTTCCGCTCAGAGGTGCTCCCCGTGGCCGAGGCCATGGGCGGCTTCTGCAGCGCCAGCCTCATGGTCGACCGAGCGGCCGGGCGTGCCGTCTCCTCAGTGACCTGGGACAGCCGGCAGGCCATGGAAGCCAGCCGCGAGGCTGCGACGGAGTTGCGCTCGATGGTGGCGGACAAGGCAGGCGCTGAGATCGAGGACGTCGCGGAGTTCGAGATGGCGCTTGCGCACCTGAGGGTGCCCGAGCTGGTCTGAGCGCGATCCTGCGGGGCTTGTGCTGTGGCGCTTATGGCGCCATAATGGCGCCATGCCGAGTGTCCAGATCAAAGACGTGCCCGACGAGACCCATGCGATCCTCCGCCGTCGGGCGGCGGCTGCGCACCAGTCGTTGCAGGAGTACCTGCGGAGCAGGCTGATCGAGGAGGCCAGCCGCCCGACCGTGGACGAGGTGCTCGACCGGGCAGGCGGGCGGGCGGGCGGCTCGGTTCCGCTCAAGGCAGCCGTCAAGGCCATCAGGGAGGACCGTGTTGGTCGTTGACGCCAGCGTCCTAGTCGTGGCGCTGGCGGACGACGGTGCTGATGGCGATCATGCTCGCCAGCGGCTGAGGGGCGAGGAACTCGCTGCGCCAGAGCTCATCGATCTCGAAGTGGCCTCAGTGCTTCGCAAGCAGTTCGCGATGGGCTCCCTCGACTCTCGGCGTGCGCAGTTGAGCCTGACCGATATGGCCGACCTCGCGATTCAGCGGACGCCGCACCTCCCGTTGTTAGCGCGCTGTTGGGAGCTGCGAGAGAACATGACGATCTACGACGCCGCCTACGTGGCACTCGCCGAGGTTCTCGAGGCCATCCTGCTGACGGCCGACACTCGAATGGCGCGGGCGCCAGGCCCGAGGTGCAGCATCGAAGTTCTCCACTGAGGCCGACGGCTGGAGACAAAGGGTGCGTTTCCGGTCACGATCACTCCCATCCCTTGACGGACGTTCTGCCCGGCACAACTCTGACCGCATCCGGATGGACCCAAGGAGCGGATATGACGCAGACAGTTGGCGACGAGCTCGACGCTCTCCGCGCGGTCATGAGTGGCAAGGTGCTCGTGCCGGCCGACGGTGACTACGACGAGGCGCGGCGGGTCTGGAACGCCGCGATCGACCGGCGGCCGGCGGTGATCGCCAAATGTGCGTCGGCGGCCGACGTCGCTGCCGCCTTGGCGTTTGCTGCTCAGCGCGGTTTGGAGGTCGCCGTCCGTGGTGGTGCGCACGGGATCTCGGGCAAGGCGGTGGTGGACGACGGCCTGATGATCGAGCTGAGCGCTCTGAACTCGGTGGTCGTCGACCCGGATGCCCGCCGCGCGCGTGTCGGCGGCGGAGCGTTGCTCGGCGATCTCATCGCAGCCGCGCAGGAGTATGGGCTCGCCACCCCCGTCGGCATGGTGGGTCACACCGGCGTGGGCGGTCTGACCCTGGGTGGCGGCATGGGCTGGCTAACCCGCAAGCACGGTCTCAGCATCGACAACCTGGTGTCGGCTGAAGTCGTTACCGCGGACGGCCGGATCCTACGCACGAGCGATGACGAGAACGCTGACCTGTTCTGGGCGATCCGCGGCGGAGGCGGCAACTTCGGCGTCGTGACCGAATTCGAGTTCACACTGCATCCAGTAGGCCCGATGATTCAGGTGGCACTTCTGTTCTGGAGCCTCGAGCAGGGCAAGGAGTACTTCCGGGTCGCACGCGATGTGTGTGCGTCACTGCCACCCGATGTCAACGTCATCATCGGCGGCATCAACGCGCCGCCGGCACCCTTCGTGCCTGCCGAGCACCAGGGCCAGCCGGGCTACGTCGCCGTCATCGCCGGTTTCGGTGAGGAGGCTCAGCACCTGGAGGCTGTCGGCCGTTTCCGTGAGGCTCTGCCTCCGTTGTGGGAGTTCGTCACACCCATGCCATACATGGGCCTGCAGACGATGTTCGACGAGGGAAATGCCTGGGGGCAGTACAACTATGACCATGGCTGCGCCCTTGATGAGCTCACCGACGAGGTGATCGACGTTCTCACCGAGCACTTCCCGCGCAAGCAGTCGCCCGGCTCGGTCATGCTGTTCTACCGACTCGACTCGGCTTTCTCCGACGTTGGCGACGACGAGACGGCCTTCAGCGGAGTCCGCTCACCCGGCTACATGTTGTTCACCATCGCGGTGTGCCCCTCACCTGAGTTGCTCGAGGCCGACCGGGCATGGGTGCGCGAGATGAACTCCGCACTGGCTCCGCACGTTGTGACGCGGACGTACATCAACGGACTTGACGAGGACCGCAGTGACATGCGAGTCACCTATGGGCCGGCTAAGTACGACCGGCTCGGACGGATCAAGGCGAAGTACGACCCCACCAACGTCTTTCGGCGCAACGCGAACATCCAGCCCGGGCTGCCTGGGCAGCGGACCGGGTCCTGACCCTGTTGCCGCGCCGCGGAGGCTCCCGGGCTCAGCGGGTCAGATCAGCCACGCCTTCCAGCAGGCGGTCCACGTCGTCGTCGTTCGTGTACGGCGCCAGCCCCGCTCGTACGGCGCCGTCGTCGCCGAGCCCCATCCATCGCGATGCCTCGATCGCGTAGAAGCTGCTCGCTGGTGCGTTCACGCCTCGGGTCGCGAGGTGCTCGTAGACCTCGCGCCCGCTCCGGCCGCCGACCGAGAACAACGCCGTCGGCGTACGACGTGCGGCGTTGCCGTGCAGGGTCACGCCGTCGATCCGGCCGAGCCCGTCCTGCAGGTGGGCGAACAGCTTCGCCTCGTGCTCCTCGACCACGGTCATCGCGTTGACCACGCGGTCCCGCCGCGAACCCTCGCCCGGCACCAGGTCGGCGATGAAGTCGACGGTCGCGGTGGTGCCGGCCATCAGCTCGTAGGGGAGTGTGCCGAGCTCGAACCTCTCCGGCACGGCATCGCTGGAAGGCAGCAGCTTGTCGGGGTGCAGCGTCTCGAGCAGCGCGGGGTCGGCGACGACGACGCCGTGGTGCGGGCCGAAGAACTTGTACGGCGAGCAGGCGAAGAAGTCGGCTCCGATCTCGGTCACGTCCACGGGAGCGTGCGGGGTCAGGTGCACCCCGTCCACATAGACCAGGGCCCCCACCTCGTGCGCAGCGGCCGCGATGGTCGCGACGTCGGGCCGGGTGCCGAGCAGGTTGGACGCTCCGGTCACCGCCACCACGCGGGTGCGGTCGTTGAGCAGCCCGCTGACCGCCTCTGGTGCGAGCTCGGCGGTCTCCTTGTCGAACACGGCCCAGCGCACGGTCGCACCGACGGCCGCCGCCGCGTCCACCCACGGCCGGATGTTGCCGTCGTGGTCGAGTCGGGTGACCACGACCTCGTCGCCCGGACCCCACTGCTTCGCGAGCGCGCGCGCCACGTCGTACGTCAGCTGTGTCATCGAGCGGCCGAAAACCACCCCGCCGGGGTCGCAACCGAGCAGGTCGGCCATCGCGCTGCGGGCTCCGACCACGATGTCCTCGGCGCGACGCTCCGCCTCGGTCACCGTCCCGCGGTTGGCCACGCCGGCGGTCATCGCCCGGGCGACGGCATCGCCGACGACCTGGGGCGTCTGCGACCCGCCCGGCCCGTCGAAGTGCGCGACACCGAGACCGAGGGCGGGGAAGGCGGCGCGGACAGCAGCGACATCAAGGGTCATGTCGCCATCCTGCCAAGTCGGGTTCCGGCAGACTCGGCGCATGCGACGGAGCGTGGCCGCGACGGGTGCCGCACTCTTCTTCGCCCTCGCCCCAGGGACGATGGCCGGACTCGTGCCCTATTGGATCACTGGCTGGCGCTTCGAGACGCCCTTCTCGCCCTGGCTGGCGATGCGCTGGATCGGGGGGCTCGTCCTGCTCGTGTCGGCGGCGTTCCTGGTCCATGCGTTCGCGCGGTTCGTCATGGACGGCCGAGGCACGCCGGCCCCGGTGGCGCCAACAGAGCGGCTGGTCGTCACGGGCGTCTACCGATACATCCGCAACCCGATGTACGTCGCGGTGACCGGCGCGATCGTCGGTCAGGCGCTGCTGTTCGGGCAGCTGTCCCTACTGGTGTACGCCGCGGCCTTCCTCGCCGTCACGGCCGCGTTCGTCCGCTTGTACGAGGAGCCCACTCTCGCCGACCAGTTCCCGGACGACTACCCGGCCTACAAGCGAGCCGTGCCCGGCTGGTGGCCACGGCTCCACCCGTGGGTTCAGCCGGAGCGACCCTCCTGAGGGTGCTCGACCATGGCGTCCGCGCCGGGGAAGACGAGCGCTTCGTGCCCGTCGTCATGACGGACGAGGTACGGCGGGCTCCCGTCCGGCCCGCGGACCTCGAGAATCACGGATGTCTGATCGGGGATGCCGACGACCCGGCCGTGGACGCACAGCCGGTCACCAACCTGTGCCTGCATGGTTGCTCCTCCCGAGAGGTCCCTCACCAGCAGCCTCCACCCATTCGCGGCTGTGGGGAAGGCCCACGAAGGGGCCAACCCGGCGCCAGCGGTAGTTTCCGGACGCCAAGCCGACCCCACGCCGGAGGTGAGCGCCATCCGACTCGACGTCGGCGTCTCCCTGGCCGTTTCCATGATCATCCTGGTGGTCATCGCCGCGGCGGTTGCCCGCCTCACCGGCATCGTGTCCAGCCGGTCGATGGTGACGGCCGCGGCCAGAGCCACCCTCCAGCTCGCTGTGGTGTCGGTCGTGATCGCCGCCATCGTGGAGAGCGCCGGCTGGACCCTGGCCTTCCTGGCCTTCATGTTCATTGTCGCGATCTTGACCTCCGGACGCCGGATCACCAGCAGCAGCGCGAGCCGCCGATGGGTCGCCGTACCGATCTTGGCCGCGGTCGTTCCGATCGTGGCCGGCCTCGTGATCGCCCGCGTCCTTCCGACCGGCGGACTCACCCTCGTCCCGGTCACCGGCATCCTCATCGGCGGCGCCATGACAGCCACGTCCCTCGCGGGGCGCCGCACGCTGGACGAGCTGGCAGTACGACGTGGCGAGGTCGAGGCGGCCATCGCCGTCGGGCTCACCGACCGGGATGCCCGGTGGGAGATCTGCGGCCCGGTCGCGGGCCAGGCGCTGGTCCCCGGGATGGACCAGACCCGAACGGTGGGGCTGGTCACCCTGCCGGGAGCCTTCGTCGGGATGCTGCTCGGAGGCGCCGACCCCATCGACGCTGGCGCGGTCCAGCTCTTCGTCCTGGTGGCGCTACTTGCGGTGCAGATGGTGGCCGTGGCCGTCACCGCCGAGCTCGTAGCCCGCGGCCAGCTTCAGCAATAACGCGTCAGCTGCGCCGGACCTACCCAGATCACGGCCGCACGAGTCCCCCCTCGTAGGCCGCGATGACGGCCTGGACGCGGTCCCGCACGCCTAGCTTCGACAGCACGTTGGCGACATGGGTCTTGACGGTTCCGTTCGAGACGACGAGCTCACCCGCGATCTCGGCGTTGCTGAGCCCGCGCGCGATCAGCACGAGCACCTCCCGCTCGCGCGCGGTCAGCATGTCCACGCGGCTGTCGTGTGTCGTGACACCGGCCCGGCCAGCCTGCCGCCGGAAATGGCTCACCACGGCCCCCGTGACCGCGGGATCGAGCCGGTTCTCCCCGGCCGCTACCGCATGCACCGCAGCGATCAGGTCCTCCGGCCGGGTGTCCTTGAGCAGAAATCCGTCGGCGCCTGAGCGCAGCGCCTCGAAGACCAGGTCGTCCTCGCCGAACGTCGTCAGCACTAGAACGCGCGTCGACGTCTCAGCACAGATGCGCCTGGTCGCGGCCAGGCCGTCCAGGCGCGGCATCCGTACGTCGAGCAGAGCCACGTCGGGCTGGTGCTCGCCCACCACCGCGATGGCTTCCTCACCGTCGCCGGCCTCCCCGACCACGTCGATGTCGGGATCAGTGCGCAGGATCGTCACGAGGCCGGCGCGCACGAGCACCTGGTCTTCCGCGACGACGACCCGCAGCGTCACGCGGCGCCGACTGAGACCGGCGACAGCGGCAGCCGTGCCCGAACGACCCAGACGCCGACCTCGACACCTGCCGTGACCTCGCCGCCATGCAGCGCCGCCCGCTCGTTCATGCCGACGAGGCCGCGCCCAGCCTCAGCGGCGGTCCCGCGGGCTTCCCCGGCAAGCGGGTTGGCCACCTCGACGTACAGCGCCCCCTCGACGCAGCGCAAGCTGACGGTCGCGGTTGTGGGCGCATGCTTAAGGGCGTTGGTCAGGGCTTCCTGCACGATCCGGTACGCCGAGAGCGCCACCCCAGCCGGCACGTCCGGTGCCACGTCGACCTCGAGCGTGACGGGCAGGCCCGCCTCGCGCACCCGCGCCACCAGAGCGGGCAGGTCGTCCAGCCCCGGCTGCGGGCCGAGCTCGGACGCGTCGTCGTCGGGGGAGCGCAGCACCGCGAGCATCGCGCGCAGCTCGACGAGTGCCTGCCGTCCGGCCGTCTCGATCGCGTCGAGAGCGGCCCTGGTGCGCGGGGAGTCCGCGCCGAGCGCGAGCCGTTCGGCACCTGCTTGCACGACCACCAGGGACACCGCATGCGCGACGACGTCGTGGAGTTCACGGGCGATCCGGTCCCGCTCCCGTGCCGCTGCCTCACGTGCCTGCTCTTCCTGACGATGGGCTCGAAGTGTCGCCTCGGTTGCCACCGCTGCCGCTTCCAGGGTGCGCCGCCGCACCACCCAGCCCGCGAACCATGCCGCCCCCCACAGCAGCCACGGGAAGAAGTCGACCGCTTCGCTGTCCGGTGCGGCCGCATGCCCGGCGACGACCAGTGGCAGGGTCACTGCAGCGCCCAGCCACGCCATGCGGCCGGCGGTGTGCGCGGCCACGGCGTAGATCGCGAGGACGAGCGGGATCAGCAGCAGCTGGGGCGAGTACTCGCCCGGTGCGGTGGCCGAGAAGACCAGGTTGAGCCCGCACACGACCGCCGCCACGGCCACTGGGTAGGAGCGGCGCCAGGCCAACGTGAGCATCCCCAGAACGACCACGGGCAGGGCCAGGAGTGGCTCGGCGTACACGTCGCCCGGGATCTCCGCACAGACAAGCAGCGCGACCGCTACCGCGAGCACGGCGTCCGCGGGCGTCGTACGTGCCCGCACCAGCGCGGTACCGATCGACGCGGCGAGGCGGCGGGCGCTTGTGGCCATGGCCAGCACGGTAGCCCGACCCGGCGTGTCGACACATCGGCCGAGCGACAGAGGCGAACTCGGTCGCTCGGCGGATGAACAGGTCCGGCCCTGGGGCCGATCCGTGGTGGCTGCTTCGTGCCTAGCGTCGTTGCGAGACACCAACCGGTGTCCAGAAATCAGTGGAGGCAGCGATGACGATCGACGAACGCACCGAACGGGTCACGAATCGGGCCGGACAGGTGGCGGCGGGCTTTGCCGTGTTGTGCGGTGTCGGGTGGTACACGAAGTTCGCGGTGCTCAGTGCCACGGACGGCGCCGAGTCGGCCCTGGTCGGCACGCTCTGGGCGGTCGGGATGGTGAGCTTCCTCGCGGCAGCCGCCGCCACCGCGGTCGCGGTGTTGCGTGGTAGGCACGTCGCGCTGCGGGTCATCGCCGGGGTGGTGGCGGTGCCGATGGCTTTCGTTGTCGTCAACGTCTTGGATGCGGTCGCGAAGTCGATCTACGACGGCGACGGGTGGGTCCGTGACGAGCTGGGTCTGCTCGTGGCCGGCGGCGCCGCTGCGCTCCTCGGCGTCGTCTGGCTCATGCGGGAGCGGCAAGGCACCGGCGCGGACCGGTGAGGACTCAGCGGGAGCTGTCGTCGTAGCTGCCCAGCAGTGCGCTGGCGCCTTCCAGGAACCTCGCGGGCAGTTCCTGCGCGACGATCCGGAAGAAGCGCTCGTCGAGGTCGCTCCATGCGGAGAAGGCGGCCTCGGTGGTGGGAGCGGAGGGGATGATCTCTGTGGTCTGCACCGAGTCGTTCATGACGTCTCCCTGGGCTGATCCGGATGGTCATCCGGTATGCCAATGACGCTAGGAGCGGGCGGGCGGCGCCGCGACCGTGCTCACCGCCAACCGTGGGCGTGCAGACCACCAACTCGAGGGGGTGCCAGCCCCCAGTGGACAAGCGCCAAGTCGCGCAGCGGCGCTTCCTCTAGACTGTAGTCACTTCGCTGAAGTAATGTGACTACATGGAAGTAGGCATCCGTGAGCTCAAGGCTCGCCTGTCCGAGTTCCTCAGCAGGGTTGCGGCTGGGGAGACGATCACCGTGACTGATCGGGGTCAACCCCGGGCGCTGCTCGTTCCCATTAGCACCGCAGACAGGGTTGATCAGGGCGTCGAGGAAGGGTGGATAACCCGTCGCTCGACGCACAAGCCTGGGCCGCCGAGACCGCAACAGCCAACTGCCGGGACTCCTCGCTCGGAGGAGATCCTGGCCGACGACCGCGGAGACTGATGCAGTACGTCGACTCGAGTGCCCTCGCGAAGCGGTACGTGGCCGAGCCGGACAGTAGCCAAAGCAACCGGCTGCTCGATGCTGATCAGAACTGGCTCACGGCTGCGATTTCGGAGGTCGAGGTCCGTCGCGTCCTGGCGATACGGCTCGAAGGAGCCGCGCTCGCTCAGGCTCGAACCGACTTCCTGCGCGACTGGGAGAGGACGGCCGTCGTAGCGCTCGATGCCACAACCCTTGGGCAGGCCGCGGCACTGGCCGAGTCAACCCGCATCCGGAGCCTCGACGCTATTCATTTGGCCGCTCTCATTCGAGCTGGCGCTTCGTCGACCCGCATGGTCACCTTTAACATCCGGCTTGCTGCCGCGGCTCGGTCGCTTGGCTGGGCAGTCGTGGGGGCTTGAGCTTGCGGACGCGCAGGCTCAGAGCGTGACGCCGTACGCCTCGGTGAACGCCTTATCGGCGTAGGCGTTGCTCGCGTACGCGAAGCCCTTGTCGCCCCACCCGGTGCCCCAGCTGTTGCGCACGATGAAGCCTGTCGAGGTGTAGCCCACCAAGGCAACAGCGTGGCCACCGCTCGCGGTCGAGGCACGGTACGTCGTGAGCTTCCCCTTGTTGTCAGTCGCGTCGTACCAGGTCTGGTCGACATTCAGGCGGGTCAGAATGGGCCCGCTGCCGGCCAGCCAGGTCCGCCAGCCGCTGAGGTTGTCGCCCAGATTGAAGTAGGCCGCGATCTTGAGCTGGGTCGCCATGGCGTAGAACGTCCCGACCTCTCCGGGGTAGAGCTGCCCGGACTTGAACGGCAGCTCGGAGTCGCGGACGGCTCCCCACTTGCGCGACACGTCCAGGGCCGCCTTGAGCGACGTACCGTCGGCCTCGATGAATGTCGTTGGCTGCGCGACGAACTGGTCGGTCTCCTTGGCCGCCATCCACTGGAACCGGACGGACAGCCTGTCCGCCTTCCGTAACCGGCCGGCCTTCACGAAGTGCCAGCGGAGGACCGAGTCGGCGGTGGCCCAACCGACGCACGACCCGGTGTCAAGCTGGTCGCCGATCTTCCACCAGGTGTCGTCGCGCAAGTCCTTCGACGACGGTCGCGCCCTTGCCGGGCCAGTTAGGAGACCGGCATCCTGCGCGTTGTGGAGCAACCAGTCCGATTCCGTCTTTGGCGACTCGACGCAGTTCAGGATGCGTTCCTTGCCAGTCGCGTCCTTCGTCGTCGCCGTCGTCGCGGACTTTTTCGTCGTCCTTTTTGCTGTCGTGCGCTTCCTGGTTGTCGTGGCCATTGCGGTCCCCTCTCCCGTGTCTCGAACGTAGGAGTGATCCCATGAGCGGTCAACGCAACGACGGTGAATTTCTTCACCATGGCGAGTCGACGATCGAGACCTCCGAAGGGGAGGAGTTCGAGGTTGTCCTCGCCGACCTGCCGGGAGCCGGATACGAGTGGGTGCCGCGGGAGGTGCCGCCCGGGGTCGTCCTGCTCGCTACTGACTGGGCCGACCCGCTGCCGGCGGACGCCGGCGCGTCCCGACGGCGGTCGTTCCGTTTCGCGGCCGAGCAGCCGGGCTCCATCCCCCTCGTGTTCCAGCTGGTGCGGCCCTGGGAGTCACCCGACGTGGCGCCCGCACGCGAGCACACCGTCGCGGTGGAGGTCGCGCCGAGACAGTGATCCTCAGGCGCGCAGGTTGGCCTTGAAGAACGCGACGGTCGCCCGCATCGAACGGGGCCACTGCGGCCCGAACGCGTGCTGCTCCCCGTCGTACGTCTTCATCTGCGCGTCCGCCCCCGCCGCCTTCAGCGCCGCAAGAGTGGTCCGCGACCACCGGATCGGGCAGGTGTCGTCGGACGTCCCGTGGTGGATCAGCACCGGCTCGGTGACCCGGTCGAAGAATGTCCGCGGCGAGGCGTCGCGCCAGAACTGCGGGTTCTTCTCCGGCGACCCGTGCTGCGAGATGATCCGCTGGGCGAGCGCCCGGCGCTGGGCGTCGCCGCGGATCCAGCGGTCGAAGTTGTCCGCCGCGTCCGAGCTGACCGGCGCGAACGCGACCGCGGCGTCGACCAGCCCGGGCTGGGCGACCAGCACGTTGTAGAGGACACCGCCACCGAGCGAGCGCCCGAGCAGACCGATCCGTTCGCCGTCGATGTACGGCTGTGTCGACTTCTTGAGGGCCAGTACCGCGTTGATGACGTCCTCGGTGTAGCCGAGGCGCAGCTGCATGTCGGCCTTCGGGTCGTCGTCGGAGGCCGCGTGGTTGCGGTAGTCGGTGTGCAGCACGACGTACCCGCGTCGCGCGAGGTAGTCCTGCTCCCGCATCAGCCCGCGGCCGTTGGTGTAGATCGCCGGGTCGATGTAGCCGTGCGCGAGCACCAGCGCCGGGAACGGCCCCGTGCCCTTGGGCACGTTGAGGATCCCGGAGATCGTCAGCTTCCCGCTCTTGTAGGTGACGAAATGCCTTGTGTACGTCGACGTGCTGGCGAGCACCCGGCCGACCCGCAGCCCCCGCCCGTCGTACTGCTTGGCCATCAGCGCCTGGATCGACACCGGGCCGGGGACCGGCAGCGTGGTGGCGGTCGGGCTGGCCGTCGGTGCCGCCGACGGGCTCGCCTCGGTGCTCGTGCCGGGCGGGGTGGTCGTGGTCGGCGGGGAGGCGGAGGAGCCTTCCGACCCGGTGCAGCCGGTCAGCGCCAGCCCAAGGACGACCAGGGGGATCGTGAGGCGACGGCGGGTGGTCATGCCGTCCATTCTGACCTCTCGCCCTGGTTGCCGCCGGGACCTGGCGCCGGGAGAGAATGGAGGGATGGACGGGGACGAGGACTCAACGGGCGTGTTCGCCGGCACGCTGCTGCCGCCGTTCCTCGCGGTGTGCGCGGTGACCGCGATCCTGATCGGGCTTTTCGTCTGGCTGGGCCCAGACAGGTCAGACACCGAGGTGCTGGGCGAGCGGACCTCCACGCCGACCTCGCCTGCCGCCAGCCCGACCCCGACGCCTGCGACCAGCAGCCCCGCGGCGTCCAGCCCGGCCCCGTCCAGCCCGGCACCAACCACCTCGGCTCCCGAGCCGTCACCGACGGTCTCCCGGGGTGAGGTCGTGGTGCTCAACCAGTCGGGCGGGTCCGGCCTCGCGGAACGGGTGGCGAAGCTCGTGCGCGACAAGGGATGGGACGTCGACGCGGTCGGCAACTTCCGCGGCACGGTCAGCAGAACGACCGTCTACTACCCGAGCGGCCAGGAAGGAAAGGCTCGTGCCCTCGCCAAGGACCTGCCGGGCGACCCGCGGGTCATGGAGCGGTTCAGCAACCTCTCGCAGACCCGGCTGACCATCGTGCTGACCGACGACTACGGCGAGTGAGCCGTCGCCAGTTCAGCCGTGGCTGACCGCCTCGACGTTGTTGCCGTCGAGATCGCGCACGAAGACGCCGTAGTAGGTCGGGTGGTACTCGGGCCAGACCCGCGGGGCGTGCAGCACCTCAACTCCCGCCTCGACCGCCGCCGCGTGCACCGCGTCGACCGCCTCCCGGCTGGCCGCGGTGAACGCGAGGTGGGTCTCGCGCTGGCAGTCGACGGTCGCCGGCCCGAGCCAGAAGTGCGGGAAGTCGTCCACGCCGATCCCGACGACCGGGCCGTTGCCGGCGGGGTAACGCATGATCTCGCGGAACCCGAGCGGGCTGAACACCGTCAGGTAGAAGGCGACGGCGGCATCGACGTCGCGCGCCTGGAGTGAGACATGGTCGAGCATCGGTCCTCCTCAGAGGTCGTTGAAGGGCGCGGCGTAGCGGAACGCGCCGCGGATGGCCGGGTCGTAGGCGTTCATCGGGCGGGCCTGGAAGTGCGCACCCCACTCAGCGACCGGCGGCACGATGCCGAGCTCTGACGCCGGGCGGAAGCCGAACTGCGGGTAGTAGTCGGTGTGTCCGAGCAGTACGACGAGCGGCTCGCCGAGCGCATCGGCTTCGCCAAGTACGGCGTGCATGAGCGCCGAGCCGACACCGGTGCGCTGCGACTGCGGCGACACCGCCAGCGGACCGAGGCCCAGCACCGGGTGCTCCTCCACCCAGGCGCGGCTGCACACGACGTACCCGACGATCTGCCCGTCGACCTCGGCAACCATCGACAACGACGGCAGCCACTCGTCGGTCTGGCGCAACGCGTCAACGAGCGTGACCTCGACGGGAGTAGCGCCGGGACGCGCCTGGTCGGGGAAGGCGGCTGCCACCACGTCGCGGACGGCGTCCATGTCGTCGGGTCGCTCGCGGCGGATCAGCACGGTCCGACTATGCCGGACCGTGTCGAACCGTCTCCGACTTGCGCTGCCCTGCTCCCTTCGCTTGCGACGACGGTGGTGACGGCGATGACAGCGCCGACGAGGGCAGCGCCCGCGACGGCGTCGAGCCAGTAGTGGTTGGCGGTCGCGACGACGACGAGCGTTGTCACGACGGGGTAGGCGACGGCGGCCACCCGGACCCAGGTACGACGGGCGTGGGTGGCGGCGTACCAGCCGACCCAGACGGCCCAGCCGACGTGCAGCGACGGCATCGCCGCGAACTCGTTGGTGAGACCGCCGAGGCCCTTCGGTGCGCTGGCGTCGGTCGACCACCAGCCCCAGTTCGAGAAGGCCGCGAGCGTGTCGACGAAGCCGTGGTCGGCGAGCATCCGCGGTGGCGCGGTCGGGTAGAGCCAGAAGCCCACCAGCCCGAGCAGCGTCGCGACGACAAGCGCCGTGCGCGCGGGCCCGTAGGAGCCGGCGTGCCGCCGCCGCAGCCAAACCAGCACGACGGGCGTGACGGTGTAGTGCAGGAGGGAGTACCAGTACGCCGCCGCCACGGCCAGCACGGGCACGCTCTGCAGGGCCCGGTTGAGCCGGACCTCGGACAGCCAGGACAGCTGGCCCTCGACGGTGACCAGCTCGGCTCCCCGGTCCATCGCCGCGCCCACGTCGGCGCCGACGACCAGGCGGCCCAGCGAGTAGACGACGTACACCCCGACGAGCAGGGCGAGCTCGCGCGACCACCACGGCAGCCGCTGGGCCGGGCCGGTCCAGACGCGCGTCGGTCCAGGGCGCTCGCGGGGAGCGGCCTGGACCGTCGTCGTCGCCATCGGGGGTCAGACGGCGGGTGCGTGCGGCGTGGTCATGACCGGCGCATCGCCCTCGATCTCACGCGGCATCAAGATCCACAGGATCGGATAGACGAGCAGCTGGCTGCCGGGGAGGACCATCAGGACGAGGATGAACAGGAGTCGGGCCGGCCACGGGTCGATGCCGAAGCGGCGGCCGAGCCCGGCGATGACGCCGCCGAGCACCCTGCCGTCGCGCGGGCGGACGAGCCCCTGCTGGCGGAACGTGTTGTGGATGTCATTCATGGTGGTGCTGGGTCTCATTTCTGTGTTGTGTGAGTAGGACTTGTCCAGCGTGCTGGATTCATCGCTGCGCCACATCAGGGAGCGACCCTGGTCCGACCCGGACCCGGCGACCCTGGCCGTCTCGGGGTGCAACCATCGGCCGGTGAGCCCTATGCCGCGGACCGGCCCCAGCCGTGAGGAGCTGCTCGCCTGCGCCGGCCGGACCGTCGAGCCCGTGATCGCTCCCGGCCTGCGCGTGCTCTTCTGCGGGATCAACCCCGGGCTCTACACCGCCTGGGCCGGTCACCACTTCGCCCGGCCGGGCAACCGGTTCTGGCCGGCCCTGCACCGCTCCGGCTTCACGCCGAGGCAGCTGGCCCCGGCCGAGCAGCAGGAGCTGCTGGGCCTCGGGCTGGGCGTGACGAACGTCGTCGAGCGCGCGACGGCCACCGCCGCCGAGCTGTCGCCGGCCGAGCTCCGCGAGGGCGGGCGGCACCTGGCGGAGACGGCCGAGCGGTTCGCCCCGGCGTACATCGCCGTGCTCGGTGTCACGGCCTATCGCGCCGCGTTCGGCGAGCCCAAGGCGGCGCTGGGGGAGCAGGAGCGGACGCTCGGGCCGTCGCGGCTGTGGGTGCTGCCCAACCCGAGCGGGCTCAACGCGCACTTCACGCCGACCGCCTTGGCGACGCTGTTCGCCGAATTACGCGCCGCTACAGAAGGACGGACTGAACCAGCGCCGGAAGCTCGTTGAGGAACGGCGACAACAGCGCCGTGGCGATGAACGCCCAACCGCCAGTCCATCGACCGGGAGCAGGCCCCGGCATGGGCTCGGGGAGCTGGGCTGCTTCCCGCGCCCAGGGCGCCTCGCGGATGAGCGCCCAGAGCAGGCCGAGACCACCAGGAAGTGTGAACAGCCAGAACACAGCCCACTTGGTGGCCCGCCTTGGCTGTGGACCGGTGATCAGGACGAACAACATGGTTAGCCAGGCACAAACCCACGCGAGGCCCGACCACTCGAGAGCCATCCCGCTCGGGCGTTGAATCGGGCGATCGTTCGGCGCGTAGTCGTCCACAAGCAGTTCAGCCACGTCGCCCCCGCCGAGGAACTCGTCCTCTGCTGACGTGGGGTCTTCGGATGTGTCGTCCCCCTCGACGAGGAAAGTCAGCTCATCGACCTGGACCCGGTGACAGTCCAGTCTCCCGTTGCACCACACGAGGATGTCTCCGTCGTACCTGTCACCGAGCCGAAGCCCGCGGAAAACCTCGAAGTCCTCCGCGGTCCCCACCTGGTAGCTCTCAACGCTGCCGTCTTGCAGATCCTGTACGAAGTCGGCCGCGCTGGACGCGCGCGGCGTCAGGAACAGCCAGCTCAACAACCCAGCGATGACCAGAGCCAGTAGGACAGGCCGAACCATCGGCATCCACCGAGGTCGGTGCGAGCGCCACGGGCCGATAGGCGACTCGCCGTATCCAGGCGCCGCGCTGGTCTGGGCTTCGTCTGGGGACGGCACCGTAGTGAATCGGGTGTCGCTCACCTCGCCCCCTAAGGTTCGTCACTGGCGACGATACGGATCGGCGGCCGCCAAGGCGAGGAAACGAGGAAGCCGTGTCCGATGGCGAGGAGCTGATCTCAACCGAGGGACAGCAGGGGCAACAGCTGCTCGTCGCGGTGCACAACCACCTGCGCGACGAGCTCGAGCAGCTCCGGCAGCTGATCCGCGACGTCCGGAAGGGGCCCACTGGGCCGGCCGAGGCGCGGTCCTACCTCAACAAGATGGCGATGCGGCAGAACTACTGGACGCTGGGCGCCTTCTGCGCCAACTACTGCCGGGTGCTCAGCACCCACCACGCAATCGAGGACCAGCGGATGTTCCCTGACCTGCGCCGGGGCGACGAGTCACTCGGTCCCGTGCTGGACCGGCTCGCCGCCGAGCACGAGGTGATCGCCGGCGTCCTCGACGAGGTCGACCGGGCCCTGGTCGCGATGGTGGCCGACGAGACCCGGCTGGACGAGACCGAGCAGGCGGTCGACAGGCTGGCCGATGTGCTCCTGGCGCACCTTCAGGACGAGGAGGACGCGCTGCTCGGCCCGATCGGCCGGCTCAGCCTCAACGTCTGAGGGGGCGTGGGCGGGCCCGTCGATCGCCCGGACGTCAGGTCAGCTCGGGCAGCACCGCGGCGCAGAACTCGTCGTCCGTAAACGTCGGACCGTTGTCGGCGAGCACCTCGAACGTGTCGGGCACCGGCACGCCTCCAGGCTGGGAGTCACCGAGGGTGTCGAACTGCTCGCTCGCCTTGAACACACCGTTGGCGCGCAGCAGCAGGTCCCCGTCCGAGTCGTAGACCCGGAACGTCCCCGCGTCGATGAACTGGAACTCCCAGATGTTGCCGTCGATATGGGTGGCCTTCTGCTCGTGGAAGGCGGCGTTGCGATGGGTACGGATCCAGCCGTCCTCGGTGGAGATGATCTCGGTGACCTCGAAGTTGTCGAATGCGAAGAATGCCTGGCCGGCAGAGCCCTTGACGGGGAGGACGTGGGAGACCCCGCTGAACTCGACCTCGAAATGCACCGGGATGCCGCAGAAGTCGGACTCGTTGAAGGAGTCGGAGCCGGCGTAGCGCTCCGACGGGAAGGTGGGCTTGCCCGCGTGGGCGGTCACCGGAGTCGCGAGGACGAGGGCGGCGGAGGCGATCAGGGCGAGAGCTCGGGCGGCGTGGGTCATGTCTTCCTCCAGACAGCTGGCCTTGCAGGGCCCCGAGCCTGTCTAGATTGCTCCCGCCCGGCGGGCTGTTCCATGGCCCCTCCGGGCCATTTTCGCCTCGTGGGTCGGGCCTTGGCCGTCGCCTGCTATTTGAGCGAGCGCAGGTTGTCCGTCGCCGTGTCGTTGGGGGACGTCGCGAGGTAGTAGCCGCGGTACGGGTCGACGCCGGGGCGGAGTGCGGTCCTCGGATGACCCGCCTGGGGACGGCGAGGGGGCCTGATGCGTACCCAGGTCTTCTCGCCGTTGTCGTCGACGAAGAACTCGTCGCCGTCGATGATCGCGAGGATGCACTCGTCGACGCTGATGTCGAAGGCGCTCTTGTCGGCATCGTTCGTGCCGCGAACCCGCCGGATGCGCCCGTCCTGACGGGTCACCCCGGTGATCTGCATCGAGCGGGCGTTCAGGAAGCCGACGATCTCTTTTGCGAAGTAGCGCGGGCGTTCGAAGTGGATCGAGTGTCCGCTGTCCTCCACAGGCAGGAGGCGTCCGGGGGTATCCACCATCAACCGGCCAAGCTTGACAGTGTTGTCGTAAATGTGTGTCCCGGTGTAGTTGTCGTTCTCGCCCGCGGCGAGCAGCATGCGCACCTTGTTGCCCTCGTAGTGGAGCGCTGACGTCGTGTCCTCGTGGTCGACGTGGTCGAAGTGGCTGTAGATGAGTTGTTCGCACGCGACCCTCCAGTGCCACTGCCTGTAATACTTGTTGTAGATCTCGTAGCGCGCGATCTTGGACATCCAGATGTTCAGGTCCTTGTACTCGTAATCCTTGCGGTACCAGTACTCCGGCTGCGGCTTGATGATCCCGGGGAGCGGCGACTTCTCGTAGACATCGTGGAAATAGCCACGGCGCGAATCCGTTGTCTCGTCCTCGGTGTACTTCTTCACGCACTCATTGGGCGCGAGACGCTTGAATGCGTCCGCCACCATGGGCATCCACACCGACGCCGGACTCCAGGCCACGATCGAGCAGTTGCGCAGCCACGGGTTCCCCGTCGCATCGCGCCTGCCGAGGCGCAGGCCGAGGTTGCCGCCGAGGCTGCCGCCGATGAAGGCCTCGAACTTGTCGGTCACCGCCGTCTTGCCATGGAGCTTCTTGACGAAGGCGACGACGAAGTCCTCGATGAAGTCGAGGATCGGCGTCTTGATCGGGCCCTTGTCGGACGGGACGTCTGGGTAGTCCGTCTCGTTCCCCGCCGCCACGTTCTCGTGGTCGAAGGTCTCCGAGTAGCCATTGTTCGGCAGGTCGAGCGCGACCACCGTGTAGTTCTTCCCGCGCCGCAATCCCTCCTCGAGCAGGTGCGGGATGAAGTCGAGCGCCTCCTCGGCACCCGAGCTGTGACCGTGCAGGAAGACCAGGACCTTGTGGTCCTTCGGGATATCCGGTTCTGGCTCGGGGAGAGGCGGCTCACGCTTCTTGGGCGCGTCGCCAGCCTCCAGCGTCACCCCGGCGGACGCGATGAAGAAGCGCGTCGCGATGGAGACGCCGCCCGCCGCCACCTCCAGCTCGTACTGCTCGTAGGGCGGCCCGGGCACGTTGACCGGCCGGTGCGGCATGTCGTCTTCAGCCGAGACCGCGATCCAGCCCAGCTGCGCGCGGAGTCCGGGTCGGCGCGAAGCGGGGCCGCGCAGCGCCCAGGCGACCGCGTAGGCCCGGTCGAGTGCCTTGTCGACCGCGCTCGTGACCTGGGTTGCCGTGGGCGGGACCTCCTCGCCGTCAAGGCGGGAGCGGACGTCCTCCTTGAGGCCATCGATGTCGACCCCCGCCTTGAAAGTCCCGTAGGCCTCCCGGCCTGTGACGGCCAGGTCGGCCAACGCATTGCCGAACGCGACGTCCGCCTCGCGGTCGAGGACCGTCGGTCCCTTCTCGGACTCGAAGAACTGAAGGGCCGCGCGCGCCAGGATCTCCTGCGGGTCCATCGTCCTCGCGGCATCGCGGAGCTCGGTGATGAGCCGTCCGTCCGAGCCTCCGATGAACTTCCGCGGCGCCTCGTAGACGCCTGGGGCATGTTCCGGCTCTGGAATCACCGGGGCGTCGACCTTCATGCCGTTCCCCCTCTCTACGACCGTGACCTGCCACCGGTGGCAGGACGCGGGTGTTGGTCAGCTGCTCCTCGCAAGCCTGAACTCGACAACTGGCAAAGCGGTGGCCAAGCCACGCTCGATAGCACGACCCCCGACCTCCCCAGGTCCAACACTTCGATTGGGCTCTTGTCGGGCAACGCTGTCAACCGCCGTCCACCGATTTCGACTGGCGATTGGTGGCGCTGTGCTGTCGCTGCTGCCAGGATCGCCTCGTGCTGACAGACCGCCTGTGGATGCGACTTCGGGCTCTGTTCGTGCCTTCGGTGGCTCTCGTGGCCCTCTTCGACCTTCTCGACACAGAGGGCGCTGCGGATTCCATCAAGCAGCTGTACGACTGGGAGCGCGACCGGTTGTTCACGCTGGCAAAGGGTCTGGGCGCGGCCGCAGTCGGCGTGCTCACGACGCTCATCGTCGATGCGGTCGCGCAGGATGTCGAGGCATCGACTGTTGTCGTCTTCCTCTCCGCGGGACTGGTCGCGCTGCTTCTCGCTTGGGCGGGATTTCTCCTGACCGGGCTTAGCCGGCTCAGTGAGCAGTACTCGATCGCGATGCGGATTTTCACTTGATATGGACGGAGACAACGCTCTATCGGCGCTGCTCCTCGTTTTCGCCGTGTCCGGGGGGCTCATCCTTGCCCTATTCGCTGTCGCAGCCAGCCTGGCGCTCCGCCACGCGCGCCAGCGAAACGCGCGTCACCGACACAAGGGCGATGTCGGGTCCCGGGAAAAAGCTGGTCTGCGCGACCGCATGCGGACACTGACGACTGGTGATCTTGTGATGGATCCTGAGCTCGCGGATCAACTCGAAACACTCGTGAAGAACCGGAAGAAGCCCGACTCGACGACGTGAGGGGGCTGCTGGCGCGACGTACGAGGAAGAGGCGCTGCTCGGCCCGATCGGCCGCCTCGGCCGCCTCGGCCTCAACGTCTTACGGGCACTTTACGCGTGGTCAGGAGGCGGCAGCCTTCACGAGCTCGGCGACCTTCTTCTGCACTTTGGGGCTCCACTTCGTCAGCGCGTAGGCCACCGGCCACAGATCGCCGTCGTCGAGGTTGGCCGCATCCTGGAAGCCAAGGGTCGAGTATCGGTAGCTGAACTTGCCCGAGTCCTGGAAGAAGACGACGACCTTGCCGTCTGCGTTCGTGTAGGCGGGCATTCCGTACCAGGTCTTGGGCAACAGGTCGGGGGCGGTCGCGGTGACCGTCACGTGCACCCGCTCGGCGAGCGCACGATCATCCGGTGCCATCGCCGCGATCTTGTCCAGGAGATCCTGCAGGCCATCGGCCTGCTTGGCGCCCTTCTTGCCTTCGGCGCGCAGCTCGGAGGCGCGCTCCTTCATCGCGGCGCGTTCCTCGGGGCTGAAGCCGTCGGATCCGGTCTTGGTCTTCGGGGGCATTCGCGGGCTTCCTTTCGACGCTCGAGGGATCGGCGCGGTGCTGCCGATCCGCTGAAAGGCTATGGCCGTCGACACCATGGTGCTTCTCAGATCCTGCTCGGATCGTCGGGATACCGTGTCACCCGTGGGCGACGCCTGGCTATCCGACACCCGCCAGTCGTATGACACCGACGCTGCCGGATACGCCGAGAAGGTACGTGGATTGCTCGGTGAGAGGCCCTACCTCCGCGCGAGCCTGGCGTTGTTCGCCGAGTTGCTGCACGGTGCCGGGGGCGGGCCTGTCGCCGATGTTGGCTGCGGACCGGGGTACGTCACCGGCTACCTCCACGACGCCGGAGTGGACGTTTTCGGCATCGATCTCTCGCCCGAGATGATCGCCATCGCTCGGCGCGACTATCCAGACCTTCGCTTCCAGGTCGGAACGATGACCGATCTCGCCCTGGCCGACGACGCGCTCGCCGGCATAGTCGCGTTCTGGTCCGTGATCCACGTGCCCGACCAGGCCATGCCCGACCTGCTCGAGCAGTTCCGTCGAGTGTTGCGACCACAGGGTTTGATCCTGGTCGGCTTTCACGTCGGTAACGAGACCCGCCACACGTCCGAGGGTTACACCGGTCGTCCAATCAACGTTGATACTCACTATCGGCGGCCGAGCAAGCTCAAGGGTTGGCTTCGTGACGCGGGGTTCACGATTGAGGCCGAGCTGGTCATCGGACCGGACGAGGATGTGCCGGGAGCCGTCATCTTTGCGCGCAGCGACGCCTGACCGCGCCGGACGATCAGCCTGCAGACTGTTGCTATGCCACTCCGGATGCACCACATCGTGATCGACGCACGCGACCTGCCTGGGCTAGCAAACTTCTGGGCAGCGGCACTCCATTGGCAGGTGCTGTCGAGCCGCGACCGGGAAGTGGTCGTTGGCCCCGACGACTCGGCGGCGATCGGACTCTGCTTCATGCCGTCGCCCGACGACAAGATCAGCAAGAACCGCGTTCACCTCGACTTGACGACCGAGGCCGTCGACCGAGACTCCGAGATCGAGCGGCTGATCGCCCTTGGAGCACGGCGAGTCAACGTCGGTCAGACGGGCGCCGAGTCATGGGTTGTGCTAGCCGACCCCGAAGGGAACGAGTTCTGCGTTGTTCGTCCGAAGGTCACGCTGACCAGATGAGGTTCGGGTGGTCGGTGCCACAAGGTCAGTTGGTTCTACAACTGTTCCGTAGTGTCAGCTCCACCGCGGATAACTCCGCGCCCTGAGCTCACCGCTCGAAGGACGCCTTAAGCGCGTCGACCGTGATAGTGCGTTCCTTGACGGCGAACCGCCGCCAGATCGGTGTGCCCAGGCGCCACATGCCGTACGACACCAGCTTGCCGCGATGGCGGACCAGCGTCTCGCTGTCACCGGAGGGCTGCAGGTGATAGCTCGGCCAGCCCTCGAACTTGAGCTTCCCGGACTTCGACGTCTCCCACCAGTGGTAAACGATCGTGTGCGGCGCCTCCATCTCGGCGATCTCCCCGGGCATGGCACCCTGGCTTGTCTCGTCGACGAATGTCGTCCCGACGGCGGGCTCTCCGGGGGATGTCTGGCGGGTGCGCTTGAGCATGCTTCCGGTGTCGGCCATCCAGTCGTTGTGCCCCTCGATGTCAACGAGACGTGCGAATACCTGGTCGATCGGTGCCCGGATCGTGCGCTCGAGCTCGAACTCGATGGGCTTCACAGGAGCCATCATCCCGATCCGGCGGATGCGCTACAAGGCCTCCCAACCGCTTCTAAGGTTGGCAGTGTGACCGCGCCGCGCGTCTTCGGCATCCCCGCGACCGACGCAGCGGTGGTCGCGGTCATTCGCCGCGGGCCGAGCGACTGGTGCCATGTCGGGCGCTGGGACGTCGAGACGATGGACTACCAGCCGGGTTCCTGGCTGCGCGGCACGATCTACCCCCAGCGGTGTGACCTGTCGCCGGATGGCCGCTGGCTCTGCTACTTCACGTTGAAGGCGGGCGCCAGCTGGTCCGCTGGCGCGACGTACATCGCGCTGTCCCGCCTGCCGTGGGTGACCGCTCTGGCGGCCTGGGGGACGGGCGGCACGTGGACGCATGGGCTGCACTTCGTGTCGGACACCGATGTCTGGCCGACCGAGCCGCCGGACGAGGGTGACCCGGCACCTGTGCGAACTCGCTATGGCCTGGCCTTCACCCGGGCCGCTACGTTCGCGGTCGAGCGACGGCGTGGGTGGACCGAGACGCCCGAGACCCCTCCCCGGGCCGATGACGACACCTGGGACGAGCGTCGCGCGGTCGTCATGCACAAGCCGTCGCCGGCTGATGCACGCCACCGGCTGCTCGTGCAGGGCTGCTACGCCGCGTTCCGCACGATGGA
The DNA here is from genome assembly GCA_963751035.1 of uncultured Actinomycetota bacterium. Lineage (GTDB taxonomy): Bacteria > Actinomycetota > Actinomycetes > JACCUZ01 > JACCUZ01 > JBDUAP01. Next base: position 708,276 of record CAVVSW010000005.1, read on the forward strand.
GCCGGGGCGGTTCGGCGAGTCGTCGTACTCGATCGACGACGGCAGTGGCCCGCAGATCCTCGAGGACGTGCAGTGGGCCGACTGGTCCGGTGACGGACGCCTGATGGTGGCAACCAAGGCGGGGCAGCTGCAGTGGCGCGACGGCGACGGGCGGGAGGTTCGCTGGGAGGCCGACCTCGCGGCCCTGACGCCTGAACGCACTCCGCCGCCGCCGGAGGCACGGCAGTGGTAGCCCGACGACCTACCCTCGGGCACGACTAGCGATCGTCCACAGTCGCACGGCATGCCCGGTTGTCCACGGGTGAGCACCGGTCGCTGCCGGCGACCCAGGTGGGACGGCACCGTCGATGCATGGATGCGCGCGCCAGAACCATCGTCAGGATCAGCGGCCCCTCCGACATCCTCGGCGTGGTGCCACTCCGCATCGGGTTCCACCCCGCCGAGAGCATCGTCGTGGTCTGCCTGCACGGGCCGCGCCGCCGCGACGGGCTGGTCATGCGCCTCGACCTCCCGCCGAAAGGGCACGACGTCGCAGTGGCTCGCGACCTGTCCAGCAAGGCCGCACACGTGAAGGCCACCGCTGCGGTGCTCGTCTGTTACACGGAGCACGCGACCAAAGGCCGTGGCCTTCCGCGCCAGGGTCTCATCGGCGCGCTGCGTCAACGGATGACGTCACACGGCATCGAGGTGATCGAGGCCCTGCTCGTGCACAACGGCCGGTGGTGGTCCTACGTGTGCAGCGACCCGTCCTGCTGCCCGCCGAGCGGCACCGAGCTTCCGACATCGTTGACGCCGGCCGCCGCGCACTACGCCGCTGAGGTCGTCGCCGACGGCGGTGCAGTGCTCACAAGCCGGGCCGAGCTCGAGCGCAGCATCTGCCCGCCGCGCAACCCGGTGGCCGACGAAGCGCGGCGCCAGGCGCTCGAGCGTGCGGGGGAGTGGGTAGTCGACACGATCGCCGCGGGCGGGGCAGTAGCCCTGTGCGACGAGACCGTGTTGCTGATGGAGACATTCGTACGCCGGTGGGCCGGCGGGTCGCGCGAGCTCACCCACGACGAGGCCGCCCGAGTCGTCCTCGGCCTGAGCCTGAAGTCGGCGCGGGACGAGGCGGCGACCCTGCTGCTGGACGCCGACTCCGACGTGCTGCTGGCGCTGCTCTGCGCTCTCGCGCGCCACGCAGACCTCCCCGACGCGGCACCGGTGTGCACGGTGCTGGCCTGGGTCGCCTACGCCGACGGTCACGGCGCGCTGGCCAACGTCGCTGTCGAGAGGGCGCTGGAGGCAGACCCCGGCTACGACATGGCCAGGCTCATCGAGGACGCGATGAGCCGCATGATCAGTCCCGCCGCGGTCCGTGCGCTGACCGTCGAGGTGCGCGATGACCTGCGGGCAGCAGAAGGCCCGCCGGCTCGGAAGCCGGCGGGCCCTCCACTGCCGGAGGTCAGCTGACGGGTGCCGTCCTCTGATCCAGCTCGATCGTTGCCGGGGCGGCGTCAGGCTGGCGCTGCGCCGGCAGGTGCACCTCGGGACGGCCCTCGATGTACAGCTCGGGGATCCGCCGGTCGAGCCACTGCGGCATCCACCAGTTGGCCTTGCCGAGCACGTGCATCACGGCCGGGACGAGCAGCATCCGCACCACGGTGGCATCGATGAAGATCGCCGACGCCATGCCCACGCCGATGACCTTCAGCACGACGTCCGGGCTCGGGATGAACGCCGCGAACACCGCGACCATGATGAGCGCCGCTGCCGTGATGACCCGGCCCGTGCCGGCCAGGCCCTCGACGATCGCGCGGTGGTTGTCCTTGGTGCGGATCCAGGCCTCCCGCATCCGGCTGACGAGGAACACCTCGTAGTCCATCGACAGGCCGAACAGCACGGCGAACATCAGCACCGGGACGAACGCCGGCAGTGGCGTCGGGGTGTCGATGCCGACGAGCTGGCCCGCCCAGCCTCCCTGCAGGACGAGGGCGACCACGCCGTACGCCGCTGCGACCGACAGCAGGTTCATCACCGCGGCCTTGACCGAGATCATGATGCTGCGGAACGACACGAGCAGCAGCAGCATCGACAGCGCAACCACACCACCGATGAGCAGCGGGATCTTGCTCGCGATGTTCTCGGTGCTGTCGATCGACGTCGCGGTCACGCCACCGACGTACACCTGCGTGCCGGTGCCGTCGACCGCCTCGGGGATGGTGGTGTCGCGCAGCAGCGCGACCAGGTCCTCGGTCGCCTTGTCCTGCGGGCCGGTGGTCGGGATGACGGTGAGCACTGCAGTGTCACCCGCCTCGTTGAGCTGGGCGGGAGTGACCGAAGCGACGCCGGTGGTGCCCTCCAGCGACGTGGTGAGCGCGTCGAGCGCCGATGTGTCGCCGCTCGGCACCTCGGCCGCCAGCAGCAGCGGCCCGTTCGCGCCGGGGCCGAAGCCGTCGGCGATCAGGTCGTACGCCGTGCGGGTGGACGTGCCCTCGGCGTTGTTGCCGGCGTCCGGGAAGCCGTACCGCACGTCGAGGAACGGAGCGGCGAGCACCAACAGGATGGCGACACCGCCGGCGGCGGCGATGAACTTGTGCCGCTCGATCAGCCGGCTCCACCACAGCCACGCCCCGCTGGGCTCCACGTGACCGCCGACGGCCACGTGCGGCTCGGTCCGATGGGGGAGCGGAAGGCGCAGGCGGTCGATCCGCTTGCCGAAGTAGCCGAGCAGGGCCGGGAACAGCGTGATGCTGGCAACCATCACGACGAGCACCCCGAGGATGGTCACCAGGGCCGCGCCCCGCATGAACGACAGGCCCATCGCGAACAGGCCCAGCATGCTGATGACGACCGTCGTGCCGGCGACCATGACCGCCCGCCCGGCGGTGTCGAGGGTGGCTGTGGTCGCAGCCTCAGGATCGAGGCCGGCAGCCCGCCACTCGCGGAACCGCGTCACCATGAGCAGCGCGTAGTCGATGCCGATGCCGATCCCCATCATGGTCGCCAGCGACGTCGACCAGTCGGGCGCGTCGATGAAGTTGATGAGCAGCCCGGTCAGCATGCTGCTGACCGCGAGACCCGCGATGGCCACGATGATCGGCAGCCCTGCGGCCACGACGGTGCCGAAGGTGACGAGCAGGATCAGTGCCGCCGCGCCGATGCCGATGCCCTCCGAGCCGATCTCGGTGGCCTCCGCGTTGGTCACGCTCTGGCCGCCGAGGGCGACCTCGAAGTCCGACGTGGTCGCGTCGTCGGCGATCTCGAGCATCTGCTCGCTGTCCGCGATCGGCATGTCGACGGGGTTGACCACGTCGAGCTTGATGTGCGAGAGCAGCGTGCGGCCGTCGGGGGAGATGCCGCCCGGCGTCTCGTACGGGTTCTCGATGCTCGCCACGTGGGGGACAGCGCCCAGCTCGGCGAGCAGCGACTCGACCGCGGGCTTCGCCGCGTCGGCACCGCCCTCGGCGCGGACGACCACGTCCACGGTGTCGCCGGACTGGGCCGGGAACTTGTCCTCGAGCAGCTGCTGGGCCTTGCTGGAGTCCGAGCCGGGCGCCGAGTAGTCGGCGAAGAACTCGCCGCCGAAGGCCATCGACAGACCGGCCGACAGCACCAGGGCTGCCACCCAGGCCAGGACGGTCTTGCCGCGGTTCCGGTAGGCGAATCGGCCGAGCTTGCCGAGGGGTCCGATGTCGGCGGATGCCTTCTCCGCCGGGTCGTTGCCGACGCGCGGGGAGGGGAGCGTTCTGGACATTTGGGTACCAATCGTGAAGGGGCTTCAACGAAGTTATGATGCATAACTAATCGCAGGTCCAGAGACTTGTCAAGCCCCTTAACTTCTGTAACGATGCTTAACATTCCGTTCACTTGAGGAGACCGATGACTGCCGCGCAGACCGAGGTGCCACGCCGCGAGCGTGCACGCACCGCCACGATCGAGGAGATCAAGGCCACCGCCCTCGACCTCATGCGCGAGACGGGGACGACGGAAGCGCGGTTCACCGACATCGCGCGCGTCATGGGAATGACGCCGCCGGCGCTCTACCGCTACTTCGCCGACCACGACGAGCTCTTGACGGCACTCATCACCGATGCCTACGACGACCTCGGCAGGACGGTCGCCGAGTCCCGCGACTCGGTTCCGGAGACCGACCTCGGCGGACGCTGGCTGGCGGCGGCCGAGGCCTACCGCCAGTGGGCCCGCCGCGAGCCGCAGCAGTTCGCGCTGATCTTCGGGCTGCCGACACCGGGATACGTCGCACCTCAGGAGGGGCCGACCACCGAGGCGGCAAGCCGGGCCATGTCGCAGCTGGCGGCACTGTTCGCGGAGGCTCACGCGACGGGCAAGCTGCGGCACGCCATCATCCGGGACGTCGAGCCGGCCTTCACGCGGTGCGCCGAGGAGGAGGAGAAGTTCAGCGCGATCCCGACGGAGAACTTCCAGGCCATGATGCACGCCTGGGCTTCCCTGCACGGCTTCACCTGTCTTGAGGCCTTCAACCACCTCGACTGGGTGGAGCCGGAGGCCCGCGACGCCCTGTTCCGCGCCCAGGTCCGGCTCGCCGCGAAAGCCGCAGGCCTGCCCGCTCCCGCCAGAGTCCGGTAGTATCTGCCCCAGGTCATGAGTTCCAGCGCATAGCCCCGGCTTGCTGGACGGCAACCCTCCACCGCGGTGGGGTGCTCCGGGTGAAGACCGGGCCACAGGCGAGGTGCCTGCGGCAAGCGCGGACTCGACGACTATCGGGTCCCGGCCCGAGGAGCGTCATGACACTCGCACCATCTCCCGTTGTCGCACCCGACTTCGTCCCCGCCAGCGGGGCTAGACCCGCCGTACCGGCCCAGCGCTCGCCCTGGTCCCTCCGCCCGGCGGAGGCGCGTCCGGTCGCCGCCGTACGCCTGCCTGGCCGAGACTTCTCCGACCTGGCCGAGGGTCTGCACGACGCGGGGTTCGCGGTGCTCGACATCCTGGCTCACGAGAAGGGACCGGCCCCGCTGGTCCTCGTGCTGGAGCTGCCCGACGACGAGGACGCCGTGGCCCGGCTGCTGGCCGCAGGGGCTCGCGGTCCGGCGCGGGTCCTGGTCGTCAACGACCGCGAGCGGCTCGCCGGGGTCCGGCTGCGCGGCAACCTCGACGCCGTCGTCGAGTCGCCCTGCCACCCGTTGCAGGTAGCGGCCGCGGCGCTGCGCGTCAGCGGTGCGCCGGAGTGGCGCCTCGCGCGCTGGGGCGAGTCAGTGTTCGACGCGCTCCCGGCCCGTTAGCCCCGGCGCACCCGCCTGCTCCTGGCGGCGGACGATCGACCGGCCGATGAGCAGCCAGCCGAGGAAGCCGACCGCGAATGCAACGGCGACGCCGAGGTTCGCGCACGCCCAGGCGCCGTCCTTGCCGCCGAGGCCGAATGGCTCGAGCAGGTAGCCCTGCCATGACAGCCAGCTCTCGTCGGGCGCGATGGTCGTCACGAGCCCCCACCCGAGGAACGTGCCGAGCGCGATGAGCGCCACACCGGGCAGCCGGAAGGCCCCGTAGCGGCCACGCGGGTCGTACAGCTCGGCATCGGCGTACGGCTCGTGCCGCAGCAGCAGGTCGGCCACGAAGATCCCGATCCACGCGGCGATCGGCACGCCGACGGTAATGAGGAAGCCCTGGAACGGGGTGATGAAGTCGTCGGCCTTGAAGACGAAGTAGATCGACCCGAGCACCATGATGACGCCGTCGATTGCGGCGGCCACCGGCCGCGGGACCTTGACTCCCAGAGTGAGCAGCGCGAGGCCGGACGAGTAGATGTCGAGGACCGCGCCGCCGACCAGGCCTAGCACCGCGACGATGGCGAACGGCACCAGGAACCAGGTGGGCAGCAGCGTGGTCAGCGCGCCGATCGGGTCGGTGTAGATCTTGTCGGCGAGCCCGTCGACCGACGCGACGAGCAGGATGCCGTAGACGACGAGCACGACGGGTGCGAGAGCCCCACCGAGCGTGGTCCAGCCGAACACGCCCCGGCTGGACGCCGACCGGGGCAGGTAGCGGGAGTAGTCGGCGGCGGTGTTCGCCCAGCCCATGCCGAACCCTGTCGCCACCAGGAGCAGCGCCCCCACGAACGCCTGGGTCGAGCCCGACTCGAGCCCGGAGACCTTGTCCCCGCTGATCTCGTCGGCAGTGATGGCGATGAAGGCCACCGTGAGCACGGCTGTGGCGAGCGTGATGTACATCTGCAGTCGCATGATGACGTCGAACCCGAGGACGCCGGCGAAGATGACCAGTGCCGCGGTCACGAGGAACGCCACGACCTTCGTGACGTTTCCGCCGCCCCAGCCCAGCTCGGTGAACACCGTGGCCGTCGCGAGCGTGGACACCGAGACCAGCACCGTCTCCCAGCCGACGAGGAGCAGCCAGGACAGGAACGCCGGTACCGCGTTGCCGGTGACGCCGAACGATGCCCGGCTGAGCACCATGGTCGGTGCCGAGCCCCGCTTGCCAGCGAGCGCGACCACGCCGCAGAGCGCGAACGAAAGCACGACGCCGACGACGCCGGCGATGACGGCCTGCCAGAAGGAGACCCCGAAGCCGAGGATGAACGCGCCGTACGGGATCGCCAGGACCGAGATGTTCGCGGCGAACCACGGCCAGAACAGGTCGCGCGGCTCCCCCTTGCGCTCGTTCTCCGCGATGACGTTGATGCCGTTGAGCTCGACGCCGTACTTGCCTTGGTCGGCCGTCGTTCCTGTCCCGTGGGTCGTGGTCGTCATCTGATCCCCTTTTCCATGGCCGTCGTACGACGTGTGCTGTCCGCTCGTAACACGTTGGCGATCACTGGGGCGAGCCGCCGAGCCGTGGCCTCGCCCACCGCGACGACCGCGTCCGGGTCGAGGGCCTCGCCGCTGCCCTCGATCGTCGTCGTCGCCGAGATCCCGAGGACCTCGAGCCCGACGCCGCGCGCCGCGATCGCCTCGAGCACCGTGGACATCCCCACTAGGTCCGCTCCCATCACGCGGAGCATCCGCGTCTCGGCGCCGGTCTGCACCGATGGCCCGCTCATCATGGCGTAGGTGCCTTCGAGAAGTGCGGGGCTCTCGGCGCGTGCGAGTGAGCGCAGCCGGGGGCTCCAGCAGTCGGTGAGGTCGACGAAGTGCGCACCCACCAGTGGCGAGACCCCCGAGAGGTTGACGTGGTCGGCGATCAGCACGCCGGTGCCCGGGGCCCAGTCCGGCCGGAGGCTCCCGCTGGCGTTCGTCAGCACGACGACCCGGGAGCCGGCGGCTGCAGCCGTCCGTACGGCGTGTGCCACCGCTCCTGGACCGTGCCCCTCGAACAGGTGGGTCCGCCCCAGGAAGGCCAGCAGCGGGATGCCGTCGAGGTCGTAGGAACGCAGCAGGCCGGGATGGCCGGGCGCCGCCGGCGGCACGAAGCCGGGCAGGTCGCTGGTGCGAACCTCGGCGACCAGCCGGCCGAGGGCGTCGGCCGCGACCGACCACCCGCTGCCGAGCACGACAGCCGCCGCGTGGCGGGGGACACCCGAGCGGTCCGCGAATGCGGCAGCTGCCTCCGCAGCCAACGCGCTCCAGTCCCGCACGGCCGGAACGCTAGCTGATCTTGGTCACGCGGAACAGGAGCGGCCCCGGAAGCGTTGAAGAGATCGATTCCCGAGACTCTGAACTCCCGAGAGGGGGGCCACGCCATGCCCAAGACCACTACTTCCGCCACCCTCGACAGCACCTTTGACGCCCCCACAGACACGGTGACCGAGATCACACCTGACAGCCTGACCGACGCTGCCCTCGACGCCCTGGACACCAGCCCCGACCTCGACGAGGTCGGCCCGACGACCGACCTGATGCGCGTCTACCTCAGCGAGATCGGCCGCACCCCGCTGCTCACAGCCGAGCAGGAGGTCGAGCTGGCCAAGACCATCGAGGCTGGTGTGTACGCCGAGGAGCTGCTCCGGCGCCACGAGGCCCGCGAGCAGAAGCAGCCCGCCGCCCGGCGACGTGACCTCACGGTCATCGCCGAGGAGGGCCGGCAGGCCAAGCAGCACATGATGCGCGCGAACCTGCGGCTGGTCGTCTCCGTCGCCAAGAAGTTCGGCAACCGAGGCGTGCCGCTGCTCGACGTCGTACAGGAAGGCAACGTCGGTCTGATCCGTGCGGTGGAGAAGTTCGACTACGCCAAGGGCTTCAAGTTCTCCACCTACGCCACCTGGTGGATCCGCCAGGCCATCAGCCGTGGGCTGCCCGAGCTGGCGCGCACGATCCGCCTGCCCGTGCACGTCAACGAGGACGTCGCCAAGGTCGCCCGCGCTCGCCGCGAGCTCGCGGCGCGGCTGGTGACCACGCCGACCGACGAGGAGATCGCCGCGATCAGCGGGCACACGCCCGAGCGGGTGGCCGAGCTGCGCAGCTTCGGCCGCGACCCGGTCAGCCTCGACGCACCCGTGGGCGAGGAGGGCGACGCCGTTCTCGGTGACCTGGTCCTCGACGCGAGCGGCCCGTCCGCCGCCGACACGGTCGAGCACCGCGCGATGATCGACGAGCTCAGCCGCCAGATCGACAAGCTGCCCGAGCGCGAGGCGCTCATCGTGCGGATGCGCTTCGGCCTGTACGACGGGAGGCCGCACACGCTCGACGAGATCGGCGGTCAGCTCGGTCTGACCCGCGAGCGGATCCGTCAGCTGGAGAAGCTCGCGCTGGCCAAGCTGCGACACCCCAGCATCAGCGAGGAGCTGCTCGACTGGGCGAGCTGACCCAAGCCTGCCTGACAACGCAGGAACTGCATGATCACTGCCCGTGTGCAGACACATTTGCGCGGTGATCATGCAGTTCCTGTTTTTTTCGGCTCCCGAGGTTTGAGCCTTTCCTGCATCACCGTTCACTCGCCCGGACCGTTTTGGCCGGGCGAGCGCGGGTAGCGGCCACTTCAGCGCCCGCCACCAGGTGGGCCGGTCAACATGCATGGAGGCCAGTGATGGCACGGGAATACGAGACGACGGACGACACCAGTGCCGCCCGTCCGGTGAGCACGCGTGACGACCGGGCGATGACCGATGGAACGCGTGACGACCGGACCATGGCCGATGGCACCCACGACGACCGCACGATGGTCACCGACGGCACCCGTCACAGCACGACAGCGACGGACACGACCACAGGCACCATGCGCGACGACGGCGCTGTTCGCACCGACCGTGACCGGGACGGCGTCCCGGACGAGGTCGACCTGCGCGACCGTGAGCACCGCACCGAGGTCGCTCGCGACCACGTGCACCGTCAGCACGAGTTCTACGGCGGGTTCAAGTGGGGCGCCGGCTTCTTCGGCTTCCTCTCCGCGATGGGCTTCACCGTCCTGCTGGTCGCGATCGCCTCTGCGGCGGGCGTGGCCCTCGGGTACACGACCGCTGACACCGATGCGTCCAACCCGGACGCCGAGACCGTCGGCCTGGTCGGCGCCATCGTCCTGCTCGTGATCATCGGCCTCGGCTACTACGCCGGTGGCTACGTGGCTGGGCGGATGGCCCGCTTCGACGGTGCCCGCCAGGGTGTCGGCGTCTGGATCATCGGCGTGCTGGTGACCGTCGGGCTCGCCGTCGCCGGCTGGGCGTTCGGGTCGGAGTACAACGTGCTGAACGACCTCAACATGCCGCGGATCCCCGTGGAAGAGGGCGACGCCACCACCGCCGGTGTCATCGCGCTTGCCGCGGTGCTCCTCGTCACCCTGTTCGCCGCGATCTCCGGCGGCAAGGTCGGCGAGCGCTACCACCGCAAGGTGGACCGCGCCGGCATCGACGCCTGACACAATTGCCGGCGTGGAACCACGCCGACCTGATGCGCCACGGCGGCCGACCCTTCTCGGGCCGGCCGCCTTGGCGACTTTTTCGGGGGGTGCCGACCCGGCCGAGCTCGCCGAGGCGGCGCACGCGACGGCAACGGCGCTGGTCACGGCGGGTCGCAGCACCGACGACCCCGAGACGGCGCAGCGGCTCGTCCGCCTGATGGACGAGGTCGGCATCGACACCGTCGCCGAGATGTGGGCCGACCGCCCGGCCCGCTCGTTGCCGGGTGTGCTCTGGCGCCTCTATGCGCTGCGCGAATGGGTGTGCCGCGACCCCGAGGGGGCCGCCGTCGACTTCCGTGCGGGAGAGCAGCGCGCCGAGGTCGCCCGCGTCGTCGCCGGTGCAGCCGAGCCGCCGACACCCGAGGCGATGCGCGCCCTCCTCGACGAGATCCTCGGCGGGGTGTTCCGCGGTGACCTGGCCGTCGCCCTGGAGCGGGCCGGCGCCTTCGCCCGGGTCGTCGCGACCGGCCGGGCCTGCCGCGCCGACGACTGCGGCGACGTTGACCCGTCAACGGCGGCTGAGCTGACCCGGCGGTCGGCCTCTCTGCAGCGCACGGCCGAGGACCTGGAGGCAGCGGCCAAGCTGTGGCGCACCGCCGACCTCGTCTGATCGGCCGACACCCGCGAAGCCGGCAGGATCACCCGATCGCCACGCCCAGGAACATGACAAGACGCGTTCTGGTTGTCAGACTCATGGGCGACCCCTCGGGGTCACCCGGGCGTCGGGCCGCGGCAGCCCCGGGTCCCATTTGAAGCCGCTTCGAGCGGCCCTGCGCCGTGAGGCGCTCCCGGCCCGACGCCCACACATCCGTCACTGATGCGATCAGTTCTCGACGCGGTCGACCGCCTCGCGGGACCGCGTCACCGCGGCCTGAGCCGCCTTCAGCGCGGCCGCGGCCCGGCGGGTCCGCCAGCGGGCCTGCTCGTCCTTCTCTGCTGCCTCGTCCTGTGCCGCCTGCGCCTCCTCCAGCTGGGACTGCAGCGCGTCCCGCCGCTCCTGCGCCGCAGTGAGCGCGCGTGCGGTGGCCGCCCCGTCCTTCTCGGCCAGGACGTGCTCGTCCTCGGCTTCCTCGAGGGTCTGCTCGGCTTCGCGCAGCCGCTCCTGTGCCCGCGCCCGCTTCTCCGCCCGCTTGCGGTCGGCCGCGGTCTCCTTGGCAGCCCCGGCCTGTCCCTGCTTTCCCTTATCGCGAGCGGGGCCGGACGCCTTCTTGGTCGCCTTCCCCCCACGGTCACCGGCGGGCGACGGTGCACCGAAGCCGGTGAACTCGGTCGCGTGGGTCAGTTGCCCCGACAGCACCTCACGGGCGACGTCCGGGTCGGCCAGCGCGGCCCGGAGGCTGGACTCCACCTCGGTGTCGAGCACGCTGCCGGTGACGCTGCGTCCGGCGTCCTTGGCCAGCCCGCGGGCCCGGGCCACCAGGCCGGACACCAGTTCCTGGCGTTGCCGGCCGAGGGCCCGCAGGTCCTCGCCGGAGAGCTGCTCCTGCGCGGTGCGCAGCTGGTCGGCCAGCGCGCTCACCTGGTCGGCCAGCGACGGGTCGTCACCGACCAGCAGGTTGACCAGCCAGGCACCGACCGTCGGCTTGCGCAGCGCGGCGACCTGCTTCGCTGTCTCCTTGTCGCCGCTGTCGCGCAATGCCTTCACGCGCTCTGCTCGAGCGGACACGAAGTCCTCCGGCGGCGCCTGGTAGAGCTCCGCGACGGCGTCGGCCAGCTCGTCGCTCATCCGTCCTCGGCGGGGTCCGGCTCGAAGGCGGCGTCTCCGGGCACCGCGGCCGGCGTACGCAGGTTGATCCGACGCACCTCGCGCGCTTCGATCTTCGGCCTGCGTTCCTCGGTCACCAGACCGTTCTTCTCCTGCAGCGTGTCGGTGAGCTGGGTGTAGCAGAAGCCGGCGATGGCAGGACTGTCGAGCAGGGCGTCGACAAGCTCGCGGTAGACCTTCAGCAGAGACGCGGCGTCGGTGACCACGCCGTAGCCGTGCCACGTCTCGCCCTCGCTCGTGTCGAGGGTGAGGCCGCCGAACTCGCTGAGCACCACGGGCTCGCCGGCCCGGTCGATGCCGGACACCAGGATCGCGCGGTAGCCCGGCTGCACCTCGGCGATCGTCGTCTCGACCGAGCCCGCGTCGCCGTAGCGCTCGCGCAGCACCCGGGCGTCCGGTGTGTAGTCGTGCACGGTGGTGATGTCGGTGACGACGTGCTCCCAGCCGTCGTTGCCGACCACCAGCCGGGTCGGGTCCAGCGCCTTGGTGAGGTGGAACAGCGCGCGCACCAGCTCCTGCTGCTGCGGGTCGTCGGCCACGCCGGGCACGCCCCAGCTCTCGTTGATCGGCACCCACGCGATCACGCACGGGTGGTTGTGGTCGCGCTCGAGGACCTCCGTCCACTCCCGCACCAGCCGGTGCACCGTGGTGGTCGAGAACTCGTACGCCGAGGGCATCTCGCCCCACACAAGCACACCCAGCCGGTCGCACCAGTGCAGGAACCGCGGGTCCTCGACCTTCTGGTGCAGCCGCAACCCGTTGAAGCCGAGCTCCTTGACCAGCTCGACCTCACGGCGCAGCGCCTCGGCGTCGGGTGCGGCGAGGTGCGACTCGGGCCAGAAGTTCTGCGCGAGCACCAGCTTGAGGAAGTAGGGGTGCTCGTTCAGCAGGATCCGGCCGCCACGGGCGCGAACGCTGCGCATCGCCGTGTAGCTGCCGACCTCGTCGACCACGGTGTCGCCCTCGAGCAGCGTCACCGTCGCGGTCATCAGGTTGGGGTGCTCCGGCGACCAGAGGTAGCCGCGCCGGCCGAGCGAGGTCACCGTCGATGGCAGCGCGATCTCGCGGGTGACCTCGTCGCCGTCGACGGCATACACGTCGTCCGCGACGCTGACCTCGCCGAGGGCGAGCTGCACGCGCACGTGCATCGGTCGCTGATGCGTGCGGGCGAGCCGAACAGTCACGGCGAGCGCCGATGCGGCGACGTCGGGGGTCCACCGCACCGCGGCCACTCGCGTGGCCGGCACCGCCTCGAGCCACACGGGCTGCCAGATCCCGGTGGTCCGGCGGTACCAGATGACGTGTGGCGTGGGCTCCCAGTCCTGCTTGCCGCGCGGCTGGTGCCGGTCGCCCGGAAGGTCCTCGGCCCGTACGACGAGGACCTGCTCGTCCGCGTCGACGAGTGCCGTCGAGATGTCGGCCGAGAACGGCGTGTGACCGCCCTCGTGGGTCGCCACGAGCTGGCCGTTGACCCAGACGGTGGCCCGGTAGTCGACGGCACCGAGGTGCAGGAGCAGTCGGTTGGCCGAACCGTCCGGTGCGGACTGTGACGCGGGCCGCGAGAACGTCCGGCGGTACCACACCACCGGGTGGAACGACTCGTCACCGATGCCGCTCCGCGCGGACTCGGGTGGGAACGGCACCTCGATGGTGCGGTCGAAGACGTCGACGCGCTCCTGCCATCGGTCGACCAGCCCGGTGTCCTCGTCGTCGTACGCGAACGACCAGGTGCCGCACAGGTCGGTCCAGCTCGGGCGCGTCAGCGTCGGCCGGGGGTGTCCGTCGACGTACGGCGTGGTCATGCCGGTGACCAGGGGAGCTCGCGCGGTTGCCAGCTGGGGCCGTCGACCGTCGGGGCGTCGGCGGTCCAGACGATCGGGTCGATGCACAGCCGGCGCTTCGTCTGCTCGGGATCCCAGGCGTGGTAGACCATCACGTCCGTGTGGTCCGGGCCGGCGACAACGCTGTTGTGGCCCGGTCCGATCACGTGTCCCGGCACGGTTCGCAGCAACGGCGGGCGGTCGGTCGGCTCGGTCCACGGCCCGAGCGGGTGGTCAGCCACGGCGTACGCCACTCCGTAGGTCGGCTCCAACCAGGAACCCCCCGAGTAGAAGAGGTAGTAGCGACCGTCGCGACGTCGGACGAACGGTCCCTCCAACGTGTGCCAGTCGTAGACCTGGCCGTACATCTCGCGGTCGCGCAGGAAGATCTGCCAGTCCTTCGACGGCGGCAGGATCGTGCGCGCCGCACCGCGCAGCTCGGTCATCGAGTCGAGTGTGTCGACGGCGAGCATCGTCCCGACCCGCTCGCCTTCGAGCACGTCGTGGGCGAAGAAGAGGTACCAGGTCCCGTCCTCGTCGCGGAACGGGTGCGGATCGATCGCGAACCGCTCGTTCGGCGTGAGGTTGACGCCGGTGTCGCGGTAGGGACCGGTCGCCTCGTCCGCCACCGCGACCCGCAGGTGGTGGCCGCTGTCGCCGTGGCCCACCGAGTAGTAGAGGAACCACTGCCCGTCGTGCTCGGCGATCTCCGGGGCCCAGTAGTCGCTGCCGAGCTCGGCGTCGACCGGCTCGAGTGCGGCTCCGATCGATGACCAGTGCACGAGATCCGGCGATGTCAGCAGCTCGAAGATGTGCCCGTCGACCGCGCTTCCGGTGCCGACGGCGAGGTAGCCGTCTGCGGTCGGCATCACGAACGGGTCCGCGAAGGCCCCGTCGTGAACGGGATTGCGAAAGGGGATCGGCATGGCGGTTGCATCATGCCGCACCGGAACCGGTGCTCTCACGGACCGCGAGGTCGAAGGGGGCGATGACCTCCCGCGGGCGGTGTCCGCCCGGCCCCCGTCCTCGAGCTGCTCGGCCAGCAGTCGGACCGCGAGCTCGGCGATCCGCTTCTTGTCCGGCCGGATGGTGGTCAGCGTCGGTGTCGAGTAGCGGCCGTCCTCGATGTCGTCGAAGCCGACGACCGCGACGTCATCGGGAACGCGCACGCCCTGCTCGTGCAGCACGCGCATCGCGCCGAGGGCGAGCAGGTCGTTGAAGCAGAACACCGCATCCGGGGGAGCGGGCAGTGACAGCAGCCCGGTCATGGCGGCCGCACCGTCGGCGCGGTGGTAGCTCTCGGACGGCACGACGAGGTCGTCGTCGACGGAGAGACCGGCCGCGCCGATGGCCTCGACGTAGCCCTGCAAGCGCAATCGGGCCGTGCCGCTGGAGGGACGCTGTTGCTCACCGATGGCCGCGATGCGGCGTCGCCCGCCCTGCAGCAGGTGCTCCGTGGCGGCACGGGCGGCGGCGACGTTGTCGATGCTGACGTGGTCGGCGGGGCCGTCGTAGACGCGCTCACCGAGCAGGACCAGCGGAGTCGTGTCCCGCCGCGCGACCAGGTCGTGCCGGCCGGTCGCCAGCGGGCTGATGATGAGCCCGTCGATCAGCTGCGACCGGAAGCCGTCGAGCACCAGGCGCTCCCGCTCGTTGTCACCACCGGTCTGGTCGACCAGCACGGTCCAGCCGAGCTGCTCGGCGGCCGTGACCAGATGGGCCGCGAGCTCGGCGAAGTACGGGATGTCCAGCTCGGGGACCGCCAGCGCGATCAGTCCGGACCGGCCGCGGCGCAGGTTGCGGGCGACCATGTTGGGCCGGTAGTTGAGCTCGTCGAGCGCGGAATTGACCTTCGCCCGGGTCGCGGCAGAGACGTGGGCATGACCGTTGACCACGTTCGAGACAGTCGCCCGGGACACTCCCGCCCGCGTGGCGACGTCCTGGAGGCGGGCACGGGTGGGGCCCGTCCCGTCGGCGGCTGGGGTGCGGGTCGGTCGCACGCGGCCGAGGGTAGCCCTGGTCCCACCCTGAGTCGATCTTGACCCCTGGTCGGTCTGAGCGGGATTGGGGGGTTTGGAGCGCTCCAAATTCGTGGTAGACACACCTTCGGGTCCACCGCCGTTCGGCAGGGCGCGCCTGCGCTCGCACAGCGAGGGGTATTGCGATGAAGGTCCGAAGCACCGCGGCAGCAGCCGTTCTCGCCCTGGCCACCGTGGCCCTGCTCGCCGGGTCCGCCGCGAGCTCCGCGGTCGCCGCACCGGCCGCGGGCACGCCGTACGTGAACCCCGTCTCCAAGGACTTCGCCGACACCTTCGCCGACCCCTCGGTGATCCGCGGCAAGGACGGCTGGTGGTACTCCTACGGCACCTCCGACCCGCTGCGCCAGGGTGAGCGGGTCGCGCACCGCATCCCGCAGGCCAAGTCACGCAACCTCGTCGACTGGACCCACGTCGGTGACGCGTTCACCGCAGCGAACATGCCGACCTGGGCGGCCCCGAACGCGTCGATCTGGGCGCCCGACATCCGCTACGTCGACGGCCAGTACCGCATGTACTACGTCGTGACCGAGACGCAGCCACCGGGCGGCACCAGCGAGCCCAACGACAACGCCGTCGGCATGGCCACCGCCCCGACACCGGTCGGCCCGTGGAAGGACAGCGGCGCGCCGGTCGTCGGACCGCGGCGCGGCGGGCAGGTCGGCGACGGCAACTTCAAGTGGACGTTCGACCCAGCAGCGGTGACGGACGTCGACGGGTCCCAGTGGCTCTTCTACGGCTCCTACTACGGCGGCGTCTTCGTCGTCCCGCTCTCCGACGACGGCACCAAGACCATCGGCGAACCGACCATGGTCGCGATCGACAACAAGTTCGAGGGCTCGTACGTCGTGCGCCGCGGCGGCTACTGGTACTTCTTCGGCTCGGCGGCCAACTGCTGCGCCGGGCCCACCACCGGCTACAGCGTCCAGGTGGGTCGCTCACGTGACCTGCGTGGCCCCTACGTCGACCGGGAAGGCGTGCCGTTGCTCGCGTCGCGCGCGGGTGGGTCGCCGACGCTGATGCAGAACGGCAACCGCTGGATCGGCGCCGGCCACAACGCCGTCGTCACCGACCTGGCCGGTCAGGACTGGATCGCCTACCACGCGCTCGGTCGCGACGACCCGTGGCTGGATGAGCCACCGCCCGAGAACCAGGGCGCCATCACCGAGCGGCCGATGCTGCTCGACCGACTCGACTGGGTCGACGGCTGGCCCTACGTGCGCGCCGACGCCGGCCCCAGCGACGACACCCAGCCCGGCCCGGTCACCGACGGTGCCGCATTCACGACGTTCGAGGAAGGCATGGGCACGCCGTTCCGCACCCAGGGCGCCTGGTCGACAGCGACCGCAGACCCGCAGTCCGGCCGGTACGCCGACGCCGTGCGCAACCAGTCGACGATCACCGCACCGGTGGACCACCCGGGCACGGTCCACGCCGAGGCCGACATCCGTGGTGCCGCCGGGATCGTGCTCGGGACGGCGAGCAGCGGACCCGAGACGCAGGTGTGGGTCGACCCGGGCGAGCACGTCCTGCGCGCGCAGGTGCTCGGTGGTCGCGGAGCAGGCGACCGTACGGCGAGCGCCCCGTTGCCGGCCAACTACAAGCCGGGCGTGTGGCACTCCCTCTCGGTGGAGGTCCGTGACGACCACCTGCATGCCGAGCTGACCCACGCCCGCCTGGGCGATCCCCTCGCCGTCGTGGACCTGGCGCTGCCGGCAGGTGCCGGCTCCGCTGCCGAGGCCGGCGCCATCGCCCGCGAGAAGGGGGCTGACGTCGACAACCTGAGCGTCCTCACGGCGTACACGCCGGTCACCGAGCTGGTCCAGGAGCACGTCCCCGGCACTCTGGTCCCGAGCGCGAGCGATGAGTTCAACGGCTCCCGCAAGGCCGACTGGACCTTCATCGACGACACCCGGGGCAACCCCGACCCCACGGTGAACGCGACCGAACTGGTGTGGCCGGTGGAGAACACCGACCTCAACGGACGCGGCAACGACGCCGGCCTGCTCCTGCGCGACCGGCCGAGCCAGCAGGGCGACTGGGCGATCGAGACGAAGCTGACGATCGACACCGGCGAGAACGACGTCCTGAACTACCAGCAGGGCGGGATCGTCGCCTACGTCAACGACGACCTGTTCACCCGGCTGTCGAACGTCGCGATCTGGAACACCCGGCAGACCGAGTTCGGCAAGGAGATGACCGACACCAACGGGGCGCTGCGCAGCGGCGGCACCATCGTCGGGCCGCCCGCAGCCACGACGTACCTGCGGATCGTGCACCGAACCGACCCGGCCAACGGCGAGCACGAGCTGCGGGCCTGGACGAAGCGCGAAGGCGGCGTCTGGGTGAAGGGCGGCGTCTGGACGTTGCCGGCCGATTCGGTCATCCGCATCGGTCTGATCTCGCACGGACGGCAGGGCGGAGACCCGCGCACATCACGATTTGACTACTTCCGGACCTATGTCGGCTGATCAGGAGGCTGCACCGAGTGACCCGGCACCGGCCGGGGTAGGACCGCACAGCACCACCACCACGGATGACCGCGCACGAGTGCTCGAGGAGACGACATGACTGAGACCAACCCCGCCGGCGGTTTCTCCCGACGCCGCTTCCTGGAGCTCGGCGCGGGCACCGCGGCCGCCGCCAGTCTGGCCGCCTGCGGAGGCGGCAAGTCCGCTGACGAGGCCGCCAACCCACAGTCGACAGGGAAGTTCACCGGCGGCTATGACGGCCCGGCCGTGACGGTGTCGTACTGGAACGGCTTCACCGGTGGTGACGGCCCCTTCATGAAGAAGATGGTTGCCGCCTTCATGAAGGACAACCCGAAGATCACGGTCAAGGCCAACACCGTCGAGTGGGCGCAGTACTACCAGCGCATGCCCGCTGCCGTGACGGCGGGCAAGGGGCCCGACGTCGGCGTCATGCACCTCGACCAGCTGGCCACCAACGCGGCGCGCAAGGTGATCATCCCGGTCGACGACCTGGCCGAGTCGCTCGAACTCACCGAGGACGACTTCACCAAGGACGTCTGGACCGCCGGTGTCTACAAGGACGCCCGCTACGGCATCCCGCTCGACGTGCACTCGCTGGCCATGTACTACCGCAACGCCGCCTTCGAGAAGGCAGGCATCAGCGGGGCTCCCACCGACGATGCTTCCTTCACCGAGGCACTGGACAAGCTCAAGCAGGGCGACAACAAGACGCCGTTCTGGATGCCCAGCCGGTGGCCGGCCCACCTGATGTTCCTCAGCATTCTCTGGCAGAACGGCGGCGAGCCCTACTCCGAGGATGGCAGCAAGGCAACCTTCGACTCCGACGCGGGCGTCGACGCCCTGACCTGGATGAGGGGCATTGTCGACAAGGGCTACAGCCCCAAGAACGTCGCCCAGGACTCGCAGTACGTCAGCTTCAAGAGCAACAAGGTGGACGTCACCTGGGACGGCATCTGGCAGATCAACGACCTCAAGGCCAACAAGATGGACTTCGGGATCGCGACGGTGCCCAAGATCGGCGACACCGACGCCGTGTGGGCCAACTCCCACAACTTCTACATCAGCAAGCAAGGCGCCGCGGACGAGAACAAGCTGCAAGCGTCGAAGGTCTTCATCGACTGGATGAGCCAGCACTCGGCCGAGTGGGCCGGTGCCGGCATGATCCCGGCCCGCAAGTCGGTCCGCGAAGAGGCAGCCGTGACCGACTCCACGCAGGGTCCGGTGGCGGAGAAGATCGACACCATGAAGTTCCTGCCGCCGGTCCCGGGTCTGGGTGACGTGCAGGCTCAGACGCTGGAGATCGCCGTCGCCGACGCCGTGCTCGGCAAGAAGCAGCCGGCCGAGGCCCTCAAGAGTGCCGCGTCCAAGGCCTCACAGCTGATGGAGGAGAACCTGAAGAAGTACGGGGCCTGACCCTCATGGCCAGCTCCGAGACGGCCGCGACCAGCACCCCGGTCGTCGTCACATCGGACGACCGCTCCAAGGTCTCCACCCGCGGGGCGCCCGTGTCACGCGGGCGCCGGGAGGGGCAGGGGCTGGCTCCCTGGTTGTTCATGGCCCCCTACCTCGGGCTCTTCCTCACGTTCGTGGTCGCTCCGGTGATCTACGGCATCTGGATCAGCCTGCACGCCTACGACTACACGTTGCCCGGCAAGCCCTGGGTGGGCCTCGACAACTACAAGAAGCTGTTCGACTCCGGCTCCACGACGTTCGCGGACTTCTGGAACTCCATGCAGGCGACGGGCATCTTCACGCTGCTCAGCGTCCCGCTGCTGCTCGTCATCCCGCTCATGGTGGCCCTGGTCATGAACAGCAGCTTCCGCGGCCGCAACCTCTTCCGGGCGCTCTACTTCGCGCCGTACGTCCTCGGCGTCGCCGTCGTCGCGGTGCTCTGGCGCTTCCTGCTCGACAACAACATCGGCCTGATCAACCAGTACCTCGGCGCGATCGGGCTTCCGGACGACATCCCTTGGCTGACCTCCGTCCCCGAAGGCTGGGTCGCCTTGGTGGGCGTGACCGTCTGGTGGACCCTCGGCTTCAACGCGGTCATCTACCTGGCCGGACTGCAGGACATCCCAGGCGAGCTCTACGAAGCCGCCAGGGTCGACGGCGCCAGCAAGTGGCAGAGCTTCCGGCACGTCACGCTGCCAGGTCTGCGCCCCGTTCTGGCCTTCGTCACGATGATCACCATCATCGCCTCGGCCAACATGTTCGGTCAGGCCTACCTGATGACCAAGGGTGCACCCGGGACCGAGACCAGGACGGCGATCTACTACATCGCCGACACCGGGCTCCGGAGCTTCCAGATGGGTGACGCGGCGGCCATGAGTTACGTGCTCACCGTCATCCTGATGATCCTGAGCGTCGGGGCGTTCTGGCTCTTCCGAGAGAGGGACTCCTGATGGCCACCGTGACCGCACCGGCACCGGCGGCGACATCCTCGGCGCCCGAGAAGGGCCGTCCTGCCAAGCGGCCGCCGATCGTCCGCTACCTGGTGCTGATCGGGCTGGCACTGCTGTTCATCAGCCCCCTGCTGTTCATGCTGGTGACATCGTTCAAGACCAGGTCCGAGGCCACCGCTGTGCCGCCCACCTGGATTCCCGAGGATCCCACCACCCAGGCCTACAGCGACATCCTGAACGCCTCGGACACGCCGGTATTCACCTGGTTCTTCAACAGCCTGCTGGCGGCCTCGGCCAACTCCCTGCTCGTCGTGGCGACCGCCGCGCTTGCTGCTTACCCGCTGGCGCGGATGGACTTCCGCGGCAAGAAGATCGTGCTCGCCACCATCATCGCGACGCTCTTCGTGCCGCCCGTGATTCTCATCATCCCCAACTACCTGATCGTCGGGAAGCTGCAGTGGCTGGACACGCTGACAGCAGTCATCATCCCTACGGCGGCCTCGGCATTCGGCGTGTTCTTCCTCCGGCAGTTCTTCCTCTCGTTGCCACGTGAGCTCGAAGAGGCCGCGCTGCTCGACGGCGCGAACAAGTGGCAGATCTTCACTCGGGTGATCGTGCCGTTGTCCAAGCCCGCCCTCGTGACCCTGGCCGTCCTCGCGTTCCTCACCAACTGGAACGACTTCCTCTGGCCGGTTTACGTCCTCTTCAGCCCCGAGAGCCAGACGCTGCCGCCCGGTCTGTCCACCCTGCAGTCGGCGAACAATGTCCGGTACGACGTGATCATGGCGGGCGCGGTCATTGCCAGCGCTCCGGTTTTGTTGCTCTACGTGCTGGCGCAGCGGTTCATCATCGAAGGCGTGTCCCGCTCGGGCCTGAAGGGCTGAGCACCGGCGGCGGTCAGCCCTCCGACTGGTCGCCGCGTCGGGTCCGCTCGGCGAGGAAGCGCTCCAGCTCGGCGCCGAGCTCGTCGCCCGTGGGGACGGAGCCGTCCTGGCCGGTGAGCGGGTTGCCCCTGACCCGGGTGTCGACGTAGGCGTCGTACTGCTGCTCCAGCGCCTCCACCACCGCCACCACCTCGGGTGACGCGGACACCTGCTCGTCGATCTCGGCGCGGATCCGCTTGGCCGCCTCCGCCAGCGCCTCGCCGGGCAGGGTGAGGTCGGCGGCCTTCGCCACGGACTCGAGCAGCACCAGCGCGGCGTCGGGGTAGTCGGTCTGCGCGAGGTAGTGGGGGACGTGCACCGCGAAGCCCATGGCGTCGTGCCCGGCCTGGCCGAGGCGGTACTCGAGCAGGTTGCCCACGCTGCCGGGGACCTGGACGGTGCCGATCCAGGGCGGGTGGCCGGCGACGAGGTCGAGGCTGGTCGCGTGTGCCGTCACGCCGGTCGGCCTGGTGTGGGGGAGGCCCATCGGGATGCCGTGCACGCCGATGCTCAGGCGTACGTCGAGCGTCTCGACGAGGTGGAGCACCGCCTGCAGGAACCGCTCCCACTGCACGTCCGGCTCGGCGCCCTCGAGCAGCAGGAAGGGCACCCCGGCGGCGTCCTCGATGACGTGGAGGAGCAGGGCCGGCTCCTCGTAGCTCACCCAGTGGTTCTCGACGAAGACCATCGTCGGGCGGCGGGACCGGTAGTCGAGCAGCTGGTCGACGTCGAACGAGGCGACCAGGCGGTGCTCGAAGTTCTCCAGCAGGTGGTCGCGCAGCAGGCGGCCGGCTGATCCGGCGTCGATGAAGCCGGTGAAGGCGTGCACGAGAACCGGTCGCGTCAGCGCGCCGGCCGGGTCGTGCCCGTCCGGCTCGTGCACGACGTACAGCTCGTCGGGATCGAGCACCTGTCACCTCCAGCGGTCAGCTCCCACGCTACTTCGCGGCGGGCCCGGGCACGACGGTCACGCGGTCACTCTCTGTATCAGCCAGCCCCGGGTTGTGACGCTGTGTACGGCAGACGGCGCACCAACGCGGAACGATGTGATGTCACGACTTGTCCTCTGTGACGCCCTCTGCCTAGCCTGGCGCGCCGCCGTCATGCCGGCCCTGTCCAACGGGGCTGGTCGGGACCGGTGAGGCATGTAATCGTTCGGCGGGGGCAGGCCGAGTACCTCCCTCGCCGAACCTGACGGGGGGCCGGGCGCGTCATGCGCCCGGCCCTTCGTGCGTCGGCCAGAAGTAGGGCAGGTCCGGGTCGGCGTCGGGGAACCTCGGGGCGTAGAACGACGGGTCCTTGCGGACCAACGACGCCTGGTGGCTGCGATGAAGCCGCGCGTCGCCGAGCCAGGACGGAAGCTCGGTGTCGGAGACCAGCAGGGACTGCGGCTTCGGAGCCGGCAGTCCAGCCGCGGACAGGTCGCCAGCCATCGTCGCCGCGCAGGTGTCCGCCCTGCCGCGCGCGACCCACTCCACGCAGATGGCCAGGCCGTAGGACGCGAGGGCCGGCTCGTAGCCCGACCACATGAGGACCGCCGGATGGTGCTTCCAGCCGTAGGTATCGCGAGTCAGGGCGCGGATGATCTGCAAGGCCTCGACGCGTTGCTTGCCGAGGCGCCGGTCGTCGAGCGCTGCCGCACTCGCCGCGAAGTCGGCGTACGGCAAGAAGGTCTGCATCGCACCGATCGTGCCGCAGGAACTGCATGATCACCCGCGGGGTGGGGGAGCGAAACCTATGCGTCAATGCCAACAACGCCCACCTGGCTTGGTGGGCGTTGTTGGGCAGGGTCAGGGGTCAGGCGTCGCTGCCGAGCGTGACGGTGGCCGTCTGGCTGTCGCCGCCCCGCGTGTAGGTCAGCGTGACCTCGTCACCGGGCTGGTGCGACCGGACGGCCGCGATCAGCGCATCGGCGCTGTCGATCTCGCGGTCGCCGACCTTGGTGACGACGTCCCCAACCTCGAGGCCGGCCTTGGCCGCGCCACCCCCGGGCGTGACCGCAGCGATGCCGGCGCCGCCCTGGGCACTCCCGTCGGCGATGTCGCTCACGCTGACACCGAGCTGGGCATGCACCGCGTTGCCCGACTTGGTGAGCTGGTCGGCGACCCGGCGGGCCTGGTCGATCGGGATCGAGAAGCCGAGGCCGATCGAGCCGCTCTGGCCACTGCTGGAGCCCAGGGACGCGATCGCGCTGTTGACGCCGACCACCTCGCCGCGCATGTTGACCAGGGGGCCACCGGAGTTGCCCGGGTTGATGGCCGCGTCGGTCTGGATCGCGTCGATGACCGTGGACTGGCTCTCACCCGTGGGGTTGCTTTCGCCCGTGCGGACCGGCCGGTTCAGTGCGCTGACGATGCCGCTCGTGACGGTGCCTTGCAGACCCAGCGGCGAGCCGATCGCCACCACGCTCTGCCCCGGCTTGAGGACGGACGAGTCGCCGAGCGTCGCGGGCTTGAGGTCCGAGACCCCGGTCGCACGGATCACCGCGAGGTCGGTGACCGGGTCGCGCCCGACGAGCGTCGCGGCCGCCGTACGCCCGTCGTTGAAGGACACCTCCATGGTGGCTCCCTGCTCGGCCTCGGCGACCACGTGGTTGTTGGTGAGGATCAGCCCGTCGGAGCTGATCACCACGCCGGTGCCCGTGCCGCCGCCACTCGCCGTACGCACCGAGATGGACACGACGCTGGGCAGCACCTTCGCGGCCACCTGCTCCACGGAGCCCGTGGGTGCCGCGGCGGTGTCGGCCGACGTGCCGGCGCTCTGGTTCAGAGAGTTGACCGTCGTGGGGTTGTCGTCCAGGGCCGAGGTGAACGCTGCTCCGGCGCCGCCGCCCACCAGACCCGCGGCGAGCGCGACGGCGATGAGAGCAACCACGCCACGCCGCGGCTTCTCCGGACCGCTCGTGCGGTCAGGAACCGTCGGCGGTGTGGGCGGCAGCCAGGGGTCGGTCGGGGCGGTGTACGAGTACCCGGGGTACGACTCCGCGGTGAACGGCGGGAGCGGCAGGGTGGGCTCGGTGTGTGTCGTCTCGGTCATGGAACTCATGCTGCCCGGGCGGTCTGAGAGCACCCTGAGAGTCAGCCAAGAGGGTGCGAAGTAAATCGGGAACCGCTAGCGCGGAGGAGCTGGTTCCGGCGCAGAAGGGAAGCGGACCACCATCAGCGTGCCGCCCTCGGGTGCCCGAGCCGCGGTGACCGTGCCCCCGTGCCGCTCGACGGCGTGCCGGACGATCGCGAGACCGAGCCCTGACCCCGGCAGCGTGCGGGCCTCGGCGGACCGGTAGAACCGGTCGAAGACGTGCGGAAGGTCCTCGTCGGCGATGCCGGGGCCCTCGTCGCCGACAGTCAGCACGCCGTCAGCGAGCGATGTCGTGACGGCGCCCCCTGCCGGGCTCCACTTGGCGGCGTTGTCGAGCAGGTTGGTCACGGCTCGTTCCAGGCTCTGCGGGTCGCCGGGCATCAGCCATGGTCGTGCGTCGGTGACGAACCGTACGGCGGGCGCGCGCCGCGTCACCCGCTCGACCGCACGACGCACGACGTCGGCCAGGTCGATGGTCTCCACCGTCGCGGTGTTGCTCAGCAGCTCGTCGGTGCGGGACAGCTCGACCAGGTCACCGACCAGGTCGCTCAGCTCGGTCACCTGGGCGCGGACGTCGGCGACCAGCTCGGCCCGCTCGACCCGGCCCAGACCCTCACCGGACTCGCTCTGCGCGAGCAGGTCCAGGTTGGTGCGCAGGCTGGTCAGGGGAGTGCGCAGCTCGTGCCCCGCGTCGGCGACGAGGGCGCGCTGCCGGTCCCGTGACGCGGCGAGGGCCGCCAGCATGGAGTTGAAAGCGGACGTGAGCCGGGCGAGCTCGTCGCTGCCCGTCACCTCGATCGGGTCGAGCCGCTCGGTGGCCGCGATGTTCTCGGCCGCCAAGGTCAGCCGTTCCACGGGACGCAGACCGGTGCGCGCGATCACCAGGCCGGCATAGGCGGCGAGTGCCACTCCCGCGCCGCCGACCAGAAGCAGGACCAGCCGCAGCCGGCGGAGGGTCTGCTCGGTCTCCGACGTCGACTGCGCCAGCACGAGGGCGAGGTCCTGGGCCACGGGCACGGCGACGACCCGGAAGTCCTCGCCGCCGGCTGTGACGGTGCGGACGGACTCGGTTGCGTCGCCGCGCGCCACCGCCAGCTCCGGCCGGCCAAGCGGTGGCGGGTTCAGGGCCCCCTGGGCCGAGAACGACTGGCCGTCGACACCGCGCACCAAGGCGATCCGCAGGTCTGCCGCCGCCCCCAAGGCTGCTCCCGGGATGCTGGCGAGCGCACGGGGATTGCCGAGCGACGTCTCCACCGATGCCCGTGCGCGGGCCAGCAGCGCGTCATCGCGGCTCTGCTGCAGCTGGTTGCGCACGGTCGCGTAGGCCGCCACCGACGTGAGCAGGACGGCCAGACCGACCCCGACGGCGGCCAGCACACTGACCCGGGTCCGCAGGGCCATCCCGGCGAACTCCCGCCGCGCCCGGCGTACGGGGTCGTCGCTCTGCTCGACAGGCGCCGTCACGGCGGTGTCTCGCGCAGGGAGTAGCCCACCCCGCGGACCGTGTGCAGCAGTCGCGGCTCGTCATCGGCCTCGGTCTTGCGGCGCAGGTAGCCCACGTAGACCTCGAGGGAGTTGGCCGTCGTGGGGAAGTCGTAGCCCCAGACCTCCTCGAGGATCCGGGCCCGGTCGAGCACCTGGCGCGGGTGGCGCAGGAACAGCTCGAGGAGGGAGAACTCGGTGCGGGTCAGCCGGATCGGCCGCTCGCCGCGCGTCACCTCGCGCGTCGACGGGTCGAGAGTCAGGTCGGCGAACGTCAGCAGCGCCGCATCGCTCCCCTCGGTGGCGCTGCTGCTCCGGCGCAACAGCGCGCGCAGCCGGGCCAGCAGCTCCTCCAGGGCGAACGGCTTGACCAGGTAGTCGTCGGCGCCGGCGTCCAGGCCGGCCACCCGGTCGGCGACGCTGTCGCGGGCGGTCAGCACCAGGATCGGCACGTCGTCACCGTCCGCGCGCAGCCGCCGGCAGGCTTCCAGGCCGCCCACCCGCGGCATCATCACGTCGAGCACCACCGCGTCGGGGCGGCGCGCGGTGACCTTGGCGAGGGCGTCCAGGCCATCTGTCGCGAGGTCGACGTCGTAGCCGTTGAAGGCCAGGGATCGCCGCAACGAGTCGCGGACGGCCCGGTCGTCGTCGACCACGAGGATGCGCATGCGCCCATCCTGCCGGGTGGTGCTGAGAGCAGCCTGAGCGGCAATTTCCACCCCGGCGGAGCGCCCCGCCATCTCCAGTCGCAAGCCATCTAAACCTGGACAATTTGTTTACTTGATCTCAAACGGGTGTAAGTCTAGGCGTAATGAAAGCGCTTACAGATCCGCGTGGGCGCGACGATCTACCAGGTCGCCGACCGGGCAGACGTGTCGATCGCCACCGTCTCCCGGGTCCTGCGCGGGACCGCGCCGGTCGCCGAGCCCACCCGGCTACGCGTCCTGGACGCGATGGAGTCGCTGAACTTCACCCCGAGCCGGCTGGGCCGCTCGCTCGCCGAGCGCCACCATGCGGCCAACGGCATCGTCTTCCCCGACCTGTCCGGTCCCTACTTCGCCGAGGTCGTGCTCGGCTACGAAGAGGTCGCCGCCGAGGTCGGCCGCAGCGTGCTGATCCTGTCGACGCACGGCCGGCGGGCGGCCCGCGAGATGGTGCTCGACCTCGCTGCACGGGTCGACGGGA
Source organism: uncultured Actinomycetota bacterium (assembly GCA_963751035.1). Classification (GTDB taxonomy): domain Bacteria; phylum Actinomycetota; class Actinomycetes; order JACCUZ01; family JACCUZ01; genus JBDUAP01. The sequence continues at coordinate 735,257 of CAVVSW010000005.1, forward strand.
TCGTCGTGCTCGGGCGCACCGTGGACGACGACGTGATCGCCGACCTGGTCGACAAGGGTCTTCCTGTCGTGGTGATCGCGCGCGAGGCCGTCGACGGCGTCGACTCGGTCAACGCCGAGAACGCAGCGAGCGCCGCGGCCCTCGGCGACCATCTCGCCGAACACGGCTACCGCGACATCGCGTTCCTCGGCGACGCCACGTCATCCACCGACACCATGCAGCGCTGGACCGGCCTTCAGCGCGCGTTGCTGGCTCGCGGCATCAAGCCTTCGCCGCCGGTGCGTTGCTCGTTCGACGAGCACGGCGGCCGAGTCGCGGCAACGGCGATGCTGAAGAAGCGGCCGCCCGAGGCGCTCGTCTGCGCCAACGACGAGATCGCGCTCGGTGCGACAACTGCCGCCGAGACCTTGGGGCTGCGCGTCCCCGACGACTTGGCCGTGACCGGGTGGGACGACGTCATGGCGGCGCGTCACTCCCGGCCCGGCCTGACAACAGTTCAACAGCCCATGCGCCAGCTCGGTTCGTGGGCCGCACGTCGTTTGCACGAACGGCTGGGTGGAGACACCAGTTCTCCCCGTCACGAGGTGCTGCCCACGCAGCTCGTCGTTCGTTCCAGCTGCGGGCATCACAACAAGGAGGATCGATGAGATCGTTCATGCGAGCGGGAGCCGTTGCTCTCGTTGCAGCACTGGCGTTGACCGGCTGCGGCCGCGACAGCGGTGGGGACACGACGACTGACGAGGCGAAGGGTGTCGCCGAGGGCAAGGCAAAGGGCGACATCACCGTCTGGGCACTCGGGGCCGAGGGCGAGAAGCTCCAGGAGATCGCGGCTGACTTCGAGACGGAGAACCCCGACGCCAAGGTGAACGTCACGGTGATCCCGTTCGACGCCGCGCACGACAAGATCTCGACGTCGATCGCAGGTGGTCAGACACCTGACGTGAGCCTGGTCGGCACGACGTGGGTCTCGGAGTTCGCCGCTACCAAGGCGCTCGACCCGACACCCACCGATCTCATCGACAAGGGCAAGTTCTTCGAGGGGTCGTGGGACACGACCGTCGTCGACGACACGTCGTTCGGCGTGCCGTGGTACGTCGAGACCCGGCTCATCTACTACCGCAAGGACCTGGCCGACAAGGCCGGTCTGACCCCGCCCGCGGACTGGCAGGGCCTCAAGGACTTCGCAAAGGGCATGCAGGACAAGGCCGGCGCCAAGTGGGGCATCAACCTGCAGCCGGGCGGGCAGGGCTCGTGGCAGACCTACATGCCCTTCGCGTGGCAGAAGGGTGCCGAGCTGACCGACGGCGACAAGTTCACGTTCAACACCGAGCCGATGCAGGAGGCGCTGGACTACTACGCCTCGTACTTCAGCGAGAAGATCTCGCCGACGCGAGCTCCCGCCAAACACGATGGAGCCGGCGTTCATCAAGGGCGACATCGGTGCGTTCGTGTCCGGTCCGTGGCACATGGGGATCCTGCGCGACCAGGGCGGTGCCGACTTCGAGGGCAAGTGGGCCGTGGCCCCGATGCCCAAGGAGGAGGCGGGCACGTCGTTCACCGGCGGTGGTGACCTCGTGGTCTTCAAGAAGTCGAAGAACCGCGACGCGGCCTGGAAGTTCGTGGACTTCCTGACCCAGGAGGCCCAGCAGCAGAAGCTGTACGAGCTGGTGGGAAGCCTGCCCTCGGTCAAGGCGACCTGGGAAACCGGTGAGCTCTCAACGGATCCCTTCCTGAAGACGTTCGGCACCCAGCTCGAGGACGCCAAGTCCGCGCCGGCGATCGCCACCTGGGAGCAGGTGGCCGCCGAGCTCGACGACGCCATCGAACGGGTCTCCCTGGGCAAGGAGGAGTCAGCAGCAGCCCTGAAGACCGCCGACGACAAGGCCAACTCAATCGGCACCGGCTCCTGACATGGCCACGGTGACAGCGGGCGCGAAGCCTGCGACCCGGCGGGGGGCCTCGGGAGGGGCCCGCCGCCGGGAGGCGATCGCCGGCTACGCCTTCGCGTTGCCGTTCCTCATCCTCTTCGTGGTCTTCACCGTGGGGCCGGTGATCGCATCGCTGGGCATGAGCTTCACCGACCTGCGCAGCGCCGACATCAACAACCCCTTGGCGGTCGAAGGCGTCGGCCTGGACAACTACAGCAAGCTGCTGAACGACGAGTCGTTCAAGCAGGCCGTGTTCAACACGGCCTATTTCGTGCTCATCGGGGTGCCGCTCACGATCGGCCTGGCGCTCGCCGTCGCGGTCGGGCTGAACGTCGGCATCACGCGCTTCAAGACCTTGTTCCGGGTGGGCTACTACCTGCCGGTGGTCACCAGCATCGTCGCCGTCGCCGTCGTGTGGCGGTTCCTGCTCGACCCGGAGAGCGGGCTCGTGAACACCTTGCTGGGCTACGTCGGGATCGACGGTCCCGCGTGGCTGGAGTCCACCACGTGGGCGATGCCATCACTGATCGCCATGGCGGCGTGGCGCAACATGGGCACGCTGGTCATCATCTTCCTCGCCGGCCTCCAGACGGTGCCCGCCGAGATGCACGAGGCCGCAGCCATCGACGGTGCCGGCGCGTGGGGCCGCTTCCGTCACATCACACTTCCGATGCTTCGTCCGACACTGCTGTTCGGTGCCGTCATCACCGGGATCGGCTACCTCCAGTTCTTCGAGGAGCCGTTCGTGATGACGCAGGGCGGCCCGCTCGACAAGACGCTGTCGGTTGCCTACTACGCCTACAACCAGTTCGGGTTCGGCAACTACAGCTACGCCGCAGCCATGGCCTACAGCCTCTTCCTGGTCATTGCTCTCGTCACGTTCCTGCAGTTCAAGTGGCTCGGCGAGAAGGACTGAGGGGCCGGCGATGACGACGCAGACCCGAGACACCGCACTGTCTGTCACAGCAACGACACCGGCCCCACGGCGCCGACGGGGCGCGAGGCGGGCGGCTGCCGGTGAGGCGCACCCGCAACCGTGGATCTACGTCGTCCTCAGCGGCGGGCTGGTGCTGCTGGTCGGCCCGTTCCTTTGGATGCTGCAGGGTTCGTTCCGGCCGAACCGCGAGCTGCAACAGGTCCCGCCGAGCTGGCTGCCCGAGAACCCGACGCTGGACAACTACCGCCAGCTGTTCCAGGTGCTCGACTTCCCGACGTTCTTCTTCAACAGCGCGTTCGTCGCGACCGCGATCACGCTGGGCAACCTGGTCTTCTGCTCGATGCTGGGCTACGCGCTGGCGAAGCTGCGTTTCCCGGGGAAGCGCGTGATCTTCGCACTCGTGCTCGGCACCTTGATGGTTCCCGCGGTCGTGCTTTTCGTGCCGCTCTTCGTGCTCGTCAGCAACCTCGGCATGGCCAACAGCTACCCCGGACTCATCTTCCCGTTCCTGGCCGGCCCGTTCGGCGTCTTCCTCATGCGGCAGTTCATCCTCGGCCTGCCCGACGAGCTGATCCAGGCGGCCCGGGTTGACGGGGCGAGCGAGTTCCGCATCTTCTGGTCGATCATCCTCCCGCTCTGCAAGCCGGTCCTCGCGACGCTCGGCATCCTCACGTTCCTCACCTCGTGGAACCAGTTCCTCTGGCCACTCGTGGTCGCGCAGTCCGAGGACAAGTACACCCTTCCGGTCGCTCTCGCCATCTATTCCATCGGTGAGAAGCGGGCCGACTACGGGCTGCTGATGGCCGGCTCGGTTGTCGTGGTCATCCCCGTCCTGCTCGTCTTCCTCGCGCTGCAGCGTCACTTCGTGCGCGGCATCGCCATGACCGGCATCAAGTAGCACCCACCAGACCCCAACATCACGGGAGACATTCTGATGAACAGAACCCTCCGACTCGCGGCCTCCGCCGTGGGGGCCGGCGCGGTGGTGGCCAGCCTCGTTCTGCCGTCCGGCCCCGCTGCCGCGGCTGGCTCCAATGACAGCGTCCTGCGCACCTACACCGCAGACACGTGGCGTTCGATGGCCGCCATGGCCGACCCGGGGACCGGCCTGGTGGCGGACAACATCGGCGGTGACCTGAGTTCCGCCTCGCGGGCGAAGTACACCTCACCCACGAACATCGGCGCCTACATCTGGAGCGCGGTCGCGGCTCGCCGGACCGGACTGATCACCGCGACCGAGGAGGTGAGCCGGGTACAGAAGACCTTGACGACGCTTGAGGGTCTCGAGATCCACGAGCCGTCGGGGATGTTCTACAACTGGTACGACCCCAAGACCGGCGCGAAGTTGACGACGTGGCCGGAGAACGGCAACACGCTTTACCCGTTCCTCTCCAGCGTCGACAACGGCTGGTTGGCCACCGCTCTGGCCATCGTCAAGGACCAGATGCCGACGCTGGCAGCACAGGCTGACTCGATCCTGACCAAGATGGACTTCGGCTACTACTACAACCCGGCCGAGCGCCAGATCCGCGGCGGCTTCTGGAAGGACCCGCCGGTGGAGTGCTCGGTGCCGGGCAACTACCGCGGCGGCACGACCGTCTACTACACCTGTCACCACTACGGCGCCTTCAACACCGAGCCGCGGATGGCGAGCTACCTCGGCATCGCGGCAGAGCAGATCCCGCCGCTGCACTACTTCGGCTCCTTCCGCACCTTCCCGGGTGACAACTGCGACTGGTCGTGGAGCGAGCAGCGGGGAATCGGCGAGTACCGCACCTACCTCGGCCAGCGGGTGTGGGAGGGCTCCTACGGCTACCACGGGAAGCGGTTCATCCCGACCTGGGGCGGCTCGATGTTCGAGGCGCTGATGGTTCCCCTGTTCGTCCCGGAGGAGACGTGGGGCACGAAGAGCTGGGCGCTCACGCACCCGACCTACGTGGAGGCGCAGATCGAGCACGGCAAGGAGGAAGCGGGCTACGGCTACTGGGGCTTCTCGCCCGCAAGCGATCCGGAAGGTGGCTACCGGGAGTACGGCGTCGACCAGCTCGGCATGAACCCCGACGGCTACAGCTCGGACGAGCCGCGGACGACGGTCGACGAGGGGTACGCCGGCTGCCGACCGGCACAGCCGGCCCCGTCGTACAAGCAAGGTGTCGTCACGCCGCACGCGTCGTTCCTCGCGCTGCGCTATGCGCAGGGCCCGGCCCTGGCCAACCTGGCCAAGCTGCGTCGCAACTTCGACGCCTATGGCACCGGCGGGTTCTACGACACGGTCAACGTCACCAGCGGGAAGGTCGCGAAGCGCTACCTCTCACTCGACCAGGGGATGATCATGGCGGCCCTCGGCAACGCCCTTGGTGGCGACGTCATGCGTCACGCGTTCGCGCAGGGTCCGATGGAGCAGCGGGTCGCGCCTCTCATGCGGATGGAGGAGTTCTCGTTGGCTCCGACCAGCACTCCGTGACGGCGCAGCGCGAGGGCGCGACAGGCACGGGGGAGTCGGCGAAGGCCGACTGGGACGAGCGGATCGCGCGGCGCACCGACGCGTCGGCCGGGGCGGCGCTGGCCGACCTCGGCCCGCCGTCGGGGCTGCGCGCGACCGCCGGTCGTGGCCAGGTGACGCTCGACTGGTCACCGGTCTCCGATGCCGCCGGCTATCTCGTGCATGCGGCGGACGACGAGGAAGGTCCGTTCACGCCGTTGGACCACTACGGCAACGACGTCCTGGCCGTGCCGCACCCGCCGTACGTCGACACGACGGGCGAGGCGGGGCGGCTGCGGTGGTACGCCGTCGCGGCGCTGCCCGAGGTCTCGACGACGGGACCGTTGAGCAAGGCCGTCGCGGCCGCCCCCGAGCCGAGCGGCGCCGCGACGGTCACGGTCCGGGTGGACGCCGGGGCGATCGAGGGCCGGCTGCAACGTCCCTGGCGAGCCATGATCGGCTCCGAGCACCTGAGCCTGCTGCTGTCCGACGACCTGGTCGGCGGCCGCCCGCTCGGCGCCGAGCTGACGGAGGCCCTGCGGCTCATGCACGAGCAGATCGGCGTGAGCACGGTGCGGGCCCACGGCATCCTGTGCGACGACCTGCGCGTCTACCGCGAGGTCGACGGTGAGCCCGTGCACGACTTCACCGGCGTCGACCGCGTCTACGACGCCGTCCTCGCGATCGGCCTGCGACCGGTCGTCGAGCTCTCGTTCATGCCGCACGACCTTGCCTCCGATCCGACGAAGACCGTCTTCGAGTACGACGCGATCGTGTCGCCCCCGCACGACTGGGACCGGTGGGCGGACCTGGTCCGTGCTCTCACGGCGCACCTCGTGGAGCGCTACGGGCTGGACGAGGTGCGCGATCGGTGGAGCTTCGAGGTCTGGAACGAGGCGAACCTCGAGGTGTTCTGGAGCGGCACGCCGGAGGACTACCTGCGGTTGTACGACGTGACCGTCGCCGCCGTGCGCTCGGTGGATGCCCAGCTCGTGGTCGGGGGGCCGAGCTCTGCTGCTGCCGAGTGGGTAGACCTCCTCCTCGACCATGTCGCGACGTCGGGGTCGCCGGTCGACTTCGTGTCCACGCACACCTACGGCAGCCCGCCACTGGACGTGCGACCGAGCCTGTCCCGCCACGACCGCGAGGGCACGGCGATCTGGTGGACGGAGTGGGGGCCGACGCCGCAGCACGGCCACCTCGTCGGTGACACGGTGTTCGCAGCGACGTTCCTGCTGGACGGGATGCACTCGAGCATGGGCCGCATCGACGCCCTCTCGCACTGGGTCGCCTCCGACCACTTCGAGGAGCTCGGGCGCCCGCCCCGGCTGGAGCACGGCGGCTTCGGCCTGCTCACCGTCGGGAACCTGCGCAAGCCGCGGTGGTGGGCGATGGAGCTGCTCGAGCGGCTGGGTGAGTCGCGCGTCGTCGTGACTGCCCACGGCGACGGTGCCGGCAGCCTGGTCAACTGCATCGCCACCCGCGACGACTCGAGCTGCACCGGCGTCCTGGTCTGGAACAGCACGCTGGACCAGCGCGGCATCGCCGGCAACCCGCTGCTCGCCCGACGGGTGGAGCTGGCCGTGGAACGCATGCCGCCAGGGCGCTACGTCCTGCGGCACTGGCGGGTCGACGAGGCCCACTCCAACGTGTTCGCCCACTGGCACGCGATGGGCGGCGGAGAGGCCGCGGACTGGCCGACCCCGTCGCAGTGGGACGAGCTGGCCCGCGCCAACACCCTGGAGGAGCTCGGCGAAGCAGTCACCGTCGAGGTGTCCTCGGGTCCGGTGGAGGTGGCCTTCGACCTGCCGCAGCCGGGCATCTCCTACCTTGAGCTCAGTCCCGAATAGGGTCGGCCCGTGCGGGCGCTGGTGTACGACGAGTTCGGCGGCCCTGCCGTCGTCCGCGACGTGCCGGACCCGGTGCCGGCCGGCCACGGTGCGGTGATCCGGGTGGAGGCGACCGGCCTGTGCCGCAGCGACTGGCACGGCTGGGTCGGTCACGACCCCGACATCGCCCTGCCGCACGTGCCCGGTCACGAGTTCGCCGGTGTGGTGGCGGCGGTCGGGGGAGAGGTGACGGGCTGGCAGCCCGGTGACCGGGTGACCGTCCCGTTCGTTTGTGCATGCGGGACGTGCCCGCAGTGCGTTGCCGGCGACCACCAGGTGTGTGACAACCAGTTCCAGCCCGGGTTCAGCGGCTGGGGCTCGTTCGCCGACCTGGTGGCGATCGACCACGCCGACGTCAACCTGGTGGGGCTGCCCGACTCCGTCGACGCCGCGACCGCAGCCAGCCTTGGCTGCCGGTTCGCCACCGCCTACCGCGCGGTGCTCGCGCAGGGACGGGTAACCGAGGGGCAGTGGCTCGCCGTGCACGGCTGCGGCGGTGTCGGGCTGTCCGCGGTGATGATCGGAGCGTCGGTCGGCGCCCGCGTGGTCGGGCGTCGACGTCAACCCGGCGGCACTCGAGATGGCGGCGCAGCTCGGCGCGGTGGCGACGGTCGACGCGACCACCACGCCGAACGTCCCCGCCGCCGTGCGTGAGCTCACCGAGGGCGGCGCGCACGTCTCGCTCGATGCCCTCGGTAGCGCGGCGACCTGCATCGCGTCGATCCGCAGCCTGCGCAAGCGGGGACGGCACGTGCAGGTCGGTCTGCTGGCGGGCGCGGACGCCCGGCCCGCCGTACCGATGGGCCGTCTCATCGCGCACGAGCTGGAGATCGTGGGGAGCCACGGGATGGCCGCCCACGACTACGGCGAGATGCTCGCGCTGGTGGAGTCGGGCCGGCTGCGTCCCGACCGGCTGGTGTCCGCGCGGATCGGACTGGACGAGGCCGGGCAGGCGCTCGCGGCGATGTCCGGCGCGACCACGCCTGCGGGGATGACCGTCATCGTCCCCTGACCGAGGTGCTCCGGCCTTCTGCGACACTGCGCGTGTCGCCAGCCCGGTTGAAGGGAACGGTTCTCGCATGAACTCACCGACCGAGTACGAGCTCAGCCATCCCGGCGGCCAGCTGCCCCTGCCCCTCGTGGACGCCACCGACGGCCCGTCCGGGCTCGACGTGAGCACGCTGCTCAAGGAGACCGGCCAGGTGACGCTGGACCCGGGATTCGTCAACACGGCCTCGTGCGCGTCGAAGATCACCTTCATCGACGGCGACGAGGGCATCCTGCGCTACCGCGGCTACCCCATCGACCAGCTCGCCGAGAACGCATCGTTCCTCGAGGTCTCCTACCTGCTGATCTACGGCGAGCTGCCCACCCCAGTCGGAGCTGCAGGCGTTCAGCGACCGGATCCGGGTGCACACGCTGCTCGACGAGAACCTGCGCCGGTTCTTCGAGGGCTTCCCGCGCGACGCGCACCCGATGGCCGTGCTCTCGTCGGCGGTGAGCGCCCTGTCGACGTTCTACCAGGACAGCCTCGACCCGTTCGACCAGGAGCACGTCGAGATCTCGACCGTGCGGCTGATGGCCAAGCTGCCGACGATCGCCGCCTACGCCTACAAGAAGGCGGTCGGCCAGCCGCTGCTCTACCCCGACAACTCCCTGGGCTACGTCGAGAACTTCCTCCGCCTCACGTTCGGCGTACCCGCCGAGCCCTACGAGGTGGACCCGACCATGGCGCGCGTGCTGGAGATGCTGTTCGTGCTGCACGCCGACCACGAGCAGAACTGCTCCACCGCGACCGTGCGCATGGTCGGCTCCAGCAACGCCAACCTGTTCGCCTCGGTCTCCGCCGGCGTCAACGCGCTGTTCGGCCCGCTGCACGGCGGCGCCAACCAGGCGGTGCTCGAGATGCTCAAGGACATCCACGAGGACGGCGGGGACGTCGACGCGTTCGTGGAGCGGGTGAAGAACAAGGAGCCCGGCGTCAAGCTGATGGGCTTCGGCCACCGCGTCTACAAGAACTACGACCCACGCGCGGCGATCGTGAAGAAGGCGACGACCCAGGTGCTCGAGGGGATGGGCACGACCGACCCGCTGCTCGACATCGCGATGCGGCTGGAAGAGGTCGCGCTGGCCGACGACTTCTTCGTCGAGCGCAAGCTCTATCCGAATGTCGACTTCTACACCGGCGTCATCTACAAGGCGATGGGTTTCCCGACCCGGATGTTCACCGTGCTGTTCGCCCTCGGCCGGCTGCCGGGCTGGATCGCGCAGTGGCGGGAGATGATCGAGGACCCGGCCACCAAGATCGGCCGGCCCCGCCAGGTCTACGTCGGCCCGGCCGAGCGCGACTTCGTGCCCGCCGACCAGCGCAAACCAGCCGGCGGCTGAGCTCCGGCGACCGCCCCTTTCGCGCCTTCACCCCGGCCCCTTGGCGGCCGATAGCCATGGCAGGACCGTGTCTGGGGTGAAATGTCGGCATCGACACGAGCGCAAGAGCGCCGCCAGCTGGACCTTCGACGCGGCCGTGTCCGCGTCGGGGGTCCTGATCGGCCTGCTCTCGATCGCCGCACTCGTCGTCCAGCACTTCGACCGGCACTGGATCGCGGCGCTGGTGCTCGGTCCGCCGGTGATCGCGCTGATGAGCCGGTTCCCCCTGGTCCTGACCCGCAGCTGCGGGCGGCATCGAGGTCGGCTTCGACTCGGCTGTGCTCGTCTTCCTCGTCTGCTTCGACGGCGGGGCGGGGGCCCTTGCGGTCTGGTCCGTCGGCCAGGCCTTCTCCCAGCTCAGCGTGGACAAGCGCTGGGACACGCGGTGCTTCAACATCGGCATCGGGATCCTGGCGGGCGCGGGCGCGGTGCTCGTCATGCGCTCGGTCAGCTCGATGGACCACACCTCGCCACGTGAGCTGGCGGCAGTCGGGCTCGGCTGCGCTGTCTACTTCCTCGTCGACTACATGGTCTCGGGTGTGTCCATCGCCATCGAGGACCGCAGCCCCATCCTGGAGGTCGTCCGCGGCGGGAGCGGCTTCATCGCCCTCGGCATCTTCGTCGCCATCGACAGCCTCGGATACCTCGGCGCGCTCGTCGTACGCACGCTGCCGGGCTGGGCCAGCATCCTGCTCGCGGTTCCGCTGCTCACGATCCTGGTCGCGACCCGCGCTCTGTCCCGGGGCAACGAGCACCGACGACGGCTGGCTGCGCTGTTCGATGCTGCTGCCGCGGCGCAGGCGCTGCAGAGCCCCAGCGACCTGCTCGAGATGCTGCGGACGCACGCCCGGTCCGTGGTCGTCAGCGGCGGCGCCGACCTGCGCGACGAGCCACCCAGCGACCGCGAGATCGGTGCCCGGGTCAGCACCGAGACCGGCGACGTGTGGCTGGTTGCGCCCGCCCGCAACCGGGCCCGAGCCACGGTCGACGCCGACCGGCAGGCCCTGGAGGCGCTCGCGACGGTGGGCGAGCAGGCGCTCGCGCGGTTGACGATGGTGGCCGAGATGGGCCGGCTGGCGCGGCACGACTCGCTGACCGGGCTGCCGAACCGGACGCTCTTCCTCGACCGGGTCGAGCAGGCGGTGGCACGGTCGCGCCGGCAGGAGCGGCAGATCGCCGTGCTGTTCCTGGACCTGGACGGCTTCAAGTCGGTGAACGACCGCTTCGGCCACGCCGCGGGCGACGAACTGCTGAACACGGTCGCCGAGCGCCTGCTCGGCTGCGTCCGGGAAGGTGACTCGGTCGCCCGCCTCGGCGGCGACGAGTTCGCGGTGCTGCTCGAGGAAGCAGGTCGACCCGAGGACGTCCAGATCCTGTCCCAGCGGCTGCTCGAGGCACTCCGCTCGGAGATCGTGATCGCCGGGCACGACGTCGTCGTCGGAACCAGCATCGGGGTCGCGATCGCGTCACCCGGCGACGACGCGGCGGCTCTGCTCCGCAACGCCGACATGGCGATGTACCGCGCGAAGGCGCATGGGCAAGAACCGCGACTTCGTCTACCAGCCGTCGCTGCGCGAGGAGAACATCCGCAGGCTGGAGCTGATCGAGGCCCTGCGCCGCGGCATCGCCGACGAGCTCGTCGTCCACTACCAGCCCGTGGTCGATCTCGGTGACGGCCACATCCTCGGGATGGAGGCCCTCGTCCGCTGGCAGCGCGCGGGCGAGCTGGTCATGCCCGACGCGTTCATCGCCGCGGCCGAGGAGAGCGGTCTCATCGTCGAGATCGGCGAACGGGTGCTCGCCCAGGTCGTCGCCGACGCGCCGATCCTGGTGGCCGCCGCGGGTCGCCCGTTGAGCCTCGGGGTCAACATGAGCGCCCACCAGCTGCGGGAGCCCACGTTCCTCGACCAGGTGCGCGCAGCCGTCGTGGCCCTGGGCGAGAGCCAGCTCGTGCTCGAGATGACCGAGACCGTCGTCGTGCAGGAGGACGAGGAGTCCGGCGACGCGCTGCGGCTGTTGCGCGCTGCCGGCGCGATGCTCGCCATCGACGACTTCGGGGTGGGCTTCTCCTCGATCGGCTACCTCCAGCACCTGCCGGTCGGCATGATCAAGATCGACCGCACCTTCACCCGCGACATCGACTCGGACGCCCGGGCCGCCGCTCTCGTCGAGGCGATCCTGCTGATGGGGTCGGCCCTGGAGCTGCAGGTCGTCGCCGAGGGAATCGAGCGCCCCTCCCAGGTGCAGCGGCTGCGCGGGTCCGGCTGCACCGTCGGCCAGGGCTTCCTGTACGGCCGGCCGCAGCCGCTGGCCGACGTGGTCGCCCGGCTCGAGGCCGACCGGTCGGCCCGCGAGGGGTCGCTGGTCCAGCCCTCCCGCGGCTGAGCGCGACAGCCGGGGTTGGTGGAGGGGCTTCGGCTGGGCTACCGTGGGTACAACCTACGGTGACGTAACCGTAAGTTGCCACCGTCCTCCGAGGAGTCCCCCCGTGACGATGACTGCCCCGCAGCTGACCGAGACCGACATCCTGCGCGAGCTCGAGCCCGTCGTGGAGTCCAACCTCGAGCGCCACCTCCAGGTGGCCAAGGAGTGGATGCCGCACGAGTACGTGCCCTGGACCGCAGGGGCGCGACTTCGACGGCGTGCTGGGCGGCGAGGCGTGGGACCCGGAGCAGTCCAAGGTCTCCGACGTGGCCCGCACCAGCCTGATCGTGAACCTGCTCACCGAGGACAACCTGCCGAGCTACCACCACGAGATCGCGACCGTCTTCGGCCGCGACGGCGCGTGGGGGACCTGGGTGCACCAGTGGACCGCCGAGGAGGGCCGGCACGCGATCGCCATCCGCGACTACCTGCTCGTGACGCGTGCGGTCGACCCGGTCGCGATGGAGCGGGCGCGGATGACGCACATGGCCGCGGGCTTCGAGTCGGCCAACCACGACGACCTGCTGCGGTCGCTGGCCTACGTCTCGTTCCAGGAGCTGGCGACGCGCATCTCGCACCGCAACACCGGCAAGCTGACCGAGGACCCGATCGCCGACCAGCTGCTCGCCCGGATCGCGCTGGACGAGAACCTGCACATGCTCTTCTACCGCAACCTGCTGGCTGCGTCGCTCGAGCTGGCGCCCAACCAGGCGATGCGCGCGATCACCGAGGTGGTCAAGTCGTTCGAGATGCCCGGGTCGACCATCGAGAACTTCACCCGCAAGTCGGTGCAGATCGCGCTGGCCGGTGTCTACGACCTGCGCATCCACCACGACGACGTGCTCGCTCCCGTGCTGCGCGCGTGGGGTGTGTGGGACGTGCGAGGGCCTCGACGCCGACGGCGAGGCCGGCCCGTCAGGAGCTGGCCGACACGCTGGCGAAGCTCGACCAGGCGGCGTCGCGGTTCGAGGAGAAGCGCAGCGCGCACCGCACCAAGCTGGCCGACCGCGGTACGCCGATGCAGACCATCTGACCGGTTGCGCGAAGAGGGTCAGCCGGCCGCGCCGGGCAACCGCACCTCGACCCGACCGTTCTGCACGCGCACGTCGAACGCGTGCTGCGGTGCGGTCGCGGGGCCGTTGCGGACCGAGCCGTCCTCGAGGCTGAACGTGCTGCCGTGCCACGGGCAGGTGATGCACGAGCCGTCGGAGGACACGCTGCCCTCGTGCAGCGGTCCGGACAGGTGGCTGCAGCGGTCCGCAGAGCACGTCGATGAGATCGCCACGGCGTACGACGAGCAGGGGCACCCGGTTGAGCTCCTTGCAGCTGGGGCTCGCCGTCGCCGGCCAGGTCGTCCAGCGCGCACAGGTCGTGCCAGCCCGGTGGAATGAGGTGCGGGACAGCCTCGGCGTGGTTCGCGCCGCCCGCCTGACGGAACGCGAGGTGGCCGCCGAGGAAGCCGCTGAAGCCGAGCACGCCGAGGCCGGCCATCGCGCAGCACCTTGCCCGCCCCGCGATGCCCGCGCCGGCGCGCGACGAGCGAAGCGCCGTAGAGCACGGTGGCGACGGTGTTGGCCGCGGCGTGCACGACCCCGACGCGCTGCTGCTGCTCGTGCATCTGCGACCAGTCGGCCAGCCCGGACGCTGCTGCCGCCGGGGTGGCCAGGATGCCGGTGGCAATCAGCGTGTCGGCAGCCTTTCCCTCACCGGGCAGCAGGTCGAGGATCGCCGCCGACATGAACGCCCCGATCGGCACCTGCACGAGCACCGGGTGCAGCGGGTGGCCGAGCCAGACGCCGTGCAGCGCGTCGCGCACCACGCCGTTTCCCAGCAGCCGTTGCACCGCCTCGCGCACGGGACCGGAGACCCGGTCCAGCGGAGTGGCGTCTTCCAGAGCAGTGACCGAGTCGAAGGGGTTCATTAGGCGTTCCTCACCACGGGCTCGCCGGCCAAACCCGTCAGCGCGCCAGCGTCTGCCGGCGACGTCCTTCGCGTCCGACCATCGTCGCACCACCGCGATGTCGACCACGAACCGCACGGAGCTGCCCGCGGCCCAGGTGGCGGCGCTCTGCGCCAGTGCGTCGCGGAGCAACGCGCTCGCCGCGGCCGCGTCGGCCTCCCGCACGTGCAGCAGGAGCTCGTCGTGCAGGCACAGCACGATCTCGCCGCCGGTGCCCGCGAGCCCGGCCCGCACCGTGACCGCCCACATCTTGAACAGCTCCGCCGCCGAGCCCTGCACCACCGCGTTGCGGGCGTAGCGACCGCGAGCGGCGATGGCCGCGGGCTCGGCCGGCTCCGGCGGGGACCACATCCGGACCAGCCGCCCGCCGTACGTGCGCACATCCCGGCCGGCCCGGCCTTCCTCCTCGGCGGCCCGCAGGTGACGCATGGCGACCGGGTAGGCGCGATCCAGTCCCGCCAGCGCCTCGCCGGCGGCGCCGGACGTCTGGCCGTACATCGCGGCGAGCACGGCCACCTTCGCGGTCGGGCGGTCGCAGCCGATCCGGGCGGCGACGGGGGAGTAGAGGTCGGCGTCCTGGGTCGCCTCCGCGAACGCCTCGTCGCCAGAGACGGCAGCGAGCACGCGCGGCTCGATCTGCCCGAGGTCGGCGCGCACGAACACGTGGCCGGGCTCGGCGACGACCGCGGGGCGCAGCTCGGCCGGCAGGTTGTGCAGCCCTGCCTGGGCGGTCATCCGCCCCGCTGCGCCGTCGCTGCCGGTCCACGCGCCGCGCAGCCGCCCGTCCGGCCCGACGTGGCGGTCCAGCCAGCTGTAGCCGTAGGTGGTCGCGATGCGTTCCGCCTTGCGCCAGGTGAGCAGCGCATCGACGGCCGGGTGCGCCGACCGGAGCGGCTCCAGCCGCCACGACCTGGTGTCCGGGACGTCGATCCCGATCCGCGCGAGCAGCTCGCGCACCTGCGCCGGGTTGCGCAGGTCGACGTCATCAGCGCCCGGCACGAGGTCGCGGACGACGTCGTCGCGGCGGGACCGCTGCTCCGCCTCGGCGGCGGGGTCGTCGGCGCGCGGGCCGACCCGCTCGCCGATCAGCTCCTCGGCGACGGCCCGGTCCAGCGGAAGCCCACCGGCAGCCAGCGCCACGGCGAGAAGGTCGGCTGCGGACTCGGCCCGGGCCGTGAGCTCGGGCAGCGCCGGGTCGCGCGGCAGCCGTCGCCCGTCGGGCAGGCCGGCAAGGGCCGTCCGCTGCGCAGCCATCGCGACGAGGGCAAGCGACGCCCAGCGGGCCGCCCGTAGGGCCGTCGGCGGCGGCGACTCGGCCCATTCGGGGCGCAGGTAGCCGTCGGGGCGCACCGGGTCGTCGGGGTCACCGTCCGGGCCGCTCGCGTCCATCGCCGACAGCAGGTCGAGCTGGCCGGTGCGCGGCAGCGCGTCCTCGGGCAGCCCGCGCACGCCCGCCCACACCTGCGCCGGGCCGTCGCCGCTGCCTCCATTCAGGAGCCGGTGCACCGCGGCGAGGTCCCAGCACCGGGCCGCGCCGAGGGCGTCGAGCAGCGCGGGGGTGGTGGCACTGCGCGCGGACCACCAGACCCAGCGCGGCGCGAGCTCGGAGGTCACCGCCCGTACGACGTCGGCCGGCGCTGCCGGGTCGGCGGCCCGGACCGCGAAGGCCCGGTCACCCGCAGCCAGCCCGATCCCGCCGCCATCGCGGACCACCGCAAGTCCGACGGGCTCGCCGGCCGCGAGGCCGGCCGCGCGCAGCGCCGCCACCACCTCGGGCGGGTCGATGACTGCGACGTCGCGTCACACCGGCATCCTGCCCGGCGCGTCCAGGGGTTGCCCGAGGCGTGGCCGGGCAAGGCTCACCCATGAAGACTCGACGAATCGGAAGCACCACAGTCAGCGCGATCGGTCTCGGCGGCATGCCGATGTCCATCGAGGGCCGGCCCGACGACCGCAGTCAGTCGATCGCGACCATCCACGAGGCGCTGGACGCCGGGATCACGTTCATCGACACCGCGGACGCCTACCACGTGGACGGCACCGACATCGGGCACAACGAGACCCTGATCGCCGAGGCGCTGGCCGCGTACGGCGGCGACACGTCCGACGTGCTCGTCGCGACGAAGGGCGGCCACACCAGACCCGGTGGCGGGTCCTGGGACCTGGACGGTTCGCCCGAGCACCTGCGGGCGGCGTGCGAGGAGTCGCTCAAGCGGCTGGGGGTCGAGGCCATCGGGCTCTACCAGTTCCACCGGCCGGACCCCAAGGTCCCCTACGCCGAGAGCGTCGGGGCGATCCGCGACCTGCTCGACGACGGCAAGATCCGGATGGCCGGCATCTCCAACGCCAACCCGGAGCAGATCGAGCTTGCCAACGAGATCCTGGGCGGTCGGCTGTCGTCGGTGCAGAACCAGTTCTCCCCGGCGTTCCGCTCCAGCGAAGCCGGAGCTGACCCTGTGCGGCGAGATGGGCATCGCGTTCCTGCCGTGGAGCCCCCTCGGTGGCATCAGCAAGTCGGAGCAGCTCGGCTCGAAGCACGCGGCTTTTCAGGAGATCGCGACCGCCCGCGGCGTCAGCCCCCAGCAGGTCACGCTGGCCTGGATGCTCGGCAGGGGACCGCACGTCATCCCAATCCCCGGCTCGAGCCGTCCAGAGACGATCCGCGACTCGGCCGCCGCTGTCGACCTCACACTCTCGACGGACGAGATGGCCGCGTTGAGTCGGGTTTGATCGCTCGCTCGCTCGCCTAGCCTGAGCGCCCGCTCACTCGCCCAGGTCGCGCCGGAGCCGCTTGGTCTGCCCGCGACGCTTCTTCTCGTCCAGCCGCCGCTGCACGGCGCCCTTGGACGGGCGGGTGGCCCGGCGTTTCCGCGGCGGCGGCGCAACCGCCCCGACGAGCAGCTCGGTCAGCCGCTCCTCGGCCGCCCGGCGGTTCTGCAGCTGCGAGCGGTGCTCGGACGCGGCAACGGTGATGACCCCGTCGACTAGCCGGTCGCCGAGCCGCTCGAGGGCGCGGGCCTTGAGGACGGGACCCAGCGCAGTGGTCCGGGCGACGTCGAAGGAGAGCTCTGCGCGCGAGTCGGTCGTGTTGACCGACTGGCCGCCCGGCCCCGAGGACCGGGAGAACCGCCAGCTCAGCTCGGACTCCGGCACGACCAGGGAACCACGCAGTCGCAGGTCGCCGGGCATGTCCCCAGCATGCCCGCCGAGCACCGCGCACTGGGCCGAACGGGTGATGGATCGCCGACGGAGGGTGAGGAAGTTGCTGCGCTCAACGCTCTCCGTTTAATCTGTTGTTGCCGCGCACCGCGCGGTGCCGATGACAGCCGCCGAGTCCTGCCCGCCGTCGAAGGCCACATCTCATTCCGCACGGGCAGGAGTGGGGGAACCACCACGGGCGCCTCAACTGGCGTCCTTGGGGTTAAGTCGCTGGACCGCGAAGGCTCGATCGTCGCGGCCCACGACCAGGCACCTCTCGCCTGAACCCGACAGCTCACCTCGCAGGCGGCGAGAGGCACTCATCATGTCTATCCGAGCGCGCGGTCGACACCGCAAGCCCACCCATCATGCCCGCAACATCGGGCTCGCCACCGCTCCGCTGGTGGCCATCATCCCGCTGACCGCCAGCCCGGCCGGCGCGGCCACGACCGCGACCTGGGACCGCCTCGCACGCTGCGAGTCCGGTGGCAACTGGCACATCAACACCGGCAACGGCTACTACGGCGGCCTGCAGTTCTCCTACGGCACCTGGCTGTCCAACGGCGGCGGCAAGTACGCCTCCCGCGCAGACAAGGCCACCAAGGCCGAGCAGATCGCGGTGGCCGAGCGCCTGCTCGACAACCGTGGCTGGGCACCGTGGCCGGCCTGCGCCCGGCGGCTCGGACTCGACCGCTCCGACGCTGCGGGCTCGCCCAGCGGCACCGCAGCGGCGTCCCGCAGCAAGGCCCGCAAGGTCACCCACAAGGCCAAGCCGGTGACCACGCACCGCGCCAGCGGCAAGGTCTACACCGTACGGCGGGGCGACACGCTGTCGGGCATCGCGGCCCGCCGCGACGTGCCAGGCGGCTGGCAGAAGCTGTACAAGATCAACAAGCGGACGATCGGCAGCAACCCCGGCCTGATCCGCCCCGGCCAGCGGCTCGCCCTGCGCTGACCCCCGCACAACGGCTTGAACAGCCCCGTCCGGTTCCCGGGCGGGGCTGTTCTGGCTTCTCAGCCAGGGGATCAGCCGGTCTGACCGAGGGCGAACGGCAGCACCGCCGTTGCCCCGGCAAGGCGCAGCTCGCGGCCGGCCAGGGCGGCGGTCCACCCCGAGTCGATGAGGTCGTCGACGAGCAGGACCGGTTCGCCGTCAACCACCTTGATCGCGTCGCGAAGTGCGGCGTCGACCGGGAACGCGTTGTGCAGCCAGCGGACCCGCTGCGCGCTGTTGGTGCGGGCGTGCGCCGGATGGTCGGTGCCGCCGATGGTGCCGAGGTTGGCCATGTGACCTGTGGCGGCGATCCGCTCGGCAACCGAGGCCACCAGCAGCGGCCGACGGGTGGAGGCGACCGCGACCACCCCGGCCGGTCGGCGCTCCCAGTCCCAGTCGCGCAGCACGTCGACGACCGCTGCGAAGACGTCGTCGGGCACCGGCCCGTCGGGTGCGTCCTGGTCGAGCAACGGACGCAGCCGCGGCCCCCAGCCCACGTCGGAGAGCCGGGCGAGCACCCGACCGGGCGCGCACTGCTCGTCGGCGCTGATGCGGCCGGACAGGTCGACCCCGGCGGTCGACAGACCCGTGGGCCACATCAGCCGTGGCGCCACCGGGACGCCCGCGCGGCCGAGGTCCTCGCTGCTGGCCTGCAGGGCGGCCGCGCTGACCTGCTCGGCCCAGAACGGTCCCGCGCAGCGGTCGCAGCGGCCACATGGCTCGCCCGCCTCCGGGTCGTCGAGCTGACGGCGCAGGAAGTCCATCCGGCAGTCGGGGGTCGCGAGGTAGTCGCGCATCGCCTGCTGCTCGTGGGCGCGTGCCGCCGCGACGCGGGCGTAGCGCTCGGCGTCGTAGGACCAGCCCTGCCCGGTGGCGACCCAGCCGCCGCGCACTCGGCGTACGGCCCCGTCGACGTCGAGCACCTTGAGCATCGTCTCGAGCCGGTTGCGCGACAGCTCGACCTGAGCCTCCAGCGCGGGTGTGGACAGGGGACGGTCGGACGCGTCGAGCACGTCGAGGGTGGCCCGGACCTGCGCCTCGGCGGGGAAGCCGACGCTGGCGTAGTAGCGCCAGATGGCTTCGTCCTGCTCGCCGGGAAGCAGCAGCACGGACGCGCTCGCGACGCCGCGGCCGGCCCGTCCGACCTGCTGGTAGTAGGCGATCGGTGACTGGGGAGCGCCGAGGTGGACCACGAAGCCGAGGTCGGGCTTGTCGAAGCCCATGCCGAGCGCCGAGGTCGCCACGAGTGCCTTCACCCGGTTGGCGAGCAGGTCGTCCTCGGCGGCCAGGCGGTCGGCCGTCTCGGTGCGGCCGGAGTAGGAGGCGACGAGGTGGCCGGCGGCCATCAGGTGGGCAGCGACGTCGTCGGCCGCGGCCAGGGTGAGGGTGTAGATGATGCCCGAGCCAGGCAGCTCAGCCAGGTGCTCGGCCAGCCAGGCCAGCCGGTGGGTGTCGGTCGGCAGCCGCAGGACGCCGAGGCGCAGGCTGGTGCGGTCGAGGCTGCCGCGGAACACCACGGTCTCGCTGCCGTCCGCGTCCTCGGCGAGCTGGTCGGCGACGTCGGTGACCACCCGCGCGTTCGCGGTGGCCGTGGTGGCGAGCACCGGCACCCCCGTCGGCAGCTCGCCGAGCAGGGTGCGGATGCGGCGGTAGTCGGGCCGGAAGTCGTGCCCCCAGTCGGAGATGCAGTGAGCCTCGTCGACGACGAGCAGCCCGGTCGCAGCCGCCAGCTGCGGGAGCACGGTGTCGCGGAAGTCGGGGTTGTTCAGCCGCTCGGGGCTGACCAGCAGCACGTCGACGGTGCCGGCGGCAACCTCGGCCCGGACCTCGTCCCACTCGTGCATGTTGGCTGAGTTGATCGTGCGCGCCGTGATGCCGGCGCGTTCGGCGGCCGCGACCTGGTTGCGCATCAGCGCCAGCAGGGGGCTGACGATCACCGTCGCGCCAGCGCCGCGCGCTCGCAGCAGAGCGGTCGCGACGAAGTAGACCGCCGACTTGCCCCACCCGGTGCGCTGCACGACCAGCACCCGGCGTCGACCGACCGCGAGGGCCTCGATCGCCTGCCACTGGTCCTCGCGCAGGATGGCGTCGGGGTCGGCCAGCGCGCGCAGCACGCCCTCGGCCTCGGCCCGCAACGCGGTGGTGTCCATCCGACGTGTCTACCGGACCGCACCGTCAGGCGGGTCAGCGCACGGCGAAGCCGGTGCTGCCTTCGGGTGTCTCCTCGAACGTCCGTACGTCGTCGACCACCGCATGAGCAGGTCCTCGGCGGGCCCAGGCCACCATCGCCGCGACCGCGTCCTCGGGCCCCTCGAAGACCGCTTCCACCGTGCCGTCCGGGCAGTTGCGCACCCAGCCGCTGACGCCGTGCCGGGCGGCTTCCCGCCGGCAGGTGTCGCGGAAGAAGACGCCCTGCACCTGCCCGCTGACGACGACGCGGCGCCGCACGGCTTCCTGTCCGCCCGACCCGGTCACGACGGGGCCAGTGCGTCCAGCAGCTCGTGGGCGCGGGCCATCGATGCGGCCGGGTCGGCGTCGACCACCCCGATCTCGCTGTCGAAGTTGAGGTCGACGAACAGCTCGGTCACGCCCTGCTCCGCCACCTCGGCGACATCGGCCTTGATCTGGTCCAGCGAACCGGTCAGCGGGCGCCGCTCGCCGGTCGTCTCGGGGCGCAGCCGCACGACTCCGCGGGAGACGAAGCGCAGGGTCGCCGGGTCGCGTCCGGCCTCTGCAGCGGCATCGGCGACCACCCGGATCGCCGTCCCGATCGCCGCGAGGTCCTGGCCGCTGCTGCTGATCCACCCGTCGGCCACCCGGCCGGCCCGGCGCAGGGCCGGCTCGGCGCTGCCGCCAAGGAGCAGCGGCGGATGGGGCCGCTGGACGGGCTTGGGGTCGACGTGCGCACCGGCGACCTGGTGGAACTCGCCGGAGAAGTCGACCGGGTCCTCGGTCCAGAGCGCCTTGAGGCAGGCGACGAACTCCTCGGCCCGGGCGCCCCGCCGCTCGAACGGCGCACCCGTGGCGTCGTACTCCTGCTTCGACCAGCCGAGCCCAAGCCCGAGGTCGAGGCGCCCACCCGACACCGCGTCCAGGGTCGCGGTCTGCTTGGCCAGCAGGATCGGCGAGAACCACGGCATGTTCAGGACCGCCACCCCGAGCCGGATCCGGGTGGTGTGCGCGGCGAGGTAGGCCAGCGTGATCAGCGGGTCGTGCACGCTGCGGTAGACCGGCTGCCAGCGGGCCGCGTCGGGCCCCTCCCGGTCGGCGGGGAAGAGCAGGCGCTGGAACGTCCACAGCGACGTGTAGCCCAGCTGCTCGGCGCGCTGGGCCACCTGGACCTGGTTGGCGGGGGTGGCCCAGGAGCCCGCCAGCGGCACCGCGAAACCCATCTGCACTGCCGTGTTCCCTTCGACGCCTCCGACGCTACCTAAGGCGCCTTAGGGCGCTTCTAAGGCCCCGTCAGCAGCGAAGATGAGTCGTCCTCCCGATGTGCGACCCCCTGCCTCAGCCCGAGTCTCAGTGGTGTTCGAAACAACGAGAGGAACACATCATGTCGATCTTGGCGATCGAGTACGTGCAGGCCCACATCGATGACCTGCAGCGGGAAGCTGCCCACCGCCGCGTGGTGTCAGCGGCCCGCCGCGCCTCCCAGCGCGACGAGGGTGCGCCGACGGCGCCGGTCCGTGCCTACTACCAGGTACGGCGGGTGCTGGGCGCGCAGCGGTGACGTCAGTAGTCGCGGAAGCAGGGCCCCCGGCCGAGCTGTTCCAGGCCTCGGAGGTCCCCGGCACGGTACGTCGTCAGCGGGTAGGCGTTCGTGTCGTACATCACCTGGTAGGGGTCTGGCACATGGGCCAGCCCCACCAGGTGACCCAGCTCGTGCAGCAGCACGGAGCGCGCCTTCGAGTCGTCTCCGGTCGCCAGCTGCTGGCCGAGCGCCCCGCCGTTGAAGACGGCCAGACCGCTGACCAGCCGCACGCTGGCGTCATCCCCGGTCCCGAAGCTGTCTGGCCCCGCTCGGCCGAGCACCCCGTCGGCCAGCATGTGCGTCTCCTCGGCGCTGGACCAGACGATGAGCACTGGCGCCCAGCGGTCCCCGTAGGAATCCGGCTGGTAGGGAGCCCGCGTCTCCGACGGCGGCTCGTTGGTGTCGCCGTCGTTCACGAACTGCAGTCCGGTTGCCGCGGACAGCTGAGCGAACGCCGAGGCCAGCAGCTCGCGGCCGCCCGGCGGCTGGCCGTCGGGACGAACCACGTAGTGGATGGCCCGGCACGGGTCGAACGCCACCGGCGTGCCGTTCAGGTGGGTCATCGAGAAGGCATAGCCGCCCACCCCGGCCGGCGGCAGGGGCGGCACACCGAGCGGCGCTGCCGCTACCTCGCCCGGTCCTGAGGGGACGTCCACACCGGGCCGCAGCCCGGGTCGGGTGGTGATGGCGCCGAGGCCGAGACCGGCGCACCCTGAGGTGGCCGCGAGGACCAGCACGACGCCCACCGTGCCCGCCGTACGCGCGAACCTGCCCACCGTGTGCTCCCTTTGTCCGGCCCCCAGGAGCATCGGCATCTGCGACGGCCGTCCGAAGCCGGGGCGGTGAGGGGCTAGGTGGCGAGCACCCCGGCCACCCACACGAGGACCGCGAGCAGCCCCGCGGTGAACTCGATCAGCACGCCGAACCCGATCCCGACGACGACCGCGCGGGTCGAGCGCCAGGCGCTCCCCGCGTCACCGAGCCGGCTCAGCTCGGCCAGGAACACCGCGCCGACCCCGCCGATGACCAGGCCGACGACCGGGATGACGAAGAAGCCGACCACGGCCCCGATCGAGCCGATCAGCACCGTGGACCGCGGGGCGCCGGTGCTCCGCGCCGAGCGGGCCGGCAGGACGTACTTCGCGACGGTTCCGGCGAGCAGGAGGGCGACCATGGTGGCGAACACTGTCCAGCGCGCAGCACCCCCGCCGTCGAGCCCGGCCCAGGCGAGCCCGGCCAGCCCGATGAGCAGAAGCCCCGGCAGCACCGGCAACAGGACTCCGACCAGGCCGATCAGCATGACGATCAGGAGGAGCAGTTCCGCTGCCGCGGGCAGACTCGAGGACATGGGCGGGATTAGACCATCCCCGCCTGGCACGATGACGGCGACAAAGCAGGATGACGCCTACGGCGACGAAGCGAGGGACGGGCCATGACCGAGCACCCAGACCGGACCCAGGTGCTGGAGCGCGTGCCGACCGGGGTGTTCATCGGCGGGCAGTGGCGCGACGCGACCGGTGGTGGAACGTTCGCCGTCGAGGACCCCGCGACCCAGAAGACGCTGACCGAGGTCGCCGACGGTCAGCCCGAGGACGCCACCGCCGCGCTGGACGCAGCAGTCGAGGCCGCGCCGGGGGTGGGCCGCGACCCCGCCGCGGGAGCGCGGCGAGATCCTGCGGCGCGCGTGGTCGCTGCTCGGGGAGCACACCGACGAGCTCGCGCTGCTGATGACGCTGGAGATGGGCAAGAGCGTCACCGAGTCGAAGGCGGAGGTCGCCTACGGCGCGGAGTTCTTCCGCTGGTTCTCGGAGCAGGCCGTGCGCATCGAGGGCCGGTTCAGCCGCGCCCCCGCGACGTCCGAGCGCTTGCTGACGATGAAGCAGCCCGTCGGCCCGTGCCTGCTCATCACGCCGTGGAACTTCCCCCTCGCGATGGGCACCCGCAAGATCGGCCCGGCGATCGCGGCCGGCTGCACGATGGTGCTCAAGCCGGCGCAGCTCACGCCGCTGACGTCGCTGCGGCTGGCCGAGCTGCTCGCCGAGGCGGGCCTGCCGGACGGGGTGCTCAACGTCGTACCGAGCTCGTCAGCGGGCAAGACCGTGGGACCGCTGATGAGCGACCCACGGCTGCGCAAGATGTCGTTCACCGGCTCGACCGAGGTCGGGCAGACCTTGATGGAGCAGGCGGCCGAGAACCTGCTGCGGATCTCGATGGAGCTCGGCGGCAACGCGCCCTTCATCGTGTTCGCCGACGCCGACATGGACGCGGCCATCGAGGGCGCGCTGATCGCCAAGATGCGCAACAACGGTGAGTCCTGCGTCGCGGCCAACAGGTTCCACGTCGAGGCCAGCGTCGCTGAGGAGTTCTCCCGTCGGCTGGCCGACCGGATGGGTGCGTTGAAGGTCGGTCACGGCGCCGACGAGGGCGTGCAGGTCGGACCCCTCATCAACGAGGAGCAGCTCGGCAAGGTCGAGGAGCTGGTGTCCGACGCGATCGACCGCGGCGCGAAGGCGCTCACCGGCGGCTCGCGGGTCGACGGGCCGGGCTACTTCTACGCGCCGACGGTGCTCACCGGCGTCGAGGCGCCGGCCAGGATCCTGCGCGAGGAGGTGTTCGGCCCGGTCGCGCCGGTGACGACGTTCGACTCCGAGGAGGAGGCGCTCGACCAGGCGAACGCGACCGAGTTCGGCCTGGTCGGGTACGTGTTCACCAACGACCTGCGTCGCGGACTGCGCTTCGTCGAAGGCATCGAGACCGGCATGGTGGGGCTGAACCGCGGGCTGGTGTCCAACGCCGCAGCGCCGTTCGGCGGCATCAAGCACTCCGGCTTCGGCCGCGAGGGCGGGACCGAGGGGATCGAGGAGTACCTCGACACCAAGTACGTCGCCATCGACATGTAGGCCGGTGAGCGGGGTGCGCGCTAGGGGAACGGCGGGTCGTCCAGGCCGCGGAACTCGCAGAGCTTGTCGGTGTAGACGGTGATCTGGATGTGACCGCTCTGCCCGCCGATGACGATGCGCGCCCGGCGGGCGATGTGCGCGGCCAACAGAGACCCTGGCTGTTGCGGCTCGAGGCGACCGACCCAGGTTTCCTCGCCGCTGTCGTCGACGTGCGAGATCGCCCATACGGTCACCGGTACCTCCCCGTCACTGCCCTCGACCAAGACGGCAGCAGGACCTCCATAGGCCCCCACATGACGATCGTTGCACGCACCAGGGTGTGGCAGGGTGAAGCCGTGAGCACTTTGCTGGAGCAGTACGAGCACGCGCTCAAGGAGTTCGGCCGCCGGGTCGAGCAGGTCGGTGACGACCAGTGGGGCAACCCCACGCCGTGCACGGACTGGGATGTGCGCGCCCTGGTCGCGCACGTCGTCGACGAGCAGCGCTGGGCGCCCTACCTGCTGGGCGGCGGCACCGTCGCGGATGCCGGTGACCGGTTCGCCGACGACCCGCTCGGCGATGACGCCAAGGCGGCCTGGCGCGAGGCGAGCGAGGCCGCTCAGGCCGCGTTCGAGGCCGACGGTGCGCTCGACAAGCCGGTGTCGGTGTCCTCCGGCGAGACCAGCGCGCGTGACTACCTCTGGCAGATGACCGTGGACGCCGCCGTACACGCGTGGGACCTCGCGCGCGGCATCGGGGCCGACGACCAGCTCGACCACGAGCTGGTGCGACGCATCCATCACGAGTCCGACAAGGACGTCGACGAGCTGGCGGCGAGCGGGGTCTACGGGGAGCCGGTCAGCGTGCCGGCCGGCGCCGACCTGCAGACCCGCATGCTCGGGCTCTTCGGCCGCCGCGCCTGAGTCACTGGCCGGACGGGCCGCGGGCCGCGTCGATCAGCCCCCGCAGCCATCGCGGACCGGCGGCGGCCGCCCCGAGCGATTCGCAGCGCGCCCGCAGCTCCCGGTCAGCGGTGACCACGACGACCGGACCGTCTCCTGCAGCTGCCACGGCGGCAACGATCGCGTCGTCTCCTTCGCCCGGTGCGGCCAGCACGCGCACGCGCTCGTCGGCTGGTTCGCCGTCGGCAGCGGGGCGGGCCGCGCCTTCGACGACAACAACGGCCCGCGGCCACCAGCGCTGCAGCGGAGGGCGGGCCAACGTCTCCGGCAGAGCCGCGTCCGCGACGCCGGCTGAGCACAGCGCCGCGACGTCGTCGACCAGCCGGCGGGCCGCACCCGCGCGGTCCTTCCACCAGCCGTCGGGGCGCGAACCGACCACGTTGGCCGCGTCGACCACGACGGTCAGGGGCGTGAGAGCGGTGCGCACAACCGGCCAGGTCTCGGCGAAGCCCGGGTGCAGCACCGGCAGGCTGCCGACCCGGCACCACCGCACCTCGACGGTCTCCGCACTGGTGGGTCGCGCCCCGGCGTCGCCGACCTCGGCGGCCACCACCGTGCAGTAGGACCAGCCGCCGTGGTCGTCGTCGTACTCGCCGCTGACCAGCGCCGCGTCCGGGTGCACGCCGGCCTCCTCCGCTGCTTCGCGCAGGGCGGTCGCGACGGGCGCCTCGTCGCTGTGCCGCGCGCCGCCCAGCAGACCCCACGTGCCGCCGTGGTGGCTCCACTCGGCTCGGTGCTGCAGCAACACCTCGGTCTCGCCGTCGGGCGCGATGCGATGCAGCAGCAGCCCGGCTGCGCCGAACCGCCCCCAGTGCCGATGCCCCTGGGCGCACTCGACCCAGCCGTCGCCGTCGTGGTGTGCCGCGCCCGGACCCGTCACACGGGCGAGCCTACGAGCCGCGCACCTCGGCCTGACGCGCGTTGATCCAGTCGTCGATCGTGGCCCACCACGCGAACAGCCAGTCGATGCGCGCCTCCCGGTCGGGCGGCACCTCGTCGGCGGGCACGATCCACCACCGCATCTCGATCTCCCGGTCCATCGGCAGCTCGCGCCACACGTCCAGCACCGTCGTCATGTGCTCGACACCGGTGTGCGCGACGAACACGACGTCGGCGTCCCGTGCGTTGGTCAGCGCGGCCAGCACCCCGCCCGGCTTCGGTGCCATCACGTGCCGCAGCCGCTCCGCCTTCTCGGCCTCGTCGATCAGGCCCTTGCGGCGCAGCCGCTCGATCGCCCGCTTGCGCCGGTGCACGGTGAAGTTGCCGCCCTCGGGGAAGATCACGAACGCGTCGTTCTCGTCCAGGTTGCGGCTGAGCTCGCCCACCTGCCGCTCCACCGCGTCACCCGCGCGGCCCGGGTCGGGCCGGATGAAGCGGTTCGGCAGCCGGTTGAGCAAGACGTCGATGGCCGGGTCCCACTGCAGCGTGTCCTTCAGCACGATGCGCGGCTCCCGGGCGTACCAGTTGATCAGCGCGTGCACCACGAGGAACGAGTCGCCCGGCCCCGCGTGCCGCGACAGGATGAGCAACGGCTTCCCGTCGTACGACGTGGGAGGTGGCCCCTCCACCGCGACCCGCACGTGCAGGACCCGGCGGCACTCCCAGTAGAGGATCTGCAGGTACCACCGCACGATCGCGTAGTGCGCCAGCTGGAACCGCGGTGAGCGGATCTTCCAGCCGAAGCCGCTCGCGACCCACAACGCGAACAGCACCACCAGTCCGGCGGCCTCGAGGAACAGGTAGAGCAGCGCCATCCAAGTGAGCCGCAAGCGCGCGCCACCGGCCGGGCAGGACCGTCGACAGACCGGCGGCGATCAGCAGGACGACCGGCAGCGTTGTCAGCGCCAGGACCGTCAGGAAGACGAGGGCCGGCGCGAGGACGAGCCGCCGGATCAGCACGGGAGGCAGCACGGTCAGCCCTCCGCCGGGGCGGCGTCTCGCAGGTAGTCCGCGGTCGCCGCGTGGGCCTGCTCGATGCGTCCCTGCACCCGGCTGAAGTCGCGGTAGCGCAGCGCGGACAGGTCGGCGTAGCGCGGCGGGTCGACCTCGCCGGTCGGCAGCACGTGCACGGTCACGGTGTCGGGCAGGTTGGCCATGTCACCCGCGAACCGGTGGCGACGGGCAACCTCGAAAGCGACCATGGCGACCTCCCACGGCCGGGTCGGCGCCTCGAGCGGCCGCTCGATCCGGCCGACCTGCAGCACGTAGATGGTCCGGGCACCGAGGGCCACGGCCCGGCCCACCGGGATCGAGTTGACCAGCCCGCCGTCGAGGAAGTGCTCGTCGCCGATCGCGACCGGCGGCAGGATGCCCGGGACCGCGGCGCTGGCCAGGACCGCGTCGACGAGCGGCCCGCGCTCGAACCAGTGCTCGGCGGCCCGCTCGATGCTGGCCGCGACGCACTGGAACGGCACGACGAGGTCCTCGACCTGCGTGTCGCCGAACTGCTCGGTGAGCATGGCGCGCAGCGGCTCGTTGGGGTGCGCGTGGGTGCGGGTGCGGGCCAGGTGCCGGACCCGGCGCAGCGTCGAGCCGGAGTAGATGTCCGAGTCGGACAGGCCCTGCCACATCTCGCTGAGCCGGGCGACGGCGTCCAGCGTCGGTGACGGCCGCGACCGCGGCTCCGTTGATGGCTCCGACGGAGGTGCCGACGACCAGGTCAGGGGTGATGTCCGCCTCGAGCAGGGCCTGCAGCATGCCGACCTCGTTGGACCCCAGCAGCCCACCGCCCCCGAGGACGAACGCCGTCTCCACGCTGCCCGCCACGCGGGCATCGTCTCAGGTCTCGCCGGCGGCCATGTCCAGCAGACGGTCCAGGACCCGAGCGTCGCTGCGCAGCCCGTCGTGCGCGAACTCGCTGGTGACCCACCAGCGCAGGTTGCCCACCCGCTTCGCGGTCTCGAGCGAGTAGGCGTACTCGACGTACATGTCGTCGTGGTAGATCGCGGCCGCGACCGGGACGGTGTTGGCGGCGAGCCGGTCCACGTCGTAGAGCGCCGGCCACCCGTCGTACGCCGCGAGCAGCTCGGCTGCGTCCTTCAGCGGCGCGAGGGTGCGGTCGGCCTCGAACATCCAGGGGTAGATCATCTCGCCGGTCGGCAGCAACGGCCGCGCGTCGGGAGCGAACTCCGGGAGCGTTTCGCGGACCCGCTGCGCCGACCACCGCGACGCCTCGCCCTGGCAGTAGATCGACTCGTGCAGCAGGGCGTAGAGCGGGGCCTCGACGAACGACGTCGTGCTCTCGACCGCGACGAGGAACTCGTCGGACAGCTCTCCCGACATGCCCTGGCCGGAAAACGCCGACTCCAGCAGGTAGTGCAGCTTCTCGAACCCGTCACTCATGCCGAGTGCGTCGCCGAGCTGCTGCAGCCGCTCGACCGGGAGCGGGTCACCAGAGGGGAGCCGAACGGCGTTCGCGGTCAGGTGGTCCGCCACGGCGTGCCACCGGGCGATGTCGCCGGGGTAGCGGTCGAAGAACCGCGCGCCGCGGTCGCGCACGCGTTCGTACGTCGCTGCGTAGACCTCGTCCGGTCCGCGGTCCAGCGGGGGCAGCCCACCCGTGACCAGGACCTCCTTGCACCCCTCCGGCGCGAGCGACAGGTAGGTCATGGCGCAGAAGCCGCCGTAGCTCTGCCCGAGGACCGTCCATGGAGCCGCACCCACGAGCGCCGCCCGCAGCGCCTCCGCGTCGCGCACGATCGAGTCGGCCCGGAAGTGCGTGAGGTAGTCGGCCTGCTCCTGCGCCGAGCCGAGCCGGGCGAGCGTCTGCCGGGTGGCCGGTGTCGACCGGCCGGTGCCGCGCTGGTCCAGCAGCAGCACGCGGTGGTCCTGCAGCGCGCGGCCCAGCCAGCCGGACCGCCCGGTCGGGCGCGGAGACCGGCCACCCGGGCCGCCCTGCAGGTAGAGCAGCCACGGCAGGTCCTGGTCGCGCTTGCGCGGG
Organism: uncultured Actinomycetota bacterium; assembly: GCA_963751035.1. Taxonomy (GTDB): domain Bacteria; phylum Actinomycetota; class Actinomycetes; order JACCUZ01; family JACCUZ01; genus JBDUAP01. The sequence goes on from CAVVSW010000005.1 coordinate 765,028, forward strand.
GCGACCACCTCGCGGGCGAACACGGTGATCGTCGCCCCGTCGGGCGCGGCGTGGTCGAGCGGCACGACGAACTCGTGGTCGGTGAGCAGCAGGCCGGGCAGCCGGTGCGAGGCGATGCGCATCTGCTGACGCTAACCCGCAGTGCCAGACTGCCGCTCATGCTGCCCTGGACAGGCGAGCTCGCCGGCCGCCTCGATGTCGACCTCATCTCCTCCGAGCTGCTCCGCGACAACCCGCTCGGTGATCCCAGCGATCGACCGTTGTGGGTCTACGTGCCGCCCGGCTACGACGACTCGGACGAGCGCTACCCCGCGGTCTACGTGATCCAGGGCTACACCGGGCACGTCGGCATGTGGGGCAACCGCACGGCGTACCGGCAGCCCTTCGTCGAGACCGCGGACGCGGTGTTCGCGTCGGGGGAGGCGCCGCCGTGCATCGTCGTCTACGTCGACGCGTGGACGGCGTACGGCGGGTCACAGTTCGTCGACTCGCCCGGCACCGGCCGCTACCACTCCTACCTCTGCGACGAGGTGGTGCCGTGGGTGGACGCGCGCTACCGCACGCTGGCCGCTCCCGAGTCGCGGGCGATCAGCGGCAAGTCCAGTGGCGGCTTCGGCGCGATGATCACCCCGATGCTGCGGCCCGACCTGTTCGGCGCTCTCGCCACGCATGCGGGGGACGCGTTGTACGAGCTGAGCTACGTGCCCGAGTTCGGCAAGGCGGTCCGGTTCCTGCGCGACTACGACGGCGACATCTTCCGGTGGTGGGACGACTTCCGCTCGCGCACGGCCTTCACCAAGGAGTGCGACAGCGAGCTGCTCATCACCCTCGGCTGCTCGGCGGCGTTCTCGGCGCGCGACGACGGCACTCCGGAGCTGCCCTTCGACCCGAGGTCGGGCGAGCTGCGGGCCGAGGTGTGGGACCGGTGGCTGGCGTGGGACCCGGTGCAGATGGTGGACGCGTACGCCGAGGCGCTGCGCGGGCTGCGGGCCGTCTGGATCGACGCCGGGACGCGGGACGAGTGGTTCCTCGACCTGGGCGCCCAGGCGTTCCGGGACGGCCTGGCCCGCATCGGCGTACCGGGCGACCGGATCCACTTCGAGCTCTTCGAGGGCACCCACATGGCGATCGACTACCGCTACCCGATGGCGCTGGCCTGGCTGGCCCACCGGTTGTCCCGCTGAGCGGGCAGGCGTTCCGGTAGCGTCACAACGGCGCGCACCGCGCGATCCGAGGAGGACGGCATGGCGATCCTGGTGGGCTACGTACCCCGCGCCGAGGGCCGGGCCGCTCTGCGCCGCGGTGCCGAGGAGGCGCGGCTGCGCCGCACGAAGCTCGTGGTGATCAACTCCAACCGGGGTGGCACCCATCTCGACGACAAGGAAGCGGCCCAGCACGAGCAGGAGCTGGCCGAGGTCCGCGCCGAGCTGGACAAGGAGGGCATCGAGCACGAGGTCCGCCAGCTGGTCCGCGGCAACGAGCCCGCCGACGACCTGATCGCCGTGGCCGAGGAGATCGGGGCCGACTTCATCGTCATCGGGCTCCGCCGCCGGACGCCGGTCGGGAAGCTGATCATGGGCAGCAACGCCCAGCGGATCCTGCTGGAGGCACCCTGCCCCGTGCTTGCCGTCAAGGCCGAGGAGGACTGAGCCCTCCGGTGAGCGACCGACTGGGTGATCGGGTGTGACCCCGCCCGATCAGTTCGAGCAGTCCGACAGCGCGCTGCTCGAGACGCTCGTGCTCGAGGCGCCGGTCGCCTTCGCGTTCTACGACACCGACCTGCGCTACCGGCGCATCAACCGGATGCTCGCCGACATCAACGGTGTGCCGATGGGCGACCACATCGGCCAGCGCCCGACCGACGTACTGCCGCCCGCTCTCGGCGCGGCGGTCGAGATGATCCTCACCGAGGTGCTCCGGACCCACAAGGTGATCGCCGACGACGACTTCACCGCCGTCTCGCCGGTGACCGGCGAGCTCTGCCACTACCAGTCGCAGTGGTTCCCCGCTCGCGACGAGGCGGGCGCTGTGATCGGCGTCGCCGTGCTGGTCACCGACGTCACACTGCGGCGGCGGTCCGAGGACGCCCTGCGCCGGAGCCAGGACCGCACCGCCCGGCTGCAGCGGGCGACGTCGGCGCTGGGCGGCGCGCTCAGCAGCGAGGACGTACGACGGGTGATCACCGAGACGTGCGAGTCGTTCATGCCGGGAGTCGAGGCGCGACTGATCCTGGTCGGCGAGCGCAAGGCGGCCGCTCCCGATGCGCCGGTCAACGACGGGCCGAAGACTGACGTGGCCAAGGCGCGCGCCGGCAAGGAGACGCTGGCGCTGCCGCTGATGGTGTCGGGTGCGCAGATCGGCACCCTGACCTTGCGCTGGCCCGAGGGCAAGCGGGCCGAGCGCGACGACCGGTCCTTCCTGGAGTCGCTGGCGGGCCAGTGCGCCATCGCCCTGGAGCGGGCCCGGCTCTACGAGCGGCAGCGCTCCACCGCGGCGGCCCTGCAGCTGAGCCTGCTGCCGACCGAGCTGCCGGACGCGCGGGGGATCGAGCTGGCGGCGCGGTTTCGGCCCGGCGCGGCGGAGGCCGACGTGGGGGGCGACTGGTACGACGCGTTCTCGCTGCCGGACGGCCGGCTGGTCCTCGTGGTGGGCGACGTGATGGGCAAGGGCGTGATCGCCGCCGCCGGGATGGGCCGGCTGCGCGCGGCGCTGCGGGCGCTGGCCTTCGTCGACCCGCTGCCCGAGGCGGTCCTGCGTGGCCTGGACCGGGTCTTCTCGGCCACCGAGGAGCCCGACCAGATCGCCACGCTGGTCTACCTGCTGATCAACCCGGCGGCGCGCCGGGTCGCCGTGGGCGGCGCCGGTCACCTGCCGCTGATCCTGCTGCGGTCGGGCCAGGAGCCGGAGCTGGTGGACGCCGGGTCCGGGTCCACGCCGCTCGGCTGGCCCGAGCCGCGGGTCCAGCAGACGATGGAGCTCGGGCCGGGGGACATCCTGATGGGGCTCACGGACGGCATCGTGGAACGCCGGGGCTTCGACCTCGACGAGGGGCTCGCCCAGGTGCTCGCGGCCGCCGCTGAGCCCGCCGAGAGCCTGGACGCGCTGGTCGAGCAGGTCACGACGACCATGCTGGGCCACACGGCGGGTCGCGACGACGCCACGCTGCTGGCGGTACGCTTCGTACCGTGACGTCGGGCCAACCCCGGCTCGCCGGAGCGCAGGGATTGTTGCGGCCGTGTCACAATGCTTGAGTAGTTATGCGGCGCACCGCCGCTCTTCCCAGACCGCCAGCGTTGGGTTTTTGCGCGCCCTCGCCGGAACGAGAGGTAGTACGTGTCGGACACGGCTGGCCCCCCTCCGCCCGAGCCCGCGACCGCTGAGGTTCACCCCCGCAAGGCGGTGAGCGCCGCGACGGCCGCCAGGCGGGTAGCCACCGCCAAGCGGGTCGAGGACAAGCCGGCCAAGCGTCCGGCGGTCAAGAAGGTCGCTCCGATCGGCAAGGTTCCCGCGAGCAAGGCGCCCGCCAAGAAGGCTGCGCCGGCCGCGAAGCCCGCCGCCGCGAAGGCGCCGGCGAAGAAGGCAGCGCCCGCCTCCAAAGCGACCGCCAAGTCGGCGCCCACCAATGGCAAGTCGGCGTCCAACGGCAAGGCCCGGCCGACGGCAAGGGGGCAGGCGGCGGCAAGGCTGCCAGCGGCACGAAGGCAGCCGAGGCGACCGCAGCGGCGCCCGCGGAGCCGGCGGAGGACGAGGCGGTCGTCGTCGGCATCGACGGCGTGTCGCCCGACGAGGAGCCGACCGACCTGCCAGTGGGCGAGGAGGGCGCCTTCGTCATCGCCGACGACGACGAGGAGGACGCACCCGCCCAGCAGGTGTCGACCGCCGGCGCGACCGCCGACCCGGTCAAGGACTACCTCAAGCAGATCGGCAAGGTCGCCCTGCTCAACGCCGAGCAGGAGGTCGAGCTCGCCAAGCGCATCGAGGCGGGGCTGTTCTCCGAGGAGAAGCTGAACTCCGGCGAGAAGTTCGCGCCCAAGCTGAAGAAGGAGCTCGACTGGATCGCCGAGGACGGCCGCCGGGCGAAGAACCACCTGCTCGAGGCCAACCTCCGCCTGGTCGTCTCACTGGCCAAGCGCTACACCGGCCGCGGCATGCTCTTCCTCGACCTGATCCAGGAGGGCAACCTCGGCCTGATCCGCGCGGTCGAGAAGTTCGACTACACCAAGGGCTACAAGTTCTCGACGTACGCCACGTGGTGGATCCGCCAGGCGATCACCCGCGCGATGGCCGACCAGGCCCGCACGATCCGCATCCCCGTGCACATGGTCGAGGTCATCAACAAGCTGGCCCGCGTCCAGCGCCAGATGCTGCAGGACCTGGGCCGCGAGCCCACCCCGGAGGAGCTCGCCAAGGAGCTCGACATGACCCCGGAGAAGGTCGTGGAGGTGCAGAAGTACGGCCGCGAGCCGATCTCCCTGCACACCCCGCTCGGCGAGGACGGCGACAGCGAGTTCGGCGACCTGATCGAGGACTCCGAGGCGGTCGTCCCCGCCGACGCCGTGTCGTTCACGCTGCTGCAGGAGCAGCTGCACTCGGTGCTGGACACGCTCTCCGAGCGCGAGGCCGGTGTGGTGTCGATGCGCTTCGGCCTCACCGACGGGCAGCCCAAGACCCTCGACGAGATCGGCAAGGTCTACGGCGTGACTCGCGAGCGGATCCGCCAGATCGAGTCCAAGACGATGTCCAAGCTGCGCCACCCGTCGCGCTCACAGGTCCTGCGCGACTACCTCGACTAGTAGCCGCCCGCGTCCCCTCCACCGGACATGATCTGTGTCCCGGACGGGGCAATCACCCACCAGAGACCGCCGGAGAGGTTCTTGCCCTGGCCGGTGGCCTGACCGGGTCCAGAGTCCGCTGCGTAGGTGTAGACGGGCCATCCGTTGACGGACAGTTGTGTCATGCCATCCGAGCGCTTGATGGTCGCCAGCTTTGCGGTCACGTCCGACGAGTGGCTGACCGTGCCAGATGCCTTGGCGGCCGGCCAATACTGCAGACAGGTGTCCGTGCAGTTGGATTTGCCGGGCGAGTCTGCGGCGAACGCGTACAGCGTCCTGCCGTTGGAGTCCACCAGGACCTTCCCGAAGTCGGTCGTCCCGGTGTGGACGCTTTCGCCGACGGCTCCCTGAGCGGCCTGGGTCGTCTTCGGAGAGGTGCTGGAACTGCTCGAGCTTCCGTATCCCGCCCCGCTCCCACATGCGGCGACAAGGAGGCCGGCTGCGACCAGTCCCGCTGCGCCCACGAGTCGGCGGCTTGCTCTCGAGATATGCATCGACATGACGTTCTCCTTGCTTGCTGTGTGGCGATGGAGTGCCTTGTCTGTGCCTACGTAGCGACCCTGCTACCGGTTCATCCCCCGGCTGAAGGCGACCGTCAGCTCGCTTCGGCCAGCTGTGGAGTGTGCTGGTGGTAGACGAGGCCGCTGGACGGTGCTGAGGCCCCCGTCAGGTACACGCCGTCCGCGCCACACGCGCACTCGAACTGCACGACGATGCCGCGGGGAGTATTCGTCATCGCGGTCATCTGGCGGGTCGACAGGAGGACCTCGTGATCGAGGGTTGGGCAGAAGATGCTGAACATCGAGAACTCCTTGATTCAGGTGGTTGGTGGCTCACCGGGATTGCTTTCGCGGGCGTCGACCCGCTACTCGAAGGTCGCAGGCACGCTCGCTCGCACCCAGGGTGTTGGGGACGTCAGTCCTCGCGTGATCGCCCCCCGCGGAACGGCGGATAACCGCCTGGACCCCGAGAAGGAGCACCCACCTAGGCGCGAGCGAGCGTTCGTTCAGGACGGCGGAGCGAAGAACTCCAGGGCGATACCGTCCGGGTCACGGAACGCGAGCCCCGACCCGTAGTGAGCGTCGACGATCCCTCCGTGGCTGACCCCGAGCTCGTCCAGGCGGTTAACCCACTTCTCGAGCTCGCTGCGGCTGGCGCAGCTGAACGCCACGTGGTCCAGCCCAGGGCTGCGCTCGGCGAACGGTGTGCGGACCTCACCCTGGTGCTTGTGGAGGCCGAAGAGGTGACCTCCGCCGAGTGCGAACACCGTGTGATGGAAGCTGCCGGCCTCGACGTCTTCGTCGAGCACTGGCGAACTGCCGAAGAGCGCCGCGTACCAGGCGGTGCTGCGAGGCAGGTCGGTGACGGTCAGTGCGATGTGGGTGATTCCGGGGAACTGGGACATGCTGGTCTCCTTGGTGGTGTCGCCTGATGACGGCTTCGTCGCGCTGGTCATGGCTGGTCGGCTCCGAGGTCGACAGCGATGTCGAGGAGTGCTCGGGCTGCTTCGTCGACGGTGACGCGGTCGTCGCCCTCGAACGTGTCGATCTCGAGCCGGTCGGTTGGCTCGCCGCCGCTGACGACGGTCTCGCCAGTCAGCCCGGTCACGTCGACCGAGCCGGCGTGCGCCGCGACATCGACCCGGTCCGCTCGGTCGGTGCCGTTCACGACGACGGTGTCGACCTTGGCGTCGCCGGTGCCGGCGGCCGAGGCGAGGTCGATGTCCGCGACGGAGAGAGCGGTGCCGCTGAGGTCGCCGATCGTCACGGCGTCGGCGCCACCGAGGGTGGCGAGGTCGAGCCGCTCGACCCCGTCGAGGTCCATCCGGATGGTGCCCGGGCTGCGCAGGAAGACCGCGCTCGTGCCGTCCGCCGTCAGGGACATCAGCTCGTCGCCGTTGGAGCCGTTGAAGGCCAACGTGTCCCGACCGCGGCCGCCGCTGATCGCGTCGTTGCCCTCTCCGGGGTTCCACGCTGCCGTGTCGTCGCCGGAGCCGAGCACCTCGGTATCGGTGCCGACCCCGCCGTTGACGAAGTCGGCGCCGCGGCCGCCGTACACGAGGTCGGTGCCCGCTCCGCCCAGGAGGAGGTCCTCCCCGGAGCCACCGATCAGGAGATCGTTCGCGGCGCCTCCGACGGCGGTGTCGTCGCCAGCTCCTGACCTGATCGTCTGCGGCACGTCGGCTAGCGGCCCGCCGCTGAGTGTGCGGAAGTCGTCGTCACCGGCACGCAGATCCACCGACGCCGAGTGGAAGGTGCGTGGGTCGAGGCGCTGGACGTGGTCGTGACCGAGATCCACCACGACGGAGTCGAGGGCGGTGAAGTCGACGGTGATCCGGTCGGCGGCGTTCGTGCCACTGATGACGAGCACGTCGTTGACTACCGTGGCGGAGGCTCGTGCCGGCGTCGCCTGTGCCGGACCCGCCGAGACTGCGGCGACCAGGCCGATCAGGCCGATCAGGGTAGTGGCGGCCGCGGCCCGGACGAACGACCTGGTGGTTCTGCTCTGCTCATTCATTGTCTGCTCCTCTCGTGATCGGGCCGGCCGATGCCGACCTTTGCGGCTACTACGGCGGCGTCCACGCACCGGTTCGGTCCGGGATCCGGCGCCGGATCCGGGCGAACCGAGCCGGACCCGGCTGCGTAAGCAGGGAGTGAGACGCAGCGCGACCGCCACTGAAGCGACTCCCGCACGCCTGCGCACCATGGAGACCGCCGGTGAACGCTGGGCTAGCGTGACGACCGTGGCCCTGGACGACGCCGAGATGGCGTCATGGTTCGCTTCAGGAGACGCGGACTCGGTCCGGGTCGTCTACCAGACCTACGGCCGGCTGGTGTTCGCGATCGCGTACAGGGTGCTCGGGGATACCGGCCTCGCGGAGGATGCCACCCAGCAGACGTTCGTGCAGGCGTGGCGTGCGGCGGGTAGCTACGACCCGAGCCGGCCGCTCGGGGCCTGGCTCACCACGATCGCGAAGCGGGTGGCCATCGATGTGCACCGGCGCGAGCGCCGGCACCGCAACCTCGACAACATCGACACCTCCGACAGCGCCTCGCTGGTCACGCTGCCGCCGTCGGCGGAGCAGATACACGACGTGGCCGAGGTACGACGGGCGCTTGACGAGCTGCCCACCATGGAACGTGAGCTGATCCGGATGCAGCACTTCGACGAGCTCAGCCACGCGGAGATCGCCGACAAGCTCGAGATCCCGCTCGGAACCGTCAAGTCCCGGACATTCCGTGCGCACCGCCGGCTGGCGGGCATCCTGTCCCACCTGCGTGCCGAACCGCCGGACTCGGCACCCGCCGACCCGCGCGAAGGAGGCTCCGATGTCCGACGATGACCTGACGCCGGCTGAGCGCGCCGAGATCGAGCGGGTGCGCGGCGTACTCGCGGACCGGGCGGTGTGGGCTGAGCCCCCGCTCGACCTCCAGGAGCGCGTGGTCGCCGCGATCGCCGAGGAGGCCGGCGCTGGCCGGCGTCTGCGACGGATCCGGTATTCCCTCACGGCCGTAGCCGCCGCGGTCGTCCTGTTGGCGGGCGTCACCATCGGCATGCAGGTGACCCGGGACGAACCAGTCCAGTACGCCGCGTCCCTGACGGGGACCCGGCTCGCGGCCGATGCAGCCGCGAACGTCACGCTGACCAAGACCGACAGCGGATGGAAGATCGAACTGCACGCCACCGGACTCCCGCGACGCGCCGACGGAGAGTTCTACGAGGCGTGGCTCAAGAGCGACGCAGGCCTTCTCGTTCCGATCGGCACGTTCAACGAGGGCACCGACGTCACGCTCTGGTCCGGCGTAGGCCCGAGCACGTTTCCAACGCTGACCGTCACCAAGGAGGTCGCCGACGACAACCAGGCGTCATCGGGCCAGGTCGTGCTCATCGGTCAAGCGAACGAGTCCTGAGGGCTGGAGTGAGGGGCACGCTCACCGAGTCACAGCGGACTCTCAGGTCAGGCAGGGGTCTGCCACAGGTCCCGCGGCGAAGGTCTCCGCACCGGCTCAGCCAGAGCCCAGACGAAGGAGACCCGATGAACGACGACGTGATCCAATCAGGCGCACCAAGCCCCTGGCGGTCTCGGGGCGCCGCCGCCGCACTCGTGGCCGGCGGGCTGCTCGCGGGGGGCGTCCTGGCGAGCACGCTGGCGGCCACGGCAGCGGACAACAGCCCCAGCGCCACCCCCTCGGCCTCGTCCACCGCGGCCGCTCCGGACGACGACGCAACGCGCGACGAGTCCAAGAGCCAGCGGCCGGACGAGGAGCTGCTCACCGGCGCCACGGCCGACAAGGTCCGCAAGGCGGCGCTCGCGAAGTACCCCGGCGCCACCATCCAGCGGATCGAGACCGACTCGGACGGCGTCTACGAGGCGCACCTCGTGACCGCCGCCGGCGCGCGCGTCACGGTCGAGGTGGGCAAGGACTTCACGGTGACCGGCGAGGAGGCCGGCGGCCACGGTGGCCACGGTGGCCCGGGCGGTCCGGACGACGACGACGCGGACGACACGTCCACGACCGGTACGTCCGGCGTCTGACCGTCCCGATGGGGCCGGCCCGTTCGCGGGCCGGCCCCATCGCCACGTCGTGATTCACAGGAACTGCACAGGAACCTCACGGGCGCCGCTCAGCCGCGTGGCTGAGACTGGCGTTCATGCCGACGACACGATCGCGACCTCTGAGCCCCGCCCCGCGTCCCGACGGCGTGCCGGTCAAGGTGCTCGTCGTCGACGACGAGGACACCCTGTCCGAGCTGCTGTCGATGGCCCTGCGCTACGAGGGGTGGGAGGTGCGGACCGCGGCGAGCGGCACCGCCGCCGTCCGCGAGGCGCGCGACTTCCGCCCGGACGCCGTCATCCTCGACATGATGCTGCCCGACATCGACGGGCTCGAGGTCCTCCGACGCCTGCGCGCCGACCGACTCGACGTACCCGTGCTCTTCCTGACCGCGCGGGACGCCGTCGAGGACCGGGTGGCCGGCCTCACCGCCGGTGGGGACGACTACGTCACCAAGCCGTTCAGCCTCGAGGAGGTCATCGCTCGCGTTCGCGGCCTGATGCGGCGGACCCGGCTGCTGGTGGCAGCCGAGGAGACCGAGCTCGTCGTGGGTGACCTCACGATGGACGAGGACAGCCACGAGGTACGCCGAGCGGGGGACCCGATCTCGCTGACGGCCACGGAGTTCGAGCTGCTGCGGTTCCTGATGCGCAACCCGCGCCGGGTGCTCAGCAAGGCGCAGATCCTGGACCGCGTCTGGAACTACGACTTCGGGGGACAGGCGAATGTCGTGGAGCTCTACATCTCCTACCTCCGCAAGAAGGTCGACGCCGGACGCGCGCCGATGATCCACACCATGCGTGGTGCCGGCTACGTCCTCAAGCCGGCGGACTGAGCAATGACCGCCGTCGCGACACCATCGCGGGGCTGGCCGGGCCTGCGCGGCTGGAGCCTGCGGACCCGGCTCCTCGTCGCCCTGCTGGCGCTGCTGGCGGCTGTCTGCTTGGTCATCGGCGTGGTCAGCGTGCTCGCCCTGGACCAGTTCCTCCTGGGCCGCCTCGATGACCAGCTCAGCGCCGCGGGAGTCCGGTCCCAGGGCGCCGACGGACCGGGCGGCCCCGGCGACGACCACCACGGGCGGCGCAGTCCCGAGTTCCTGCTCGCCCCAGGCCAGGCGGAAGGCACCCTCGGCGCGCGCATAGTCGGCGGCCAGGTGCAGGAAGCCGGGGTGCTGGACCCCCGCGGCGAGGCCGACTCCCTGCCTGCCGAGCAGGCGGCCGCCTTGGTCGCGCTTCCGGTCGACGGCCAGCCCCACACTCGAGATCTCGGCGGCGACCTCGGGGACTACCGCCTGATGGCCACCCAGGAGCAGGACGGCGACGTCCTGGTGACCGGGCTGCCGCTGGGCGGCGTCCAGGACACGGTCTACCGCCTAGCCGCCGTGGCGGGCGTGGTGGCGCTGCTCGGTCTGCTCGTCGCGGGTCTGGCTGGGGCCGCGATCATCCGGCTGGCGCTGCAGCCCCTCCGGCGGGTCGCCGGGACGGCCCGGCGCGTCTCCGAGCTGTCACTTGACCGCGGCGAGGTCGCGCTGGCCGTGCGTGTCCCGGACGAGGACACCGACCCGCGCACGGAGGTCGGGCAGGTGGGGTCGGCCATCAACGCGATGCTCGCGCACGTCGCGGCGGCCCTGGCCGCGCGTCAGGCCAGCGAGACGCGGGTGCGCCGGTTCGTGGCCGACGCGAGCCACGAGCTACGCACGCCACTGGCGGCCATTCGTGGGTACGCCGAGCTGACCCGCCCGAGTCGGGAGGAGCTTCCGGCGGACGTCGAGCACGCCTTGACGCGCATCGAGTCGCAGGCGGTCCGGATGAGCGCGCTCGTCACCGACCTGCTGCAGCTCTCGCGGCTCGACGCCGGCCGCCCGGTCGAGGTGGCATCGGTGGACCTGTCCCGGCTGCTGGTCGACGGTGTCACGGACGCACAGGCGGCGGGCAGCGAGCACATCTGGAAGCTGGACGTCTCCGAGGACCCGCTGCTGGTCCGGGGCGACGCCGGGGCGCTCGTGCAGGTCGTGGACAACCTGCTCACCAACGCGCGCGTCCACACCCCTCCGGGGACGGTCGTGTCGGTCCAGCTCGCGGCCGGGGACGGAGACCAACCCGTCGCCCGGCTCACGGTCGCGGACAACGGCCCGGGCATCCCCGCCGAGCTGTTGCCCGAGGCGTTCGAACGGTTCACCCGCGGCGACACGTCCCGGTCGCCGGCCGCCGGCAGCAGTGGGCTCGGCCTGGCCATCGTCGCGGCCATCGTCGAGGCCCACCATGGAAGTGTCGAGGTGAGCAGCGCGCCGGGCAACACCGAGTTCACGATCATGCTGCCCCGCTACCTCGACACCGAGCAGTCCGAACAGCGCTGACGCGGTCGGTCAGCTGTCCAACTGCGCGCGGCGTCAGGTTCCGAAGATGGCCCGCCGGGCAGCCGGGATCTTCGCGCGGGTCGTCAACAGACCCATCATTCCCTGGTCGGTCAGCTGCCGCCACTGGCTCGGCGTCCGCTCACCGAGCTCCCAGCCGAGGTGCCAGACACCCTGGGCGTGCGAGTAGTCCAGCATCGCCTTGTCGAGGTTGGTGATCCGGATGCAGGCCATCTCGAAGCCGTTGGCGGCGGCCGCATCCACGATTCTCTGCGTGGCCTCCGGTGTCTTGGGATAGCCCTTCATTCCCGCCCGCACGCCGCTGCTGGCGATCAGGTCCCGGGCGGCCGGCGTCACCTTGTAGAGCATGAGTATCGCGCCACGCTGCCGACCCGTTTGGACGATGGAGTGCACCGCCACCTCCACGGTGTGCAGGATCTCCTCGTCGGTGGTGGCGAGCTGGTTCTGCTTGAGATCGATGTACCACTCGGTCAGGGGCACAGCGAGGAAGCTGTTCAGGCTCGGCACCCGCGCGCCGCCGGCCAGACGGCATTGTTGGAGCCGAGCCAGCGTCTGTTGACGTACATCGCCGCAGTTGCCGCTCAGCAGCGCGTCATGGGCGGCGACCAGATGGCCGTCCTTCGTGAACATGAAGTCGGACTCGGCGAAGCAGACGGGCGTGCTCTGCTGTGCCTCGACGCTGTTGACCCTTCGTTCGGCGATGCGGATGCCGTCATAGTGCCGGTTGGCGGCGCAGTACGGTTCGCAGCTCGACGCTCCTGACGAGCCTGCCGATGGGCTGCGGCAGACATCGCGGCCGTCGCCACCCCGGTTGACATCGGCACCGTCGCCGCCGTTCAGGTCGTCGTGCCCCGACGCGCCGACCAGCGTGTCCGTGTTGTTCTCGCCGCGGAGGATGTCGTTGCCCGATCCGCCGCTGATGAGATCGTTCCCGTTACCGCCGTACACGCGGTCAGGCGTGCCCGAGTTCGACCCCGCGCAGATCCGGTCCGAGCCGCGGCGCCCGGAGATGACATCGCTTCCGCCGAGGCCGACGATGACGTCGGGCCTGTCGGTCCCGATGATCCGGTCGGGACCGGACGTGCCCACGATCGTGGCGCGCTTGCCGAAGCACAGTGGGGTGGCGGCATGTGCCGCTTGCGGACTGACGGCCGCCTGAGCGGCGACTGTGACCAGGCCAACGGAAAGCCAGATCGCGATTCGACGCAGTTGAATCAACGCACGTCCCCGTTTCCCCACTCATTCGCGGCGCAGCTCGCAACGCCGCTTCCCGGGGCTCGGGCCCCCGCCGGGAGTCAACCTACCGGCCGGAACTGTGCCGTTCCGGTCGTTCTGTGTGTTTGCTCCGACGCCCCGATGGATAGACTTCAGGTGGCCGTTAGAGTCAAGGCCAGTTGCCCCGGACCCCGGTAGCGCCCAGCAGGCCATCACCATCCCGGGGTCACAGATGAACGCAGGCTCGCAGAGGCTGACCATGCCGCTGGCTGCGGGCTGCCTGGCCGATCTGCGTCGCTGGGCCCGCTCGTGGATGGAGCAGCACCCCACCGACGGTGTGGACCCGGACATCGTCGTGCTGTCGATGACCGAGCTGGTCACGAACTCGATCAAGCACGGCTCGGGGCCGGTCGAGGTCCATCTCAATGCCGACAGCGACAACCTTGTCCTGATCGTCAGCGACTGCTCGGAGCAGCTGCCCCGTCGCCACGACACGCCGGTGGACGCAGAGACCGGCCGCGGCATCCAGATCCTGGAGAGCCTGGCAACACGCTGGGGCGTGCAACCGGAGCCGGGGGGCGGCAAGACGGTCTGGTGCGAGTTCGCATCCCAATGACCTGCGCCGCGAAAAGGTAACTGCCTCCCCAAAGTGGCCCATTCGCACCGGCTGTGCCCATAAGGTGCCCTTTCGCCCAGAGATCCTGGGGTCACAGGAGGGGAACCGCTTCCATGCTCACTCGTATCCGCAGACTGCGCCCAGCAGCCTTCATTGCCGGCTTCCTGGCCGCGCTCGTCCTCACGGGAGGAGGAGCCGCGGCGTACGCCGCCAACGGCGGCTCGCTGCTCATCGGCCGGTCGAACTCCGCGACAGCCACGACCACCCTCACGAACACCCGCGGCATCCCGATGAAGCTCGTCGCAAAGCCCGGCTACCCGCCGCTCACCGTCAACAGCACCACGACGGTTCCCTACCTGAGCGCTGACCGCCTCGACGGGCTGAGCAGCGGCTCGTTCGCCCTGGCTGGTGGCCAGACCGGCACCATCGTCGGTGAAACCGACTGGGCCCCCTTGGTCGAGGGCGGCGACCCCGACCCGGCATCCGGCCTCCTGGTGTCATGGGCCGACTGCCCGGCTGGCACCAAGCTCACCGGCGGTGGGAACGAGAACTTCGTCCTCAACAGCTACACGCATGTTGACGCGCCGCTGGGCCACACCTGGTACGCACTGAGCGACGCCTCCGTCGATGACGGGGACACGCCGGACGACCTGCTCGCCTACGCCGTCTGCTACAACCCCCGCGGGGCAGTGGTCGACTCCGGTGCCGGCGCAGCCAAGAGCTCCTCTGAGATGCCCGCGGCGCTCAAGGACCGTGTTGCCAAGGTGGCTGCCAAGCGCAGCCGGTAAGCCCGGTAAGGTCACCCGCGTGAGATCTCAGCGCGTCGGGCGGGCTACCGCCGTCGCAGTTGCAGCTGCCGTGATCATGCTCGGCGGCTGCGGCTACGACACCAACAACCAGAACAGCCCCAACAGCACGCAGGTGGGCACCAACACGGCCAACCCGACGCCCTGACGGGCTGCCGAGAGGCAGTCGGCGCGTTCAGCCGGCCAAACGAGGAACGGCCCCGGGAGAAGTCCCGGGGCCGTTCTCACGTCGTACGACGAGCCTGGTCAGCGCTCCGTGTCGGGAGCGGTGTGGGGCGTGGTCTCGACGAGCTTCTCGGTGTGGTCGTGGACGGCCGCAGCCACCTCGCGAAGCTTGGCCTCGTGGGCGCGACCGTGGTGGGCGCAGAACAGGAGCTCGCCGCCGGAGGTCAGCACGACACGGATGTAGGCCTGGGCGCCGCAGCGGTCGCAACGGTCGGACGCGGTCAGGGGAGGGTGCGGGGCTAGAGCTGTGGTCACGTCGCCCTCTCTCTTGGTTCGGGTTCTTGCTCCTAACAACATCCAACCACTCGAAGTTCGTTCCCGTGCCGCCCGCGGTTTCGGTTCGCTCTGCGCGTAGTCCCGGACCGCTGGCGTGCCTGCGTCAGTTCGTGTTGCCCAGTTCACACTACGTCGGAACCTGTGGGGGCCATCTGGAGCCATCAAAGCGGCGTGTCGCCACCCGAACGGCGCAGCAAGTCGGTGTCGGCGCGGGGTGCGGGGCGGTGTCGGGCACCGAAGGTAACCTCGCTTCGTGACCGCCCAGACCCTCCAGGCCCGCAGCGACGGGGAGTTCGAGCCGGACGCCTACTCCGCCCGGCACCTGCTCGTCCTCGAGGGGCTCGAGGCGGTGCGCAAGCGGCCCGGCATGTACATCGGGTCCACCGACTCCCGCGGGCTGATGCACTGCGTCTGGGAGATCATCGACAACGCCGTCGACGAGGCCCTCGGGGGCCACTGCACCCGCATCGAGGTCGACCTCCACGCCGACGGCTCGGTCGAGGTGCGCGACAACGGCCGGGGCATCCCGGTCGACGCCGAGCCCCGCACCGGCCTCTCCGGGGTCGAGGTGGTCATGACCCGGCTGCACGCCGGCGGCAAGTTCGGCGGCGGGTCCTACGCCGCGACCGGCGGCCTGCACGGCGTGGGCGCCTCGGTCGTCAACGCCCTGTCCGCGCGGCTGGACGTCGAGGTCGACCGGGGCGGCAAGACCCACGCGATCAGCTTCCGGCGCGGTGTCCCGGGTGAGTTCGGCAACGGCTCGCCCGAGAGCCCGTTCGTGCCCGCCTCGGGCATGCGGGTGGTCGGCAAGGTCACCAAGAAGACGACCGGCACCCGGGTGCGCTACTGGTCCGACCGCCAGATCTTCCTGGCCGAGGCCGAGCTGTCGATCGACGAGCTGCACAACCGCGCCCGCCAGACCGCGTTCCTGGTGCCGGGGCTGACCCTCGTGGTGCGCGACCAGCGGCCGGGGCGAGACAGCGAGGAGACCTTCCGCTTCGACGGCGGCATCAGCGAGTTCTGCGCGTTCCTCGCGCCCGACCAGTCCGTCAGCGACGTCCTGCGCCTGCAGGGCAACGGTCACTTCAAGGAGACCGTGCCGGTCCTCGACGAGAGCGGCCACATGACGTCCACCGAGGTGGAGCGCGAGCTCGGTGTCGACGTGGCGCTGCGGTGGGGCACGGGCTACGACACCGTGCTGCGCTCCTTCGTCAACATCATCGCGACGCCCAAGGGCGGCACCCACGTCGCGGGGTTCGAGCGGTCGCTGACCAAGACCGTCAACGAGGCGCTGCGCTCCCAGCGGGTCCTGCGCGCGAGTGAGGACGACGTCGTCAAGGACGACGTGCTCGAGGGGCTCACGGCCGTGATCACGGTCCGCCTCTCCGAGCCGCAGTTCGAGGGCCAGACGAAGGAGGTCCTCGGTACGGCGGCGGCCACCCGCATCGTCGGCCACGTCGTGAGCGCGTGAGCTCAAGGCGTTGCTGACCTCGCCCAAGAAGGCGGCCAAGGTCCAGTCCCGCGCGATCCTCGACAAGGTGGCCTCGGCGGCCCGCACCCGCGTCGCGGCCCGCCAGCACAAGGAGCTGCAGCGCCGCAAGAACGCCCTCGAGACCTCGTCGCTGCCGGCCAAGCTGGCCGACTGCCGCAGCGACGACGTCGAGCGCAGCGAGCTGTTCATCGTCGAGGGCGACTCGGCGCTGGGCACGGCCAAGCTGGCCCGCAACTCCGAGCACCAGGCCCTGCTGCCGATCCGCGGCAAGATCCTCAACGTCCAGAAGGCGTCGGCCTCGGACATGCTCAAGAACACCGAGTGCGCCTCGATCATCCAGGTGATCGGTGCCGGCTCGGGGCGCACCTTCGACCTGGACGCGGCGCGCTACCAGAAGATCATCCTGATGGCCGACGCCGACGTCGACGGCGCGCACATCCGCTGCCTGCTGCTCACGCTCTTCTACCGCTACATGCGGCCGCTGGTGGACGCCGGCCGGGTCTATGCCGCCGTGCCGCCGCTGCACCGCATCGAGGTGATGGCTGGCGGGCCGGGCCAAGAACGAGATCGTCTACACCTACTCCGAGGCCCAGATGCGCAAGGTCGTCGCCGACCTCCAGCGCAAGGGCAAGCGCTACAAGGAGCCGATCCAGCGCTACAAGGGCCTCGGTGAGATGGACGCCAACCAGCTGGCGGAGACGACGATGGAGCCCCGCCACCGCACCCTGCGCCGGGTGTCCATCGGTGACGCCGAGGCCGCCGAGGCGGTGTTCGAGCTGCTCATGGGCAACGACGTCGGCCCGCGCCGCGACTTCCTCGTCGAGGGCGCCAGCCGGGTCGACCGCGACACGATCGACGCCTGACGGCTCACCCTGGCTCGGCGCGGTGCCGATGCTTCCCGCATGCTCACCTGGCTCGCCGAGGGCGTTGCTGCTGGCCGCCGTCGTGGCGGCCGCGCGGTGGTGGCTGCGCCGTGTGGACGCCCTCGGGCGGCCCCGGCCCTTCCCGGTCTTCTCCGTGGCCCTCCTCGTGGTCGTGGGGGTGGCCCTGCTCGTCCCGGGCGTGCGCCACCATCAGCTGGAGGACCGCCTCGCCGTCGTCGCGAGCGACCTGGCCGGCTTTCCCGTGGTCGTGGACTGCCAGACCGCCGGGCCAGGAGTGGGTCGACGCCGGCTCCGAGCTGGGCTACGTGCGCTACGGGCGCGACGGCGTGCCGGAGCGGGCGCACGCTGATCAAGCACGCCCAGTGCAAGGACCTGTCGCGCTACCTGCGCGCCCGCGGCGACCATCCCGATGACGGCGAGGTCCTGGCGGTGCACGTGCTGACCCACGAGGCGATGCACATGGCGGGGATCACCGACGAGGCCCGCGCCGAGTGCCTCGCCGTCCAGCGCGACGCCAAGACCGCCCGGCTGCTCGGCGCGTCCCCGCAGGAGGCCGCCGACCTGGCCCGGCGCTACTGGCGCACGTTCTATCCCCGCATGCGCGACGAGTACGTCACGCCCGAGTGCCGGCCAGGCGGTCAGCTCGACCAGGCCTCGCCGGACGCTCCCTGGCTCGGGTGAGCTGTCGGTCAAGGTGTCGACAAACCGCTGAAGTATCTGGCCCTCCTGGCCGATGGAAAGAGCATGCTGCTCCTGCAGACCCTTCTCACTGTTGCCTATGTGGCAGTAGTGGGTCGCGTGTGGCTGCTGAAGCGTCGTGGGCCGGCGCTGCCGGGCACCGCGGTCCTCCCGATTGCCGACCAGGCGCCGGAGACTGCTGTCGGCCTGCCACCGGCCGGCGAGGAGTTCGTGTCCTACGTGGACGACGGGATCGCCGCGCTCGGCGACTACCTGTCCGAGGGCTTCGCCACCTGACCGGTCCGTTGCAGCCGATAGCGCACCTCGAGAAGCTCACGCCCTGCCATCGCGATCGTCTTGACGGCGCCGTCGACGCGAAACCCCTGCTTCTCGTAGAACTCCCTGGCACGGATGTTGGCCGAGAGCACCCAGAGCGTGACCGGGATGTCAGTAGGTCCGGCGGTAAGGGCACGCTCGAGCAGGGCGCGGCCCACCCCTCCACCCCAGGCCGACGGGGACACGTAGATCGCGTAGATCTCTCGGACGGGCTCGGAGTCCCGGGCACCATCGCGTCCAGGACCGCTCGCGACGAAGCCCACGAGCGGTCGCGACGTCTCCTCCAGGGCGGCGACGCAGGTCCGGACTTCGCCTGGGTGGCTCAGACGCTCGCGACGTAGCGCTGCCCACTCGCGCCAGTCGAGACCGTCGAGGTGCTCGTCCGGCACGATGTCCTTGTAGGCCGCCCGCCAGGAGGCGACCTGGACCTGGGCGATCGCGTCGGCATCCAGGGGTGTCGCGGTCCGGATGGTCACGTCTGATCGCTCCTGCACGACGCGATCATGTCCGACCCGACGGGTTAGGGTCGACGGAGGCGAACGTCCGCTCCGAAGGGATCCACCCCGATGGCCAAGGCGCCCCGTGACGTCGAACGCATCTACTCCACCGCGGAGGCGGCGGCCAAGCTCCGCCGGCTGGCCGACGCGCTGGAGACCGACCAGCCGTTCCGCATCCAGGTTGCGGGTGAGCGGATCCGCGTCCCGGCCCGCGGACAGTTCTCCGTGGAGCACGAGCGCGGTGAGGACTCCGAGGAGATCGAGTTCCAGCTGAAGTGGACCCTCGACGCCGAGTCATCGGGCTCCGACGACGGTCCCGTCGTCTAGGCGTCAGGACCGGCGACCGCCGCGATCGGCTGGCTGGCCGGGCTGCCCGAGCCGTCGCGCCGGCCGGTGGCGGGCGGAAGGTCGATCGGAACACCCGTCGCTGCCGCCGCGCGAGCGGGCGCCGCGCCCGCCCAGGCCAGGATCAGGGTGTCCTCACCCCGGACGAACCGGTGACAGCGCACGCCGCCGGTGCCTCGACCCTTGGGCGGGTACTCGTCGTACGGCGTGATCTTCAGCGAGCCGGGCTCGGTGCCGGGCAGGGCCGCCGACGACCCGGACACCGTGACGACGACGTTCTCCCGCGCCGGATCGACGGTTGCGAAGGTCACGGCCTGCTGACCCGGTGCGAGACGGATCCCGGCCATGCCGCCCGCTGACCGGCCCTGCGGCCGGACCGCGCTCGCGGGGAAGCGCAGCAGCTGGGCGTCCGACGTCACGAACACCAGGTCACGGTCGTCGCCGGCGAGCTCGACCGCGCCGACCACCTGGTCGCCGGGCCGCAGGGTGATGACGTCCCAGCTGTCCTTGTTGAGCGGGTAGTCGGGCGTCAGCCGTTTGACCACACCGTCGGCGGTGCCGAGCGCGACGCCCACCTCGGCGTCACCCAGCCCGACCAGGCAGAGGACCCGCTCGTCCGGGGCGAGCTGGAGGAACTCCGAGACCGGCGCGCCGCCGGACAGGTTCGGCGCGCTGGCGGTCGACGGGAGCGCCGGCATGTCGAGGACGCCGAGCCTGATCATGCGGCCGGCACTCGTCAGCGCCGCGACCTCGCCGCGCGCGGTGGTGCGGACGGCAGAGGTGATGACGTCGTGCTTCGCTCGTGGGCCGTCGAGGGGGAGCGGGTCATCGGTCAGCGTCCGCGCCATCAGCCCGGTCGACGACAGCAACGCCCAGCAGGGGTCGTCGGTCACCTCCAACGGGACCGCGGTGGTGGCGGGGGTGCCGGCGGACTCGAGCAGGACGGTGCGCCTCGGCGTACCGAACTTCTTGGCCACGTCGGCGAGCTCGTTCGACACGGTGTCGCGAAGCAGGGTGTCGGACTCGAGGATCGCGGTGAGCTCGTCGATCGTGGTGCGCAAGCTGCCCTGCTCGGTCTCGAGCTCGATGCGGGAGTACTTGGTCAGCCGGCGCAGCGGCATGTCCAGGATGTAGTTGGCCTGGGTCTCGGTCAGGTCGAACACCGACATCAGCCGTTCGCGGGCCTCCGCGGCGTCCTCGCTCGTCCGGATCACCTGGATGACCTCGTCGACGTTGAGGATCGCGACCAGCAGGCCGTCGACGAGGTGCAGCCGGTCGGCCGCCTTGGCGCGGCGGTGCAGGCAGCGACGGCGTACGACGTCGAGCCGGTGTGCGACGTAGACCTCGAGCAGGTCCTTGAGGCCCAGCGTGCGCGGCTGCCCGTCGACGAGGGCGACGTTGTTGATGCCGAACGACTCCTCCAGCGGGGTGAGCCGGTAGAGCTGGTCGAGGATCGCGTCGGGGTTGAAGCCGTTCTTGATCTCGATGACCAGCCGCAGGCCCTTCTCGCGGTCGGTGTAGTCGTCGACCGCCGTGACGCCCTGGACCTTCTTGGCGCGCACCAGCTCGGCGATCTTCTCCTTGACCCGTTCGGGGCCCACGCCGAACGGCAGCTCGGTCACGACGATGCCCTTGCGCCGGGGCGTGACGTTCTCGATGCGCGCGGTGGCGCGGGTGCGGAACGCCCCGCGACCGGTCTCGTAGGCGTCGCGGATGCCGTCGAGGCCGACGATCTTGCCGCCGGTCGGCAGGTCGGGGCCGGGCACGAACCGCATCAGGTCGTCCAGCGTCGCCTTCGGGTGCTTGATCAGGTGGCGGGCGGCGGAGATGACCTCGACCAGGTTGTGCGGCGCCATGTTGGTGGCCATGCCGACGGCGATGCCGGACGCGCCGTTGACCAGCAGGTTGGGGAAGGCCGCCGGCAGCACCTGCGGCTCGTAGGCCTGGTCGTCGTAGTTGGGCCGCATGTCGACGACGTCCTCGTCGAGGCTGGTCGTCATCAGCAGCGCGGCGGCGTCCAGGCGGCACTCGGTGTAGCGGTAGGCCGCGGGCGGGTCGTCGTTGCCCAGCGAGCCGAAGTTGCCGTGACCGTCGATCAGCGGCAGCCGCATCGACCACGGCTGCGCCATCCGGACGAGGGTGTCGTAGATCGCGCCGTCACCGTGGGGGTGCAGCTTGCCCATCACGTCGCCGACGACGCGGGCGCACTTCACGTGACCCCGGTCGGGCCGCAGGCCCATCTCCGACATCTGGAAGAGGATGCGCCGGTGCACCGGCTTCAGGCCGTCGCGCGCGTCGGGCAGCGCCCGGGCGTAGATGACCGAGTAGGCGTACTCGAGGAACGAGCCCTGCATCTCCTCGGACACGTCGATGTCGACGATGCGCTCGGTGAAGTCCTCGGGCGGGGGCGGGGATTTGGTCGTACGACGTGCCACGGCGCGCTCGCTCCAGCTGGGGTGTCGGGGTGAACTCGTGCGGTCCATTCTCGCCGCCTGCCCGACGATCGGACCCACCGACCCGCCACCGGGTCGGCCGCGAGCGCCAGAATGTGGGCGTGGCGCAGACCTATGTCCACGCAGCCACCCTGCGGCCCGGGCCCGGCGCGGACCCGCGGGCTCCCGGTGGTGCGATCACGCTCGCGTTGTGCGGCAGCTGGGAGCACGGCGACCGCCCGTGCGTCTGGCCGCACCTCACGAGACGGAGACCGCCGGGCAAGCCCTGCTGGTCCGCACGGCCTTCACCGCCGATCCCGGCGACGAGGCACGCGTGCGGACGCTCATCGAGGCGGCGCTCCGCGGGGGGACGTGCGTCGGGCCCGATGGCCGGACGAGCACCTGGACGGTCGCCTCCTCCGGTCCGGTGGACCAGGCGACCGAGGAGGGCGGGTGAGCGTCGACTGGCCGGCCTGCGCAGGGCGTTCGCCCGGCTGATGCTCCGGCTCACGCGCTGGCAAGACCGTCGGTCAGGTGCCCGACGACCGGCATCCTGGTCGGCGCGCCGCACACGTCCAACTGGGACTGGGTCGCCATGGTCATGCTGACGTGGCGCGACGGTGTCCCGCCGAAGGTCCTGATCAAGCGCGAGCTGTTCCGCGGACCGCTCGCTCCGCTGCTCCGCGTGACGGGGGGCATCCCGCTGGACCGCAAGAACCCCGGGGCCACGGTCCGCGCACTCCTCGCCCAGGCGAAGGACGAGGACTTCCTGCTCATCGTCGCTGCGGAGGGGACCCGCAAGAAGGCGGACTACTGGAAGTCCGGCTTCTACAAGATCGCGCAAGCAGACCGGCCTGCCGATCATCGCTCGGCTTCATCGACGGGCCCACGCGGACCATCGGCTTCGGGCCGACGTTCACACCCACCGGCGACGTCGCGGCCGACATGGACCTGGTCCGTGCGTTCTACGCCGACAAGCGGGCATCCACCCGGAGCTGCGGACCGAGCCTCGCCTCCGCGAGGAAGGGCCGCCACGACACGAGCAGAGCGCTCTGTGACTCGGAGCGCTGCGTGAGAGCATGAACCAATGGGCTTCGGGATCGCCAACGACGCGGCAGCGGACAAGGTTCTGGACGAGCACGCATTCGCTCCGCTGATCGGGATGATGCTCGATCAGCAGTACGGCATGGAACACGCGTTCCGTGGCCCGTGGAAGGTGCTCACCCGGTTCGGAACGCTGGACCCAGCAGCGATCGCAGCCGCGGATCCGGAGGCGTTCACCGCCCTGTGCAGCGTTCCTCCAGCCATCCACCGGTTCCCGGCGTCGATGGCAGCCCGCCTCCAGGAGCTCGCGCGGGTGATCACCACCGAGTACGACGGCGACGCGGCGCGGTTGTGGAACGAGGCGACGTCAGGCAAGGACCTGCTGACACGTCTGATGGCACTTCCCGGCTTCGGCAAGCAGAAGGCACAGATCTTCGTGGCACTGCTCGCCAAGCAGCTCGGTGTGCGGCCCGACGGCTGGGAGGCGGTCGCGGGCGACTACGCGCTCGATGGCTACCGCTCTGCTGCTGACGTCGTGGATGCGGACTCGCTCCTGAAGGTCCGCGAGTTCAAGCAGAGAACAAGGCAGCCAAGGCAGCCAAGGCAGAGGGCAAGCAGGCGCACGCCTGACTCCCACGCTGCGCCTGAGTCAGGTCACGGTGCTCGCGACGTAGACGGTGTTGGCCGACTCCTCGCCGGTCAGCGGGTTCGGGAACGAGACCACGTGGGCCTGAGCGTTGGCGAACACCGCCGTCAGGACAGAGCGGAACTCGTCGTCCGGGGGGTCGTCGGACCACAGCGCGAACACGCCGTACGGGTGTAGGTGCTCCGCGAGTCGGCGTAGTCCGTCTTCGGTGTAGAACGCGGCGTGGCTCGGGTGCAGAACATGTCGCGGCGTGTGGTCGATGTCGAGGAGTACGGCGTGGAAGCGCCGACCCGGCGTACCGGGGTCGAAGCCTTGGCCGGTGCCGACCATTGCGAAGAAGTCGCCGTGCACGAGGCGAACCCGCGGGTCCGACGCCAGGCCGGCGGTGTCGGGAAAGAGATCCCGTTCGTGCCAGGTGATGACCTCGCCGAGGGCCTCGACCACCGTCAGCGAGCGAACGCGGGGGTCGTCGAGCGCGGCCCGAGCGGTGTAGCCGAGGCCGAGTCCGCCCACGACCACGTCCAGGTCCTCGCCGGCCACCATCTCCAGCCCGAGCCGCGCGAGCTCGATCTCGGCGACGGTGAAGAGGCTCGACATCAGGAACTCGTCGCCGAGCTTGACCTCGTAGACGTCGATGTTCAGTGCCGGTTCCAGCCGGCGGCGCAGGCTGATCGCGCCCATGGGCGTCTCGGACCAGGCGAGCTCCTCGAAGCGGCGCGGCCGACCGTCTCCCGGCTGACGCGTTCAGGGACGGCCGCCGAGCCGGCTGACGGCACCGGCGGCGAGGGTGTTGCCGGCGGCCAGCGCCGACTCGGGCTCGGGATGCAGCAGCCAGGACGTGAGGAACCCGGCCGCGAACGCATCGCCGGCGCCGGTGGTGTCCACCACTTCGACCCCGCGCTCGGCGGGGGCGCTCGCTGCGATGAACCCCCCGTGCCAGAGCGCGCCCTGGTCGCCGAGCTTGACGACCACCTCGCGGTAGACGGTGGCGAGAGCGGCGGCAGCCTCGCGGGACGGGTTCTGCCCCGACAGGACGCGCGCCTCGTCGGCGTTGGCGAGCAACAGGTCGACGCCGACCGTCCAGTCCAGGAAGTTGCCGGGCCCGACGCCCTCCAGCAGCGCGACCGAGGACGGGTCCACCGAGATGGTCATGCCGATCTCGCGGGCCATGCCCATCGCGGCGAACGCGGCGTCGCGCGACTCGGGGTGCAGGAGGGGATAGCCCGACAGGTGCAGGTGCGCGCTCGGCCGGAACACCTCCTCCGGCAGGTCGCTCGCGTCCAGGGTCGCGTTAGCTCCGGTGTCGGGCAGCATCGAGCGTTGGCCACCCGGTTCGACCAGCACGACGCAGCTGCCGGTGGGTCGGTCGGAGAGCACGGCGCGTACGTCGACGCCCGCCGTGAACAGCTCGGTGCAGGCCTGGTGTCCGAGCGGGTCGTCGCCGACCCGGCCGACGAACGTGGTGGGGACGTCCTGCGAGGCCAGCCAGGCAGCAACGTTGGCCGCGGAACCGCCGCCGCTCGTCGACACCCGCGACGGGGTGTCGCTGGCGACGGCGAGCGGTCCGGACATCAGCGCGATGACATCGACCATCAGGTCGCCGACCACGACGACCGACAGCGTCTGCGCCCCCAACGGCGTCATGGCTGGGTTGCGAGTGCGACGGCGATCTGGGCGGCGAGTGCGGCGTTGCGCAGGATGATCCGGATGTTCGCCCTCAGGCTGGCGCCGCCGCTCTCGCGGTGGAAGAACTCCAGCAGGAACGGCGTGACCTCCTTGCCACGCACGCCTGCCTGCGCGGCTGCGGTGAGCCCGGCGCGGAGCACGCGGTCGTGCAGCTCGGGGTCGACCTGCTCGTCGACGGGGAGGGGGTTGGCCACGACCAGCCCCCGATCGTCGGTGCCCAACGCCGTACGTGCTCGCATCACCGCGGCGACCTCGTCGGGGGAGTCCACTCGCCAGTCCAGCGGGTGACCCGAGTCGGTGAGGTAGAAGCCGGGGAAGGTGTCGGTGCGGAAGCCGAGCACCCCGACGCCGAGGGACTCCAGCCGCTCGAGCGTGGCCGCGACGTCGAGGATGGACTTGACGCCGGCGCACACCACCACGATCGGTGTCGTGGCCAGGGCTTGCAGGTCGGCCGACTCGTCCCAGGTCTCGCGTGCCTCGCGGTGGACGCCACCGATGCCACCCGTGGCGAAGACCTCGATGCCCGCGAGCGCGGCGAGATGCGACGTGGCCGCGACGGTCGTCGCGCCGTGGCCGCCGCGAGCGACCACGGTGGCAAGGTCGCGGGAGCTGACCTTCACGATGTCGTCGCGGGTCGCGACCTCCGTCAAGGCGTTGTCGTCGAGTCCGATGCATGCCTTGCCGGAGACGACCGCGACCGTCGCCGGCACGGCGCCGTTGTCGCGGACGGCGGCTTCGATCTCGCGCGCGATGCGCAGGTTGTCGGGCCGCGGCAGACCGTGGCTGATGATCGTGGACTCCAGCGCCACCACCGGCCGGCCGGCAGCGAGCGCGTCGGCAACCTCGGGCAGCACAGTCAGCACGCCCCGAGGCTAGGGCAGAGGCGTCGAAACCTGTGGACGACGGCCATTGCCGTGCGGTCCTGTGGACAACGAGGGGCTCAGACCACTTCTTGAGTCCGACTGCAGACCGTGTCGTTGTCCACAGGCAGAGTGGGCCAGATTCCCTTGTGGATAAAGGGATTCCGGGCCGGATCTGTCAGAAGGACTGTCGGTGGTGGCCCGTAGGTTCGCTGCATGTCCAACCACGATGACCGCGACCGCGGCCCGGGCAATCGGCCCGGCGCAACCGACGGCACCCGACCCCGCGCTGCCATGCGCCGGGTCGTGCGGTTGCGGGCATCGGTCCGGAAGATCGCCGTGAGCCAGGTGCAGCAGCTGCGGCTGGTGGCCGCGGTGGCCGAAGACAGCGCCGCGGCGGCCCGGGCTGAGCTGGCCGGGGTCGAGAGGGACCGGGGCGTCCCGTCGGAGGAGGAACTCACACACTCCACGGTGATTCACCAGCTGTGCGTGACGCTCGGCATCGCCAAGCATGCCGCGGAGCGGCTGCTCGAGCTGGCCACCCGCCTCGTCACCGTCCTGCCCGCCACGTTGGCGGCGGTGGAGGCGGGCCGGATCGACCTGCCCCGCGCCGAGGTCCTGGCCCAGGAGACCGCGCTGCTCGACGACTCCGCGGCCCGGGCAGGTGGAGGCGCTGGTGCTGGCCAAGGTCGCCGACGCAGACGGACCCTGGCAGACCCTGTCCCCGCGCGGCTGGAAGTCCCAGATCCAGCGCCTGGTGATCCAGGTCGACAACGACTCGGCGCAGCGCCGCCGCGAACAGGCGATCCGCGACCGCGCCGTACGCGCCTGGCCGCAGGGCGACGGCACCGGCGTGCTGCAGATCATCGGGCAGGACTGCGACATCGCGTTCGCCGACCGGGTGCTCACCAACCTCGCCCACGCCGAGCCTCCGACCGGACCGGACGGGGAGAAGCTGAGCATGGACCAGCGCCGGGTCGACGGCTTCATGGACCTGATGCGCCGGGTCGCGTTCGGCGACCAACTGCCGCAGGTCCAGGCACCGCGCGACCGGGAGGTCGGAATCGTGGTCCACTCCGACACCCTCTTCGGCGACGGCCCCGCCAAGTACGCGCCGGGTGAGCTCCGTGGCCTCGGCGCACCCGCCCCGATCGACCCGCACTCCGCCGCCGTGCTGGCCCGCACCGAGATCGCAGGCGGCGCCGCCACCCGCGTCCTGCTCGTCGACGGCGACGGTGTCCTGCAGCGCACCATCCGCCTCCCCAAGGCACCACCGGGCGGGTGGACCCGCGACCTCCTTGCCGGACAAGTCAGACCCGCCCTCCCGGGCCTACCGGACCTGCAGACCGACTCCTACGAACCCACCGTGGCGATCACCGACCATGTCCGCGAGGTGCACCCCCGGTGCACCTCGTATGACTGCGCGCGGCTCGCGTCCCGGTGCGACCTGGACCACGACGTCTCCTGGCCGCGCGGACCGACGTGCGTGTCGAATCTGTGTCCACGTTGCCGGCGCCACCACGAGCTCAAGACCAGAGGCCTCGTGAAAACCCGCCTGCACCCCGACGGCTCCCTCACCACCACAACCCTGCTCGGCACGGTGGTCACCACCCGACCCGAACCGCTACCCGGCTTCGGCCTCGGCGAGACTCACGCGCGTTCCCGGTGAAGGTGATCGGCGAAGCGGTGGGGCGTCTGGCAAGAGAGCGGTGCGGACGGCTGGGGCTAGCCTCGGCCGCGTGGATCCTCCGTATCCCGCGCACTGGGAGGCCGATGTCGTCCTGCGCGACGGCGGGACGGCACATCTGCGCCCGATCCGGCCGGACGACGCCGAGCGGTTGACCAGGTTCCATCACCGCCTGTCCGACGAGACGATCTACTTCCGCTTCTTCTCCCTCTACCGCGAGCTCTCCGACCGTGACCTCAAGCGCTTCACCGAGGTCGACTACGTCGACCGGGTGGCCCTGGTTGCGACCGTCGGCGACGAGGTCATCGGCGTGGTCCGGTACGACCGGGTAGGCCCCGAGGAGGCAGAGGTCGCCTTCAATATCGAGGACGCCCATCAGGGTCGAGGACTCGGCTCCGTGTTCCTCGAGCACATCGCTGCGGCCGCCCGGGAGCGCGGCATCCGGCGATTCGTCGCCGACGTCCTCCCGAGCAACCGCAAGATGCTGACCGTGTTCCAGGAGGCCGGCTACGTCGTGCGGCATGAGCAGGCCGACGGCGTCGTACGCCTGGAGTTCGACCTCGCACCGACGGCGACCTCCACGGCCGTCACCCAGGCACGGGAGCAACGCGCCGAGGCCCGTTCGGTCGAACGCCTGCTGCGCCCACGCTCGGTGGCCGTCGTCGGTGTGAGCCGCTCACCGCACTCCGTCGGGCACACCGTGATGAACCACATCCGCGCCAGCGGTTACACCGGCACGACGTACGCCGTGACTCCGCACACGGACGAGGTCGACGGTGTCCCCGCCTTTGCCACCGTCGCCGACATTCCCGACGAGGTCGACCTCGCGATCGTTGCCGTCCCGGCCGAGCAGGTCGACGCGGTCGTTGCCGACTGCGGGGCCAAGGGCGTGCGCGGCCTCGTGGTGATGTCGTCCGGCTTCGCGGAGACCGGCGAGGAGGGACGCGCGCGCCAACAGCGTCTCGTCCAAAGCGCTCATGCCAACGGGATGCGGGTCATCGGTCCCAGCTCGTTCGGCTTGCTCAACACCGAGCCGGACGTCTCGATGAATGCCTCGCTCTCGCCACTGATGCCCGAGCGCGGCCGTCTCGGCTTCTTCTCGCAGTCGGGGGCCCTCGGCATCGCCCTGCTGGACAACATCGTCCGGCGTGGCATCGGCATCTCCAGCTTCGTCTCTGCCGGCAACCGGGTCGACGTGAGCGGCAACGACCTGCTGCAGTTCTGGGAGGACGACCCCGGCACCGATGCCGTGATGCTCTACCTCGAGTCGATCGGCAACCCCCGCAAGTTCAGCCGGATCGCGCGACGACTGGCACGCAGCAAGCCGGTGGTCGTCGTGAAGTCGGGGCGGACCCGCCGCGGAGCGCCGCACGGACACGTCGTACGGGAGACGCGAGCACCCGCAGCCGCCATCGATGCCCTCTTCGAGCAGGCCGGGGTCATCAGCGTCGAGACCATCCATCACCTCTTCGACGTCGGCCAGCTCGTCGTGCACCAACCGCTGCCCGCGGGCCGCCGGGTGGCCATCGTCGGCAACTCCGACGCCCTCGGTGTCCTGGCCGCGGACGCGTGCGAGGCCGCCGGGCTCGAGCTCGCCGGCGAGCCACGTCAGCTCGGCGCGGATGCGAGCGCCGACGACTTTCGGGTGGCGCTGTCCGAGGTCTTTGCCGACCCCAGCATCGACTCCGTGGTCGCGTTGTTCATCCCCCCGCTCGTGACCCGCGACGAGGACGTCGCGCAGGTGGTCGCCGACGGTGCGCGTATGTCGGCGAAGACCGTCGTCTCGTCCTTCCTCGGGATGCGCGGCGTTCCCGCCACCCTGCGCGCCCCCGAGGGCCGCGGCTCGGTCCCGTCGTACGCCACGCCCGAGGACGCTGTCGGCGCTCTCGCCGCAGTCACCCGGTACGCCGAGTGGCGGGCCACGCCGCCCGGGTCGCCGGTGGAGCTCGACGGCGTCGACGCGGCCGCCGCCAGCCAGCTCGTGACGACCAAGTTGGCCGACAAGGACGAGGCGCCGCTGAGCCAACGAAGCCTGGCCGAGCTGCTGGGTCACTACGGCATCCCGCTGCGACCGGGCGACCCCACGGCGGATCAGGCTGCCGGTGCCGTGGCCTGCGTCGTCTGCACCGTCGAGGACCCGTTGTTCGGCCCGGTCGTCTCCTTCGGGCTCGGTGGGGTCGCGACCGACCTGTTCGGCGACACCAGCTATCGCATCCCGCCGCTGACCGACACCGACGTGCACGAGCTGATCCGCTCGGTCCGGGCCGCACCGCTCCTGATGGGTCACCGCGGGGCGCCGTCCGTCGACCTGGCTGCGCTGGAGGACCTGGTCGCCCGGGTGGCTCAACTTGCCGACGACCTGCCTGAGCTCGCCGAGCTCAACCTCGACCCTGTGCTGGCCACGCCGGCGGGCGTCGTGGTGCGGGCCGCGAGCGGGCGGCTGGCCCGGCCCGCCGTCCGCGCCGACCGTGGACCGCGGAGCCTGCCCGGATGAGGTGGAAGGATGACGCCATGGCGGACACCACCCTGGCCGGGCTGCGGGCGGCGATCGAGCACGCGGGCTACTACCCGGCGCTGGTGGCCGACACGATCGACGCCGCGGTCGCGGGCGAGCAGGTGCAGGCGTTCGTCGTGCACCAGGAGACGACGTTCGACTCCGACGAGGTGCGCCGCCACATCACGGTCCTGGTGCTCACCCCGACGCGGCTGGTGCTCGGCCACGCCGACGACCGGCCGGCCGACCAGCTGACCCCCGCCCCCTTCGTGACCGCCTCCACCGAGGCGGTGCCGCTGGCGACTGTCCGCTCCGTCGTGGTCAACCGGGTCATCACCGACCCGGTGCGCTACTCCGGCGGGCGTCCGCAGGAGGTGACCGTGACTATCGGCTGGGGCGCGGTGAGCCGCCTCGACCTCGAGCCGGCGACCTGCGGCGACCCCGACTGCGAGGCCGACCACGGCTACACCGGGCACTGCCTCCGCCGACGACATCGCGCTGCGGGTGAGTGAAGCGGCCGAAGGCGCCGACGCGGTCGACAGCATGCTCGACTTCGCCGCGGCGCTCTCCCGGGCCACGGCACATTGACCACGCAGACCCGATCCCCGTCCCGGCGTTCGGGGGCGGTTCGCTCGCCGACGTGCTGCCTGGGGTGCTGGCTGCCCTCGGCGTGCCTGGTGAGGCCGCTGCCCTCGACATCCCTGTCGCGCCGCGCATGTGTGTCGTGCTCATCGACGGCCTCGGCTGGAACGCCCTCCGCGCCCGCCCCGAGGACGCGCCGTACCTCACCTCGCTGCTGGGCAACGAGGGCAGCCGCGCCATCACGTCGGTGTTCCCCACCACGACGCCGATTGCCCTGACCTCCCTCGGGACAGGGCTCAGCCCGGGGGAGCACGGCATCGTCGGCCTGCTTCTTCGACTGCAGGAGGACGGCCGGGTGGTCGACACCCTGGCCAATCCCGCCCAGGTGGACATGCGCGCCCTGCAACCGCGGCCGACCGCGTTCGAGCGAGCCGCCGCGGCGGGCGTCGAGGTCACCCGCATCGGGCCGCGGCACTTCGACGGCGCCGGGTTGTCCGAGGCCGGGCTACGCGGTGGGCAGTACGCCGGGGCGGAGTCGGTGGGCGAGCTCGTGGCCGCGACATTCGACGCCGTACGCCGTGGCGAGCGGGCGCTCGCGTACGTCTACCTCGGAACCCTGGACGCCACCGGTCACCGCCGGGGCTGCACCAGCGCTGCCTGGGCTCACGAGCTGACCCACCTCGACCTGGTCGTCGAGCAGATCGCGAACGCCGTGCCGGCCGGCTCCGCGCTGGTCGTCACCTCCGACCACGGAATGGTCGACGTGCCTTTCGAGAACAGGTGGGACGTCGCCGACACGCCCTCGTTGGCAGACGGCGTGGAGGTGGTTGCCGGCGACCTTCGCGGCGTGCACGTCCACACCCGGCCGGGCGCCTCGGCTGACGTGCTCGCGGCCTGGCGGGCGACGCTGGGCGCTGACTTCTGGGTGCTCCCGAGGGACGAGGCCATCGAGATCGGTCTCTACGGCCCCGTGCTCGAGCATGCCTATCCCCGGATCGGGGACGTGGTCGCGCTGGCCAACGACGCCCACGCCGTCGTCGACAGCCGAGTGATGTCGCCGGGTCTGCTCGCTCTCGTCGGTCTGCACGGCTCCGTCACCGACGACGAGCTGCTCGTGCCGCTGCTCACGTCGCTGACCGCATAGCGGCACGGCCCTGAGCTGACCGTCTCGGCGGTCGCCCAAGGCCGTGCCGTCCCCTCCCCTGCGGCGGGTCTCTACTCGGCGTACTCCGGGCACGGAGGCGCCGAGGCGTCGTACTGGTTGCTCGTGTCACCGGTGACGGCACGCAGCGCATCGATGCGACCGTTGCCGAAGCACTCGTCGTATCCGCTGAGTCCGATGTCGATGGCGCTGCCCTGCATGAGCGCCTCGACCTTCTGCGATGACAGCTTCACGTCACCGTCGGCCCCGATCCGGCCGTACTGGCTGACGATCAGCGCTGCGAGTCCGGCCGCGTGCGGTGAGGCCATCGACGTCCCCTGGATGCAGGCGTAGCCACCAGGGATCGTCGACGGGACTGTCTTCGTGCAGTCGCCGGTCGTCCCGTTGCCACCCGGTGCGGTGATGTCGGTGGCACCCGTGCCGTAGTTGGAGTAGCCGGCCTTCTCACTCGTGCTGCCCACCGATGCGGTGCCGATGACGCCCTGTGTCTCAGCCGGCACCACCTCGCACTCGTTGCTGATCGGCTGCCCGTCCTCGTCGACCGGGTGCGCGAGGTCCTGGTCGGAGTTGCCGAGGGCGGCGACTGGCGTGACGCCCTGGTTGCGGGCGTACTGGATCGCTCGCTCCACGGCCTGCCGGAAGGCGCGCTGGGTCGCGTCGGACGAGCACTTGAACTCATGCGACTCCTGGAACGCGTTGTCGTCGACGAAGAAGCTCATGTTGATGACGTCGAGCTGCTGGTCGCCGGAGTAGGTGATGCCGTCGACGACCGCGCTGGCGTAGCAGAAGCCGGTGGCGTCGCAGACCTTCACCGGGACGAGCGTGACGTTCGGTGCCACGCCGACGAGGCCGATGCCGTTGGCCCGCATGCCGACCGTTCCGGCCACGTGCGTCCCGTGGAACTGGTTGTCCACACAGGGATCCGGGGTCCCCACTGCAACTCCGGGGGGCAGCGCGGTCAGCGAGTCGTGGCCGCGGGCGCAGTCGACGTTGGACACCCCGCCCTTCTTGAACTCAACGTGGTTGCCGTCGATACCGCTGTCGAGGATGCCCACGTCCACCGCGGGGATGCCGCCCTGGACGTCGTGCGCCTGGTCGGTCCGCATCTGCCGCATGTCCCACTGCAAGGATTCGAGCGGGTCGTCGCCCGGCTCAGGCGCGTTGTCGGAGGCCGTTTGCATGGGGGTCGCTTGCGAGGCGTCCGGCAGCCCCTTCCAGCGCCAGTCCGCCCCGACCTCCTCGACGAGGGGGGAGGTGGAAAGGATGCGCGCGAAGGCCGGGTTGGCCGACTCGACCACGAGTACGCCGATCTGGCTGCGGAGGTCGGTGGCGACCCGGCCCGCTGCGGCCTGGATGACCGAGTCCACGGCGGCCACGGACCCGGTTGCGGCGAACTCGCTCTCGCTCTGGCTGCCGGCCAGCACGACCAGGTAACGCTGGCCCAGGTTGCTCGCGTCCGCCCCTGGGGTTCCTGCGACGGTGCCTGCTGCTCCGCCGGCGCTCGCTGGCAGGAAGACGAGGCCCCCGGCCAGGGCGGTGGCCACGGTGGCTCGGATGACGCGCGACAGGCGCATGCTGCCTCCATCTGCAGAGCGACGCTCGGGCGTCGACGTGGCCTGTCAACGACGAGGGGCGCCTTAGGTCACGCGTGGCGGAGTCGGACGGGGGAGCGGTTAGGCAAGGGATGTGGGAGCGCTTACATCACCGGGCACCCCGCCGCCGGATTTGTCATGCGCGCGCGGGGGGGGGGGGTGACCCTGGATCCGTCACGGGGCGTAGGCGTGTCTGCGCATCGGGTAGTCCGGCGGTAACAGTCCCCCGGATGACTTCGACGGAAGCGGTTGTCGGCGGCGTCGGACGCTTCTACGGTGCGGGTACCGCCGACGCCCGAAGGGGGCCCCCATGACGAAGTCGCGCATGCTGCGCCTGTCCGCCGTCTTGGCCATCGTGGCCGCAACAGTGATGCCTCTGCCCGGCGTTGCGAACGCACAAGTCGAGCTTCCCGCCGACTGCCAGGTGCCTCCCGACATCGACCTCACCGGGGTCAACATCGTGATCGGTACGAACGAGTCGGAGGTGCTGCAGGGCACCGACGGCCCCGACTTCATCTGCGGACTCCTCGGCGACGACGTCATCAACGCCCGGGCTGGCAACGACCTGATTCTGTCCGACACCACCACGTTCTTCGGCAACTTCGGGGCACTGGGCGGCGACGACGTGGTCAATGCCGGCACCGGCGACGACGAGATCCTTCCCGGGCCGGGCGACGACACCGTCAACGGAGGCGACGGCGACGACTTTCTCGCGCTAGCGCTGGGCGATGACATCGGCAACGGTGGACCCGGCTCCGACTCGATCATCGGCGGGTTGGGTCGCGATATGGCGACCGGCGGGGCGGGCGACGACTTCATCGCAGGTGGTCCCGGCGACGACATGCTCAACGGCGGTGCAGGTGACGACTTCCTGGCCGGCGAGCTTCCGCCGCCTCCGCCCGGCACCGAGCCCCCGCCGATTCCGGGCGGTCCCGCGCTCAACGACCGGTGCGCCGGAGCTGGCGGCTTCGACGTCGCGGTCGACTGCGACCTGACCTCGGGTGTGGAAGAGGGCTGAGGAGGGCGCGCCTCAGTCGCGGCGGCGGGTGCCGAACATGATGTCGTCCCAGGACGGTACGGCGGGGTGCCGGCCGGCCCGGGCCACCTGGCGCGCCGGCTGAGGCTCGCGCGGTCGCTCAGGCGAGGCCTCGGGGCGGGTCCGTCGGGTGGTGGTCTCGATGTCGAACACCTCGTCCGGCGAGCTCTCGATGGGCGGCAGGTCGCCGTCGACCTGGGGCACCATCGCGAGGCGGCGGATGCGCGCGGGCGGGCTCTCGTCGCGCTCGACCTGGTCCTCGTCCACCAGCCAGCGGGCCTCGTCGTTGTCGGGGACGAGCACGCGCCCGCGCGGGTCGAAGACCCACAGCGCGACCCGCTCGCGGGCACCCGCGAGGTAGGAGAGGTGGACCGTCCACCGTGTCCTCGTCGGTGCGCCAGGCGTCCCAGGTGACCGAGTCGTCGGCGACGTGCAGGTCGTTCAGGCGGGCGGCGACCTGGTCGCCGAGGGTGGGCGCGCTGCCGCCGCTCTGCCGCCGCGACGGTGCGGCCTTGGCCTGCTGGGCGACGTGCTCCCGCTCGGCGAGGACCGGTCCGGCGTAGCGATCGACGCGCGCGAGCGGCATGCCGCTGGCAGCGGCGACGTCCTGCGCGCTCTGGCCGGACCGCACGCGGGCCTGGATGTCACGGGGGGAGAGCGGGCTGTCCAAGGCGATCTCCAGCTGGCCTGGCCGGGAATGGTCGTGGCGCATCGCTGCGGTGAGCCGCTCGTCGATGGGCACGCGGAACTGCTCGTTGTCGTCGTCCTCGAGGACGAGATGGGTGCGTTCCGGCGTGACAGCGACGAGTCTCAGGTCGTGCATTCCGGTGCCTCCCGGTCGTGGATCGGACCGACTGGCGCCGAGGTTACGGCGGAAAGTCGACAGGTCGCTGTAGGCGCGCCCGGAAGATCGCCACGAAATCAGGCGTCTTGCCGAGCCGCCTCGGCCACGTGCCCGGAGCCTGCCATGCAGCCAGCGGTAGCCGATCGCGCAGGTCAGGACCGCGCAGATCCCGGAGACCAGACCGACGAGGAATCCTTGCGATGCCCCCCACTCGTCGACGACCCGGCCGGCGACCGGAGAGGCGACCGCCATGCCGACCACGACACCGGTCGTGGCCCAGGTGATGCCCTCGGTCATCTTCGCCGACGGCACCATCCGCTCGACGAGGGAGATGCCGCTGATCAAGGTCGGTGCGATGCCGATTCCGGCGAGGAGGAGGGCCGGCGCCAGCACCGCAGGGCGGTCGACAATCGGCAGGAGGGCGACGGTCGCGCTCATGACCAGCGCACCCAACAGCAGCCGCCGGGTGAGCGGTACGCGCCAGTGGATCGCGCCGTAGGCCAGCCCGGCCAGCATGCTGCCGGTGGCGTAGCAGGCCAGCAGGGGACCGGCCAGCTCGGGTCGGCCCTCGTGGTCGGCGAACGCCACGGCGCTGATCTCCACGCCCCCGAAGACCCCGCCGATGAAGAACATGACGACCACGAGCAGCGGCATGCCCGGGAACCACAGCGCCGAGCCCCCGCCGTGCTCGTGCGCCGGAGCCGGCGGCGGTTCGCTGGCCCGATGCGCCGCCAGCGCCGCCGAGCCCACCGCGAGCAGGGCCAGCGCGGTGAGGAGCCCGGCCTGCGGGTTGATCTGCGTGGCCAGCACCGCGACGAGCAGCGGGCCGACGATGAAGATCAGCTCGTCGATCACGGACTCGTAGGAGAAGGCGGTCTGGAGCAGACGGGCCGGGTCCGAGGACGTGGTTCCAGCGGGCGCGCACCAAGGACCCGATCGAGGGCGCGAACAGGCCAGCCGCGCTGCGCCGACGAACCACGTCCAGGTCGGCGCGTCGGCCGTCACGGCGACGATGAAGCCGACGAGGCACACGGCGTGCAGCGCGACGGCCGGACCGAGCACCGCCCGCTGCCCGACCCGGTCGATGAGGCGCGCGATGAGCGGTGCCGACACGGCGTTGACCAACGCGAAGGTCGCCGAGACCGCACCCGCCACGCCGTAGCGGCCGGTGCTCCCGGCGACGAGCAGGACGATCCCGAGCGGCACCATCGCGATCGGCATCCGGGCGACGAACGCCGCAACCGAGAACCGGAGTCCCCCCGGAGTCGAGAGCAGATTGCGGTAGGGCCGGAGCACGGCCGCACGCTACGGCAGGGGTCCGACGGCACGCGAACGGAATGCCGGAGGATGCATCCCATGAGCGCCGACACCTCGCCGTACGACGCCCTGCTGCTCGTCTCCTTCGGCGGGCCCGAGGGTCCCGACGACGTGCTGCCGTTCCTCGAGAACGTCACCCGCGGCCGCAACATCCCGCGCGATCGCCTGCTCGCTGTCGGCGAGCACTACCTCGGCTTCGGCGGCGTGAGCCCCATCAACGCGCAGAACCGCGCGCTGGTCGCGGCGCTGGAGTCGGACTTCGCGGCGAGCGGTCTCGACCTGCCGGTCTACTGGGGCAACCGCAACTGGGCGCCCTACCTGCCCGACGCGATGGCTGAGATGGCCGATGCCGGTGTGCGCCGAGCGGTCGTCCTGCTGACGTCGGCCTACTCGTCGTACTCCGGTTGCCGGCAGTACCGCGAGAACCTCGCCGCGGCCGTCGACGTCGTGGGCGAGCGGGCGCCGCAGCTGGACCGGATCCGCCACTACTTCAACCATCCCGGGTTCGTCGAGGCGATGGTCGCGAACACCCTGGCCGCGCTCGGCCACTCTCCCCGCCGGTGCGCTGGCACGGTGCGCACCTGGTGTTCGTGACCCACTCGATCCCGATGTCGATGAACGCAACCAGCGGACCGGCGGGCGGCGCGTACGAGGAGCAGCACCGCGACGTGGCCCGGCTGGTTGCAGCCGGTGTCGCCGCGGCGACCGGTGAGGACCACGAGGCTGCCCTGGTCTACTGCAGCCGCAGCGGCCCGCCGGACCAGCCGTGGCTGGAGCCCGACGTCAACGACCATCTCGCAGCCCTTTCCGCGGCCGGCGCCCCATCGGCCGTGTTGGTGCCGATCGGCTTCGTGTCCGACCACATGGAGGTCCGCTACGACCTCGACACCGAGGCGCTCGCTACCGCCGAGCGGCTCGGCCTTCCCTGCGTGCGCGCAGCGACCGTCGGCACGCATCCGCTGTTCGTCTCCGGCCTGCGCGAGCTGGTGCTCGAGCGCGCCGCCGCGGCGCGCGGCGAGCAGCCGGTACGACGTGTGCTGGGCGCGCTCGGGCCGAGCCACGACGTGTGCCCGGCCGGCTGCTGCCCCAACGCGCGCGGTCCGCGACCCGCGTGCTGCGGCGCCGACTGAGCCGCCACCTGTTGGGTCGCCGGATCGCTGGTTAGGTCGCCGACTGGAGGAACTTCTTGGCGATCGGCCCCGCCGTCTTGCTGCCCGACTGGCCGTCCTCGACGAGGACGGCGAACGCCAGGTCGCCGCGGAAGCCGACCATCCAGGCATGGGTGTGCGGTGGCGACTCGGTGCCGTACTCCGCCGTCCCGGTCTTGGCACCGACCTGCGTCCCCGGCAGGTCCAGCACCTTGGCCGTGCCGCCGTTGACGGTGTCCTGCATGAGCGAGCGCACCGTGCCTGGCGACGTCCTTCGGGAGCGGTTCGAGCTTGTTGCCGGCCTCGCCCTGCGAGACGAGTGACGGTGACCTCGGCGTCCCGCTCTGGATCGCTGCCGCGACGACAGCCATCGCCAGCGGGCTCATCAGCACCTTGCCCTGTCCGATCGCCGACGCGGCCTTGTCGACGTCGCTCTCGGCTGCCGGCACCGAACCACTGAACGAGCCGACGCCGAGATCCCACTCGGCACCGATCCCGAACAGCGCCGCCGTCTGGCTGATCGCGTCCGGCTCGAGCCGCTGGGTCGCGTTGATGAACGCGGTGTTGCACGACATCGCGAAGTCACGCGAGAACGGGACGCGCCCGAGAGAGCCGAGGTCGTCGTAGTTCTTGAACCGCTTGCCGTCGACGGTCACCGAGGGCGGACACGCGACGACATCGTTCGGCTTGAGGCCGTCACGGAACAGGGCGGAGGCGGAGACGACCTTGAACGTGGAGCCGGGCGGGTACTGCCCGACCAGCGCCCGGTCGAACGCGCTGTCGGCCGGTGCGTTGGCGGCGGCGAGCACCTCGCCGGTGCTCGGCCGTACGGCCACCAGGGCGGCCGGCTTCGTCGCGCCGGCAAGAGCCCGCTCGGCCGCGGCCTGAAGGTCTCGGTCCAGCGTCGTGCGCAGTGGTGTGCCCTCGACACCGTCGAAGCTGTGCAGCACCTCGACGACCTCGGTGGTGGCGCGGTTGAGAAGGTGGACCTCACCGGACGGCCGACCCGCGAGCTCGTCCTGGAACGCCAGCTGCAGGCCCGATGCGCCGAGGTAGTCCGTCGCGGCTGCCAGCGGACCGGCCTTGGCCAGGGTCTCCGCTGTCGCCTCCCGCACCGAGCCGAGCACCGCGCGGCCGTAGGTCGGTGTCGGCGCCAGGGTCCTGGTCTCGTCGCGGAACACGAGACCGG
This sequence comes from uncultured Actinomycetota bacterium, assembly GCA_963751035.1. Lineage (GTDB taxonomy): Bacteria > Actinomycetota > Actinomycetes > JACCUZ01 > JACCUZ01 > JBDUAP01. Next base: position 803,879 of record CAVVSW010000005.1, read on the forward strand.
GAATGGCGCGCAGGGCGTCCTCGTCCTTGGCGAACTGCTCGCGGCGCAGGGTGATCGCCGGCACGAAGTGGTCGGGCTTGGCGGCCCTGACCCGGGCTTCGAGCTTGGCCGGGTCGACGTCGAGATCGGCCAGGGCGCGATAGGCCCGCTGCGGTGCGGTGAGCCGGCGCGGCTCGATCCCGATGTCGACGACGGGTCGCTCGGTCATCAGCGCCTGACCGTCGCGGTCGAGGATCGCGGCGCGCGCCGGGAGGGAACGGCTCCGGCCGAACCGGGTCTCCGCGGTGAGCTTGGGGTGTACGACGGCCGGCGACCACCGGACCACCCAGCGACTGGTGTCGCCGTCGCCGACACGTTGCATGGGGAGGGTGGCGGTGTAGGACCAGTCGCCGAGCCCGCGCAGGGTCAGGGTCATCGTGTAGGGCACCCGCGCCCGACCGTCGGTGGGCTGCGGCACCCGGCCCGCCTCGGCCCGGATCTTCGTCACGGCCAACGACTCGGTGACCTCCGCTAGAAAGGGGTTTGCAGCGGCGGGGGTGTCGGTGCTGGCTGCCGCCTTGTCCAGAGCACCGTCGGACCAGGCGGTCAGGAAGGCCGCGGCCGCAGATCTCACCGCCGGGCGCTCGTCCTCGTCGCTGCAGGCTGTCGTCAGGCCGGCGACGACGCTGAGGGCAAGCACCGATGCGGCCAACCGTCGACCGCTGCGCACGTCGTACCGTCCCTTCTGTGGCCTGATGAGCGGTTCATCCTGCCCGATGACCCCCGACCGGGAGACTGCACCCATGCCGACCGACACCGCCGAGCTGCTCGGGATCGCGCAGCGCGCTGCCCACGCCGCCGCCGACCTGCTTCGCGACCGCCGGCCCCCGGGCGTGCTGGAGATCACCGCCACCAAGTCCAGCGCCACCGACATCGTCACGGAGATGGACCAGGCCGCCGAGCGGCTCATCGTCGAGCAGATCCGCACCGCCCGCCCCGGCGACGGCTTCCTCGGCGAAGAGGGTGCCGACGACCAGGGCACGAGCGGCGTCACCTGGGTGATCGACCCCATCGACGGGACCGTCAACTACCTCTACGGCATCCCGGCCTACGCCGTCAGCATCGGGGTCCGTGAGGGATCGGACGTGGTCGCCGGCGTCGTGTGCAATCCCGCAACGGGCGAGACGTGGACGGCCCGAAGGGGGTTCGGCGCGGAGCTGGACGGGGCGCCGATCCAGGTGAGCCAGGTCAGCGAGCTGGCGATGGCGCTGGTCGCGACCGGGTTCGGCTACCAGGCGTCCCGGCGGGCCAGGCAGGCCGAGATCCTGCGGACCGTGCTGCCGCTCGTGCGCGACATCCGCCGCGCGGGGGCCGCCTCGCTGGACCTGTGCGCCCTCGCCTGCGGGCGGGTCGATGCCTACTACGAGCGTGGGCTCAAGCCGTGGGACCTCGCGGCCGGCGGCCTGATCGCGGTTGAGGCGGGCGCCCGGGTGGCGGGGCTGGGCGGCCGGCCGGCCGGCGAGGACCTGGTCATCGCCGCCCCACCGGCGCTCTTCGGCCGGCTCGAGGCTCTCCTCGCCGAGCAGGGCGCGGACCGTGACTGAGCGTGTTTCTCCCGGTTGACGCCGCTTTCCGCTACGATCCGCGCGCGCTGTCGCCGCCGCATCTGTTCAGGACCTCGGCAGTTGGGCACAAACCGGCGGCTCCAGGCGTTACACGCCCCGCACAACCCCATTCGCTTCAACTGTGGCACCGCCACCCCTGGGAAGGGTGACTTACCTGATGGCAACCGACTACGACTCCCCCCGCAAGACCGATGACGAGATGTCCGAAGACAGCCTGGAAGAGCTGAAGGCTCGCCGGGCCGACAAGTCGGCCAGCGTCGTCGACGTCGACGAGGCCGACCTGGCCGAGTCCCTGGAGCTGCCGGGCGCCGACCTGTCCAACGAAGAGCTCTCCGTGCGCGTCCTGCCCCGGCAGGCTGACGAGTTCACGTGCTCACGCTGCTTCCTCGTGCATCACCGCAGCCAGCTCGCCAACACCAAGGGCGCCAAGCTCGTGTGCAAGGACTGCGCCGCCTGAGTCCGGGTAGGTCCGGACCTGTGCGACCCGACACCCCGGCAGATCCCGACGACCCCGCCGCCCCGACCGATGACGAAGGTCGGGTCGGCGAGCTCGTCGCGCGGCTCGCCGACCCCACGCAGCCGGCCAGCCGGAGCGAGCAGACCCGGGTCCTGGGCTCGCTGAGCAGGGCCCTGCTCGTGTCGGCCCGCGGCGCCGGCCGAGCCTCCGTGCTCGGTGGCCGCTGGCTCACCGACCTCCTCATCGACACTGCTCCGCGGGTCCCCCTCCGCGACCAGGTGACCCTGCGCGCCCAGTTCCCCGGTGCCTCCGACGAGGAGCTGGCCGAGGCGCTGATCGCCGCCGCCGCCAAGGCCACCGGTGCGGTCGGCGCTGCCGGCGGTGCGCTGGCCGCGGTCCAGTTCACTGCGACGCCGTCGCTGATCACCACTCCGGTGCAGCTCGCCGCCGAGACATTGCTGGTCGCCGTGATCGAGATGAAGCTCATCGCCGAGCTGCACGAGATCTACGGCGCCGGTGTCGGCGGAACCGCCCGGGAGCGCGCGATGGCCTATCTGGTCGCCTGGACCAACCGCCGCGGCATCGACCCGCTCGACCCGGCCGGGATGCAGCTCGCCCTCGGCGTTGCCGCCAAGCGGGGGCTGCGCAAACGGCTCATCCGCCGGGCCGGCCGCAACCTGAGCACGCTGGGACCGATGATGACCGGCGCGATCGCCGGCAGCGTCGTCAACCACCGCGAGACCCGACGCGTCGGCTCGGAGGTCCGCGCCGACCTGCGCCGCTGACCGTCAGCGATCCGGACGGGCCGCCTCGATCGCCGCCGCGAGCGCCTGCGGCTGACGGGTCGCGACGAACCAGTACGGCGTGCGGTCGGCCGGGTCGGTCACGGCCATCTTGACGCCGCCCGCTACCCAACCCCGGATCAGGTGATAGCCGGCGGGATCCGACTCCGGACCACGCACCGCACGTGCCTCCGCGGGGTCCAGCGGCTGGGCAGGACCCAGGTGCTCCAGCGGGATGCGGGCCCGCCCCGCCACCAGCTCACCGCCGGACACCCGGATCCGCGCGGCCGAGCTGATCAGCCCCCAGGTCATCAGCGCCCCCGGCGCCACCAGGGCGATCAGGCCCCAGACCGGTCCGAGCGCGGCATGCACCGACACCGCCAGCAGCCCGACGAACAGCCACCCCACCACCCACAGCCACCAGGGCGGCCACAGCCGCTCGTCGTACGTCGTCGCAGGGCGCATGGGCCAAGAGTCGCATTTCGGTCCTTTCACGGCGTCGGCTAGCGTCTGCGCCATGCCGATTCCCACCAGCGACCGGCCCTTCGACCGGCTCGCCAGTGAGCTGGTTGCCGACCAGCTCGCCGCAGACCCGACGCTGGGCAGCACGCTCGGCCTGACCGAGTACGACGAGCTGCTCCCGGATCTGTCCGCGGAGGCCATCGCTGCTCACGAGCGGTCCGAGGACGCCTGGCTCGAGCGCTTCCGCGCCCTGCCCGACGCCGACCTGGACGCCGACGAGCAGATCGACCGGGATCTGGTCGTGATGGTCCTGCAAGGGCGGGCGGCCAAGCGCGACTGGGCCGACTGGCGCCGCAGCCCCGACCTCTACGCCGGCACCGCCCTCTCCAGCGTGTTCGGCCTGCTGATGTACCGGCTCCGGCCGGAGCCCGAGCTGGCGGCCGCGGTGGCGGCTCGCCTGACAGCCACCCCGAGGCTGCTCGAGCAGGGCATCGCCAACCTCGACCCCGCGTTCGCCCACCCCGCCCTGGTGCGGCGGGCTCTCGGGATGGCCACGGCCGGCGCGGTGTACGCGCGGGCGGTATCGGCCGAGATCGAGGATGAGCAGGGCCGGGCGCTGGTCGCAGCAGCCGGCGAGACGGCGGGTGCCGCGTTCGAGGGGTTCGGCGCTCATCTGGAGACGCTGGCCGAGGCCGCGCACGGCGAGTGGGCGATCGGCGAGGACAGGTACGACGCCCTGCTGCGCAACGCCGAGGGGCTGTCCTACGGCACCCGCGAGCTGCGCGGCCGCGGGCAGGTCGCCTACGACGAGCTCGCGACGGACATGCGCGAGCGCGCCGAGAAGCTGCGTGGTGACGACGACTGGAGGGCGCTGCTCGACGAGCTGAGCGCCGACCATCCGGAGACGCCCGAGGAGATGCTGTCGCTCTACCGCGAGGCGACCGCGAGCGCCCGCGAGTTCTGCGTCGACAACGAGCTCGTGACCATGCCGCCGGGGGAGCGGTGCGAGGTCGTGCCGTCGGCGCCTTTCACCCGCGCGATGGTGGCCGTGGCGCACTACTCGGTGCCACCGCCCTTCGCGCCCGGCGACCACGCCGGCCACTTCTTCGTGCCCTACCCGCCCGACGGCGCGACGCCCGAGCAGGTCGCGGCCCGGCTCGCGACCAACAACCGCCACGGCCTGTGGTCGATCACCGTGCACGAGGCCTACCCCGGCCACCACTGGCACTTCGCCTGGCTGGCCGGAAACCCCGACAACCCGGGCCGCCGCGCCCTGCGGGCGGTGTTCGGCTCGACCTACTTCGTCGAGGGCTGGGGCCTCTACACCGAGGACCTGTTGCGCGAGCAGGGCTTCTTCGCCACCCCAGAGCAGGAGCTGTGCCAGCGCGACTTCCGGCTGTTCCGCGCCGCCCGCATCATCGTGGACACCTCGCTGCACCTCGGCGAGATGACCATCGAGGAGGCCGTCGACTTCATGTCGACCAAGGCGTCGCTCTCGCGGGACACCGCCCAGGCCGAGGTGCTGCGCTACTGCGCCTGGCCGACCCAGGCGTCGTCGTACCTGACCGGGGCGCTCGAGCTGGAGCGGATGCGGCAGCGCTGGTTCAACGAGGCCCGCGGCTCGCTGCGCGACTTCCACGACCGTGCGGCGGGGTCCGGCCGGCTGCCCATCTCGCTGGTCGAACGCGCGCTGTTCGGGTGAGCGACGCGCGCGGGTAGGTTCAGCGCGTGACGTCGTCTGCCCGGGTGCGCAGCACGGTGCCGCCCGACAACGCACCGCCGCCCGCCCGCCACCCCGGGGCACCCGAGCCCGGCACTGTCCTGGACTCCCACTACGCCCACTGCTTCGGCTGCGGCGAGCGGCACCCGACCGGGCTGCACATGCACGTGACGGCAGGCGAGGGTGTTTCCATCACGGGCGAGTTCGTCGTCACCGCCGACCACCAGGGCGCACCGGGGCTCGCCCACGGCGGCCTGCTGACGGCTGCCTTCGACGAGACGTTGGGCATGCTGATGTGGCTGTTGCAGACCCCCGCCGTCACGGCGCGGCTGGAGACCGACTTCCACCGGCCGGTCCCGGTCGGCAGCACGCTGCACATCGCGGCGCACGCCTCGGCGGTGCGGGGGCGCAAGGTGTTCACTGAGGCCGTCGGCCGGCTGGGCGGACCCGACGGACCGCTGGCCGTCCGCGCGCGGGCGCTCTTCGTGCAGGTCGACATCGCGCACTTCACCTCGCACGGGCGGCCCGAGGACATCGACGCCGTACGACGTGACCCGAGCTTGCACCGCACGGGCGAGGCGTTCGAGGTCAACCCGTGAGCGAGCCCGTCGAGATCCTGATCCAGCGGCTGGACCCAGACCTGCCGATGCCGGCGTACGCGCATCCGGGCGATGCCGGGGCCGACCTCACGTCCGCCGTCGACGTCGAGCTGGCCCCGGGGCAGCGGGCCCTGGTGCCGACCGGCATCGCGGTGGCGCTGCCCGACGGCTACGCGGCGTTCGTGCATCCCCGGTCCGGTCTCGCCGTGCGGGCCGGCGTGGGCATCGTCAACGCCCCGGGCACGGTCGACGCCGGCTACCGCGGTGAGATCAAGGTGCTGCTCGTCAACCACGACACGACCGAGCCGGTGCGGCTCCGTCGCGGTGACCGCATCGCCCAGCTGGTGATCCAGCGGGTCGAGAAGGCTCGATTCTCCGAGGTGAAGTTGCTGCCGGGGTCGGCAAGGGGCGAGGGTGGTTACGGTTCGACCGGCGGGTTCGGCTCGACAGGTTCTGACAGGAGCAACGTGTGAGCAGGTTCCGGCGACGTGGTCGCGACGACGAGACACCCGACGACGCGACCGACGCAGGCAACGAGGAGACCAGCCCGGACGACGGCGAGTCCGGCGACAACCTCGACGCGCCCTCGACAGCAGGTCGGCGCGCCGAGGGTCCGTGGGACGTCTCGGAGGTCGACGACCCGGCCGACGGACGGGTCAGCCTGGGCGCGCTGTGGATCCCGGGCCGTCCCGGCCTGGAGCTGAGGGTGGAGGCCGACCCCGCCACGAACGTCGTGATCGCGGTCGTCCTGGTCATGGGCACGAGTGCCCTGCAGGTGCAACCGTTCGCGGCGCCGCGGTCAGAGGGCATCTGGACCGACGTGCGCACCGAGATCAAGGCCGGCATCACCAAGGAAGGAGGGACGGCCGACGAGGTCGAGGGACCGTTCGGGCCGGAGCTGCGCACCAACCTGCAGGTCAAGGGGCCGGACGGGAGGTCCGAGGCGCAGCGCGGTCGGTTCATCGGTGTCGACGGGCCGCGCTGGTTCCTGCGCGGTGTGCTGACCGGGGACGCCGTCACCTCGGACGAGGCGGCCGCCGAGCTGCTGGAGGTGTTCCGCGACGTCGTCGTCGTGCGCGGAGCCGACGCGATGGCTCCGCGCGACCCGATCCCGCTCCGGCTGCCGACGCAGGCCACCGCGGAGGACGAGGCAGAGCCTGATCGCGACCCGCTGCGCCCGTTCGAGCGCGGACCGGAGATCACCGAGATCCACTGAGGCCGCGAACCGGCCAACTGACATACGCTGCAGGGTATGAGCGCGCATTCGCCCGGCGTCGTCCGTCGCACGTTGTCGCGGCTGGCCACCTCGGCCAAGGAGCACGAGGCGGCCGAGCTGCGCGAGGGTTGTGTCCACGTCGGGGCCACCTTGGTGGCCGACCTGACGGCGCGCGAACAGGTCGTCGTGGCCGGCACGCTGCGCACGGTCACCCTGCGCCCCCGCGCAGGTGTGCCGGCACTTGTCGCCGAGCTCTACGACGGAAGCGGCACGATCTCGATCGTCTGGCTCGGCCGGCGCCAGATCGTGGGCATCGAGCCCGGACGTTCCCTGAAGTGCTGGGGGCGGGTCAGCCTCGACCACGACCGACCGGTGATCTTCAACCCGCGCTACGAGCTGCTGCCCGCGGGCGCCGAGTGAGCCAACCGCACGCTGCGGTCGACGCGCTCACGGTCGAGGAAGTCATCCGGCACAAGTTGTCGCAGGCACTCGGCGGAAAGCGCGGCATGGCCGAGGGCGCCATCCCGACGCTCGGGTTCACCCTCACCTACATCCTGTCCAAGGAGCTGGAGCTCGCGCTGGCCGTCGGGGCGGCGCTGGCCGTGGTCGCCCTCGTCGTCCGCATCGTGCAGAAGCAGCCGGTGCAGTTCGTCGTCAACAGCATGGTGGGCATCGCGATCGCAGCCGTCTTCGCACTGCGGTCCGGTAAGGCGGAGGACGTGTTCCTGCCCGGCATCATCTACAACGCTGCCTACGCGGCGCTGATGACGGTGTCGATCCTGGTGCGGTGGCCGGTCGTGGGACTCATGATCGGCTCGGTCACCGGCGACCTGTCGGGCTGGCGCAGCAACCCGGGCATCGTCAAGCTGTGCAGCCGGCTCACCTGGTTGCTCGTGCTGCCGTGCGCGATCCGGGTCGCCGTGCAGTACCCGCTCTACCTTGCGGGCGAGGTCGGCTGGCTCGGTGCCACGAAGATCGCCCTCGGCTGGCCGTTGCAGATCGCGGCGCTCTCGGCGATGGCCGTGCTGCTCGCCCGTGGCCGGACCCCGCTTGAGGAGCCGACCTCGCCCTGACGCGGGTCAGCGCACGTGCGGGGCGAGCAGGTCCTCGAGCTCGGAGGCCATCTCGGCGACCGCCACGAAGAGCAGCTCGTCGCCCGCCTCCAGTGGCTGGTCGGGGCTGGGCACGATGGGCCGCTGCTCGCGGATGATCGCCACCAGCGCGGTGTCCTGCGGCCAGGCGATGTCCCCGACGCGCTTCCCGACGGTCGGTGAGTCGCTGGGCAGCGTCAGCTCGAGGATGTCGGTGTCGGACTGCTGGAAGTGGAAGATGCGCACGATGTCGCCGACGCTGACGGCCTCCTCGACGAGGGCGGTCATGATGCGCGGCGTCGACACCGCGACGTCGACACCCCACGCCTCGTCGAACATCCACTCGTTCTTCGGGTTGTTCACCCGCGCCACGGTGCGCGGCACGCCGTACTCCGTCTTGGCGATCAACGAGACGACGAGGTTGACCTTGTCGTCGCCCGTCGCGGCGACCACGACCTGACAGTGGCTCAGGCCCGCCTCCTCCAAGGACGTGATCTCGCACGCGTCTGCGAGCAGCCACTCGGCGTTGGGCACCGACGAGACCTTGATGGCGTCGGGCGAGCGGTCGATCAGCAGCACCTCGTGACCGTTCTCGAGCAGCTCCCTGGCGACCGAGCGACCGACACTGCCCGCACCGGCGATGGCAACGCGCATCAGGAGTCCTCCGGGCGGCTGCGGAAGGCCTGCTCGACCGCCTCGGCGTCCGTGTCCCGCATGACCACGTGGACGATGTCGCCGTCCTGGATCACGGTGTCCTCGACGGGCAGCACCCCTTCGCCGAACCTCGTCAGGAACGCGACCCTCGCCTTGGCGGTCTTCTCCAGCAGCGTGACCCGTTCCCCGACCCAGCTGTTGTCGACCTCGACCTCGGCGAGACGCACGGTGCCGCTCGGGTCGCGCCACTCCGGCTCCGCGCCGTGGGGGAGCAGCCGCCGCATGATCTGGTCGGCTGTCCACCGGACGGTCGCGACGGTGGGGATGCCGAGCCGCTGGTAGACCTCGGCGCGGCCGGGGTCGTAGATGCGCGCGACGACGTTGTCGACGCCGAACGTCTCTCGGGCCACCCGGGCAGCCAGGATGTTGGAGTTGTCGCCGCTGCTGACCGCTGCGAACGCCTCGGCGTCCTCGACGTTCGCCTCGCGCAGGGTGTCGCGGTCGAAGCCGATGCCGGTGACCGTCGTGCCCTTGAAGTGTGGGCCGAGCCGGCGGAAGGCTTCGGGGTTGCGGTCGACGACGGCCACGCTGTGGTTCTGGCCATCCAGGATGTGCGCCAACGTCGAGCCCACCCGGCCGCAGCCCATGATGACGAAGTGCACGGGGCGACGGTACACGGTGCGGCGGCTCGCCGAGGGTGGCCGCCGGGGGCCTAGCATGCGGCCTTGTGCCAACGGTGACGGACGCGGTCAAACGGCTGCTCGTCGGCCGGGCCATGCGCAGCGACCGGCTGGGCGAGACCCTGCTGCCGAAGCGGATCGCGCTGCCGGTCTTCGCCAGTGACGCGCTGTCGTCGGTGGCCTACGCACCGGACGAGATCTTCCTGACCCTGGGCATCGCCGGGTTCGCGGCCTACTCCTTCTCCTGGAAGGTCGGCCTGGTCGTCGCCGCGGTGATGCTGGTGGTCGTCGCGTCCTACCGCCAGAACGTGCACGCCTATCCCAGCGGCGGCGGCGACTACGAGGTCGTCACGGTCAACCTCGGCCGTACGCCGGGTCTCGTCGTCGCCAGCGCTCTGCTCGTCGACTACGTGCTCACCGTGGCCGTGTCCATCTCGTCGGCCGCGCAGTACGCCGCGTCCACGGTCGATGCGCTGCAGGGCCACGAGGTGACGGTGGCTGTCACGGCGGTGCTCGTGCTGATGGCAGCCAACCTCCGGGGTGTCCGCGAGTCCGGCACGGCGTTCGCCATCCCCACCTACGCGTTCATCGCAGCGGTCCTCGGGATGGCGCTGTGGGGGTTCTCTCGCTACTTCTTCGGCAACCTGCCCGACGTGGCGAGTGCGCAGTTCGATCTGGCGGCCGAGCCGGGTTACGAGGCGGGCCTGACTGGGCTCGCCGGCGCGTTCCTGCTGCTGCGGGCGTTCTCCTCCGGGTGCGCCGCGCTCACCGGTGTCGAGGCCATCAGCAACGGCGTGCCGGCCTTTCGCAAGCCCAAGTCGAAGAACGCAGCCACGACGTTGCTGCTGCTCGGCACCATCGCCGTGACGATGCTCGTCAGCATCATCGTGCTGGCCAAGACGATGGGCCTGCGGTTCGCCGAGAACGTCGCGGAACAGCTGCGGCTCGACGGGCAGCAAGGCGTGCCGTTCGAAGGCGACGGAGTGCGCTTCCCCGACGGGACGACCTACGTCCAGGACCCGGTCATCGGCCAGCTGGCCAAAGCGATCTTCGACAACGTGCCGTTGATCGCCGCGGTGATCACCACGGTGACCGGGCTGATCCTGGTGCTCGCCGCGAACACCGCGTTCAACGGGTTCCCGGTGCTCGGCTCGATCCTGGCCCAGGACCGCTACCTTCCGCGCCAGCTGCACACGCGTGGCGACCGGCTGGCCTACAGCAACGGCATCGTCCTGCTGGCGCTGGCGGCGATCCTGCTCATCGTGGCATTCGATGCCGAGGTGACCCGGCTGATCCAGCTCTACATCGTGGGGGTGTTCGTTTCGTTCACGCTGAGCCAGACGGGCATGGTGCGGCACTGGACCCGGCTCCTGCGGACCGAGACCGACCCGGCGGCGCGGGCCAGGATGAGGCGCAGCCGAGTGATCAACACGGTCGGCCTGTCGGTCACCGGCCTGGTGCTCGTCGTCGTACTCGTCACCAAGTTCCTGCTCGGTGCGTGGATCGCGATCGCCGCCATGGTCGTGCTGTTCGCGATGATGAAGGGCATTCACCGCCACTACGTCGGCGTCTCCGCCGAGCTCGTCGTCGACGACGACGAGGACATGACGCTGCCGTCGCGGACGCACGCGATCGTGCTGGTCTCGAAGATCCACAAGCCGACGCTGCGCGCAGTCAGCTACGCCCGAGCGATGCGCCCGACGACGCTGGAGGCGGTCACCGTCAACGTCGACCCGGAGGAGACCCGGGCGCTGCAGCGGGAGTGGGACCGCCGGGGGATCCCGGTGCCGCTCAAGGTGCTCGACTCGCCCTTCCGCGAGGTCACCGACCCCGTCATCGACTACGTCCGCAACGTGCGGCGAACGAGTCCGCGCGACCTCGTGACGGTGCTCATCCCGGAGTACGTCGTGGGCCACTGGTGGGAGCACCTCCTGCACAACCAGAGCGCGCTGCGGCTCAAGGGCAGGTTGCTGTTCACCCCCGGGGTGATGGTCACGAGCGTGCCGTGGCAGCTGCGCTCGTCGGCCGGTCGCGAGGACCGGCCGGAGGGGATCGCTCCCGGCGCCAGCCGCCGCGGCGACTGATGACCGAGGAGCCGGACCCTCCGACCCCGCAACCTCCGGTGGCGGTGTCGGTCGTCGGCGAGTCCTTCGAGGTCGACGTCGGCCCCGTTGCCCACGGCGGCCACTGCGTCGCGCGCCACGAGGGTCGAGTCGTCTTCGTCCGGCACGCGTTGCCGGGCGAGCGGGTCCGGGTCACCGTCACCGAGGGCGGGGCCACCTCCAAGTTCTGGCGCGCCGACGCGACCGCGGTGCTGAGCTCGTCGCCCGACCGGGTCGCGCCGCCGTGTCCCTGGGCGGGACCGGGGCGCTGCGGCGGCTGCGACTGGCAGCACGCCGGCCTGTCCGCGCAGCGCGAGCTGAAGGCGGCGGTGGTCCGCGAGCAGCTCGCTCACCTGGCCGGCATCGAGCGCGACGTGATGGTCGAGGCCGTGCCCGGCGACGTCGACGGCCTCGGCTGGCGAACGCGGATCTCCCACGCGGTCGACGCCGGCGGACGGGCCGGTCTTCGCCGCCACCGGTCGCACGACGTCGTACGCATCGACTGGTGCCGCATCGCGCACCCGCTGGTCGTCGAGGCCCGCGTGCCCGACGACCGGTGGCCACCGGAGTCCTCCGTCGAGGTGGCGGCCTCGGTCGCGACCGGCGAGCGGCTGGTGCTGGTCGACGGCGCGCCCGGCGGAGCGGTGACCGAGGTCGCTGCCGGCCGCGAGTTCCGCGTCAGCGGAGGCGGGTTCTGGCAGGTGCACCCGGGAGCGGCCGAGGTGTTGCTCGACACGGTGCTGGCCGGCCTGGACCCGCGGCCGGGTGAGTCGGCGCTGGACCTCTACTGCGGGGTCGGCCTCTTCGCGGCCACGCTGGCGCAGCAGCTCGGGCCGGGCGGTCGCGTGACGGCCGTCGAGTCCGACGCCCGTGCCGTGGCCGACGCCCGGCACAACCTCACCGACCTGCCGACGGTCCGGATCGAGCGCGGGCGCGTCGACCACGTGCTGCGCCGGCTACGGCTCCGCCGGGCCGACCTGGTGGTGCTGGACCCGCCGCGGTCGGGCGCGGGCAAGGCGGTGGTCGACCTGCTGAGCCGGGTGAAGGCGCGCCGCATCGCCTACGTCGCGTGCGACCCGGCCGCGCTGGCCCGTGACCTGCGGTGGTTCCGCGAGCGCGGTGGCTACGAGCTGGTCGACCTGCGGGCCTTCGACCTCTTCCCGATGACCGCGCACGTCGAGTGCGTGGCGATCCTCGGCCCGGTGGCGCCGTAACCCTGCCGTCAGACCCGCGGCTGGCCGATGTTGACCATCCACGGGACGCCGAACTGGTCCACGCACTGGCCGAACTCGTCGCCCCACATCTGCTTCTCCAGGGGCATGATCACCTTGCCGCTGCTGGAGAGCTTCTCCCAGTAGCCGCGCAGCAGGTCGGCGTCGTCGCCGCTGAGGCTGACCGTGATGTTGTCGCCCGGGTTGCGGTCCATCCCTGGCGGGGTGTCGGCACCCATGATCGTGAAACCTTGGTCCGTCTCGAGCATGCCGTGCATGATCTTGTCGGCAATCGGGGAGTCCGCCTCGCCGTACTCGCCGAAGGTGTTCAGGGCCAGCGTCCCGCCGAACACCTCCTTGTAGAACTCCATGGCTTGGCGCGCGTTGTCTTCGAAGCTGATGTAGGGGTTGAGTCGAGAGGCCACCGGACGCTCCTTCGCTCGTGACGGGTCCAGGTCGCTTGCAGGCTACTCCGGCGTTGCGGCGATCATCGTGGCCTGCACCAGCGCCACCTGCTTGTCCGGCCGGCCCTCGGCGAGCGCGAACACCTCGCCGCTGCACACGGTCAGAGTGCGACCGGACCGTACGACGGTGCCCACCGCCCGGAACCGGTCGCCCACCGCCGGGGCCAGCAGGTTCACCTTGAACTCGACGCTCAGGACGTCGCTGCCGGGCGCCATCAGGGTGAGGGCGGCGTAGCCGCACGCGGAGTCGGCGACCGAGGTCACGACACCGGCGTGCAGGAACCCGTTCTGCTGGCACAGGTCCTCGCGGAACGGCATCTCGAGCACGACGCGACCCGGGGAGATCTCGACCGGCTCCGCACCGAGCAGGGTCATGAAGGACTGCCGGGACAGGCTGGCGCGGATGTCGGCGGCATCGATGGTCACCCGCGACATCCTGCCGCACGCCGTGGGGATGGCCCGTTGAAAGTATCTCGACATCAAGATATATTGGACGGGAGCCGCCCGAGGCGTGCGCAGGGCCTCGCGGCAGGATGGTGGCGACGAGAGGAGCGGGTCGTGGGCGACAACGGGAATGCAAACTCAGGCAGCAGCGCGAGGGGCGGCAGCACAGACAGCTTCGGCGCGAAGGGTGAGCTGCGGGTCGGCGACACGTCGTACCAGATCTATCGCCTCGACCAGGTGGACGGAAGCGACAAGCTCCCGTTCTCGCTGAAGATCCTGCTGGAGAACCTGCTCCGCACCGAGGACGGCGCCAACATCACGGCCGACCACGTCCGCGCCATCGCCGCGTGGGACCCGACGGCCGAGCCGGACACCGAGATCCAGTTCACCCCCGCCCGTGTCGTCATGCAGGACTTCACCGGCGTCCCGTGCATCGTCGACCTGGCCACGATGCGCGAGGCGATGCAGGAGCTCGGCGGTGACGCCGACAAGATCAACCCGTTGGCGCCGGCCGAGCTGGTCATCGACCACTCGGTGATCGCTGACCTGTTCGGCGCCCCCGACTCCTTCGCGCGCAACGTCGAGCTCGAGTACGAGCGCAACACCGAGCGCTACCAGTTCCTGCGCTGGGGGCAGACGGCGTTCGACGACTTCAAGGTGGTGCCGCCGGGCACCGGGATCGTGCACCAGGTCAACATCGAGTACCTCGCCCGGGTCGTGTTCGACCGGGACGGCGTCGCCTACCCCGACACGCTGGTCGGCACCGACTCGCACACCACGATGGTCAACGGGCTCGGCGTCCTCGGGTGGGGCGTCGGCGGCATCGAGGCAGAGGCGGCCATGCTCGGTCAGCCGGTCTCGATGCTGATCCCGAAGGTCGTCGGCTTCAAGCTCGTCGGTGAGCTGCCGGAGGGCGCCACCGCGACCGACCTGGTCCTCACCATCACCGAGATGCTTCGCGAGCGGGGGGTCGTCGGGAAGTTCGTCGAGTTCTACGGCGAAGGTGTCGCTGCGGTGCCGCTGGCCAACCGCGCCACCATCGGCAACATGAGCCCGGAGTACGGCTCGACCGTCGCCATCTTCCCGATCGACGACGAGACGATCCGCTACCTGCGGATGACCGGCCGCGAGGAGCAGCAGGTCGCGCTGGTCGAGGCCTACGCGAAGGCGCAGGGGCTCTGGCACGACCCGAAGGCCGAGCCGGCATTCAGCGAGACGATCGAGCTCGACCTCTCGTCGGTGGTCCCGTCGATCGCCGGGCCGAAGCGGCCACAGGACCGGATCTCGCTGGCCGACGCGAAGGCCGGCTTCCGCAACGCCCTCGCCGACTACGCGGTCGGTGACGCCGACGAGCACTCGGGCGTCGACGAGTCGTCCGACGAGTCCTTCCCGGCCAGCGACGCACCGGCCTACCACGGCGACAACGGGAGCGGCGCACCGCGCAGTGCACCCGACCACGGTGAGGTGCGTCGCCCGTCCAACCCCGCGAAGGTCAGCCTCGACGGGCAGGAGTTCGAGGTCGACCACGGTCACGTCGTGATCGCGGCCATCACCTCGTGCACGAACACGTCGAACCCGACGGTGATGATCGGCGCTGCCCTGCTGGCGAAGAAGGCGGTCGAGCGGGGTCTGGAGCGAAAGCCCTGGGTGAAGACGACGCTGGCCCCCGGCTCGAAGGTCGTCATGGACTACTACGAGCGGGCCGGGCTCACGCCCTACCTGGACAAGCTCGGGTTCAACCTCGTCGGCTACGGGTGCACGACGTGCATCGGCAACTCCGGGCCGCTGCAGGAGCCGATCAGCAAGGGGGTGAACGACAACGACCTCGCCGTGGTGTCGGTGCTCTCGGGCAACCGGAACTTCGAGGGCCGGATCAACCCTGACGTCAAGATGAACTACCTGATGTCGCCGCCGCTCGTCGTTGCCTACGCGCTCGCTGGCTCGATGGACCTCGACATCACCACCGAGGCGCTGGGCACGGACAGCGACGGCAAGGACGTCTTCCTCAAGGACATCTGGCCCTCGAGCCAGGAGATCCAGGAGGTCGTCGACTCGGCGGTGCGCTCGGAGATGTTCAGCCGCGACTACGCCGACGTGTTCGCCGGCGACGAGACCTGGCAGAACCTGCCCACGCCGACCGGCAGCACGTTCGAGTGGGACGCCGACTCGACCTACGTGCGCAAGCCGCCCTACTTCGACGGGATGCCGGCCGAGCCCGCACCGGTCACGGACATCGAGGATGCTCGGGTGTTGGCAGTGCTCGGCGACTCGGTCACCACCGACCACATCTCGCCGGCGGGCTCGATCAAGGCCGACTCGCCGGCCGGCGCCTACCTGCAGGAGCACGGCGTGGACCGCCGCGACTTCAACTCCTACGGGTCGCGCCGCGGCAACCACGAGGTCATGATCCGGGGGACGTTCGCCAACATCCGGCTGCGCAACCAGCTCGCTCCCGGCACCGAGGGCGGGGTCACCCGCCACCTTCCGGACGGCGAGGAGATGAGCATCTACGACGCCTCGAGCCGCTACCAGGCCGACGGGGTGCCGCTGGTGGTGCTGGCCGGCAAGGAGTACGGCTCGGGGTCCTCGCGCGACTGGGCCGCGAAGGGCACCGCGCTGCTCGGCGTACGCGCTGTCATCGCCGAGTCCTACGAGCGCATCCACCGGTCGAACCTGATCGGCATGGGTGTGCTGCCGCTGCAGTACGCCGAGGGCGACTCGGCGGAGTCGCTCGGGCTCACCGGTGAGGAGACGTTCAGCGTGACCGGCGTGACAGCACTCAACGACGGTGCGTCGCCGCGGGAGGTGACCGTGCGCGCCGACGACAAGGAGTTCCAGGTGCGGCTGCGCATCGACACCCCGGGGGAGGCGGACTACTACCGCCACGGCGGCATCATGCAGTTCGTGCTGAGGTCGCTGCTGCGGGGCTGAAACCGGCGCAGATGGCGGGGCAACCGGCGAGTCCGGAGCAAATCGGACGTGTCGTCGCTGTTACGCGATTGTGACTGCCACAAGTCCCGCGAGAGGTCTACGTTGTCGACGACAACATACCGCCGAGGCCGTGTCAGGCCCGCCGGTTCCCCAGCGGAAGGCACTCTCGCTATGCGAATCAGAACGACTGCGGTCGCCGGCCTGGCGGTTCTCGCCCTCGCCCTCACGGCCTGCGGCGGTGACGACAGCGGCGACTCCGGTGACACGAGCTCCGAGAAGGCAAAGATCGGCGTGATCCTGCCCGACGCGGCCACGTCGCCGCGCTGGGAGAACAACGACCGGCCGGCCCTGAAGAAGTCGATCGAGGCCGCTGGCTACGAGGCGATCATCCAGAACGCGTCCAAGGAGGTCACCAAGTTCACCTCGCTGTGCGACTCGATGATCAACCAGAGCGTGGCGTCCTGATGATCGTCAACCTCGACTCCGAGAGCGGCGCGGCCTGCGAGAAGAAGGCCAAGGACGCCGGTATCCCGAGCATCGACTATGACCGCCTGACGCTGGGTGGATCGGCCGACTACTACGTCTCGTTCGACAACGTCCAGGTCGGCAAGCTGATGGGCGACGGCCTCGCTGCGTGCCTCGACAAGGCAGGCAAGACCACGGCGAACATCGTCTACATCAACGGTGACCCGACCGACAACAACGCCGCGCTGTTCAAGCTGGGCTACGCCGGCGCACTGAAGCCGAAGATCGACTCCGGCGACTACAAGCTGGTCGGCGACCAGACCGGCAAGTGGGACGCAACCGTTGCGCAGACCACGTTCGAGCAGCTGTTCACCCAGAACGGCGGCAAGGTCGACGGCGTCGTGTCCGCCAACGACACGATGGCCGGCGGCATCGTCACGGTGCTCAACAACAACAAGCTGGCCGGCAAGGTCCCGGTCACGGGCCAGGACGCGTCGGACGAGGGCCTG
Source organism: uncultured Actinomycetota bacterium (assembly GCA_963751035.1). Classification (GTDB taxonomy): domain Bacteria; phylum Actinomycetota; class Actinomycetes; order JACCUZ01; family JACCUZ01; genus JBDUAP01. Next base: position 821,270 of record CAVVSW010000005.1, read on the forward strand.
CAGCGCGTGATCGCCGGCACCCAGTGCGGCACCGTCTTCAAGGACGTCAACCTCGAGGCAGAGGCCGCCGCGAAGCTGGCGATCGCGATCGTCAAGGACGACGGCTCGGCCGAAGACCTGGTCAACGGCGAGGTTGACGACACCGAGGCCAACAAGAAGGTCAGGTCGGTGTTCGCGACCCCGGTGTGGATCACCCAGGAGAACATCAAGGAGCCGTTCGACGCCGGCTACACCACCGTGGAGAAGGTGTGCACCGGCGACTTCGCAGCCGCCTGCACCAAGCTCGGTCTGTCCTAGTCAGCAGCACAGGGGCCCGGTCCCGGACCGGGCCCCTGTGCTGACCGAACCCAAACGGCGCGGCGAGGTGCCATGACAGCGACGACGACAGAGGCGGGTACCGAGCCGCCGACCAACGGGCAGCCCCTGCTCGAGCTGCGCGGGGTCAACAAGAGCTTCGGTCCGGTCCAGGTCCTGCACGACGTGGACCTCACCGTGCGACTCGGGCGGGTCACCGCGCTCGTCGGGGACAACGGTGCCGGCAAGAGCACCCTGATCAAGGGCATTGCCGGCATCCACGCGTTCGACCACGGCGACTACGTGTTCGAGGGTCAGTCGGTCGCGGTCCACAACCCCAAGCAGGCCAACGCGCTGGGCATCGAGGTCGTCTACCAGGACCTCGCTCTGTGCGACAACCTCGACATCGTCGAGAACCTCTACCTCGGCCGGGAGGAGCTCAGCTCCGGCTTCCTGGACGAGATCGCGATGGAGCAGCGGGCGGCCGCGACCCTGGCGGGGCTGTCGGTCCGGACGGTGAAGTCGGTCCGGCAGAAGGTCGCCAGCCTGTCCGGCGGTCAGCGCCAGACGGTGGCGATCGCGCGGGCTGTGCTGTGGAACTCCAAGCTGGTGATCCTGGACGAGCCAACTGCCGCGCTCGGTGTCGCGCAGACCGAGCAGGTGCTCCGGCTGGTGCGCCGGCTCGCCGACCGCGGGCTTGCCGTGATTCTGATCAGCCACAACATGAACGACGTCCTGGCCGTGGCCGACGACATCGCCGTCCTGTACCTGGGTCGCCTCACCGCGCAGGTCGAGGCCTCGGACGTGTCGCACTCGGAGGTCGTCCAGCTCATCACCGGCGGGACCCTCGTGGAGAGGGGCGGACAGGTCGTGGTCACCGACCCGCACGAGGCGAGCGCTGACTCTGACAACGAGGTTGCACGTCCGGAGCCGGAGGAGCAGTCATGACGCTCCCCGACGAGGTCGACGAGGTACCCCCTGCTCCCCGGGTGACCCTTGCCGATGCGGCGAGGGAATATGTCTCGCGGGTCCGGGGCGGTGACGTCGGACCCCTCCCCGCCGTCCTCGGCCTGGTCGTGCTGCTGATCGTGTTCTCCGTCGCTGCGGCCGGAGACGTTCACCAACTCGTTCAACTTCGCCAACCTGCTGATCCAGAGCTCGCCGGTCATCGTCATCGCGATGGGGCTGGTGTTCGTCCTGCTCATCGGCGAGATCGACCTGTCGGCGGGCTACACCGCGGGTGTGGCCGCGGCGATGCTGGGTGTTGCCACGACCCGCCACGACTGGCCGTGGTGGGTCGGCGTCCTCGTGTGCCTGGGCACCGGCGCGTTGATCGGGCTGGTGAACGGCTTCCTGGTCTCCCGGGTGGGGATCCCGTCGTTCGTCGTGACCCTGGCCTTCTTGCTGGGCCTGCAGGGGCTCCTGCTCCAGATCATCGGTGAGGGCGGCACGATCCGGATCCGCAGCGAGACCGTGCTGGCGATCATGTCCAAGACCCTGCCCGTCTGGCTCGGCTGGACCTTGTTCGCCGTCCTGGTGCTCGCCTATGCCCTGGTTTCCTACCGCCAGCTGGCCAACCGCCGATCCCGTGGGCTGGTGGCCCAGCCGCAATCCGTCTGGCTGGCCAAGGTGATCGGTCTGGCCGTGCATGCTCGGGATCTGCACCTACTACCTGAACCTCGAGCGCAGCCGGAACACGGCCGTCACCTCGATCAAGGGCATCCCCATCGTCATCCCCGTCGTGCTCTTCCTGCTCCTGCTCTTCACGATGCTGCTCACCAAGACGCTGTTCGGCCGGCACGTCTACGCCGTCGGCGGCAACGCTGAGGCGGCCCGGCGGGCCGGCATCAACGTGGCGCGGATCCGGCTGCTCTGCTTCGTGATCTGCTCGACGATCGCCGCGATCGCCGGGGTGCTGCTCGCCAGCCGGGTGAACTCGGTGACCCCCTCGACCGGTGGTGGCGAGACGCTGCTGTACGCGGTGGGCGCTGCCGTCATCGGTGGCACCAGTCTGTTCGGCGGCAAGGGCAAGCCGGTGGACGCGATCATCGGCGGTCTGGTGGTCGCGATCGTGGCGAACGGAATGGGCCTGCTCAACCAGCCCGCCGCTGTCGTCTACATGGTCACCGGCCTGGTCCTGCTGCTCGCCGCGGGTGTCGATGCGCTGTCCCGGCGACGTGCCGCGGCATCGGGGCGGGCGTAGCGGCCGGTATGACGGTCCAGGCTCGGGGCTCGCGGGGTGCGAGGTCCGCCGATCTGCGTCGACGGAACCTGTCCTCACTGCTGACCTACGTGCACGTGCACGGGCCGACCGCGCGGAGCAGGCTGACGACGGACCTGGGCCTCAACCGCAGCACGATCGGCGACCTGACCGGCGAGCTGGTCGCGGCCGGGCTCGTCCGCGAGGAGCCCGGTCGGACCGTGCGCGCCGGCACCGTGGTGGCGAGCAGCGGCGGGCGCCCGTCGTACGTCGTCGTTCCGGAGTCCGAACGCGTGCAGGTGCTCGCGATCGACATCGGTGTCACCCACCTGACGGTGGCCCGCATCGGGCTGGGCGGCGCCGTCCTGTCCCGCCGCGACCGGTCGTACCACCATGGCGTACGCAGCCAGCGGTCGATGAAGACCACGATCACGAGGTTTGCCGCCGCACTGCGCGCCGAGACCGGCCGCGACACGGTGGTCATCGGCGTCGGGGTGGCTGTGCCCGGAATGGTTCGGCAGCGGGACGGGCAGGTGCGCCAGGCTCCGAACCTCGGCTGGCAGGACGCGCCGGTGGGCGCCGAGCTGGCCGACGCGCTGGGCCTGCCGGTCGCCGTCGGCAACGATGCCGACCTGGGCATCCTGGCCGAGCACGTGCGCGGTGCGGCCGCCGGCGTCGACGACGCCGTCTACCTGTCCGGTCACGCCGGCATCGGGGCGGGCGTCTTCACGTCGGGCCGGCCGCTGGTGGGGCACAACGGCTACGCCGGTGAGGTGGGCCACATCGTCGTGAACCCTGGGGGCCGGACGTGCCACTGCGGGTCGCGCGGCTGTTGGGAAACCGAGTCCGGCGAGGAGCGGCTGTTCGAGCTGGCCGGCCGCCCGGCGGGGGGTGGCATCGAGGGCGTACGCGAGATCGTGGCCGCTGCCGCCGACGGTGACGAGGTCGCGGCTAAGGCGTTGACCCAGGTCGCCGCCTGGCTGGGCACCGGCGTGGCCTCCGTCGTCAACGTCTTCAACCCCGAGGCGATCATCATGGGCGGGGCGCTCGGAGAGATCTTCGCCGCCGCTGAGACGGCGCTTCGCGACGCCGTACACGCAGCCGTGCTCGGGCCGCCGTTGGAGCAGCTGCGGTTGCTGCAACCGGCCTTCGGCTTCGACTCGTCGCTGATCGGTGCCGCCGAGCTCGCGTTCACCCCGTTGCTGGCGGACCCCCTGCTTGAGATGTCAGCCAGCTGACGTGAGCCCACACGTCGTACCTCCTGGTTGGCCGGAGCAGGTGCGCCCACCCGGCGCGCCGGAGTGGGAGCGCTCGGCGGTGGCCTGGCTCTTCGACCTCTGCCCGCCGGACTACCGGGCGTACGACGTGTTGCGCCGGCACCCGCAGGTGCTCGCCCGCTTCGCGGCCCGGCATGTGCAGGCGGGGGTGGACGCGGCTCGTGAGGGCCTGGCGACCGCCCGCGACGAGCTGCGCGACGTCGTCCCGCCGGAGACCGTGGCCGCGGCCGTCAGCGCCTACGAGCGGGAGGGGGCACGACTGATGACCACCGGCCGGGCGCTGGCGCTGGTGGAGGAGGCGCTGCGCGGCGGACGGTTTGTGCAGAAGCTGTGAGGGTTTCGTTCAGGCCTGTCCGGGCGCTCATCCGGAGCCGAAGCAGGGCCGTAGACTCGGCGGCTGCACGGCACGTCCGGTACGGCGACCGAGAGGAGAACCGCAGGTGGGATTGCTCGAGTCGATCCGGGGACCCCATGACCTGCGGCGGCTGAGCCCCGAGGAGCTGGGCAGCCTCGCCGAGGAGATCCGCGACTTCCTCATCACGTCCGTCTCCAAGACCAGCGGCCACCTCGGCCCGAACCTCGGCGCCGTCGAGCTCACCCTCGCGCTGCACCGCGTGTTCGAGTCACCGCGCGACCGCATCCTGTGGGACACCGGCCACCAGGCCTACGTGCACAAGCTGGTCACCGGGCGGGCTGCGGGCTTCGCGACCCTGCGGAAGAAGGGTGGCCTGTCCGGCTACCCGAGCCGCGCCGAGTCCGACCACGACATCATCGAGAACTCCCACGCCTCGACGTCGCTCTCCTACGCCGACGGCATCGCCAAGGCGCACCAGCTGCGCGGGCTGACCGACCGGCACGTGGTCGCGGTCATCGGCGACGGTGCGCTGACGGGCGGCATGGCGTGGGAGGCGCTCAACAACATCGCGGCAGACCGTGACCGCCGCCTTGTCATCGTCGTCAACGACAACGAGCGGTCCTACGCCCCGACCATCGGGGGCCTGGCCCACCACCTGGCGACGCTGCGCACGACCGGCGGCTACGAGCGCTTCCTCGAGTGGGGCAAGCAGGTGCTCGGCCGCACTCCCGTCGTCGGCGGCCCGATCTACGACACGTTGCACGGCATGAAGAAGGGCATCAAGGACGTCGTCGCGCCGCAGGGCATGTTCGAGGACCTGGGGCTGAAGTACATCGGGCCCGTCGACGGGCACGACATCGAGGCGATGGAGCACGCGCTGCGTCGCGCCCGGTCCTACGCCGGGCCGGTGCTCGTGCACTGCCTCACGCGCAAGGGCCTGGGCTACCCCCTCGCCGAGAACGACATGGCCGACAACTTCCACAGCATCGGCGTGATCGACCCCGAGACCGGTCAGCCGTTGGCCGCGGCCGGTACGTCGTGGACCAGCGTCTTCTCCGACGAGATGGTCGAGATCGGGGCCGAGCGGAGCGACATCGTTGCAATCACGGCCGCGATGATGATCCCGGTCGGACTGGACAAGTTCGCCGCGAAGTACCCCGACCGCACCTTCGACGTCGGCATCGCCGAGCAGCACGCCACCACGTCGGCCGCAGGCCTGGCGATCGGCGGGGTCCACCCGGTCGTGGCTATCTACGCGACGTTCCTCAACCGTGCCTTCGACCAGGTGCTGATGGACGTCGCCCTGCACAAGTGCGGCGTGACGTTCGTGCTCGACCGCGCGGGGGTCACCGGTGACGACGGCGCGAGCCACAACGGCATGTGGGACATGTCGTTCCTGCAGGTGGTGCCCGGCCTGCGCCTCGCCGCCCCGCGCGACGCGGTGACGCTGCGCGAGGAGCTGCGCGAGGCAGTCGAGGTCGAGGACGCTCCCACTGTCGTGCGGTTCCCCAAGGGAGCCGTGTGCGCCGACATCCCGGCACTGGAGCGCGTCGGCGGAGTCGACGTGCTGAGCAGGGGTGACTCGGCGGACGTCCTCCTCGTCGCCGTGGGGGCGATGGCCGAGACGTGCCTGGACGTCGCGTCGCGCTGTGCGCGTGAGGGCATCGGGGTCACGGTCGTCGACCCGCGCTGGGTCAAGCCGGTGCCCGCCGCCCTGGCCGACATGGCGCGCGACCACCGCTTCGTCGTGACGGTCGAGGACAACGTGCGCGCCGGTGGTGTCGGGTCGGCGATCGCGCAGGCGTTGCGCGACGCTCGCGTCGAGGTCCCGCTGCGCGACTTCGGCATCCCGGTCCGCTTCCTCGACCACGGCAAGCGCGCCGAGGTGCTCGCCGAGATCGGCCTGACGGCGCAGGACATCGCCCGCGCCGTCGTCGAGACGGTCAGCTCGCTGGACCGAACCGCCGAGCGACACACCGTCAACGACTGACCGCGGTGCCGACGCGCGAGGCCGTGCGCCAGCGGCTGCAGCTCGGCGAGGAGTACGACGAGTGGCTGGGCGGGCTGGACCCACTCGGGCCGCCCGACCCGCCACTGATCCCGCTGACGCGGGAGGCCATGGGCTGTCTGCTCGACCGGCTCGGATTCACCGCGGAGGACGCCCGGGACGCGATCGCGGCGCGCATCCAACCCGACGAGCACCCGGAGCTCTGGTGGCTGCTCGAGCGCTGCTACCACGCCGTCATCCGCGGCCTGCAGCCCGAAGCCTCGCGGTGGACGATCCCGCGCCTGCCGGACGAGCTCAGTGCGCGCGGCCGGTTTTTCCAGCTGCACGCCCTCCTCCCGGCGGTCTCCCCGCTGCAGTACTGGCACGCACGCCGGGGGATAGCCGATGACGTGTCCTGGGCGACGCTGCAGGACCTGGGTCGCGGGGTGGCCATCCACCGGGCCACCTACGGCGTCGGCGGTCTGGACAAGGCCTTCTGGCTCACGCACCACTTCCACGGCGAGCTCTTCGAGCTCGGTCGACTGCAGTTCGAGCTTCAGCGCGATGGCCTCGGCCTGCACATCCCGGCGACCGGCCCGCTGACACCGCAGGCGTGCGACGACTCACTGGCGCTGGCCCGGTCGTTCCTCGCGGAGCACTTCCCCGAGCCCGCACGCCACCGCGTCGTCTGCACGTCGTGGCTGCTGGACGAACAGCTCGCCGACTACCTTCCGGGCGACTCCAACATCGTGCGGTTCCAGCGCCGCTTCACCCTGGACTCGGACGCGATCGTCGACGACCACGAGCCGCTGCGGTTCGTCTTCCAGCGGGTGCCGGCCGACCTGGGCGAGCTGCCTCGGGCAACGACCCTCCAGCGGGCGCTGCTCGACCACCTCGAGCGGGGCGGTCACTGGCGGATCCGCACCGGCTGGTTCCCGTGGGAGCCGATGCCGTCCTAGCGGAAGAGGACCGGGCGCAGGTTTGGCGCGTCTGCCGCCTTGTCGCGCAGCACGATCTCGGCAGGCCGGCCACCGTCGGGAGCCATCGTGACCTCATCCTCGGTGAGCAGCAGCGGCCGCGGGAAGCCGCGGTCGAGCTCATCGGTGGCGGCCGCGGCGGCGGCGGTGTAGGCGGGGTCGATGCGGCTGAGGTCGAGCCAGCCGCGGGTGCGCATCGGCACCGCGGCCGCCCGCATGCCGGTGCCGTCCTTGCTGCACAGCGCGGTGCGCAGTGTCTGCGAGCCGAGCAGGGTGAGCACGTCGCAGTCGCCGATCGGCCGCAGGGTGGGGCTGTCGGCGAGCCGCTCGGCCGCGATCGCTCCCATCCGCTCCAGGTAGTCGCGCGCAACCGGCCACCAGGGGGTCGGGTCCACCCCGGCCGCGTCCAGCGCACCCTGCGGAACGATGATCACCATGTCGGGGTCGTGGCCCACGCCGACGAAGCCGAAGCCGAGATCGAGCGCCTCACCGAGCACCCGGTGCCGCACCCAGTCCAGGCCGGGGTGCAGGGGGTGGTCGACGGGCAGGCCGACCGGACGGGCCAGCTGGCGAAGCTCCTCGAGGTCGCGGTCCACGGCGATCCGGCGGCCGTGCAGCCAGGCGCGGACCCGGGCCCTGGCGAGCTCGCTGTCGGCGTCGGCCCCCGCGACCGCTCGGCGCAGTTCGAGCCAGCTCACCTCGACCGGCTCGGAGCCGGCGAGCATCACCCCGTCGTCGAGCGGGACGATGTCAATGTCGTCGAGAACCGACACCGCCAGGGCGATGCGGCGCAGCTCGACCGAGTCGGGGGCACGCACCTCTCGACGGTACCCATTCCGGCCCCGCGGGCCACTCGGCCACATGGGTGACGCGGGGGCCCTAGGCCTGGGGGAGTGAGGCAACCCCCGGCGGCAGGAACCGCGCCCCGGTGACCCGCTCGGACACGCCTTCGCGGTCGAGGTACGGCGTGACGCCGCCGAGGTGGAACGGCCAGCCGGCGCCCAGCAGCATGGCGAGGTCGATGTCCCGGACGTCCTCGACCACCTTTTCGTCGAGCATCAGGCGGATCTCCTCGGCGAGCGCGTCCAGCGCCCGGCGGCGGACCTCTTCCTCAGTCGACGGCGTGGTGCCCTTCGTGAACAGCTCGGCGACCTCCGGGTCGACCTTTGGCGTCGAGCCCTCCCAGACGTAGACGCCGGTCTTGCCGGCCGCCACCAGACGGCCGAGGTTCGCCGAGACGTAGAAGCGCTCCGGGAAGGCCTCGTGCATCGTCTCGGCCACGTGCAGCGCGACAGCGGGGCCGACCAGCTGCAGCAGCACGAACGGCGTGAGTGGGAGGCCGAGCGGCTCCAGGGCCCGGTCGGCAACCTCGAACGGCGTCCCCTCGTCGACCGCCTTGGTGACCTCGCCCAGGAACCGGGTCAGGATCCGGTTGACGACGAAAGCCGGCCGGTCAGCAACCAGCACGCAGGACTTCTTCAGCGTCTTGCCGACCGCGAAGGCGGTGGCTACCGACGCGTCGTCGGTCTTGTCCGCGCGCGCGATCTCGAGCAGCGGCAGCACAGCAACCGGGTTGAAGAAGTGGAAGCCGACGACCCGCTCCGGGTGCTGCAGCCCGGAGGCCATCTCGGTCACCGACAGGGACGAGGTGTTGGTGGCGAGCACGCACTCCGGCGAGACCACGGCCTCGACCTCGGCGAACACCTGCTGCTTGACCTTCATCTCCTCGAAGACGGCCTCGATCACGAAGTCGGCGTCGGCGAACGCGTCCTTGCCGGTGGACCCGGTGACCAGCGCCTTCAGCCGGTTGGCCTTGTCCTGGTTGATGCGGCCCTTGCCGAGCAGCTTGTCGACCTCGCCGTGCACGTAGCCGACCCCCTTGTCGACCCGTTCCTGGTCGAGGTCGGTGAGCACAACCGGCACCTCGAGCCGCTGGGCGAACAGCATCGCGAGCTGCGAGGCCATCAGCCCGGCACCGACGACGCCGACCTTGGTGACCTCACGTGCCAGGGACTTGTCCGGCACACCGGCCGGCCGCTTCGCGCGACGCTGCACGAGGTCGAACGCGTACAGCCCGGCACGCAGCTCCTCTCCCATGGCGAGCTCGAACAGCGCCGTGCGCTCGGCGGCGATCCCCTCGTCGTACGACGCGGTGCGGGCGAGCTCGATCAGCTCGATCGCCTTGTAGGGCGCCGGTGTCGCACCGTGCACCTTCATGTCGGCGATGCTCTTGCCGCGGGCGAGTGCGGCGTTCCAGGCATCGCCCCTGTCGATCTCGGGGCGCTCGACTTCTGTCTGGCCGGTGACGACCGACGCGGCCCAGGCCAGGGACTGCTCGAGGAAGTCGGCGGGCTCGAACATCGCGTCGGCGATGCCGAGCTCGAAGGCCTGCTTCGCCTTGAGCATGCGGTTCTGGTTCATCGCGTTCTCCACGATGAGGGTGACGGCCTTGTCAGCACCGATCAGGTTCGGCAGCAGCTGGCTGCCGCCCCACCCGGGGATCAAGCCGAGGAACACCTCGGGGAACGCGATGGCCGGTACGCCGGCGGACAGCGCGCGGTAGTGCGCGTGCAGGGCCAGCTCGAGGCCACCGCCCATGACCGCACCGTTGATGAACGCGAAGGTCGGCACCGTCGCGTCACGCAGCTTGCGGAACGTGTCGTGGCCGAGGGCGAAGTAGTTCTGCGCCTGCGCCGCCGTCCCGCCCGCCTGCATCACCTTGAGGTCGGCCCCGACCGCGAAGATGAACGGCTTACCGGTCACCGCGACCGCCACGACATCGTCGCGGCCGAGCGCCTCATCGATTGCGGCCCCGATGTTGGCCAGGCTCTTCGGCCCCAGCGTCGTCGGCTTGGTGTGGTCGAAGCCGTTGTCGATCGTGATGAGGGCAGCGATGCCGGCGCCGTGCGGGAGGTCGACGTAGCGGACCGGCGCGCTCGTGACGACCTCGTCCGGGAAATCGATCATGTCGCTCATGAGTCGCCCTCGGTGTCGTCAGCGTCGCTCGTGTCGTCGCTGGTCCAGTGCGGGTTCTCCCAGATGACCGCGCCGCCCATCCCGATGCCGATGCACAGGGCTGTCAGGCCGTAGCGCACCTCCGGGTGATCCTCGAACTGGCGGGCCAGCTGGGTCATCAGCCGCACGCCCGAGGACGCGAGCGGATGCCCGAGGGCGATCGCCCCGCCGTACTCGTTGACGCGGGGATCGTCGTCGTCGATGCCGAAGTGGTCGAGGAACGCGAGCACCTGGACGGCGAACGCCTCGTTGAGCTCGAAGAGCCCGATGTCCTCGATGCGCAGGCCGGCCCGGGCGAGAGCCTTCTCGGTGGCCGGCACCGGACCGACGCCCATCACCTCGGGCTCGACGCCGACGAAGGAGTAGGAGACCAGGCGCATCTTGACCGGCAGCCCGAGCTCGCGCGCCGTCTCCTCGGCCGCGAGGATGCACGCCGTCGCACCGTCGTTGAGCCCGGCCGCGTTGCCGGCAGTCACCCGCCCGTGCGGCCGGAACGGCGTCTTGAGCACGGCCAGGTCCTCGACGGTGGTGCCGGGTCGCGGCGGCTCGTCCCGGGTGGCCAGGCCGTAGCCGTGCTCGGTGCTGCGGGTGGCGACCGGCACGAGGTCGGGCTCCACCTTGCCGTTCGCGTAGGCCTTGGCGAGCTTGTCCTGGCTGCCCACCGCGAACGCGTCGGCCCGCTCCTTGGTGATGGCGGGGAACCGGTCGTGCAGGTTCTCGGCGGTGGCACCCATCACCAGCGCGGAGGGGTCGACGAGCTTCTCGGCGATGATCCGCGGGTTGGGGTCGACACCTTCGCCCATCGGGTGGTGCCCCATGTGCTCGACGCCGCCGGCGATGACGACGTCGTAGGCGCCGAACGCGATGCTCCCCGCCATCGTGGTGACCGCCGTCATCGCGCCGCCGCACATCCGGTCGATGGCGAAGCCGGGGACCGTCTTGGGCAGGCCGGACAGCAGGGCCGCGGTGCGGCCGATGGTCAGCCCCTGGTCACCGATCTGCGTCGTCGCGGCGATCGCCACGTCATCGATGCGTTCCGGCGGCAGCTCGGGGTGGCGGCGGACCAGCTCCCGGATGCAGCGGATGACCAGGTCGTCGGCCCGGGTCTCGGCGTACATGCCCTTGGGGCCAGCCTTGCCGAAGGGCGTGCGCACGCCGTCGACGAACACGACGTCGCGCAACGTTCGGGGCTCGCGCGGCTCGGAGGGCACAGGTGCCTCCTACAGATGAGTGGCGGTGGGGAACCGATGCTACTCGCCGGTAACAACGGGCCGAATCACGGGCGTGGTGGCCACCGTTGTGCGGCGGTCACGATGCCTCCAGATGCTTGAGTGCCTCGCGACTCGAGAGCCTGCTGATCCGGTCGTCGTGGGCAGCCACGAAGGCGCGCACCCAGTCGGGGTCGGTCCGGGCGTGCTGGCGCAGGGCCCAGCCGATGGCCTTGCGCAGGAAGAAGTCGCGGTCGTCCAGGTTGGCCTCGATCACGTGGCTGAGCAGGTCGGGGTCGGTGCGGTCCTTGGCGCCGACCTGGGCGATGACCGCAGTCCGGCGCAGCCACCGGTCGTCGTCGGTGGCCCACTCGCGCACGATCGGGGCAACGGACTCCGGGTCCTCGATCAGCAGCGGCCCGACCAGGTGGATGGCGACGTCGTCGACGACGTCCCACCACGCCCCGGTGGTCAGCAGGTGCCGGTAGAGGCCGAGCGCGCGGGTGTCGCGGTAGGCGGCGTACCGGCTGCCCCGCACGACGGCAAGCGCGGCGTACCACTCCTCCCGATGAGTGGCCTCGTCCCACAAGGCCAGGACTGTCGCGAGCCAGGTCTCCCGGTCCGGCAACGGGTGCGCGGCCAGGACCTCGCGGAAGACAACGCGCGCCTGCGGGCTGGCCACCCCGTGGTAGGGGAGGGCCGACTTCATGTAGGCCTGCATCGCGGGCGCTTTCGCCGGGTCGCCGGCTGCCCGCAACCGGGCCCGGACGTCGTTCACCAGCGCCCGGTCCGCCATGGCCGCCGTCACCCGGCCGAGACTAAGTCAGGGGCGCGGTGCAGCGGCGTCGTAGCGGGCGAACCCGCGGTAGCGCGCCGCCAGCAGGCCGACCGCGACCATGCAGGCGCACCCGCCCGAAACCACCGCGAACGCCTCGGTGCTGATCGCGGCGATGGTGCCCGCGGTGAAGTCACCGAGGCGCGGGCCGCCGGCGACGACCACGATGAAGACGCCTTGGAGGCGTCCGCGCATCGCGTCGGGTGTCGCGACCTGCAGGATCGTGTTGCGGAACACCGAGCTCACCATGTCGGCCGCGCCCGAGAGGGCCAGGAAGACGACGCCGAGCCAGAGCGTGCGGGTGAGGCCGAACGCTGCCACCGCGGCGCCGTAGGCGACCACGCAGACCAGGATCGCCAGGCCTTGCCGGCGCACCCGGCCGAGGGGCCCGGAGAACACCACCGCGACGAGTGAGCCGATTGCGGGAGAGGCCGCCAGCAGACCCACCGTGCGAGTGCCGCCGCCGTAGAAGCCCCCGGCGATTGCCGGGAACAGCGCTCGCGGCTGGGCGAGCACCATCGCGCACAGGTCGACGAGAAAGGTCATCAGGACGTTCGGGCGCGTGCGCAGGTAGCGCAGCCCTTCGAGCACCGACTGCAGGCCGGCCCGACGCACCTCGCCTTCGGGCGGCACCGGCGGCAGCCGCCACAGCGCGTACAGGGCGGCGGTGAACGTCACGCAGTCGACGAGGTAGGCAGCGCCGAGGCCGAGCCAGCCGATGACGACACCGCCGAGCAGCGGCCCGACGGTGAACCCGAGGTTGAACGAGGCGGTGGACAGGGCGTTCGCGGCCGGGAGCAGAGGTGGTGGCAGCAGCCGCGGGATGATCGCGGCGCGGGCCGGGTTGTTGACGGCGTAGCACGCGGCTTGCAGGGCGGCCACGACGTAGAGAAGAAGCACCGAACGCAGGCCGGCGAGGGCTTGCGCGGCCAGCACGATCGAGAGCAGCCACAGTCCGGTCGAGGCGACGAGAGCGAGCCGCCGGCGGTCCATCGAGTCGGCGATCGCGCCGCCGTACAGCCCAAAGACCACGAGCGGCACGAACGCGCAGATCCCGACGACGCCGACCGCGAAGCTGGACTGCGTGATCGCATAGACCTGGATCGCCAGCGCGACGGTCGTCATCTGCTGGCCGAGCTGGGAGACGGTGAGGCCGAACCACAGCCGGCGGTAGTCCGCGGAGGCCCGAAGCGGCGCGACGTCGGTCAGGAGCGTGCGCCAGCGCGGGCGACGCTCAGTCTCATCGGGCACCCGGACACGCTTTCACGCGGCGGCGGAGGCTAACGTCGGCGCCCGTGACCCCGGCCTCGATCGTTGTGCTCGGATCCGGGCCTGCTGGGCTGGCCGCTGCCTGGCAGGCCGCCCGGCGCGGTCATCCGGTCACCGTGCTCGAGCGGGCCGACCGCGTCGGCGGCCTCGCCGGGTCGTTCGACGTCGCCGGTGTGCGGGTCGATCACGGCAGCCACCGCCTGCATCCCGCCACACCGCCGACGTTGCTGGCCGACCTGCGAGCCCTCCTCGGCGAGGACCTGCAGACCAGACCGCGCAACGGGAGGCTGCGGGTCGCCGGCTCGTGGGTCGGGTTCCCGTTGCGCCCGGCCGAGCTGCTCAACGCGCTGCCGCCGACGATGACGGCACGGATCGGACTGGAGGCGCTCACCGCCCCCGTCCGCCGCGGGGGGCAAGCGTCCTTCGCGGCCAGCCTGCGCAAGGGCCTCGGTCCCACGCTGTACCGGGAGATGTACGCCGCCTATGCCGAGAAGCTCTGGGGTCTGCCCGGCGAGGGCATCTCGGCAGACCAGGCCGCAAAAAGGGTCACCGCCGACACGCCATGGAAGGTCGCGGCTCGAGTGCTGCGGCTGGACCGCTCGGCCCGCGCGGGACAGGGACGCGTCTTCCATTACCCACGGCGCGGGTTCGGCCAGATCGTCGAGGTGCTGGCGGAGGCGGCCGTGGAAGCAGGGGCCGAGCTGCGCCTCGACGAGGCCGTCACCGGCCTGGTCCACAGCGAGGACGGTGTGACGGTGTCGACGGCGTCCGGGCAGGTCGAGGCGGCGCATGCGTTCTCCACCCTGCCGCTACCGGTGCTGGCACGGCTCTGTGATCCCGCCCCGCCGCCGGCGGTGCTCGATGACGCGGCCCGGCTGACGTTCCGCGCGATGGTGCTCGTCTATGTCGTCCACGAGGGTGGTCGCTGGTCGCCGTACGACGCGCACTACCTGCCCGGGCTGGAGACACCAGTGACGCGGCTGTCCGAACCGGCGAACTACCGGGTCAGCCCCGACGACCCGCCGGACCGGTCTGTGCTCTGCGCCGAGCTGCCCTGCGCTGTCGGCGACCCGATCTGGTCAGCCACCGAGGACGAGCTCGCCACGGTTGTCGATGACGCGCTTCGCGTCACTGGACTGCCACCGGTGCACCGGTCCGGCGTTGTGGTCCGCCGGCTGCCGCACGTGTATCCGATCTACCAACCGGGCTATGAGACCCACCTCGCGCCGCTGGACAGCTGGGTCGGGGGACTTGCCCGCGTGACGACGTTCGGCCGGCTGGGTCTCTTCGCGCACGACAACACACACCACGCCATCGCGATGGCTTACGACGCGGTGGCCGCGCTGGGTGCGGACGGATCGAGGGACGAGCTCATGTGGGCGGCCGCGCGGCACCGGTTTTCCGACCACGTCGTCGAGGACTGAGCCAGCGGCGGGCTGTTCAGCTCGCGGTGGACGGCCGGCACGACCCGGCGCAGGTAGCGGCCGAGCCGCACAAAGCTGGTGCCCGACTCGCGGAAGGCGTAGGTGATCGGCACCTCCGCATAGCGATAGCCCTTGGCCAGCAGGTCGAGCGTCAGCACCTGCGCGTAGTTGTAGTCGTGTGCGATCTCGCCGTCGGCGGCGGCCGCGGGGGAGAAGGCTCGGAAGCCGCTCTGCCCGTCAGTGAGGTCAGGGTCACGGCTCAGCCAACGGACCCACCGCGTCAGGAGGTGGTTGCCGAACCTGCGGTGGGTCAGCATCCGCCGGATGTCGCCGCGGAAACGCGAGCCCACGACGTAGTCGGCCGATCCGTCGAGCACCGGTGCGACGACGCGCGGGATGTCTTCCGGGAAGTACTCGCCGTCCGCATCGAGATAGACCACTGCCGCGGGCGCGCGCGCACTCGCTTCGGCCAGGCCGCGACGCACCGCCGCACCAAGGCCGAGGTTGTCCGGCTGGGCGAGGACCGTTGCGCCGGCGAGCGCGGCGACAGCGGCCGAGTCGTCGCTCGAACCGTCATCGATGACCAGCACGTCCACCGCGCGACCCTGCACGACGCGGGGGACGCGGGAGACGACCCGCCCGACCGAGTCCTGCTCGTCGTACGCCGGGATGATCACGACGATCGGTGCGTCAGGGTGGACGTCGAGGGCGGGCGGGCGCGCTGGTCGGGACCGGGCCAGCCTGAGCCGTCCCCAGAACGTGGGTGCCGGTGCGAACAGGGCGACCCCGCCGAACGCCAAGGCGTAGCACGTCTTCAGAGCGTGGGTCGTCAAGGCCACCGCGAACGCGGCGGCGGGGTCGGTGCCCACACCGACCATCGCAGCCGTGGCGGCAGCCTCGTACGTGCCGAACCCGCCGGGGGTCACCGCGACCACCTGAGCCGCGATGGTCACCGCCGTGACGCCCACCGCCTCCCATGGCGAGAGGCCGATGCCGGCGACGCGGGCCACCTCCCAGACGACCCCCGCCTCCAGTGCCCACGCCAGCACGGCGGCGACGACAACCGACGTGTCGGGGATGCGCGCCGCGCCAACATGTCGGCGGGTCCAGGCCACGCCGGCCACCAGCAGGCCACCCAGCGCAGCGGCGATGACGACCAGTCCGAACGGGCCGCCGGCCGCACCCAGGACGAGCGCGGGCGAGACGAGCAGGGCGAGTCCCAGGACCGCGATCAGGTCGACGGCGCGCAGGGTGACGACCGATGCCGCGGCAGGGGAGAGACCGATGTCGGTACGACGGGCCACGCTGACCGGACGCAGGACCTCCCCCATCCGCAACGGCAGGACGTGATTGGCGGCCAACGACACGTGCAAGGCTGCCCATGCGTGTCCAACCGACAGCCCGGGGAGGACACGACGCCAGGCCCAGGTGCGCAAGCCGAACGCTGCGGCATAGGCCGTCAAGGCAGACGCCAGGCCGATCGGGTCACCGAGGACCGCGCCGGCCACCCGCCCGAGCTCCGGGCCTCGCCCCACGTCAGCCAGGTAGGAGACAGCCCAGCCGAGCACCAGGACGCCGAGCACCAGTCGGGCGGGGCGGAGGACAGCGGTCAGCGCGCGACGTCCTCCACGCACGTGTCTCCTCCTCGATCCCGGCTTGCCATCCGACTATTGGTTAGGCTTACCTTACTTCCGACACACATCGGAGTCCAGGCACGGCGAGGAGAGCCCAGCTCATGGCGGTGGTCGTCACCGGATCGGCCGGCTTCATCGGCCGTGCCGTCGTCGCGGAGCTGATGCGGCGCGGCGTCCCGGTCGTGGGCGTCGACCGACGAGAGACTCCCGCCCCGGCTGGTCACCTCGTGCTGACCGGCGACCTGCTCGACCGCGACGAGCTGGTCGACGCGGCCTTCGAGACCGCCGACGCCGTACTGCACTTGGCCGGCTGCCCGGGCGTCCGCGACGACAGCGCGGACATCGATCGGCGACGGGCCCGCGACAATGTCGCCACCACTTCGCGTGTCCTGGCTGCGGTTCCGGCGCACGTGCCGGTGGTCGTGGCGTCGTCGTCCTCCGTCTACGGCGGCACCACCGGGGCACCCTCCGAGGAGAGCCACGGGTTGTCGCCGCGGGGCGGCTATGCCCGGAGCAAGGTCGCCGTCGAGCAGCTGTGCGCTCGTCGCGCCGCGACTGGCGGGAACGTGACTGTGGTCCGGCCGTTCACGGTCCTGGGCGAAGGCCAGCGTCCGGACATGGCGGTCTCGCGCTGGATCACTGCCGCTGAGGGGGGCAAGCCGCTTCAGGTCTACGGGTCGCTCCAGCGCACCCGCGACCTCACCGACGTGCAGGAAGTCGCGCGCGTCCTCGCGGTTCTCGCCGAGCCCGGTCGTGCGCCGAGCGGTGTCCTCAACATCGGCACCGGTCGGCCGCACAGCCTGGCAGCGCTCGTGGCTGCAGTCGCGACCGCCACCGGCACGCGCGTGCGCACGATCGTCACGCCGGCGGCCTCAGTCGAGCCGGCTGACACCTGGGCGTGCACGAACCGGCTGCGCGCCGTTGTCGGCTTCGTGCCGCGGACGGACCTGCAGGAGGTGGTTGCCCGGCAGGTTGCTGCCAGGCACGCCATGGCGGGCGCCGCGTGAACCGCGCGCTGCGCTGGGCCATGGTCGGTGCCGCCGTGGCCGTCCTGGTGGCGTCGGGTCTGGCGGCCGGGGTCCGGACGACGAACGGCGGGCACGCGGCGGTGGACGAGCCGCAGTACCTGCTGACGGCCCTGTCACTGTGGGAGGACCGCAGTCTCGACATCTCCGACGAGCTCGAGCAGGAGCGCTGGCGGGCCTTCCACGATGCCGATCTCCCGGTGCAGACCGAGGTCCTCGACGGCGGTCGCCAGGTGAGTCCCCACGACCCGCTGCTCCCGCTGCTGCTCGCCGCACCGATGGGGTTGGGTGGCTGGCTCGCCGCCAAGCTGGCGCTCGCTGTCCTGGCCGCTGCCATCGCCGCGCTGACCGTCTGGGTTGCCGTGCGCCGGTTCGACGTGACGCCGTGGCTCGCGGGGGCAGGGACCGCTGTCGTCTTTGTCTCACCCCCGCTCGCGGTCTATGGATCGCAGGTCTACCCGGAGCTGCCCGCTGCCGGCGCTGTCGTCCTCGCGGTGGCAGCCGCGACCGGGCGGCTCGGCCGCCGCGGGCTGCTGACGGTTGCCGCGGCATCGGTCGCGCTGCCGTGGTTGTCGGTGAAGTACACGCCGGTCGCGGCCGTGATCGTCGCCCTGGTGCTGTGGCGGCTCGCGCGTGCGCACCGGCACCACGCGGCGGTGGGGCTGTCCTGCGGACTCGCTGTCGCCGGACTGGCCTACCTCGGGCTGCACCGGCTGTGGTGGGGCGGCTGGACCGTCTACGCCAGCGGCGACCACTTCACCGAGACCGGCGAGCTCAGCGTCATGGGCGTCTCGCCCGACCTGGCCGGCCGCACGCTGCGACTGGTGGCGCTTCTCGTCGACCGGGGTTACGGCATCGCCGTGTGGGCGCCCGTCTGGCTGCTGAGCATCGTCGCCGTTGCTGCGCTGGTGCGACGTCGGCCCGTCGGCGCGGCCCTGCTGGTGCTGCCGGCCGCCACCGGATGGGCGGTCGCGACGTGGGCGGCCTTCACCATGCACGGTTTCTGGTGGCCCGGTCGGCAGCTGGTGGTCGTGTTGCCGCTGCTCCTGATCGCCGTGCTGTGGTGGGTGGACCAGGTCGCCGGGCCCCGGCTGCGAGCCCTCGCGGCCGTCCTGGCCGGCCTCGGCGTCCTCGCGACGGCCACGCTCCTGCTCGACGGCCGGTCCGGGCAGCTCACCTGGGTCACCGGCTTCGAAGACGTCGACAACCCGATCTACAGCTGGTCACGCGTCCTGGTGCCGGACTATCGCCACCCCGGAACCGCGATGTGGGTGCTCCATTGCCTGTGGATCGCTGCACTGTGCGTGCTCGCGGTGGCCGGGTGGCGACAGGCCCGGGTTTCTCGCACCCCCCAGTTCCCGGCACCGGAGCGTCCGGTGTCGACATCAGAGCTCACTTCGGTGTGAGCCCGACCCGAGAGGCAACACTCATGTCCCCGAGCACCACCCGTCGTACCGCCGCGGCCGCGCTGCTGGCCGCCTTCCTCACGTTCGGTCTTGCTGCCTGCGGCGATGACGGCACCGAGCCGGGCGGCAGCGGCTCCGGCTCCGGGTCCGGCTCCGGCTCGGGCTCCGGCTCCGAGTAACCAACCCCACGACTGCAGAGGACGCATCCCATGCTGACCGCCTTCTTCGTGATGCTGCGCGAAGGCTTCGAGGCCGCCCTGATCGTGGCGATCCTCTATGCCTACCTGCGCAAGGTCTCCCGCCAGGACCTGATCCCCGCCATGTGGTGGGGGGTGGTCGCCGCGGCGGCGCTGTCGGTGGGAGCGGGCGTCGCCATCCACCTGTCCATCGACGCTCTCGAGGGGGAGGCGCGGCTGCGGGCGTTCGCCGCGATCTCGGTCTTCGCCGTGGTGGTGCTCACCTGGATGATCTTCTGGATGCGCAAGCACGCGCGGGCGATCAAGGGCGAGCTGCAGGATGTCCTGAACGACGCGATGGAGCGCAGGGGACGCATCAAGTGGGCCGTCACGGCGGCCGCGTTCTTCGCGGTGCTTCGCGAGGGGCTCGAGGCGGCATTGTTCATGATCGCCACGGCGACGACCGAGGACGGCGGCGAGGTGCTCATCGGCGCAGTCCTCGGTCTCGCCCTCGCGTGCCTCTTGGGCTGGGCGGTTGTGCTGGGGGGTAAGCGGATGCCGATGCGCCTGTTCTTCCAGGTCACCGGGGTCGCGCTGATCCTGTTCGCGGGAGGGCTGCTGGCCCGGACCGTCATGTTCCTGCAGGTGGCCGGTGACGTGCCGATCACGTGGAACAACGTCTACGACCTGACGGCGATCAAGCTGCTGACGACGGAGACCGAGGTGGGCAGGTTCCTCGGCGCGATGTTCGGCTGGGATCCGCGGCCATCGATCGAGCAGGTCGTCGTGTACGTCGGCTACGTCGGGATCGTGACCTGGCTGTTCCTCCGTAACCCCAAGCTGGCCGCGCCGGCCGAGCCGGGCAAGGTCCCCGAGGCCGTCAAGAACTGAGGCCGCCCGCTCCGGCCTCGGTGACCGCGGTCGCCGGCGGCGCCGCGAGCGCCTCTGCCAGCGCCGCCGCGGTGAGCTGCACCTGCCACGGCCGGGCACCCAGACCGCGCAGTACGTCGGCGACCACGGGTTCGGTGACGTCGTCGGGCGGCGACCAGGCGAGCCGGCGGATGGAGTCGGGCGTCAGCAGGTTCTCGGTCGGCAGGTTGTGCTCGGTGGCGATCACTGCCACGGCGGCCCGGCCGGCGGCCAGCCGGGCGGCCGCCTCGGGGTCACGCTCGGGCCAGCTGCGCGCCGGCGGGGGCCCGTCGTACCTCGCCTTGAGGTCGGGCAGGTCGTCCTCGGGCAGGTGCAGCGCGGCGTCCACGGCCGCGAACCAGGTCGCCACCGACCGGCGCAGCGACCGCCCGTTGAAGACGGAGACAGCGAGCAGCTCGGCCTCCGTCTTGGGCAGCGCCAGGGCCGCGGCTGCGATCGCCGCGTCGGGCAACACCCGACCCGGGGCGATGTCGCGCCGGCGCGCCAGGTCGTCGCGCGCCTCCCACAGGGCCCGCACCACCGCGAGCTGGCGGCGCTTGCGCAGGCGATGCAGACCCGACGTGCGCCGCCATGGCTCCACGCGGGGTGGCGCCGGGGGCGCGGCGGCGATCGCGGCGAACTCCTGCGCGGCCCAGTCGCGCTTGCCCTGCTCGGTGAGCTGGGCCTCCAGCACGTCGCGCAGCTCGACGAGCAGCTCGACGTCCAAGGCGGCGTAGCGCAGCCAGGGCTCGGGCAGCGGCCGCGTGGACCAGTCGGCCGCCGAGTGACCCTTCTCCAGCGTGTAGCCGAGCACCTCCTCGATGATCGAGCCGAGCCCCACCCGCGCGTAGCCGAGCAGCCGGCCGGCGAGCTCGGTGTCGAAGATCTGGGTCGGCCGCAGGCCGAGCTCGGCCAGGCACGGGAGGTCCTGCGACGCCGCGTGCAGCACCCACTCGACGTCCACGATGACCTCGCCCAGCGCGCTCAGGTCGGGCAGCGGGACCGGGTCGATGAGCAGGGTGCCGACTCCCGCGCGGCGCAGCTGCACGAGGTAGGCGCGCTGACCGTAGCGGTAGCCGGACGCGCGCTCGGCGTCGACGGCGAGCGGCCCGGTGCCTTCGCGGAGCAGCTCGATCGCGGCAGCGAGCTGGTCCTGGGTGGTGATCGGCTCCGGAACGCCGTCACGGGGCTCGACGAGGGGGACCGCGGCGGGCGGCGCGGGCTCGGATGCCGCGTCGATCTCGCCGTTCTGGTCGGTTTGTGCTGCCACGACGATCACGGTACGTGGGAACGGGCCCAACTGCGGGGAGGGGGCGAGCGTGGGCGCGCCTGGCGAACGGGTGCAGTCAGGCGACAACGCCGGCGCGCATCGCGACGACGACCATCTCGGCCCGGTCACCGGTGCCGAGCTTGCGGGCGATGCGGGCCAGGTGGCTCTTGACGGTGAGGGCTGACAGACCGAGGACCTCGCCGATCTCCTTGTTCGACCGGCCGTCCCCGACGAGTTGGAGCACCTCGACCTCGCGCGCGGAGAGTCCGTCGGCGCCGGTCGCCCGGGTCCCGGCGCGCGGGCGCTGGGCCGGCAGGACGCCGGGGCCGGGCCGGTTGGTCACGCTGGACGGTGCGGCGGCCGAGCTCACCAGGAAGGCGCGCACACCGGAGGCCAGTGCAGCCCGGACGGTGTAGAGGTCCTCGGCGGAGGAGAGCAGGACGCCGCGGGACCAGCCCAGGGCGCGCAGCTCGCCGACGAGGGCCATGCCGGAGCCGTCCGGCAGGGAGCTGTCGACGACACACAGGTCACGGGGGCTGTCGGTGCGGGCCCGGGCGCGTGCCTCGGCCAGGCTGGCGGCCTCGACCACGTCCCGGGCACCCAGCGACTGCAGGTTGCGCACGATGGAGTCGCGCACGAACGGGCTTGCCACGACCACCATCGCGGTGAAGCGGGCAGCACGAGCCGCGGGCTGCGTGAGCCCGTGGCGTTCGACCAGTGCGGTCACCGGTTCTCCTGACGGTCCGGACCAAACGTGTCTCCAAGACCATCGGCGGGGGATAAGCGCACCTGAAGTGGCGACACACCCGGGGGCGGGCCGTTTCGCCATACCGCCCGCGAAGATCATTCGCGACGTTGTGCAGGGACACGCCGGGCGTTTCGCGGCACTTTGTCGCGAATGATCTTGTCGAACCACTCGTCAACCGGGACGCGGTGCCCGTCGGGTCGGCAGGGCGGTCACGCCGGCCGGCAGCGGGGGCAGCCCGCCGGTCGTGCCGAGCAGCTCGCACCAGGCAAGCAGGTGCGGGCCGAGCGCTTCGTCAACCGGCGTCCAGGACGCCCGGATCTCGATCTGGGCAGAGCCCGGCTGCGTGGACATCGCGCCGAAGCTCTCCGAGATGACCCGGGTGACCGTCCCGCTCTCGGCGAGAAACGTCGCGCCGTGTGTGGCGAGCGCCTCGGTGAGCCAGGCCCAGCCCACCCCGGGCAGCAGCGGGTCGGCGGCGATCTCCGGCTCCAGGTCGGCGCGCACGTAGGTCACCAGCCGGAACGTCCCTTGCCATGCCTCGTGTCCGGACGGGTCGTGCAGCAGGACCAGCCGGCCGGTCGCGAGCTCCTCGTCGTCGACAAGGACGTCGGCAGTCATCGCCATGGCATGCGGCGCGAGCCGGGTCGGCGCGGGAGTCTCCTGCAGGACGACCTCGCTGCGGGGGATCGCTGCGCGCAGCGCCGCCACGGCCCGACGGAACGCCTCGGGGCCATCGTCGATCTCGCGGCGGGCGGCCATATCGCCAGGGTAGGCCCGGGCGGTCGGTCAGCCGGGAACGTGCGCAAGGCCTGGCGCGTCGGCCCGTACCCTGCCCGGATGGCTGCCCTGCTCGCCCTGCTCTCCAGCGTCCTGTGGGGCGGGGCGGACTTCCTCGGCGGCACCCTCTCGCGGCGGCTCCCGGCGCTGCTGGTCGTCGGCGCCTCGCAGCTGGCCGGACTGCTCTCGGTGGCCGTCGTGGCCGCTGCCGCCGGCGAGCTGGACGCGCCGACCGGGTACCTGCCCTGGGCCGTCGCTGCCGGCCTGGCCGGGCTCGGCGGGCTCGTCGCGTTCTATCGCGCGCTGGCGATGGGCACGATGGGCGTCGTCTCGCCGATCGCCGCGCTCGGTGTCGTGGTTCCCGTGGCCGTCGGTCTCGCCCGCGGCGAGCGCCCCGGTGCGGTGCAGCTGCTGGGCATCGTTGTCGCAGTCCTCGGGGTGGTGCTGGCGAGCGGCCCCGAGCTCAGCGGCCGGGCCGGGGCCAAGCCACTTCTCCTCGCGGCGGCGGCTGCCGTCGGCTTCGGGCTGGCCTTGCTCTTCATCGCCGAAGGCGCGCAGACGAGCACCTTGATGACGCTGGTGACCATGAGGGTGACATCTGTTCTGGTGGTGGCGCTCCTGCTGGTCAGCCTTGCCCGTCGTACACCTCGGCGGCTCTCCACCCGCGACCTGCCGCTGATCGCCGTCGTCGGCATCAGTGACGCAGCCGCCAACCTCACGTTCGGCTGGGCGAGCACTCGCGGCCTGGTCAGCGTCGTGGCCGTGCTCGGGTCGCTCTACCCGGTCGTCACCGTGCTGCTGGCCCGGGTCGTGCACCACGAGCGGTTGGCACCGGTGCAGAACATCGGTGTCGTTGCCGCGCTCGCCGGTGTCGGGCTGATCGCCGCCGGCTGACTTGTCCCGCCGAGGCCGTGACAGCATGCGGCAGTGACCCCCGACCAGCTGGCCGACTCGGCCTTCCTGCGCGCCTGCCGCCGCGAACCCGTGCCGCACACACCGGTGTGGTTCATGCGCCAGGCCGGCAGGTCGCTGCCGGAGTACCGCCGGCTGCGCGAGGGCGTCGCGATGCTCGACACGTGCAGCCGACCCGACCTCGTCGCCGAGATCACGATGCAGCCGGTTCGCCGGTACGGCGTGGACGCGGCGATCCTGTTCAGCGACATCGTGGTGCCCCTCAGGGCGATCGGTGTTGACCTCGACATCAAGCCGGGAGTCGGACCGGTCATCGCGGCACCGATCCGCTCGGAGCGCGACCTCCAGCAGCTGCGACCGCTCGAGCCGGACGACGTCGACTACGTGACGTCGGCGGTGGGTGCGCTCGTCGACGAGCTCGGGCCGACGCCGCTGATCGGTTTCGCCGGCGCGCCGTTCACCCTTGCGTCCTACCTCGTTGAAGGCGGTCCGTCGCGCAACCACGAGAACACCAAGGCGCTGATGTACGGCAACCCCGACCTGTGGGACCAGCTGATGCAGCGGTTGGCCGGGATCACCGAGGCCTTCCTCCGCGTCCAGGTCGAGGCGGGTGCCAGCGCCGTGCAGCTGTTCGACTCGTGGGTCGGTGCGCTCCCGGCGGCCGACTACGCCCGCTTCGTGCAGCCGCACTCGGCGCGGGTGCTCACCGCGATCGGCGAGCTCGGCGTCCCGCGCATCCACTTCGGTGTCGTCACGGGAGAGATGCTCGACCTGATGGGGGAGGCCGGCGCCGACGTCGTCGGGGTGGACTTCCGGGTGCCGCTCGACGAGGCCGCGCGTCGGGTCGGGCCGGGCCGCGCGTTGCAGGGCAACCTCGACCCGGCCATCCTGTTCGCGCCCTGGGAGGCGGTGGCGCAGCGGACCCGCGAGGTGCTGGTGGCCGGTCGGGTCGCCGAGGGGCACGTGTTCAACCTCGGGCACGGCGTCATCCCCGACACCGACCCCGATGTGCTGGCCCGCGTGGTCGAGCTGGTCCACGAGGAGTCAGCGGCCTGACTCAGGCCGGCGGAGGAACCGTGGCCGCGCGGCGCGGGCGGAAGATCAGCCAGGCAGGTACGGCGATGAGTGCCGCGGTCAGCAGGAACGGCAGCAGCGCACCCAGCACGGTCAGGCCGACGAGAATGATCTGCACGAAGGCGTCCCAGCCGCTGTGCAGCCCGGCCAGGAAGCCGAGGTCCTCGTCGTCGACCGGTGCTTCGGCGTCGGGGCCGACGAGACTGACCTCGATGGTGGCCTGCTCGGTGACGTCCTTGAGCCGGGCGGCCTGCGCCTCGAGCGACTCGAGGTCTGCCTCCCGCTTGGCCAGCTCGGCCTCGACCTGCACGACCTCGCCGATCGTCTTCGCCTCACTCAGCAGGGCGCGAACCCGCGCGACGCTGCGCTGCTGAGTCGCAAGCCGGCTCTTCGTGTCGACGACCTGCGTCGTGATGTCCTCGGCTGTCTGGGTCTGGGATAGCCGCTCGCCAAGGCCGGCGAGCTTCTTCAGCGTCGAGCGGAACTCCGTAGGCGGCACGCGGAGGGTCATCGTCGCCGAGCTCTCCTCGGGAAAGCCCGGCACGTTGGACGACTCCTCGGAGAACACCACGCCGTCGACGGCACCCGTGAGGGACTCGACCTTGTCCGCGGCGGTCGTAACGTTCTTCACGCGCACCGAGATCTGGCCGCGGTAGACGATGTCGCGTCCCGCCGGCAGGACCCGGGCCGCGGTGTCGGGAGAGGCCGCCTTGCCATCACCATCTGTGAGGGACTGTCCCGCGCCGTCCCCGTCGGTTCCGCCACTGTCATTCCTGGCAGCCGGTGCCTGCTTGTCGGCGGACTCGGCGTTGGACCCCTCGTCTGCCCCGCCGCAGCCGCTCAACATCACCATGGCAGCAAGCAGGGCCAGCATCATGCTCGTCGTACGCGTCGGGTTTGCCATGACGACCTCCGTTGCACGCGGGGCCGGGGTGGACCGGTCGGTCCCTGCCCGGGTGCCAACTGTGACGGGGCCCGGTAACGGACGGTTCCACCCTTTGAGGTCGGAGTGATCACGATCTGGGATCGTTGTCGTTATGAGCGTGCCGGCATGAGCGCGTCGCCATGAGCGGGTCGGCACAGCGACACGTCGTGGTTGTCGGCGGCGGCATCTCCGGGCTGGCGGCGGCCTGGTTCCTGCGCCGTGAGTCTGCTCGGCCGGGCGGGCCGGACCTGCGGGTCACCGTGCTCGAGGGGTCGCCCGCGGTCGGCGGCAAGCTGCGGGTCTCCGACGTCGGAGGCGTGGCCGTCGACGAGGGCGCCGAGTCGCTGCTGCTGCGTCGTGCCGAGGGGACGGCGCTGGCGACTGCCTCCGGTCTCGGCCGTGACCTGGTCGCTGCCGCGACCACGGCGGCGTCCATCTGGAGCCGCGGTCGCCTGGTGACGATGCCGGCCGGCACGGTGATGGGAGTGCCGACCGACCTGCGCCCGCTCGCGGCCAGTGGCCTGCTCACTCCGCGGGAGCTCGCTCGCATTCCGCTGGACCGGTGGCTGCCCGCGACGGACATCGGCGACGACATCCCGGTCGGCCGGCTCGTCGGTGCCCGGCTGGGCCGGGCCGTCGTGGACCGTCTGGTCGAGCCGCTGCTCGGCGGCGTCTACGCGGGCCACGCCGACCTGCTGTCCCTCGACGCGACCGTGCCGCAGCTCGCGGCGCACGCACGCCGGGAGCGCTCACTGCTGGCCGCCGCCCGCGCCGCCCGGGAGAACGCCCCGCCGTCAGAGGGCCCGGTGTTCGGCAGTCTCCGCGGCGGCCTGGGCCGTCTCCCCGAGGCGGTTGCGCGTGCGTCCGGTGCTGACGTGCGGCTCGGCTCGACCGTCCGCGAGCTGCGCCGCACGCCGGACGGCTGGGTGCTCACGGTCGGCTCGGCCCAGGCACCGGAGCAGGTCAGCGCCGATGCGGTGGTGCTCGCCGTACCGGCCGCACCTGCTGCGCGGCTGCTGCGCGCCGAGGTGCCGACGGCATCGAACGACCTTGCCGCCGTGGAGTCCGCGTCGATGGCGATCGTCACCCTCGCCCTGCCGTCCCGTGCGGTGCTGCCGGCCGGCTCCGGGTTCCTGGTCCCGCCGGTTGACGGCCGGGTCGTGAAGGCGGCGACGTTCACCACGAACAAGTGGGGCTGGTACGCAGGCGTTGCGGCCGGCGTGCACGTCGTACGGCTGTCCGTGGGCCGTCAGGGGGAGGAGGCGGTGCTCCAGCGCGACGACGCCGAGCTGGTCGAGCTGGCCTGGGCCGACCTGGTCGAGGCGGTCGGCCCGCTGCCCGCGCCGGTGGACACCCGGGTCACCCGCTGGGGTGGTGGGCTCCCGCAGTACGCCGTGGGCCACCGCGCCCGCGTCGAGCGGGTGCGCGCCGCGGTGGCGCTGCAGCCGGGGCTCGCGGTCTGCGGGGCGGCGTACGACGGGATCGGCATCCCGGCCTGTGTGGCATCCGCCGAGCAGGCAGTCCGGGACTTGCTGGGACAATGGAGCCATGGCTGAGCCCCAGACCCCCGGTGGACCCGCGCAGCGCCCCAAGGCGCGCGAGCTCAACCAGGAGATCCGCTACACGATGTGGTCGGTCTTCCGGGTCCGCGACCGGCTCCCCGAGGACCGGGCTGCGCTCGCCAGCGAGGTCGAGGAGCTCTTCGAGCAGCTGGCCGCGAAGGACGTCGTCGTGCGGGGCAGCTACGACGTCGCCGGGCTGCGGGCCGACGCCGACCTGATGGTCTGGTGGCACGGCCCGAGCCCGGACGACCTGCAGGAGGCCTACAGCCGGCTGCGGCGTACGGCGCTCGGCGCCGCGTGCGAGCCGGTCTGGTCGGTGCTGGCGCTGCACCGCCCGGCCGAGTTCAACAAGGGGCACATCCCGGCGTTCCTCGCCGGTGAGGAGCCGTGCGACTACGTCTGCGTCTACCCGTTCGTGCGCTCCTACGACTGGTACCTGCTGCCCGAGGAGGAGCGCCGGGCGATGCTCGCCGAGCACGGCCAGATGGCCCGGGACTACCCGGACGTGCGGGCCAACACGGTCTCGTCGTTCGCGCTGGGCGACTACGAGTGGCTGCTGGCCTTCGAGGGCGACGAGCTGCACCGGATCGTGGACCTGATGCGCCACCTGCGCGGCTCGCGGGCCCGCCTGTACGTGCGCGAGGAGGTCCCCTTCTACACCGGTCGGCGCAAGCCGATCGCCGAGCTCGTGGCGGGGTTGCCGTGACGGATTGCCCCGGGCCGGTCAAGAGTTGGTCGCGGCCCGCATGAGATGGCGACTTCCCGGGCAAGGCCCGAGGATGCTCTCCCCGCGCGGCAGGACCTGGCTCGTCGTCCTGTCCGCGGCGCTGTTCCTGGTCCTCGTCGACGTGTTCATCCAGGGCCCGCTCGTGCGGCTGGACCTCTGGGTGATCCAGTTCGACGGGCAGGAGAGGTTCCCCGCTCTGGACCGGGCCGCCTGGATCTATGACAAGGCCGGCCAGCGAAGCGTGCTGTTCCCGCTCCTGCTCGCGGTGGCAGGGGTCTTGTCCTGGCGTAACCGCTCCTGGCGTCCCGTCTGCCTGGCCGCCTTCACCTTCGTCAGCCTGAACCTCGTCGTCGGCGCGATGAAGATCCTCATCGGCCGGGCCGAGACCGAGACCGGCAGCGTCGATGTGTTCAGCGGCGGCGTGATCTTCCCGTCCGGGCACTCGTCGAACATGGTGCTCACCGGCGGGCTGATCATCTACCTGCTGCGTCGCTACACCGAGCGACCGCCGGTGCGGCTGCTCACGGTCGCGGTGATCGTCGCCACCACGCTGACCTGCGCCACCTCGATCTACATCGGCAGCCACTGGGTGAGTGACCTGATCGGCGGCATCCTCGTCGGCGGGCTGCTGCTCCAAGCCGTGATCGTCTTCGACCGGGCAACCGTGCGGGCCCGCCTGCTCCGGGAGCGGCGCATCGCGGGGATGGTTCTCGAGCCGGGACCGGTCCTACGGCTGCGCCGGCTCCAGGCTGATCGACACGGAGTTGATGCAGTAGCGGTCCCCCGTCGGCGTCTGGGGGGCGTCGTCGAAGACGTGCCCGAGGTGCGAACCACAGCGTCGGCAGCGGACCTCCGTGCGCCGCATCCCGAGTGAGCTGTCCTCGATCAGCTCCACCGCGTCGGACTCGCTCGGCTGGTAGAAGGACGGCCATCCGCAGTGCGAGTCGAACTTCGTCTGGCTGCGGAACAGCTCGTTGCCGCACGCCTTGCAGCGGTAGACGCCTTCGGTCTTGGTGTCGTTGTACTCGCCGGTGAACGGCCGCTCGGTGGCCGCCTGACGGAGCACCTGGTACTCCTCCGGGGACAGCTCTGCCCGCCACTGCTCGTTGGTCTTCTCGATCTCGTAGCCCATGACCCGACTCTACGACGGGCAGCGGGATCACCTTCGGGGGCCGATAACGTTCGGGTATGGCATCGCCGTTCGTGGAGATCGACGTCGAGGGCATCACCGTCAAGGTGACCAACCCCGACAAGCTCACGTTCCCCGACGCCGGCCTGCGCAAGATGGACGTCATCGACTACTACGTCGCTGTCGGTGACGGCATCATGCGGGCGCTGCGGGAGCGGCCGGTCACTCTGGAGCGGTGGCAGGACGGCGTACACGCCGGAGCCAAGGTCGCGACCCGGGCCGATGCCCGTGGAGCCGACGCCTTCTTCCAGAAGCGGGTCAGCAAGGGTGCGCCGGAGTGGGTCGAGACGTCGCACATCAGTTCCCGAGTGGCCGCACCGCCGACGAGGTCTGCCCGACCAACCTGGCGACGGTGGCCTGGTGCGCGCAGCAGAACACCATCACGTTCCATCCCTGGCCGGTGCGGCGAGCAGACGTCGACGCCCCCGACGAGCTGCGGATCGACCTCGACCCGCAGCCGGGCACCGACTTCGCCGACGCCGTTGCCGTGGCAGCCGTGGCGAGGGAGGTGCTCGCCGAGATCGGCTGGCGCGGCTTCCCCAAGACCTCGGGCAACCGTGGCGTGCACATCTACGTGCGGGTCCAGCCCCGGTGGACGTTCACCGACATGCGCCATGCCGCCATCGCGTTCGGCCGTGAGCTGGAGCGCCGGATGCCCGGCCGGGTCACCACGAAGTGGTGGAAGGAGGAGCGCGGCGAGACGATCTTCGTCGACTACAACCAGAACGCGCGCGACCGCACGATCGCGTCGGCATACTCCGTGCGGCCGCTGCCGCATGCGCCGGTGTCGGCGCCGCTGACCTGGGACGAGCTGCCCGACGTCGACCCGCGCGAGTTGACCGTCAAGACGATGCCGGCGCGTTTCGCCGAGCGGGGCGACCTGCACGCGGAGATCGACGACGTCGCCCACGACCTGACCACCCTGCTCGAGTGGTACGAGCGGGATGAACGCGACCACGGCCTCGGAGACATGCCCTATCCGCCGGACTACCCGAAGATGCCCGGCGAGCCCATGCGCGTTCAGCCGTCGAGGGCCAAGAAGCCACCCACCTCTGACGAAGCTGCTGCCGAGTAAGTGTTAGCCGCGGGCGAGCCAGCTGCGCATGTCCTCAACGAGGACGGCCCACTCGCCCTGCACCTGACTGGCCCGTAGCTTGCGCGAGTCGATCGCGCGCTGCACGTCTCGCTTGTCCCGCCGGGAGTAGCTCGCGACCTGGTCGACGGACAGCGTCGTACCACTGGAGAGGCGCTCGAATTCCATACGGCAGCATCGGCAGCGGCGATCCGTCGCTTGATCAGCGGTCGGATCCCGAGCGCCTGACGAGCGCAAGTTACGCTGCGGCGTGACCTCGACAGAACAGCGTTCGCCCCGCCGCGTCGTCCTGCACGTGGGCCTGCACAAGACCGGTACGACGTTCCTGCAGACCGTGTTCGAGACCAACCGCGACGTGCTGGCCGAGCAGGGGATCTACTACCCGGGTGGCCCGGGGGAGCCGGCGCAGCGGATGGCGGCCTGGGACCTGCGCGGTCGACGTTCGTCCGGCTCGAGCGACCAGCGACAGGTCGGTCAATGGGACGCGCTGTGCGCGGCCGTGGCCGGGTCGCCTCACGACACCACATTGATCTCCGCCGAGACCCTCAGCGTCCTCACACCCAAGCAGGCGGCGCAAGCCGTCGCCGGGTTCCCCGACTCCGAGGTCAGCGTCATCGTGACATGCCGTGACCTGGGACGGGTCCTCGTGTCCGCCTGGCAGGAGGCGATCAAGAGCGACCTCACGATGACCTGGGCCGAGTTCGCCGCGGAGGTGCAGGACCCGGCCGCCCGGGGACGGAACCCGGCCCGGGGGTTCTGGATCAACCATGACCTGCCGGCGATTCTGGCCGCCTGGCGGCAGGCGCTGCCTGCCACATGCATCCACGTCGCGACGGTGCCGCCTCCCGGCGCGCCCCCAGGCGAGCTGCTCGCCCGCACCGCGACGGTCGTGGGCTTCGACCCCGCCAAGCTGACCCTCCCGACGGCGCGTGACAACACGTCCCTCGGCGTGGCGGGCACCGAGGTGGTCCGACGGCTCAACGAGGGCCTCGGTCACCGGCTCAACGAGCGTCAGCACGCGAACATCGTGAAGAAGACGCTGGCGCCGCGCCTGGCCGGCGTGCGCGCCGACGCGCGATACGCGCTGCCGGCGGAGGAGCGGGGATGGGTCGAGGCCGAGGCGGCGCGCCAGATCGCCGCCGTACGCTCGGGCGGATATCCCGTCGTCGGCGATCTCGACGACCTGCTGCCACGGGACGACGAGAACGCGCGACGGCCCGACGACGTCTCGACCGACGAGCTGCTGACGATGTCGATGCTCGCCCTGACCGCGATGACGGAGCGGTCGGCCAAGCTGTGGTGGCGCGCGCGCAAGGACGACCGGCCGCGGGTCGAGCCGGCCGGCGCCCGGAGCCGGCTCACCAGCAACTGGCGGGCGGCGGGGTTCCGGGCCCGCCGGCTCGTGGCAACCGCCGCTGACAAGAACAGGTTCGCGGCGCGGCTCGTCGGGGTCTACCTGCGCGGCAAGGAGCGTCGCTCGCGGAGTGGCGCGTGAGGTCTCAGGTCGGGCCCCTGGTCGGCCATCGACCCGGGCTGGCGAGCGATCCACCCGTCCCGGACGATCAGGGCGCGGGTCTTCAGCCGCATCCAGACGCAGCTTCTTCGCGTAGCGGATAAGCGCGGTCAGGCGCGGCAGCGGTGGGCGCTTGGGTGCGTCGTAGCCGAGCCGCCGCAGCCGCGCGCCGGCGACGAACTCGAACAGCCTGAGCTCCCACGGCTCCAACCCGTCGGCGTAGCCACCGATGGCGGCGGAGTTGACCTGCTTGGCCGTGTTGGCGTGCCACTCGGTCCGCTGCTTCACCGGCAGCTCGGGCGCCGCCACCCGGTGGGACTCCAGCATCGACTCCTCGAAGTCCTCACCGAGGAAGTCGCACAGCGCCATCAGCTCGTCCGCGCGGGTCCGTCACCAGCTGCTCGTAGTGCACCGCATAGAACGTGTCCGCCGGCAGGCGGCGAGCGGCCCGCCGGCCGCAGTCGATGGAGTGCGTCCACATCGCCATCGCGTCGATCGAGTCCTGCCGCCACCACGACATCCGCTTCAGCGACGCCACGCAGTCACGGCCGTCCCTGATCAGGTGGACGAACTGCACATCGGGGAAGAGCGTCCTGATCGCGTCGACGTTGCGAAAGTAGGTGGGCCGCTTGTCACCCCAGCGCTCCTTGCCGAACCGCTGCGCGTAGCCGCGGTAGACGGTCCCCAACGCACTTCCGATGGTGGGCGCCCCGTGCACGATCTGCTTGCGTAGTGGCGGTCGGGGCAGCCCCAGATGGCGGAACTTCATGCCGGGTGTCCGGAGGATGTAGAGCGCGAGGTCGCGACGGTTCTCGCGCACGGTCAGGTCACCGAACTGCTTCCGTCGCCGGTAGACCGGCATGAGGAAGCGGGTCTCGGGAGGGATCGCGATGCGCGAGTGCGAGTGCAGCATCAGGGACAGTAGCGTGGTCCCCGAGCGGGGACACCCGAAGATGAAGATCGGCCGGTTCGACGCCACGGCGCGGGGCGTCAGCTGACGACGCGGTCGGTGCCTGCGACGAAGTGCAGCAGGGGGACGTTCACCTTGTCCCGCAGCCGCGACGCCCAGTCGCGGTGCAGCATCTCCTCGACCAGGTGGGGCGGCGTCACCACGATGACCTCGTCGACGTCGAACGTCTTGGCCGCCTCGATCGCCGCGGGCACCGGGTTGTCGCCGGTGACGGAGCCGCGCGCCTCGATGCCGGCCTTGCCCAGCGCCTCGATCGAAGCGTTCACGGCGTGCATGGCATCCTGCTCGGCCTGCGCAGGCGTGGCGTCGTCGCTGTCGTCGAGGGCGTCCCGCAGGTAGCCAAGGGCGGCCTCGTCGAGTGCCTCGATCAGAGCGTTGTGCTTGGTGTCGGCCGGGACCAGGAGGTGGACCGTCACCGGCTCGTCGCCGTGCAGCTGGGCCACCCGGTTCACGTCGTGGCTGCCGAGCGCCTCTTCGGTCACCATCAGGATCGTGTACACGTGCCCTCTTCCGGTCAGGATGCGGTCAGGATGTCGGCCAGGTCGAAGCGTACGGGGCGCTCTAGCTGGTCGTAGGTGCAGGACTGCGGATCCCGGTCCGGTCGCCAGCGCTTGAACTGCGTGGTGTGCCGGAACCGCGTCCCCTCCATGTGGTCGTAGCCCACCTCGACGACCAGGTCCGGCCGCAGCGGCACCCAGGAGAGGTCCTTCTTGGCGTTCCAGCGGCTGACAGCACCCGGCAGCCGCCCGGCGGCGTGCGCGTCGGCCTCGGCCCACTGCTGCCACGGGTGGCCGCTGATGTCCTCGACCGCGTAGTCCGCCAGCTCGTCGACCAGCTCGGCCCGGCGCTTCATCGGGAACGACGCCGCGACGCCGACGTGCTGCAGGGCACCGTCCTCGGCGTACAGGCCGAGCAGGAGCGAGCCGACCACCGGACCGGACTTGTGCCAGCGGTAGCCCGCGACCACGCAGTCGGCCGTGCGCTCGTGCTTGATCTTGAACATCGCGCGTACGTCGGGCTGGTACGGCGAGTCGAGCGGCTTCGCGACCAACCCGTCCAGGCCGGCCCCCTCGAAGACCTCGAACCATTTCTGGGCCGTCTCGAGGTCGGAGGTCGCCCGGGTCAGGAAGACCGGCGCCGAGGCCTTGGCCATCATCTTCTCCAGCCGGGTCCGCCGCTTGCGAAGCGGTTCCTGGAGCATCGACGCGTCGCCCTCAGCCAGCAGGTCGAACGCCACGAACGACGCCGGGGTCTCCTCGGCGAGCTTGCGGACGCGCGACTCGGCCGGGTGGATGCGCTGCAGCAGCGCCTCGAAGTCGAGCCGGTCGCCGGTGGCGATGACGATCTCGCCGTCGACAACGCAGCGCTTCGGCAGGTTGGCCTTCAGGGCCTCGACCACCTCGGGGAAGTAGCGGGTCAGCGGCTTCTCGCCGCGGCTCGCCAGCTCAACCGAGTCACCGTCGCGGAAGGCGATGCAGCGGAAGCCGTCCCACTTGGGCTCGTAGAGGAAGTCGCCGCTGGGGATTGTCTTGACCGACTTGGCGAGCATCGGGCCGAGTGGCTGGGTCACGGGAAGTGGCACGGCTGCCATTCTGCCGATTGGCAGCCCGCTGTGTGGGGGAGGGGCGGCGGATGACCTCTCCGTCGCAGTGGCGACGCGCGTCCCCCTACCTGCTGGCCGGCCTGCTGACGGCGACGGGCACCTCGCACTTCCTGGCGCCCCAGCCCTACGCGCGGATCATCCCCGAGCAGCTGCCCTCGCCGTACGGACTGGTCTATGCCAGCGGGATCGCCGAGTTGCTGTGTGCCGCGGGGCTCGCGCTGCCGCGGACGCGGCGGGTCACCGCCTGGGCGACCGCGGCTCTGTTCGTCGCGGTCTTCCCGGCGAACATCACGATGGCGCTGGACTCGAGCGGCCGGTCCACGCTCTATCAGGTGGCGGTCTGGGCCCGGCTGCCGATCCAGGTGCCGCTGATCTGGTGGGCGGTCGCGGTTGCGCGCGAGGCCGGCCGGGATCAGGCGCGCGCGACCAGGTAGCGCGCGAACAGGTTCCCGTCGTCCTCGAGCAGGTGTGTCAGCTCGAGGTCCACCAGGTCGTCGAGGTGTAGGTCGGCCACGATGCGCGGCCCGGCACCGCCGACCAGCCGGGGCGCGGTCGTGAGGCACAGCTCGTCGAGGCGCCCCGCCGCGACCACGCCGGCCAACAGGTGCGGGCCGCCCTCACACAGCACCCGTGGCAGTCCGAGGGCGACCAGCGCGTCGATGCCCGCCGAGAGGTCCACCCGGTCCGTGCCGGTGACGATGACGTCGGCGACCTCGGCGAGGCGCGCCCGGGCCGCCTCGTCGGCGTTCGCGCAGGTCAGCACGACCGTTCGCTCGGCCCCGGTGAACAGCTCCGCGGTCGGGTCGAGGTCGAGGCTGCCCGAGACGAGCGCGAGCACCGGGGCCGGGCGCTGGCCGAGACGGGTCCGGTGCTCGGCGTACGTCGGCCTGGCCTTGAGCGCCCGGTAGCCCTCCGTGCGCGCCGTGCCGGCTCCGACGAGCACGACGTCGCAGAGACCGCGAAGAACGCCGAACACGCGCTTGTCCGAGGGACCGGACAGGGGCTCGGACCGCCCGTCGGCGACGGCCGAGCCGTCGGCGGACGCGACCATGTTCGCGCGCACCCATGTCGTGTCGCCGGGATAGGCGTAGACCTGGATCAGGTCCACCGTGTCGCCCGGGTCGGGCAGGAGGCTGCGCATGCGGGCGATCCTGTCAGAGCAGCGCCGCGGTGGTCCGGCTGATGGTCTCCGCGGCGACGTCCCAGTGGATCGGGAGCACCTCCTCGCCGTGCACGTACGTCGTGGCGTACTCGGCCCGGACCGTCTCGCTGACGGGAAGGGCGGTGAGGACCGCGGTGCCGCGCGCTGTGCCGTCGGCCGTCACCGTGACGGTGACAGCGTGGGTGCGCAGCGCCGTCTCGTCCGCGTCGACGTACCAGCCGGTCTTCACCCCGACGTCGGTCGGGCCGACTCCGAGCGCCTGCGCAGCGGCGGTCCGGGCGCCGAACGTCTGCCGGTCCGGGACCGCGCGCATCCAGCCGAGCAGGCGCCCCGGCACCGTTTCAGCTGACCAGGCCGACACCGCTAGCGCCGCGTACGCGCGGGCCACCTCGTCAGCGCGCACCAGCACCCGCCCGAACGACCGCTCCGCGCTCGGGTCGGACGTCCACTGCACCCCGGTCAGCGCCGCGATGGCGTCGAGCAATGCGTCCGGACCGCAGGACTGCCAGATCGCCACGGTGGGATCGTTCGCACTCACGGTGACGGCCGGCTCGGCGAGCTCAGCCCAGCCGTCAGTGTCGTCGCGGAATGCCGGCAGCGTCGAGGCGGCCCAGAAGTAGAGCGGCTTGAGCACGCTGGCGCAACGGACCCGCGGCGCCGGCTGACCGAGCTGGGTGATCCGCGGGTGGGGAGCCGCTGCCCAGACCGTGAACGCCGCGCCGTCGACGATCACCAGTCGTCACCCGGCCTGCTGTCGCAGGAGATCGGGGCCGTGAGGTCGGCGTCCTGGCTCGGCCCGAAGCGCAGCACCATGATGCCGTCGTCCTCGTCCTCGGTGCGGACGAGCCGTCCGCCGGTTCGCACGAACGTCGGGCCCTGCCAGCGCTGCCAGCCGAGGCCCTGGTAGAAGTCATGACTGCTGGTCGAGAGGACGCCGATCGCGAACTCGCCGCGGATCACAGCCGCTGCTTCGGTCATCACTATCGAACCGAGCCCCTGTCGTTGTCGATCGGGCCTGGTGGCCACTCCCTCGACGTATCCAGCCGCGAAGGAGGCGTCTCCGACTTCGATCTGGCGAGGCACGACTGCTGCATGGGACACGACCGTGCCGGCATCGGAGCCGATCACATGCCAGCCACCCAGGGTGTGCTGCCAGTCGTCGTCCGAGAAGTCCCCGTCGAACGCATGGGTGAGAAGTCGCTGCACGTCGGAGAGCACCACCGCGGGCGCCTTGTCGGTCGTGACCACCTGAATCTGCACAGCCTCAGTCTGCTGGCTCAGGCGACGCGTACGACGGCGACTGACTCGCCGGCCAGCGTGACCTCGCCGCCGGGGGCGACCGAGACCTCGGCCGAGGCGATCAGGATCTCGCCGGCCGGGAGATCGAGCGGGATCCGCTGCTCCGAGTCGGCCAGGTTGGCCACCACTCGCAGCCCGCCGCGCTCGACGACCACCCAGCGTGCCGCCGCGTCGTACCGGACCTGCACCAGGTTCAGTCGGGGGTCGCCGAGCTCGGGAGTGGCCTTGCGCAGGGCGATCAGCCGCCGGTGCCAGTCGAGCATCGAGGCGTGCGGCTCTCTCGCCAGCTCGGCCCAGTCCAGGCGCGAGCGCTCGAACGTCGCCGGGTCCTGCGGGTCGGGCACGTCCTCGGCCGCCCAGCCGTGGTCGGCGAACTCGCGCCGCCGGCCGTCACGGACCACGCCGGCCAGCTCGACCTCCTGGTGGTCGGTGAAGTACTGCCACGGCGTCGACGCCGCCCACTCCTCGCCCATGAAGAGCATCGGCGTGAACGGCGAGGTGAGCACGAGCGCCGCGGCGACCCTGGCCAGACCTGGCGAGATGGTCGCGGTGATGCGGTCGCCGGTCGCCCGGTTGCCCACCTGGTCGTGGTCCTGCAGGTAGCCCAGGAAGAGGTGTCCGGGGAACCGCTCGGCGTCCACGGGAGCGCCGTGCTCGGTGCCGCGGAACGACGACCAGGTGCCGGCGTGGAAGAACGCTCCGGTCAGCGTCGTCTGCAGGGCGACGAAGGGGTCGGCCGCGAAGTCGGCGTAGTAGCCCTGGCCCTCGCCGGTGAACAGCGTGTGCAGCGCATGGTGGAAGTCGTCGCTCCACTGGGCCGTCATCCCCAGGCCGCCGCGGTCGCGTGCCTCGACCATCTCGGGCTGGTTGAGGTCGGACTCGGCGATGAGCGACAGCGGCCGCCGAAGCTGGCTCGCGAGCTCGTCGACCTCGCGGGCGAGCTGGGCCAGGACGTGCTCGTCGCTGTCGTCGACCATCGCGTGCACGGCATCCAGCCGCAGCCCGTCGATGTGGTAGTCGCGCAGCCACATCAGCGCGTTGTCGACGATCCAGCGACGGACCTCGACACTGCCGTCATCGTCGAGGTTCACCGCCGCGCCCCAGGGGGTGTGGTGCTTCTCGGTGAAGTAGGGACCGAACGCCGGCAGGTGGTTGCCGCTCGGGCCGAGGTGGTTGTAGACCACGTCGAGCACGACTCCGAGGCCACGCGAGTGGCTCGCGTCGACGAAGCGCTTCAACGCGTCCGGGCCGCCGTAGGGCTCGTGCACGGCGTACGGGTGGACCCCGTCGTACCCCCATCCGTGCTTGCCGGGGAAAGCGGCGACCGGCATCAGCTCGACCAGGTCGATGCCGAGGTCGACGAGGTGGTCCAGCCGTTCGATCGCGGCGTCCAGCGTTCCTTCGGGGGTGAACGTGCCGATGTGCAGCTCGTAGACGATCGACCCCGCCAGCGGCACGCCCTGCCAGCCGCGGTCGGTCCACGCGAACAGGTCGTCGTCGTAGGCCCGGCTCGGCCCGTGTACGCCGGCCGGCTGCCATCGGGAGCGCGGGTCCGGCAGAACGGCATCCCCGTCGTCGACGCGGAACCCGTAGTCGGTTCCGTGGGCGATCTCCCGATCGGCCCGCCACCAGTCGTCCGGGCCCCGGTGCAGCTCGACGTTCTCCCCGTCCACGACGGCAGCGACGTTGCGGGCAGCGGGTGCCCAGACTGAGAAGGTCGTCACGGGAGCCGAACCCTACCCACCTGCCGTGGGCAAACACGCATCGCTCTGACACGATCATCGCCATGGCCAAGTCGACGAAGAAGGCAACGGCAAAGGCGCGACCCAAGACCGTCAGAGTGAGCGACCTGCTGCGCTTGCCGTTGGGGCCTGTCGACCTGGCGGACATCGACGCGGCGGCCACGCCCGGGTTCGACGGCGACAAGGACGACGGCAAGGCG
The DNA here is from genome assembly GCA_963751035.1 of uncultured Actinomycetota bacterium. Taxonomy (GTDB): domain Bacteria; phylum Actinomycetota; class Actinomycetes; order JACCUZ01; family JACCUZ01; genus JBDUAP01. The sequence goes on from CAVVSW010000005.1 coordinate 860,027, forward strand.
GCCCTCGCTGACCTCGGACCGCGGCTCGCCGAGCTCCAGGAGCGGCTGTTCGCTGAGGGACGCACGGGCGGGACGCGACGACTTCTGCTCGTGCTGCAGGGGATGGACACCTCGGGCAAGGGCGGCACTCTGCGCCACGTCGTGGGTGAGGTGGACCCGCAGGGTCTGACCATTGCCTCGTTCAAGGCGCCGACCCGGGAGGAGCTGGCACACGACTTCCTCTGGAGGATCCGGCGGCAGCTGCCGGCGCCGGGGATGATCGGAGTCTTCGACCGCTCGCACTACGAGGACGTGGTGATCGTGCGGGTGCACGAGCTCGTGCAGAAGCGGGTCTGGAGCCGGCGCTACGCGACGATCAACCGGTTCGAGGAGGAGCTGGTCGCCAAGGGGACCGTCGTCGTCAAGTGCTTCCTGCACATCTCCAAGGACGAGTCGAAGGACCGGCTGCTCGCCCGCCTCGACGATCCGGCCAAGCACTGGAAGTTCAACCCCGGTGACATCGACGAACGGGCGCACTGGGGGGCATACCAGGAGGCCTACGGCGACGCGCTGGAGCAGTGCAACACCGAGGCGGCGCCCTGGCACCTGGTCCCGAGTGACCGGAAGTGGTACCGCAACTGGGCGATCATGAACATTCTGGTCGAGCAGCTCGAGGCGATGGCGTTGCAGTGGCCGAAGGCCGACTACGACGTCGAGGCGGAGCGCAAGCGGTTGTTGGCCTCCGACTAGCCGTCAGCGTGCCTGCTCCAGCAGCGCCACCGGCAGGCGGGTCAGCAGGTCGCTCAGGGACAAGGCGCCTCCCTGGTGCGTCTCGCCGGCCAGGACGTCACGCCACGTGCCCGCCGGCAGCGTCACCGTGGCGTCGCCCCAGCCCCCGGACCGCTCCAGCGCCGATGACAGGCGCGTCACGACCGTGATCGCGCGGCCGCCGCGCGCGAACGCCACGGCGTGGTCGCTGGTCGTCGGGAGCGGCTCGTACGTCGCGTCGGCGCCGAACCAGTCGGGGTGCTTGCGACGGAGGCGCAGCGCCCGGGACACGACCAGCAGCTTCTCGTCGTCGAGGTCGGCGGGCGGGTTGCCGTCGTCGAGCGCGGCCAGCCGCTTGACCCGGCCGCCGTAGTCGACCGGGCGCCGGTTGTCGGGGTCGACGAGCGAGAGGTCGACGATCTCGCTGCCCTGGTAGACGTCGGGCACGCCGGGCATCGTCGAGCTGCACGAGCTTCTGGCCCAGCACCTGCGCGCGGAACGGCGGGGCGAGCTGGTCGACGAAGGCCGCGATCCGCGCCGTCAGGTCGGGGTCGTCGAGCACCTGCTGGGCGAAGTCGCGCACCGCGTCGTCGTAGGCCGGTGCCGGCTCGGTCCACGTCGTGTGCCGCTTGGCCTCGCGGGTGGCCTTCTCGAGGTAGGCCGTCAGCCGGCTGGCCGTCAGCGGCCAGGCGCCGACGAGCGTCTGCCAGAGCAGGTACTCGGTGTTGGCGTCGAGCTCCGCCGGCTTGTACGCCGAGGCGTGCGCGCGCCAGCCGGCGACCTCGCGGCCCCAGTCCTCGGCGACCTCGGTGAGGCACATCAGCCGAGCCCGGACGTCCTCGGACCGCTTGGTGTCGTGCGTGGACAGGGTGGTCATCGCCGACGGCCAGTCGCGCTGCTGCTGCGCGGACCACGCGTGGAACGCCGCCGGGGTGACGCCGAGGTGGGCCGGGTCCCCGCCGACCTCGTTGAGCGCGCACAGGCGCCACCAGCGGTAGAACGCGGTGTCCTCGACGCCCTTGGCCATCACCGGGCCGCAGGTCTGCTGGAACCGGACCACGAAGTCGTCGCGATTGGCGCCGCGCCCGCGCCGACCGAGGGCGAGCTCGCCCAGGACAGCGAGCGTGTCGTGCCGTTCCTCCGGCAGCCGGGACCGGGCGGCGGCGAGCGCAGCATCCAGCACGGCACGGGCCTGCGCGGACGGCGGCTCGCCCGGCACGACGTACGCCCGGTAGACCGGGAAGGCCACCAGCAGCTCGACCAACGCCTCCGACAGGCCGCGCCGCGTGTGGTCGCGCAGCTCGAGGTGGTCGTGGCAGATGGCTGCGGCCACCTCGACCAGCCGGTGCACCTCGGCCTGAAGCCCGTGCTCGACGACCCAGCGCTTGGCTTCCTCGACGACGCTGGCGAACGCGACCGGCTCGCCGGTGAGCTGGCCGTAGAGCCGGGTCAGGACCGGTCCGGCTTCGGGGTCGGCGAACAGGCCGCCCACGCGCAGCAGGGCGTCGTAGCCGGTCGTCCCGGCGCACGGCCAGTCCTCGGGCAGCGCCTCGTCGCCTTCGAGGATCTTCTCGACCACGATCCACGCACCGGTCGCGCCGTAGAGCCGCATGACGTAGCCGCGGGGGTCGGCCAAGCCGTCGGGATGGTCGATGCGCAGGCCCTGGATGTGTCCCTCGGACACGAGGGCGAGCAGCACGGCATGGGTCTCGGCGAAGACCCGCTCGTCCTCGACACGGACGCCGACCAGGGTGTCGATGTCGAAGAAGCGCCGGTAGTTGAGCTCCTCGTCGCCGACCCGCCAGTGCGCGAGCCGGTAGAACTGCCGGTCCAGCAGCTGCTCGAGGGGGAGGCTGGCGGTGCCCGGCCGGATCGGGAACACGTGGTCGAAGTAGCGCAGCCGTGGCTCGCCGTCGTACTCCTCGATCGTGATCTCGCCGTCGCGCACGCACTCGCCGATGCGCCGGCCGAGCACCGGCATCAGGATGGCGCGCTCCTGCGCTGCCCAGTCGACGTCGAACCAGGGCGCGTACGGCGAGGTGGGCCCGTCCTTCAGGACCGACCACAGCGCGGCGTTGAGATAGGCGGGCGTCGGCACGGCCATGTGGTTGGGCACCACGTCGACCACGATGCCCATGCCCCGGCTCGCCGCCTCACCGGCCAGAGCGTGGAACGCGGAGGCGCCGCCGAGGTCCTCGCTGAGCCGGTCGTGGTCGATGACGTCGTAGCCGTGGGTGGATCCCGGGGCGGCCTGCAGGACGGGGGACAGGTAGACGTGGGACACCCCGAGCGCGTCGAGGTGCTCGAGCACCTGCCGGGCGTCGTCGAAGCCGAACTGCGAGCGAAGCTGCAAGCGGTAGGTGCCGGTGGGCGCCGACGCGGGCATCAGACCACGCGACGGAGCACGAGGATCGAGCGAGCTTCCACCGTGATGGGCTCGCCCGCCCGGGCCGACGGCCGGTCCTCGACCAGCGGTGCGGCCGTGTCGGTCACGACCGCCCACCGCTCGCCGTAGATCTCCTTCGGCACGGTGAAGGCCATGTCCTCGTGGTGGGCGTTGAACAGCAGCAGGAACGAGTCGTCGACGATCGGCTCACCGCGCGTCGTGGGCTCGGCGATGGCGTCGCCGTTGAGGAACACCGCCAGCGACTTGGCGTAGCCGTTGCGCCAGTCGTCGCCGGACATGTGCTGCCCCGCGGGGGTGAACCAGGCGATGTCGCCGATCTCGCTCTCCGAGCCGAGTGCGGGATCGCCCTGGAAGAACCGGCGGCGGCGGAAGACGGGGTGGTCGCGGCGCAGCTTGGAGACGACCTCGGTGAAGTCGGTCAGCGCGAAGTTGTCGCGCGCCGCCTTCCAGTCGACCCAGGAGATCTCGTTGTCCTGGCAGTAGGCGTTGTTGTTGCCGCCCTGGGTGCGGCCGAGCTCGTCGCCGTGCAGCAGCATCGGGACGCCCTGGGACAGGAACAGGGTGGTGATGAAGTTGCGCTTCTGCTTCTCCCGCAGGGCAACGACCTCGAGCTCGTCGGTCGGACCCTCGACGCCGCAGTTCCACGACCGGTTGTGGCTCTCGCCGTCGGCGTTGCCCTCGCCGTTGGCCTCGTTGTGCTTCTCGTTGTAGGACACCAGGTCGTTGAGCGTGAACCCGTCATGGGCGGTGACGAAGTTGATCGAGGCGATGGGGCGACGCCCGTCCTCCTGGTAGAGGTCGGCCGAGCCGGTGAGGCGGCTGGCGAACTCCGCCATGGTCGCGCTCTCGCCGCGCCAGAAGTCGCGCACGGTGTCGCGGTACTGCCCGTTCCACTCGGTCCACAGTGGCGGGAAGTTGCCGACCTGGTAGCCGCCCTCGCCGACGTCCCACGGCTCGGCGATGAGCTTCACCTGCGAGATGATCGGGTCCTGCTGGACCAGGTCGAAGAAGGCCGACAGCCGGTCCACCTCGTGGAACTGGCGGGCCAGCGACGACGCGAGGTCGAAGCGGAACCCGTCGACGTGCATCTCGGTCACCCAGTAGCGCAGCGAGTCCATGATCAGCTGCAGCACGTGGGGGTGGCGCATCAGCAGGGTGTTGCCGGTGCCGGTGGTGTCGTAGTAGTGCTCGGGGTCGCCGTCGACGAGCCGGTAGTAGGCCTGGTTGTCGATGCCGCGGAACGACATCGTCGGGCCCATGTTGCTGCCCTCGGCGGTGTGGTTGTAGACCACGTCCAGGATGACCTCGATGCCGGCCTCGTGCAGGTCGCGGACCATCGACTTGAACTCCAGCACCTGCTGGCCGGTCTCGCCGCTGGACGAGTAGGCGTTGTGCGGGGCGAAGAAGCCGATCGTGTTGTAGCCCCAGTAGTTCGCCAGACCACGCTGGACGAGGTGGTGGTCCTGCACGAACTGGTGCACCGGCATCAGCTCGACGGCCGTGACCCCGAGCTTCTGCAGGTGCTCGATCATCACCGGATGGGCAAGCGCGGCGTAGGTGCCGCGGATCTCCTCGGGGATGTCCGGGTGGGTCATGGTGAGGCCCTTGACGTGCGCCTCGTAGATGACCGTCTCGTGGTAGGGCGTCCGCGGGTGGCGGTCGTTCTGCCCAGTCGAAGAACGGGCTGATGACGACCGACTTCATCATGTGGGGGGCGCTGTCGAGCTCGTTGCGCTTGCTCGGGTCCTTGAAGTGGTAGCCGAACAGCGACTCGTGCCAGTCGGTGGAGCCCTCGATCGCCTTGGCATAGGGGTCGAGGAGCAGCTTGGCGGGGTTGCACCGCTGCCCCTTCGCCGGGTCGTAGGGCCCGTGCACCCGGAAGCCGTAGCGCTGCCCGGTGCCGACCCGGGGCAGGTAGCCGTGCCAGACCAGGGCATCCACCTCGGGCAGGTCGAGGCGGGTCTCGTTGCCGTCGTTGTCGAACAGGCAGAGCTCGACACGCTCAGCCACTTCCGAGAAGAGGGCGAAGTTGGTCCCGGCCCCGTCGAAGGTCGCTCCGAGGGGGTACGCCGTGCCGGGCCAGATCTCCATGGAGTGAATTGTCGCTGATGCCGGTCAACCGAGACGAATCGGTCTCGGTGCCGCGAGTTGCCTGGACAGGTGCTAGGGGAGTCCGGGCATCGGGAAGGCGCGGGCGAAGTCGCGCACGGTGGCACCGATCTTCTCGACGCTCGCCTCGTCGGCGGCCCGCTCGGCCTCGACGACCTGTGCGATCCACTCGGCGATGCGCGCCATGTCGTCCGTGGTCATGCCGCGAGACGTCACGGCTGCCGTGCCGAGCCGGATGCCCGACGGGTCGAACGGCTTGCGCGGGTCGAACGGCACGGTGTTGTAGTTGAGCTCGATCCCGGCCCGGTCCAGCGCGCGGGCCGCCTGCTTGCCCGGCAGCTGCTTGTTCTCGAGGTCGACGAGGAGCAGGTGGTTGTCGGTGCCGCCGGACACGAGGTCGAAGCCGTGGCTGATGAGCCCCTCGGCCAGCGCCTTCGCGTTGGCGACGATCGGCGGCGGCGTAGGCGCGGAACTCGTCGGTCGCCGCTTCCTTGAGCGCCACCGCGATGGCCGCGGTCGTGTGGTTGTGCGGTCCGCCCTGCAGGCCGGGGAACACGGCCTTGTCCAGCGCCTTGGCGTGCTCGGCGTTGCACATGAGCATCGCGCCGCGGGGGCCGCGCAGCGTCTTGTGGGTGGTGGTGGAGATCACGTCGGCATGGCCGACCGGCGACGGGTGGGCCCCGCCGGCGACCAGGCCGGCGATGTGCGCGATGTCGGCGCACAGGATCGCGCCGACCTCGCGGGCGATCTCGGCGAACGCCGGGAAGTCGATGGTGCGCGGGATCGCGGTGCCGCCGCAGAAGATCAGCTTGGGCCGCTCGGCGAGCGCGATGTCGCGGACCTCGTCCATGTCGACCCGGCCGGTCTCCTTGCGCACGCCGTACTGCACGCTGCGGAACCACTTGCCGGTGGCCGAGACACTCCAGCCGTGCGTCAGGTGACCGCCCATCGGCAGCGCCATGCCCATGACCGTGTCGCCGGGCTGCAGGAACGCGAGGTAGACGGCGAGGTTGGCCGGCGAGCCGGAGTAGGGCTGCACGTTGGCGTGGTCGACGCCGAACAGGCTCTTGGCGCGCTCGATGGCGAGCGTCTCGACCTGGTCGATGACCTGCTGACCCTCGTAGTAGCGCTTGCCGGCGTAGCCCTCGGAGTACTTGTTCGTGAGCACCGTGCCGGTGGCCTCCAGCACGGCGGCGGAGACGTAGTTCTCCGACGCGATCAGGCGCACCATCTCGCGCTGGCGGTCGCCTTCGGCGGTGATGAGCTCGGCGACTTCGTGGTCACTCGCCGACAAGGTGGGGTCGGTTGTCATGAGACATCTCCTCCGGTCGCCGCCAGGGTATCCGCGCCCTGCGGCGCTCACTATCGTGGCCCGAATACCGAGTCGGACCCCGCTGACATGCCGGAGGTGCAGCCGTGCGCGTCGATGATCTGAGACGCGCGGCACGCAAGCGGGCCCGCTGGGCGCGCAACCGGCTACGGGGCACTCCGACGAGGGCCCCGGACGGGATCAAGAAGATCAACCGGTACGGCGCTCAGCTCACCGACGAACAGATCGCAGCCGGTCGCCATCGCGAGGCCGTGGGTGGCGCCTGGGACGAGATCGGCCAGCTCCAGCTGGACTACCTGGTTGGTGTGGGGCTGGCGCCGTCGGCGAACCTGCTCGACGTGGGCTGCGGCGCGCTGCGCGGCGGCGTCCACCTGGCGCGCTACCTCGAACCGGGTCACTACTACGGCATCGACGTCAACGAGAGCCTGCTGCGCGCCGCCCTGGTGAAGGAGTTGCCCGAAGCCGGCCTCGGCGACCGGGTGCCGCCGGAGAACCTGCGGGTCACCGCGCGCTTCGAGTGCGACTTCGGCGTCGCGTTCGACACCGCGCTGGCAGTGTCGGTGTTCACCCACCTGCCGCTGAACCACATCCGGCTGTGCCTGTTCAAGGTGGCTGCTGTGATGGCGCCCGGCGGCCGGTTCTTCGCGACCTACTTCCCGGCCGACGAGGCTGCGCCGTTCGACGAACCGGTGCGGCAGAAGGCCACCCGGACCTTTCCCGAGCACGACCCTTACCACTACCTGCCCTCTGACCTCGCCTGGGCAGCGACCAGCGTCGCGCCGTGGGACGTCAAGCCGATCGGTGCCTGGGGACATCCCCGGGGTCAGCACATGATCGAGTTCGTCAGGAGGGCTGACGGGTGAGCGCGGCGTCGTAGCGCGCCAGCACCAGCTCGGCGACCTCCGGCGCGTCGCCCAGCGGCGCACTGGTCACGTCAGCCCCGGCCGCACCGAGCCGGTCCGCGAACTGGCCGGGTGCGAGCAGGTAGGACGCCACGGCGACCCTGGGCGCGCCGCGCGAGCGCAGGGCCGCCACCGCTTCCTCGACGCTCGGCGTCGCCGCGGACGCGAACGCCGCCTCGACCGCCCACCATCCGCGACTCGCCCAGGTCGCCGCCAGGTCCCGGACGGTCTGCTGGGCGGCCGGGTCGGCCGATCCCGCCGCGGCCAGCACGACCGCGGTGGCCGGGTCGCCCGCGCTGACGCCCACGTCCGCGAGCCGCCGCTCCAGGCCGGCCAGCAGGAGGGGGTGCGGGCCCAGGACGTCGGCCTGGACGGCGGTCGGGTCCGCTGCTGCCAGCTGGGCCGGCAGGTCCGTCGCGCTGTGGAACGCGGCTGTGAGCAGCAGCGGTACGACGACCGCCCCCGTGCCGACTGCAGTGATCGCGACAGGCAGCCCGGGTTGCGCATGCTCGAGGAAGCAACAGGTTGCGACCAGCTCGGGCCGCAGTCGCCGCACTTTGGCGACCAGCGCGGATGCGGCCGCCGCCGCGGCCGGGTCGCGACTGCCGTGCGCGACCGCGATCAGCGGCGGAGCGCTCATCTCAGCCCAGGACGTCGTGCAGGCCGACCACGTCGCCGACCACCAGCACGGCCGGAGCCCGCACCTGACGCTCCCGGGCCAGGGCGGCGATCGTGTCGAGCGTGCCGACCGTGGTCCGCTGCTGCGGCGTGCAGCCGGACTCCACGATCGCCGCCGGAGTGTCGGCGGCCTTCCCCGCTGCGACCAGCGAGGCGGTTGCCTCGGCGAGTGCGCTGACCGCCATCAACAGCACCAGGGTGCCCTCGAGCCTGCCGAGCGACGCCCAGTCCAGTCCTTCGTGGCCGGACGCGATGGTCACCTGACGGGCGAGGCCGCGGTGCGTGACCGGGATGCCGGCCGCCGCTGGGACCGCGACTGCGCTCGTGACGCCGGGGACGACCTCGACCGGCACGCCGGCGGCCAGGCAGGCGATCGCCTCCTCGCCGCCGCGGCCGAGCACGAACGGGTCGCCGCCCTTGAGCCGGACGACCCGTCGGCCGGCCTGGGCGTGCTCGACGAGGAGCCGGTTGATCTCCTCCTGCGGCAGCGGATGGTGCCCGGCGGTCTTGCCGACGTCGACGACGACCACCTCGGGGTCGAGGTCGTCGACCAGAGCGCGCGGCGCCAGCCGGTCGACCAGCACGACGTCGGCCTCGGCGAGCAGCTGCCGGCCCCGGGTCGTGATCAGCCCGGGGTCGCCCGGACCGCCACCCACGAGGGCGACCGAGCCGGTGTGCGGCCGGTGCCGTCGTACGGGAAGCGAACCGGTGTCCAGGGCCAGCGCCACCGCGTTGCGGAGCGTCGTGGCGCGTCGCGGGTCGCCGCCTGCCGTCACGGCGACGGTGACGTCGCCGGAGCGGGCCACGGCCGGAGTCCAGGCCGCGGAGAGCGCTGCGTCGTCGGCGCGCACGCACCACACCCGGGCGCCCTCGGCGTGCGCCGCGACCAGGTCGTCGGTGGCCGGGTCGCCGGTGGCCGTGTGCACCAGCCAGGCGCCGTCCAGGTCGCCGCCGGTGTAGTCGCGCGGCACCCAGGTGATGGCCCCGGTGTCCACCAGCTCGTGCAGGTCCTCGCAGACCCACGGGGAGACCAGCACCACGTCGGCTCCGGCCTCGACCAGTGCCGTCGTACGGCGTGCTGCGACCGGGCCGCCGCCGACCACGACAGCGCGTCGGCCGGCGAGGCCGAGGACGAGCGGATAGCTCGGCGAGCTCATGTCGGCGCCACGATGTGGATGCCGCACTCGTTCTTGTCCTTGCCGGCCCAACGGCCCCCGCGGGAGTCCTCGCCGGAGCCGGTGCGCCGGGTGCACGGGAAGCAGCCGACCGACGCGAACCCGTCGGACAGCAGCGGGTTGGTGAGGATGTCGTGCCGCTCGATGTAGTCGTCGACGTCGGACTGCGTCCAGCGGGCCAGGGGATTGACCTTGACCATGCCGTTGCGGCGGTCCCAGTCGACCACCTGGGTGCGCGACCGGGCGATCGAGTCGTCGCGCCGCAGCCCCGATCCCCAGGCGTCGTAGCCCGCCAGCGCCCGGTCCAGCGGCAGCACCTTGCGCAGGAAGCAGCAGCGGTCGGGGTTGGTGCCGAACAGGTCGCGGCCGTGCTCGGCGTCCTGCTCGGCGACGGTCTGCTCCGGCGACACGGTGATGAGGTTGATCCGGCCGCGGTACCTCTCGGCCACCTCGTCGCGCATCGCCAGCGTCTCGGCGAAGTGGTAGCCGGTGTCCAGGAACACCACGTCGGTGCCCGGCGCGGCCCCGGCGACCAGGTCGATCAGGACCGTGTCGGCCATCGACGACGTGATGGCGAACCGGCTGCCGAAGCTGCGCACCGCCCACGTGATGATCGTCTGGGGTGACGCGTCCTCCAGCCGCCAAGCCGCCCGCCGGGCCAGCGCCTCGCGGTGCTCGAGCAGGTTGCGCGCCTGCCCGTAGGTCGGCATCGGGCTGATCAGGGTCTCGGCGGTCATGACGGTCACCAGTCCGACGAGCTTGAGGGAGAACACCCGGGTGCACGACCTGCAGTGCCAGGCTCCGTGCGCGTCCTCGTGCGGCCGCAGGTCTTCCTCGCCGCAGAACGGGCAGTAGAACGGCACCGCGCGCTGCTCGCTCATCGGAGCGCCTCCTCGTCGGAGCGGGCCGCCCACTGGGCGAACCGCTCACCTGCGCGTCGCTCGTCGGCGAACCGGCGGACCACCCGCTCGACGTAGTCGGGCAGCTCGTCGGCGGTCACCTTGTGGCCGCGCAGCTTGCGGCCGAAGCCGGCGTCGAGTCCGAGCCCGCCGCCGAGGTGCACCTGGAAGCCCTCGACCTGGTTGCCGTCGCGGTCGAGCACGAGCTGGCCCTTGAGGCCGATGTCGGCGACCTGGACGCGGGCGCACGAGTTGGGGCAGCCGTTGACGTTGATGGTCAGCGGCTCGTCGAAGTCAGGCAGGCGGCGCTCGAGCTCGTCGATCAGCTTGGCGCCGCGGGCCTTGGTCTCGATGATCGCGAGCTTGCAGAACTCGATGCCCGTGCACGCCATCGTGTTGCGCCGGAAGGTGCCCGGCCGGGCGCGCAGGCCGAGCTCCGGCGGCCGCGTCGACCAGCGAGTCGACCCGGTCAGCTGCGACGTCGAGGACGACCACCTTCTGGTGCGGGGTGGTCCGGACCCGCTGCGAGCCGTGCTCCTCGGCGAGGTCGGCCAGGCGGGACAGGATCGTGCCGGACACCCGGCCGACCGTGGGCGCCAGGCCCACGTAGTAGCGGCCGTCCTTCTGCCGGTGCACGCCGATGTGGTCGCGCGACCCGTAGGGAACGGGCGGGGCCGGGCCGTCGGACGAGCGCGCGGTGCAGGTACTCGTCCTCGAGCACCTGGCGGAACTTCGCCACGCCCCAGTCGGCGACGAGGAACTTGATCCGGGCGCGGGTGCGCAGCCGCCGGTAGCCGTAGTCGCGGAACACACCGACGACGCCGGCCCAGACCTCGGGGACGTCCTCGAGCGAGACCCACGCGCCGAGCCGCTGCGCCAGCATCGGGTTGGTGGACAGCCCGCCACCGACCCAGAGGTCGAAGCCGGGACCGTGCTCGGGGTGGACCACGCCGACGAACGAGATGTCGTTGACCTCGTGCTCGACGTCCTGCAGCGGCGAGCCGCTGATGGCGGTCTTGAACTTGCGCGGCAGGTTGGAGAACTCCGGCGAGCCGATGAAGCGCTCCTGGATCGCCCGGATCGCCGGCGTACCGTCGAGAAGCTCGTCGGCCGCGATGCCGGCAACGGGGGAGCCGAGGATCACCCGCGGGGTGTCGCCGCACGCCTCGGTGGTGGACAGCCCGACGGCCTCGAGGCGCCGCCAGATCTCGGGCACGTCCTCGATCCGGATCCAGTGCAGCTGGATGTTCTGGCGGTCGGTGAGGTCAGCGGTGTCGCGGCCGAACTCGGTCGAGATGTCGGCGATGACCCGCAGCTGCTCGGTCGTGAGCTGGCCGCCGTCGATGCGCACCCGCAGCATGAAGAACTCGTCGTCGAGCTCGTGCGGCTCGAGGATCGCGGTCTTGCCGCCGTCGATGCCCGGGCGGCGCTGCGTGTAGAGGCCCCACCAGCGCAGCCGCCCGCGCAGGTCGGCCGGGTCGATCGAGGCGAAGCCGCGGTGCGCGTAGACGTTCTCGACCCGCGCCCGGACGTTGAGCCCGTCGTCGTCCTTCTTGACGCGCTCGTTCGGGGTCAGGGGCTCGAGGTGCCCCAGGGCCCACTGGCCCTGCCCCTTGCGGGTGGTGGTGTGCTGCGACGCCATGGTGGCGGGTCTCCAGGTACGGCAGAGGCGCGCGTCGTACGACGGGAGGACCGCTCAGCAGATAGGCGGGGACCGGCGCGACCGCGCGCCGTCGAATAAGGACGGCGAGGTCAGGCCGACATACAGACCGCGCTCGACACGTGGCAGTTGTCCACGTGGAGCCGCGCGACGAGCCGCGCATCTGTTGCGATCATGCAAGAACGGTCCCACCCGTATCGCGCCTTGTCCACGGTCGTCCAGCATCTGGACCGGGGGAGTCGGCCCGATCTAGCTCGCGGGGCGGGCGCGCTCGACGATCGCCGCGGTGTCCAGGCCGCTGGGCAGCGTCCCGGGGACGGTGCCCCAGTCCCCGCCCAGCCGGGAGGCGCAGAAGGCGTCACTGACGTACGGCGGGGCGTGCCGTGCCAGCAGGGAGCCCTGCAGGGCCAGCGCCATCTGCTCGGTCACCCGGCGGGCGTCCTCCTCGGAGGCGGCGTCGAGCCCGGCCGGCAGCCGGTCCAGGGCCGCGTCCAGCCGGGCGTCGGAGCCCCGGCCGAGCTCGCACTCGGCGAGGAACGCCGCGACGGCGGCCGGCTCCCGCTGCAGCACCCGGAGGACGTCCAGCGCGCTGACGTTGCCCGACCCCTCCCAGATCGAGTTCAGCGGCGCCTCGCGGTAGAGCCGCGGGAGGCCGCTCTCCTCGACGTACCCGTTGCCGCCCAGGCACTCCAGCGCCTCGCCGACGACGCCGGGCGCGCGCTTGCAGACCCAGAACTTGGCGACCGCGACGGCCAGCCGGCGGAAGTCGCGCTCGTCCCGGTCGAACGCGGCCGCCAGGCGCATCGCGAGAGCAGTCGCGGCCTCGGTCTCGACGGCAAGGTCGGCGAGCACGTTGCGCATCAGCGGCTTCTCGACCAGGAGCGAGCCGAACGCTGAGCGGTGGGACGCGTGGTGGACCGCCTGGGCGGTGGCCTGGCGCATCAGGGCGGTCGAGCCGAGGACGCAGTCGAGCCGGGTCATCGTGACCATCTCGATGATGGTGGGGACGCCCCGGCCCTCGGGTCCGAGCCGTCGCGCCCAGGTGCCGTCGAGCTCGATCTCGGCCGAGGCGTTGGAGCGGTTGCCGAGCTTGTCCTTGAGGCGCTGGATGCGGAAGACGTTGCGGGTGCCGTCGTCGAGGACCCGCGGGACGACGAAGCAGGTCAGCCCGCCCTCGGCCTGGGCGAGCATGAGGAACACGTCGCTCATCGGCGCCGAGCAGAACCACTTGTGCCCGGTCAAGGCGTACTCACCGTCGGCGGCGAGCGGCTCGGCCCTGGTGGTGTTGGCGCGGACGTCCGAGCCGCCCTGCTTCTCGGTCATGCCCATGCCGGCCAGGCAGCCCGGCTTCGCGGCCGGCTCGCCCAGGCGTCCGTCGTACGACGTGGCCCGCAGCCGGGGCTCCCACTCTGCTGCGAGCGCCGGGTCGGTCCGCAGGGCCGGCACTGCTGCGTAGGTCATCGAGACCGGGCAGCCGTGCCCGGCCTCCACCTGCGACCAGACCAGGAAGCCGGCCGCGCGCACCAGGTGGGCGGCCTTGCCGGCGTCGGGAGCCCACGGCGCCGCGTGCAGTCCCTCGCCGACCGCGACCTGGAGCAGCTCGTGCCAGGCGGGGTGGAAGTCGACCTGGTCGACCCGGTTGCCGTAGCGGTCGTGGGTCCGCAGGGCCGGGGGGTGGGTGTTGGCCTCGAGGCCCCAGCGCTGCGCCTGTGCCGACCCGGCCCGCGCGCCGAGCGAGGCCAGGCCCGCGAACGGCTCCGTCCCCGTCGTACCGCAGGACGGCCTCGCCGAGCGCCTGGTCGGCGGTGAAGACGTCGTAGTCGACGAGCGGCGGGGCCTGGTTCGTCACCTCATGGGTTCGCGCCTGCATGTGGCATACCGTATTCAACGTGGCCGCGGGGATCGCTCGTGACGAGTCGGCCGGGACCGCGGCACGACCCGCGCACCCGGACCGTGCTCTGGCAACTCCTGTCCGACACGGTCGCCATCTGCTTCCGCTACCGGGTCACCGGCCTGGCGGCCGAGGCGGGCTTCTTCGCGCTGCTGTCGCTGCCTCCCCTGCTGCTCGGGCTGGTCGGGTCGATCGGCTACCTCGGCAACTGGGTCGGCGACGACACGGTCGCGGATGTGCAGGACCGGATCATCGAGGTCGCCGGAGAGGTGCTCACGGCGGACAGCGTGCGCGACGTCATCGAGCCCACGCTGCGCGACGTCTTCGAGGGCGGGCGCTTCGACATCATCTCGATCGGGTTCCTGATCGCCCTGTGGTCGGGGTCGCGGGCGCTGAACGTCTTCATCGACACCATCTCGATCATGTACGGACTGGGTGGGCGGCGCGGGATCATCCGCAGCCGGATCCTGTCGTTCAGCCTCTACATCGTGGCGCTGCTGATCGGCATCGTCGTGGTGCCGCTGATCCTGGTCGGTCCGACACTGCTGGCCGACCTGCTGCCGACCCAGGTCAACTTCCTCAACCTTCTGTACTGGCCGGTGGCGACGCTGCTCTCGGTCGTCTCGCTCACGTCGCTGTACCACATCAGCGTGCCCGTTCGGACGCCCTGGCGGCGTGACCTGCCGGGCGCCGTGCTGACGATGCTGATCTGGTACGTCGGCAGCTTCGTCATCCGCTGGATCATCTCCGCGTCGGTCGGGGGCGCGTCCATCTACGGCCCGCTGGCAGCGCCGATCGTGCTGATGATCTGGCTCTACGTCCTGGCCATCGCGATGCTCATCGGGGCGGCGCTCAACGCCGCTATCGAGAAGCGCTGGCCGTGCCGGGAGATTCTCGAGGCGAAGCAGGACGGTCTCGACCTTCCGGGCGACGCCGACAGCCTGATCCCGAACCGGAGTGCCGGGCGAAAATCCGCTCGCCCCGGTGCGGGAGCCGCGCTAGCCTCGCCCCACCATCGCGGCCACGTCTCGATCGTGGCCCTCGAGCACCCGGAGGGAGGACCCCCATGGCCGTCCTCTCGTTCGCATGCCTCCTCCCCGGTGCCCGCCGCTGACGCCTCCGTCTCGGGCACTTCGTATCCACTCCGAAGGGTGCTCGTGGTGACTTCTCTCGATCCTTCTTCGCACGGTGCTTTGTCGTCCCTGGGATGGGACGAGCAGTTCTCCTCTGCGTTCTCTGACTCTCGACGGTCTCGCCGGTTCGTGCCCCGGTGAGCTCGTCCCGGCCCGGGTGACCCGGGTCGACCGCGGCGCCTGTGACGCGCCTCGGTGCTCGAGGGCCCGGTGCGTGCCACGTTCTCCGGCGCGCTGCTGGCGGCCGGCGCCGCCGACCCGGTGTCCACGCCGTGCGTCGGCGACTGGATCGCGGTCCGGCTCTGGACCGACGGGCGGATCACCGCCGAGGCGGTGCTGCCCCGTCGTACGGCGTTCGTCCGCGGTTCTGTCACTCCGGGCAGCTCGTAGGGCCAGGTGCTGGCGGCCAACGTCGACGTGGCCGTCGTGGTCGAGGGGCTGCACCCGGAGCCCGACCTGGGCCGGATCGAGCGCTTCCTCGCGCTGGCCTGGGAGAGCGGGGCCAGCCCCCTGGTGGTGCTGACGAAGGCCGACCTGGTGCCCGACCCGGACGGGATGCGGGCGGAGGTGGCGGCTGCTGCGCCGGGAGTCGACGTCTTCGCGGTGAGCGCCACGACCGGGCTGGGACTCGCCGAGATCGCGCCGTACGCCGCCGCGGGTGTGACGCTCGCGTTCCTCGGGCCGTCCGGCGCCGGGAAGTCGACGCTGACCAACGCCCTCGCCGGCGCGACGTTGATGGCGACGCGCGAGCTGCGTGCTGACGGCAAGGGCCGTCACACGACGGTGCACCGGGAGCTGGTGATGTTGCCGGGTGGCGGGCTGGTCATCGACACGCCGGGGCTGCGCAGCGTCGGGCTCACCGACGTCGCCGAGTCGCTGGAGCTGGTGTTTTCCGAGGTGGAGGCGTTGGCCGAGCTGTGCAAGTTCGGTGACTGCGCGCACCGGACCGAGCCGGGCTGCGCGGTTCTCGCTGCCGTCGAGTCCGGCGAGCTGCCGGAACGTCGGCTGGAGAGCTATCGCAAGCTGCTGAAGGAGGCGCGCTGGATGGCGATGCGCCATGACGCCCGGCTGCGGCAGCAGGAGCTCGCGAGGTGGAAGAGCCTCAGCAAGTCGATGCGGGCAAGCGGCCGGATCAGGCCGTGACCGAATCGAGCGGTTGTGCGCCGAGTCCGTCGGCCATCGCCTCGGGTGGTCCGGGCCGGCCGAAGAACCATCCCTGGCCGTAGTCGACCTCCAGCGCCCGCAGCGCGTCGGCGTCCATGAAGGTCTCGACGCCTTCGGCCACGACACGTGCGTCGCAGCCGTGGCCGAAGTCGACCAGGGAGCGGACCAGTGTCCTCAGGACCGGGTCTTCGCTGACGCCGTCGATGAGGGTGCGGTCGAGCTTGATGACGTCGGGGGCGGTCAGCACAATGTGCCGCAGCGACGAGAAGCCCGCACCCACGTCGTCGATGGCCAGGCGCATTCCCTGCTCTCGCAGCGGGGCGAGGACCGCCATGAGGACGGCGTAGTCGTCGACCCGGTCGTGCTCGGAGAGCTCGAGAAGGACCCGGTCCAGGGGGAGCCTGCCCAGCAGCTGGGTGCACTCGGCGGTGAGAAGGGTCGCGGGCGAGACGTTCATGGCCACGTAGCCGGTGACGTGGGAGAGGTGCGCGGCGGCGCGCTCGAGGGCGAGCACCTCCAGGTCGTCGCCGAGACCGATGCTGTGCGCTTCGGCGAAGCAGACGTCGGGTGCCTTCTGCCAGGACGCGGGGAACCGGCTCAGCGCCTCGGCCCCGACCCGGTGGCCGGTGGCCAGGTCGACGATCGGCTGCAGGACGACGAGCGGGCCGCCCTCGCGGATCACCGGAGCGAGGCGGTCCTCGATCTCCGACCGGCGGGCGCGCTCGCGGATGCCGGGCTCGATGATGACCGATGCCGCTGAGGCGAGCACCTGCATGAGGGACTTGTCCCTCTTGGTCAGCCCCTTGTCGGTCGTGAGCCCGGCCGCGCAGAAGGTGCCGTAGAACGTGCCGTCGCTGAGCACGACCGGGACGGAGACATAGCTGCGGATGCGGGGGAGGCGAGCGGACGGGGAGCTTCATCGCCTCGGGGAACTTCGTGAGGTCGGGGATGACCGCCGGCAGCTTCTTGTCCAGGATCGCCTGGCACAGCGACGTCTCCTGGACCTGCGTCACGCCTTCCTTGAACAGGAACGGCACCGAGGTCTCGACCACCTCGAGGTGCTGGGTGGTGCCGTCCATCCGGCTGAGGAAGGCGACGCTGAGGCCGAGGGACTGCTTGGCGGTGCGGAGGAGGTCGGCCACCTGCTGCTCGGCCTCGGAGCGTGTCGTCTTCCTCGCCATGCTCTGCCCATCGACGGAATTGTTCGAGGACTTCAGCGCCCGACTACGCCGGGTCGAGGTGGCCGGTGTCGTTCCACAGGACGATAGCCCGCGTTTCCCGGTCGTAGCCCAGAACACAGACCGCGGCGGTCGACAGTTTGAGCCGGATGCCGTCGGCCGGGGCCAGTCCGATCCAGCGGGCACCGATGACCCGGCTCATGTGGCCGTGGCCGAAGGCCAGGACGCGGCCCGTCGACTCCGCGGCGAGGGCGATGACCTTGTCGGCCCGCTGCCCGACGTCCTCGGCGGTCTCGCCGCCGAGCGGCCCGTCCCGCCACACGGTCCAGCCGGGCCGATCCTCGCGGATCTCGGGGGTGGTGCGGCCCTCGTCCTGCCCGTAGTCCCACTCGGCCAGCTCGGGGACCACCTCGGCCCGGTCGCCGAAGCCGGCCAGCTCTGCGGTGACGCGGGCGCGCTGGAGGGGGCTGGTGAGGACCCGGTCGAAGTCGATGCCCGAGAGGCGCTCGCGCAGGGCGGTCGCGAGCCGGCGGCCTGCCTCACTGAGCTCGATGTCGGTCGTGCCGGTGTGCTGTCCCGACGCGCTCCACTCGGTTTCGCCGTGCCTGACCAGCCACAACTCGCGCCCGCCATCCCGCGAGGTTAGCGGCGCGAGCCACGCATGCGCTCGGCAGGCCACGGGGCAAGTGCGTCGGACCAACGGCACGGCGGAGGAAGCGCCGGTGCGGTCACCACATCAGTCCCGTCCCCGAAGGCAAGTCGGACTCGTGCCGCCACACGGCGTCAAACCGCTCCGCCAGCCATCGACGCATCTGGAAGATCTCGACGCGCTGCTCCTTGCGGATGGACTCCGCGAGATCGTTGACGCTGGCATGTTCCGCTAACCCGCCGACGAGGAAGTGTTGGGACATCATCACTGCCGCCATGTGGTGGGGGAGCATGTCCCAGAGGAAGGCCTCGTCCAGCTCGTCGCCGGAGAGTCCGGACAACTCACGCATCATCGGCTCGTAGTCCACATCGGTGTTCCGCCCGGGGTACCAGCGCGCGAGCCAGTCGTTCATGAGGTCGATCTGCGCCGACTCGAGTTTCGACTATGGAGGCACCAAGCGTCCGCAACTGCGGTCGGTCGGACCGTTGGAGTTCAGTAGCGGCCACTACGGCGTCCTCGTGATGGGCGACCATCTCGGCGAGGTACTCGAACTCCCCGTCGACTGCCGACCAGCCGTGCATCCCCCCGCGGTCTTGCCCCCAGCCGCGCTCACCCCAAGGCGACGGGGACATGCCGTGCATCCGAAAGCCGGAGGTGTTCCCAGTCCGCTCGCGAGCCATGCCCGCTACGGCCACCGCCACCATGACCACGACCAGCGCCAGAACGCCTAATGTCGGCTACCAGAGGCCGTCTCATTGCGACTCCCACCGCCGCCTTGCATTCAGCCTGACCCTCGGAAGCCGGGGCAAGAAAGGCACAAGGTCCTCTGGTCGGGCACTCGGTTGATGCCGTCACCGAGCAGTCGCTTGGCGGCTGCGCGGACATCGTCGGAGCTGATGGCCGCGTGAACGCCGACTGGCCGAGTGAAGCGCCTAGGCGACATTCTCGAGTGAGCTCGATCGGCCAGGAAGTTCGTGGTGTTGCGGGTGCCTGTTACGAACTGCCGGCGGCGCTAGTGCCCGTAAGCCTCTCCCAGGCCGTGGCCGGGCAGCGGGTTCCGGTCGGGTGGTGATGATGGTGCCGAGCAGGGTTGTGGTGGTGACGGATCCGTCTGGGTGCAGGCGGGTGTGCACGAGGCCTCGGGTCTTGAGCTCGTGGTGGCGCCGGCAGCGTGGACACAGATTCGTGACGCTGGTGGGTCCGCGGGGCCAGGACTCGTCGTGGTCCAGATCGCAACGGGAGGCGAGCCGGGCGCAGTCATAGGAGGTGCACCGGGGGTGCACGGCTCGGACGTGGTCGGTGATCGCCACGGTGGGTTCGTAGGACTCGGTCTGCAGGTCGGGCAGGTCCGGGAAGGCGGTGCGGACTTGGTCGACGAGCGGGTCGCGGGTCCAGCCACCCGGCGGTGCTTTGGGCAGCCGGATGGTGCGCTGCAGGACACCGTCGCCGTCGACGAGCAGGACCCGGGTGGCGGCGCCGGCGTCGATCTCGGCGCGGGCCAGCGCCGGCGGCGGACGTGGGGTCGATCGGGGCGGGTGCGCCGAGGCCGCGCAGCTCGCCGGGGTCGTTCTTGGCGGGGCCGTCGCCGAAGAGGGTGTCGGCGTGCACCACGATGCCGACCTCGCGTTGCCCGCCGGTCCGGGCCTGCGGGAGCTGGTCGCCGAACGCGACCCGGCGCATCAGGTCCATGAAGCCGTCGACCCGGCGCTGGTCCATGCTCAACTTCTCCCCGTCCGGGCCGATCGAGGGCGCGGCCAGGGCCAGGTTGGTGAGCACCCGGTCGGCGAACGCGATGTCGCAGTCCTGCCCGATGATCTGCAGCACCCCGGTCCCGTCGCCCTGCGGCCACGCCCGCACGGCCCGCTCGCGGAGCGCCTGCTCGCGGCGGCGCCGGGCGGCGTCGGCGTCGACCCGGATCACCAGGCGCTGGATCTGGGACTTCCAGCCGCGCGGGGACAGGGTCTGCCACGGCCCGTCCGCGTCGGCGACCTTGGCCAGCACCAGCGCCTCCACCGCGCGGGCGCCCGCGTCGTCGAGCAGCGCGGTCTCCTGGGCCAGCACCTCGGCGCGGGCCAGGTCGATCCGGCCCGCCTCCACCGCCGCGAGGGTCGTCGGGCAGGACGGAGACCAGGCGGGTGGCCAGCTCGAGCAGCCGCTCCGCGGCATGCTTGGCGATCCCGAGCGTCACGCACAGCTCGTGGATCACCGTGCTGTGCGTGAGCTCCTCCTCCGACGGGACGCCCCACCCCCGCTCCACCCCGGCCAGCTCAGCCCGGGCCGCCGCGGCGCAGTCCTCGGCCAACCGGGCCACCAACCGCAGCTGCTGCACCTGGCTCACGGCGATCTTCCGGACCGTCGCCCGCAACCGCACCACCCGGCGCCGCGCAGCGCGGGTCGGGTGCCGCCGGTGCGCCGGGCCGATTGCCCGGCCGCCGTCGCGGTCATCGTGGTTGGACATGCCACAGAACCTACGAGGCCACCACCGACAGTTCCGCCGACAGAACCGGCCCGGAACCCCTTTATCCACAAGGGATTCCCAACTTTCTCCCAGCCGCAGCCTGTGGACGACGACGAGGTCCGCGGGCGGCATCCACAGGACCAGCCCTAGCGGCGGATATCCACAGGTGGAAACCTCGCAGCTGACCGATCGACCGCGAGCGAAAGCGGGGGCCCGAGATGCCCAACCAGGACGAGCAGGTTGACGTCGTCGTCATCGGGATGGGCGTCGGTGGTGAGGAGGTCGCCGGCAAGCTCGCCGAGGCCGGGCTCGCCGTCGTGGGCGTCGAGCGCGAGCTGGTCGGTGGCGAGTGCCCCTACTGGGGCTGCATCCCCAGCAAGATGATGATCCGCGGCGCCAACCTGCTGGCCGAGGCGCGGCGCATCGACGGCGTCTCCGGAAAGGCCACGGTCGACCCCGACTTCGCCCCCGTCGCGAAGCGCATCCGCGACGAGGCGACCGACGACTGGAACGACCAGGTCGCCGCCGACCGGTTCGAGAAGAAGGGCGGCCGCCTGGTCCGCGAGAGCGCCCGCCTCGACGGACCAGGCCGGGTCGTCGTCGGCGACACCACGTTCACCGCACGACGCGGCATCGTCATCGCGACCGGGTCAGCACCCGTCGTACCGCCCATCCCGGGTCTGGACAGCACGCCGTACTGGACCAACCGCGAGGCGATCGCCACCAAGACCGTGCCCGAGTCGCTGGTCGTGCTCGGTGGCGGCGCTATCGGGCTGGAGCTGGCGCAGATGTTCGCGCGGTTCGGCAGCCGGGTCACCGTCGTCGAAGGTCTGGACCGCATTCTCGGTCCCGAGGAGCCGGAGTCCAGCGCCCTGATCGCCGAGGCCTTCGAGCGCGACGGCATCACCGTGCAGACGGGCTCGAAGGCGGTGCAGGTCGCGCGCGAGGGCGACGAGACCGTGGTGACGTTGGAGAGCGGTACGACGGCTCGCGGCGCCGAGCTGCTCGTCAGCGTGGGCCGGAGCGCACGGGTGGGGGAGCTCGGTCTGGAGACGATCGGCATGGACCCGAAGGCGAAGGTCGTCGAGGTGGACGAGTGGATGCGCGCGGCGGACGGCATCTGGGCGGTCGGCGATGTCACCGGCGTCGGCATGTTCACGCACATGGCGATGTACCAGGCGGGCATCGCGATCAACGACATCCTGCAGCGGTCGGGGGAGCCGGCCGACTACCGCGGGCTGGCGCGGGTGACGTTCACCGACCCGGAGGTCGGCTCGGTGGGAATGACCGAGCAGGCGGCTCGCGACGCCGGGCATCAACGTGCGCACCGGCTCCACGAAGGTGCAGACATCGGCGCGAGGGTGGATCCACGGTCCGGGCGGTGACGGCGTCATCAAGCTGGTCGAGGACGCCGACAAGGGCATCCTCGTCGGCGCCACCTCAGCCGGGCCGGTGGGCGGTGAGGTGCTGTCGATGCTGACCCTCGCCGTGCACGCCCGGATCCCGGTCGCGACCCTGCGGACGATGGTCTACGCCTACCCGACGTTCCACCGTGGCGTGCAGGACGCGCTGAACGATCTGCCGAGCGGTCAGTAACCGCCGCCGCCGCTCGTCCTTGGTCGACTGCGTGCCGCTCGGCTGGTCGCCGGGCGAGCTCCCGTCGTCGCCGCACCCACTGACGAGGGTGAGGGCCAGCAGGACAGTTGCCAGGGCCGGGAGCAGCTTCCTCATGAGGGGTCTCCTTCCGAGAGCTCCGCCAACGGGACGGCGCCGTCGCGCAGCCGGGACGCGTCGACCTCCCGCTGGTCTCGGGCCAGCTTCTTGACCGCGTCCGCGTCGTCCCACTGGTTGACGTGCAGGCCGGCCAGGACGTGCCCGGACTTCAGCCAGAACGCCGCGAAGGCCAGCCCCGCGACGTCGCCCCGCAGGACGACCTCGTCGCAGTCCTCGGGGTCGGCGTAGCCGAAGTACTCCATGCCGAGGTCGTACTGGTCGGTGAAGAAGTAGGGCATCCGGTCGTAGCTCGCGTCCTGGCCCAGCATGCTCCGCGCCGCGACGTCGGGCTGGTTCAGCGCGTTGGCCCAGTGCTCGACGCGCAGCTGCCGCTTCAGGACCGGGTGGAAGGCGTTCGCCACGTCACCCGCGGCGAAGATGTCCGGGTCCGAACTGCGCAGGTGCTCGTCGACGACGACGCCGTTGTCCACCGTCAGACCGGCCTCCTCGGCCAGCGCGGTGTTGGGCGCGATCCCTACGCCGACGACGACGAGGTCGGCGGGAATGCCATCGCCGTCGCCGAGCCGCACCACGGCCGCACCGTCGTCGTCGGTCTCGATGCCGGTCACCGAGATCTCGCACCGCAGGTCGACGCCGTGCGCCCGGTGCAGATCGGCGAAGACCGTTGCGACCTCCGGGCCCAGCACCCGCAGCAACGGCAGCGCCGCACCCTCGAGCACGGTGACCTGCGCACCGGCCGTGCGCGCTGCCGCAGCGACCTCGAGCCCGATCCAGCCGCCGCCGATGATCGCGATCCGCGCGTCCGGCTGCAGGGCGGCCTTGATCCGCTCGCTGTCGTCGATGCTGCGCAGGTAGGCACCGCAGCATGGTCCGCGCCGGGGACAGGCAAGCGGCGCGGGGTGGCACCGGTGGCGAGCAGAAGCTTGTCGTAGACCAGCCGGTCGCCGCCGGAGGTGACGACCTCGTGCGCGCCCCGGTCGATCGCCGTCACCTCCATCCGCGGCCGGAAGTCGACGTCGTGCTCGGCGTACCAGCCCTGCGGGTGCACGAACGCCTTCTCCCGCTCGGCCTTGCCCATCAGGTAGTCCTTGGACAGCGGAGGCCGCTCGTACGGCCGGTGCTCCTCCGCGCCGAGCAGCACGATCGCGCCGTCGAAGCCGTGCTCGCGCAGCGCCTCGACCGCCTTCGCCCCGGCCAGACCGGCCCCGACCACGACGTACGGCCTGCTGCTCTCAGCCACGGCGAAGCCCCTGTCCGTTGGGTGGACCGGTCGTCAGCGCGAGGAACTCCGCGCGCGACCGCGAGTCGCTGCGCATCGCCCCGAGCAGGGTCGAGGTCACCGTCGTGGCGCCCGCCGCCCGGACTCCGCGCAGAGTCATACAGGAATGTTCCGCCTCGATGACGACGCCCACACCCTGGGGGTCCAGGTTCTCGCGCAGCCAGTCGGCAATCTGCTTGGTCAGCCGCTCCTGCACCTGCGGCCGGCGCGCGAACAGCTCGACGACCCGGGCCAGCTTGGACAGGCCGACGATGCGCTCACCGGGCAGGTAGCCGACGTGCGCGACTCCCACGAACGGCAGCATGTGGTGCTCGCAGAGCGACTGCACCGGGATCGAGCGGGCGAGCACCAGCTCGTCGTAGTGCTCGTCGTTGGGGAAGGTCGTCAGGTCGAACGACCGCGGCGCGAGCAGCTCGGCGTAGGCACCCACCATCCGGCGCGGCGTCTCGGCCATCGACTCGCCGTCCACCGCGCAGCCGAGCGCCGTGAGCAGGGCCCGGGCCGCCTCCTCGGCCGCGACCAGGTCGACGCCGGGCGGCTCGGGGGCCACCCGGGGCCGCCAGGGGTGCGCGGGCGGCGGGGTGACTTCCAGGGGACTGATGGCCATTCGGGCACCTCGCTGGTCTAAAGGACGGTATGGTGCACGCTAGAGGTCGCAGGATGTTGCGTCAAGACTGCTGTCCTTTAGAAGGAGGCTCGATGAGCGACGACGACTTCGCCGCCTCGGTGAGCGGCGTCAGTGCGCTCGCCGAGCCGATGCGGCGGCGGCTCTACCTGTACGTCGTGGCGCAGCCCGGGCCGGTCGGCCGCGACCAGGCGGCCACCGGGGTCGGCATCGCACGGCACACCGCCAAGTTCCACCTGGACCGCCTGGTCGACGACGGGCTGCTCGAGACCGAGTTCCGCCGGCTCTCCGGGCGCGACGGCCCGGGCGCCGGGCAGGCCGGCCAAGCTCTACCGCCGGGCGGCCCGCGAGGTCTCGGTGTCGCTTCCGGAGCGCCGCTACGACCTTGCCGGCGAGGTGCTCGCGCACGCCATCGAGGAGTCCGCGGCCGACGGCACGCCGGTTCTCGACGCCGTACGACGGGTGGCGGCCGTGACTGGCCGCCAGCTCGCGGCCGACCTGGGGCGGGACGGCGGGGGAGAGACCGACGAGGACCGGTTGGCCGGCGTGCTGGCGGCCTGCGGCTTCGAGCCCCGGGTGGATGGCCCGCGCATCACTCTCGCGAACTGCCCGTTCCACGCGCTCGCGCGGTCCCACACCGGCCTGGTGTGCGGCATGAACCTCGGTCTGGTCGGCGGGGTCATCGACGGGCTCGGCTGCACCGGCCTGGTCGCCGAGCTGGAACCGGACCCGGGCCGCTGCTGCGTCACGACGCGAGCGACGGTTGCGGCTGACCGGCGCTGACGACCGCGAGTTGTAGTCTCGCCACTTCGGCGCATCCGCTCTGATGGCGAAGGGAGCCCCGAGGTGTCCAGCGTTGAGCGGGCACCCCACGCGGCGACCGGGGAGCGCCCGTTCCGGCGGCTCCTCGAACTCCTCGTGCTCTGGTCTTTCGCGGCCGCCCAGCCGCTGCTCGACGTCACCGGCCGCAGCCCCGAGACGTTCGTGTTCTACCGCGTCGACGGTTTCCAGGTCGTCGCCTACGCGCTGATCGTGCTGCTCCTCGTGCCGGTCGTTCTCTGGGCGGTCGGCACCGTCGTCGCAGCCGTCTCGAGCGCCGTGGGCCGGGTCGTGCATGCCGTGTTCGCCGGCACGCTGATGGCCCTCATCGTGATCCAGGCGGGCAAAGCGCTGCCTGCCATCCGCGGTCCCGCCCTCGTGCTCGTGGCGGTGGTGGTGGCGGTCGCGGTGCTGGTCTTCTTCGCGCGCAGCGAGACGTCGCGGCGCTTCGTCACCTACCTGATCCCGGCTCCGCTGGTCTTCGCGTTGCTGTTCCTGGTGTTCTCGCCGACCGCCCAGCTCGTCCGGCCCGCGGGAAACAGCGCGTCAGCAGCCACGGCTGCCACCGGGGGAACTCACCCACCGGTGGTCATGCTGCTCCTCGACGAGCTCCCGCTCAGGTCCTTGCTCGACTCGAAGGGCGAGGTGGACGCGCGGGTGTTCCCGAACTTTTCCCGACTGGCGAGGAGCAGCCACTGGTTCCGCAACGGGACTGGCGTCAACGGGCTGACGCAGTACGCCGTTCCCTCGATGCTGAGCGGGCGCTATCCGACGAAGGAGCTCGCCCCGTCGTACGTCGCGCATCGCGACAGCCTCTTCTCCATGCTCGCGCCCGACTACCGGATCCGGTCGTTCGAGTCGATCACCCAGCTCTGTGACCCGGAGCTCTGTGACGAGACGGACCCGAACCCCAGTGATGCCGGTGGCTTCCGGGGACTGTTCGACGAGACATGGAAGGTCGCAAAGGACCTCGCCAACCCGAACCACGAGTCGTCGCCGGATACGGAGCAGTTCGACGAGGAGTCGGCTGGTGAGAAGGCATCTGGCGAGGCGAAGCCGGCGACCAAGGAGCAGACCGGCGGCTTCGCCAAGACCCAACCCAACTTCGAGGCGCTGGGTCACAACCAGCCCGAACGCTTCCAACAGTTCCTCGAAGGCCTGCGGCCCAGCGATCAGCCGACGGTGCACTTCCTGCACCTGCTGCTCCCGCACTCCTCTTGGCGTTACCTGCCGTCCGGGCTGACGTACCCGTTCCCCCGTCTGCTCGGCAAGGGATGGGTGAGCGACTCGTGGCCGGTCGAGGTTGCACACCAGCGCCACATGCTGCAGCTCGCCTACACCGACCGGCTGCTCGGGACGCTGATGGAGCAGATGGAAGAGACCGGTCTGTGGGACGACGCCCTGGTTGTCGTCACGGCTGACCACGGCAACTCGTTCGTCCCGGGAACGAAGGGCCGGGTGATGGAGACCCGGCCCGACGTGGAGGCTGACCTCGCCTGGGTGCCCGTCTTCATCAAGGAGCCGGGTCAGTCCAAGGGCGCGACCAGTGATGCGAACTGGGAGCACGTCGACCTGCTCCCCACGATGGCCGATGCCCTCGGGGTGACCGTGCCGTTCAAGGTCGACGGCATCTCGCAGCTGTCCGAGCGACGTGCGCGCACGGAGAAGTTCTTCTACAACGAGCCGGGTGACCGGATCGAGTTCGCCCCAGACGACGCGTTCCGGATCGTTCTCGACGGCGTCACGGACGCTTACGACCGTGGGTCAGAGGGTGCGGCAGGGCTGTTCGTGAGGGGTAGCCGCCCCGACTGGATCGGACGGAGTGTCTCGAGCCTCACGTCGCTCGGGGTCGACGTGGATGGTCCGCGCAGCCAGCTGACGGCGCAGCTTCCCGACGCCCTCGACTTCGACGCGGTGGACCCGTCGGCCGGCATCGTCGCGGCGCTCGTGTGGGGCACCCTGAGCCGGTCGACAGAGAGCCCGGTGGTCATTGCCGTCAACGGGACGGTCGCGGCGGTGTCCGAGGTCTGGCCGAACGAAGGCGAGCCGACCTTCGAGGGAATGGTGAACGATCAGTTGTTCAGGACGGGTGCGAATGACCTGGCTGTATGAAGTGGTCGAGGGAACCAGTCCGCGGCTGCGCCCAATCACCATCCGGCAGCGCTGACCGCGTGGCCCGCGTCATCCACGACAGGCCACGGCGTCCTCCTCTAGAGGAGAGGAATCCTTCGAGAACTCCGGGAGGGGCAGTCGTGCAAGAGGATCACGTCAATGTTGAAATCGTCCGCAGCCAGGGCAGTGTCACTCTCCGGGTCGCCGGCGAGATCGACATGTCCACTGCCCCCTCCGTGCACGAAGCCGCCATGGTCGCCTTCCGTCACCATCCGACGCTTGACATCGACCTGTCGGCGGTGACATTCATGGACTCGTCCGGCCTTCAGATGCTCCTTGCGACAATGCAGCGGGCGGAGCGCCATGGTGGCCACTTGCGCCTGTTGCATCCGACTTCCTCCGTGCTGCGGGTCCTCGAAGTCACGGGGGTTGACGACCTGTTCGAGATCGAGACCAACGATTCCGCCGCGAGTGGCGACGAATGAACGCCAAGCCCGAACGTAGGGGTGCACGAGCAGCGCCCCTGGCCGCGGGACGGCTCAGGGGCGCTGCCGCTCCCGGTGCTCGCGCGGAATGCCGGGGACCTGACTCTCTTCCGGACTCCGTCGTCACCTCACCGGGGGCTCTGTGATGAGCGTCAGCGGCGCCCGCCGGTTCGCTGGCCCTCGGTGAGATCGACGTCACCGTCGGCAGCGATGCGCTCCTTGCGAACCTTCTCGGAGACGCGCTCCTCGGCTTGCTCGGTGTCCTTGGTGAGCCTGACCCGCTCGACCGGCACGGTCTCCTTGGCGACCACGGGGCGCTCCTCGGTGAGGGTGACCTCGTGCTCCTCCTCGGAGATGTCCTGGCCACGGAGCGCCTTGTCACGGTTGGCGTCGGCGATCGGCTCCCGCTCCAGCCGCACCTTCTCCTTGTGAGCGGCACTTTCACGTCTGACTTCCTCGGTCTCGACCCACTTGCGCAACCGCGCCTTGCCGGTGGTGACCTTCTCCTTGCCGGTGCGGACCTTCTCCTCCGAACGCGTCATCGCATCGTCTTTTTGTTTCTTTTTTTTCGTCCCCGTTTTCGCGTGCTTTGTGGTCCCCCGGTCCGACCGGCTGCGGTCGGCAGACCGCTGTCGGACCGCTGGTCGGCGTAGTCGAGCCCGTAGTAGACGTAGAGCTCACGCTCTTGCGATTCGTCGAGGTGCGGCCATCTCCGACGAGGACGTTCGGTGCGTCCTTGATCGTCGACTTCTCGTAAGGGACTCGTATGCTCATTACCCGTGCGTGGGCCAGCGCCAGCGGCACGAAGCTCTCGTTCGTGCCGAAGAACCCGGTGTTGACCGTGAGCCACTCGGGCTCACCGGTGTCGTCGTCGAGGTAGAACTGCCCGATCTTGCCGACCTTTTCGCCGTTGTTGTCGAACAGCTCGGCACCGATCAGGTCACGGATGTTGTCCGGGGTGGTCATGACGTGCGGCTCCTTCGCGTCTCGCGGGTGTTGCCTGTCATCTATGAAGACTCCTCGAGTACCTCGACATGACGCGTAATCGCCCTTCCAACCCTCTGTATTCACCCCGCCACGAAGTGCAACGGGACGCTGATTCGTCGGATGAAAGAGACAGTCGCGGACCTGTCCGTCACGGAGCGCGGAGATGGACCTGTGGGGGCTCAGTAGCGGCGGGCGACGGGCGTTGCCTCGGCGATGCCTGGGGTCTGTGCGCCGGTGGGGTGTGCTGGTGGAGGCAACGACCCCGGCTTAGTGGTCCGGATGGGTTCAGGGTCGTGGGGGGCGCCGCTGGGTACGCCCGCGCTGATGGCCTCAAGATGGTGCGGCTATGGCCAGGCCGAGGAAGTACGGCTATCGAGGTGAGGGTGGTCGACAGCAGGAGCGCGATGACTGTGGTGAGCGGGCCGTAGATGACGCCGAAGGAGGGGGTGTAGCGCAGATAAAGGACCAGCAACGTCGTGAACAGCAGCCACAGGAACAGGGCAACCGCGGTGCCGACGGCGGTCACTCCCAGGACGGCTGGCGACGTCGTGGTGATCTATTGAAGATCGATATCAGCGACAGCAGGGTCAACGCGGCCCCGACTGGCGAACGCGCCGTCTGCAGCCACAGCGGGTCGAGGTTGGACACGTCGTGGATCGCGGCGGCGGTGGCTCCGCCGGCGAGCAGGAGCATGAGCCGGATGATGCCGGGGATGCCGGTGAGCAGCCCGATGACGGCAGCGCGCGCGTACTTGTCCGAGGTGGGCCGGTCCCGCTGGATGCCGTAGATGCGGTTCGCGGCGCGTTCGACCTGGCCCAGCGCGACAGTGAGGGACAGCATGGAAAGGGCCAGGCCGAGCCAGATGGCGAGCTGACCCTCCATTTGTTGGGCAACCGTTCGGTTCCTCGAAGGTCTGCTGGACGACGTCGTTGGAGTACACCCCCGGCGCCAGCGAGAGCAACGTGCGCCTGATGACCTCACCGATTCGGTCATCGTCGGCCGCTGCGCCTTTTTTTTTTTTTTTTTTTTTTTTTTTTTTTTTTTTTTTTTTTTTTTTTTTTTTTTTTTTTTTTTTTTTTTTTTTTTTTTTTTTTTTTTTTTTTTTTTTTTTTTTTTTTTAAAATTTTGTATCGGCGACATGTTCTCCCCGGCGTCGATGGAAGTCACGCGCCGTCGGCATGGACGCCGTCCAGGTATGTGGTGACCCGCATGCGATGGGCGGAAGGAGCGGTTTAAGGGACGCGAAGGGTCAGAACATCGGGGCAGTTTCCGCGAAGAACTGTCCCTGACGCTCGGTCACATGCCAAACCCGACGTCCTTGCCGTTGTTGGGGTCCTTCTCGTGGACCTTGACCAGGTTGTCGACCACCCGTCCACAACCCCGGACGGAGTAGCGCCAGCTCTTCGCCGACGGTGAATGCGACATCCTCTCCGACGAACTGCTGCAGGTCAGTCGGGGCGCTGCCGGCAACCTCGAGGACGAGCTGGGCCGTACTTGATGGGACAGATGCGGGTGTGGAGAGCACGGGAGCCTTCTTCGGGGTTTGGAACGATGACGCGAGACGAGGATGCCCCGAGGAGGGGCCGATTATGCGGTGCGGGCCCGGCGCCGCCCGGGCGAGGGCGGCACCGGGCACCGCACAGAAGCTCCGCAAATTGAGCTGCGGGTCAACCGTCAGAGATCCGCCAGGGCGACACCTTCCGACGTGCAGGTCAACGGCGCTCGCGGAGTTGCCTGCGCCAGCACGTTCACGGCGACGCCGCACACGTTTGCGGCGACACCCCATCGGCACCTGAACGACTGCGTCCGTGGCCGAGACGTTGACTAGCCCGCGCTGTCGGGTGTTGCTGCCGGGGCCGCGCTCCGCGGTGGCCTCCGAACCGCCCAGGGCGTCACAGTCGACCGGGCCCTGCGCAGCTGGCTGGCCAGGACGTTCACGGCCACGCCGCATACGTTCGCAGCAACGGAGACCGGAACCTGCACAGTGGTGTTGGTCAGGGCGAGATTGACCAGCCCGTCTTGGCGGGTGTCCGCCGATGCTGGTGCTCCCATGACGGCGACGGAGAGCAGGCCGGTCGCGCCGGTGAGGGCGATGGCACGGGCGGTGCGTCGGGCGGCGCGCATGATTTACCTTTCCTGCTGCGTAGCGGCCCCGTGGCAGAGAATGTGAGCCAGCTCTCCGCCATGACGATGTTCACTGCTCGGTGCGGGCCTTAGCCGCTGGTCACCTCTGAGGTTGGGCGCTGAAGGACCGGATTTCTCTTACACACTTGAAGACGCCCTGGGCGCGCGGGGATGACGAATCACGACCAGAAAAGTGCGGGGGCCCGAAGCACACGTCCGACTCGGCTACGGAGAGCACAAGTGCGACTCGGCTCCGTAACGGACCGGATCTCGTCCCTTGCGTTCACGGCAGACCTTCGTGTTCGTTCACGGGCTTGGCCGGCGGAAGACCGTCGGTGCCTCGGCTGATGTCGACCTGGGCGGGCTCCACGAGCCCGGATCGCGTCCGAGGAAGCCGCGCTCGATGCGTTGGAGAACCAGAAGCACGCACAGCACGAGTACGGCGCGGCAAGCGCGAAGTAGATCACCGTTCGTTACTCGTGGCGCGTCGCGGTTGACCACCTTCGACACCGGGTCGAATCATCGGTCGGTCGATCGTGGCTGGGGAAGCGAAGATCCTCGACAGCCAGACAGTTATCGACGGATCCACGTCCTCAATCTCCATCAGGGCTGCGAGCAATCCGGGGGCCGTCACTTCCCCGACCTGACGAAACGCCTTCAGGTCACCGTGAGAATCACCTCCTCCATGTGGACGAGGAAGCCCGAGAGCTCGACGTCAAGGGGCCCCAGCAGCAGGTCCAGCGACCTGTTCTGACGGAGCCCCACACGGCGCACGTGTGTCTGCTGGACGATGACATGGCGGCGGATCTCGCGTCGGCAAGGTGGCCTGTGAAGACGCCGTCGCCGTCAAGCTGGCCGACCCGGAGGAGAATCCGTTCGGCCGATATGCCCCGACCACGTACCGGATCCCCCGCTCTGAGATTTGAATGAACACTTGGCCGGCGCGATGAGTCTGTGGTGCCGCGAGTCCGCCCCGGGATCGGTTGCCAGGGGGTCCTGCCTGACCTGCATGACGGTTCATCTCCTGCTTGTGGGCGTCGAGGTTGAGAGCGCTCTCTCCGATGAAGACGCCACTGCGGCCACCACATGACGGGAAGTCCGCGTAGTGTCCTCGGGATGAGCGCCGTGCAGTCCGCCGACGGCCCGGCCTATGACGGCGAAGACGTCACGGCGCTGATCCCGATCGTGAGGCGGATCATCCGAGCGCGGGTCAAGGATGAGGTCTTGGCGGACGACCTGATCCAGGAAACCTTGGTGCGGCTTCTCTCGGCGGTCAGTCGGGTCGAGCCCGGGTTGCTCGAGCCCTATGCAATTGTCACGGCACGTAACGTCCTGGCTACGAACTGGAAGTCGCAAGCGCGGCACCAGCGAAACCAGCATCGGGTGGTCGATCTGCGGCCCCCGGACGAGCCGGACGAGGAGCTCCTGGCCCACGAAGAGCGCACTGCGGTCGTGCAGGCGTTGGCACGGTTGTCGGAACGGGAGCGCAAGACTCTACTCGCGCACGAGGTATCCGGCGAGGACACGCAATCCTTGGCCCGCGCGATGGGTTCATCGGCCGGAGCGATCGCAGCACAGTTGAACCGCACACGTGCGCGACTGCGAGTCGAGTACTTGCTGGCCCTTGAGCGAGGCGATCCGCCTACCGACCGATGCCGCCCCGTCTTGTTTGCAATTTCGGGCGGGGACAGACGTCGTCAGCGAGAAGTTGACGCAGCTCGCCATCTGTTGGAATGTGACTTGTGCGGACGGCTCAGTAAGCCACTCATGGAGCGAGGGCAGACTCGCGAGGACGAGGTCCGCATCCCCATTCGCGGCGACGCAGACATCGTCCGCGCACGGCAGGCCGCTCGAGAACTCGCCGCAGGGTGGGATTCTCTGCGACGGAGTTGACCGTCATCGCCACTGCCGTGTCGGAAGTAGCGCGAAACATCGTGCGCTTCACCGCAGGCGGCGAGGTCGTGGTGGAAATTCTGCAGGCACCGCGTGACGGTCTCTGCGTTGTCGCCCGGGACACTGGACCAGGCATCGCGGACATCGACCAGGCTCTCACTGACGGGTACAGCACCTATCACGGTTTGGGACTGGGCCTGCCCGGCGCGCGACGGCTGATGGACGAGTTTGCCGTTGTGTCTGAGCCGGGGCGAGGAACCACAGTGACCATGACGAAATGGCGGCAGAGAGGATGACGATGGATGACGACGAGACCGTCGCGGAAGAGATCGAAGAGAACTTCCAGGCGCCGAATCATCGAGATGAGCACCAGCTGCTGCCTGAGCTTGTGGCGCACCTCGGCCAGCACCGCACCGAGCTGCGAGAGGAATGGGCCGCACGGATCCACGGCGCTCATCTGCTTCAGGCCATGACACCTCAGGAGATAGCCGCCGAGACGACGTCGGTGTACGACAACTACGTCGAGGTGCTCGAGACCGGCAGCGTGGACGCACTGCAGCGCTACGCCCGCGACCTGTCAGAGCGCATCATCCCGCGAGGTGTCGAGACCCATGAGGTTGTCGGAATCGTGCTGCTGCTACGAGATGTCCTTGCCCGGTCGCTGTTCTCGAAGTACCAGGACGACTTCGCCCTGCTGAACCGTGTGCTCGATGCGTATGAACCGGCGGCGAACCGGATCGCCAACACCGTTGCCGTCAGCTTCGTCGAAGAGCGTGAGCGAATTATTCGCCAACAACAGGACGCCATCCGCGAACTGTCGACACCGGTGCTGCAGGTGCGCGAACGCCTGCTCATCCTTCCGATCATCGGAGTGCTGGACAGCGAGCGGGCGACGCAGCTGACGGATCAATTGCTCGCGGGCATCGGACAAACCGGGCCAAGGTCGTTGTCATTGACATCACCGGCGTGCCCGACATCGACACCGCAGTTGCCAACCATCTCGTGGAGACCGTCGACGCCTCCCGTTTGATGGGGGCCAGCGTGATCATCACCGGCCTCTCCTCCGAGATCGCCCAGAACGTTGGTAACCATCGGCGTGGACCTCAGCAAGATGAACACCATCGGCGACCTCCAAGGGGGGATTGAAGAGGCCGAGCGGCAGCTAGGCTTCCGCGTGACGCGGTCCGAGGAGGGCTGAACGACGGATCGGGAGTTGGCTGGGGTGTTGGTCTCGATTCTACGCCAAGGCGATTTCCTGATCGCCTCCATCCACACTGCCCTCGATGACACGAGCTGCTCCGATTCCAGCAGGACGTGATCGACCAGATCGGGCAGCACCGCGCACGAGGTGTCGTCATCGACGTCGCCGCGCTCGACGTACTCGACTCGTTCGGGTCCAGAACGCTGAGAGACATCGCCGAAATGGCGCGGCTGCGGGGTGCGCCCACGGTCATCGTCGGAATCCAGCCCGAAGTCGCCTTCGCCATGGCCGCCCTCGGGATGGCAGCCGGCTCCGTTCTCGACCGCTCTGGACTTGGAGGAAGGGCTGTCCTTCCTCGACGAACGCCTGAACCACGCCGCCTCACGACACTCATGACGGGCGAGCGGAATCGTCGGGCGATCTGGACGCGCTCGCGGAGGAACTACCGAGCCGCCCTCCTGCGCTACCTCCCCCGACGGGAAGAGGGTCCTCTGCACATCGGGTACGAGCTCGGCCGTGCGGCCGTCGCGCAAAGGGTCAGCATGCTGGAACTGGTCCGCCTCCACCATGACGTCCTACTGGAGGTGCTGCAGACGACCAGCTCCGAAGACTTGCCGCAGGTCGCGATGGCTGCATCCGAGTTCCTCCTCGAGGCTCTCGCCACCTACGACATGACTCAGCGAAGCTCCCTGGACGGCCGCTAGCCACCGTGGGCCCTGGTGACAGCCTTGCCAACGAGATCATCTCGGTGGGCGACACTGGACTTGAACCAGTGACCTCTTCCGTGTCAGGGAAGGTGGCCCAATTCGCTGACCTGCACGGCGACGCGAAGTGCTTCGATATCCGGCACTACTTACTGCCGCGCAATGCCGGTCGCGGGGGTCAGTTAGACAGTTCCGGCGTGAAGGGCGTCAAGCAGAACGGATGACCGGCTGGTTCAGCAGTACCCGCCATCGCGGGGTCCGGCTGCACCGGGCATGTCGCGCCAAGCGTGACCGCTCGCTCTGGGGAGAAGTTTCGATGTCATCAGCGGTGAGGTCCAGGTGGACGATCGCGCTTCCCGGCCACACGGGGCGCGTAGCCCTCTACCCGTTGCAGCACCAGGACAACGCCGGACACTTCGAGCGCGGCGCTCGATTCCTTCGCCCACAACTGTCGACCACCCAACAAGGCCAGGTAGAAGTCAGCCAGCCGCTGCGGGTCGGCACAGTCGAGTGAGACTGCCGCGATCCGCGCTATGGAACTGCTGGTCATGGCGACAAAGTTACTGGAAGGGTGCCGTGCCTCCGCGTGGTCGGTGCCACGCTTCCGAACGGCTTAGAAGTGCCGTTACCGCGCGGGCTGCTGTGGCGCGCAGAGCTGCGAGAAAACCAGCGCCCCTGCGCTGCGATTCGCTATGCGCCAGGGCATTTCGCGCCAGGCGACCGAACCCACACCCTGACCGTAAGGCCAAGACCCAGAGGACTTTTGTCCCTCGACCTTGATGACACATCGCGTGCATCTCGATGACGGCAGTTACCTGTCGCCGCGACCTCCCGCGTAAGATGGTGGAGTCACCGCCGGGGGACGACATCGCCCAACTGTGCCAAATCGACGAAAGAGATATTCACCTTGAATAAGTTCATGCATCTGCCCTGCAATCAACGGCCTGACATGCGCCGCTTGACGCTGGCCGCTTTGATGGCCCTGTCGCTGTTGTCCAGCCTGCTGCTGGCCAGCCCGGCCGACGCGGCCACGATCAAGGCTCGGTCGTTGCTGTTCAAGCTCGCGCAGCAGGCTGAGGCGGGATCGAGGACTTACGAACGGTCCAAGTTCACCCACTGGATCGACGCCGATGCCGACTCCTGCGACACCCGCGAGGAGGTTCTGATCAAGGAGTCCCTGAGTCACCACGCGCGCGGCCGGCTGCAAGATCCTGTCCGGGAAAGTGGTCGTCCTGGTACGACGGGCGGACCTGGACCAACCCGTCCGACGTCGACATCGACCACGTGGTGCGCGCTGAAGGAGGCCTGGGAGTCCGGGGCACGCGGATGTGAGACCGCCACCAAGCGCAAGGAGTTCGCCAACGACCTCCGCTTCGGCTGGTCACTGGACGCCGTCACCGACAACGTCAACCAGTCCAAGGGCGACCAAGACCCGCCACCTGGCTGCCCGCTCCCGAGCGACGTGCAAGTACGCCACCCACTGGGTCGCGGTGAAGTACCGCTGGCGGCTCAAGGTCAACCCGGCAGAGCGGACCAAGCTGGCCTCGATCCTCTCCGGCAGCTGCGGCTAAACGGCACGGCTAGAACGATATCCAACGCTCGAGGTCACTCTCCTACGCCTGCCGCTGGCAAGGCGAAGAAAGGGAAACCACGACGACGCCGACCTCCGACTATCGAAGGAACCGATCCCCGGTTCTCCTTACTGCTACCAGGCCATCGCCTCCGGCTACTGGCCCGTACTACCGAGGCACCGATCCCGAGTACGACTGGTACACCGACTCCGATCGCGACGGCGTGGTCTGCGAGTCGTAAACGTCGGGAACGGGAAGAGGCCAGACCCTCGGAGTGGGGATCTGGCCTCTGCTCTGCGGTGATGATGGTGGGCGATACTGGACTTGAACCAGTGACCTCTTCCGTGTCAGGGAAGCGCGCTACCAGACTGCGCCAATCGCCCCGGGGTCGAGCCTTCCGGGCACTGCGAGGTGGAGACGGGATTTGAACCCGTGTAGACGGCTTTGCAGGCCGTTGCCTCGCCTCTCGGCCACTCCACCAGGGTCGAAGGCCATCAGGCCC
The DNA here is from genome assembly GCA_963751035.1 of uncultured Actinomycetota bacterium. Taxonomy (GTDB): domain Bacteria; phylum Actinomycetota; class Actinomycetes; order JACCUZ01; family JACCUZ01; genus JBDUAP01. Next base: position 896,443 of record CAVVSW010000005.1, read on the forward strand.
AATCCGAGCGGACGACGGGATTCGAACCCGCGACCCTCACCTTGGCAAGGTGATGCTCTACCAACTGAGCCACGTCCGCGCGCATCAGGGCTGCCCCCGACGTGCGCGTAAACGATAGCCCATCGCCACAGAGCCGACCAAAGCGCGGAGCGCCTGCCAAGATCGGCCCATGACCCGCTCCGACGCCGCCTCGCGACCCCCCGACCCGCGATGGCCGCGCGCGTCCGAGTGGCTGGCGGCGGCCCCGGACGGATCTCTCCTCGACCTCGCCTTCCTCGGCGTACCGGCCTATCGGACCTCGCTGTCGCCCACCCGCGCCGACAAAACGCCGGCCGCAGTCCGCGCCGCGCTGGCCCGCTTCTCCACGTTCGCCGCCTCGCGCGACGTGGACCTGAACGAGCTGTTTGGCCGTGGACCGCGGCGACATCGCCGACCCCGACGAGGACGAGGCGGCGACCATGGCAGCGGTGACCGCCGCGATCGAGGGCACCCGGCTGCTGATGGCCTGCGGCGGCGACAACTCCATCACGTACGCCGTGGCGCGCGGCGTCTTCGGTGACCGGTTGCGAAGCGCCGGGCTGGTGACGCTGGACGCGCACCACGACATCCGCGAGGGCGTGTCCAACGGCTCGCCGGTCCGCCGCCTCGTGGAGGCCGGCCTGGACCCGGCCAGGATCGCGCAAGTGGGGATCAGCGACTGGGCGAACTCCCGGTCCTACGCCGGGGAGGCCACCGCCTGGGGCATCACGATCCTCGACCGGCGCGAGGTCGCCCGCCGCGGCCTCGCCGACTGCATGCGCGAGGCCCTCGACGTCGCCGGGTCCGGGGGAGCCGAGGTCTACGTGGACCTCGACGTCGACGTCTGCGACCGAGCGGTCGCCCCGGCGTGCCCCGCGAGCCTGCCCGGAGGCCTGTCGGCTGGCGAGCTCCTCGACGCCGCCTACTTGGCGGGGCGCGACCCCCGGGTCCGGGCGGTCGACATCACCGAGATCGACGCCGAGGCGGACGCACCCGACGGGCGCACGGTCCGGCTGGCCGCGCTGTGCGTGCTGGAAGCGGCGGCCGGTCTGGCGGGTCGCACTGCCAGGTAGGTTGCCCGGCATGCGGACCGTGGTCGTCACCGGTGACGCGCTCACCGTCGAGGACGTCGTCGACGTGGCGCGCGGCGTGGCCCGTGCCGAGCTCGGCCCCGACGTGGCCGCCCGGATGGAGCGCAGCCGCCGCGTCGTGACCGACGCCGTCGAGCAGGACAAGGTGATGTACGGCGTGACCACCGGGTTCGGTGCGCTGGCCGACACCCACGTGGGCCGCGACGACCTCGAACGGATGCAGCTCGCGCTGGTCCGCTCGCACTCGGCCGGGGTCGGCACGCCGCTGCCCGACGACGCCGTCCGTGGCCTGCTGCTGCTGCGCGCCCGCACCCTCACCGCGGGCTACTCCGGCGTCCGCGTCGAGCTGCCTCGCCGGCTCCTCGAGCTGCTCGACCTCGGGCTGCTGCCGGTCATCCCCGGCAAGGGCTCGGTCGGCGCCTCCGGCGACCTGGCCCAGCTCGCCCACCTCGCCCAGCCGCTGGTGGGCGAGGGCCGGCTGCGCCGCGCCGGCGACCCGCTCGACGGGCAGCCCAGCGCCGATCTGCTGGCCGAGGCCGGGCTGGAGCCGCTGACGCTTGCCGCCAAGGAAGGCCTGTCCCTGATCAACGGCACCGAGCCGATGCAGGTGCTGCTGTGCCTGGCGATCAACGAGATCGAGCTGCTCGTCAAGGTCGCCGACATCGCGTGCGCGATGAGCGTCGAGTCGCTGCTGGGCACCGACCGCGCGTACGACGAGCGCGTGCAGGTGATCCGGCCGCACCCGGGCCAGCTCGACAGCGCGGCCAACCTGCGCCGGCTGCTGGCGGGCTCGCCGCTGATCGCGTCCCACCGGGAGAGCGACCACGCCGTACAGGACTCCTACTGCCTGCGCTGCGCGCCGCAGGTGCACGGTGCGGTGCGCGACGTGCTGTCCCACTTCCGCCGCGTCATCGACATCGAGCTCGGCTCGATCGTCGACAACCCGGTGATCGTCCCGGACGGCGAGGTGATGTCGACCGGCAACTTCCACGGCGAGCCGCTCGCGTTCGCCGGCGACATGCTCGCGATCGCGGTCGCCGAGCTGGCGTCGATCTCGGAGCGGCGCACCGACCGGATGCTCGACCCGGCGTTCTCCCGCGACCTGCCGGCGTTCCTCGCCCGTGACCCGGGCACCAACTCGGGCTACATGATCGCGCAGTACACCGCCGCGTCGCTCGTCAGCGAGAACAAGGTGCTCGCCCACCCGTCGAGCGTCGACACCATCCCGACGTCGGGCAACCAGGAGGACCACGTCTCGATGGGCTGGACCTCCGTGCGCAAGCTGCGCGAGGTGGTCGCCAACGTCCGGGCGGTGCTCTCGGTCGAGATCGTGGCCGCCTCCCAGGCGATCGACTTCCGGGCCGAGGTCGCCGAGCCGGGCGCGGCGAGCGGCGCCGTCCAGAGGCTGGTGCGCACGCAGGTCCCGACGATGGACGCCGACCGCAACGTCGCGGTCCAGCTCGCGGCCGTCGACGGGCTGCTGACCGAGATAGTCGGTGCCGCCGAGGCGGCGGTCGGTGCGTTGGCCTGACCCGCCGGGGTCGCCCGAGCCGCTGGCGTGGTTCGGCGACTGCCTGGCGACCGGGCTCGTGGACGTCACGTCCGACCCCGCGGCCCTGGACAGTGCGGGATGGTGGGCCGTCGTGGCCGACTTCGAGGGCGGGCTCACCTGCGCCCGCTTCGCCGACGTCCGCCCCGCCGCCCTGCCCGCAGCACGGTGGCAGGGCCCGGACCGCTCGGCCTGGGCGTCGTCCCTGTCGCGCGACGACTACGTCACCGCGGTCGAGCGCGTCCGCACCGAGATCGCGGCCGGCGAGGTCTACCAGGTCAACGTCTGCCGGGTCCTCTCGGCGCCGGCCCCGCCCGACGCCGACGTGCTGGGTCTGGCCGGCGCGCTGGCGAGCGGCAACCCCGCGCCGTACGCCGGGGTGCTGCGGCTCCCGGCCGCCGGCGTCGCGGTGGTCACCGCCTCGCCGGAGCTCTTCCTCCGGCGTCGCGGCGACGTGGTGGAGTCCGGGCCGATCAAGGGCACCGCCCGGACCGAGGCCGACCTGCTCGCCAAGGACCACGCGGAGAACGTGATGATCGTCGACCTGGTGCGCAACGACCTCGGCCGGGTCGCGGTCACCGGCTCGGTGGAGGTCCCCGAGCTGTGCACCGTCGAGGAGCACCCGGGCCTGGTGCACCTGGTGTCCACGGTGCGCGCCCAGCTGCGCCCGGACGTCGGCTGGGCCGAGATCCTCGCGGCGACGTTCCCGCCCGGCTCGGTGACCGGCGCGCCCAAGTCCAGCGCGCTGCGGCTGATCGGCGAGCTCGAGCCGGTGCCGCGCGGGCCCTACTGCGGCGCCGTGGGCTGGGTGGACGCCGACCGGCGGGAGGCGTGCCTCGCCGTAGGCATTCGCACATTCTGGCTCAGTTCCGGCACGCTGTTCTTCGGCACCGGAGCGGGCATCACCTGGCGCTCCGACCCGCAGCAGGAGTGGGACGAGACCGAGCTCAAGGCGGCCCGGCTGGTCGCGCTCGCATCGAGATGAGGGGACCTACGTGCGTACCTGGGTCAACGGCACGGTCGTCGAGTCGGCCGAAGCGCTGGTGTCGGCGTTCGACCACGGGCTCACCGTGGGGGACGGCGTCTTCGAGACGGCCAAGGTGGTTGACGGGGTCCCGTTCGCGCTGACCCGACACCTCCAGCGCCTCACCGCGTCCGCCCGGGGGCTCGGGCTGCCCAAGCCCGACCTGGCCCTCGTCCGGCACGCGGTCGACGAGGTCCTGACCGAGAACGACGTGACCGCCCCGCTGCGCCTGCGGATCACCTACACCGGTGGCATCAGCCCCCTCGGCTCCGACCGCGGCGACGGCGCACCGACACTCGTCGTCGCGGTCGCGCCCATGCGCGACTGGCCGGCGTCGTCGGCGGTGGCGACCGTGCCCTGGACGCGCAACGAGCGATCGGCGACGGCCGGGCTCAAGACCACGTCGTACGCCGAGAACGTGGTGGCGCTCGAGCACGCCCACGCCCATGGCGCCGCCGAGGCCCTGCTCGCCAACACCGCCGGAAACCTCTGCGAGGGCACCGGCTCCAACGTGTTCCTCGTGCTGGACGGTCAGGTCGTCACGCCGCCGCTGTCGTCCGGCTGCCTCGCCGGGGTGACCCGGGCACTGCTGCTGGAGTGGACCGAGGTCATCGAGCGCGACATCGCGATGGCCGACCTGGGCCGGGCCGAGGAGGTCTTCCTGACGTCCTCGACCCGGGATGTCCATGGCGTGCACGCGGTCGACCAACGCACTCTGGACGGTGCGCCCGGCCCGGTGACGAGGAAAGTGGCAGCGGTGTTCGCCGAGCGGTCGGGCGCCGACGTCGACCCGTGAGCGGTCGGCGGGTCAGTTCGGCAGCTTGATGGCCTCGGTGTCCCGAGGCGCGGGAACCTCGGATCCCTCCGCCGCGCGGAGCTGGTTGAGCAGCGCGAGCCCGTCGAACTCGGTCCACTCCTCGGTGATGACGCCGTCGCGGACCCGGAAGATCGTCATGCCGTTGACCGCGATGCGGCGGCCGGTCCCGGGCAGGCCCAGCAGGTCACCCTTGTGGACGGCTCGCCCTCGCCAGCGCGTCACCACCGTGTCGCCGTCTTCGAGGACGACCTTGACGGAGATCGACACGTCGTACAGGGCGCTGTTGATCATCAGGGCGCGGTCCCGCAGCCCGGCGTAGCCCTGCGGCCGGCCCGGCACCTGCATGTGGAAGACGAACTCGCGGCTGTAGAGCCGCTCGAGCACGTCCATCTCCGCGCCTGCGAGTGCGTGTAGCGCACGCACTGCGACCTCGCTGTTGTTGGACACGTCCCCTCCACCCTCGGCGTCATCCCAGGAAACCGGCCCCGACTCGCAGCGGCAATCGGGTGACCAGACACCTTCGGCTGGGCCGGATCCCGGCTCGCCCTCATCCGTTCGGCCTAGAGTGCTGGCCATGCTGGGAGCCCGACCGGTCCGTGCGCCCCGCGGCCCGGAGATGACCTGCCGGTCCTGGGGGGCCGAGGCCGCGCTGCGGATGCTGCACAACAACCTGGACCCCGAGGTCGCCGAGAGACCCGACGATCTCGTCGTCTACGGCGGCTCGGGGCGGGCGGCCCGCAGCTGGGAGGCCTTCGACAAGATCGTCGAGTCGCTGCGCGCGATGGCCCCGGACGACACCCTGCTCGTGCAGTCGGGCAAGCCGGTGGGGGTCGTGCGCACCCACGAGATGGCCCCGCGTGTGCTGATCGCGAACTCGCTGCTGGTGCCCAAGTGGGCGACGCCCGAGCACTTCCGTGAGCTCGAGGACGCCGGCCTGATGATGTACGGCCAGATGACGGCCGGGTCCTGGATCTACATCGGCACCCAGGGAATCCTGCAGGGCACCTACGCCACCTTCACCGAGGTCGCCAACCAGCACTTCGGCGGTTCCCTCCTCGGCACCATCACCCTGACCGGTGGTCTGGGCGGGATGGGCGGCGCGCAGCCGCTTGCGGTCACGGGCAACGGCGGCGTCGCGCTCTGCATCGAGGTGGACCCCTGGCGGGCCCAGCGCCGGCTCGACCACGGCTATCTCGACGAGATCGCCGACTCCCTCGATGACGGCCTGGCCCGGGTCGAGGCGGCCAAGGCCGCGAGGCGGGCACTGTCGGTTGCGGTGGTGGCCAACTGCGCCGACGTCCTGCCCGAGCTGGTGCGTCGCGGCTGGGCGCCGGACGTGGTGACCGACCAGACCTCGGCGCACGACGCGCTGGAGGGCTACGTCCCGAACGGGATGAGCCTCGAGGAAGCGATCGAGCTACGCCGGGACAAGCCCGAGGAGTACGTCGAGCGCTCCCGAGCGGCGATGGCCGAGCACTGCCGCGCGATGGTCGACCTCAAGCGGGCCGGGTCGGTGGTGTTCGACTACGGCAACGGGCTGCGGGGGCAGGCCCAAGATGCGGGCTTCGCCGACGCGTTCGCCTACCCGGGCTTCGTGCTCGCCTACATCCGCCCGCTGTTCGCCCGCGGCGCCGGACCGTTCCGCTGGGCCTGCCTGTCGGGCGAGGCGTCCGACCTGGCAGCGACCGACGAGGCGGTGCTCAAGGCCTTTCCCGACGACGACGGCCTGCAGCGGTGGGTGCGTTTCGCCGCCGAGAAGGTCAAGGGCCAGGGTCTGCCGTCGCGCATCTGCTGGCTCGGCTACGGGGAGCGGCACGTCGCCGGTCAGGCGTTCAACGACCTGGTCCGGTCGGGCACGGTGACAGCGCCCATCGTGATCGGGCGCGACCACCTCGACGCCGGCTCGGTGGCCTCGCCGGAGCGGGAGACCGAGGGCATGCTCGACGGCTCGGACGCCGTCGCTGACTGGCCCATCCTCAACGCGCTGGTCAACACCGCATCGGGCGCGTCCTGGGTGTCGGTGCACCACGGCGGGGGAGTCGGCATCGGCAAGTCGATCCACGCCGGGACGGTCGTCGTCGCGGACGGCACCGATGCCGGGCACGAGCGGGTCAGTCGCGTCCTGACGAACGACCCGGGCACCGGGGTGCTGCGGCATGCCGATGCCGGCTACGAGATCGCCGAGCGCACCGCCCGCGAGGTCGGGATCCGCATCCCGCTGCTCGATGGCTCACGCCCACCCGACTGGCCGCACTGACTGGTCAGTGTCCGCAGTCCGACAACACGGAGCACGGAGAGGACGACCATGGACGAGCACCCCAACGCGAAGGTCCTGCGGGAAATGGCCGATCGTGCGAAGTCGGGCGACTTCGACGCCGCGTTCGAGGCCATGGCGGACGACGTCGAGTGGCACGAGATCGGTCGTGCCGAGCCGACTCGCGGCAAGCAGGCGCTGGTGCAGCGCTACGCCGAGTCGGTCGGCGACTACGAGATCGAGGCCGACGTGCACGACGTCCTCGCCAACGACGAGCACGCGGTTCAGCTGATGAACGTCACCGCTCGGCGCGGCGGCAAGACGCTCGAGTACCGGACGGCCGAGATCTACCACATGTCAGACGGCAAGATCACGGCACGATGGGCGTTCTCCGACGACACCGCCAGGATCGTGGAGTTCTTCGGGTAGGTCAGATCCAGAGCAGGTCGTCGGTCAGGTCGGCCAACGCAGGGGCGCCGAGCAGGCACATGGCCATCTCGAGCTCGGTGCGCAACATGTCGACGACAAGCTTGACCCCGTCCGCGCCGTCGACGGCCAGGCCCCAGACGTAGGGCCGACCGACGAGCACGGCAGTCGCCCCGAGGATCAGCGCCTTCGCCACATCGGTCCCGCGCCGGATTCCCCCGTCGACGAGAACGGGAACCCGGCCGTCGACCGCCGTGACCATTTGCGGCAGCGCGTCGGCCGTCGCTGGGACGGTGTCGAGATTGCGTGCGCCGTGGTTGGAGACGACGAGCCCATCGACGCCGTGGTCGATCGCCCGGACCGCGTCGTCAGAGCGCAGCACGCCCTTGACGAGCAGCGGCACCCGCGCGACCGATCGCAGCCAGTCGAGGTCCGCCCACGTGATGGTCGGGTCGATGCGGGAGTTGTAGACCCGCCGGGCGGGCGGCAGCTCGTCGGCGACGGCATCGAGGCCGACGAGGTTCGCGTACTCCAGCCCCTCGGGGAGCTCGAAGCCGTGGCGACGGTCGGTGTCGCGCGCCCCGAGCACCGGCAGGTCGACGGTCAGCACCAGCGCCGAAGCGCCGGCGTCCTCGGCCCGCGCCAGCAGCTCACGGGTGAAGCCGCGGTCGCGCTGGATGTAGAGCTGGAACCACCACGGCCCGGTCGCCGCGGCACCGACCTCGGACACGCCGACCGTGGCGAGCGTGGACTGGATGTAGAGCGTGTCGGCCGCAGCCGCACCGCGCACCGTCTCGACTTCGCCGTCCGGGTGGAAGAGCCGGTGCGCCGCGGTGGGTGCCAGCAGGATGGGCGCGGCCAGGTCGTGCCCGAGCAGGTGCAGCCGGGTGTCGGTCGCGCCGACGTCGACCAGGAAGTGCGGCGCCAGCCGGATCCGCGCCCACGCGTCGACGTTCCACCGCAGGGTGTGCTCGTCGCCGCTGCCGCCGGCCAGGTAGGCATAGGCAGCGTCGGTCAGGCGAGCACGGGCCAACGGCTCCAGCTCGGAGACGTTGACGGCCGCAGGCATCCGCCCATTCTGAACCCGCTATGTCCGAACAACCGTGCGGGTACCTCCGCGGGTCACTTCGGACACAACGACGGTGATGAGGCTTGCCGGCCGGAGGTCAGGCTCGCTGGCGGGCGCGGTAGGCGGCAACGTGCAGGCGGTTGCCGCAGGTCTTGCTGTCGCAGTAGCGGCGAGACCGGTTGCGCGAGAGGTCGACGAGCACCCGGTTGCAGTCCGGCGCGTCGCAGGTGGTCAGCCGCTCCCACTCGCCGGCGGCGAGCACGAAGGCCAGCGCCATCCCGCAGTCGGCCGCGAGGTGCTCGGCCAGCCGGGCGCCGGGCGCGTAGTAGTGCATGTGCAGGGGCCACTGGTCGTGGTCGGTCAGCCGTGGCGTGGTGCGCGCGTCGGCGACGAGGGCGTTGACCAGGCGTACGGCGGTGGGCTGGTCAGTCGCGCCGAAGATCGCGTGCAACCGGCCCCGGAGACGTCGTACGGCCTCGAGGTCGTCCTTGGTCAGGCGACCGGGCTCGGAGATCTCGTGCCGGGCAACGAAGTCGGTCAGGTCGCCGAGAGCGGTGAGCCCGTCGCCGCCACTGATCTCGGGAGCGCTGTTGACGAGGTCCACGACCGTGCCCAGGTTGCACTGGGTGTCATGACCGAAGTCCACGCCTCACCTCACGTTGCTAGGGTGCCGAAGTCGACAGTAGCGTAATTCGTCAACGCTCCTGACTCGCAGTGAAGGGAGAGCGGTGGCCATCACGGACCGTCCGGTCCTCGCCGCCGCCGCGGGGGCCGCGTTCATCGCGACCTCGGCCACCCTGGTCCGGCTCGCCGACGTCGAGCCCGCAACAGCCGCGACCTTCCGGTGCCTCTATGCGCTTCCGGTGCTCGGCCTGCTGATGCTGCGCGAGGACCGCCGGTTCGGTCGTCGGCCGCCCCGCCAGCGCTGGATAGCCGCCGGCGCCGGCGTCCTCTTCGCGGTCGACCTGGTGTTGTGGCACCACGCGATCGCCGCCGTCGGCGCGGGCATCGCCACGGTGCTCGGCAACCTGCAGGTGGTCATCGTGGGCTTCGTGGCCTGGTGGCTGCTCGGCGAGCGACCGAGCGCGCGGCTGGTGGCCGCCGTACCGGTCGTGCTCGTGGGAGTGGTGCTCATCTCCGGTGTGGTCGGTGCGGACGCGTACGGCGAGAACCCAGCGCTCGGTGTGCTGTTCGGGGTCGGGACGTCGATTGCGTACGCCGGCTTCCTGCTCGTGCTGCGCCACGGCTCTCGCGACCTCCGTCGGGTGGCCGGTCCGCTGTTCGACGCCACCGCGGTCAGCGCGCTCGTCTGCGCGTTGCTCGGCCCCATCTCCGGCGGGCTCGACCTGGTCCCGTCGTGGCCGGCGCACGGGTGGCTGGTCCTGCTGGCGCTGAGCTCGCAGGTGCTCGGCTGGCTGCTGATCTCGGTCTCGCTGCCGCGGGTGCCCGCCGCCCTGACCTCGGTGATCCTGCTGCTGCAGCCGGTCGCGGCCGTGCTGCTCGCCGCGGCAGTGCTGGACGAGCGACCGTCGCCGGTCCAGCTGCTCGGCTGCGTGATCGTGCTCGCCGGGGTCGTCGCCGCGACTGCGGGGCGCCGCCAGGCCGGGTCCGGGGCCCCAGCGCCCGAGCCGGCGCCACCACTTGCCGCCGCTGCGAGAGAGCCATGAACCTGACCGTGCGCGGCATCGGCCGGCTGCTGACCATGGCGGGTCCGGTCGAGGCCGATGCATCGGTGGTCATCCGAGACGGCCGGGTCGCCTGGACCGGACCGGAAGCGGCCCTTCCGGCGGATGCGCCGGAGGAGGTGCTGGACGCCGGCGGCGCCTGCGTCGTGCCCGGCTTCGTCGATGCGCACACCCACCTGGTCTACGCGGGCGTACGCCGTGAAGAGTTCGTCGCCCGGCTCGCCGGGCAGCGGTACGACGGCGGCGGGATCCGCACGACGGTGGCCGCCACCTCCGCGGCGTCGACGGCCGAGCTGGTCGACCTCGCCGCCGCCCGGGCCGCGGAGGCGGCGTGGAACGGCACCACCACGATGGAGATCAAGACCGGCTACGGGCTCACTCGGGACGAGGAGTTGCGGCTGCTCGACGTGATCGCCGCCCTCGCCGAGCGGACACCGCTGCGGCTGGAACCCACCTACCTCGGTGCGCACGCCGTGCCCGAGGGCCGCGACCGGGCAGGTTACGTCGAGGAGGTGATCGCGACCCTGCCGGCGGCCGCGGCGAAGGGGGCCCGCTGGTGCGACGTCTTCTGCGACGAGGGGGTCTTCACCGTCGCGGAGGCACGGACGATCCTCAGGGCAGCCCGGGAGCAGGGGCTGGGGCTGCGCATCCACGCCGAGGAGATCGCCCCGACCGGAGCGGCTGCGCTGGCGGCCGAGCTGGGCTGTGCCAGCGCCGACCATCTCGAGCACGTGTCCTCGGAGGACGCCCGCGCGCTTGCGTCGGCGGGGGTCACGGCGGTCCTGCTGCCCACCGTGACGCTGTCGCTGCGCTCGCAGGCGTGGGGTCATGCCGCGGTGCTGCGGGAGGCGGGGGTCGAGCTCGCGCTGGCGTCGGATTGCAACCCGGGGACGTCCTGGTGCGAGTCGATGCCCTACGCGATCCAGCTCGCGTGCCTGGCGATGGGGCTCTCGGTGGACGAGGCGTTCCGGGCGGCGACGCTAGGCGCGGCTCACTCGCTGCGTCGCGACGACGTCGGCCACCTGGCCGTGGGCGCGTGGGGGGACCTTGCGGTGCTGGACGCAGAACACGAGGCCGACGTCGTCGCGCACCTCGGTGGCCAGGCGGTGCGGCAGACGGTGATCGGCGGACGTCCGGTCAGGATGAGGTGAGCAGGACCTCGATGGCTCGGTCGACGTCGAGGTAGTCGCGCTCCTGGCCCTGCGGGCAGAGCGAGTAGCTGCGGGCGAGGAAGTCGACGAGCTCCTTGGTGCTGGCCTGCAGGAGCGCCTCGCCGTCGGGGGAGGTGAGTCCGATGAAGACGATCTCGCTGCCGTTGCCCCACGAGGGCCACACCCGCACGTCGCCCTCGCCGCACTGCTGGTGGACACCCAAGGTGAGCAACTCGCGGGCGAAGACCCAGGACACACCTTCACCCTGACCGGTCCGGAACGTCGCATGCACGGCGTACGGATCTGCGGTGTCGTAGTGCAGGACCACGGGGAGCGAGACGCGTCCGTCGCCGGGGGCGACGAGCTGAACCATGAGCTCGCGGGTAATGGTGGAGGGGGCCCAGCCGTTCATCGAGTGACTCCTTAGCCTGCCGAACCCGCTGTTGGGGTGGGAGGGGCGCGTAGGTGAGATCCCCTCAGAGCGGCCCAGGAAACCTCTGCCGCTCCGTAGGCTGTAACGAGAGAGAGGGGAAAGGGTGACGAAGCAGGGCATCCCGCGCGGTGAGCAGGGCAACCCGCGCGTTCATGGGCACGGTGACGCCGAGGGCGACACAATCTCCGACCACTTCGCCTTTCGCGCCGCCCTGCGCAAGAACCGCGCCCTGGACCTGACCTACCGCGTGATCGTGGGGATCGTCGGCGCGACGATCATCGTCATCGGCATCATCCTGCTCCCGCTTCCCGGCCCTGGCTGGCTGATCATCTTCGGTGGGTTGTTCGTGCTGAGCACTGAGTTCGCGTGGGCGGAGCGACTGCTGGACTACGCCCGCGACAAGGTCCGGGCCTGGACTGAGTGGGTCAAGGATCAGACGCTGCTTATCCGCGCACTCATCGGGCTCGGGTGCCTGCTCATCGTGGCCGCCGCGGTGTTGGGGTACGTCGCGTTGCAGGGCGTCCCGGCCTGGATCCCGCTCATCGGCTAGGGTTGTTGCCTACCTTGAGCAGCGGGGAAGCGCCCCCGCGCACGACTAGCACAGCGGACGATTAGCTCAGTTGGTTAGAGCGCACGCTTCACACGCGTGAGGTCACTGGTTCGAGTCCAGTATCGTCCACCCACTTTGGCCACCCTGGGCAGGTGTTACTGCGGGGTAGGGGTTTTGTCCGAGAGGCCGCGGGCAGCGGAAAAGTGTCCCGATCGCGACGGGGAACCTCTCCCCAACGAGGAGGAACGATGGACACCAGCAAGACGGACATCTGGAACTACGGTGCCGGCGACTGGTCGTCGATGCATCTGGCGGGCTACAAGGTCGAGGCCACCGATGGAGACATCGGCAAGGTCGATGAGGCCTCCGACGACGCTGGCGCGGGCTACATCGTGGTCGACACCGGCCCGTGGATCTTTGGCAAGAAGGTCCTGCTGCCTGCGGGCGTGATCAGCCGCGTCGACGCGACCAGCGAGAAGGTATTCGTGGACCGGACGAAGGAGGAGATCAAGAACGCCCCCGAGTTCGACAAGGACACGTACAAGGACCAGACCTACCGCGACTCCGTAGGTGGCTACTACGGACCGAGCAGGGGTCGGATGTAACAGCTCGGCGGTGACCTTGCTCCAGTGAAGGAGCACCACCGGCGAACCACGGAGCCCCCACCCGATGTCCGGGTGGGGGCTCTTCGGCGCCGGGATATTTTGCCTCCAGGCGGGTGCATTTCCGGCGTTCTTCCGCGGGTTGGGGTTAGCGTCTGGAGGAACCGCGTCCGCGGGAACTGTCTCCGGGGAGTCTCATGTCCAGTGGTCTGCTGAGCCGTCTCGTCCGCGCCTGCATCGTCCTGGTGGTGCTTGCTCCGGCGGTGATCATGCCGGCCAGCTCGGCATCGGCGGCGACCATCTCGATCACCTGGTCGCAGCAGGAGACCGGCTTCGTCCAGCCGACTCAGGTCACCAGCGCCCGTGACGGCACCGGGCGGCTGTTCATCGTCGAGAAGGCCGGCCGGATCCGCATCTGGGACGGCGGTCAGATCCTCGCGACGCCCTATCTCGACATCCGCTCGTGGGTGAATGACGACGGTGAGGGCGGCATGTTCAGCGTCGTCTTCCATCCGAAGTGGAAGACCAACCCGTTCATCTGGGTCTACTACGTCAACAACTCGGGAGACGTGCAGGTGGCGCGCTTCAAGGCGGCCACGTACACGTCGAACACCGTCAGCCGCAGCACCGTCATCAAGACGATCGCCATCTGGCACCCAGACCAGTACACCAACCACTTCGGCGGGCAGCTGGCGTTCGGACGCGACGGCTACCTCTACATCTCGACCGGCGACGGGGGCGGCGGGGGCGACCCGCTGGCCCGCGCGCAGGACAAGGCCTCGCTCGGCGGCAAGATCCTTCGGCTGCGCGTCGTCGGCGCCTATGCCACGTGCCGGCGCTCCAGCTACTGCATCCCGTCCACCAACCCCTACGCCGGGAGCAAGCCGGGACACGGGGCCATCTGGGCGATCGGCCTGCGCAACCCCTGGCGCATCTCGTTCGACGCCGCCAACGGTGACCTGTGGATCGGCGACGTCGGCCAGTCAGAGCAGGAGGAGGTGGACCGGATCCGGGCCGGGGTCGGCGGGAAGAACCTCGGCTGGTCCTGTCGCGAGGGCACGCTCGTCTACAACGCCTCGCGGTGCCGCGCCGGCGTGGCCTACATGTCGCCGCAGTACTCCTACGGCCGCAGCTACGGCACGACGGTCACCGGCGGCTTCATGTACCGCGGGTCGGCGTACAGCTCCTTCCTCGGCGGGCACTACATCGGCGGCGACTTCGGCTCCGGCCGGATCTTCTACACGACCGGATCAGTGATCCGTACCGCCGGCTCACTGCCTAACGTGACGAGCTTCGGCGAGGGCGGCACCCGCGAGATCTGGGCGGTGACCATCGGCGGCGGGCTCTACCGGATGGCGGCCACGTCGACCTGACCGGGCGGAGAAACCCGGCAGAGGTCCGCGGGTCGGCTCGATAGCATCGACGAACCGAGCCTGACCCCGCCTGGCCTCCTGGAGCTTCCGTGTCCGACCTGCGCATCACCGTCGACGGCAGCGAGCGCTCGGTCGCTGCCGGCACGACCGCGGCGGACCTGTGGCCCGATGACCGCAGCGTCATCGCCGCGCGGGTGGACGGCGAGCTCACGGATCTCTCGTACGCCGTGCACGACGGCGCCGACATCGAGCCGGTGGCCATCGACTCACCGGACGGCCGGGCGATCGTGCGCCACTCGGCCGCCCACGTCATGGCTCAGGCCGTGCAGGCGCTCTATCCCGACGCCAAGCTCGGCATCGGCCCGCCGATCGAGAACGGCTTCTACTACGACTTCGACGTCGCCGAGCCGTTCACTCCTGACGACCTCGGGCGCATCGACAAGCGCATGCAGCAGATCGTCAAGGAGGGGCAGTCCTTCGCGCGCCGCGTCGTCACCGAGGACGAGGCTCGCTCCGAGCTCGCCGACGAGCCCTACAAGCTCGAGCTGATCGGGCTCAAAGGACCGGGCGCCGCCGACGCCGCCGAGGGCGCGGCAGCCGAGGTCGGCGGTGGCGAGCTCACCATCTACGACAACCTGGCGCGTGACGGCTCGTTGGCCTGGAAGGACCTCTGTCGAGGTCCGCACGTTCCGACGACCCGGCACATCCCGGCGTACAAGCTGATGCGGGTCGCGGCCGCCTATTGGCGGGGGAGCGAGAAGAACCCACAGCTGCAGCGCATCTACGGCACCGCCTGGGAGAGCCGCGACGCTCTCAAGGACTACCAGCACCGGCTTGCCGAGGCGGAGAAGCGCGACCACCGCAAGCTGGGCACCGAGCTCGACCTGTTCTCCTTCCCCGACGAGATCGGCTCGGGGCTGGCCGTCTTCCACCCCAAGGGCGGCGTGATCCGGCGGGTGATGGAGGACTACGTCCGCCAGCGGCACGAGGACGAGGGCTTTCAGTTCGTCGCCACCCCGCACATCACCAAGCAGGGCTTGTTCGAGACCTCCGGGCACCTCCCCTACTACGCGGAAACGATGTTCCCGCCGATGGAGATGGAGGGTGCGCACTACTACCTCAAGGCCATGAACTGCCCGATGCACAACCTGATCTACCGGTCGCGCGGGCGGTCCTACCGCGAGCTGCCGCTGCGCCTGTTCGAGCTCGGCTCGGTCTACCGGTTCGAGAAGTCGGGCGTCGTGCACGGCCTCACCCGCGTCCGTGGGCTCACGATGGACGACTCGCACTCCTACGTCACCACCGACCAGGCACCGGGCGAGATCCAGCACCTGCTGAGCTTCGTCCTGGGCCTGCTCAAGGACTTCGGCCTCGACGACTTCTACCTCGAGCTGTCGACCCGCGACCCGGGCTCGGACAAGTTCATCGGCAGCGACGAGGAGTGGGAGGAAGCCACCAAGATCCTCTCCGACGCGGCCACCGAGACCGGCCTCGAGCTGGTGCCCGACCCGGGCGGCGCGGCCTACTACGGCCCCAAGGTCTCGGTGCAGGCGCGGGACGCCATCGGGCGCACCTGGCAGATGTCGACGGTGCAGTACGACTTCAACCAGCCGGCGCGCTTCGGCCTGGAGTACCAAGCCGCCGACGGCTCGCGGCAGCAGCCCGTGATGATCCACTCCGCCAAGTTCGGCTCGATCGAGCGGTTCCTCGGCGTGCTCGTGGAGCACTACGCGGGGGCGTTCCCGCCGTGGCTGGCTCCGGTGCAGGCCGTCGGGATCCCGATCACCGACGAGCACGTGCCCTACCTCGAGGAGGTCGCGGCGCGGCTCCGCAAGGAGGGCATCCGGGTCGAGGTCGACACCTCCGACGACCGGATGCAGAAGAAGATCCGCACCGCGCAGAAGCAGAAGGTGCCGTTCATGTTGCTGGCGGGCGACGAGGACGTGTCCAAGGGCGCGGTGTCGTTCCGCTACCGCAACGGGGAGCAGAAGAACGCGGTGCCCGTGGACGAGGCGGTGGCCGAGATCGTGCAGGCGGTCGCTGGCCGGGTGCAGGTGTGACCGACCGGCTCGAGCTGTTGTGGGCACCGCACCGGATGGCCTACGTCACCGGCGAGGGGGCGGCACCCGAGCTCGACGGCTGCCCGTTCTGCCGGATCCCCGGTCTCGACGACAAGGCCGGGCTCGTCGTGGCGCGCGGTGACGAGGTCTACGCCGTCCTGAACAAGCACCCCTACAACCCCGGTCACCTGATGGTCGTGCCCTACCGGCACGTCGCCGAGCTGGAGGACCTCACCGACGCGGAGATGCTCGCGCTCGCCGAGATGACCCGGCAGGCGGTCGTGGCGATCAAGAAGGCGTCGTCGCCGCACGGCTTCAACGTGGGTCTCAACCTCGGGGGAGTGGCCGGCGGATCGCTGGCCGACCACCTGCACCAGCACGTCGTACCGCGGTGGGGCGGTGACGCCAACTTCATGACGGTCGTCGGCAACACCAAGGTGATCCCGCAGCTGCTGGGCGACACCCGCGACCTGCTCGCCGACGCCTGGCCCCGGTGACCTGACGGACCTCGCTGTCCACCGGTCGGTGGACGCGCCGTTCCATCCGCCGGTGGTGCCGCCGGACCGCTCCGCACGGCCACAGTGGGGCCATGACGACAACGACTCCCGTGCAGCACGACGTGGCCGTCCGGATGCGGGGCCTGACCAAGCGGTACGGCGAGAAGGCGGCCGTCGACGGCATCGACCTCGACGTACGACGTGGCGAGGTTCTCGCGCTGCTCGGACCCAACGGTGCCGGCAAGACCACCACGGTCGAGATGCTCGAGGGCTATCGCCAGCGCGACGAGGGGGAGATCTCGGTGCTCGGCCAGGACCCGGCCGACGCCGACCGCGCCTGGCGGTCACGGATCGGGATCGTGCTGCAGTCCAGCGCCGACAACGCCGAGCTGACGGTGACCGAGCTGGTCCACCACTTCGCCGGGTTCTACCCCGACCCACGAGACGCCGACGAGGTCATCTCGTGGGTCGGTCTCGAGGAGCAGCGGCGCACCCGAACCCGGGCCCTCTCCGGCGGGCAAAGGCGACGGCTCGACGTCGCTCTCGGCGTCATCGGCGACCCGGAGCTGCTGTTCCTCGACGAGCCGACCACGGGATTCGACCCGGAGGCCCGACGGCAGTTCTGGAACCTGATCACCGCGCTCCGCGCCGGCGGCACGACCATCCTGCTGACGACCCACTACCTGGAGGAGGCCGAGCAGCTGGCGGACCGGGTCGGGGTGATCAGCTCCGGGCGCCTGCTCGAGATCGCCCCACCCGCCGAGCTCGGTGGCCGAGCCGATCGCGCGGCCACCGTCGTATGGACCGATGCGGGGCGCCGCCACGAGGTGGTCACGGACGCCCCCACCGGCGTGGTGACCGACCTGGCCGCGCGGTTCGCTCCCGATGAGGTCCCGGGCCTGCAGGTGCTTCGGCCCACGCTCGAGGACGTCTACCTGTCGATGATCGGCGCATGATGCCGTCGGCCGTGCGTGTCGGTGCGGACAGGACCCGACTGGAAGTCACCTCGTTCTTCCGCGAGAAGGACGCGATCATCTTCATCTTCGCGTTCCCGTTGATCATGCTGGCGATCTTCGCCACGGTCTTCGGCGGCGACGACAACGCGGTGTTCGCGAGTGACAGCGGACCCGGTGTGCCGTTCACGCAGTACTTCCTTCCGGGCATGCTGGCCGCCGGCATCATGCTGTCGAGCTTTCAGGCGCTGGCCATCTCGATCGCACTCGAACGCGACGACGGCACGCTCAAGCGGCTGCGCGGCACGCCGATGCCACCGCTGTCCTACTTCCTCGGGAAGATCGGGCAGGTGCTGCTGACCAGCCTCGCGCAGACCGCGCTGCTCCTGGCTTTCGCCGCGGTGGTCTTCGACGTGAGCCTGCCGACCGACGCGGCACGGTGGGCCACCTTCTCGTGGATCTTTATCTTGGGGACCGCCGCCGGCACGGTGCTGGGCATCGCGTTCTCATCAGTGCCGCGCTCGGGTCGCAGCGCCACCGCGATCGTCAGCCCGGTCGTGATCGTGCTGCAGTTCATCTCCGGCGTCTTCTTCGTCTTCAACGAGCTGCCGACGTGGATGCAGCATGTGGCCTCGGTGTTCCCCCTGAAGTGGATGGCCCAGGGCATGCGCTCGGTGTTCCTGCCGCCCGAGCTGGAGTCGAGCGAGGTGTCGGGTTCCTGGCAGCACGCAGCGACCGCCGCGGTCTTGCTCGTGTGGCTCGTCGTCGGGCTCGTTCTGTGCGTTCGGACGTTCCGCTGGTCGCGCCGGGACGCCGGATGAGCGCCCCCGTGACCGACGCCGGGAGCATCATGGGCGGCGTGAAAGCCGATCAGGACGTCTGGGTGCGCACCATCGTCGGCTGGCACGCCGCGTTCTGGGCGATGTCCGCGATCGTCGGCGTGGCGATCGCGCTCGAGCCCGAGCTCTCGTCCGCTGAGCGGCTGGCCGGGCTGGTGTTGCTGGCCGTGCTGGTCACGGCATACGCCGTGCTGGGGATGCCCGCGTCGCGTAGCCGTGACGTCGCTCGCTCGCGTGCCTATCTGGTGGTCTTGGTGCTCGTTGTGCCCGCCCTGGTCGCGATCGACCCGGACGCCGCGTTCATCTTGTTCCTGGCCGGCCCGCAGATCTGGTTCTTCTCCGACTCGACTCGGCAGGGGGTCATCGGGACGGTGGTCCTGACCGTCGGTGTCGCCACTGCGTTCGTCGTGCATTTCGGCTCGTCGGCAGAAGCGGTCGGCTCGATCGCGGTGTCCATGGGCGTGAGCCTGTTGTTCAGCCTGCTACTAGGGCTCTGGATCTCGCGCGTCATCGACCAGAGCCGGGGCCGCGCGGACCTGATCGAGGAGCTCGACGCGACCCGCGCCGAACTGGCGGAGGCCCATCATGCGCAGGGCGTGATGGCTGAGCGGGAGAGGTTCGCCCGCGAGATCCACGACACGCTGGCGCAAGGGTTCACCAGCGTCGTCATGCTGTCCCAGGCCGCACAGGCACAGCTGCCGCGGGACCCCGCTGCGGTGCGAGGTCAGCTCGAGGCCATCGAGCGCACCGCCCGGGAGAACCTCGCCGAGGCCCGCGCAGTCGTCGCAGCGTTCTCCCCGGTGGCGCTGGACGGCACTGACCTCGCCGGCGCTCTGCAGCGGCTCGCCGCACGGTTCGCGGCGGAGACCGGCATCGCCGTCGACGTCGAGGTCGGCGCCGACGGGCTGGGCCTGGCTCGCGACCGTGAGGTTGTCCTGCTGCGCGCCGCGCAGGAGGCGCTGGCCAACGTCCGGCGGCACGCCGATGCCGGAGCGGTCACCATCCGGCTGCGTCTCGTGGACGGCACTGCGCAGGTCGAGGTGAGCGATGACGGCTCGGGCTTCGACCCGGCAGCGGCGAACGGGTTCGGACTCTCCGGCATGCGCGACCGGGTGCACGACGTCGGCGGGGACGTGGATGTCGTGACGGGTCCGGGACGCGGCACCCGGGTGCGGGTGAGTGTCCCGTCGGTGCCGAGCCGGTCGACGTGACCGCGCCCGGCGCCATCACGATCCTGGTCGTGGACGACCACCCCGTCGTCCGCTCGGGCCTGGTCGCCCTCCTCGCCGTCGAGCCCGACCTCCTCGTCGTCGGGGAGGCGGGCGAGGGGGCTGAGGCGCTGTCCTGCGTGGCAACCCTGTCGCCCGACGTCGTGCTGATGGACCTGCGGATGCCCGGCATGGACGGTGCTGACGCAACCGCCCGGATCGTCAACGACCACCCCGGCACCCGGGTGCTGGTACTCACGACATTCGACACCGACGACGACATCCTGCGGGCGGTCGAGGCCGGCGCCAGCGGCTACCTCCTCAAGGACACCCCCCGCGAGGAGCTCGTGGCCGCGATCCGCGCCGCTTCGCGCGGCGAGACGGTGCTGGCCCCGCCGGTGGCGGCCCGGCTGATGGGCCGGATGCGGGGCGCGGGAGGCGCCGACCAGCTGACCCCGCGCGAGGTCGAGGTGCTCGCCGCTGTCGGTCGCGGCCTCAGCAACGGCGAGATCGGCCGTGAGCTGTTCATCGGCGAGGCCACCGTCAAGACCCACCTGCTACGCGTGTTCCAGAAGCTCGCCGTCGACGACCGCACCCTGGCCGTGACGGTCGCGATCGAACGCGGGATCCTGCCGTCACCCCGGCAGTGATGTGCCGGGTGCGATGCTGACGCGCATGAGACGTGAGCGCCCGGTTCTCCTGTACGACGGGGACTGCGCGTTCTGCATGCGCACGGTGCGGTGGCTGCAGAAGCACCTGCCGGTGCAACCGGACCTCCAGGCGTGGCAGGCCGCCGACCTCGCCGCGCTCGGCGTCGCCGAGGCCGAGGCGTCCCACTCCGTGCAGTGGGTGGAGCCGTCCGGCCGGGTGAGCGGCGGGTCGACCGCGGTCGGGCGGCTCCTGGTCAGCAACGGTGGCGGATGGGCAGTGCTCGGCCGGCTCATGCTGGTGCCACCGGTGTCCTGGGTCGCGGCCGTGGCCTACCAGCTGGTGGCGAGGTATCGCCGCCATCTCCCCGTGCCGCCGGGCTAGCTTCCTGAATCGGCCTGCACCCGCTGGGCGATCTGCTGGGGCATCGGCTCGTGCCGCAGGTAGTGGCGGGAGAACGTCCCGGTGCCGTGTGAGATCGAGCGCAGGTCCACGGCGTAGCGGGTGATCTCCATCTGGGGGACCTCCGCCTTGACCAGGGAGCGCCCGCTGCCGACCGGCTCGGTCCCGGTGACGCGGCCGCGGCGGGTGGACAGGTCGCCCATGACAGCGCCGACGTATTCGTCGGCGACGAGCACCGACACCTCGTCCACCGGCTCGAGCATGTGGATCGTGCCGCCCTTGGCGGCTTCCTTGAGGGCCAGCGCGCCGGCGGTCTGGAACGCCATGTCGGAGGAGTCGACCGAGTGCGCCTTGCCGTCGTACAGGGTGACCTTGATGTCGACCACGGGGTAGCCGGCCGCGACGCCGCGCTCCATCTGCGTCCGCACGCCCTTCTCGACCGACGGGATGAACTGGCGGGGCACCGCGCCGCCCACGACCTTGTCGACGAACTCCAGCCCGCTGCCGGACGGCAGCGGCTCGACCTCGATGTCGCAGACCGCGAACTGGCCGTGCCCGCCGGACTGCTTGACGTGGCGGCCGTGTCCCTTGGCCGAGCCGGCGAACGTCTCGCGCAGCTGCACCCGGACGGGCACCGACTCGACACCGACGCTGTAGCGGTTGGCCAGCCGGTCGAGCAGCACGTCGAGGTGCGCCTCGCCCATGCACCAGAGCACGAGCTGGTGGGTCTCGGGGTTCATCTCCAGCCGGAGGGTGGGGTCCTCGGCGACGAGGCGGCCGATGCCCTGGGACAGCTTGTCCTCGTCCGCCTTGGACTTGGCCACGATCGCGACCGGCAGCAGCGGGTCGGGCATCACCCACGGCTCCATCAGCAGCGGATGGTCCTTGTCCGAGAGCGTGTCGCCGGTCTCGGCGCGGGTGAGCTTGGCGACCGCGCAGATGTCGCCGGCGATCGCCTGCGGCGCGATGCGCTGGGTCTTGCCGAGCGGGAACGTGAGCGCTCCGACCCGCTCGTCCAGGTCGTGGTCCTCGTGCCCGGTCGTGCCCGAGAAGTGCCCGGAGACGTGCACGATCATGTCGGGGCGCACCGTGCCGGAGAACACGCGGACCAGAGAGATCCGGCCGACGTAGGGGTCGGTCGTCGTCTTGACCACCTCGGCTGCCAGCGGGCCGGCCGGGTCGCACGTCAAGGGTGCCTGCGGTGAGCCGTCGGGCGCAGTGACGGGCGGCACCTCGTGCTCGAGCGGCGAAGGGAAGGCCGCGGTGATGACCTCGAGCAGCTCGGTCGCGCCCAGCCCGGTCGGGCCGGCTGCGGCCAGCACGGGATAGAAGGAGCCGCGGGCCACGGCCGTCTCGAGGTCCTCGATCAGGACCTTGAGGTCGATGTCCTCGCCGGAGAGGTAGCGGTCCATCAGCGTCTCGTCCTCGGACTCGGCGATGATCCCCTCGATCAGGGCACTGCGGGCCGACTCGATCAGCGGCAGGTGCTCGGGATCGGGCTCGCGCTCGGTGCGCTCGTCGCCGGAGTAGTCGAAGACCTTCTGCGACAGCAGCCCGATCAGACCGGCCGCGGTGCCGTCGTCGTCGGCGAGCGGCAGGTAGAGCGGCAGCACGTTGTCGCCGAAGACGCGCTGGCAGACGGCCACCGACTCGTCGAAGTCGGCGCGCTCCTTGTCGAGCTTGGTGATGACGACCGCGCGCGGCATGGTGACCGCGGCGCACTCCTCCCACAGCATCCGGGTCGCGCCGTCGACGCCGTCGACGGCCGACACGACGAAAAGGGCCGCGTCGGCGGCCCGCAGCCCGGCTCGCAGGTCACCGACGAAGTCGGCGTAGCCGGGGGTGTCCAGCAGGTTGACCTTGATGCCGCTGTGCTCGAGCGGGGCCAGGGCGAGGGAAACGGAACGCTGCTGGCGCGCCTCGGCCTCGTCGAAGTCGCTGACCGTCGTGCCGTCCTCGACCCGGCCGGCGCGGGGGATGGTGCCGGTGGCGGCGAGCAGCGCCTCCACCAGCGTTGTCTTGCCGGCTCCCGAGTGGCCGACCAGCACGACGTTGCGGATCGAGGCGGGCTGGTCGGCCGTCGGTGCTTTGCCCGCGGCTCCGGCGGCTGACTGGGTGCTTCCTGACTGTGGCATTTCGACAGCCTTCACCCGCCGGTGCCCGCGGCACAAGGGGCCGCCCGACTACGATGACCCCGCCGCCGAGTCCCGGAGCGCCGTTCACATGCTCAACCGTTTCGCCCGAGCGCTTTTCACGCGCATCTTCCGGCCGGTCGCCGCCTTCCTCGTCCGCCGCGGGGTCAGCCCTGACGTGGTGACTCTGGTCGGCACGCTGGGTGTCGTCGTCGGTGCGCTGGCGTTCTTCCCCCGGGGCGAGTTCTTCTGGGGCACCGTGTTCATCACCGCGTTCGTCTTCTCCGACCTCATCGACGGCACGATGGCCCGGATGAGCGAGAGCACCAGCCGCTGGGGCGCCTGGCTGGACTCCACCCTGGACCGCGTCGGTGACGCCGCCGTCTTCTCGGGCCTCGCCCTGTGGTTCGCCGGTGACGGTGACGACATGCTGCTGCTCGCCCTGTGCCTCTACTGCCTGTCCAGCGGCGCGGTGGTGTCCTACGCGAAGGCGCGCGCCGAGGGTCTCGGCATGACCGCCAACGTCGGCATCACCGAGCGGGCCGACCGGCTGGTGGTGGTCCTGGTGGCGACCGGGCTCGACGGTCTCGGCGTGCCGTACGTGCAGGCGCTGGCGCTCTGGTACGTCGCGGTCGGCAGCACCATCACCATCGTCCAGCGGACCATGGCCGTGCGCCAGCAGGCCAAGGCGGTGGCCCCCTGACGTGCGTGAACGCCTGACCTACCGGCTGTACGCCGTGGCGTGGGGGCTGGTGCGCCGGCTGCCCGAGTCGGTGGCTTACCGGCTGTTCGACCTCGTCGCCGACCTGGTCTGGCGCAGCCGCCGCGGTCCGGTCCTCCGGCTGGAGGCGAACCTGCGGCGCGCCCGGCCCGACACGTCGTACGACGAGCTGCGTGCGCTGTCACGGGCGGGTATGCGCTCCTACCTGCGCTACTGGTGCGAGGCGTTCCGCCTGCCGGACTGGAGCAGGGACCGCGTGGTCGAGACCGTCCGGGTCGAGAACGAGCACTACCTGCGGGACGCCCTGGGCGCCGGGCGAGGGGTGGTCGCGGCCCTGATGCACATGGGCAACTGGGACCACGCCGGCGCGTGGGCCTCGCTCACCGGGGCGCCCGTGGTCACGGTGGCCGAGCGGCTGCGCCCCGAGCGGCTCTACGCCCGCTTCCTCGCCTACCGCGAGGGGCTCGGGATGGAGATCCTGCCGCTGACCGGGGGAGACGGCGACCTCCTCGACACGTTGTCCCGGCGGCTGCGCGCTGGCCGGCTCGTGCCGCTGCTCGCCGACCGCGACCTGCGGGCCAGCGGCATCCCCGTCGACCTGCTCGGGGAGCCCACCCGGATGCCGCCCGGCCCGGCGATGCTCGCCCTGCGCACCGGGGCGGCGCTGCACCCGGTGAGCATCTGGTACGAGCCGGCCGGTCCGCGACGGCATCGGCTGGTGATCCGGTTCCACGATGAGGTCGCGACGCCCGCCGAGGGGCGGACCCGTGAGAAGGTCACCGCCATGACCCAGGAGGTGGCCGCCGTCTTCGGCGCCGCGATCGCGGCCCATCCCGAGGACTGGCACATGCTCCAGCCGCTCTGGCTCGGCGACCTGGCCGACCGACCCCGCGCGGAGGCGGCACCGCGGTGAGGATCGGCATCGTCTGCCCCTACTCCTGGGACGTCCCCGGCGGCGTGCAGTTCCACGTCCGCGACCTCGCCGAGGTGCTGCTGGCCCGGGGCCACGACGTGTCGGTGCTCGCGCCTGCCGATGACGACACCCCGCTGCCGGCGTACGTCGTGCCTGCTGGTCGCGCCGTGCCGGTTCCGTACAACGGCTCGGTCGCGCGGGTGAACTTCGGCCCGATCTCGGCCGCGCGGGTCCGACGCTGGCTTCGGGAGGGCGAGTTCGACGTGCTGCACATCCACGAGCCGGCGACGCCGTCGCTGTCCGTGCTGGCCTGCTGGGCGGCGAGCGGCCCGATCGTCGCGACGTTCCACACGGCGAACCTGCGGTCCCGGGCGATGCTGGCGGCCTACCCGATCCTCGAGCCGGCGCTGGAGAAGATCGGCGCCCGGGTCGCGGTCTCCGAGGACGCCCGGCGCACCCTCGTCGAGCACATGGGTGGGGACGCGGTGCTGATCCCCAACGGGGTGTTCGTGGACCGGTTCGCGGATGCGCAACCCGCAGCCGGACTGGTGCGGCTCGGCGGGGACGGTGGGCTTCATCGGGCGCCTCGACGAGGCGCGCAAGGGGCTGCCGACGCTGCTTGCCGCGTTCGGCGAGGTGGTGGCGGCCCGTCCGGGCGTGCGGCTGCTGGTCGCCGGTCGCGGCGACATCGAGGAGGTCGCCGAGGACCTGCCCCCCGAGGTGCGCGACGCGGTCACGTTCCTCGGGCAGGTGTCCGAGCAGGACAAGGCCCGGCTGCTGCGGACCGTCGACGTCTACGTCGCGCCGAACCTCGGCGGTGAGAGCTTCGGCATCATCCTGGTGGAGGCGCTCGCTGCCGGGGCGCCCGTGCTCGCGTCCGACCTGGACGCCTTCCGCCGGGTGCTCGACGACGGCCGGGTCGGCGTCCTCTTCCCGACCGGCGACGTGCCGGCGCTCGCCGACGCGCTGACCGGGCTGCTCGCCGATGACGCCAAGCGGGCCGCGCTGCGTGCGGCCGGGTCGCGGTGGGTGCGCCGCTACGACTGGGAGACCGTGGCCAGCGACCTGATCGCCGTCTACGAGACGGTCGAGGCGGGTGCGGGCGCGGTCATCGAGGACGAGCGCCGCGGCTGGCGGGACCGGCTGCGCCGCTGATCCCGCCGTACGCTCTCGGGCATGGACGCAACCTGGATGGTGGTCACGGGTGCCGCCGTCCTGGTCGCGGGCTGGTACCTCTTCTTCAGCGCGACCCGCCTGGACCGTTTCCACGGCCGGGTCGAGGGGGCGCGCAGCGCGCTGGACGCCCAGCTGGTCCGGCGTGCCTCGGTCTCCTTCCAGCTCGCGGTCTCCGGGCTGTTCGACCCGGCGACGAGCCTGCTGCTCGCCGACGCCGCGCACGGTGCCCGCGACGCGGACGAGGCCGACCGCGAGGTGGCCGAGAGCAACCTGACCCGGGCCCTGCAGGCAGCGCTGGCCGACCCCGGCCTGGCGGCGGCACTGGACGCCGACCCGGCCGGGCACGAGCTCGTGTCCGAGCTGGCCGCGGCGAGCAAGCGGGTCGAGCTGGCCCGGCGCTTTCTCAACGACGCGGTGCGTGGCGCGCGGGTGGTGCGGCGCAAGCGGGTGGTGCGCTATCTGCGTCTGGCCGGCCACGCTCCGTGGCCGCCGACATTCGAGATGGATGACACGCCTCCCACCGGGCTGGTTGGCGTTTCGGCGGCCGGATCACCTAACGTCGTTGGGTGATCTCACGTTCTCTTGCCGCCCTGCTCGGTGCCGCCCTTCTCGTCGGGGCGTGTTCCTCCGACCCCTGAGCCCAAAGCCGACAAACCGACCGAATCGGCCACGAGCGCGTCGCCGACGCCCACCCCAACGCCGACGCCCACCTCGCTGCTCGCGGGTCGCGTCGGCCTGATGGACGGGCCGCTCCTTGCCGTGAAGATCGACAACACCGCGAAGGCCCACCCGCAGCGGGGTTTGACCAAGGCGGACGTCGTCTACATCGAGCAGGTCGAGGGCGGCGTGACCCGGCTGGTCGCCGTCTTCTCCAGCCAGCTGCCGGAGAAGGTCGCCCCGGTGCGCAGCGCCCGGCACACCGACATCGAGATCCTCCAGCAGTACGGCACCGCGGCCCTGGCCTACTCGGGCTCCAACCGCGGGGTCGGGCAGGCTCTGCACAAGGCCGACCTCAAGCTGGTGTCCAACGACGTCAGCCACCGCGGCTACGCCCGGACCTCCTCACGCCCGGCGCCCTACAACGTCGTCGGTGACCCCGCCGAGCTGCTGAAGCGGGCCGGCAAGCGTGTGGACGTGCCCAAGCAGGTCGGCTACGAGTTCGGCGAGCTGCCCGCCGGCGGGAAGGCGGCGAAGTCGGTCACCGCCCGCTACCCGATGGCAACGGTCGGCGCGGTGTGGTCGAAGAAGCGGAGCCAGTGGCTGCTTTCCATGGACGGCAAGAAGGCCATGGCTGAGGAGGGCGGCCAGCTCGGCGCCTCCACGTTCGTCCTCCAGTACGCCACGGTGAAGGGCTCCAAGTTCCACGACGTCAACGGTGTGACGTCACCGGAGACCGACACGATCGGCCAGGTCGCGCGCTGATCTTCCGCAACGGCCAGGTGTACAAGGGCCTGTGGAACCGGAAGAAGGGGAAGGACCCCATCAGCTACTCGATCGGCGGCAAGAGGGCGGTCTTCGCCCCCGGGACGGTCTGGGTGGCCCTCATCGGCCGGGGCGCTCCGGTCTCGGTGCGCTGACTTCCGGCCTACCATGGGGTGACAGTCCAAGCCCTATGTGAGGTTCCCGTGCCCAGCCCCGAGATCGCCCGCCCCGAGACCAGCCGGTCCGAGACCGGCACCGCCCGCGTCAAGCGCGGCATGGCCGAGATGCTCAAGGGCGGCGTGATCATGGACGTCGTCACCCCCGAGCAGGCCAAGATCGCCGAGGACGCCGGCGCCGTCGCCGTCATGGCGCTGGAGCGGGTGCCGGCCGACATCCGCGTCGAGGGCGGCGTGGCTCGCATGAGCGACCCCGACATGATCGACGGCATCGTCTCGGCGGTCTCCATCCCGGTGATGGCCAAGGCCCGGATCGGCCACTTCGTCGAGGCGCAGGTGCTGCAGTCGCTCGGCGTCGACTACGTCGACGAGTCCGAGGTGCTCACGCCGGCCGACGAGGCGCACCACATCGACAAGTGGGCGTTCACGGTGCCGTTCGTCTGCGGCGCCACCAACCTGGGCGAGGCGCTGCGCCGCATCGCCGAGGGCGCGGCGATGATCCGCTCCAAGGGCGAGGCCGGCACCGGCAACGTCGTCGAGGCGACCCGGCACATGCGCTCGATCCGCTCGGAGATCCGCCGGCTCGACCACGATCGGCGACGAGGAGCTCTTCGTCCGCCGCGAAGGAGCTCCGGGCGCCGTTCGACCTGGTCCGCGAGATCGCCGAGACCGGCAAGCTGCCCGGTCGTGCTCTTCACCGCCGGCGGCATCGCGACCCCCGCCGACGCGGCGATGATGATGCAGCTCGGCGCCGAGGGCGTCTTCGTCGGCTCGGGCATCTTCAAGTCCGGCGACCCGGCCAAGCGGGCCGAGGCGATCGTCAAGGCCACCACCTTCTTCGACGACCCCGACGTGATCGCCAAGGTCTCCCGCGGCCTCGGCGAGGCGATGGTCGGGATCAACATCGACACGCTGCCCGAGTCCGAGCGCTACGCCGACCGCGGCTGGTGACCGCCCCGACCATCGGGGTGCTCGCGCTGCAGGGGGACGTGCGCGAGCACGTCGCGACGCTGACCGGGCTCGGCGCGACCGACCGTCGCGGTGCGCCGCCCGGCCGACCTCGACGGGTTCGACGGGCTGGTCCTGCCCGGCGGTGAGTCGACCACGATGTACAAGCTGGCCATGTCCTTCGACCTGCTGGAGCCGCTGCGGGCGGCCGTCGAGGGCGGCCTGCCCGCCTACGGCTCCTGCGCCGGGATGATCATGCTGGCCGACCGGATCGAGGACGGCATCGACGGCCAGGCGCACGATCGGCGGGCTCGACGTCGTCGTACGGCGCAACGCCTTCGGCCGGCAGGTCGACTCGTTCGAGGCCGACGTCGACTTCGCCGAGGTGGCCGGCGGCCCGGTGCACGCGGTGTTCATCCGGGCGCCCTGGGTGGAGTCGACCGGTGCCGGGGTCGAGGTGCTCGCGCGCGTCGCCGGCGGACCGCGCCGACGGTAGGGCTCGTTGCCAGTTCGTCGGCGGGGACGACAGGACAGCTGCTGGCGACGTCGTTCCACCCGGAGCTGACCGGCGACGCCCGGGTGCACGAGCTGTTCTTGCGGATGGTGAAGGAGCGTTCATGAGCGGCCACTCCAAGTGGGCGACCACCAAGCACAAGAAGGCCGTCGTCGACGCCCGGCGCGGCAAGGTGTTCGCCAAGCTGATCAAGAACATCGAGGTGGCGGCGCGCACCGGCGGCGGTGACCTCGCCGGCAACCCGACGCTCTACGACGCCATCCAGAAGGCCAAGAAGTCCTCGGTCCCCAACGACAACATCGACCGCGCGGTCAAGCGCGGCTCCGGCGTCGAGGCCGGCGGCGCCGACTACCAGACGATCATGTACGAGGGCTACGGCCCGAACGGCGTCGCGGTGCTGGTCGAGTGCCTCACCGACAACCGCAACCGCGCCGCCGTCCGAGGTGCGCATCGCGATGACCCGCAACGGCGGCTCGATGGCCGACCCGGGCTCGGTGTCCTACCTGTTCAACCGCAAGGGCGTCGTCATCGTCCCGAAGACCGACGGGCATGACCGAGGACGACGTGCTGCTCGCGGTGCTCGACGCGGGTGCCGAGGAGGTCAACGACCTCGGCGAGGCGTTCGAGGTGGTCAGCGAGGCGACCGACCTGGTCGCCGTGCGGACCGCGCTGCAGGACGCCGGCATCGACTACGACTCGGCCGACGCGATCGTTCCTGCCGACGGTCAGCGTCCCGCTCGACGAGGACGGCGCCCGGAAGGTGTTCCGGCTGGTCGAGGCGCTCGAGGACTCCGACGACGTGCAGAACGTCTATGCCAACTACGACGTCAGCGACGAGGTCATGGAGCGCGTGGGTTAGGCCTCGGCTGGTCCCGGCCGCAAGCCCGGCGCGTCGCAACGCGGTCATGTCGGCCGCCGCCGGTAGCGTCGACGCCCGAACAGGTGTTCGGACGAGAGGGCGGTACGCCGTGCGCGTGCTCGGGGTCGACCCGGGGCTGACCCGGTGCGGGCTGGGCGTGGTCGAGGGCTCGACCGGGCGCCCGCTGCACCTGGTCGCCGTCGGCGTGGTGCGCACGCCGCCGACCGCCGACATCGGGGCCCGGCTGCTCGCGATCGAGCGAGCCGTCGACGCCTGGCTCGACCGAGCACCGGCCCGACGCGGTCGCCGTCGAGCGGGTCTTCAGCCAGCACAACGTGCGCACCGTGATGGGCACCGCACAGGCCAGCGCCGTGGCCATCGTGTGCGCCGCCCGCGCCGGCTGCCCGTCGCGCTGCACACGCCCAGCGAGGTGAAGGCTGCGGTCACCGGCAGCGGCCGCGCCGACAAGGCCCAGGTCGCGGCGATGGTCACCCGGCTGCTGCGGCTGGCCGAGGCGCCCCGGCCGGCCGACGCCGCCGACGCGCTCGGCGCTGGCCATCTGCCACGTCTGGCGAGGCGGCGCCAGCTGCGCGCATCGACGCGGCGGTCACGCGCTTTCGCGGCACGCCCGGCGGTGCTCCGATGATCGCGTTCGTGGCGGGCCGGGTCGCCGCCCTCGCTCCCGACGGCGCCGTCGTCGAGGTCGGCGGGGTCGGCCTGTCCGTGCAGTGCACGCCCGGCACGCTGGCGCGGCTGCGCGTCGGTGAAGCCGCCCAGCTGCCCACCTCGCTCGTCGTACGCGAGGAGTCGCTGACCCTCTACGGCTTCGCCGACGACGACGAGCGCACGGTGTTCGAGCTCCTGCAGACCGCGAGCGGCGTCGGCCCGCGGCTGGCCCAGGCCATGCTCGCCGTGCACCCGCCGGACGCGCTGCGCCGCGCGGTCGCCACCGAGGACCTCGGCGCCCTGATGCTGGTGCCCGGCATCGGCAAGAAGGGCGCCCAGCGCATCGTGCTCGAGCTCAAGGACCGGCTCGGCGCGGTCCGCGGGACGTCGCGCCGGCACCGGTGACCGGTCGTCGTCGCTCGGCGGGCTGGCGCGAGCAGCTGCACGCCGCGCTGCTCGGCCTGGGCTGGTCGCCGCGCGAGGCCGACGAGGCCGTGGCCACGGCGGCGCCGCTGGCCGACGACGCCGTCGCCGACGGCACCGAGCCCGACGTCGCGCTGCTGCTGCGGTCCGCGCTGCGCTCGCTGAGCCGCGCATGACCGGCACCACGGAGCCGGACAGCGAGCGGATCGTCACGGCGTCCGCGGAGGGCGACGAGCGGGTGGTGGAGGCCGCGCTGCGGCCGCGCACGCTGACCGAGTTCATCGGCCAGGACCGCGTGCGCGAGCAGCTCGGTCTGGTCCTGGAGGCCGCCCGTCGGCGCGAGCGGGTGCCCGACCACGTGCTGCTGAGCGGCCCGCCCGGCCTGGGCAAGACCACGCTGGCGATGATCATCGCGGCCGAGCTGCAGGCGCCGCTGCGGGTGACCAGCGGTCCGGCGATCCAGCACGCCGGCGACCTCGCCGCCCTGCTGTCCAGCCTGGCCGAGGGCGAGGTGCTGTTCCTCGACGAGATCCACCGGATGGCCCGGCCGGCCGAGGAGATGCTCTACATGGCGATGGAGGACTTCCGGGTCGACGTCATCGTCGGCAAGGGCCCCGGCGCCACGGCCATCCCGCTGGAGCTGCCGCCGTTCACGCTGGTCGGCGCGACCACGCGTGCCGGGCTGCTGCCCGGCCCGCTGCGCGACCGGTTCGGGTTCACCGCCCACATGGACTTCTACGCCGCCGCCGAGCTGGAGCACGTGCTGCGCCGGTCCGCCCGGCTGCTCGCCGTCCCGCTGGACGCCGACGGCGGCGCCGAGATCGCCGGCCGGTCGCGCGGCACGCCCCGCATCGCCAACCGGCTGCTGCGCCGGGTCCGCGACTACGCGCAGGTCAAGGCCGACGGTGTCGTGACGCGCGAGATCGCGCGAGCCGCGCTCACCGTCTACGAGGTGGACGAGCAGGGCCTCGACCGGCTGGACCGCGGCGTCCTGCACGCGCTGGTCACCCGGTTCGGCGGTGGCCCGGTCGGGCTCTCGACGCTGGCGGTCGCGGTGGGGGAGGAGCGCGAGACCGTCGAGGAGGTGGCCGAGCCGTTCCTGGTGCGGGCCGGGCTGCTCGCCCGCACGCCGCGGGGCCGGGTCGCCACCGCCGCGGCCTGGCGACACCTCGGGCTCACCCCGCCGACGTCGCTGGCGCCACCCCCGGCACCCGACCTGTTCGAGGAGATCGAGGATTCGGACGCCAGGTAGACTCCCCGACGGCTGCGAATCAACGTCGCCCGGCCGCCCCCTTCGGAAAGGTTGCGCACCACCGTGGACTCCCTCGGCGCCCTGCTGCCGCTCGTCATCATCCTGCTGGCGTTCTGGCTCCTGATCATCCGGCCGGCGCGGATGCGCACCCGCCAGCAGGCTGAGCTGCTGAGCAAGGTCACGCCCGGGCAGGAGGTCATGACCACATCGGGCCTCTACGCGACGGTGGCTGCGGTCGAGGGCGACGTCGCTGGTGCTCGAGGCATCCCCCGGCGTGCCCACCCGGTGGGCGAAGGCCGCGGTGGCGAAGATCGTGACGCCGCCGGCGCTCTCCGACGACGCCGGGGACGAATAAGTGGCGACCCCACCCGCCCGGCGCACCCGGCCCGGCCGCTCCATCGCTGGTCCTCGCGCTGCTCACCCTGCTGACGTTCGGCCTGATCTATTTCGTCGCGCCGGACAAGCTCGGTGACGAGACCCTCACGCTCCAGGAGAAATACAGCCCTCGACTCGGGTTGGACCTCGAGGGCGGAACCAGCATCATCCTGACCCCCCGCGTCGCGCCGGGAGAGACGGGCAAGATCACCAAGCAGGCCCTGGACCGCGCGGTCGAGATCATCAGGTCGCGCGTCGACAGCTTCGGCGTCGCGGAGGCCGAGGTCACGACAGCGGGCCAGAACATCGTCATCTCGGTGCCGGGAGCGCGCGACAACTCGATCCTGGCCACCGTGCAGCAGACCGCCGAGCTTCGCTTCCGGCCGGTCCTGAACGCCGCGGGAGGCGTGGCCGCTGAGCCGGCGCCGAGCCCGTCGCCGTCCGGAACGGCCTCACCTTCGCCGTCGGCGTCAGGTAGTGCGCCCGCTGCGTCACCGGCACCGAGCGCGTCCACCAACGGCCGGGCCGTCCCGCTCGCGCTGCGTGCGGCCTCGACCCCGAGCCCAACTGCGACAACCACCCCGAGTCCGTCGGCTCCGGCCGACCCCAGCGGCGGCGTGACGGCCGACATCCAGAAGCAGTTCGCCGAGCTGGACTGCGGCGACCTCGCCAAGGTCCGCAACGACCTGCGCACCAGTGGTGGCGACGACCCGAAGAAGCCGCTGGTCACCTGCCTCGACGACGGCAGCGAGAAGTACATCCTCGGCCCGGCCGAGGTGCTCGGAACGGATGTCGACCGGTGCCGACGCTGTTCTCAACACGAACTCGCAAGGGGCCGTGACCGGTGGCTGGATCGTCACGCTGGACTTCAGCGGGGCAGGCGGCCGCAAGTTTGCCGACACGACGCGCCGGCTGGCCGCCCAGCAGCCGCCGCTGAACCGGTTCGGCATCGTCCTGGACGGTCTGGTCGTCTCCGCGCCGGCCTTGAACAACGGGCCGATCACCGGCGGCAGCGCCGCAGATCGAGGGCGACTTCACCCAGCAGGAGGCGCGCGACCTCGCGAACGTCCTGAAGTACGGCGCGCTGCCGCTGACATTCGACGCCGGCGCGGTGCAGGAAGTTTCGGCCAGTCTGGGCGGCGAGCAGCTCCAGGCCGGCGTGATCGCCGGCATCATCGGGTTGGGCCTGGTGGTGCTCTACTCGCTGTTCTACTACCGCGGCCTCGGTCTGGTGACCGTCGCGAGCCTCGCGGTCGCTGCTGCCATCACCTACGGGGCGGTCGTGTTCCTGGGATGGCAGATCGGGTTCCGGCTCAGCCTTGCCGGTGTGGCCGGTCTGATCGTCGCCATCGGCATCATCGCCGACTCGTTCATCGTCTACTTCGAACGACTGCGCGACGAAGTCCGCGAGGGCAAACCGTTGCGCGTGGCGGTCGAGACCGGCTGGGCGCGCGCCCGTCGTACGATCCTGGCCGCCGACTTCGTCTCGCTGCTCGCAGCCGTCGTGCTCTACCTGCTCTCCGTCGGCGGCGTCCGCGGGTTCGCGTTCACCCTCGGCCTGACCACGCTGATCGACATCGCCGTCGTCTTCCTGTTCACCAAGCCGCTGGTGACGCTGCTGGCCCGGACGAAGTTCTTCGGCGGAGGGCACCGCCTGTCCGGCCTCGACCCGTCACACCTGGGTGTCTCGGGACGAAGCGTTCCGGCACCACCCTCGGCTCGCCGCCGCCCGGCTGCCGTCACGCGCAGCACGAAGGAGGCCTGATGTCCCGGATGGGCTCGATCGGCGCCCGCCTCTACCGCGGCGAGGTGTCCTACGACTTCGTCGGGCGCTGGCGGCGGTGGTACACCATCTCGGCGATCTTCCTGGTGATCTCCATCGCCGCGCTTGGTGTTCTCCCAGCTGACTCTGGGCATCGAGTTCCGCGGTGGTGCCGAGTTCCGCGTCTCGTCTCCCGAGGCGACCGAGCAAACCGCGCTCGAGACGGTGGAGGACTCCGGCGTAGCCGGGGAGATCCGGGTTCAGCAGGTCGGCAACGACACGATCCGGGTCCAGACCGAGAAGGTCACCCCCGAGCTGTCGCAGGCGATCACCGCGGCGCTCGCGGAGCGGTGCAACGTCAGCCCTGACGACGTGAGCTCGCAGGTGATCGGCCCCAGCTGGGGAGCCGACATCTCGAAGAAGGCCGTTCGGGCGCTCGTGATCTTCCTCTTCCTCGTCGTGATCTTCCTCTCGCTCTACTTCGAGTGGAAGATGGCCGTCGCCGCCATGCTGGCGCTGCTGCACGACTTGGCGATCACCGTCGGCATCTACGCGCTGGTCGGGTTCGAGGTGACCCCTGCCACGGTCATCGGGTTCCTGACCATCCTCGGCTACTCGCTCTACGACACGGTGGTCGTGTTCGACAAGGTCCGGGAGAACACCGCCGGCATCGCGGGCGGGAGCCGGATGACCTACAGCGATGCAGCCAACCTGGCCGTCAACCAGACCATCGTCCGGTCCATCAACACGTCGATCGTGGCGCTGCTCCCGATCGGTGCGATCCTGTTCGCGGGTGTCGTGCTGCTCGGCGCGGGTCCGCTCAAGGACCTGGCCCTGGCGTTGTTCGTCGGCGTCGCCGTCGGCACCTACTCCTCGATCTTCATCGCCACCCCGATGCTCGCGAACCTCAAGGAGCGCGAGCCCGCGATGCAGGCGCTGGCCCGCCGCGTCCAGGCGCGCGGGGGCGGTCCCGCGAAGACGCTCACGGGCGGTCGCAGTGCCACCACGGTGGCCGACGACTCGGTCGGGGCCACCGAGGACCAGCAGCCGGAGCCCGCGACCGCCGGAGCCGTCGCTCGCGGCGGCGCACGGCCGAGCGACCGGCGGCCTGGAGCCGGGTCCACCCGCAACCAGCCCAAGCGGAAGAACAAGAGCCGTCCCGGCGGCAAGAAGCGTCGCTAGTGACCACCGAGCTGGGCGGTCTCGACCTCACCGCGCTCCTGCTGGAGCGCATCCGCGACGTCCCCGACTATCCCAAGCCGGGGATCCTTTTCAAGGACATCGCGCCGCTGCTCGCTGACCACGTCGCCTTCGCCGGAGCGGTCGACGCGATCGTCAACCACCACGGCCGGGGCACCGTCGACAAGGTGGTCGGGATCGAGGCGCGTGGCTTCATCCTGGCGGCGCCCGTGGCCTACCACACCGGTGCCGGCTTCGTGCCGGTGCGCAAGAAGGGCAAGCTGCCGGGCGCGACGCTCGAGACGTCCTACGCGCTGGAATACGGCGAGGCCACCCTCGAGGTGGCGGCAGACGCCTTCGAGGCCGGCGACCGGGTCCTGATCGTGGACGACGTGCTCGCGACCGGAGGAACGGTCGAGGCGACGATCGACCTCGTACGCCGGGCCGGGGGCGGACGTGGTCGGGCTCTCGGTGCTGATGGAGCTGTCCTTCCTGCCCGGACGTGAGCGACTATCCCGCGTCGACGGACCGCCGCTGCACACGCTGTTGACCGTTTGAGCACGGCTGGGATGCATACCGCCCGGTAGACTGGGGTGCTCCAGAGATCTCCAACACCTGCTGGGGTGTGCTCGTGGCTGATGCCCCCTCCCCGAGTCCGGTCGACGCCGACCGCGACGACGAGGTTCGGCGCGCCGCCACCCAGACGGTTGACGATCCGGTAGACCCGGCCGGAGGAGCGGACGACCCGGCGGCCACCGACGTACCTGCCCCACCGGCGTCGCGACGCGTGCGGGCCCGCCTGGCCCGGCTGGGGGCGCAGCGCAGCAGCGTCAACCCGGTGCTCGAGCCGCTCTTCCGCATCGTCCGCTCGACCCACCCCAAGGCCGACCTGCGCCTGATGGAGCGCGCCTACGACGTCGCCGAGGCGCATCACCGCGGCCAGCTCCGCAAGAGCGGCGACCCGTTCATCACCCACCCGCTCGCCGTCACCACGATCCTCGCCGAGCTGGGCATGACGCCCCCGACCCTGTGCGCGGCCCTGCTGCACGACACGGTCGAGGACACGCCGTACACGCTGTCGGATCTCCGGCGCGACTTCGGCGACGAGATCGCCGACCTGGTGGACGGGGTGACCAAGCTCGACAAGGTCAAGTACGGCGAGTCCGCGCAGGCCGAGACCGTGCGCAAGATGGTCGTCGCGATGGCCCGCGACATCCGGGTGCTGGTCATCAAGCTCGCCGACCGGCTCCACAACATGCGCACGCTGCGCTACCTGCGCCCCGAGAAGCAGGAGCAGAAGGCCCGCGAGACGCTGGAGATCTACGCACCGCTCGCGCACCGGCTCGGCATGAACACCATCAAGTGGGAGCTCGAGGACCTCGCGTTCGCGACGCTCTACCCCAAGGTCTACGACGAGATCGTGCGGCTGGTCACCGACCGTGCGCCCAGCCGTGACGAGTACCTCAGCACCGTGGTCGACCACGTGACCGGCGACCTGCGCGGCTCCAAGATCCGCGCGTCGGTGACCGGCCGGCCCAAGCACTA
Source organism: uncultured Actinomycetota bacterium (assembly GCA_963751035.1). Taxonomy (GTDB): domain Bacteria; phylum Actinomycetota; class Actinomycetes; order JACCUZ01; family JACCUZ01; genus JBDUAP01. Next base: position 933,155 of record CAVVSW010000005.1, read on the forward strand.
CTACTCGATCTACCAGAAGATGATCCTGCGCGGCCGCGACTTCACCGACATCTACGACCTGGTCGGCATCCGCGTCCTCGTCGACTCGGTCCGCGACTGCTACGCCGTGCTGGGCAGCGTGCACGCGCGATGGAACCCCGTGCCCGGGCGGTTCAAGGACTACATCGCGATGCCCAAGTTCAACATGTACCAGTCGCTGCACACGACGGTCATCGGGCCCGAGGGCAAGCCGGTCGAGCTGCAGATCCGCACGTTCGCGATGCACCGGCGGGCCGAGTACGGCGTCGCCGCGCACTGGAAGTACAAGGAGAACCCGCGCGCGACCGCGGCCAGCGAGCCGGCTCGGGCAAGGGAGTCACCGCCGACAGCGCGGCAGCCAACGACATGGCCTGGCTGCGCCAGCTGCTCGACTGGCAGAAGGAGACCGAGGACCCGGGGGAGTTCCTCGAGTCGCTGCGCTTCGACCTCAAGACCGCCGAGGTGTTCGTCTTCACGCCCAAGGGCGACGTCATCGCGCTGCCGGCCGGGGCGACGCCGGTCGACTTCGCCTACGCGGTGCACACCGAGGTCGGCCACCGCTGCATCGGCGCGCGGGTCAACGGCCGTCTGGTGCCGCTGGAGAGCACGCTGGACAACGGCGACCTGGTCGAGGTCTTCACGTCCAAGGCGGCAGGTGCGGGGCCGAGCCGCGACTGGCTGACGTTCGTGAAGAGCCCCCGGGCGCGGAACAAGATCCGGCAGTGGTTCTCCAAGGAGCGCCGCGAGGAGGCGATCGAGCACGGCCGGGACGCCATCGCCAAGGCGATGCGCAAGCAGAACCTGCCGATCCAGCGGCTGCTGTCCACCGAGTCCCTGACGACGCTGGCCCAGGAGCTGCGCTATCCCGACATCTCCGCGCTCTACGCGGCGGTGGGCGAGGGCCACGTCTCGGCGCAGTCGGTGGTCCAGCGGCTGGTCGAGGCGCTGGGTGGTGAGGAGGGTGCCACCGAGGACCTGGCCGAGATCACCACACCGGGCGCGGCGAACCGCCGGCCGCGCACCGCCGGTGACCCCGGCGTGGTCGTCAAGGGCGCGAGCGACATCTGGGTCAAGCTGGCCCGCTGCTGCACGCCCGTGCCCGGCGACACGATCGTCGGCTTCGTCACGCGGGGCAACGGCGTCTCGGTGCACCGCACCGACTGCGTCAACGCGCAGGCCCTGACCGGGGAGCCGGAGCGCATGGTCGAGGTCGAGTGGGCGCCGTCGCAGTCATCGATCTTCCTGGTCGCGATCCAGGTCGAGGCGCTGGACCGGTCCCGGCTGCTCTCGGACGTCACCCGGGTGCTGTCCGACCAGCACGTGAACATCCTCTCGGCCTCGGTCACGACCACCCGCGACCGCGTGGCGATCTCCCGGTTCACCTTCGAGATGGGCGACCCGAAGCATCTCGGCCACGTGCTCAAGGCCGTCCGCGGCGTCGACGGCGTGTTCGACGCTTACCGCGTCACCAGCGCCAAGCCCTGACCCCACGCCCTCAGCGTGGGCGGGTCAGGAGAGCTCGGCCAGCGTCTTCTCTGCCTCGGTGAGCCACTCGCGGCGCGCCGCGGCAGCCTCCTCGGCCTTGCCGGCCTCGTCGGCGTTGCCGGCCTGCCGGGCGGCCTCCGCCTGTGCGTCCAGCGTCGCGATGGACGCCTGCAGCTGCGCCACGGTGGCCTCGGCGCGGGCGCGCGCCTCCGGGTTGGATCGGCGCCACTCGGACTCGTCAGCTCCGCGTACGGCGTCGTCCACCCGCTTGAGCCGACCCTCCACCTTGTCGCGGACCGGACGGGGGACGTGCCCGATGGCCTCCCACTTCTCGTGCACCACGCGCATGGCGGCACGGGCGGTTCGCACGTCGGTCACGGGGACCAGCGCCTCCGCCTCGACCAGGAGCGCTTCCTTCTTCTCCAGGTTGACCTGCAGGTCGGCGTCGCGGGCCGCGAAGGCGGTGCTCCGTGCCGTGAAGAACGCGTCCTGAGCGGCCCGGAACCGCGCCCACAACGCGTCTTCGATGTCGCGTCTGGCCCGCCCGGCCGCCTTCCACTGCGCCATCAGCTCGCGGTAGCGGCTGGCTGTCGGCGTCCAGTCGGTTGACTCCGAGAGCGACTCCGCCTCGGCGATCAGCTTCTCCTTGGCCTCGGCGGCACCGGCTCTCTGAGTGTCCAGCTCGGCGAAGTGCGCGCGGCGGCGCTTGTCGAACGCCGTACGGGCGTGGCTGAAGCGCTTCCAGAGCGCGTCGTCGGACTTGCGGTCCAGGCGCGGGGCCGCCTTCCACTCGTCGAGCAGGTTCCGCAGGCGGTCGCCGCTGCGCTTCCACTCGGTGGTGTCGGTCAGCGACTCGGCCTCGGCGACGATGCGCTCCTTGGTCGCCCGGGCCTCCTCACGGACCTTGGCGCGGTTCGACTCGGCCTCGCGCTTTCGCTCGCCGATCTTCTCGTCGAGCGCATCCAGCCGCTGCCGCAGGGCGTCCAGGTCTCCCACGGCGTGCGCGTCGCTCACCGCCGTGCGCAGGTTGGCCAGTGACGAGTCGGCGTCCTTCGGTGCGAGCCCGGCCGCGGACAGCCGTTGCTCGAGCAGGGCGACCTGGCCGGCGAGCTCGTCGTACTTGCGGCCGTAGTAGGCCAGCGCCTCGTCCGGCGTCGCGCCGGGATAGGAGCCTGCCGCGCGCTCGCCCGCGGGGGTCCGGACCCACACCGTTCCGTCGGCGTCGACCCGGCCCCAGAGTGCCGGGTCGGGCTTGGGTTCGGGCGGCGCTGCGGGAGGCTCCGGCGCAGGAGGCGGAGTTGGCGGCGGAGTGGGAGCAGGCGCTGGGGGCGGCGTCGGTTCCGCGGGCGGAGCAGGCGGCGCAGGTTCGGGGATCGGCCGGTCCGGGATCGGCTCGGGCGCCGGCTGGTCGGGATCGGTTCGGGCGCCGGCTGGTCGGGGATCGGCTCGGGCGTCGGCTGGTCCGGTGTGGGTTCCGGCTCGGGCGTCGGCGCGACCTGCTCGGGCGCGGGCTGGTCCGGTGTGGGTTCCGGCTCGGGCGTCGGCGCGACCTGCTCGGGCGCGGGCTGGTCCGGTGTGGGTTCCGGCTCGGGCGTCGGCGCGACCTGCTCGGGCGCGGGCTGGTCCGGTGTGGGTTCCGGCTCGGGCGTCGGCACGACCTGCTCGGGCGCGGGCTGGTCCGGTGTGGGTTCCGGCTCGGGCGTCGGCGCGACCTGCTCGGGCGCGGGCTGGTCCGGTGTGGGTTCCGTCTCGGTCGGCGCCTCGTGCTCGGCCTCCGGCCGCTGCTCGGTCACGTCAGCCCTGCGCGATCTGCACGGACTCGATGGTCACCGGCTGTGCCGGCTTCCCGTCGCCGGTGCCGCCTTCGACGCCCGCCTGGGCGACCTTCTCGATGACGTCGAGGCCCTTCGTGACCGTGCCGAAGATGCTGTAGCCGCCGCCTTCGGTCGGCAGCTGGGTGTCCTTGTAGACGATGAAGAACTGGCTGCCGTTGGTGTTGGGATCGCTCGTGCGCGCCATCGCGATCGAGCCGGCCGGGAACGTGCCGTCCTTCGGCGCGTTCTCGACACCGAACTGGTAACCGGGCCCGCCGCCGCCGGTGCCGGTGGGGTCACCGCACTGGAGCACGAACAGGTTCTCCGTCGTGAGCCGGTGGCAGGAGGTGCCGTCGTAGTACTTCTTGCTCGCCAGGAAGCGGAAGCTGTTGGTCGTGCACGGGGCCTTCGTGGTGGCCATCTTGACGACGACGTCACCCTGGTTCGTCTTCAGCGTTGCGGTGAACGGCTTCTTGGCCACGACCGCCTGGTAGGTCGGGATGCCGACGTCCTTAGCCGCCTCACCCTCCGCGTGGGCATAGGCGCACGCCCGGCGGCGGCTGCCGACGGCGACGGCGAGGAGGACGCGGACGCGGTGTCCGATGCGGTGGCCGATGCCGATGCCGAGGGCTCGGCTCCCACGGTCGACTTGTCGTCGTCACCCATCAGCAGGGCTATCCCAGCGACGCCGCCGATCACCAGCAGGACGGCCATCACGGATGCCGTGACCTGCTTCCAGTGCCGCTTGCGGGTGCGGGAGGCCGCACGCCGGGCCTGCTGGCGTTCATAGCGCTGGCGGGCAAGCTGCCGCTCGCGCTTGATGCTGCTGGCCACTCGTCCTCCTCGTCGTTCCCTACCGTGCGGGCGCACCGGTCGCACAGTCTAGGCAGGGCCCGCGGCGCCGGGCGATCGCGTTCGCGAGCGCCCGGATCCCGCCGGTAGGCTCGGACGACCGGGCATCCCGCCGCCAAGCCCAGATTCCCTCCCGTCGCGCGGAGCGAACAACACCGACCGGAAGGCTCCCACGTGCTCATCGCCGGCTTCCCCGCCGCGGCGTTCGGCACCAACTGCTACGTCCTCGCCCCCGCGGCCGGCGAGAACTGTGTGGTCGTGGACCCCGGCGTCGAGGTCGTCGACCAGCTCGACGCAGTGCTCTCCGAGCACCGGCTGCAGCCCGTCGCCGTGCTGCTCACCCACGGCCACATCGACCACACCTTCTCGGTGACCCCGGTCTGCGGCGCTCGCAACATCCCCGCCTACATCCACCCCGGTGACGACGGGCTGCTCGCCGACCCGATGAGCGGGCTCTCCGCCGAGACCCGGGCGATGTTCGGCGGCCGCCTGCAGTGGAGCGAGCCTGACGACGTCAAGCCGATGGCCGACGGTGAGGTGCTGCGCCTGGCCGGTCTCGAGCTGACCGTCGACCACGCACCCGGGCACACGCGGGGTTCGGTGGCCTTCCGCCTGCTCTACGACGGCGACGAGCGGGTGCCCGAGGTGATGCTCTCCGGCGACCTGCTCTTCGCGGGCTCGATCGGCCGCACCGACCTGCCCGGTGGTGACCACGCCACGATGCTGCGCAGCCTGGCCGAGAAGGTCCTGCCGCTGCGCGACGAGGTCGTCGTCCTGCCCGGTCACGGGGAGCAGACGACGATCGGGCGGGAGCGGCTCACCAACCCGTTCCTGCAGGGTCTCGAGACCCGTACGACGGGTGCCGCCGCGCCCCGACGGGGGCTGTGACATGAATGGTCCAAAGGCGCTCAGCGGCTTTCCGGAGTGGCTGCCAGCCGAGCGGATCGTCGAGCAGAAGGTCATCGACACGCTGCGGCGCGTGTTCGAGCTGCATGGATTCGCTTCTGTAGAGACACGTGCGGTCGAGCCGTTGGAACAGTTGCTGCGGAAGGGTGAGATCGACAAGGAGGTCTACGTCTTGCGGCGCCTCCAGGCGAGGAGGGGAACCCGAGCAGGCGCGTCTAGGCAGCTTGGACTGCACTACGACCTAACCGTGCCATTGGCGCGTTACGTCCTGGAGAAGGCTGGGAAGTTGGACTTCCCATTCCGCCGCTATCAGATCCAGAAGGCATGGCGCGGGGAGCGGCCGCAGGAGGGTCGCTACCGCGAGTTCACCCAGGCCGACATCGACGTGATCGGGGTCGACACCCTGGCCTTCCACTACGAGGCCGAGATGCCGATCGTGATGGCCGAGGTCTTCGCGGCGCTGCCCCTGCCGCCGATGCGGATGCAGCTCAACAACCGCAAGCTGATCGAGGGGTTCTATAGCGGCCTCGGCGCCGAGGATCTACCGGCGGTGCTGCGAACGGTCGACAAACTCGACAAGATCGGTCCTGACCGGCGTGCGCGAAGTGCTCGTGAAGGACGCGGGTCTGACGGTGGCCCAGGCTGAGGCGTGCCTTGAGTTGGCCGAGATCTCGGGCACGCGACGGCCAGCGTCGCAGACCGGGTGCGCAGAAACTTGGCGTGAAACACGGTATTCGACGGGCAGCTCGACCGAGGGAATCAAGGAACTGGTACGTGCTCAATGCTGTGCAGCATGTCCAGCGACCTGGGTTCGAGCTTTTCGCCGACCTGCGGATCGCGCGAGGCCTGGATTACTACACCGGCACCGTCTACGAGACGCAGATGAAGGGTTTCGAGCACCTCGGGTCTGTGTGTTCCGGCGGTCGATACGACTCTCTCGCCACGGACGGCCGCAAGACTTACCCAGGCGTTGGGATCTCGTTCGGCGTGACGCGGACGCTAGCGCCTCTCCTATCTCACCGCATTATTTCCGCTTCCCGATCGACACCCACCTGCGTTCTCGTGGTCGCTCTAGACGAGCGCTTGAGGGCATCAGCAGAGTCGGTCGCAACTGCCTTGCGGCGCCGTGGCATCGCCGCGGAGGTTTCGCCTGAAGCGAGCAGGTTCGACAAGCAGATCAAGTTCGCTGATCGTCGCAGGCATCCCCTTCGTTTGGATTCTGCAAGAACAAGCCCCTAACAGGGTGAGGCATGTCCAGTCGGGCGAAGAGCAGTTTGATGTTGATCCCGAGGCTTGGACCCCCCGTCCCGAGGACCTACATCCGAGTATCCGCGGGGTCGTTCCACCCGAATGATTTCTGACCACCTGCACGCTGCACGACGCACTGAGGAGCTCCCGTGATCCGCACCCACGACGCCGGCGCGCTCCGCGCCGAGCACGGCGGTGAGACCGTCCGGCTGACCGGATGGGTGGCCCGCCGCCGCGACCACGGCGGTGTCGCCTTCGTCGACCTGCGCGACGCGAGCGGCGTCGTGCAGGTGGTCATCCGCGACGAGGCGGTGGCCGCCGGGCTGCGCAACGAGTTCTGCCTCCTGATCGAGGGCGAGGTCGGGGTGCGCCCCGAGGGCAACGCCAACCCGAACCTGCCGACCGGCGAGGTCGAGGTGGTGGCGTCCCGCGTGGACGTGCTCAGCGAGGCGGCCCCGCTGCCGTTCCAGATCGACGACCACGTCGACGTGGGGGAGGAGGTGCGGCTGAAGTACCGCTACCTCGACCTGCGCCGCACCGGACCTGCCCACGCTTTGCGCACGCGGTCGCGGGTCACCCGGGCGATCCGGGCTGTCATGGACGAGCGCGACTTCCTCGACATCGAGACTCCGACGATGACGCGGTCGACGCCGGAAGGCGCGCGTGACTTCCTCGTGCCGGTGCGCCTGCAGCCCGGGCACTGGTACGCCCTCCCGCAGTCGCCGCAGCTGTTCAAGCAGCTGCTGATGGTCGCCGGGATGGAGCGCTACTACCAGATCGCGCGCTGCTACCGGGACGAGGACTTCCGGGCCGACCGCCAGCCGGAGTTCACCCAGCTCGACATCGAGATGTCCTTCCTCGACGAGGAGGACGTCTACGAGCTGTCCGAGGCCGTGATGGCCCGGGTCTGGCAGGACGTGCTCGGCGAGACACTCGCGCCGCCGTTCCCGCGGATGACGTACGCCGAGGCGATGCGGCGGTTCGGGATCGACCGACCGGACGTCCGGTTCGGTGTGGAGCTGGTCGACCTCACGTCGTACTTCGCGCAGACCCCGTTCCGCGTGTTCCAGAACGAGCACGTCGGGGCCGTGGTGATGCCCGGGGGTGCCTCGCAGTCGCGCAAGGAGCTCGACGGCTGGCAGGACTGGGCCAAGGCCCGCGGCGCCAAGGGGCTCGCCTACGCGCTGGTCGCCGCGGACGGCGAGCTCAGCGGGCCGGTCGCCAAGAACATCTCCGACGAGGAGCGCGCCGGCCTGGCTGCGGCCGTCGGCGCGAGCCCGGGTGACGCCATCTTCTTCGCGGCCGGGCGGACCCGCGAGGCGCAGGAGCTGCTCGGCGCGGCCCGGCTGGAGATCGGCCGCCGCGGCGGTCTGATCGACGAGGACCGCTGGGAGTTCCTCTGGGTGACCGACTTCCCGATGTTCGAGGAGGACGGCACGGGTGGCTGGACCGCCGTGCACCACCCGTTCACCGCCCCGACCGACGCGTTCGCCGACACGTTCCAGGACGAGCCGGGGATGGCGCTGGCCCGCGCCTACGACCTGGTGCTCAACGGTGCCGAGCTCGGCGGCGGGTCGATCCGTATCCACCGGGCCGAGATGCAGCAGCGGGTGTTCGACGTCATCGGGCTCACCAAGGACGAGGCGGAGGGCAAGTTCGGCTTCCTGCTGGAGGCGTTCCAGTACGGTCCGCCGCCACACGGCGGCGTCGCCTTCGGCATCGACCGGGTTGCCGCGATGGTGGCCGGCGCCGACTCCATCCGCGAGGTCATCGCGTTCCCGAAGTCGGGAGCCGGCTTCGACCCACTCACAGGTGCGCCGACCCCCATCACGCCGGAGCAGCGCAAGGAAGCGGGCATCGACGCCCAGCCTCGTGACCCGGAGCGGGCGGTCCCGCCGAACGAGCCAGGCACCGCCGTACGGCCGTAGCGCGGCTCACCGAGCTCACGTCACCTGTTCGGCCCTCCGCGGCCACGGCCATCGCGTCGACTCATCAGGCATGAGCGCATCGGTCTCCCCCGACCTGGGAGAGGGCGTCGCCGAGCCGTTCCGCTCCGACCCGGAGTTCTGGCGGTCGGTGTGTGCGAGCGCGGACGCCGTTGTGCTGCTGGGAGTGGCGGTTGTCGCCTCGGCTCCACTTGGTCTCGCCGGTGCGGCCCTCGCCTGGCTGCCGCTCGTCCTCCCTGCGTTCTTCCTGGTCCGGGCAGCAGTGAGCGGCTACCGCTTCCACCGAGGCCATGCGCCGCTGCCCGCCCGTGTCGACACCGTCCGGGGCGAGCTGTCGTGGCGGGACGCCGAGCGGACCGCCGTCGCTGCAGTGTTCGGCCGGGCCCTCATGCGTCGCCGGAACCTGATCGGTTGACCCCGGACTGGCGGAGCCTTGGGTCTCTAGGCTCGAGTAGTGGATCCGTCGGTCGCTTAGGAGGGCGTCTGTTTTGAGGGTGGCCCTGCTGTATCGCGGGATGACGCCGGCGGATGCGCCAAATGCCCGGCTGGAACCAATGATCGCCGCGCTTGGCCTGGCTGGAGTGACGGTGGTGCCGGTGGCGTACGGCGACGCCTGGGCGGCGGCGGTCACGCGTCGCCTCGAGGATATGGCGGGTGTCCTGGTGTGGGCTGATCCCATCAGTGACGAGGGGGACCGCCGCCATCTCGACCGGGTGCTTCGGGAGGTCGCGGCCGCGGGGGTGTGGCTGGGGTCCCATCCGGATGTCATCGACCGGATCGGTACCAAGGAGGTGCTGGTCACGACTCGGGATCTGGGCTGGGGCAGTGACAGTCACCTCTACCGGACCCGGGAGGATTTGCGGCGCGAGTTTCCCCGCCGGCTGGCCGCCGATGGCGTGCGCGTGCTGAAGGCCAGCCGCGGCAACGGCGGCCGCACCGTCTGGAAGGTCCAACTGCCGCACGGCACTTCCGGTCGGGACGTGCCGAACGACGCGCGTGTGCGGGTGCAGCATGCGCGGGCTCGGGACGGCTCCGCAACCCTGATGCCGTTGGCAGAACTGCTGGCAATGGTCGGGGAGGTCTTCGAGGCCTGGGATGGCACCACCCGACTGGTGGACCAGGAGTTCGTCCCCGGCATCACCAGAGGGATCGTGCGCTGCTACCTGGTCGGCAGGAGCGTCGTCGGCTTCGCCCGCCAGTACCCCGAAGGTGCCCAACCGCGCGGGCCACTGGACACGGTCCCCGCTTCGCATTCGACCCCGGACGCCGTGATGGGCCTGCCGGCCGCCAAGACGATGTACCCGGCCGAGGAACCGGCCCTGGCCCCGTTGCGGGAGAGCCTGGAGTCCGACTGGGTGCCTGGAATGATGGCGCGACTCGGCTTGGAACAAGACCAGTTGCCCGCGCTGTGGGACGTGGACCTGCTGATGAGTGAACCGGACGACCCGGAGACTGGCGGCCCACCGATCCGCTTCGTGCTGTGCGAGATCAACGCGAGCAGCGTCATGCCATTCCCACCCCAAGCGCCAGCACGGCTCGCCGCCCAAGTCAGCGAGGCGATTCGCCGTTCCGGCGACCGGTAGTGCCGGATGCGGAACACCCGACGGCCCATCCCAGGAATTCGCAGTTTGCCGCCTCAGATGGGCCGGACCAGCGGGCCACTGGTGAAGTAGTGGTCACACCGGAAGCCGAGCCGGTGATAGAGCCGTCGTGCGACCTCGTTGTCGCTGTACATCCCCAGCGTCACCCAGTCGCTGCCGGTCGCGAGCAGCTCGCGGGTGATCCAGGCGGTCACCGCCGCGCCGTAGCCGCGCCCGCGCACGCCGCCCACGGTCGCGATGGACGCGAGGAACGGGACGCCGGGGGAGTACTCGGTGTGCGCCGCGACCGCGACCAGCTGGCCGTCGTCGTCGCGGATGCCGCACCAGAGCCGGACGTGATCCTGCCCAGGCTCGGCGTCGTGCCGCGGGCTCCACGTCTCAAGCAGGGCGAGGATCTCGGGGCCGTCGGCATCGGCGCCGTCGTCGAGCCGACGGACGAGAGCCTCATGCTCCTGCACGGGCGGCGGCTCCTCGATGTGGAACCACTCCCACTCGTTCGCCGGTTCGAGCGACCATCCCGTCGGCAGGTGTTCGACCGCGCCGCGAGGCAGGGTCGCCGCCCGGATGCCCCCGTCGCCCTCGGTTGCCACGCGGTGCAGCAGCTCGGCCGCGGGGCGCGCCGCGCCGATGGCCATCAGAGCGGTGCGGCCCGGGGCATGCCGTGAGCGCATCAGCCACCCGACGGCTCCGCCCTCGTGCCGCCAGGCCACCGTGGTGCGGACGGGGTCGGCCATCGCCCGGACATAGGCGTCGTCGTCACTGGCCGCGCGCAGCTCCTCGACTCCGGACAGCGCGTGTACGACGGTGGGGGACACCCGTCCATCCTGCCGCCCGGTCCGGACAGTTGCCTCGGTGGTTACCGTCTGAGGCATGGATCTGTTCGAGGCCTCGGCGGCCGACGGCACGGGTCCGGGCGCGAACAGCGCACCCCTCGCCGTACGCATGCGTCCTCGGACCCTCGACGAGGTCGTCGGCCAGGACCACCTCCTCGCGGCCGGGTCACCCTTGCGACGGCTGGTCGAGTCCGACGGCGGCGTGGCCCGCCCGGCGTCGGTGATCCTGTGGGGTCCGCCGGGCACGGGCAAGACGACGCTGGCCTACCTCGTGAGCAGCGAGACCGGACGCACCTTCGTCGAGCTGTCGGCGGTGAGCGCAGGCGTCAAGGAGGTCCGGGCGGTCATCGAGACGGCCCGGCGCGAGAGCAGCATGACCGGCCGCGAGACGGTGCTGTTCGTCGACGAGGTGCACCGGTTCTCCAAGACCCAGCAGGACGCCCTGCTGCCCGCGGTCGAGAACCGGTGGGTCACGCTGGTCGCGGCCACCACCGAGAACCCCTACTTCTCCATCATCTCGCCGCTGCTCTCCCGCTCGCTGCTGCTGACCCTGGCCTCGCTCGACGACGAGGGTGTCGCCGAGGTGCTGCACCGGGCGGTGAGCGACCCGCGTGGCTTGGCCGGCGAGGTCACGGTCACCGAAGAGGCGGAGGCGCACCTGCTCCGCATCGCCGGTGGTGACGCGCGACGCGCGTTGACTGCGCTGGAGGCGGGGGCCGGGGCTGCGCTCGCCAAGGAGACGACCGTCGTGGACGTCGACATCCTCGAAGCCGCCGTCGACCGGGCCGCGCTGCGCTATGACCGTGACGGCGACCAGCACTACGACGTCATCTCGGCGTTCATCAAGTCGATCCGCGGCTCAGATGCGGACGCTGCCCTGCACTACCTGGCGCGGATGATCGAAGCCGGGGAGGACCCCCGCTTCATCGCTCGGCGGCTGGTCATCTCCGCGTCGGAGGACATCGGGCTGGCCGATCCGACCGCACTGCTGACCGCGGTGGCCGCCGCGGATGCCGTGGCGCTTGTCGGCCTGCCGGAAGCCCGGATCAACCTGGCGCAGGCAGTCGTCCACCTCGCCCTCGCGCCCAAGTCGAACGCCGTCTACCTCGCCGTCGACGCGGCGCTTGACGACGTACGACGTGGGCTGGCCGGGCCGGTGCCGGCACACCTGCGGGACAGCTCGTACGGCGGCGCGGCCAAGCTCGCGCACGGCAAGGGCTACGTCTACCCGCACGACCAGCCTGACGGCGTTGCGCAGCAGCAGTACGCCCCCGACGCGGTGCTCGACCGGACCTACTACCGGCCAACCCACCACGGCGCCGAGTCGCGGCTGGCCGACCTGTGGGAGCGCCTGCGTGCCCTGATCCGCGGCTCCTGACCCTCGCCCGCGCGGCGATCGGGGCGCATGATGGGGGCATGCGCTGGCGAGCGACGGTCGTGGTGCGGCTCACTCTCTCCGAGCCGCACCCTGCGAGCGTTCTCGAGCACGAGATCCGGCAGTCCCTCGCGGTGCGGGCCAGAGGCGCCAAGATCCGTCACGTCGACCCGCCCGGCACCCCGCAGTTCGCCTACCTGCGCATCGACGGACGGACGAGGACACTGCAGGGAGCCGGCAGCACCGTCGCAGGCCTGGTCCGAGGTCTGAAGGCCGATCTCGGTGCGACGACTGGAGACATCGTCTACTGGGACGCCCGCCGACGCGGACCGCTCCGACTTCGGCACCGGCCGGCCGAGCGGTCGATGAGCGGGGGCGACCCGGGGACGGGCGGTCCCGGAACCGCCGGGGTGCGCGAGCCGCGGCGGCCTTACCCACCCGGCTTTCCGCCGATGCAGGCCGCGCTGGACCCGCCCGTGCGCTGAGTTCCGCCGCGATAGGGTCGAGCGCATGTCGGGTGGAGAGATTGCGGGGCTCATCGCTGCCGTCGCGTTCGTGTTGCTGGTCGGTGTGCTCGCTGTTCCCCTGATCAAGCTGGGCTCGGTGTTCGACGAGACCCGGCACATGATCAAGGGCGTCTCCGACGAGACCGTGCCCCTGCTCAACGAGGTGACCACGACCGTCGTCACCACCAACGCCCAGCTCGAACGCGTCGACGCCATCACGTCCAACGTTCAGTCGGTCACGTCGAACGTGTCGGCCATGACAGCACTGCTCGCAGCGACCTTCGGGGGTCCGGTCATCAAGGTGGCCGCGTTCAGCTACGGCGTACGGCGTGCTCTGAGCGGCCGCTCGAGCAGCCAGGTCAAGCGGGTGAAGTCACAGATCCGGGCGGAGCAGGCGGCCGCCAAGGCCAGCAGGCGCCGGCGAGGGCGGGCCGCCTCGTGAGGCGCCTCTTCTGGATGGGCGTCGGCGCGACGGTGGGGGTCCTCGTCGTACGCAAGATCACCAAGACCGCGCAGGCGTTCACCCCGGCTGGGCTCGCCGACAGCGCCGGGGGCCTGGGCGACTCGATCCGTTACTTCGCCGACCAGGTGCGGGCCGGCATGGTCGAGCGCGAGGCCGAGCTGCGCGACGCCCTGGGCATCGACGAGGCCAGCCATGACCTCTCGCCCGAGGAGACCGCCGACCTGATCGAGCGGCCGGCCAGCCCCCGGAGGAGCTCCGGCTGATGGAGACCGCCGAGATCAAGCGGCGGTGGCTGCAGTTCTTCTCCGAGAGCGAGCACGCCGTCGTCCCGTCCGCGTCCTTGATCGCCGACGATCCCAACCTGCTGTTCGTCAACGCCGGCATGGTGCCGTTCAAGCCCTACCTGCTCGGCCAGGCCGACCCACCGTGGAAGCGCGCCACCAGTGTGCAGAAGTGCGTGCGCACCCTCGACATCGAGGAGGTCGGCAAGACTACTCGGCACGGCACGTTCTTCCAGATGAACGGCAACTTCTCGTTCGGCGACTACTTCAAGGAAGGCGCCATCGAGCTGGCGTGGCGGCTGGTCACCGGCTCGCAGTCCGAGGGGTTCCTCGGCTTCGACCCGGAGTCCGTGTGGGTCACGGTGCTCGAGGGTGACGACGAGGCCTACCAGCTGTGGCGCAAGGTCGCCGGGATGCCCGAGGAGCGCATCCAGCGGCGCGGCCTGGCGGACAACTACTGGCACATGGGCATCCCCGGTCCGGGCGGGCCGTGCAGCGAGATCTACATCGACCGGGGGCCTGAGCACGGACCCGACGGCGGTCCGATCGTCGACGAGGACAGGTTCCTGGAGATCTGGAACCTCGTGTTCATGCAAGAGAGCCTCAGCGCGGTCCGCAGCAAGGTCGACTTCGACGTCAGTGCCCCGCTGCCCAAGCCCAACATCGACACCGGGATGGGGCTCGAGCGGGTCGCCTACCTGATGCAGGGCGTGGACAACCTCTACGAGATCGACGAGGTGTTCCCGGTGCTCGACCGGGCGGCCGGGATGGCCGCCAAGCACTACGGCGCCGACCACGAGAACGACGTCCGGCTGCGCATCGTCGCCGACCACGTGCGCAGCGCGCTGATGCTCATCAACGACGGCATCACCCCGTCGAACGAGGCCCGCGGCTACGTGCTGCGGCGGATCATCCGTCGCTCCGTCCGCTCGATGCGGCTGCTCGGCGTCGACGAACCGGTGTTCCCCGAGCTGCTCCCGGTCAGCATGGCGGCGATGGCCCCGTCGTACCCGGAGCTGACGGAGAACTTCGCGCGCATCAGTGCGATCGCCTACGCCGAGGAGGAGGCGTTCCGGCGCACGCTGGTCGCCGGCACGACGATCTTCGACACGGCCGTGGCCGAGACCAAGCGCACCGGAGCCACAGAGCTGGCCGGCGACGAGGCGTTCAAGCTGCACGACACCTACGGCTTCCCGATCGACCTGACCCTCGAGATGGCCGCCGAGCAGGGCCTGCGCGTCGACGAGCCCGGCTTCCGGCGGCTGATGAGCGAGCAGCGCGATCGTGCCAAGGCCGACGCCAAGTCGCGGCGCAGCTCCCACGCCGACCTGTCCGCCTACAAGTCGATCATGGACGCTGGGCCCATCTCGTTCACCGGCTACGACGAGGTCGTCACCGAGTCGACGGTGCGCGGCATCCTGCTCGACGGCATCGTCGTCCCGTCGGCGGCCGAGGGCGCCGACATCGAGATCGTCCTGGACCGCACGCCGTTCTACGCCGAGAGTGGCGGCCAGCTCGCCGACCAGGGCCTGATCCAGCTTGCCGACGGTGGCCTGGTCGAGGTCCTCGACGTGCAGTGCCCGGTGCCGGGCGTCGTGGTGCACCGGGCTCGCGTCAGCCGCGGCGAGGTCACGACCGGTCTCGGAGCGCTCGGGCAGGTCGACATCGACCGCCGCCGGGCCATCAGCCGGGCCCACACGGCCACTCACCTCGTGCACCAGGCGTTCCGCAACGCTCTCGGCGAGACCGCGACCCAGGCCGGCTCGGAGAACGCGCCGGGGCGCTTCCGCTTCGACTTCTCGGCAACGTCCGCGGTCCCACCGTCCGTGATCAGCGACGTCGAGCACCAGGTCAACGAGGTGCTCGCCGCCGACCTCGCCGTGCATGCCGAGATCATGAGCCAGGAACAGGCCCGCGCATCCGGCGCGATGGCGCTGTTCGGCGAGAAGTACGGCGACCGCGTCCGTGTCGTGTCCGTCGGCGACTGGGCCCGGGAGCTCTGCGGCGGCACGCACGCGCGCCGGTCCGGCCAGCTCGGCCTCGTCAAGATCCTCGGCGAGGCCTCGATCGGGGCAGGTGTACGCCGGGTGGAGGCCCTCGTCGGCGTGGACGCCTACCAGTTCCTGGCCCGCGAGCACCTGCTGGTCGCGCAGCTCATGGAGGCGCTCAAGGTGCCCCGGGAGGAGCTGCCCGAGCGGGTCGCCGCGCTGACGGCGCGGTTGCGCGAGGCGGAGAAGGACCTCGAGCGGGTCCGGTCCGCCCAGGTGCTGGAGGCGGCGGCGAGCCTGGCGGCCAACCCGACCGACGTTTACGGCGTGGCCGTCGTGGCCCACCGGACACCTGACGGCACTGCAGCCGACGACCTGCGCCGGCTGGTCCTGGACGTGCGCGGCCGCATCCCGGCCGACCGTCCGGCAGTCGTGGCCGGCATCACGGTCGCCGGCGACCGGCCCGTGGTCGTCGTGGCGGTCAACGACCGCGGCCGGGAGTGGGGCGTCAAGGCAGGCGAGCTGGTGCGTGCCGCGGCGAGCGTCCTCGGCGGCGGCGGCGGCGGCAAGGACGACGTGGCCCAGGGCGGCGGGACCGATGCGTCGAAGGTCGACGAGGCGCTGGCCCGGGTCCAGCACGAGGTCGGCCAACGCGTCACCAACACCACTTGAGCGTCAGCGCATGAGGGCGGGCGTGCGGCTGGGGGTCGACGTGGGCACGGTCCGGATCGGCGTGTCGTCCTGCGATCCGGCGGGGCTGATCGCGACCCCGGTCGCGACCGTGCGCCGGGGCCGCGGCGACCTGGCCGAGCTGGCCCGCCTGGCCACCGAGCGGGAGGCGGTCGAGGTGGTGGTCGGCCTGCCACGCACGCTGGCCGGCCGGGAGGGCCGCGCCGCGGACGATGCTGTCGCCTTCGCCCAGCGGCTGGCCGACACGCTCGGGTCCACGCCGGTACGGCTGGTCGACGAGCGGCTGTCCACCGTGGGAGCCCAGCGCGACCTCCGGGCGAGTGGGATGGCCGGCCGCCGGGGGCGTAGCGTGGTCGACCAGGCCGCTGCTGTCATCATCTTGCAGACCGCCCTCGACGAGGAGCGAGCCACCGGGATCGCGCCGGGACGGCAGGTGCAGGCCGCGACACCCGGGGACGACACGAAGGTGGAGGAATGACGGATCTCTCGGTCTGGGCCGATGAGGATCGACCGGTGCGCAGGCGCCGGCGCAAGAAGAAGCGCGACCGCAAGGGCGGTCTCGCCGTCGTGATCTCCCTGCTGGTGATCCTGGCGGTCGTGGCCGGAGGATATGCCTTGGTCAAGGGCGTCGGGGGCAGGCTCACCGACGCGCTCTCCACGAGCGCCGAGGACTATCCCGGCCCCGGAGAGGGCGAGGTCGTGATCGAGGTCACCCCCGGGCAGACCGTCGCCGAGGTCGGCCGGACCCTGAAGAAGGAAGACGTGATCGCAAGCGTCGACGCATGGCTCGCGGCGGCCAACGCGGAGCCGGAGTCCTCGAGTCTTCAGCCCGGCTTCTACCAGCTCAAGCGCAAGATGCAGGCAGGCGAGGCGCTGGCCCTGCTGCTCGACCCCAACTCGCGGGTCCAGGCCAAGGTCGTCCTCCCCGAAGGGCTGCGGTTCGACGAGACGCTGAAGCGGCTGGCCAAGAGCACCGAGATCCCGCTCGCGGACTACACGAAGGCGCTCAAGGACGCCCGCTCGCTGGGTCTGCCGGCCTACGCGAAGAAGAACGCCGAGGGCTTCCTGTTCCCGGCGACCTACGACGTGCCGCCGAACGCCGCCGCGCCGGACGTGCTCAAGGCGTTGTTCGGGAGGTACGCCGACGCCGCCGAGACGACCGGGGTGGAGCGCACCCAGCGCTCGCCGTACGAGCTCGTCATCATCGCCAGCCTGGTCGAGGCCGAGGCGCGCCACGCCGAGGACTTCGGCAAGGTCGCCCGGGTCGTCTACAACCGGCTCGAGCAGGGGATGCCGCTGCAGTTCGACTCCACCGTCAACTACGCGCTCAAGGCCGACAAGAAGCTGGTCACCCTCGAGGACCTCGGCACCGACTCGCCGTACAACACCTACAAGAACACCGGCCTGCCGCCCGGGCCCATCAACTCTCCCGGTGAGCGCGCGCTCGAGGCCGCGGTCAACCCACCGGACGGCGACTGGCTGTACTTCGTCACCGTCGACCCGGAGAGCGGCGAGACGAAGTTCACCAGCAGCTATCAGGAGTTCCTGCGGTTCAAGCAGGAGCTCAAGTCCAACCAGTGAGGTGCCGTGCAGCCGTGCTCGGCTCGCCGGTTCGCCACTCGCTTTCCCCCGTCCTCCACCAGGCCGCCTACGACGAGCTCGGCCTCGCGGGGTGGACCTATGACGCGTACGACGTGGACGCGGCCGGGTTGGCGGGCTTCCTCGACGGGCTGGACGGCTCCTGGGCCGGACTCTCGTTGACGATGCCGCTGAAGGCGGCCGTGCTGACGCTGCTCGACAGGTCAAGCGAGCTGGTCCGTGCGGTCGGCGGCGCCAACACGGTCCTGCTCGGCCCCGACGGCCGCCAGGGTGAGAACACCGACGTCCCCGGCATGGTCGCGGCCCTGCGTGAGCGCGGGGTCGACGGGGTGGGTTGGGCCTGCGTCCTCGGTGCCGGCGCGACCGCCGCCGCGGCCCTGGCGGCCCTGCAGCAGCTGGGGGAGTCCACCCCGACCGTCCTGGTGCGCGACCGCGGCCGGGCAGCCGGCCTGGAGCAGTCGGCGGCGCGCCTCGGGGTGCGGCCGCACGTCGAGGAGTGGTCGTCCACCAGCCTGGATGCGCTCGCCGGCGCCGACCTGGTGGTGTCGACGACTCCGGCGGGCAGCACGGATGCGCTCGCCGAGACGCTGCCACCGCGGCTGGCGGGGATGCTCTTCGACGTCGTCTACGACCCGTGGCCGACTCCGCTGGCGACGGCCTGGCGGCAGCGCGGTGCTGACGTGCTCGGTGGCCTCGACCTGCTGGTTCACCAGGCCGTTCTTCAGGTCGCGCTGATGACCGGGATGCCGGTCGACGTACCGGCACTGGTGCCCGTGCTGCGGGCCGCCGGAGAACGCGCGCTGCGCACACCCTGACCCGCGCTCAAGCCCGGACGGCTGCCCGCCGATGGGCCTAGGGAAGCGGTCACTTGGGCCGACGCTGTGCACTCGAGGTGGGGCAATGAGCGAAGCGAACCACGCCGTCAGCGGCGTCAGCCGGTCGGCGAAGCTGGACCAGATTCTGGCCGAGCTGGTCGGCCAGGTGCCCGAGGTCGAGGCCGCCGCAGTGGTGTCCTTCGACGGTCTGGCGATGGCCGCGGCCCTGCCGGCCGGCATGGACGAGGACCGGGTGGCCGCCATGAGCGCCGCCCTGCTCTCCCTGGGTGAGCGGGCTGCTGAGGGTCTGGGCCGGGGCGAGCTCTCGCAGATCTACGTCGAGGGCGAGAACGGCACGGTCTTCCTGGTCTCCGCCGACGACGAGGCGGTCCTGGTGGCCGTCGCCTCGCGTGGCGCCAAGGTGGGTCTGATGCTCTTCGAGGTCCGCCGCGCGGCAGCCGCCGTGGCCGACGCGCTTCGGGTCGAGACGGCGCCGAGCCTGGTTCCCGCGGCCAGAGGTGCGCACGCCTCCGGCGCCGAGACCGACGACCAGGCCCACGACCAGACCGATGACCAGGCCGATGGCCAGACCGACGACCACAGCGAGGACGTGCCTCCTCTTCAGTTCGTGACCAAGAACGGCTGGGGCCAGCCGGAGAACGCGACCCCGGCTGAGACCACGAGCTGGACCTGACATGAAGCTCGAGGGGTCCCTTGACGCTTTCAGCCTGCCGGACGTCTTCCAGCTGCTGAGCTTCACCAAGAAGACCGGTGGCCTGCACCTGTCCAGCGACGGGTGCGACGGCGTGGTGTTCTTCACTGCCGGGCAGATCACTGGTGCGTCCGCGGACACCTCCCGCCAGCCGTTGGCCCGTCGCCTGATCGGCAGCGGAGCCGTCGACGACGGGTCGCTCGGTGCGGCCGTGCAGCGCGCTCGGGACGACAAGGATGTCGGCGTCGTGAAGGCGCTGCTCGAGGCGAACGCGGTCGAGGCCGAGCTGCTCCGCCAGGCCGTGAGCGACCAGTCCGTCGACGCGGTCTTCGACCTGCTTCAGTGGCAGACCGGCGAGTTCGCCTTCGTGATGGACCAGGTCAACCCCGACGACGTCGGCGTGAGTGTGCAGACCGAGACCGTCGTCGCCGACGCCGACGCGCGCCGGGCCAGCTGGGACACCGTGAGCCAGGTCGTCCCGTCGCCGACAGCGATCCTGAGCATGCCGGTCGTGCTCCCCGACGACCCTGACATCAGCCGCGACGAGTGGGCGCTGTTGGCCCTCATCGACGGTCGGCGCAGCGTCAACGACCTCGTCGACCTCACCGGCTGCGGCCGGTACGCCGTGGTGTCGACGCTCGCCGGGCTGGTCGGCCGGTCGCTGCTGGAGGTCCGTGAGGACGGCGACGACCACGTGAGTGTCGTCGTACGACGTCAGGAGCTGCTCGGACCGGTCGAGGTCCCGTCGGCCGCGCCCGTCATGAAGCCGGCCGCGTCCCCCGCTGCTGCGCCCGCGTCGCCGCCGGCCGCTCGGTCCGGGATCCAGGACGACGCCGCTGCCGACGTTCCCGCCGACGCTCCCGCCGACCCCCCCGCGGATGCGCCCGCCGCACCCGCGGAGTCCGCCGACGAACCCGAACTGGTGAAGGCATCGGCCGGCGACGGCGCGATGATGCTCGGCGGCGCACACGTGCCCGGCGACGTCGTACCGCCGCGGTCGGAGCCGTTCCTGCCCCGCCGCCAGGCCGAGTTCGACGACGGCAGCCCCGCAGCCGCAAACCGGTCCGTCCCGCACGCAACCCCAGGGGGGTCGGGTGGGGCGGGCTCCGGCGACGTCGTCGGCGCCACCGCGCTCGAGCCCCAGCCGTCGCTCATCGAACGAGACCCGTCGGTCAACCGCAGCCTGATGCTGCGGCTGATCGCCGGGGTCAGGGGGCTCTAGGCCATGGCGTCAGCACGCAACCGCCGTCGCGGTGGTCAGGCAGTCAAGGTGGTCGTCACCGGGCCGTTCTCGGCCGGCAAGACCACGTTGATCCGCACCATCAGCGAGATCACGGTGCTCTCCACAGAGCGCGGCATCACCGACAGCACCCGGTCACGCAAGGCCGAGACGACCGTGGCGATGGACTTCGGTCGCATCACGATCGACCGGGACCTCGTGCTCTACCTGTTCGGCACGCCGGGCCAGGAGCGCTTCGACTTCATGTGGGAGATCCTCGGCGAGGGCATGATCGGGTACCTGCTACTCGTGGACGCCGAGCGCGAGGACTCCATCGCGGAGGCGAGCGGGATCCTCGAGGCGTTCCGGCGGATGGCCCGCGTGCCCTACGTCGTGGCGCTCAACCGGGCCGCGCCGGACGACCACGCGCTGACCGAGCGGGTCCGCGAGACCCTCGAGATCCCCGCCGACGTGGCGATCATGTCCTGCGACGCCACCGACAAGGAGTCGGTCAAGAACGTCCTGCTGGCGTTGCTCTACGCGGTTCTCGACGAGGTCGAGACCGAAGCCGTCCGCGCCTGATCGGGTGGCGGTGGCCAGCACCTGGGGTCTCGAGGCCTCGCCCGGCCGGCGCCGCCGGTCGGATCCGACCATCGTCGTGCACCTCGTGTTCGGCGACCTTGGCGAGACCGTGCTGCCCGCCGACTCGGCGCTGACCCGCTCGATCGGTCAGGTCGCCATGCTGCTGGCCGCGCGCAGCGTTACGCCTTCAGGGTGAATGTCGCGTTGCCGATGACTCGCAGATGACGCTGCTTCAGTCGCGGCCGCCCGTGCGGCTCGACGGTGACCGCGCCCAGACCACCAAGGCGGGGCATCTCGCCACCGCGACCGTGGTCCTCGCCCTGCTCTCATGGGCCGTTCCGCTCACGCACGGCTCGGGTGGGCGTGACCCATGGGTCCTCGGGCTGGCACTCGTCGCGTTGTCGCCGGCGCTGTTCGCAACACGGCCGTGGCGGGTGCTTCCCGCCTGGCAGCTTCTACTCGCCGTGACGCCCGGGCTGGCGGCGATACTCGTCTGCCTGACGGCCCCGACCCACTGGGACGGCCTGGACGAGGTCGCGACCCTGGGCTACGCCGGCCTGCTCGCTGTCGTGGTCCGGTCCTGGGCCACCACGCGCTCGCGCCGGCAGGCCCTTCTCGTCGTCCTCGCCGTGGTCGGGCTCGAGCAGTTCTACCAGGCCTACGTGCCGTGGTGGGGCGGCGGCAGCGTCTACAGGCTGATGCTGGGAACCTTCTACTGGCACAACCAGTTCTCTGCCTTCATGGTCGGGGCAGGGGTCATTGCCGGCGTACTGGCTGTCCGCGCTCACGGCGGTCTGCGCATCGTCGGCTGGGTGACCGCGCCCTGGTGCCTCGCGGGGCTGCTGTTCGCTGGCAGTCGCGCCGGGCTGGGCACATTTGTCGTCGTCTGGCTCGTCGTCATCGTGCTGGCCTTCATCGACCGGAGAGGGCGCGTAGCCGCCCTGGCCCTGGTCGCAGTCGCTCTGGGGCTGGCAACCTTCCTCGCCAGCCCGCTGCTGATGGAGGAGTCCGGCGGCCCGTTCGCCGCCTTGCAGACCCGCGGCGGCGCGCAGTCTGTGGAGGGCAACGGCCAAGCGCGGCTCGAGTTCTGGAAGGTTGCCACTCAGCTGGGCAGCGAGCACCCGCTCACCGGTGCGGGATTCGACTCGTTCGCCGGCGCCTCGGTCAGACTGCCGGAAGGATCAGGATCCGCTCTGCATGTGCACAACGGCTATCTGCAGGCCTTCTCCGACGGCGGTGGACTCCTGGTGGCGGCCCTCGCGCTGGCGACGGGCCTCCCACTGCTCGCCGGGCTGTCGGCTCTCATGTCCCGTTCCCGCCGCCGCGACGACGAAGTCGTGGCCATCGGCGTCCCGCTGGCCATGCTCGGCCTGATCCTGCACTCCGGGGTGGACTTCGACTGGATCTACCCGTCGTTGCTCGCGCTTTTCGCGATCCTGGCAGCGCTGGTCGCGCCCGCCCGGCAACGCCCCGATGCGACGGCTGGGATGTGGCCGCGCGCTGCCGCTGTCGCCGCTGTGGCGCTCCTGCTGGTGTCGGTGCCGGCCGCGGTGCGCGCATCCGGCCTGCGAGCCTCCGCTGCCGAGGTCCCGCTGTGGGCGCAGCCGGTGACGAGTGTCGTCCCCGCCTCCGGGCACCTCTCCTGGCTGCCGGCGGCTTCGGTCTGCCGGTCGATGCTGCGCGGCACCGACCAGGCCGACCTGCGCACCGCACTGGAGTGCACCGAGCGGGCCGCCACCGACAACCCCGGGCTGCAGATGGATCGGGCGAAGGCGCTGGTCGTGGCCGGGCGCCCGGCCGCCGGCGTCGCGCTGGCCAGTGCTGTCGTCGACGCCTACGGCCAGCGCCGACCCATGCTGCTGCTCGGTCAGGCTGGCGTGCTGGAGGCGGCCGGCCGAACGGCGGAGGCCAGGGCGATCCTGCTGCGCTTGCGTGCCGTCCTGACAACGACCGGGCCGGACGGCGCGCTCACGGCGGTCGGGGACGCGCTGCGCCGTCTCGACCAGAGCAGCCCCGATGCTTCTTCAGGATCGGCCGCATCCACCCGATGGGACAGAGGCGCCAACGTGGCTTCGACGGCAGGAGAGGGTGCGTGAAACAGCTCGGCGACATCCTCCTCGAGGGTGGCCTGGTCAGCTCTGACCAGCTTGCCATCGCCTACGAGGAACAAGAACGGGTCGGGCGGGCTCTCGGGCGCGTGCTGATCGAGCAGGGCGTGCTCACCGAGTCCCAGCTGGTGGCCGCGCTGGCCACCCAGATCGGCCTGCGCTTCGTCGACCTGAGCGACTTCCCGGTCGACGGCTCAGCCATCGGGCGCGTGCCCGGGCCGGTGTGCCGCCGCCACGCGGCCATCCCGATCGGCTTCGAGGAGGGCAAGCTGCTCGTCGCGATGGCCGACCCGGCAAACGTGTTCGCCGTCGACGACATCCGGTCGCTGACCGGCATGGACGTCAAGCCGGTCGTCGCGACCCGGGCGGACGTCGCCGCGGCCATCGACCGCTACTACCGCGCCGACTCCGACCTCGACGACCTCACCCAGGCACTGGACGCGCAGGAGGAGGAAGACGACCTCTCCAAGGTCAAGGAGATCGTCGAGGACGCGCCGATCGTCAAGTACGTCAACCTGTTGATCACGCAGGCGATCCAGGACCGAGCCTCGGACATCCACCTGGAGCCGACCGAGACCGACCTGCGCGTGCGCTTCCGAATCGACGGCGTACTGCACGAGATCATGCGCTCACCAAAGGCGATCCAGCAGGGCGTCATCAGCCGACTGAAGATCATGGCCGACATCAACATCGCGGAGCGCCGGATCCCTCAGGACGGCCGCCTGTCGGTCAACGCGCACGGCCGCAAGATCGACCTGCGGGTCGCGACGCTGCCGACCGTGTGGGGCGAGAAGGTCGTCATGCGAATCCTGGACAACTCCACCGCCCGGCTCGATCTCGCCGACCTCGGCTTCTCCGAGCATAACTACGAGGTCTACTCCCAGAGCTTCATCAAGCCCTACGGGATGATCCTGGTCACCGGTCCGACCGGTTCCGGAAAGTCCACGACGTTGTACGCGACCCTGAACATCGTCAGCCGTCCCGAGGTCAACGTCATCACGGTCGAGGACCCGGTGGAGTATCGCCTGGCCGGGATCAACCAGGTCCAGACGAACATCAAGGCGGGACTGACGTTCGCGTCAGCCCTGCGCTCCATCCTGCGTTCGGACCCCGACATCGTGCTGATCGGTGAGATCCGCGACCACGAGACGGCTCAGATCGCCGTGGAAGCAGCGCTGACGGGCCACCTCGTCCTCTCCACATTGCACACCAACGACGCGCCGTCCTCGATCACCCGACTCATCGAGATGGGGATCGAGCCGTTCCTGGTCGGGTCCGCCCTGGACTGCGTGCTGGCCCAGCGCCTCGCCCGCCGGCTCTGCACCAAGTGCAAGGAGGAGTTCACCCCCTCCCGCGAGCTGCTGGTCCAGTCCCGCTTCCCACTGCAGGACGGCGAGCCGGTTCCCAACCTGTTCCGGCCGGTCGGCTGCTCCGCGTGCTCGAAGACGGGCTACAAGGGCCGTCTTGCGCTGCACGAGGTGATGCCGGTGAGCGAGACGATCGAGCGGATGGCCGTGGAGCACGCCTCGGCGGCCGCCATCGCTGAGCAGGCCCGCGAAGAGGGCATGGTCACTCTTCGCTCCGACGGCCTCGCCAAGGTGCTCGACGGCATCACTTCGCTGGACGAAATCCTGCGGGTCGTCGTCTAAAGGCTTGGCAAGGTCGGGCTCGACGCTCAAGCAGGCGCACTGCTCGACCGATGCCACGCAGGAGAGAACTGGCTCGACAGCCAGGTCTGCTCGGGTGCCGTGCGACCGCACGGTACGTCGAAAGGGGTCAGCAGGTGGAGACGTCCGGATTCCAGCCGGCGCAGCCGGAAGAGCCGAGCACGTTCGTGCCCGGTCCTGGCCTCGCGCCCGAAGAGGAGCAGACGGTCGCCGGGGGAGGGTGGAACTACTCCTACGTGAACGAGGCGGCGCCCGAGGCACCGTCGCTCGAGGCCGCCGCCCCGCCGCAGCCCGAGTACCTCGACGCCCCTCCCGCCCAAGCTCCCACGCCTGCGCCATTGCCCGAGTACGTCGCCGAGCCGGTCGCGGCCGCCGCGCCGCCCGTCATGCCGCCCGTCATGCCTCCCGTCATGCCGCCCGCCGACGCCTTCCTCCCGACCTTCCCGACCCAGGTCGCCGCCGAGCCCCTGGCACCGCTGCCGGTGGCCTCGACCGAGTGGCAGGCAGACGTCGTACCGGTCCCCGAGCAGACGGTCCTCGTGGCCGAGCCCGAGGCCGTCGAGTCCGCCTACCAGCGCGGCTCGACCGAAGCCGCCCTCGAAGACGAGGACATCTCCCTGAACGACCTGCTGGAGACCGTCCTCAGCCGCGGCGCGTCCGACCTGCACCTCACCTCCGGTGCCCGGCCGTCTCTGCGCCTCAACGGCGAGCTGATGGCCCTGGACGACCAGCCAATCCTGACGCCACCGGTCATCCAGCGCGTGATGTACGCGGCGCTGACCCAGAAGCAGCGGGAGAAGTTCGAGGAGAACCTCGAGCTCGACTTCGCCTACAGCGTCCCCGGCCGCGCGCGGTTCCGCGTCAACATGTACCGCCAGCGGGACGCTGTCGGCGCTGCCTTCCGCATCATCCCGTTCGAGATCCGCAAGCTCGAGGACCTCGGCGTGCCGCCGTCGGTGGCGAACTTCGCGAGCCTGCCGCGTGGCTTCGTCCTCGTCACCGGTCCCACGGGCTCCGGCAAGTCGACGACGCTGGCTTCGATCGTCGACCTCGCCAACCGGACGCGCAAAGACCACATCATGACCGTCGAGGACCCGATCGAGTTCCTGCACCGTCACCAGTCCTGCATCGTCAACCAGCGCGAGGTGGGCGAGGACACCTGGTCCTTCCAGAACGCGCTGAAGCACGTGCTGCGCCAGGACCCCGACATCATCCTGGTCGGCGAGATGCGTGACCTCGAGACGATCTCGGTCGCCCTGACCGCGGCCGAGACCGGTCACCTCGTTTTCGCCACGCTGCACACGTCAGACGCGGCGCAGACGATCGACCGAGTGATCGACGTCTTCCCACCCCACCAGCAGCAGCAGGTTCGGGTCCAGCTCGCCGGCGCTCTCCAGGGTGTCGTCTGCCAGACGCTCGCCCGGACCGCTGACGGTCAGGGTCGTGTGGTTGCAACCGAGGTGTTGGTGGCCACTCCGGCCATCCGCAACCTCATCCGGGAAGGCAAGACCCACCAGATCTACTCGGCCATGCAGGCCGGGGCGAAGCACGGAATGCACACCATGGACCAGCACCTCGCAGACCTTGTCAAGAAGGGCAAGATCACCTACGAGACCGGTCTCGAGAAGTGCCACCACGTCGAGGACTTCAACCGGCTGTCTGGCCGAGGCTGAGAGGCAAGGCAATGGCTGCGACGCTGACATACGAGTACTCGGTCCGGGACCGCTCGGGCAAGATCGTCTCCGGCAAGCTGGAGGCGGAGTCCCAGGCTGCGGTTGCCACCAAGCTCAAGAGCATGGGCTACGCGCCCGTGAGCATCAACGAGAGCAAGGCCGGGATGAAGAAGGAGATCACCATCCCGGGCTTCGGCAAGAAGGTGAAGCTTAAGGACCTCGCGGTCATGTCGCGGCAGTTCGCGACCATGATCAACGCCGGGCTCTCGATGCTCCGCTCGCTGACCATCCTGGCCGAGCAGACCGAGAACAAGGAGCTTCGCCGGGTTCTCGGGGAGGTCGGCAGGGACGTGGAGACCGGTCTCGCGCTGTCCAACGCGATGGCCAAGCACCCCAACGTCTTCCCGCCCCTGATGGTCAACCTGACCCGGGCCGGCGAGGTCGGCGGCTTCCTCGACACCGTGCTGCTCCAGGTCGCCGCGAACTACGAGTCCGAGGTCAAGCTGCGCAGCAAGATCAAGTCCGCGATGACCTACCCGGTCGTCGTGCTGATCATGGCCGTGCTCGCCGTCACCGGCATGCTGCTCTTCATCGTGCCGGTCTTCGCCGGGATGTTCGAGGAGCTCGGTGCTCAGCTGCCGGCTCCGACCCGCGTGCTGGTCTTCCTCAGCGAGAAGATGAAGATCCTGGCGCCGCTGGGCCTCGTGGGCTTCATCGTGTTCCTGTTCGTGTGGAAGCGGGTCAAGCACAAGGACGGGGTCCGTAACACCCTCGACCCGCTGAAGCTGAAGATCCCCGTCTTCGGTGGCCTGTTCCAGAAGGTCGCGCTGACCCGGTTCTGCCGCAACCTGGGCACGATGCTCAAGGCCGGCGTACCGATCCTGCAGGCGCTGGACATCGTCGCCGACACCACGGGCAACGTCGTGCTTGCGCATGCCACGCGGGACGTGCAGGAGAGCGTCCGGCGAGGCGAGACGCTCGCCGGGCCCCTGGCCAACCACTCGGTGTTCCCGCCGATGGTGGTCCAGATGCTCTCCGTCGGCGAGGACACCGGCGCCCTCGACACGATGCTCGGCAAGATCGCGGAGTTCTATGACGCCGAGGTCGAGGCGACCACCGAGAGCCTGACGGCGCTGCTCGAGCCGTTGATGATCGCCTTCCTCGGTGGCATCGTCGGGTCGATGATCATTGCGCTCTACATGCCCATCTTCAAGATCTTCGACCTGGTCGAGTAGCGCGCCCTCCGAACCGGCGACGTCTGCACCCAACGGCGGTCCGGCGGCCATCTGGCCGCCGGACCGCCGTTCGGCTTAGCCCGCTCGGGTGGTGCGGCCAAATTTGGCCTGGCAGACGCTCAAGCGGGCCCAGCAGCGGGCCGAACACTTTGATGTCAACGAGCTGCACCGGCCAGACACGGCACACCCGTCGCGAGACGGGGTCGCAAAGCCAGGGAGCCACACCCATGTGGTCAGCCCAGCTGCCTCGGCCGGCACCCCACAAGGGTGCCGCGAGGGACCGGCGGCGCGGCTCATCGGTTCGGTCCTGAAAGGACGGGCACATGCTCGCTCGCATCCGCAAGGCCCGCGAGGAAGGCGACAGCGGATTCACGCTGATCGAGCTCCTCGTGGTCATCATCATCATCGGCATCCTCGCCGCCATCGCCATCCCCACGTTCCTCAACCAGCGTGAGAAGGCCTGGAAGAAGGCCGCCATCTCCGACCTGCGCAACGCAGCGACCAAGATGGAGGAGTACTTCGACGACAACGGCACCTACGCCGGTGCGCCTGACTCGCTGTTCAAGGAGTCCGGCGACGACGCGGGCAACGCCAACGTCGACGTGACGCTGTTCTCTGCGTCGACCACCGGCTACTGCCTCAACGCAGACCACACCAAGCTCCCGCTTGCCGTCGACTACCACCTGAACATTGCAGACGGTCGGCCCAAGCCTCTGGCCTGCACCTGATCGCATAGCTAGCTGAGGGGGGCGGCACCGACAGGGTGCCGCCCCCCTCTGCATGTCATGTCCGGAGGCCGTCAGCCGAATGGGTGCTTGAGCCCTCTGGCGCGGCATCCGACACGTTGGGATGAAGCGTTACCAATTCATGAGCGAACGATTGCGTGAAAACGGCTTCACGCTGATCGAGCTGCTCGTGACTGTCATCATCATCGGCGTCCTGGGCGGCATCGCCATCCCGAGTTTCCTGCACCAGCGTGAGAAGGCCTGGCGCGCGGCCGCGGTCTCCGACCTCCGCAGCGCATCGGTTGTGATGGAGAACTTCTTCGACGATCACGGCACCTATCTCCCGGTGGGTGCGCTCCAGCCGGGTGTCACTCCGCCGTACAACTTCCACACCTCGGGTGATGCGAGCGGGAACGTCGAGGTGTCACTGCCGGTGGCAGGTATCACCACAGCGACCCGCTACTGCCTCGAGGCCGACCACATCAAGCTCAACGGGGCCGGGACCGCGGACTTCCACATGGACAGCCTGGAGGGCCGGCCCGGGCCGGGCCCCTGCTGAGCGGGACGGTCCACGACCGGAGCTGCACCAGACCGGTGGCGGGCGACGCTCAACTTGGCCTGTTGCGCTGCCGATATCCACCGCCAGAGAGCCTCTGATGCAGGAGAGTCCATGTTCAAGCAGGTGCGAGTCGGATCCGACGAGCGTGGCTTCACGCTGATCGAGGTCCTGACGGCGATGGCCATCATGGGCATCACGCTCGGGATCGTGGCAGGCGGGTCGGTGAGCTGGACACGTGCCCGCGAGCAGAGCGGCACCGCCCAGCAGCTGGTGTCCTTCATGCGCCAGGCCCAGCAGAGAGCTCTTACCGAGGCCACGTCGTACTGCGTGAAGTTCGACACGTCGAGGACCTACACGATGCGCAAGGGGACCTGCGCGAGCGCCATCTTTCGCGGTCCTGCAGAGACGGACTCGCCTGCCGTGACGCTGGCTGGGTCGTTCGCCCAGACCGATGGCACCGATGCAGCCCAGGTGGTCTTCACACCGAGAGGCACGGCCTCACCGGGAACCGTGACCGTTGCCCGCGATGGCCGCGATCCCATCGTCGTGCACGTGGAAGGACTGACTGCCCGTGTCTCGACCGAATAGCTTCCTGTCCCGGCTGCGAGGCCGACCAGCCTCGGACGAGGGGTTCACCCTCGCCGAGGTCATCACGGCGCTGATGATCTTCGGCGTGATCGCGGCTGCCATTATCCCGATGCTGATCTCGGCGACCCGCCTGGCGACCATCGCCAAGCTGAGCACCCAGGCCAAGCAGCTGTCCGTGGAGCGCGTCGAGTCGATGCGCAACCTGCCCTACTACGTCGCGTTCGACAACGGCCAGTACCGCGACATCCTCGACGTCTACTTCCGTGACCTGCAGGCCGCCGGAGCGCTCGAGGCCAAC
Organism: uncultured Actinomycetota bacterium; assembly: GCA_963751035.1. Lineage (GTDB taxonomy): Bacteria > Actinomycetota > Actinomycetes > JACCUZ01 > JACCUZ01 > JBDUAP01. Next base: position 962,941 of record CAVVSW010000005.1, read on the forward strand.
GACCCGTGCACGGCCCGCGCCTACATCGCCGCGAGCAGCACCTACCGCTGCACGATCAACCCGATCGCCGGGTTCTCGAAGTTCCGCCAGCAGATCGATGTGCAGTTCCTGACGTCCGAACGGGTTGTCGTCGTGCCGCGCGCGACGTACAACGCCCGGCTGAGCAACCAGGACATGCCGGCCTCAAGCCTGCTCGGAGTAGCAGTGACGACCTCGTGGGACGCGCCTGGTGGAGGCAAGTCGTCGATCCTGCGTACCGAGATCGCGAACGTCGCCCCCGCAGAGCGGCAGGTCGTCTCGGCCGCCGGTGCGACGGCGCTGAAGGTGGCGTCGTCCCTCTCGAGCGGTCAGGTCGTGCAGCTGCAGGCAGGCATGTTCAACGCCAACGGCGCGCTCTCAACCGCTGCGAGTGCCGCGCACACCACCGTCGGGGCTCAGGCGAGCTACCTGTCTGGCAACTTCGTGGAAGGCGCGTCAGTCTCCGCGTCCGCCCCAGCAGACGACAGCCCGGCCACCGCCACAGCGGGAACCAAGCGGCTCGACCCCTCTACGTGCTACCCGGTCTGCTTCGGCAACTCGTCCGTGGTCGGAAACGTCCAGGCCAAGGTCTCCGGAGGAGTGCCCATCGTCTCCCTCAGCACGTCGAAAGCCGAGGGACGGCTGCTGCGCAGTGACGTCGGCGACGAGGGCGGCGTGTCGTACAACAACGCGCTCCTCGCCGAGCAAGACAGCGCCCTGATGCTGAACACGAGCCGCCCCATGGTGTTCTTCACCGACGGGTCGGCGGGTGACGTGACCGCCGTGGGCTCGGGTTATCTCACGGCCACCAAGAACCCGAACTCGGTCCGCGCCTACGCCTACGCTGAGACGCGACGGCTGAGGATCATGCCGACATCCTTCGCGTCCGACGGCTTGGTCCGGGTGCGCCTGGACCGTGCGTCCGTCGACTGCAACAACAACGCCGGTGTCGGGACGGTCACGGCCGACTGGCAGGTCACCGTGTCGTGGTACAGCAACGGCTCTTACGTCCAGCGAGTCCTGACGCCCAGCTCGGCCGGCTTGCCCGACCCGTCGACCATCCAGGTGCTCAGCGACAACCTGCTCACGATCGGCGTGGACGAGAGCCGCACGCTCGACTTCTGGATCGCGAGCTGGTCCGGGATGTCCAGCGGGTCGTCGGTCGTCGAATCGACCGGCACGCTGGCTCGCGGCAGCCTCCCCGCGGCGTTCTCGGTGACCACCAAGCCGACTCGCGGAGCCGCGGACCCGTCTTCCGCGCTGGGGATCGAGCTCGGCGTGCTGACCTGCACCGCGGAGGACGTGCGATGAACGCCCTCCGAACCCGTCTGCAGGTCATCCGCGGCGGCGACAGCCGCGGTTACACCCTGGTCGAGATGCTCGTTGCCCTGACGATCTTCTCGGTGCTCGGTGGCATCATCATGAGCACCGTCCTCACTGCCCGCACCGCGACGGACAACACCCGTCTCACGAGCGACCTGAACGAAGAGGCCCGGGTCGCGATGAACCGCATCTCACGTGAGCTTCGCCAGGCGGTTGCACTCAGCGACGTGCAAGGCGCGGGCGGCACACCCGTCCTCGCCAGCAACCCGACGGCCGCCCGCTCGTTCACCTTCACCGCCGACTTCGACGGCGATGGGGTGATCGAGCCCACTGCCACGGATCCCGAGGAGCTGACCTACAGCTGGAACGGCAGCCAGCTGCTCCTCACAGCCGCCGACGTCTCGGGCAATGTCGTGACCTCACCCGTCCTTGCCGCGCACGTGACGTCTTTCGCGATCGAGTTCCGAAGCAGCTTGTGGCAGTACGACTGTGATGGCCTCAACGGGACGTTGTGGACCGAGCTCGACAAGTTCCAGCCGACCGGCTGCGCACCCGCATCTGCCTTCGTGGGCGACAACTCCGGCACCTTGACCGGCCCCGAACTGGTCCACATCGACAACCTCGTGATCAAGCTCACCGTCCTGCAAGGCGCCAAGCGGCAGGACTACCGCGTCCAAATCGATGTGAGGAACGCAGCATGAGAGCTCTCGCCAGTCTCCTTCGGCAGCGACGTGACGATCGCGAAGCCGGGGCCGCCATGATCACGGTGCTCTTGATGTCCGCGTTGCTTACCGCTTTCGCCGTGGCCGCGATCGGCGTTACCTCAAGCAACCTCACCAGCAGCACGAGCGACCGCCAGTCGGCCTCAGCGCTGTCCGTCTCCGAGGGTGGGATCGCCCAAGCCGTTGCCTACGTCCGCACGGAAGGCGTCCTGAAGATCAAGTGCTCTCCCAACTGCGGGGCTGCGAACCCGTGGGGCGAGTCGGCGGAGGATGGTGACGGCGACCCGTCGAAGGTTGTCTCGTTGGCTCCGAACGAGCGCTACAACGTGTGGTTCGAGACCCTGCAGCCGATGGACCAGCCGAAGCGGCGCCCCGGTGTCTACCGGATCCACTCGGTGGGCATCTCTGAGCCCGGACCGGGTTCGCGGACCATCGAGGTGGACATCGAGGTCAAGCCCTTCGAATACCCGATCGGCCTGTTCTCCAGCAACCTGACCGCCGGCGGCAGCAGCAGCATCCACTACCTGTCGGTGTTCTCGACCGGCTGCGTCAACGACCGGGACAAGATCGACTTCGGCGGCAATATCGACATGGTCTACGGCATCCCGGCCGCCGTGCACTCATCGTCGAACATCACCGAGAGCAACAACTGCCCCGGCACCAGCAGCAACATCCACAGTGCGACGCAGCGGTGCAACACGACGTACCCGTATGACCAGGACAACAACGGGGCGAACCCGGTGCCGTCCCCCTGCTTCAACATGTTCACCGGTCCACCCGTCTACCCGTCCACGTCGCTGATCGCCAGCGCCACGCAGATGGGTCAGTTGTACGACTACAACACCTCGGGTCTCTCAGACGCCCAGCTCGACCTGCTCAAGGGGATCGCCATCGAGCAGAACAACTACTTCACCAACACGACTGCGATCCCCGCGCCCATCTCCAACGGAACTTCGCCGCTGAAAAACCCGGTGCTCTACTACGACTTGCAGGGCGCCTCTGTCGGCGGGATGGTCGACCTGAACGACATCTCCCAGACCCTCTACGGCCGGCCGTCCTCGGTCTTCGTGGACGCGGACGATGCGAGCTGTGCGCCCAAGGGCGGCGTCGTCGTGATCGTCAAGAAGGGCAACGTGCGGCTGAACTCGAACACCATCCTGCAAGCAGCCATCTTCGCGCTCGGGCCGGCACCGAACGGCAACGTCACGAAGTCCAACGGTGGCGCGCAGCTGATCGGCACGATTTACGCAGCCAACCAGTTCGACCTCACCGGCACGGCCGACATCAAGATTGACGACTGCTACCTGGAGAACATGCCCGGCCCGCTCCTGAACATCAACGTGAAGAACTTCCGCGAGGACGACCGCTGATCGGCTCTCTCTGCCCTAGGGTCGCCCGGTGGTTCTGTTCCTGATCCTTGCCGGCGTCCTCGGGCTGATCATCGGCTCGTTCCTGAACGTCGTGGTGTGGCGGGTGCCGCGTGGAGAGTCCATCGCGCACCCGCCGTCCCACTGCCCCGCGTGCGGCGCGGACGTGCGCCCGCGCGACAACGTGCCGGTGGTGAGCTGGCTGCTGCTGCGCGGCCGGTGCCGGGACTGCAAGGCCCCCATCTCGGTCCGCTACCCGCTCGTCGAGCTCGGCACCGCTGCCGTCTTCGTGGTGCTGGCGGCCCGAATCGGGCTCGAGCCTGAGCTGCCGGCGTTCCTCTACCTCGGGGCGATCGGCGTGGCCCTGGCTCTCATCGACCTGGACGTCAAGCGGCTCCCGAACGCGATCGTCCTGCCGTCGTACGTCGTCGCAGCTGTGCTGCTCGGGGCGGCAGCCGTGTTCGGGGACGACTGGGGCAGCTACCTGCGCGCCGGGCTCGGAATGGCCGCCTTGTACGCCTTCTACTTCGCCCTGGCCTGGATCTACCCGGCCGGCATGGGCTTCGGGGACGTCAAGCTCGCCGGCGTGCTCGGGGCCTACCTGGGCTGGCTGGGGTGGGCGGAGGTCGTGACGGGAACCTTCCTCGGATTCCTGTTCGGAGGCGTCGTCGGGATCGCGCTGATGGCCGTCGGAAAGGCCGGCCGCAAGTCCAAGGTCCCGTTCGGCCCGTTCATGCTCGCAGGCGCCTTCGTGGCGATCCTGTGGGGCGGTGCTTTGGCAGACCTTTACCTCGATCACGCGCTGGGCTGATTTCGATTACTCAAGGCGACCCACCTTCGGGCCGATCCCTCTCCTTGAAGCGACCCAACAAGGGTCACCACGCGGCAAACCGCCGCCAGTGGGAGGGGAAGCGTCGTGGCTGGTCGATCCGCCATCGGTCTCGATATCGGGACCTCGGGTGTGCGTGCCGCCGAGCTCTCGTTCGGCAAGGGTCAGGTCACTCTCGAGAAGTTCGGCCAGGTGGCCCTTCCCGAAGGTGCAGTGCGCGACGGCGAGGTGATCGACCCCGACGCGGTAGGTGCGGCCATCAAGCAGCTCTGGAGCCACACCAAGTTCAGCAGCAAGAAGGTTGTCATCGGCGTCGCGAACCAGAAGGTCATCGTCCGCCAGGTCGACCTTCCGTGGATGCCCGCCGACGAGCTGAAGAAGTCGCTCGCCTACCACGTGCAGGACTTCGTCCCCATGCCCGTCGAGCAGGCAGTCCTCGACTTCCACCCGCTCGAGGAGCTCAACGGCGAGAACGGTGACCGCGTCCTGCGTGGTCTGCTCGTTGCCGCCTCCCGCGACATGGTGCACGCCAGCCTGCAAGCAGTGCAGATCGCCGGCTTGTCGCCCCTGATGGTCGACCTCACTCCGTTCGCGGTCATCCGGTCGCTCTCCGACACCGACCACCTCGGCATGGGCTCGCAGGTCGAGGCCCTGGTGGACGTCGGTGCCCGCGTGACCAACATCGTGCTCCACCAGGGCGGGGTGCCGCGCTTCGTGCGCATCCTGCTCATGGGCGGACAGGACATCACCGACGCCGTTGCCGAGCGCATGGGTGTGCCGCAGGCCCAGGCCGAGGCGATGAAGCAGCAGCTCGGTATCGGCCTGCCGGTCGAAGGCATGGACGCGCAGGCTGCGGCCAGGGTCGTCGAAGCGGTCGGGTCGGCGTTCGTCGACGAGATCCGCGGATCTCTCGACTACTACCTCGCCTCGAGTGGATCGGCGCCGATCTCCAAGCTCGTGCTGACCGGTGGCGGTGCCCGCCTCGGCGGACTCGCGCAGCGGCTCCAGGTCACGACCCGGGTGCCCGTCGAGGTAGGAACCCCCATGCGTGGCCTGAAGGTAGGCCGCACCGGTCTCTCGTCTGAGCAGATCGCCTTCGTCGAGCCGCTGGCAGCCGTGCCGGTCGGCCTCGCCCTCGGAGCCGCATCATGAGCACGCTGACCACCACCCGTCTCGTCACGCTGCCGCAGGTGAACCTGCTGCCGCCAGAGATCGAGCAGGAGCGGCGCTTCCGCCGCACCCAGTTCGCCCTCGGCGCGGCCGTCGTGGCCTCGCTCGGTGTCGTCGGGGTGCTCTTCCTCGCCGCCAACGGCCAGGTGAGCTCCGCGCAGGGTGACCTCGCCGACTCGAAGCGCCAGACCACACAGCTCGAGGCGCGCGCGGCCGAGTACAGCCAGGTGCCGTTGGTCTACGCGCAGGTCGAGGCTGCGCGCGCGCAGCTGGAGCTGGCGATGGGCAAGGAGATCCGCTGGTCCTTCTACCTCAACGACCTCAGCCTCAAGATCCCGAACAGTGTCTGGCTCACGACGATGACGGTCACTCCGAACGAGTCCACCGCTGCAGCGCCGGCCCCGGTTGCCGGGGCTGCTGCGGGATACCTCGAGAGCGGCGTCGGAGTTGTGACCTTCGACGGTCAGGCCATGAAGCACACCGACGTGGCTGCCTGGCTGGACTCGCTCGCGAAGCAGAAGGGCTACACGCAGCCCTACTTCACGGAGTCCACGAAGGAGAAGATCGGCGAGCGCGAGGTCGTGCGCTTCAGGAGCCAGGTCACCGTCACCGAGGACGCCTTGTCCAAGCGCTACATCCAGAAGGCGGGCAGCTGACATGACCGCAACACGCAAATGGTCCGCGCTGGCTGTGCTGCTCGTTGCAGCCATCTTCGCGGCCAGCTGGTTCCTCCTGATCGCGCCGAAGCGCTCGGAGGCCGCCGACCTGCGCGCGCAGAAGGACGCGCAGGACGCCACCAACCAAGGCCTCATCCAGCAGCTCGAGGTGCTCAAGGCCCAGGCCCAGGACCTGCCCAAGCAGGAGGCGTTCCTCGCCCAGATTCGTCGGCAGGTGCCCAACAACCCGGCCCTGCCCGCTCTGATCCGTGACCTGACCGCGGGCGCCAAGAAGTCCGGCGTCGACCTTTTGTCGCTCGCGCCGGCCCTGCCGGTCGCGGTCGTGGCTCCCGTGGCCACCGCAGTCGTGCCAACGACGGCGGGCACCACAGCCCCGAGCTCGGGCACCACGACCGCTCCTGGCACCGTCACGGCTCCGGTCGCAGCGGCGCCGGTTCTCTACCAGGTGCCGATCACGGTCAAGACGAGTGGCAGCTACTTCGAGACGGAGCAGTTCCTGAACAAGGTCGAGGCCCTCAAGCGCTCGTTCCTCGTGACCGGCTTCACCTTGAAGTACGTCGCGGCCACCACGGCGAACCCGACTGCGGGTCCCCTGGAGCTGGAGATCAAGGGTCGCGTGTTCCTCTCGCCTGCCGCTGCAGTGGCGGCAGGGGCAACGGTCCCGGTACCCGGCGCCACCGCCACCCCCGCCCCGTCGACGGCCCCCGCGGCCAACTGACCAGGAGACTGACATGACTGAGTCAAGCTTCCCCTTCCAGGGGACCGCGGTCGCCGATGGGCCGGCTGATATCGAGGAGGCCAGCGGCAACCGCCGTACGGTCCTGATCCTCGCCGTGGTCGGCATCCTGGTCCTCGGCGCCCTGGCCTACTTCTTCGTCTTCGCCGGCGGGGACGAGCCCACGGACACCTCGCTGCCGGCCCGTCGCTCCACCGGGCTGCAGTCCACGCCGACCCCGACCCCGTCGGCGCCGGCCGTGGTCAAGGCCCCCAAGCTCTCCAACAAGGCGATCGGCAAGGACCCCTTCAAGCCCCTGGTCGTGCCGCCGGCTTCCGGCGCCGGCGTCGGTACAGGCGGAGGTGTCGTCTCAGGTGGCGGTACGGTCGTCACCCCTGTCGGTGGCGGCGCGGTCGTCACCACCCAGCCCGGCACCAGCGGTGGCACCGCTGGCGGCACCAGCGCAGGCGGCAGTGCCGTCTCGTCGAAGCCGCTGACGGTCAAGGTCATCTCGGTCACCGCAGACAACAGCTCCGGCCGCGTGACGGTCGGCGCCAAGACCTACTCGGTGGCTGTCGGCGACGTGTTCGGCACCTACTTCAAGACGCTGCGGCTCAAGAACGGCAAGTGCGGCAGCTTCCAGTACGGCGACGAGCGCTTCGACCTCTGCGAGGGCGAGACCGCAAAGATGCAGTAGCGCACCAACCCTGAACGCGGACGGGCCGGCCTGGACACCAGGGCGGCCCGTCTGGCACGTCCGGGCCTCCCACGATGACGCCCGTGCGAGGATCGCCGCATGCTGCGCTGGCTGACCGCGGGGGAGTCGCACGGACCTGCCTTGACCGCGATCCTCGAAGGCCTGCCGGCAGGTGTCGCCATCACGACCGCTGACCTGGACACGGCGCTGGCGCGTCGCCGCCTCGGCCACGGCCGTGGCGCCCGGATGTCCTTCGAGCGTGACGACCTCGAGCTGCTCGGCGGGGTGCGCCACGGGCTGACCCAGGGTGGGCCGGTTGCCCTGCGCATCGGCAACACCGAGTGGCCCAAGTGGGATCAGGTCATGTCGCCCGACCCGGTCGACGAGGACGTCCTGCAGGGGCTCGCCCGCAACGCCGCCCTGACCCGCCCGCGCCCGGGTCACGCCGACCTCACCGGCATGCAGAAGTACGGCTTCGACGACGCCCGGCCGGTCCTCGAGCGGGCCAGCGCCCGCGAGACCGCGGCCCGGGTCGCGCTCGGCGCCGTCGCCCAGGCCTTCCTGGCGCAGGCGCTCGACGTCCGGCTGGTCAGCCACGTCGTCGCGATCGGCACCGCGCTGGCTCCCGACGGACGCGCGCCCCGAGCCCGACGACGTCGCGCGACTCGACGCCGACCCGGTGCGCTGCCTCGACCCCGCGGCCAGCGCGGCGATGGTCGCCGAGATCGACGCGGCCCACCGCGACGGCGACACGCTCGGCGGGGTGGTCGAGGTGCTGGCCTACGGCCTGCCGCCGGGCCTCGGCAGCCACGTCCACTGGGACCGCCGGCTGGACTCGCGGCTGGCCGGCGCGCTGATGGGCATCCAGGCGATCAAGGCGGTGGAGGTGGGCGACGGGCTCGAGACCGCTCGCCGCCGCGGCTCGGCGGCCCACGACGAGATCGAGGCCGGCGAGGGCGGGCTTCGACGCCGTACGGCGCGGTCCGGCGGCGTCGAGGGCGGCATGAGCACCGGCGAGCCGCTGCGGGTGCGGGCGGCGATGAAGCCGATCTCCACGGTGCCGCGGGCGCTGGCCACCGTCGACGTCGCCACCGGCGAGGCGGCCACCGCCATCAGCCAGCGCAGCGACGTGTGCGCCGTTCCCGCCGCCGGCATCGTCGCCGAGGCGATGGTGGCCCTCGTGCTCGCCGACGCCGCACTGGAGAAGTTCGGCGGCGACTCGGTGGCCGAGACGGCGCGCAACGCGCGTGCCTACCTCGAGCACCTCGCGATCCGGTGACCGCGCCGCGCCTCGTCCTGGTCGGGCCCCCGGGGCGGGCAAGTCCACCGTCGCGCGTGCTGCTGGCCGACCGGCTCGGGCTGGCGTCCCGCGACACCGACGACGACGTCGCGCAGACCGCTGGCAAGAGCATCGCGGACATCTTCCTCGACGACGGTGAGCACGCGTTCCGGGCGCTGGAGTCGCGAGGCCGTCCGGGTCGCCCTTGCCGAGCACGACGGAGTGCTCGCACTCGGGGGCGGCGCGGTGCTCGACGCCGGACGTGCGCGAACTGCTCGCCGGGCACCGGGTCGTCTTCCTCGACGTGAGCATCACCGGCGCCGCCCCGCGCGTCGGGTTCAACCGCGACCGGCCGCTGCTGCTCGGCAACCCGCGCGCCCAGTGGATGCAGCTGATGGAGGCCCGGCGCCCGTTCTACGAGCAGGTCGCCACCGTCACGGTGGACACCGACGGCAAGACACCGGACGAGGTCGCCGACGAGGTGCGTCCGCGTCCTGCCCGCGGCCCCCTAGCCTGGCGGCATGACCGCGACGACCGGCACGACGAGCATCACGGTGCGCGGGGCGTCGCCGTACGACGTGGTCGTCGGGACCGGCATCCTCGCCGACGCCGACGCGGTGGTCGCCGCCGCTGGGTCCCGGCGTGCAGCGGGTCGCGGTGGTGCACGCGCGAACGCTGCGCGAGACCGCCCGGGCACTGCAGGCGCGGCTCGATCGGCCGGGGCGTGTCGACCGTTCTCGTCGAGGTGCCCGACGGCGAGGCCGCCAAGGACATGGCGGTCGCCGCCGATGCGCTGGGCGCAGCTGGGGCAGGCCGAGTTCACCCGCAGCGACGCGATCGTCGGCCTCGGCGGGGGAGCGACCACCGACCTGGCCGGGCTTCGTCGCGGCGACCTGGCTGCGCGGCGTCCGGGTCGTGCAGGTCCCGACCACGCTGCTGGGCATGGTCGACGCCGCGGTCGGCGGCAAGACCGGCATCAACACGGCCGAGGGCAAGAACCTGGTCGGCGCCTTCCACCCGCCGGCCGGTGTGCTCTGCGACCTGTCGCACGCTGGCGACCCTGCCCGCGAGCCGAGCTCGTCAGCGGGATGGCCGAGGTCGGTCAAGGTCGGGCTGATCGCCGACCCGCGGATCCTCGACATCATCGAGGCCGACCCGGTCGCCGCCACCGCGCCGGACGGGGCTGCGCCTGCGCGAGCTGGTCGAGCGGTCGATCCAGGTCAAGGCCGACGTCGTCGGCGAGGACCTGCGAGGACCACGGGCGCCGCGAGATCCTCAACTACGGGCACACCCTCGGCCACGCCATCGAGAAGGTGGAGCAGTACACCTGGCGGCACGGTGACGCCGTCAGCGTCGGCATGGTGTTCGCCGCCGAGCTCGCCCGCGCTGGCCGGCCGGCTCGGTGACGCCGACGTCGACCGGCACCGCACGCATGCTGGCGTCGCTGGGCCTGCCGGTGACGCTGCCTGCGCGGCCGCTGGTCCGACCTGCTGCGACGCGATGCGGGTGGACAAGAAGGCGCGCGGCGTCGGTGCTGCGGTTCGTCGTCCTGGACGGCATCGGCCAAGCCCGGGCTGCTCGAGGACCCCGACCCGTCCTGGCTGGTCGCCGCCTACGAGAGAGTGTCGCGCATGAGCCGTGTCCTGGTCCTCAACGGGCCCAACCTCGGGCGGCTGGGCTCCCGCGAGCCCGAGGTCTACGGCACGGCCACCTACACGAGCTCGTCGCCGCGTGCGAGGAGACCGGCAAGGAGGTCGGGCTGGAGGTCGAGGTGCGCCAGACCGACGAGCGAGTCCGAGCTCGTCGGCTGGCTGCACGAGGCCGCGGACGCGGGCGTGCCGGTGGTCCTCAACCCGGCGGCGTTCACCCACTACTCCTACGCGCTGCGCGACGCCTGCGCGATGCTCACCGCCCCGCTGGTCGAGGTGCACCTGACCAACCCGGCCGCGCGCGAGGAGTTCCGCCACACCTCGGTCGTGGCGGGGGTGGCGACCGGCACGCGTGACCGGCTTCGGCCTCGACTCCTACCGGCTGGCGCTGAGGGCGATCGCGGCAGGGGCCGACAGCGTCCCGCGGTTAGGCTCGACCGGATGCCCGACACCCACGCCGTACGACGTGACCGGCTGCGCGCACTGGTGGCCGAGGCGCCGCCGAGGCCGCGTGCATGGTGGTCACCCGGCTGGTCAACGTCCGCTACCTGACCGGGTTCACCGGCTCCAACGCCGCCCTGCTCGTCACGGCCGATGACGCCGTGCTCGCCACCGACGGCCGCTACATCACCCAGGCCGAGCAGCAGGCGCCCGACGTCGAGCGGGTGATCGACCGCCAGTGCGCGGCTGCCGCTGGTCGAGCGGGCCGCGCAAGGACGGCGTCGCCCGGCTCGCGCTTCGAGGCGCACGACGTCACCGTCGAGCTGCACGAGACGCTGCGATCGATCGGAGAGGGCGTCGAGCTGGTCGCGGCTCGGGCAGCTGGTCGAGCGCCTGCGCTCGGTCAAGGACGACGACGAGATCGCGCTGCTGCGCGAGGCCTGCGCGATCAGCGACCGCGCGCTGGCCGAGCTGCTCGCCACCATCGCCCCGGGCCGCACCGAGCGCGAGATCGCCCGCGAGCTGGAGGGCCGGATGCTCGACCACGGCGCCGACCGGCTCGCCTTCGAGACGATCGTCGCCACCGGGCCGAACAGCGCGGTGCCGCACCACCGGCCGACCGACCGGTCGTCGCGGCCGGCGACCTGCTCAAGATCGACTTCGGCGCGCTGCTACGAGGGCTACCACGCCGACTGCACCCGCACCTTCGTGGTCGGTGCCGAGCCGGCCGACTGGCAGCGCGAGATCTACGACCTGGTGCGCGCGGCCCAGCGGGCCGGCCGGCACGCCCTCGCCCCCGGTGTCGACGTCGCGGAGGTCGACGCCGCGGCCCGTTCGGTGATCGCCGACGGCCGGCTACGGCGACGGCGTTCACCCACGGGCTCGGGCACGGTGTCGGCCTGGAGATCCACGAGGCTCCGACTGTCGGCGCACGAGTCGGACGGGTAGACTCGAGGACCGCACGCCGGTCACCGTCGAGCCCGGGGTCTACCTGCCCGGCCGCGGCGGGGTCCGCATCGAGGACACCCTGGTGGTCAGGGACGGCGAGCCCGAACTGCTGACGACGACACCCAAGGACCTGCTGGTCCTGTAGAACACGCCCGCGCCGACCCGACGTACAAGTAAGGACATGCTCCTCCCCGTGGCGACGACGAACGACCTGAAGAACGGCTTGGTGCTCAACCTCGACGGCCAGCTCTGGTCGGTCGTCGAGTTCCAGCACGTCAAGCCCGGCAAGGGCGGCGCGTTCGTGCGCACCAAGCTCAAGAACGTGCTGTCCGGCAAGGTCGTCGACAAGACGTTCAACGCCGGCACCAAGGTCGAGACGGCGACCGTCGACAAGCGCGACATGCAGTACCTCTACAAGGAGGGCGAGGACTTCGTCTTCATGGACAACGTCCTCCTACGACCAGATCCACGTCCCGGCCGCGACGGTGGGCGAGGGCGCGTCCTACCTGCTCGAGAACCAGGACACCGTGGTCGCGCTGCACGAGGGCGACCCGCTGTACGTCGAGCTGCCCGCCTCGGTCGAGCTGACCATCTCCTACACCGAGCCGGGCATGCAGGGCGACCGGTCGACCGGCGGCACCAAGCCCGCCACCCTGGAGACCGGGGCCGAGATCGCCGTACCGCTGTTCATCGTCACCGGCGAGAAGATCAAGGTCGACACCCGCGACGGCAGCTACCTGGGCCGTGTGACGGGCTAGTCGGGCGCTCGCACGAAGGCCCGCAAGCGGGCCCTCGACGTGCTGTTCGAGGCCGACCAGCGCGGCGCCGACGTGCTGGAGACGCTGGCCGGACGGGTGGCCGTGGGCGAGCCGCCGGTGTCCGACTACACGGTCGCCCTGGTCGAGGGCGTGGTGGCCCAGCAGGAGCGCATCGACGAGCTGCTGACGACCTACTCCCAGGGCTGGAGCCTGGACCGGATGCCGGCCGTCGACCGGGCGGTGCTGCGGCTCGGCACGTTCGAGCTGCTCTGGCGCGACGACGTGCCGGACGCGGTCGTGATCAGCGAGGCCGTCGGGCTGGCCCGTCGAGCTGTCGACCGACGAGTCGCCCGGGTTCGTCAACGGCCTGCTGGCCCGGCTGCTCGACCTCAAGCCCCTCGCTCACCCGCTGACCCCCGAGCCCGGGCTAGTCGAGGGCGCGGCGGGCCTCGGGGTTGAGCACGCCCCAGGTGATGAGCTGCTCGGTCAGCATGCTCGGCGACTCGTCGTAGATGACCGCCAGCGTGCGCAGGTCGTCCTGGCGGATCGAGAGCACCCGGCCGTTGTAGTCGCCGCGCTGGGCCTGGATGGTCGCGGCGTAGCGCGCCAGCGGTCCGGCCCGCTCGGCCGGCACCACCTGCAGCTTCTCCAGGTCGATGATCAGGCGCGGCGGCGGCTCGGCAGCCCCGCTGGGGGCGCTGTCGGGCAGCAGCTCGGACACCGGCACGCCGTAGAAGTCGGCCAGCTCGGCCAGCCGCTGCACGGTCACGGCGCGGTCGCCGCGCTCGTAGGAGCCGACCACGACGGCCTTCCAGCGTCCCCGGACTTCTCCTCGACCCCGTGCAGCGAGAGCCCCTGCTGGGTGCGGATCGCCCGCAGGCGAGAGCCCAGCGCGCGGGCGTAGTCAGACGGCATGGAAGCCTTCCCTTCCCCCCAAGTCACAGGATGTGACGACCGCGGTCGATGCCCGGTGTGCCCTCGCGGACGGCGGAGATCAACTCGCTATCGCGGTTACGCTGTGTCACGTTACGGAGCGTGATCGGCGCGGTCAAGCGGTTCGCTCCAAGTCGCTGGTCGCCCCACGCTGCTACGGTGACCGCAGTTCGGCCCAGCACCACCGCGAACATGACGCACATCAGACGCTCCTTTAACGACCCGTCCTGAGAGGCGGGGAAGGAGGTCGGCCGGCGATGCCGCCTACCCAGAACGCCAGCGCCCCGTCGACGGGCGCACCCCTCAGCCGGGCACCCCAGGGCGAGTCCCGCCCGGTGCTCGAGGCCCCGGACATCTCCCGGGCCCTCACCCGGATCGCCCACGAGATCCTCGAACGCAACAAGGGCCCGCAGGACGTCGTCCTGCTCGGCATCCCCTCCCGCGGGGTGCCCCTCGCCGCACCGGCTCGCCGCGCAACATCGCGGCGGTCGAGGGCACCGAGGTCCCGGTCGGGGCGCTGGACGTGACGATGTACCGCGACGACCTGCGGCTGCGCCCGGCCCGGGCGCTCGAGCACACCGACCTGCCGCCCGGGGGCATCGACGGGCGCACCGTCGTGCTCGTCGACGACGTCCTGTTCTCCGGGCGCACCATCCGCGCCGCCCTGGACGCGCTCAACGACCACGGCCGGCCGCGGCTGGTCCAGCTCGCCGTCCTCGTCGACCGCGGCCACCGGGAGCTGCCGATCCGGGCCGACTACGTCGGCAAGAACCTGCCGACCTCGATCGGCGAGCGCGTCTCGGTGCAGCTCGCCGAGGTCGACGGTCACGACCTGGTCAGCATCGGCACCACGCCGGCCGCCGAGGGAGCCCGCCCATGAACCGCCACCTGCTCTCCAGCGCCGACCTCGACCGCGACGACGCGCTGCTGGTGCTCGACACCGCCGAGGAGCTGGCCGCGGTCGCCGACCGGCCGATCAAGAAGCTGCCGACGCTGCGCGGCCGCACCGTCGTCAACCTGTTCTTCGAGGACTCCACCCGCACCCGGATCTCCTTCGAGGCGGCGGCCAAGCGGCTGTCGGCCGACGTCATCAACTTCTCCGCCAAGGGCTCCAGCGTCTCCAAGGGCGAGAGCCTCAAGGACACCGCGCTGACCCTGGAGGCGATGGGTGCCGACGCCGTCGTCGTGCGCCACGGGTCCTCCGGCGCACCGCACCGGCTCGCCCACTCGGGCTGGATCCGCGGCAGCGTCGTCAACGCCGGCGACGGCACCCACGAGCACCCGACGCAGGCGCTGCTCGACGCGTTCACCATGCGCCGCCGGCTCAACGTCGACGCCGGCTCGGCGGCAGCGCGGTCGGGACCGACCTCGACGGGCGCCGGGTCACGATCGTCGGCGACGTCCTGCACTCGCGGGTGGCCCGCTCCAACGTGCTGCTGCTGCACACCCTCGGCGCCGAGGTCACCCTGGTCGCGCCGCCGACGCTGCTGCCGGTCGGCGTCGAGAGCTGGCCGTGCGCCACGTCCTACGACCTGGACGGCGAGCTCGCGAAGAGCGACGTGGTGATGATGCTGCGGGTCCAGCGCGAGCGGATGGGTGCGGCGTTCTTCCCCAGCGCCCGCGAGTACTCCCGCCGCTACGGCCTGGACGGCCGGCGGATGGCGATGCTGCCCGACCACGCCATCGTGATGCACCCCGGTCCGATGAACCGCGGCATGGAGATCGCCGCCGAGGTCGCCGACTCGGCGCGCTCGACCATCGTCGAGCAGGTCACCAACGGAGTGAGCGTGCGGATGGCCGTGCTCTACCTGTTGCTGTCCGGGTCCGACGAGACGGAGGTACAGGATGAGCAACAACAACCTTCGGGGCCCCCGCGGAAACGCGAGCGAAGCGAGCGGTTTCGTGGGGACCTACGTCATCAAGGGCGCGCGCGCTGCTGGGCGGCGAGGTGAGCGACCTGCTCATCGAGGACGGCTTCCTGGCCGAGGTCGGCCGCGGCCTGACTCGGGCCGGCGCCGAGACGATCGACGCCGACGGGCTGGTCGCGCTGCCCGGGCTGGTCGACCTGCACACCCACCTGCGCGAGCCGGGCCGCGAGGACGCCGAGACGGTCGAGACCGGCACGGCGGCGGCAGCGCTCGGCGGCTTCACCGCCGTGCACGCGATGGCCAACACCGACCCGGTCGCCGACACCGCCGGGGTGGTCGAGCAGGTGTGGCGGCTCGGCCGCGAGGCCGGGTCACTGCGACGTGCAACCGGTCGGCGCGGTGACCGTCGGGCTCGCCGGTGAGCGGCTGGCCGAGCTCGGCGCGATGGCCGACTCCGCGGCCCGGGTGCGGGTCTTCTCCGACGACGGGCACTGCGTCTCCGACGCGGTGCTGATGCGGCGCGCGCTGGAGTACGTCAAGGCGTTCGGCGGGGTCGTCGCGCAGCACGCGCAGGAGCCGCGCCTCACCGAGGGCGCCCAGATGAACGAGGGCGAGCTGTCCGGGGTGCTCGGCCTGCAGGGCTGGCCGGCGGTCGCCGAGGAGGCGATCATCGCCCGCGACGTCCTGCTCGCCGCCCACGTCGGCTCGCGGCTGCACGTCTGCCACGTGTCGACTGCCGGATCGGTGGAGATCCTGCGGTGGGCCAAGTCCAAGGGCTGGAACGTCACCGCCGAGGTGACGCCTCACCACCTGCTGCTGACCGACGAGCTGGCCCGCAGCTACGACCCGGCGTTCAAGGTCAACCCGCCGCTGCGGGCGCCCGAGGACGTCGCCGCGCTGCGCGCGGCGCTCGCCGACGGCACGATCGACGCCGTCGCCACCGACCACGCGCCGCACTCGTCCGAGGACAAGGACTGCGAGTGGTCCGCCGCCGCGCCCGGGATGCTCGGCCTGGAGACCGCGCTGTCGGTCGTGCAGGAGGCGATGGTCGAGACCGGGCTGCTCGACTGGGCCGAGGTCGCCGACCGGATGTCCGTGCGCCCGGCCCGCATCGGCGGGCTCGAGGGCCACGGGCAGCCGCTGGAGGCCGGCGCCGCCGCCAACCTGGTGCTGCTCGACCCGTCCGCGCGGCGCACGGTCGACCCGTTCGCGCTGGCGTCGCGCAGCCGCAACACGCCGTACGCCGGTCGCAGCGCTGCCCGGCGCTGTGGTCGCCACGTTCCTGCGCGGCCGGCCCACCGTCATCGACGGCAAGCTCAGTATGAACATGCGCTCACCAAGATCTGGTCATCCGCAAGCTGGCCAGCGATCCCGGCGCGGGCGTCGATCATGCAGTTGAGGGGGCTCGCTGAGCCGGCCGCTCTGCTGGTGCTCGAGGACGGGCGCACGTTCCGCGGCAAGTCCTTCGGCGCACCGGGGGAGTCGTTCGGCGAGGCGGTCTTCTGCACCGGCATGACCGGCTACCAGGAGACGCTGACCGACCCGTCCTACCACCGGCAGGTCGTCGTGATGACCGCGCCGCACGTCGGCAACACCGGGGTCAACGACGAGGACGCCGAGTCCGACCGCATCTGGGTGAGCGGCTTCGTCGTGCGCGACCCGTCGCCGCGCGCGTCGTCGTGGCGGTCCCGGCGCAACCTCGACGACGAGCTCGTCGACTCCGGCGTCGTCGGGGTGGCCGGCATCGACACCCGCGCGCTGACCCGACACCTGCGCGAGCGGGGCGCGATGCGCGTCGGCGTCTCGTCGCTGGAGACCGACCCGCGGGCGCTGCACGAGCGGGTGCTCGCCGAGGCGTCGATGGAGGGCGCCGACCTCACCGCCGACGTCACGACGCAGCGAGCCCTACGTCGTGCCGGCGCACGGGTGACGTGCGGTTCTCCGTCGCCGCCATCGACCTCGGCATCAAGCGGATGACCCCGGTCCGGATGGCCGAGCGGGGCATCGAGGTGCACGTGCTGCCGGCGACCTCCACCCTCGGCGACGTGCTCGCCACCGGCTGCGACGGGGTCTTCCTCTCCAACGGCCCCGGCGACCCGGCGACCGCCGAGCACGCCGTGGCGCTCACCCGCGAGGTGCTCGACCGGGGGCTGCCGCTGTTCGGCATCTGCTTCGGCAACCAGATCCTCGGCCGTGCGCTCGGCCTGGGCACCTACAAGCTGCGCTACGGCCACCGCGGCATCAACCAGCCGGTGCAGGACCGCGCGACCGGCCGGGTCGAGGTGACCGCCCACAACCACGGCTTCGCCGTGGACGCACCGACCGACGGCCCGTTCGACACGCCGTACGGGCCGGCCGAGGTCTCCCACGTCTGCCTCAACGACGGGGTCGTCGAGGGGCTGCGCTGCCCGACGTGCCGGCGCTGTCCGTGCAGTACCACCCCGAGGCCGCCGCCGGGCCCGCACGACGCGGCCTACCTGTTCGACCGGTTCCGCGACCTGATCGAGGGGACCGGCTGATGCCCCGCCGCACGACATCTCCAGCGTCCTGGTGATCGGCTCCGGGCCGATCGTGATCGGGCAGGCGTGCGAGTTCGACTACTCCGGCACCCAGGCCTGCCGGGTGCTGATGGACGAGGGGCTGCGGGTCGTGCTGGTCAACAGCAACCCCGCGACGATCATGACCGACCCCGAGTTCGCCGACGCGACGTACGTCGAGCCCATCACCCCCGAGATCGTCGCGAAGGTGATCGAGCGGGAGCGCCCCGACGCGATCCTGGCCACCCTCGGCGGCCAGACCGCGCTCAACACCGCGATGGCCCTGCACGCCGCAGGCGTGCTCGAGGAGTACGGCGTGGAGCTGATCGGCGCCAACATCGCCGCCATCGAGGCCGGTGAGGACCGGCAGCGGTTCAAGGAGGTCGTCGCGTCCATCGGCGCGGAGTCGGCGCGGTCGGCGATCGCGCGCGACATGGACGGCTGCCTCGCCGCCGCCGCGGAGCTCGGCTACCCGCTGGTGGTCCGCCCGTCGTTCACGATGGGTGGCCTCGGGTCGGGCCTGGCGCGCAACGAGGACGAGCTGCGCCGCATCGCGGGCTCCGGGCTGCAGGCGAGCCCCACCAGCGAGGTGCTGCTCGAGGAGTCGCTGCTCGGCTGGAAGGAGTTCGAGCTCGAGCTGATGCGCGACCGCAAGGACAACGTCGTCGTCGTGTGCTCGATCGAGAACGTCGACCCGATGGGCGTGCACACCGGCGACTCGATCACCGTCGCACCCGGCGATGACGCTGACCGACCGCGAGTACCAGCGGCTGCGCGACATCGCCATCGACGTGATCCGCGCCGTCGGCGTGGACACCGGTGGCTGCAACATCCAGTTCGCGGTCAACCCGCGTCGACGGCCGCATCATCGTCATCGAGATGAACCCGCGGGTGTCGCGGTCGAGTGCGCTCGCGTCCAAGGCGACCGGCTTCCCGATCGCCAAGATCGCGGCCAAGCTCGCCGTCGGCTACACCCTCGACGAGATCCCCAACGACATCACCCGCGAGACGCCGGCGTCCTTCGAGCCGACGCTGGACTACGTCGTCGTCAAGGTGCCCCGGTTCGCGTTCGAGAAGTTCCCCGGCGCCGACCCGACGCTGACCACCCACATGAAGAGCGTCGGCGAGGCGATGGCCATCGGGCGCAGCTTCACCGAGGCGCTGCAGAAGGCGCTCCGGTCGCTGGAGAAGCGGGACGCGCAGTTCGACTGGCTGCCGATGCACGACGAGACGGTCGACGAGCTGCTGGCCCGGGCCGCGGTGCCGCACGACGGCCGGCTGCGGGTGGTGCAGCAGGCGATGCGTGCCGGGGCGAGCGTCGAGCAGGTGCACACCGCCACCGGCATCGACCCGTGGTTCCTCGACCAGATCGCGCTGCTGAACGACCTCGCCGCCGACATCGCCGCGGCACCCGCGCTCGACCACGACCTGCTGCGCACCGCGAAGCGGCACGGCTTCTCCGACGCCCAGCTCGGCCAGCTCCGCAGCATGCCCGAGGACGTCGTCCGGGGGGTGCGCCACGCCCTCGGCATCCGGCCGGTGTTCAAGACCGTCGACACCTGCGCCGCCGAGTTCGCCGCCACGACGCCCTACCACTACTCGGCCTACGACGAGGAGACCGAGGTGGCGCCGCGCGAGGGCCCGGCGGTCGTCATCCTCGGCAGCGGTCCCAACCGCATCGGGCAGGGCATCGAGTTCGACTACTCCTGCGTGCACGCCTCCTTCGCCCTGCGCGACGCCGGCCTGCAGACCGTGATGGTCAACTGCAACCCCGAGACCGTGTCCACCGACTACGACACCTCCGACCGGCTCTACTTCGAGCCGCTCACCCTCGAGGACGTCCTCGAGGTGGTGCACGCCGAGCAGCAGGCCGGCCCGGTCGCTCGGCGTCGTCGTGCAGCTCGGCGGCCAGACGCCGCTCGGGCTGGCGCAGGGTCTCAAGGACGCCGGGGTGCCGATCGTCGGGCACCAGCCCCGAGGCCATCCACCTCGCCGAGGACCGCGGCGCGTTCGGCGGCGTGCTGGCCGATGCCGGGCTGGTCGCGCCCAAGCACGGCACCGCGACGTCCTACGACGGCGCCCGGCGGATCGCGGCGGAGATCGGCTACCCGGTGCTCGTCCGCCCGTCCTACGTCCTCGGCGGCCGCGGCATGGAGATCGTGTACGACGAGGGGCAGCTCGCGACCTACATGGCCGAGGCCACCGAGATCTCGGCGGATCGCCCCGTCCTCGTCGACCGGTTCCTCGACGACGCCATCGAGATCGACGTCGACGCCCTCTACGACGGCACCGACCTCTTCCTCGGTGGCGTGATGGAGCACATCGAGGAGGCCGGCATCCACTCGGGCGACTCGGCCTGCGTCCTGCCACCGGTGACCCTGGGCGGTGAGGAGATCGCGCGGGTGCGCGCGTGCACCCGCGCCCTCGCCGAGGGCGTGGGCGTCCGCGGGCTGCTCAACGTGCAGTTCGCGCTGGCCGCCGACGTCCTCTACGTGCTCGAGGCAAACCCGCGGGCGTCGCGCACCGTTCCGTTCGTCTCCAAGGCCACCGGCGTGCCGCTGGCGAAGGCGGCCGCACGGGTGATGCTCGGCACGAGCATCGCCGACCTGCGGGCCGAGGGCCTGCTGCCCGCCACCGGTGACGGCGGCCAGCTGCCGGTCGACGGGCCGGTCGCGGTCAAGGAGGCCGTGCTGCCGTTCAAGCGGTTCCGCACCGTCGAGGGACGCGGTGTCGACCACATGCTCGGCCCGGAGATGCGCTCGACCGGCGAGGTGATGGGCATCGACTCGTCGTTCGGCACGGCGTTCGCCAAGTCCCAGCTCGCCGCCTATGGCGGCCTGCCGGTCAAGGGCGTGGCGTTCGTCTCGGTGGCCAACCGCGACAAGCGCGCCATGATCTTCCCGGTCAAGCGGCTCGCCGACCTCGGGTTCGTCATCGTCGCGACCACCGGCACCGCCGAGGTGCTGCGCCGCAACGGCGTGCAGGCCGCGGTGGTGCGCAAGCACAGCCAGGGCAGCGGGCCCGACGGCGAGCCGACCATCGTCGAGCGCATCCTGGCCGGCGAGGTCGACATGGTGGTCAACACCCCGTCCGGACGCGACGCGCGCGCCGACGGCTACGAGATCCGCTCGGCGGCCGTCGCGATGGACCGTCCGATCATCACCACCGTGCAGGAGCTGGCGGCCGCGGTGCAGGGAATCGAGGCGCTGGGCCAGGGCGCGCTCGGCGTACGGTCGATCCAGGAGTGGACCCGCGCCACGACCGTCGAGGAGGAGCGAGGGTGACGGAAGCCCGCAGCGAGGCCCGGATGGCACCGCCCGTGCAGGTGCGGGGCGCCGTGCTCTCGACCCGGAGGGTGGGTGCCTATCACCACATGGCGCTCGTCGCGCCCGGCATCGCCGAGCACACCCGGCCGGGCCAGTTCGTCGCGCTGGCCGTCGGTGGCCCCGACACCTCCCTTGTGCTGCGCCGGGCCTTCTCGATCTTCCGCGTCAGCACCCGGGGCGTCTACGGCGGAACCGTCGAGATCGTGTTCGCCGCCATCGGCGCCGGCACCCGGTGGCTGGCCGCTCAGCCGCAGCACACGCCGGTCGACGTCGTCGGGCCGCTGGGCCGGCCGTTCAACCTGCCGCGCGCCGGCAGCGGCCCGGCGAGCGTCACGCTCGTCGGCGGCGGCTACGGCAGCGCGCCGCTGTTCGCCCTCGCCGAGCAGCTGCTCAACCGCGGCTGCCGGGTCGACTTCGTTCTCGGCGCGGGCACGCCAGGACCGGCTCTTCGGTGCGCTGGACGCCAAGCGGATGGCCTCCTCGGTGGCGGTCACCACCGACGACGGCTCGGCCGGGACACGGGGCGTGGTGACCGACGTGCTGCCGGCTGTCCTGCAGCGCAGCCAGACCGACGTGGTCTATGCCTGCGGGCCGATGGGGATGCTCGCGGCGGTCACCGCGGTCGCGACCGACCATGGCCTGCCGGCGCAGTGCGCTGTCGAGGAGTCGATGGCGTGCGGCATCGGCGTGTGCATGACCTGCGTGCTGCCGGTCGAGGGCGACGACGGCGTCACCCGGATGGTGCGCTCCTGCGTCGATGGCCCGGTGTTCCTCGGTGACCGGGTCCGCTGGGATGCGGTCGGCACCGTCCCTGACGGCACCTACGGCGCGTCCGTGGCAGGTGTCCGATGACGTTCAGCGTGCGCACCGTCCCCGCTCCCTCCGCGCCGCCCGAGCCGACGTGCGACATGACCACGGCGCTCGGGCAGCTCACCCTGCCCAACCCGGTGCTGACCGCGTCCGGCTGCGCAGCCGCTGGCCGTGAGCTGGCTCAGTTCTTCGACGTCGGCGTGATCGGCGGCGTGGTGACCAAGTCGATCCAGCGTGAGCCGCGCTCCGGTCGGGCCACCCCGCGGATGGCCGAGACGCCCAGCGGGATGCTCAACTCGATCGGCCTGCAGGGCCCGGGCATCGACGCCTTCCTCGAGCACGACCTGCCCTGGCTGGCCGAGAACGGCGCGCGGGCCGTGGTCTCGATCGCCGGCAG
Source organism: uncultured Actinomycetota bacterium (assembly GCA_963751035.1). Taxonomy (GTDB): domain Bacteria; phylum Actinomycetota; class Actinomycetes; order JACCUZ01; family JACCUZ01; genus JBDUAP01. The sequence goes on from CAVVSW010000005.1 coordinate 985,405, forward strand.
CAGCGTCGAGGACTACGCCGAGCTGGCCCGGCGGCTGCGCGGAGCGCCCGGGCTGACCGCCCTCGAGGTGAACATCTCCTGTCCCAACGTCGCCGACCGCGGCCTGGTCTTCGCCTGCGACCCGGACGCGGCCGCCGCCGTCGTGTCGGCCGTGCGCGCGCAGACCGCGCCGTCCGTGCCGGTGTTCGCCAAGCTCTCACCCGACGTGACCGACATCGTGTCGGTGGCCCGGTCCTGCGTCGACGCGGGAGCCGACGGGCTGTCGATGATCAACACGCTGCTGGGGATGGCGCTCGACCTCGCCACGATGCGGCCGGTGCTGGCCGGTGTCACGGGTGGGCTGTCCGGGCCCGCGATCCGGCCAGTCGCCGTCCGCTGCATCTGGCAGGTGCACGCGGCTCTCCCGGAGGTGCCGATCATCGGCATGGGCGGGGTGCGCACCGGACTCGACGCCCTCGAGCTGGTGCTGGCCGGCGCGTCCGCGGTCTCGGTCGGGACCGCGATCTTCAACGACCCCGGAGCGCCGCCGCGGGTCCTGCGCGAGCTCGCCCACGCGCTGGCCGAGCGCGGCTTCGAGCGGCTCTCCGACGCCGTCGGCTACGCCCACCGGGCGGTCGCGTGAGCACGATCGCGCTCGCCCTGGACACCGGCGACCTGGAGCAGGCTGTCGCCTGGGCGGCTGCAGCCGGGCCGCACGTGAGCACGGTCAAGGTCGGCCTCGAGCTCTACCTGCGCCACGGCAGCGATGCGGTGCTCAAGTGCCGCGAGGCGAGTGGTGGCCGTGCGGTGTTCCTCGACCTCAAGCTGCACGACATCCCCAACACCGTGGCTGGGGCGGCTCGCTCGGTCGCCGACCTCGGCCCCGACTACCTCACGGTGCACGCGACCGGCGGGGGCGCGATGATCCGCGCCGCCGCCGACGCGCTTCCCGGTGCGCGCATCACCGCCGTCACGGTGCTGACGTCGCTGTCCGGCGAGGACCTCGATGCGGTCGGCCTTCGCGGTCCGGCCACCGACGCCGCCTGCCGGCTGTCCGTGCTCGCGGTCGCCGCCGGTGCGCGGGCCATCGTCTGCTCGCCGAACGAGGTCGCCGCCGTACGACGTGAGGTCGGCCCCGACATCACGCTGATCACGCCGGGTGTGCGACCCGCCGGTGCCGACAGCGGTGACCAGTCGAGAGTGGCCACCCCCGAGCAGGCAGCACGTGACGGTGCCGACCTGCTCGTGATCGGTCGCCCGATCACCGGTGCGCCCGACATCGCCGCCGCGGCCCGGATGATCGGTGCGTCGCTGTCGCCGTGAGGTCCTGACTGCATCGTCCGAACGGACGTTTCACGGCCACCCGCATTGCTTGAAGGGCCTTGCAGTCGCTAGGTTCACGGCGTCTCAAGACCCCGTTCCCTACGCCGAGGTGACTTGCCGTGGCTCTGCCCCCGCTGACCCCCGAACAAAGGACAGCAGCCCTCGAGAAGGCTGCGATCGCGCGGCGGGAGCGGGCGGCGGTGAAGAACCGGTTGAAGCACGCCGGTGCGTCACTGAGCGAGGTGCTCAAGGAAGGTCGGGAGAGCGACATCGTCGGCAAGATGAAGGTGTCCGCGGTGCTCGAGGCGCTGCCCGGTGTGGGCAAGGTGCGGGCCCGCAAGATCATGGAAGAGATCGGCATCTCGGAGAGCCGTCGCGTCCGCGGGCTCGGCGCGCAGCAGCTCGCCGCCCTCGAGCGGGAGTTCGGCGGCAGCGCCTGATGGTCTCGGGGACGACTCGGCCGCGGCTGACCGTCCTGTCCGGACCCTCGGGCGTCGGCAAGAGCACCGTGTTGCGCGAGCTGCGCGACCACCATCCCGAGTTGTGGGTGTCCGTGTCTGCCACGACGCGGTTCCCCCGACCCGGTGAGGTCGACGGCGTCCACTACCACTTCGTCAGCGAGGAGCGGTTCTCGCAGCTGATCGCCGAGGGCGGCCTGCTGGAGTGGGCCGAGTTCGCCGGCCACCGCTACGGCACGCCGCGCAGGCCCGTCCTCGACCACCTCGCGGGTGGCGCACCGGTGCTCCTCGAGATCGAGCTGCAGGGAGCGCGCCAGGTGCGGGCCGCGATGCCCGACGCGCAGCTCGTGTTCCTCGCCCCGCCGAGCTGGGACGAGCTGGTGCGCCGGCTGACCGGACGAGGCACCGAACCGGACGACGTCATCGAGCGCCGGCTCGCGACAGCGCGGGAGGAGATGGCCGCGGAGGCGGAGTTCGACGTGACCCTGGTGAACACGAGCGTCCAGGATGTAGTCGATTCCCTGCTAGCCTTGATGATGATCTCCGCCTAAGTCGTCAACCGGAAGGCCGCCTGTGTCCGGCACCATCGCCTCGCCCGAGGGCATCACGAACCCGCCTATCGACGAGCTGCTCGAGGCGACCGACTCGAAGTACAGCCTGGTCATCTACGCCGCCAAGCGCGCACGCCAGATCAACGCCTACTACTCCCAGCTGGGCGAGGGCCTGCTCGAGTACGTCGGGCCGCTGGTCGAGACGCACGTCCACGAGAAGCCGCTGTCCATCGCGATGCGCGAGATCAACGGCGGTCTGCTGACCGCCGAGAAGACCGACCCGGTCTGATCGACCCGGTCTGACCGGAGCGCCGATGCCCCCCGTCGCCAACGTCGTTCTCGGCGTGACCGGGGGCATCGCGGCGTACAAGGCCTGCGAGCTGCTGCGGCTGTTCACCGAGAGCGGCTACGACGTCCGGGTGGTGCCCACCGAGTCCGCCCTCGCCTTCGTCGGCGCACCCACCTGGGCCGCGCTGTCCGGCAAGCCGGTCAGCAGCCAGGTCTGGGACGACGTCCACGAGGTGCCGCACGTGCGGATCGGCCAGGCCGCCGACCTCGTCGTCGTCGCACCGGCCACGGCCGACCTGATCGCCAAGGCTGCCCACGGCCTCGCTGACGACCTGCTCACCAACACGCTGCTGACGGCCCGCTGCCCGGTGGTGTTCGCGCCCGCCATGCACACCGAGATGTGGCTGCACCCGGCCACCGCCGACAACGTCGCGACCCTGCGCCGCCGTGGTGCCCTCGTCATCGACCCGGCGGTCGGGCGGCTCACCGGCGCCGACACCGGGCCCGGGCGTCTGCCCGACCCCGAGCTGATCTTCCAGGCGTGCGTGCGGGTGCTGGCCCGTCCCGGATCCGGCCTCGCGGGCTCGGGCTCCGGGCTCGACCTGGCCGGCCGGCACATCGTGATCTCCGCGGGCGGCACCCGAGAGCACCTCGACCCGGTCCGCTTCCTCGGCAACCGGTCGTCCGGCCGCCAGGGCTACGCCCTCGCCACGACGGCGCTGGCGCGCGGCGCCGAGGTGACGCTGGTCTCGGCCAACGTCGCCCTGCCCGACCCGGCCGGCGCCAAGGTGGTGCGGGTGGTCTCGGCGGCCGACCTGCGGGCCGCGGTCCTCGACGTCGCAGCCGGAGCCGACGCCGTCGTGATGGCGGCGGCGGTCGCCGACTTCCGGCCCGCGACGGCGCAGTCCACCAAGATCAAGAAGACCGCCGCCGAGCCCGAGCCGGTTGCGCTGGTCCGCAACCCCGACATCCTGGCCGAGCTGGCCCGCGGCCGCCGTACCGCCAGCTCGCCGGACCAGGTCGATCAGGTCATCGTGGGTTTCGCGGCCGAGACGGGCGACGACGACGGCGACGTGCTCAGCCACGGCCGGGCGAAGCTCGCGAGCAAGGGCTGCGACCTGCTCGTCGTCAACGAGGTGGGCGCCGACCTGGGCTTCGAGCGACCCGACAACGCCGCGGTCATCCTCGGCAACGACGGGACCGAGGTCGAGGTGCCGACCGGGCCCAAGGAAGCGCTGGCCGACGTGGTGTGGGACCACGTCGCGAGACGCTGGGCCGACGGCGCCCGGTAGACTCCCGCTCAGCCTGACCGCACCGCCCCGCGGTCGTCCTGTCCTCGCTTACCCCTGGAGATCTCCTTGTCCCGCCGCCTGTTCACCTCGGAGTCCGTGACTGAAGGTCACCCCGACAAGATCGCCGACCAGATCAGTGACTCGATCCTGGACGCGCTGCTCGCCGAGGACCCCACGAGCCGCGTCGCAGTCGAGACGCTGATCATGACCGGCCAGGTGCACGTCGCCGGTGAGGTGACGACCAAGGGCTACGCCGACATCCCCACGATCGTGCGGGACCGGATCCTGGAGATCGGCTACGACTCCTCGGCCAAGGGCTTCGATGGGCACTCCTGCGGGGTGTCGGTCTCGATCGGCAACCAGTCGCCCGACATCGCGCAGGGCGTCGACGACGCCTACGAGGAGCGCCACGACCACTCGGCGGACCCGCTGGACCGCCAGGGCGCCGGCGACCAGGGCCTGATGTTCGGCTACGCCTGCCAGGACACCCCCGAGCTGATGCCGCTGCCGATCTCGCTGGCCCACCGGCTCGCCCAGCAGCTGTCGGCGGTCCGCAAGGACGGCGCAGTGCCCTACCTGCGCCCCGACGGCAAGACCCAGGTCACGATCGAGTACGACGGCGACCGCCCGGTCCGGCTGGACACCGTCGTGGTCTCCAGCCAGCACGCCAGCGACATCGGCCTCGAGTCGATGCTCGAGCCGGACATCGCCGAGCAGGTCGTCAAGCCCATCCTCGACGGGGTCGCCATCGAGTCCTCGGGCTACCGGCTGCTGGTCAACCCGACCGGCCGGTTCGAGATCGGCGGGCCGATGGGCGACGCCGGGCTGACCGGGCGCAAGATCATCGTCGACACCTACGGCGGCATGGCCCGCCACGGTGGTGGCGCGTTCTCGGGCAAGGACCCGTCCAAGGTCGACCGGTCTGCTGCCTACGCCATGCGCTGGGTCGCCAAGAACGTCGTCGCGGCCGGCCTGGCCGAGCGGTGCGAGGTGCAGGTCGCCTACGCGATCGGCAAGGCTCACCCGGTCGGGCTGTTCGTCGAGACCTTCGGCACCGAGACGGTTCCGGTCGAGAAGATCCAGGACGCCGTCGGCGAGGTCTTCGACCTCCGCCCGGCCGCGATCATCCGCGACCTCGAGCTGCTCCGGCCCATCTACGCGCAGACCGCCGCCTACGGTCACTTCGGGCGCGAGCTCGCCGACTTCACCTGGGAGCGCACCGACCGGGTCGACGCGCTGCGCGCCATCACCGGCGCCTGACCCCACTCGGAGCATCGCCGGGGCGAGCACCTCGCCGGTGACAGTCCCGTCTGGTGTGATGACCGGCGTGACCGAGCCAGTCCCGCAACCGGCGGCAGAGCCAGACCTGCCGGTCGCCCGCGTGGTGCTCGACGTGCCGCTGGCTCACCTCGACCGCCCGTTCGACTACCTCGTGCCGGCGGCGCTGGCCGAGGCGGCCCAGCCGGGCGTCCGCGTGCGGGTGCAGGTTCGCCGGACGGCTGGTCGGCGGCTTCGTCACCGAGCGGCTGGCGAGCCTCGGAGCATCCCGGCCGGCTGTCCGCCATCGCCAAGGTGGTGTCGCCCGAGCCGGTGCTGAGCCGCGGGCGATCCTCGACCTGGCCCGCGCGGTGGCCGCCCGCTATGCGGGCACGGTGTCCGACGTACTGCGGCTGGCGATCCCGCCGCGGCACGCCCGGGTCGAGGCGCAGCCGACCGCGTCCACGCCCGCACCGGCGCGGGCCCTCCCGCCGGCCGGCCCGTGGGCGTCCTACGACGAGGGCCCGGCCCTGCTCGCGGCGCTCGGGGCTGGTCGCTCCCCGCGCGCCGTCTGGACCGCCCTGCCGGGTCCCGAGCTGGCCGGACGCGGTGGCGCTCGCGATGACCGCCACCCTGGCCGGCGGGCGCGGGGCGCTGGTGGTGCTCCCCGACGGGCGTGACGTGGCCCGTGTCGACGACGCCCTGACCGCGCGTCTCGGCGGCGAACGTCATGTCGTGCTGACGGCCGACCTCGGCCCGGCCGAGCGCTACCGGCGCTGGCTCGCGGTGCGCCGCGGGTCGGCGGCCGCGGTGGTCGGCACCCGCGCCGCGATGTTCGCTCCCGTCGCACGACCTCGGGCTGGTGGTCGTCTGGGACGACGGGGACGACCTGCACTCCGAGCCGCACGCCCCCTACCCGCACGTGCGCGAGGTGCTCGGCCTTCGCGCGCTGGGGGAGGAGCTGCGGCCTGCTCGTCGGGGGCTTCGCCCGCACGGCGGAGGCCGCCCAGCTGGTCGGCACCGGCTGGGCCCGCCCCGTGCGGGCCACCCGCGCGGTGCTGCGCAGCACGGCACCGCGGGTCCTGGTCGCCGGCGACGACGCCGAGCAGGCAGCCGACCCGGCCGCCCGCACCGCCCGGCTGCCGAGCCTGGCCTGGCGCACGGCCCGGGACGCGCTAGCCCGCGGGCCGGTGCTGGTCCAGGTGCCCCGCGGTGGCTACCTGCCGTCGCTGGCGTGCGCCGACTGCCGGACGCCGGCGCGCTGCCGGGACTGCCAGGGTCCGTTGGCGACCGACCGCGAACCAGGGCACCCCGCGTGCGCATGGTGCGGTCATCGCGCCGTCGAGCTGGGAGTGCGCCGCGTGCGGCGGCACCCGCACCCGTGCACTCGTCGTCGGCGCCCGGCGCACCGCCGAGGAGCTGGGCCGGGCCTTTCCGCAGGTGCCGGTGCGCACGTCCGGGCGCGACGGCGTCCTCGCCGCGATCGGCCCAGAGCCGGCGCTGGTGATCGCGACCCCTGGTGCCGAGCCGGTCGCCGCGCGGGGCTACGCCGCGGCGCTGCTCCTCGACGGGTGGGCGCTGCTCACCCGTCCCGACCTGCGCGCCGGCGAGGAGGCGCTGCGGCGCTGGCTGGCCGCTGCGGCACTGGTCCGGCCGGCGGGCGAGGGCGGGCTGGTGGTGGTGCTCGCCGATCCGGCCAGCCGTGCGGTGCAGGCGCTGGTGCGGTGGGACCCGGAGGGCTTTGCCGACCGCGAGCTCGCCGACCGGCTGGTCTCGCGGCTGCCACCCGCGGCCCGGATGGCCTCGCTGACCGGGGCACGCCCGGCGCTGGCCCGGCTGCTCGAGATCACCGAGCTGCCCGCCGGGTGCCGAGGTCCTCGGCCCGGTCGCCGCGCCCGGCCGGGACACCGACGACGGCCCGCTCGAGCGGATGATCGTGCGGGTGCCGCGCGCCGGGGGACGGGCGCTGGCCGAGGCACTGCACGCGGCGGCGGGCGTTCGCAGTGCCCGCAAGGAGCTCGGCTCGGTGCGCGTCCAGGTCGACCCGCTGCAGATCGCGTGAGCAGCGCATGAGCATCAGCACGGCGGTCTTCGACCTCGGCGGGGTCCTGATCGACTGGGACCCGCGCTACCTCTACCGCCGGCTGATGCCCGCGGACGAGGTCGAGGCGTTCCTCGACGAGATCGGCTTCGCTGCGTGGAACCACGCGCAGGATGCCGGCCGGAGCTGGGCCGACGCGGTCGCCGCCCACACGGAGCTGCACCCGCAGCGCCGCGAGCTGATCGAGGCCTACCCGAAGCGGTTCGTCGAGACCCTCGGGGGGCCGATCACCGCCACCGTCGCCATCCTCGAAGAGCTGCACGCTGCCGGGGCGCGGCTCCTCGCTCTGAGCAACTGGTCGGCCGAGACGTTCCAGGTGGCGCGCCGCGAGTACGCCTTCCTCGACCTGTTCGACGGCATCGTCGTCTCCGGGCAGGAGCGGGTCACCAAGCCCGACCCGCGGATCTTCGCGATCCTGCTCGAACGTCACCAGCTCGATGCTGCCGACACGGTCTTCATCGACGACTCGCTAGCAAACATCGCCGCGGCCCGGGCGGCCGGTCTCGGCACGATCCGCTACGAGAGCCCCGGCCGGCTGCGTGACCAGCTCGTCCGGGTCGGCCTCCTGCCGCCGCGGCCGCTCAGCCTGCCCGGAGCCGAACCAGCGTGACGCCGTCGCGCAACGGCAGCATCACGCACTCGACCCGCTCGTCGGCCACGACATGGTCGTTGAACTCACGCAGTGCGCGCGTCGACTCGTCGACCTCGTCGGCCGCGGCGTCGTCGAGCACCCGGCCGCTCCACAGCACGTTGTCCACCGCGATCACACCGCCCGGAGCCAGCTTCGGCACGATCGCTTCGTAGTAGTCGAGGTAGCCGGTCTTGTCGGCGTCGATGAAGGCCAGGTCGAACGGTCCGTCCAGGCTCTTCAGCGTGTCGATCGCCGGGCCGACCCTGATCTCGATCTGGTCGCGGTGCGGAGAGGCGTCGATGTGGCGACGGGCGATGGCCACGTGGTCCTCGCTGATGTCGCACGTCACGATCCGGCCTCCGGGCGGAAGTGACCCCGCCATGGACAGCGCGGAGTAGCCGGTGAACGTGCCGATCTCGAGCACCAGCTGCGGGCGCAGCATCGTCACGAGGAACGACAGGAACCGGCCCTCCAGCGTGCCGACCATCATGCTCGGCGCGCTGGTCGACGTCCGGGTCTCCGCCGCGAGGTCGGCGAAGAGAGCCGGCTCCGGAGTGGAGTGCGCCGCGGCGTACTCCTCGATGCGGGGATCGACGATGTCCCCCATGGCGCTCAGCGCACCGGCGCGCCCGCTCCCGGCACGCTGACGTCAACCCAGACCGACCGGTGGTCCGAGGTCGGGAAGGGGAAGACGCCGGTGAGCCGGAACAACGGGTCGGCTTGGACGGGCCAGAAGACACCGGCGTTCTCGATCCGCAGGTTCTTGCTCGGCAGCACGTAGTCGGCGCGCAGGTTCCCCGGAGCCGTGTCGGCGAAGTCAGCGGTGTCGAACCGGGGGTCGGAGCGGTGTGTCAGGTTGGCCCCGCCCTGCAGCACCGACGCCTCGGGGGCGCCGGCACTCTCCGGCGTGGTCGACGTGTTCACCCGTGGGTGGTCGATCAGCTGCTGGATCGAGCCGGGGATGCTGTCGCCGTCGAGCGGGTCGGAGTTCTGGTCGCCCGCGATCACGAATGACGCACCCGGCGCGAGGCCTCCCCGGCCGCCCTTGTCGTCGTAGATGTAGCCGCCCCCACCCGGGGTGATGTAGTCGGCCCACAGCCGGATCTCGTCGAAGTTGCGCTTGCCGTTGCGGTCCTCGGCACCGTCGAACACCGGTGGCGTGGGATGGCTGACGAGAAAGTGCACGGTGCGCTTGCCGATCTGGATCGGCAGGTCCCAGTGGCTCTTGGAGGAGACGGGCAGCACGGCGAGCTCCGCCGCCGAGTACCAGTCCATCGGGGCGGCGGTGCTCGCGTCGTCCGGAAGCAGCGCGCCGGGCATGTCCTTCCACAGGAAGTTCTGGAACGTGCGGACGGCGTCCTCGTCGATCGGGAACATCGAGTAGACCGCCATGCCGAACTGGCCGGGGAAGAAGCCGAAGCCCAGCGCGTCGTCTGGGCCACCCGGCGTACCACCGCTGTTGTTCAGGTCGAAGCCGGACGGGATCCCGGTGTTCGAAGGAGCGGTGTAGGCGTAGGGGTAGTCGATCGCGGCCGCGCCGTTGTGGGCGACGGACAGGTAGTTGTCCTGGAAGCGGGCCAGCGCCACCCCGCCCTCGTCGAAGTCGAACTCGTTGATCAGCAGCACGTCAGGGCGCTCGCGTTGGATGACCTCCGCGACGTTCGCCGCCTGGGTGTTGCTCGGCGTGGCGAGGTCCTGGATCAACTGACCCGCGACGTTGCGGTTGAGGGACGCGTTGTAGGTCGCGAAGCGCACCGTGTCGTCGGGTGGGGACGCCACCGCCAGGGGTGCCGCGGCGGTCAGGGCGGCGACCGTGACCAGCACAGTGGCGGCCGCGGTCGCAGCCACGAAGGGGCGGTGTCGTGCAGCAGTCATGGCGATCCTCCGGTGGGTTCGGGCCCCATCTGATCGCACCAGCGGCGAGTTGGGAACCCCCCAATTTCGCGTCCGTAGACTGTTCACGTCCCCGTCACCTGGATCAGAGGGAGCGCCTGTGCCCGTCCAGCCCATCCGGCTCTTCGGCGACCCGGTGCTGCGCACGCCCGCCGACCCGGTGCACGACTTCGACAAGGAGCTGCGCACGCTCGTGCGCGACCTCGCCGAGACGATGATGGATGCGCCGGGTGTCGGCCTGGCCGCGCCCCAGATCGGGGTCAGCCTGCGGGTCTTCACCTACTACGTCGACGACACGCTCGGGCACCTCATCAACCCCTCGCTCGACCTGTCCAGCGAGGAGGAGGAGGGCGAAGAAGGCTGCCTGTCCTTCCCGGGCCTTGCATTCCCGACCAAGCGGGCGATCCGCGTGGTCGCGACGGGCATGAACATGCACGGCGAGCCGGTCACCGTGGAGGGCAGCGAGCTGCTCGCCCGATGTGTCCAGCACGAGACCGACCACCTCGACGGGATCCTGTTCATCGACCGGCTGGACCGCGAGCAGCGCAAGCTCGCCATGCGGGCGATCCGCGAGGCCGAGTGGTCCGGGCAGGCGGCGCCCGACGTGCGGGTGTCCCCGCACGCCCTGCACGGGCGAGCGCTGTAGCGGGGCGGGTCGCGTGCGGCTCGTCTTCGCCGGGACCCCCGAGGTCGCCGTGCCGTCGCTGGAGGCCCTGCTGGCCTCCCGTCACGACGTCGTCGCGGTGGTGACCAGGCCGGACGCACCGGCGGGTCGCGGCCGGCGCCTCGCCCCCTCACCCGTGGCGGTGCGCGCCGAGCGCGACGGCCTCGAGGTGCTCAAGCCGCCGACCCCCCGTGACCCCGGCTTTCTCGACCGCCTGCGCGAGCTGGCGCCGGACAGCATCCCGGTGGTGGCCTACGGCGCGCTCGTCCCGCCCGCGGCGCTGGGCATCCCGCCGCACGGCTGGGTCAACCTGCACTTCTCCCTGCTTCCCGCCTGGCGCGGCGCCGCCCCCGTGCAGCACGCGGTGCTGCACGGCGACGACGTCACCGGCGCCACGACCTTCCTGCTGGAGGAGGGGCTGGACACCGGGCCGGTGTTCGGCACGCTGACCGAGCCGGTGCACGCCTCCGACACCAGCGGAGCCCTGCTCGACCGGCTCGCGCGAGCAGGTGCGGGGCTGCTCGTGGCGACCCTCGACGGCATCGAGAGCGGAGACGTGGTGCGCGGTGCCACAGCCGGCTGACGGCGTCTCGCTCGCACCCAAGCTCGGCACCGGCGACGCGCGGGTCGACTGGACCGGCCCGGCCCAGCACGTCGACCGGCTGGTGCGGGCGTGCACACCCGCGCCCGGGGCCTGGACGACGGTAGGTGAGGAGCGACTCGGGCTCGGCCCGGTCAGCCCCGCCGGGGAGACCGCGCTGGCGCCGGGCGAGGTGCGGGTGGAGAAGGCGCGCGTGCTGGTGGGTGCCGGCGACGGGCGCGCGGTCGAGCTCGGCGAGGTGCGCCCGGCGGGCAAGCGTCCGATGGCCGCCGCCGACTGGGCGCGCGGCGTGCGTGACCTCGACGGCACGCGGCTGCACTGATGTCGACCCAGGGCGGCCCCCGCCGGGCGGCCAAGCCCTACCGCCGCCCGCAGCCGGACGCCGCGCGGCGGGCGGCGTTCGACGTGCTGCGCGCCGTGGCCGAGCGCGACGCCTACGCCAACCTGGTGCTGCCCGAGCTGCTCACCAGCCGCGGCATCGAAGGACGCGACGCGGCGTTCGCCACCGAGCTCACCTACGGCACGTTGCGTGGGCAGGGCACCTACGACGTGGTGCTGGCCGCATGCGTGGACCGGCCGCTCGACCAGGTGGACGAGCCGGTGCGCGACGTCCTCCGGCTGGGTGCCCACCAGCTGCTCGCGATGCGAGTGCCCTCGCACGCCGCGGTGTCGGCGACGGTGGAGCTGGCCCGGGCGGTTCTCGGCGACGGCAGGGCGAAGTTCGTGAACGCGGTGCTGCGCCGGGTGGGTGCCAGCGACCTGGCCTCGTGGGTGGACGAGCTCGCCCCGTCGTACGACGTGGACCCGGTCGGGCATCTGGCCGTCGCGCACTCGCACCCGCGCTGGGTGGTCTCCGCCGTCCGGGATGCGCTGCGCGGCTCGCTCGAGGAGACGGCCGCGCTGCTCGCCGCCGACAACGTGGCGCCGGTGGTGAGCCTGGTCGCTCGACCGGGTCGCGCCGAGGTCGCCGAGCTGATCGCCGCCGGTGCCGTGCCCGGCCGGTGGTCGCCCTACGCCGCGACCCTGCCTGGCGGCGAGCCCGGTGCCATCCCAGCGGTGCGGGACGGCCGGGGCGGCGTGCAGGACGAGGGCAGCCAGCTCGTCGCGCTGGCGCTGGCGGCGGCTCCTGTCGAGGGATCGGACCAGCGGTGGCTCGACCTGTGCGCCGGGCCGGGGGGAAAGGCGGCGTTGCTCGGCGCACTGGCGCGCGAGCGGGGCGGACGTCTCCTTGCAGCAGAGCTGGCCCCGCATCGGGCTCGGCTGACGCGGCGCGCTGTCGGAGACGACGCCGATGTCGTGGTGGCGGACGGCCGGGCGCCGGCCTGGCAGGCGGGTGCGTTCGACCGGGTGCTCGTCGATGCTCCGTGCACCGGGTTGGGGGCGCTGCGGCGGCGCCCGGAGGCACGGTGGCGTCGTACGGCGGAGGACGTCGCACCGCTCTCCGCGCTGCAGAGATCGCTGCTCGCGTCGGCGCTGGCGGCCGTCCGCCCGGGTGGCGTGGTCGCCTACGTCACCTGCTCGCCGCACCTGGCCGAGACCCGGGCTGTCGTGGGTGACGCGCTCCGCGGTTTCGTGCCGGTGGAGCAGCTCGACGCGCGGGCGGCACTCCCGCCGATGCCCGACCTGGGCGATGGCCCGGACGTGCAGCTGTGGCCGCACCGGCACGGCACCGACGCGATGTACCTCGCCCTGCTGCGGCGGACGGTCTGACGGGTGGTGGCCGCCTACGCGCCGGCCGCGGTGAGCAGCACGACCGCCCGCGAGGCGGCTGCCCGCACCCGCGCCGTCGGGTCGTGCTGGAGGTCGGCGACGATCGGCAGCGCGTCACCGAGCCGGTGCCGGGCCACGACCTTGGCGGCCATCTCGCGCACCCGCCAGGCGTCATCGAGGAGAGCCGTGAGGATGGCCGGCAGGGCGATGTCGTCCCATGCCCAGAGCAGACCGCGGGCGGCCCAGACCCGACGCCAGTAGCGCGGCCCCTCGACACCGCCGCCGACCGCCCAGCGTGCGGCCGGCCCGCCGAGCACCACGATGAGCTCGCCGTCGGTCTCGCGGCCCTCGAGCAGCGCGATGCAGCCGGCCACCACCGCGCCCTTGCCGCGCCGGTCGCACTCCGCGTCGATGCGCTCGCGCGGCTTCAGCCCGTGCGGGGATGCCGGCATGTCGCTGCTCTTCTCGTCACCGGAGCTGGGAGACGAGCATGATCTCGTCCCGGTCGTCACCGGCGGAGACCCGGACCGCGCCGGGATGCCGGCCCACGACGGTGTAGCCCAGTCGCTCGTAGAACCGCTCGAGTCCCTCGCCGCCTCGCACGGTCAGCTGCAGCTGCTCCAGCCCGAGCCGCTGCGCCACCTGATGAAGTCCGCCCATGAGCAGCAGCCCGGCCCCGTTGCCCTGGTGGTCGGGGTGGACCATCACCCGCAGCACGGTGCGCCAGTGCCGGGTGAGGGCACCTGGACCGGCCACGAGCAGCCCCAATCCCACCGCTCGCCGCCCATAGCGGAGGACCCCGAGCGCGTCGTTACCGGCAGCGACCCGGGCCAGGGATGCGTCCAGCGTCGCGGCGATCGCCGGCACCGGGGCGGGCGCGGTGAACCCGACGCTGCCGCCGGCGTCGGTCACGGCAACCCAGGTGCCCAGGAGGTCGGACCGCAGCCCCGGGTCGAGCGCCGCCGCCGGATCGACCTCCTCGAACGTGAGTCCGGTGCGAGGATCAGCGCCATGATCGGTCGAGCCCACCACGTCATCATTGACTGCCCCGACCCTCAGGCGCTGGCCGGGTTCTACTCCGAGCTGCTGGGGCTGCCGGTGACCTACCGGTCCGACGACTTCGTCGTGGTCGCGCGCGACGACACGTCGTCGGGGTTCGCGTTCCAGCTCGCGCCCGACCACCTGGCGCCGCAGTGGCCGGATCCCACGCACCCCCAGCAGATGCACCTCGACGTGATGGTCGACGACCTCGCAGCCGCGGCGCCCAAGGTGCTGGCGCTCGGCGCCCGCCGGCTGTCCGGTGGCGACCACGTCTATGCCGACCCGGCCGGGCACCCGTTCTGCCTGATCCGGCGGCCCGGGTGGGCGCCTCCCGTCAACGGCTAGACGTCGTCCCCGCTGAACAGCGTGAGCTGGAGTCCGGCACCGCCCGCGAGCCGGGCGTTGGACGACCCCCAGGGGGTGGTCGTCGGGGGAGCGATGACCTTCGTGCCGGCCTGCCGCAGGCGCTCGGTGGTGACCGCGGCGTCCTCGACTGCGAACGCCACTCGGATGTGCCCGGCGACGCGGCGGCCGACCTCGACCCGGTCGACGTAGGCCGCGTGCGCCGGGTCGGCCAGCTCGAGGGTGGCCCGGCCCGCTTCCAGGATCGTCACGTGGCCTCCGTCGGCGGTGAACGCCGCGACCTCGCGCAGCCCGAGCAGGTCGCGGTAGAAGTGCAGCGCGCGCTGGTAGTCGTCGGTGGTGACTACCAGCCGCATCTCGGTGACGTGGGACGCGTCGGTCATGTTCGTCTCCCCCTCGCTCGGTCACCTGGACGGTAACGTCCCAACGCATGAGTGACGCGAGCGAGGACGCCGAGACCGGCGAGAACGGCGACACCCTGGAGGCGCAGCTCCTGGCCGCCCGCAAGGCATGCACCCGGTGGCTGAGCTACCGCCCGGTGCCACCGCGGGAGGTGCTCGAGGAGCTGCTCGAGGTCGTGCCGGCCGAGGCAGAGTCCGACCGCTACGGCGACGGCGGTGTCGTCGCGGAGCTGGAGGCGGAGACCGCCACCGTGCTCGGCAAGCCGGCGGCGATGTTCCTCCCGAGCGGGACGATGGGCCAGCAGATCGCGCTGCGCATCTGGGCCGACCGCAGCCATTGCCGCACGGTCGCCTACCACCCCACGTCGCACGTCGAGCTGCACGAGGAGCACGGCTACGCGCACCTGCACGGCCTGATCGCACGGCCGGTCGGCGACTCCCAGGCCCCGTTGACGATGGCCGATCTCGACGACGTCGACGAACCGCTCGCGGCGCTGCTCCTGGAGCTGCCGCAGCGCGAGATCGGCGGGTCGCTGCCCGAGTGGGGCGAGCTGGGCGCACAGGCGGCGTGGGCCCGCGATCGTGGCGTCGCCGTGCACCTCGACGGGGCCCGGCTCTGGGAGTCAGCTCCCTACTACGGCCGTACGCCGGCCGAGGTGGCCGCGCTTTTCGACACGGTCTACGTCTCGTTCTACAAGGGGCTCGGCGGCATCGCCGGCGCGTGCCTGGCCGGTCCGGCCGACGTCATCGCCGAGGCGTCGGTCTGGCGGCGCCGGCATGGCGGCACACTCGCCGCAATGTGGCCCTACGCAGCCGCCGCGCTGCACGGGTTGCGGACGCGGCTGCCCCTGATGGCGGCGTACCTGCAGAAGACCCGCGAGATCGCCGCAGCGATCCGCGACCTGCCCGGCGTCGAGGTTGTCGTCGACCCACCGCAGTCGCCGATGCTGCACGTGCGCCTGCACACCGACCATGACAGCCTCCTGCGGGCCGCGCTCGAGCTGGCAACCGAGCGCGGGTGGGCGGTGCCGTTCCGCAGCGGGCCGTCCGAGTCGCCGCGCTGGCGCGTGATCGAGCTGTCCGTGCAGGAGAACACGCTGGACTGGTCACTCGACGACGTCCGGGCGGTGATCAGCCGGCTCGCCACGCCCGCCTAGGCTGCCGGACCGCGACCGGTCGACGCGGTCAACCGAGGTGCCGCACGGCGGGCCAGATCTGCGACCACGGGGCCAGCAGGTCGCGGCAGAGCCAGATCGGCGTGTCCTGCTCGTCGTTCTCCAAGTCCAGCTCGTTGTCGATCCGCGCGACCTCCTCGACGGAGCCGAACCAGGTGCGCAGGGTCGATCGGTCGTAGCCGATGACGATCGCGATCGTGGCCCGCTCGGGCGGCGGTCCCCACTCGGCGTAGCTGTTGTGGCCGCTGTAGGCGCGAGGAAGTCCGAGTTCCGACCCGAATCGGTCCACCGCCCCGGCCTCTCCGTAGTTGCGTGTCAGGACAATCGCGTCGTCCCGTTCGGCGCTCGGCAGTGACCGGTGGACACCTGCCACGGTCTGGACGAACACCGGCCAGCCGACGGTCTCCCCAGCGTCGTAGTTGATGTCCACGATCGGCGTCGCGCCCAGGGCGTCGGCCGGGACCAGCGGAAGGAAGAGAACGCCGGCCACCAGCGCACTGAGCGCAACGGCGGCGCCGAGCAGAGCCGGTCGCATCCGGGACGCTCCGGCACTGCACCAGCGCAGGGTCGGCTCTGCACCTGCGGCGAGGAGAACCGGGTAGAGCCCGGCCAGGTAGTAGGGCTTGCCGCCGGTCACCAGGAACAGAGCCGCGAGCAACGGGTAGGCCACAGCGAAGGCGCGATAGGCACGCAGGGCGGGACTGCGCGCCAGCCGCCACAGTCCCGCGGCCCAGATCGGCACCAGGAACGGACTGACGAGGACCAGTTGCATGGGGAGGAACAGCTCCCGGGGCTCGCTGGTGCCGGAACTGCCGCCGGCGATCGCCTCGGACAGTTCCACCAGCGGCCACCCGTGCCTTGCCTGCCAGACCAGGTTGGGGATCCAGAGGACCAGTGCGATACCCGCGCCCGCCCACGGCCACGGGCTCCGCAGCCGCTCCCGCGGCCCAGCCACCAGAATGCCGACCGCCAAGGCAACGAGGAGGAAGGCCACGAGCGTCTTGTTCTGGAGCGCGATCCCGGCCACGACGCCGACCGCCGCCCAGACCGGACCCCCGTCCCGGAGGGCGCGGACCACCAGCCAGGAGAGGGCCGTCCAGGCCAGCAGGTCGAACGTGGCGGTCGACAGGAGGTGCCCGACGGCGAGCAGGAACGCCGAGACGGCCATGCAGCCCGCAGCGAGGGCCTGCGGGCCCCGCCCGCCGCCGAACTCGCGGGCGATCAGGCCGGTAAGAAGTACCACGCCCCCAGCCGCTAGCGCGGAAACCAGCCGCACCCCGACCAGGGAGTCGCCGAAGAGCTCGGTTCCCACTCGGGCCAGCAGCGGGGTGAGCGGTGGCTGGTCGACGTACCCGAACGACAGGTGTCGACCCGCCTGCAGGAAGTACAGCTCGTCGCGGTGGTAGCCGTAACGGCTGCTCGTTGCCACGAGCACCGCAGCCACGGACCCGCTGATCGCGCCCAGGAACTGCCAGGCGACCAGCGGTCGGTCAGCTGACCCGTGCTGCGCCTCGTCACTCCGCTTGGCCCGGGCCTCTGGCACCGTCACCGGGACATCGTCGCGCACGCCGCTACCCGATGAGGCCGCCACCTAGACTCCGCCCGTGTCCGTGCAGATCTCGCCCAGCATCCTGTCCGCCGACTTCAGCAACCTCGAGGCCGAGCTGTCTCGTGTGAGCAGTGCGGCCGACTGGGTGCATGTCGACGTCATGGACAACCACTTCGTGCCGAACCTGACGATCGGGCTCCCGGTCGTGGAGCGGCTGGCCGAGGTCAGCGCACTGCCGCTGGACTGCCATCTGATGATCACCGACGTCGACAAGTGGGGGCCGGGCTACGCGGAGGCCGGGGCCCGCAGCGTCACGTTCCACGTCGAGGCATCGACGGCGCCGGCGGCGCTGGCCCGCGACCTGCGCCGGCTCGGCTCGCGCGCCGGGATGGCGCTCAAGCCGGGCACCCCGATCGACGACCACGCCGGCCTGCTGCCCGAGCTGGACATGCTGCTGCTCATGACGGTGGAGCCCGGCTTCGGCGGCCAGCAGTTCCTCGACCACGTGTTGCCCAAGATCCGCCGGGCCAGGGAGCTGGTCAGCGCGGCCGGCCTGGACGTGTGGGTGCAGGTCGACGGGGGAGTCTCGGCCGAGACCATTGACCGTTGCGCCGACGCGGGTGCCGACGTCTTCGTCGCCGGCTCCGCGGTCTACCAGGCCGACGATCCGGGTGCGGCGGTGCACGCCCTGCGGGCCCAAGCCGTGGCCGCCACTGCCGGCTCCTGGTGGGCCGTGGCAGACTGAGCCCCGACACAGCAATGTGCGTGCTCCGGGGTCGGTGTAATTCCGAACCGGCGGTGACAGTCCGCGACCCGTGCATCGTCAGCGATGACAGTGCCCGGTTGACCTGGTGGAACTCCAGGACCGACGGTGAAAGTCCGGATGGGAGGTAGCACGCGCGGGTGCTCGATGTCCGTCGTACGACGGGCGCGGGTGCCCGTCGTCGGCGTAGGCCGACATGCCCTGGAGCGCGCCCGAGAGAGGGAGCGTTTCCGTGGATGTCATCAACTGGCTCTTCGACGCGCAGTTGACGTTCGGCGGCCACCACATCCTGTGGCGCGAGATCATCGGCAACGGGTTCGGGCTTGCCTCGGCCGTCGGCGGCATGCGCCGCCGGGTCTGGGCGTGGCCGGTCGGCATCGTCGGCAACGTGCTGCTGTTCACCGTCTTCCTCGGGGTCGCGTTCGACAACCCGCAAGGGCAGACGCTCTACGGGCAGGCCGCCCGCCAGGTCTTCTTCATCGGCGTGAGCATCTACGGCTGGTACCGCTGGCACGAGACGGCCAAGGCAGGTGGCACCGCCGTCGCGGTGACCCCTCGCTGGGCGACCGGGAGGGAACGGGCGTTCCTCATCTTCGGGGGGGCCGCGGCGGTGGCCGTGTGCTACTACCTCTTCAGCGCGATCGGGGCCGGCTTCCCGGCCGAGTGGTGGTACTACCTCGCCGACTCCTGGATCTTCGTCGGCTCGATCCTCGCGACCTACGCGATGGCCCGCGGCTGGATCGAGTTCTGGCTGTGCTGGATCGCGGTCGACCTGGTCGGCGTGCCGGAGCTGCTGCACTTCAAGTTCTATCCTTCGGCGATCCTCTACGGCATCTACGGCGTCTTCGTCATCTGGGGCTTCTTCGTGTGGTGGCGGGTCTACCGCGAGGAGGGCGCCGGCCCGACGCCCGTCGACCCGGCCATCGAGACGGTGGGGGCCTGAGCGGCGCCCTCTGCAAGGATCGCGGCGTGAAGACATTCGACGCGTTGTTCGCCGAGCTGACCGAGCAGGGCCCAGTCGCGGCCGGCCGGCTCCGGCACCGTGGCCGCGCTCGACGCCGGCGTGCACGAGATCGGCAAGAAGGTCGTCGAGGAGGCGGCCGAGGCGTGGATGGCCGCCGAGCACGAGTCGCCCGAGCGGGCCGCCGAGGAGATCTCCCAGCTGCTCTACCACGTGCAGGTGCTCATGATCGCCCGCGGTCTGGCGCTGGCCGACGTCTACGCTCGGCTCTGAGGACATCCCTGCGAGAGAGGCCTGTCGTGCTGCGTGTCGCCGTGCCCAACAAGGGCTCGCTGGCCGAGCCGGCCGCCGAGCATGCTGCGCGAGTCGGGCTACCGGCAGCGCAGCGACACCCGCGAGCTGGTGCTGCAGGACCCCGACAACGACACCGAGTTCTTCTTCCTGCGCCCGCGCGACATCGCGGTGTACGTCGGGTCGGGCGCGCTCGACGTCGGCATCACCGGCCGCGACCTGCTGCTCGACAGCGGCGCCGCCGCCGAGGAGATCCTGGCGCTGGGCTTCGGCCGGTCGACGTTCCGCTTCGCCGCCCGGCCGGGCACGGCCACCGGCGTGAAGGACTTCGCCGGGCAGCGGGTCGCCACGTCGTACGGCGGGCTGCGTCGCGAAGTACTTCGCCGACCACGGCGTCGACGCCGAGGTGATCCGCCTCGACGGCGCGGTGGAGACCGCCGTACGCCTCGGCGTCGCCGACGTCATCGCCGACGTGGTCTCGACCGGCACGACGCTGCGCCAGGCCGGTCTGGAGATCGTCGGGGAGCCGATCCTCGAGTCCGAGGCGGTGCTCGTCCGGCGCACGGGTGAGCCGGCGATGCCCGCGGTCGACCAGCTGGTCCGGCGCATCCAGGGCGTCATCATCGCCCGGCGCTACGTCCTGATGGACTACGACGTGCGCAGCGAGCTCGTCGAGTCGGCGGTGCAGCTCACGCCCGGCATCGAGTCGCCCGACCGTGTCGCCGCTGCACGACGGCCGGCTGGGTCGCGGTGCGCGCGATGGTGCTGCGCGCCGACACCCACCGCGTCATGGACGAGCTCTGGGAGCTCGGCGCCCGGGGCATCCTGGTCACCGACATCCACGCCTGCCGGCTGTGACGCCCGGCGTGGTCACCGAGCGCGCGACCACGGTGTTCCGGCCCCGGCGCGCGCCGCCTGGTCATCTACCCGTGCGCCGCGCTGGTGCTGGCCGCGCTGGTCGGTGGCGCGGTGTTCGCCCCGTCGGATGGCGCCGGCGGCTGGAGTCTCGGGTCGCGGCTGGCGCTCGGCGCGGTCGCCGTCGCGGTCGCCTGCTTCCTGCACCGGCTCGCCGCCGTGCGGGTCGTCGCCGACGACGCCGGGCGTGACGGTCGTCAACATCGTGCACCGCCGCCGGCTGGAGTGGGCCGAGGTGGTCGGGCGTGCGGCTGCTGCGCGACGACCCGTGGATGATGCTCGACCTCTCCGACGGGACGGCGATGGCGGCGATGGGCGTGCAGAAGGCCGACGGGGCACACGCGCAGGAGCAGGCGGAGCGGTTCGCCCGGATGGTCGCCGAGCACACCGCGCACCGACTGAGCGTTCGGCATGGGCCGCGACGTCTGGCGCATGGCCGACCGTGACAGTCGACGTGGGCCCGACGACGTACGGTGATCGGGTGACCGACGTGACGTCGCCCGCAGCAGCTGGCCGAGCGCCTCGACGCCCAGGACTACCTCGCCGACGAGGGCCTGGCGACCGCCGCCTACCTCGCGCTGCGGATGCACCGGCCGCTGTTCTGCGAGGGCGACGCCGGCGTCGGCAAGACCGCGCTGGCGGTGCGCTGGCCGGCGTGCTGGACGCGCCGCTGATCCGGCTGCAGTGCTACGAGGGCATCGACGCGTCGCAGGCGCTCTACGACTGGGACTTCCCGCGCCAGCTGCTGCACCTGCGCGCCGCCGAGGCCGCCGGGGTGACCGACGCCGACCAGATCGAGGCCGAGCTCTACGACCGGCGCTTCCTGGTCGCGCGCCCGCTGCTGCAGGCGCTGGAGACCACCCCGAGCGTGCTCCTCGTCGACGAGGTCGACCGCGCCGACGACGAGTTCGAGGCGTTCCTGCTCGAGGTGCTCAGCGAGTGGACGATCACGGTGCCCGAGCTCGGCACGATCCGCGGCCGCCGAGCCGCCGCTCGTCGTGGTCACGAGCAACCGCACCCGCGAGGTGCACGACGCCCTCAAGCGCCGCTGCCTCTACCACTGGGTCGAGCACCCCGGCTTCGAGCGCGAGGTCGCCATCATCCGGCGGCGGCTCCCGGCGGTGACCGAGGCGCTCGCCGCCGGCGTCGCCCGGGTGGCCGCGGACCTGCGCCAGGAGGACCTGCTCAAGCCGCCCGGCGTCGCCGAGTCGCTCGACTGGGCCGAGGCCATGCTCGCCCTCGGCGCCCGCGACCTCGACCCCGACCTCGCGGCGGCGAGCCTGGGCGCGTTCCTGAAGTACCGCGAGGACCAGGAGCGCGTCGTCGGGCGCCTGGCCGCCTGGGCGCGCGGCGGGATGACGTGCACCGCAGCGGGGGCGGACGTCACGGCCACGCTGGTCGGCTTCGCCCGCACGCTGCGCGCCGCCGGCGTGCCCGCCAGCCCCGACCGGGTGCACGCGATGGTCGACCGCGGTCGAGCACCTCGACGTCACCGGGACGGGCCGACGTCTACTGGGCCGGGCGGCTCACGCTGTGCGCCGTCGCCCGAGGACCTGGACCGCTACGACCGGGCGTTCGCGGCCTACTTCGCCGGCGAGCAGGCGCCGCCGCGGCGGCGGGCGGCTCCCGTCGAGGTGGTCTCGCCCGGTCGCCGTCCCGGGCCGGAACGAGCCGCGACGTCGCGGAGCTCGAGCGACGACGCCGGCCGCGGTCGCGACGGCGAGCCGGACCGAGGTGCTGCGCCACCGCGACCTGGCGGCCCTGACGGCGAGCGAGCGGGAGGCCGTACGGCGGCTGATCGCCGCGATCGACCCGGTGGGCGAGTCCGCGCCGGTCCCGGCGGCACCGACCGGCCCTGCGCGGCGCGCTCGACACCCGGCGTACGGTCCGCGTCCTTGCTCCGCCGCGGCGGCGAGCCGGCCCGGCTGGAGCACCGGGCCCGCCGGGTGCGGCCCCGGCGGCTCGTCCTGGTCGTCGACGTCAGCGGGTCGATGCAGCCCTACGCCGAGCCGCTGCTGCGGTTCGCCCACGCGGCCGCGCGCCGCCGGCCCGCGCACCGAGGTCTTCACCGTCGGCACCCGGCTGACCCGGGTCTCCCGCGAGATGCGCGGGCGCGACCCGTCGGCGGCGCTGGCCGCGGTGCGCCGACGCGGTGCCCGACTGGAGCGGCGGGCACCCGGCTCGGCGAGCTGCTGCAGAGGCGTTCCTCGACCGGTGGGGGCAGCGGGGCGTGGCCCGGGGTGCGGTGGTCGTGATCGCCTCGGACGGCTGGGAGCGCGGCGACGCGGCGCTGCTCGGGGAGCAGATGGCGCGGCTGCACCGGCTCGCCCACCGGGTCGTGTGGGTGAACCCGCACCGCGGGCAGCCCGGCTACGCGCCGATGACCGCCGGGATGCTCGCCGCGCTGCCCGCACGTCGACGACTTCGTGGACGGCCACTCGCTCGCGGCGCTCGAGCGGCTGGCCGCGGTCATCGGCGGCCGTTGAGCCGGCGGGACTGTCACCGTGCGTGACGTGCGTCGACGAGGTACGGCGGCGCTGGTACGCCGAGGGGCGGCCGTTCGCGCTGGCGACCGTGGTCTCGACCTGGCAGAGCGCCCCGCGGCCGCCCGGCGCCGCGATGCTCGTCTGCCGGACGGCGAGGTCGTCGGGAGCGTGTCGGGCGGGTGCGTCGAGGGCGCGGTCTACGAGCTGGCGCAGGAGGTGCTCGCCGGCGGCGAGCCGGTCCTGCAGCGCTACGGCGTCAGCGACGACGACGCGTTCGCGGTCGGCCTGACCTGCGGGGGCATCCTCGACGTGTTCGTCGAGGCGGTCGACGCGACGACCTACCCGGAGCTGCCCGCTGTCGTCGCCTCGGATGCAGCGCACGAGCCGGTGGCCGTCGCGACGATCGTCGACGGGCCCGGCCAGCTCGGTGCGCACCTCGTGGTGTGGCCCGACCGGGTCGCCGGGCTCGCTCGGCACGGCCCGGCTCGACGCCGCCGTCGCCGACGACGTGCGCGGGATGCTCGACCACGGCACGACCGGCCACGATGCGCATCGGCCCCGACGGCGAACGGCGCCAGGACGAGCTGACGGTGTTCGTGCAGTCGTTCGCGCCGCCGCCGCGGATGCTCGTGTTCGGCGCGATCGACTTCGCGGCCGCGGTCGCGCGGGTCGGGAAGTTCCTCGGCTACCGCGTCACGGTGTGCGACGCGCGCGCGGTGTTCGCGACGCCGAAGCGGTTCCCCGAGGCCGACGAGGTGGTCGTCGAGTGGCCGCACCGCTTCCTCGAGTCCGTCGACGTGGACGCGCGCACCATCATCTGCGTGCTCACCCACGACCCGAAGTTCGACGTGCCGCTGCTCGAGGTCGCGCTGCGCACCGACGCGGCCTACATCGGCGCCATGGGCAGCCGCCGCACGCACGAGGACCGGCTGGCCCGGCTGCGCGACGAGGGCGTCAGCGAGGAGTCGCTCGCGCGGATCGCCTCGCCGATCGGCCTCGACATCGGCGCGCGCACGCCCGAGGAGACGGCGGTGTCGATCGCGGCCGAGATCGTCGCGCTGCGATGGGGCGGCACCGGCCGCCGCCTGGGCGACACCGACGGTCCGATCCACCGGTGACCCGAGTCGCCGGGCTGGTGCTGGCAGCGGGGGAGGGAAGCCGCTTCGGCGGCCCCAAGGCCCTGGTCGAGCTCGACGGTGAGCGGCTGGTCGACCGCGCGGTGCGCGTCCTCCGCGAGGGCGGCTGCGATCCCGTGTACGTCGTGTCCGGCGCCGTGACCGTCTCGGTCCCCGGGGCGACCACCGTCGTCAACGACGACTGGGCGACCGGAATGGCGTCGTCGCTGCGCGCCGGGCTCGCCGCGCTGCCCGAGAGTGCCGATGCGGTCGTCATCTCCCTGGTCGACCAGCCGGGGATCGGCGCGGACGTGGTCGGCCGACTCGTCCGCCGCCTCCACGAGGGTCACCAGCTCGTGGTCGCGACGTACGGCGGCCGGCCACGCAACCCGGTCGGTGTCGCCCGCCCGCTCTGGGCCGCGGTGTCAGCTTCCGCCGCGGGCGACGAAGGTGTCCGGGCTTTCATCCGCGGCCATCCCGACCAGGTCGACGCCGTCGAGTGCGCAGACATCGCCGACCCGGCCGACATCGACACCCCCGCGGACCTGGACGCCGTCCGGCTTGGGGAGTGAGCGGCTCTCAGGCGGCAGCCCGGGCCGGCGCTGGCTGGGCGACGGGCCGTTGAGTGCTGCGCAGCAACACCGCACCGAGACCGGTCCACGAAGCGTCGAAGGCGAAGAGCGCCACGTCGTGCCAGGGATCCAGGGGGACGACGATCGCGGCCAACGCCGCGGCGGCGCCGAACCACAGCGGCACTCTGGCGGCACGGAGCACGCCGCTCCGCCGCACGGCGGTCCCCAGCAACACGGCACCGACGATCATGGCGAGGAAACCCAGCGCGAAGAGCAGGAACACGGCCTCCAGAGGCTTCCCGGTCAACGCCGCAGTCACGGCCGCTCCCACGGCGAAGGCGACCTGCAGACCGCAACCCACGACGGTCGAACGCACCCCGATCCGGCCGGCACGCGCGAGAGACCGATTCGCCGCGGCGTGCTGCGCCGCGACCGCCCGGACGGTCACCGCCACGCAGATCATTCCAAGCGCCCACAGCGCGGTCAGGGCGGTGAACAGCACGGGCGCGACGACCGTGCCGTCAGGCTCCTGCACGTGAACTCCAAGCTGGATCCCGCTGGACAGGATGAGCAGCGGGCCGGCCGCCACGCCCGCCCAGCCAGCACGCAGCGAATGGGCCCAGGGCATCGTTTCCATCGGTTTCCTCCAGAGTTCGAGTGGTGTGCTCGAACGCTAGGAGGCCGAGCCCCGACAGGTCGTCTTCCCGCTGACGGGCTGGTGGGTAGCCCGTCTGGCATAGGGCTGGGGCATCCTCGGTATTCCGAGAGCGGATGCCGGAGTGAAACCCAGCGGCTAGCGTCCCCGCATGAGCTTGTCGCGGGCCGCACGCATTGCCGACGTGGTCGTCGTCGTCCTGCTGGCTGGCTCCGCGCAGATCCAGGTCTGGACGCGGGACCCCTCTGCCTGGGAGAGCGGACCGGCCGTGAACGCGGCCCTCGCGGCGGTCGCGACGGTTCCGCTGCTCGTCCGTCGACGCCATCCACTGCTGGTTCTGAGCGTGGTGGTGGTCGCGGGATGGCTCCAGTACGAGCTGGACGGCGACCTCGGCCAGCCCTTCTTCGCCCTCGTCCTCGCCCTCTACTCCGTCGCGGCGCACGCCAACCGGATGCAGGCACTGCTCGGCGCCGGTGCGGCTGCAGCCGCACTGCTGTCGTCCGACCTTCCGCGGCTCCGGGACGGGGCGCCGTGGGACGAGGTGGTCCCGGCGTGGTTCGTCCTCGCCGCACTCTGGGGATTCGGCCGCTGGATGCGTCGTCGACGAGGCGAGGTTCAGCGGCTTCACGACCACGCCTCCATGCTCGAGCGCACCCGGGAGGAAGACACCAGAGCCGCCGTGGTGGCCGAGCGAGCGCGTATCGCCCGCGAGCTGCACGACCTGGTGGCGCACAGCATGGGAGTGATCGTCATCCAGTCACAGGCGACCCAGCGCGTCCTCCGTCACGACCCGCTGGCCGCGGAACGGCTGCTGACGTCCATCGAGTCGAGTGGGCGGCAGGGGCTCGCTGAGATGCGACGGCTGCTCGACGTCCTGGTCGGCGTGGAGGAGACGGCACCTCTGTCACCGCAACCGAGTCTTCAGCATCTCGATGTCCTCGTCGCGGAGATCCGTTCGGCAGGGCTCCCCGTCGACGTATCGGTCCGGGGCGACCAACGGCCGTTGCCGCCCGGAGTCGACCTGGCCGCCTATCGCATCGTGCAGGAGTCGCTCACCAACACACTTCGCCACACCCGCGATGCCCGCGCGACTGTCTCGGTGATCTATCACCGCGATGGCGTCGACGTGGAGGTGTCCGATGACGGTCGGCCTGTTGAGGTGGAAGCTGGCTCCGGGCGGGGTCTGGTCGGCATGCGGGAACGAGTGGCGCTCTATGGCGGGAGCCTGGATGTGGGTCCCAGACCCGGGGGTGGCTTCCTGGTGCGTGCTTCGCTGCCGATCGAGAGCGTGGCACGGGCGTGAGCATCCGCGTCCTGATCGCGGACGACGAGGAGCTCGTCCGTACGGGCCTGCGTCTCATCCTCGAGGCGGAGCCAGACATCGAGGTGGTGGGTGAGGCCTCGAACGGTCGGCTCGCCGTCGAGGCGGCAGCGGCCGTCCGACCCGATGTGGTCCTGCTCGACGTCCGGATGCCGGAGCTCGACGGAGTGCAGGCTGCCCGGCTCATTCGGGACAGCAGCTCTCCGGCACAGGTGGTCATCCTGACCACGTTCGGGCTCGACCAGTACGTCTATGACGCCTTGCATGCCGGCGCGAGCGGCTTCCTCCTCAAGGATGCGCCGGCCTCCCAGCTTCTCGCTGCGGTACGCGCCGCGGCAGCGGGTGACGCGGTGCTGGCGCCGTCAGTGACTCGGCGCCTGATCGCGGAGTTCGCCCGGCGCGGACCGCGGACCGCTCCGGCGGTCTTCGACGCACTCACCGAGCGCGAGCGCGAAGTTCTGCAGCTGCTTGCCCGCGGCATGTCCAACGCAGAGATCGGCGCAGAGCTGTACATCGGCGAAGGCACGGTGAAGACGCACGTAGCCCGCTTGCTGATGAAGCTGGGAGTGCGGGACCGAGTCCAGGCGGTCGTCCTGGCCTACCAGTCGGGACTCGTCTAGGCGAGACTCGTCTAGGCGGACTCGTCTAGGCGGACTCGTCTAGGCGGACTCGTCTAGGCGGGGGGCCGGTCCTTCCTGGGCAGCTTGGCCACCACGAAGTCGTAAGAAGCGTCGACCGCCTCCAGCAGCTCGTCGTCCGGGATCGCCCCGCCCACCTGCAGCGTGTTCCACCCCGATCGCCCGATGTAGGGCATCACTGCCGCGTCCTGCGGGTAGCGCGTGAGCCACTCGTCGGCCTCGTCCCGGGTCAGTCCGCACTTCAGGCCGACCGACGTGCCCGACCCGAGGAAGGCGAAGATCTTGGTGGCGACCTTGGCGACGGTGTCGCCCTCCCACGGTTCGTCCTGCCACGCGCCGGGCTTGTCGAGGCAGTAGCGCACGAGGTCGTCGGGAGTCACGACGGCCATTCTTGCGGCTCGGCCAGCCGGCCGGGGCGCAGGCGGGGCACCAGGGCGAGCTGCACGGCGCACAGAACCGCGAGCATCCCGAAGGGCACCGAGTAGTCGCCGGTCCAGTCGTGCAGGGCGCCGAACACGAACGGTCCCAGCGAGGCCACCGAGTAGGACACGAGGAACACCAGGGCCGACAGCCGCGCCGACGCAGCGGGCGACGGGGCGTAGTCCACGAGCTTCACCATCCCCAGGGCGAACCCGCCGCCCTGACCGATGCCGACCAGCGCGACCCAGAGCAACGGCGCGGCGCCCGGCGCCACAGCCAGCCCGGTGAGGCCGAAGAGGGCCGCGCCGACGGACGCACCCACCAGCCAGCGGCGGTCACGAACCCGGTCGGCGAGCGCAGGTGCGCCCACGGCCGAGACCAGCTGCACGATGCTGAACAGGGCAAGCAGCAGACCGGCATCGCGCGCCGACCAGCCACGGTCCTCGTACGATGGGGAGATCCACGCCAGCTGGCTGTAGAAGCCGGCCGACTGCAGCGCGAGGAAGCTCGCGAGCAGCCATGCGGTGCGGCTGCGCCACGGCAGGGCGCCCACCGGCTCGCGCTCATCGGGGTCCTCGCGGTCGTTGACCGCCCGCACCACCGGCAGCCAGGCCACCAGCCCGAGCACGGCGAACACCGACCAGAACGCGAGCGAGCGCTGCCACGACCCGAGCGCCTCGGCGAGCGGCACCGCGGCCGCAGCGGCCACGGTGGCGCCGGCCATCATCGCGAACAGGTAGATCCCGGTGACCATGCCCGGACGGTTCGCGAAGAACTCCTTGACGATGCCCGGCAGCACGGTTCCGCACAGCGCGATGCCGGCGCCGCCGAGCAGCACGCCCAGGAAGAGCAGGGGCAGGTGCTCGCCGCCCAGCCGCACAAGCAGCCCGACGAGCAGCACGACCAGCGCCAGAGCGACGGTGGCCTCCCTGCCGATCCGCTGAGCCACGCGCTGAGCCACCGGCGCGAAGACGCCCATGCACAGCACCGGCAGCGTGGTGAGCAGCCCAGCGGTCGCCGCGCTGAGGCCGAGATCGGCACGGATCGTCTGCACCAGCGGGGGCACGGAGGCGAGCGTCGCCCGCAGGTTCAGCGCGACGAGGAAGATCGCGACGACGAGCAGCCGACCGCGGACGGGAGCCCGCGTTGCCGAGCGACCGGCGGCGAGCGGCGGCATGATCTCGCCATGGTCGCAGGCGAGTGACGCCTGCCGGAGAGGGGCACCGGTGCCGACGTACGACCTGCTGATCACCAATGCCCGGGGTGGACACGAGCAGCCGTGCACCGTCGCGGTCGCCGCCGGGGTCATCGCTGCCATCGACGAGGCCGACGCCGACGCCGCGACGGTGCTCGACGCCGGGGGGCAGCTGCTGTCGCCCTCGTTCGTGGACGCCCACCTGCACCTGGACAAGGTCTACACGTTCGAGCGCGCCGGCGACGCCGTGCTGCGCGAGTACACCGGCGCCGGCATGGGCGGCGCGATGACGTCGATCGAGCTGGCGTCGCGGGTCAAGGACGACTACGCGGAGGAAGCGATCCTCGACAATGCCCGCCGCGCCGTGCTCGACGGCCTGCGCAACGGCGTGACGCACGTGCAGGCGTTCGCCGACACCGACACCGCTGCGGGGCTGGAAGCAGTGAAGGCGCTGATCCGGCTGCGCGACGAGCTCGTCGACGTCGTCCGGGTGGACGTCGTCGCGTTCCCGCAGGACGGTCTGCTGCGTGACCCGGGTGCAGAGCAGCTGGTCCGGCACGCGATGGACCTCGGCGCTGACGTCGTGGGCGGCATCCCGTGGATCGAGTACGACGACGAGGCCGCTCGTCAGCACGTCGACCGGATGTGCCGGTTGGCGGCCGACCACGGCACGCGCGTCGCGATGCTGACCGACGACGCCGGTGACCCCGGTCTGCGCACGACCGAGATGCTGGCTCGGGCCACGATCGACCACGGCCTCGAAGGCCGGGTGGTGGCCTGCCACGCCCGGGCGATCGGCAGCTACCCCGAACCCTCGTTCCGCCGGCTGCTCGGCCTCGCCCGCGAGGCCGGCTTGTCGTTCGTCACCGACCCGCACACGGGGCCGCGACACCTACGCGCGTACGACGTGCACGACGCCGGCATCCCGGTGGCCATCGGGCAGGACGACATCGAGGACGCCTTCTACCCCTTTGGCCGGCACAACCTGCTCGAGGTGGCGTTCCTCGCCGCCCACCTGATCGGGCCGCCGACCCTGGACCGGATGGACCTGCTGCTCGACATGGTGACGACCGATGCGGCCACGGTGCTCGGCGACGAAGGCCATCGGCTAGAGGTGGGGGCGCCGGCAGACCTGGTCGTGCTCGACGGCGCGACGTCCCGGGAGGCGCTGATCAGGCACGCACCGCCGCGCTACGTCATCAGCCGCGGCCGGCTGGTCGCTGAGACCGCGCCGCAGGAGTCCCGCCTGCTGGGCTGATCTACGGTGGACGGCATGGAGGTCGGCTACCGAAGCGAGATCGGTCATGTCCGCAAGCGCAACGAGGACGCGCTGCTGGTGCAGCCCGAGTCCGGCGTCTACGCGGTGGCCGACGGGATGGGCGGCCACCCGGCGGGAGACGTCGCGAGCGCCGTGGCCATCGCCCGCCTCAAGGAGGTCTTCATCGACTACGACGGCTCAGATCCTGCCGCGGCGGTGGGCGGGGCCCTCGAGGAGGCGCACGCTGCGGTCCTGGCCGCGTCGGAGGACGAGCCCGCCCGGCACGGCATGGGCAGCACGGCGGTCGTGGCGCTGGTCACCTCGGACGAGGCCTGGGTCGGGCACGTCGGGGACAGCCGGTGCTACCTGTTCGCGAGCGGCGATGGGCTGCGCCCGGTGACCGAGGACCACGGCGCCGGCGGCTACCTGACCCAGGCGCTGGGCCTCGAGCGGGGCATCCAGCCCGACGTTGCCCAGGTGCCGCTGGCGACCGGTGACCGGCTGCTGCTCTGCACGGACGGGCTGACCAACATGGTCGACGATGCCCAGATCGCGGCAATCCTCCGCGAAGCCGACGGAGCACAGGCAGCATGTGACGCGTTGACCGCCGCTGCTCTGGATGCCGGCGGGGTGGACAATGTGACT
The DNA here is from genome assembly GCA_963751035.1 of uncultured Actinomycetota bacterium. GTDB lineage: Bacteria > Actinomycetota > Actinomycetes > JACCUZ01 > JACCUZ01 > JBDUAP01. Next base: position 1,015,917 of record CAVVSW010000005.1, read on the forward strand.
GTGGTGGTCATTCACGGTCTGTAGATGGTTTGCCCGGGGTCGCAGACCGGGGATCAACGTGGTTGCATGCTGTAAGCACGGCAAACCGCCCGGTAGGTGAGGTGGTCACGATGGCGGTTCGACCGGATCCCCGTGGATGACCCGGGGCGATGGGCAGGGCTGTTGTCGGAGGCCGCCGCAGAACGCGATGCGCAGCCGCGGCGGATCAGCGAGCTGTGCGTAGAGATGCTCGGGGTGACTGGTGCAGGAATCTCCATGGTGACGACGTCGGGCAACCACGGCATCGTGTGCGCGACGGATGAGGTCTCGGCCCGGATCGAGGACCTCCAGCTCACCCTGGGCGAGGGCCCGTGTGTCGACTCGGTGCGCAGCGGCGCCCCGGTGCTGGTGCCCGACCTCACGGCGTCGGGCGAGATCGTGGTGGACCGGTGGCCCGCGTTCCTCGAGGGTGCGGGGGCTGCGGGTGTGCATGCGGTCTTCGCGTTCCCGCTGCGGATCGGGGTGATCAGCGTCGGGGCGATGGACCTCTACCGCGACGCGCCCGGGGACCTGGCGGCCGATGAGCTGCCCGCCGCATTGATGGCCGCCGACGCCGCGGCCCACGCCCTGTTGGACCTCGGCTCGCCTCGCGATCACCAGCCAGGCGGCAGCTCAGACTTCCGCGCCACCTACCACCCGCAGGTGCATCAGGCCACCGGGATGGTGCAGGTGCAGCTCGGTGTGACCACGGAGGAGGCGTTCACGATCCTCCGTGCCCGGGCCTTCGCAACCGACCGCACCCTGGTGGAGCTGGCGGGCGATGTGGTGGCCCGGCGGCTTCGCTTCTCGACGGAGGACCTATGAGCATCGACGACATGACCGGCGGCTCGTCCACCCGGGGCGGCCGGGAGAAGACGCTGGCGGAGACGTTCGTCCTGCTCGCGGACACGCTGGTCGACGACTATGACGTCGTCGACCTCCTCGACCAGCTGGTGGCAGGCTGCGTGAACCTGCTCGGGGTCACGGCCGCCGGACTGCTTCTCGACGACCAGCGCGGCAACCTCGCGGTGGTGGCGTCGTCGGACGAGAGCATGCGGCTGTTGGAGATCTTCCAGCTGCAGAACAACGAGGGGCCGTGCCTGGACTGCGTGCGCACCGGCGACGCCGTGTCCAGCGACGACCTCACCCTCGATCGCGACCGGTGGCCGCTGTTCGTCCCGGCGGCGCTCAATGCGGGATTCCGGTCCGTCGCCGCCGTGCCGATGCGGCTGCGGGACCAGACCATCGGTGGGCTCAACATGTTCAACGCCCGCCCCGAACCGATCCCCGACGACGACCGGCGGCTCGCGCAGGCCCTTGCCGATGTGGCCACGATCGGCATCCTGCAACGACGCTCCACCCACCGGAGCAACGTGATGGCGGAACAGCTCCAGCACGCGCTGAACAGCCGGATCGCGATCGAGCAGGCCAAGGGCGTCCTGGCCGAACGCAGCAACGTCAGCATGGACGAGGCCTTCGGCGCCCTTCGCGGACATGCCCGCACCCACAACCTCAAGCTCACGGATGTGGCCCTCGCCGTCGTCCGGGGCGAGCTGGACGTCGGCGGACCGCCGGTCGCCTGACCGGGCCACCCGACGCCGAACGGGCGATCTGTGTAGGTTTCCCCACTGTTCCGTGACACTCTGTGTGACAACACCCGTCCGGACCGTGCGCGGGCCCTGCTCCGCAGTGCCTGGATGGGGATCCGTGGTCCAAGAGGCGAAGCTCTCTGCCGTGCTGAGCGATCTCGCTCGCACGCTGGCCACCGACTTCCCGATCCAGGGCATCCTGGACCACCTCGTCGAGAGCATCGTCGAGGTGCTGCCCATCACCTCCGCCGGGGTCACGCTGATCACCGGCACGCGCACTCCCCGCTACATCGCGGCATCGAACGTCGATGCACTGCGCTTCGAGCAGCTCCAGACCGAGATCGCCCAAGGCCCGTGCCTCGTCGCCTATGACACCGGCCGGTCGGTGGCAGTGCCCGACCTCGCCGGAGACGATCGTTTCCCCGCGTTCGCCCGGGCTGCGCTGGACGCCGGCCTCGCGGCCGTGTTCACGTTCCCGATGCGTGGGGCGACCGGTCGCCTTGGTGCCCTCGACCTCTACCGCGACACCGTCGGTGATCTGGGCGGCCATGACATGGAGGCCGCCCAGACGCTGGCCGACGTGGCCGCCGCCTACTTGCTCAACGCCCAGGCCCGCGATGACGCCCGCCGGGCCACCGACCAGTTCCGCCACGGCGCGTTGCACGACCCCCTCACCGGGCTGCCGAACCGGGTCCTGTTGCAGCAGCGCATCGAACACGCCGCGCAACGGGCCCGGCGCTCGCACACGAACGCCGCCGTCCTGTTCGTGGATCTCGACCGGTTCAAGCAGGTCAACGACAGCCACGGACATCAGGTCGGCGACGAGCTCCTGCTCGCTGTCTCGCAGCGGCTCACCCACCTCGTCCGCCCCGGCGACACGCTGGCCAGGTTTGCCGGCGACGAGTTCGTCTTTCTGTGCGAGGACCTGACCCGGCCGTCGGACGTCGAGGCGCTGGCCCGGCGGGTAGACGACGCGTTCGCCCAGCCCTTCGAGCTCGAGGGCGTGGTGATCTCCACCAGCGCCAGCGTCGGGGTGGCGTTCGCCGGCCCGGGGGAGGACATCTCCGAGGAGCTGGTTGCTCAGGCGGACATCGCGATGTACCAGGCCAAGCGCAAGGGTGGCGCCCGGCACCAGAACATCGACCTGCGGGAAGCGCTCCGGACGGTCGACTCCCACGGTCTCGAGACCGACCTGCGCAAGGCGTTCGCCAACGGCAACCTGGATGTCGCCTACCAGCCGATCGTGCGCACGGAGGACGGCCTGGTCCGCGGCGTGGAGGCGCTCCTGCGATGGACGGATGCAGAGCGGGGGTCCGTAGCGACTGTGTCGATCGTGGAGATCGCCGAGCAGAGCGGGCTGATCAACGAGATCGGCGCATGGGTGCTCGAGCGGAGCTGCCTGGACCGCGGCCGGTGGCTGCAGCGTCGCCCGGACGCGCCGTTGGAGCTCGCCGTCAACGTCTCGGCCCGGCAGATCGTCAGCAACGACTTCCCCGCCACCGTCGCGGACGTGCTCGCGAAGAGTGCCATGGACCCGACTGCGTTGATTCTCGAGATGACGGAGTACGTCCTGCTCGAGGACAATGATCGCGCGTCGAAAGTGCTCGCCGACCTGAAGGACCTCGGCATCCGCTTGGCGCTGGACGACTTCGGCACCGGCTACTCCTCGCTGAGCTACCTCCGTCGACTGCCCATCGACATCGTCAAGATCGACCAAGGGTTCATCGCCGACATCGACCACGCGCCCGCCGGTCCGGCGATCGTCGCTGCTGTGACCAACCTCGCGCACGTCCTCGATCTCACCGTCACCGCCGAGGGGGTCGAGACGCAGGGCCAGCACGACGCTGTCCTGGCGATGGAGTGCGACTTCGCTCAGGGCTACTACTACGGCAGGCCGATGCAGGCGTCCGCCCTGCGCACCTGGCTCGGCTCGCAGCCGGCCGGCGAGCTGCACCTGCCACCCGGCCGGGCAGACCCGTCAACCGAGGGGAGGGGCTTTCTCAGCAAGCGCCGCCAGCGCGGCCGGGAAGATCTCTCCCGGCGGGTTGACCAGACCGGCGCCGACCTGACCGACGCCGGCAACCTTGCCCGCCATCCCGGTGTTGATGTGCGGCAGGATTCCCGTGCGGACCACGTTGGTGACGTCGATACCGGTGGGTGAGCCACGGAAGTCCAGGACCGGGATCTGGTACGCCGGGTTCTCGGCCAGGGTGATCTCGTACATCAACTGGGTCGCCTCGATCGCCTGGGGCACCTCGCCGCCGACGAACTTCACGATCGCCGGTGCGGCGGCCATCGCGAAGCCCCCGATGCCGGCGGTCTCGGTGATGGCCGAGTCGCCGATGTCGGGGTTGGCGTCGTCGGGTCCGAACGAGCCGAGGTAGAGCCCCTCGGGGGTGTTCGCCGGTCCGATGAACCACTCGTCACCGGTGCCGGAGACCTGGATGCCGAAGTCGGTGCCGTTACGGGCCATCGCGACCACCAGCGTCGAGCCCGGCACGTCCCGCGCCGCGTCGGTGGCCAGCTTGCAGGTGGGCATGCCGAGGTTGAGGAAGAAGTGGTCGTTACCGCCGATGAATCGGGCCGCCTCGGCGACGTCGGACGTTGGTGCGCCGGAGTCGATCAGGTCGGGCAGGATCTCGCGGAGGAACATCAGCGTGCCCGCGCGGTTGCGGTTGTGTCCCTCGTCGCCCATCTGCAGCATCTGCACGGCGATCGCCTTGATGTCCACCGCACTGCGCTTGACCCGCGAGCGCACCGCCGTCTGCAGCAGCGGCCCCAGCACTGCCGACATCCAGCGGAGCCGCTCGATCACCTCGGGCCCATAGGCGCCGTAGCGCAGCACCTTGCCCAGCCCCTCGTTCAGGGAGCAGTAGGCCGTGCCGCCGTGCACCGGGTCGCGCAGCTCGAACATCCACATCGACGGGCTGACGACGCCGGCCATCGGGCCGACGGTGCGGTGGTGGTGACATGCGTCCAACGTGATGCCGTCGCCGGACGCGAGTGCCCGCTCGGCCTGCTCCGGGTCGTCGGCGAGCCCCTCGAACAACAGCGCGCCGATGAGCGCACCGCGCAGCGGGCCGGACGCGCGCTCCCACGCGATCGGCGGCCCGGCGTGGAAGAACGTGCCGGTGTCGAGCCCGAGCGCCTCCGACGCGGGCCGGACGTCCACCAGCTCTGCGCCGGCCGAGAGCAGCCTGTCCATCGCGGTCGTGTTGGCCTCGGCCCGGCGCGGGTCGCCCAGCACGGTCGCGAGCGCCGCCTCGGTGCCCTCCATCGGCGGCCGCCAGTCGACCGTCCCGACGGCGACGGCCTGCTCGGCCAGCGCCTCGGCGAACAGCGAGACGCCGGCGCTGACGACGACGGGTTCCTGGTCGAGGAGGCTCATCCGGTCTCCTGCGCGAGTGCGGCGGCGGCCAGCGCCGCGTCGGCGTTGGAGCGGTGCACCACCGCGCCGGCCGCAGCCAACGCGTCACCCTGCCGGGCCAGCCCCTGCGGGTCGCCCTCGGTGCCGCACAGGGAGACGACCACCGCGAGCGACCTGCCGTCGTCCGCCGCCCTCTCCACCGCATCGGCGAGCGCCGGCGCGAGCTCGGTGGCGGGGTCGGGATGTGCGCCGTGTCCCAGCACGACGTCGAGCAGGAGCACGGCCGTGCTCGGGTCGGCGGCCTCCGCGGCGATCCGTTCCAGGCGCGACCGCTGGTCGATCATCGGGTGTGCGCGGCCCTGGGTCAGCCGGTCGTCGCCGAAGTCGATCATGGCGTGGCCATCGGCGCGCAGGTCGTCGGGCAGTGCCCAGTCGGGCTGCAGGGGGATGTTGGACCGGATCGGCCCCAGCTCCTGCGCCGCGATGACCATCGCCTCGTCGCAGAGCGTGCCACCGGCGAACAGCCCCCGCAGCGACCCGGCGCCCGCTGCGGGTGCGGCGGTGGGTGCCCAGGTCTGCAGCTGGGGCCACGTGCCGCCGACGGTCTCCACCGCGCGCCGCGCCGCCGCGGTGAGGTCGGGCCGCCCGGCCCCCAGGAAGGCGAGTTGCACCGGCGCGGCCAGCCCCCCGGCGTACGCGGTGATCTCGTCGGCCACCTCCTTGGCGGGCGGCTTGGACACGACGATGACCAGCTCGGTGGCCGTGTCCTCGGCCAGCATGGCGAGCGCCTGGCGGGTGGACCGGCCGCCGACGGCGGCCGAGAGGTCGCGACCGCCCACACCGAGGCAGTGGCTCACGCCGACGCCGGCCGCGTCGAGCAGGCACATCAGCTGCTGAGCGCCGGTGCCGGACGCGGCCACGATGCCGACCGGCCCGGGCCGCACCGTGTTGGCGAACCCCAGCCCGACGCCCGACACCGCCGCAGTGCCGCAGTCGGGTCCCATGACCAGCAGCCCGCGTCGCGCGCCCTCGTCCTTGAGCCGGATCTCCTGCTCGACCGGGACGTTGTCGCTGAAGAGCATCACGTTCAGGCCGGCCTCCAACGCGTCCATCGCCTCGGAGAACGCATGCGGGCCGGGCACCGAGACCAGCGAGAGGTTCGCGGCCGTACGACGGGCAGCCGACCCGGTCGTGCGCGGCGGCGGGGCGGCACCCAGACCGGCGGAGCTCGACCCGCCGGCCGACGACCTGGCCAGCGCGGCGTCGAGCTCGGCCTTGCCGCGGGCCACCGCCTCGTCGTCGTCGGCGCGGATCGCGACCAGCAGGTCGTTGGACCCGGCCCCCTCCGGTGCCTCGAAGCCCATGCCGTCGAGCAGGTCGAGGTTGAGCTCGGTGCCCATCGCGACCAGGGCCGCCTGCACACCGTCGACGGTGGAGACCGACCGGCTGACCTGCATCAGGGTGACCGAGTCGTGGTAGGCGCCGTGACGGACCTCGACGGTCGTGCTGGCGCTCATCAGGCCACCTTGGCGTCGGGTCGGTCGGAACCGGCGAGTGCCTGCCGGGTCGCGGCCAGCACGCCGTGCGCGAGGGCCGTGCCGGAGGAGTGGCCGACCGCCAGCAAGCGGGCAGTGGCTGCGGCCAAGTCGCCGGAACCGGCCAGCGCGTCGATCAGCCGGGTCACCTCGGGGATCCCGCGGCCGGCTGCCGCGTGCCGGAGCAGTGTCGCGCTGAGCGCCGTCGTCCGCGTCAGCAGCGGGGTCGTCGCGGCGAAGAGATTGTCGACCGTGGTTGCTGTTCCCGGCACTGCCGACAGGGTCAGCAGCATCGCGGCGATGACGTCGTCGCCGGCCGGGGTGAGACCGGGCCCGAGTCCGACGAGGGTGCCCGGCCGCCACGACCGGCGGTCGGGGGAGCTCGGCCGGCAGCGGAGGCAGCAGGGCCTCGAGCTCGTCGGCGCGGGCCGCGAGTCGCGGTCCCGGGTGCAGCGGGCGGAGCGGAGCGGGCCGCCACCAACGGCGTACCAGGAACTGCCTGTCTCCGACCGCGACCACGCCGGCGCCGACGGCGGCGACATCGTCCGGCCGGATGGCGGCGAACGGCCGGCTGCTGCTCGGCGCCGCCAGCACCAACGCGCAGGGCAGCCGCAGGGCGTCGGCGGTGACCAGCGCGACCAGCTCGGCGCCGGTGTCCAGGTAGACCGCCGTGGGAAACACGCCCCGCGCGACGGCGGTCCGGGCCGGTCCGCCGAGCAGGTCGCGGAGCGCCGTGGGGGCGGCGACGGGGACTCCGTCGGGCAGCGTCACGGGCCGATCATGCCACCCCCTCTCGGCTCCGGCGGGGGGCGTTCTGTTGAGCCAAGCAGGTGAAATTTCCGACGTCCCACACCTGAGCGCCGGTTTGAGTCACGATGAGCGCGATGTGGCCGGGGGCCACGTCACCGGTGTGCCACGCGTCGCGGCCGGACCCGGTCGTGACCGTGTGCCTGAGCCCTGAGGAGGGGCGAGGATGGCATTCAGTTGGAAGGTCGTTCACGGCGGGAAGACACCGCCGCCAGGTGAGGTCGTAGCACCGGACGAACGGTTGTCCTGGGGTCGGACAGCGGGCATCGGTGCTCAGCACGTGGTCGCCATGTTCGGGGCCACCTTCGTCTTCCCGCTGGTGATGGGGCTGGACCCCAACCTCGCGATCATGATGTCCGGCGTCGCGACGATCCTCTTCCTGCTCATCACGCAGGACCGGGTCCCCAGCTACCTCGGCACGAGCGCGTCCTTCGTCGGTGGCGTGATCGCCATCCGAGCTGCGCAGGACAGCGACTCGCTGGTCACCGGCTCCATCCTGGTAGCCGGCGTGGTGCTGGCGATCGCCGGTCTGCTCATCAGCTTCCTGGGTGTCGGCATCATCCACAAGGTGTTCCCACCGGCGGTGACCGGCGGCGTGGTCATGCTGATCGGCTTCGGCCTGGCCTTTGTGGTCGCCGACATCTACTGGCCGCAGGACCGCTGGGTCGCGTTGATCACCATGACGGCGGTGTTCCTGATGACCGTCATGCTGAGGGGCTTCTGGTCGCGCATCGCGATCCTGCTGGCGCTGATCTTCGGCTACGCGCTGTCGTGGGTGCTGGACAAGACCGCGGGCGACATCACGTCGTTCAACCCGGGCGCCGGTGAGGTCAACGAGCACCCCCGCGTGAACTTCGACGCCGTGAAGGACGCCGACTGGTTCGGCTTCCCGGACTTCACCGGCCCGGACTTCAAGTTCTCCGCGATCGTTCTCGTGCTCCCCGCCGTGATCGCGCTCATCGCCGAGAACACCGGGCACGTCAAGGCCGTCGGCGCCATGACGCGCCGGGACCTCGACCCCGTGATCGGTCGCGCCATCTTCGCCGACGGCGTCGGCACCGTGGTGTCCACGTCCGTCGGTGGCTCACCGACCACGACGTACGCCGAGAACATCGGTGTCATGGCGGCCACCCGCATCTACTCGACCGCGGCCTACTACGTGGCCGGCGCGGTCGCGATCCTGTTCGGCCTGATCCCGAAGTTCGGGGCCCTGGTCGCCGCGACGCCGGGCGGTGTGCTCGGCGGCGTCACCGTGGTCCTCTACGGGATGATCGGACTGCTCGGCGCGAAGATCTGGATCGAGAGCCAGGTCGACTTCGCCAACCCGATCAACCTGGTCCCGATCGGCGCCGGCATCATCCTCGCGATCGGGCCGGTGTCCCATCAGGTCACCGACGACTTCAGCCTCGACGGCATCGCGTTGGGCACCATCGTGCTGCTGGCCGGCTACCACCTGTTGCGCTGGCTGGCTCCGGCCTACATGCGGGACGCACTGGTCGCGGGCAAACCCTTCGACAAGGAAGGCGCGGCTGTCGGCGCCGAGACCCATCAACGGCACGGCGCCCATGCGGCGGGGGCGACCTCGGACCACGGGACACCGACATCCCCGAGGCACGGCCAGGACTCGCCGGAGCCGCGGCAGTAGGGGTTTCGCACGCAGGCGGAGGCCGCGCGGCTCGAAAGGGCCGCGCGGCCCTCGCAAGTCCCAGCCGCCTGAGAGGATCCCGGGGTGAAGCCGTCCCCGTTCGCCTATTCGGCGCCCACGTCACTGGCGGAGGCGCTGTCGGTGCTCGCCGAGGTGGGGCCGGACGGCAAGGTGCTGGCCGGCGGGCAGAGCCTGGTGCCCATCCTGAACATGCGGTTGGCGGCGCCCGCCCACATCGTCGACATCAACCGCATCCCCGACCTGGCTTTCGTGCGCGTCGAGGACGGCGGGGTGCGCATCGGCGCGCTGGCACGGCATGCCGACGTGGAGCGCGACGGCCCGGCGTTCGACGCGCTGCCCCTGCTCCGGCAGGCGCTGCGGCTCGTCGCGCACCCGGTGATCCGCAACCGCGGCACCACGGTCGGCAGCCTGGCCCACGCCGACCCGAGCGGGGAGATGACCGCGGTCCTCGCCCTCACGGGTGGCTCCGTCGAGCTGGCGCGGCAGGGCTCGACGCGCACCGTCAGCGCCGAAGAGTTCTTCGTCGCTCCGCTGGAGTCGGCGGTCGAGCCGGGGGAGATGGCGGTGTCGGCGCACTTCCCGGCGCCGCCGGCCCACACGGGCACGGCGTTCGTGGAGGTGGCCCGTCGCCACGGTGACTACGCCGTGTGCGGGCTCGCCGCGATGGTGACGCTGCAGCAGGACGGCACGATCGGGGTGGCGCGCGCGGCCTACATCTCGGTCGGCCCGACCCCCGTCGTACTGGACCTCACCGAGGCGGTGCACGGCCAGGCGGTCGCGGATGCCGACTGGGCCGCAGCCGGCCGGCTCGCGCAGGACCAGGTGGACCCCGAGCCCGACATCCATGCGAGCGCCGACTACCGGCGCCATCTCGTCGGGGTCCTGACCGGGCGCGCGCTGCGCGAGGCGGCGGGGAGGGCGGCATGAGCGAGGCGGAGGCGGAGCAGCTGTACGACGTGGTGCTGCACGTCAACGGGGTGCTGCGTCCGGCGTCGGTGCCGGCCCGGCGGCTGCTGTCGGACTGCCTGCGGCACGACCTGCGGCTGACCGGCACCCATGTCGGGTGCGAGCACGGCGTGTGCGGCGCCTGCACGGTGCTCGTCGACGGACGGCCGATGCGGTCCTGTCTGATGCTCGCGGTGAGCGCCGAGGGTCATGAGATCACCACCGTCGAGGGCCTCGGCACACCGGCGGACATGCACCCGGTGCAGCAGGCGTTCCGCGAGTGCCACGGCCTGCAGTGCGGCTTCTGCACACCCGGGTTCCTCACGACGATCGCCGCGTTCATCGAGGACAACCCGGAGCCGTCGGAGGAGGAGGCCCGCGAGGCCATTTCCGGAAACCTGTGCCGCTGCACCGGCTACCAGAACATCGTCAAGGCCACGCTGCGCGCCGCGGAGCTCCAGCGGGAGCAGTCGTGACGACGAAGCTGTTCGGCGAGCCCGTGCAGCGGGTCGAGGACGCCAAGCTGGTCACCGGCGGCGCGCACTTCCTCGACGACCTCGGCCACGACGCGCTCGGCGCCGCGTTCGTGCGCAGCCCGCACGCCCATGCGCGCATCACCGACATCGACATCACCGGCGCGCTCGAGGTCGACGGGCTGGTCGCGGTCTACACCCACGAGGACCTGACCGGTCGGGCCGGTGACCGCCTCCCGTTGCTCATCCCGCATCCGGCGCTGACCGAGCCCCGCACCGGCTACCCGCTGGCCCGCGACGTGGTCAAGCACGTCGGCGAGCCGATCGTCATGGTGGTGGCCAGGGACCGCTACGTCGCCGAGGACGCCGCTGAGCGGGTCGTCGTCACCTACGAGCACCTGCCACCGGTTGTCGGCGTCGACAACGCCCGGCGCGCAGAGCGGACCGTGCACGACGGCGTGCCCGACAACGTCTCGGCGCACATGGTGCAGCAGGTCGGTGAGGTCGACCAGGCGATGGCGTCGGCGCCACACGTGCTCGAGCTCGACCTCGAGATCCAGCGCAGCGCGTCGATGCCCATGGAGGGCAAGGGTGTCTACGCGCGGTGGGACGCCGCCGATGGCTCGATGCGGATGTACTCCTCGACCCAGACGTCCACCGGCGTACGCGCTGCTGTCGCGGCCCGGCTCGGGCTGCCGCTGAACAAGGTCGACTGCATCGCACCGATGGTGGGTGGCGGGTTCGGCGCCAAGATCATGCACCCGTGGCCGGAGGAGGTGATGGTGCCGTGGGCGGCCCGCGAGCTCGACCGCGAGGTCAAGTGGGTCGAGGACCGCCGCGAGCACTTCATCTCCTCGGCGCACGAGCGCGGCCAGATCCAGAACGTGAAGGTCGGCTTCGACGACGACGGCCGGGTGCTCGCGCTCGACGTGAAGTTCTGGCACGACAACGGCGCCTACACGCCGTACGGGATCATCGTCCCGATCATCACCTCCACCCAGCTGCTCGGGCCCTACAAGCCCGGCGCCTACCGGGTGGAGTTCTGGTCGCTCTACACCAACACCGTGATCGTCACGCCCTACCGCGGCGCCGGCCGGCCGCAGGGCGTCTTCGCGATGGAACGCACGATGGACGCCATCGCCGAGACCCTCGGCCTCGACCGCACCGAGGTGCGCCGCCGCAACTTCATCACGCCGGCGGAGATGCCCTACGACCACCAGATGACGTTCCAGGACGGGCGACCTCTCATCTACGACTCCGGCGACTTCCCGGCGTCGCTGGACAAGCTGAAGGCGCTGATCGGCTGGGACGAGATGACGTCGTACGCCGAGCAGGCCCGGGCGGACGGGCGCAAGGTCGGTCTGGGGCTGGCCTGCTACGTGGAGGGCACCGGCGTCGGTCCCTACGAGGGTGCCCACGTCGTCGTCGAGTCCTCCGGCAAGGTCAAGGTGGCGACCGGGCTGACCACGCAGGGACAGGGCCACTTCACGTCGTTCGCGCAGATCGCCGCCGACGAGCTCGGCGTACCTCTCGAGGACGTCGAGGTGGTCACCGGCGACACGCGACGGTTCGGCTACGCGGTCGGGACGTTCGCCTCGCGGGCGGCGGTGATGAGCGGCAACGCCATCGCGCTCGCGTCGCGCAAGGTGCGCGCGAAGGCATTGCACATCGCCGGCGAGGCGCTGGAGGCCGATCCCGGTGACCTCGAGATCGTGGACGGTGTGGTGCGCGTCAAGGGGTCGCCGGGCTCGTCGATCCCGTTGGCGACCGTGGCGGTGCTGTCCAACCCGCTGCGCTACGCGTTCGACGAGGCGTCCAAGGCGGCGACGCAGTTCGCCGTCGGCGACACGAGCGGCCCGCCGATCGCGCGGGACCAGGAGCCCGGGCTCGAAGGCACCGACTACTACTCGCCAGTCGGCTCGACCTACGCCAACGGCATGCACGCCGTCCTGGTGGAGAACGACTCCGAGACCGCCCAGACGAAGATCCTGCGCTACTGCGTGGTGCACGACTGCGGGCCGCTGATCAACCCGATGATCGTCGAGGGACAGGTGCACGGCGGTGTCGCGCAGGGTGTGGGCGGCGCGCTCTACGAGCGGATGGAGTACGACGAGAACGGCCAGCTGCTGAACGCGTCGTTCATGGACTTCCTGATGCCCTATGCCTCCGAGGTCCCGCACATCGAGATCGACCACATCGAGACGCCGTCGCCGCTGAACCCGCTCGGCATCAAGGGCGCGGGTGAGGCGGGGGTGATCCCGTCGGCGGCGGTGTTCGCGGCGGCGATCGAGGACGCCGAGGGCTTCTCGATCCGGTCGATGCCGATCTCGCCGAGCGAGCTGTTCGAGCTGCGGCGGGGGCACGCGGCCGGGGAGGTCCCATCGTTGAAGAGAGTGGCGAAGCAGGAAGCGCGCAAGCGCCCGACGAAGAAGAGGACTCCGTCATGAAGGTGACCGGTTCGGCGACGCTGCATGCTCCGCGCGAGAAGGTCTGGGACGCGCTGAACGACCCGGCCGTGCTGGTGCGCACCATCCCGGGCTGCCAGCAGCTCGAGGAGGTCGGCCCGGATCGATACCGGATGACCATCACCGCGGGCGTCGCTTCGATCAAGGGCACCTACCAGGGCGATGTGTCGCTGTCCGACCAGCAGCAGCCGGGGTCGTTCACCCTCAAGGCATCGGGGGCCGGCGCGCCGGGCACCGTCAGTGCCGATGTCAAGGTGACCCTCGCCGAGGCGGACGGGGACACCCGGCTCGACTACGACGCGGACGCCATCGTCGGTGGCGTCGTCGGCGGTGTCGGTCAGCGGGTGCTGTCTGGGGTCGCGAAGAAGACGGCGGGGGAGTTCTTCAAGGCCGTCGACGACGTCCTCACCGGCAAGGCGCCGGCGGTGCCGGCGCCGCGCGACGAGGCGGTTGCCGGGCAGCTCGCGGCGGCACCGACGCCGGGGGTGTTCACCGCACCGCCCAAGGCACGGTCGGGTGGCCTGATCGGCTCCGACTTCGTCAAGGGCGCCGTGTTCGGGGCCGTCGTGGCACTGCTGGGCGTGCTCGTCGGCGCGCTGGTGGCCGGCTAGCGGCGCCGTTGCCCCGTGATCGGAGGTCGGGGGCTGTCGATTTTCGGATAGGCCATTCGTCGTAGTGGTGTCGACCGACCCGTGTCGACGGGCTGCGCGGCTGACGCGCAGCGCAGCACCTCGAGACGAAGGACGGCACACCATGGGACATCCCGTCATCCATACCGAGATCCGCTCCGCCGACCCGGACGCCACTCGCGCGTTCTTCGGCGACCTCTTCGGCTGGAAGGTCGCCTCGGACGGCGCCTTTCCGGGCTATACGTTCATCGACACGGGTGTCGAGGGCGGCCCGTACGTCGCGATCAGCCCGCGCCAGGGCGCCGAGGACGAGGTGCTGTTCTTCGTCGGCGTCGAGGACGTCGCGGCCACGCTGGCGCGAGCCGAGGAGCTCGGCGGGTCGATCGTCCAGCCGGCCCAGAACGTGCCGGGCACCAGTTTCGGGGTCCTCGCCGACGCGCACGGCCACAAGGTGGGGGTGGCCGCGAACGGGTAACTCTTCCGACCTCCCGCCGCGCGACATCCGCATGGTCGAGGAGCGGGGGATCCGGGACTTAGCTGTCCGAAAACTTGTTGGCGGCCAAGGGATTTCCGCTTGTCCACAGATTGCCTGACAGCGCCGATGTTGTCGATGGGGCCGCGGTAGGCTTCGAACATGCGTTCGATAGTGGCGGATCCTCCGGTGGTGGCGGCGCTGGACGCCGCCCGGGAGGCGGTCGACGCCCTGGTCGCCGCGGTCGACGACGGTGCGCTGGGGGAGCTGGGTCACGACGAGCTGACCGCCCAGCTGCAGGCGGCGCGGGCGCTGGCGGCCCGGCTGGAGTGGTTTTCGCTGCGGGTGGTGCGCGAGGTCGACACCCGGGGCAGTCATGTCCTGGACGCGGCGTTGTCCCCGCAGGCCTGGCTGCGGTTCCGGGCCCGGATGAGCCCGGGCGAGGCGAAGGCCGCGGTGCGCACCGCCCGGGCGCTGGCGGAGGAGTCGTTGGCGGCGACGTCGGCGGCGCTGGCCGGGGGTGAGATCGACCCGGCGCACGCCCGGCTGATCGCGCAGCACGCCGCGGATGCGCCGGCCGGGGCGGTGGCGCTGATCGAGCCGGAGGCGCTGGCGGTGGCCCGGGCGGCGGACCCGTCGGCGGTGGCGGGGGTGATGCGCCAGTTCGCGCACGCCCTGGACCCGGATGGCGCGGACGAGGCGGCGGTGCGCCGCTACCAGCGGCGCGGGGTGTCCCTGGCCACGACCCTGGACGGGATGGTGGTCGGCTCGGTGCTGCTCGACCCGGTCGCCGGCGCGCAGGTGCTCACCGCGCTCAGCGCGGCCAGCTCACCCATCTCTGGTGACACTCGCAGCGCGGGCCAGCGCACCGCCGACGCGCTCACCGACATCGCCCGGCAGTACCTCGCGACCGCGCAGGACCGCAAGTCCGGCGGCGGGCACCCGCACCTCATCGTCACCGTCGACGCCGACTCCCTGGCTGGCGCGCCCGGCAGCCCCGGCTCGCCGGGCGCGACGCTGGGCTGGGTCGGGCCGATCAACACGACAACCGCGCAGCGGGTCGCCTGCGACGCCGACATCACCGTCGTCGCCGTCGGCGGACAGAACAGCAACGGCGGCGCTGACGGTGCCCGGGAGGTCGAACGGTCCCGGCGGTACTTCACCACCTCCCAGCGGGTCGCGATGATCGCCCGCGACGGCGACCGCTGCGCCGTGCCCTACTGCGACCGCCAGGGGGCCTGGTCCGACGCCCACCACCTACAGCACTGGGCCAACGGCGGACCCACCGTCATCGACAACGGCGCACTGCCCTGCGCCGCCCACCACACCATGCTCCACGAAGGGCACTGGACCCTGCACCGAACCGACGACGGCCGATACGTCATGACCCACCCCGACGGCCGAACCATCGGACCCGAACCCCACCCACCCGGACACAGCCGCCCACCCCCACAACGCGAGTAGCGGCTGGTGACAGGCGGAGGCGTGCATTAGGCGGAGTCTGCTCGCCGGGGGGCGGCCTCTTTCAACGGGAACGGGCGAACAGAACCGTCACTAGCGGACGGCTCGGCGACGCCGGCCAGATCATGTCAGTTGACCGTCGGCCAGCAGGTGCACGAGCGCGACTCTCTGCTTCGCCGTCTCACTAGCCTGTGCGCATGCGACGCTTCAACGACGAAGATTTCACCGACGCGGAGTTCCGCGAGTGCGACCTGAGTAGGGCCCGGCTGGTCGGCGTGGTCATGCAGGACGCCGAGATAGACGGCTTGGTTACCAACCTCGTGGTCAACGGGGTCCAGGTCATGCCGTACGTCGAGGCCGAGCTGGACCGCCGGCACCCGGTGCGGCTGCTGATCCGGTCCGACGAGCCGTCCGACCTGCGGGAGGCCTGGCGGCAGCTGCGCGCCGACTGGGCCACGACCACCGAGCGGGTCCGGTCCATGCCCGAGGGCAGTGAGCATCGCGGCGTCGACGGCGAGTGGTCGATGGTGGAGACCCTGCGTCACCTCGTCTTCGTGCACGACTCGTGGTTCCGACGTTGCGTGCTTGGGTTGACCGAGCCCTTCACCCCCATGGGTCTGGCATCGCCGTTCGTGCCCGACCAGGAGGAGCAGGGGCTCGACCGGTCCAGCCGGCCGAGCCTGGACGAGGTGCTGGGCGTACGCGACCGGCAGGCCTCGGAGCTCGCGGCGTGGCTGGGCGAGGTCACGCCCGAGCAGCTCGAGCGCATCGCGCCGGTGCCCTCCGGCGACGGATGGCCTCCGTACGCCAGGGGGCGGACGGTGCGGCAATGCCTTGGCACCGTCCTCAACGAGGAGTGGGCCCACCACGGCTTCTGCGTGCGCGACCTCGACAAGCTGTCGAGCCAGGCGGCTCCATAACCTCCCGGGACCTCGTAGTCCGTCGCGTTGACGGCTCATCCACGGCGAAAGCGGTCGTCCTGCGCCGACAAGTGCGCGGCTGTAGCCGCCGCCGAGCTCGCGACTTTCGCCGCGATTGACGATGAGCGATCACCCGGGTGGCTTGTCGGGGATCTCCTGGACGTGCTCGGCGAAGTAGGCACCCCAGTCGGGCTGGCGCCCGTCCAGGTCGGTGAAGCCGTATTCGCGGTAGAGGCCCCAGGTCGAGAGCACCTGGCCAGACCGACTCATCACGTCGGGGTCGGCGGCGAGCGCGACCACCGCTCGCCCGACGTAGTGCGGTGTCTCCGAGGCGATGAAGTGAGGCGACACCGCGACGGCGTCGCGCCAG
Source organism: uncultured Actinomycetota bacterium (assembly GCA_963751035.1). Classification (GTDB taxonomy): domain Bacteria; phylum Actinomycetota; class Actinomycetes; order JACCUZ01; family JACCUZ01; genus JBDUAP01. Next base: position 1,032,634 of record CAVVSW010000005.1, read on the forward strand.
TTGTCCTCGCTGACCCCGAAGCGGTCGAGCATCGCCTCTGACCGCAGGAAGCCGGGGGTGAGGGCGACGGCGGCGACGCCGTGGGAGCGGAGGTCGGCGGCCTGCGAGAGCCCCAGCCGGTTGGCCGAGACCTTGGCCAGGTCGTAGTAGACGTTGCCGCGGTAGTCATCGCGGTCGCCGTCGGTGATCTCGATGACCAGCCCCCGTCCGCGGGCCACCATCAGCGGCACCGCGAACCAGCTGGTGATCAGGTGGGTCCCGACGGCGAGCTCGAGGATGCGCAGACCGTCGTCGAGGGAGTGCTCCCAGAACGGCTTGGCCCAGTCGGTCAGGTGGTCACCGCCCCAGATGTCGTTGACCAGCAGGTCGAGCCGGCCGTCCTGCTCGGTGCGCACCTGCTCTACGAGCCGCTCGACGTCGGCCGGGACCGTGTGATCGGCCCGGACCGCGATGCCGCGCCCGCCCGCCGCGGTCACCCGCTCGGCCGTCTCCTCGATCGTCTCGGGCCGGTCCATCTCGGACCGGACCTCCCGCGTGCTCCGGCCGCTGCAGTAGACCGTCGCACCCGCCGCGCCGAGCTCGACCGCGATGGCCCGGCCGGCGCCGCGGGTCGCCCCGGCCACGATCGCCACTTGTCCTGAGAGAGACCCACTCATGACTGCGGAGGTTAGCGACGGGCGCCGACAGATAGCCTGGGCCCAACCGGAGGAGGGGTGCGATGCAGGCGTTCACCGCCGCCGCGATCCAGGTCGCGCCGCTGCCCGGGCCGCTGACGCCCGAGACGGTCAAGGGCAACCTCGCCAAGGCGGGCGAGTGGGTGGAGCGTTGCGTCGACGCGACCGGCGCCGAGCTCGTCGTGCTCCCCGAGTCGGTGACCACCGGCTTCACGCCCGGCCTCGGTCCGGACGAGCTCTGGGACCTCGTGTCCACCGTTCCCGGGCCGGTCACCGAGCCGGTCCAGGAGGTCGCGCGCCGGCTCGGCGTACACGTCGTCATCGGCACGTACGAACGGGGCGAGGACCGTGGCGTCGTCTACAACGCCTCGGTGCACATCGACCGTGCCGGCGAGGTGGCCGGTGTCTACCGCAAGACCCACCCGTTCTGCACCGAGATGCGCTCGCGCGGCGGCTGGGTGACCCCCGGGGACGAGGTCTGCGTCGTGGAGACCGATCTCGGCCGGATCGGCATGATCATCTGCTTCGACGGTGACTATCCCGAGCTGTCGCGCATCACGGCGGTCCGCGGAGCGGAGGTGATCGTGCGGCCGTCCGCGCTGCTGCGCTCGGCCGACATCTGGGAGCTGACCAACCGGGCACGGGCCTACGACAACCACGTGTACGTCGTGGGCGCGAACGCCACCGGCGCCGACCCCGGCGGCGTTCTCTACTTCGGCAACTCGATGATCGTCACCCCGGTCGCCGAGGTGGTCGCCCGGGCTGCGAGCCACGAGTGCTGGGTGTCGGCCCGGCTCGACCCGGCCACCGCGATGTCCTCGCTCACGCCGGGGTCGAGCATCCCGCAGGTGTTCGACCACCTGGCCGACCGCAACCTCGACCTGATCCGGCGCTACGCCGACGACCTGGCAAAGCCCGCGGCGACGTCGTTCCCGCACAAGGCGCCCGACGGGGAGATCGTCGACTGATGGGTGCGCCTCGACGGATCCGGATCGGCATCGACACCGGCGGCACCTTCACCGACGTCGTCGCGCTGGACGAGGGCTCCGGCGACATGGTCACCACCAAGACGCCGTCGACGCCGGCCAACCCGGCTGACGGGTTCCTCGAGGGTGTCCGCAAGGTGCTCGGCCTCCTCGGCGCCTCCGGCAGCGACGTGACCGCCGTCAGCCACGGCACCACGGTCGCCACCAACCAGCTGCTCGAGGGCAAGGTCGGCGCGCTGGGCTTCATCACCACCGAGGGCTACGAGTTCGTCCTGGAGATCGCGCGGCAGAGCGTCCCCGACGGCTACGGCAACTCCTACTTCTGGGTCAAGCCGCCGCGCATCGTCCCGGCCGACCGGGTCAAGGTCGTCGGCGGCCGGCTGGACTTCCAGGGCAACGAGATCCGCCCGTTTGACGACGACCAGGCGGTCGCGGTGGCGCGGTGGTTCCGCGACCAGGGCATCACCACGCTCGGCGTCTGCTTCCTGCACTCATACGCCGACCCCAGCCACGAGCTGCGGATGCGCGACATCCTGCGGCGCGAGCACCCGGACGCCGTCGTCTCGATCTCCAGCGACGTGCTGCGCGAGTACCGCGAGTACGAACGGTCGGTGACCACCCTGGTCGACGCTGCGGTCAAGCCGAAGATGGCGAGCTACGTCGCGAACATCAAGACCCGGCTCGAGGAGGTCGCGCCGGGCGTCCCGTTCTACGTGATGAAGTCCAACGGCGGCGTGCTGTCGGCCGACGAGGTCGTGCACCAGCCGATCACGACGGTGCTGTCCGGCCCGGCCGCCGGCGCGCTCGGCGCAGCGCTGATCGCGCGGGTCGCCGGCTTCGACAAGGTGCTGACCTGCGACGGCGGCGGCACCTCGACCGACGTGTCCGTCGTGCTCGACGGCGAGCCCACGCTGACGACGGAGGGGACCGTCGGCCAGTACCCCAGCAAGATCCCGATGATCGACGTCGTCACGGTCGGTGCGGGCGGCGGGTCGGTCGCGTGGATCTCGCCCGAGGGCACGCTGAAGGTCGGCCCGCGCTCGGCCGGTGCCGACCCGGGTCCGCTCTGCTACGGCAGGGGCGGGACCGAGCCCACGATCACGGACGCTCACGTCGTACTCGGCCGGATCCCGCCGCACCTGCTCGGCGGTGAGATCCCGCTCGACGTCGAGGCCGCTCGCGCCGGGCTGCAGCGCCTCGCCGACTCGCTCGGGCTCGGCCTCGAGGAGTGCGCGACCGGGATCCTGGAGATCTCGGCGTGGAACCAGGCCAACGCGCTGCGCCAGGTCACCGTCAAGCGGGGGCTGGACGTGCGCGATTTTACGATGGCGACGTTCGGCGGCTCGGGGTCGCTGCTGCTGTGCCGGCTGATCGACGTGCTCGGGCTCTCCGGGGTGCTCGTGCCGCAGAACCCCGGCAACGTTTCGGCGTTCGGGCTGCTCACGGTGGACGTGAAGAACGACTACGTGCAGACGTCGGTGACGCGGCACAGCGACCTCGATGTGGGCACCGTGCAGAAGCTCTACGACGACCTGCAGGCCCAGGCGGCCGAGGCGCTGGACCGGGAAGGCTTCGACCCCTCCGAGCACCGGTTCGTGCGCACCGCCGACCTGCGCTACTTCGGGCAGGCGTTCGAGGTGCGGGTGCCGGCGGCCGACGGACCGGTCGACGACGCGTTCGCCACGGCGGTCACGGACGCGTTCCACGCGGCGCATGAGCAGCTCTACGGCTACTCGTTCGCCGGCGACGAGCGGCAGCCGGTCGAGTGGGTCAACGTCCGGGTCTCCGGCATCGGACCGATCGCCCGCCCCGAGCTGCGCGAGCTGCCGCCCCAGGAGGGCGACGCGAGCCGGGCTCGCACCGGCGTACGGCCGGTGTTCTTCGACTCCTGGGTCGACACTCCGGTCTTCTGGCGGGCCGACCTCGCGCCGGACGACACCATCAGCGGCCCCGCGATCATCGAGGAGTTCGGGTCGACGGTGCCGGTGCATCCCGGCTTCACGGCGCGCATCGACCGGTTCGGCAACATCCTGGTGACCCGGGAGGGGGACCGATGAGCACCGATGCGGTCAGCACCGATGCGATCAAAGGCGTCGACCCGGTCGTGGTCGAGATCGTGGAGGGCTCGCTCGCGTCGATCGAGATGGAGGTCGAAACCGCGATCGGGCGGACGGCGCGCTCACCGATGATCCGCGACGCCCACGACTTCCGCGCCGGCATCCATGACGCGAAGTTGCGCAAGCTGACCGGCCGCTCCTACTCGGCGCTCGTGCACCCGGTCGCGCGCGACTTCCCGCTCGAGACGATGCGCCCGGGCGACGTGTTCTTCCATAACGACGTCTACGAGTCCGAGGGCGGCATCGGCCACCTGCCCGACCTGTGCGTGACGGTGCCCGTTTTCGTGGCGGACGAGTCGGCGCCTGGTGGCCACGCGGTCGTCGCGTTCGTGCAGGCGTTCGGCCACCACGACGACATCGGCGGGGCGGTGCCCGGGTCGATGCCCTCGCACGCCACCTCGGTCTTCGAGGAAGGTCTGATGGTCCCGCCCATCAAGCTGTGGGATCAGGGCGCGCCCAACCAGGCGGCGTTGCGCATCATGACGCGCAACTCGCGGATGCCCGACTCACTGGCAGCCGACCTCGACGCCGAGTGCTCGGCCTGCCTGATGGGGTCGCGCCGGCTGACGGAGCTGTTCGACCGCTACGGCCGCACGACGGTCGAGGCCTGCTTCGACGCGATCATCGACAAGACCACCGAGACCTACCGGCGCGAGATCCTGTCCAAGATCCCCGACGGCGAGTACGTCTGGGAGGACTACGCGGAGCACGACGGCGTCGACGAGCCCAAGCTGCACGCCCAGCGCATCACGATGACCAAGACACCGGACAAGCTGGTGCTGGACTTCACCGGTACGTCGCCGCAGGCGAAGGGACCGATCAACCACTGCGGCGACTACGCCGACGGCAACTTCCTGGCGAAATGGCTCGCGCCGGTGCTGCGCAACCTCGCGGACACCCCCGAGCGGATGGCTGAGCTCGACGTCAACGAGGGCATCGTGCCGCTGATCGAGATGCGCTTTCCGCCGAAGGGCACGCTGCTCACCCCGATCTTCCCGGCGCCGACAAATGCCCGCACGTTCGTCATCCTGCGGCTGCTCGGGGTGCTGGCCGGTGTGGTGGCCAAGGCCGTCGACGGGCGGATGCCGGCCGACCAGGAGACGATCCGCTACACCGGCGTCTACGGCGAGGACCTCGACGGGGCGCCCTACCTGATGCGCGAGGTGCTCGGCGGCGGGTCCGGCGGGCGCTACTACGCCGACGGCGAGGACACGATCCACGTCGTGCCCGACTCGCGGAACCTGCCGACCGAGTTCACTGAGTCTCGGTTCCCGTTCTTCGTCGAGCGGCTCGGGTTGGCCGTCGACTCCGGCGGTCCGGGTGAGTTCCGCGGTGGCCTCGGCTACGAGAAACACATCCGGATGCGCAAGGACGCCCACTTCATGTCGATCGCCGACCGGTCGATCCTCGCGTGCTGGGGCGTGAAGGGCGGCAAGGCCGGGCGGTCCTTCCAGGTGACGATCGACCCGGGCGGCCCGGCCGAGCGCGACGTCGATGCGCTCGCCGACGCCGAGCCGGTGCGCGCGGGGGAGACGATCCGCATCCGTACGACGGGTGGTGGCGGCTGGGGCGACCCGCTGGCCCGCGACGTGGCCGCCGTGCTGCGGGATGTGGAGTGGGGCAAGGTCAGCGTCGATGGCGCCCGGACCGACTACGGAGTCGTGTTGACCGTCGCCGATGGTGTCGTCACCGTCGACGGCCCGGCCACTGAGTCGGTGCGCGCTGAGCAGCGGTCACGTCGTACCGGCGGCGAGCCGTTCTTCGACCGGGGCCCGGGGTATGCCAGGCTCTCGGGCGGGAAGGCTTTCGCCGACGTCGACGTCCTCTGAGAGGGTTTGACTCATGTCTGACATCTCCAGGCGCTACAGCGCGCTTGCCCGCGAGCTGACCCGACGCGTCGACAATGTCCCGGTCGGGCGCTGGGACGACCAGTCACCGTGCGCGGACTGGACCGCCCGTGACGTGCTCCAGCACCTGCTCGACTCGCATCGTGACATGCCCGGCCACGCCGGTCACCCGCTGGTCTTCGAGAAGTCCGTGCAGGACGACCCGCATGCGGCGTGGGTCGAGGCGCGCGACGCCATGCAGGCGCTGCTCGACGACCCGGACCGGGCGGGCATGGAGTACGACGGCATGTTCGGGCGCACCAGCGTCGAGCAGACCGTCGACAAGTTCCTCGGCCTCGACCTGCTGATTCACGGCTGGGACATCGCTCGGGCCACCGGTCAGGACGAGAAGCTGCCCGAGGAGGAGGTCACTCACGTCACCGAATTCGTCGAGACCCTCGGCGACAACCTCCAGAGGAGCGGGGTCTGCGGACCGCCCGTCCCCGTCCCGGCCGACGCCTCCGAGCAGGACAAGCTGCTGGCGAGCCTCGGTCGCCATCCCTGATGGGCGGCATTGCCGACGACCTGCACCGCTACCTGCAGCAGGCGCGGGAGAGCGTGCTCGCTTCGTTGGACGGGTTGAGCGAGTACGACGTGCGCAGGCCGGTCACGCCGACTGCCACCAACCTGCTGGGGCTCGTCAAGCACCTGGCCGGCGTCGAGCTGGGCTACCTGGGCGACTCGGTGGGCCGGCCCTCACCGGTGCGGCTGCCGTGGATCGAGGACGAGTCGGTCTGGGACAGCGCCGACATGTGGGCCACGGCCGAGGAGACCAGGGAGGAACTGATCGCTTTGTACCGCACCGCGTGGCAGCACTCCGACGAGTCGGTTGCCGAGCTGGGGCTGGATGCGCCGGCAACGGTGGCGTGGTGGCCGGAAGAGCGCCGGTCGACCACCCTCGGGTCGCTCCTGGTCCGCTGCTGCCGAGACCGCGCAGCACGCCGGGCACGCCGACATCATCCGCGAGACGATCGACGGGCGCGCGGGCAAGGACCACGACGACATCGGCGACGCCGACTGGTGGACCCGCTATGTCGAGCGCGTGCAGCGGGCGGCCGACCAGCACCGCTGACCGAAATTCAGAACCGCACCGAGCCCGTGCTCTGCATCGTGTCGGCGTTGCCGGCAACCACACCGGCGTCGCCCACGGCGTACAGGTTGTCGGCGTCGACGAGCACGCGCGCCGACCAACCGCCGCCCGACTGGATCGGCATCCGACCCGCCTCGTGCAGCTGGCCGTCCTCGTCCACGGTGATGCCGAGCGCGCTGGAGACCTCCTCGCCCTTCGAGGTCGGGGTGATGTCGTAGGCGCTGAACGCGAACGTCGCGAGCCGGCGGTCGGGGTCGTAGGTGAACGCCCTCGAGTCGTCCAGCGCGGGGGTGTAGCCGGCGCCGAGCCGGAGCCGGTCGACCAGCGCGGGGCGGCTGAGGTCGGAGATGTCGAAGACCGACGCCTGCATGCCGGTGACCATGCCGGTCTTGTCGGCGTCCTGGCCGATCCCGAGCAGGAGGCCGTCGCCGATCGGGTGCAGGTAGGTGGAGAAGCCGGGGACCTTGAGCTCGCCGAGCACCTTGGGCTGACCGGAGAGGTCGAGGAGGTAGAGCGGGTCCGTCTGGCGGAACGTCACCACCGCTGCGATGTCGCCGAAGTAGCGGACGGCGCGGATCTGCTCGGTCTTGCCGAGGCCGCCGACCCGGCCGGTCTCGACCAGGGAGCCGTTGCGCTCCTCGAGCTTGACGACCATCGAGGACGTCTTGCCGGTCTGCTCGCCGTTCCAGGGTGGCTGGCGGGTCGTGGCCACCCGCAGCGCGCCGTCGTGCTGGGAGAGCGCCCAGCGGCCGAGGACGAACCCCGGCACCGAGCCGGAACCGACGTACTCGGTCTTCGTCGACGAGGAGGTGTCGAAGGCGTGCAGCTCGGTGCTCACCTCGTCGGGTGCGGGGCGGGATGCTGCCGATCCTGACATGAGTGGCATCACCGGGCCGACCGTTCCCCAGCGGCTGGTGGCGACGTACAGGCGGTCGGCCGAGGCGTAGACGAGGTCCCCGTCGGTGGTGACCGCTGTGCTGTCGGTGGCCTCGAGGCCGTCGGCGGGACGCAAGGTGGTGACGAGGAGCGTGCTCACGCCGTACGGCGTGCGGGCGTGGAACGTGTCCGTGCAGCTGACCGCGTTGCCGCGCTGGAGCACCTTGCCGCTGGCGCTCCTGCGGACCACCTGCGGAAGCACCTCGGCCAGCTTCACCTGGCCGGCGAGGCGCCGGTTGGTGGCGAGGGCCTCTCGCTCCGACATGGCCGGGCCGTTCGGGTAGAAGACCGGCGGCTGGGGCCGGGTGGTGGTGACCAGGCGGACCGTGCCGTCCACCAGGCGGGCGCTGACGTACTGCGCGTCGTACGTCGCGTCCTCGATCAACCGCGGCGTGTCGGTCGAGACGTCGAGGAGCAGGACCCGGGTGGTGGGCGTGCCCGGCATGTAGAGCCGGGAGTCCATCACGCGGGACGAGGACTTCTCCAGCTGGCTCGGCTCCGCGCGCCATCCCTGGACCAGTGCTACCGCGCGGTTGCCGTCGAGCAGCAGCTCCCCGCCGTAGGTCTGGTCGCCGCTGATGCGCATCGAGCCGAGCACCTCGGGCTGGGAGCTCGCGCTCAGGATCCTGACCCGGTTGTCGGTGAGTACGACGAGGCGGCCGTCCTTCAGCTTGGCCAGGTCGGGCTCGTCGACGCCCTGCTCCTGCAGGTTGGTGCCCGTCGACCCGCTGCCGACCGCTTCCTGCCCGGCGGCGGAGCGTGCGGCTGCCGGTGCGCCCGCAGCCGCGGTGTCCTCGACCGCGCCGTAGCCGAAACCCATGCCGTACGCCGTGGCGGTGCGCTTGAGCTCGGAGCGGTAGTAGGCGAGCAGCTGGTCGCAGCCGGAGTAGCCGGTGAGCCCCTTCGCGCTCGCCGTGGGCGCACCGCCGGGGAGCAGCTGGGTGCCGCCGACGCCGACCACGAGGGCGGCGACAGTGCCGGCGACGACAAGCACGTGGCGGCGGGACATTCGGTCCTCCAGCAGGGTTGGCTGCAGGTGTGACGCAGCCGGAGCCCGGCCGGTTGCATCGGGGGCGCTCGGTTAGCCCTCTCGAGCGAGGAACTGGTCGAGCCCCGCCTGAGCCTTGCGGCGGACACTGCCCTGGACGATCGGGGTCCAGCCGAGGGCGACCCCCATCGGGCCGAGCGCCTGCCGGGTCCACCGGTAGAAGTCGAATTCGTCGTGCTGCTCAGCGATCAGGCCCTCCCGGAAGCGGAAGGTGGAGCTGACGTCGTTGACCACGGGGCGGCCGGTCTGGCCGAACGTGTAGCGCGCGATCCAGTGCGCGGACCCGGTGTCACCTGCCGCCGCACGGTCGACGAGCTCGACCTGCAGGTCCTGGGACCGGGCGGTGAGCATCCGCCACATCACGCCGGGTTCCTTGCCGCTGAGGTCGGTGAAGACCGGGTCGGCGAACGTCGCGTCGTCGGTGTAGCACGCCGCCATGGCCCGGCCGTCGTGCTTGGCGAACGCGGCGTAGAACCGGTCGATGAGGTCCAGGTTGGCTTGTGTCACGGGCCCCACCGTAGAGGGCGCGCGGGCGCCGGTCAGTCGGGACTGACGGCGACGGCGCCCGCCCGCCGCGGGTCGGCGGCCGCGGTGATCTCTCCGGTGGCAGCCAGGTGGGCGGCGCCGACACCACCGAAGTACATCGAGAGCGGCTGATGCCGGCGTACGGGCAGATCCACCTCGGGCAGGGGCATGTTCTCCTCGGCCTCGATCCGCGCGCTCGCCGCGGTGTCATCGAGGTAGTGCAGGTGCAGCCGGGGCCGGTCGATCGCCTGCTGGAGGTCGGTGTGGCCGTTGGTGAAGGACGCGAGCACCTGGGTGAGCGCGGTCGTGATGCGGTCGGCCCCTGGTGTGCCGATGGCCAGCACGCCGCCGTCGCTGTGCCGGCCAACCGTCGGGGCCATGTTGGACGCGAGCCGGTCTCCGGGCGCGGGAGGCGGACCCTTGTTGAGTTCGTGCTCGCCGAGGCAGTTGTTGAGCCACAGGCCGGTGCCCGGAACGGTTGCGCCGGAGCCGTAGCCGCTGGACGCCGTGATCGCGCAGGCAGCGCCGGACGAGTCGACGACGGAGATGTGCGCCGTGCTGGCGGGGCGCGGCTGGGGGAGACCCACCTCGTCGAGCAGTGCGCGTGCTGCGAGCTCGCGGTCGGTCGCGACGTCGAGGCGCTCGCGCCGGTAGCCGAGGACGCGGCGCAGGATGCTGATGAGATGCGCGACGTCGTCGACGGTCCACTCGCCGCGCGGGCGGTCGTCGAGCAGCGTGAGCATCGCGGTGAGGACGGCGCCGCCGAATGCCGGGGGAGGGTTGGTGCGCAACTGCCAGTCGCCTGCGCTCGACGCGAGAGTTTCCCGTACGACGGGCTGGTAGGCGGACAGGTCGGCGGTGTTGAGCAGGCCGCCTCTGTTGGCGATGTCGGCGGCGATCGCGGCGGCAAGGTCACCGTCGTACATCGTTCGTGCGCCTTGCTCGGCGATGTGGGCCAGCGTGTCCGCGAGTCCGTCGATCACCATTGTGTCGCCCGGCTCGACCCAGGTGCCGTCGTCGTTCCTGAGCGCGGCCGACGTCGCCGGGTCCCAGGCGAAGACGCTGTCGCGGGTGTGGTTCAGGTAGTAGCCCGCCGCGGTGCCGAGGGGGAAGCCACGTCGGGCGATCGCCTCAGCCGGCACGACCACGTCACGCCACGGGATTCTGCCGTATCGGTGGTGCGCGAGATCGAGGGCGGCGAGCGCACCGGGGGTCGCGACCGACCCGTGGCCTACCGTCATGGTGAGACCGCCGCCGTAGTCGGTGGTCACCTCGCGTACGTCGGGCGGGGGTGCGTCGGAGCCGCGGCCTCGGCCAGGCATGGCGACGCAGCCGTCGACGGTGACGGCTCGGTCCGTGCCGGCGGGCCAGATGGTGATGAACGCGCCGCCCGTGAGCGACACGATGCCTGGCTCGTTGACCATCGCGGTGAGCATGGCCGCGACGGCTGCGTCGACGGCGCCGCCACCTGCGCTCGCGACGGAAAGCGCGGCGTCGGCGCTTGCCGCGTTGGGAGCGGCGATGCCGATGCGGGTGGTCACGCGCCCTATCCTGCCTGCTCCACCTGTCGCCATCCACAGGTGGTCGGGGGGCGGGAGACGCCGGGTAACGGTCTGGCAAAGGTTGGAAATCCCTTGTGGATAATGGGATTCTGGGCCGATTCTGTCGGCAGGACTGTCAGTGGTGGCCCGTAGGTTTCTGCCATGGTCAAGCACCACAACCGAGGCTCAGGGCGCGGCGGCAAGCACCGCCACGACGGTGATGACCGGCGCGACGACTGGGGCGGTCTGCGGGTGCTGCCCGGTGGGCCGGACGGTGACGGGCTGCTGGTCGCGGAGGGTCCGGATCCGGATGTGTTGGCGCTGCGGGCGGACGCTCGCGCGTTGGCCGCTGCTGAGGGGAAGCGGCTGCGGCGGGTGGTGGCGATCGCGGAGCGCTGCACCCGGGTGACCCGGGCGTTCCTGGCGCTGGGGGGTCGGGTGCCGGGCGCGGCCTCGGACACTGAGCTGGTGATGTCCGCGGTCACCTGCGAGCTGATGATGGCGCTCGGGATCAGCAAGGGCCACGCCGAGAACCTGCAGCTGCTGGCCACCCGCCTGGTGCGGGTGCTGCCGGAGACTTTGGCGATGCTCGAGTGCGGCCGCCTGGACCTGACCCGGGCGAGGCTGTTGGCGGAGGCGACCGAGGTCCTCGACGACACGCACGCCCGCCAGGTGCAAGCCCTGCTGCTGCCGACGGTGGGGGACGGGCCGTGGGACGGTCCGTCGCCGCGGGCGTGGCGGGCCCGGGTCCAGCGCGCGGTCATCACGGTCGACCTGGACTCGGCCCGGCGGAGACGGGAGTCCGCGATCCGGTGCCGGCTGGTGCGCGCGTGGGCGGCCGGGGATGGCACCGGGGTCATCCAGATCGAGGGCCGCGACATCGAGATCGCGTTCACTGACGGGGTGATCACCGACCTCGCCCTGGCCTGGCCGGCGGTCGGCCCGGACGGGGAGGCGTTGAGCATGGACCAGCGCCGGGCGGATGCGGTGATGGACCTGTTCCGCCGGGTCTCCGACGGCAACGACCTGCCCTGGATGAGCCCCCGTCGTGAGCGGGAGGTCGGCATCGTGCTGCACGCGGACACCCTGTTCGGCGACGGGCCCGCCAAGAACGATCCCGGTGAGCTGCGCGGCCTGGGCGCGCCCGTCCCGATCGACCCCCGCTCGGTCGCGGCGTTGGCTCGCGGCGAGATCGCGTCGGGTGCGGCCACCCGCGTGCTCCTGGTCGACGGCGACGGTGTCCTGCAGCGCACCCTGCGCCTGCACAAGGCCCCGCCCGGTGGGTGGACCCGACCCCGAGCTCAGCGCCGCAGTCCGCAACGCCTGACCGGACCTACCCGACCTGCAGACCGACTCCTACGAACCCACCGTCGCCATCACCGAACACGTCCGCGCGGTGCATCCGCGATGCACCTCGTATGACTGCGCCCGCCTCGCGTCCCGCTGCGATCTGGACCACGACGAGTCCTGGCCCCGCGGCCCCACGTCCGTGACGAATCTCTGTCCACGCTGCCGGCGCGATCACGAGCTCAAGACCCGAGGCCTCCTGCGCACCCGCCTGCACGCAGATGGATCCGTCACCACCACCACCCTGCTCGGCACGGCGATCACCACACGCCCCGAACCCGTCCCCGGCCACGGCCCCGGCGAGGCCTACGGACGCTCGGCCTGACGCGGGCATAGCCAAACCAAGTTGGCCGCCCACGTCTCCCAGATTCACTCGGTAACGGCACTTATGCGGTCGTCGCCTAGCAGTGGGTGCAGTCGCACCCGGGTAGCGCGATGAGGTCGGCACGGTCACCGGCGCTGCGATCGCGATCCTCGCCGGAGAGGATTCGGTCCGCCGCTGACCGCCCACGATCGTGCGCGGCCGCCGCCGCATAATCCTCCTGGGATGTGAAGGGGCGCCTGGCCGCGGCCTCGTCGCGCTCTTCCGCTCGACGGTCTCGCTCTTCTGCGAGTCGATCGCGCTCGTCGGCGCGAGCCAGGAGGGCATGGACAGCATGCTCCCGGAGGTCGAGCACCGTCTCGCGCTGGGCCGCGATGTCGTCCCGACGATCTGCGGCTCGGTCCCGTAGGTCGGCGTCCCGCTCGCGACCACTGAGGGCAGCCTGCGTCAATGGGTCCATCACTGCCTCCGGGGTCTGGGGAGGTTGGGTGGCCTGTGCCCAAATGCTGCACTCGCCTTGTCGGCTAGTCAAGATCGCGTCAGAGATCAACCCCGCGCATATTGCCCGTTCCTGCGCGGTCTGCGACAGATGCCCTGCCGCGTGCCGGGAGACGAGAGCGCCCGCATGGCCGGCGTCGCTCGCGCTGGTTGGGCGCGCCGTAATGTGGGCTACTTCGCGACGGCGTACCGCACGTGCGTGGCGTATGCCGAGCTGTACACCTTGACCACCTCGAGGTTGACGTCCCGATCGAAACCTTCGAACAGTCGCTTACCCGCTCCGAGGATGACGGGCGCCGTCGAGATGACGAGCTCGTCGACCTTCCCCGTGGTCAGCGCCTGCCGGATCACGTCGGCACCGCCGCCGACTGACACGTCGCCGTCACCCGCGGCGGACGCCGCCCGGGCCAGCGCGTCGTCGAGGTCGGCGACGAAGGTGAAGCCCGCCTCCGGCGCAGGCTGGTCCTCGGTGCGGTGGGTGAGTACGAACAGCGGCCCCGGGAACGGGTTCGTTCCGCCCCACGCACCCGCAGCGTCGTACATGCCGCGCCCGACCACGCCGGCCCCCACCGTCGAAACGATCTCGTCGAAGAACTCCTTGTCGGGCCCGTGCATGGCGAATTCGTGGCCGCCGTCGTAGGTCCATGGGCCGCCCATCACCCAGTAGTGCAGCCGTTCCCCGCCCTTGCCAAGCCCGTACTCCGGGCCGTCGTCAGGCCCGGTGACGTAGCCGTCGACCGAGGTCGTGATGGATGCGATGACCTTGCCCATGGTGCCTCCTCCGTCGGGTTCCGGCAGGGTAGACCGGTCCCGAACCGAGGACTCATCGTGAGATCGTGCGAGAACGGCACATGCGGTGAGTTTCGCCGTTGGCCCAGGTCTGCACCGACACGGATCGGCTGCACTCGAGGAGTGACGACATGACGGCCACCTACACGTACGACGTCTTCTCCAGCCTCGACGGCTACGGTGCCGCCGGCGGCGACTGGACCGGGTACTGGGGCAAGCAAGGCCCCGAGTTGCTCGACCACCGCCTTGCCTTGTACAGCGCGGAACAGCGGATGGTGTTCGGAGCCAACACGTATCGAGCATTCGTGGGGATGCTGGCCTCGGGCGCCGACGAGTTCGAGGTGCATGACCCATGGGTCACTCGGATGATCAGCCTGCCGGCGACGGTGGTGTCGACGTCACTCGAAGCACCCCTCGACTGGCCGGACGCGACCCTCGCGAGCGGCGACGCCGTCGACATCGTGGCCCGGCTCAAGGAGGAGTCCGAGGTGCCGTTGCGCTCGCACGGCAGCCTGTCGATGAACCGGGCGCTGATGGCTGCCGGCCTGGTCAACCTCGTGCAGGTGACGCTCTTCCCGGTCATCACTGGTGAGAACGGGCTGGACCCGATCTTTGCGGGTGCGGCCGACTTCGACCTCGAGCTGATCGAGAACCGGACGCTCGACGGTCACACCCAAGAGCTCATCTACCGACCGACCCTCCATTGACCCGTCAAGGGGCCGTCAGTCCGGCGTACGGCCGGTGTAGGCGAGGAGGCGCTCCTGCGCTGTCGCGTCGTCCCGCACCGGCACCTCGGGCTTGAACACGCCCTTCCGTTGCTCCTCGGTGAACTGGCCGTGGATAGTGCGGTAGGCCTCCTCGGCGAGCCCGTCCGGCATCGTCGTGTCCTGGGCAGTCGCTCGAGCCAGGTCCCAGCCGTGCAGCAGCTGGTCGCTGAACGCGATGCCCAGCGCCGGTCCTGTCTTGTCCATGACGCCTTCCTTTCCGAAGGCTTCGAGGACGTCAGCACGTGCGCTCGCGAAATCGCTCACGGGGTGATCCGACAACAGCTTCGGCGGGGTAGGGGCAGGGAGTGACACGTCCTCCCCGCGGGCGGAACCGGCGAAGTAGCGCTGCGTCTCGAGCATGTGGTTCAGCAGCTCGCGCACGTTCCACTCGTCGCAGGGCGTGGGAGCGTCGAGGTGCGTTGCGCCGGCCACCTTCTCCCCGCACCAGTCACTGGCTCGGCCGTAAAGGTCTAGCAGATCCGTTTGCATGAGTTGCCTCCTTTCCAGAGGCCCTACCCACTCCCATCCCGACGAAAGCGCAGAGTGCCCCCTCCGGAGGGCACCGGAAGCGACGTCAGGGTGAGGCGAGGCGGCCCAGCGAGGCGGGCAGTGCGGAGGCGGCCCCTCGGTCCAGCAACCACAGGGTGCGTTGCGAACCGCGCGCCGCGGCGGCGGGAACCTGTTGCGGACCGGCGCCCGACAGCGCCATGTTCACGACCTTCGCCTTGTCCTCGCCCCCGACAACGACCCACACCTCGCGCGACGCCTGGATCGTCGGGATGGTGAGCGAGATCCGCACCGGCGGCGGCTTCGGCGACCCGCGGACGGCCACGACCGGCCGTACGTCGACGACGGCCGGCTTGCCCGGGAACAGCGACGCGATGTGCCCGTCCGGCCCGACGCCGAGCAGGCACACGTCGAAGGACGGGGTCGGCCCGTGGTCCTGCGGCCGGGACGCCCGGGCGAGCTCCTCGGCGTAACGCTCCGCAGCAGCCTCCGGGTCGTTGCCGTCCGGCCCGTCGGACGGCGGCATCGGGTGCACGCGCGAGTCGTCCAACGGCACGGCGTCGAGCAACGCGTCGCGAGCCTGCGTCTCGTTGCGCTCGGGATCGCCCGCGGGCAGGAAACGCTCGTCGCCCCACCACAGGTCCAGCTGCCGCCAGTCCACCGCGCCGCGCGCCGGGGAGGCGGCAACGGCTGAGTAGGTCTTCGCCGCGATGCCACCGCCGGTGAGCACCAGCGATGCCGAGCTGCCACCCGCCTGGATGTCGACCAGCCGGGTGATCAGCCGGGCCGCCACCGCCGCCGCGAGCTCGTCCTCATCACGGTGCACGAGAATGCTCGGTCCGCTCATCGCCCCGCCTTCGCCTTCGTCCGCGCCGCCGTCTTCCGATTGGTGGTCTTTTTGGTCGCGGCCTTCGTGGTGGCGCTCCTCTTCGGCGCGGCCTTCTTGCTCATCGTCGCCTTCCTCGTGGCGGCGCTCTTCGGGGAGGCCGCCTTCGGAGCCGACTTCTTCGCGCCCGGCTCCGGGTCCTTCCAGACATGCGTGCGCTTGGCCGGCCGGTCGTTGAGACCCTTGGTCTTGGTCGCCGCTTGCAGCGCCTCGGCGTACGGCTGGTCCGCGTCGAGTCGCCGCAGCTCCTCGGCGATCAGGTCACCGAGGTCGCGCCGCTTCAGCGGCAGTGGCCGGTCCGGCCGGGCGGTGCGCGACAGGGTTGCCGTGTGACCGTCGGGCCGGTCGATGCGCACGTGTCCCTTGTCCTCGAAGCGCACCTCGACCGACGTGATCCCCGGCCCCTTCGACTCGACCACCTTGGACCGGACACCGAGCCGCGCGGTCAGCCAGCCAGCGATCAACGGTGCGCTCGGGTTGCCGGCCTCCGCTTCCACGACGACAGAGGTCGGGCCGGATGGGCAGTCGTCGAACGCCGAGGCCAGCAAGGACCGCCACGGCGTGGTGCGCGTCCAGGCCAGGTCTGTGTCTCCGGGTGCGTAGTCCTTGGCCCGCCGCTTCAGCTCGGCCAGCGGGTCCTCGGCAGCGGCGCAGTCGGTGATCCGCCGCGACGCCAGCACCCCGAGCGCGTCATAGGCGAGCCGCTCCGGCGCCGGGCCGTACCACCACGTCACCACCGGCGCGTCCGACGCGAGCAGAGGCAGCACGACCGACTCCGCGTGCAGCGTCAGCCGGCCGTACATCCGCATCACCACGCACTCGTTTGCACCGAGATGGCCGCCCACCTGCACCTCGGCGTCGAGCCGGTCGTCGGTGTCCATGCGACGGCGTACGACGATGAGCAGCCGGCAGGGGTGGGCGGCCGCTGCAGTGGTCGCCGCAGTTTGGGCCTCGGCGACGTGCTTCTCGTCCACGACGACGACCAGCGTCAGCGCCAGCCCCGAGGCGATCGCGCCGGCAGCCCGGCGCTCGTGCGAGAGCGTCTGCACGATCTCGTTGCCGTTCGTGTCCCACAGCGTGGTGGTCATGGTCGCCGCCAGACCCGGCCGTCGAGGGCGAGCATCTCGTCGGCCTTGCTCGGGCCCCACTCACCGGCGCGGTAGAGCTGCGGCTTGCGACCGGCCCAGAACTCCTCGAGCGGGTCGATGACCCGCCACGAGTGCTCGACCTCCTCGTTGCGGGGGAACAGCGTGGCGTCGCCGATCAGCACGTCCAGCAGCAGCCGCTCGTAGGCCTCGGGTGAGGACTCGGTGAACGACTCGCCGTACAGGAAGTCCATCGAGACGTCGCGCACCTCCATCGACGACCCGGGCACCTTCGAGCCGAACCGCAGCGTGATCCCCTCGTCAGGCTGCACTCGCACGACGAGCTGGTTGTGGCCGAGTTCCTCGGTATCGGTCATCGCGAACGGCAGGTGCGGTGCGCGCTTGAACACCACCGCGATCTCGGTGACGCGCCGGGGGAGCCGCTTGCCCGTGCGCAGGTAGAACGGCACGCCCGCCCAGCGCCGCGTCTCGACCCCGAGCCGGACCGCAGCGTAGGTCTCGGTCAGCGACCCGGCCGGCACGTCCTTCTCGTCGAGGTAGGACGGCACGCGCTCACCGCCGAGCCAGCCCTGGTCGTATTGCCCGCGGACCGCGTAGTGCTCCATGTCCTTCGGCAGCGAGATCGCGCCGAGCACCTTGGTCTTCTCGGTGCGGATCGCCTCGGCGTCGAACGAGACGGGCTCCTCCATCGCGGTCAGCGCGACGAGCTGCAGCACGTGGTTCTGCAGCACGTCGCGCGCGGCGCCGGCGGTGTCGTAGAAGGCAGCCCGGCCACCGATGCCGACGTCCTCGGCCATCGTGATCTGCACGGAGTCGACGAAGTTGCCGTTCCACACGGGCTCGAACAACGTGTTGGCGAACCGCAGCGCCAGCAGGTTCTGGACCGTCTCCTTGCCGAGGTAGTGGTCGATCCGGAACACGTCCTGGGCGGTGAACACGTCGTCGACCAGGTCGTTGAGCTCGCGGCTGCTCGCGAGATCGTGGCCAAAAGGCTTCTCCACGACCACCCGCCGCCACCCACCGCGCTCATCGTTGTCGGCCATGCCGGTGCGCTGCATCTGCTTGAGTACGACCGGGAACATCGACGGCGGGATCGACAGGTAGAAGGCAGCGTTGCCCTGGATGCCGTGGGTCCCCTCGAGCTCGATCAGCGTGTCGTGGAGCCGGTCGAACGCCGCGTCGTCGTCGAACGACCCGGGCACGAACTTGATGCTGTCGGCGATCCGCCGCCACACGTCCTCGCGAAACCCGGTGCGCGAGCCCTTCTCGGCCGCCTCGCGGGCCAGTGCCTCGAACGCCCCGTGGTCCCAGTCGCGGCGGGCGAAGCCGAGCAGCGCGAACCCAGGCGGCAGCAGCCCGCGGTTGCCGAGGTCGTAGACCGCCGGGATCAGCTTCTTGCGGGCCAGATCGCCGGTGACGCCGAACACGACCAGCGCGCACGGGTCGGGAACCCTCGGCAGCCGGCGGTCGCGGACGTCGCGCAGCGGGTTGCCACGCAGCCCCTCCGCCACACCATCGGCTTCGCTCACCCGCGGTCCTCGCACGCATCGAGGAGCTGGGCGACACCGTCGGCACGGTCGAGCAGATGCACGCGTAAGGCGGGGCGTCCCCGCTCGGTCAGCGCCCCCAGGTCGCCAAGTGCCTGCGCCAGCTGCAGCCGGCCGAACGTGTAGGGCCGACCAGGCACCTCGAGGTCGCTGGTGACTGCGCCGGTGATCTGCAGGAACGCCTGGTTCTGCGGTCCGCCCTTGTGGAACTGCCCGGTCGAGTGCAGGAACCGCGGCCCCCACCCGAAGGTCACCTGCCGACCGTCGAGTCGGCGTGCCAGCGCCGGTCGCAGCCCGGCCGCGGCCTTGTCGCCGAACCGGTCGAGGTAGGCCAGCACCGCGAGGTAGCCGCCGTCCGGCACCGCGTCGAGCAGCGAGCTGACCGCCGAGCGCAGGTCCTTCGCGTCGCCGAGCACCAACGGGTCGCCGTAGACAGCGACCGAGCCGTCGGTGAACAACGGCTCGCCCTCCGGCAGCGGCCCGTCACCGGCCTGGTCGAGCAGCTTCTGGGTGTTCTCCTTCGACTCGGCCACGTTGGGCTGGTCGAACGGGTCGATGCCGAGGATCTTCCCGGTCACCGCCGTTGCGTACTCCCACAAGAGGAACTGCGCGCCGAGCGGCCCAGCGACCGACGTACCGTCGAATCCCGCCGGCGCGCGACCGAGCACGACGCGATGCGCGTCCTTGCCCGCGTCGACGAAGCCGGGAGCGTCGGTGCCCTCGACCACGACGGGCAGCACGCCGGTGCCCTGCTTGCCGGTCGACTCGGCTATCAGCTGCTCGGCCCAGTCGCCGAACCCGACGATGCCCGAGCCCGTGTCGGCGATCACCAGCTTGTCGCGGCCCTCCTTCGCGCACCCACCGATCGCGGCACCGAGCAGCAAGCCGGGGTTGTCGGTGTCGCCGCCGAGCTGTGCCTGCACCGCGCGCGCCGACACGAGCAGCCCCTCGACATCGACGCCGGCGAGCACGCTGGGCACCAGCCCGAAGGCTGACAGCGCGCTGTAGCGCCCGCCGACATTCGGATCGGCGAGGACCACCTCGTAGCCCGCCTTACGGGCCGACTCCTCCAGCGCGGAGCCCGGGTCGGTCACCACGACGATCCGCCGGGCCAGCTCCTCGTCGGACAGACCCAGGTCGCGGAACGCCTTCTCGAAGACCCGCCGGTGGCTGTCGGTCTCGACCGTCGAGCCGCTCTTGGACGACACCACGAGGACAGTCCGGTCGAGCCGATCGGCCATCGCGGCCCGGATCTGGTGCGGGTCGGTGGTGTCCAGCACGATCAGGTCTGCCCCGGCGGTGCGGGCGATGACCTCGGGGGCCAGTGACGAGCCACCCATACCGGCGAGTACGACGTGATCGAGCCCGCTCGCGCGCAACGAGTCGCGCAGCTCGTTGAGGCGGGGGAGCAGCTCCTGCGACGAGGTCGGCAGGTCGAGCCAGCCGAGCCGGACCCGTGCCTCCTCCTCGGCGTCCGGTCCCCAGAGGCCGGCGTCCTTGCTGGTCAGCCGCTCTGCCACGCCCTGCAGCGCCGCCAGGTCCTTCTCGGCGTCGGGAGTGCTGACGGACACCTGGCCGGTGCCGAGTGCGTCCCCGCTGCCCGGGCTCACTCGCCCGCCTCCTTGGCGAGGCGCTTCAGCTCCCCGGCGACCGACTCCAGCAGCTCCGTCCACGAGGTCTCGAACTTCTCGACGGCCTCCTCCTCGAGTACCTTCACCACGTCGTCGTAGTCGATGCCGGCAGCGGCGAGGTCGTCGAGCACCTTGCGTGCGTTGGCGTACTCGCCGCGCACCGTGTCGCCGCGGATCTCACCGTGGTCGGCCACTGCGTCGAGGGTTGCCTCGGGCATCGTGTTGACCACACCGCGGGTGACCAGCTCCACGACGTACTGCGTGTCGTCGTACGCCGGGTCCTTGACTCCCGTCGACGCCCACAGCGGACGCTGCGGGTGGGCGCCGGCCTCGGCGAGTGCCTGCCAGCGCGGGGACGCGAGCATCTTCTCGTAGGCCTCGAACGCCAACCGGGCGTTGGCGATGGCGGCCTTCCCGCGGAGTGCCTTGCCGTCCTCGGTGCCCGACTTGTCGAGGCGCTTGTCGATCTCGGTGTCGACCCGGCTGACGAAGAACGAGGCGACCGAGGCCATCTTGCTGAGGTCGTGGCCGGCGACCCGTGCCCGCTCCATCCCGTCGAGGAAGGCCTCCATGACCTGGTTGTAGCGCTGCAGCGAGAAGATCAGCGTCACGTTGATGCTGATGCCCTCGGCGAGGCACTGCGCGATGGCCGGCAAGCTCGGCTCGGTGGCCGGGATCTTGATGAACAGGTTGGGCCGGTCGACGAGCCACCACAGCTGTCGGGCCTCGGCGATGGTCGTCTCGGCATCGAACGCCAGTCGGGGGTCGACCTCGATGGACACCCGGCCGTCCTGCCCGCCCGTCGAGTCGTAGACCGGACGCAGCACGTCGCAGCCCCACCGCACGTCGTACGTCGTGATCATGCGCACGGCCTCTTCGACCTCGACGCCGCGAACCGCCAGGTCGTGGATCTGACGGTCGTAGAGCTCGCTGTCGCTGATGGCCTTCTGGAAGATGGTCGGGTTGGTCGTCACCCCGACGACGTACTTGTCCCTGATCAGGTCTGCCAGACCTTCAGTGGCGAGCCGGGTGCGGCTGAGGTCGTCGAGCCAGATGGCGACGCCTTCGTCGCTGAGTTTGCGGAGCGCTTCGGTCATGAGCTGCTCATCTCCTTGGCAGACAGATCTTGGCTAACACAGACGATCAGTTGCCCGTCTTGGTGCCGGTGATGACGCCGACCCGCTCGAGCGAGGCATGGGCGGCCGCGACGACGCGGTCAGGGGTGAAACCGAACTGCTCATAGAGCACTGTGTGTGCGGCGCTCGCGCCGAAGTGGTCGAGCGCCACGATCTCGCCGGCGTCACCGACGATCTCGCGCCAGCCCTGGGCCACGGCGGCCTCGACGCTGACCCGGGCCTTCACCCCGCTCGGGAGCACCCGCTGCCGGTAGGCCGCGTCCTGCTGGTTGAACCACTCGACGCACGGCATCGACACCACGCGCGTCGGTGTGCCCTCGGCCTCGAGCGTCTCGCGCGCGGCGACCGCGAGCTGCACCTCCGAGCCGGTGCCGACCAGCACGACCTGTGGCTGGCCGTCGGAGGCGTCGGCCAGGATGTAGCCGCCGTACTTGGTGCCCTCGGCCGACTCGAAGACCGACCGGTCCCACGTGGGGACGTCCTGGCGGGTCAGACAGAGGCCGGCGGGCCGGTCGGTGTGCTCGAGGATCGTGCGCCAGGCCACCGCGGTCTCGTTGGCGTCGGCGGGCCGCACGACGTCGAGACCGGGGATCGCCCGCAGCGCCGCCAGGTGCTCCACCGGCTGGTGCGTCGGGCCGTCCTCGCCGAGCCCGATCGAGTCGTGGGTCCAGACGTAGGTCACCGGCAGCTGCATGATCGCTGCGAGCCGGACCGCAGGGCGCATGTAGTCGCTGAAGACGAGGAAGGTGCCGCCGTACGGCCGGGTGCCGCCGTGCAGCGCGATGCCGTTGAGGATCGAGCCCATGGCGTGCTCGCGGATGCCGAAGTGCAGCACCCGGCCGTAGGGACCGCCGGGGAACTGCTTCGACTGGCGGTCCTCCGGCAGGAACGACGGCTCGCCCTTGGGGGTCGTGTTGTTCGACTCGGCGAGGTCGGCCGAGCCGCCCCAGAGCTCGGGCAGCACCGGCACGATCGCCGTGAGCACCTCGCCGGACGCCTTGCGGGTCGCCATGCCCTTCGCGTCGGCCGGGAACTGAGGCAGCGCCTCGGTCCAGCCGTCCGGCAGCCGCCGGTCCTGCATCCGCTCGAGCAGCGCCTTGCCGTCGGTGTTGGCCTCGGCCCAGGCGGTGAACTTCTCGTTCCACCCGGCGTGGTCCTCGCGGCCGCGCTCGACAACCTTGCGGGCGTGGGCGAGCACCTCGGGGTCGACGTCGAAGGTCTTGCCGGGGTCGAAGCCGAGCAGCTTCTTGGTGGCGGCGACCTCGTCGTCACCGAGCGCGCTGCCGTGGGCCTTGCCGGTGTTCTGCAGGTTGGGCGCCGGCCAGCCGATGATGGTGCGCAGCGAGATGAAGCTCGGGCGCTCGGTCTCGTTGCGCGCGGCCTCGAAGGCGGCGCCCAGCGCCTGCACGTTCTCGTCGTACGACCCACTGCCTTCCAGCCAGTCGACCCGCTGCGTGTGCCAGCCGTAGGCCTCGTAGCGGGCGACGGTGTCCTCGGACAGCGCGATGCTGGTGTCGTCCTCGATCGAGATGTGGTTGTCGTCGTAGAGCAGGACGAGGTTGCCGAGCCGCTGGGTGCCGGCGAGGGAGGATGCCTCGCTGGTGACGCCCTCCTCGATGTCGCCGTCGGAGGCGAAGCACCAGATCATGTGGTCGAAAGGGCTCTCGCCGGCAGCGGTGTCCGGGTCGAGCAGGCCGCGCTCGCGCCGGGCGGCCATCGCCATCCCGACCGCGTTGCCCACGCCCTGGCCGAGCGGCCCGGTCGTCGTCTCGACGCCGACCGTGTGCCCGTGCTCGGGATGGCCGGGGGTGAGCGAGCCCCAGGTGCGCAGCGACTGGAGGTCCTCGATCTGCAGGCCGTAGCCCGAGAGGTAGAGCTGGATGTAGAGGGTCAGGCTGGAGTGGCCGCAGGAGAGGACGAAACGGTCGCGTCCGAGCCATCCGGGGTCGGTGGGGTCGTGGCGCAGGTAGCGCTGGAAGAGGAGGTACGCCGCCGGGGCCAGGCTCATCGCGGTGCCGGGGTGGCCGTTGCCGACCTTCTGCACGGCGTCCATCGCCAGGACCCGGACCGTGTCGACCGCCTTCTGGTCCAGGTCGGTCCAGTCCAGCTTCTGCTGCTTGGTGCTCACCGGGGCTCCTTCGGCTGGACGCGATCTCGTGCTGGTCGGGCGGCGGGTCCTCGGCAGTTGGTTACTCCGACGCGGCGAGCCTACCCAGCAACCAAGCGGGCACGCACCGGGTCGGTAGAGTTGCGACGCAGCCCAGAGATCCCCCTCCGCTTCCTCCCGAGGTGCTTGTGACGGCCGTTGACTCCCGCCCCGCGACGGGTGTGGCAACGGTCGGGCGCGCCCCGCGGCCACGCCGCGGTTTCCGACGCACGGTGGCGGCCTACGTCGCCTTGACGAAGCCGCGCATCATCGAGCTGCTGCTCGTCACCACCGTGCCGACCATGTTCCTCGCCGAGGGTGGCGTCCCGTCGCTCCGCCTGGTGCTGGCCACCCTCATCGGCGGCACCCTCGCCGCAGGCAGCGCCAACACCCTCAACTGCTATCTCGACCGCGACATCGACATGGTCATGCACCGCACCGAGCGGCGCCCGCTGGCAACCGGACTGGTCGCACCGGGGGAGGCGCTGTGGTTCGGCGCGGTCCTGGGTGTCCTGGCCGTCGGCTGGCTGGCCATGACGGTCAACCTGCTGGCCGCGATGCTCGCCCTCGGCGCGATCCTGTTCTACGTCTGCGTCTACACGATGGCGCTCAAGCGGCGCACTCCGCAGAACATCGTCTGGGGCGGCGCCGCCGGCTGCATGCCGGTGCTGATCGGGTGGGCCGCCGTGACCGGCTCCCTGTCCTGGACACCTGTGGTGCTGTTCGCGGTGATCTTCTTCTGGACCCCGCCGCACTACTGGCCGCTGTCCATGCGCTTCAAGGACGACTACGCGGCGGCCGGCGTCCCGATGCTCCCCGTCGTCGCCGACGTCGTCGTCGTGGCGCAGCGCATCGTCGCCTACAGCTGGGTGATGGTCGCCACCTCACTGCTGCTGTGGCCGGTGGCGCCGACCGGGCCGGCGTACGGCGTGGCCGCCCTCGTGCTCGGCGGCGCCTTCCTGGTCGAGGCACACCGGCTGCTCGCCCGGGCGCGGGCCGGGCTCGCCGGTCCGGCACTGCGACCGATGCGGCTCTTCCACTGGTCGATCACCTATCTCACGCTGCTCTTCGTCGCCGTCGCGATCGACCCGCTGCTGCCGTTCTGAGGGCAGCTCCGCTCACGCCGCCGGTGGGCCGAGGTGCAGCGTGACGCGGGTGCCCGAGCCGGGGCGCGAGCTGATCTCCATCCGGCCGCCGGAGGCCTCGGAGGTGCCACGCGCGATGTCGATACCGAGCCCCGTGGAGCCGGCGGCGCTCTCACCTCGTTGCAGGGCTGAGCTGTCGCGCAGACCCGGGCCCTCGTCGGAGACGACCAGCACGGCACCGCCTTCGTCGCGCGCGGTGAGCCGGACCGCGAACGCCGTCCCCTCGGGGGTATGGCTGAAGACGTTGCCGAGCAGCGCGTCCACCGCCGCGGCCAGGTCGTCGGCGTGGAGCCGAACGGGCACCGCGGTCGCCGGGACGTCGACCGCCACCTGACGGTGCTGCTCATCGGCGAGCACGGACCAGAAGTCGGCGCGCGAGCGCACCACCTCGGCGCTGTCGCAGCGCGCCGTCAGGGCCTCCCGCACGGGTCGCCGGGCGGCAGTGATCACGGCGTCGATGTGGCGCATCAGGTCGTCGACGTCGCTGCTCAGCCGGTCTCGCTCGTCCGGGTCGGTCAGTGACTCGGCATCCAGCCGCAGCACGGTGACCGGCGTGCGCAGCCGGTGGGAAAGGTCAGCGACGGTCTCCCGCTCGGCCTTGAGCAGCTCGCCGATGCGAGCCGCCAACCGGTTGAGCTCGGCGCCCACTGCGGCGATCTCGGGTGGCCCGGCGGGCTCGACCCGGGTGCTCAGCTGGCCTTGCTCGAGCGCGGCGGCCGCCGTCGCGAGCGCGGTGATCGGGCGGGTCAGGGCCCGCGCCATCCGGTCGGCGACTACGAGCGCCAACGCGAACAGGCTCAGACCGAGCAGGGCCAGAACGAGCCAGGCGTTGCGCACACCCTGGCGCAGCTGCTCGTGCGGGACCAGCACCCGGATGACGGCGGTGCCATCGGGCCGGGTCACCGGTTGCAGGAGCCGCTTCCCGCTGGTCCCGGCGACGCTGTAGTCCTCGATGCTCGCGACCCGTCCCGCCGCGGCCTCGGCGATCTCCGGATCTGCTGCCGCAGCTGCGCCGCTGCCGACCACCCGGCCGTCGGGCAGGAAGACGGCAGTGGGATAGCCCTCGGCAGCGAGGTTGTCCACGGTTGCCGTGAACTCGCCCTCCTCGCCCGGCTCGGCCCCGGCGACGAGCGGCACCAGCGACTGGGCCCGGACCTGGGCGTCGTTCAGCGCGCTGGACTCGGCGAGCCGCGACAGCAGCACGGCCGTGGGCAGCAGGAAGGCGAGGATGACCACGGATGTCGTGGCAGCCACGAGCAGGGTGAGCTGTCGCCTCATGGTTGTGGCGCGGACGGCCCCGGCGCGGACAGCTTGACGCCCACGCCGCGGACCGAGTGCAGGTATCGCGGCGCGTCGGCGGTCTCGCCGAGCTTGCGGCGCAGCCACGACAGGTGGACGTCGACGGTCTTGTCGCTGCCGCCGTACGGCAGTCGCCACACGTCGGTCAGCAGCTCCTTCTTGGTCACGACCTGACCGGCCCGGCCGGCAAGGTGAGCCAGCAGGTCGAACTCCTTGGGGCTGAGCTCGAGCGTCCGGCCGTCGAGGACCGCCGTCCGCGCGCCGATGTCGAGCACGAGCCCGCCGACGACGAGGTTCGCGGCGCTCTCCTGACCCGTGACCACCCGGCGCAGCACCGCACGGATCCGGGCGTCCAGCTGCTCCGCGCTGAACGGCTTCACGATGTAGTCGTCGGCGCCGGCGTCCAGCAACCGCACGATGGCCGGGTCGTCATCGCGCGCCGAGGCGATGATCACGGGTACGTCGGTGACGGCCCGCAACATCGACAGCAACGCGCTGCCGTCGAGGTCGGGCAGCCCGAGGTCGAGCACGACGATGTCCGGCCGCTGGTCAACCGTCGCCTGCAGTCCGGTCATCGCGTTGGGTGCGGAGGAGACGGCGTGACCGCGCTCGCCGAGCGCGCGGGTCAGGGCGGTCCGGATCCGCGCGTCGTCTTCGATGAGCAGGACCTGAGGCACGGGGGAACCGTAGCGTCGGCGAGCCGGTCAACGGCCGCGTGACGCGGGCGCCTTGCTCGGCACCAGCAGGAGAGCCCGTCTCGGGCAGCCCGCCACGGCGCGCTCCGCCTGCCTGACCTCGTCGTCGGAGAGATCGCCGCGGAGGACGACCGGGAAGCCCCAGCTGTCCGTCGTCACGACGTCCGGTGCGAGCTGGGTGCACATGCCGATGCCGTCGCAGGCGACCGGGTTCACGAGCAGCTCCATGCCAATGTCCCTGCGGGCCATGTCAGCTTCCCTCCGGCACGGGCAGCGCGGGTGCCTGCCGGCTCTCCGGGCAGGGGTGCCCGGCGGCGTGTGCCGACACGTCCTCGGCGAACGTGGTCAGTGCGCTGGCCATCAGCCGGATCGCGCCGTCCGGGTGCCGGCAGGCGCCGCGGCCGCTCACCTCGGCGGCGTGGCGCTGGATCCGCTCGACGTCCTGGCGGCGCGCCCGGCCGAGCGCCAGGTCGGTCAGCACGGTGCTGATGGAGCGCAGCCCGAACAGGCAGGGACCGCACTGACGGGCGCTGCTCGCGGCGAGGAAGGCGAACACGCTCGCCGTCTCGACCAGGCCGCAGGCACGGGCAGGCAGCGGCGCCACGACGCCGGCACCGATCGAGGCGCCGGCCGCGCGCAGTGTCGGCTCGTCGACCGGCAGGTCGGCTGCCTCCGCCCAGGACAGCCAGGCACCGCCGTACCCCCCGAGCAGCACGGCCTGCGGTTCGCTCGACAGCAGGTTGCCGGCAGCTGCGACGGCGGCGGCGACCGTCGACGTCGTGGGTCGCTCGAGAACGGTTCGCCGACCGCCGCCGACAACCGTCAGCAGCGCCGACGACGCGTAGTCCTCGGCACCGGTCCGGCTCAGGACCGCGATGCGGGTCAGCGTCTCGGCGTTCTGCACCAGAGTGGGTCGCCCGTGCACGCCGACCGTGGCGGCCGGGAGCACCGCGAAACCGGGCAGCGCCGGACCACCGGAGAGTGCCCGCACGACCGCGTTGCCCTCACCCGAGAGGTAGCTGTCCGGTGCGCGGACGATGCGCATCGGCAGCTCCGGGAGCCGGGCGGCGCGGCGTTCGGACAGGGCGTGGGAGAGGACGCGCTGGGTGTCGGTGGAGCCGCCGTGCAGCCAGATGACGACGTCGGTGGCGCCGAGCACCTCCGCGGCGGTCGCCAGCCCGTCGAGGAAGAGGTGTGGCCGTGCCCGCAGGAGGACGCCGTCCTTCGCGCTCGCGGGCTCGCCCTCGGCCGCGTTCGCGACCACGGTTCCGCCGCCACCGGCGGCGAGAACGGCGCGCCACTTCATCGCGACCGGGAAGTGCGCGCCACCGCGGCCCGACAGCGCCACCGCGGCGATCGACTCGACCAGGGGCTCGGCGTCGCGGGCCGAGTCGCTGGGCCGGGGACCCCAGGCGGCATGGTGCGCCCGCAGGTCCTGCAGCTCGTGCGACCCGCCGATCGGGTGCTCGTCGTGCAACCCGACCGAGACCGGGACGATCGGAAGCAGTCCGGTGCGCCGTGGCCAGCCGCTGGACCACCCGGACGCATCGATGTGCAGCAGGGTCATGGCCGGCCACTCCTCAGCTCGTCGACCAGGTGCAGGTCGGTGGTTGTCGGTTGTGCCGCGCGGGACATCTCGGAGACCCGGTCGGCTGTGGTGCGGGCGGCGTAGCGGGAGATCGCGAGCAGCAGGACGAGCCCGCCGCTGCCCAGGTAGAGCGCCAGCAGCGCCGGGGTGTCGCTGCCGGCGAGGACGCTGTGTGCCCACACCAGCACGAGTGAGATCGCCGCGGCCTTGTGCACCGGCCACCAGATCCGAGCGGCCAGCCGGCCCGCCATCGACGCCGTGAGCCCGGCCACCAACCCGGCGTACACGCCGATCACGCCGAGCGTCACGGGCACCGGCCGGTAGTCGGAGGCCAAGGGCAGCAGGGCGCCCTGCCAGCCCACGCCGGCGTGCTCGTCGACGGCGAGGGCGACGACGTGCAGGACCGTGAACACCAGGGTGCCGCCAGCGAGTGCGGCGTGGATGCGCAGCCGGGTGGCTGTCGTCGGCCGGGTGATGCGGGTGCGCCACGGGTGCGCCAGCACCAGGCCGGTGCAGACGAGGGCGACAAGCAACAGGTACGACGTGAGACCACCCGCCCGCGCGAGCAGCCACGGGCCCATCGGCTCGTGCGAGAGCGCCAGGACACCGCGCGCCACGAGCCAGCTCGAGGCGCCGGCGGCGAGCATCGTGATCGTCACGTGCACCGCGGTGCTGCGGCGGAGGTCAGTCGACATGGTCAGGTCTCCAGATCACGAGAGGTTGCATCTGCGGGCTGCACGTCACCCGCGCCTGCTCGTCGATCCACAGCGCAGCCAGCTGATGCCGGTCGGCCAGAGCCGCGGCTTCGTCCGCTCCGGCCAGGAGCAGCGCCTTGCTCCAGACCTCCGCGCGCGCGGCGTCGTCCGCCACGACGGTTACGGCGACCAGCCCGGAACGCCCGGGTGCACCGGTGCGCGGGTCGACCAGGTGGTGCACCGAGCTGCCGTCGACGTTCCAGGTGCGCAGCCGAACGGACGACGTGGCGCACGCGACGTCGGTGACCTGCAGGACCGCTGCGGGAACGTCTGAGCCGCGCGGGTCCTCGACGGCGACGTTCCAGCCGTCACCCTCCGGGCCGGCACCCACCAGGTGGCAGTCTCCGCCGGCCTCGACGAGAGCGGCCATGCCCGCGCCCAGCAGCTTGTCCGCCGCCATCCGCACCGCCAGGCCCTTGCCGATGCCGCCGAGGTCGATCGGGTCGGGTCCGAGGCAGACCGCGCTTCTGACCGGGTCGAGGCCGGGCAGCCAAGGACTCCTCGGCGCCGCTGGTGCCGGCGGGACAGCGATGTCCAGGGAGACCGGGCCAGCAGCGAACGGCAGCGACCGGTCGTAACCCCAGGCCTCGAGCGTGCGCAGGCACCGCGGGTCGAACAGGCCACCGGTGACGCGGTGGGCCTCCGCCGCGCCGGCAATCGCCTGGTAGCACTCCGGGGGGACGACGTTCCACTGGTCCGGCTCGGCGTTCGCGCGCATCAGCGCGCTGGTCGGGTCGAACCGGGTGCAGCTCGCCTCGATGCGTCGGAACACGTGCTCGGCCGATGACATCGCCTCTTCCGCCCATGGGGCGGGGCCGAGGACGCGCAGGTTGACCGTGCTCGCCATCGCCGTGAAGGTGCGGGTGAGCGTCTCGATCCCGGTGCGGGACCCCCGTGTGATGGTCATGGCTCAGCCCGATGCCCCGGTCGAGGTGTCCACCGGCGGCGGTGGTGCTGCCGGACGCGGCGCTACCGGACGTGGCGCCGCCGCGGGACGCTGTGGGGACGCGGGTGCGACTTGCGGCGCCCGGCTTGCCGGCCGAGCCGAGAGGCGCGCACGCAGCACGTCCAGCCGCCGCCGGTCTGCCTGCACCCGGGCATGCAGCGCCGCCAGCTGCTTGGACGAGGCGCTCGGCTCGACGACCTCGACCGGCACCGTCGCACTCGTCACCTCGGCAGGTGCGGGCGCCGGTTGGGGGGCGGTGAGGCTCGCCCAGGCCGCAGCACCGCTGAAGAGCAGAGCCGTGGCCGGGGCGACCACCGCCACCACGGGCCACCGGCCCGTGGTGGCGCGAAGCGACTCAGTCATCGTCGCCGCTGTCGTCGTGCCCGCCGTGCCCGCTGTCGTCGTCGCCGTCGTGCCCGCTGTCGTCGGAGCCACGGTTGTGGTGACCACCGTCGTCGTCGGCGTGGTCGTCATCGTCGCCGCCACGGTTGCGGTGCTGGTGCACACCGTCGTCCTCGATCCCGTTGTTGCCGGGGCCGGCGTTGGCACCGTGCCGGTCGAAGCCGGCGGCGGTGCGGGTCGCGGTTGGGCTGGGGAGCGTCGTGGTGCCGTCGGTCGCGAGTGTGGCGACGAGCTCCAAGGCCGCGATCTCGTCCTCGAGGCTGCGAACCGATTCGCGCAGCTCCGCCTCCACCGGGTCCGTGCTCGACGTCGCGCTCGGCGTCGGACTGGAGGTAGCAGTCGCCGACGTCTCGGCGCCGGCTGTCGGCTCGGCGGCGTTCGCGGCCACGACCGCGGTGGCGCCGCCGATGATGGCTGCCGCGATGGTGGCGGTGAGTGCGGTTCGTCGAGTGCGGTTCATGGCGTCCTCCTGGACTGGGATGTGCTGTCGTGTCCCATTACTCGGGCGCCGGGTGCACCGCGGGAAGGCCTTTAGGGGCGGGTTAGCCAAGGGCTAGGCGAACCTTGTGGTGCGGTCGGGCACAGTGAGGGCATGCGGCTGCGATCGATGCTCGTGCTGACCTGGCTGGTGTTCGCCGGCCTGGCAACGACGGCCGGGTTCGCGGCCGTCGGGCTGGTCGGGCAAGGGCTCGACCTGACGGCGGCACCTCCCGGGCCGACGTCCACGGCAAGTGCCGGCACGCAGACGCCCACGACTACGACGTCGCCGACGACGATCGAGCCGACGACTCCGGCGGCAGTGCGCCGCACCGTCAGCAGGTCGGTCAGGGGCAACTTCGTCTCAGCGACGTGCCGCGGCGCCTCGGTGACGCTGTCGGCGTCGCCCGCTCCGGGGTGGCGGCTGGACGACTACCGGCCCGGACCCGGCCGCGAGGCGCGGGCCAAGTTCCGCTCCGACTCCGGCGAGGTGGAGTTCAAGGTCTCCTGCTCCGGCGGCAGGCCGGTCTTCGAGACCAGGAACGACTCGGACAGCGGCAAGGGAGGAGATGGCTGAGCCAGCCGCGGGTTCAGGCCGAACGCGACGCGGAGCGCGGCGATCCACACCAGGGCGGCACCGAGGATGTGCACGCCCACCAGCACCACGGGCAGGTCGGTGGCGTACTGCGTGAAGCCGATCGTTCCCTGAGCGAGAACCACGACCAGCAGCACCACGGCACGACGGAACAGGAAGCCTCGTCCGGCGATCGCCGCGACGGCGACGAGCAGCCCGATCGACAGGCCGACAAGGAGGAACACCAGGTCGGCGTGCACCTGGGTGACCGTGGCCAGGTCGAACGGCAGCCGGTCGGTCGCGTCCTTGTCGCCGGAGTGCGGCCCGGTGCCGGTGACCACGGTGCCTGCGAACAACGTCAGCGCGACGACGGCAAGAAGCGCGCCGGCGCCCAGCCGCAGCTCACGGCGTACGGCGGGCACCTCCCGGTTCGGTTCGGCGGAGGCGATCTCATAGGCACGCGCGGCAACCGCGATGAGAACCATCGAGAGCAGGAAGTGGGCCATCACGGTCACCGGGTTCAGGCCAGTGATGACGGTCACCGCGCCGAGACCAGCCTGCGCGACGATTCCGACGACGAGAACGACCGCCGACCGGACCAGGTCGCGACGGCCGGCCCGCCACGCGGTGACCAGGGCGACGGCAACCGCGGCGGCCAGCGCGAACGTGAGCATCCGGTTGCCGAACTCGATGACGCCGTGTGCGCCCATCTCCGACGTGGGGACCAGGCTGGTGTCGGTGCACTTCGGGACGTTGGGGCAGCCGAGGCCGGACGCGGTCAGCCGGACTGCGCCACCGGTGACGACGATGGCGGTGTTCGCTACGAGGGCGCCCAGGAACGCGCGGCGTACGGCGGTGGGAGTGGGCCGCCAACTCCGGAGCCGGGCCAGGCGGTCGCGCATGGTGGTCAGCCTACGGCGCGAGCACCTGCTCGTCGGCCGGCACGGGTGCGGGCTCCGTCGGGGGAGTGGCGTCCGGCAACCGCAGCGACAGCCCGGCCGACACGACCAGAAGCACAGCGGCAGCCGCGAACCCGACGGACAAGCTCGTCCAGTCGGTGAGCAACGGCAAGGTCAGGCTGCCCGTGATCCCGCCGAGCATGACGGCGAACGAGGACGCCGACACGGTGGTCGACCGCTTCGACGAGTCGACCCGGCTGTGCAGCAGCTGCTTGCGCAGCGGCCAGCCGGCGCCGTTCCACAGGTAGAACGTGGCGTAGGCCGCTCCGGCGAGAACCGCCGTGGGGGACAGGGCGATCCCGACCAGCGCGAGGGCACAGAGCACCTGCAGGACGGCCGTCGCTCGCGAGATCGAGCCGCGCGCGGCCCGGCGGGCGGTCGTCGCCAGCGCTGACCCGGCTGCGGCCGCCCCGAACGAGACGGCCATCACGATGCCGAAGACCGCACTGCCATCTGTTGCGTCATCGGCGAGGGCGGCGAACCGGAGTGGCCCGAGCAGCTCCAGCGTCGAGAGCACCATCCCTGCGATGAAGGTGATGGCGATCAGCAGCCGGAGAGCGCGGTCCTGGGCAGCGAGCCGCACGGTGTCGCGCACGATGAGGGGGACCTCGCGGACGCTGCCGCGCAGCAGCGCCTGGGTGCCGACGCTGCTCGGCGGGCCCAGCGGTGTCACGAACCTCACGATCGCGGCGATGTGAACCAGCTCGAAGATGGCCGCGACGAGGATCGGCAGCGCCAGCGCGTCTGCGTTCCCGTCGGCCAGCGAGGGGATCACGCCGCCGGCAATCGCACCGAGAGACAGCGCGATACCGTCGGCGACGGCCGCCCGGGACAGGCCGGGTGTGACATCGGCACCGGGCGTGACCTGGTGCACCGCGTCGACGTACCAGGACTCGAGGGGCCCGGAGTCGAGCGCGCGCCCCGCGCCGATGAGGGAGATGGCGGCGATGAACGCCGGGAGGTTCGGTGCGACCGCGAGCCCGAGCAGCCCGAGCAGGTGCAGGGAGCCGGACAGGACGAGGACCGGGCGACGTCCGATCGCGTCGGCCAGCCCGCCGGTCGGCAGCTCGAGCACCAGGCAGACCATCCCGTAGGTGGCGAAGACCAGACCGACCTGGGCGACGCTGAGGCCGCGGGACTGCGCGAGCAGCACGGACACCGGCACGGACAGCCCGACGGGCAGCCAGCGCAGGGCAGTCAGCCCGACGTAGCGGCGGCCGGCGGCGGCAACGGTGAGGGTCATAGCGGGTACTCCGAGAGCGGAAGGACATCGAGATGGACGAGGACGAGGCCGGTGTCCGACTCGCCGTGGGGCTCGGCGGTCGACGGCTCTGAGGCATCGCTCCAGCGCGCGAGCACCGCGTTGAGCTCGTCGGCCATCGCGACGGCATCCTCGGGCCGCATCCGCATCGCGTAGTCGTTGAGCGAGCCTGCCGGCTCCCAGTCGTCGCCGCGCTCGTGGCGTTGGTCGATGTAGGCGGCCAGCACCCGCCGCCTCTGGTCGACCTGCTGGAGGAGCAGCTCGTCGACCACCTCGCGGGCGGCGGGGTCGCCCAGGAAGTCGGCGGTCTCCCAGTGGGTGCTGCGGTGCAGCGCCCGCCACCAGCGCTCCCGGCCGTTTCCCTCGCCGGGCATGTCCTCGACGAAGCCGTAGGCCGCGAGCTGGCGCAGGTGGTAGCTGGTCGAGCCGCTGCTCTCGCCCAGCCGGTAGCCGAGCTGGGTCGCGGTGGCGGGGCCGTCCAGGCGCAGGACGCCGAGCAGGCGGCCGCGCAGCGGGTGGGCCAGCGCCCGGAGCGCCCTGGGGTCCTGGACGTCGATCGAGCGCGCCAGCGGCGCGACGGTGGACGGATTCGGGCTCATGATGGCGACCGTACAACCGCAAAGGAACCTTTGCAACCCTTTCTCTGCAGAGTTTGCTTTGCGGTCTACTCCCAGCGGAAGGTCGCGGCCGCCGCGACGCCGAGCGCGCAGGCCCAGGCGACCAGCACCCCGAGCGCTCCCCAGGGCATGTCAGCACCGTCGCGCAGGACGTCACGAAGCCCCTCTGTCAGGGCGCCGGCCGGCAGCAGCTCGAGCTTTGCCTGGACGCCGGCCGGGAAGCGGTCCAGCGGCACCACGATCCCGCCCGTGACGAGGAAGAGCAGGTAGACCAGGTTGGCGAAGGCCAGCGTGGCCTCGGCGCGCAACGTGCCCGCCATGAGCAGCCCGAGCGCGCAGAAGGCCGCGGTCCCGGCGAGCAGGAGGAGCAGGGCGGCCAGCGCTGATCCGTGCGGGTCCCAGCCCAGCGCGAGCCCGAGTCCGCAGATCAGCGTGACCTGCAGCGCCTCGACGGCGAGCACGGCGAGGGCCTTCCCGGCCAACAGGCCCCAGCGAGGCAGCGGCGACGCACCGAGGCGCTTGAGCGCGCCGTAGCGCCGCTCGAAGCCGGTGCCGATCGCCAGCCCGGTGAAGGACGTCGAGATGACGGCCAGCGCCAGAACACCCGGAATGAGGAAGTCGACCCGCTCGGCGCGGTCGCCGAGGTCCATCGTCTCGACGCCGGTGAACACGCCGAGCACCAGCAGTGGGATGACGATCGTGAGCAGCAGCTGCTCGCCGTTGCGCAGCAACATCCGCAGCTCGAGCCCGGCCTGGGTGAGGACCATGCGGGGGAGCGGCGCCGCCCCGGGGGCGGGTGCGTAGGTGGCGGACGTCGTCACGGGCGCAGCCCCCTTCCGGTCAGCTCGAGGAACACGTCCTCGAGGGTGCGCTTGTCCACCTCGGGCATCACGCCGCGGTCCGCACACCACGAGGTGACCGTTGCCAGCAGCTGCGGGTCGAGAACGCCGTCGACGACGTACTCGCCCGTCCCCAGCTCGCGCACCCGGCTTCCGGCGGGCAGCAGGGCCTGCAGGCTGGCGGCCTCCTCCGGCGTGGGGCCGCGGAAGCGCAACGTGCTCTGCGCTCCGCCTGCCATCAGCTCGCGCGGGCTGCCCATCGCGACCACCCGCCCGTGGTCGACGACGACCACCTGGTCGGCCAGCTGCTCCGCCTCGTCCATGTAATGCGTGCTCAGCACCACCGTCACCCCGTCCCGGCGCAGGTCGCCGACCAGGTCCCACGTTGCGCGCCGTGCCTGCGGGTCGAGACCGGCGGTCGGCTCGTCCAGGAACACCAGCTCGGGGCGCCCGACCACGGCCATCGCCAGCGACAGCCGCTGCTGCTGGCCGCCGGAGAGCCGCCGGTAGGCCGTGGTGCGGGCATCGCTGAGCCCGACCCGCTCGAGCAGCACATCGGGCTCGAGCGGATGAGCGTGCAGCGCGGCGATGTGGCGGAGCATCTCGCCGGCCTTCACCGCCGGGTAGACCCCGCCCGACTGCAGCATCACCCCGACCCGGGGCCGCAGCCGGCGGGCGTCCCGCCACGGGTCCAGGCCCAGCACGCGGACCGACCCCCGCTGAGGGCGCCGATAGCCCTCGCAGGCCTCCAGCGTGGTGGTCTTGCCGGCGCCGTTCGGCCCCAGGACGGCGGTCACGGTCCCGGCCGCCACGCTCATGGTCAGCCCGTCCACGGCCACCGTGTCGCCGTACCGGAACCCGAGATCCGCCACCTCGACCACGGGGTCGATCGGTGCGGGGGCCACAGGCATGCGCGGAGTCTAGGTTTCCCCAGTGATCATGCAGTTCCTGCGCCCCAACCTCCCCGTGATCATGCAGTTCCTGCGGAGTTTGCGCTGGGTGCCGAATTAGGACACACTGATGTTGTGAAATTCGCTGGTACGACGGACGAGGCGGCCCTGGCCGTCCGCTCTGCCGAACCCGTCGGCCACGAGTCCCGCACCCGCGACCGCATCGCCCGCTCGATCCTCGAGAACGGCCCCTCCACCGCGTCCGTGCTCTCCGCCCGCGTCCAGCTGACCGCGACCGCCGTCCGCCGCCACCTGGACGCGCTGCTCGCCGACGGACTCATCGAAGAGGTCGAGCCCCGGACCAGCGCCGTGCGCGGCCGTGGCCGGCCGGCCCGGCTCTTTGCGGTGACCGACGCCGGCCGCGACTCCTTCGACCAGGGCTATGACGACCTCGCCACCAGCGCGATGCAGTTCCTCGAGCAGCACGGCGGTCGCGAGGCCGTCGCGGCCTTCGCCCGCCAGCGTGTCGCCGAGCTCGAGGCGCGCTACCGCCCGGTCGTCGAGCAGGCGCCCGCGGACGCGCGCACCGAAGCCCTCGCCACCGCGCTCTCCGGTGACGGCTACGCCGCGACCACCCGCACCGCACCCGGCCCGGGCAGCAGCCTCGGTGAGCAGCTGTGCCAGCATCACTGCCCGGTCGCCCACGTGGCCGAGAAGTACCCCGAGCTGTGCGAGGCCGAGACCGAGGCGTTCGCGCGGCTGCTCGGCACCCATGTCCAACGCCTCGCCACGATCGCCCACGGCGACGGCGTCTGCACGACCTACATTCCGCGAACCACGACCCTCCCCAGCCCCGCCAACCGGAGGACTTCCCAGTGACCACGATTCCCGAGACCACTCAGGCTGAGATCGACGGCCTGGGCCGCTACGCGTTCGGCTGGTCCGACCCGGACTCCGCCGGAGCGACCGCGAAGCGCGGCCTCTCCGAGGACGTCGTGCGCAACATCTCGACGCTGAAGAGCGAGCCCGAGTGGATGCTGAAGATGCGGCTCAAGGGCCTGCGCCTGTTCGGCAAGAAGCCGATGCCGACGTGGGGCTCCGACCTGTCGGGCATCGACTTCGACAACATCAAGTACTTCGTGCGCTCCACCGAGAAGCAGGCGACGTCCTGGGACGAGCTGCCGGCCGACATCAAGAACACCTACGACCGGCTGGGCATCCCCGAGGCCGAGAAGCAGCGGCTGATCGCCGGCGTCGCCGCGCAGTACGAGAGCGAGGTCGTCTACCACCAGATCCGCGAGGACCTCGAGGAGAAGGGCGTCCTGTTCCTCGACACCGACACCGCGCTGCGCGAGCACGAGGACCTGTTCAAGGAGTACTTCGGCTCGGTGATCCCGGTCGGCGACAACAAGTTCGCCGCGCTCAACACCGCGGTCTGGTCCGGTGGGTCGTTCATCTACGTGCCGCCGGGCGTGAAGGTCGACATCCCGCTGCAGGCCTACTTCCGCATCAACACCGAGAACATGGGCCAGTTCGAGCGCACCCTGATCATCGCCGACGAGGACTCCTACGTTCACTACGTCGAGGGCTGCACCGCGCCGATCTACTCGTCCGACTCGCTGCACAGCGCCGTCGTCGAGATCATCGTGAAGAAGAACGCACGCGTGCGCTACACGACCATCCAGAACTGGTCCAACAACGTCTACAACCTGGTCACCAAGCGGGCGGCCGCCCACGAGGGCGCCACGATGGAGTGGGTCGACGGCAACATCGGCTCCAAGGTGACGATGAAGTACCCCGCCGTGTGGCTGCTCGGTGAGTACGCCAAGGGCGAGACGCTGTCCGTGGCGTTCGCCGGCGAGGGCCAGCACCAGGACGCCGGCGCCAAGATGGTGCACGCGGCTCCGCACACCTCTTCGACGATCATCTCCAAGTCGGTCGCTCGAGGCGGCGGCCGCACGTCGTACCGCGGCCTCGTGCAGGTGCACGAGGGTGCCTACGGCTCGAAGTCCACGGTGAAGTGCGACGCCCTGCTCGTCGACACGATCAGCCGCTCCGACACCTACCCCTACGTCGACGTCCGCGAGGACGACGTGACGATGGGCCACGAGGCGACGGTCTCGAAGGTGTCCGAGGACCAGCTCTTCTACCTGATGAGCCGCGGGATGACCGAGGACGAGGCGATGGCGATGATCGTGCGCGGCTTCGTCGAGCCGATCGCCAAGGAGCTCCCGATGGAGTACGCCCTCGAGCTGAACCGCCTGATTGAGCTGCAGATGGAGGGCTCCGTCGGATGAGCGAGCCGCCATTCGGGCACCAGTCGCTGGCCGGCGCGGCGGAGATCCTCTCCCCGAAGACCGGCGGGTTCAGCGGCAAGGCCCACTCTCACGGCGCCACGCCGCTGCCGGGTGACAGCCGAGGCGAGCGCTTCTCGTCGTACGACGTGCACGACTTCCCGATCCCGGGGGGCCGCGAGGAGGACTGGCGGTTCACGCCGCTGGAGCGCCTGCACGGCCTGCACGAGGGCGACGGTCCCGGTGACGGCAAGGTCCTGGTCGAGGTCGACGCCGCTCCCGAGGTCACCGTGGAGACGGTCGACCGAGGTGACGAGCGGCTCGGCAAGGCCGGCGTCCCGTCCGACCGCGTCGCGGCCCGCGCCTACTCCTCGTTCGACAAGGCGACTGTCCTGACGGTGCCCGCTGAGGCCGTCGCGTCGCGCCCGACCGTGGTGACCATGCGCGGCGAGGGCGGTGGCGGCATTGCCTTCGGCCACCTGCTGGTCGACGTCAAGCCGTTCGCGTCGGCGCTCGTCGTGCTCGACCACGCGGGCAGTGCGACCTATGCCGACAACGTCGAGTTCATCGTCGGCGACAGCGCGTCGCTGACGGTCGTCAGCGTCAACGACTGGGCCGACGACGCCGTCCACCTCTCGCAGCAGTCCATCAAGGTCGGCCGCGACGCCAGGTTCAAGAGCATCGTGGTGACGTTCGGCGGCGACGTCGTGCGCATCGCTCCCGAGGCCACGTTCACCGAGCCCGGCGGCGAGGTCGAGATGCTCGGCCTCTACTTCGCCGACGCTGGCCAGCACCTCGAGCACCGCCTGTTCGTCGACCACGCCGTGCCGCACTGCAAGTCCAACGTGACCTACAAGGGTGCGCTGCAGGGCGACGAGGCGCACACCGTCTGGATCGGCGACGTGCTGATCCGGGCCGCGGCGCAGGGCACCGAGACCTTCGAGCTCAACCGCAACCTCGTGCTGACCGACGGCGCCCGAGCCGACTCGGTGCCCAACCTCGAGATCGAGACCGGCGAGATCAACGGCGCCGGGCACGCCAGCGCGACCGGGCGCTTCGACGACCAACAGCTGTTCTACCTGCAGTCACGAGGCATCCCCGAGGACGAGGCGCGGCGGCTGGTCGTGCGCGGCTTCTTCGCCGACGTCATCGCCCAGATCGGCATCCCCGACGTGCAGGCGCGTCTGCTCGCGGCGGTGGAGGCGGAGCTGGAAGGGGCGATGGACTAGTGCCCGAGTTCGTCCGCGCCTGCCGCATCGACGACGTCGAGGACGGCGGCGCCCTCCGCGTGATGATCGGCACCACCCCGATCGCGGTCGTCCGAAGCGACGGCGAGGTCTACGCGATCCACGATGTCTGCTCGCACGCCAACGTCGCCCTGTCCGAGGGGGAGATCGAGGACCAGACCATCGAGTGCTGGCTGCACGGCTCGCGCTTCGACCTGGTCACCGGCCGGCCGACCGGCCTGCCTGCCACCAAGCCCGTCCCTGTCTACCCCGTCAAGATCGACGGTGACGACGTCTTCATCGACGTCGCGCCGCTGAAGGAGAGATGACCCGCATGGCCACCCTGGAGATCCGCGACCTGCACGTCACCGTCGAGACCGAGGCGGGACCGCAGGAGATCCTGCGCGGGGTCGACCTGACGGTGACGTCCGGCGAGACGCACGCCCTGATGGGCCCCAACGGATCCGGCAAGTCCACGCTCGCCTACTCCATCGCCGGGCACCCGAAGTACACCGTCACGAGCGGCTCCGTGACGCTGGACGGCGTCGACGTGCTGTCGATGACCGTCGACGAGCGCGCGCGGGCCGGGCTGTTCCTCGCGATGCAGTACCCCGTCGAGGTGCCTGGCGTCTCGGTGACCAACTTCCTGCGCACCGCGAAGACCGCGGTCGACGGCGAGGCGCCCAAGCTGCGCACCTGGGTCAAGGAGGTCAAGGACGCGATGGAGCGCCTCTCCGTGGACGCGTCCTTCGCCGAGCGCAACGTCAACGAGGGCTTCTCCGGTGGTGAGAAGAAGCGCCACGAGATCCTGCAGCTCGAGCTGCTCAAGCCGAAGTTCGCGATCCTCGACGAGACCGACTCCGGGCTGGACATCGACGCGCTGAAGGTCGTGTCCGAGGGCGTCAACCGGGTGCGCTCCACCGGCGAGGTCGGCGTGCTGCTCATCACCCACTACACGCGCATCCTGCGCTACATCAAGCCCGACTTCGTGCACGTCTTCGTCGACGGCCGCATCGTCGAGGAGGGCGGCCCCGAGCTGGCCGACCGCCTCGAGGCCGAGGGCTACGAGCGCTACGTCGGTCAGCGGCAAGGCGGTC
Source organism: uncultured Actinomycetota bacterium (assembly GCA_963751035.1). Classification (GTDB taxonomy): domain Bacteria; phylum Actinomycetota; class Actinomycetes; order JACCUZ01; family JACCUZ01; genus JBDUAP01. The sequence continues at coordinate 1,073,183 of CAVVSW010000005.1, forward strand.
CACTCCCGCATGACCACGCTGCTGGGCGACGACCCTGGACACCGAGAAGATCCGCAAGGACTTCCCGGTGCTCGAGCGGCTCGTGCACGGCGACAGGCCGCTGGTCTACCTCGACAACGCGGCCACGTCGCAGAAGCCGCGGCAGGTCCTCGACGCCCTGACCTCCTACTACGCCGAGCACAACGCCAACGTGCACCGCGGCATCCACGTGCTCGCCGAGGAGGCGACCGCCCTCTACGAAGGCGCGCGGGACAAGGTGGCCGCGTTCGTCAACGCCGCCGACCGCGACGAGATCGTCTTCACCAAGAACGCGACCGAGTCGCTCAACCTGGCCGCCAACGTCATGGTCTGGGCTGCGCAGCCACGCGGCCTTCGCCCCGGCGACGAGGTCGTCATCACCGAGATGGAGCACCACTCCAACATCGTGCCGTGGCAGCTCGCGTGCGAGCGCGTCAGGTGCGACGCTGAAGTGGTTCGGCATCACCGACGAGGGCCGCCTCGACCTGTCCGACATCGACCGGGTGATCACCGAGCGCACCAAGGTCGTCTCGTTCGTCCTGGTGTCCAACATCCTCGGCACCGTCAATCCCGCAGCCGAGATCGTCCGTCGGGCCCGCGAGGTCGGCGCCCTGGTCGTCGTCGACGCGTCTCAGGCGGCGCCGCACCTCCCGCTGGACGTCCAGGCGCTCGGCGCCGACCTGGTCGCCTTCACCGGCCACAAGATGTGCGGCCCGACCGGCATCGGCGTGCTGTGGGGCCGCAAGGCAGCTGCTCGAGGAGCTGCCGCCCTTCCTCGGCGGCGGCGAGATGATCGAGATGGTCACCATGGCCAGCTCGACCTACGCCGCCGTCCCGCACAAGTTCGAGGCGGGCACGCCGCCGATCGCCCAGGCTGTCGGCCTCGGTGCGGCGGTCGACTACCTGACCGCCATCGGCATGGAGCAGATCGCCGCTCACGAGCACGCCATCACGTCGTACGCGCTGGAGCGCCTGCAGGCGGTCGATGGGCTGCGGGTCTTCGGCCCGACCAGCGCGGACCACCGGGGCGCCGCCATCTCGTTCGCGCTGGGCGACCTGCACCCGCACGACGTCGGCCAGGTGCTCGACGACCTCGGCATCGCCGTGCGGGTCGGGCACCACTGCGCGCGCCCGGTCTGCCTGCGCTTCGGCGTGCCGGCCACGACCCGCGCGTCCTTCTACCTCTACTCCACGCCCGGCGAGGTCGACGCGCTGGTCGACGGGCTCGAGCACGTGACGAGGTTCTTCCGGTGAACCTGGAGACGATGTACCAGGAGATCATCCTGGACCACTACCGCAGCCCTCATCACAAGGGCCTGCGGGAGCCGTTCGACGCCGAGGTGCACCACGTCAACCCGACCTGCGGTGACGAGGTGACCCTGCGGGTCAGGGTCACTGACGGCGTTGTCGAGGACGTGTCCTACGACTCGCTCGGCTGCTCGATCTCGCAGGCGTCGACCTCGGTGATGACCGACCTGGTCGTGGGCAAGCCGGTCGAGGAGGGTCTCGCCGCCCACGACGAGTTTCTCGCCCTCATGCAGTCGCGTGGCGAGGGCGAGCCCGACGAGGACGTCCTCGAGGACGCCGTCGCGTTCGTCGGCGTCGCCAAGTACCCCGCCCGGATCAAGTGCGCCCTGCTGGGCTGGATGGCCTGGAAGGACGCCACGGCCCAGGCCGTGGCCGGCGCACAGCAGCAACCAACGCAGGAGGAGACCGCATGAGCGACGCGACTGACATCGCCGCCAGCCCCGCCCCGAGCGGCCCGGCCAAGGTGGAGGACGTCGAGGAGGCGATGCGCGACGTCATCGACCCCGAGCTCGGCATCAACGTGGTCGACCTCGGCCTGGTCTACGGCGTGCACGTCGACGACGGCAACGTCGCCACCCTCGACATGACGCTGACCTCCGCCGCCTGCCCGCTGACCGACGTGATCGAGGACCAGACCAACAGCGCGCTGTCCGGCCTGGTCACCGAGGCGCGCATCAACTGGGTCTGGATGCCGCCGTGGGGGCCCGACAAGATCACCGACGAGGGCCGCGAGCAGCTGCGGGCGCTCGGCTTCAACGTCTGACCACATCAACCCGCGAAGGGCTCCACACCCGCTCGGCCGATTGCGGCGGTGCGGCTGGTCACGCTGAGCCGCGCGAACACATTCTCCAGGTGCTTTCGGACGGTGCCCTCGGAGACGCGCATGCGACGTGCGATCTGAGCATTGGTGAACCCCGCGGCGACGTACTGCATGACCTCCTGCTGGCGCGGGGTCAGTGGTGACACCCCCAGGCGTTGGCGTTCGGCGGTGAGGTAGGCCGCGTGCAGATGTGGACGAAGCAGGGTCAGGATCGCCCGGTCGCGCTCGTCGAAGTCCGGACCGCGTCCGCGTGAGAACAGGAACCGCAGGCTGCGACCTGGCCCGGCGGGAAGGCACACCATGATCTCGTGTTCAATGCCGATCGAGCCCGAGGTACTCGTTGTACATGCCGGTCGCATGCCACTGCTGGCTGCGTGCAGAAGTCGCTGATCATCGTCACCGACTGCAAAGTCGCCAGTGCGGTCCGGATACGAGCACGGCGAGTCCCAGTAGTTCGGCCACCAGGCGTCGCCGTCGAGCTCTCCTCGTTGCTGCCCGGAAGTTCTTGGGCCGCGAACTCCTCCTGCCGGAGGGTGTCCTGCCCATAGACCTGAAGGTTGTCGCAGGCGATCAGGTCCGCGTAGCTCGTGCAGCAGAGACCACGGCAGCACCGGCCCATCGTTGTCTCGATCGACGGACCGGACCAGGTGGAGCAGCGCTCGGACGTCGCCGTCGCCGAAACCCAACGACATGGCAGCCTCCTCGCCGGACGCGACGCCCTGTGATCGACGCTACGCCTCAAGCGGGTCGGGAGCCATACGCGCAACGTCGTATTCCCCGGACTGCGATCCGGGCGCAGCGTGAGGGCACCAGTAGCCGCGTAAACGGGAGGCCAAACGATGCAACCACGACTGTTCAAACTGCTGACCGCTGCCGTCGTCGTCACGGCGTGTGTGGCGGGCCCAATCGCCTTCGCCGGCCCTGGTGGGGCCGACCTGGCCGTAGCCTCCGATCCATCGGTGATCACCTCGTGCAACGTGATCGCTGCGGGGACGATCCTCCCTGGTTCTGCGGGGAACCTGACGCGCGACTACGACGCCTGCTGCAGTACCAGGACGGTATGCACGACCAGGTGGCCCGACGCGGGCTGGACATCGTGGCGAGCTCCCGCGCCTTCGCGCTGCTCGGGACAGCCACAGCGGAAGCATTGATCGCCTACGTGAGCGGTTCGCCTCACTCGTCGCTGGTCAGGCGAAGGCTGCGCAACCGCCAGCCGGCGTACCACGTTGAGCCGACGATGACGACCAGCAACAGCGGGATCGCTGCCCCGAGGCTGACCGCCGAGGTGATCCCCAGCTGTTCTGCGTCGGAGCCGACAACCTTCTCGGTGATGGCGAGCGACCACTGCTGGATGCTCAACGTCTGAGCCCCGGGCACGTAGCTGCCGACCAGAGTTTCCCAGATCAGCGCGTAGAGGAGCCCGATGACGACGGCATGCCGGGTCACGACGGCCAGAAGCAGGAACAGGGTGCCGTAGCCGATGCCGGCGATCAGCGCGCCGACTCCATACCCGACCGCCAGGTTGTCCGACGTCCCGGACAGGACGAGACCGGCGAGCAGCACCGTGACCGACCCGAACACCGTGATGACGGCTACAGCAACCACGACCTTGGACAGCACGATCGAGAACCGGCTCAAGGGCTTGGACAACAGATAGACGATTGACCCGTCGTCGATCTCGGGCCCGATGGCACCGGTGCCGGCGATCAGGCCGAGGAGCGGCACGATCGTGGCGAGCGCGAAGCCACCGAGGATGCCGACGGTGATGTCGGTGTCCTGGCCGGCAAGACCGCGGACGAGCGCACACAGAACCAACAGGATGAGTGAGAGGGCAAGGAGCAGGTACGCCCGGCGCCGACCGAGCAGGCTGCGGGCGGTGAGCTGGACGACGGTCGCGTTCACCGCGCCACCAGGTAGGAGAAGACGCTCTCCAGGGACTCATCGGCGGGGGAGACCTCGTACAGGCGGATGTTCGCCCGCTTGGCCAGCTGCGGAAGCACCCGCACGAAGCTGGCGAAGTCGGTTGCCTGCACGTGCAGGGCGCTGGTCGCCTCCCGGATGCCGGTGGTAGGCCCACCCCGTGCAACCTGCCGTCCACCGGTGGGTGCGGCGACCAGCTCGACCGAGGATGCGCTGGCGTCGGCAATGATCGCGGCCGCCAGGGCTCGGTCGTCGTCGGATCGGATCGTGTACTGATGCGGGCGCTCGGTCATCAGCTGACGGATCTCGCGAAAGCCGCCGGAGGCGGCGTGCCGGCCCGCCACCATCACCTGGATGTTGCCGGCGATCCGCTCCACCTCCTCGAGGATGTGCGAGCTGAACAGCACTGTCCGTCCGGCGTCTCCCATCTCCTGCAGGAGCGCCATCAGCTGGAGTCGCTGACGCGGGTCCATGCCGTTGAACGGCTCGTCGAGCAGCAGGACGGGCGGGTCGTGCACCAGCGCCGTCGCCATCTTGATGCGCTGCTTCATCCCCTTGGAGTACGTCGAGATGTCGCGTTCCTGCGCCTCGGTCATGTGCACGGTCTCGATGGCCCGGCGGGCAGCGCCCTCCGGGTCGTCGAGTCGGTGCAGCCGGGCATTGGCCAGCACGAACTCCCAGCCGCTGACGACGTCGTACATCGCCTCCCGCTCGGGCACGAGTCCCGATCCGGCGGTAGATGCCCTCGTTGCGCCAGACGACCTCGCCGTCGAGGGTCACCGAGCCGGACGACGGCGGCAGGAAGCCGCCCATCATGTTGATGAGCGTCGACTTGCCGGCACCGTTGGGCCCGAGCAGCCCGGTGACGCCGGGGCCGATCGACATGGTCACGTCGTTGACCGCGACCACGTTGCCGAACCAGCGCGACACGTTGTCCAGGAGGAGGGTGCTCACTAGATCGAGACCTTCCGGTAGCGGAGGAGCAGGGTGCCGAAGCAGGCCGCGACGATCAGGACGGTGGCGGCGACGAACACGGCGCCGCCGAGGGCACCGGGTGGCTCCGCCTGCAACACCTCCTCGGCGCCGAGCACCGACGACATCACTCCCTGCACCATGGTGAACGGTGAGAAGAGGCCGGCGTACCCGGCGAAGGTGTCCGCGCCCTCCTCGACCGCGATCGCCTGCACGGCGCCCTGCACCCCGGCCAGCACGGCCAGCACCGCGATGATGGCCGCCACCCCGAGGCCGCGGCGCGGTGTGAACGCCGCGATGACCAGGCCGATGCCGGCGAGGACCAGTGCCAGCGAGCAGGGCGCCGGTCAGGGACCGCAGGTAGTCGGGCACCTGCTCGTCCAGCGGCAGCTTCGCCAGCAGACGCGCCGACGAACAGGATGGTGAGCGGAAACGCCAGCAGCACGAACACTGCCGTGGTCATCGCGGCGTACTTGGCCACGACGTAGTCGATGCGCTCCATCGGCCGTGAGAAGTAGAGCGACACGACGCGGAAGCGCAGGTCGCGCGACACATTGGCGGGCGCCTGACCCGCGACGTAGACCATCACAAGAAGGCTCACGTTGAGGACGTACGAGGTGTAGTCGCCGACCAGTGCGTCCTCGTTGGTCACCGTCGTGATGACAACGATGATGAACGCGGGCACGCAGATCACGGCCAGCAGCAGCATCGGCATGATCTTCGACCGGGCGGACCGGCCCAGGCCGTAGGCGCCCTTGGCGCTCTCCAGGAACAGGGCACCTGTGATGTGGCGTCGCCCTGCCCGCGCGCCGTCGTAGTGCCGGTAGCCGAGGTCGTGGATGACCCCCTGTCCGGTCGTCATCATCGGCTCCCGTCGGGCGTGGTGAAGATCTCGGCCATCCGGTGCCGGCGGCGTTCCATCCGGATGAGGCCAACTCCGAGGCCGGCCACGGTGTCGCGGACGATGTCGTACGTCGTGTCGTCCAGCAGGTCGACCTCGAGCAGGGTGCCCACCGGCTGGGCGCCCAGCCCGGCTGCGCGCAGGGCGGTGGCGAGCTCGTCGGTGCGCTCCGTGACCTCGACGGCTATCAGCTGGCTCGCGGCGGTGGCGTCGGCGGTGGACGAGGAGCGCAGCAGCCGTCCCGCATCGATGACCACGATGTGGTCGCTGACCCGCTCGAGCTCACCCAGCAGGTGCGAGGCGACCAGGACCGAGATGCCGAAGTCGGTGCCGATCCGACGGATCAACCCGAGCATGTCGTCCCGACCCGCGGGGTCCAGGCCGTTGGTGGGCTCGTCGAGCAGCACCAGCTGCGGGTCGTGGACGAGCGCCTGGGCCAGCTTGACCCGCTGCTTCATGCCGGTGGAGTAGCCGCCGATCGGGCGGTAGCGCTCCTCGTAGAGGCCGACGTGCCGCAGCGTGTCGGCCGTGCGTTCCCGCGCGGCTGTCTTGGGCAGCCCCGACATGCGCGCCATGTGGACGACGAACTCCGTCGCCGACACGTCAGGTGGCAGGCAGTCGTGCTCGGGCATGTAGCCGACGCGCTGGCGGATCGCCGTACCGTCGGTGGCGATGTCGAGGCCGAGCACACTGGCCCGCCCTGAGGTGGCCGGAAGCAGGCCCAGGATCATCTTGATGAGCGTCGACTTGCCGGCTCCGTTTGCGCCGATCAGGCCGACCACGCCGGGCTCGATCGCGACGGTGAGCTCCGAGACCGCCGTCACCTGGCCGTATCTCTTGGTGAGCCCCTCGGTCGCAATCAGTGCCACGGCGATGACCCTACGCGAGTAGGGCGGGGCGACGACCGAACCGCGCCGGGCTCAGTAGTCGCGCTGGCGCACGCTCAGCGGCGGGCAGGCGTCGTGTTCGACCAGGCCATAGATGTTGCGCCGCACGTGATCGGTGGGCCCGATCCACTGCAGGCAGTCGGGGCAGACCGCGTCAGCATCCACGCGCAGCGCCGCGTCGACGATGACGGGTTCGGCTCGCCGACGCCTGCGCAACCGCGGCACAAGACGCATGCGGTCAACCCTGACCCGAAAGAACGTGTCCTTGCCAGACTGCCCGGGTTAAGAACGCGCGACGGTCCGGTTACGGCCGCGCTGCGGCCACTGATGCGGTCAGCTGTTGAACGTGTCGCAGGCGTTGAGGTCGCCCTCCCGGTAGCCGGTGAGGAACCACTTCTTTCGGTCGGCCGCCGAGCCGTGCGTCCACGACTCCGGGTCGACCCGGCCCTGGGTCTTCTGCTGGATGCGGTCGTCGCCGACCGCCTGGGCGGCGTTGATGGCCTGGTTGAGCTGCTCCTCGTTGATGGAGACGTTGCCGCGCTTGTCCGAGAGCTTGCTCCACGCCCCGGCGTAGCAGTCGGCCTGAAGCTCCATCGCGATGGACAGCTCGTTCTGCTGGTCGGGGTTCCTCTGCTGGGCGGCGCGCACCTGGCGCTCGGTGCCGAGCAGCGTCTGCAGGTGGTGCCCCGCCTCGTGCGCCATGATGTAGGCCTCGGCAAAGCGGCCCTCGGCGCCGAACTGCTCCTGGAGCTGCTTCAGGAAGCCGATGTCGATGAAGATCTCCTGGTCCGGCGGGCAGTAGAACGGGCCCACCTGGGAGGACGCCTGGCCGCAGCCGGTGTGCACACCCTGCTCGAAGAAGCCAAGAGCCGGCTTCGTGTACTCACTGCCGCGCCGCTTGAACTCCTCGCCCCAGGTCTCGTTGATCTCGTTGTAGACCTTGATGAGGTAGCAGTCGTCGTACTTGTCGATCGCGCCCTCGGTGTTGCAGCGCGCCGACAGCTCCTCGGCGGACTCACCGGTGCCCTGCCCCTGCACCTGCCCATCCGGCGGCACCAGCTGGGTGGTGTCGACGTTGCCCCCGCCCAGCACCTGGACGAGCACGTAGATGAGCAGCCCGACGATCCCTATGCCGCCGCCGCCGATCGCCAGCCCGCCCCCTCGACCCCTGCGGTCGTCGACGCCACCGACGTCGACGTTCTGGTCCGAGAAAGTCACGGCCACCTCCGGGTTCGGGCGCGCGGGTAGACTCCGGTCATGTCTTCGCCGTCGTGCTGATCAGTGCGCTCGTACCCAGCGGACGAGTGGATCATCCCGACCGTACGACGCCGAAGGAACCCCATTGATCACCGCCACCGGGCTGGAGCTGCGAGCCGGCCCCCGCCTGTTGCTGGGTTCCAGCACCTTCCGGATCGCCCCCGGCGACCGGGTCGGGCTGGTCGGGCGCAACGGGGCCGGCAAGACCACCCTGACCCGGTGCCTGTCCGGGGAGGCCCAGCCGGCCACCGGTGAGGTGACCAGGTCCGGCAATGTCGGCTACCTCCCGCAGGACCCGCGCACGGGTGACCTGCACGTCCTCGCCCACGACCGGATCCTGTCCGCCCGCGGGCTCGACCGGGTCCTGCGCGAGATGCGCGATGCCACCGGTGAGATGGCCAGCGCCGACGCCGACACGCATGAGCGCGCGATGCGCCGCTACGCCCGTCTGGAGGCGGAGTTCCAGGCGGCCGGGGGCTACGCGGCGGAGAGCGAGGCGGCCGCGTTCGCGTCCAGCCTCGGTCTGCCGGAGCGGGTGCTCGGCCAGCAGCTGCACACCCTCTCGGGCGGCCAGCGCCGGCGCGTCGAGCTGGCCAGGATCCTGTTCGCGGGCGCCGGCTCCGACGCGACCCTGCTGCTGGACGAGCCGACCAACCACCTCGACGCCGACTCGATCGTGTGGCTGCGCGACTACCTCAAGGGCTACCAGGGCGGCCTGGTCGTCATCAGCCACGACGTCGGCCTGCTGGAACAGACGGTCAACCGGGTGTTCCACCTCGATGCCAACCGCGGCGAGCTCGACATCTACAACCTGGGCTGGAAAGCCTACCTGGTGCAGCGCGAGACCGACGAGCGGCGCCGCAAGCGCGAGCGCGCCAACGTCGAGAAGCAGGCGTCGGTGCTCAAGGCGCAGGCGGACCGGATGCGCTACAAGGCGACAAAGGCCAGGGCCGCGCAGAGCATGGACAAGCGGGCGCAACGCCTGCTGGCGGGCTTGGACGACGTGCGCCGCGCCGACCGGGTCGCCAAGCTGCGGTTCCCCGACCCCGCACCGTGCGGCAAGACGCCGCTGACCGCCGAGGGCCTGTCGAAGTCCTACGGCTCGCTCGAGGTGTTCACCGACGTCGACCTCGCCATCGATCGGGGCAGCCGGGTCGTCATCCTCGGTCTCAACGGCGCCGGGAAGACCACCCTGCTCCGGCTGCTCGCCGGGGTCGAGGAGCCCGACACCGGGACGGTGCTGCCGGGTCACGGGCTCAAGGTGGGCTACTACGCGCAGGAGCACGAGACGCTGGACCCCCGTCGTACCGTCCTGGAGAACATGCGCTCCGCTGCTCCCGACGTCCCCGAGGTCGAGCTGCGCCGGATCCTGGGCTCGTTCCTGTTCACCGGCGACGACGTCGACAAGCCGGCGGCTGTGCTCTCGGGCGGGGAGAAGACCCGGCTGGCGCTCGCGACGCTCGTGGTCTCCAGCGCCAACGTGCTGATGCTCGACGAGCCGACCAACAACCTCGACCCGGCCAGCCGCGAGGAGATCCTCGGAGCGCTGCAGACGTTCAAGGGCGCGGTGATCCTGGTGACCCACGACGAGGGCGCCGTCGACGCGCTCAGCCCCGAGCGGCTGATCCTGCTCCCCGACGGCGTCGAGGACCTGTGGAACGAGCAGTACGCCGACCTGGTCGCCCTGGCCTGAGATCGACGTACCCACGTTGCCGGCGAAACAGAGCGGAAGTTCGCCGGGATTGTCTCTGGTAGATCGGGGGAGTAAAGACGATCATGGGCCTGTCGATCGTGATCTTCGAAGGAGGCAGGTGTGGCTGAGCTCAAGAAGGGTGCCCGGATCACGGGCGGTGACCGCAGCAAGCTGTCGTCGGACCTCAAGCGCAAGTACACCGCCGGTGCCAGCATCCGATCGCTGGCAGCCGAGACCGGCCGCTCGTACGGGTTCGTGCACCGCATGCTGAGCGAGTCCGGCGTGCAGCTGCGCGGCCGCGGCGGCGCCACGCGCGGCAAGAAGCCCTGACACCCTCCGCCGACGGCGTCCGGCTCGATCGCGAGGGCGACCTCGCGACGCTGACGCTGGACCGCCCCGAGCGGCGCAACGCGCAGACGCCCAGCACCTGGCGCCGGCTGGCCGAGATCGGCCAGGAGCTGCTGTCGGGTGGGGCGCGCGTGGTGGTCCTGCGCGCCGACGGGCCGTCGTTCTCCGCCGGGCTCGACCGGGCGATGCTGACTCCCGAGGGCGCGCCTGGTGAACCCACGTTCGTCGCGCTGGCCGGCCTCGACCCAGCCGTCCTCGACGCGGCCATCGCGACGTTCCAGGAGGCGTTCACCTGGTGGCGTGACGAGCGGATCGTGTCGATCGCCGCCGTCCAGGGTCACGCCGTCGGAGCGGGTTTCCAGCTCGCACTCGCCTGCGACCTTCGTGTGCTCGCCGACGACGCCCGCCTCTCGATGCGCGAGCCCAGTCTCGGCCTGGTGCCCGACCTCGGTGGCACCCAGCCGCTGGTCGAGCTGGTGGGCTACCCCAGGGCGCTGGAGATCTGCGCGACCGGGCGCGAGGTGGCTGCTGCAGAGGCGGCCCGGATCGGCTTGGCCGAGCTCGTCGTACACCCCGCCGATCTCGACGGCGCGGTCGGCGACCTGTGCGCCGCGATCCTCGCGGCGCCGGCCGACGCCGTACGCGAGACCAAGGCCCTGCTCCGCGCTGCGAGCAGTCGCGGGTACGACGAGCAGCGAGCCGCCGAGCGGGCTGCCCAGGGCCGGCGGCTGCGCGCGCTGGCGGGGCAGGGCTGATGGTCGACCTGCGCCTCACCGACGACCAACGAGCGGTTCGTGACGCGGTGCGCAGCTGGGTGGAGGCCGTCGTCGTACCCAACGCGTTGCGCAACGATCGCGAGGAGCGCTTCCCGCAGGAGGCGCTCGACGGCCTGCGGCGAGACCGGGTTCGTCGGCATGACGATCCCGGAGCGCTACGGCGGCGGGGGAGCCGACCCGCTCACCTACTGCCTGTTCATCGAGGAGCTCGGACGCGGCGACGCCAACGTCCGCTCGATCATGTCGGTGCACCTCATGCTCGTCGCCGGCTCGATCGAGCGATGGGGGAGCGAGGACCAACGCGACCAGTGGCTGCCGAGGATGGCGACCGGCGAGGTGCTCGGCTGCTTCGGGCTTACCGAGCCCGACGCCGGCTCCAACCCCGCCGACCTGCGCGCGAGCGCCGAGGCCCTGCCCGGCGGAGGCTGGCGCATCAGCGGCCGCAAGGTGTTCATCACCAACGGATCGATCGCGGGCGTCGCCCTGGTGATCGCGCGGACCGGAGATGCGGGGGCGCGCGGGCTGTCGGCGTTCCTTGTTCCGACCGACCGGCCGGGGTTCACCGCCGTGCCGCTGCACGGCAAGCTCGGACTGCGGTCCTGCGACACCGCCGAGCTCGTCCTCGACGGGGTGGAGGTCGGCCCGGAGGCACTGCTCGGCGGCGAGGGCGACGGGCTGAAGGTGGCGCTCTCCGCCCTGGACGACGGGCGGATGTCGATCGCGGCGTCCTGCACGGGGCTGAGCCAGGCGGCACTGGACGCGATGGTGGCCTACGCCGGGTCGCGCGAGCAGTTCGGCAAACCGATCGCCGGCCACCAGCTGGTGCAGGAGATGATCGCCGACTCAGCCGTCGACGTCGACGCGTCCCGGCTGCTTACCTGGGCGGCTGCCGACCTCAAGGCCAGCGGCGAGCGGCACTCGCTGGCGGCGTCGAAGGCCAAGCTGTTCGCCACCGAGGCCTCGATCCGGGTCGCGAACGCCTGCCTGCAGGTCCACGGCGGCTATGGGTACGTCGAGGACTACCCGGCCGCGAAGTTCCTTCGCGACGCCCGGGTCACCACGCTGTACGAGGGCACCAGCCAGATCCAGAAGCTGCTCATCGGACGTGCGTTGACCGGCATCTCCGCCTTCTGACCGCTGTTTTCGCTCTGAGCGCAGTTGTCGGCGCCCCGGCGTACCGTCTCGTACGGGAAGCAGCGCCGCTCCGGCGGTGTTGTCGATCATGAGAACCGAACTCGTGGAGGACCTGCATGTCGATGTCGCACGGACCGTGGATGGCGATGCGGTCGATGACGCGCGACGGCGACGTGGTCAAGCGCAAGCTCGCTCCGGGCACCATCCCGCGCATCATCGAGTTCGCCCGGCCCTACCGGCGCGAGATCACCATCTTCTTGGTGCTGGTCGTCCTCGACTCCCTCCTGGTCGTGGCGCTCCCGCTGCTGTTCAAGGTGGTCATTGACGAGGGCGTGACCAAGGGCAACAAGGACGTCGTTGTGGCCGTCGCGCTGGCCGTCGCCGGGCTGGCTGTCTTCGACGCCCTGCTGACGCTCTACCAGCGGTTCCTGTCGTCGCGGGTCGGAGAGGGTCTCATCTACGACCTGCGCACCAAGGTCTACGCCCACGTGCAGCGGATGCCGATCGCGTTCTTCACCCGCACCCAGACCGGCGCGCTGGTGAGCCGGTTGAACACCGATGTGGTCGGCGCCCAGCAGGCGTTCACCTCGACGCTGTCGTCCGTCGTGTCCAACGTCATCGTGCTGGTCCTGGTCATCGCGACGATGTTGTTCCTGTCCTGGCAGATCACCATCGGTGCGCTGATCCTGACGCCGCTGTTCCTGCTGCCGGCCCGATGGGTGGGTCGCAAGCTGCAGGCCATCACCCGCGAGGCCATGCAGCTCAACGCCGGCATGGGCACGATGATGACCGAGCGCTTCAACGTGTCCGGCGCGCTGCTGGTCAAGCTGTTCGGCCGCCTCGACGAGGAGTCGCTCTCCTTCTCCGACAAGGCCGGCAAGGTGCGCGACATCGGCATCAAGCAGGCGATGTACGGCCGCATCTTCTTCACGAGCCTGACCCTGGTCGCGTCGCTGGCGACAGCGCTCGTCTATGGCGTCGGCGGCATCCTCGTCATCGACAACACGATCGAGATCGGCACTCTCGTCGCGCTGACCGCGCTGCTTGGGCGGCTCTACGGGCCGCTCACCGCGTTGTCCAATGTCCAGGTCGACGTGATGACGGCGCTGGTGAGCTTCGAGCGGGTCTTCGAGGTGCTCGACCTGCCGCCGATGATCGACGAGAAGCCCGACGCCAAGACGCTCGCGCGTGGGAAGAACGACATCGAGCTGCGCCACGTAGACTTCCGCTACCCGGCCGCTGACGAGGTGTCGCTCGCGTCGCTGGAGTCAGTGGCTGTGCTCGACCAGGCGCCGAGCCAGGAGGTCTTGCGCGACGTCTCGTTCATCGTGCCGGCCGGCACGATGACGGCCCTCGTGGGGCCGTCAGGAGCGGGCAAGACCACCATCACCAGCCTGGTCGGACGCCTGTACGACGTGCGCGCCGGCCAGGTGCTCGTCGGGGGCCAGGACGTCCGTGACCTGACCCTCGACTCGCTGCACGAGGTCATCGGCGTCGTGACCCAGGACGCGCACATGTTCCACGAGACCATCAGGACCAACCTGCTCTACGCGCGCCCGGCAGCCACGGACGACGAGCTCACCGAGGCGTTGAAGGCGGCCCAGATCTGGGATCTCGTCTCCTCCCTGCCGGACGGTCTGGACACGACGGTCGGCGACCGCGGCTACCGGCTCTCCGGTGGCGAGAAGCAGCGGTTGGCGATCGCGCGCCTCCTGCTCAAAGCGCCCGACATCGTCGTGCTCGACGAGGCGACGGCTCACCTCGACTCCGAGTCGGAGGTCGCGGTCCAGCGCGCCTTGGAGACTGCGCTGCAGGGCCGAACCTCGCTGGTGATCGCCCACCGGCTCTCGACGGTCCGCGAGGCTGACGAGATCCTGGTCGTCGACGGAGGGCAGATCGTCGAGCGCGGGACGCATGCCGAGCTGCTCGCCAACGGCGGCCTCTACGCCGACCTCTACATCACCCAGTTCGCGACGCAGGAGCGCGGCGACGACCCTGCGCCGTCATCCTTCCCAGCGGACCTCGCCGTCGACGAGCGCGTCGGTGGGCTCTAGACCCAGAGCTCGAGCTACCGCCTTCGATGCCTCGTGCTGCGGATGCACGTGCGCCACGATGGACGTGACCCCGTGCTCGCGCAGCCACGTGACCATCGCGCGGGCGGCCTCCCGTGCGAACCCCTGACGTTGCTGCCCGGTGCCGATCACCCACGCGATCTCGGCGGCGTGCGTGCCGTCCTGATCGGTGACCGTGGCCTGCACGGTCCCGACGGCGTGCCCGTCATCGCGGCGACGGATGACCCAGTTGAGCCACCGCTCGTTCCCGTCGCGCGAGTGGCCCCCGACCAGCTGCTCGTACCGCGCTCGCAATTCCTCGCGCGTCGCTGGCCGGCCACCGATGAAGGTGTGCAGGTCCGGGTCGTCGAGGACGGCGGCCATCTCGTCCGCGTGTTCCACCGCGAGCGGTTCCAGGTGCAGCCGCCCGCTGTCCAGCGACGCCGTCGTCGGCCAGGTCTCGTTGCCGGTCACGGCGGCGGGATCTTCTCTAGCGTCGGCGGCTGCCCGAGGGCGATGATGTGCTTATGGCGGCGTACCGGCACGCTTTCGAGCAAAGCATCTCGGACCCGCAGGGGTTTTGGGCCAAGGCGGCCCAGGGCATCGACTGGCGGACGCCGCCGAAGACGATCCTCGACTCGTCTGCCGCTCCCTTTCACCGTTGGTTCGTCGACGGGGTGGTCAACACGTGCGAGAACGCGCTGGACCGCCATGTCGCCGCGGGAAACGGCGAGCGGGTCGCGCTCATCTACGACAGCCCGGTCACCCAGACAAAACGGACCTACACATACGCCGAGCTGCTGGATGAGACGGCGACCTTCGCGGGTGCGCTCGCGGGGCTCGGGGTGACCAAGGGTGACCGGGTCGTCATCTACCTGCCGATGGTCCCGGAGGCCGTCGTTGCGATGCTGGCCTGCGCCCGCCTCGGCGCGGTGCACTCGGTGGTCTTCGGCGGATTCGCAGCACACGAGCTCGCGGTGCGCATCGACGACGCACAGCCGAAGATCGTCGTGACGGCGTCCTGTGGCATCGAGGTGGCACGTGTGATCGAGTACAAGCCACTGGTCGACCGCGCGCTGTCCCTGGCGACCCATCAGCCCGACCACGTCGTGCTGTTGCAGCGCCCGCAGGCGCCCGCGCAGCTCGTCGCGCCTCGCGATCTGGACTGGCACGAGCTGGTCGCCGCAGCCGAGCCGGCCGAATGCGAGCCCGTGGCGGCCACCGACCCGCTCTACGTGCTCTACACCAGCGGCACGACCGCCAAGCCCAAAGGCGTGGTGCGTGACAACGGGGGCCACGCTGTCGCCCTGCGCTGGAGCATGGAGAACATCTACGGCATCGGGCCTGGTGACGTGTGGTGGACGGCGTCGGACGTCGGGTGGGTGGTCGGCCACTCCTACATTGTCTACGGGCCGCTGCTCGTCGGGGCCACGACGGTGCTCTACGAGGGCAAGCCGGTCGGGACGCCCGACGCCGGCGCCTTCTGGCGCGTGATCGAGGAGTACGCCGTGCAGGCGCTCTTCACGGCTCCGACCGCGATCCGGGCGGTGAAGAAGGAGGACCCCGACGGCACGCTCCAGGCCGGCCGGGACCTGTCGTCGCTGAACGTGCTGTTCCTCGCGGGCGAGCGGCTTGATCCGGACACCTGGCAGTGGGCCACCGACCGGCTCGGTGTGCCCGTGATCGACCACTGGTGGCAGACCGAGACCGGCTGGCCGGTCGCCGCCAACCTGCGTGGTCTTGAGCCGATGCCGATCAAAGCGGGATCACCAACGGTGGCGGTCCCCGGCTGGGACGTGCGGGTGCTGGACCCGTCGGGCGAAGAGGTCCCGGCCAGCACCGAGGGTGCAATCTGCGTGCGACTGCCGCTGCCACCCGGTGCGCTGGTGACCTTGTGGAACGACGACGAGCGGTTCGTCTCGTCGTACCTCTCGACCTTCGACGGCTACTACCTCACCGGCGACGGTGGGTACGTCGACGAGGATGGCTACGTCTACGTGATGGGCCGCACCGACGACGTCATCAATGTGGCCGGCCACAGGCTATCGACGGGCTCGATGGAGGCGGTCGTCGCCAGCCACCCCGCAGTCGCCGAATGCTGTGTCATCGGGGTGCACGACGACCTCAAGGGACAGGTACCGCGCGGGTTCGTGGTGCTCAAGGCTGGGGTCGACATCGACCCGGATGTGCTGCGCGCCGAGCTGGTGCAGCGGATGCGCGACGAGATCGGCGCCGTCGCGTCCTTCAAACGGGTCGACGTCGTGGCTGGGCTGCCGAAGACGAGGTCCGGGAAGATTCTGCGCCGCTCGATGCGCGCGATCGCGGACGGTCGTGACGAACCGGTGCCCTCGACGATCGAGGACCCAGCCGTCCTGGACCTACTCACCCCGACGCTGCGCGGTTCCGTCACAAGGACCTGATCATGCCGCCGTCCACGGCCATCATCATCCCGGTCACGTAGGACGCGGCGGGGGAGAGCAGGAACGTGGCGACCCTCGCGAACTCCTCCGGCTCGCCGTAGCGACGCAGCGGGATCTTGGCCTCGTTGTCCTGACGCGCCTTCGCGGGCTTCCCCGTGGACGCATCGAGCTCGCGCACCCGGTCGGTGTCGATCCGGCCCGGCATCAGACCGTTGACCCGGATGTTGCGCGGTCCCAGCTCGTCGGCCAACGTCTTCGCGGCCATCGCCAGTCCGGGGCGCAGACCGTTGGACGCTGCCAGCCCGTCGATCGGCTGCTTCACCGACGAGGACAGCACGAACGCCAGCGATCCGCCAGTCTCCGGCAGCGTCGACACGACGGCCCGCGCAACCCGCATCGCCCCGAGGAACACCGTCTCGAACCCCGCACGCCACGCGTCGTCGCTCAGCTGGCTCGCCTGACCCGGAGGCGGTCCACCGACGCTGATCAACGCCCCGTCCAACCGGTCCCAGCGGCCCATCGCGGCCGCGACCAGCTGGGCCTCGCTGCCCGGATCGGACAGGTCGACCACGACCGGCATCGCGTGGTCGGCGCCGCCCAGCTCGTCTGCCGCCGCGGTCAGTGACTTCTCGTCGCGGGCACCCATCACCACCCGCGCTCCCTCAGCCACGAGCGCCTGGGCGCAGGCCAGCCCCAGGCCGCGACTGGCTCCCGTCACGACGTACACCCGGTCGGTCAGTCCCAGATCCATGGCCGACATCTTGCCGTCACCCCCCGGTTAGGGTGCAAGGCGTGCCCGGAACGGCTGATGAAGACGACGTTAGGGCCTGGCTGACCGCGGCCCGGCGGGTCACCGTCCTGACCGGTGCCGGCATCTCCACCGAGTCCGGCATCCCCGACTTCCGCGGCCCGCAAGGCGTGTGGACCAAGGACCCCGCGGCGCAGCAGCGCTTCACCTTGCAGAACTACCTCGCTGACCCGGCCGTACGACGTCTGGCGTGGCGCGGCCGGCGGGACCACCCGGCGTGGGCCGCGGAGCCGAACGCCGGCCATCGCGCCCTCGTCGGGCTCGAGCGCGCGGGACGCTTGCGCGCGATCATCACCCAGAACATCGACGGGCTGCACCAGCGGGCGGGGAGCGACCCGGCGACGGTCATCGAGATCCACGGGACGCTGTATGACGTCGAGTGCCTCGACTGCGGACGGCGGACCAGCATGCGCGAGAACCTCGACCGGGTCGATTCTGGCGACGACGACCCGGCCTGCCTGGTCTGCGGGGGCATCCAGAAGGCGGCCACCATCTCCTTCGGCCAGGCCCTGCGGCCGGACGTGCTCCGTCAGGCCACTCTCGCCGCGGCCGACTGCGACGTGCTGCTCGCGATCGGGACCACCTTGCAGGTGCAGCCGGCGGCGGGTCTCGCCGAGGTCGCCGTCCGGGCCGGTGCGCGGTTGGTCATCGTCAACCTCGACGCCACGCCGTACGACCCGATCGCCCACGCCATCGTCCGCGACAAGATCGGCGCGGTGCTGCCCCGGCTGGTCGCCCCCTTCGCGGCGTGACGATCACCGCGCTGCGGCGCCCGCGCCGGCTGGTGCCCGGAGACCGGGTCGCGGTGGTGGCGCCCAGCGGTCCGATCGACGCGGACCGGTTGGCCCGGGGAGCCTCGGTGCTGGAGTCCTGGGGACTGGACGTCGTCACCGGTGCGCATGTGCTCGACCGGTCGGCTCACCTGGCCGGGACAGACAAGGACCGCGCTGCTGATCTCGAGCACGCGTGGTGCGATCCTGAGATCGCCGCCGTCCTGTGCGCCCGCGGCGGATCGGGAGCAACCCGGCTGCTCGACCTGCTCGACTGGGATGCGATGCTCCGGGCCGAGCCGAAGGTTTTCGTCGGCTACAGCGATGCGACCGCGCTGCACGAGGCGCTCGCCACCCGACTCGGGCTCTCCTCGCTGTTCGGTCCGATGCCCGCGGCCCTGCCGTTCGGCGGCGAGTCGCCCGACCAAGCGTCCCTGGACCACCTGCGCACAACCCTCTTCGAGCCCGAGCAGGTGCAGGTCCTTCGTGGCGACGACGCCACGCGCGTGGTGCCAGGACGGGCCACCGGCGTGACCGTAGGCGGAACGCTGGCTCTGCTCGCCAGCACCATCGGCACGTCCGAGTCGCGGCCGGCCAGCGGCGGCATCGTGGTCCTCGAGGACATCACCGAACCGGCCTACCGGCTGGACAACCTGCTCACCCAGCTGTTGCGCTCGGGTTGGTTCGACGGCGTCCGAGGCATCGCGCTCGGCACCTGGGTCGACTGCGGCGACGACGCGCTCGACACCGTGTGCGCACGACTCGAGACCCTCGGGGTGCCGCTGCTCGCAGGTCTGCCGTTCGGCCACGGCGTGCCGCAGCTGACCGTGCCGCTCGGACTCGAGGCCGAGCTGGACGCCGATGCCGCAACGCTGACGATGGCTGTCCCGGCCCTGGCCTAGCGGGTCTGAGCTGGTCTGCGCTGCGGGCAGATCCGCGGGCCGAGCCATCGGCGCGCTCGGCGGCGGGACCGACCCGACCGCCTTGCGCCGCCGCCAGGTTGAGCGCGGTGTGCACCAGCGCGAGGTGGCTGTAGGCCTGGGGCACGTTCCCTAGCTGGCGACCGATCCGCGGGTCGTACTCCTCCGCGAGCAGGCCCACGTCGTTGCGCAGCGCGAGCAGCCGTTCGAAGAGTGCCTCGCCGGCCTCCACCTGGCCGTCGAGGATCAGCCCGTCCGCCAGCCAGAAGCTGCAGGCCAGGAAGGCGCCCTCGTCGCCGGGCAGGCCATCGACACCCTCGTCGCCGTTGCGGTAGCGCAGCACGAACGTGTCGTCCATGGTGAGGTCCTGCTGGATCGCCCGCAACGTGCCCCGCACCCGCTCGTCCTCCGGCGGCAGGAAGCCCAGCTGCGGGATGAGCAGGAGCGAGGCGTCCAGCGCCTTCGATCCGTAAGACTGGGTGAAGGTGTTGCGCTTCGCGTCGTAGCCCTTCTCGCACACGTCGCGGTGGATCGCCGCCCGCAGCTCGCGCCAGCGGTCGACCGGTCCGTCCAGGCCAGTGGTCTCGACCGTGCGCACCGCCCGGTCGGCGGCCACCCAGGCCAGGACCTTGGAGTGCGTGAAGTGCTGCCGCTCTCCGCGGACCTCCCACAGCCCCTCGTCGGGCTGCTCCCAGCCAGACTCCAGCCAGTCCATCAGCTTCTTCTGGACCTTCCAGGCGTCCTCGTTGGGGTCCAGCCCGTAGGTGCGGGCCAGCCACAGCGTGTCCATCACCTCGCCGTAGACGTCGAGCTGGAGCTGGTCGACCGCGGCGTTCCCGATGCGCACCGGACGGCTGTCCTCATATCCGGACAGCCATGGCAGCTCGGCCTCCGGGACCCGGCGCTCACCCGCGACGCCATAGAGGATCTGCAGACAGGACGGTTCGCCGGCGATGGCGCGCAGCAGCCACTCCCGCCACGCGCACGCCTCGTCGGAGTAGCCGGTCTTGACGAGCGCCTGCAAGGTGAACGTCGCGTCGCGCAACCAGCAGAAGCGGTAGTCCCAGTTGCGCACTCCGCCGATGTGCTCCGGCAAGGACGTCGTGACCGCGGCAACGATCCCGCCGGTGGGCTGGTAGGTCATGCCCTTCAGCGTCGCCAGCGACTGCAGGACTGCATCGCGGTAGGGGCCGTCGTACGTGCACTTCGCCGACCATTCGGCCCAGTACTCCCGCGTCTGACGCAGGGCCTCGAGCGGATCGACGTGATGCGGCTTCTCGAGCCAGGACGGGTGCCAGGTGAGCACGAAGGAGACCTGCTCGCCGGGCTCGACGGAGAAGTCGGCGTACGACGCGAAGTCGCGCCCGTGATGGGGGACCGTCGAGGCGAGCCAGACCGAGTCGGGCCCGGCGACCGCCGCGATCAGTCCCTCCGTGTGGCGCACCCAGGGCACGATGCTGCCGTAGTCGAACCGCAGCCTCAGCTCGCTGCGCATCTCCACCCGGCCGGAGAGACCCTCCACGATGCGCACCACGTCGGGCGCCTCACCGCGTTCGGGCATGAAGTCGGTGACCCGCACCGATCCGGTCGGCGTGTCCCACTCCGACTCCAGGATCAGCGAGCCCTCGACGTACCGACGCCGGGTGCAGTCCTGTGCATCGACCGGGGAGACGCGCCACTGACCGTTGGTCTCGTCGCCCAGCAGCTCGGCGAAGCACGCACCGGAGTCGAAGCGCGGGAAGCACAGCCAGTCGATGGAGCCGTTGCGGCGGACCAGCCCGGCGGTCTGCATGTCGCTGATGAGCGCGTAGTCCTCGATGGGGGCGTGCATCCGGCCTTCCTACCCGCTCACCGGTGCAGGCACCGCGACGGCGGGGCCGGGCGCGGACTCGCGCGCCTCCCTGCGAGCGAGCACGACCACACCGCCGAGCGCGATCGCGGCGAACACCCACCACTGGAAGGCGTAGGCGAGATGAGGGCCCAGCCCCGGGTCGGGCTCGGGCAGCGACCGTCGGGCTCGTGGCAGCGGCGGGTTGCTGCTCGACCAGCTCGCCGTAGCCGCCGTACACGTCGTACGGCAGCGTCTCGGCGATGGCCGGGACGTCGATGCGACGCACCTGGCCGACGAGCGGGGCTGCCTTGTGGTCGCTCGGCTCGCTCGGTCGCGCGCGCACGATGACGGTGACCTCGCCGGCGGGCGCGGCCGGGCACCTCGGGTCGGGTTCGGGCGGTCGCCCCGACAGGCACCCACCCGCGGTTGACCAGCAGCGCCGGGCCGTCGTCGGTCACGAGCGGGGTCAGGACGAAGTAGCCGGTCGAGCCCTCCAGCGGCCGGTTGCGGACCAGGACCTCGTGCGCCTCGTCGTAGCGGCCGTGCGCCTCGACCCGCCGCCACTGCTCCGCAGCAGGCAGGGCACGACCGACGCCGAGAAGCGCCTGGGGGGAGACCGGTTCGGCGGCGACGTTCTCGTGCACCAGGTGGCTGCGGGCCTGCTTCTGGTGGAAGCGGTCCAGCTGCCAGAACCCGAGCGCCACGCAGCCGGCGGCCACGACGAGCGCGGCCGCGATCAGGCGGAGCCAGCGTGGGCTCAGCAGGAACCGGTACACATCGTTGACGGTAACGCGGCGCCGGAGCCGGGCACGTAGTCTGGGGGAGTGCTGCTCGACACCTTTGGCCGCGTGGCCACCGACCTGCGGGTCTCGCTGACCGACCGCTGCAACCTGCGCTGCACCTACTGCATGCCGCCCGAGGGTCTCGAGTGGCTGCCGTCGGACGAGGCACTGACCGACGACGAGGTGGTCCGGTTGGTGGGTGTGGCCGTGTCGGAGGGTGTCACCGAGGTGCGGTTCACCGGCGGCGAGCCACTGGTCCGTCGCGGCCTGGTCGACATCGTGCGTCGGGTGGCCGAGATGACTCCGCGCCCGCGGATCTCTCTCACGACGAACGGCATCGGGTTGGCCCGTACGGCGAGCGCGCTGAAGGCCGCCGGGCTGAACCGGGTGAACGTGTCGCTGGACACCCTCGACGCGCAGCGGTTTGCCGAGCTGACCCGCCGCGACCGCTTCGCCGACGTCGTCGCCGGGCTCGAGGGTGCGACCGCAGCAGGACTGGACCCGGTCAAGGTCAACACGGTCCTGATGCGCGGCGTCAATGACGACGAGGCCGTGGCGTTGCTGCGCTGGTGCCTCGAGCGCGGCTACCAGCTGCGGTTCATCGAGCAGATGCCGTTGGACGCCCAGCACGGCTGGGACCGCGCCGAGATGGTGACGGCCGCCGAGATCCTCGGGCGGCTGGCGGAGTCGTTCACCCTCACGCCGGCCGGCTCGGAGGACCGGGGCAGCGCGCCGGCCGAGACGTGGCTCGTCGACGGTGGTCCGGCTCGCGTTGGCGTGATCGGCAGCGTCACCCGGCCGTTCTGTGGGACTTGTGACCGGGTGCGGCTGACGGCCGACGGTCAGATCCGCAACTGCCTGTTCGCCCGCGAGGAGTCCGACCTGCGCGGCCCGATGCGAGCCGGCGCCAGTGACGACGAGCTCGCCGCGCGGCTGCGTGCGGCACTGCACGCCAAGAAGGCCGGCCACGGCATCGACGACCCCGGGTTCCTCCAGCCGTCTCGACCGATGTCAGCGATCGGCGGTTAGGCACTCGTCGTACGACGTCACTGCGGCGTCCACTCGTCCAGCGGCACCGTCTCGCGCAGGAACCCCCGCATCTCGAGGAACTGCGCCAGCTGTTCCCGGTGCTGTTCGCAGGTCGCCCAAGCCTTGCGTCGCTCCGGGGTGTGCAGCTTGGGGTTGTTCCACGCCAGCACCCAGATCGCCTCGGCCCGGCAGCCCTTGGCCGAGCAGATGGGTGACTCGTCTGGTTGCACGTCGGCAAGTCTCCCAGCCCTGGCGCTGAGCCGCTTCCGCGACAGAAACCGGTGGGAAATGGGCGATGCCGGGCAGCCACGGGGGGAGCCGCCCGGCATCGCGTCTACGCGGTCACGGAAGCGTTCTCCGGATCGCTCAGCCGGAGTATTGCACGCTTATCTGTCACGTGAGGCAGGTCCCTCGATCGCCTTGGGCGTTGTTGCCGTCATGCCCGAAAAGGTCTCGATGCGTTCCCGCCCGCTGTTGGCGAACACGACGGACAGATAGGGCAGAACGACCGCGGCGGCGATCATCACCCAGCGCAGCCAGCCATCTGTGAAGACCGCGAGCAGGAAGCAGACGGTCCGCACTCCCATGGAAATCAGGTAGCGGCGGGTCCGGCTGTTGACGTCGTCGCGCACGCCGGGCCGGGCACCCGTGATCTGGTGGATCGGCGGGCGGTCGCGCCGCCAGAGGCTGGCCGGTCCGCGGAAGGACGTCACTCCTCCACAGTAGGTCAGCCGTGGCGGAACGCACCGTCCAGGATCCTCTGCACCGTGGTGAAAGAGATTCTCCGGCGCAGGTATCTGGCAGGGCGATGTATTTCTGGCACCCCGATGACCCTCCCTCCTCGGACGAGTGCACCCGGCACTCAAACAAGGACGGAAGAGGCTCAACATGAAGCTCGACTCGATGAAGCGGCGCGTGGCAGCGGTCGGCCTGGTGGCCGCGAGCGTGCTCGCTGGAGTGGGTGCCACCACTGCTCTCGGTGGTGCCGCGCAGGCCATCCCGCTGTACGAGAAGTCCTGCAAGCTCGACGTTGCCAGCAACACGGCAGTCAACGGCTGGCGTGCGGTGAACTCGTCAGTGCGCGTGGTGAACAACGTCGGCCGCTACGTCGTGGTCAACTTCAACGCCGACGCCGGCGTGGACTCCCTCGCGGAGATCCGCCTGGGCTACCGCGTCGACTCCGGCCCGATCCAGCTCGTCGGTGCGCAGAACTTCGCAAACCACACCGAGTACTGGCAGACCCGGCACAGCATGGTCGTGCTGTCCGTCCCCGCCGGCACCCACACCATCCGGCCGTACTGGCGGATCAGCGGTGCCCCTGGCAAGAACGGCATCATCGCGGCTCGCTGCCTGACGGCTGAGGCCTACACGCACTGATCGCCTGACACGGAACGAGGGGGTTGGAGCATCGGCTCCGACCCCCTCGTTCCGTTGTCACGAAAACGCGAGTCGCGGGGGCGGGCAGGCGCTGTAATGAGCGGTAGTCGTGAGTGAGGAGAGATCTTCAGATGCCGAAGTTCGGTGACCAGAAAATCAAGGTCGGTGAGTACTCGAACGGCCGGGCGAAGTACGTCACGCGTCGCCATTACGCCAAGATCAAGATGGCCGAGAAGCGACTCGGCTACCCGATCACCGTTGTGCAGGGCAGCTATCACACCGGCGTACCAGCCTCCGCCGGCACGCACGACAAGGGCGGTTGCCTCGACCTCGCGCCCTTCGAGTGGAAGCGCAAGTGCCGGGTCTTCCGCGAGCTCGGCGACACCGCTTGGCATCGCAGCGCCCGCCCGGACGTGTGGAACGAACACATCCACACCGTCGATCTGGGCTGCTCGAACCTCGCTCACATCAGCAAGCAGCAGGTGAAGGACTACCGCAACAAGCTCGACGGTCTGAAGAACCCCAAGCCGGACCCCCAGTGGCGGCCGGACCCGATCCCCGAGTTCAAGCTGACCCTCGCCATGATCGGGACGCTGTGGCCACAGAGCAAGGTCCGACGGGTCCGGCGGGTGGACCTGAACAAGGCCCGCGAGCAGGCCGAGTCCGCAAACCCCACGCCGAATGCCGGCGTGAAGCTGATCCAGCGAGCGCTGAACAAGGCAATCGGCGCCAAGCTTCTGGTTGACGGCAAGTTCGGCGAGGTCACCAAGAAGGCCTACACCGCGTTTCAGAAGTCGCTCGGCCTCACCGGGGACGACGCCGACGGTCTGCCCGCACCCTTCAGCCTGGGGAAGCTCTCGAAGACTCGGGGCGCGCGGTTCACGATCACCCAGTAAGCGGCCGGCGGACGAGCGCACGAGCGTCGCCCTCCGCTTCGGCGCGAGGGGTGCTGGCGCATCAGCCGGGGTGGGGCTCGGCAAGCCGGCCGACCAGCCGCCTCGATTTGTGCAGGTTTCGACGACCGGCCACGCAGTCAGGACTAGCGAGTCACAGAGTGGCGTATTCCGCTGGCAACCAGCCCAATAGAAGAGCAGACTTTCGCCAGGAGCGATGCCGTTGGAGGTTGCCGTGTCGAATCCGGTTCCTGGCCACACTGTCAAGACCCCCTTCCACAAGCGCGGGCCCGACTGGAAGACCTGCAAGGTCCGTAACAAGGACACCAAGGACCAGACGGCGCTGCACACCGGCGTGGACATCCCCGCACCGAAGGGGACTCCCGTGGTCGCCGCCCGCGCAGGTGTGACCAAGCACGTCGACTTCGGTCCCTCGTTCGGGACCAGACAGCTCGCGGTCCTCTGCGACGACGGGACGGAGGACTTCTACGCCCACATGTCCAGCCGAAAGCCGGGCGGGCGGAAGGTGAAGGCCGGCGACAAGATCGGCGAGGTCGGGAACTCCAGTAGTACGCCGGGGCTCGGGTTTCACCTGCACTTCGAGCGGCACAAGAAGCACGCGGCGAACTGGGGCTGCGGCATCGTCGTCAACCCTGAGCCCTCACTGCGAGCAGGCGAGAACACGAAGGCTGCGAGCAGCCCTCGCGTGCTTCTGTCGGAACTGCGGTTCGGCACGAAGAGCTCGAACTCCGTCCGACGGCTGCAGAGGACGCTGAACAAGCACCGCGAACCCGAGGACCCGAAGGTGTCGCCCACCGGCAACTACCTGGTCGACACCGACGCGGCCGTGCGCCGGTGCCAAGAGAGGCACAACTTCGGCGCCGACCCCGTCAAGAAGTCATTCGTCGGGCCACTGCAGGCGGCGCACCTGTTCGCCAACACGAAGAACATCGTGGACGACCTCTAAGGGTCACTAACGGAAGAGAGGTGTAGGGCCGCGCCAACGGCTCAGGAGGCTTGGCTCACCGAGGACATGTTGAAGTCGGCGATCCGCCAGGCCGGCATTGCCGTACGGGTGAAGTAGTCGTTCCACTCGCGGGCCAGCGTCCGCTCGGTCAGGCCCACCTCGGCGAGGCGGCCGAGCAGGGCAACGGGGCTCTCGTTGAACCGGAAGTTGTTGACCTCCGCGACGACCTCGCCGCCTTCGACCAGGTAGACGCCGTCGCGGGTGAGCCCGGTCAGCAGGAGGGTCTGGGGCTCCACCTCGCGGATGTACCAGAGGCAGGTCAGCAGCAAGCCGCGCTCGGTGTCGGCGATCATCGCCTCCAGACCCCGGGTCGCGTCGCGCTGACTCGAACAGCAGGTTGTCCACGCCCGGTGTGAACGGCAGGCCGGTCAGCTCGGCCGAGTGCCGCGTCTGCATCAGGGCGGTCAGCGAGCCGTCGTTGAGCCAGTCGGTCGAGTTGATCGGCAGGCCGTTGTCGAACACCGACTGGGCTGCGTTGGACGAACCCGCGACGACGAACGGCTCGCACTCGAGCCCCTCTGCGGCGGGGTCGCTCCACATCCGCACGGGCGTCTCGGTGAGGCGCTCGCCCACCCGCGTGCCACCGCCGGCACGGCTGAACACGGTTTTGCCGTCGTTGGCGTCACGCGCGACCGAGGACCAGTACTGGTAGATGAGCAGGTCGGCCACGGCGCTGGGAGGGAGCAGCGTCTCGTAGCGACCGGCGGGCAGGTCGACGCGCCGCTGCGC
The DNA here is from genome assembly GCA_963751035.1 of uncultured Actinomycetota bacterium. Classification (GTDB taxonomy): domain Bacteria; phylum Actinomycetota; class Actinomycetes; order JACCUZ01; family JACCUZ01; genus JBDUAP01. The sequence goes on from CAVVSW010000005.1 coordinate 1,099,854, forward strand.
CCAGCCCAGCCTGCGGCGCACCTCTGCGTCCAGCGCCGACACGTCCACGTCGGTGAAGTCGCGGGTGCCCTGGCCCACCCAGGTCGAGCGACTCCAGTCAGCAGACTTCCCGGTCAGCTCGATGCGACCCGACGGCTGGGCGTGGCGCCGGCGGAGACCGGTGGACGTCGCCAGATAGGCCGTCTCGACATAGTGCTCGGCGAAGCCGAACAGGTCACGCTGGTCGCCGCGGGCAGCCGTGAACGCCTCCCCGAGCGCAGGCGCGACGTCACCGAAGACGCCGATGGACGTCTCGGTCGGCGGGTCGTCCCAGGTCGCGTCGGCACCCTCAGCCTCCGGGAGCGGGCGTGCGTCCTCCGCGGACCGCGACTCCTGGGCCTTGGCCTCGGCGGCGCGCACGATCGACTCGACCTCGTCCAGGCCGACGTTGCTGCGCGAGACCACGCCGGCAGCCGTCCCCTCCTGCCCGCCGATCGTCGCGATCACGGTGAGGGTCCGCCCGCGGGTCACGCCGTTGGTCGTCAGGGTGTTGCCGGCCCAGCGCAGGTTTGCCTCGCTGGTCTCCTCGGCGATCACCACGCAGCCGTCGGCGATGGAGATCTCCAGGGCGCGCTCGGCGAGCTCCTGCGGCCGAAGCGCGGAGCCGGTCGACGCGGTGCTCATCGGCCTGCCTCCGCCACGGTGTTGAGGATCCGCACGCCGCGGAACAACGAGGTGGGGCAGCCGTGGCTCACCGCGGCCACCTGGCTGGGTTGCGCCTTGCCGCAGTTGAACGCGCCGCCGAGGACGTAGGTCTGCGGACCGCCGACGGCCTCCATCGACCCCCAGAAGTCCGTCGTCGTCGCCTGGTAGGCGACGTCGCGAAGCTGCCCGGCGAGCTTGCCGTTCGCGATCTTGAAGAACCGCTGCCCGGTGAACTGGAAGTTGTAGCGCTGCATGTCGATCGACCAGCTCTTGTCACCGAGCACGTAGATGCCGCGCTCGACCCGGCCGATCAGCTCGTCGGTGGACGGGCCGTCCGGCGCCGGCTGCAGCGAGACGTTGGCCATCCGCTGCACCGGCACGCGGGCGGGGGAGTCGGCGTGGGCGCAGCCGTTGGAGCGGCCGAGTCCCTTGAGGCGAGCCATGGCGCGGTCGAGCTGGTAGCCCACCAGGATCCCGTCGCGCACGAGGTCCCACGTCTGCGCGGCGACCCCTTCGTCGTCGTACCCGATCGTGGACAGGCCGTGCTCGACGGTGCGGTCGCCGGTGACGTGCATGACCGGGGATCCGTAGGTGAGCTCGCCCAGCTTGTCGAACGTCGCGAACGACGTGCCGGCGTAGTTGGCCTCGTAGCCCAGCGCCCGGTCCAGCTCGGTGGCATGCCCGATCGACTCGTGGATGGTGAGCCACAGGTTCGACGGGTGCACGACGAGGTCGTAGTCGCCGGCCTCAACCGACGGCGCCCGCAGCTTCTCCCGCAGCAGGTCGGGCAGCTCCGCCAGCTCGCTGTCCCAGTCCCAGCCGGTGCCGGTGAGGTACTCCCAACCCCGCCCGACCGGTGGCGCGAGCGTGCGCATGCTGTCGAACCGGCCCGACTCCTTGTCGATGCCGACGGCTTCCAGCGCGGGGTGCAGCCGGACCCGCTGCTGCGTGCTCACCGTCCCGGCCAGGTCGGCGTAGAACTTGTTCTCCAGTACGCCGTGCAGCACCGCCTCGACGTGGTCCACCTGGTCATGGGCGAGCAGCTCGGCGCTCCAGTCGGCCAGCACCGTCACCTTGTCCTGATCGGGCACGTCGAAGGGGTTCACGTCGTACGACGACACCCAGGTGACCTCGCCGTATGACGGCTCGTCCGCCAGCTCAACCCGGGTCGTGGACAGTGGCCGGCTCACGACGGCCACGTCGACCGCCTGCTCGGCGACGCGGACGACGGCGTCCGGAGTCAGATCCACCCCGGAGGCGAACCCCCACGTCCCGTCGTGCACCACCCGGACGGCGAAGCCGATGTCCTCGCTGTCCGCTGCGCCGTCCAGTCGCGCGTCGTGCAGGCTCAGGTGCTGGTCGCGGATGCGCTCGAGCCGGAAGTCGGCGTGCTCGGCGCCGAGCTCGCGGGCCCGGGCGAGCGCCGCGTCTGCCAGCGAGCGCAACGGCAGGGCGGTGAAGGCGGGATCGATCTCATCGGCCACCCAACAGACCCTAAGGGGCGAACTGCGCCGAACCGCACGTTGGGCGCAGACCCGACGCCCGGTACGGTCGCCTCCGTGGACGAGTCGAGCAACGCAGGGCGGTCAGTGCTGGTCACCGGCGGCAACCGCGGCATCGGGCTGGCCATCGCCCAGGCCTTTGCGGCCGGCGGGGACCAGGTCGCAGTGACCTACCGGTCCGGAGAGCCACCGGCGGGCCTGTTCGGGGTGCGTTGCGACGTCACCGACCCCGCATCGGTCGACGCCGCCTTCGAGCAGGTCGAGGCCGAGCACGGTCCGGTCGAGGTGCTGGTCGCCAACGCCGGAATCACCCGCGACCAGCTCATCATGCGGATGTCCGAGGAGGACTTCTCGGCGGTCGTGGACACGAACCTGGGCGGCTCGTGGCGGGTCGCCAAGCGGGCGAGCAAGGGGATGCTGCGCCTCAAGCGCGGCCGGATCGTCTTCATCTCCTCCGTCGTCGGCCTGCTCGGCTCGGGTGGCCAGACCAACTACGCCGCGTCCAAGGCCGGCCTGGTCGGCCTGGCCCGGTCGCTGGCCCGCGAGCTGGGGTCGCGGTCGATCACCGCCAACGTGGTCGCGCCCGGGTTCGTCGAGACCGACATGACCGCCGAGCTGGCGGAGGACCTGCAGAAGACCTACAAGAGCCAGATCCCGCTCGGCCGCTTCTGCACCCCCGATGAGGTGGCGCGGGTTGTGCGGTTCGTTGCGGGGGAGGACGCCGGCTACATCACCGGTGCCGTGATACCCGTGGACGGCGGACTAGGGATGGGGCACTGAGATGGGACTGCTCGACGGCAAGCGCATCCTGATCACGGGCGTGCTGATGGACTCGTCCATCGCCTTCCACGTGGCGCGGATCGCGCAGCAGGAGGGCGCCGAGGTGGTGCTCACCTCCTTCGGGCGCACGATGCGGATCACGCAGACGATCGCCAAGCGGCTACCCAGCACCCCACCGGTGATCGAGCTCGACGCCAGCAACGCCGATGACTTCGCCGCTATGGCCGACCGGGTGCGCGAGCACGTCGACGGCCTCGACGGGGTGCTGCACTCGATCGGCTTCGCCCCGGAGGCCGCGCTCGGCGGCAACTTCCTCAACACGGAGTGGCCCGACGTGGCGACGGCGGTGCAGATCTCGGCGTACTCGTTGAAGGCGCTCGCGGTCGCCGCACAACCACTGATGCCCGCAGGCGGCGCGGTGGTCGGACTCACTTTCGATGCGACGGTCGCCTGGCCGAAGTACGACTGGATGGGTGTGGCCAAGGCGGCGTTCGAGTCGACCGCGCGCTACCTCGCGCGCGACCTGGGGCCGAAGGAGATCCGCGTCAACCTGGTGGCCGCCGGGCCGCTGAAGACGACCGCGGCCAAGTCGATCCCGGGGTTCGAGGAGTTCGAGGGTGTCTGGTCGACCCGCGCCCCGCTGACGTGGGACATCTCCGACTTCGAGCCGGCGGCGCGGGCGTGCGTGGCACTGATGTCGGACTGGTTCCCGCGCACCACCGGGGAGATCGTGCACGTCGACGGCGGCGTGCACGCCATGGGCGCCTGACGGACCGTGCCTGCTCCGGCCGAGCCGTCTGCGCCGTCTGCGCTGGTCGAGCTGCGCGTCCTCGACGGGGCGAACCTCTACTTCCCCCGACCCGCGGTCAAGCTCACCCTCGACCTGACCCGGCTGCTGGCGATGGACGAGGGCGCGGCTCGGACCGCTGCGGAGCAGGTCGGGATGCGCGGGGCTCGGCCGGGCGGCGCCGGCACCGGGCTGAGGCAGCGGTTCGCCGCGCGGTTGGTCGCCGGGCTGGTACGACGGGTGGCCGCCGAGTCGGGGACCACCCGCCTCGCCGTCCGTAGCCGCCCGACCGGTGACCTGCGCCGGATCGTGGTCGCCTACCCGTGGCGACGCCGCGGACGGGCCGAGGCGCTGGGACTGGCGGTGGCGGCGGTGCTCGACGCCGTGCCGGCGCCGGACCTGACGACCGTGCTGACCGACGCGGTGGACTCGGTGCGGTCGGCCGAGCCGGGTGACGTCCCCACCACGCGGCGGCCGCGGGTCCCCCTGGTCGCCGTGACCGGCACCAACGGGAAGACGACGACGTCGCGGATGGTGGCCCGGATGGGGCGGTGCGCCGGCCTGGTCGTCGGCTGGTCGTCCACGGACGGCGTCTACATCGACGGTGAGCTCGTCGAGCCCGGCGACTACTCCGGTCCGAGCGGCGCGGCAGCGGTCCTCGACGACCCACGGGTGCAGCTCGCGGTCACCGAGACGGCGCGGGGCGGCATCCTGCTGCGCGGCCTCGGTGTGACGCACACCGACGTCTCGGTGGTGACCAACGTCAGCGCCGACCACCTCGGCCTGCAGGGCGTGGACACGGTCGACCAGCTGGCCGAGGTCAAGGCCGTCATCACCCGGGTGATCCGACCCGACGGCTGGGTGGTGCTCAACGGCGACGACCCGAGGACGTTCGCGATGCGGCTGGCCGCGTCGGCACGTGCGGTCGTGTTCTCGCGCGATCCGGACTCGCCCTCGATCCGCCAGGTGCTCAACGAGGGCGGCCGGGCCGTGACCGTGATCGACGGCGCGATCACGTTCCTGGGCCGGTCGCATCCCGATGCGCTGCTGCCGGTCGTCGACGTGCCGATGACGCTGGCCGGGCTGTCGCACTTCAACGTCGAGAACGCGCTCGCCGCGACCGCCGCGGGGCTGTCGGTCGGCTTGTCGCGCGAGGCGGTGATCGAGGGACTGCGGTCGTTCCGGCCCGGACCGGCGGACAACCCCGGGCGGATGAACGTGTACGACGTGCGCGGCGTGACCGTCGTCCTCGACCTTGCGCACAACGAGGCCGGAGTGGCGGCCCTGGTCGAGGTGCTCCACGGGCTGCGCGCACCCGGCGGAACCGTCCGGCTGGTGCTGGGCAGCCCGGGTGACCGGACCGACGACATCATCCGCGGCATCGGTGAGCTCGGTGCCCGGGGCGCCGACCGGGTCGTCATCGGGCACAAGGAGTACTACCTGCGCGGCCGCCCGGCGGAGGAGCTGGCCGGGTTGCTGGTCGCGGGTGCGGCCGCGGTGGGTGTGCACGACGTACCGATCCATCCGACCGAGCTCGCGGCCGTGCAGGCGCTGGTCGCCGAGTCGGCGCGTGGTGACGTGGTCGGCGTGATGTGCCACGCCGAACGGACGGCGATCGAGGAGTGGCTGGCGGCGGAGGGCGCCTCCATCGACGGCCCCGACGAGATCCGCGCCAAGGTCCTGGCCGCCCACCCCCGCTCCTCCACGTGATCATGCAGAAGCTGCGCTGATCGAGGGCAGCCAGCCCGGGCAGCGCTACATCGGCTCGAGGATGGCGACGGGAATCGTGCGGCCGGCCCGTCTGGCGTACTTCGCCACCTCCGGTGCCTGAGCCAGCACCACGTCGTTCCACATCAGGTCACGCTGCTCGCCGACGAGCTCCCTCGGCCGAGCCCGTATCCGCGTGGACCGGATCTGCACGTCCGCAACCTCCACCGCGCGCAGGTTGCGGAACCAGTCTGGGTCGCGCGGGGAACCCGAGCCGGTGCCCCAGACGAGATAGCCACCGTCCACATCGAGATAGCGGACGCACGTGGATCGGGGAATCCCGGTTCGTCGCCCGGGTGTCGTGATCATCAGGACGTGGACCTTCTTGCTGCCACTGGCCATCCGTCCGTCGAGAGTCCGGTACATCCACACTCCGATGCGGTTCCCGATCCTCGTCATCCGGCGCTTGTCGCTGCTCATCGGATGCCTCCTCTGACCTGACCGGGCCTAAGCCCACCACTCGAGGCAGGCATCGGCAAGGAGCCCGGACAGCACGGCGCCCCTCCGCCGGCCGGTGGCCGATGAAGGGGCGCTCGCTGATGGTGTGGGTCTGACTGGCTAGTCGTCCCAGGGACCGTAGTCGTCCATGTACAAGACGTTTCTCCTTCTCACAAGGCCGTCTACGACGCCGCACCGAATCCGATTCAAGCGTGAATCGCATCAACGTGGCGGAGACGGCCGTTTGGTGCTTCCTGTCCCACACGTACGTCGAGCGTCACACGCTCGGACGGGGAGGGCGCTGGAACCGGAGAGTCTCGCTCATCCGGGCAGCCGCTTGGTGGACTGCTGGGAACCAGCCTACCAGGCGTCCGCGACAACGCCCGATTCGGCTTGGTCATCACGAGGACGGGGGTGGGTGCCGGCCTGGGCCTGCGAGGACAGGATCTCCAGCTCCGCGAGTACCGGGCCGTGCTTGTCCACGCACAGGACGACCAGGTCGCCGGGGTTGGCGCGGGCCATCGAGTGGTGCACGGCGGGGATCTCGTCCAGCACCAGCTCGATCTGCTTGCAGCGGGCGCCCTCGGCCATCCGCGCCCGGCCGCCCTCGGCGACGAGCTCGGCGGCGACGCCGCGCTTGCGCCCGCGCAGCACCGAGTCCTCCCGGATCACGAGGACGTCGAAGTGCTCGGCGGCGACGGCTCCCAGCTCGCGGATGTCGTCGTCGCGGCGGTCACCGGCGGCCCCGACCATGCCGATCCGCGAGGGCTTCGCCAGGTCGGTCAACGCGGCGTGGCTCTCGCTGAGCTGCTCGACGAAGTCACCCAGCATCCGCATCCCCGGAGCGTTGTGGCAGTAGTCGACGATCACGGTGGTCCCGCCGACCTCGATCTGGTTCAGGCGACCGGGGGACAGGTAGTAGGACGTGGTGAACGTCCGCAGGCCCTGCCGGATGTCGTGCAGGTGTGCGCCCGCTGCGAAGGCGGCGGCCGCAGCAGCCAGGGAGTTCTGCACGTTCATCTTCGCCCGGCCGCCGAACGTCGCCGGGAGCAGGTGGGTCCACGCGAGCTGCATCGACCGGCGGCCGTGCCGGATCACGATCATCTCGCCCAGCTCGCCGCGCTCGAGGACCACCGCACGCCCGCCGCGACGGCAGTGGTCGTCGATCATCTCGGCGATCTCACTCCCGGTGTCGCCCATCGAGAACCACACCACCTGGCCGGAGCACCGGCGGCGCATGGCGCGGACCAGCTCGTCGTCGGCGTTGAGGACGGCGAAGCCATCCCGCGGCACGGCCTCGACGATCACCGCCTTGACCTGCGCCAGCTGTTCCAGCGTGTCGATGCCGCGCATCCCCAGGTGGTCGGGCGCGATGTTGAGGACCACCGCGACGTCATTGCGTTCGTAGCCCAGCCCCTCGCGCAGGATCCCGCCGCGCGCCACCTCGAACACCGCGAAGTCGACCCGGGGGTTCTGCAGCACCATCCGCGCCGACTTGGGTCCCGACGCATCGGCGCGGATCACGAGCCGCTCGTCGATGACGATGCCGTCGGTCGATGTCATCCCGACCTTGCGGCCCATGCCCTTGAAGACATGGGCGATCATCCGCGCCGTCGTCGTCTTCCCATTCGTCCCGGTCACCGCCACGATCGGGATGCGGCTGGGCGCACCGGGTGGGAAGAGCGAGTCGACGACCGGCTTCGCGACGTACTGCGCCTCTCCCTCGGTGGGGTGGGTGTGCATCCGGAACCCGGGCGCCGCGTTGACCTCGCAGATCGCGCCGCCGGCCTCGCGCACCGGCTCGGAGATGTCCGGTGCGATGAAGTCGATGCCGGCGACGTCGAGCCCCACCACGCGAGCCGCCTCCTCGGCGATCTCGACGTTGTCCGGATGTGCCTCGAGCGTCCGGTCGATCGAGATTCCGCCGGTGGACATGTTGCCGGTGAGGGTCAGCTTGACCGTCGTACCGGCTGCTGGCACGTCGTCCAGGCCGAGTCCCTGCTCGCGGACGAGTTCTTCCGCCGCTTCGTCGAGCTTGATGCGCGTCAGGACCTTCTCGTGGCCGTAGCCGCGCCGCGGGTCGGCGTTGGTCTCCTCGACCAGCTGGCGCACCGTCAGCGACCCGTCGCCGATGACGTGCGCGGGAGTCCGCTCGGCCAGCGCCACCATCTTCCCGCCGATCACCAGCACGCGGTAGTCCTTGCCGGTTATGAACGACTCGACCACGACCGAGCCGCGACGTGACTCCGACTCGGCGATCGGGAACGCCGTGGTCAGCTCCGCGTCGTCGGTGATGCCGAGCACGACGCCGCGGCCATGGTTGCCGTCCAGCGGCTTGCACACGACGGGGTAGCCGATGCGGTGCGCCGCGCGCAGGGCCTGGTCGAGCGTGCGGACCGCCTCGGCCCTCGGCACCGGCAGGCCCGCGGCGGCGAGCAGCCGGGTGGTGAGCACCTTGTCGCCGGCGATGTCGACGGCCAGCGCGCTCGTCTTGGACGTCATGGTCGCCCGGATGCGCTGCTGGTGGACACCCTGGCCGAGCTGGACGAGGGAGTATTCGTTGAGCCGCAGCCACGGGATGTCGCGCGACATCGCCTCGTCGACGATCGCCTGGGTCGAGGGGCCGAACGCCGTGCGCTCGGCCGCGATGTGGAAGGCCTCCAGCTCGGCGTCGAAGTCGAAGCCGGGCTCGGCCTGCACGAGGTGGTTGACCAGGCGTACGGCGAGGTGCCCGGCGCTCAGGCCGACGCGCTCCTCGACGAACCCGTAGACGACGTTGTACTGCCCGCGGATGCCGGTGCTGCGCGTCTTGCCGCGGCGCAGGTCGTGCCCGGCCTCCTGCTGGAGCTGCAGGGCCACGTGCTCGGCCACGTGGCCCAGCCAGGTGCCCTCCTTGAGCCGCTCGAGGAACCCGCCGCGCTTGCCGCGCGAGCAGGTGTGCCGGGCGAGATTGGGCAGCGCCTCCATCAGCCCGTCGACGAAGCCGGGGATGGTGTTGCTCGGGTGGTCCTCCAGCGAGCCGAGCTCGACGACGAGGTGCACAGCGGGGTCGTAGGACCACAGGTTGGGTCCGCGGTATACCCGGCTCTCGATGATGGTCAGGTCGGGGGCGGCCGGCGGCGTCACCGGTCGTCCTCCTCGGTCTGACGACGGAGCTGGTGAGCGAGGTGGGTCTCGGCGAAGGACAGCAGCCGGCGCTCGCTCAGGTCGAAGTGGGCACCCTGCGGCAGCGTGTGGACGACGGCGCCGGAGACCAGCATCGGTGCGCCGTGCTCGGCGAGGTGGGCGTCGCTGACCGCATGGGCCGCGTCGACGATGAACACGCAGCCCCGGCCGATGACCTCGAGGAACCGGCCGCCCTTGATGACTGCGGCGGTGTCCTCGTCGATGCCGATCCCGACCAGGCTCGGCGAGCGGGCCGCGAGGGAGAGCAGCCGGCCGTACCGGCTGCGCTGGTCGAAGTGCTGGTCGACCACGACGCCGGGCAGCAGGCCTAGCCCGGCCGACGTCTGGGTCATGCCTTGGCGCGGGGTGTCGCCCTCGGACCCGAAGGCCACCATGTGCTCGCTGACGACGCTTGCGCCGGCCGACGTGCCGCCGACGACCGCGCCGCGCTCATAGGCTGCCCGGACCGCGTCGCCGAACCGCGTGCCCGTGATGACGGAGGACAGCTTGACCTGGTTGCCGCCGGTCATGAAGACCGCGTCCACGTCGGCGAGCTGGTCGGCGACCTGCGGGTCATCGGCCTCGGCCCGGTTCTCGGGGCGCAGCAGGACCGACTCGGCGGCACCGAGGTCGGCGAAGATCGCGTCGTAGGTGTCCAGGATCTCCGGCCCCAGCGACGAGGCGGTGGCCACGATGGCCACCCGCGAACCGTTGCCGCCGGCCAGCTCCAGGAACTTGCGGAGCACCGCCTTGCGCCCGATCCGGTCCTCGCCGCCCCCGATGACGAACAGGGTCCCGGCGGCAACCGGCGTGACGGAGCGATGTGGCACGGCCCTGAGCGTACGACGTCGGGCACGCTCCGCGTTGCTCGTAGCCACGGGTCGGGCATGATGCGGACATGCGGCTCTACCTGATGCGTCACGCCAAAGCAGCGTCGGAGGAGGGAGCGCCCGACCACGAGCGACCCCTGACCGAGCGGGGTGTTGCCGACGCTCGCACCATGGGCCGGTGGTTGCGCGACCACGGTGGCACGCCGGATGCCGTGTGGTGCTCCTCGGCGCTGCGGGCCCGCCAGACCTGGTCGGCGGTCGCGACGGAGCTGACATCGACCCCGGACGCGCCCGAACCGTCGTACCTGCGCTCGGTCTACCAAGCCGGCCCCGGCGACCTGGTCGACCTGCTGCGCGATGTCGCACCCGAGCGTCGAGTCGGTGCTCATCCTCGGCCACAACCCGACTCTGGAGCAGGCGCTCGCCGGGCTGACGGGGGATCCGCGAGACCTCCCGACGGGCGCGATCGCCGCACTCGACGTGACCGGCTCGTGGTCAGCGCCCACCTCGTTCGAGCTGGCCGAGCTCGCCACCCCGAAGACGGAGCGGGCGTGAGCGACCGGCAGGCCCCCGCGCGGCCCGAGGAGGAACTTCCTGGGCATCAGGTACGTCGGGCTGAGACAGGACCGGCGATCCCAGCAGGGAGATGTCCATGCAGCGCGTGACCGGTCTGCTCGCGGCATTCGCGCTCGGTCTGCTCGGCGGGTGCACCGGCGAGGGTGCGCCGGCAACCGACGGCCGCACGTCGACGACTGCACCGGCGAGCAGTGCGTCGTCAGCCCCGGGCACCATCTCGTCGTCGCCGCAGGCGAGCCCCTCAGCTCCGGTACCGGTCGCAGTTCGACCGGACTGCAGCGATGGAGACCGTGCGTCGCCTGGCCGGCGAGATTGGTCCGCGGCACGCCACCTCCGCCGCCTACACCCGAGCGGCTGATGTCGTCGTCGCGGCCTTCCGTGAGCACGGGTACGACGTGCGCCGCGACCGGTTCCGCGTGCCGGGCGGGGTGACGTGGGGTGTGCCGGTGCCGGCCGGCCGGACGCTGAACGTGGTCGCCACCCCACCGGGATTCCAGCCCGACCAGCCGCACGTCATCGTCGGGGCCCATCTCGACACCGTCCCGCAGGCGCCCGGCGCGGAGGACAACGCCAGCGGTGTCGGCGTCGTGCTCGAGCTGGCCCGGCTCGCCGCGGCGGAGCCGCCCGCGCTGCCGGCCGTCTTCGTCGCCTTCGGTGCCGAGGAGCCGCGCGGGCCGGCGGACGACGAGCACCACTTCGGGTCGCGGCACTACCTGCAGGAGATGCCCGCGTCGCAGCGGCGCGCCCTGGTGGCGATGGTCTCGCTGGACCGTGTCGGCACCGGGTCACGCGTCCCGGTGTGCACGGGAGGGCTGTCACCGGCTCGGGTGCAACGCGACCTTCTCGCCGACGCGTCGCGGCTGGGCATCCCGACGCGGCGCTGTGAGAACAGGACCAGCGACCACTGGCCGTTCGAGAAGGCGGGTGAGGCAGTGGCGCGGATCGGCGGCAACAGCTACGCCGGCTACCACTCCGCGCGCGACCAGGTCGGTGTGGTGCGCCCCGCGCAGATCGACCGGGTCGGGCGGCTCATGTGGGGGTGGCTCACGAGCGGTCGCGGTGGCTCCCGCTGAGCGGACGGCCGCTGGCGTCCCAGATCCGCTCGAGGATCGCCTGCCCTTCCCGCCCGGTGGCCACGCGTGGCGCGAAGTCCGCTCCGATGCGGACCGGCACGAACTCGGCGGCCTTCAGGTCGGACCCCCAGAAGACCAGCTCGAGGAACGCGCCCTCCTGGGTCTGCCGGGAGAAGTCCATGTCGAAGACGAAGTTGCCGAGCGAGTAGGCGATCGGGGCGCCGCGGCGCAGCTCCACTCCCTGCACCCAGTGCGGGTGCCCGCCAACAACGATGTCGGCACCGGCATCGACCAGGGCGCGGCCGACCCGGCGCTGGTCGGCGACCGTGCGGGTCGTGTACTGCGTGCCCCAGTGCGGCAGCACCATCACCACGTCGACCCGTGAGCGCAGCTCGCGCACCGGTGGCGAGGACCCGCTCGAGGTCGGCGGGCACGAGCGGTCCGGTGCGCGGCTGCATCCGCAGCCGGAAGGCGCCCGGCTGCTCCGCTCGCGCTGCCGGCGTCTCGCCGATCGCGTCGAACGCGACGACGCCGAAGCGGACTCCGTTGCGTTCGACGACCGCCGGTTCTCGGGCCTCCGCCAGGTCGGCGCCGGCCCCGACGGGGACGATGCCGGCGGCACGCACCCGCCGTACGGTCTCGACGAGCGACACCGGCCCGTAGTCACCGGTGTGGTTGTTGGCCAGGGACAGCACGTCGAACCCGGCCAGCCGAAGGCCCCGCCGCACCCGCGGGTCGGCGCCGAACGAGTCACCGCCCTGGCGCGGCGGCCCCGAGCGGGACAAGCGTGCTCTCGAGGTTGCCCACCGTCAGGTCCGCGGACGCCAGGCGGGCCGCGGTGGGGCGCAACGCGGCGGCGAAGTCTCCGGCGGCGGTCATCCGGGCGCCCACCCGTCGCGCCAGCATGATGTCGCCGACCACGGTCGCGGTCGTGACCGGCGGGGCCGCGCTGTCCGGTGTCGTCAGCGGGTAGGACGCCGGGTCGCGCAGCGGATGGACGCCGTCCACCCGCACGCACCCGGACCTGCGGCGTGACCGCGGAGGCCGGCACGGCACCCATCACCGCGCCGTCGCGACTGATGGCCGCCAGCACCTCGGCGGCATCGGTGACCTCGTCGGGTTGCTCGTCGTTCCCCGCGAGGGCCGAGACCAGGCGCAGCGGTCCGGGCGCAGCGCCGAGCTCGGACCAGTCGTCGACCCGTCCCGCCACCACGTCGGCGGCCAGCTCGGACGAGATGTCGATTGCCGGCCTGCTGGGGTGGGTCACCAGCGCGAGGGGGCCGACGGTGGGAGCGCGGGTCGTTGCCGGCTGCGTGGACGCGGTCGCAGTCGCCGTCGTCGGCCCGCTGGCGCCGGGCGGGTCGCCGGGGTCGGCGGAGCACGCCGCCGGCCAGCGCTGCGACCAGGACGAGCGCAATCGGTCGGGACGGGAGGCCATCGTGTCGTGCCAACGGGCGGGCGCGCTGCCACGGTTCCTCGCCGCGTTCACGTCAGGTCGGGGGCGTGAAGACAGACAGGCCTTCCTCGGCGTCGGCCGCCTCGATCTCCTGCCGCGGAGATGCCGAGCAGGAACAGGACCGCGTCGAGGTAGGGGACGCTGAGCGACGGCGTCCGCCGCCTCGCGCACGAGCGGCTTGGCGTTGAACGCGATGCCGAGACCCGCGAGGGCGAGCATGTCGAGGTCGTTCGCGCCGTCACCGATCGCCACGGTCTGCGTGAGCGGCACGCCGGCCTCTCGGGCGAACCGCTCCAGCGCCGCGGCCTTGCCGGCCCGGTCGAGGACGGGTCCGACGACGCGGCCGGTCAGCCTGCCGTCGACGACCTCGAGGGTGTTGGCGGCGGAGTAGTCGAGGCCCAGCTCGGCGACGAGCGTGTCGGTCACCTGGGTGAAGCCACCGCTGACGACGGCGAGCTGGTAGTCGAGCCGCTTCAACGTGCGCACGAAGGTGCGGGCGCCCGGCGCGAGCTGCACGTCACGCGCGTACGGCGTCGAGGGCCGAGGCGTCGACACCCTCGAGCAGGGCGACCCGCGCCCGCAGCGCGTCTGCGAAGTCGAGCTCGCCGCGCATGGCCGCCTCGGTGACCGCGGCCACCTCCGCGGCGGCGCCGGCGTGCTCGGCGAGCATCTCGATCACCTCGCCCTGGACGAGCGTCGAGTCGACGTCCATGCACGACCAGCCGCTTGCCCCGCCGGTGCAGCCCGGACCGCTGCACGGCGACGTCGACGCGCTGGCGCCGCGGCAGCCAGCGCGAGCCGGGTCCGCAGCCGGCCGCGGGTGCGCGCCGGAGACCTCCATCTCCACCGCCGTGACGGGGTAGTGCGCGATCCGCACGATCCGGTCGATGTTGGCGCCGCTGTCGGCGATGCGCCCGGCCAGCCCGGCCACGCCGCCGGGCGCAGCGGATGGCCGAGCACGCGTCACGTGGCTGCGGCCGCGGCGGCGCGGCTCGTCGTGCTCACCGTCGCTGCTGCCGCGGGCGACCTCGACGTCCATGCCCAGTCGGCGCGACGGACCGCGGTCAGCGGCGGCGTCGACCGCGTCGTCACTCGCGGCCGGCGCGCTCGAGCAGGACGCCGAGGACCAGCCGTCCGCGGATCACGACCTGCTCGACGTCGAGGACGGCGACGTCGTGCGGCGAGAGCGCCTCGAACAGCGCTGAGGTGACGCCTGGACGGTCCCGGCCGGTCAGCGGTCACGAGCAGGCTGCTGGTCGGCACGCCGAAGGCTACCGGCGGCGTCGACTCGCCGGTCAGCTTCGCCGGTCAGACGGTGACCGCTGGCCCTTGCCGATGACCACGATCCCGCCGTCGGAGACGGTGAAGCCGCGCTCGCGGTCCTGGTCGAGGTCGACGCCGATCTGGCGCCCTCGGGGACCACGACGTTCTTGTCGAGGATCGCGTTGCGCACGACGGCGTGCCGGCCGACTGCACGTTGTCCATGAGCACGGAGCCGCGTGACGCTCGGCCCACGAGTGGACCTGACGTTCGGGGACACGACCGAGTCGCTCGACGCAGCGAGCCGGAGACGACGACGCCGGGGGAGACCATCGAGTCGACCGCCCGGCCGCTCCGGCCGCTCCTCGTTGTGCACGAACTTCGCCGGCGGCATCGGGTCGTGCGACGTGTAGATGGGCCAGTCGTAGTTGTAGAGGTTGAAGATCGGGTGCACCGAGATCAGGTCCATGTGGGCCTCGTAGAAGGAGTCGAGCGTCCCGACGTCGCGCCAGTAGCCGCGGTCGCGGTCCGTCGAGCCCGGGCACGTCGTTGTCGCTTGAAGTCGTAGACCTGGGCCGTCGCCCTTGTCGACGAGCATCGGGATGATGTCGCCGCCCATGTCGTGCTTGCTCGCCGGGTTCAGCGCGTCGCGGCGCAGGGCGTCGAGCAGCACGTCGGTCGTGAAGACGTAGTTGCCCATCGACGCGTAGACCTGCGTCGGGCGCGTCGGCGAGCCCTTCGGCGTCCTTCGGCTTCTCCCGGAACGCCGAGATCGTGCCGCCCGTCGCTCGGCCGGTCTCGATGACGCCGAACTGGTCGGCGAGCGTCAGATCGGCTGGCGGATCGCGGCGACGGTCACGCCCGCGCCCGGACGTCGATGTGCTGGTGCGACCATCTGGCTGCGGGTCCATGCGGTAGATGTGGTCGGCGCCGAAGACGATGACGTAGCTCGGGCCGCTCGTCGTAGATGAGGTTGAGGCTCTGGTAGATCGCGTCGGCGGAGCCGGCGAACCACCGCGGGCCGAGCCGCTGCTGCGCCGGCACCGGGGTCACGTAGTTGCCGAGCAGCGTCGACATGCGCCACGTCGCGGTGATGTGGCGGTCGAGGCTGTGGCTCTTGTACTGCGTCAGCACGACGATCTTGCAGGAAGCCCGCCGTTGACGAGGTTGGACAGCACGAAGTCGATGAGCCGGTAGATGCCGCCGAAGGGCACCGCCGGCTTGGCCCGGTCGGCGGTCAGCGGCATCAGCCGCTTGCCCTCGCCGCCGGCCAGCACGATCGCGAGCACCTTGCAGCCATGGCTGAACTTACCGCTCACGGGGCGTCAGCCGAAACACCTGTCGCGACGCGCGAGTCATCGCGCCGTGCGCGTCGACCTGCTGACCCGTGAGTACCCGCCCGAGGTCTACGGCGGCGCCGGCGTGCACGTCGAGTACCTCGCCCGCGAGCTGCGCGCGCCTGGCCGACGTGCGGGTGCACTGCTTCGGCGCCCCGCGCGACGAGCCGGGCGTCACGGCGTACGACGAGCCCGCCGGGCTCGCCGGCGCCAACGCCGGCGCTGCGGACGCTGGGCGTCGACCTGGCGATGGCGGCCGGCTGCGCCGGCGCCGACGCTCGTGCACAGCCACACCTGGTACGCCAACATGGCCGGCCACGTCGCGAAGCTGCTGCACGGCATCCCGCACGTGATGACGACGCACAGCCTCGAGCCGCTACCGGCCGTGGAAGGCCGAGCAGCTCGGCGGCGGCTACGCGCTGTCGTCGCTGGGCCGAGCGGACGGCGATCGAGGCGGCCGACGCGGTCATCTCGGTGTCGCGCCGGCATGCGCGACGACGTGCTTCGCTGCCTATCCCGGCGGTCGACCCCGACCGGGTCGACGTGGTCCACAACGGCATCGACACCGAGGAGTACTCGCCGGACCGCGGCACCGACGTGCTCGAGCGCCAGGGCATCGACCCCGACCGGCCGAGCGTCGTCTTCGTCGGGCGCATCACCCGGCAGAAGGGGCTGCCGCTACCTGCTGCGCGCGGCCGCGCTCGCTCGACCCGGCGGTGCAGCTGGTGCTCTGCGCCGGCGCCCCGGACACCGACGGAGATCGGCGCGGAGGTCACCGGGCTCGTCGAGGAGCTGCGCGGCGACCGCGGCGGCGTCGTGTGGATCGCACGAGATGCTGCCCAAGCCGGACGTGATCCAGCTCCTGACCCACGCGACCGTGTTCGTCTGCCCGTCGATCTACGAGCCGATGGGCATCGTCAACCTCGAGGCGATGGCGTGCGAGGCGCCGGTGGTGGCCACCGCCACCGGCGGCATCCCGGAGGTCGTGGCCGACGGCGAGACCGGGCTGCTGGTGCCGATCGAGCAGGTCGCCGACGGCACCGGCACCCCGATCGACCCCGACCGGTTCGAGGCCGACCTCGCCGCGCGGCTCAACGAGCTGCTCGGCCGACCCGGCGCGCGCGCGAGCGATGGGCAAGGCGGGCCGGCGCCGCGCCGTCGAGCACTTCTCCTGGGCGGCGATCGCGGAGCGCACGCTGGAGGTCTACCGCTCGGCTGCTCTGAGCCGCCGTCAGGCCGATCGGCCGGCGCGCTGCAGGCGGCTTCAGCGCGCGCCGGGCGCGCCGGTCTCGACGTCGCGCAGCGGCTCGCCGCTGCGCGGCGCCATCTCGCCCGCGGACACGCTGCGCCGCCGTCGGCTCCGCGGCCAGCTCGACGATCGCGCCGACCCGCGCGCAGCGGCGTCGCCAGCACGGGCGGCGCGCGCGGGGCGCCGTGGCCGGCAGCGAGGCTGCGTCCGGCGCCGCGGTGCGCCGGCCTGGGCGAGCGCCTCGGCCACCGCCGGGCCGCCACCGGGCGACGTCGAGGCGGACCAGCTCCTCGGTGGCCTCGCGCAGCGCTGCTGCAGCTCGCGTCGGCCTCCGCGAGACGGCAGCTCGGGAGCGCCGCGGCGTCACCGCTGCGCCGATCCAGCGGACGGCGTCCAGGCGAGCCGCGGCTCTCGTCGGCACGCAGGCCGAGGGCGGTCGGCCCGGCGGCCAGCACCGCCTCGCCGGCCTCGACGGCCAGCTCGTTGAACGCCGCGCGGCCCGGGCAGGCCGGCGACGTCGCCGGGCGCCGGCAGCGCGAGCGCGCAGCCGCGTACGCCGAGGGCGCGCAGCCGGCCGAGCGCCAGCGTGACGGCGACGTCATCGGCCTCGCCGGGCAGGCCGCTGACACGCGTGGGCGGGTCGTCGGCGCCGGTGATGCGCGTCGGCGGCCTCGTCCGGGCTCGACGCGCCCGGGCAGGACGGCGTTGCCCCACGCGGCGAGCCGGGCGGCGCGCGGCAGCTCGAGCATCGGCCAGCGAGGCCTGAGGGCCGCGTCGGTGCTCGTAGGTTGCGCGGCGCATGTACTCGACTGCTCCTCGACTCTGCGCGGCGTCTCGGCTGGTGCGCGACGGCGCCCGGCTGCTGCGACGACGTCGACTGGAGGTCGCCGAGGGCGAGCGCTGGGTGGTGCTCGGGCCGAACGGCGCGGGCAAGACGACGCTGCTCCAGCTCGCGTCGGCGCAACCTGCACCCCACGCCGCGGCGACGGCGTCGGATCCTCGGCGAGCACGCTGGGCGCGGTCGACGTCTTCGAGCTGCGGCCGCGCATCGGCCTGTCCAGCGCGGCGCTCGCCGACCGGCTGCCGGCGAGGGAGACGGTGCGCGACGTCGTCGTCACCGCGTCGTACGCCGTGTCGGGCCGGTGGCGGGAGAACTACGACGAGCTCGACAGCGCGCGGGCCGCGAGCTGCTCGACGCGATGGGCGTCGGGCCGCCTGGCCGAGCGGCGGTTCGGCACGCTGTCGCGAGGGCGAGCGCAAGCGGGTGCAGATCGCCCGCGCGCTGATGGCCGACCCCGAGCTGATGCTGCTCGACGAGCCCGCGGCCGGGCTCGACCTGGGCGGCCGGGAGGACCTCGTACGCCGGCTCGGCGAGCTCGGCGGCCGACCCGGCCGCGCCGGCGCTCGTCCTGGTGACCCACCACGTGGAGGAGATCCCGCCCGGCTTCACCCACGTCCTGCTGCTGCGCGGCGGGCCGCGTCGTCGCGCAGGGTCCGCTGCGAGACCACGCTGACCGGCGACGACCTGGCGCGAGACGTTCGGCCTCCCGCTGGAGCTGCGAGCGCCGCGGCGGCCGCGTGGTCAGCCCGCGCGACGCACGGCGCGTGATCCGCACTCGCCAGGCGCCGGACCGCCTAGGATCGGCCATACGGATCGAGGACGATGGACTGACTGGGCGACAACGCCTGGGCGCTCTGGCTCGGCCTCGCCGTCGTCCTCGGCTGCATCGAGGTGACCACGCTCGACCTCACGTTCCTCATGCTGGCCGCCGGCGCGCTGGCCGGCGCCGGCGCGGCCGGGCTCTGGGCGCCCCGTTCGCCGTGCCGGTGGTCGTCGCGGTCGTGCGTCTCGGTCGCGATGCTGGCCGTCGTCCGCCCGGTCGCGCTGCGGCACCTGCGCACGCCCGCGGCGACCCGCACCGGGACCGCCGCACTGGTCGGGCCGGAGGCCGTCGTGATCGAGCGCATCGACGCCCACGGCGGCCAGGTCAAGCTCGCGGGCGAGGTGTGGTCCGCCCGATCGTACGACCCGCACGTGCGTCATCGAGCCGGGCCGCAACGTCGACGTCGTGCAGATCGACGGCGCGACCGCGGTCGTCTACGAATCGGAGATCGTGAATGGAGTCACATCATCGCCCTCGGTCATCGCCGCGCGTCGCTCGTGCTCCTGGTCCTGGTGGCCCTGGCCAAGACCGTGCGGATCATCCCGCAGGCGCGGGCCGGCGTGGTCGAGCGGCTCGGCCGCTACAGCCGCACGCTCAACCCGGGCCTGACCGATCCTGGTGCCCGTTCATCGACCGGCTCCGCCCGCTGATCGACCTGCGCGAGCAGGTGGTGTCGTTCCCGCCGCAGCCGGTCATCACCGAGGACAACCTCGTCGGTCGGCATCGACACGGTCATCTACTTCCAGGTGACCGACCCCAAGGCGGCGACGTACGAGATCGCCAACTACATCCAGGGGGTCGAGCAGCTCACCGTCACGACGCTGCGCAACGTCGTCGGCGGCCTGAACCTCGAGGAGACGCTGACCTCGCGCGACCAGATCAACGCGGCGCTGCGCGGCGTGCTCGACGAGGCGACCGGCAAGTGGGGCATCCGCGTCAACCGCGTCGAGATCAAGGCCATCGACCCGCCCGCCTCCATCCAGGACTCGATGGAGAAGCAGATGCGCGCCGAGCGCGAGAAGCGCGCCACGATCCTCACCGCCGAGGGCTTCAAGGCAGTCGCAGATCCTCACCGCCGAAGGCGCGCGGCAGTCGTCGATCCTCAAGGCCGAGGGCGACGCGCAGGCCGCGGTGCTGCGCGCCGACGGCGAGGCGCAGGCGATCCAGCAGGTCTTCGACGCCATCCACGCCGGCAACCCCGACCAGAAGCTGCTGGCCTACCAGTACCTCCAGATGCTGCCGCAGATCGCCCAGGGCGACTCCAACAAGGTGTGGATCGTGCCGAGCGAGCTCGGCGAGGCGCTCAAGGGCATCGGCGGGATGCTCGGCGGCGGGCGGAGCGGCGAGCCGGGCGATGCCGTTCCGCCGAAGCCACCGATCCAGCCCGCCTGAGCGCTCACCAGAGCAGGCTGGGGACGAACGCCAGCAGACCGAACCGGCCGAGGCGCCCGGCGAACGCGCTGATCAGGAACAGGTGTGGGCGCATCGCGGTCGACCCAGCCATCGGCGAGACGACCACCAACGGTGGAACGCTGACCAAGGCACTGACGCCGACGACCGCCGCAAGGTGGCGCGGGTGCTTCGCGTCGAAAGAGTCGACCTTCGTGAGCAGCCGGTTGTGGAGCAGCCGGTCCAGAAGGCGCACGCGGCGGCGCAGCACCTTGACCCGCACCGCCAGGAAGACCAGCAGCTTGCCGGCCGCCTGACCGCACGCAGCGGTGATCGCGACCGCGATCGCCCACTCCGGCGACGTACTGGCGGCCACCGTCAGGGCGACGACCATGGCCTCGGGTGGTCCCATGGGCACGATGGCGGTTGCGAAGGAGGCAAGGAGCAGGACCGCGAGTACGCCGACTGCGACCGCGGTCATGATGCGCTCGCCAAAGCGCAGCCTACCGGGGCAGGAACGCCCATCCGATGCAGGCGGATCAGTGAGGTGACCTTCACACCGGTGATGGCCACCACGAGTGCGATGCAGGCCACCGGGGACCTCGTCGTGAGCATCAGGAGCACCAGCGCGCCGCTGTTGAGCGCCTTCCCCGGCGTTGACCAGTTCCACGCGTACAGCGCCCGGTCGACGAGGTAGAAGTAGTTCAGCGACCGGAGCGGCCAGTTCAGGAATGCCAGGGAGAGATGGGCGTCGAGCACCATGAACTGGAAGAGGAAGAGCGCGATCGGCACGAGCATGTCGTGCTGCAGGTGTCCGTAGGACAGGTAGTAGACCGCGATGCACAAGCGGTCACTGACGATGTCCAGGACGGCGCCCGCCCGGGTCTCCTCGTCCCGTCGCCTCGCGACGATCCCGTCGGCCATGTCGCCCACGCAGTGGATCGCCAGGCCGGCGAAAAGCAGCTCTGGGCGGCCGGTCGAGATCGACAGCGTGACCGCGGCGAGACAGCCGGCGGTCCTGGCCAACGTGACGGCGTTCGCGAGGGTGAGGATGTTCTCGGTGGGCTCGGTCAGGCAGCCGTGGTGGCCGCACTCTGCGGGCGCCGGGGCGACGTGAGCCGCTGTCGTCCCCTGTCGTTTGGCCGGGTTCGTCGTCGCTGTGCTCATGACCGCTCCTCGTCCTTCTGCCGATGACTCGACCGTCGCGGAGCGGCGCTGGGCCAGACAGCCGGGTGACGGCCGAGTTGGCGAGGGCTAACCAGGCCGGGGGATGGGGATTGCCTCCTTGCCACGCCCCGGGCGAACGCGCACGATCGGCCACATGAGCGGTTGGAGCTGGCCCGTGGTCCGTGCCATCGCCGCGTTGTCGGTGCTCGTGAGCATCACGGCCCTGGTGTTGGCCGACGTCCTCTCACAAGCGCTACCGGTGGAGACGATCAACCTGTCGGTGATCTCCGCCGGAGCTGCAGTCATGTCGGTCCTGCTCCACCGGTTCACCCCGGACAACAACGTGTGGCGGGTCCTCCTGCTGATCGCTGTGGTCGGATCGGTCGCGGTCGTCCTCTTCGCGTTGGCACGGAACACGGCCGGGCGACCCGAGGCACTGATCGGAGCCGTGTGGCTCGCCGACGTCGCGCTTGCGGTGTCGTGGATGCTCTTCTTCGGACTCTTTCCCGACGGTCACCGCCCGATCCAGAGGTGGCCGGCGCTGGTGCTCGGGTCGGCGCTGGTGCTCACGGCGGTGTCTGTCGTGGCATGGCTCTCCGCACCTGACGGTGCCTCGCTCCCCGTCCCCGGCCACCTGCCGGGGGTAACCACGGCCGAGGGCGCTGGCGTCCATGAATGGGCCGCCCGCACGGCAAGCGTCCTCGTTGGCGTCCTGCCATTCGTTGCCGCGGTGTGCTTGCTCCTGCGTTACCCCCGATCTGGCCCGTTGGTCCGTCAGCAGATCAGGGTGGGGGCAGCAGGTCTGAGCGCCGGAGTCCTGCTCGAGGTCGCGCTGCTGTGGACGCTGCCCGGTGTCGAGGCGGGGAAGGTGCACTTCGCGGTCGCGTTGGTGGCGGTCGCCGTGGGGGCCTTCGGGGTGGCGGCCGCGTTGCTGCGGTGGCGGTTGTGGGTGGTCGACCAGGCACTGCCGCGGGCGGTCGTGTTAGGCGCCTGCTCGGCGGGGTTCACCGCGGCGATCGTCCTGGTGGCAACCATCGCCACCGGTGGGCTGCGCAGGGAACAGGTGCAGGGAGCGGTGCTCGCCGCGGTCCTCGTGACTGTCCTTGTCCAGGGCTACAGCCGTCGGTTGGAGCCCTGGGTGCGCGAGATCGTCTACGGCAAGCGTCCCGGCGGGTACGCCGTGCTCGTCGGTCTCGCCGACGGGTTGGCCGCGGAAGGCGCCGACGCTGCATCGGGCCGGATCGCCGACGCGGCGCGTCGCGCCCTGGCGGTGCCCTGGGCCGTCCTCTGGGCGCCGACCGCCCGACCAGGGGTGTACCGACTCGCGGCCAAGGCGGGCGACGTGCAGGCGGCATACGTGGTCCGCCTCGGCGAGGACGAGTTCCTCGGGACCCGTCCGGCGCGGCTGCTCCCAGCCGACGCGCCACGCTCCGAACTGCCAGGGGACTCCGCGGCCTCGGCCGTCCTGTCTGCGGCTGCGCAGCCGTGGGCGGTCCTCGTTGTCGGGCAACGGCGTGGTGAGCCGCTGACCGACGGCGACCTGGAGCTCCTCACGGTCATCTGTCGCGAGGCCGAGCTGGCACACGACAACCGCCTGCTGCTCGGCGAGGTGGCAGCCAGCATGGAAGAACTGCGCGAGCAGGCGCACGAGCTGCAGGTGTCGCGCCAACGCCTGGTCGCGGCCCAGGACGAGGAGCGCCGTCGCATCGAGCGCGACCTCCACGATGGAGCCCAGCACGAGCTGATCGCGCTGGCCGGCCAGTTGCGTCAGCTCGCGCGCGGCCCTGCTGTGCCGGCGGGCACGTTCGACGAGCTCGCCGACCAGGCCGAGCAAGCCGTGTTCAGCCTGCAGGACCTGGCCCGCGGCATCTACCCCAGCGTTCTGACCGACCACGGTGTCGCGGCGGCCATCCGGTCGTATGTCGCTCGGATGCCCCTCGACGTCGTACTGGAGATCGCCCCCGCAAGCAGCCGCCGCCGGTGGGCGACGGAGCTGGAGGTCGCTCTCTACTTCGTGGCTGTCGAAGCGCTCGGGAACATCCGCAAGCACGCACATGCGACGACGAGCACGGTCACTCTCGCCGAGCGCGGTTCGAGCATCCTGCTGGAGGTCCACGACGATGGGGTCGGCTTCGACCAGGGCAACGTGGCGGCCCGCAGCGGTCTCCAGCACATGTCCGACCGGATGGCGGCCCTGGGCGGGACGCTCGTCGTCGAGTCCCGGCCCGGAGCGGGGACCTGGGTCACCGCAACGGTTCCCAGCACCGTGCCGTCGGATCTCCTCGATGGGGATCTCAGCGGCCCGATGCCGACTCCCTCAGATACAGCAGCACGGCCTGCACCCGGCGGTTGACGTCGTCGCGCTCGGTGAGAGCCAGTTTCGTGAACACGGCTGCGATGCGCTTCTCGACCGTCCCTGTCGCCAGATGCGTCTCTGCAGCAATGCCAGCATTGCTGTAGCCCTCAGCCATCAACCGCAGGACGTCCAGCTCGCCGTCGCTGAGCTGCGACAGGGGTGACCCGGGCTTTCCGGCCCGCTGCGTGAGCAGCCGCTGCACGATCGCTGGGTCCAGGACCGATCCGCCCGCTGCCACCTCGTGCACGGCGCGGACGAGCTGCTCCGCGTCACCAACCCTCAGCTTGTGCAGATAGGCGTAGCCGGCGACACCGTCGGCGAACAGCGACCAGATGTACTCCTCGTCGTCGTGCTGTGACAGCACGACGACGCCGCAGCTCGGCAACATGGCTCGGATCGCGTGCGCCAGGTCGATCCCCTCAGTCGTGTGGGTCGGCGGCATCCGGATGTCGGTGAGGAGCACGTCGGGCTTGACGCGTTCGGCCAGCTCCATCGCCTCGACCGGGTCCGCCGCGCAGCCAACGACCTCGATGTCGGGCTGCTCGGCCAGAAGCCGCCGTAGGCCTTCGCGCGTCACGAAGTGGTCCTCCGCGACCAGCACCCTCACCCGGGCCGTCACCCGCACATGATGGCACTGCCGGGCTACCCGGGCGGGTTGTGATGGTTAACCCGGCCGAAGCAGTTGGGCAGCCACGCTGTGAGGATGGCTCAGGCAGGCAGAGCATCAAACGGTGAGCACAGTCGAGCTCGAACTCGCGGCGCCCAGGCTTCGCCGCCGGGATGTCGCTGTGGCTCTCGCCTTCACCACCGTGCTCGCCGTCTATCTGCTCGCGCCACCTCGGGTTCCCGACCTGGCCGCACAGGTTGCCAGGACGGAGCTGGTGCACCGGGTCGGCCTGACCGTCTGGTGGCAGGGCTGGTTCGGCGGTCTACACCTGCCGACCTACAGCGCGCTCAGCCCGATCGTGATGTCGGTGTTGACGCCGCCACTGACCGGCGCGCTCGCCGCGGTCGCCGCGGCTGCTGCGATGTCGCGGCTGCTCCGTTGCTCGATGCGACCGACGGCCGGGATGAGCGCCTTCCTGATCACGGATACGGCGAACCTCGTCGACGGACGGATCACCTTCGGTGTCGGCCTCGCGACCGGGCTCTGGTGCCTCGCCGTCATGGAGCGGAGGCCGTCGCGGTCGCGGGCCTGGGCGACCGGTTCTCTTGCGGTGCTCACCTGCCTGGCCAGCCCGCTTGCTGGCTTGTTTCTCGCGATGGCGATGGTGACGCAGCTCCTGGTAAGGCGGGCACCGGTGGGCCACTACATCGCGGTTGTCGTGCTCGTCGTGGGGAGCCTCGCGGTCACTGGCGTGCTCTTCCCCGGCGTGGGGTCGATGCCGTTCGACCCCATCACCGTGTTGCCGGCGCTGGGCTGCGCTGTGTGCGTCGCGGTGTTCTGTCGTGACCCGCGAATCCGGGTCGGCGCACTCGTGTACCTGGTCATGCTGGCGGCCTTCCTCGCCTATCCGGGTGCCGTCGGCATGAACGTCACCCGCCTCGCGTGGGTCTTCGCCGCGCCGCTCGTGGTCGCCTGGGCACCGCTGCCGCGCCGGACCGTCGCAGTTCTGGCCCTGGCCGTGGCGCTGCTTCCCGGCTATCGACCTCGGTCGGCAGCTGGTTGCCGCCTCGGACCCGAGCTCGCAGTCGGCGTTCTACCGTCCCCTGGCCGCCGCGCTCGCGGCCGACCAAGCGGCGCGCCCGCACACACTCGGTCAGCGCGTCGAGGTCGTGGACACGCGCAACCACTGGGCATCGGCACAGATCGCCAGGCATCACGCACTGGCACGCGGGTGGGAGCGGCAGGCCGACCGGGCGAACAACCCGCTCTTCTACGCCCCGGGCCGGATCGACCCGGCGAGCTACCGCGCCTGGCTCTCCGAGCTTGCCGTCGGCTGGGTGGCGGTGCCCGAGGCTGAGCTCGACTACGCATCGGTCAGCGAGGCCGCGCTGGTGTCCACCGGCCTGCCCTATCTGCAAGTGATCTGGTCGAACGCGGACTGGACGCTCTACCGGGTGCTGGACGCTCCCGGTCTGGCGACGCCCGGCACTGTGCTGGAGATCGACGACCGGGGACTGACGATCGCCGCGCATGCCACCACGGTCAGGTTGGCGCTGCGCTGGTCTCCCTATCTCGTCGTGACCACCGCGTCGGGCCGGGCCGTGCCGGGTTGCGTCGGGGAGCGAGACGGGTGGACGTTCATCAACGTCCCGGAACCGGGCACCTACCGGGTCGTGGCCGACTTCGACGGCCAGCTGCGTCGTAGCCAGTCACGGTGTGGCTGAGCGGTTCGCGGTCAGGGCTTCGCGGCG
The DNA here is from genome assembly GCA_963751035.1 of uncultured Actinomycetota bacterium. Classification (GTDB taxonomy): domain Bacteria; phylum Actinomycetota; class Actinomycetes; order JACCUZ01; family JACCUZ01; genus JBDUAP01. The sequence continues at coordinate 1,125,692 of CAVVSW010000005.1, forward strand.
AGCTGCCCGGCGATCTTGAGCACCAGGGCGACGTACCAGTCGGCGTGGTTGTAGTGCCAGATCGCTCGAGCGAGGGCGCGAAGGTCCGCGGCCGCCACCGTTCGCGCAGAGGTAGTGGGCGGCGGAGAAGATCGCGTCGGCCGGGTTGTTGATGTCGGCGAACCCGTCCCGGTCGCCGTCCACGCCGTACGCCGCGAAGGTCGCCGGCATGAACTGCATCGGTCCCTGGGCGCCGGCGTACGAGACGTTGGTGTTGCGGCCGTGGCCCGTCTCCACCTGGCCGATCGCCGCGAGCACGCTCCAGGGCAACCCCTTGCAGGTGCGCGCCGCGGCCACGTAGAGCGGCCGGAAGTCTCTCGGGACCGCTGTGGCGTGGGCGGTGGCCACCCGCTCGGCAGCGGAACGCGCGACGCGGGCCGCCAGCGCACGGATTCGCGCGGCGGCAGCCTCCGCATCGGCCAGCTTCTTCGCCCGGGCACTCAGCCGGGACAGGGTGTCAGCGGCGCTGGCGAGCAGCGCCTGCAGCTCGTCGTAGCGCTGCGCGACCTCGGCCGCCGTGACCACCGCGCCCTCGGCGTCTGTCTCCAGCGAGCCCGCCCGGGCGAGCAGGGTGGTCGACGCCGACCGGCTGTCGGAGGCGTCGGCCCCGCCGACCTGGACGATGCGCTGCACGTAGGCGACCCGGCGCATCGCGTCCGCGACGCTGCTCGCGTCCAGCACGCTCGCGTACAGGGCGGCCGACCCGCCGGCCATGTAGAGCGCCCGGACCCGGCCGTTGTAGGTCCGGCGCGCCCCGGCCGCTTGCCGCAGGGCCGCGTCGGCATCGACGTCGGCGCTCACACTCTTCGTGACGTTGTGCGCGAGCTGCCCCAGGGCCTTCTCGTAGGCCCGCATCGCCCGGTCGACCCGGGGCTGCAGCGCCGCGACCTCGGCGGCGGCCCGCTGGGCGGCCTGTTTGGCCTGGGCGGCGGACTCCGCGCGCGCCGGGGCGACCGGCAGGCTCCCAAGCAGCAGGACGCCGGCGAGCAGCAAGACCAGCCGCCGCGGAGAGGACACGTTTCATACCTCGGCCGGGGTCGAGAGTGCCTTGACCGGCCAACTGGGGCACCAGGCGCCCCAAGGGAGTGCAATGCCTTCGCATAGAGTCCGCGCGGTGAGTGGGGCGCGCGCGTGACGGCACTGGAGATGCTCGCCGTGCTGCTGGCAGGCACGGCCGCCGGTGCGGTGAACGCAATCGTCGGGTCGGGAACCCTGATCACGTTTCCCGTCCTCTTGGCCGTCGGCTACCCGCCGGTGCTGGCCAACGTCAGCAACACCGTCGGTCTCACCCCTGGCTCCATCAGCGGGGCGATCGGCTACCGGACCGAGCTCGCCGGCCAGCGCGCCCGCCTGGTCAGCCTCGGGGTCGCGTCCGTCCTCGGCGGACTCACCGGGGCGGTGCTGCTGCTCACGCTGCCGCCCGGGGCCTTCACGGCGATCGTCCCGGTGCTCATCGCCATCTCGCTGGTGCTCGTCGTGCTTGCGCCCCGGCTCTCCCGCCGGCTCGCGGCGGCCCCGGATGCGGAGGGGCCGCCAGCGCGAGGGGGGCCAGCCCTGCACGCGGGTGTCTACGGCGCGGGCATCTACGGCGGCTACTTCGGCGCGGCTCAGGGGGTGTTGCTGATCGGACTGCTCGGGGTGTTCCTCCACGAGGACCTGCAGCGCATCAACGCCGCCAAGAACGTGCTCGCCGCGCTCGTCAACGGGATGGCCGCGCTGGTCTTCGTGGTGGCCACCGACGTCGCCTGGGCGGCCGCGGGCCTGATCGCCGTCGGGTCGGTCATCGGCGGGCAGCTCGGAGCGACGGTCGGCCGGCGGGTGCCGTCGCCGGTCCTGCGCGGACTGATCGTCCTCGTGGGTGTCATCGCGATCGTCAAAATCCTTGCCGGGTAAGCCGGCCAGCCGCCTGCACCCTCCTCCTTTAGTCAAGTCCTGCCCATGATCCGGTGTGCAAGCCCCCAAGACCTGCGGAGTCCCCTGTGCAGTCCGTACGGTCTCGACTACGCCGAGTAGTGGGGAATGCATATGTCAGTCGCCACGATGCTTGTAGTCACCGATGACCTGCGCGAGCAGGCCTGGAAGCTCTACCGGGAGGCGTTCGACCCGCTGCGGCACACCGCCGTGCAGCGGCACGTCATGTACGACGACGAGTTCGACGCCGTGATGGCCGATCCTCGGGTGGACAAGTACCTCATCTACGACGCTGACGGCACCCTGCAGGGGCTGGGCACCATCACGAACATCATCGAGTCGATGCCGCTGGTGTCTCCGGAGTACTTCGCCACCCGCTGGCCTGAGCGCTTCGCCGAGGGCCGGGTCTACTACATCGGCTTCGTCGGGGTGCATCCCAGCGCACACGGGAGCGGCATCTTCGCCGAGCTCGTGCATGCGATGACAAGCGTGGTGGCGGCGTGTGACGGGATCGCCATCCTGGACGTCTGCCGGCACAACCTCCAGAAGCTGCACCTGCCGCGGATGATCTCCATCCTCGCGTCGACGTGGGCACCCCACGTCGAGATGGTCGACCTGGACGCCCAGACCTACATCGGCTACGACTTCATGCGGGCCGGCTGAGCGCCGTCTCGAAGACGCAGTCCTCCGCCGGCACGGGGCGTCCGAACAGCCAGCCCTGACCCAGCCGGACGCCCAGCCGGTGCAGGAGGTCGCGCTGGCCGGGAGTCTCGATGCCTTCCGCGACGACCTGCATGCGCATGGCGAAGGACATCGCGACGATCGCCCGGACGATCTCCTCGTCGTCCGAGTCCTGCTCGATCCCGGACACGAACGAACGGTCGATCTTCACCTCGCTGACGGGGAAGCGGCGAAGGTGGCTCAACGATGAGTAGCCGGTGCCGAAGTCGTCGACGGCCAGCAGGACCCCGACGTCGCGCAGGCGGTTCAGCAGGACCGCGGAGCTCTGCGGGTCCGCCATCATGGCCGACTCGGTGAGCTCGAGGACGAGGAGGTTGGCGGGCACGTCGTGGCGGAGCAGCTCGGCCTGGACATGCTCGACCAGAGCGGTCTCCTGCAGCTGCCTGGCCGAGACGTTCACGGCCATGAAGAGGTCTTGACCGGCGGGGCGGATTCCGGCCGCGCGCCATGTCGCCAGCTGGCGGACTGCCTCGGAGACCACCCACTCGCCGATCTCGACGATGAGGCCGGTCTCCTCGGCCACCGGGATGAAGTCGAGCGGGGAGATCATCCCCTTGCCGGGATGCGCCCAGCGCAGCAGTGCCTCGAAGCCGCGCGTCGCGCCGTCCTCGATCGAGACGATCGGCTGGTAGTGAAGGATCAGCTGGTCCCGGTCAAGAGCGTGCCGCAGGGCGAGCTCGGTCTCGACCCGGGCCCGGACCGAGTCGCGCATGGTGCTGTCGAACACGATGCACCGGTTGCGCCCACCGTCCTTGGCCCGGTACATCGCCGTGTCGGCGTCGCGCAGGAGCCCTTCTGCCGTTGCCGGGAAGACTGAGCGCGCCATGCCGACGGAGACCGTGGTGACCAGGGAGGTGTCCGAGACCGTCAACGGCCGGCGGAACGCGTCGATGACGTCGGCGGCAAGCATCTGGCCGTCACTGCCGCCTCCCGGCCCGACGAACCGGGCCAGCACGAACTCGTCGCCACCGATGCGAGCGATGACATCGCTCGGGCCGGTGATGCCGAGCAGCCGCTCGGACGCGGCCACCAGGACGCGGTCCCCGACGTGGTGCCCCCACGAGTCGTTGACGAGCTTGAAGCCGTCGAGGTCGAGGAACAACAGGTCGACATGCCCTCCGCTGGTCTCGCCGCGGGCGATCAGGGCGTCAACCCGCTCGACCAGGTGGGGCCGGTTCGCCAGGCCGGTGAGAGCGTCGCGCGTGGCCTGGTGACGCAGGCCTACCTGCGAGCGCGCGTATCCGCGCACGGCACCGACCGCCCGGACGAGCAGGAGCAACGTCACGAGCGCGCCGCTGGTGGCGCCGATCCAGATCGCGGCGCTCGAGTGTGCCCAGCCGACGACCACCGTCGGGGGAAGCAGCACCGCTCCGCTCAGCAGTGCGAGGCGGGACCGCGACCACGCTTGAACCGGGCGCTCCTGCGTCTCGGTCAGCGAGGCCATCGAGGGATGCAGGGCGGCGGCGCCCAGGAAGGCGAATCCGAACACGAACGGCAGGTCCAGCAGCGGCGACCCGACCAGGTGACCCTGCGTGCCGATGTAGGCATATCCGAGGTCTCCGGTGAGCGTTCCCAGGGTCGCTCCGGTGAGGAACCAGTACGACGTGACGCGGTTGGCCGAGGTCCAGGACAGCAGCAGGATCACGAACAGCACACACACGTCGATGACCGGGTAGACGCCCTGCAGCAGGGCGAACGGCGAGAGGTCGCCGTACGTGGCCGTGGGCAGGGTGAAGACGACGAGGGCGACGGCACCCGCCGCGATGACGACGATCAGCCCGTCCAGCAGCTCGTGCAGCCCACCGCGTACGCCGCGCCGGGTTCGCAGCATGGTGATGAACGCCGCCAGGACGAGGCCGTAGCCGGAGAGGGTGGCGACGTCGGCCAGCGGGGCCAGATGAGTGCCCACCAGCACCTGCCGCAGCACCGCGCCGAGGATGAAGACACCGCAGGATGCTGAGTAGAGCGTCCACGGCAGCCGGCTGGAAGGGTGGTTGCGGGCCCGTCCGACGAGGATCAGGACCGTGCTGCCCACGCCGACGACCGTGAGCGGGAGCGCTGCCCAGGCGGAGTTGCGCAGGGCCACGAGGAGCTGGGCGAGCAGAACCGCCAGGCCGACGTAAGACCACGCCAGCAGCGCTGACGTGTCTCGCCGATCCTGGTCGCCAGCGCCGAGCCGGGTGGCACGCATGAACCTGCCTTCTTTTTCGTCCCGTCTGTGATTCGGCGGAAAGGACGATGCGGTTGAGCGAATCGGATGGGCCAGGATCGGCTCATGACGGTCCGTGTCACAGCCCCCGGGGACCCCCGGCTGGGGGACTACCTGCGCCTGACGGACGTCGCTCTGCGCCGGGTCAAGGAGCCGGCCGAGGGCATGTTCATCGCCGAGGGGGAGAAGGTCATCCGCCGGGCTCTCGCGGCGGGCTACCCGCTGCGCTCGCTGCTGCTGGAGGAGAAGTGGCTCGACGGCCTCGCCGACGTGGTCGCGGCGACCGATGTCCCGGTCTACCTGGCCGACCGCGAGGTGCTCGACGCGGCCACCGGGTACGCCGTGCACCGGGGCGCCCTGGCGGCGATGTCGAGGACCGCCCTGCCGGAGGCCGCGGAGCTGATCGCCGGAGCGTCCCGGCTCGCCGTGCTCGAGGACGTCAACGACCACACCAACGTCGGGGCCATCTTCCGGGCGGCCGCGGGACTGGGCGTGGACGCGGTCCTGCTGACTCCCCGCTGCGCGGATCCGCTCTACCGCCGGGCCGTCAAGGTGTCAATGGGCGCGGTGTTCGCCCTTCCCTATGCCCGGCTGGACTCCTGGCGCTCGGGGTTGGACCTGCTGCGTGATGCCGGGTTCACCACGGTCGCGCTGGCCCCCGGCGAGGGGTCGCTCACGCTGGCTGAGCTGGCCGAACAGCAGCAACCCAGACTCGCCCTGCTGCTGGGCGCCGAGGGCACCGGGCTGCGCCCGACGACGATCGCCGACGCCGACCTCTCGGTGCGGATCCCGATGACCCGCGGGGTCGACTCGCTGAACGTGGCGGCGGCCGCAGCCGTGGCCTTCTACGCCACGGCCGCGACCGGTCACGAGCGTCAGAGCCGGCGGTAGCGGACCTCCGCGAACGAGTAGGCGCCGAAGCAGATCAGACCGAGGGCGGCGAGGCCGAGCAGGAACTTGCCGAACGGTGCCTCAGCCAGGCTCTTCAGGGCAACGTCGACGCCCGATGCCTTCTCGGGGTCGTGGTCCATGGCGGCCTTGATGACCAGGCCACCCACCAGCGCGACGACCGCGCCACGTCCCACGTAGCCGACCTGGCCGAGCCGACGGACCACGTCGTACGTGCGCGGGCTCATCTCGCCGGTCTTCAGCTGCTCCTCGAAGTCGGTCTTGAGCCCGCGCCACGCCAGCGCGATGCCCACCCCGATCAGCACCAGGCCGATCACGAGCACGATCGTCTCGCCACCGTTCGCGTTGAGCAGGCTGGACGAAAGGTCGCCGCCGCTGCTGCTGCCCGATCCGGTCGCGATCCGCACTGCCGTCACGGCGAGGAAGATGTTGATCAGGCTGCTCGCGATTGACTCGACGCGCTTGACCGTGCGCTTCTTCTCGTCGGTCACCTCACGGCGGCCCCAGATGCCCTCGCCGAGGCGCCAGAGGCCGTAGGCCAGCAAGCCGGCGGCGACGATCCACAGGAGCGAGCGGCCGAAGGGCTGCTCCGCGATCTTGCTGAGGGCTCCCTTCTGGTCCGTCTGTTCCGAGTCGCCGAGGGCCACCTGGATGGCGAGGGCGCCGACCAGGATGTAGATCAAGCCGCGGGCGGCGAGCCCGACCCGGGCGGCGCGGGCGAGCCAGTCGCTGTCAGCGGCGCGCGACGCGGCCGCGCGAGGGCTGTCGGTGGCGGTGTCGGTCGGGTGGTCGGTGGGGCGGGCGGGCACAGTCACAGCGGGACTCCTCGATGCCGGGACGCAACGTGCCCGAACCCCTACCCCGGGATCCGGCGCGGAAGCCCCTGCTCGCCTACGATCACGAACCAGGGACGACCAGGAGGGGAGTCGGCGTGCCACTCGGACGGCGCACCGCCGCAGCGAGCGTGTGCCTGCTGTTGCTCGCGGCCTGTGGCTCGGGCGACGGCGGGCAGACGGTCCCGCGGGCCGACGCCACGTCGGTGAGCACCCCCACCTCCACCACATCCAGCGCGACTGCCTCGGACGAGCCGTCGTCTACGCCACTGCGCGCCGGCGAACGGTTCCTCGACCTGCCCATGCCGGACGGCGCCTACTCGCCGGTCGCCCCGCGGGGCGGCAAGGACGAATACCGCTGCTTCCTGCTTGATCCCGACCTCGGCGAGGACACCTTCGTCACCGGCGCGGAGGTCCTGCCCGGACGCGTCGAGATCGTCCACCACGCGATCATCTTCCGGGTCGGGCCGGACGAGGTGGCCACGGCCGAGCAGGCCGACCAAGGAGACCCGGGCACCGGCTGGACGTGCTTCGGGGGCACCGCGTTTCCCGGCCGTGGCGGGGCGAATGTCGTCAGCGCGCTCGACTCGGCGCCGTGGCTGTCCGCCTGGGCGCCGGGTGGCGGGGAGAACGTCTTCGGCCCCGGCACCGGGGTGCTGCTGGAGGCCGGCAGCCGGCTGGTCCTGCAGGTCCACTACAACCTGCGCAACGGCGCGGCACCCGACGACAGCGGCCTGCGGCTGCGCCTTGCCGACGGCACGGCCGACCTCGACCAGCTGCAGACGATGCTGCTGGTGGCGCCCGTCGAGCTGCCGTGCGCCAAGGGGGAGACCGGCACCCTGTGCGACCGCGAGACCGCGGTGCTCGACCTCATGCAGCGCTTCGGCGCGGGATCGGGAGCGACCGTCGCGGGTCTTCAGCTGCTGTGCGACGGCAACGTGGCCAAGCCGCGCGCCGGGTCGACGCAACGCTGCGACCGGCGCGTGAACAGCCCGATGGTGGTCCGTGCAGCCGCCGGTCACATGCACCTGCTCGGCCGCTCGATCAAGATCGAGCTCAACCCCGGTACGGCGGGCGCGCGGACCCTGCTCAACCGGGCGGTGTGGGACTTCGACAACCAGCGGGCCACGCCGCTTCCCAAGCAGGTCCGGGTGGCCCGCGGAGATGTGCTCCGCGTGACGTGCACCCACGACGCCGGCCTGCGCCAGCTGGTCCCGGAGCTGGAGGACGAGCAGCCGCGCTACGTCACCTGGGGCGAGGGCACGTCCGACGAGATGTGCCTCGGCATCGTGATCTACACCCGCCCCTGACTCCCGCGAGCGTGCCAGCGGGCGAGCAGGTCGGCTTCGCGGTCGGGGTCGAGACCTGGCTGGTCCGGCTGCTTCTCGTCGCGCAGCCAGTCCAGGGTGTCCCGGACGGTCTCGGTCAGGGGGCGGGGCCGGAGGCCGGTGGCCAGTGCCGCGCCGGGGTCGGCGGCCATGATCAGGGCGCTCGGGTCGGCGCCGCTCCACAGCGGCAGCGTCCCGTCGTCGAGGCCGTCCTCCACGAGGAAGGCGGCGTCCACCCAGCTGAGCGTCGTCCCGGCGGGAGCGACCGTCTCCCGGATCGCCTCGAGCTGGTTGCCGAAGCTGAACGGCGGTGCGGGGCTGACCGCGTGGTAGGCCCCCGCCTCGCCCTGCTCGAGCAGGCCGACCGCCCAGGAGGCCATGTCACGGGCGTCGATGACCTGGGCCGGGGCGTCGGCCGGGCCGGGTGCGAGCACCTCCCCGCCTCGAGCCAACCGCTGCACCCACCACGGGAAGCGCCACGTGTAGTCGTCGGGACCGACGACGTAGGTCGGCCGCACGATCACCGTTCCTGACCCGAACCGCTCGACCGTCGCCCGCTCGCACAGCACCTTCAGCCCGCCGTATGTCTCGCCAGTCACCTCCTCGGTCGTCGGGTCGTCGAGCTCGAGCAGCGCGGCGTCCTCGGTGTAGCCGGGCGCCTCCGGGGTCGCGTACGCCGACACGCTGGAGATGAGCAGGTAGCGGCCGGCCCGGCCGCCGAGCGCGTCGGCCAGCGAGTGGACGTGCCGGGGCACGTACGCGCAGGTGTCCACGGTGGCGTCCCAGCTGCCCTCGGCCAGCTCGGACAGGTCGCCGTTGCGGTCGCCCGTGCGCCGCTCGACCTGGGGGAACAGCTCCGGGCCGGTCTGTCCGCGGTGGAACACCGTGACGTCGTGGCCGGCGGTGAGTGCCGCGTTGACGATGTGCCGGCCGACGAACCGGGTGCCACCGATCATCAGGATGCGCATGCCGGAACGCTATCCGGGGACCTCGGTGATCCCGTGCAGGGTCACCCCGTCCAGGTCGAGCACGAACGCCGCGCCGTGTGCCTTCGACGGCGTATGCGCACCCGCGGGGACCGACCCGGCGAGGACCCGGTCCACCACCCGAAGGACGCTGTCGGCCGTCAGCGAGTAGCCGTTCGGAGTCGTCATCGATCCGGTCACGGTCCTCCCGCTCGTCGACCGTGCCTCGACGAACACCTGGTAGGTGCTCCGACTCCGGCGTTCCTCGTCCGGCCCGGTCACCCGGCGGGAGGCCGCAGCGCCCAGCACCCGACGTACGGCGGGATGCTGCGCGAGGGGTTGGGTCAGTCGCTGCAGGAGCGAGGTGCTGCCGGCACCGGGGAGGTAGGTGTAGGTGACGATGTCGCGCACTCCCGTGGAGTGGAATGCCGTGCTGACGTCACCCCAGGGGATCGACGTGACGGTGACCGGTCCGGAGGCGAAGTCAGCCGTACGGCGACGCCACCCGGCCGGCACCGACACGATGCGCCCGTCGACGCGGGCCCGGCCGCCGGTGCCCATGCCCTCGACCGCGGTCCGGGCGGTGCCCGGGCTCAGGCCGCCGCCGGCCCGGAACGCGATGTCCAGGGCGCTGGCCTCGGGCAGCTGCTCGACGACCATCGCGGCCAGGCAGTCGGTGGGTATGACGTCGAAGCCGCTGCCGGGCAGCAGCGCGACCCCCGCGTCGCGGGCCTCGTCGTCGCGGGCCTCGTCGTCGCGGGCCAGGACCGCCTCCAGGACGTCGATCTCGCCGGTGATGTCCAGGTAGTGGGTGCCGGTGGCCAGACACGCGTCCACCATCGCCTTCGAGGTGGCTGAGAACGGGCCCGCGCAGTGGGCGACCGCATCGATCCCGGTGAGACCGGCAAGCAGGTCCGCCGAGTGGGACAGAGGGAACGCCTTGTGCTCGAGCCCGAGCCGGGCGCCGAGCTCGGCGAGGGCGCGCTCGTCGCGACCGGCCAGCAGCGGGCGGTGATTGCGCTGCACCGCCAGCTCCGCGACCAGCCGGCCGGTGTAACCGTTGGCGCCGTAGATCAGCCAGGTCATGGGGCCGAGCGTAGGGTTCGTGCGCTTGTTAGACGGCCACGGGGAGGCAGTCGGCGTCTTCGACATCATCGCGGCCGAGAGCGTCGAGCTCGGCGCAGTCAGCGGGGATCTCGTCCACTCCGAAGGGGAGTGGCTCGGCTGCCTCGGCGTCGACGCGTCGGCGTGCCGCCAGCCGCCCGGCGGCGTGGTGCCCCACCAGGACCACCGCGGCGCCGGCGACGGCGTCGAGCAGGTAGTGGTTCGCGGTCGCCATCACGACCAGGGTGATCAGCGCGGGGTAGGTCCAGGCCCACCGGCGCAGCAGCCTGCTGCTCGTGTTGGCCCGTACCTGGAGCGCACACCACAGCGCCCAGCCGACATGCAGCGACGGCAGCGCGGCGTACTGGTTGCTCAGGCCCTCCATGCCACGGGGGGCGCTCGCGGCCTCGCCCCACCAGCCCCAGTCGCTGAAGACAGCCATCGTGTCGAGGAAGGCAGCGGCGTCGAGCAGGCGGGGAGGGGCGGTGGGGAACAGCCAGAAGCCGACCAGGCCCAGGGCGGTGGCGAACAGCAGCGCGTTGCGGCCGCGGCGGTAGCCCTCGCGGTGCCGCACGGCGAGCCAGACCAGGACAATCGGGGTCACGAGGTAGTGCAGGCTCGCGTAGACGTAGTCCGCGAGAACGGCGAGCAGGGGTACGGCGTGGACCGCCGAGTTGAGCGGGCGCTCGATGTCGATCCGGGCCGAGGCCTCCAGGTCGAGCAGCCACCGGCCGCGGTCCATCGCGGCTGTGGGATGCACTCCGACAAGCGCCCGGGCGAGCATGTACACGCCGTACAGGGCTGCGAGCAGGGCCAGCTCGCGCCACCAGGAGACGCGCGACCGCGAGCTGCCGGGGGAGGCGGCTGAAAGCGTGGCGGTTGTCATCGGGACTCCTTGACGGGGGCGGCTGCGAACACCACCGAACCTAGGAATCGGCGCGGTCCCCGCCGATCGGGTGGACCGCATCGTCGGAGGGGACAGCCGCACCGTCGGGCGAGGGCCAGCCCCGCTTCCCGGGCTAGGGCGGGCGGCACGCAGGCCCAGAAACGCCGGATGTGTTCCCCCCGGCGGCCTCCGCGGGTCATACTGGCAACGATGAGCCCTCGCCCCGCCGCACCCCGGCGTGTTCTGCCCGGCAGCCCGTTCAAGGCACCCGTGGCGGCGATCCCGGAGCACTTCACCGTGGGGCAGCGCGTCACCCACGACCGGCACGGCCTGGGCACGGTCGTCGGCGTCGAGGACGACGACATCGCCGTGCTCGTCGACTTCGGTGGCGACGGCGTGCAGCGCATCACGCTGCCGAACGGGAAGATCTCCAAGCTCTAGCTGCCGGCCGCTGTCACAGCGACCGCACGATCAGGGGTGCCAGCCGGCCGGCGGGTCCTCACCAACCAGGCCGTCCACGGCCTCGCGGAGCAGGTCGGCGTGCCCCGTGTGCCGGCCGTACTCCTCGATCAGGTCGCACACGAGCCGTCGCAGGCTGGCGTGCCGCCCGTCGTCACTGCCCGCTGCGACCAGCTGGTCGAGGCCTCCGTCGGCGAGAGCCGCGTCGAGTCGCTCGCGGGACCGCTGAACGGCACCGTCCCAGAGGGCGTAGAGCTCCTCGGGGCTGTCGTCGGCAGCGGAGACGAACTCCCATTCGGGGTCGTCCTCCGGATACGTGCTCGCCCACGGCTCGCCGAGCGGCGTGCCACTCAGCTTGGTGGTGAAGTAGTAGTCCTCGATGAGCGCGAGGTGCTTGAGCAGGCCGCCGATGGTCAGCGAGGACGCACCGATGCGATTTTGCAGCCCCGTCGCGTCGAGATCGCCCGCCTTCCAGCGAAACGTCACGCGCAGCCGGTCGAGCGCGCCGACCAGGTGCTCGGTCTCGGTGCCCGCCATGGGCGGTTCCCACGGGTAGTCACTGTCGGTCATTGCGGCACCGTAGACCTAGTGCGGGGACACCAGATGGGGGAAGCACCCGGCTAGGCCTCGTCCAGCACAGGGTGCAGCCCGGTCTGGTTCGGTGCCACAGCATCCACCTCATGGCCCGGGCGCGGGAGCCGTCGATCCAGCGCCTTCGGGAACCACCAGTTGGCGTCGCCGAGCAGCGTCATGGTCGCCGGCACCAGCACCATCCGGACGAGGGTGGCGTCCACCAGGATGGCCGTGGCCAGACCCAGACCGAACATCTTCGTCGACGGGTCCGCGCCGAGGACGAAGGCGAGGAACACCGAGATCATGATGAGCGCAGCCGACGTGATGACCCGCCCTGTCGAGGCGATGCCGCGCACGATCGATGTCTTGTTGTCGCCGGTGGCGAGGTACTCCTCACGCACCCGGGACAACAGGAACACCTCGTAGTCCATCGAGAGCCCGAACAGGATCGCGAACATGAACATCGGGATGAAGGAGACGATCGGCACGGTCGACTCGAGTCCGATGAGCCCGGCTGCCCAGCCCCACTGGAACACCATGACCATCACGCCGTACGCCGCGCCGATGCTGAGCAGGTTGAGGACCACGGCCTTCACCGGCACCAGGACCGACCGGAAGACCAGCATCAGGAGGACGAACGACATCGCGAGCACCGCGGCGATCAGCACCGGGAGCCGCTCGTTGACGCGTGCACCGACATCGGCGAAGTTCGCCGTCTGACCTCCGACGTGTGCCCGCGCAGGACTGTCCCCGAGCACGCCGGGCAGCACCTCCGCCCGCAACCGCTCGATCGTCGCGTGCGTGGCGGCGTCCTGCGGGCCCGTCGTCGGGATGGCGACGATGACTGCGACACCCGCGCCGGCGTGCAGCTCATGGGCACGCACCGAGGCGATCCCCGGGTCGGCCTTCACCGCCTCCACCAGCGGATCTACCACGGTCGGATCTTCGGCGATGTCGACGGCGACCACCACCGGCCCGTTGCTGCCCGGACCGAAACCCTGGGCCACCAGGTCGTAGGCCTGGCGCTCGGTCCGGCTCTCGGGCAGCGCGCCGTCGTCGGGGATGCCGGGACGCAGGGCAACGACCGGCGCGGCGAGGGCGAGCAGCAGCACGGTGACGCCCACGGCGTACGGCCACGGGTTGCGGGTCACGTGCCGGACCCATCGTGACCAGCCCGGGCTGACGGAGCCCTGACTTCCGGCGCGGGCGGCCCGGCGCCGGCGCCGGTTGATGTGCTGGCCGGCGAGGCCCAGGAACGCAGGCAGCAGCGTGACCGAGACGCCCACCATGACGAGGACGACCACCGAGACCGCAATGCCACCTGCTGTCATGAACGGGACGCCGGCCACGGCCAGGCCGAGGATCGCCACGACGACGATGCCGCCGGCAACCATCACGGGCTTGCCGGCCGTAGCCAGCGCCGAGCCGGCGGCCTCTGCAACAGGGAGGCCGCGAGCAAGGTGCTCACGGTGCCGGGTCACGATGAACAGGGCGTAGTCGATGCCCACCCCCAGTCCCACCATCGCCCCGAGGACGGGCGCCCAGGTCGGGATGTCGATGACGTTGGCGATCAGGGACATCGAGCTGACCCCGACGGCGAGCCCGAGCACCGCGGTGCCAAGGGGGAGGGCGGTGGCGATCAGCGACCCGAAGGCGAGGAACAGGATGAGCGCCGCGACCAGCAGCCCGATTGCTTCGCCCAGGGCGGGCTGCGGCTGCTCGAAGGCGTAGTAGAGGTCGCCACCCAGCTCGAGCCGAAGCGGGGACCCCGCCTCGGCCTCGGCACCGAACGCCTTGAGGTTGCTGAGGTCCTGGGCGGAGAGCTCGTCCACGAGCGGGTACTGCAGTCGGATGAGCCCGACCCGCCCGTCCGGCGACACGACCTGCGTCGTCTTGAGGACGTGGGGGAGCGCTGCGGCGCCGCGCTGCAGCGTATCGAGCGCAGACCGTGCCTCCGCCGAGTCGACGAACGTCGCGTCGTCGTCCAGCGGGGTCGCCACTACCTGAGCCGTCAGGCCGGCATCGCTCGCACCGGCAGTGGCCAGCAGCTCACTCGCCTGCTGGGAGTCGAGGCCAGGCACCTGCATGGAGTCCTTGAGGCGATTCCCGAAAGCGCTGGAAGCCCCCACGACAACAACAGCCACGACCAGCCAGGCGCCGATCACGACCCAGGGACGGCGGGCTGCCAGGTGGCCGAGACGGTACAGAGACGTCGACATCATCGGTGGCCCTCCACGGTCGTTGGCGTCAGTGCGACTGCCATGCCGACAGCGTGCTGACGCGACGCGGATGGCACATCGGCCGCGGGGTGCGCGACTTCCCGTCCCGCAGAACGGTGCGGGTCTGGTCCTTTCGGCCGAGGCGCAGCGCCGGCAGATCCCTAGGCTGGGGTGGTGTTCAGCGGTGTGGTCAGGTCCCTGCGGGACGAGCCACGTGCCGCGGCGCCGCCGCCCCGGGTCTGGTGGGACTGGGCACTTGTCGCTGTCCTGCTGCTGACCGCCGTACTCGAAGGCATCTTTCGTACCGATGTCCCATGGCGTCCGGTAGCGGTCGTGCTCGCGGTGGCGTTGGTGTTTCCGCTGCTCTGGCGGCGGACGCACCCACTCGCTGTCGTCGCGGTTGTCTTCGGCGCCGTCATCGCGCTGAATCTCGTCACACTCATCGATGGCCCGGACACACCCGTCGGGCTCTACACGATGATCTACGTCGTCCTTCTCCCGTACGCGTTGGTGCGATGGGGATCCGGTCGCGAGGTCATCATCGGGCTGCCGATCACCGTCGTCGCCGGAGTACTCGGGATCGCGAGCGACTACACCAACTTCGGCGAGGCCGTCGCCGGCTTCCTGTTCCTCATGTTTCCCGCAGTGCTCGGCGCCGTGGTCCGCTTCTGGACGACGTCGCGGACCCGGGAGATCGATCAGGTGCGGCTGCGTGAGCGCGAACAGCTCGCCCGGGAGCTGCATGACACTGTGGCGCACCACGTCTCGGCGATGGTGATCCGGGCGCAGGCGGGACGTGTCGTGGCGACGTCCGACCCGGAAGCGGCGACCGACGCGCTCAGGGTGATCGAGGAGGAAGGCTCCCGTACCCTCGCCGAGATGCGGACCATGGTGGGCGCCCTGCGCGACCGTGAGGATGCCTCGCTCACGCCGCTGAACGGCGTTGCCGACATCGAGCGGCTTGCGCGCACCATCGACGGCGAGCCCCGGGTGCACGTCGGCCTCACGGGCGACCTCGACGAGCTCGGGCCCGCAGTCGGGGCAGCTACCTACCGCATCGCCCAGGAGTCAGTGACGAACGCGCTGCGGCACGCACGCAACGCCACCCGGATCGACGTGCTGGTCGGCGGCGAGCAGGACGCCGTCCGGCTGACGGTCCGCGACGACGGCGACCAGGTCCACGCGTCGAACATCAATGCCGGCTACGGCGTCATCGGGATGACTGAACGGGCTGCACTTCTCGGCGGCACTCTCGAAGCGGGTCCGGGGCCCGACCACGGCTGGGTGGTCGACGCGGTGCTTCCGCGGGCCCGGCCGGCCCGATGACCATTCGTGTGCTTGTCGCCGACGACCAGGAGCTCGTGCGGACCGGGCTGCGGATGATCCTGGACGCGCAGCCCGACATCCACGTCGTGGGTGAGGCGGGGAACGGTCGGGAGGCCGTGTCCCTCGCCCGGCAGCTGCGGCCCGACGTGTGCCTGTTCGACATCCGGATGCCCGAGCTCAACGGGCTCGAGGCCACCCGCGCGCTGGCGGGGCCGGACGTCGTGGACCCGCTCGCCGTGGTGGTCATCACCACGTTCGACCTCGACGAGTACGTCCACGGCGCGCTGAAGGCTGGCGCACGCGGCTTCCTGCTGAAGGATGCCGGACCGGAGCTGTTGAGCCAGGCCATCCATGCCGCCGCCAGCGGAGAGGCGCTGATCGCGCCGAGCGTCACGGTGAGGCTGCTGGCGGCGTTCGCGGACGTGCGCAGAGGTGAGCCGCCGGCCCAGCCGATCGAGCCCCTGACCGCGCGGGAGGAAGAGGTTCTCATCACTGTGGCTCGCGGCCACACCAACGCCGAGATCGCCGATCAGCTGCAGATCAGCCTCAGCACCGTCAAGACGCACCTGGCCAGCCTGATGAACAAGCTCGGCACGAGGAACCGGGTCGAGATCGCCATGTGGGCCTATGAGACGAAGCGCATCAAGGTCTGAGGTCCGCTCGCTGTCCCGTCGCCCCGACCAGGTATTTCGGTGTCTGAGGCTCAGCGGTTGTTGCTCGAGAAGTGCTGATAGTCCTTGCTGTAGCGCCAGGCACCGCCCCAGTACCACCCGATGTCCGCGAACGCGTCGCGCACGGTCCAGGTGACCATCCCCTTGCGAAGCGGGGATCGGGCGACGTAGGTCTTGCCGGCCGGCGGCTGGACGACCCCGCCCGAGACGTAGGGGTTCTGCACGGGGTTGATGTCGACAGCCCGGCCGTAGGAGTGCTGTGACCATGCCGTGCCGCCTGACGTGCGCCGGCAGTTGAAGGCGGACGTGTTGTTGGCCGCCATTGAGGCATCGTCGCTGCCGCGGTAGTCATCCACCAGGCGCATCCGGTAGATCGGGAAGCGGGCGTTGTAGGCGCGCCGGAAGACGCTGATGATCTTGGGGGCGGCCGTGCGGTGCACGACCATCTCGCCGCGGTGAGCGAGCCCGTCGAAACCGACGTAGGTCATCCGCAGGTAGCGCAGGTCGCTGCGCGGCACCGGACAGCCGGCGCGCCAGGAGTAGCGCATGCGGGTCGCAAGGGTGGCACTGATGGTGCTGACCGAGGAGCTGAATGCGGGCAGGGTCGCAGCCGCAGCCGGCGTCGCTCCGCCCGCGGAGGCGCTTGGCAGGGTCAGGCTCATCAGCATCGCCGCCAGAGCGAGCACGCCGCCGACCAGCGCACGACGGGCAAGCCGGCCGATCACCTGCACGAACGTCCACCTCCTCGCATGTGACTGTGACGCCGGGCGTGACCCGCCGGTTTACGTCTCATCGGCGCGACAGGGGGCCAACCGAACCTCTAGGTGCGTGTCAGCCCCCGACCCGACCCGCGCCAGGCACGCGGCCTGCCACCGCCGGTCGGTCGGTTCGCACCATGTGCGCGCGACCCGCAGATTCCTAACGTCATTGGCATGCGGGTGATGGTCACCTGCATGCATCGGAAGGACCTGCCATGTCTCGCACTCTCTACCGGATCGGCCACTTCGCCGGTCGGCACCCGTGGCGGATCCTCGCCGCATGGGTGCTCGTCGCCGTGACCGCGGTGATGCTCAACAGCTCGCTCGGCGGCCCGCCGGACGAGAGCTTCACCATCCCGGGCGCAGAGTCGCAGACCGCGGCCGACGCGATCCAGGACCGCTTCCCGCAAGAGACGCTCTACACGTCCAACATCATCTTCCACTCCGACGAGGGCATCACCGAGGCGTCCACCCGCGCGGCGGTCGATGAAGCGCTCGCCAAGCTCGCCGACGGAGACAACGTCGTCGAGGTGAGCGACCCGTTCGACCCCAGCACCTCGACGGTCAGCAAGGACGGCACCACCGCCTTCACGACGGTTGCCTTCGACACCGAGGAGATCGGCGTCGAGGAGTTCGAGGCCGCGGAGCTCGCCACCGCGCCGGCGCGTGACGCCGGTGTCCAGGTCGAGTACGACGGTGGACTCGGCTACGCAAAGGGCGACGCCGAGCCCGGCAGCGAGAAGATCGGCATCCTGGTGGCGGTCGTCGTGCTGGCCATCGCCTTCGGCTCGCTCGTCGCGATGAGCCTGCCGATCCTGGTGGCGCTCGTCGGCCTCCTCATCGGCGTGAGCACGATCGGCGTGCTGTCCGGCGCCATGGCCGTGCCCGAGATCGCCAGCATCGTCGGCATCATGATCGGCCTCGGTGTCGGCATCGACTACGCGCTGTTCATCCTGGCGCGGCACCGTCAGAACCTCGAGTCCGGCATGCCGGTGCCCGAGGCCATCGGTCGCGCGAACGCCACGGCCGGTCTCTCGGTCCTGTTCGCCGGTACGACGGTCGTGCTCGCCATCGCCGGTCTGCAGGTCTCCGGCATCCCGATGATGACGATGATGGGTTGGGCTTCCGCGATCATGGTGGCGATCTCGATGCTCGCTGCTGTGACCCTGCTGCCTGCGTTGCTCGGCATCGTCAAGAAGCGCGTCAACAGCGTGCGGGTGCCGTTCATCAAGCAGCGGCCGGCGGACAACCCGCGGTCGAAGTCGGCTCGTTGGGCCGCCCGGGTCGTCGCTCGTCCCAAGCGCTATGGCGCTGCGGCAGCGCTCGTCCTGATCGTGCTCGCGATCCCGGTCCTGTCGATGCGGCTCGGTTTCGCCGACGCCGGCAACGACGCGCCGTCAACGACCACCCGCAAGGCGTACGACCTGATTGCCGACGGCTACGGCCCCGGCGTCAACGGACCCTTCATGGTCGTCGTCGACACCGAGGGCTCCGCCAAGGCGGAGGCCACCGTCACCGAGCTGAGCACGGTGCTCGGCAAGGTCTCGGGTGTTGCGTCAGTAGACGAGCCCGTGCTCAACGAGAAGGGCGACCTGGCCATCCTCGGCCTCACGCCCACCACGGCGCCACAGGACGAGGCGACGTCGACCCTGCTGAAGCACCTGCGGTCCGACGTCATCCCGGCTGCGGTCCGCGACAGCTCGGCTGAGGTCTCCATCACCGGCGGCACCGCGATGACCGACGACGTCTCGCAGCGGCTGCAGGACCGGATGCCGCTGTTCCTCGGGGCCGTCATCGGCCTGGCGTTCCTGGTGCTCATGCTGGTGTTCCGCTCGATCCTGGTGCCGCTGAAGGCTGCTGCCCTCAACGTCCTCAGCGTCGGTGCGGCGTACGGCGTGGTCGTGGCCGTGTTCCAGTGGGGTTGGGGTGCCAGCTTGATCGGCGTGCACGAGACGGTGCCGATCATGCCGCTGGCTCCGATGCTGATGTTCGCGATCCTCTTCGGTCTGTCCATGGACTACGAGGTGTTCCTGCTCAGCCGGGTGCGCGAGCAGTACCTGAAGCACCGCGATCCCAAGCGCGCGGTCGTCGAGGGTGTCGGCTCCACGGCTCGGGTCATCACCAGCGCGGCGCTCATCATGATCGCGGTGTTCGGTGCCTTCATCCTGGGCTCGGACCACGTCGCCAAGATGTTCGGGGTCGGCCTGTCCGTCGCCGTTCTTCTCGACGTGACGCTGGTCCGGATGGTGCTGGTCCCGGCGGCGATGAGCCTGCTCGGACACAAGGCCTGGTGGCTCCCGGCGTGGCTGGACCGCATCCTGCCCACGATCGACCTCGAGGGTGGCGAGCACGAGGCGACCGAGTGGGACGAGGAGCTGGCCGGCCTCACCGACCAGGACGAGGAGCGTGAGCCCGCGCTCGTCTGATCAGCACAACACTGAGGGCCTGGTGCGACCGAGAAACGGTCGCACCAG
Source organism: uncultured Actinomycetota bacterium (assembly GCA_963751035.1). GTDB lineage: Bacteria > Actinomycetota > Actinomycetes > JACCUZ01 > JACCUZ01 > JBDUAP01. The sequence goes on from CAVVSW010000005.1 coordinate 1,145,097, forward strand.
GCCCTCGGCGTGTGTGCGGGCGCTGGTCAGGCGTCGTCGGCCGCCTTGCGGATGGCCTCGATGTCGAGCTTGTTCTGCTGCAGCATGCACTGCATGGCCCGCTGCGCACGACCCGGGTCAGGATCGCTGAGCAGCTTGGGCAGCTCGGTCGGGATGATCTGCCAGGACAGCCCGAACTTGTCCTTCAGCCAGCCGCAGTTGCCCTCCTCGCCGCCATCGGAGGTGAGCTTGTTCCAGAGCCGGTCGACCTCGTTCTGCGACTCACAGCTGACCTGGAACGACACTGCCTCGTTGAAGGTGAAGGCAGGGCCGCCGTTCAGGGCGGTGAACTCCAGCCCCTCGAGCTGGAAGGAGACCGTGAGCGCGGTGCCGGCAGGCATCGGTGCGCCCTCGCCGTAGCGCGAGACCTCCAGGATCTTGGCGTCGTCGAACAGCGAGACGTAGTAGTTGGCAGCGTCCTCGCCCTGGTTGTCGAACCACAGACACGGGGTGATCCTCTGCATGGTGACGGTCCTCTCGTGGCGCGTTGCCCGTTGCGGTCCGGTGCGTCCGAACCACCCTGTCGCCCTATTCGACTCCGCTGTGGCCGGAAAGTCATCGGTTGCCCCACTCGAGAGGCTGCCGCGAGCCCGACCTGTGACAGCACGAAAGGAGCGGCACCAGCCGCTCCTCGCATTTCCAAGGTAACCGCACGGGGCGGGCTTGCCGCAAGGCCCCCTTCGTGACGCAGAATCACCGACTCGCGGCAGAACCATGGAGGTGGGCGAGGTGACCGAGCACAACGTACTGATCGTCGGGGGAGGGCCCACGGGGCTGATGCTGGCCGCCGAGCTGGCGCTGGCGGGGGTCGACGCCGCCATCGTCGAGCGGCGCGCCAGCCAGGACCTCCCCGGCTCGCGAGCCGGCGGTCTGCACGCACGAACCATCGAGGTCTTCGACCAGCGCGGAATCGCCGACCGGTTCCTCGCGGAGGGGCAGGTGGCCCAGGTCGCGGGGTTCGCCCGGGTCTCGTTCGACATCAGCGACTTCCCTACGCGGCATCCCTACGGGCTCGGGCTGTGGCAGAACCACATCGAGCGCATCCTGGCCGGCTGGGTCGACGAGCTGGCCGTGACCATCTACCGCGAACGTGAGGTGACGGGGTTCGCGCAGGACGACACCGGCGTCGACGTCGAGCTGTCCGACGGCCAGTCGCTACGGGCGCAGTGGCTCGTCGGCTGCGACGGAGGACGCAGCCTCGTCCGCAAGGAGGCCGGCATCGAGTTCCCCGGGTGGGATGCCACGACCAGTGCCCTGATCGGCGAGGTCGAGATGGCCGAGGAGCCGGAGCTGGGGATGCGCCAGGACGACCGCGGCATCCACGGCCTCGGCCGGGTCGAGTACGAGATCCGCGACGGCGAGATCGTCTACGCCGACCACGGACCGGTCAGGGTCATGGTGACCGATGAGCACGTCGGATCCACCAGCGATCCCACCCTGCGCGATCTCAGCGAAGCGGTCATCGCCCTCTATGGGACCGACTTCGGGATGCACAGTCCCATCTGGATCTCCCGGTTCTCCGACATGACCCGCCAGGCCGCGGCCTACCGCGAGAGACGTGTCCTGCTTGCCGGCGACGCCGCACACGTGCACTCCCCGGTGGGCGGACAGGGACTCAACACCGGCGTGCAGGATGCGGTGAACCTGGGGTGGAAGCTGGCCCAGGTGGTCACGGGCGTGTCGCCGGAAAGCCTTCTCGACACCTATCACGAGGAACGCCACCCGGTCGCTGCCCGCGTGCTGCGCAACACGATGGCGCAAGTCGCGCTCACCCGCCCCGGCGACGCACGCCTTGATGCCCTGCGCGAAACCGTGGCCGACCTGTTGAGCATGGACGAGCCGCGCACGCGGTACGCCGCGATGATGTCCGGCCTGGACATCCACTACGACCTGGGTGAGGGGCACCCGTTGCTCGGTCGTCGCATGCCCGATCTCGACCTGGACACCGCTGAGGGCCCCCGGCGGGTCTTCACCCTGCTGCACGATGCCAAGCCGGTCCTGCTCAACCTCGGCGCACGCGGTGGACTCGACATCACGGGTTGGGCGGATCGGGTCCAGCTGCTTGATGCCGACTATGGCGGCACCTGGGAGCTGCCGGCGCTCGGCGACGTCCCTGCTCCCGCTGCGGTGCTGATCCGGCCCGACGGGTACGTCGCGTGGGTAGGCGATAGGACCGACGACGGGCTCGAGGACGCGCTGACTCGCTGGTTCGGGCCACCCGGATAAGCCGTGGCGAGGGTCGCGCCCCTAGGGTGGACCGATGGCTTCCGTGAAGCAGTTCCAAGTCACCTTCGACTGCGCAGAACCTGAGCGCGTTGCTCGTTTCTGGTGCGAGGTGCTGGGATACGTCGTACCCCCGCCACCGGAGGGGTTTGCGAACTGGGCAGACTTCGATCGCGTGCTGCCGCCTGAAGATCAGGGCTCACGGTTCGCCTGCATTGATCCCACGGGTGTGGGCCCCCGGCTGTTCTTCCAGCGCGTCCCCGAGGGCAAGGTCGTCAAGAACCGGGTGCATCTCGACGTGCGGGTCGGCACCGGGCTGGTGGGTGAAGAGCGCCTGGCCGCACTCGAGGCGGAGTGCGCACGACTGGTCCCGCTCGGCGCGGTCCGCGTGCGACTACTGGCTGCCGATGGCGTCAACGAGTCGTGCCTCGTGATGCAGGACATCGAGGGCAACGAGTTCTGTCTCGACTGAGCTAGAGCTGGTCGACCCCGGTCACGGTCACGATCGCGGTCCCGGCCTCGTCGGAGGCGGCCAGGTCGACCTCGGCACTGATGCCCCAGTCGTGGTCACCCGCCGGGTCCGCGAAGATCTGGCGGACCGCCCAGCTCCCCGGCCGCTCGTCGATGATCAGCAGCGCCGGCCCGCGGGCGTCGGGCCCGGTGCCGATCTCGTCGTACTCCTCGAAGTAGCGGCCCAGCGCCTCGGCCCAGCGATCGGCGTCCCAGCCCGCCTCCGCGTCGAGCTCCCCGAGGTCGATGACCCGGCGCAGCGCCGCCAGCTCGACCCGGCGGAAGAGCGCGTTGCGCACCAGCACCCGGAAGGCCCGGGTGTTCGCCGTCACCGGCGGCGGCCGGTCGTCCACGGGCGACGTCGTCGACACGTCGGCGGGGTTGCGCAGCTCCTCCCACTCGTCGAGCAGGCTGGAGTCGACCTGGCGCACCAGCTCGCCGAGCCACTCGATGATGTCGGTCAGCTCGTCGGTGCGCGCGTCCTCGGGCACCGTCTGGCGCAGCGCCTTGTAGGCGTCGGCGAGGTAGCGCAGAACGAGACCCTCTGAGCGGGCCAGACCGTAGAACCCGACGTACTCCACGAACGTCATCGCTCGCTCGTACATGTCACGCGCGACCGACTTCGGCTTCAGCTCGTGGTCGCTGACCCAGGGATGGCCGCGGCGGTAGATCTCGAGAGCACCGGTGAGCAGCTCCTCCAGCGGCCGTGGGTGCGTGATGTCCTCGAGCAGCTCCATCCGCTCGTCGTACTCGATGCCGTCGGCCTTCATCTGCGCGACCGCCTCGCCGCGCGCCTTGAACCGCTGTGCCGACAGGATCTGCCGAGGGTCCTCGAGGGTCGACTCGATGACCGAGACGACGTCCAGGGCGTACGTCGGCGACATCCGGTCGAGCAGCTCGATCGCGGCGATGGCGAACGGGGATAGCGGCTGGTTGAGGGCGAAGTCGGCTTGCAGGTCGACGGTGACCCGAAGCGTCCGGCCCTGCTCGTCGGGCAGGTCGAGGCGCTCCACGACGTCGGCGGCGAGCAGAGCCCGGTAGATCGCGATGGCCTGCCTGATGTGACGCAGCTGGGCGGGGCGCTCCTCGTGGTTGTCGGTGAGCAGGCTGCGCATCGCAGCGAACGCGTCGCCAGGGCGGCCGACGACGTTGAGCAGCATCGAGTGGCTCACCGCGAAGCTGGACGTCAGGGTCTCGGGCGCGGCGGCAACCAGCCGCTCGAACGTCGGCTCTCCCCACGAGACGAAGCCGTCCGGCGGCTTCTTGCGCACGATCTTGCGCAGCTTCTTCGGGTCGTCCCCGGCCTTGGCGACGGCCCGCTCGTTGTCGACGACATGGTCAGGTGCCTGCACAACGACCGTGCCGGCCGTGTCGAACCCGGCCCGACCGGCCCGGCCGGCGATCTGGTGGAACTCGCGGGCCTTGAGGTGCCGCGTGCGCACGCCGTCGTACTTGCTCAACCCCGTCAGCAGCACGGTGCGGATCGGCACGTTGATGCCCACGCCGAGCGTGTCGGTGCCGCAGATGACCTTGAGCAGGCCGGCCTGTGCCAGCAGCTCGACCAGCCGGCGGTACTTCGGCAGCATCCCGGCGTGGTGCACGCCGATGCCGTGACGGACCAGGCGCGAGAGCGTCTTGCCGAAGCCGGCGGTGAACCGGAAGCCGCCGATCAGCTCGGCGATCGCGTCCTTCTCGGCCCGGCTGCAGACGTTGATGCTCATCAGTGCCTGCGCCCGCTCGATCGCGGCCGCCTGGGTGAAGTGCACGACGTACACCGGCGCCTGCCCGGTGGAGAGCAGCTCCTCGAGCGTCTCGTGGATCGGCGTCTTCGCGAAGTAGTAGTGCAGGGGCACCGGGCGCTCCGTCGAGCTCACCACGGCAGTGGGGCGGCCGGTACGCCGGGTGAGGTCGGCCTCGAAGCGCGAGACGTCGCCGAGGGTGGCCGACATGAGCACGAACTGCGCGCCGGTCAGCTCCAGCAGCGGCACCTGCCAGGCCCAGCCGCGGTCCGGGTCGGCGTAGAAGTGGAACTCGTCCATCACGACCTGGCCGACGTCGGCGGCCGCGCCGTCGCGCAGGGCGATGTTGGCCAGGATCTCTGCGGTCGCGCAGACGACGGGTGCGTCTGCGTTGACGCTGGCGTCGCCGGTCATCATGCCGACCTTGTCGGCGCCGAACGTCGCGCACAGTGCGAAGAACTTCTCCGAGACGAGGGCCTTGATCGGCGCGGTGTAGAACGTCCGCCTTCCCTGCGCCAGAGCGGCGAAGTGGGCACCGACGGCGACCAGGCTCTTTCCTGAGCCCGTCGGTGTGCTGAGGATGACGTTCGAGCCGGAGACGACCTCGATCAGAGCCTCTTGCTGCGCGGGGTAGAGCGTCAGCCCCTGCGCCTGCGTCCACGCCGTGAAGGCGTCGAAGAGGGCGTCCGGGTCAGGCTGAGCCGGCAGGTGGTCGGTGAGGGTCACGGTGGTCTCCATCGTGCCCTGCAGGGTCATCGACGGGGTCGACCACCCTGATGCGGACCGAGCGGAACAGGCGTGGCGTGTCCTTGAGCACGCGCAGCCGGGGGTCGGGCACGTCCAGCACTCGCGGTACGACGAGGTCGCGCAACGGGGCAAGTCGCGCGTCCGCCAGCACCTTCTCCACGGCCGACCGGTCGCCCCCGACGACGACCGCATCGAGGTCGTGGGCCGCCGGCAGCAGAATCCGGATCGCTACTGCGGCGGCATCCTGCAGGGCGATCCGCACCTGGCCCTCGCGACGGCGGGCGAACCGCTGCTGCGACTGCCCGCCCGCCGCGCTGCGTCCGTGCACGAGCCGCGAGCCCACCTTCGAGGACATCAGGTCCGACCCGCTGAAGACCCCGGCAGCGTGGCCGCCGAGTCGAACGAGAAGGACGCCGACGCACCGTGCCTCGCGGACATGGTTCGGCAGCCCGCCGTACGCCGCGTCGTTGTCGACGACCAGCGGCGGGAAGGGGACCTCGCACTCGGCGCGCGCACCGTCCGCGGCCGTCACCACGACGTGGTCGGGGCTGGCCTTCCACGAGGCGCGGCCGTGCCGTTCCTCGAACCGGAGGAACCATCCGGGCAGCCGCTCCGCCTCGACATCGACGGTTCGCATGGTGCAGTCGTAGCACGGACGGCGGGTGCAGCGGCAGGTGTGCTCTACTGCTGCCGTCCCCCGGGGGGAGCCATGGCCTGTCCGCGCTGCACAAGCATCGTTGACGACGAGGCCGACTTCTGTCCCCGGTGCGGGCTGCCCCTCCAGCCGTCGGAGGGTCCGGCGTACCAGACGGCGCCGGGTTGGCTCGGCCCGGTCGTGCTGCCCCGGTCCGTCAAGGGGCTCGGAGTCGCGCTGTACGCGTTGTTCGCCCTCCTGATCGTGACCGACGCGGTCGCGATATGGGCAGCGATCCGGCGCAAGGCCCTGTTCGATCGCATTCTGACGTCCGGTGACTGGACGTTCGAGGAGCTCGACCGCAGCGACGAGATCTCCGAGTGGGTGGGGTTCTTCCAGGCATCGGTGTTCGTCGCTGTTGTCGTCGTCTGGGTCGTCTGGTTCCACCGGGCCTACGTGAATGCCGAGCTCTACGGGCTGGTGCTCCGGTACAGCAAGGGCTGGGCCATCGGCGCGTGGTTCACACCCATCCTGAACGTTTGGCGTCCGAAGGAGATCGCAGATGACATCGCCCGGGCGAGCGACCCGGACGTCCCACTCACCCACAGGACCGTTGTCGGACTCGCGAAGCACCCGCTGATCACCGTGTGGTGGATCGCCTACCTGATCGACCTCGCAGGGACGCAGTTGTGGTCCAACGTGGCGGGGAACGAGGACTACAGCGCGCAGCCCACCATCATCGTCCGTGAGATTGTGATGACGGTGATCAACATTGCCGCCGCCATCCTTGCGATCCTGGTGGTTCGGCTGATCACGCACCGCCAGGAGCAGAAGAACAACCTGATGGCTCAGCAGGCCGGTCTTCCAGCGGCCCTCCGCGAGCCGGGCCCAGTGCCTGAGGCCTAGGGGATGCGTACGTCGACGACCAACCGGTCAGGGTTGCGAAGGGTGAAGGCGCGGAAGCCGGACTTCGACTTCAGGCCGAGAGTGAACGAGACGTATCCCTCGAAGTCACCCGTGCCGACCAGTGCGCGCAGCTGCGGGTAGCGCGGCCGCTGACGGCCCTGCGGTGCCGGGGGCTTGCCCGCCTGGGCGCTGGCGACCGAGTGCATGGTCACGGCGAGGAACCTGTTGCCGGCCAGGGCGACCGGGTTGCCGGAGCCGTCGGACGTCGCCTGGGGGACGTAACGGATGTTGTAGCCGGGAGCCCGGCTGGAGAACCGGAAGACGACCCGGTCGTACGTCGCGTGATGGCCGGTCGTGACCCGGAGCAGCTGGGGCTGGCCGGCGGGTGCGGTGTTCGGGTCGGCCACGCTGAGTGCGCTGTAGCGGAAGCCGGTGAGGGCCGACGCGGGGTCGGCACTGATGAGCGCCATCGCCACCACGGCGACGACAGACGCGAGAAGAGTGCGGCGCATCACGACCTCCTGGGCTCGGACTGGCACAGGTAAGACGCCGACTCGGAGGCGCCGGTTGGCACCAGGTCGACGTCGGTTGCGACAGGGGGGCGCGATGCCGCGTCGAGGGTGAGCATCAGGTCGATCAGGTCGTCCTCGGTCAGCGGCGGACCGTCGTGCGGCTCGAGCGCCTCGGCGGGGATCTCGATCCTCTCGACGGGCACCAGCCGCTCCAGCAGCCGGACGGTGATCGCGTGCGCCTTGCGGCGGACGTGCTGCTCGCAGCCGGGGCAGTGGAAGAAGTAGTGGTCGCGCTCCGGTCGGTCGGTCAGCACGAGCCACATCTGCTCGGCCGAGACATCGAGGTCTCCGCACCGGGGACAGCTGGCGGCGAAGCGCCGGATCTCGGTCATGTCGCCTTCTCCTTCGGTCATCGAGGAAGAGTCCGGCGGCGGGCCGCAGATACATGGGCCATGGTTCTGGGCCGGTCAAAACCTATGCAACAATGTAGAGAAACCTGCATAGGTACGGTCGGCAGCCGCGCAGCAACAGAAGGGGAGCGACGTGACCACCAGCGCTGGACCGGAGATCGGTGCGGGCCTGCCGATCCACGAGGTGAGCCGCCTGCTCGGCGTACCCGCACCGACCCTGCGAGCGTGGGAGCTGCGCTACGGCATCCCGGTCGCGCCCCGCAGCGCGGGTGGGCACCGGCGCTACTCGGTCGACGCGCTGCAGCAGGTCAGGCTGATGCGCGACGAGATCGCCCGGGGGCGGCGCGCGGGGGAGGCCGCCCGCGAGGTTCTGGCCGTGCTGGCTGCGACCGGTCCGGCTCGCGACCTGGTCGACGCCCTCTTGGCCGCGTCCGAGCAGATGGAGCCGAGCGCCGTGGTCGCCGTCCTGGACCGCGCCGTCGACGAGCTCGGGATGCCGACCGCGATGGACGAGGTGCTGCTCCCGGCCATGCGCCAGGTCGGGCAGTGGTGGGAGACCGGTCGCTGCGACGTCGCGCAAGAGCACCTGACCAGCGAGGCCGCGCGCGGTTGGCTGAGCCGCCTCGCGGCGTTCGCGCCGCCGCCCGAACGCGGTAACCCCGTCGTGCTGGCGTGTGGTCCACGCGACCTGCACACCCTTGGCCTCGAGGCGCTCGCGGTCCTGCTTGCGTACGACGGGTGGTCCTGCCGCGTTCTCGGCGCGCGGACTCCCGCCGACACCCTGGCCACGGCGGTGCGGGCCACGTCGGCAGCTGCGGTGGTGGTCGTGTCGCACCTGTCGGTCGGCCGGCGCCCTGCAGTCGAGGCGATCCGGGCTGTCGCCGACTCGGGGGCGCAGGTCTTCTACGCTGGAAACGCATTCCTGTTCGCACGCGCCCGGGAGCGGGTGCCGGGGACCTACCTGGGCGAGAGCCTGGCCGCGGCGGCGGAGCTGCTCTCCGTCATCCCGAGCCCAGACAGACGAAGCCGTCGAGCCCTGTCTCAGCCGAGGTGACCGCCAGCGCCTCGGCGGCACCGACACCGGCGACCAGCCGGGCATGGAAAGCCTGCATGAACGGTCGCGTCGGCTCGTCGGCGACAGGGACGGCGCTGGCAACCAGCGTGCGCGTCCCCAGCGCCATCACGGCCGCGGCCAGACCCATCAGCTCGTCACCCGGCTTGACCTCGGACATGCCGGAGTCGCATGCCGACAGGACGACCGTCTCGGGGGGCTCGGACAGCCGCTCGAGGTCATAGACGGTCAGCGGGCCGTCGGCGAGCTCGAGCGCGGAGAACTGGGGGTTGTCGGAGCGGAAGTGCCCGTGCGTGGCCAGGTGGGCCAGGCTGGCCCCGTCGATCGCCTTGCTCACCGCCTCGGCCGTCGCGGCAGCACCGGTGAGCACGTCCGCCTCGGGATAGGCCCCGGCCAGGGCCGCGATCTCGGCTTCGGCGTGGTCGAGGTGTGGCCCGGCGACCAGGGCGACCCCGCCGGAGCGCCGTTCGCCGCGTGACGCGCGCTGCCACAGTCGCGCCGAAGGTGCGACGACGGTGCTCCGGCCGACGAGCGAGGGGAGCACCGGCCAGGGCAACGCATGCAGGTCGCCGGTCGGTACGACGACGAGTGGCCGGTCGCCGAGGACTGTCCGCAGCGGTGCCAGCACGAGCATGTCGAGCCGTTCGGCGGCAACCTGGCGACCCCGGAGGGCGAGCTCGCGCACCCGGGGGGACCCCGTGGCGTGCGACAGTCGGGTCAGCGCGAACCGCAGCGCTGTCGTCTCGGTGGTGGCCTCGTCGTACCGGCAGAGGTCGTGCATGGCGACGCGACCGTTGGCAACGGTGACCGCGTGCAGGTCGTGGCCGTTGCGGACGAGCTCGACCAGGACCCGGTCACCGAGCTGGTCGGCCAACGACTTCACGTCGAAGGCGTCGCCGGCGCGAAGCGAAGCCGACGAGCCGCGGGCGTGCCGGGCGCGGGCCCGAACGGCCGACTCCAGCTTGAGCTGCTGCTGGCGCAGCTCGGTGCCGGGCCGCCCGGCCAGGAGCTCCTCGCGCAGATGAGCCGTGACGGCGCGCAGGAGACCCAGCTCGGTGGCCAGCGCCGCGTCGCTGGGCGGGCGGGCGGGCCGGCTCTGCAACGTGCTGGCGCGCGAGCGCTCGGCCCACGCGAGCACGCCGGTGGGCCGACGGTCCTCGACGGCGAGCTTCAGACCGGCGGAGGCGAGCTCCTCGCCGAACACCGCCGCGTGCGCGCGCAGGTCGGTCGCGCCGAGGGCGGCCGCGTTGTCGGCGCGCACAGCAAGCGCTCGACGCAGCGCCCGCTCGGCGCCGCGACGGTCGTGGTTGGCCAGCCGGAGCAGCGCCTCCGCGTGCCACCCGGTCGCGCGCGCCTCCGCGCTGCCCGAGCCGCGGGCCACGGCGACGTCCGCGAGCAGCGTCCGCGCCGTGGTCAGGGACGAGGACTCCAGCGCCGCGCGCGCGGCCACGAACCGCGCGCTGAGGCTGGCCACCGTCCAGCCGGCCGCAGCGCAGTCATCGGCAGTGGTTCGTGCAGCGCGGGTGAGTGCCGCACCCCGCTCGCCGGCGTCCCACCGGGCGAGCACCGAGACCTGTCGCGCCAGTCGAGTCCAAGCGGGCCGGCGCTGCTGGGCGAACTCCGTCGCCGCTCGCTCCGCTGCCGCACGGGCGTCCTGGGGCCTACCGGCGCTGAGCGCCGCTCGGGCGAAGAGAAGCCGCGCTTCGGCGGCGTCGTAGGCGAGGCCGCGTTCCTCCAACCCGATCAGGGCCGCGGCTGCGCTCTCCGAAGCCTCCGCACCGAGGCCGGCGGTGAGGAGTGCCTCGGCACGATCCAGGAGGAGCGAGCCGTCGTCGCCACGTTCCTGGCGGACGTCCGCTGCCTCGTCGAGCAGCTCCAACGCGGCCGGCACGTCGCCCGCGAGGATCATCGCGAAGCCGAGGTTCTGCTTCGCTCTGGCGAGCTGGTTGCGCAGCCCGTTGGCCTCGGCGACCTCCGCGCAGCGCTGAAGATCGCGAAGGGCGCCCCGGTGGTCACCGAGATAGGCGCGCAGCGGACCTCGGTTGCCGAGCAGCCGTGCTTCCCACAGGGAGTCACCGTCACGGCGCAGTCCCGGCAGCGCCTGGCGGTAGCACGACAGGGCCTCCTCGTAGCGTCCGATGCGTTGCAGCACCAAGGCGCGTTGGGCGAGCAGGCGGCTCAGGTCGGCGCCCTTCAGCAGTGGGCGCGCTCGTTCGGCCTCGTCCAGCGCGTCGGACGTCCGGCCGGCGTCGGCCAGCGCGACGACCAGACTCATCCGTGGCCTCGCCGACGCGACGCGGCAGACCCGCTGCCGCGGCCACATCGACGGCCAGCGTGAAGTCGTCTATCGCGCCAGCGAGGTCGCCGGTGCAGCGTCGTGCCAGTGCCCGCGCGCGCAGGGCGACGGCCGCGGGCTCGTCGTCGGAGCGGCTGCTGAGCAGCGTCGTGGTCTGCTCCAGCACCTCTGCGGGATGGTCGTTGGCGGAAGCGAGGGCGGCTTCGGCCGACCGCATCCGGGCAGACGGGGGAGCCTGCAGCGTGGGCACGGCCTCAGACCAGCACCCAGGAGGTCACGACGGGTGAGTCGGGCGCGTCGGCGAAGACGCATCGCAGGCTTGCAGGTCCGGCGGCGATGCCCTCGACCTGGAACCGGCCGTGCTCGTCGGTGTCCAGCTCGGTGACGCCACCGGCGTGGCGGATCGTGAGATGAGCCGGTCGGTCGGCCTGGCCGACGACCCTGCGGGTGTCACCCATCACCGTGACCTCGAGCACGATGACCCCGGTGCTGCACTCGAAGGTGAGCACCCGCGACGCGTCACCGGAGCGCACCCCGGTCGCTGTCAGCGCGCTGTCCTCGGCAAGGGCCGCAAGCTCGGCGTCGACGGTCAACCAGGTCAGGCTGCCCCGGGCGGCGTCGACGACGGACTGAGGAACCGGGTCGTGCTCGTCGAGCGCCGCGCGCACCTGCTCGAGCAGGACTCGGTCCCGGGGGTCGATGTCAGTCACAGTCGTCCCTCTCCCTCGGCCAGCGCGCTGCCGGAGACAAGTTCGCGGCGCAGGTGCTGGAGGCAGCGCGACCGGGTCGGCCCGATGCTTCCGACCGGCATGCCCAGCGCCGCGGAGACCTCGACGTAGCTGTCGTCGGGGGAGTAGGCGAGTGCACGCAGGAGGGTGCGGCAGCGATCGGACAGCCGGTCGAGTGCAACGCGGACGCGGTGACGGTCCTCGGCGAGCTCCACGATGGCTTCGGGTGAGGCGTCCTGACTGGGGATCTCGACCATCGCGGCGGAGTCGTCGGGCACTTCGCGACCGGTGATGCGCAAGACCCGCAGGCACTCATGTCGGGTCGTGGTTGCCAGCCAGCCACCGACGGCCGCCGGCTCACGGAGACGTGGCAGGGATTCGACGAGCCGAAGCCACACCGTCTGCGCGACATCGGACGCGTCAGCGTCACCGAGACGATGGGACCGCGCGACATGCCATACCAGGCCGGCAAACCGGTCGACGAGCTCGTCCCAAGACTTCTGCTCGCCCGCGGCGGCACCCGCGACGAGGTCTGCGAGGTCCGAGCTGTCCACATCGTCACGATAGTGGTCATCACGGTCCACCGGACCCTGCCGACGCGCCCTTCCCCTCCGTGGCGAAGTCGGCGAGGACGGACTCCAGGACCTGCCTCGGGGAGGTCTTCTGGTCCTGTGCCCGTTGAGCCAGCTCGGCCGCGATCCGGGGTGCGGCGAACGAGGTGCCGCTCCACGTGGCGAACCCGGTGAAGCAGTCGGCGTCGATGTCGGCGCTGGGCGCCTCGTCCTTGGGGCCGTCGAAGCTCACAAAGCTGCTCGCAACCTGCTCGCCGGGTGCCCAGGCGTCGACCCAGGGTCCGTAGTTCGAGAACGGTGTGCGCCCGGTCCCGTCCAACTTCTGGGCACCTACGGCGACCACAGAGTCGAACGCAGCCGGCCAGAAGAGCCGGTCGCTGGCGTTGTTGCCCGCAGCGGCTACCACGACGGTGTCGGCCCCGAGCCGCTGGATCGCCTGGGACAGCAGCGCAGGCGGCCGGTCGTTCCAGGTGTAGGCGCCGAGGGAGAGGTTGAGCACGCCGATGCTGTTCTTCCCGGCCGCATGGGCGCGCAGGGCGTTGATCGCCTCCAGAAGCTCAACCTCGTCGCAGACGCCATCGGAGCCGAGCACGCGCGAGATGGAGAGGTGCGCACCGGGCGCGTGCTGGCGCGCGATGCCCGCGATGAAGGTGCCGTGTCCGGCTTGGGCGTCGAGCTCGTAGTCGTTGTCGGTGTCGAGGCGGTCATCGACGTCACGGTCGACTGCCTCCCAGGCGTTGCGCGGGAACCAGGGGTGAGCGGCGTTGATGCCAGTGTCGAGGATGGCGATGGTCACGGCGTGCGCGGACGAGGCCTTGCCCGGCCCGGGAGGAGGGGTCCTCACGGGCGCCGGAATCCCGCCGGGCCCGCCCTCGTAGTGAGGCTCGCCGCGGAACATGTGCACCGGCGCAGCGAGCGCGTCTTGCCCCTCGGGCGAGAACTGCGTCGCGATCAGGTCGGCGACATCGGTGTCGCGGTGCATCGTGAACCTGGCCAGGCCGAGCGGAACGAGATTCTCGCGCCCCGCAGTCCACCGGCGGGCCGCCTCCTCGACGGCGCCGGCGTTGTCCGCGGCGACCAGCATCTCGCTCCTGCGGATGATGGCGCCGGTCGGCAGGTCGGGGCCGGCCGGGTAGAACTCCGGGTGCCGGTCGAGCAGCCGGGTCAGGCGCTCTTCGGGGGACTTCATTCGCGCTCTCCTTCAGTCAGGACCGGTGTGCGGTTGTCGGTGCCAAGTGGACCCGATGACGGGCCCGGATTCAACGGCACCGGTGAGGTGGCGGACATGCGCGCGGGACCGGAGCGTCCCCCTGCCAGGCTCCGGTCCCGCGCGTGTCCCCGCTCCTCTCAGCTTCGCCAACTCACGAGAGGCCGACGGCGGGCGCTCCGCTGGTGCATCCGTCGTACGGCCTCGCGAATCAGCTCCCGCTCAGTTGCGGCGTCCCGGTCCCGTCGAGGACCGGTGCCGCCGCTGACCAGGTCATCGGCTACGCGCTCGAGTACCGCCAGGCCGCGCGCCGCGGCGATCCGGTAGCCCGTCCCTGCCATGGCGTGTCCCCTCTGCTCCCGCCGGTCCTGCGACCGCGCTCCGATGGCTTCGAGACGCCGCCGGGGCACCGTCTCGCTGACAAGAGCAGCGAAGGGGGCCGCTGATACAGGCAATCGCAACCTTTCTTGGGTCTAGCGACTCGGCCGTCGGGGATGGTTCAATCTCGCGCACGGGGGGTGTCATGAACTGTCCACGGTGCCACGCTGCGGTGGCCGATTCCGACACGACATGTCCGCAGTGCGGACTGGGAGCCGGGCCGGTCCCGCCCCCCGCTTGGCCGCAAGCCCAAGCGGCGCCTTGGCAGGAGCAGCAGCCACCACAGCAGGGGCTCTACTCACCGATACGCCAAACCCCTCCTCTTGCGCCGCAGCCGCCGCCGCGGCCGATTCAAGGGATGGGGACGACGTTGTCAGTCCTGCTGGTCGCTGTGATCGTCGCCGACGTGCTCGGTATCGGCGTCGCGGTTCATCGCAAGACCGTGTTTGACCGCATCGTCAGTGGCGAAGGTGTAACCGAGGGTGAGGCGCAGGCCAGCGACACCATCGACTTCCTCCTGGCCATGGTGCAGCTCGGCCTGGTGGTTGCCGTCATCGTCATGTGGTTGATCTGGTTCTTCCGGGCCCGCAGCAATGCCGAGCTGTACGGCCCGGTCTTGCGCCACGCTCGCGGATGGGCCATCGGGGCGTGGTTCGTCCCGTTCCTGAACCTGGTCCGGCCGAAGGCCATCACAGACGACATCGCAAGAGCAAGCGACCCAGCAGTCCCGTTCACCCATCGGCACATGTCTCAGCTCCCAAAGCCTCCACTGATCACCGCATGGTGGGCGGCGCTCATCCTGAACTATGTCGCCGGCCGAGTGCTGTGGTCCCAGTACAGCGCGGCAGACGACATCACCGACGAGCCGCGGGTCGCCCTCGTGGAGAGCGTGGTGCAGGGGGTTGATCTGGTCGCTGCGGCCCTCGCCCTGCTCGTCGTGCGCATGATCACGGCACGTCAGGAACAGAAGAACCGACTGCTCATGCAGCACGTCACGTGGGCCGGTCCCGCACCTGTGCAGATGTGACGGGCCCGACCACGTGGCCAGCGGCGGCTAGCTCTTCACGCGGAGCATCGTGGGGTCGTAGAGGGGCCGGATCGAGGCGGTGGCCGGGTAGCACCGGCCGGCGATCTCGACCTCCCAGTCAGCGCCCTCGACGTACGCCTGGTTCATGGGCTCGCCCGGCCTCGACCATCACCAGGCCGACAGCGCCACCGACGGTGAAGCCGTAGGAGGCCGCGCGGACGTAGCCGACCGGCTTCCCGGCCCGCCACACCGGCTCGGCGTGGAACAGCATCGGCTCGGGGTCCTGCACGAGGACCTGCACGATGCGCCGGGTCAGCGGGCCCTCGGCCTTCTTGGCAAGCACCGCCTCGCGGCCGATGAAGCCGCCGGGCTTGTCGAGGTCGACCGCGAAGCCCAGCCCTGCCTCGAGAACCGAGTCGGTGTTGTCGATGTCGTGGCCGTAGTCGCGATAGCCCTTCTCCATGCGCAGGCTCGCGAGTGCCTTGAGGCCCGCGTGGCGGAGGTCCATGGCCTGACCCGCCTCGACCAGCCGGTCGTAGACGTGGGTGGCCTGCTCGGTCGGGATGTAGAGCTCGTAGCCGAGCTCGCCGAGGTAGGTGATCCGGATGCACAGCACGCGCGCGTAGCCGATCGCGATCTCTCGCGCCGTGCGGAACGGGAACGCGTCGTTGGACATGTCCGAGTCGGTGACGGCCGCGAGGACCTCGCGCGATCGCGGGCCCTGGATGTTGAGCTGGGCGTAGCCGGAGGTGACGTCGGTGACGAAGGCGTGCGTGTCATCGGCGAGGTGGCGGCGCATCCACGTCTCGGCGTGGAGGTGGGCGGTGTCCGAGGCGACCACCCAGAACCGGTCGTCGTCGAGCTTGGTGACGGTGAGGTCGGCCTCCAGCGTGCCGCCCTCGTTGAGCCACTGGGTGTAGGTGATGAGCCCGGTCTCGCCGTTGACGCTGTTCGCGGAGAGGTGGTCGAGGAACGGCCCGGCGTCACGGCCCTGCACGAGGAACTTCGACATGAACGACATGTCCATCGACGATGACGCCGTTGCGGGCTGCGTGGTGCTCGGCCTCCCAGTAGGGGAACCAGTTCTGCCGGCCCCAGGAGAGCCTCTCGACGGCCGGCTCGGTGCCGGAGGGGGCGTACCAGTCGGCGCCCTCCCATCCGCTCACGTCGCGGAAGTAGGCGCCGCGAGCGACCAGCCGGTCGTGGAACGCGGACTTCTTGGCCCCGCGGGCGGTCTGCATCGACTTCGTCGGGTAGTGGCACTGGTAGACCATGCCGAGCGACTCGACCGTGCGGGTGCTGCGGTACTCCGGGTTGGCCTGGTAGCTGTGCAGCCGGTCGATGTTGAAGCCCGTGACGTCGACGTCGGGCCGCCCGGTGACGATCCAGTGGGCGAGCACCCGGCCGAGCCCGCCCCCGGTGAGGATGCCGATCGAGTTGAGGCCCGCGGCGACGAAGTAGTTCCTGACCTCGGGCGCCTCGCCGACGACCGGCTGCAGGTCGGGCGTGAAGCTCTCCGGGCCGCAGAAGAACTTCTTCAGGCCGATCTCGCTGGTCACGGGCACCCGCCGCATCGCGGTCTCGAGGTAGGGGCCCATCCGCTCCCAGTCGGGCGGCAGCTCGCCGAACGAGAAGTCCTCGGGGACGCCGCCCACCTGCCAGGGCGCGCAGACCGCCTCGAACAGGCCGAGCAGCAGGCCGCCGCCCTCCTCGCGGAAGTAGCCGTAGGAGCGCGGGGTCCTCGAGGACCGGCCAGTCGCTGGAGATGCCGGGAACCGGCTCGGTGAGCAGGTAGTAGTGCTCGGCGGCCTGGAGCGGGATGTTCACGCCGTTGCGGGCACCGAGCTGGCGGGCCCACATACCCGCGCAGTTGACGACGTACTCGGCCTCGATGTCGCCCTGGTTCGTGCGTACGCCGGTCACCGCGCCCTTGTCGGTGAGGACCTCGGTCACGGGGACGCCCTCGATGATCGTGGCGCCGGCGAGCCGCGCTCCCTTGGCCAGCGACATCGTGACGTCGACCGGGTTGGCGCGCCCGTCCTCCTTCACGTAGAAGCCGGCGAGGATGTCGTCGGTGCGCGCCAGCGGGAAGAGCTCGCCGACCTCGGCAGCGCCGATCTCCTGCACGTCGACGCCGCAGTAGCGGTTGAACGCCGAGACCCGTCGGTACTCCTCGAGCCGGTCGGCGTCGGTGGCGACCTCGATGAAGCCGACCGGCTTGAACCCGGTGGACACGCCGGTCTCCTCCTCGAGCCTGGCGTAGAGGTCGCGGGTGTACTTGCGCATCTCGGTTGACGTCTCGGAGGTCGACCCGAACGTGACGATCAGCCCGGCGGCGTGCCACGTCGTACCGGACGTGATGCGATCGCGCTCGAGCAGCACGACGTCCTTCCATCCCATGTGCGCGAGGTGGTAGGCGACCGAGGCGCCGATCACTCCGCCGCCGATCACGACGACGCGAGCGCGCTCAGGGAGAGACGTGGGGGTCATGCCCGAAGCCTAGAGTCGCCGGACATGCGCGGCGAGGCGCTCCGCGGTCTCTCGTGTCTGGTCCTGGTTCTGGGTCCAGTCGTCTGCGAGTTCCCCCAGGTAGCCCCGGCGTGCGAGGTCCAGGAGTTCGCGGCTGCTCGGGGGAAGGCCGCTCATCAGTCGGCGGGCAGCGTCGTCCTTCGACACGATCTCGCCTGTCTCGAGCGTGACGACCATGCGGGCGAGGGTCAGCAGGACGTTGCGCTCGTCACCTTGGAGGTCTGCGAGGAGCGGCTGGAGGCTGTCGTGGATGGCCCGCCGGAGGTCTGCCGACGGAACTGGGTCGGTGACCTCGTGGAGTGCTCGTCCTCGCAGTGTCTTGCTGCTGGACCGGGCCGAGCTGATGAGGATGGCGAGATCGGGATCTGGGTGCGGGGCAGGCACCTGCCCGGCGGTGATGTCCTCGCGCAACCACTCGCCGTACTGGTAGTCGCACACGGGTGGGTATCTCCACGGGCTCAGCTCCGAGTGGACGACCGAGGTCAGCTCGATGGGTCGGCCGGGCTCGACCGTTGCCCCGCGTCCCGAGAAGTGCAGCAACAGGTCCGTGATCTCGACACGTTCCGGTGTCGACAACGAGCCCCGCGTCACGGCGAGTACGTCGATGTCGCTCTCGTGCTGCAAACCTCCGGCGATCGAGGATCCGTAGAGGTAGAGACCGACGAGGCCATCGCGATTGCGGTCGAGGTAGTCCGCGAGCCGGTCGATGACGTCGCGCATCTATGGCCGCTGGCTAGGTGGACGTCGGCGTCGGCGATGCCGTGGCTTCGGGGTCGATGAGGACCAGCTCGATGTCCCACTGGCCGTCGCAGTCACCCTCCCGAAGGAGCGCCTGCCCGGCGGCCAGCGATCCCTTCGGTGAAGAACACCTCGGCCTCGAAGCCCTCGTTGTCCATCCCCGCCGGCTGATAGCCGGCAGCGACCACCGCGTCCTGGATCAGGACGGTGACCTCGTCGAGCGGCTTGTCGGTGACGGCGCTGGCGGAGATGTGGCCCTCGGTCCTGGCGACGTGCGTCACCGTCCCGATCCCGTCGAACGACAGCCCGTCCGGCAGCAGCTCGGTCTCCGCCGTCGGCGCAGTGCTGGGGGTCGAGCACCCCGCTTCGTCGGCGGGGTCGTCCGAGCAGCCCGCGAGGAGCGCGATGACGCACCCGACCAGGGCCGCTGCAAGGACGCGCCGGGGGCTCGAGGACGGGCGGCAGCGGAACGCTCGATAGGTGGGCATGACCAACACTTTAGGAGGGATTTCGCCTGTTCTGTCTTCAGGGCCCCCGCGCGGGACCTGACGGTGTTAGGTTCCCCTTGCTGCGCAGCGTCGCCCCGAATGTCCCACGGTTAACGACCGCGCGGCACGAGGGCGCGAGACGCGCCCCAGATGCCTGGAGGGCCACCATGCGCAGCAGAGCACACCTCTCGATCCTGGCCGTCGCGGCCGTCACTGCACTTCTCGGTGCGGGGGCCGTCTCGGTCGCCGGCTCCGACGACGGTGACAGGACGTCGGCGCCCGCTGGCCGGGTCGCCACGGAGGACCCGCTGGGCGCGGAGGAGTGGATGTACCTCCAGCGGGCCAACGCCGACGGGTTGATTCCCGATGCGGCCGTCTCGCAAGCCATCGCCCAGTCGCGGAAGATGGGCGTGGCGAGCAACGGCTCGCCGAGCAGCGACCAGGTGTGGGCACCTCTCGGGCCGAGCAACATCGGCGGCCGGGTGCGCGACGTCGCGGCGGACCCGACCACTCAGGATGTCGCCTACATCGCCACCGGCACCGGCGGGCTCTGGCGGACGGCGGACGGCGGTCAGACCTTCCAGACCTCGTGGGACGACCAGCTGCCGCAGTCCATGGGTGCGGTCGCTGTCGACTCCCAGGGGGTCGTCTGGGCCGGCTCGGGCGAGCCGGACCACGGCGGCGGCTCGGCCTACTACGGCAAGGGCATCTACAAGTCCAGTGACGACGGCGCCACGTGGACGAACATGGGCCTCCAGGACGGTGACACGATCGGCCAGATCGTCATCGACCCGCGCGACGACGACCGCGTGTTCGTCGCCGTCATGGGCGCGCTGCATGACACCGAGCCGACGCGCGGTCTGTTCATGACCGAGAACGGTGGGACCAGCTGGACCCGGGTCATCGTGCCCGAGACCGCCTCCACCGGTGCCATCGACGTGAGCATCAACAAGACCAACCCCGACATCATGCTGGCGACGACGTGGGACAAGATCCGGGACGAGAAGTCCCGGATCTACGGCCCCCACTCGTACGTCTACCGCTCCACCGACGGCGGTCACACCTGGACGAACGTCCACAGCGCCCCGCTGCCGCAGAGCGAGACCAACCCGGCGCTGCAGACACCCGACAACCTGTCGGCCGGATGGGCGTCGACTTCAGCGACAGCGACCCGAACCGCGCCTACCTGATCTCCAGCACGGCGCGGGGCAACTTCAACGGCTTCTTCACCAGCACGGACGCGGGTGCGACCTGGACCGCTGTCGGGCCGACGTCCGGCGGCCCGCTGCAGACCATCAGCGGCGGCTTCGCGTGGTGGTTCGGCCGCGTCTACGTCGACCCGGTCGACCCACAGCACGTCTTCGTCGCGGGCGTGAACCTCGCCGAGAGCCTGAACGGTGGCGCCACCTGGATCACGTCGCAGACGCCTCACGCCGACCAGCACGGCCTGGAGTTCGACCCGTTCACGCCCGGCAAGGTCTTCCTCGGCAACGACGGCGGCCTCTACTGGTCGCTCGAGAACGGCCGGGCACGTGGCCTGTGGTCCAAGACCCCGCGCCTGCCGGTGACGCAGTTCTACGAGATGGACGTCTCCACGCAGGACGGCTCGCGCGTCAACGCCGGCTCACAGGACAACGGCTCGCTGAAGTCCTGGGCCAACGACAACACGGTCAACGGCGACTGGTTCAACTTCGTCGGCGGCGACGGGATGATGAACCGGATCGACCCGTCCAACGACCGCAAGTACTACGGGTGCTCGCAGAACGGCGGGTGCCGAGGCTTCGTGGGCACGGCCACCGGGTCGTCGTCGTTCAGCATGACGATCCCAGGCCTCCGGAAGAACTGGGTCGCTCCGATCGAGTTCGCGGCCGACCCGCGCTTCATGTTCGGCGCCAGCGAGAACGTCTACCGGATGGACACCGAGCCGGGTGTGGGTCAGCGCGTCTGGCAGCGGATCAGTAATGACCTCACGGAAGGCACCGAGCCACGTGCCCCGGGCTTCGGCACGATCACGGCACTCGGGACCACCACGGCCGACCCGAACCTCGTCTACGCCGGCACGGACTCCGGTCTGATGTGGGTCAGTCGCAACGCGATGGGGCCGGCGGCGGAGGTGACGTGGCAGAAGGTCGAGAGCCCGGTCTTCCCGGGACGCTGGGTCACCCGCATCACCGTGGACCCGGACAACCCGCAGGTGGCGTGGGCCAGCTTCTCTGGCTGGCGCTCCGGTGACGGCTACCCGCACCTCGTCATGACGAGCGACGGCGGCAACACGTGGGCCGACATCGTCGGCACGCGCGTTCCGCAGGCGCCGATCAACGACGTCATCCGTCACCCCTCGAAGTCGAAGTGGCTCTTCATCGCCACCGATGTCGGTGTCTTCCGCACGACCAACCTTGGGAAGACGTGGATCAAGGTCGGCGCGAACCTCCCACTCGTTCCGATCAACGACGTGGACCTGCCCGAAGGCAGTGAAACGCTGTACGTCGCGACCTACGGTCGAAGCGTCTGGTCCACCTCGATCGCTGACGCCTCCTGAGGCCAGCGAGGTCCTTACCAGGCAGCGCACAAGCGGCCATCCCGACGACCCGCCTCTGGCGCCGTCGGGATGGCCGCGATGATTACCGGATGAGCGCGACGACCGGGGTGGCCCGAGTACGAGTGCTGGCCTGCGTTGTGGTGGGACTCCTGTTCGTCTCACCGCTCGTGCTCATGGTGCTCGGATCCTTCCGGCGGCCGGGTCTGCCGCCGCCGGACGGCTTCGCGGTCCTGCCCGACTCCGTGAGACCTCGCAACTACGTCGACGCGACGACCGCGGTGCCGTTGATGAGGCAGCTGGTCAACTCCCTCACGGTCGTGGCAGTAGCCGTTCCGGTCACGGTTTTGCTTGCGTCTCTCGGCGGCTTCGCGATCGTGACGTCCGCGCCGCGGACCCGCCGGGTGCTGGTGACGCTGAGCGTGCTGGCGATGCTCGTCCCCCTCAGCGCGCTGTGGGTGCCGCGGACAGTCATCCTCGACCAGCTCGGTCTGACCGACCACACGCTGACTGTCGCGGCACCGGCGCTGATGGCCACGACGCCGCTGTTCGTGCTGCTGTTCGCCTTGGCGCTGTCCCGGCTGCCTCGGTCGTTGTTCGAGGCCGCCCAGGTCGAGGGGCTGTCGCCGTTGCGCACGTGGCGCCGCGTCGCCGTGCCACTGTCCTGGCCCACGGCGTTCGCGGTCGGCGTGCTGGCGTTCGTCGCGCACTGGTCCAACGTGGTCGAGCCGGTCCTGTGGCTCTCACGCGAGCAGTCGTGGACGGCTGCGCTTGGCCTTCGCAGCCTGGCGTCACTCGAACCGAGCTTCTACCCGCTGCTTCTCGCGGCCGCCGTCATCGTGACCGCACCGGCCGTCTTCCTCTTCGCCCTGGCGCAGCGCGCCTTCTTCGACCGGACGTTGGGAGCCTGAGGCGTGAACCGATTGCTTCTTGGTCGGTGCGTGACCGCGCTGCTTGTCGCGTCGGCCATCGGCCTGTCAGCGTGCTCCGAGTCGGACGGGAAGTCCGGTGGGTCCGAGAAGTCCGGGGATGCAGCGTCGCTCCGGTTACAGGTCTCGGGTGAGCCGGAGGAGACCGCCGTCTACGCGGCAATGGCCACGGCGTACAGGAACGCGCATCCGGGCACCCGCGTCGAGGTCATCGAGGTCCCCGAGAAGTCCGACCACCTGGCGCGGCTGTCGACCTCTTTCGCGGCAGGGAACCCGCCGGACATCTTCCTGGTCAACTTCCGGGAGTACGCACAGTTCGTCGCGCGTGGAGCGATCGAGCCTGCCGGGCCGTTGCTGGAGGACCGCGGCCTCGACGTCGGCGACTACTTCCCGCAGCCCATCGATGCCTTCACCTACGACGGCGCGCTGCAGTGCATGCCGCAGAACGTCTCCTCGCTGGTCGTCTACTACAACACCGCCCTGTTCGCCAAGCGCGGCGTGGACCCGCCCGCGCCGGGCTGGAGCTTCGCCGACTTCACGGAGGCCGCCCGGGCGCTGACCGACCCCGAGGCCGGAACCCGCGGTGTGGGGCTCAGCGCTGACCTGATCAGGATCGCGCCGTTCGTCTGGTCGGCGGGCGGCGAGATCGTCGACGACACCGAGAAGCCGACCGCGTTCACCCTGGACACGCCCCGGGCGCGGGCCGGCGTCGACGCCGTCGTGGGCCTTGCTCGCGCGGGGCTGGTCCCGACCGAGGAGGAGCTGGCGGCGCAGAACCTTCAGACGCGGTTCGTCACCGGCAAGCTCGGCATGTTCCTGTCGTCGCGGCGCGAGGTGCCCGCGCTCCGTGAGATCGAGGGTCTGGAGTGGGACGTTGCGAGCCTGCCCGTGATCGGCGAGCCCGCATCGATCCTGCACTCCGATGCCTACTGCATCTCGGCGGGAGGCGAGGACGTGGAAGCCGCCGCCGACCTGGTGAAGTTCGCCGTCGGTCAGCAGGGTCAGACGATTGCCGCGCTCAGCGGTCGCACTGTCCCGTCCTTGCGCAAGGTCGCCGACTCCCCGGCTTTCCTGGATCCCTCGCGCGACCCGGCGTCCTCGCAGTTCTTCCTCGACGCGATCCCGGTCATCCGGCGAACGCCGGTCACGCCGAGCTGGCCGGAGATCGAGGACATCGCCGCCGAACAGCTCACCCGCGCGTTCTACGAGGGAGGCGACGTGGGGCGCTACCTCGATGAGATCGCGCGTCAGGGCGACCCCCTGCTGGCCAGGGACGCCGAGGCGGCCCCATGAGCCTGCGCGTCACCGGGGCGAGGCGGGTCTATGTGAACCGGGGGCGAGCCGATGTCGTCGCGCTCGACGGCGTCGACATCGACGTCGCTGAAGGCGAACTCGTTGTCGTCGTGGGTCCGAGCGGGTCCGGCAAGTCAACGTTGCTGCGCGCGATCGCGGGACTCGAGGACCTGGACCAGGGGACGGTCCACCTCAGAGACATCGACGTCACCGACCTGCCGGCGGGGTCGCGCGACGTCAGCCTGGTCTTCCAGGACTACGCGCTGTTTCCGCACCTCGACGTCGCAGCCAATATCGGCTTCGGGCTGGCGGCCCGTCGGATGCGGTCGGCCGCGATCCGCGACAAGGTGGATGCGGCGGCCCGGCTGCTGGAGCTCGACCGCCTGCTGGACAGGCGCCCCCGCGAGCTGTCCGGGGGCGAGCAGCAACGGGTCGCCCTTGCGCGCGCGATGGTCCGTGAGCCAGCCGTGTTCCTGATGGACGAGCCACTCAGCAATCTCGACGCGGCCATGCGGGTGCGCACCCGCGCTCGGACGCGTGACCTTCAGCGACGGCTCGGCGTGGCCATGCTCTACGTCACCCACGACCAGGACGAGGCGATGGCCCTGGCCGACCGGCTTGTGGTCCTTCGAGCCGGACGCGTCGAGCAGGTCGGCACTCCGGACGAGATCTACCGGAACCCCGCGACACCTTTCGTTGCGTCGTTTGTCGGTCCGCTGCCGGCCAACCTCGTGCCCCAGAACGTGACCATCAGGCCCGGCCTGGTCGCGGTTCGGCCGGAGCGGACGCGGCTGGTATCGCTCGGCGAGGGCCGCTTCGACGCGCACGTCGCAGCTGTGGAACCCGCCGGCGAGGAGGCCGTCGTCCACCTCGAAGTGCTGGGTGCGTGGCACCAGGTCTTGTGCCGAGTGCCCTTCTCGGAGCGACCTGACATCGGTGCCAAGGTGGGCGTGACCTGGGACGATGCCGACGAGAGGTACTTCCCCGATGCGGAGGGCGCGTGAGAGGGCGCCAGTGGCGAGGCGGGGCACTGGCCACGCCGTACGTCGTGGGGTTGGTGCTCCTGCTTGTGGTGCCGGCCGTGTTCACGACCGGGCTCGCTCTTTCTGACTACTACGGCTTCACCGCACCTCAGTTCACCGGTCTCGACAACGTCCGCCGCGTGCTCTCCGATGAGCAGTTCGGCCGGTCGCTGCGGAACGGCGCTTTGCTGGCGCTGCTCGTCGTGCCGCTCCGACTCCTGCTGGCGATCGGCGCCGCGCTGCTGCTCGAGCGGAGGTCCCGGGGGGTCGGGACGGCTCGTACGGCGGTCTACATGCCGAGCGTCGTACCCGATGCGGCCTGGGCGTTGCTCTGGCTGTGGCTGCTCAACCCGCTCTACGGCCCGGTGTCGAATGCTCTGAGCGCTGCCGGGGTGAAGAGCGGGTTGCTGACGGAGGCGTGGCCGACGCGGATCGGACTCGCCCTGATGCTGGCTCTGCAGGTCGGGGAGTCCTTCATCGTCGCGTTGGCGGCTCGACGGATGATTCCGGCCAGGCTGTACCAGGTTGCCGCGGTCGAGGGCGCGTCGCCGTGGTTCACGGTGCGGAAACTCACGTTGCCGCTGATGGCGCCGGTGCTGGCTCTGCTCGCGTTGCGCGACGTGATCCTGGTCATGCAGGTCACTTTCGTGCCCGTGCTTCTGGTGACAGGCGGCGGGCCCCGTGAGGCGACGATGACACCGCCGCTGGTCATCTACGAGCGTGCTTTCCTCTACGGCGACCTCGGGTACGCCGCGATGCTGTCGCTCGTGCTGCTCGTGTCGACGGCGGCGGTGGTCGGGCTCGTGGCCGTGGTCGCGCGGCCGTGGCGGCACGCTCTCATGTCGCCCTGACCTCACGTCCCCGCGAAACGGGCGGCCTCCTCGGAGCCCCCCGTGGCGTTGCCGGCGCTGTAGGAGTGGGCGCCCGCTCCGGCGAGATTGCCGTGATCGACGATCAGGTACTCCTCGCGGATCGGCCGACCGTCGAACCAGCACTCCAGGATCTCCCGGGTGCCCGCGGCGTAGCGGGTCTGCGCGGAGAGGCTGGTGCCCGACGTGTGCGGTGTCATTCCGTGGTGGGGCATGGTCCGCCACGGGTGATCCTGGGGAGCGGGCTGCGGGAACCAGACATCCCCGGCATAGCCGGCCAGTTGTCCGGACTCGAGCGCGCGGGCGATCGCGTCGCGGTCGCAGATCTTCCCGCGTGCCGTGTTGACGATGTAGGCGCCGCGCTTCATCTTCGCGATCAGCTCGTCGTTGAACATGTGCTCGGTCTCCGGGTGCAGCGGCGCGTTGATCGTCACCACGTCGCACACCTCGACCAACGACGCCACGTCCGGGTGCCAGGTGACGCCGAGCTCGTCCTCGACCTCGGCCGGAAGGCGGTGGCGGTCGGTGTAGTGCAGGCCGACCTCGAACGGCTTGAGGCGGCGCAGCACGGCAGACCCGATCCGCCCCGCAGCGACGGTGCCGACCTGCATCCCCTCGAGGTCGTAGGAGCGCGACACGCAGTCGGCGATGTTCCAGCCGCCCTTGAGGACCCACTGGTGCGACGGGATGTAGTTGCGCACGAGGCCCAGGATCATCATCACGACGTGCTCGGACACGCTGATGCTGTTGGAATAGGTGACTTCGGCGACGGTCACGCCTCGCTCCATCGACGCCTGCAGGTCGACGTGGTCCGAGCCGATGCCCGCGGTGATCGCGAGCTTGAGGGCGGGTGCCTTGGCGATGCGCTCGGCGGTCAGGTAGGCCGGCCAGAACGGCTGGGAGATCACGACCTCGGCGTCGGGCAGTTCCCGTTCGAACACCGAGTCGGGGCCGTCCTTGTCCGAGGTCACCACCAGGGTGTGGCCCTGCTTCTCCAGGAACGGTCGGAGACCGAGCTCTCCGGAGACGCAGCCGAGCAGTTGCCCCGGCGTGAAGTCGATCGCCTGCGGCGTCGGCGCCGTCTGGCCCCCGAAGTAGCCCTCGATCGAGGGGATGTCATCTCGCGGGTACGACGTGGGGTACCCGTCGACCGGGTCGTCGTAGAGCACGCACAGAACCTTGGCCATCCGAACCTCCGTTGATCACCTGCAACGTGGCGGCTCCGGACCCCTGCGTCAAGACCGTGCGACTCCGAAGGCGCGATCGATCGCCGCCTCGACGTGCAGACGGGTCGTGGGGAAGACCGGCACGGAGCTGTCATCAGGACCGACCAGCAGCTCGATCTCGGTGCAGCCGTAGATGACGCCCTCGACGCCCGCCTCCACGAGGCGGCGGATGACCTGGCGGTAGGCCGCACGGGACTCGTCGCGGATCACGCCGAGGCACAGCTCGTCGTAGATGATCCGGTGCACGGTGGCCTGGTCGTCCGCGGACGGGACGACGACGTCCAAGTCGTGGCTCCTGAGCCGGTCCGCATAGAACGGCTCGGCCATCGTGAAGCCCGTGCCGAGCAACCCGACCCGCCGTACGCCGGCGTCCTTCACCGCGGCGGCCGTGGTGTCGCCGATGTGCAGCAGCGGGATGTCGATCGCGGCTTCGACCTCGTCGGCGACCTTGTGCATGGTGTTCGTGCACAGGACGACGATGTCCGCGCCGGCCGCCTCGAGCGCCTTGGCGGCCGCCCCCAACGTCGCGGCGGCATCTTCCCAACGACCTTCGGTCTGCATCCGCTCGATCTCCGCGAAGTCGACCGAGTAGAGGACGCAGCGGGCCGAGTGCAGCCCGCCGAGGCGATCGCGAGTCATCTCGTTGGCGAGCCGGTAGTACTCCGCGGACGACTCCCAGCTCATGCCTCCCAGCAACCCGATGAGCTGCATCAGCGCGCCTCCGTCACTTCCCGAGCAGGGCGTCGTCGAAGAAGCCGATCACGCGCTGCTCGTACTCCTGCGGTCGGGTGTTGATGCCCTGCATGTGCTGGGCCTCGGGGATCTCCCAGATCGATGCGTTGCCGCCCGCGAGACGCCGGTAGACGGGGTTCATCGTCTCGCTGCCGCTGACCGGCGTCCAGATCAGGAAGATCGGCCGCGGTGCGATCTGCGGCACCAGCGTGGTCAGCTGCTCAGGCGGCATGGTGTTGGAGAACAGGGCGGTCGCAGCAGTCTTCGCCGCCAGGATGGGGTAGCCCATCCAGAGCTCCGGCCCGGAGACCTCCCGCACATCCTCGTGGAATGTCCGGGTGCCGGCGCCCTCGGAGACGACCGCGGCGAGGGCCTTGTTCTTGGCAGCCGCCTCGAGCAGCATCTCGCCGCCGACCGAGAAGCCGATGGCACCGATGCGGTCCGGGTCGACGTCGGGGCGTGTCTTGAGGAAGTCGACCGCTGCGTTGATGTCCTTCTCGCCGCCCCAGCCGAAGAGGTTTCCCTCGCCGTCACTCTTGCCCTCGCCGCGTCGGTCGAGGAGCAGGACCCCGTAGCCGTGCCGGGCGTACATCCGTGCGTGCGTGATTGGTCAGCGGCTTCCGGCCGGGAAAGTCGATGATCGCGGCGCCGTTCGTGGACGGGACGTACCACCCGTGAAGGGTCAGGCCGTCGCTCGTCTCGAATCGCACGTCCTCGTGTGGGAGGCCGAGGTCCGTGCTTGCGGGCACCGTTGGCCGCGCGATGTGAGTCGCGCCGTAGCCGAGCGCGATCGGGAAGACGAGCTGGGAGGCGGCGACGAGCCCGACCACTGCGGTGAGTCCGCGTCGCAGGTAGCGGCGCCACGGCTTGTCGAGCTTCCTTGAGGTCCAGAGGGTCCAGATGCCTAGCCCGAGGAGGAACAGACCCGCCGGTACGGCGAGCAGGCCGCTGTAGTCGTCGCCCGAAGGGCCCACGGTCAGGGTGTAGTACCCGGCTTCTGTCAGGCCGATGACGAGGCCGAACAGCCCGGTGAGAAGAGCGATGACCGCACGGGCTCCGGCGCGGACACGGGGGTAGGCCCAGGCTCCGAGGGCGAGCAGGGCGATCGGGATGAGACCGCCGGGCAGGTGGTCCACAGCCGAGGTCCCAGATGCGGGCTGGAAGAAGCTGTCGTCGGCGACGTGCAGGGCGACCAGGCCGGTGGCGACGGCCATCAGCCCGCGCTCAGTCCGGACGGCCGACTTCAGTCCGGTGGACGTGTCGGGCGCAAGGATCGGCTCGGAGGAGAGCCCTGCCAACGCTTCACTGGCTTCTGTCGTGATTGTCATAGCCACGACGCTAGGGACGCGACGGTTCGCTCGGCAGGATGCTGGCCGCCCAACCCGAGGGGATAACCCCCCGACGACCTTGTCTACTCGTTCCGCTCACGGGTGGTCATCGGCACGACGTACCAGATGAGCACGAACCACAGTGTCGTCAGCCCGGCGAGCAAGAAGGGTAGCCAGCCCCCGAGGACTACGTCGACGACCAGCAGGACCGCACTGTTGATGGCGATCAACAGGACGACCAGGCCCGCGCGCACCATGATGTCGGCTGCCACGACGAGCGACGGCTTGAGTCCCCGGCGGTGGAGGATGCGGTGCATCGGAACCGGACCGATGAGCAAAGCGGCGGCGATCGACGACACCAGGAGTGTCCCGATGTAGAGCCACTTCTGGAACTCGGTGATGTGCGTGAAGCGCTGCGTGAACGCCAGGGTCAGCAGGAATGCGAACAGGAACTGGACGCCGGTCTGAGCGACCCGAAGCTCCTGCAGGAGCTCGTTGTAGCGCCGGTCCGCTTGCTCCGTCTCAGTCTCGTTCCGCTCCTGATCTTCGTCGCGAGCGCCTGTCATCGGCCCAGCATCTCAGCAACGTGCAGGAGAGTAGGACCATGGATGGGTTCTTGCCGCGGAGCCGACGCCGCGGGCTGCCGGATTCCCGCCGTCCTCGGCTGGTGCCCGAGGTGCTGCTGCTCGTGGGCCTGTTCCTCATCTACCGGCTCGGCCGGCTGGCGATCACCGGCCACGACGACCTGGCCATCGCCAACGCCTGGCACGTGTGGGACTTCGAGCGCGCGCTGCGGTTTCCCGACGAGGAGACCCTGCAGGACTGGGTCCTCCAGTGGCACGCAGCTGGTCAAGGCGGCCAACTGGTACTACGTCGGGGTCCACTTCCCGGCGACCATTGCCTTCCTGGCCTGGGGATGGCTGCGCCGCCCCCCGGCCGAGTACCGGTGGGCCAGGCGCCTGATCATCACGCTCACCGCGCTCTCCCTGGTGCTGCACATCGCGATGCCGCTCGCCCCGCCTCGGATGCTCCCGAACCTTGGCTTCGTGGACACCATGACCGTCTTCGGGCCGTCCGCCTACAGCGGGGACGCCGCGACCGTCTCCAACCAGTTCGCCGCGATGCCGAGCCTGCACGTCGGCTGGGCCCTGCTGATCGCCGTTGTCGTGATCCGCACCGCCAACAGCCGCTGGCGCTGGGCAACGATCGCGCACCCGATCCTGACGACTGCCGTCGTCGTCGTCACCGCCAACCACTACTGGATCGACGCCGTCGTGGCGGCGCTGCTGCTCGGCCTGGTCATGCTGGTCACCCCGCGCCCGGACGGCATACCGCCGTCACGGGTCTGGCTCCGGCTGACACGCCGCCCGGCAGAGGTTGACAGCAACGCGCGGGTCAATCCCCAGCGGTAGCCTCCGAACGTCCAGCGGCCTGAGGTGCGTTAGGTGGAGACAGCCTTTGCGGCGCGTTCGCCGGTCTCGACCGCCCCATTGAGGTAGCCGAAGTACGCGTTGCTGGTGTGCTCGCCAGCGAAGTGCACATTGCCTTCGGGGACCGCACCGGCGCCGAACAGAGTCGTGTAC
Organism: uncultured Actinomycetota bacterium; assembly: GCA_963751035.1. Lineage (GTDB taxonomy): Bacteria > Actinomycetota > Actinomycetes > JACCUZ01 > JACCUZ01 > JBDUAP01. Next base: position 1,175,370 of record CAVVSW010000005.1, read on the forward strand.
TGACCAGGCTTCGGGCACGTGTAGGCGCCCATCGACCACGGGTTCGCCCACCAGAAGTCGCGAAACGCCTTGCCGCTGTAGGCGGCGGTCACGCCGGGGAACATCGGCTCCAGCTGCGCCAGGTAGGCGCTCACCTGCGCAGCGGGCGCCGTCCCGAACGTCGCTCCTGACCATCCGTCGGTGACCTGCCGGCCGCCGGGGAAGAACACGAACGCGCCGCCCGGGAGTGGGGCGTTGACGGTGTCGTCCCAGCCGCACTGGAACCCGGACAGGTTCGTGTAGGCCGCGCCGCCAAAGCCCTGCTCCACCCACGGCCGATGGCTGAGCCCGACGTGGATCTTGGCGTTCGCGCCGAGATCGAGCTCGCGGATAGTGCGCAGCTTCAGCGACGAGAACCCCGACTGGGTCAGGTCGGCGTCGCGCAACGTGCTGAAAGGCAACGCCAGCACGACCCGGTCGGCGATGACGTCTGACACCTTGTTGCCGACCTTGAAGCTGCACCGCACCGAGCCGTTCGCGTTCCTCTTCACCGCGACCAGCTTGTTTCCGTACCGGACTGTCCCCGGCGGGAGCTGGTCCATCATCCTCGTCACGATCTGGTCGTTGCCGCCATGGACCGTGTACTTCTCGTCCGAGCCGTTGAGCGGGTCGAGGCTGTTCTGCGAGTTCCAGCCGAGCAGGTAGACCAGGTTCAGCGCGCTCTGCTGGTCCGGGTCCAGGCCGTACTCCGCGACCGCGTTGGACTGCATCAGCTTCGCGAACCGGCTCGACAGGCCACCCGGCACGTTCGCGTCCAGCCACTGGTTGACGGTCATGTTGTCCAGCGCGATTCCGGCGTCGGTGTGGCTGTCGAACGTCTGCGGGTACGGCGCTGACCGTTGGGCGCTGCGCATCGCGGCGTAGACCTCGCCCCAGTCGGCGTTCGCCGCGTCGTACGCATAGTCCGCGCCGTCGATCCGGTACTTGTTGACCATCCCGTCGAAGCTCCCGCCGTACACGGGATCCATCGAGAGCCCCAGGCTGGACGCCAGGTTGCGGATGGCGTTGTGGTCGGTGTTGATGAGCTGGCCACCGTGCTCGACGACCAGGCCCGGGAAGAAGTCACGCAGCGAGTAGCAGCGGCCACCGGCGCGGTTGTTGCCCTCGTAGACGGTGGCGGCGATGCCCTTCACGCGCCACAGGTAGTGCGCCGCGCGCAGCCCGGCCAGCCCGGCACCGACCACGAGGACACTCGGGTTGGTGGCGGCGTTCGCGCGGCGGGTCGTCAGCGTGCCGCCGAGGGTGGCGCCGGCGACCACGGCTCCGGCGCCCTTGAGCACGTCGCGACGGGACGGGCCGGCAGTCGCGGACGCCGTGCCCCCGGCGAGCACCTCCTCGACCCGGACCCCGGTGCGCCGGGCCACCCCGTGCGCGGCGAGAGTGCGGCGCAGCGCCGCCGTCATCGGGGTGACGCCACGAGCTGCCATCGAGGGACCTCCTGCGTTCCGCGGCGGTCCGGTGCAGGCGCCCGCCAGTTGCCGACGTGTTAGGTGGGATTCAGCACCCACTGCAGCCCGCTGTCAACGTGCCGGGCGCGGCCGCTAGTGCACGACGAACCAGGCCACGGTCAGGGCCACGGTGTTAGTTGCCAGGTGAGCCAGGGCGGGCGCCACCAGGCTGCCGGAGTGGATCCGCAGCCAGCAGAACGCCAAGCCCGCCGCAAAGGTCGCCACGAAGGTGCCAGCCGCGGCCGCCAGCACCCAGCCGGTGGAACCAGATACGGCGCCCAGCACGGTTGGGACGTGCCACAGGCCGAAGAGGACCGAGCACGCGACGACCGCCCTCGCCGTCGGCAACGCCTGCCGGAGGAGGCCGAGCAACACCCCGCGGAAGGCCAGTTCCTCGACGACCACTGTCCCCACCGGGATCGTGACGAGGGCCTGCAGCACCAACTGTCCGGCCGTGATGTCCGCACGGCTGGCGTGGAACCCGTGTCGTGTCAGAGGGATCGCCAACCCGAGGAGAAGGACGGCCGTCACGGCTCCGAACGCGAGACCGCCGTAGCGCAGCCCATCGATGAGCCGGCGCGACGACAGCCCCAGACCGTCGGAATCCAGACCCGCCCACAGGCCGATAGCCACCGTGCCGCCGGCGACGACCAGACCGCCTGCCAGGTGCAGTTCCGACGGGAGCACCGGCCGCACCAGGATGATCCAGACCGACAGAAGCGTGACGACTACCGCAAGCGCGGGGGCAGTGCGCCCAACTCGGTCGGCTACCGTCCTCATCCGAGAGCCTCCTGACGTCAGCGCACGCTTGGATGAGGGCCATGGACCAGGATGCCAGCCCGCCGTCCGTCCCGGCCCGGCTTTGGCGCGGCACCCTCGCGGGGCTTCCGCGGTACGGGTGGTCGGGCACTGTCATGGCCGTGCTGCTGGCCGGGTCGTCATTCACCCCGTCGCTGCTTCCCCGGTCCCCGGTCCTGCAGGGCCTGCTCGCCGGCATCGTCGCGGCGTTCGGGTACGGCGTGGGCGAGAGCGTCGCGTGGGCGGTCCGGCGTGTCACTCCGTGGCGGCCGTCACCCCGCACCACTCGCCGGGCCTGGCGTGTCCTGGCTGTCGCGGGGGCCGTGTTCACGATCGCGGTGCTCGTCGCCGGCTGGCGGTGGCAGGCCGACCTGCATGAGCTGATGGGCCTTGGCGCGCCGGCAGGGTACGACTCCGTGCTCATCGCCGTGCTCGCGCTGCTCGTCTTCGTCGGGCTCGTCGCGCTCGGCCGGGTCCTGCGCCGGCTGACGGGCTGGGTGCTGCGCCACACGGTCGGCAGGCTCCCACTGTGGCTCGCACGGACGATCGCGGTCACCGCGGTGGTTCTGCTCGTCGTCGGGCTGCTCACCGGCGTGATCTTCCGCGGCTTCATCGCGGTCTCCAATGCCACGTTCAGCGTCAAGGACACGACGACAGATGCCGGCTCGGTCCAGCCGACCGACCCGGAGCGATCCGGCAGCCCGCCGTCGCTCATCGCCTGGGACACGCTCGGGCGGCAGGGCCGCAACTTCGTCGCACGCGGTCCCACCGAATCCGAGATCGCCGAGTTCACCGGTGCACCGGCCATGGTGCCCGTCCGGGTGTATGCGGGTCTGCAGTCCGCGCCGACCGAGCAGGCGCGGGCTGACCTGCTGGTCGAGGATCTGCGCCGCGCCGGCGGTTTTGACCGCGAGGCGCTGGTCGTCGTGACCACCACCGGGACGGGGTGGGTCGATCCCGCGGCAGTCGACTCGCTGGAATACATGCTGGGCGGGGACACCGCGATCGCAGCGGCGCAGTACTCGTACCTGCCGAGCTGGATCTCGTTCCTCGTCGACAAGTCCAAGGCGCAGGCAACAGGCGTCGCGGTCTTCGAGAGCGTCTACGACGCGTGGAAGCACCTGCCCGCTGCCAGTCGGCCGAGGCTGTACATCTCCGGGGAGAGCCTCGGTGCCTTCGGCGGCCAGGAGGCGTTCGCCTCGTTGGACGACATGGCCGCCCGAACCGGAGGGGCTGTGCTCGTAGGGACCCCCAACTTCACCGAGCTGTCGAGCACGTTGGTGGCCAACCGCGACGCGGGCTCACCCGAGCGTCTGCCGGTGTACCAGCAGGGTGCGATCGCACGTTGGGCTGCCGTGCCGGCGGACCTGGCGCAACCGGCAGGCACGTGGGGCCCACCACGCATCACCTACCTGCAGCACGCGTCCGACCCGATCGTCTGGTGGTCACCCAACCTGCTCCTGCATCGGCCGGACTGGCTCCGCGAGCCCCGCGGAGCCGACGTCCTCTCGGAGACGCAGTGGCTCCCGTGGGTCACGTTCTGGCAGGTCACCGCTGACATGGTCTATTCCACCGGTGTGCCCGACGGTCATGGGCACGTATACAAGCGGGAGTACGTCGACGCCTGGGCAGCCGTGACGCAGCCGGCCGGGTGGACAGCAGCCGACACCGCTCGACTACGCAAGCTGATCGGCTAGCTGACGTCCAAGAAGGGTGTCAGACGCCGGGCCCGTTCACTGACGGCGTAGGGGAGTCGTTGGCGACATCCGCCTTCTTGGGCGAACCTGAAGAGGTGGTGAGCGTGTCCGACAACGGCGAGGTCAGCGAGAGCGGCCTGGATGCGTACTCACGCGTGGTGACCTCGGTGGCCGAGGACCTGCGGGCGCGGGTGGCGGCCTTGTCGGTCGATGCACTGATAGGCGGTACCCGTGTGCTTCGCGGGTCGGGATCCGGTGTCGTCTTCACTGGTGACGGCTTCCTCTTGACCAACGCGCACGTGGTGGCGAACGGGACGGGTGGACAGGCCGGGTTCGAGGACGGTACGTCGGGTGCCTTCGAGGTGGTCGGTTCCGACCCGCTGTCGGACCTGGCGGTGGTCCGGATGTCCGGCCCAACGCCGCCACCGGCGACCCTTGGCGACGCCGCGACGCTCAAGGTCGGGCAGCTGGTGGTGGCCGTGGGCAACCCGCTCGGCCTGTCCGGCAGCGTGACCGCCGGCGTGGTGAGCGCCCTTGGTCGGTCCCTGCCGACGAGGGACGGTGCGGCCGCACGGGTCGTCGAGGACGTCATCCAGACGGACGCGGCGCTGAACCCGGGCAACTCGGGCGGGGCGCTGGCGACGTCCGACGGCCGGGTCGTCGGCATCAACACCGCAGTCGCCGGCGTCGGTCTGGGTCTGGCGGTCCCGATCAACGTCACCACACGGAAGATCATCGGTGCCCTGATGGCCGAAGGCCGGGTCCGGCGGGCCTACCTCGGGCTGGTCATGGCACCGGCCCCGATCCCGCCTCGGATCGCGGAGCGGACCGGCCAGCGAAGCGCGGTGCGGCTGGCCGACGTGGTGCAGGGGAGCCCGGCGGACCGAGCCGGGCTGCGCGCGGGCGACATGTTGCTCACCGTCCAGGGCGCCCCTGTGGCCTCGGCCACCGAGCTGCAACGGTCGATGTTCGCCGACGCCATCGGGGCGCCGATGGCTCTGACTGTGCTGCGCAACGGGGCGCTGGTCGACGTGATCGCCGAACCGGTCGAGCTCACCACGAGACCGCCAACGCGCTGACACCTGCTCGCGGCCCGAAGCCCAGGCGTTTACGCCCGGGCGAGTGCCTTTCGCAGGGTCTGCTCCATCCGGGCGTGCATGCCGGCGAAGTCGACAGTGAGTCGTCGTCCTGCCTGCCGCTGGAGGAACTCGCCCCATCCGGGCAGGTAGATCAGAAGCCCTGCGACGTCCCACCATGGGTCAACACGACGGCCGGCCACGTCTTCGTAGCAGCTGAGGAACCGGCTGGCGTGCTCGGCGGAGTACAGGACGGTGAGGTTGAGCCGGCAGTGCGCGACGTCGACGTCCGGCGATCCGTGGGAACCCCATGCCCAGTCCACCACTCCGCTGAGCTTGGCGCCGGTCCAGAGCAGGTTGAACTGTTGGTAGTCGCTGTGGATGAAGCAGCGTTCGCCTCCCGGCTGAGGTGTCCCGAACAGCTCCAGCGCGGCAGCCCAGAGTCCGGGGTCACTCGCCCAACGGGGGACGCGGAGATGCTCTTCCTCGTGCTCCAGCGTCAGCGGCGGTGCCTCCACGGGTGCTTCATGGATGCGCGGGAGCATCTCGGCGATCTGTCGCAACCATGAATCGGTGCTTTTGGGCTTGAGCTGCGGGCTGCCTGGCACGCGCGTCATCAGCAGACTCGGTGCCGAGCAGTAGTCGGGTGCCGCGTCGGCGGCGACTAGGTGGGGCGCTGGCAGGTCCGTGGTTGCAAGGCCGGTGAGGATGCCGGCTTCCCGGTCGACGTCGCCCATGTCCGCAGTCGGGTCGCAGTCTGTCCAGCGGCGAAGCACGTACTGGCGTGGTTCACCAAACGCGTCCGGTGCCCAGATGGCGTGGACGGACGACGTGATGCCGCCATCCAGACGCCGCAGCCGCAACCTGTCGGCCGGCACACCCAGGACACCCGCCACCCAGGCGCGGTCCTGCCGGGTGGGAAGGGTCATGCGGTGTCCGAGGGGGGACTTGAACCCCCATTCCCCGTAAAGGGAACTAGCACCTCAAGCTAGCGCGTCTACCAATTCCGCCACCCGGACCGGGTTGCCTGACGCCCGGCTTCACCGGGCTCCAGCGCGTCCGCCACCTTAGCAAACACGCGGCCCCTCCCCATGCCTCTCCGCGCTCGACGGTTGGGGCAGGATGAGCGGGCACCCGCCGTACGAAATGCCCGCCGGACACCCCCGCAGGAGGCAGCCGTGCCGGACCCCACCCCGGTCAGCGCGCAGGACGAGGTGGTCGACCTCGCGGCCGACCTGATCCGCATCGACAGCTCCAACTACGGCGACTCGAGCGGCCCGGGGGAGCGGGCGGCAGCGGAGTACGTCGCAGCCAAGCTCGCCGAGGTCGGGTTCGAGCCGACGGTGCTGGAGTCGGAGGAGAAGCGCACCAGCGTGGTCGTCCGCTGGGAGGGCGAGGACACCGGCCGCGCCGGGTTGCTCATCCACGGCCACCTCGACGTCGTACCCGCCGAGAAGAGCGACTGGACCCACGACCCGTTCGCCGCCGAGATCGCCGACGACTGCCTGTGGGGCCGCGGCGCGGTCGACATGAAGGACATGGACGCGATGACCCTCGCACTGGTCCGCGAGTGGCGCCGGGCCGGACGCAAGCCGCCACGCGACGTCGTCCTCGCGTTCCTGGCCGACGAGGAGGCCGGCGGCAAGCTCGGCGCGCACTGGCTGGTCGACAACCATCCCGGCCTCTTCGAAGGCGTGAGCGAGGCGATCAGCGAGGTCGGCGGCTTCTCGTTCACCTACGCCAAGGACCAGCGCGCCTACCTGATCGAGACCGCACAGAAGGGCATCCACTGGCTCCGCCTGGTGGCCCAGGGCCGGGCCGGGCACGGCTCGATGGTCTGCGACGACAACGCGATCACCGCACTCTCCGAGGCCGTCGCCCGCGTCGGCCGCCACGACTGGCCGCTCCGGATGACCCCGACCGTGCGCGAGTTCCTCGAGGGCATCGCCGACGCGCTCGGCATCGAGTTCGACGTCGACGACCCGGAGCCCGCACTCGCCAAGCTCGGCACCCTGGCCCGCATCGTCGGCGCGACCCTGCGCAACACCGCCAACCCGACCATGCTCAAGGCCGGCTACAAGCACAACGTCATCCCGCAGATCGCCGAGGCCTACATCGACTGCCGCTTCCTGCCCGGCTACGAGAACGAGATGCTCGCCACCATCGACGAGCTGATCGGACCGGACATCCGCCGCGAGACCGTCGTGCAGGACATCGCCCTGGAGACGACCTTCGACGGCGCACTCGTCGACGCGATGGTCGCCGCGCTCCAAGCCGAGGACCCGGGCAGCCGCGCGATTCCCTACTGCCTGTCGGGCGGCACCGACAACAAGTCGTTCTCGCTGCTCGGGATCCGGGGGTTCGGCTTCTCGCCCCTGCGGCTGCCCGCCGACCTCGACTTCGCCGGCATGTTCCACGGCGTCGACGAGCGGGTGCCGCTGGACTCGCTGAAGTTCGGTGTGCGCGTGCTCGACCGCTTCCTCGCCGCCAGTTGAGTCAGCGCGTACGGCGAGGGATGCTCACGCCGTACGGACGACTCTGATCACCTTGCGCCGGAGCCACACCCGTCGGCTGCCGTCGGCGGCCAGCCGGAGGCGGGCGAGCTCCCAGTGGCCGTACTCCGCGTGGTCGGTCAGCAGCCGTCTCGCCTCGCCCCGGGTGGTTCCGCGGGGGAGGTAGAGCTGCTGGTACTCGTAGTCGCCCATCGGGGCCATTGTGCGCGCCGCCCGATAGGTTTTGCAGCATGTCCACCGATGTGCGTGCCGCCGCCGAGCGACTCAAGTCCGCGATCGACCGTCACCTCGAGGCCTGCATCGACAAAGGCGGCGAGGAGGACCCGACGGTGCAGGCCGCGTACGACGCCCTGCGCGAAGCAGCCGAGTCCTACGACGACCTCCTGTTCGACTCGTTCGACGAGGTGACGCCGTGGGAGTTCTCGGAGGCGCAGGTGTACGACGCGATGGAGGTCGAGCAGCCGGGTGTCCCGGCCCGGGTGACGGTGCTCGTGCGCAGCGACTTCGCGGTCCACTCCGCCGCCGACCTCGTCGAGGCAGGACGGGCGGTGCTGCGTGCGGCAGACGAGGGGGACGCCGACGATGCCGCGCTGAGTGCGGTGGAGGCGCTGTCGATCTATCTGGAGGTGCATGGCCTGGACGAGCTCGCCGAGATGGCCGACGACCTGGGCCTGCGCTGGCTCGGCGGCACGACCTGGCTGCTCGACCAGGACGTCGAGGACGACACGATGCGTACGGCACCGTTCGCGGCGGCCGACGAGTCGCGGCTGCTGCACCGGTTCTTCGAGGACGTCGCGGCGGACTAGCGTCACTCGAAGCGCATTGGCAGATGCGCAGCGTGACGGAGCGTCCTCCACCGGAGTGACCCGCCTCGGCCACCCGAGTGACGTGGCGGCTCGGCGGGGCGCGCAGCGCCGGTAACCGCCGTAACGTGCCCGCCGTGAGCAGACGATTCGAGGCGGGCGCTGCGCCTGACATCCGGCCGCGGCTGGACGGGCAGGAGCTCGTCGGCACGCCGGTGCAGTTCTACCGCCGCAAGGTCCTCGGCATGCCCGGGGTGTGCGGACTCTGGGTCGGTGGCAGGCCGGTGTACGACGTCAACGTCTTCGATGCCGCGGGGTTCCCGATCGGCCGGATCGAACCGGAGACCGCGATCGCGGAGCGCATGTACGACGAGCTGCGCCGGGTCCTCATCGCCGAGGACATCCACGCCTAGCCGCGTTCGATGTCCGCACCGGCGACGGTGTCGCGGTCACGGCCGTGATGGCCGTGCCAGTCGAGCACGAGCAGCGTCGCGTCGTCCGCGAGGTGGGGCCCGGTCACCTCGAGGACGTTGTCGGCCAGCCGGCGAGTCGTCTCCCGCGGATGAAGTGACCTCGTCTGCTTGATCTCCGCCTCCAGATCCAGCGCTGCGGCGCTGCGTTCGAGCATCCCGTCCGTGACGATGACGAGACGGTCGCCTGGTTCGAGGACCAGCTCGGCGGTCTCGTACACAGCATCGGGAAAGAGCCCGAGCGGGACGCCACGCGGCAGTTCGATCCGCTCGATCCCTCCGCCGCGGGCCAGGTACGGCGGGATGTGCCCGGCGTTGACGAGCGTCAGCGCGCCGGTGCGAAGGTCAAGGCTCCCGACCAACCCGGTCGCGAACCCCTCGTCGTCGACGCTGTTGAAGTGGTCGGCCAGTGCCGTGTTCGCCGCCGCGACCTGCTCCAGCAGGGAGGCTCCTTGCCGCCGGGTGTTGCGCAGGCTGCCCACGCACAGGGTGGCGGTGAGTGCGCTCGCGATGCCGTGACCCATCGCGTCGGTCATGGACAGGTGCAGGGCGTCCCGACCCAGGCTGTAGTCGAAGGTGTCGCCGCCGACGTCCGCTGCCGGCTCCAGCCACGCCGAGAGGCTGAACGCCCCCGCCTCGCAGGTGAAGGACGACGGCAGCAGGCGCCGCTGGATCTCTGCGGGCAGGGTGAAGGGGGTGCTGCGCTGACCCCACTCGAACAGGTCGGTGTGACGACGGTTCGCGATCACGACGAAGCCGAGCAGGTGCGCCGTGCGGGCGATCTCCGCCACGACGCCTGGGCCGGGTTCGACTGGCAGGAACATCTCCAGCAGTCCAAGGACCTCGCCGCGCTCAGTGACCGGCGCGAGCACCCGCCACTGGCCGGCCGAGGCACCCTCCACGGCCGAGTCGGGATCGGGCGGGACGACGCTCACCGTCTGCGAACGCAGCGCCTGCTCGGCCGGGCCGCCGTCGAAGGGCAGCACTAGCGCGGACTCGGTCGCGCTCCTGCGGTCGTCGCCCTCGCGATGGTGGTCGCGAAGCCACCCTGTCGCCACGACGCCGTGATCGAGGCGGACCAGCGCTCGGCCGGACAGGTCCGCGATCAGGAACGACACCGTCGTGGCACCAAGCGACAGCCCGAGCTCGTGCGTCACGGCGTCGACCGCGTCGACGGGGGAGGCGTCCTCGGCGGCGTCGAGGGCGCGACTCAATGCCGACCCTGACCCCGTTGGCGTCACCTGCGGAGCATAGGCCGATTACCGCCCGCCGCCGCCTTCGCGATGCAGGAAAGCGGTGGTCAGCGCTCGGGGTAGTCGATGGGCGGCGCGGACACGTCGTCGAGCGCGGAGCGGATCTCGGTCGGCAGCGTCAGCCGCTCGGAGGTCAGCGAGCCGCGTAGCTGCGCCGCCGTACGCGCTCCCACGATCGGCGCGGTCACACCTGGCGCATCGCGCACCCAGGCCAGCGCCACCTCCACGGGTGCGGCGTCCAGGCCTTCTGCCGCGGTGTTCAGTGCGTCCACGATGCTGCGCGACCGGTCGTCGAGGTAGCGCTCGATGAAGGAAGCGAAGTGCGGCGACGCGGCGCGCGAGTCGGCCGGGACGCCGGTGCGGTACTTGCCGGTCAGGACGCCCCGACCCAGCGGCGACCAGGGGAGCACGCCGAGGCCGAGGGCGGCCGCGCAGGGCAGCACCTCGCGTTCGATCCCGCGCTGCAGCAGGGAGTACTCCATCTGCGTCGAGATCAGCGGGGCACGGCCCGGCCAGGCTCGTTGGAACGTCACTGCCTGCGCGGTCTGCCACCCCGAGTAGTTCGAGATGCCGGCGTAGCGCGTCCGCCCGGTCGCGACCGCGTGGTCGACTGCCCCGAGCGTCTCCTCGAGGGCGACGTCATCGCTCCAGGTGTGCACCTGCCAGAGGTCGACGTGGTCGGTCCCGAGCCGCTGCAGCGACCCGTCCAGCTCGTCGAGCATCGCGCGCCGCGAGGTGTCGACGACACGTTCCCCGGTACGACGGGAGATGCCCGCCTTGGTGGCGAGCACGACGTCCTCGCGGTCGACCACCGAGGAGAGCAGCTGCCCGATCAGCCGCTCGGACTCCCCGTCGCCGTAGCCCGCGGCGGTGTCCAGCAACGTGCCACCGGCCTCGAGGAACGCCTTGAGCTGGTCCGCCGCCTCGTGCTCGTCGGTGTCGCGTCCCCAGGTCATCGTGCCGAGGCCGAGCCGGGAGACCTTCAACCCCGACCGGCCCAGCATCCGCTGCTCCATGGCGCCGAAGGTTATCGGCCAGACGCCCGCTAGGGTCGCGAGCCATGCGACTGGGCGTGAACCTCGGCTACTGGGGCGCCGGCAACGACGCGGACAACCTCGCTCTGGCCGTCGAAGCCGAGCGGCTCGGCTACTCCGTCGTCTGGGCCGCCGAGGCCTACGGGTCCGATGCGGCGACCGTGCTCGCCTGGATCGCCGCGCACACCTCGACCATCGACGTCGGCTCGGCGATCTTCCAGATCCCGGGCCGGACTCCGGCGCTCACGGCGATGACGGCCGCGACGCTGGACACCCTCTCCGGTGGACGGTTCCGGCTCGGGCTCGGAGTTTCCGGACCGCAGGTCTCGGAGGGCTGGCACGGCGTGCGGTTCGACAAGCCGCTGGGGCGGACCCGCGAGTACGTCGAGATCGTGCGGCTCGCGCTGGCGCGCGAGAAGGTGCAGTACGACGGCACGCACTGGACCCTGCCGTTGCCCGACGGACCGGGCAAGGCACTGCGCCTCACCGTGCACCCGGCCCGGGAGAACATCCCGGTCTACCTGGCGGCCGTGGGGCCGAAGAACCTCGAGCTGACCGGCGAGATCGCCGACGGCTGGCTGGCCATCTTCTTCGCCCCGGAGTACGCGAAGGAGTCGCTCGGCCACATCCGGGCCGGCCAGGAGAAGGCCGGCCGCACTGAGCAGGCCTTCGACGTCGTACCGACCGTGCCAGTCGTCGTCGGCGACGATGTGCAGGCGTGCGCCGAGCCGGTGCGTCACTACGCCGCGCTGTACGTCGGCGGGATGGGCAGCAGGGAGCAGAACTTCTACAACCAGCTGGCCAGCAGGATGGGCTACGAGGATGCGGCTCGTGAGGTGCAGGACCTCTATCTCGCCCGGGCGCACCGCGATGCTGCGGCGGCGGTGCCGTTCGAGTTCATCGACCGCACGTCGCTGATCGGCCCGCCGGAGCGGATCCGCGACCGGCTCTCGGCGTACGCGGACGCCGGGGTGACGACGCTGAGCGTGGCGACCTACGCCGCGACGCTGGAGGAGCGGACGGCCACGCTGCGCACGGTCGCCCAGGCGCTGGAGGCCTCGGGGTTCGGGGAGTCGGCTTGACCGACATCGGGATCCTCGACGCCGTCGTGCTGGGGGTTGTCGAGGGGCTCACGGAGTTCCTGCCGGTGTCGAGCACGGGGCACCTCACGATCGCCGAGAAATGGCTCGGGCTCCCGATCGACGACAAGGGCGTGACGGCCTTCACGGCCATCATCCAGGTCGGTGCGATCGCGGCCGTCCTCGTCTACTTCTTCCGCGACATCGTCCGCATCTTCTCGGCTTGGGTGACGGGCTTGTTCAAGCCCGAGGTGCGGGGCACGTTCGACTACCGGTTCGGGTGGTTCGTCATCTGGGGGAGCCTCCCGATCGCCGTGGTCGGCTTCCTGGCCCGGGACCTGATCTCCGGCTCCCTGCGCAACCTCTGGGTGGTCGGGTGGGCGCTGGTGCTGTGGAGCGCCGTGATGGTCTACGCCGAGAAGGTCGCGCGCCAGGATCGTGAGGAACGCGAGACGACTCTCACCGACGTGCTCGTCATCGGACTTGTCCAGTGCATCGCCCTGGTCCCCGGCGTCTCCCGCTCAGGAGCGACGATCAGCGCCGGGCTGCTGCGCGGGCTCGACCGGGTCGCGGCAACCCGGCTCTCGTTCTTCCTGTCGATCCCGGCGCTGGTCGGCGCCGGCCTGTTCGAGCTCAAGGATGCCGCCAAGGAAGACGTGTCCGTCAGCGCGCTCGCGGTCGGCGCCGTCGTGTCCTTCGCGGTCGCCTACGCGTCCATCGCCTGGCTGTTGCGCTTCGTCGCCCACCACCCCATCACGCTGTTCGTGCCGTACCGGGTGGTCCTCGGGGTGGTGCTGCTGGGTCTGCTGGCCGCCGGGACCATCACCGCGACCTGACGATCGGGCCGCTGTCGGCCATCGACGCGCACGCGAGAGAGGCCCCCGGGCGAAAGCCGAGGACCTCTCTCGCGTCGCGCAACGTGGAGCGCAGTGCTCAGTCGGCGCCGGTGCCGAACGCCGTGCGGCACAGCTGCGGGATGTCGATGCCGTCCTGGTTGAACCCGCCGACGGACCGCCCGCGGAACGGGTTGTCCGGGTCGGTGGGGTTGTTCACGAACGGGCCGGGCGACTGGCTCGGGACGACGTTGCCTTCGGCGTCGAGGTTGGGCTCGTTGCCGTAGACGACGTCGGAGATGCAGTAGCCGACCGTGCTGCGGTTGCGGTCCTCGGTCGGCTGCGCCAGGGCCGGCCCGGCGGTGGCGATGGCGCTGAACGCGACGACGATGGTTCCCACGATGATCTTTCGCATGTGCGAAGGCCCCCTGTGTGCGGTTGATGGAGACCGCAACATACGCCACTAGACCGGCAAAAGAGGGCGAAATGGCGAGAAAGACCTAAAGCCAGGGCATCGGGTTCTCGACCGTGCCCGCGTCACGCACCTCGAAGTGCAGGTGCGGGCCGGTGGCGTAGCCGGTGGAGCCGATCACACCGATGGGCTGGCCCTTCTTGACCCGGTCGCCCTCCTTGACCAGGAAGCGGGCCTGGTGGGCGTACATCGTCGTGATGGACTCGCCGTCGATCAGGCCGTGGTCGATCACGGTCATGTTCCCGTACGCCGGGTTCGCGACCGTGAACAGCACCACGCCGTCGTCCGCGGCGTAGACCGTGCCGTCGTCGCGACCGAAGTCGGTCCCGGTGTGCAGCTTCGTGTAGCGCAGGATCGGGTGGAAGCGCATGCCGTAGTCCGACGTCACCGGGCCCTTACCGGGCAGCTGGAAGTCGCCGGTGCCGTCGACCGCGTCGCCTGCCTTGCGCAGCGCGGCTGATGCGGCCCGGATCTGCTCACCCAGACGACCCGACTGCAGCACGCGCACCTTGATGAGCTGCAGCTCGCCGGCTCGTGCGGCACGGGCAGCAGCGAGTGCAGCGGCACGCTGCGCGGCCAGCCGGGCGAGCTTCTTGCGGTAGTCGGTGAGCTGCTGCAGGGCCCGGTAGTAGTCAAGGGCATAGCCCTCGTACTCCTGGCGCAGGCTGGCGAGCTGCCCGCTGACGCCACCAGCCCGGAGCTCGGCACGCACGGCCGAGTCGGCCAGTTGCGTGGCAACTGCTTCCCAGCTGATGGCCGCGTCGCTGTCGGTGATCCCGAGGCCGCCACTGCGATAGGCGCTGCGCGCGTATCCCGCGACCTTGCGCGAGGCGGTGGTCTCCTGGTCGCGCAGGGCGGCGGCCTGACCGCGGGAGGTGGCTGCCTCCTTGGCGAGCACCTGGTAGTCATCGACGACGCGCTGCGCGTTCTCGACGGCCCGGATCAGCGCCTCCTGGTAGGCGACGATCTCGGCGATGCCCTGGTCGGCGGCGAGGAAGCGCTTGCTCGCGCGGTAGAGCGCCGGGCTGGACTCGTCGTCGAGCAGGTCGGCCGCCTCGGGGCGGCCGGCGATCATCGGCTTGGTGGAGATGAACTCCTTGCCGCCGCGCTCCTTCGACGGCTGGTCGGAGGAGCCGCCCGGCTCATCGGACGGCGGCTGTGGGCCCGTCCCGGGTGTGGTCGGCAACGGCAGGCCACCAGGCGGCGGCGGCAGCGTGGGGGCGGGACCGGTCGGCAGCGGGAGTCCCGGCGTGGTCAGCGTGGGCGACGGGACCGGCAGCGGCAGCTGCGCGTCGAGCGTGGGCACCGGGATGGGCAGCGGGTTGGCGGACGCCGAACCGGTCGATCCGACCACCACTGCGGCAGACAGCACCGCAGCGATGCCCGCAAGGGCCCGGGACGCACGCATGATCTCTCCTTTGCCTGTCCGGCTGACTGGCAAACGAGCGGGGGACCCCTTTGGTCACGCTCAGGCGGCGCCGCGCGCGGGGGTTGCGGGCATCGGAGCGCCCTTGAGGAAGGGCGCAGGGTCCTGCGGGGCGCCGTCGACGCGCACCTCGAAGTGCAGGTGCGGGCCGGTCGCGAAGCCGGTCGACCCGACCACTCCGATCGGCTGGCCCTTGCGCACCCGGGTGCCCGGCCGAACCGCGAAGGCAGCCTGGTGGGCGTAGAGCGTGGTCAGGTGAAGCCCGCCGACCGTCCCGTGGTCGATGACGGTCATGTTCCCGTACGCCGTGTTGAGCTCGGTCAGAAGGACAACGCCACGATCTGCTGCGTAGACGATGCCGTCGCCACTGCCGAGGTCCATCCCGGTGTGGACCTTGACGTAGCGGAGGATCGGATGAAGCCGGGGCCCGTAAGGCGATGTGAGCGCCCCCGTGCCCGGTCGGACGAAGCTGCCCGTGCCCTTCGGCGCCCGCGGCAGGGCAGCCAGCTTCGCCGCCATCGAGCGAATCCGTTCTCCGAGCTGCCCGGACTGCGTCGCCAGCAGCTGGTAGCGCGCCTCGTCGTCGGCCTTCGCCAGCAACGCCGCGTCCAACGCCGCACGGTGGACGAGCACGGTGGCATGCAGCTCTGCCTCGGCGAGGGCTGCCTCCTTCTCCTTCGCGGCCATGCGCTCCACGGCGGCGGCTGCCGCTGCCTGCTCGCGCTCCTGCAACATTCGAGCGGCCGCCAACCGGGCCTGCAGGGTGGTGAGGTTGGCGCGGTCCTCCTGCAGATTGGCGATCATCGAGTTGCCGGCGTTGGAGACGCTCTGCACGTAGCCCAGCCGGTCGACGAGCTGTTCCGGCGTCTGCGAGGCGAGGATCAGCGACCACGAGCCGAGCGGGCCGTTTCCTTTGTAGGCCGCGCTGGCGAGGTGGCCCAGGTCGGTGCGGTGACCGGCGATCCGCTCCCGGATGGTGTCGAGCGCGCGCTCCGCGCGTTCCTCGGCCAGCTCGGCTGCACGCAGCTCCACGCGCGCCTGGTTCTCGGCCTGCCGGGCTGCGGCCAGCTCTTCGCGGATCGTGGCCAGCACCACCCGCGCGGCCGCGAGGTCGTTCTCGGCCTCGATCAGCGCAGCAGAGGCGGACAGCAGGGCGGGATCGGCGTGGATGTCCTCGTCGGGCTGGCTGGCGATCGTGCCGGACTCGCCCGTGACCGATGGGCCGGAGGTGGCCGGTGGCTTCGTCGCGGTGGGGTCAGCGGCCGCGGGCAGCGTCGCCGCGAGCAGCGCGACGACGACGACGGCTACGCCGCCGCCCAGCCGGACGGTCCTGAACACTGGTTTCCACCCCAAAGACTTCGCGCGCCTGGCCCGGCCCCCGAGCGGCGCTCGACAATGATGCGTCCCGGCGGCCACGAGCGGAGCCAAACGGCTCAGATCAGGGGACGAACGGGACAAGCAGGCACAGAATATCAGTCGGTCAGAGCCAGCCGGAGCGCTTGAACAGCCGGTGGAGCGTGAGGCAGGCCCCCGCCATCACGGCCAGCGCCAGGCCGTAGCCGTACCTCCAACGAAGCTCGGGCATGTGCTCGAAGTTCATCCCGTAGACGCCGGCGATCATGGTCGGCACGGCCACGATCGCGACCCACGCCGAGATCCGGCGCATGTCCGAGTTCTGCTGGACGCTCACCTGCGCGAGATTGGCGTTGAGCACGGAGGTGAGCAGGTCGTCGAAACCGTCGACCTGCTCGGACACCCGCGTGGCGTGGTCAGCGACGTCCCGAAAGAACGGCTGCAGGTGCTCGTCGATGTGCGGGTTGAGACCCTCCGCCAGCGTGGTCATGGGTTCAACGAGAGGCCGGACGCCTCGGCGGAACTCGATGACCTCGCGCTTGAGGTTGTAGATCCTGGCCGCCTCGTTGGAGCGCTCGGGGGAGAAGACCCGCTCCTCGACCTCCTCGATGTCGGCCTCGACCGCGAGGGAGACCTCGCTGTAGTCGTCCACGATCGCGTCGGAGATCAGGTAGAGGACAGCGGATGGCCCGCAGGCGAGCAGCCGCGGATCCTGCTCCAACCGCCGTCGCACCTCCTTGAGCGCACGTCCCTGCCCGTGGCGCACCGAGACGATGAACGAGTCGCCCAGGAAGAGCATCACGTCACCGAGGTCGATCTGCTGGCTCGCCTCGTCGTAGCGAACGGTCTTGAGGACCACGAACGTCGAGTCGTCGAACTGCTCGACCTTCGGTCGCTGGTGGGCCTTCACCGCGTCCTCGATCGCGAGCGGGTGAAGGTCGAACTCCTTGGCCACCTTCTCCAGCTCATCGGCGACCGGTTCGTACAGGCCTATCCAGATGAAGCTGTCCCCCCGGGAGCGCGCCACCTGAAGCGCGTCGTGCAGGTCGCCCTCGACGGGCTCACGAGCGCCGTCGTGGTAGAGCGCGCAGTCGACGATCACCCGTCCATTGTGACGGACCTGCCTCACCCACGCTTGCGTAGAGTGCGGCGACGTGACCACGGTGCTGCTCGTCCGCCACGGCCGCACGACCGCGAACGACGCGGGTGTGCTCGCCGGCTGGACCGAGGGCGTGTCCCTGGACGAAACGGGTCAGGCGCAGGTGCGGGCCCTGGCCGGTCGGCTCACGCCGGTCCCGTTGACCGCGGTCGTGACCAGCCCGTTGCAGCGGTGCCTCGAGACCACGGACCTGCTTGTCGGGGGCGCGGACGTGCCCGTGCACCCCGACGACCGTCTGGGCGAGGTGCGGTACGGCGAGTGGTCGGGCCAGGAACTGAAGAAGCTGGCCAAGGAGCCGCTCTGGAAGGTCGTCCAGTCCCACCCGTCGGCGATGACGTTCCCCGGCGATGGCGGGGAGTCGCTGCGGGGGATGGCTGACCGGGCGGTGGACGCCGTACGGGACTGGAACTCGCGCCTCGCGTCGGACAAGAAGGAGGCGGTGTACGCCGTCGTCTCGCACGGTGACGTCATCAAGGCCATCCTGGCCGACGCCCTCGGCATGCACCTCGACCAGTTCCAGCGACTCGTCGTCGACCCGGGCTCGGTCAGCATCGTCAGCTACACGCCGCTGCGCCCGTTCGTCCTGCGGGTCAACGATGTCGGGGGCGACCTGGGCTTCCTCGCGCCGCGCAAGGGCACTCGCCGCCGACGCAAGGCGCCGTCGTCCGAAGCCTCCCTCGGCGGCGGACTCGGCGCCGCCGACTCGGCATAGGGTCGGCGCCATGGCGCGCGTCATCCACGAGTACGACCCCCCGGAGCGGTTCGTCGCGGGCACGGTGGGCGAGCCCGGCCAGCGCACCTTCTTCCTGCAGGCCACCGGCGGCGGCCGCATCACCAGCGTCGCCCTGGAGAAGCAGCAGGTGACCGTGCTGGCCGAGCGGGTCGACGCGCTGCTCGACGAGGTTGTGCTGCGCAGCGGGGGAGAGGCGTCGGTCCCGGCCGTCCCGGCCGCGGACACCGATGACACCGACCCGCTGGACGTGCCCATCGAGGAGGACTTCCGGGTCGGCACGATGGCGCTGGCCTGGGATGCCGACGACGAGATGGTGGTCATCGAGGCGCAGGCCGTGACCGAGGACGACGCGGACGACGAGACCGCCCTCATCGACGAGGCGGAGGACGGACCCCCGCTGCTGCGGGTGCGCATCTCCGGCATGACGGCGCGGGCCTTCGTCAAGCGCGCCCTCGCCCTGGTCGCGGCCGGGCGACCGCCCTGCCCCTTCTGCGGCTTCCCGCTGGACCCGGGCGGGCACGTCTGCCCCCGCGCCAACGGCTACCGCCGCTGACCCAACGGTTGTGCCCGAGACCTCCCGCGGAGGTACCCGCACGCCACTTCGGTCACCACGAGCCAGAAGGCACACTGGTGACGTGACCGCGATCGACGTCGACAGCGCACTGAAGCTGCTGCAGCACGGCGAGATCTCGGTCGAGGGCAGGCTGGTCGACGCGAGCAACGCGACGCTCTTCTGCGACATCGAGCTGGCCGGCACCACGGCGCGGTGCGTCTACAAGCCGATCGCGGGGGAGCGGCCGCTCTGGGACTTCCCCGACGGCACGCTGGCCGCGCGCGAGCTCGCGACCTACGCCGTGTCGGAGGCGACCGGCTGGGACATCGTGCCGCCGACCGTGATGCGCGACGGGCCCTTCGGGCCAGGCATGTGCCAGCTCTGGGTCGACAGCGACTCCGACGTCACGCTGATCGACGTCACACCGCCGAGCAAGTTCCCCGATGGCTGGCTGCGCGTCCTGGACGCGCTTGGCAGCGGCGGCCAGCCGGTCGTGCTCGGCCACGCCGATGATGTGCGGCTGCGGCGGATGGCGGTCCTGGACATCGTCGTCAACAACGCCGACCGCAAGGGCGGCCACGTGCTGCCCTTGCCCAGCGGTCAGGTGCTCGGTGTCGACCACGGAGTGTCCTTCCACGTCGAGCCCAAGCTCCGCACGGTGCTGTGGGGATGGGCCGGTGACCCGCTCTCCGCCGAGGAGACCTGGGTGCTGACCACCCTGACCGAGCAGCTCGACGGCGAGCTCGGGACCCGGCTCTCGGCACTGCTGACCGGTGCCGAGGTGCGCGCGACCCGACGCCGGTTGGCTGGCCTGCTCGCGACCGGCCGGTTCGCTCTGCCGGCTGAGGGGTGGCCGTCGATCCCGTGGCCGCCGTTCTGATTCCGCGCCGTTAGGCTCGACTGATGCGCGCCTGGCCTGCACCGGAGGTGCCTCCGCTTCCTGGCGGAGGCCCGACCCTGCGCCTGCACGACTCCGCGACCGGGCAGCTGCGAGCAACCGCGCCAGGTCCGACAGCCCGCATGTACGTCTGCGGCATCACGCCGTACGACGCGACCCACATCGGCCACGCCGCGACCTACGTCGCCTTCGACCTGGTCGGCCGGGCCTGGCGCGACGCCGGCCACCAGGTGCACTACGTGCAGAACGTCACCGATGTCGACGACCCCCTGCTCGAGCGAGCCCAGCGCGACGGCGAGGACTGGCGAAGTCTCGCCGACCGTGAGATCGACCTGTTCCGCGAGGACATGTCGGCGCTCGGTGTCATCCCTCCCGACGACTTCGTGGGAGCGGTGGAGGCGATCCCGCGGATCGTGGAGGCGGTCCGGGCGTTGCAGGGCAAGGGCGCGGCGTACGACGTCGACGGTGACACCTACTTCGCTGTCCACGCCGACCCGCGGTTCGGTTCGGTGAGCAACCTGGACGAGCCCGAGATGCTGCGGCTGTTCGCGGAGCGTGGCGGCGACCCCGACCGGGTCGGCAAGAAGCACCCGTTGGACTGCCTGCTCTGGCAGTCCGGGCGACCGGACGAGCCCGAGTGGGACACCGAGCTCGGCTCCGGCCGGCCCGGGTGGCACATCGAGTGCACCGCGATCGCGTTGGACCACCTCGGCAACGGCTTCGACGTGCAGGGCGGGGGCAGCGACCTGGCGTTCCCGCACCACGAGATGGGTGCCTCCGAGGGCCACGTCCTGACCGGGGACCCGCCGTTCGCCCAGCACTACGTGCACTCCGGCATGGTCGCCCTGGACGGCGAGAAGATGTCGAAGTCCAAGGGCAACCTGGTGTTCGTGTCAGCACTGCGGCGTGCCGGCCGCGACCCGATGGCCATCCGGCTCGCGCTGCTCGCCCACCACTACCGCTCCGACTGGGAGTGGACCGAGGCCGACCTGACGCGCGCGGAGCAGCGGCTCGGGCGGTGGCGGGACGCGGTCGGGCTGGCGTCCGGCCCTTCAGCCGACGCGGTGCTGGACGGGATCCGGCAGCGGCTTGCCGAGGACCTCGACGCTCCCGGCGCTCTGACCATCGTGGACGGGTGGGTCGAGGAGGCGCTGCAGTCGGGTGGCGACGACAAGTCCGCGCCCGGACTCGTGCGCTCGGCGGTCGACGCCCTCCTCGGCATCCGCCTGTAGCCCGAGCACGGGGCTACTTGGGGGTTCGTCCCGGCGGCGGAGGTAGCGCTCGAACTCGCGGGCGATCGCGTCCCCGGACGCCTCCGGCGCCTCGGCCAGGTCCTTGGCCTCCTCGAGGGAGCGGACGTACTCCGCGACCTCCGCGTCCTCCGACGCCAGCTCGTCCACGCCGCGCTCCCACGCGCGGGCGTCCTCGGGCAGCTCACCGAGCGGGATGGGGACGTCGAGCAGGTCCTCGATGTGGCGGAGCAGGGCAAGGGTTGCCTTGGGGCACGGCGGCTGCGCGACGTAGTGCGGCACCGCCGCCCAGATCGACAGCGCCGGTATCCCGGCCCGGCTGCACGCGTCGTTGATGACCCCGACGATGCCGGTCGGGCCCTCGTAGCGCGAGGGCTCCAGGTGCAGGCTGCGCGCGACGCCCTCATCCGACGAGGTGCCGCTCACCGGCACCGGGCGGGTGTGCGGCGAGTCGGCAAGCAGCGCGCCGAGCGTCACCACCATCTCCACGCCGAGCTCGTGGCAGCACTCGAGCAGCTCGGCCGCGAACGACTGCCACCGCATGTTGGGCTCGATGCCGCGGACCAGGACCACGTCCCGGCCGATGTCGGGCAGCCGCGCGAACGAGATCCGTGTCGTCGGCCAGGTGATGAACCGCCGACTGTCGTCGTCGAGGGCGATCATCGGCCGGTTGACCTGGTAGTCGTAGTAGTCCTCGGGCTCGAACGACCCGAGCGGGGTCGTGGGCCACAGCTCCTCGAGGTGCTCGATCGCGGCGGTTGCGGCGTCCCCGGCGTCGTTCCAGCCCTCGAAGGCCGCGATCAGGATGGGGTCCACCAGCTCGGGAAAGCCCTCGAGCTCGATCACCCGCAGCCTCCGGTTCCCGACCTGTCGGTCAGTTGTTCTGGCGTGTTCGCGCCGGTCTGTGTCTCACCATGCAGCCTGCCACAGCGGGGACGCATGCGTGGGCCTCGTAGACTTGCCGGCGATGTCCAACACTCCTGAGCTGCTGCGCACCACCCTGTCCCAACGCGTCCTCGTCGCTGACGGGGCGATGGGGACGATGTTGCAGGCCCAGGACCCGAGCATGGACGACTTCCAGGGGCACGAGGGCTGCAACGAGATCCTCAACGTGTCCCGGCCCGACATCGTGCGGACCGTCCACGAGGCCTACTTCGACGCCGGCGTCGACCTGGTCGAGACCAACACGTTCGGCGCCAACCTGGCCAACCTGGCTGAGTACGGCATCGAGGACCGGATCGAGGAGCTCGCCGAGGCCGGTGCCCGGATCGCCCGTGAGGCCGCCGACGACCGTACGACGAGCGAGCAGCCGCGTTGGGTGATCGGCTCCATCGGGCCGGGCACCAAGCTGCCGACGCTGGGCCACGTGCCCTACGCCACCCTCCGCGACGCCTACCAGACCCAGGTCCGCGGCATGATCAACGGCGGCGTGCACGCGCTGATGGTGGAGACCGCTCAGGACCTGCTGCAGGCGAAGGCCGCCGTGATCGGCGCCCGGCGGGCGCTGACCGAGGCGGGGGCCGACCTGCCGCTGTTCTGCCAGGTCACCGTCGAGACGACCGGCACGATGCTGCTCGGCACCGAGATCGCGGCCGCCCTGACGGCGCTGGAGCCGCTCGGCATCGACTTCATCGGGTTGAACTGCGCGACCGGCCCGGACGAGATGAGCGAGCACCTGCGCCACCTCTCCCGGCACGCCCGGGTGGGGCTGTCCTGCATGCCCAACGCGGGGCTGCCGGTGCTGGCGCGTGACGGCGCGTCCTACCCGCTCACGCCCGAGGAGCTCGCCGACGCGCACGACCACTTCACCAAGGAC
This sequence comes from uncultured Actinomycetota bacterium, assembly GCA_963751035.1. GTDB lineage: Bacteria > Actinomycetota > Actinomycetes > JACCUZ01 > JACCUZ01 > JBDUAP01. The sequence continues at coordinate 1,198,073 of CAVVSW010000005.1, forward strand.
TTCGGCCTCAACCTCGTCGGCGGCTGCTGCGGGACCACGCCCGAGCACCTCCGGCAGGTCGTCGAGCGCGTGCAGGGCCGCGGTCTCGCGACCCGCAAGCCGCGCCCCGAGGCCGGCGTCGCATCGCTCTACCAGCACGTGCCGTTCCGCCAGGACACGTCCTACCTGTCCGTGGGAGAGCGCACCAACGCCAACGGGTCCAAGGCGTTCCGCGAGGCCATGCTGGCCGAGAAGTGGGACGACTGCATCGAGATCGCCCGCGACCAGACGCGTGACGGCGCCCACCTGCTCGACGTGAACGTCGACTATGTCGGCCGTGACGGCGTGCGCGACATGCGCGAGGTCGTCAGCCGGTTCGCCACTGCGTCGACCTTGCCGCTGATGCTGGACTCGACCGAGCCGGCTCTCATCGAGGCCGGCCTCGAGCTGCTCGGCGGGCGCTCGATCGTCAACTCGGTCAACTACGAGGACGGCGTCGGCCCTGAGTCGCGCTTCGCCAGGGTGATGCCGGTGATCCGCGAGCACGGCGCGGCGGTCGTGGCGCTCTGCATCGACGAGGAGGGCCAGGCCCGCACAGCGGAGTGGAAGGTCCGGGTCGCCAGCCGCCTCATCGACGACCTCACCACCAACTGGGGCATGCACGTCGAGGACATCATCGTCGACACGCTCACCTTCCCGATCGCCACCGGGCAGGAGGAGACCCGCCGCGACGGCCTCGAGACGATCGAGGCGATCCGCGAGATCAAGCGTCGCTATCCGACGGTGCAGACCACGCTCGGCCTGTCCAACGTGTCCTTCGGCCTGAACCCCGCCGCGCGCATCGTCCTCAACTCCGTCTTCCTGCACGAGTGCATCAAGGCCGGTCTCGACTCCGCGATCGTGCACGCCGCCAAGATCCTGCCGATGACGAAGATCGAGGAGGAGCAGCGCAAGGTCGCTCTCGACCTCGTCTACGACCGCCGCAGCGAGGGCTACGACCCGCTGGAGCGCTACCTCGACCTCTTCGAGGGCGTCGACGCGGCCGCGGTGCGGCAGTCCCGCTCCGAGGAGCTCGCCCTGCTCCCGCTGGGGGAGCGGCTCGCCCGACGGATCATCGACGGCGAGCGCAACGGCCTCGAGGGCGACCTGCAGGAGGCTCTCGACACCGGCATGAGTGCGCTGGACGTCGTCAACGACCACCTGCTCGAGGGCATGAAGGTCGTCGGCGAGCTGTTCGGCCGCGGCGAGATGCAGCTGCCGTTCGTGCTCCAGTCGGCCGAGGTGATGAAGGCCAGTGTCGCGTGGCTCGAGCCGCACATGGAGAAGACCGACGAGGACGGCAAGGGCACGATCGTGCTCGCCACGGTCAAGGGCGACGTGCACGACATCGGCAAGAACCTCGTCGACATCATCCTGTCCAACAACGGCTACACCGTGCACAACCTCGGCATCAAGCAGCCGATCTCGACGATCCTCGACGCAGCCGAGGAGCACCGGGCCGACCTGGTCGGCATGTCCGGGCTGCTCGTGAAGTCGACGGTGATCATGAAGGAGAACCTCGAGGAGATGAACTCCCGAGGTGTCTCCGCCCGCTGGCCGGTGATCCTCGGCGGCGCGGCCCTGACCCGGTCCTACGTCGAGCAGGACCTTGCCGGCCTGTACGACGGGGAGGTCCGCTACGCGCGGGACGCGTTCGAGGGGCTGCGGTTGATGGACGCCATCGTGGCCGTCAAGCGGGGAGTTCCCGGCGCCGAGCTGCCTGCGCTGCGCGAGCGGCGGGTGCGCACCACCGGCCGGCCCGACATCACGCCGCCCGAGGACATGCCGGCCCGCTCCGACGTCGCCACCGACAACCCGGTGCCGACACCGCCGTTCTGGGGTGACCGGATCGTCAAGGGCATCCAGCTGGCCGACTACGCAGCGCTGTTGGACGAGCGCGCGACCTTCATGGGCCAGTGGGGCCTGAAGGCGAGCAAGCGCGACGGCCCGTCGTACGAAGAGCTCGTCGAGACCGAGGGGCGCCCGCGGCTGCGCGCGCTGCTTGAGCGGGTGCAGGCCGAGCGGATGCTCGAGGCGGCCGTCGTCTACGGCTACTACCCGGTGGTGAGCGAGGGCGACGACCTGGTCGTGCTCCACGAGGACGGTCGCGAGCGCCACCGGTTCACGTTCCCGCGGCAGCGCCACGGCCGGCACCTGTGCATCGCCGACTTCTTCCGGTCCCGCGACTCCGGCGAGACCGACGTGCTCGGGCTCCAGCTCGTGACGATGGGACCGCGCATCGCGGAGGTCACCAGTGACCTGTTCGCCCGCGACGCCTACCGCGACTACCTCGAGCTGCACGGCCTGTCGGTGCAGCTCACCGAGGCGCTCGCGGAGTACTGGCACATGCGGATGCGCGCCGAGCTCGGCTTCGGCGGCGAGGACCCGGACCGGCCGGAGGACTTCTTCGACCTGCGTTACCGGGGTGCGCGGTTCTCGTTCGGCTACGGCGCGTGTCCTGACCTCGAGGACCGCGCAAAGCTCGTCGACCTGCTCGGCCCCGAGCGGATCGGCGTCAAGCTGTCCGAGGAGTTCCAGCTGCACCCCGAGCAGTCGACCGACGCGATCGTCATCCACCACCCCGAGGCGAAGTACTTCAACGCCCGGTGAGCGAGGGCGACGGCGGTCGGCGGCTCGCCGCAGTGCTGCTCGACATGGACGGCACCCTCGTCGACACCGAACCGGCCTGGATCGCCTGCGAGCAGGAGCTGGTCGCGGCGCACGGCGGCTCCTGGACCGACGATGACGCGCGTTCGGTGGTGGGCAAGCCGCTGCTGGTCTCCGCCGGATACCTGCGCGCCGTCGGCGGGGTCGACCTTCCACCGGAGGAGATCGTCGAGCGGTTGCTGGACGGGGTGGTTGACCGGGTGCGGGCGCACATCCCGTGGACGCCGGGAGCCCGCGAGCTGCTGGTCGCACTCGGTCGGGCCGGTGTCCCGGTCGCGCTCGTGACGATGTCCTACCGGCGACTGGCTGAGGCCGTCGTCGAAGGGTTGCCGGAGGGCACGTTCGGCGCCGTCGTCACCGGCGACGAGGTGCGCGAAGGCAAGCCGCACCCCGAGGCATACCTGCGGGCCGCCGCGCTGCTCGGCGTCGACCCGCGCCGCTGCGTCGCCGTGGAGGACTCACCGACGGGCGTGGCCTCGGCCGAGGCCGCCGGGTGCGTCACGGTCGCCGTCGAGGGGCTCGTCGACGTGCCGCCTTCGCCCGGGCGTATCCGGGTTGCTTCACTTCGGGACCTGACGCTTGACCGGCTCGAGAGGCTGGTCCCCGGCGGCCCGGCATGACCCTGCGTGACCTCGTGGTCGCGCCGGGTCTGATGCTCTCGCGCAGCACCTTGCGAGCCGAGGGGCCGTGCGTTACAGATGACATGACACACGGCGTCGATCTGGTCACAATCGCGCCCGGAAGCACACCTACCCCTGACGCCGCGGTCGACTATGTGCAGACTGTGCGACGGCACGGCGAGGGTCGGCGGCCGCTGGAGGGAGGCAGTGCTCGGATGACGGCAGGCCTCGAGGTCACCTCGGCCAGCTCCTCAGCTGACCCGGATGCGATCTACGCGGGCGTCGGCGATGTCCGGGGCCGATCGCCCAGAGAGATCGCCTGGATGCGCCTCAAGCGCGACAAGGTCGCGATGGCCGGCGGCTGCATGGTGCTGTTCCTGATCTTCGTGGCCATCTTCGCCAAGTGGCCCTTCGGCGGCATCATCGGGGCGCTCGGGCACCCTCCGAACGAGCCGCACGTCGAGCTCATCGACCCGGTGTTCAGCAAGCCCAAGGGCGCCTGGGGGGGCATCACCAAGGACTTCCTGCTGGGAGTCGAGCCGGTGAACGGGCGCGACATCTTCAGCCGCATCGTGGCGGGCTCACAGATCTCGCTGCTGGTGGCGTTCCTGGCCACGCTGCTGTCAGTCACCCTCGGGACGATCCTGGGAGTCACCGCGGGGTTCTTCGGCGGCAGGATCGACACGCTCATCAGCCGGGCGATGGACATCTTCCTCGCCTTCCCGCTGCTGCTGTTCGCGATCGCCATCGTCGGCGTCATCCCGGACAGCGCCGACCTCGGGCCGTTCACTCTGCAGGACAACAACCTGCGGATCGCGGTGCTGGTGTTCATCATCGGGTTCTTCAACTGGCCCTACATCGGACGCATCATCCGCGGCCAGACGCTCTCGCTGCGCGAGCGGGAGTTCGTGGACGCCGCGCGCAGCCTCGGGGCTTCCAACCGCTGGATCATCAGGCGCGAGCTGATGCCCAGTCTGGTCGCGCCGATCCTGGTCTACGCGACGCTGCTGATCCCCACGAACATCCTGTTCGAGGCCGCGCTGTCCTTCCTGGGGGTCGGCGTGTCCGAGCCGCAGGCGTCGTGGGGCGGCATGCTCACACGTGCCGTCGACTTCTACCAGACTGCTCCACTGTTCATGATCGTCCCCGGCATGGCCATCTTCATCACGGTCATGTCGTTCAACCTGTTCGGCGACGGGCTGCGCGACGCCCTGGACCCACGAGGTCGGTAGCCCACACGGGCCGCCGAGCTGCATTCCGAGAAACACCACGCGAAGGGTGATGGAACAGATGAGAAAACGCAGGACGACGGTCGTCGCAGCGGGAATAGCGCTAGCGCTAGGTCTCACCGCGTGCGGCGGCGACTCTAATGACAACAGCGATGACAACGGCAACAAGTCCGTTGACGTCGCTTACGACGCTGGCAACAAGGGAGTCGTGAACCCGTCGGACAAGACCGGCGGAACGCTGCGCTACGCGCTCACCGACGAACCCGACTCGATGGACCCGGGCGACACCTACTACGCGTTCAACTGGGACTTCACCCGGAACTACGCGCGGCCGCTGGTCAGCTTCGCGAGCAAGGTCGGCAAGGACGGCCTGAAGGCAGAGCCGGATCTCGCCGAGACCCTGGGAGTTCCGTCCGACGGCAACAAGACCTGGACCTACAAGCTCAAGGCAGGTCTGAAGTACGAGGACGGCACACCCATCACGTCCAAGGACGTCAAGTACGCCGTCGCCCGCAGCAACTACGGCGGGATACTCATCAACGGGCCGAAGTACTTCGCGCAGTACCTCGACGCGGGTGACTACGCCGGCCCCTACAAGGACAAGAACCTCGACAATTTCAAGGGCATCGAGACGCCGGACGACCAGACCATCGTCTTCAAGCTGAAGCAGCCCTTCGCCGAGTTCGACTACCTGACCGTCAACCCGCAGACGGCACCCGTGCCGCAGGCCAAGGACACCGGCGTGAAGTACCAGGAGCACCCGATGTCGAGTGGGCCCTACAAGTTCGAGAGCTACCAGGTCGGCCAGAAGTTCACGCTCGTCAAGAACGACCAGTGGGACGCCAAGACCGACCCGCTGCGCAAGCAGCTCGTCGACAAGATCGAGACGACCATGAAGGTCGACGCGAACGACATCGACAACCGGCTCCTGTCCGGTGCGCTCGACCTCGCCCTCGACGGCACCGGCGTCCAGGCGCAGACCCGGGCAAAGATCCTCGGCAGCGAGGACCTCAAGAAGAACGCCGACAACCCGGTCACCGGCTTCCTGCGCTACGCCATGCTCTCCACCCAGGTGCCGCCGTTCGACAACATCGAGTGCCGCAAGGCCGTTCAATATGCCGTCGACCGGGTGGCCACGCAGGCCGCCTGGGGTGGTGAGGTCGGTGGCGAGATCGCCACGACCGCGCTGCCGCCGAACATCCTGGGTTACGAGAAGACCGTGACCTGGGAAGCAGGCCCCGACAACCGTGGCGACGTCACCAAGGCCAAGGAGGCCCTGACCGCGTGCGGCCAGCCTGACGGCTTCACCACCAACATCGCGGTGCGTGGCGACCGGCCGAAGGACGTCGCGACCGGTGAGGCCATCCAGGCATCGCTGGACAAGGTCGGCATCAAGGCCCAGATCAAGAAGTACCCCTCGGGCGACTGGAGCGCGCAGTACGCAGGCGTGCCCTCCTTCGTCCACAAGAACAAGCTCGGCATCATCGTCGCCGGGTGGGGTGCTGACTGGCCGTCTGGCTTCGGTTTCCTGTCACAGATCGTCGACGGGCGGGCCATCGGCGCGGCCGGCAACTACAACCAGATGGAGCTCAACGACCCCGCGATCAACGCGCTGCTCGACAAGGGCATCCAGACCGAGGACACCGCCGAGCGCACCAAGATCTGGGCGGAGGTGGACAAGAAGGTCATGGAGTCCGCTGCCTTGCTCCCGGTGGTCTACGAGAAGACACTGCTGTACCGGCCGGAGAACCTGACGAACGTGTTCATCAACCCGGCCTACGGCATGTACGACTACAGCCAGATCGGCGTGCAGTAGCCCTCAGAGCACGAAGGTAGGTGAAGGCAGGCGCCGGCCGGTCGACGGGACGTTCCCGCCGACCGGTCGGCCGCCGCGCCGAACGTCGTGGGCGTCTACATCATCCGGCGGCTTATTACCGCGGTCGTCCTGCTGGCCATCATCAGCATGGCCGTGTTCGCCATCTTCTTCCTGCTGCCCCGGATGGCCGGACAGACCCCGGAGGGCATGGCGCTGCGCTACGTGGGCCGGGACACGTCACCGGAAGCCATCCAGGGAGTGATCGACAGCTATCACTTGGCTGACCCGATCCCCACGCAGTACGTCCGCTACGTCAAGGGGATCTTCGTCGGCGCGGACTACTCCCAACCACCTCAGGTGGAGCACTGTCCGGCGCCGTGCCTCGGCTACTCCTTCAACAACAACCAGCCGGTCTGGGACGAAATCATTCGGCGACTACCGGTCACCGCCTCGCTGGCCCTCGGCGCGGCAGTGATCTGGCTCGTCGCCGGAGTGACCACGGGCGTCATCTCCGCATTGAAGCGAGGCTCGTTCTTCGACCGGATGGCGATGACCATCGCCCTGGCAGGTGTCTCTCTGCCTATCTACTTCACCGGCCTGGTCGCGCTGACCCTCTTCTCCTACAAGTGGGGGCTGTTCCCCGGCGGTGGAAGCTATACCCCGTTCTTCGAGAACCCGGTGCAATGGGCTTACGCGCTCGTCCTGCCGTGGACCACGCTCGCCTTCCTCTACGCGGCCCAGTACGCACGGTTCACCCGCGCGGGCATGCTGGAGACCATGGGCGAGGACTTTGTGCGCACGGCCCGCGCCAAGGGGCTCCCGGAGAACACCGTGGTCATCAGGCACGGGCTCCGCGCCGCCATCACCCCGATCGTGACGATCTTCGGGCTCGACCTGGGCCTGCTGCTCGGCGGTGCTGTGCTCACCGAGACCACGTTCTCTCTGCCGGGCATCGGCAAGCTGGTGATCGACGGCATTCGCAACAACGACCTCCCCGTTGTGCTGGGAGTCACGACGTTCGCCGCGCTGTTCATCGTCCTGGCCAACCTGATCGTCGACGTCGTCTACGCCATGCTCGACCCGAAGGTGAGGACCTCATGACCTTGGTGGACGCCCCCGCGTCCGGGCCGGCCGCCGGCCCGTCGAGGTCCTTCCTGGAGGCGCGCGACCTGCGCATCCACTTCCCGACCGACGATGGGCTCGTTAAGGCCGTCGACGGCCTGTCCTTCCGTCTCGAGCGCGGCAAGACGCTGGGCATCGTGGGGGAGTCCGGCTCGGGCAAGAGCGTGACCAGTCTCGGCATCCTCGGCCTGCACCGCAGGGTGCGCGCGAACGTGTCCGGCGAGATCTGGCTCGGGGGGGACGAGCTGATCTCGGCGACCGAAGAGGAGGTACGCCGGCTGCGCGGCAAGCGGATGTCGATGATCTTCCAGGACCCGCTGTCGGCCCTGCACCCGTTCTACACGATCGGCCACCAGATCATCGAGGCCTACCGCGTGCACAACGACGTGTCCAAGAAGGAGGCGCGCACACACGCCATCGACATGCTCCGGCGGGTAGGGATCCCCCAACCAAACTCCCGCGTCGACGACTACCCCCACCAGTTCTCGGGCGGCATGCGGCAGCGCGCCATGATCGCGATGGCACTCTCCTGCGACCCCGACCTGCTCATCGCCGACGAGCCGACCACGGCGCTGGACGTCACCGTGCAGGCACAGATCCTCGAGCTCATCCAGGACCTCCAGTCCGAGTTCGACTCCGCGGTCATCATGATCACCCACGACCTCGGCGTGGTCGCCGAGATGGCCGACGACATTCTGGTGATGTACGCCGGCAGGTGCGTGGAGTACGGCAGCATCGGCGATGTGTTCCACCGACCCGAGCACCCCTACACGTGGGGACTGCTCAAGTCCATGCCGAGGCTCGACCACGACCGGGAGGAGCGGCTGATCCCGATCAAGGGCACGCCGCCCAGCCTCATCAACCGGCCCGCCGGTTGCGCCTTCCACCCGCGCTGCGCCTACGGCGAGCGCAACGGCGACCTGTCCCGGACGTTGGTCCCCGAGCTGGAGGAGGCCGGCCCCGGGCATCTCGTCGCCTGTCACCTCCCCCCCGACGATCGCCGCGCCATCCGCAGCGAGCAGCTGAAGCTCGGCACGTGAGCCACGAGGAGACCAGGTGACTGCAACGGCATCCGACGGGCGCGCGGAGGACTCCGCGGAACCCGCTGACGCCGAAGCGCTGCTGTCCGTCAGCGGGCTGCGCAAGCACTTCCCGGTGGTCCGCGGGCTGCGTCAGCAGACCGTCGGCACGGTCAAGGCGGTCGACGGGCTCGACTTCAGCGTTCGGCCGGGCGAGACCCTCGGGCTCGTCGGCGAGTCCGGGTGCGGCAAGACGACCACCGGACGCCTGCTGGTCCGGCTGGACGAGCCCACCGACGGCACCATCCGCTTCCAGGGCAAGGACATCACGCACACCAAGGGCAACGCGCTCCGCCGCATCCGCCGCGATGTCCAGATGGTGTTCCAGGACCCCTACTCGTCGTTGAACCCCCGGCACACGGTCGGCACGATCGTGGGAGCGCCGTTCCGCCTGCAAGGGATCAAGACCGACCGGGGCACAAAGCGAACGGTCCAGGACCTGCTCGAGCTGGTCGGACTCAACCCCGAGCACTACAACCGCTACCCGCATGAGTTCTCCGGCGGCCAGCGCCAGCGGATCGGGATCGCCCGCTCGCTGGCCCTGCGCCCCAAGCTGATCATCGCCGACGAGCCCGTGTCGGCGCTCGACGTCTCCATCCAGGCGCAGATCATCAACCTGATGGAGGACTTGCAGGACGAGCTCGGACTCACCTACGTCGTGATCGCCCACGACCTGTCGGTCGTGCGTCACATCTCCGACCGGGTAGCGGTCATGTACCTCGGCAAGATCGTCGAGCTGGCCGAGCGGACCGCGCTCTACGAGCGGCCCATGCACCCCTACACCGTCGCGCTGCTCTCCGCGGTCCCGCTCGCCGACCCCGACCAGCGCGGAAAGCGCGAGCGGATCCGCCTCACCGGTGACATCCCGAGCCCCCTTGACCCGCCGCCCGCCTGCCGATTCCACACCCGGTGCTGGAAGGCGCAGGAGGTGTGCAGCGTTGACGAGCCGCCGCTGGTCGAGCTGGCCCCCGGCCACCAGGTCGCCTGCCACTTCCCCGAGAACGCGCCGGGCACCGAGGGCCAGCAGGCAAAAGCGAAAGACCCGGCCGGGCGGAGCCCGTCCGTGCCGACCGAGGACGACGTGAGCGGTCCCCGCGCTGTGCCCACCGCCCAGGACCCGGCACCCGCCTCCTCGGCGCCCGACATCGGCCCCGAGCCGGGTCCCGCTCCGACGCGCTGAGCCCTACTCGGTGGCGATGGCCTCGAGGACGTTGAGACGCGAGGCACGGCGCGCCGGCAGGGCAGCCGCGACAACGCCTGCCAGCGCCGAGCACAGCAGGTAGATGAACAACGTCACCACGGGGAAACCGAGCTCGGTGACGCCCTCGCCCTTCAGGGCCTGCTGCAACGCGATGCCGAAGACCGAGCCGACCGCCAGACCGAGCAGGCCACCGAAGGTGCAGATGAGCACCGCTTCGGTGCGGATCATCCGCTTCACCTGCTTGCGGGCCATGCCGACCGCCCGCAGCAGCCCGATCTCCCGGGTGCGCTCGATGACCGAGAGGGCCAGGGTGTTGAGGACGCCGAGCAGGGCGATGATCACGGACAGACCGAGCAGGATGTTGATGATCGTCACGATCTGGTTGACCTGACTCTCCGCCTCGCCGACGAACTCCGACTGGTCGAGCACCTCGACGTTGGGGTAGTCCTTCAGCGCCTCGTCCAGGCCGGCGCGAACGGTGGCGGCGTCAGCACCGTCCTCCAAGCCGACGAGGGCTGCCACGTCGCGCTGCGTCGAGAAGTCCGCCGCCTTGGACGCGTCCACGAGGTAGTCGCCGATCAGCTGGTTGGTCTCGTAGGTGCCGGCCACGGTCAGGGTCTCCGGGGTGGAACGCGCGAACTGGACCGTGACGGTGTCGCCGGGCGCGAGGTTGCGCGACTTTGCCTCGCTCTCGGACAGCAGCATGCTGCCCGGGCGGAGCTCGTCGGAGCCGGCCACCACCGTGACGTTGACCAGGTCACCGATCGCGTGAGCGGGGAACGCGGTGACGAAGACCTGCTTCGCGGCCGAGCAGTCGGCGTTGTCGCACAGCTGCGCCCCGTCGACCTTCACCGCGGCCGTGCTGCGTACGCCCTCCTGCTTGGCGGCCGCCTGGACCACGGCGTCGGGGAAGCCCGGACCTTGCGTGTTGAGGATGAAGTCGGCCGTCACCGCACCAGCAACGGTCTTGGCCACACTCGCCTTGAGCGACGAGCCCAGCACCGTCACGGCACTGATCAGCGCGAGGCCGATCATGAGGGCGGCGGCGGTGGCAGCGGTCCGCCGAGGGTTGCGTACGGCGTTCTCCCGCCCGATCCGGCCCGGCAGCCGCCGGGAGAACAGCCGGCCCACGGTTGACGCGACCGGCCGGCTGACCAGCGGGGAGAGCATCGCGATGCCGATGAACGCGAGCAGTGTCCCGAGGCCGAGGAGCTGGAGCCCTCCGTCGCGCAGCGACTTGGTCATCGCGGCGGTGCCCAGGAGCAGGACGACGACGCCGATGATGGTCTGCCGCTTCAGCGACCGGTCGGGCGTCGCCGCGTCGCGAAGCGCGGCCAGAGGTGCCACCCGGCTCGCGCGCCGGGCCGGCATGAAGGCTGCAGCGGCCGTGACCAGGGTGCCGACGAGGAAGGACGCGATGACCGTGCGCGTCGCGACGATGGTGGGGCCGTCAGGGAGCTGGGCCCCGAAGACGCCGAACAGGGCCTTGAGCCCGATCGCGACCCCGACACCGGCTGCCAGGCCGATCATCGAGCTGAGCAGGCCGACGACGACCGACTCGAGAAGGACGGCTCGGCGGACCTGTCCGCGGCTCGCACCCAGCATCCTGAGCAGGGCGAGCTCTCGGGTGCGTTGCGCCACGAGCATCGAGAACGTGTTGAAGATGATGAACGCACCGACGAAGAGTGCGATGAACGCGAACACGAGCAGGAAGGTGTTGAAGAAGCCGAGCCCCTCCTTGACATCGCTCGCCTGCTCCTCGGCAGCCGCCTTTCCGGTGATGGCCTCGGCGTTCTCCGGGATCACCTCGCGGATCCGGTCCCGCAGGTCGACCTCGCTGACGCCGCTCTCGGCGGCGACGGTGATCTCGTTGTAGCGGCCCTCGAGGTTCAGGACGTTCTGGGCGACGGCGGTCTCGAAGAACACGTCGGTCTCGCCGGCGAACGACGGCTTCCCGTCGAACTCGACGACGCCCACGATCGTGTAGCTCTTGAGCGGCTGGTCGGTGAGGACCGGCGCCGAGTCGCCGAGCTTGTAGTCGGTGCGGTCGAGCAGCCCGCGGTTGATGGCGATCTCGTCGGGGCCCTGTGGAGCCCGGCCCTGCACGATCTCGCCGCTCTGCAGGAGCTCGCTGTCGTACCAGTTGAAACCGAACGTCGGGGCGCCGCCGGTGCTGACGGCCTTCCCGTTGGTGTCGACCAGCTGGGCGCTGCCCTGCACCTGGCCCTGGGCCTCCTTGACGCCGTCCACCTGCTCGACGGTGCTGAGGAGATCCTGGCGGCAGGAGAGCGCGGACCGAGCCCTGGTCGCCGGAGGTGACCTCTTCGCCGCGGATGTCCACAGCGACGTTCTGGCTGATGGTGCTGAACAGGTCGTCGAAGACCTTGCCGAGGCTGTCGGTCAGGACGAACGCGCCGGAGACGAACGAGACCCCGAGCACGATGGACAGCGAGGAGAGCAGGAGCCGCAGCTTGCGGGCCGCGAGGCTCCGGAACGTGGCACGGATCATCGGAGTGCGTCTCCCGCGTGGCCCGTCTCGAACTTCTTCATCCGGTCGAGGACCAGCTCGGCGGTGGGGTCGGCCATCTCGTCGACGATCCGGCCGTCGGCGAGAAACAGCACGCGATCGGCGTACGCCGCGGCGCCCGGGGTCGTGGGTGACCATCACGATGGTCTGTCCCATGTCGCGTGACGGAGCGTCGCAGGAAGCCGAGGACCTCGGCGCCACTGGCGCTGTCGAGGTTGCCGGTCGGCTCATCAGCGAAGATGATCTCGGGCCGGCTGGCCAGCGCCCGGGCACACGCGACCCGCTGCTGCTGTCCACCGGAGAGCTCCGTCGGCCGGTGGTTGAGCCGGTCGCGCAACCCGATGCGGTCGATCACGGTGTCCAGCCACTCCTGGTCGGGCTTGCGGCCCGCGATCTCCATGGGCAGCGTGATGTTCTCGATGGCCGTCAGCGTCGGGAGCAGGTTGAACGCCTGGAAGACGAAGCCGACCGCGTCGCGGCGCATGCGTGTCAGCCGCTTGTCGTTGAGCGTCGTGAGGTCGACGTCGCCGATGAACACCGACCCGTCGGTGGCGTCGTCGAGCCCGGCAAGGCAGTGCATCAGCGTGGACTTGCCCGAACCGGACGGCCCCATGATCGCGGTGAACTGCCCACGGGGCAGGTCGACACTGACGGCGTCGAGCGCGACGACCTGCGTGTCGCCGGAACCGTAGACCTTGGTCAGCTTCTCGGCCCGGGCCGCGAGAGAACTCGTGTTGGCGGCGGCTGGTTCCTGGGTGCTGGTGCTCACAATTCAAACTCCTCGGCAGGGAACGACAAGGGCCAACCTAGGGGCGTCGTCGGCGTATCTCCATCGACTTCAGGGTGAGTTCAGGGTGAACTCCGGCACACTCCCGGGGAACCCTGAGACGGCGGCTAGACCTCGTCCACAGGCGTGTGCGGTGAGGGTCGCTCGTCCGAGCCCCGGGCCTGGGGAACAGCGGGAACCGGCAGCATCGGCAGCGGCGGCGGGGTGCCCCCGAAGGCGGGGCAGAGGCTCTGGTGGTCGCACCAGTCGCACAGCCGGCTGGGGCTCGGCCGCCAGTCACCTTTCTCGGTGGCCCGCGAGATGGCCGACCAGATCGCGGCCAGCTTGCGCTCGGTCGCGAGAAGGTCTGCCTCGTCGGGCTCGTAGCGCAGGACCTCGCCGCTGCCGAGGTAGAGCAGCTGCAGCTGGCTCGGGACCCGCCCGTGCAGCCGCCAGAGCACCAGCGCGTAGAAGCGCATCTGGAACATGGCCTTGGCCTCGAAGCCCTCGCGAGGAGCGCGACCCGTCTTGTAGTCAACGACCCGCACCTCGCCACCCGGGGCGACGTCGAGGCGGTCGACGTAGCCCCGCAGGCGAAGCCCCGACTCGAGGTCGCACTCGACGTAGAGCTCGCGCTCGGCCGGCTCGAGCCGCTGGGGGTCCTCGAGCGCGAAGTAGGCGTCCAGCAGTCCTTGGGCGCTGGCGAGCCACTCGTCTCGCGCGCCGTCGGAGGTGAAGAGCTCACCGAGCTCGGGCTCGGCCTCCAGCAGGCGCTCCCACTCCGGTCGCACCAGCTCGCCGGCCCGCTGCGGGGTGCGCTCGGCGGCCGGGAGGTCGAACAGCCGCTCGAGCACGCTGTGCACGACCGTGCCGCGGGTCGCCAACGGGCTGGGCGCCTCGGGCAGCCGGTCGACGACCCGGAAGCGGTAGAGCAGGGGACAGGTCAGGAAGTCACTGGCCCGCGACGGCGAGAGCGAGGCGCGCGGCGGCTCGGCCTCGCCGGGTGTGAGCGCGACGGTCTCACCGGGCGAAGCCACGGGGGAGGTCGTCGCGCTGGTCGAGGTCATAGCAGGACTCTAGGCGCGGGGTCCGACAGGTTCGGCCGAACGGATGACCGACACGCACCGGCGTGCGCCGCCACCTAGCATCGACGATGTGCAGCAACGCGGCGAGGACGGCACCGGGCGCGACTCCGGCAACGGCATCGTGATCGGGCGGCCGTTCGGGGTCCCCGTCTACGTGACGCCCACCTGGTTTCTCGTCGCGGGCCTGATCACGTGGTTGTTCGCTCCGAGCGTCGAGAACGACGTCCCCGGCATCGGGGCGTGGAAGTACGCCGTCTCCCTGGGCTATGCCGTCCTTCTCTACGGATCCGTGCTGATCCACGAGCTCGCCCACACCCTCGTCGCCCTCCGTGGTGGCCTCCCCGTCCGGCGGATCAGCCTGTACTTCCTCGGGGGCGTCTCCGAGATCGGCGAGGCGTCGAAGAACCCGCGCCAGGAGGCGTGGATCGCCGCGGCCGGCCCGCTGGTCTCCGTCGTCCTGGGAGGCGCGGCGTACGTCGTGGAGCACGCGCTCGAGCCGAACACCGTGGGCCGATCGCTCGCCCACGCCCTGATGATCAGCAACCTGGTCGTCGGCGCGTTCAACCTGCTGCCTGGCCTCCCGCTCGACGGCGGCCGGGTGCTCGCCGCCGGGGTGTGGGGGGCGACGGGGCGCCGCCACAGCGGTGTGGTCGCTGCCGGGTGGGTTGGCCGCGGGATCGCCGTACTCGTGCTCTTCCTGCCCACGCTCCTCGCGCTCGCGTATGGTCGCGAGCCCGACCTCATCGACCTGGTCTGGGGCGCCCTGCTCGCGTCGTTCATCTGGTCCGGTGCGAACCAGGCCGTCCAGGCGGGCCGGTTGGAGCAGCGCATCCCCGGCCTGTCCGCCCGCGCTCTCACCCGGCGGGCCATCCCGGTCGCCGCCGACCTGCCTCTTGCCGAGGCGCTGCGGCGGGCGGCCGAGGCCGGTGCGCGCAACATCGTGGTGGTGGGCGGTGACGGCGCCCCGGTGGCGCTGGTCAACGAGGCGGCCGCCCTGGCGACTCCTGAGAGCCGCCGTCCGTGGGTGCCGGTCAGTGACGTGGCCCGCCGGATCCAGCCCGACCTGGTGGTCTCGGCCGAGCTGGCCGGCCACGACCTGGTCGAGGCGATCTCGCGCTTCCCGTCCAGCGAGTACCTCGTGGTCGAGCCCACCGGCGAGGTGTTCGGCGTTCTCGCCACGGCCGATGTGGAGCGTGCGGTCGCCCGCGCCTGACTCTCGCCTGACCCGACCCGCGCCTAGACTCGCCCACCGTGTCCACCGAAGGCCCCACCGGGGCCGCCCATCGCCGCGGTCCGTTCGCCGTGGGGGACCGGGTCCAGCTCACGGACCCCAAGGGCCGGATGCACACGATCACCCTGGTCGCCGGCAAGGAGTTCCACACCCACAAGGGCTCGATGCTCCATGACGCGCTGATCGGGCAGCCGGAGGGCACCGTCGTCACCACGACGGGCGGCGTGTCCTACCTGGCACTGCGGCCCCTGCTCGCCGACTACGTGCTGTCGATGCCGCGCGGCGCGGCGGTGGTCTATCCCAAGGACGCCGGCCAGGTCGTGCACATGGCCGACATCTTCCCGGGCGCCCGGGTCGTGGAGGCGGGAGTCGGGTCGGGGGCGCTCACCATGTCGCTGCTGCGCGCCGTCGGCGACGAGGGTCTGGTGTCGTCGTACGAACGCCGTGCCGACTTCGCCGAGATCGCCCGCGACAACGTGGAGTCCTTCTTCGGCGGACCGCACCCGGCCTGGCGGCTCACGGTGGGCGACCTGGTCGAGTCGCTGGACGAGACCGACGTGGACCGGGTCGTGCTGGACATGCTGGCGCCGTGGGAGTGCCTCGACGCCGTGTCGGAGGCCCTGGTGCCGGGCGGGGTTGTGATCGCGTACGTCGCGACCGCTACCCAGCTGTCCCGGACCGCCGAGGCGCTGCGCGAGCACGGCACGTTCACCGAGCCGCACGCCTGGGAGTCGCTCGTGCGCGGCTGGCACCTGGAGGGGCTCGCGGTCCGGCCCGAGCACCGGATGGTCGGGCACACCGGCTTCCTGGTGTCCTCGCGCCGGCTGGCCCAGGGCGTCGCGCCCCCGTTGCGGCGCCGCCGACCCGCCAAGGGGGTCCAGGCGGAGGAGGCAGGCTGAAAGGGAGCCGGACGGGTGCCGCAACGGTTTGGCGACACGTGAAGGTTGCAGGTCACAACCGGACCTGCCGAAGGTAGTGTCGGGGAATCGACTCTCGGACGAGAGCGCCGCCCCGGGGAGGTGACCAACGTGCCGTCCACAGATCGCTCGGGCAACGACGCGCCGAGGCGCGCCACGGAGCTCACGCAGCAGGTCAACGCCCTCCAGGAGGAGGTCGACGTCCTGCGCCGGCGGCTCTCGGAGTCCCCGCGTCACACGCGTGCCCTCGAAGAGCGCATGACCGACCTGCAGTCCAACCTCGCAGCGGTCACCACCCAGAACGAGCGGCTGGTGACCACCCTCAAGGAGGCTCGCGACCAGATCGTCGCCCTCAAGGAGGAGGTCGACCGGCTGGCCCAGCCGCCGGCCGGCTTCGGGGTGTTCATCTGCCGCAACGAGGACGACACCGTCGACATCTTCACCGGCGGCCGCAAGCTGCGCGTCGCGGTCAGCCCCAGCGTCGAGATGGACAACCTCCACCGGGGCCAGGAGGTCATGCTCAACGAGGCGATGAACGTGGTCGCCGCGTTGGAGTTCGAGAGCATCGGCGAGGTCGTGACCCTCAAGGAGGTGCTCGCCGACGGCGAGCGCGCCCTGGTCGTCGGCCACACCGACGAGGAGAAGGTCGTTCGCCTCGCCGAGCCGCTGCGCGAGGAGCACCTGCGGGTGGGGGAGTCGCTGCTGCTCGAGCCGCGCTCCGGCTACGTCTACGAGCGGGTGCCCAAGTCCGAGGTCGAGGAGCTCGTCCTCGAAGAGGTCCCCGACATCGACTACACGCTGATCGGTGGCCTGGCCGCGCAGATCGAGATGATCCGCGACGCCGTCGAGCTGCCCTACCTGCACCCCGAGCTGTTCACCGAGCACAAGCTGCGCCCGCCCAAGGGCGTCCTGCTCTACGGCCCGCCCGGGTGCGGCAAGACGCTGATCGCCAAGGCCGTCGCCAACTCGCTGGCCAAGAAGGTCGCCGAGGTCACCGGCAAGCCCGAGGGGCGCTCGTTCTTCCTCAACATCAAGGGCCCCGAGCTGCTCAACAAGTACGTCGGCGAGACCGAGCGCCACATCCGGCTGGTCTTCGCCCGGGCCCGGGAGAAGGCGTCCGAGGGCACGCCGGTCATCATCTTCTTCGACGAGATGGACTCGCTGTTCCGCACGCGTGGGTCAGGTGTGTCCTCCGACGTCGAGAACACCATCGTCCCCCAGCTGCTGTCCGAGATCGACGGCGTCGAGGGGCTGGAGAACGTCCTGGTCATCGGCGCATCCAACCGCGAGGACATGATCGACCCGGCGATCCTGCGGCCCGGCCGACTCGACGTGAAGATCAAGATCGAGCGGCCCGACGCAGAGTCGGCGCGCGACATCTTCTCGAAGTACATCACCGCCGACCTGCCGCTGCACGCCGAGGACCTCAAGGAGAACGACGAGAGCCGCGAGGGCACAGTCGCCGCGATGATCCAGCGCACGGTCGAGCGGATGTACTCCGAGCTCGACGAGAACAAGTTCCTCGAGGTCACCTACGCCAACGGCGACAAGGAGGTCCTGTACTTCAAGGACTTCAACTCCGGCGCGATGATCCAGAACATCGTCGACCGTGCCAAGAAGATGGCCATCAAGGACTTCCTCGACATCGGTCAGAAGGGCCTGCGCATCTCCCACCTGCTCGCGGCCTGCGTCGACGAGTTCAAGGAGAACGAGGACCTGCCCAACACCACCAACCCCGACGACTGGGCGCGGATCTCGGGTAAGAAGGGCGAGCGCATCGTCTACATCCGCACGCTCATCCAGGGCAAGCAGGGCACCGAGGCCGGCCGGGCGATCGACACCGTCGCCAACACCGGCCAGTACCTCTGACCGACCTAGAGCTTGCCGGCGGCCGCCAGCTCGTCGAAGAGCGCCCGGCCGTCCGGGACGAACGGCCAGTGGGGGTCGGCGAGGTTGGCCCGGAGCTCGGCCACCGTCAGCCAGCCTCCCCACGCGATCTCCGACTCCTGGTGGGTGATCGGCCCGTCGTACGTCGTGGTGAACGCGTGTCCCACCTGCTGGGTGCTCTCGTCGGCGTACCACTGCGTTCCCAGCGGCCTCAACCTGGCGTCCCTGATGCCGAGCTCCTCCTCGAGCTCGCGTGCTGCGGCCGCGTTCGGCTCCTCGCCGGCGGTCACGCAGCCCGCCACCCAGCAGTCGTGCATGTCCGGAAAGATGTCCTTGGTGCCCGTGCGGCGGTGCACATAGATCCGGCCGGCCGAGTCCCTGACCAGCACCGCAACCACAGCGTGCGGCAGGTTGTCGCGGCGCACGACCGAGCGGGGCGCCGAGCCCGTCACGGCGCCGGACTCGTCCACGACCGCCACCATCTCCTCGTCCACGGCGGTCATCCTGCCGTGCCGCAACCTCCGCACGGCACATGCCACGACGTACCCTTGCTGCCATGAGCGTGTGGCGCGTCATCGGCACGGAGACGGAGTACGGCATCTCCGTCCCGGGCAATCCGGGCGCGAACGCGATGCTGATCTCCTCGCAGGTGGTCAACGCCTACTCCCAGCCGTCGTCGTCACGGTCCCGGCGGGCCCGGTGGGACTTCGAGGAGGAGAGCCCGCTGCGCGACGCGCGGGGCTTCGACCTCGCCCGCGACGTCGCCGATGCCAGCCAGCTCACCGACGAGGACGTCGGCCTGGCCAACGTCATCCTCACCAACGGCGCGCGGTTCTACGTCGACCATGCGCATCCCGAGTTCTCCAGCCCCGAGTGCACCAACCCCCGCGACGCGGTGATCTGGGACAAGGCGGGGGAGCGGATCATGGCCGAAGCCGCCCGCCGCGCCGCCCAGGTGCCGGGCACGCAGCCGATCAACCTCTACAAGAACAACACCGACAACAAGGGCGCCTCCTACGGCACCCACGAGAACTACCTGATGAAGCGCGAGACGCCGTTCGCCGACATCGTGCGGCACCTCACGCCGTTCTTCGTCTGCCGTCAGGTGGTCACCGGGTCCGGGCGGGTCGGCATCGGTCAGGACGGGCGGGGCGAGGGCTTCCAGATCTCCCAGCGCGCCGACTACTTCGAGGTCGAGGTCGGCCTGGAGACGACACTCAAGCGCCCGATCATCAACACCCGCGACGAGCCGCATGCAGTCGCCGAGAAGTACCGCCGGCTGCACGTCATCATCGGCGACGCGAACCTCGCCGAGGTGTCGACCTACCTCAAGCTCGGCACGACCACGCTCGTCCTGGCGATGATCGAGGACGGCTTCCTGTCCGTCGACCTCGCGGTGGACCGGCCGGTCGCGACGTTGCACGCGGTCTCGCACGACTCGTCGCTCAAGGAGCTCGATCACGCTGCGGTCAGGGCGCAAGCTCACCGCCGTGCAGCTGCAGATGGAGTACGCCGAGCAGGCCCGCAAGTACGTCGAGGACCGCTACGGCGCGGACGCCGACGCGGTGACGGTGGACGTGCTGGATCGCTGGGAGTCGGTGCTGTCCCGACTCGAGAGCGACCCGATGTCGCTGTCGCGCGAGCTGGACTGGGTGGCGAAGCTGCAGATCCTCGAGGGCTACCGCTCCCGCGACGGTCTGGACTGGTCGTCACCACGGTTGGCCGCGGTGGACCTGCAGTACTCCGACGTCCGCCCGGACAAGGGTCTCTACAACCGGCTGGTCGCGTCCGGCCGCTTCGAGCGCATCGTCACCGAGGACGAGGTGACCAACGCGATCACGATGCCGCCGGAGGACACCCGGGCCTACTTCCGGGGCCGCTGCCTCGCGCAGTACGCCGACGAGGTGGCCGCCGCGTCGTGGGACTCCGTCATCTTCGACCTGCCGGGGCGCGACTCCCTCCAGCGGGTGCCCACCCTGGAGCCGCTGCGGGGCACCAAGGAGCACGTGGGGCCGCTGCTCGACCGCTGCCGCAGTGCCGAGGAGCTGGTGGACGCGATCACGGCCAACTGAGGCCGGACTGTTTCCAGCTCCGCCACGCGGCACACCTGCTCGGCCCGCTTACTCGGAACGTCGGTTCTGCCGACTAAGGTCGAGTCAGAGCAGCACCAGCGGGGTCGCACTGGAGGGTTCAATGGCAGCGAAGGACACCGGCGGCGGGCAGAAGCGCGCGTCCAAGACCTCCGAGGAGACCGACGAGGTCGTGGCCGAAGAGTCCACTGACGTCGCGGAGCGCAAGGAGAAGCTCGACGAGGACATCGACGCAATCCTGGACGAAATCGACGAAGCGCTCGAGGAGAATAGCGAGGAGTTCGTGCGGGGCTTCGTCCAGAAGGGCGGCGAATAGACGCATATGTCCGAGTTGTTGAATCGGACAGAGAAACCGTGCCCACGATGTCAGCGGTTGCTGTCCGTCGAGCAGTTCGCCAGGAATCGCGCGATGCCCGATGGCCGACAGGGCTACTGCCGCGGCTGCGACCAGACGAAGCCCTGATTCGGACTGGAACCGCAACAGGGCTAGCAGAGACGGGTGGTCGTCGTACTGCAAGTCCTGCTCTGCTGAACGGAACCGGATCAGCTACTTCTCCCGGACGTACGGACTCTCGCCTCAAGAGGTTCGGGATCTTCTCGAACTGCAACCCGTCTGTGCGATATGCATGACGCGGCCGCCCGTACATATCGACCATGACCACGAAACGGGCAAGGTGCGGGGGATGCTGTGCTTCCCGTGCAACGCTGCTCTCGGACAGTTGCAGGACGACCCGACGATCATCCGCCGCGCGGCGGAGTACGTGGAAGGAAACGTGTGGCAACCGATCAAGGTGGCAGCGGGCGCCTACCAGCTGCCTATCTCACTCCCGGAAGCTCGTCGTTCTCCGAGTTCCTCGGTGCGCATGCCCCCGACCTGCTCCCGGGTCGACGTACGCCTCCTGCAACCGCATTGACCACAGAGGCGCCCCACGGCACCACGATCGTCTCGCTGACGTTCCCTCGCGGCGTGGTGATGGCAGGTGACCGCCGCGCGACCATGGGCAACTACATCGCCCAGCGCGACATCGAGAAGGTCTTCCACGCCGACGACTACTCCTGCGTCGGCATCGCCGGCACGGCCGGCATCGCGATCGAGATGGTCCGCCTGTTCCAGGTCGAGCTGGAGCACTACGAGAAGATCGAGGGCACCACGCTGTCGCTGGAGGGCAAGGCCAACCGGCTGGCCCAGATGATCCGCGGCAACCTCGGCATGGCCATGCAGGGGCTGGCGGTGGTTCCGCTCTTCGCCGGATACGACCTCGAGACCGACGACAGCCGCATCTTCAGCTACGACATCACCGGCGGCCGCTACGAGGAGCACAAGTTCCACTCCGTCGGGTCGGGCTCGCTGTTCGCCCGCGGGGCACTGAAGAAGCTCTGGCGCGAGGACTTCAGCGTCGACGACGCGATCCTGTGCGCGGTGCAGTCGCTCTACGACGCGGCCGACGAGGACTCCGCCACCGGCGGGCCGGACCTGACCCGGCGGATCTTCCCGGTCGTCGCCACGGTGACCACCGATGGCTACCGGCGACTCTCCGACGACGAGGTCGGCGAGTTCGTCGAGACCGTCATCGCCGGTCGCATGGACAACCCCGGCGGACCGCCGGCACCCCTACGGTGAGATCGAAGGAGTCCCCGCAGTGACGATGCCGTTCGGATACGTCTCGCCCGAGCAGGTGATGAAGGACCGGGCCGACTACGCCCGCAAGGGCATCGCCCGCGGCCGCAGCGTGCTCGTGCTCGCCTTCGACGGCGGCATCCTCTTCGTCGGGGAGAACCCCTCGCGGGCGCTGCACAAGATCAGTGAGATCTACGACCGCATCGCGTTCGCCGCCGTCGGCAAGTACAACGAGTTCGAGAACCTGCGAATGGCCGGCGTGCGCTACGCCGACCTGCGCGGCTACTCCTACGACCGCCAGGACGTCACCGGCCGCGGCCTGGCCAACGTCTTCGCCCAGACCCTCGGCGCGATCTTCACCCAGGAGTCCAAGCCGTTCGAGGTCGAGATCGCCATCGCCGAGGTGGGCCAGACGGCCGACGAGGACCAGATCTACCGGCTGACGTACGACGGGTCGGTGGCCGAGGAGCGCGGGTTCGTCGTCATGGGCGGGCAGGCCGAGCAGATCAACACCGAGCTCGAGGGGCGCTACCAGGAGAACATGACCCTGGCCGATGCCCTGACCATGGCCGTCGACCTGCTCGGACGAGATCCCGCGGGCGGCGAGCACCGCACCGTCGCGGCCACCCAGCTCGAGGTGGCCGTCCTCGACCGGGCGCGCCCCCGGCGTACGTTCCGCCGCATCACCGGAGCCCTGCTGAACCGGCTGCTGGGACAGGAAGGCGCCACGGTGGACCGGGCCGGCGAGCCCGAGCCGCTGGGCGGTGTGGCGCCGGACGAGCGCGACACGTCGCCGCCGACGGCCCTCGCCGGTGGCTCGCACGAGCCGCCCGGTCCCGAGCGCGACACCGACGACGAGGCGTGACCTCGACCGACCCGCACCGCCGCGCCCAGCCCTGGGAGCTGCTGGCCGAACGCCCGCGCACCGGTGGCTGGTTGCCGGTGTCCACGCGCACCTACCGGATGCCCGACGGCTCGGTGTCCGACTGGGACATCCACGTTCCGTCGTTCACAACCGTCGCGGTCCTCGCCCTGACCGCCGACGACCAAGTCGTGGTGACGC
Organism: uncultured Actinomycetota bacterium; assembly: GCA_963751035.1. Taxonomy (GTDB): domain Bacteria; phylum Actinomycetota; class Actinomycetes; order JACCUZ01; family JACCUZ01; genus JBDUAP01. Next base: position 1,221,009 of record CAVVSW010000005.1, read on the forward strand.
GGCAGTTCCGGCCAGGCCCCGATCGGGTCCTCGTCGACCTGCCGGGAGGCATCGTCGACCCAGGGGAGGACATCGTCGAGGCTGCCGCACGTGAGCTGCGCGAGGAGACCGGCTACGCCGCTGCGTCCCTGGAGATTGCCGGCGGGACCTGGGCCTTCGGTGCGTCGACCTGGCGGCGGCACGTCGCGGTCGCCCGCGACTGCCGGCTCGTCGGTGCCGTCACCTCGTGGGGAGGCGACGAGTACTGCGAGCCGGCGCTCCTCTCGCTCGACGACTTCCGTCAGGTGCTGCGGTCGGGCGAGACCACCGACGTCGACCTCGGCTACCTCGCCCTCGACGTCGCCGGGCTGCTCTAGCTCACGCCCACCCGCCGAGTTTGTCGTCCGGCGTGCCGGGAAGGCGCAGGGCGAGGTGATGACCGTGCCAGCCAAGACAACCAAGAAGGACATGCCCTCGACCCTCCAGCGCTCGCCCAAGAAGGCGCAGGAGACGTGGGGCAAGACCCACGACTCGGCGGTCGAGCAGTACGGCGAGGGGGAGCGGGCGCACCGCACCGCCTTCGACTCGCTGAAGCACTCGTTCGAGAAGGTCGGCGACCACTGGGAGCCGAAGAAGAAGAAGGGGCCCTCGGACAGCCAGGCCGCCAAGAGCGGCGCCGCGGCCCGCAAGGGCGGCAAGACCGCAGGTGGCGTGGACGCCAACGCCTCGAAGGCGCACCTGATGGATCTGGCCAGGCGACTCGACGTCCCGGGCCGGTCCCGGATGACCAAGGGCGAGCTGGTCGAGGCGCTGCAGAAGGCGAACGCGCGGGCAACCAGCAAGGCGTCCCGTTAGGACCAGGCCGCACTCGTCGGCAGACGGCGTCCGCTGCGACGTAACCTCGTCGCATGGACCATCGACCTCTCGGCAACTCCGGCCTGCTCGTCTCCGTCGTCGGACTCGGCTGCAACAACTTCGGCGGTCGCATCGACCTGGCCGCGAGCCGCGCCGTCATCGAAGCAGCGCTGGACGAAGGCGTCACGCTCTTCGACACCGCCGACATCTACGGCGTCCAAGGCGGCTCGGAGAAGGTGCTGGGCGAGGTGCTTGGCAGCCGGCGGGACCAGATCGTGCTGGCCACCAAGTTCGGCCACCAGAATCACGACATGGGATACGGAACTGATGTCGGCGCCAAGGGCGGTCGCGCCTACATCCGCCACGCTGTCGAAGAGTCACTGCGGCGGCTGCGAACCGACCGGATCGACCTCTACCAGTTTCATACTCCCGACCCGGAGACTCCGATCGCCGAGACGCTCGCAGCTCTGCACGAGCTCGTGGTGGAGGGCAAGGTCCGCTACATCGGTCACTCCAACCTCGCCGGGTGGCAGCTCGCCGAGGCCGCGCACACGGCGACGGAGATGGGCGTGACGCCGTTCATCTCGGCGCAGAACAAGTGGTCTCTTCTCGACCGCGACATCGAGCGGGAGGTCGTCCCCGCAGCGGAGCACTACGGCCTGGGCGTCTTGCCCTTCTTCCCGCTAGCGCAGGGCCTCTTGACCGGCAAGGTACGGCGAGGAGAGCCGATCCCGGAAGGCACCGGCTCGCGGGCCGTTCCCACCTGGTGACGGAGCATCGGCTCGACCAGGTGGATCGGTTGCGCGCGCTCGCAGACAAGATGGGCCGCAGCCTGCTGGATCTGGCAGTTGGTGGACTCGCCGGCCGGGAGGCCATCGGCTCGGTGATCCCGGGAGCCACCCGTCCCGAGCAGGTCCGCGCGAACGTCGCCGCCGGCATGTGGACACCCACCGCTGAAGAGCTCGCTCTGATCGACGAGATCACCAGCCCGCTGGACAACCCCTAACCCAACCAATCCCCAGTGATCAGTTCCTGCACGCGCAGGAACTGCATGATCACCGCGAGGGGAGGGGAGCAGACGGACGCGGGTCAGTTGGGGTCGTGCGGCTCCCGGAGACCGGGTGGGCAAACCCCCGCGGATGCCCGGCAATGCGCGCCCCCCGGCGTACGGTGTTCCGCATGGACCGCCGGATCTTCGGGCTGGAGAACGAGTACGGCGTGACCTGCACGTTCCGCGGACAGCGCAGGCTCTCCCCGGACGAGGTTGCCCGCTACCTGTTCCGCCGGGTCGTGTCGTGGGGCCGTAGCAGCAACGTGTTCCTTCGCAACGGGGCGCGGCTCTACCTCGACGTGGGCAGCCACCCGGAGTACGCGACTCCCGAGTGCGACGACATCCGCGAGCTGGTCATCCACGACAAGGCGGGGGAGCGGATCCTCGAGGGGCTGCTGGTCGACGCCGAGCGTCGGCTGCGCGAGGAGGGCATCGCCGGCGACGTCTACCTGTTCAAGAACAACACCGACTCGGCCGGCAACTCCTACGGCTGCCACGAGAACTACCTCGTCGGGCGGCACGGCGAGTTCACCCGGCTGGCCGACGTCCTGATCCCGTTCCTCGTCAGCCGGCAGATCATCTGCGGCGCCGGCAAGGTCCTGCAGACTCCGCGCGGCTCGGTCTACTGCGTGAGCCAGCGCGCCGAGCACATCTGGGAGGGCGTCTCCAGCGCCACCACGCGCTCGCGGCCCATCATCAACACCCGCGACGAGCCGCACGCCGACGCCGAGCGCTACCGCCGCCTGCACGTCATCGTCGGCGACTCGAACATGAGCGAGACGACGACGCTGCTCAAGCTCGGCGCGACCGACCTGGTCCTGCGGATGATCGAGGCCAACGTCGTGATGCGCGACCTCACCCTGGAGAACCCGATCCGGGCGATCCGCGAGATGAGCCACGACATCACCGGCCGTCGCAAGGTGCGGCTCGCCAACGGCCGCGAGGCGAGCGCCCTCGACATCCAGCTGGAGTACCTCACCAAGGCGCGCGACTTCGCCGCCCGCCGCGGCCTGGACGAGGGCATCGTCAAGCAGGTGCTCGACCTCTGGGAGCGCACCGTCAACGCGGTGGAGACCGGCAACCTCAGCGACGTGGAGACCGAGATCGACTGGGTGATCAAGCACAAGCTCATCGAGCGCTACAGCGCGAAGCACGGCCTGGCGCTCTCCTCGCCCCGGATCGCCCAGATCGACCTCGCCTACCACGACATCTCCCGGGAGCGCGGCCTGTTCTACCTGCTCCAGCGCCGCGGGATGGTCGAGCGGGTCGCCCGCGACCTGGAGATCTTCCAGGCCAAGTCGATCCCGCCGCAGACGACCCGGGCCCGCCTGCGGGGCGAGTTCATCCGGCGCGCCCAGGAGCGCCGCCGCGACTTCACCGTCGACTGGGTGCACCTCAAGCTCAACGACCAGGCGCAGCGCACGGTGCTGTGCAAGGACCCGTTCCGCAGCGTGGACGAGCGGGTGGAGAAGCTGATCGCCAGCATGTGAATTCGCTAAGAACCCTGGCTGGCGGCAAGAGCACGCCGTACGCGGGGTTAGGCTGGTTGTGCTCCCACCTTCCCCGAACACGAGGATTTTTCGTGCGCCGAACTGCCGCCCTACTCCTGTCCCCGCTGCTCGCCGTCGGCCTGCTCGCCGGCTGCGGCGGATCCGACAGCACCGAGAAGGGGCTCCCCAGCGTCAGTGGAGACTACGGCGACAAGCCGAAGGTCACGGCCGACAAGGAGGAGAAGCCGGGCAAGGCCCTCAAGTCCGATGTCCTCGTCGAGGGCAAGGGCCCGAAGGTCGCCAAGGGTGACCTGCTCGTCGCCGACTACCTCGGCTCGGTCTATGCGACCAACAAGGTCTTCGACAACTCCTACGACCGTGGCCAGCCGGCCGGCTTCGAGATCGGCACCGGCAAGGTCATCAAGGGCTGGGACGAGACGCTGGTCGGGGTCAACGCCGGCAGCCGGGTCCTCATGGTCATTCCGCCGGCCAAGGGCTACGGCACCGAGGGCAACGAGCAGGCAGGCATCAAGGGCACCGACACCCTCGTGTTCGTCGTTGACGTGATCGCGTCCTACGGCAAGGACGCCACGAAGGCCGATGAGACGTCCACCGCCGTCACCGGCCTGTCGCCCAAGCTGCCCAAGGTCGAGGGCGCCCAGGGCGCAGCGCCGAAGATCACCGTCGCGAAGGGCACCACACCACCCAAGGCGCCGTCCGCGACCGTCATCTCCACGGGCAGCGGCAAGCCGCTCGACAAGGGCAAGCTGGCGATCGTCCAGTACACCGCAGTGAACTACGCCGGCGAGCCGCTCGACTCGACCTGGGAGACCGGCGTCCCGCGCGCCTTCGGCATCGGGATCGAGGGCCAGGCGACGCCGTTCGACGAGCTCGCGGGCGTCCCCGTCGGCAGCCGGGTGCTGCTGCTCCTGCCGGCGCAGCAGGGCGGCGACCCCAAGAAGGACAGCGTCGCGGTCGCCATCGACATCCTGGCGATGCACGGCCCGGCGAAGGAAGCCGCCTGATGAGCACCAGCTCCAACGAGAAGCCGGAGATCGACTTCCCGGACGGTCAGCCACCCGGCGAGCTCGAGATCACCGACATCACCGACGGCAACGGCGAGGAGGCCACCGCGGGCCACACCGCGGTCGTGCACTACGTCGGCGTCGCGTTCTCGACCGGCGAGGAGTTCGACGCCTCCTGGAACCGCGGTGAGCCGTTCTCGTTCCGGCTCGGCGCGGGCAACGTCATCGCCGGCTGGGACCGCGGCGTGCAGGGCATGAAGGTCGGCGGTCGCCGCAAGCTGGTCATTCCCCCCGACCTCGGCTACGGCGACCGCGGCGCCGGTGGCGCGATCGCGCCGGGGGAGACCCTGATCTTCGTGGTGGACCTGCTCGACCTGCGCTGACCCGGAAGATCATTCGCTGCGATTTGCTGCGACACGCTAGGCGTTTCTCCGCAGAACGCAGCGAATGATCATGTGAGGAGCCGGGCGGCGTGGCGGCCGGCGGCGGCTGAGGCCAGGAAGCACGCCGGGTCATCGGCCAGCGAGCGGCCCATCGACGACAGCCCGACCGGGCACGCCTCCAGCGCCACCATCAGCCCGGCGACGTCCACCTGCACCAGCCGGTGCCGCGTCCCGAGCGGCGCAGCGCCGGCATTGCACCTGCGCACCGAGATCCCCGTCAAGACCCGGTACGACGACATCCGCCGCGGCCAGCGCCACCCGCCCGTACGCAGTCAGGCTGTGGTGGCTCACACCGCGGTGGCGCTCGCGCGGGTCGGCGTCGGACACCCGCAGCGCCGCCACCGGACGGCCGCCCAGGACGCTCGCGGCGTTGAGCGCCTCACCGGCCGCCACGCCGGAGAACCCCCACCGGGTGCCGGTGCCGAGGTTGCCGGGCCCCTGGGTCACGACGGCGACGTCCGCCCGCAGCACGTGGTGGGCGGCCAGCAGGCCGGTGTGCACGGTCACCGCCTCCAGGTCCCCGCCGTACGCCTGGCCGACTGTCACGGAGCCGACGAGCCAGTCGGCCGCTCGCAGCCCGGCGACGGTTCGCGAGAACGCCATCGGCAGCGCGCCCCCGTCGGTCATGACGTAGGCGACCCGCGCGGCGGGGCGCTCGGCCCGGATGCCCGCCACCACCGCCGGCAGAGCCGAGTGCAGGTCGGCGACGACGACCGGCATCCCGTCGAGCGTGTCCGCGTCCCGCAGGACGCCATGGTGCGGGGAGTCCTGCTCGTCCACGCCCAGCACGGTCGCCTGCAGCGGTGTGTAGCGGGCCTTCACCAGGTGACCGTCACCCGGCGGTGAGTCGGCCGGGAGGGCGTCCGGCAGCGCGACGACCAGCGCGTAGCCGCCGGTACCGAGGCCCATCGCCCACGCCGTGGTGTTCAGCAGCACCCGGTCGCCCGGTCCCGGCCGGCCGACCAGCTCCGGGAAGCACAGCGCGGGCGCCTCGTGGCCGTCGACAGCCACCGTGAGCTCCAGGGCGCCGGCCCACTCCCGTCGTACGGCGAGAACCTCCCCGGCGCGCCACCTGATCACCGGGCCGACGCTATCCCAGCGTCCGCCGCGCACCGCTGTAGGTTCTGGAGCCATGTCCGCCCAGAAGACCGAGCGTCTGCTCAACCTGGTCATCTGCCTGTTGGCGACCCGCCAGTTCATCAGCAAGGACCAGATCCGCGCGGCAGTGCCGCAGTACGCCGACTGCCGCACGGACGACGCCTTCGAGCGGATGTTCGAGCGGGACAAGGAGGAGGTCCGGGAGATGGGCATCCCGCTCGAGACCGGCAGCAACAGCGCGTGGTTCGAGGACGAGGTGGGCTACCGCGTCGACCGCGCCGCCTACGCCCTGCCCGAGGTCAGCTTCGAGCCGGACGAGCTCGCGGTGCTCGGCCTCGCGTCGCGGGTGTGGCAGCAGGCGACGCTCGCCGGGCCGGCCTCCCGCGCGCTGATCAAGCTCAAGGCGGCAGGCGTCGAGCCGGACGAGTCCTCGCTGGTCGGGATCGAGCCCCGGGTACGCACCAGCGAGCCGGCGTTCGAGCCGATCTACGCCGCGGTGCGGGACCGGCAGCCGGTGAGCTTTCCCTACCGCGCCGCCCGCACCGGCAAGCTCGTGGAGCGCCACCTCGAGCCGTGGGGGATCGTGTCGTGGCACGGGCGCTGGTACGCCGTGGGCCACGACCGTGACCGCGACGCGACCCGGGTGTTCCGGCTCTCCCGCGTGGCCGGGCCGGTGACCACGCTGGGCGAACCGGGTGACGTCGTCGTGCCGGACAAGGTCGACTTCCGGGCCCAGGTCGCCGCACTCGCCGAGGACCAGCCCCGGGCCGAGGCGACCGTCCGGGCCCGCACGCGGTGCGGGGGTCGCCCTCCGGCGGCGAGCCACCGCCGAGAAGCCGGCAAGGGCTGGGACGAGCTGACCGTGCCGTTCGGCGACGCCGAGGCGCTCGCCCAGGAGGTCGCCGGATACGGCGCGGACGTGGTGGCGCTGGAGCCGCCGGAGCTGCGCGACGCCGTCGTGCGCCGGCTGCAAGCCGTGCTGGGGGAGCAGCCGTGAGCGGCGGGGCGACCGAGCGGCTGTCCCGGCTGCTGGCGATGGTTCCCTACCTGCTCGCGCGCCAGGGCATCCCGCTGCGCGAGGCGGCTCGCCAGTTCGGCATCAGCGAGGACCAGCTGGTCAAGGACCTCGAGCTGCTGTTCGTCTGCGGCACCCCCGGCCACATGCCCGACGACCTGATCGAGGCGGAGTGGGACACCGGCCACGTCTACCTCAACAACGCCGAGACGATCGCCCGGCCGCTGCGGCTGGGCGTGGACGAGGCGCTCGCGCTGATCGTCGGCCTGCGCGCGCTGGCCGAGGTGCCCGGCCTGCACGACCGCGACGCCCTGGACCGCACCCTCGCCAAGCTCGAGGCCGCCGCGGGTGACGCCGCGCTGGCGAGCGCGCAGGTCTCCGTCGAGGTGGAGGGCGAGGCGGAGGTGCTCGCGACGGCACGGCGGGCGATCGCCGAGCAACCAGCGGCTGCACCTGCGCTACTTCGTGCCCACCCGCGACGAGACGACCGAGCGCGACGTGGACCCCATGCGGGTGCTGCTCGTGGACGGGCGGTGGTACCTCGAAGGGTGGTGCCACCGCGCCGAGGCGGTGCGGCTGTTCCGGCTCGACCGGGTGGACCAGATCGAGCCGCTCGACGTCGCGGCCGAGCTGCCCCCGGAGGCCGTCGCGCGCGACCTGGACGAGGGGCTGTTCGTGCCCTCTCCCGAGGACACCGTGGTCACCCTCGAGCTCGACCCCCCGGCCCACTGGGTCGCCGACTACTACCCGGTCGAGGACGTGCAGCGGGTGGCGGGCAAGCGGCTGCTCGTCCGGCTGCGCGCCGCGGACGGGCGGTGGCTGCGGACGCTGGCCCTGCAGCTCGCCGGCTCGGCCCGCATCCTGGACCCGCCTGAGCTCGCCGAACAGGTGAATATCGCTGCCCGGGAGGCGCTCGCGGCGTACGGTCCGGCGCCTGAAAGGCCGTAGGTAAAGCGCATCATCCGAACGTCTGATTTCTGTTTGCCCTCTCAAGCATTGCCGCCCCTTTGCCGAACACCTGTTATCGCCCCAGAGAGGGGCCGCAGGGAAGGAGGCGAAGGCCGTGACCACCATCAAGACCTCGTGCCCCGTCTGCGGTGACGTCGAGCTCACCCCCGGCCAGATGCGCCTCGTCGTGTGCTCGAAGTCCGACTGGTCCTTCTACTCGTTCAACTGCGGAACCTGCCGCGACGAGATCCGCAAGCCCGCCGACAACGAGGTCGTCTCGCTGCTCGTGTCCGGTGGCGTGCGCGCCGAGCGCTGGGAGATCCCGGCAGAGGCGTTCGAGGAGCACACCGGCACCGCGATCTCCTACGACGACGTGCTGGACTTCGCACTCGGTCTGGACCGCGTCGACAACCTCGCGGCCATGATCATCCCCCGCGTCGAGGCCTGACTCTCCGCTGCCCCGCGGCTGACCCGTTAGGGTCGCCCCCATGCTGTGGTTCCTGCTCTGGTTCGTGCTGGTCGTCGCTGCGGCCGCCTTCCTCGGCTACCTCGCCCGCAACCTCTATCGCAAGGCAAAGGTCCTGATGAGGGAGGCTGCGGCCGCCTCGGACCGGCTCGGCGAGATCTCGGCCGCCATGGACGCAGTCGACCGCCCGCGGGACAGCCGGTCCGACCTGCGGTAATCGCGCCGCCCACGGCGTACGATCGAAAAAAGTCCCGATCGCGAGGAGTCACCGCAATGCCGAACCTCAAGGGCTGGGAGATCGTGATCATCCTCGCTCTCCTGCTGCTTCTCTTCGGTGCCAAGAGACTGCCGGACGCGGCGAGAGGGCTCGGCCGGTCCCTTCGCATCTTCAAGTCCGAGACGAAGGGTCTGCGCGAGGACGACCAAGCGCGCAGCGCCACCACAGACGACACCCCCACGCCGACCCGCGAGATCGAGGGCACGTCCGCGGCCCGCGAGCCGGTAGTGCCCCAGCCGGCCGAGCACGAGACGCGCGAGCGCTGACCGCGCGCCATCCGCTCCCGCCTGCTGCCTGAGCCGTGACCACCTTCGCGTTGCGTCGGCGGCGGGCTGGTGGTGAGCGTGACCCCGAGGGGCGGATGCCCCTCATGGACCACCTGCGCGAGCTGCGCCGGCGGGTGTTCATCTGCGTCCTCTGCCTGATCCCCGGCACGGTCATCGGCTGGGTCTACTACGACACGATCGTGCAGTTCCTCGCCGACCCCGTGTGCGACGTCGACGTCAAGGGGCTCTCCGACGGCGACACCTGCGGCCCGCTCGTCATCAACGGACTGCTGGGGCCGTTCAACCTCCAGGTGAAGGTCTCGTTGGCAACGGGGGTCGCGCTGTCCGCGCCGATATGGCTCGCGCAGGTGTGGGGGTTCGTGACCCCCGGTCTGCACCGGAACGAGCGACGGTGGACGGCCGCGTTCCTGGCCGCGGGCGTCCCGCTGTTCTTCGCCGGCGCCGCGCTCTGCTACTGGATCCTGCCGAAGGCGACCAAGCTCCTGCTGGGATTCACCCCAGAGGACGTCCGCAGCATCGTCGACTTCAACGACTACCTCTCGATCGTGATGCGGCTGATGCTCGTCTTCGGGCTCGCGTTCGAGGTGCCGGTCTTCATCATCCTGCTGAACATGCTCGGCATCCTGCCCGCGGCGCGACTCGCGAGCTGGTGGCGGCAAATCATCTTCGGCGTCTTCCTCTTCGCCGCCGTGGCCACGCCGACCGGCGACCCGCTCACGATGACGTCACTTGCAGCCCCGCTGTGCCTGCTGATACTCGGGGCCTACTTCATCTGCCGGATCCACGACAAGCGGGCGGGCCACCGCGACATCGACTACGGATCCCTGTCCGACGACGAGACCAGTCCGCTGGACACGACGCCGTCTCGCGGCGACGACGGCACCTGACCGACCAACTAGAGATAGCGTGCGGGCGTGCCCCGTGAGATCGCGCTGCTCGTCAACCCGACCTCGGGCAAGGGACGCGGCGCCCGCCTCTGCGAGCCGGTCGCGCAGCGGCTGCGGGGGCACGGTTTCGAGGTCGACATCGTCGTCGGACGTGATGCCGACGAGGCGTTCGACCAGATCCGCAACCGGGTCGCGAAGGGTGTCGACGCGCTGGTAGCCGTCGGTGGCGACGGCCTGGTCAACATGGCTCTGCAGGTCGTCGCGGGGACGGCCACACCTCTCGGCATCGTTCCCGCCGGCACCGGCAACGACATCGCCCGCTCGCTCGGCCTACCCCTCGACGAGCCGGTCACCGCCGTCGACCTCCTCGCGACGGCCGAGCCGCGTGCGGTCGACGTCGGACGCGCCCTCGGCCGGTGGTTCGGAGGTGTGCTCAGCTCGGGCTTCGACTCGATGGTGAACGAGCGCGCCAACCGGATGAGCTGGCCCCGAGGGCGGTCGCGCTACAACCTCGCGATCGCCGCTGAGCTGCGCACGTTCCGGCCGGTGCCGTTCGTGCTTGAGCTCGACGGCGAGCGCTGGGAGACCGAGGCGATGCTCGTCGCGGTCGGTAACGGCGTCTCGTATGGCGGGGGCATGAAGGTCTGCCCGGGGGCCCTGATGGACGACGGCCTTTTCGACGTGACGGTGCTCGGACCCATCTCCAAGTTCGAGTTCGTCCGGGTCTTCCCGCAGGTCTACTCCGGTGCCCACGTCAACCATCCCGCCGTGACCGTCCGCCGGGCGAAGAGTGTGTCCCTCGCCGCCGTCGGTGTCACGGCTTACGCGGATGGTGAACGGGTGGCGCTGCTCCCGGTCACCTGCGACGTCGTACCGGGCGCCCTGCACGTGCTCGCGCCGTAGGTTGGGGGGATGACCAGCCCCGCCGAGCAGTACGCCTCAGCGCGGCGTCGGGCGGCGCACACCGGCTCGGAGCTGGCCCGGTTCGCTGCCGTCTACCCCTTCGGGCTCGACCAGTTCCAGGTGCGCGCCTGCCAGGCGCTGGAGGCGGGCGACGGCGTGCTCGTCGCCGCCCCGACCGGTGCCGGCAAGACGGTCGTCGGGGAGTTCGCGGTGCACCTCGCCCTCGCCGAGGGGCGCAAGTGCTTCTACACGACACCGATCAAGGCCCTGTCCAACCAGAAGTACGCCGACCTGGTGCGCCGGCACGGCGCCGATGCAGTCGGCCTGCTCACGGGCGACAACACGGTCAACGGCGAGGCCCAGGTGGTCGTGATGACCACCGAGGTGCTGCGCAACATGCTCTACGCGGGCTCACCCACCTTGCGCGGACTCGGCTACGTCGTGATGGACGAGGTGCACTACCTGTCTGACCGGTTCCGCGGCGCGGTCTGGGAGGAGGTCATCATCCATCTCGACGAGTCGGTGCGGCTCGTCTCGCTCTCGGCGACGGTCAGCAACGCCGAGGAGTTCGGTGACTGGCTCGTGACCGTCCGCGGCAACACGGTCGTCATCGTCGAGGAGCACCGACCCGTTCCGCTGTGGCAGCACGTGATGCCCGGGCACCGTCTCTACGACCTCTTCGTCGACGACGCCCACAAGACGGTGAACCCGGAGCTGGTCCGGCTGGCCCGGGAGGAGATGCGCTGGGGGAGGGTCGGTGACCGTCGACCCGGCCGAGGGGGTCAACGCCCGCGCCGGGTCTACGCGCCGAGCCGGGTGGAGGTCATCGAGCGCCTCGACGCCGAGGGCCTGCTGCCGGCGATCACGTTCATCTTCAGCCGGGCGGGCTGCGACGCCGCAGTCGCACAGTGCATGCGTTCCGGGATGCGGCTGCTCGGCCCGGCGGAGCGCGACGAGGTCCGGGCCTTCGTCGCGGCGCGCTGCGCCGACATTCCCGACGAGGACCTTGCGGTGCTCGGCTACCACGAGTGGCTGGAGGGCCTGGAGCGCGGTGTGGCCGCCCACCACGCCGGCATGCTGCCCACGTTCAAGGAGGTGGTGGAGCACCTGTTCGTCAACGGCCTGGTCAAGGCCGTCTTCGCCACCGAGACCCTTGCTCTCGGCATCAACATGCCGGCGCGTTCCGTGGTCCTCGAGAAGCTCAGCAAGTGGAACGGCGAGGCGCATGCCGACATCACACCCGGGGAGTTCACCCAGCTGACCGGCCGCGCCGGTCGACGGGGGATCGACGTCGAGGGTCACGCGGTCGTGCTGTGGCAACCCGGTCTCGACCCGGCCGCGCTCGCCGGGCTCGCCTCGACCCGCACTTATCCGCTGCGGTCCAGCTTCCGCCCGTCGTACAACATGGCCGTCAACCTGGTCGGGCAGGTCGGCCGCGAGCGGGCCCGGGAGATGCTCGAGTCCTCCTTCGCGCAGTTCCAGGCCGACCGGGCCGTGGTGGGCATCGCCCGCCAGGTCCGCCGCAACGAGGAGGCGCTGACGGGCTACGCCGAGGCGATGCGGTGCCACCTCGGCGACTTCATGGACTACTTCCGGCTGCGCGTCGCCATCAAGGCGCGGGAGGCGGACATCAGCCGCCGCGGAAAGGCCAACAGCAAGGCGGCGGCGGTGTCGTCGCTGGAGCGGCTGCGGCCGGGCGACGTGATCCGGGTGCCGAGCGGGCGCCGCGCCGGCCTGGCCGTCGTCCTGGACCCCGGCCGCGCCGAGGGAGTCGACGGGCCACGGCCGACCGTGCTCACGGCCGACCGGCAGGTGCGCAAGCTCTCGGTCACTGACTTCCCGGTGCCGGTCGAGTCGCTGCAGCGGCTTCGGATCCCGAAGTCGTTCAACCCGCGCAACCCGGCGCAACGCCGCGACCTCGCGTCGACGCTGCGCAACACCGGTCTCGAGGACGCGCCGCGGCGCCGCAGGGAGCGCTCCGAGGCCGCCGACGACACCGAGCTGTCCACGCTGCGGGAGGCGATGCGCGCCCACCCGTGCCATGCCTGCCCCGAGCGCGAGGACCATGCCCGGTGGGCCGAGCGCCACGTCAAGCTGCGCCGCGACACCGACGCCCTGCAGCAACGGGTGCGGAACCGCACCCACACCATCGTGCGCACGTTCGACCGCATCTGCGGCCTGCTCGAGGAGCTCGGCTACCTCGACGGCGACGCCGTGACCCCGGCCGGGCAGCGGTTGGCGGCGATCTACACCGAGCTGGACCTGTTGACGGCGGAGTGCCTGCGGGCCGGCATCTGGGAAGGACTGAGCCCGGCCGAGCTGGCCGCGTGTGTGTCCGCGCTGGTCTTCGAGTCCCGCCAACCCGACGACGCCGCGACGCCTCGGCTGCCGGGCGGGCGCAGCCGGGAGGCGCTGGCCGAGATGGTCCGCATCTGGGGTGCCGTGGAGGAACGCCAGAAGGAGCATCGGGTCGACAGCCCGCGCGAGCCCGATCTCGGCTTCGCCTGGGCAGCGTTCCGCTGGGCCTCGGGCCAGTCGTTGGAGCCGGTGCTGCGTGACGCCGAGATGCAGGCCGGGGACTTCGTCCGGTGGACCAAGCAGCTCATCGACCTGCTCGGCCAGATCGCCGTGGCCGCACGTGACGCCGATAGCGACGCCGAGGCGGCCGGCGGCACGAAGACCGCTGTCGGGCGCACGGCCCGGGCGGCTGCCGATCTCCTTCGTCGCGGCGTCGTCGCCTACTCGTCGGTGGCCTAACAACCCGTCGCGAACCGCCGGCAAATTGGGCGGAAGCCCGTCGTACCCGGGGTTATCCTGCCCGGATGCCGCCCCTCCTCCGACACAAGCAGAAGCGCTACGCGGCGCCGACCGACCCAGTCCCGTGGTGGGAAGGCGTCGTCGCCTACCTCATCCTCGTGCCGGGTGTCATCCTCTGGGCGGTCGGCCTGCCGGTCTTCCTGGGCTTCTGGGGATGTGCCGGGTCCAAGGATGCGGCCTGCCTGGGCATCGACGACCTGCTGCAGACCACTGGCAACCAGTCGGCCATCATCCGCACTGCTGCGGCCTGCTACTTCTTCGCGCTGGTCGCGATGGTGCTGGTGCAGCTCCTGGTCGGGAAGCTGCACTTCCTTCTGGTCTGGGCGCTGGCCCTCTCGGTGCCGGCGCTGAGCGTGCTCGGCTACGCGATCATGACCGGTGGCGTCGGCACACCCTGGGGCAAGCTCTACAGCCTCGCGCTCGCCTCAGCGGTCGTTGGCACGTAAAGCGGCAAGCACCCGGTTGAGGGGGCTGTCCAGGCCCCAGCGCTCGCTGAGCTCCACCAGCTTCGCCGGGTCCTTCGGCGCGCGGGGCAACACGTCGTCGTACGCCGGCAGCGGCACGTCGCGGGCCACCCTGACCACGGCAGGCGCGACCGCGAGGTAGTCGCGGGCGGCGTCGAGCTTGAGCCTCGCGCCGGCGGGCATCGCGGGGTCGCCGGCGTCGAGGGCGGCCATCAGCCCCGGCAGGTCGCCGTACCTCGTGATCAGCGCAGCGGCGGTCTTGTCGCCGACGCCGGGCACGCCCGGCAGCCCGTCGCTGGGATCGCCGCGCAGGGTCGCGAAGTCGGCGTACGCGCGACCGGGGATGCCGTACTTCGCGGTCACGGCTGCCTCGTCGATGACCTCGGCGCGTCCGACCCCGCGCGCTGCGGTGTAGAGGATGCGAACAGCCCGCTCGTCGTCGACGAGCTGGAACAGGTCGCGGTCCCCGGTGACGACCTCGACCGGGCCGGTCGCCCGCGTCGCAAGGGTTCCCAGGACGTCGTCCGCCTCGTAGCCGTCGACGCCGAAGTGCACGATGCCCAGCGCGTCGAGAACCTCCTCGATGACGGCGACCTGCGGGCTCAGGGCGTCGGGCACCAGCTCGCCGCCCTCTGGCGCGAGGCGGTGCTCCTTGTACGACGGGATCGCGGCGACCCGGAAGGCGGGCCGCCAGTCGGCGTCCATCGCGGCAACCAGGTGCGTCGGCCGGCGGTCGGTCACCAGCCGGGCCACGAAGTCGAGCAGGCCGCGCACCGCGTTGACCGGGCTGCCGTCGGGGGCGACGACCGAGTCGGGCACTCCGTAGTAGGCGCGGAAGTACAACGAGGGCGTGTCCAGCACCATCAGCCGTTCGCTCATGGCCCCACCCTGCCAGCCCGTTAGATTGGGACACATGACAAGGCCCGCCATCTCGCCCGACCGCATCGCGCAGGCCCGCAAGGCCGCTGCCGAGGCGGACATCGACGCCCTGCTTGTCACACCGGGTCCCGACCTGCGCTGGCTGACGGGCTACGACGCGCTCCCGCTCGAGCGGCTCACCTGCCTGGTCCTGCCCGCTGCGGCCGACCCGTTCCTGGTCGCACCGGGGTTGGAGGTGCCCGCGGCGCTCGCCTCGCCGGTGGGCGGCCTCGACATCGAGGTGCTCGGGTGGGGCGAGACCGACGATCCGTACGCCGTGATCGCCGGCCGGCTGCCCGCCGTCGCGCGGATCGCGCTGGCCAACCGGATGTGGGCCGAGCAGGTGCTGCGGTTCGCCGCCCTGTGGCCCGCGGCCGAGCAGCATCTCACGTCCGAGGTCCTGCGCGACCTGCGGATGCGCAAGGGCCCTGACGAGGTCGACGCACTGCGCAGGGCCGGCCAGGCGATCGACCGGGTGCACGGCCGGATGGCGGAGTTCCTCCGGCCGGGTCGCACCGAGCGGGAGGCCGGCCGCGAGATCGCCACCGCGATCCTCGACGAAGGGCACGTGACGGTCGACTTCGTCATCGTCGCGTCCGGTCCCAACGGCGCATCACCTCACCATGAGGTCAGCGACCGGGTGCTCGAAGCCGGCGACCCAGTGGTCGTGGACATCGGCGGTACGACGGCCGAGGGCTACTGCTCCGACTGCACCCGGATGTACACCCTGGGGGAGCCGCCCCCTGAGTTCGCGTCCTACTTCCGTGTCCTGCACGAGGCGCAGCTCGCGGCCTGCGCCTCCGCGCGACCCGGGGTGACCGCCGAGTCGGTCGACGCTGCCGCGCGCACGATCATCACCGACGCCGGCTTCGGTGATGCGTTCATCCACCGCACCGGTCACGGCATCGGTGTGGAAACCCACGAGGACCCCTACATCGTCACCGGCAACACCCAGGTGCTCGAGCCGGGCATGGCGTTCTCGATCGAGCCGGGCATCTACCTGCCAGGGCGCCACGGTGCGCGAATCGAGGACATCGTGGTCTGCACCGAGGACGGCATCGAACGGCTGAACATCACTGACCGCGACTACGTGGCGCTGGGGGCCTGATGCCCGCCGACCGCTTCCTGCCGACCGACGAGGCCCGCGAGCTGTTGGCACTCACCCGCGAGATCGCCCGCGAGGAGCTGGCGCCGAAGGCCGCCGCCTACGAGGCCGAGAGCCGTTTCCCGCGGGAGGCCTTCCGCACCCTCGGCAAGGCCGGCCTGCTCGGGCTGCCCTACGGCGAGCAGTACGGCGGGGGCGGGCAGCCCTACGAGGTCTACCTGCAGGTGGTGGAGGAGCTGGCCAGCGTCTGGGGATCGGTCGCCGAGGGCGTCAGCGTGCACACCCTGGCCTGCTTCCCGCTGGCGCAGTTCGGCACCGAGGAGCAGCGTCGGCAGTGGCTGCCGGACATGGTCGGTGGTGAGCTGCTCGGCGCCTACTGCCTGTCCGAGCCCGAGTCGGGTTCGGACGCCGCGGCCCTGCGCACCCGGGCCGTGCGCACGGGCGACACCTACGTCGCGGACGGCACGAAGGCCTGGATCACCCATGGCGGCGAGGCCGACTTCTACAACTTGTTCGTGCGCACGTCCGACGACGGCGCTCGCGGCATATCCTGCCTGCTGGCCCCGGCGGACACCGCCGGACTCGCGGCCGGGACCCCCGAGCGCAAGATGGGCTTCAAGGCCTCCACCACCGCCCAGATCATCCTCACCGGGGCCGAAGTGCCGGCCGACCGGCTCATCGGCGAGGAGGGCCAGGGCTTCCCGATCGCCCTAGCTGCTCTCGACGGCGGTCGCCTCGGCATCGCCGCCTGCGCGGTGGGCCTCGCGCAGGCCGCTCTCGACGCGGCGCTCGGCTACGCCAAGGAGCGCCTGCAGTTCGGCCGGCCGCTCGTGGAGTTCCAGGGGGTGTCGTTCCTGCTCGCCGACATGGCGACCGGCATCGAGGCGGGCCGCGCGCTCTACCTCGAGGCGGCCCGCCGGCGCGACCGCGGGCAGCGCTACGGCAAGCAGGCGGCGATGGCCAAGCTGTTCTGCACGGACATGGCAATGCGGGTGACCACCGATGCCGTCCAGGTGCTCGGCGGCTACGGCTACGTCGAGGACTACCCGGTCGAGCGCTACATGCGCGAGGCCAAGGCGTTGCAGATCGTGGAGGGCACCAACCAGATCCAGCGCCTCGTCATCGGCAGGCACCTCGCCAACGGCTGAGGCGCCCGTCGCTACGGTGGTGCCGTGGAGGAGCTCTCGGACATCGACCGCCAGATCGTGGGCCTGCTGGCGACCGACGGTCGGATGAGCTACACCGACCTCGGCAAGGCCACCGGCCTGTCCACCTCAGCCGTGCACCAGCGGGTCCGCCGGCTGGAGCAGCGCCGGGTCATCACGGGCTACGTCGCGGTTGTCGCGCCCGAGTCGCTGGGACTCCCGCTGACCGCGTTCATCTCGATCCGCCCGATCGACCCCAGCGCCCCGGACGACGCGCCGGACCGGCTGGCGGACATCGCCGAGATCGAGGCCTGCTACTCGGTGGCAGGGGACGAGAGCTACATCCTCAAGGTGCGGGTGGCCACGCCGTCCGCGCTGGAGCTGCTCCTGGCCCGGATCCGGGCAGCGGCCAATGTCTCGACCCGGACGACGATCGTGCTGAGCACGCCGTACGAGTCCCGACCACCCTCCGTATGAACCTTTGCCACAACGGGTAGTCCCTTTGGTCCCGCAAAAACGGTCAAACGGGTCAACTGGGGGGTGCGGCAACCCGATACAGACAGGGAGGCCTGCAACATACCCGGCAGAAAGGCTCTCGTCGTGCGATCCGTGCTACGAAGCACCTTGCTCACCGCCCTCCTGGCAGGCGGCCTTGCCGTCTCGCTGATGACCGGCACACCGGCGTCCGCGGCCACCACCCTCGAGCGGGCCGTGGTGACCAAGATCAACGCCTCCCGAGTCGCTCACGGCCTGCGCGCCCTGCCCATCCGGTCCGGCCTGACCTACCGGGCCCACAAGCACTCGGCGGCGATGGCCAGCCGGCACCGGCTCTATCACTCCGACCTGAGCCGCATCTGCTGCTACCGGGCCGTCGGCGAGAACGTCGGCTACGCCACGACCGTCTACCGGGTCCACAAGGCCCTGATGGCCTCACCCGGCCACCGGGCCAACATCCTCGACCGGCGCTGGCGTGGGGTCGGCGTGGGTGTGGTCAAGTCCGGCGGCTACCTCTGGGTCACCGAGATCTTCCGCCAGCCCAGCTGACGTGAAAATCCGCTGAGCCTGGGTCCCCTCCGCGAGGGGACGCAGGGTGCCCGGCTCCCGGCGCGGGAAAACGTCACAAATCCATAACCCGGTTCGACGGGCAGCGGGCTCCCGCGTGGACGCCACGTTCCGTGCCGACGAGTTGCAAGATCAGTTACGTGGCTCGGCGGGATTGAGGTGATTGGGTCTGTGGGCATGCTTTTCGGCGGGGGGGACGGCTGGAGTTCCTGTCCCCAACAGAAGGGCCAAGGCCCATGCGTCACCCGATCCGGACCCTGGTGTTCAGTTTCGCTCTGGCAAGCGCCCTGTCCGTATCCCTGCTGGCCGGCACCCCGGCATCAGCGGCCACCTCCCTCGAGCTCGCGTTCGTCACGAAGATCAATGCGTCCCGGACGGCTCGCGGGCTGACGGCTCTGCCCGTCCGCAGCGGCCTGACCTACACGGCCCGGAGGCACTCTGCTGCCATGGCGAGCAGGAACAGGCTCTACCACTCCGACCTGTCGAAGATCTGCTGCTACTCGGCGGTCGCTGAGAACATCGGCGTGGGCTACACCGTCTACAGCGTCCACAAGGCCTTCATGAACTCGACCTACCACCGGGCCAACATCCTCGACCGGCGCTGGCGCGGGGTCGGCGTTGGTGTCGTGAAGTCCGGTGGCCGGCTCTGGGTCACCGAGATCTTCCGCCAGCCCAGCTGACGCGCGCCGCCACCTCCCGATGGGGCGGGAGGTGGCGCTTGTGCCCCTTGTCAGGACAGGATGGGTTTGTCATGAGTCGTTCCCCCGGTCGAGCCCTCGCCCTGGTCGCCGCCACGGCGCTGGCGGTCTCGGCGCTCGTCGGGGCGCCGGCCGCGTCGGCCAGCACCACCGAGTCGGCGTTCGTGACCAAGATCAACGCGGCGAGGGCCGCGGCCGGGCTGCCTGCGGTGTCGGTGAGCGGCGACCTCGTGGCAGCCGCTCGGCGCCACTCCATCTCGATGGCCGGTCGCAAGACGCTCTACCACTCGAGCCTGGCCGGCATCTGCTGCTTCAGGTCCCTCGCGGAGAACGTCGGCAACGGCGCGACCACCGCAGTGGTCCATGGGACGTTCATGGGCTCCAGCGGTCACCGTGCCAACATCCTGAACCCGGCGATGCGCCACGTCGGAGTCGGCGTGGTCAGCTCGGGCGGTCAGCTCTGGGTCACCGAGATCTTTCGGGCCCCGAACGGCTCGGCTGCCAACCTCGCCGCACCCGCGAAGAAGAACGCTGCGGCGCGGGCCTCGCGGAGCACAGTCCGGCAGGCACCGTCGTTCGGCGCGGTCCTGAAGACGCGGATGGCCCGGCTGTCCCACCGCGCCCCGCCGCGAAACTGTGACCCCCTGGCCAGCGCCCTGGCCTGGTCGAGCGCCATGCGCGACCTCACCGCAACCCCGCGCTGACCAGCGACTTGTCAGCTGGGGAGGAGGGCGGACTGCTCGTCCACCGACTCCGCGGCCGCGGTCCGCGATGCCTTCGCGCGGTCGGCCGCCGCAGCATGGTCGATCGACGGGCCGTGCTCGCGCCACCAGGCCTGGCCGACCTCGGGAAGGGTGTGGATCGGGTCGTAGTACTCGTAGCGGCGGTCCAGGGCGTCGGGATCGCTCGCCTCGATGCCGGTGCGGTAGTTCTTGGTCCAGTAGGAGATGCCGCGGACGTCGTCGTACTCCTCGATCTGGTGCACCCACCGCTTCCCGACATAGGGGACGTCGCAGATGATCCGAGGAGTGGCGAAGCCGGGGAGGTAGCCCATGATGCCGTGCTGAAGGCGCTGCGCCTCCTTGACCGACACCCGCCAGTGCTCCGAGAACGGGATCATGTCGCACATGTAGAAGTAGTAGGGCATGATCCCGGCGCCATCGAGCAGCGCAAAGCACAGGTCGAGCAGGTCCTTCGGGGTCGCGTTCACGCCTTGCATGAGCACGCCCTGGTTGCGCACGTCGCGCACGCCGGCGTCGAGCATCGCCTTGGTCGCGTCGGCCACCAGCGGCGTGACCGATGCGGCGTTGTTGACGTGGGTGTGGATCGCCAGGTGCACGCCGCGCGCCCGGGCCACCGTCGACAGGCGCTCCATGCCGGCGCGTACGTCGTCCTGCAGCCAGTGCTGGGGGAGGCCCATCAGAGCCTTGGTGGCCAGGCGGATGTCGCGGATGTTCTCGATGTCGAGGAGCCGGGCGACGAACGCCTCGAGGTTCTTGAACGGCATGTTCGCGACGTCACCGCCGGACACCACGACGTCGCGCACACCGGGGGAGCGGCGCAGGTAGTCGATCATCGCGTCGTAGCGGTCGACCGGCTTGAGGTCGAACTTCAACTTGTCGATCACCGGCGTCGAGTTGCCGACGAGGTCCATCCGGGTGCAGTGACCGCAGTACTGCGGGCAGGTTGGCAGCAGCTCGGCCAGCACCTTGGTCGGGTAGCGGTGCGTCAGCCCCTCCGCGACCCACATGTCGTGCTCGTGCAGCGAGTCGCGGGTGGCGTGTGGGTGGCTCGGCCAGTCGGTGCGCCGCTCGGAGAACACCGGGAGCATGTAGTTGCGCACCGGGTCGGCGTAGAACGCCTCGGTCCATGTCTGGCCGTCGGCCGGACCGGTCGACACCATCGTGTTCATCATCTGCGGGGGCACCAGCATCGACATGGTCGCCCGCTCGGCCTGGTCGCGCTCGAGGTCGGCGTAGAACCGGTCGTCGACCAGGTCGCCCATCAGCGCGCGGAGCTGCTTGATGTTCTTGACGCAGTGCGCCCGCTGCCACTGCACGTCCGCCCACTCGGCGGCGGTGACGTCGCGGAAGCCCGGCAGGCGGCGCCAGTCGGGCTCCACGAGCTCGACCCGCCGGTAGGCATAGGGCTGCTCCAGGGCTGCGTCGGGGCGGACGCTCGTCTGGCTCAAGGGGACGCTCCTCGATCGCTTGGCCCGTGGCTTCTCCACGTGGTCATCTTCCCGGTAGCGGCTAAGGCTACGGGAGATACTTCGGCTTCTCCACCTCGACACCGTAGGATTTCCCGACCAGACCCGAAAGGATCATCCTCGTGGACCAGCGTCAGCCCGGCTCGCCGGTAGGCCTGCACCGGGTGATCGACCCGCCCGGCACCCTGCCCCAGGCCGCCGCGCGCCTGGACGCGTCTCCGGAGATCTGGCCGGACGAGGTCCGGGTCCGGGTCGAGCGCCTCAACCTCGACGCGGCGTCCTTCCGCCAGCTGGAGACCGCACACGCCGGCGACGGCGAGGCGGTCCGGGCCGAGGTGCTCGCGATCGTCACGGAGCGCGGCAAGATGCAGAACCCGGTCACCGGCTCGGGCGGGATGCTGATCGGTGTGGTCGACGAGGTCGGCCCGGAGTCGGCCCTCGGGCTCGCAGTCGGCGACCGGGTGGCGAGCCTGGTGTCGCTGAGCCTGACCCCGCTGGTGATCACCGACGGGCTCCAGCGCTGGGACGGCCGCTCCGAGCAGGTCCCCGCCGAGGGCTCCGCGATCCTGTTCGGCCGGTCCATCGCGGCAGTCCTGCCCGGTGACCTCGCCGACGAGCTGGCGATGGCGGTGTACGACGTGTGCGGCGCACCTGCGCTGACCGCCCGCATCGTCGAGGCGTACGTCGCCCGGGGTGTGCCGCCGACCGTCGCCGTCATCGGCGGGGCGGGCAAGAGCGGCTCGATGTCGCTGGCTGCGGCCCGGCGCTCAGGAGCCCGCCGCACCGTCGGCATCGTCCCGGTCGAGCGCGAGGCGACTGCGCTGCAGACGGCCGGTCTCGCTGACGAGGTCGCCATCGCCGACGCGCGCGACCCGGTCGCCCTGGCGGCCGCCGTCGAGGAGCGGCTCGGGAGCAAGGCCGACATCACGGTCGTCTGCGTCGACGTGCCCGGCTGCGAGCACGGCGCCATCCTGGCCACCGCCGAGGGCGGAACGGTCATCTTCTTCTCGATGGCGACGTCGTTCTCCGCCGCCGCGCTCGGCGCCGAAGGCCTGGCCGCCGATGTCACGATGCTGGTCGGCAACGGCTTCGTGCCCGGGCACGCCGGCTACGCCATGGACCTCTTCCGCGCCGAACCCGGCGTCCGGCGGATGTTCGAGAGCAGGATGACGCCGTGACGAGGACGCTCTACCGCAACGGCCACGTGCTCACCGACTCCGCGCCAAGAGCGACCGCGATGGTCGTCGACCGCGACACGGTCGGCTGGCTCGGCGCAGAGGACACGGCTGACGGGCTCGTGGATGGCGTCGACGCCGTCGTCGACCTCGAGAGCCGGTTGGTCACGCCCGCGTTCGTCGACGCCCACGTCCACGCGACCTCGACCGGCATCGCGCTGGCGGGCCTGGACCTGGTCGGCTGTGCCGACCTCGCGGAGTGCCTGCAGCGGGTCGAGGCGTTCTGCCGCGCGCAGCGCGGCCGGGTCGTGCTGGGCCACGGGTGGGACGAGACCACCTGGCCCGAGCACCGCCCACCGACCCGGCAGGAGCTCGACCGGGCGTCCTACGGCGGTGTGGTCTACCTCAGCCGCATCGACGTGCACTCCGCCGTCGTGTCGTCGGCACTGCTCGCCGCGGTGCCCGAGGTGCGTGGCGCCGAGGGGTTCTCCGACAGTGGTCACCTCACGACCGAGGCACACCATGTCGTACGACGGGTGGCCCGCGAGTCCGTGACGCCCGCGCAGCGCCGGGCCGCGCAGCAGGCCACCCGGGCCCGCGCCGCGTCGCTGGGCATCGGCTGCCTGCACGAGCTGGGCGGGCCGGACATCTCCAGCGAGGAGGACTTCCGGGCGATGCTCGCGCTGGCCGGGAGCGAGCCCGGCCCGGAGGTGATCGGCTACTGGGGCGAGCTGGGCGGCGTCGAACGCGCCCGTGAGCTGGGCGCCATCGGCGCGGCCGGCGACCTGTTCGCCGACGGGGCGATCGGCTCGCACACCGCCTGCCTGCGTTCGGTCTATGCCGACGCGGACTCGTCGGGGCACGCCTACCTCACGGCGGCCCAGGTGCGTGACCATGTGCTGGCGTGCACGCAGGCCGGCCTGCAGGCCGGCTTCCACGCGATCGGCGACGGCGCACTGGAGGCTGTGACGGCCGGCTTCCGGGAGGCCGCCGAGAAGGTCGGCGCGGACGCCGTGCGCGCAACCCGGCACCGGCTCGAGCACGTGGAGATGGTCGACGCCGCGATGATCGCGACCCTGGCCGACCTCGGCATCGTCGCGTCGGTGCAGCCGGCCTTCGACGCCCTCTGGGGCGGCGAGCGGGGGATGTACGCCGAGCGGCTCGGGGCGCAGCGGGCCGTCACGCTCAACCCGTTGGCGGCGATGGCGGCCGCCGGCGTCGTCCTTGCCCTCGGCTCGGACTCGCCGGTCACCCCCCTCGACCCGTGGGGGACCGTGCGGGCCGCGGTGCACCACCGCACGAGCACGGCCCGGATGGACCCGAGCGGAGCGTTCGCCGCGCACACCCGCGGCGGCTGGGCTGCTGCCGGCCGCGATCACGAAGGTGTCCTGACGGTCGGCGCCGCTGCGACGTTCGCCGTCTGGGACATGACCGAGCCCGGCCTGCCTGACCTCGATCCCGGACTTCCGCTGCCGACCTGCTCGCGCACCGTCGTACGGGGGCGAGAGGTCTTCGCCGCGTAAGATCACCCACCACTGCCGAAGGACCGGACTGACCGTGAGCACCACCCGCCACCCGCGCAAGCTCGCGCTCGACCCTGCGGTCGTGCGGCGCGCGCGCACCCTCGCCCGGCAGGCGGGGCGGCCCATCGTCGCGCTGGCCCGCACCCACACCACCGTCTCGGTCGAGCGGGCCGTGCTGCGCCTGGCCGGTGTCAGCGGTGCGGACCCCGACGGCATCCCGTGGGTCAACCGGCTGGTCGACGCGGTTCGCTCCGAGGTGGGCCTCGAGCACGGCGTCGCGCTGCCGGTCTGGGACGCCCTGCTCACCGGGGGCCACACCGACCTGACCGAGCTGGCCCAGAAGGCCGCGACCGGGGGAGTGGCGTTCCGCATCCCTGACGGTCGCGACGCCGCGCGCGCGACCAGTGCTGCCACCCGTCAGGTGGGCGCGGGCATCCGCACGATCGACCGGCGGCGCCAGGAAAGGGAGCGGATGATCCGCCGCATCGGTGACGCACCGCGTACGCCGTGGATCTACCTCATCGTCGCGACCGGCGACATCTACGAGGACATCCCGCAGGCGCAGGCCGCCGCTCGTGAGGGAGCCGACGTCATCGCGGTCATCCGCTCGACCGGTCAGTCGCTTCTCGACTACGTGCCCGAGGGCGCGACGCGCGAGGGCTACGCCGGCACCTATGCCACGCAGGAGAACTTCCGGCTGATGCGCGCGGCGCTCGACGACGTCTCGCGGGAGCTGGGTCGCTACGTGCGCCTGACCAACTACGCGTCCGGGCTGTGCATGCCGGAGATCGCGACGCTGGCTGGTCTTGAGCGGCTGGACATGATGCTCAACGACTCGATGTACGGCATCCTCTTCCGCGACATCAACCCGGTCCGCACGTTCGTCGACCAGCGGTTCTCCCGGCAAATCCACGCGCGCGCCGGCATCATCATCAACACCGGCGAGGACAACTACCTCACGACCGCCGACGCCGTCGACGAGGCGCACACGGTGACGGTGAGCCAGCTTCTCAACGAGTTCTTCGCCAAGGAGGCGGGGCTCGAGAACTGGCAGCTCGGGCTGGGACACGCGTTCGAGATCAACCCCGAGGTGCCCGACTCGTTCCGTCTCGAGCTCGCGCACGCGTTGCTCGCGCGACAGCTCTTCCCCGATGCGCCGCTGAAGTGGATGCCGCCGACGAAGCACATGACGGGCGACGTCTTTCGTGGCTACCTGCTCGACGGCTTCTTCAACCTGGTGGGCGCACTGACCGGGCAAGGGATCCTGCTGGTCGGGATGATGACCGAGGCCGTCGTCACACCGTTCCTCTCCGACCGCGACCTCGCGCTGCAGAACGTGCGCTACGTCCTGGACGCCGCCGGCAAGCTGCACGAGGACTTCCATCCCGCGCCCAACGGGTTCATCAACCGTCGCGCCAACCAGGTGCTGGGCGAGGCGGTCGAGCTGCTGGAGCGGATCACGGCGGAGCCCGGAGACACGGCGCTGCTGTCAGCGATCGCCGACGGGACGTTCGGACTCATGAAGCGGCCGGCCGATGCGGGCAAGGGCTACGACGGCGTCGTGGAGCACGCACCGGGCTACGTCAACCCGGCCACCGACATCCTCGAGGGTGAGAAGCCGCGATGACCGAGAAGACCATCATCCGGCCCTACGGCGACACGACCGGCGACGGCATGGTGCAGATGTCCTTCACGCTCCCGGTGCCGCACGACAAGGTCTCTGAAGGTGCCGCGCTGCAGCTCGCCGCGAAGATGGGCATGGAACCGGCCCTGCTGGTGCACGCCAAGGCGATGGGGCCCGACTACTCGTTCTTCATCGTCTACGGTCAGGTCAACCACCTCGTCGACCTCTCCGCCGTGCAGGTCGTAGAGCGCGAGTTCCCGCTGCTCAGCGCGAAGGAGGTCAACGCCGCGATCAAGCGCCGGCTGCGACGCAAGCTCGTCGTCCTCGGCGCCTGCATCGGGACCGATGCCCACACGGTCGGAATCGACGCGATCCTCAACATCAAGGGGTTCGCGGGGGAGAAGGGCCTCGAGTACTACCGGGAGATCAAGGTCGTCAACCTCGGTGCGCAGGTGCTGGTGCCCGAACTGGTTGCGGCCGCCCGAGCCGAGAAGGCAGATGCGGTTCTGGTGTCACAGGTGGTGACCCAACGCGATGCGCACCTGACCAATACCCGCGAGATGTCGGCGGCGTTCCGCGAGGCCTACCCGAGCGCGCGCACGCCGTTGCTCGTCGTCGGGGGACCGCGCTTCGACACGTCGGCGACCGCAGAGCTCGGCGTCGACCGCATCTTCGGCCGCGGCACCACGCCTGGTGAGGTGGCCAGCTATCTCGTGCACGCGCTGACGTCGAGGAGTGACGGATGACCGAGGATGCCCGACTGGGACTCGTGGTGACGCACCGTCGCTACGTGCCCTACTCGCACGCCCACTACGGCGGCAACCTCGTCGACGGCGCCTACGTGCTCGGTCTGTTCGGCGACGTGGCGACCGAGGTCTGCATCCGCACCGACGGCGACGAGGGCCTGTTCGCGTCCTACGCCGACGTCCAGTTCCGCGCTCCGGTCCAGGCCGGGGACGTCGTGGAGGTGTCCGCGACGGTGACCCGGGTCGGCACCCGCAGCCGCGACCTCGAGCTGGAGGCGAGGGTGATTGCCCGGGCAACTACGGGGGCCGCTGCCTCCGCCGCCGAGGTCCTCGAACCCCCTCTGGTGGCCGTCACTGCCCGCGGCACGGTGGTCGTGCCATAGTCGGCATCCACCAGCCGAACTATGCCCATAGTCCAAACGGGGGATATCGGTCTGGCGTGTCGGTCTCAACACGCCGGATCCCTTGAAAAACCTCGGTAAATGCAAGATCCGGCACAGCCCGCCCCACCTGCGGCTTTGCACGTTTTCGCAGGTGAACGGCCGGTTGACAGCGGGAGACCGGACGGCAAAGGTTCAGGGGTCCACCACAGGACACCGCAGCGGAACACCTCCCTCCGCGACATGATCAACGGCTTCGGGCCAAGGGACGACGCAATGCGCAAGCGCCGTCCGGGTGCCAGGTCCGACCGCCGCCGTCGCAGTGCAGGACGGAGAGGGAGACGGGGACCGCCGGGGTGAGACACGGGAAGGGCCCCACCGCCCAGTAGACAACGGCGCGGAGTACCGGCAGCCGGCCGGACCCCGTCGGTCCGAAGGGCGGTGCGGGCCCTTTCCCGTGCCCGCGGATGGTTCGGGTCGAGGTACGGTCACGGTCGGACCCGACCCCGCCCGGGAGGCATCGCACACGGTGAGCACTGCCGCAGCTGGCATGCGCGCGCCGTGGCCCTGGTGGGCCCGCGTGCTCGCTGCTGTTGCCAGTGGCCTGCTCCTGACGCTCGCGTTCCCGCCGTACGACGTGTGGCCGCTCGCGGTCCCGGCGGTTGCCGCCCTGGCGCTGCTCTGTCGCGGCTTGCGGCCTTGGCGCGCGGCGGTGCTGGGGCTCGTGTTCGGCACCGCAACGTTCCTCCCGCTGCTCTCCTGGATGCAGGTCATCGGGGTGGATGCCTGGATCGCGCTGAGCCTGCTCGAGGCGCTGTTCGTTGCCGCGATGGCGTCGCTGCTGCCGGCCGTTGCCCGACTGCGGCTGTGGCCGCTCTGGGTCGCCTGCCTGTGGGTCGCCCAGGAACTCGCGCGGGCCACCATCCCGTTCGGCGGCTTCCCGTGGGGGCGCCTCGCGTTCGGGCAGACCGGGTCGCCGTTCACGCCGTACGCCGCCTGGGGTGGAGCGCCGCTGGTGACCTTTGCCACCGCCCTGTCCGGCGGCCTGCTCGCTCTGGCGCTGATGCGCTGGGGCCATCGGGCGGTGGCAGTCGCTGCGCTGCTCGGGGCCGTGGCGGTCCCGCTGCTGGCGATGGCGATCCCCCTGCCCACGCGCGGACCGACCACCACCGCTGCGCTGGTCCAGGGTGGCGTCGCGGAGGCGGGTCTGGGCTTCCTCGGCGAACGGGAGGAGGTCCTGCGCAACCACGTCGACGCCACCCATCAGCTCGCGGCCGACGTCGCGGCGGGCCGGGTCGCCCCTCCTGACATCGTCATCTGGCCGGAGAACGCCTCGGACATCGACCCGTTCGGAGATCCCGGTGCCTTCGACCTGATCCAGGGCGCGGTCGACGCGATCGGCGTTCCGGTCCTCGTCGGCGCAGTGCTCGACGGACCGGGCCCTGACTACGTCAGCAACACGGGGATCGTCTGGTCGCCGGACACCGGTCCCGGCGAGCGCTACGTCAAGCGCCATCCGGTGCCGTTCGGGGAGTACATCCCGTTCCGCGACCAGCTCAGCGGCCTCGTCACCCGGTTGGACCAGATCCCGCGGGACTTCGCCGCAGGGTCACGCCCTGGTGTGTTGGATCTCGGTCCCACGCGGGTGGGTGATGTGATCTGCTTCGAGATCGCCTACGACGGAATCGTGCGCGACGTCGTCGACGGAGGAGCCAACGTGCTGGTGGTGCAGACCAACAACGCGACCTACAACGGCACAGGGCAGCCCGAGCAGCAGCTGGCCATGTCGCGGCTGCGCGCCATCGAGCACGACCGGGCCGTGCTCGTCGCAGCGACCAGCGGCATCAGCGCCGTGGTGCTGCCGGACGGTCACGTGCAGGCACGGTCCGGGGAGCTGACAACCGAGACGATCGTGGCCGACGTCCCGCTGCGCACGTCGCGCACGCTCGCCAGCCGGGTGGGTGCAGTGCCGGAATGGGTGCTCGCGGCGCTCGGTGTCGCGGCCGCGGCTGTGGCCACCGTCGCGGCTCGCCGTGACCGGACCGCATCGTGACGGAGCCGGCCGGGGAGCAGGCGGAAGCAGCGTCTCCGCGAGTGCTGGTCATCGTGCCGACGTACAACGAGAAGGACAACGTCGAGCGCGTCGTCGGCCGGCTGCGTGCGGCCGTCCCCGCCGCAGACGTCCTCATCGTCGACGACGGCAGCCCCGACGGGACCGGCGACCTGGCCGACGCTCTCGCCGCGGGGGACCCCCAGATCCAGGTGATGCACCGGTCGAGCAAGCAGGGCCTCGGCGCGGCGTACGTGGCCGGGTTCAGGAGGGGCCTGGAGCGCGGGTACGACGTGCTGGTCGAGATGGACGCCGACGGCTCCCACCAGCCCGAGCAGCTGCCAGACCTGCTGGCCGCCCTCTCCTCGGCCGACCTGGTGATCGGGTCGCGGTGGGTGCCCGGCGGGCACGTCGTCAACTGGCCGCTGAGCCGCCAGCTGCTCTCCCGCGGCGGCAACACCTACGTGCGGGTGATGCTGGGCTTCGGGGTCCGCGACGCGACGGGCGGCTTTCGGGCTTTCCGCAGACGCACCCTGGAAGCGCTCACGCTCGAGGACGTGAACAGCGCGGGCTACTGTTTTCAGGTGGACCTGGCCTGGCGCGCCGTGCGGCGCGGTTTCATCGTCACCGAGGTGCCGATCGGCTTCGTCGAGCGCGAGCTCGGCACGAGCAAGATGAGCGGGTCGATCGTGCGCGAGGCGCTGTGGCGGGTCACGATCTGGGGCGTCGCGCACCGGCTCGGCCAGCTGCGCGGACTGCTGCGCAAGGGAGGCTGAGCCATGGGCGTCCTGCTGGTGGTGCTGTTCCTGATCGTCCCCATCGTCGAGATCTACGTGATCGTGCAGGTGGGTCAGGAGATCGGTGCGCTCCCGACGATCGCGCTGCTGCTGATCGAGAGCGCGATCGGTGCCTGGCTCGTCAAGCGTGAGGGCTACCGCGCCTGGGCGGCTCTCAAGGGGGCCGTCGAGACCGGCCGGCTGCCGAGCAGGGAGCTCGCGGACGCGGCGCTGGTGCTGGTGGGCGGGACGCTGCTGCTGACGCCGGGCTTCGTCACCGACGTGTTCGGGTTCTTCCTGATCCTGCCCCCGACGCGAAAGCTGGCTCGGCGGGCGCTGGGCTGGTTCGTCGCGCGCAGGGCGTCCAGGCTGATCGGCGCGCGGATGCCGTCGACGCGCACGACTCCAGGCAGCGGGTCACGGACGGTGCCGGGCGAGGTCGTCCGGGACGAGCCTCCGCGCGATGACGACCCGCGTCGCGGGGGAGCCATCGGCGGACCGCCCGCCTGACCCCGGACATGCAGCCGGGCCGCGTCGCCGGGGGGCAACGACGCGACCCGGGGCTATGGGCCGACTGTGGTTCTGCGGTCAGGCGCTCTTCCGCTGGGTGCGGCTGCCGGCGCTCGCCTTGGCGGGCGCGGGGCCGGAGCGCAGGTGCTCGAGCCGCTCGGCGAGCAGGACCTCGAGCTCCTTGATGCTGCGACGCTCGAGAAGCATGTCCCAGTGGGTGCGGGCGGGCTTGCCCTTCTTGGGCTCCGGCCGGGTGCCGTCCATCCGCAGTGCCTCGGCGCCGCAGACGGTGCACTCCCAGACGTCCGGAACGTCCGCCTCGAGCGAGAACGGCATCGCGAAACGGTGCCCGTCGGGGCAGTTGTAGGTGATGCTCTGACGCGGCGCCATCTCGACACCAGCGTCGGTCTCGTAGCTCTGAGCGCCCAGTCGTGAGCCGCGCAATGCTCGCTCGGCCATGGTTCCTCCAGGAAGTGGTCCCCGTGATCGACGGGCGAGGCGCCCATCGGTAAGTACAACGAGCGTCTACGGGTCAGGATTCCCGCCGAGAGGCGGCCGAACCGGGACCCGCCCTCCTGTAACCAGGGTGTGACATGGGTCACACAAGGGAGGGCTGCTCGTTACCAGCCTCCCGCACCGCGCGCCGAATGTCGACTCGGGCCAGCAGGACGAAGCCGATGACGAAAAACGTCACGAGAGAGAAGATCGCGCTGCGGTAGCTGCCCGTGAGCTGAAAGACCAGGCCGAAGGTGAGCGCACCGACCCAGCTGGTGCCGCGTTCGCTGATCTCGTACAGGCCGAAGTACTCCGCCTCCTTGCCGCGGGGGATGAGCTGGGAGAACAGCGAGCGGGAGAGCGCCTGGCTGCCGCCGAGGACCACGCCGATCAGGACGGCGAGGCCGAAGAACTGCCCGGCCTCGCCCGCCTCCAGGAAGTAGGCGACGGCGATCGTGGCGGCCCAGAGGACGAGGCTGGCCATGATCACCCGTTTGGCCCCGAAGCGGGCCGCGAGCCGGCCGAGAAGCAGCGCTCCGAGAAACGCCACGAACTGGACGAGCAGGATGGCTGAGATCAGGGTCGACTGCTCGAGGTCGAGCTCTTCCACGCCGTAGACGCTGGCGAGTGCGATCACCGACTGGATGCCGTCGTTGTAGACGAGGTAGGCCAGCAGGAAGGCCAGCGTCTGCGGGTAGGCGCGGGCCTCGGCGATGGTTCTTCGCAGCTGCCGGAAGCCGGCCGTCACCACAGAGCCGGTGACCCGGTCGCTCATCTCGCCGACCGGCTCGTGTCGCCTCAGCCGAGCCAGCGGGATCAGGGTGAACAGCGACCACCAGACACCGGCCGAGAGCAGGCTGATCCGGACCGCGTCCGCGGTCGACAACCCGAGGGACTCGCGTGAGTTGTAGAGCACGAGGTTGGCGAGCAGGAGCAGGCCGCCACCGAGGTAGCCCAGGGCCCATCCGCGTGCCGACACGGAGTCGCGCTCGTCCGCCGACGCGATCTGCGGCAGGAACGAGTAGTAGACGACGATGGATGCGCCGAAGGCGACGTTGGCCAGCAGGTACAGACCCGCTCCCAGCAGATACCGGTCACCGTGCACGGCGTACATGCCCATCGTCGCGAGCGAGCCGACGAAGGCGAACCCGGCGAGCATCTCCTTCTTGTGCACCGAGCGGTCGGCGATCGCACCGGTGACGGGCAGCACGACGACCTGCACGATGATCGCGAGCGAGAGCACGTAGGAGTAGAAGGCGCCGGGCGGGATGGAGAGCCCGAGCAGGTGCAGACGCGCTTCGCCGATGGGGCACGGGTTGTCGTCCGTGACCGTGACGCCACATGCAGCGTTGCGGGCCACCGACGTGAGGTACGGACCGAAGAACACCGCGATGACGGTTGTCGCGTACGCCGAGTTGGCCCAGTCGTACCAGTACCAGCCGCGCTGCTCCCGCCGGCGGAGCCGCTCGGTTTCATCTGCGCTGCGAGACGCCGCCTCGTCGCTCATGTCGGCCAGCTGCCGCGCTCGACCATGACGTCGCGAAGGGTGTCGATGCGGTCGGTCATGATGCCGTCGACACCGAGGTCGAGCAGCCGTCGCATCTCGTCCGCGTCGTCGATGGTCCAGACATGCACCCGGACGCCGTGCTGGTGCGCGAGCTCGACCAGCTTGGGGGTCACAAGGCGAAGCGGCCCGACGCGATCCGGCACCTGGGCGCACGGCACGGCTCGGGGGGTGAGCCGGCCGGCCATACGCGATGTGGATGCGACCCTCAGCAGGGCGACACGGGATGGGCCGAGTGCGGTGCACAGACGCGGTCCCAGCGCACGGCGTACGGCGTTGATGCGGCGCTCTGAGAAGGCTGCCACGCAGACCCGGTCGATCGAACCGGTGCGCTCGATGACCTCGACGAGGGGGCTGGTTGCGGAGAACGCCTTGACGTCGATGTTGACCCGGAGCTGGGGCCACGTCCCCAGCAGGTCCTCGAGTGTCGGGATCGGCTCGGACCCGCCGATGCGCGCCTGCACGATGTGGGAGTGGGGGAGGGCAGCGATCTTGCCGGTCAGGTCGGTGACCCGGTCGAGGGTGCGGTCGTGGAAGGCGAGCAGGACGCCGTCGGACGTCGCGTGCACGTCGGTCTCGACGTAGCGGTAGCCCATGTCGACAGCCTGTTGGAACGCGCGCATGGAGTTCTCAACGCCGCCAGCGGCACCACCGCGATGGGCGAAGGCGATCGGCCCCTCGTGGTCCAGGAACGCGAAGGCATCCGGACCTGGAGGCTGCCGCATGCGCACAGACTAGAGGTGCGAGTGCACCTGATCAGCCGCCGAACTCCCAGTGCCACGGCTCCTGTCGCGAGCCGCCCGGGTCAGCCCAGGACGGGTGGAACCAGCCGAAGCGCGGGGCGTTGTTCTGCATCCACTGGTAGGTCGTCGTGTTGAACGACTGGACGCCGTCGCACAGGTCGACCGCCGTGCCCCAACCGTGGTTGCTGGTGCCCGGTGTGGCGGTCATGTTGGGCTTGCGGCGGTGGACGTCCACCTGCATCTCATAGCTGCGGTAGGAGTCGGTGACGCAGATCGGGCGACCGAAGTTCGCGGCGTAGGCCTTGCTCATCGCGCTGAATGTTGCCGCAGCGTCGGCACGGAGCACGTGCCACTCGGCGCCCCAGAGCGGGCAGAGCATCTCGCGGGGGACCTCACCGTTGGCGTAGCTCGACAGGTCTCCGCCGGCGCAGGCACCGCTGCCGGCTGCGGTGGCGTTGAACCGAACGGCTTCGCCACGGCGTACGGCGGCCTGGCGCTCGCGTTCGGCAGCGGCCCGGCGCTGGGCCGCGACGGCGCGCGCGTGGGCCATCTGCTTTGCCTCGTTCGCGGCCTGGCGGGCGGCGTTGCGGGTGTTGCGGGCCTTCTCGGCAAGTTCCGCCACCAGCGCGCGCTGCTGGGCGACGAGGCGGTCGGCGCGCTCCTTGGCGATGCGGCCCCGGCGCTCGGCGTCCTCGGCCTTCTCCTTGGCAGCGGCGGCAGCGTCGGCGGCGCGCTGGGCCTCGGCCTCGGCGGCCCGGACCCGGTCCAGGGTGTAGCTCTGCTGGTTGCCGGCCCACTCGAGGTCGGCGGCGCCGCGGCCCATCTCGGTGATGCTGCGGGAGTCCAGCAGCGAGGCGATCATGGCCATCTGGCCGGCGGACCCCCCGTTGCGGTAGGCGGAGGCGGCGTAGCGGCCCAGGTTGGACCGCTCCCGGTTCACGAGCAGCCGGGCGGCGTCGTACAGCTCGCGCTGGGCCGACTCCTCAGCCCGGGCGGCGAAGGCGGCGTCGCGCAGGGTCACGTAGGCGTCCAGGGCCCGGCCTGCCTCGGCCGCCAGGTCGGCGAGGCGGCTGGCGGCGCTGCGGGTGGTGTTCACCTGCTTGTCGGCGAGTCTGTCGAGCTGGGCGGCCTTGCGCTGCTGCTCGCGCAGCTGGTTCAGGGAGGGCTCGTCGGCGCGGGCGGAGCCGGTGGTCAGCACCACGAGAGCCGCCGCAAGCGCCAGGACGAGCAGGCGAGCGCCGGTGGGCGTGGAGCGGACAGCGGCGTGGCGCACGAGCAACGTCCCATTCGGCTGAGGTCGGGGACAAAGGACCCTATCCGGGACATGCGCCCGGTCAGCGGCCTTTGATGGACTCTTTGCCTCTGTCGGCACCTCGTGGGCAGGCCTGAAGGCGAGCAGCCCTGAGCGGGGCAAAGAACCGATCAGGAATCGAGAAGCGTCGGCCCCCGAGCGGCACCTAGCGTGAGGCCCACGACCAATGGACGACCAACGGAGGCGACTCGCCATGAAGACCATGACCTGCAGGCAGCTCGGTGGACCGTGCGATCTCCAGCTGCGCGGAGAGACCGCCAACGATGTCATCAAGCTGCAGGACAGCCATCTGAAGGAGATGGTCGCCAGCGGTGACGAAGCGCACCAGAGTGCGGCGAAGGACATGAAGGGCCGGTGGAAGAACCCGGTAGCCGGCATGGGGTGGTACCGGAAGGCCAAGCGTGACTTCGCGGCGCTGCCAGAAGGCTGAGATGGGGCCGGCCGGCCCATCCGCACGCTCAGGGTTACGCCGATAATCTACATTATGTCATCTTGCCGAGCGGCGCCCCGGTATACGGGGACGCCCGTCATCCCCCGGTTCGCTCGGCCAGCTCCTGCAGGAATCGCGGAAGCCGGCCGGTGCCGAAGTCGTAGTAGCGCACCCAGTGCGGCGTGATCGCGATCCGCGCCATCTGGTCGTACAGCTCGCGGCAGCTCTGCTCGAACTGGGCCGCCGATTCGGCGTCCATGGTCTTCCTGGCGCTAGCGAGGTATTCCTCGGTCACCCCGTCGACGATCCGCACGCTGGCCCGTCCGCGTATCGACAGGGATCGTGCTTCGCCGGGCGTGTCGCCGCTCTCGATCGTCAGGGCGATGTCCGGGCGGGCTGTCAGCGCCGCGACCTTGGGTGCTGTCGCGGCGGTGGAGACCACGACCTGGTCGCCCGTCCAGTAGAAGCCCATCGGGATGACCCGCGGGGTTCCGTCCTTCCCGACGTACGCCAGGCGGACCATCGAGCTGGACGTGAGCAGCTGCTGCGCGCCGGTGCTGGCGAGCTCGGCGTCGATCTCGTGCCGCTCCATGCGTGTTCACCTTCCGTTGTGACGCGACCCTGATGGCCGCGTTCACACCGGGGACGGCGCCGGGAGCGGGTTCTCGACCTCGGTACCCGAAGGAATTCGCATCAACCTCGAGCCACGTCGTTCAGCCGAGCTGCCTGTCGGGTCAGGTGATCGCGCTCGGCGAGGTTGGTGGCAGCCCGGGCCGCGTCGCCGTACAGCCGAGCCGCGAGCGCGAGGTCGCCGGCCCGCTCCTGGAGGTAAGCCTCGGCAGCCGGGTACCTGGGAACCGCCCTGTCCACCTGCGCGAGTGCCGCCAGACCGGCCTGCGCCCCGTCCGCCTCCCCCACTGCGACGGCACGGTTCAAGCGGACGACCGGGTTGTCCGTGAGGCGGTCAAGCTCGTCGTACCACTCCACGACCTGCACCCAGTCGGTCTCGTCCACCGTCTGCGCGTCGGCATGCAGCGCGGCGATGGCGGCCTGCGCCTGGTACTCGCCCAGCCGGTCGCGCGCCAGCGCCGCCTGCAGGATCGCCACGCCCTCGGCGATCAGTTCGGTGTCCCACCGGGACCGGTCCTGTTCCGCCAGCGGGACGAGGGCGCCGTCGGATGTGATGCGCGCGGCGCGGCGTGCATGGTGCAGCAGCATCAGCGCGAGCAGACCGGACACCTCCTCGGTGTCGGTCATCGACCGCACCTGACGCGTCAGTCGGATCGCCTCGTCCGCGAGGTCGACCTCGCCGCTGTATCCCTCGTTGAAGACCAGATAGAGCACCCGCAGGACGGTGGCCACGTCTCCGGGTGCGTCGAAGCGCACGCCCGAGACGGTGCGCTTGGCCCGGCTGATGCGCTGGGCCATGGTTGCCTCGGGCACGAGGTACGCCTCCGCGATCTGGCGCGTCGTCAGCCCGCCCACGGCCCGCAGCGTCAGCGCGACCGCGGAGGGCGGCGTGAGCGAAGGGTGGGCGCACAGGAAGTAGAGCTGCAGAGTGTCGGCCGTGTCCTCGGTTGGGCCTGGCGGCGGCTCGGCCGCGACGCGGGCCTCGCGGGCGAGCCGAGAGCTCTCCGACCGGGTCGCGTCCAGGAATTTCCGCCAGGCGGCGGTGATCAGCCAGCCTTTCGGATCTGCCGGCGGGTCCGTCGGCCAGGTGGCCAGCGCCCGCAGCAGCGCGTCCTGCACGGCGTCCTCGGCCGTCGCGAAGTCTGCTCCGCGACGGACGAGGACACCGGTGACCGCGGGAATCAGCTCCCGCAACAGGGAGTCGTTCACTCCGCGATAGTGGCCGGGGAGCCGTAGAACGGACGCACCTCCAGCCATTCGCAGTTCGGCTTGCCGCCTGGGCCCGGCGCGGCCGAGTACTCCCCCGCCACCTCGACGGCTCGCTCGTACGACTCCACATCGATGATCAGCCAGCCGGCGACCAGGTCCTTGGTCTCCGCGAACGGGCCGTCCGTGACCGGCGGCCGGCCCTCGCCGCCGTAACGGACGAACGTGCCCTCCTCGGACAGCGCCTGATGGTCCACGAACTCGCCCGTCTCCTCCAGCCTGGTCGCGAAGTCGCGCATCCACTGGACGTGCGCGTCAACCTCCCCCGGCGCCCACTGGTCCATCGGGGGGATGTCCACGACGGGAGCCGGACCGCCGCGGTAGTGCTTCAGCAGCAGGTACTTGGCCATGGGTGTCTCCTTCGGTACGGCGCGACCCTCGTGGCCGCGTACGCACCAGGGACGACGCGGGCCGGGGCTTCTCGACATCGGTCCCCGAACAAGGTTAGGCGTCTGATTTGCCCCGTTGTGCCTTGCTAGTCCCCCGTCGCGCCGTCGATCCGCTCGCGGAGGAAGTCGGCGTGCCCGTTGTGCCGGGCGTACTCCTCGATCATGTGCACCATGATCCAACGCAGCGAGTAGAGGTCGCCGCGTCGCCGTACGAGGGAGATGTCGTCCAGGCCGCGGCCCGCAGCCAGCTCGCGGGCAGCGGCGACCTCGGCCCGCCACGTCGCGAAGTCGGCGTTCGCGTCTGCGGCCGCCACGAGGTCGAAGTCGCCGTCGGGGAACTCGTCGGAGTAGAACAGCGGCGGCGCCTCTTCGCCGGCCAGGCAGTTGCGGAACCAGCTGCGCTCCACCTCCGCCATGTGCCGCACCAGGCCGAGCAGCGACAGGCTGGACGGCGGGCAGGACCGGCGCTTGAGATCGTCTCCCCGCAGGCCGTCGCACTTCATCATCAGCGTGTCCCGGTGGTAGTCGAGCCACGAGTCGAGCATCGTCTTCTCATCGGCGACGAGCGGCGGGTCAAGACGTTCTCTCATATGTCCCACCGTAGGGGGCCGACCTGACGCTGGGCACGCTGGCACACCGTTCGAACGTATGTTCTAATGTCCCCCATGCGGTGGGATGCCCTTCGCCTGGACGACGAGCAGGTGGCCGCGGCGACAGGTGGACCGGTCCCGCTGCTCCCCCGCGGCGCGGTGTCCCGCACCTTCGACACCCCCGAGTTCCAAGGCATGACGTTCCACGAGGTCACCGCCCGGTCCGCGCTGAACAAGGTCCCTGACGCGTCGCGCATGCCGTTCCGCTGGACGATCAACCCGTATCGCGGCTGCGGGATGGCGTGTCGTTACTGCTTCGCCCGCAAGACGCACGAGTACCTCGACCTGGACTCCGGTCACGACTTCGACTCGCAGATCGTGGTGAAGACCAACGTCGGCGAGGTCCTCCGTCGTGAGCTGGCCCGGCCGTCGTGGCAGCACGAGCACGTCGCCATGGGCACCAACGTCGACTGCTACCAGCGGGTCGAGGGTCGCTACCGGCTGATGCGCGACATCATCCCCGCGCTCACCGAGGTGGCCAACCCGTTCTCGATCCTCACCAAGGGCGCGCTGATCCTGCGCGATCTCGACCTGCTCCAAGCGGCCGCCCAGGTGACCGACGTGTCCGCCGCCCTGTCCATCGGCTCGGTCGACCGTGAGCTGCGCGGCAAGGTCGAGCCGGGCGCTCCCCCGCCGGCCCGCCGGCTCGATGTCGTGCGACAGCTGAACGATGCGGGCATCCGGTGCGGAGTACTGATGGCGCCGATCCTGCCGTTCCTCAGCGACTCCGACGAGCAGCTCGACGCGACAGTCGAGGCGATCGCGGCGGCCGGCGCGGCGTACGTCTCACCGATCGTCCTGCACCTGCGGCCCGGCGCCCGGGAGTGGTGGCAGGCCTGGCTCCGCCGTGAGCACCCTGACCTGCTCCCCCGATACGCCGAGCTGTACGGCGAGCGGGCCTACGCGCCCAAGGCATATCAGCGCGACGTGTCCGAGCGGGTGCACGCGCTCGCGGCCCGGCACAGGGTCGGCCGACACCGAACGCTCCGGGGCGGCGACGCACCTCCGGTCCACCGGCCGTCGAAAGCCGCCCCGGCCGCCACCACACCCAGATCGCGGCCGGAGCAGCTCTCGATGCTCTGAGCCTCAGCCAGCCTCGGCGAAGCGCCTCCAGCACCGACTGCCAGCCCGCGTCGTACGACTGCCTGGCCGCTTCCGCCCGCTCCCCCAGCGCCTCCCAGCCCGTGTGCGTGAGCTCCACCCGGGTGCCGTCGCCGTCGGGTGCGAACGAGACCTCGACCCGGGTTGGCTTGGCCGGGTCGGTGCCCGGGTGCCAGCTGAGCACCAGCCGCTGTGGCGGGCTCGACTCGACGATCTCGGCCCACACCGAGCGCTCCCCCTCAGCGGACGTCTCGACGATCTCCGATCCCTCGACGGCGACCCGAGCGGTCGCGCCGAAGACGCTGTGGGTCGCCATCGGCCACCAGGCGCCGATGTCCGCGGTGAAGAGTCGGAACGTGTCCTCCGGCGTCCTGCGGACCGTGCACTGCCCGTACGACGGGAACGCTCACTGCGCTCGTCCCGCTGGTTGTCATGGCGCCTCCTCTGCGTACCGCTGGAACGCGGCGAGCGCCTCGTCCCAGTACTCGTCGACGTACGCCCGCAATGCCGTCAGCCCCTCGAGGTCGACCTGGTAGAGCCGGCGGGTCCCCTCGCGCCGGTCCGTGACCAGCCCGGCCTCCCTCAGCACCCGCAGGTGCTGCGAGACCGCCGACTGGCTCACCGGCAAGGTCGCGACGATCTCCCCCACCGACCGTGGGCCGGTCCGCAGACGGGCCAGCACGGCCCGGCGGGTGGGGTCGCCCAGGGCCGCGAAGATGGGCGCTTCATTAGTCACAACTAACATTAGTAGCCACTAATGGCCTTGCCGTCAAGCCCTCGCCGGCGCCCCTTTAGGCTGCCCGCGTGCCCACGTCCGCGGCGGTCAGCGCCGGTCCCGAGGTGACCGCCGCGACGGTGACGTTCCGGTTCGCCGACCCGGACCGCGCCCTGAGCGGCGTCCGGCTCTCGCAGGACGTGCGGATCCCCGGTGACCGGCTGGACTTCAGCCGCGGCGACGACGGCGACTGGACGCTGCAGCATGGACCGGCCCGACGTGCACCGGATCGAGTACGCCTTCGAGCTCACCCATCCCGACGGTGGAACGGAGCACGTGCTCGACCCGGCGAACGGCACCAGGTCGCCCGGTGCGTTCGGCGACAAGTCTGTCGTGCTGCTGCCCGGGTACGAGCCGCCGGCCTGGCTCGACGCCGACCTGGACGACGCAGCCGGCGACGTCCGCGAGCTGCGCGATCCCGGCGCGCGCCCTGGGCACCGAGCTGCCGGTTCGGCTGTGGACCCCGCCCGGCGCGACTGATGACGAGCCGCTGCCCCTGCTCGCCGTTCACGACGGACCGGAGTACGACGAGCTCGCCGGCCTCACGTCGTACCTCGGTGCGATGGCCGATCGCGGAGAGCTGCCGCGGGTTCGCGCGGCCCTGCTCTCCCCCGGTCCTCGCGACGACTGGTACTCCGCCAACGGCGCCTACACCCGTGCGCTGTGCCTGGCCGTGCTGCCGAACCTCCGCTCCCTCGTCACCACGACGGCGGTGGTCGGGATGGGTGCGAGCCTCGGAGCCCTGGCGATGCTGCACGCGCAGCGCCGCAACGCCGGCACGTTCAACGCGCTGTTCCTCCAGTCCGGCAGCTTCTTCCACCCACGCTTCGACGCGCACGAACGCCGATTCCCGCACTACGACCGCATCGAGCGCAGCGTCGACGGCGTGCTGCGGGCCGGGGGCCATCGTGCGCCGGTGCCGGTCGTGATGACCTGCGGGCGCATCGAGGAGAACATCGAGAACAACCGCACGATGGCGCGCGCGCTGGCGGCGCAGGGGTACGACGTGGCGCTGCACGAGCTGCGGGACGTGCACAACTACACCGCGTGGCGCGACTCGTTCGACCCCTACCTCACCAGGCTGCTGCGGATGGTGGCGACATGAAGCACGTCGAGCTGACGTCTCCGACCAGTGGCTGGCGCGGGTCGGTGGTGGTTCACGGTCACTGGGGCCGGCCGGTGCTCGTCTTCCCCTCGGAGGGCGGCAGCGCCTGGGACTTCGAGAGCAACGGGATGGTCGACGAGGTGCGCTGGCTGGTCGACGCCGGCCGGGTGAAGTTCTACTGCATCGACTCTGCCGACGCCGCTACCTGGTCCGACCGCTCGGTGCCGCTCGAGGAACGCGCGCGCCGGCACGACCAGTTCGAGCAGTGGGTGCTGCAACAGGTCGTCCCGTGGATGAGCGAGGACAGCGGCGGCGCGACCGAGTTCGTCACCCTCGGGTGCAGCCTCGGCGCCTACCACGCCGCGAACATCGCCCTGCGGCACGCGGATCTGTTCCCGCTCGCCCTCTGCTTCTCCGGCAACTACGACCCTGCCCAGTGGCACGCATGGGGTGAGCGGGGCGATGCGGCCTACTTCCACAACCCGGTCGAGTACGTCGCCAACCTGGACGGCGGCCACCTGGACTGGCTGCGCTCACGCATCCACCTGGTCCTGGTCGTCGGCCAGGGTGCCTGGGAGGTCGACCCGACCGGGTCGCTGCCCGGCACGCATCGCCTCGCCCAGGTCCTCGCCGACAAGGGCATCCCGCACGAGCTCGACGTCTGGGGCCACGACGTCCCGCACGACTGGCCGTCCTGGCGTCGACAACTCGCCCACCACCTGCCACGGTTCTGCTGAGTGCTGCCCCAAGGAGGACGCACATGTCGATGACCGACAGCACCACCACCGACACGAAGCATGTGATCGGTCTTCTCCTCGGCACCGAGACCGACTGGCCGAACGCGTTCGAGGCGCTCGTCCGGCGGGCGGGCGGCGTGACCGACGGGACCGGGACCCGGCACCTGTACGACGTCGAG
The DNA here is from genome assembly GCA_963751035.1 of uncultured Actinomycetota bacterium. GTDB lineage: Bacteria > Actinomycetota > Actinomycetes > JACCUZ01 > JACCUZ01 > JBDUAP01. The sequence goes on from CAVVSW010000005.1 coordinate 1,262,311, forward strand.
CGCATCACGATCGAGCCGTTCGACCTGCGCCAGCAGCCGTCGTACGACCTCGTCATCGACCGCCTCGCCTACTGGTACTACCACCCTCGCGAGTGGCTGAAGAAGGTCGCGTTGATGGACGGGACCTACCTGCTCAACTCGCCGTTCACGTTCCAGGCGATGGAGAAGCACGCGGCGTACTGCGCGATGATGCGCCTCGGGCTGAAGGTCCCGGCGACGGTGCTCGTGCCCTACAAGAACCCTGTCGACCACGCCAAGTACGCCTTCACCGCCGAGCGCTACAACGAGCCCTTCGACCTCGACAAGGTCGCCGAGCACGTCGGCTACCCGCTGTTCATGAAGCCGTACGACGGTGGCGCCTGGCGCGGCGTGTCGCGCATCCGCAACGCGGACGAGCTGCACAAGGCCTACGACGAGTCCGGCGAGATGCTGATGCACCTTCAGGCGTCGGTCGAGGGCTACGACGTCTTCGCCAGGTCGCTGTCCATCGGTGCCGAGACGATGGTGATGAAGTTCGACCCCGACCAGCCGATGCACGCCCGCTACTCGGTGGACCACAACTTCCTCACGCCCGAGCTGGGCGAGGAGGTGCTGGCGATCGGACGCGTGGTGAACGCCTTCTTCCGCTGGGAGTTCAACTCGTGCGAGACGTTGGTGCGCGGCACCGATGTCCACCCGATCGACTACGCGAACGCCTGCCCCGACGTAGCGATCACTTCGCTGCACTACTACTTCCCGTGGGCCATGAAGGCGCTCGTCAAGTGGTCGCTCTTCTGCACGGCAACGGGGCGTCAGGCCAACCCGCACGTGGACCCCGCGCCGTGGTTCGCCATCTCCGACCGCGACGATCTCGGGTACGACGAGAAGCTGGCGGCCTACCGCACGCTCGCCGACACCTACTTCGAGACCGACCGCTATCAGGACTTCTGCGCCAGCCGGCTCGCCGACATCGACGAGGTCGCGCTCGCCTACTTCGAGAGCCCGGAGTTCGACGCGCTGCTCGTCGACACCGTGACCACGCAGTTCCCGGCGCACGAGCACGATCAGTTCGTGGCGCACTTCCGGGGCCTGCTGCAGCTGTGGTGCAGCGACGAGCGGACCCGTCTGTCGCGCTGAGGCCTAGAGGTCGTCCAGCGCCGAGCGCATCGCGGCCACCGCGCTGCTGTCCGGGTCCAGGTGCTCGAAGTGGCCCACGCCCTCGAGCACGCGCAGCTCGACCTCCATGCCGAGGGCCCGGGCGGCCTCGGCGTACGCCGTGCTCTGCCGCACCGGGACCGTGTCGTCCGCGTCCCCGTGCACCAACGTGAACCGGACATCTTTGACCGGCAGCAGCGCTTGCGGCGACCCGACGGCGTAGCGGTCGGGAACATCCTCCGGCCGGCCGTCGACCAGGTCCTCGACGGCACCGCTGCCGACCCCCTCTTGGGAGGCGGTCACCAGGTCCGCGACCGGAGCCTGACCGACAGCGATCGTCGCGCGAACAACGGGAGAGGAACCAGGAGCTCCCGCAGGCAGCTCCCCGCGCGAGGCCATCCACAGGGCCAGGTGGCCCCCCGCCGAGTGGCCGACGACGGCCACCCGCGCCAGGTCCAGGCGGGGCGTGAACCGGCTCGTCGCCACATGGTCCATCGCGGCGGCGGCATCGATGAGTGTGGCCGGCCACTCCGTGTCGGCGAGCGCGTAGTCGATGTTCCACACGGCGAACCCGTCGGCGGCCAGCATCAGGCCCACGTCGTCCTCCAGGTGCCGGTCGTAACCGGGCCGCCAGAAGCCGCCGTGCACGAGAACAACCACGGGCAACCGGTCGCCGTCGCCCGGGACGAACCACTCCCCCTGCTGGAGGGCGCCATCGCCGTACCGCTCGACTGATCGCTGCATCTGGTCGTCACCCTCCGACTCTCGTGAGCGACATCCGCCGACCGCGCCCGTGATGGCCGCTCCAGCGACGCCGAGCAGCGCGGCCCGAAGCGCACTGCGACGACTCAGCACCACGCCGAGCCTATCCGGCCACTGTGGCTTGACCCTCACGCGGCGAGAGCCCCTAGCGTCAAGGGAGGAGGTGAGACCGGTGGATCGCACTGTGGGAGAAGTGGCGCGGCTCGCCGGTGTCACTGTTCGGACGTTGCACCACTACGACGAGGTCGGGCTGTTGCGCCCGAGCGACCGCAGTGCCGCGGGCTACCGCGTCTACAGCGACGACGACCTGATGCGGCTGCAGCACATCCTCGGTTATCGCGAGCTGGGCTTCGGCCTCGACGCCATCGCCGCGATCCTCGACGACCCCGAGCTCGACCCCGTCGAGCACCTGCGCAGCCAACATGCTCTGCTCACCGACCGCGTCGAGCGGCTGCAGCAGCAGCTTGCCGCGATCGAGAAGACCTTGGAGGCACGACAGATGGGAATCCAGCTCAACCCGGAGGAGATGTTCGAGGTGTTCGGAGACTTCGATCCGACCGAGCACGAAGCCGAGCCCCAGGAGCGCTGGGGCGACACCGACGCCTTCCGCGAGTCGCGGCGGCGCACGTCGACCTACACCAAGGACGACTGGAAACGGATGAAGGCAGACCAGGAGGAGGTCGAGACCCGCCTGCTCCGGGCGATGCAGTCGGGGCTCGGCCCCACCAGCACGGAGGCGATGGACGCCGCGGAGGCGCACCGCACCAACATCTCCCGGTGGTTCTACGACTGCGACTACGCAATCCACCGTGGGCTGGCCGACATGTACCTCGCGGATCCACGCTTCACGGCAAACTACGACAACCGAGCGCAGGGGCTGGCTGCCTTCGTGCGCGACGCCATTCACGCCAACGCCGACCGTGCGGCGACGAGTTAGCATCCCGCCATGGACAACGACGCGGCGACAGTGGAGGACTACCTCGCCGGGCTCGAGCCCGAGCGACGAGAGACCGTCCGGGCCGTCCGTGAGGTGCTCCGAGCTGCGATGCCCACGGGCTATCACGAGGGCATCGCCTGGGGAGCGATCACCTGGTCGGTGCCGCTGGAGCGCTACCCGGACACCTACAACGGTCAACCGCTCGGCTACGTCGCACTGGCGGCCCAGAAGCGCTATTTCGCGGTCTACCTCATGGGCCTCTACAGCGACAGCGAGCAGGACCAGGACTTCCGCGCTCGCTGGCTGGCGTCCGGGCGGAAGCTGGACATGGGCAAGAGCTGCCTGCGGTTCAAGCGGCTGGGTGACCTCGACCTGGACCTGCTCGCCGAGGTGGTCGCGAGCACGCCCGTGGACGCGTTCCTGGCGACCTACGAACGAGTCCGGGCGCGCTGACCGGCGTACCTCCCTCGGAGAAGGGCAAGAGGCCACTCGGACGGGCGCGACACGGGACCCAACACGACACGGGAGGCAGCAATGGCGGAATCCGCCACCGCGACGGGAACCAGGACCGAGCCGACGCTGCTCGGCATCTACCTCAACGACCACCTGGCCGGTTCGACCGGAGGGGTCGAGCTGGCCCGCCGTACGGCGGGGGCGCACCGCGGAACCGAGGCCGGTACGACGCTGACCCGGCTTGCGAGGGAGATCGAGGAGGACCGCAACGCGCTGCTGGCCATCATGGCTGCCCTGGAGGTCCCGGTGCGGCAGTACAAGGTCGCCGCGGCCTGGGCCGCCGAGAAGGTCGGCCGGCTCAAGCTGAACGGCCGCCTGCTCGACCGATCGCCGTTGAGCTCGCTGGTGGAGCTGGAGACACTGCGGCTCGGTGTCGAGGGCAAGGCCTGCCTCTGGCGGACGCTTCTCCTCGCCGCCAAGGACGAGCCCAGACTCGACGCGTCCCGACTCGACGTGTTGCTTGAGCGCGCGACATCGCAGCTGGAGAGCGTGGAGGCGATGCGCATGAACGCATCAGCGGAGGTCTTCACCCCCGCCTGAACGTCAGAGGGTTGGCCAGGTGTGCACCGGCTCGTTCGAGTGCATGTGGGTGACGTAGCTGCGCATCATCTCGCGCAGGGCGTCGAAGCGGTCGTGGTCGTCGTGCAGGCGGTGGAACGCGGCCGCCTGCCAGGACGCGCCGTTCCGCCCGGTCAGACACCGTTGCTCGATGATGCCGAGCAGGCGGTCCTTGTCGGCCGTGTCCACGCCCCACTCCTCGAGGCCCTGGTGTGCCAACGGCAGCAGCCGCCTGAGCACCAGCTCGGTCGCCGGCACCTCCCCCACGCCGGGCCAGTAGATCTTGGCATCGATGCCGTAGCGCGCTCCGGCGTGGAAGTTCTCCTCAGCCGCGGAGAACGACATCTGCGACCAGGCCGGCCGGTCCGCCTCGGCCAGCACCTTGATGAGCCCGTAGTAGAGCGCCGCGTTGGCCAGTACGTCGACGACGGTGGGCCCGGCCGGCAGGCAGCGGTTCTCCACGCGAAGGTGCGGCTTGCCGCGCACCACGTCGTACACGGGCCTGTTCCACCGGTAGATGGTGCCGTTGTGCAGCCGTAGCTCCGCGAGCTTCGGGACGTCGCCGCGATCGAGCACCTCAACCGGGTCCTCGTCCTCGCAGATCGGCAGGAGGGACGGGAAGTAGCGCACGTTCTCCTCGAAGAGATCGAAGATCGACGTGATCCACCGCTCGCCGAACCACACCCGCGGTCGCACGCCCTGCGCCTTGAGCTCTTCTGGTCGCGTGTCCGTCGCCTGCTCGAACAGCGCGATCCGGGTCTCTCGCCACAGCTCCTTGCCGAAGAAGAAGGGCGAGTTGGCGCCGAGAGCCAGTTGCACTCCCGCGATGGCCTGGGATGCGTTCCAGTGTGCGGCGAATGTCTCGGGGTTGACCTGCAGGTGCAGCTGCACACTCGTGCACGCGGCCTCGGGCGCGATCGTGTCGGCGAAGGTGTTGAGCTTGTCCACCCCGTCGATCGAGATCTGCAGGTCTTCGCCGCGAGCCGCAAAGATCTGCTCGTTGATCAGGGCGTATCGCGGGTTGGAGCTCAGTGTGTCGACGGTGAGGTGCTCGGCTCGCAACGTGGGCAGGATCCCGATCATCACCACGTCGGCTTCGGCCTGGTTGGACATGTCGTCAGCGTGGTTGAGGCTCGCGCGCACCTCGCGTTCGAGGGTCTCGAAGACCTTGCCCTCGATCTTCTGCGGCGGGATGTTGATCTCGATGTTGAACTGAGCGAGCTCGGTCTGGAAGTCCTCGTCGGCGATCAGGGCGAGAACCTTCTCGTTGACCATGGCCGGGTCACCCCGCTCGTCGGCCAGGTTGAGCTCGATCTCGAGACCCATGCTGCGGCGCTCGACGTCGAAGCGCGACTCGGAAAGCATCCGCGCGAAGACGTCGAGGCTGCGGCGCACCTTCTGGCGGTACTGCTGCCGGTCCTCGCGCGTGAACTGGGTCTTTGCGACGTCCTGGCCCATGTCCGACCTCTTTCCCGACGCACCTGGGCCACAACCTCGCACATCTGCGCTCAGTTGTCAGGGCCGGCAGCCGACACGCCGCCGTGGGTGCCGTGGGGTGTCGGACCCCCCGCCTACGGTCGGGGTATGCGGCTGCTGCACACCTCCGACTGGCACCTCGGGAGGTCCTTCCACCGGGAGGACCTGCTGTCGGCGCAGGGGCAGTTCGTCGACTTCCTGGTCGAGACGGTGCGGTCCGAGGGCATCGATGTGGTGGTCGTCTCCGGCGACGTCTACGACCGGGCGCTGCCGTCGGTCGATGCGGTCGCCGTCTTCGACGACGCGCTCCGCCGGCTGGCCGCCGCGCGCACCCGAGTCGTGCTCATCAGCGGCAACCACGACTCCGCCCGGCGCCTCGGCTTCGGGTCCGGGTTGATCGACCTCGCCGGCATCCACCTGCGCACCGACGTGGCGCAGGCCCATCGGCCGGTCCTGCTCGACGACCCGGCCGGGCCGGTGGCCGTCTACGCCGTTCCCTACCTCGAGCCCGATGCCGTGCGCGTCGAGCTCGGATGCGACGAGCGCAGCCACGCAGCGGTCCTCGACGCGGTGATGACTCGAGTGCGGGCTGACCTCACCGACCGTCCCTCTGCCCGCTCGGTCGTGCTGGCCCATGCGTTCGTCACCGGGGCCGAGGCGAGCGAGAGCGAGCGCGACATCACCGTCGGCGGCGTCGCGTCCGTGCCGCACTCGGTCTTCGACGGCGTCGACTACGCCGCGCTCGGTCACCTCCACGGCGCGCAGCGGCTCTCCGACCGGGTTCGCTACAGCGGATCGCCCCTGCCGTTCTCGTTCTCCGAGGAGCACCAGACCAAGCAGCTGCTGGTCGTCGAGCTGGGCGACCGGCCGGGCGCACGGCCGACCGTCGAGCCGGTGCCGACGCCGGTGCTCCGGCCGCTGGCCCGAATCAGCGGCCGGCTCGACGACCTTCTCACCGGGCCACGCTGGGCGGGCTTCGTCGACCACTTCCTGCAGGTCACCCTGACCGATCCGGTGCGCCCGCGCGAGCCGATGGAGCGGCTGCGGCTGCGGTTCCCGCACGTCCTGGTTCTCGCGTTCGCACCCGAGGGTTCCCCCGCAGGCGCGACGTCCTACGCCGCCCGGGTCCGGGGCCGCACCGACGTCGAGGTGGCGACCGACTTCGTCAGCCACGTCCGCGGTCCGGCCGAGCCGGCCGAGGCCGCCCTGCTGGTCGCCGGCTTCGAGGGCGTCCGACTGGCCGAGTCGAGTCGCTGATGCGCCTTCATCGCCTCGAGGTCACCGCGTTCGGGCCGTTCGCCGCCACCGAGAGCGTCGACTTCGACGCCCTCGCCGCGTCCGGTCTGTTCCTGTTCACAGGCGCGACCGGCGCTGGCAAGACGAGCATCCTCGACGCCGTCTGCTTCGCGCTCTACGGACACGTGCCGGGCGCCCGCGACGCCAGTCGGTCGATGCGCAGCGACCACGCCGACGAGAGGGTCCGCGCGCAGGTGGTGCTCGAGGTGACGCTGCGCGGCCGGCGTCTGCGCATCACTCGGTCACCCCAGTGGGACCGACCCAAGCTCCGCGGGTCGGGAGTCACGACCGAGCCGGCCAAGGTGCACCTCGAGGAGCGCGCACCACACGCGTGGACCACCTTGTCCACCCGGCTGGACGAGACCGGGCAGCTCGTCGGAGATCTGCTCGGGCTCAGCCTTGCGCAGTTCTGCCAGGTGGTGCTTCTTCCTCAGGGACAGTTCGCCGAGTTCCTCCGCGCCGACGCAGAGAAGCGTCGCGAGCTGCTGGAGAGCCTGTTCGACACCCGCCGTTTCGCCGACGTGGAGCGGTGGCTTGTCGCGCGCCGACAGGAGAGCGCTCGCGCGTTGGACGACGTCGACCAGCGCGTCGCGCAGGTGCTCGCCCGCATCATCGAGGCGGCGGGGCTGGACATCCCCTCTGAGGTCGAAGTCGCGCACGCCCCGCAGTGGGTCGCCGGCCTGCTCGACGGCGCCAGATCCGTGCGCGACGCGACGGTGACGGCAGAACGCCTCGCCGCCGGCCGCCACGATGCGGCGACGGCCGCGGTGGAGAGCGCCACCGTTGTGGATGGTGCCCATGCCCGGCGGGCGACGCTGCAGGCGCGCATGACGCAGCTGACCGAGGCCGCGCCCGCACAGGTGGCCGCAACGGCCGCCGTCGAGGCCGCCCGTGTCGTCGCGCCGCTGCTCCCCCTGGTTGCCGAGGTCGCCCGGCTGCAGATCGAGCTCGAAGAGGCACGGTCGGTTGCGGCAGCTGCCGGCGTGCAGTTGTCGCAGGCGCTGCCTGCCACCGGCACGGACGCTGGAGCCGTCTTCGGTCTGCCGCTGCCCGCACCACGATCGCTACAGGCCTTGGCGCGCGGCCACCGCGATGAGGTCGGGGGCCTGCGCAGCTTGTCCAAGGACGAGGCCGAGGCCGACCTGCTTGCCACGGCCACCGCCGCGCTCGAGCAGCGGGTGGTCGAGCTCGACAGCCGCTCCCAGCGCCTCGCCGCCGATCTCGACACCGCGCCGGTCCGGCGGGCCGAGCTGGAGGCTGCCCGCGACCGGAGCCAGGCCGCGGCCGCAGGATTGCCGGGCGCGGTGGCGGCCGCCGAGACGGCTCGCAACCGGCTGGCCGCGGCCCAGCAACGCGACGCCCTCGTCATCCGCCGGGTCACCGCCACCGACCACCTGCGCACCCGCACCGACGTCGCGCAGGGTGCCCGCGACCACTGGCTAGCCCTGCGCCAGGCTCGCCTCGACGGCATGGCCGCCGAGCTCGCGGGCGGTCTCGTCGACGGCACCGACTGCCCGGTGTGCGGCAGCGCCGAGCATCCGCGTCCCGCCGAAGCGGCACCCGACGCCATCAGCCGCGAGGAGGAGGACGCGGCTGCCCAGGCGCTCGAGGCCGCTGATCGCGAGCGCGCCTCTGCCGCCGAGGCGGTGGCAACCCTGGACACCGAGCTCGCCGCCGCCCGGTCGGCGGCGGGCGGCGACAGCCCGCTTGCCGACCTGCGCCGCGCCAGCGATGCCACGGTCGCCGACGTCGATCGGCTCACCGGTCTCGCTGCCAAGGTCCAGGCCGATGCGACCGCGCTGGCCGAGTTCGGCGCCCAGCACGAGGGTTGGCTACGCGAGCGGGTCTCGCTCGACCAGGACGCCAAGAACCTCCGCACTCAGGTGGCCGCCGACACCCGACGACTCCACCGCCTGCGCACGGCGCTCGACGAAGCTCGGGGGGACGACCCGTCGATCGCCGCCCGGGCGGCCCGCCTGGCCCGCCTCGCCGACGACCTCGATGGGCTCGCCGCACAGGTCGGCACCGTCGCGCAGCTCGGCGACCAGGTCGCCGCAGCGCTCCAGCGCGCCGAGGAGGCCGCGCTCGCCCGGGGGCTGGCCTCGCTCGAAGACGTCGCGGCGATGGCCCGTGACGACGAAGAGGTGGCCCGACTCGACGAGGCCCGCCGCCGTCACGACGGCGAGCTTGCGTCCGTTCGCGAGCAGCTCGACGAGCCGTCCCTGACAGTGCTCGCCGACTCCCCCGCTCCAGACCTGCAGGTTCTGCGCGACCAGGCGGCCGAGCTGCAGGCCGTCCGCGCCGCCGCCGGCGCTGCCGCGGCCGCTGCGGTCGGTCGGGTCGACGCACTGCAGCGGCTCGCGGGCGCCCTCGCCGACATCCTGGCTGAGCGCGAGCCGGTCGCCGAGCACCATCACACCGTCGACGGGCTGTCCCGCCTCGCCGAGGGCAAGAGCACCGACAATCGGCTGCGCATGAGCCTGTCGGGCTACGTCCTGGCGGCTCGGCTCGAGCAGGTCGCGGCCAGCGCGAGCCAGCGCCTCGCGTTGATGTCATCGGGCCGCTACCAGCTCGTGCACACCCCCGAGGCCGCCAGCGCCCGGGCCCGCGGAGGGCTGCACCTGCGCGTGCTCGATGCGTGGACCGGTGTCGAGCGCGACCCGGCGTCACTCTCCGGCGGCGAGAGCTTCTCGGCCTCGCTCGCCCTCGCTCTGGGCCTCGCCGACGTCGTGACCGCCGAGGCAGGCGGCTCCCTGCTGGAGACGCTGTTCGTCGACGAGGGGTTCGGCAGCCTCGACGAGGAGACCCTCGACGAGGTGATGGACGTGCTCGACGGCCTGCGCGACGGCGGCCGGGTCGTCGGCATCGTGAGCCACGTCGCCGAGCTGCGCCAGCGCATCCCCACCCAGCTCACGATCGTGAAGAGCCGCGTCGGCTCCCAGATCAGGCAGTGACCTGATCAGGCCGCACCGGCGTCTCGCCCGTCACCACCCGCTGCTGCGGCACGGCTTTGACGCCTGACTCAAGCTCGGGCGAGGGCAGCTTCGGGCGAGGGTTGATGGCCAGCGTGACCGCGAGCAACGCGGCGGCGACGAGCGCGTCGAGCCAGTAGTGGTTCGCCGTCACGACCACGACGAGTGTGGTGATCGCGGGGTGCGCGAGGGTGAGCCACCTCCAACGCAGCTTCGTGGTGCGGATGACGACCACCGACAGCAGCAGCGCCCACCCCACGTGGAGGCTCGGCATCGCCGCGAACTGGTTGGCCACCGTCGCTGCGTTGCCCTCGTAGGCCGACGGACCGATGGTGGCCATCGTGTCCACGAAGCCGAGCCGGCTCATCATCCGGGGCGGAGCAAGTGGCATCGCGGTGTGGATGAGCAGGGCCAGACCAGTCATCGTGATGATCAGTCGCCGGGCCCAGCGGTAGTCGCTCGGTGGCCGCCGCAGGTAGCCCCAGACCAGGAACAGCGCGGTCAGTGGGAAGTGGACGCCCACGTAGTACCAGTTGGCCGCCTCCACGAGGTCGGGCCAGCGCAACGCCCACTGCTGGAACACCAGCTCGTTGGGGAAGCGCAGGAGCCGCTCCACCTCCCAGACCCCGCCCGCATTGATCATCGCCGCGTTCACGTGGCCGGCGATCATGGCCCGTCCGAAGCGGTAGACCAGGAACAGCCCGGTGAGAAGGACCGTCTCGCGCAGGAGGTTCGGCCGGGCGCTGCCGAGGGCTTCCCGGGACGCGCGGAAGGGCGACCTGAAGGAGGTCGACCGCGGAAGGAGCGCCGCCGCGGTGGGAAGGGGGCGCATCGGCCAAGGTTCGCACGAAACCGGCCGCTGCGGCAGCAGAAATAGGGACAGGTCCCCGTGTCGGCTCAGGCGAGCAGGTCGACGATCCCGCCGTACAGCCGGGGCAGGCGGCTCGCCGCGGGCACGATGTGCGGCCGGACGGACGGCATCTGCGAGGCCCGCAGCAGCGTGGCCGTCAGCAGCCGGTACCGCCGGGTCGCCCGACGCCAGGCCTGCTCGTAGTCCTGCGGCCGGCCGGTGGCCAGCGCCTGGACGGCGGCCGCCGCCGTGGCCAGCCCGGTCGCCAGGCCCTCGCCGGTGAGCGCGTCGACATATCCGGCCGCGTCACCGACGAGCAGCACCCGGCCGCGCCGCCGGGCCGCGACGTCCTGACGCAGCGGCCCCGCCCCGCGGACCTCGGTCACCGCAACCGCGCCACCGAGCCGGTCCGCCAGGGCGGGGAACTCGGTCAGCACCTCGTCGAACCGGCGGCCCTGCCCGCACAGTGCCGCGACCCCCACGGTGTCGTCCGCGACCGGGGTCACGTAGGCCTCGGCAGTGCCCGACCAGTGCACCTCGACCAGGTCGGACCACGCGGGGACGCGGAAGTGCCGGCGCTGCCCGAAGCGCGGTGCCGCGGCGGTGGTGAGGTCCAGGCCCAGCATCCGGCGTACCGGCGAGTGCAGCCCGTCCGCGGCGACCAGCCAGCGAGCCCGCAGACCGGCGGCGTGGACCTGGTCGGACTCCTGTACGACGTCGTCGACCCGTCCGTGCACGTGCTCCACGCCGAGCTCGAGAGCGCGCGCCATCAGCACGGCGTGCAGATCGGTACGTCGGACGCCGAGCCCGGGGCCAGCACGGAACCGCGCCTCCGCGGTCCGGGTCGGCGAGACGTAGCGGATGCCATGGAAGGTGCGCCCGGGCGGGTGCACGCCGAGCTCGCGCAGCCGGGCTACCGCGCCGGGCATCAGCCCTTCACCACAGGCCTTGTCGATGGGACCCGTGCGCGGCTCGACGACGGTGACCGACAGCCCCGCCCGGCGGGCGTAGATCGCGGTGGCCAGCCCGATCGGCCCGCCGCCGGCGACGAGCAGGTCCCTCACGGCGCGGCCGTGGCCAGCGCGCGGTCCTCGCATCGGATCCGCACGGCCAGGACCACCGCGTTCACGACGGCGAAGACGACGGCGGTGACCCACGCCGAGTGCACCAGTGGGAGCGCCACGCCCTCGGTCACCACAGCGACGTAGTTGGGATGGCGCAGCCAGCGGTAGGGCCCGGTGCTGACCAGCGGAAGGCCGGGCACCACGACGACGCGGGTGTTCCACTGCTGGCCCAAGGTCGCGACGCACCACCAGCGCAGGCCTTGACTGGCCAGGACCACGGCGAGCATCGGCCAGCCGAGAGCGGGCACGAACGGCCGGTCAAGCCACACCACCTCGGCAACACAGCCGGCGAGCAGGCCGACATGGAGCAGGACCATCGCCGGGTAGTGACCGCGACCGAACTCGACGCCCCCGCGGGCTCTGGCCCAGGCCAGGTGGCGCTGGGAGACGACCAGCTCAACGAGCCGTTCGATGGCGACGGCAGCGACCAGGCATACATAGAGTGCGACGCTGCTCATCGGTGCCGGCCCGTTACCACCGGATCAGGACCAGCTCGGCACAGAACCCGGGCCCCATCGCCAACAGGACGCCATGCGAGCCCGGCTCCGGTGGCGGTTGCTGCAGGGTCGCCGCGAGCACGTGCAGGACAGATGCCGATGACAGGTTGCCGACATCAGCAAGCGACGCCCAGGTCAGGTCGAACGCACCTTCCGGTACGGCGAGTGCCCGCTGCATTGCGTGCAGCACCTTCGGCCCGCCCGGATGTGCGATCCACCGGGCGATGTCGGCCGTCTTGAGATCGCTGGCCTCGAGGAAGCCCCGCACGTCCTCGCCGAGGTTCGCCTCCACCACGTCGGCGACGCTCGCCGCGAGGACGATGCGGAACCCGCTGCCGCCGATGTCCCAGCCCATGACCCGCTCGGTGTCGGGATAGAACCGGCTCAGTGTCCGGACGACCTGGGGAGCTGCGTCGAGGCCCATCGTGACGGCCCGCCGCTCACCGACCATCACCACGGCCGCGGCACCGTCACCGAACAGACCGCTGGCCACGAGGTTGGGCATCGAGTCGTCGGAGCGCTGCACCGTCAACGAGCAGAGCTCGACCGTGAGCAACACGGCGACGCCGTCCGGGTCGCCGCGGAGGTAGTCGTGGACGCGGGCGATGCCGGCTGCGCCGGCCACACAGCCGAGACCGAAGATCGGCACCCGTCGTACGTCGGTGCGCAGCCCGAGCCGGGGCACCAACCGCGCGTCAAGGCTCGGCGCGGCGATCCCGGTGACCGACGACACCATCAGCATGTCGACGTCGCGCGGCTCCAGGCCGGCCGCGGCGAGCGCTTTGGATACCGCCTTCTCGCCGAGATCGGTGCCGACCCGGATGAAGACATCGTTGGCGGCGCCGAACCCGTCCAGGGCGGGGTAGTCCTCGAGCGGCAGGGCCAGGTGCCGGCTGCGGACACCCGTCGCCTCGTGAAGACGTTCGAGGACCCGCCGGTCGGAGGGGTCGGTCAGGACGACCTCGGCGAAGGCGGCCGTGATCGTTGCCTGGTCGTAGTGGTTGTCGGGCACTACCGGTGCCACCGCTGCGATGCGGCTCATCCGTACGGACCGGCGAGCTTGACCTTTCGGCCCATGTGACCACCCGATCGAGTCATTTCCACAACGGTTAGGCCACACGCTTTCAGATTCGGGTTGAAGGGCCGACATTTGATGGAGAATAGAAAGAGACCTAGATCACCGGAAAGCCGTGTCCCATGTGCTCGCACCAGCCGAATTGCCCGCCCGCCGAAGCGCCCGACCGGGACGCCGCGCACACCGTGGCGTTTCACCCCGAGCAAGGGTGGAGCCTGCTGTGCAACGGCGTTCTCCTCTTCGACGACACGGGTGAACTTCTCCCCGACGGCCGTGTGATCAACCCTCACCGGCCCACCGACGTCCACGCGGAGTCCAACGCAGCCTGACCCTCGCGGGTTCCCCTAGCCGTTGGCGTACTCGCTGACCGGCGGGCAGCTGCAGACCAGGTTGCGGTCACCGAAAGCACCCTCGATCCGCCGGACCGGCGGCCAGTACTTCGTCCCCGGTGTCACTCCGGCTGGGAAGACCGCCTCCGTGCGGCCATAGCCGTGCTCCCACTCCCCCGCCAGCGCCGCAGCAGTGTGCGGTGCGTTGCGTAGCGGGTTGTCCGTCCGGTCCAGGTCACCGGAACCGACCTGGCTGATCTCCTCGCGGATCGCGATCATCGCGGCACAGAACCGGTCCAGCTCGGCCAGGTCCTCGGACTCCGTCGGCTCGATCATCAACGTGCCGGCAACCGGGAACGACATCGTCGGGGCATGGAAGCCGTAGTCGATCAGCCGCTTCGCGACGTCGTCGACGGTGACGCCGGTCTCCTTGGTGATGGCCCGCAGGTCGACGATGCACTCGTGCGCGACCAGGCCACCGCGGCCGGTGTAGAGCACCGGGAAGTGCGGTGCGAGCCGGGCCGCGACGTAGTTGGCGTTCAGGATCGCGACCTGCGTCGCGCGGGTCAGGCCCTCCGCCCCCATCAGGCGCAGGTAGGCCCACGAGATCGGGAGGATGCCGGCGGAACCCCACGGCGCCGCGGCGATCGGCCCGACGCCGGTCTCCGGTCCGGCGGCGGGCTGCAGCGGATGGTTCGGCAGGTAGGGCGCCAGGTGGGTACGCACGCCGACCGGGCCGACGCCGGGCCCCCCGCCACCGTGGGGGATGCAGAACGTCTTGTGCAGGTTCAGGTGCGACACGTCGGCGCCGAACGATCCCGGCCGCGCGACACCGACCAGCGCGTTGAGGTTGGCACCGTCGACGTAGACCTGACCTCCTGCGTCATGGACCAGGTCGCACAGCTGCGTGATCTCCTGCTCGAAAACCCCGTGCGTCGACGGGTAGGTCACCATGACCGCGGCCAGGTCGTCCGCGTGTTCCTGCACCTGGGCGCGCATGTCGTCCATGTCGACGTTGCCTTCGTCGTCGCACTTCACGACGACGACGCGCAGACCGGCCATCACTGCCGAGGCGGCGTTGGTGCCGTGCGCGCTGGACGGGATCAGACAGATGTTGCGTTCGGCATGGCCGTTGGCCCGGTGGTAGGCCCGGATCGCCAGCAGCCCGGCCAGCTCGCCCTGCGACCCGGCGTTCGGCTGCAGCGACACCGCGTCATATCCGGTGATCTCGGCCAGCCACGCTTCGAGCTGCCCGATCAGGTCGACGTAGCCCTGCACCTGCTCGATCGGCGCGAACGGATGGATGGCCGCGAACTCCGGCCAGGTGATGGGCTCCATCTCTGCGGTCGCGTTGAGCTTCATCGTGCAGGAGCCCAGCGGGATCATCGTCCGGTCGAGAGCGAGGTCCTGGTCCGAGAGGCGGCGCAGGTAGCGCAGCATCGCGGTCTCGGAGCGGTGCAGGTGGAACACCGGGTGGGTCAGGAACTCGCCCGAGCGGCGCAGAGCTGACGGGAGTGCGTCGTCGGCGCGCCCGTCGATCTCGTCGGCGTCGACGCCGGTGGCACCGAACGCCGTCCACACCGCAGACAGGTCCGCTGCGCGTAGTTGTCTCGTCGGTGGAGACACCGACGTGGTCGGCGTCGACGCAGCCACAGGTTCACGCCAAGGTCACGTGCAGCCTCGACGACCGCCGCCGCACGGCCGGGCACCTTCACCAGCACGGTGTCGAAGAACTCGCGATGCACGACCTCGGTGTCGGCCACGTCTGCCAGACCGGCCGCCAGGACGGTGGCGTAGCGGTGCGCACGCCGGGCGATCGCCGTCAGCCCTTCCGGGCCGTGATAGACGGCGTACATCCCGGCGATCACGGCGAGCAGGACCTGCGCGGTGCAGATGTTGCTCGTCGCCTTGTCGCGGCGGATGTGCTGCTCGCGGGTCTGCAGAGCGAGCCGGTACGCCGGGTTGCCGTCCACGTCCTTCGAGACCCCGACCAGCCGACCGGGCATGTTGCGCTCCAAGCCGTTGCGCACCGCCAGGTAGCCGGCGTGCGGACCGCCGAAGCCGAGCGGCACACCGAACCGCTGGGTCGTGCCCACGGCGATGTCGGCACCCATCTCCCCCGGCGACTTCAGCAGGGTCAGCGCAAGCAGGTCGGCAGCCACCGCGACGATCGCGCCACGGTCGTGCGCCGCCTCGACCAGCCCGGACCAGTCGTGGATCTCGCCGGTCGCTCCGGGGTACTGCACCAGCACGCCGAACACTTCGCCGTCGGGCAGACCGTCGGCCTGCAGATCGGCGACAACGACGCCGATGCCGAGTGGCTCGGCCCGGGTCTGCACGACCGCCACGGTCTGTGGAAGGCAGCTCTTGTCGACGACGAACACCGCGTCGCTCGCAGCCTTGCTGGTGCGTCGCGCCAGGGTCATCGCCTCGGCCGCGGCGGTTGCCTCGTCGAGCAGCGATGCGCCGGACACCGGGAGTCCGGTGAGGTCGCTGACGGCGGTCTGGAAGTTGAGCAGCGCCTCGAGCCGGCCCTGGGAGATCTCCGGCTGGTACGGCGTGTAGGCGGTGTACCAGGCGGGGTTCTCGAGGACGTTGCGCACGATGACCGGTGGCGTCACGGTGCCGTAGTAGCCGAGACCGATCATCGACGTGAGCACCTGGTTGCGCCCGGCGATCTCGCGCAGCTCATCGAGCACCTCGTGCTCCGAACGGCCCGGCTCGAGCGCCAGCGGCTCGCCACCCTGGATCGCGGCGGGCACGGCGGCAGCGACCAGCTCGTCGAGAGAGCCGTGGCCGAGGACCGCGAGCATCTTCGCCTGGTCCTCGGGTGCGGGACCGATGTGGCGGCGCGAGAACGGCACGGTGGCGTCGAGCTCGCTGCGCGAAGCGGTGCGGTCGGTGCGGGACGTCACGAGGGGCCTCCAGGAGGTGCCTGCCGTCTGGCGCAGCTCACGCCGTACGGGTCTCCCCCTCTGTCACCCGCGCTCCAGAGTCGCCTCGCCCGCACGGTCCGGTTGCCTGAGAGGTTCCGGGGATGTTGCCCCTTCGGCGCCCCACACACACGAGGACAAGCCTCAGGTGGTGGGAACTCTCCCGCGCGGAGTCGACAGCGCTCCGATGGTACCTCGCGAACAGGCTCAGCCTGTCTTGCGGGCCTTGCGACGCACCGACAGCTCGTCGGCCGCGGCATCCCCCGCCGGCTCCGCGCCGTCGGCACGCTCACCGGGCAGCTCGGCGAGCGAGCCCTCGACCTCGCGCCAGACCCGGCCGACCGCGATGCCGAAGACGCCCTGGCCGCCCTGCACGAGGTCGACGACCTCGTCGGCGAGAGGTGCACTCGTAGACGCTGGCTCCGTCGCTCATCAGCGTGATCTGGGCCAGGTCGTCGACTCCCCGCTCGCGCAGGTGGCTGACCGCGGTGCGGATGTTCTGCAGCGAGACGCCGGTGTCCAGCAGCCGCTTGACCACCTTGAGCACGAGGATGTCGCGGAAGCTGTAGAGCCGCTGGCTGCCCGATCCGTGGGCTGACCGGATGCCGGGCTCAACCAGGCCGGTGCGCGCCCAGTAGTCGAGCTGGCGGTAGGTGATGCCGGCGGCCGCGCAGGCCGTAGGCCCGCGGTAGCCCATGTCCTCGGGCAGGTGGGGCAGGTCGTCGTCGAAGAGCAGTCCCTGCCGACCGGCGCGTTCACGGGCCGCAGCCATCGCGGCCGGATCGGCCGTCACCGCGGTGGCGGTGCCTGGCTCGGTCGAACCGTCGCCGGTGGTGCTCACGCGGACCTCCATCTCGCGCCCTCAGGGGGAAGGCTCCGGTGCCGCTGCCCACTGACCCAGTCAGGTGAGTTGCAGCCCTGGAGTTACATCAAGGGCGTTCGTCTCGACGGTACGGCCCGGCGCCGGGCCGGTCAACGATGCGCGACCCGGCTGCGTCTGCCGGGCGTGTCACTCTCGACCTCGGGTCGAGGGTCGGCGGGCGGCCGACGGTCAGGGGTCAGGCCTGCGCAGGTCCGAAGTCCTCCGGCGAGACCCCGTCGAGGAACTCGCGGAACTTCTCGACCTCGACCTCCGGATCGGCGTCCGGGATCGGGATCCCGGCCTCGTCGAGCACCTCCTCGGCCCCGAAGATCGGGGAGCCGGTCCGCAGCGCGATGGCGATCGCGTCGGACGGCCGGGCACTGACCTCGAGCCCGCCGGCAAAGACCAGGTCGGCGTAGAACACCCCGTCCTGCAACGACGTGATGCGCACCTGGGTGAGCTCCTGGCCGATGGCCTTGAGGAGGTCGCGGATCAGGTCGTGGGTCAGGGGGCGAGGCGGCACGACGCCCTGCTGCGCGTAGGCGATGGCGGTGGCCTCGACCGCGCCGATCCAGATGGGCAGGTAGCGCTCGCCGTCGGACTCCTTGAGAAGCACGATCGGCTGGTTGGACGGCATCTCGACCCGCACGCCGACAACGTCGAGCTCGTTCACGCTCGCCACACTACCCGCGCGGGGTCAGCGTTGGACGAAGCCGCGCAAGGCAGTTCGGACCAGGGCTGTGTGCAGCCGCACGGACAGCGCCCCCATCTCCCGGGCCACCTCCTCGGCGCGGGCCCGGGCCTCCGGGTCACGCTGGAGGAGCAGCGGTGCGACGACCTGTTCGACCAGTCCCGCCTCACGTTCGGCACCGGTCCGGAACGCCCGGAGGTGGCGGGGCTCTAGACCGTAGGCCCGCATCTCCGCGATCGTCTGTGCGACCACCAGGGCATCGCCGTCGTAGTGCGTCGTTCCGGGCCGCCGAGCGCACAGGCCGTGGTTCTCGATCTGCTCCAGCAGGTCGGCGTCGATGCCGGCCGCTTGGATCAGCTCGCTGCGCGAGAGCCGGATCTCGCTGTTGTCGGTGACGCCGCCAAAGTCGACGCCCCCTGCGCGCGGCACCGACGGAACATCGCGGCCGCGGTCGATGGCGTCGAGGTGCTCTTTGATCACCCGCAGCGGGAGGTACTGGTCGCGTTGGGCGGACAGCACGTAGCGCAGCCGGTCGACGTCCTGATGGCTGAACTTGCGGTAGCCCGACGGCGTACGCGCCGGCTCGACGAGACCCTCGGACTCCAGGAACCGGATCTTGGAGATGGTCACGTCGGGAAAGTCGCCACGCAGCGTCTGCAGCACCTCACCGATGCTCATGAGCGACCTGGCGGGGACCGCCGAGCTCATCCCGCAGCTCCCTGCGGCTGACCGTGCGGGTCGGGATAGAAGATCAGGCGGTACTTGCCGATCTGCACCTCGTCGCCGCCGGACAGAGCTGCGTCGTCGATGCGCTCCCGGTTGACGTAGGTGCCGTTGAGCGAGCCGACGTCGCGCACCGTGAAGCCGTCCTCGACCCGACTGAACTCGGCGTGCCGCCGGGACACCGTGACGTCGTCGAGGAAGATGTCGCTGGAGGGGTGCCGCCCGGCGGTCGTCACGTCGGAGTCCAGCAGGAACCGGCTGCCGGAGTTCGGGCCACGGCGTACGACGAGCAGCGCCGATCCGGGCGGCAGCGCGTCCACCGCCGCCTGGTCGGCCGGCGAGAGGCCCTCGGCCTTGTCGGGTGCGTCCCCCGCGTCCATGCCGCCGATGGTGATGGTCGTGGTCGAGTCACCCGGCGAAGCGGTCGCCCGCGCCAGCGCCGCACCGCAGTTGCTGCAGAAGCGGCTCTCGTCGGGGTTGGCGTGCCCGCACTGCGTGCAGAACGGCATCGGTGGGCCTCCCGTCGCGGCCTTCGCCGCAAACCTCGCTGGGGAGGTGCCGCAAGGAATCGGGCACCCGTGCTCGACCCTCGACCACAAGTCGAGAGTCGCTGGAAACCTACGCGGCGGACCGGGGAGGGTCAACCGTGTCACTCAGTTGGTCTCCAGCCCCGCCTCGTAGGCAGCGGCGTCGAGAAGCCCTTCGGCGCTGTCCGGCTCGTCCGGCCGGATGTCGATCATCCACCCCTCGCCGTACGGGTCGGAGTTGACCAGCTCCGGTGACGCGTCCAGCGCCTCGTTGCGGGCGACGATCGTCCCGGTGACCGGGGCGTAGATGTCGGACACGCTCTTGGTGGATTCCACCTCGCCGCAGGCCTCGCCCGCCGTCACCTGGGCACCCACCTCGGGCAGGGTGACGAAGACGATGTCCCCGAGCGCCTCCTGGGCGTAGTCGGTGACCCCGACGCGCAGCATGTCTCCGGTGCTGCGGATCCACTCGTGCTCGCGGGTGTAATGCAGGTCCTCGGGGTTCATCGGCTTCCCTCTCGTCTGCCGGGCCGGTCGGGGCTAGCCGCCGCCGCTGTCGTCGTCGCCGTCCTCGGGAGCCGGGCGAGCGTACTCAGGCGCCGGAGTCGGTTGCAAGGAGGAGATGGTGATCTCGCTGCGCTGCGTCACCTGGCCGCGCGCGTCGCGCTGGCGCAGGACGTCAAGCACCCCGCCCGGGATGTCCAGCGCGGCCGCCAGCGTCCGGGCGTCACCGATGACCCGGAACTGGTACGGGGCCTCGATGACCTGCTCGTCCACCTCCACCGCGCCACCCCCGTCGACGTCCACGAAATGCGTGCTGGCCACGACCCTTACCCGGGGCCCGTCCGGGGTGGAGATCTCGACCGCCTCGGCGCCGGCGTCGCGGAGCTCTTGCAGCGCGTCGAGCAGCAGGTCGGCCTGCACCTCGCCCTTCGGGTCGCTGATTGTGAACTCGATGCCCGGTCCGGTCGCCGGGACGGTGCCGGCGAGGATGCCGAGGGTCCGGACCCGCGCCCGCGCCTCCTCCAGGGCGGCTCGGGAGCCGCTGGTGTCGTCGGTGACCTCGGCCCGTGCGGCTTCGAGGTCGCGCGCCTCCGCCTGCAGCCGGGCGGACCGCTCCGTGACGTCGTCGAGGATGCGCACCAGGTCGGTCTGCCGCAGCCCGGCCAGGTCGGAGTCCTGGTTGGCCCGGACCTGCACGGCGGCCGCGAACCCCAGGCTCCCGCACAGCACTGCGGCGATCAGCTGTCCGCGCGTCGCCCTGGGCCGGAGAGCTCCCCGCAGCCGGTCACGCCCGGCCCGGTGCGCGGGTCCGCTGCCGTGGTGTGGGGGGACCGGGGCCGGCGCGTCGGTGCTCATGCGTGGAACAGGTGACGCCGGATGGCGGCGGCGTTGGAGAAGATGCGGATCCCGAGCACCACGACCACACCGGTGGAGAGCTGGGCGCCGACCCCGAGCTGGTCGCCGAGGTAAACGATCAACGCCGCGACGAGGACGTTGGCGACGAACGACACCACGAACACCTTGTCGTCGAAGATGCCGTCGAGGAGCGAGCGCAGACCGCCGAACACCGCGTCCAGCGCGGCGACGACGGCGATCGGCAGATAGGGCTGCAGCCACAGCGGCACGGTTGGTTCGAGGAAGAGACCGGCCACGATGCCGACGACCAGGCCGATCGCGGCGATCACGGCTTCTCCCCCGGCTGCTCAGGCACCGTCGCGTACCGGACCGGGAGCCCCGCGGACGCGGGCAGCCGGACACTGTCGCGGGTCTTCACGGTGTACTCGATGCCGTAGTTGCGCAGCACCTGCAGATAGCTGCCGCCGAACCCGTCGACGATGCGGCTCTGCATGGCGTCGGAGTCACCCACCGCGACCAGGTCGTACGGCGGGCTGAGCGGGCGGAAGTCGACCAGGATGGCCTGGCCGGCCGAGCGGATCGCGCTGAGGGACGTGAGGCGCTGACCGTTGATCGCGACGGCCTCGGCCCCCGCTGCCCACACCTCGTTCACGACCGTCTGCAGGTCACGGTCGGTGACCCGGCCCTCGGTACTGCTCTCCCCCGCGCGGGGGTCGGTCCCGTCATCGGTGTCGCCGTCGTCCGAGTCCTCGAGGTGGATGACGAGCCCGGGACCCTGCACGGCACCTGCACCGGTCACCACCTCCAGTCCCGTCAAGGTCGCGGCGAGCTCTGACCCCGTCGACGTCAGGCCCAAGGCGTCTTCACGGGCCGTGGCCACGGACTCCCTCAGCTCCTGCAGGTCGGTCTCGAGCCGGTCGGCCGCCGCCGTACGCTGGTCGATCTCTCCGGTCAAGGCGTCCCGCGCCTGGGCCGCGGCCGGCGCGCGGTCACGCACCTGCAGCGCGGCGGTCGCGAGAAGCAGCCCGATCATCACCAGCCCGGCGGCCAGCATCCAGCCTCGGCGGGAGGGTGGCGCCTCGCCGGCTGCCCGGCGCGCGGCGGCCTCGGCGTAGCCCTCGTCGAGTGAGTGCTCGATCAGGTTGGTCAGCAGCGACATCGACGCATCGGGGCGCGCAGGCGCGTCGTACGGTGCTCGTGCCGACATGCCTGTCATCGTCGCATGTCCGGCCGATGCTGGGCCGTTCCGCGGGTCAGTGGTCCGCGCGCTCCACGACGGCGGCCCACCGATCGAGATGCTCATGCGCCGCAGTGTCGTTGGCCGCCTCGGCCCAGACGTGGGTGACCGGCTCGGACGGGTCGGGCAGCACGAGCGCCCACGAGCCGTCGTCCTCGACGACGCGCACTCCGTCGGTCGTGTCGATCCTGCGGTCGCCGGCCTCCTCGACGACGGCGCGCATGACCATGCCCTTGGCCGCCCACGGGGTCGGGACGGAGCGCCGGACGATGTGCGACTGCGGAATGCGCGCGTCGATCTCGGACAGCTGCAGCTGGGTGCGGGCGACCAGACCGACGAGCTGGACGAACGCGGCGAGGCCGTCGATGGCGGTGCTGAACTCGGGGACGACGAAGCCGCCTCGGCCGTCACCGCCGAAGATGACGTCGGGGTCGGTGGTGGCCCGCGTCAGCTCGGCCGCGGACGTCGCCACCCAGCGGATCTCCACGCCGTGGAACGCGGCGACCTGCTCGGCGAGGCGGGTCGTGGTGACCGGCAGCGCCACCGTTCCCTTCTTGCGCTCGGCGGCGACGAGGTCGAGTACGACGAGCAGCGCCCGCCCGTCATCGATCGGCACGCCCCGCTCGTCGACGATGGAGACGCGTTCGCCCACCGGGTCGAAGCGCACTCCGAAGTCGGCGCGGGACGACTCCACCAGTCGGCCGAGCCGGTGCAGTGCCTCCTGCCGTTCAGCCACCGACTCGGTCGGTGACCGCTCGTCGAAGCCGTTGTTGACCGTGAGGGCGTCCACACCGAGCCGTCCGAGCAGGGACGGGAGCACCAACGCAGCAGTGCCGCCGCCAGTGTCGACGACGACCTTCGGGCTGACCTCCGCGACACCGGAGGTGTCCACCCGGCGAAGCAGCTCGAGGGCGTAGGCCTCCATCACGCGCGGCGGGAAGGACAGGTCGCCGATCTCACCGGGGAATGCCCGCCGGAACTCGCCGCGGGCGACCACCCGCTCGAGCTTGCGCTGGGCGGCCTGTGAGAGGTCGGCACCACGGTTGTCGAGGAACATGATGTCGACGCTCTCCGGCTGCCCCGGGGTGGTGCGGATCACGACTCCCCCGGCGCGACCCTGCGCGGTCTCCAGGCGGGCCACCGGAACAGGGACGACCTCGAGGTCGACGACATTGATCGCGCTGGAGGTCAGCGCGGAGATGACGGCTCGCTTGAGGGCACGGGCGGCTCGTGACACGTCACGTGACGTGGTGACGGTCACGCCCTTCTTCAGGGTGGTCGCCCAGGCGCCGGCGAGCCGAACAGCAAGCTCCGGCGTGATCTCGACGTTGACGATGCCGGACACACCGCGGGGACCGAAGAGCGCACGCTGGCCGCGCGACTCGAAGATGACGTTGCTGTTGACGACGGCGCCGGCCTCGACGGTCTTGAACGGGTAGATCATGACCCCGGCCGAGACGATCGCCTCCTCGCCGACGACGCACTCGTCGCCCACGACCACGCCCTCGCCGACCCTCGCGGCCCGCATGATGTCGGTGTTCTTGCCGATCACGCACGCACGCAGGTGGCTCTGCGGACCGATGAACACGTTGTCGTGCACCACGGCCCGGTGCAGGAACGCGCCAGCCTTGACGACGACGTTGCTGCCGAGCACGGTGAACTCACGCAGCTCGGCGGCGGCCTCGACTTTCGCGTAGTCGCCGATGTAGAGCGGGCCGGTGAGGATCGCGTCGGGGTGCACGTCGGCACCCTCAGCGACCCAGACGCCGGGAGAGACCTCGAAGCCGTCGATGTCGACGTCGACCTTGCCGGACAGCACGTCGGCCTGTGCCCGCAGGTAGGACTCGTGCGTGCCCACGTCCTCCCAGTAGCCCTCGGCGACGTAGCCGTAGATGGGCAGGTCCTCCTTCAACAGGCGCGGGAACACGTCCGCCGACCAGTCGACGGACTCGCCTTCCGTCACGAAGTCAAAGACCTCCGGCTCCATGACATAGATGCCGGTGTTCACGGTGTCGGAGAAGACCTGACCCCAGGTGGGCTTCTCCAGGAAGCGCTGCACCCGACCCTCGTCGTCGACGATGGTGATGCCGAACTCGAGCGGGTCGGGGACCCGGGTCAGGCAGACAGTGACCAGCGCACCCTTCTCGCGGTGGAAGGCCACCAGGCTGGACAGGTCGAAGTCGGTCAGCGCGTCGCCCGAGATCACGAGGAAGGTCTCGTCACGCAGCAGGTCCTCGGCGTTCTTGACGCTGCCGGCAGTCCCGAGCGGCATCTCCTCGGTCGCGTAGTGCAGCGGCATCCCGTATTCCTCGCCGTCGCCGAAGTAGTTGCGCACCAGGCTGGCGAGGAACTGGACGGTGACGACGGTCTCGGAGAACTTGTGCCGCTGCAGCAGCCGGAGGACGTGTTCCATGATGGGCTTGTTGACGATGGGCAGCAGCGGCTTGGGCATGCTCGTTGTCATCGGCCGCAGACGGGTGCCCTCACCGCCGGCCATCACCACGGCCTTCATGACGGGGTCTCCCCACCGGCTGTTGCGAGCGATCCGGCAGTGGGCTGGGCGCGATCGGCGCTGACGAGCTGGCGCACCTGCACGACGTACAGGATCCCGGCCCACCAGTAGAGGGCGGTGCCCCAGATCGCGAAGGCCCACCCGAAGGCATGGGCGATCTGGCTGACCAGGCTGTCGCCCTCGCCGAGGAGGAGCAGGGGGAAGCCGGACAGCAGGTTGAAGGTCGCAGCCTTGCCGAGGAAGCTCACCGGCAGCGGGCCGTAGCCGTGGCGGCGCAGGACCGGCAGGAAGAACGCGAGGAAGACGTCGCGACCGACCAGCGCCAGGGTGAGCCACAGCGGCACGACGTCGCGGATGGTCAGCCCGATCAGCGTCGCCAGGATGTAGAGCCGGTCGGCGGCCGGGTCGAGGAGCTGGCCGAGCCGCGACATCTGCCCCCACTTGCGGGCGATCTTGCCGTCCAGCCAGTCGGTGACGCCGCTGACCATCAGCAGCGCCACGGCGGCCGCGTCGTACTCATTGAGGACGAGCCAGAGGAAGAGCGGTACGCCGAGCAGGCGCAGAAGGCTCAGGGCGTTGGGCACGGTCAGGACGCGGTCAGTCACCAACCCCGTCTCCGACACCGTCACGCCTTCCCACTGGACGTTTCGTGCAGGTGGAAGCCTATCTGGCGGCCGGGTGGGGGCCGCGGGCGTGGGCGTGGCTCTCCTCGGCGTACGCGCGGGCCACCCAGCCCACGAAACGCCCGGTTCACCCGACGCAGAACTCGTTGCCCTCCGGGTCGCGCATCACCACATGGCCGAGATACGCACCGTCATAGGACTCCTCGCGGACGCGGGTCGCTCCGATGGTGACCAACTCGGCTGCCTTCGCACGGATGAGTTGTTCGCGTTCCGCCATGTCCCAGGGCGGCTCGCCCGCAACGCGAATGTCGATGTGCATCCTGTTCTTGGCTGTCTTGCCCTCAGGCACCCGGAGAAAGCCGATGGCGGGGCCAATGCCGTCCGGGTCGATGATGGACGCGCCATCTGGATCGTCGTACCCCGGCTCAGCCACGTACCCAAGTGCGTTCGACCAGAACGCCGCAATCGCTTGCGGGTCTGCGGCGTCGCAACCGAGCGTCCACCGTGTCGCCACGTCCGTTCAGCCCGTGTAGCCCTCGACGGTGGAGGGCGGCCGCACGGCGGCGTCGTCCGGGTTCTCACCCACAGCGCGGAGCGCGTCCCGCTGTCGCAGCAGGTCCCAGCACTGGTCGAGCTGCACCTCGACCTCTTTCAGACGGGCATGCTCCTCGTCCTCGCTGATCTTGCCCTGGCCGAGCTGCTCGCGAAGGCTCTTCTCCTCGGCGATCAAACCGGAGATGCGCTCGTGAATTCCCGCGTCCTTGCTCATGGCCCGAGTCTAGGCCGCCGCGACGGCAGCCTTGCTGCTACCAGCGGTGCGCGACATCCACGACGACTCGGTGGCCCCCGTCCGGGCTGCTCAGAACGAAGCTGCGCATGGGCAGCCGTGCCCGTACGCCGAGCCCGATCGTGGTCTGTCCTTCGAACGTCCCGGCGAATGCCACCTGGCGGAAGGTCCGGTAGCCGGCGACGTTGACCAGCTCCTTCTCATTCGTGGGTTTGTAGGTGACCGCGCCGTGCTGGTTGTAGGCCGGTGCCTTGATCACGATGCTGAGACGGGCACCACCGCGCAGGGGCACGCCGGCGCCGGAGCCGTCCCTCTTGACGCTGGCCACGTATCTGGCGACGTAGCCGGGGGTGCCCTTGCCGTCCGCGTTGATGTCGATGACCAGCCGGTCGAAGCACTGGTGCCGGCCCGACCTGACGTTGGTGATCTGCTTGCCGGTGTAGGGCGCCTGTTGCTTCACGAGCGAGCCCCACTGCGTCGCACAGGCGCTTGTCGCCATCGGAGCTGCCGGCGCCATCGCCACGGCGGGCGCGATGCCCAGTGCGAGAGCGACCACCAGCGCGGGCAGAACTCGCCGGCTCATCGTGGAAACCTTCATGGCGTGCTCCTTTCGAGGTGCGTGTTAGACGCGACCTGGGGCATGCCGGTTGACAATCGTCGAGATCGGGACCTGCTGCTGTGGCGTCATGGGGCCAGCGCCCCAGCCGCGGACGCGGTTCCGCGCAGAGCATCAGGCCGGGACGGAGAGCCCCTGCAGCCAGGCCTGCCAGGCCGGCTCCTCGCGCCGCACGTAGTCGGCCGCGTCGGGGGAGAAGAGGTACGCCCGTACGCCCACGATCGCCTGGCCGTCGCCTACGCCGAACGCGAAGGCGCGGAACATCCCGGGAACCGGCCCAGTGAGTCGGACCAGCGCATGCCGCTCGCCGAGTCGCTCGACCGTGCCGGTGGCGCCGCGCACCTCGACCGTCGCGCCCTCGTCGCCCAGACCGAGTGCATCGTGCAGCGTCGACCAGAGCGCCTCCTCGTCACCGGGGTGTGAGGCGGTGGCCTCGAGCTGGGTGGCCTCCTGGCCAGGGAAGTGCGACAGGTAGAGGCGCAGGTTGTCGAAGAACGGCATCCAGTTGGGGCCCAAGGAGTCCCACCACTCCGACTCCCAGTCGGCGCCGGTCCCGAAACCGCTGCTGGTGACGCGCACGACGCAGGTGCCGCCGGAATGCGCCTCGACAAGGAACTCCGACGTCAGCGGGCTGAGGGACTCCGGGTCCTTGCCCATGAGGGCGGCCCAGTCCTCCTCGTAGACGATGCGGCGCGGCGGGTCCCAGCCGGTGACGTGGCCGTCCGAGCCCATCTCGGGGCCCATGGTGAAGTGCAGGGAGCCGCCCTCGCGCTCCTCCATCTCGGTCGGCAGGAACCAGGCGCCCAGGCCCGTGGCGGTGGCGATGGCCTGCCAGACCTGCTCCGGCGTGCCCGGAACCTCGACGCTGAACTCCAGGCGGTACGGAACGTTCGGGGTCGTGGTCATGCGCTCTCCTCAGGACGTGGGTGGGCGGCGACAACGAGCCGGTGCGGGCGCCCGTCGTCGTGGTGGTAGCGAGCGGCCAGGTCGAGCACCGCCGCAGTCAGGTCGTCCGCGAAGGCAGCTCGGTCGGCGGCCGACCGGAAGCCGATCTGCGTGTCGATGGTCAGTGTCGGCAGGCGTTTGCCGGACGCACCGGCCTGGCCCGCCAGGGCGCCGACCTCGCGCACAAGCCGGCCGGCCAGCGCGACGAGGTAGCCCGCCGACAGGTGGTCGGCGTTGGCGTCCGGGTCGGCCGCGGACGCGCTGACGGCCGCCGGCGACACGACGTACGACGCCGCCGAAGCCTGCAGCACCCGCTCGGTGATGCCCCCGTGCCGGCGCTCCTCGGACAGCTCCACCAGGCCGTGCACCTCGAGCGCCTTGAGGTGGTAGTTGACCTTCTGGCGCGCGATGCCGACCCGGGCGGCGAGCCCGGCGGCGGAGGCCGGGACGGCCAGCTCGCCGAGCAGCCGAGCCCGGACCGGATCCAGTGCGGCGGCGGCGGCCTCCGCGCTCTCGATGACCTCGACGTCCTGCATGACGCCATCGTGCCCTTGACAAGAAATATTGTCAAGGACTCATGTGCCCGTGCACGGCGACGAGTTCGGTTGCTCTAGACGACGCCCACCCGCGGCCAGAAACCCTTCTTGAGCTGGCACGCCTCCGGGCGCAAGAAGGGCTGACCTTTGTGATCCTTGCGAGCACATGGCCTGAGGAACACCACGCGCTGCACATCGCCACCTCCCCCCAGAGACCATGAACCGGCTAAACGGCGAGGACGTCGAGATCCAGGACTGAGCGGCAGCCGTGTGGGGGGCCGGCGCCTCAATGGGCCGGCCCACTACCGCTGTGAGCAGGGTGGCGGCCATGAGGGCAAGAACGGGGACGCGGAGTCCGACGTCCGTCATGCCAACGACAAGCACACAGCCGGCAGCCACGCCGACCCACGGATCAAGCGAGCCGCGGTCGATGTTCCTCACCGCCAGCACCAGGACCCCTGTAGCAAGGACGAGACCGATGAGACCGTAGTCGACGGTCCACTGGAGCACCTCGTTGTGCGCGTGCGTGGTCGGTCGTCCGTAGCCGACGGAGCTGTCGTAGATCTCCGCAGTCGGCCCGTAGCCGATGAACGGGTGAGCGGCGATCCGCTCCATCGCGGCGGCCCACAGGTGTAGACGCTGGCCAGGGGGCGCGTGCACCGATCGAACTGTCACCGCCAGGCACGCCAGCACCACCCACGGCAGGCCTACTACGCGGGTCCGCCATGACGCCTGTTTCACGAGATACCAGGCGAGCAGGCCGAAGGCCGTGACGATGGCCACCCGGCTGCCCGTGAGCAGCAGCGCGAGGGACTGACAGGCAAGTGCAGTGCCGACGAGATATGTCCGGCGACGGTGCAGCTCCCGGGTCGTGAGCACAACTGTCGCCAGCAGGACCACACCGAGGGCGTTCGGGTTGCCCAGGAGAGACTCGACCCGGACGGGGCGCAGAGCTGGGTGCCGAATGGTCCACGCCAGGGGAATGACTGCGTGGACAGTTCCCAACACGATGAGTCCCTGGATGAGGACCGCCCGCTGCCCGTCGTCGAAGTGCCTCACGATGGCCACGCAGAGCAGAGCCAGCAGGACCAGGGCGGGCATCCGGACGGTCTCCATACGGACGCCCGACCTGAGCGGCCCGTCGATGACCAACCAGGTCAACAGAAGCAGGCCTGTGGCCGGCCCGGCGTGAGTCAGAGACCTCCCGCAGATGTCGACACGGGCTCCGGACGCGACGTACGCCAGGACGAGTCCCGCGGCCACGATCGTCATGTCGCGTGCGCTGGTCGCGCCACCGGTCGCCATACCCCAGGCGAACGTGGCCACGAGCAGGTACGGGGCGGCCAACATCACACGTTCCTCATTCACGAGCGGGCGCCCCCTGGTCGTTGCCGCCACCGGGTGCCACCTGGCCGCTGCCGTCGCGGTTCCTTCTGCCCAGGGCGGCGCGAATTCCGAGGATCGTCGCCAACAGGACCACGAATGGGGTGATCCAGAGGACGGGAGCTTGGAGCCGCTCCCAGATCGAGATCGACTCCCCGACGGTCACCGACCGGTACACCGGAACTCTTCCGGTCAGGTGCTCATCGCCGGCGTCAGTGGCGAGATCGACGCTGAATACGACGCCCAGCGAGCCTTCGGAGTCCGGAGTCAGGTTCCATTGCCGGACCACCTGGTCCTTGGGCTGCGGTGCCGGCACGGGCTGGATGGCTGCTTGAACGCCTTCCTCGCGGGACAACGCGATGTCGGCCTGCACCGTGTCTTGATGAGCTTCCAAGGGCAAGGTCGCCGTGATCATCGTCCGTTTGCCTGCGGTGAGCTTTTTCGGCATCGTGATCTGCAGCCGCTTCTCGGCGGTGGCCTTCAACTCGTTCAGGTCTCTTGCATTCGGGTGGACCCGCACCTTGATGGTCACTGGGTCATTGCGCGCGTGTAGCGTCGTTTCGCCCGAAGGGGTGACAACGATAGGGACGATGCGAAGTCTGAATACCAACGAGCCAGCTTTATAAGGGATTACCTTCCACCTCCACTGCAGCTGTCGGCGGCCGTCGGAAAGTGGCTTTGCATATTTGAGAAATTGGTTGCGACCGGTAAGGAGGTCTACATCTGCCTCGCCCTTCTCCGCCACAAGATCGGCCACGTTCTGCTTCGAGATCTCGACATTTCCCTGGCCCGAGCCCTTGTCGTAGATGATCGTGGCCGTGAAGTAGGCGGGTTCATACTGGATCAGCGGTTCGTGGTCCCACTTCGGATTGAGGTCCGCATTCATGAGCTGCTTCTCGTAGTTGGGGGGATAGAAGAGCCGATAGAGGCTCCCGGCCGCGGGGGTAATCGCGCCCAAAAGAGTCACGACCACGATGAGGGCCGTGGCGACCCCCCAGGTTCTGAAATTGCGATCGGCGGTCATTGAGCCCCCCGCAGCTCTCCCGGCGCGACCCGCTGCACTGTCTTTCGACTCAAACTCGTGACGGCGTCGTGGTCAGTCATCGGTGACCATTGCCCCTGGCGGCGATGGATTGCATCGTGGATGAAGGCTCGCCGAGCCGAGACCACCGCCAGGCGCCGCAAGCGCAAAGCGGGTAGCCGCACTGGGCCAACGGAAGCGCTGGTCACAGGCTGGCCGACCTGCCACAAGTACGCTCATGTACCCCACCCCCGTGCAAGAGCGGCCACAGGAACCTCTTCGTCAAATTCACCGTGCGCCTCTGGTCACTTAGTGTCAAGGAATCCTTGACACGGAGTACTCGTGGGAGAACGCTGCGGCAAGAACCGCGTGCGGGGTCAACCTGCCGGTCCGCGCCTCAGGCGAGAACAGGACCGGCCCCGAAAGCCTGACGGTGGAACTCGACGAACATCAGGATCTGCGCCGGTTCGGGTCGGCCTCCTGGGCGAAACGAACTCGCCAACTTCAAGATCTCGTTCGTGCGCTTGAGCTCGGCGTTCTCACGAGCCGACCGGAGCCCCCAAGGAACCCACCCGAAAACGACGAAAAACCGGACCCAGTTGAGGGTCCGGTTGTCGCCAATGTCTTGAGACATCACACCGTCGGGCTGACAGGATTTGAACCTGCGACCCCTTGACCCCCAGTCAAGTGCGCTACCAAGCTGCGCTACAGCCCGTCGCCCGAGACCGCTCCCAGGCCCGGCAACCTTATCGCAGCGAGGCGACGCCCCCGACGAGCCGATTCCGCTCCGGCAGAGCGCTACTTGCGCTTCTCGCGGGCCTTGACGCTGATCTCGATCGGGCTTCCGACGAACCCGAACTCCTCGCGCAGCCGTCGTTCGACGAACCGGCGGTAGCCGGCCTCGAGGAAGCCGGTCGTGAACAGCACGAACCGCGGCGGCCGGGTGTCGGCCTGGGTGGCGAACAGGATGCGCGGCTGCTTGCCGCCACGGACAGGGTGCGGGTTCGCGGCGACCAGCTCGCCGAGGAACGTGTTGAGCCGACCGGTCGGCACCCGGCTGTCCCAGCTCTCCAGCGCGGTCTCGATCGCCGGCACCAGCCGGTCCATGTGCCGACCGGTTCGGGCCGAGATGTTGACCCGCGGCGCCCACGGCACCTGAACGAGGTCGCGCTCGATCTCGCGCTCGAGGTAGTAGCGGCGCTCGTCGTCGAGCAGGTCCCACTTGTTGTAGGCGATCACCAGGGCGCGGCCGGACTCCACCACCATCGAGATGATCCGGGTGTCCTGCTCGCTGAGCACCTCACTGGCGTCGACGAGGACGACGGCGACCTCGGCGCGGTCCAGCGCCGACTGGGTGCGCAGCGTCGCGTAGTAGTCGGTACCGCTGGCCTGATGGGCCCGGCGGCGGATGCCCGCGGTGTCGACGAACTTCCAGGTCTCGCCGCCCAGCTCGATCAGCTCGTCGACCGGGTCGCGAGTCGTGCCGGCGACCGAGTCGACCACGGCCCGCTCCGTGCCCGCGAGCTGGTTGAGCAGGCTGGACTTCCCGACGTTCGGCTTGCCGAGCAGAGCGACCCGCCGCGGCCCCTCGGCGTCGTCCTCGCGGTCGGTCGGTGCCTCCGGAAGCACGCTGAGCACCGCGTCGAGCAGGTCGCCGCTCCCCCGCCCGTGCAGGGCGGACACGGCGTAGGGCTGTCCGAGGCCGAGTGACCACAGGGCGGCCGCGTCGGCCTCCGCCTTCTCGCCATCGACCTTGTTCGCCACCAGGACCACCGGCTTGCCCGCTCGGCGGAGCACCTTGACCACTGCCTCGTCGGTCTCGGTCGCACCAACCGTCGCGTCCACCACGAACAGCACGGCGTCGGCGGCCTCGATGGCGATCTCGGCCTGGGCAGCAACCTGCGCAGCGAGGCCCTTCGCGTCCTGCTCCCAACCGCCGGTGTCCACGACGGTGAACCGGCGGCCGTTCCAGACCGCGTCGTAGAGGACCCGGTCACGGGTCACACCGGGCACGTCCTCGACCACGGCCTCGCGGCGGCCCAGGATGCGGTTGACCAGCGTTGACTTGCCGACGTTCGGACGGCCGACGACGGCGAGCACGGGCGCGGGACCGCCGGCCTCGCCGCCCAGCTCCTCGGCGTACTCGTCCACGGTCATCGCGCCGTCCTCGCGAGCACGACGTCCACGGCCGCGGCGATGACCTCGTCCAGGCTGCGCTCGCTCGCGTCGATCTCCACGGCGTCAGCGGGCTTGAGCAGCGGTGACGCCGCGCGCTGGGTGTCGATCGTGTCCCGGTTGCGCAGCTCGGTGAGGGTGATGTTGGCATCGACCGCCGGGTCGGCGCTGAGCTCGGCCGCGCGTCGTTGCGCCCGGACCTCCGCGCGAGCGGTCAGGAAGATCTTGGCCGCCGCGTCCGGCGCGACGACCGTGCCGATGTCGCGTCCCTCGACAACGATGCCGCCGGGACCGATCGCCTCCCGCTGCAGGGCGACTAGTCGCGACCGTACGGCGGGGACCGCGCTCACCGGGCTGACGACTGCGGTGACCTCTCGGGTGCGGATCGGGCCGGAGACGTCGCGGCCGTCCACGGTGATCGTGGGTGCCTCCGGGTCGGTGCCCGCCTCGATGCGGGGCTGCCCGGAGGCGGCCGCAACCGCGTCGGCGTCGTGCACGTCGATGCCCTGCTCGGCCATCCACCAGGCGATCGCGCGGTACATCGAGCCGGTGTCGAGGTAGCGCAGGCCCAGGCGGCGGGCGATGCCCCGCGACACGCTGGACTTGCCCGAGCCGGACGGGCCGTCGACAGCGACCACGATCGTGCTGTGGTCGGACCTGGTCGCGGGCACGCGGAACCTCAAGGACGTCTGGCTGGTGGGGACACCCCGAGGCTACCCGGACTCAGCCGTGAACCACCCATCCGAGCGCGACGAGCGCCTCGATCAGCCTCTCGGCCACAGGGGGCGCGACAGAGAGCTCGACCAGGCCGACTGCCTGGCCGGGCGAGTGCTCGATGCGGACGTCCTCGATGTTGACCCCCGCGTCGCCGGCGTCCGCGAACAGCCGGGCCAGCTCACCGGGCCGGTCGGCCAGCACGACCGGCACCACGGCGTACGACGTGGGCGGCGCCCCGTGCTTGCCCGGCAGCCGGGCCCGCCCGGCGTTGCCGCGGATGAGCAGCTCGCGCAGCGAGGTCCGGCCCCACTCGGCATCGTCGGCGAGCTCGTGCAGAGCGGCGATGGCACTGTCGACGTCGGCGCGCAGCTCGGTCAGGATCTGGGCCACCGGGTCGGCGTTGGCCGCGAGGACGTCGATCCAGAGGTCGGGGTCCGACGCGGCCACCCGGGTCACGTCGCGCAGGCCCTGACCGGTGAGGGTGAGCGCGTCCTCGGGTCCCTCCGCCAGCCGAGCGGCGACCAGGGTCGCGGCGACCTGAGGGACGTGCGACACAAGGGCGACCGCGGTGTCGTGCGCCGCGGCATCCATCGTCACGGCGATGCCGCCGCAGAGGGCGACCAGCGCGTGTGCCCGCGCGAGCGAGTCCGGCTCGGCCTCGGAGTCCACGATCACCCAGGGCCGCCCCTCGAACAGGTCGGCCCGCGCCGCGCCGGGGCCGGAGCGCTCCCGACCGGCCATCGGGTGGGTGCCGACGAAGTGCGCGGCCCGGCCCATGTCCCGGCGTACGTCGGCAAGAACGCCCGCCTTGACGCCCGCCGTGTCGACGACCGTCGCAGCGACGTTGCCGGTGAGCAGGCCGACGGCGACCTCCGCGGTCGCCGAGGGTGAGACCGCCACGACCGCCAGGTCGACCTGGCCCGGCGGCGGTGCGGGGTCACCGGCGCCGAGGTCTGCCGCACGGCGTACGGCCACGGGGTCACGGTCGGTGAGGTGCACGGTGACGCCGCGCCCGCGCAGCGCCAGCGCGATCGAGGTCCCGATGAGGCCGGAGCCGACGACCAGGCAGGACCGCAGCTCTTCGGCCGGACTCACTGGGCCAGGTCCTTGCGCAGCGCCACGGCGCCCCGCAGGTAGACGTGCTTGATCTGGTCGCGACCGAGGTCGCTGTGCACGTGCACCATCACCCGGATCACCCGCGGCAACGCGCCGGCCACGTCGATCTCCTGCGCGCAGATGAGCGGGACGTCGCCGATGCCCAGGGCACGTGCCGCGACGGCGGGGAACTCGCTGCGCAGGTCGGGTGTAGCCGTCAGCATCATCGAGATCAGGTCGTCGTTGTCGATGGCGTTCTGCTCGAGGATGGAGCGGATCAGCTCAGTGACCGACTCGAGCAGGTGCTCGCGGTCGTCGCGGTCGAGCTGGGTCGCCCCGCGGATCGCGCGGACAGCACGACTCGGCACCGCTCACCTCCCGCAACCTGGTGGAGTCGCTCACCCTAACGATGGGCACAGTGATGCGATGAGCCAGCGCACCGCCAGACACGCCGCCCTCGTCCTGCTCGCCGCCCTGGTGGCCGGCGGCTGCGGCGGCGACGACGGCGCGACCGCGCCGACACCGGGCGGGTCCAGCGGAGCGACCGCACTCGCTCCGGTCCTGGACCAGGACTTCCCGGACCCGGACATCCTCCTCGTCGATGGCACCTACTACGCCTACGCCACCCAGCCGGGCGACGGCAGCGTCAACGTACAGCTGGCCACGTCGACCGACCTCAAGAACTGGGAGGTCCAGGTTCAGGACCCGTTGCCCGAGCTGCCCGAGTGGGCCACCAACGGACACACGTGGGCGCCCGACGTCACGGCGGGGCCGGACGGCTTCCTCATGTACCTGACCGCGCGGAGCGTCGTCCCTGCCCTGCAGTGCATCGGGGTCGCCCGAAGCACCAGCCCCACCGGTCCGTTTCGGCCCGTCGGCGACGAACCGCTGATCTGCCCCGAGGACGAGGGCGGCGCGATCGATGCGGCTTCGTATGTCGAGCCCGACGGCAATCGCTACCTGCTGTGGAAGAACGACGGCAACTGCTGCGGCAAGGACACCTGGCTGAGCCTGCAGCCGCTCTCGGCTGACGGCCTGAGCGTCACCGGACCCCCAGTGCGCCTGATCAGGCAGGGCCGGCCGTGGGAGGGCAACCTCGTGGAGGCGCCGACCCTGGTGCGGCACGGCTCCTCGTACGTGCTCTTCTAC
Source organism: uncultured Actinomycetota bacterium (assembly GCA_963751035.1). Lineage (GTDB taxonomy): Bacteria > Actinomycetota > Actinomycetes > JACCUZ01 > JACCUZ01 > JBDUAP01. The sequence continues at coordinate 1,297,725 of CAVVSW010000005.1, forward strand.
TCAGCCAACGACTACGGCGGCGACAGCTACGCCACCGGCTACGCCACCGCGAGCAAGCTCGAGGGCCCGTACGAGAAGGCGGACGAGCCGCTGCTGACGAGTGCAGCGACCGGCGTCACCGGTCCCGGCGGCCAGGATGTCGTCACCGACGAGGCAGGCAAGACGCACATCGTGTTCCACGGCTGGGACCCCGCAGTCATCTACCGGGCGATGTACGTCACCGACCTCACCTGGGACGGCGACACCCCCGTGCCTGACGTGGGCTAGAGGTCGACGGCGGCGAAGAGGGCGCCGACCTCCTGCTGGCTGAGCCGACGGTGCTTGCCGGGCTTGAGGTTGCCGATGGAGATCGGGCCGACGTCGGTGCGAACTAGTCGCGTGACGGGATGGCCGACGGCGTCCAGCATCCGGCGTACGACGTGCTTGCGTCCCTCGTGCAGCGACACCTCGACCATGTAGCGCCCGCCGGAGGTGTTCACGATCCGGAAGCGGTCGGCCCGTGCGACGCCGTCGTCGAGCTCGACGCCTTCCTTCAGCCGCTTGCCGACGTCGCGGGCGATCGGGCCCTGCACCTCGGCGAGGTAGACCTTGACGACCTCGTAGGACGGGTGCGAGAGCCGGTGCGCTAGCTCGCCGTCGTTGGTCAGCAGCAGCAGGCCCTCGGTGTCGGTGTCGAGCCGGCCGACGTGGAACAGCCGCGCCTCGCGGTCGTTCACGTACTCCTGCAGTGACGGGCGGCCCTGCGGGTCGCTCATCGTGCTGACGACACCGCGCGGCTTGTTCAGCGCGAGATAGACGTGATCGGGGGCGGAGGCGATCCGCATGCCGTCGACCCGGATGACTGCCTTGTCGGGGTTGACCCGCATGCCCTGCGTGCGCACCAGCGCGCCGTCGACCTCGACGCGGCCCTCCTCGATCAGCAGCTCGCAGGCGCGGCGGCTGCCGAGCCCGGCCGCGGCCAGTACGCGCTGCAGCCGGATCCCCTCGGGGTGCTGTTCCTCGGTCATGTCGTGCGCTGCGATTCGGCCTCGTCGTCGAGGCTCTCGCCCAGCCCCTGCAGGTCGGGCAGGTCGGGCAGGAAGGGCGCGAGGTCTGGCAGCTCGGTCAGGTCGCGCAGTCCGAGGCGTTCCAGGAAGTGCGGGGTGGTGCGGTAGAGGATCGAGCCGCTCTCGCCGTCGTGGCCCGCCTCCGCGATGAGGCCGCGGGACACCAGCGTGCGCACCACACCATCGACATTGACGCCACGGACCGCGGACACCCTGGCCCGGCTGACCGGCTGGCGGTAGGCCACCACGGCGAGGGTCTCGAGTGCAGCCTGGGTCAGCCTGGCCTGCTGCCCGTCCAGGACGAACTTCTCGACGTACGGCGCACACGACGCCCGGGTGTAGAAGCGCCAGCCGCCGGCGACCTCGCGCAGCTCGAAGCCGCGACCTGCCTCGTCGTAGTCAGCGGCCAGCTCGCGCAGGGCGGTCACGACCTCCTCGGTGGGCCGCTCGACGACCTGGGCCAGCAGGATCTCGTTCACCGGCTCGTCGACGACCATGAGGATCGCCTCCAGCGCGGTGCGCAGGCTCGGCCCGCGCTCATCGGGGCTCGTCATCACGGCCCTCCGTCTCTTCTGTGCTCTCGTCGTCGTCGAACTCGTCGGGCACGACGACGTCGCCGTCGTCCGCGCCGGTCCACCGGATGTGCAGCTCCCCCAGCGGAGAGACCTGGTCGAACATCACGGCGCCCTCGCGGTAGAGCTCGAGCAGCGCGAGAAACCGGGCGACCACGTAGACCGTGCCCTCACAATCTGCGGTGAGAGCTCGGAAGGTGCTCGACCCGGCTCGGCGCAGGGCGGCGACCAGGATCGCTGCCTGCTCACGGACGCTGACCTTGACAGCGTGCAGGTGGGCCATCGAGATCTCGGGCACCGGCTTGGGCGCCAGTGCCCGGGCGGCCAGGGCCGCGAACTCCTGCGGCCCGAGCCCGAGCAGGACCTCGGGCAGCAGGCTGGCGAACTGCGGTTCCAGGGTCACCGAGCGGACGAACCGGCCCCGCTCCTCGGCCATCCGGCCGGCGAGGAAGGCAGCCGCCTGCTTGTAGGCGCGGTACTGCAGGAGCCTGGCGAAGAGCAGGTCGCGGGCCTCGAGCAGGGCCAGGTCCTCTTCGTTGTCCACCTCGCCGCTCGGCAGCAGCCTGGCGGCCTTGAGGTCGAGCAGGGTGGCCGCGACGACGAGGAACTCGGTGGCCTGGCCAAGGTCCCAGTCGGCTCCACCGGCCCGGATGTGCCCGATGAACTCGTCGGTGACCTTGGCCAGGGCGACCTCGGTGACGTCGAGCTTGTGCTTGGCGATCAAGCCCAGCAGCAGGTCGAACGGACCCTCGAAAACGTCGCCGAGATGCACCTGGAAGGCGTGGACCTCGCCCGTGGGGACCACCGGCACAGCAGCAGCGGCGGTTTCCTCGGTCACGGCCAAACGGTAGTCGAGCCCGGTGCTCATGTCCCCTTGTGGCCTTCGGGAGGCGTCAGGACCGCAGCCGCCGGACGATCATGCTGTCCTCGCCATGAGCGTCGAGGTCGACGAGCAGCTCGGCCACCGACTCGCGGACCATGCGGCCACGGTCGACGGCGATCCCGTGCTCGGCCCGCAGCACCAGCCGGGCCTGCTCGAGCGCGAACAGCTCGTCGGAGGAGACGTAGACGGTGATCTTCTCCTCGTGCCGCTCCCGGCCGGTGGTGCGTCTGCTCGTCGGCCGCAGACGGCGAACCTGTGCGGGGGCGCGGTCGGCCGGATGGTCGGTGGCCTCCCCCGCTGCGTCGCTCACCGGGCCGGACACCGGGCAAGCACCTCCTTGGCCAGCTGGCGGTAGGAGTAGGCCCCACCGGAGGTGGTGGCGAACGTCGTGATCGGTTCGCCCGCGACGTTGGTCTCGGGGAACTTCACGGTCCGGGCGATTGCGGTGTGGAACACCTTGTCGTCGAAGGCCTCGACCAGCCTTGCCAGCACGTCGCGGCCGTGCACCGTTCGCGGGTCGAACATCGTCGCGACCAGGCCGTCGATCTCGAGCACCGGGTTGAGCCGCTCCTGCACCTTCTGGATCGTCTCGACCAGCATCGCCACACCACGCAGCGCGAAGAACTCGCACTCCATCGGCACGATCACGCCGTGCGCGGCGGTGAGCGCGTTGACCGTCAGCAGCCCGAGCGAGGGCTGGCAGTCGATGATGATGAAGTCGTAGTCGGGGATCGCCGGCTCGAGCACCCGGGCGAGCACCTGCTCGCGGGCCACTTCGGTGACCAGCTGGACCTCGGCCGCGGACAGGTCGATGTTGCTCGGCAGCACGTCCAAGCCGGGCACGTTGGACTTGAGGACGATGTCCTCGATCGTGCAGTCGCGGTCCATCAGCAGGTTGTAGACGCTGCGGTCGATCTCGTGCGGGTTGATGCCGAGACCGACCGACAACGAGCCCTGCGGGTCGAAGTCGACGAGCAGCACCTTGCGGCCGAACTCGGCCAGCGCAGCCCCGAGGTTGATGGTCGTGGTGGTCTTGCCCACCCCGCCCTTCTGGTTGCACATCGCCACGATGCGCGCCGGACCGTGGTGCGCCAGCCTGGTCGGCTCCGGGAAGACCGGCATCGGCCGGCCCGTCGGGCCAACAGGTCGTGCGCCGGGGGCGGGCACGACCTCCAGGGCGGCAGCTGCATCCACGATCTCGAACGGTTGGGTGCTCACAGCCGTTCTCCGTTCCATTGTCGACTCGTCGGCCTATCGCCGTACCGACCTCGGGTCGACACTAAGCAGCGGCCGACGCCCGATCACGACGCCACGCCGAGGGACCCGCGCCGGATTCCGACGAGTCAGCCCCGGGCGCGCGGGTGCGCCACCGCGTAGACCTCACGGAGCCGCTCGACGGTCACCAGCGTGTAGACCTGCGTGGTCGTCACTGACGCGTGCCCGAGCAGCTCCTGCACGACCCGGATGTCCGCGCCGCCGTCGAGCAGGTGGGTAGCAAACGAGTGCCGCAACGTGTGCGGGGAGATCTCCCGGCGTACGTCGTCGCGCAGCCCGGCTCTGCCGGCCGCCGCGCGCAGGACGGTCCAGGCGCTCTGCCGGGACAGCCGGCCACCGCGGGCGTTCAGGAACAACGCGGGTGACATCGTCGGCCCGCTGCCGCCCGCGGCGAGTACGGGTCGGGCGCGGACGAGGTAGGCCTCGATCGCCTGCCGCGCGTAGGACCCGATCGGGACGATGCGCTGCTTGCTGCCCTTGCCCAGCAGCTTCACCGTTCCCGAGTCGAGGTCGAGCTCGTCGACGTCGAGACCGACCGCCTCGGAGATGCGCGCGCCGCAGCCGTACAGGAGCTCGAGCAGCGCCCGGTCCCGGACCGCCCGGGGGGTCTGGTCCGCGCCCGCCGCCTCGAGCAGCGCCTCCACCTCCTCGACGGTGATCGCCTTGGGCAGCCGCTTGGGCGGCGGCGGCGGGTGGACTGCGCTCGCCGGGTCGGTCGTCGTGACGCCCTCACGCAACAGGAACCGGTGGAACCCGCGGACCGCCACGACAGCACGCGCGGCCGAGTTGGCGGCCAGCGGCGGGTGGTCGGGGTCGCCCTCGCGCAGGGCCAGCAGGAACGCACTGATGTCGGGTTCGGAGATGCCGTCGGCCGTGCTGACGTGGCGCGCGTGGAGGTGCGCCAGGTAGCGGCGCAGGTCACGCCGGTAGGACGACAGCGTGTTGGCGGCCAGCCCGCGCTCGACGGTGAGGTGGTCGAGGTAGGCCCGCAACGCGTCCTGCAGCGGCGTCGAGGCGGCGACCACCGCAGCCCCAGGGCTCAGCGCAGCACCTCGTCCAGCTCGACACCCTTCGCGCCGTGCGCTTCCGCCACCGGTCCGTACGTGATGTTCCCGTCGTACGTGTTCAGGCCGAGGGCGAGTGCGGGGTCGGCGCGCATCGCGTCGCGCCAGCCCCGGTTGGCGAGCTCCAACGCGTAGGGAAGCGTGACGTTGGTGAGGGCGTAGGTGGAGGTGTGCGGCACGGCGCCCGGCATGTTCGCCACGCAGTAGAAGACCGAGTCATGCACCTTGTACGTCGGGTCCGCGTGCGTGGTCGGGTGGGAGTCCTCGAAGCAGCCGCCCTGGTCGATGGAGATGTCCACGAGCACCGACCCGGGACGCATCCGGCTGACCAGCTCGTTGCTCACCAGCATCGGCGCCTTCGCGCCGGGCACGAGCACCGCACCGATGACGAGGTCGGCGTCGATGACCGCGCGCTCGATCTCGTAGGAGTTGGACGCGACCGTCTGCATATGGCCCTGGTAGATGCGGTCGACCTCACGCAGCCGCTGAATGTTCCGGTCCAGCAGGAGCACCTCGGCCTGCATGCCCAGGGCGATCGCCGCGGCGTTCAGCCCGGACACGCCGGCACCGATGACGACGACCTTGGCGGCGTAGACGCCGGACACGCCGCCCATCAGGATCCCGCGTCCGCCTTCCGCACGCAGCAACGTGTGCGCGCCAACCTGCGGGGCGAGCCGGCCGGCGACCTCCGACATCGGCGCAAGCAGCGGCAGCGACCGGTCGGGCAGCTCGACGGTCTCGTAGGCGATGCCGGTGACGCCCTGGGTGAGCAGCGCGTCGGTGCACTCCTTGGACGCGGCGAGGTGCAGGTAGGTGAACAGCGTCTGCCCGGACCGCATCCGGTGGTGCTCCTCGGCGATCGGTTCCTTGACCTTCAGGATCAGGTCGCCGGTCCCCCACACGTCGTCGGCGGTCGGCAGGATCTTCGCGCCCGCCGTCTCGAAGTCGGCGTTGGGGATGGACGAGCCCAGGCCGGCGTCGTGCTCGACGTACACCTCGTGCCCGTGCCGCACCAGCTCGTGCACGCCGGCTGGGGTGATGGCTACGCGGTATTCGTGGTTCTTGACCTCGCGAGGGATGCCGATCTTCACGGCTATCAAGTCCTTCGTCGTCCGGCACCGACACCGTTGTCGGCGCTCGATCGTGCCTCCGGCCGCGGCCTCGCGGCGTGCCGGAGTCTAGTGCGCCGCCAGCCGGGGAAGGCCTGGGACATGAAGCTGTACGCCGACCGGCCGATCCGTACCACCAACCAGCTCCTGGGGGACCTGCTCGTCCTCGGCTGGATCGCCCTGTGGGTCTGGGCCGGGTACCGCCTGCACGACCTGGTGCTCGGGCTCGCCGCGCCCGGCGAGCAGGCCGAGAAGGCGGGCCGCACGCTCCAGAACAGCCTCGGCGACGCCGCCGGGAATGTCGGTGACGTGCCGTTCGCCGGTGACGCGCTGAGGGCGCCGTTCGATGAGGGATCGGGAGCGGGACGTGACCTGGCGGAGGCGGCCCAGTCCTACCAGGACGCCGTGGCCGACCTGGCGATGCTGGCCGGTGTGCTCATCGCCCTGGCGCCCATCGCCATCGTGCTGGCCCTGTGGCTGCCCCGACGGCTGAGCTGGATCGCCACCGCGTCCGCCGCCAAGCGCGTGCTGCGTGGTGGCGGCGACCACGGCGAGGACCTGTTCGCACTGCGCGGGCTGGCCCGCCAGCCGCTGGAGCGCCTCGTCCGGGCCGGCGGCTCGGCCGACCTCATGGACGGGTGGCGGGCTCGTGACCCCGACACGATTCGGGCCCTCGCCCGCCTGGAGCTCGACGAGCTCGGGTTGCGAGGTCCCGCGGGCGGCTGACCGCCTCGTCGGCTAGCGATCGCGAGCGGTCGCGAACAGGGCCAGCGCCGTCAGGTCGGCAGCCACCCCGGCCGGTAGGTCAGCTCCGGCGATCGCATCGAGCGCGCCGTCCACGCGACGTGCCGCCTCCGCCTCCGTCGCATCGCGGCCGCCGTTGGCCTCGATGAGGGCTGTCATGCGGGCAACGTCGGTTTCCTCACCCGCCTGTTGGCTCAACAGGTCTGTGAGCTGCCTGGCCGTGTCGTTCCCGACGGCGAGTGCCGCGACGACGGGCAGGGTCTTCTTGAACTGCCGGAGGTCCCTGCCAACGGGCTTGCCGGTGGACGCGGGACTGCCCCAGATGCCGAGCAGGTCATCGACTGCTTGGTAGGCGAGCCCAAGATGGAGCGCGTACGAGGCGAGCGCGCCGATGAGCTGCTGTTGAGCGCCGGCGAGCATGGCCCCGATGGAGGTCGAGGCGCCCAGCAGGGCGGCCGTCTTTCCCTCGGCCATCAGGACCCAGTCGGTCGCCGTCACGTCGTCCCGGCGCTCGAACGACAGGTCGAGCGCCTGGCCGGTCACGAGCTGCTGGATCGCCTGCTCGAGACACGCTGCTGCCGGGGGGCCGTTGGGCCCTGCCGACGCGAGGATGGCCTGGGCACGGGCCACCAGCGACGTGCCGGCGAGCAGAGCCAGTGGTTCGCCGAACACCGTCCACGCCGCCGGCCGGTGGCGGCGCTCGGTGTCGCCGTCCATGACGTCGTCGTGCAAGAGCGAGAAGTTGTGCACGAGCTCGATGGCGACGGCGCCGGGGATGGCGACATCGACCGACCCGCCCGCCGCCTCGGCCGACAGGAGAACCAGGGTGGCTCGCACCGCCTTGCCACCCGTCCCCCGGCGTGCGTCCGGCCCGGTCCAGCCGAGGTGGTGCGCCACGACAGGCTGGACCGACAGGGGAAGAGCACCAACGGCGTCGGCCAGCGGTTGGATGAGCAGCTCTTCGGTCCGCCGCAGCGTGTCGGGTGCCGCTGTCGAGACGATCACGTGGTGCCACCGCCGACGCCGGCGAGCCCGAGGAGGAAGGGCTTGACGTCCGTGGCCTCGAGCCGGTCTCGGGCGACCGACGGCTCCGAACAGAGAAGGACGGGACCGTCGTCCGGATCGTCGGGCAGCCGACCGTGTGAGCCACGCACCGGCGACGGGTCGAGCGGCACGACATTCATGGTGTAGCGGAAGCCGAGCTTCTTGCGGCCCAGGGCGAGCCCGGCCCGAGCCTTCACATAGGGGTCGTTCGGGTCCATGAACAGCTCGGCCGGGTCGTAGCCGGGCTTGCGATGGATCTCCACGGTCCGGGCAAAGTCAGGAGCCCGTGCCTCGTCGAGCCAGTAGTAGTAGGTGAACCACGCGTGAGGCGAGGCGATGAGGACGAGCTCGCCCGCCCGCGGGTGGTCGAGTCCGGACTTCGCCTTCCCATCGGCGTCGAGGACCTCGGCCACTCCGGGCAGCTCGGCGAGCACGTCGCGCGCCCGTGGCACATCTGCGGGGTCGCGCACGTAGACGTGGGCGATCTGGTGGTCCGCCACGGCAAAGGCACGCGACGTCCACGGGTCGAGGTACTCCATCCCGGCCTGCGTGTACACCTCCAGCAAACCCGCCCGGCGGAGGTGCCGGTTGACGTCGACGGGCTGCGAGACGCTGGTGATCCCGTACTCGGAGAGGACCACGACGGTGATGTCGCGAGACCGGGCGACGTCGATGAGATCACCGGCCACCCGGTCGACCTCCTGGGCCGCGGCGATCGCCTCGGGCCCGTCAGGCCCGAAGCGCTGCAGGTCGTAGTCGAGGTGCGGGAGGTAGACCAGGGTGAGGTCCGGTCCGACGTGGGTGATGACCTGTGCGGCTGCGGCTCCGATCCACTCCGACGAGGCGATCCCGGCAGTCGGTCCCCAGTAGTTGAACAGCGGGAACGGGCCCAGCCGGGAGGTGAGGTCGTCATGCAGCGAGGCCGGCACCGTGTAGCAGTCGGGAGACTTCCGGCCGTCGGCGTGGTAGATCGGGCGCGGTGTCACGGTGATGTCGGTCGTGGCGCCCATGGCGTACCACCAGCAGAGGTTGGCGACCGTGTAGTCGGGCGATGCCCGTCGCGCCGTCTCCCAGATCTTCTCGCCTTCCACCAGCCCGTTGTGCTGGCGCCACAGGAAGACCTCGCCGAGGTCGCGGAAGTACCAGCCGTTGCCGACGATGCCGTGGTCGCTGGGGAGTGAGCCCGTCAGGAAGGTCGACTGGACCGAGCAGGTGACCGCGGGCAGCACCGTCCCGAGATTGGCCTGGAAGCCACCCTTGGCGAGCTCCTGCAGTCGTGGCATGTGGGTGAGCAGCTTGGGCGTCAGGCCGACGACGTCCAGCACGAGCACCGGGCTTGTGGTCATGTTTCCTCCTCGAGTCCTAGCTCCACCAGACGATCGCGCGTCCACTCCAGCTCGCGCGCGAGCCCCTGCACCAAGCCGTCGTCGTCGCGGGGGCGTTGCGCCTCGGGCAGGACGGTCCACGTATAGGTCTCCACCTCGAGATGAGTGGTGACCGCGGCCGGCCCGCCGACCAGCGCCGAGAGGGTCGCCGACAGCTCGGTCTGCGTGGTGCGCGGACCGTCGGCATGAACCGGCACATGGAAGTGAACGCGCCACTCACTGTCCCCGGGAAGCTCACCGCCGAGGGCTGCCGCGAGGTCATCCACACCGACCACCCGCCCGTCGACGAGCTCGCGGGTCTGATGGAGGAAGCGCGGCTCGGCGAATGCCCCCACCTCGTCCTCGCCCCGAGGGTGCGGCACCCGCAGCGCGCTCGAGACCTGCGCCTTGACGATGGGGACCCCACGGTCAACCGCGCGCCGTACCGCCTCCGCCGGGTCCTCGAACTCGACCGCGAGGTGGCAGGCGTCCAGACAGATACCGATCCAGTCAGGAGCGAGGTCGGCCAACACGTCGACGGCCTGGGCGACGGTCCCGACGACGCAGCCCGGTTCTGGCTCGAGTGCCACGCGGACCGGGCGGCCGGCGCGGTCGGCGAGGTCCGCGAGCCCGTCGGCGAGGCGACGCAGCGCCCCGAGGGCCCGCTCATGTGCCTCGGCCGGCCACGGCTCGCGCCAGGCCAGCGGCAGGGTCGAGATGCTCCCCCCATCGGCATCCTCGGGAAGCAGGGCATGGAGAAGCCGGGCCAGCTCGAGGGTGTGTTCGAGGCGCGCCGGCTCCGTCCAGTCGGGTCGGTAGACCGCGTGCTTGACGACGGGAGCGTGGAACGCCTCGTAGGGAAACCCGTTGAGGGTGACCACGTCGAGCTGCTCGGCGTCGAGTGCTGTGCGCAGGACGTCCAGAGTCCGTGCGTCACGCAGGTCGGCAACCGCCTTGGCGGGCAACCAGAGCCCGACGCCGAGGCGGGACCACCCCAGGGCCCGGCGCACGGGGCCGGCGAAACGTGCGAGCTGAGCGACGATGCCCTCGACGTCCTCCGCCTGGTGGACATTGCTGCAGTAGGACAGGCGTACGACGCTGCCGTCAGGGTGGCGGAACCGGGTCATCCCGCCTTTTCCCCTCGCAGAATGCTGTTGCCGGCGAAGGTCTCGGTGGTCTCTTCCTCCTGCTCGAGCTGGAGCCGGCCGCTCTGCCCATAGAACGCCAGCGGGTTCCGCCACACGACCTTGTCGATCTCGTCCTCGCTGAAACCGGCCTGGCGCATGGCGTTCGCCGTCTTCGCCACCTTCAGCGGGTCGCTGCGTCCCCAGTCCACTGCCGAGTTGATGACCATCCGGTCGGTGCCCTCCTCACGGAGAACGGCGACCATCCGGTCCTCGTCCATCTTGGTGTTGGGATAGATCGAGAAGCCGACCCAGCAGCCGCTGTCCTTCGCGGCCCGGACGGTCAGCTCGTTGTTGTGGTCGAGCAGCACGCGCTCGGGCGGGAGTCCGGACTCGCGTACGACGTCGATCGATCGGCGTACGCCGGCGAGCTTGTCGCGATGCGGTGTGTGCACGAGAACGGGCAGGTCGTGCTCGATGCCCAGGGCGAGCTGCGCTGCAAGAACCTGGTCCTCTTCCGGCGTCATGGCGTCGTAGCCGACCTCGCCGACCGCGACGACCCGGTCCTTCACGAGGTAGCGGGGAAGCAGCTCGAGCACGCCGTCGCGCAGCGCGGGGTCGTTCGCCTCCTTGGGGTTCAGCGCGATCGCGCAATGGTGGACGATGCCGAACTGCGAGGCCCGGAACGGTTCCCAGCCGAGCAGGGAGTTGAAGTAGTCGACGAACGTGCCCACCGACGAGCGCGGCTGCCCGAGCCAGAAGGCGGGTTCCACGATCGCCTTGACGCCCACGGCGGCCATCGCCTCGTAGTCGTCGGTCGTTCTCGACGTCATGTGCGCATGCGGTTCGAAGATTCGCATGTCAGTTCCTCCGACGGATGGCATCGTGTTGGGCTAGAGCAGCGGCGGCCGCGCGTCGCCTCGCGTGGGCGTTGGCGTGCAGCTCGTCGGCGAGGGCGGCGAGCTCGGCCTCCGGCGGGAAGCGGTCGATCCATGGCCACACGTCGTTCGGGACGTCGCGTCCTGCGGCCACGCGCTCGTGGGCGTAGGCGGCGAGCATCCTCGCCAGCTCAGCGTCCGCACGTGTTTCGAGATCGGGGATCCGTGCGAGCGGGATCCCCATGAAGACGCACTTGAGCACGGCCTGGCGGAGACTGCTGTCGTCGAGATGATCGATCGCGTACGGACCCAATGACGCGGCGACGAGCCGCTCGTCGTTGGTGCGCAGCGCGTCGAGCACAAGTGTCGTCGCCGCGTCGCCGACCGGGAGCAGGTGCAGCGAGCGGAGGATCGCCCTGCGCTCGGCCGCGTCGCCGTAGCGGTACAGATCGTCGATCTCCTCCGTGACGCGCGCCCCGAGCGCAGCGAGCAGCGCTGCCCGCGCCGCCTCGTCCGCGCTCCACGGTTCGCCTCCGTCGTGGTCGCGTACGTCGAGCGAGGCAGTCCCGACCTTGCGTGCAGCTGCCGGGAACCACGTCCGAACGGCGCTGGCGTCGCTCTCCACCGCGGCAAGCGCACCGTCGAGCCACGACGCCGCACGGCTGTCCAGGTGCCGTCGAAGCGCGCCGGTCAAGAGGGCAAGGGAAACTCCGCTCACGCCATCACCTCTTTCCTTTCCGCCTGCCGCAGGAAGGAGATCGCCCGCGGAACCGTGGTGTGGGCGGTGTGGCTGTGTCGCGACAGCTCGACGCAGACCAGCCCGCGGTAGCCGATCTCGGCGAGGGCCGAGAGCACCGGTGGGAAGTCGATCTCGCCGTCCCCGAAGTCGAGGTGCTCGTGCACGCCACGGCGCATGTCCTCGATCTGGACGTGGACGAGTCGCTCGCGCCCGACCCGCCGTACGCACTCGTCGATCGGCTCGGTCTCCAGGCACTGGCAGTGGCCGATGTCGAGCGTCAAGCCGAACCCATCGGGCCGGCCGAGGTGCGCGGCCAGCCGCTCCCAGCCGTCGATGCGCTCGACGAGCATGCCGGGTTCCGGTTCGAGGCCGAGCGTCACACCACGGGCTTGCGCTTCGATGATCACCTCGTCGCAGCCCGTGGCGAGCCGGTTCCACGCCTCGTCGGGGTCGAGTCCCGCCGGCACGACGCCCGACCAGAACGAGACCACCGGTGCGCCGAGGTCAGCGGCGATTGCGATCGCACGCCGGAGCAGGGAGATCCGCAGCTCGCGGCCATCAGAGAGCAACGTCGGCTCGTGCTTGCGACGGGGGTCGAGCAGGAAGCGTGCGCCGGTCTCGATGACCACGGCGAGGCCCAGGTCCTGGAGGCGACGGGAGACTGCGTCGACCTGCGCCCGGACGTCGCGGCCGAACGGGTCGAGGTGGTGGTGGTCGAGAGTGAGTCCGACGCCGTCGTAGCCACAGTCCGCGAGGAACGCGAGCGCGTCGTCCAGGCGGTGGTCGGCCAGGCCGTTCGTGATGTAGCCGTAGCGAAGCCCGGCCCTCATCGTGGTGTCGCGGACGGTCGTCATGTCACCGAGCGCCGCCGACTCAGCTGGCGCGCAACTGGCCAGAGCGTGGCGAGCCCGCCGGCTGTGGCCGGGCGCCCGGCGCCGGCGAGCATGGCGGCCTCGAGAGGGATGAGGCCGAGTACGCCGGCTCCGACCACGCGCTGCAGGCGTGGTGCGCTCGGGTCCCGGGCCGCTTCGACGAGAAGCGCCGCCGAACGAGGTCGCGTAGACGGCAAGCAGGCCGGCCGCGCCGGAGGCGAGGGCACGGGCGCGCGGAGCGCCGCGCAACCGGCGGATCGCGAAGACGCTGGCGGCGGCGGTGACCGCGGCCGCCGCGCAGGCGGCGCCACGAGCAACGGTCGGGCTGCCGCCCGCCGCCTCGTGGCGGCTGACGACCGTGACGGCCAAGGTGTGGCCTCCGATGACCGCAGCAGGCGCCAGGGCGGGGCCGATCGCGGCGGGAGAGGCGCCCAGCAGTACGTCGAGCGCGCGGCACCCGGCCATCGCCACCGGGCCAGCCGGGGTGTTCTTCAGTGCCAAGTCGTAGGCCCAGATGGTCGCCGCCAGGGGAACAGCGACCGCGAGCGACCGACGTCCGCCCGCCAGACCCGCGGTGATCAGGCCGGCTGCCGTGAGCGCCTGGGCGAGGCGCAGCGCGAAGTCGGCGTGGACCCGCCCGGACGGGATGGGCCGCTGGGGGCGTTCGACTGCGTCGACGTCGCGGTCGGCGTAGTCGTTCAGCGCCATGCCGCCCAGGTAGAGCAGGCAGGACGACCCGGCGAGACCCGCCGTTCGCGCCGGGCTCCCGGGCACCCTGGCGCTCGCGTGACCGAGCAGGGAGTCCCCCGGGACGCTGAGCACCGCAGGGAGGCGGACCAGGTCCATGAGAGAGCGGGCGTCCGGCATCGCTGTCACGGGCGCTCCGCGAGGTCCTGGGCCCAGTCACACAACCGCTGGAACTGCGGCTCGAGACGGTGCTCGTCGACCCCCCATGGGTCCTTGAAGAAGAACGCGAGGGCATCCAACCCGCCCTGCTGCCCGTCACGCGCGGCCGCCGCCACGAGCCGGGCGAGGTCGAGCACCAGCGGCGCAGCCAGGGCGGAGTCGCACCCCTCCCAGGTGAACTGCATGCGCATCCTGGTGCCGAGGAATCCGTCGAAGGACACGTGGTCCCACGAGGTCTTCCACTCACCGAGGTCGGGCACGTAGTCGATGTGCAGCGGCGCGTCGGGCTCGTATCCGAGGATCGACGCGAGAAGGCGCTGCTTCGACCCGAGCTTGCTCGCAAGCCGGTCAGGGTCCGCGAGCGCCGCCCCGTCTCCCCCGCCAAGAAGATTTGTTCCTGCCCATGAGCGGACGTGCAGGTTCCGGGTGACGAACATCGGCGCAAGTGCGCTCTTCACCAGGGTCTCGCCCGGTCTTGCCGTCCCGGCCCGCGTGCAGGACGCCTCGCTGCTCGGCAAGTTGCTCGAGGGCGGGCAGCCGCGCACCAGTCGACGGGGTGAAGTCGACGAAGGAACAACCGGCTTGGAACGCCGCGTAGGCGTACAACGCAGTCGGGGGAAGGACGTCGAGCCCCTGCTCGAGCGCCTCGTCGAGGAGGCTGATCTCGGCGTGCGCAGGGTGCGGGGTCGACGATGCCTCCGTCGACGCGACGTTCACCACGACGACGTGGTCGAGGTCCTGCTCCTCCCGGAAACTCGTGAGGTCGCTCGCGACACGCTGGACGGAGTCGAGCGGATGCTTACGTTCGCGCGCGTCGATGCCCCGCCGGATGCGCGTGTCGGCGTCGATCAGGGCGGGTGCGACGGCCGACAGGAGGCGGGCCGGAAGGACACCAGCGCTCGCCAGCGCCTCCGCCCGCTTCACGAGGGGGGTGTCGATCACGTCGTGGCCGCCGAAGACGAGATCCCCCATCGCCGGCAAGGGAAGTGCCGCAAACGGCGGGAGCTCCGTGACGAGGCCGACCGGGGGCACGAGGTTGGCGGCGAGCGCTGCGGCTCCCACGGTTGCGGTCGTCGCGACGGACCCGCGCGCACCGATCAGCCAGACTCCGACCGCCACGGCCCTCGCCTGCCCTTTCCCGCATTTGCCACCTTCACGTTAGTGGCTTACGCCGGATTTCGGAAGAAGTCCGGGGCGCTCGGCACAAGTCCGCGGGGCTCATCGATGGCCGCGACGGGGTCGCGTTGCGTCGCCTCGTGCACCGCCGCTCGGATGGCGGCGTCGGCGCGAGCAACGGTGCTGTCCACAGTGCCGGTGAGCGGGTGCGGGCGGTAGACCAGCCGGAACCGGTCGCTGGCGAGCACGGCGTCGGCGATCGCGCGCCCATGCGAGCGCACCGACTCGTAGTCCATGCTCGGTCGGTCGCCTTCCCACGTGGGGGCGTACACCACGGTCCTCCGGCCACCGTCCGTGCGGCCGGTCGCCAAGCCGGTTGTCACGTCGAGCTGCGGTCGACCGATCTTGATCAGTCGCTGGTCGACGTCGAAGTTCATGATGGATGAGCGGATCCGCTCGACCGCGGCGTCCCCGGCCACGAACACGAAGTCGTAGGCCTTGAGCTGGTTGGACGCCATGTAGGAGTGCTTCTCACTCTCGCCGTGCGAGAGGAAGACGTGCATCATGCCGCCGTAGCGCAGCGCTTGGAAGTTCAGGTGGCTCTGGTTCATGTAGACGGCCATCTTGAACTGGCCGTGCAGCGCAATCGCATCGATCGTCGACGTACGACGAGCGTTGAATATCGGCAGGTCGGTCAGCCGGGCCAGTGCCTTCAGCTGGTCGCCGCCCCGCGTGAGGATCAGCACGGGGTGAGTGCGGTTCAGCTCCTCGAGGGGAGCTATCCATTGCCGGATCTGGTAGAGGCTGTCGGGAGACGTTGCGAAGTAGGCCATCACGTCGTACTGCGTCACGAGCCGGCTGACAATCGCGTCCGCTTCGGAGATGCCCTCTAGGAAGCCGGACACCCGCGGGCTCACCCGCTTCAACCGTCGGTACGCCGCCCTGGCCGCGCCGTCGAACCGCTTGCCTCGGGCCACACGCAATCTTCTCATCCGCGTCCCGGTGAACGCTCGGGCCATGGCGCGTCGGCAGGCCGGAGCGTCCGCCACCCCGCCTCGCGGGCGACCCAGGCAGCAAGGATTCCGGTGACAGCCGTGGGGTTGTGCAGGTGACCGCCGAGAACCAGGTCGCGCGCCTCGTCGAGCGGGACCCAGGCTACGGGCATGTCCCGCTCCTCGCCCTCGCCGACATGGCGGTCGTCCTCCGGGACGGCTTCGAGGCCACGGGCGAGGTAGCAGCGGAACGCCTCGGTGCTGCCGCCGGGAGAGTTGAAGTAGTCGACCAGGACGTGCCAGTCGGTGGCCCGCAGCTGCGCCTCCTCCGCGAGCTCGCGACGGGCCGCGTCGAGCGGGTCCTCGCCCGCCACGTCGAGCAGCCCGGCGGGCGGCTCCCAGAGGTAGTGCCGGACCGGGTGGCGGTACTGGCGCACCAGCAGCAGCCGGTCCTGCTCGTCGAGCGCGACGACGCCTACCGCACCCGTGTGCACCAGGACCTCGCGTACGACGCTCTGCCCGTCCTCGAGACTGACCTCGTCGCGGCGGACGTCCCACACCTTGCCGTCGAACACCGTCTCGGAGGAGACGACCTCCAGGTCGGCGCGATCGTCGCGGACCGGAGCGGGGTGCTCGGCCGCCATCTAGGATCCGGTGCCGGAGGCCGCCGCCAGGTCGACGACGGTCGCGGACTCCCGCGCCTCGTTCCGGACCGCGAGCGCGGCAGCGATCAGGCCGGAGAACAGCGGGTGCGCCCGAGCCGGGCGCGACCGGAACTCCGGGTGTGCCTGGGTGGCGACGAAGTAGGGGTGCGCCTCGCGGGGAAGCTCGACGTACTCCACCAGCCGCCCGTCCGGTGAGGTGCCGCTGAACCGCAGACCGGCCTCTTCGAGCTGGCCGCGGTAGGCGTTGTTGACCTCGTAGCGGTGGCGGTGCCGCTCCTCGACGTACGGCGCGTCGTAGACCTCGCGCACGAGCGAGCTCTCGGCGAGCTTCGCGGGGTAGAGCCCCAGCCGCATGGTGCCGCCCATGTCGCGCTCCCCCGCGACGACGTCGCGCTGGTCGGCCATCGTCGCGATCACCGGGTGCGGCGTTGCGTCGTCGAACTCCAGCGAGTTGGCGCCGTCAAGGCCGGCCACCGTTCGGGCGTACTCGATCACCATGCACTGCAGTCCGAGGCAGAGCCCCAGCACCGGCACGCGGTTCTCGCGGGCGTGCCTGATCGCGCCGAGCTTGCCCTCGATGCCGCGCACACCGAACCCGCCCGGCACGCAGACCGCGTCGACGCCGTCCAGCTGACGCGCCGCGCCCTCCGGGGTCTGGCAGTCGTCGGACGCGATCCAGCGCAGCTCGACCTTGCAGTCGTTGGCGAACCCGCCGGCCCGCAGCGCCTCGGTGACGGACAGATAGGCGTCGGGCAGGTCGATGTACTTGCCGACCAGGCCGACGGTGACGTGGTGGGCCGGCTTGTGCACCCGGCGCAGCAGGTCGTCCCACGCCGTCCACTCGACGTCGCGGAACGGCAGCCCGAGCCGGCGCACGACGTAGGCATCGAGCCCTTCGCTGTGCAGCACCTTGGGGATGTCGTAGATGGAGGGCGCGTCGACCGCGGCGACGACCGCCTCCTCGTCGACGTCACACATGAGCGAGATCTTGCGCTTGACGCTCGGCGGGATCTCGCGGTCGGAGCGGCACACGATGGCGTCGGGCTGGATGCCGATGGAGCGCAGCGCCGCGACGGAGTGCTGGGTGGGCTTGGTCTTCAGCTCCCCTGACGGCCCGATGTAGGGCACCAGCGAGATGTGCAGGAAGAAGACGTTGTCGCGGCCGATGTCGTGGCGAATCTGGCGCACCGCCTCGAGGAACGGCAGCGACTCGATGTCGCCGACGGTGCCGCCGATCTCGGTGATGACGATGTCGACGTCGTCAGCGGCCATCGCCCGGATCCGGGACTTGATCTCGTTGGTGATGTGCGGGATCACCTGCACGGTGTCGCCGAGGTACTCCCCGCGCCGCTCCTTGGCGATCACGGCGGAGTAGATCTGACCGGTGGTCACGTTGGCCGAGCCGTGCAGGTCGCGGTCGAGGAACCGCTCGTAGTGCCCGATGTCGAGGTCGGTCTCCGCGCCGTCGTCGGTGACGAAGACCTCGCCGTGCTGGAACGGGTTCATCGTGCCCGGGTCGACGTTGAGATAGGGGTCGAGCTTCTGCATGGTGACCCGCAGGCCGCGGGAGCGCAGCAGGTGTCCGAGACCGGACGCGGTGAGGCCCTTGCCGATGGAGGAGGCGACGCCGCCCGTCACGAAGATGTGCTTGGTCGTCTGCGACGCGGCCAATGGGGGCTCCCGTGGTCAGGTGTGCGACTGAAGTATCAGTCCGTCCACGGGCTTCGAGACTATCAGCACAGGCGCCGGTAGACCGACATCGCCGCGTCGACAGCATCCGCGTCGTCGGGCAGCTCGGCGGCCCGGGCGCGGGCGGTCGCGGCCAGCCAGTCGCGGGCCGCGGAGTCGTCCAGGAGCGCAGCGATCGCATCGGCCATGGCCACGGGGTCGCCGTAGGGCACCAGGACTGCTGCATCACCCACGAGGTCCGGGATGCCGCCGACCGCGGTCGCGACCAGCGGCGCACCGGCACGCAGTGCCTCCTGTACGACGAGCGGCTGACCCTCCCAGCTGCTCGGGACCACCACCACGTCGGCGGCGGCGAGCAGGTCGGCGATGTCGTCGCGCCGACCGAGCAGGCGCACGGGCAGGCCCTCGTCGGCGATCCGGCGTCGCAACGCGGCCTCCATCGGGCCGTCGCCCGCGACCACGAACAGCGGTGCCGGCGAGCGCTCCGCCAGCAGCCCGGCCGCAGTCGAGCAGCAGCGGCAGGCCCTTCTGCTCGGCCAGCCGGCCGACGGTCACGACCAGCGGCCCGTCGGCACCCAGCTCGGAGCGGGTCGCGCTGCGGTCATGCACCGACCTGCCCAGGATCGGCGCGGGCACCACCGCATGCGCCACCTGCCGGGCCCCGAGCTCGCGCATCCGCTGCTCCAGGTCGGCCGACACGCCCAGCACCACGGCCGCACCGCGTGCCACCAGCCGTTCGAGCGCCCGGTAGGCGAGTGCCACCGCTCCCCCGGCCGAGCAGCGCGTTGTGCAGGGTCACCACGAGCGGGGGCCGCGGCGCACGGCGGGTGCGCAGTGCGAGCACCGCGAGCCCGCCTGCCCGCAAGCCGTGCGCGTGCACGACGTCGGCGCCGCCCAGCAGGCCACGCAGCTGCTGGACAGCAACCAGGTCGCCGACCGGCCGTGGCCGGTCGCCCACCTCCCAGGCGCGGAACGTCGCGCCCGCGGTCGCGAACCCGAACGAGGCATCGGTCGCAGCCGGCCCCACGACCAGCACGTCATGACCCGCGCCGACCAGACCGGCGGCCAGCGCCGCGACGTGCCGACCGACCCCGCCGCCGCTGGTGCCGAGCACGAGGGCGATCCGCAGCCGGCGGGGGTCAGCCATCGGCGTACCGGCGGCTGATCAGCGCGCGCAGGTCACGCCCGTCGAGCAGCAGCACCACCCCCGCGCACACCGCGCCGGCGAGCACGGCGATGCCGCACGCGAGCAGGCCGTTGGCGAGCTTGCCGTCGAGCTCCAGCGTGGCCGCGGCACCGGCTGCGGCGCCCGCGCCGAGCACGGCACCGACGCCCCCCGCGCCGGCCGCCCGTGCCACTCCCGCGAGGCTGTCGCCGCCGGTACGGCGGGCAAGTGCACCGAGCAGCAGGGCACCGGCCACCAGCATCCCGATCGAGTTGGCCGCACCGATCGCCGGCACGGTCCAGCTCACCGGCACCATCGCGACGAGCGCGATGGAGGCCAGCGCCACCACGGCCCAGCCTGTCACGGTCGCCACTGCTGCTGCTCGGCCGGCGTGCTGGGCGTAGAGGACCCGGCCGAGGTGGGCCATCAGGCCGTAGCCCACCAGGCCCGGGGCGAACGCCGCGAGCGCCCAGCCGAGCTGCCAGGGTTCCGCGGTGCCGTCGCCCCCGGAGAGGAACATGCGGGCCACCGGCTCTGCAGTGCCGGCGAGCAGCGCAGCCCCGACGAGCGACACGAGCACGACGGCGCGCGTCGTCGCCGCCGTGGTGCGGGTGAAGGCCGCGTGGTCGTCGCGGCCGGTCTGCTCCGAGAGCGCGGTGAACGCACTGGTCGCGATCGGCACGGCCAGGACGGCGTAAGGCAGGAGGTAGACGGCCCAGGCGTACTGGTAGACGTTCAGCGCGCC
The DNA here is from genome assembly GCA_963751035.1 of uncultured Actinomycetota bacterium. Lineage (GTDB taxonomy): Bacteria > Actinomycetota > Actinomycetes > JACCUZ01 > JACCUZ01 > JBDUAP01. Next base: position 1,317,717 of record CAVVSW010000005.1, read on the forward strand.
CCCCTCGCGGTTCGCCAGCACGATGACGACCAGGACGGAGATCTGCTGCGCAACAAGCCCGGCCAGCCCGGCGGCCGCGAGACGCCGGGCCTGACGAGCCACCCCGGGCGGGAAGCCCAGTGTCGGTCGCAGGCCCAGCCGCAACCTGGCCACCGGGACGACGGTGGTGAGCGCGAGCGCGACGACGCCCAAGGTGGTTCCCGCAGCCAGCACCACCTCCCACCTCGGCGGGAAGGCAGTCAGGTCGTTCTTGCTGCCGTCGTAGCCGACACCGAAGGCGATGTAGGCGCTCATGACGACGACAGTCGAGACCAGCGGCGCCGCGGCCGCTGCCAGGAACCGGCGGTGGGCGTTGAGGATCCCGCCACACACGACCGCGATGCCGTAGAGCGGGATCTGCGGGGCGAGGAACACGAACATCGCGGTCGCCACGTCGGCCACCGATGACCCGTCACACCCGCGGGGCGAGCCGATGAGTGCATCCATCAACGGCGCGGCAACCGCCATGCCGAGCAGCGCGATGGGGGTCAGCACGAGCAGCGACCAGGTGAGCAGCGCCGACGACGTACGGCGAACCGACTCGCGGTCACCGCGGGCGAGCTGGGCACCGATCAGTGGCACGACCGCGCTGGCGAGCGCGCCACCGGCGACCACTTCGAAGACGATGTTCGGCAGCAGGTTGGCCGTGGAGTAGGCGGTGCCCAGGCAGGAGTCGGTGACGGTCTCGGAGAACACCAGCCACCGGCCGAACCCCAGCACCCGGCTCAGCGCTGTCACCGCCGCGATGAGCAGCGCCGCGCCGGCCAGGCCGGTCGGCACGAGGAGCCTCCGGCGCGGGCTCACGTCGACGCCGGGCGACGGCCCAACCGGTCGAGCTCGCGCAGGCCGGGCGTCGCCTCGATCACCTTGGTGAAGCTGACCTTCTCGCTGGCCAGCGTCAGGGCGGTGAGTGCGGCCAACCGGCCGGCCAGCCGGACTGGGCCGGCATCGGCAGACACGGCTGCCAGGCCGAGCACCGCGCCCAACGCATTGGCGCCGGCGTCGCCGAGCATCGTCCGTTCGCCGAGGTCAGCGGGCAGGACGGCGAGCGCAGAACCGGTGGCCACCGCCGCCAGTCGTGCCGGGTCGCCACCGTGCCGCCCGTCGAGCAGCGCCAGGACCATCCCGGCCTTGAGCGCCCGGCCGGGCCGGAGGTCCAGGAGGTTGACGAGGTTCGCCGTCGCCGCGACGACTCCCCCCGCCAGGACAAGACCCGTGCCGCGTCGTCCCGCGAGCGCCGCGGCGGCCAGCCCGGTCGCGCCGATGCCCACGATCTTGACTGCTCCGCTCGTGAGCTCGCCGTGCTGCAACGCCCCGAGGTGACCCCGCAAGCCTCGGCGGTCCCCGCTGCCGGCCAGGTCGTCATAGGCCCCGAAACCACCGGCACCCACCGCCGCGACAACTGCGGCGGCACGGACCCGCCCGGTGAGCCCGGGAGCGAACGCGGCGGCTGCAGCGAGCCCGGCGGCGATCGCCGGCCCTTCGAGCAGGGTGACCGGCTCCCCGCGGTGATTGGTGCGGGCCCACCGCTGGCGCCCGCCGGGCGGACGGGAGGTGAGCAGCCGCTGGGCCACGCCGGTGGCGGCCGCTCCGGCCGCGGCCGACCCGAGAAGGCCGGCCAGCGTCACGAGCCGCCGGAGCCGGTGATGTCGGGTATCACGCTGTCCACGCCGTCGCCGCCGCCGTAGTCGCCGGCGGCGCCGCGGGTCTGCTCCACCAGCGCAAGCACGAGGCCGATCTCGCCCATCGCGGAGTCGGCGAGGTCGTCCGTGGACACGCCCTGGGCCTTGTCGTCGGACCCTCGGACCAGGTTGACGAAGCCACCCGCCTCGGCGGACTCCGGGGTTCCGGTCACGACGGCACCCCGGCTGCCGGCATCGAGCGCGGCGACCAGGCTGAGCAGCGCGTCATCAGCCGCCTTCGCTGCCTCGGCGTCGACCTGCTCTTTCGCCGGTGCCGGTGCGACGACCACGGCCAGGTCGGAGCGCTTGCCTGGCTCCCCGGTGACCTCGATGGCGCCGAGCTCCTGCAGGCCGGCCAGCACCTCCGCGGCTCGCTGGTCCACCTCCTGGGTGTCCTGGCGCTCGCTGGCCACGGTGGCCCGGGCCAGGACGGTGCCGACCCGCTCGATGGGGGTGGCACCGTCGGGGAACTCCACGCCGGGAGGGACGAGTCGCAGCGCGAGGTCCTCCAGGGGTGCCTTGGCCTTGGTCGGGTCGACGTAGACGTCGGTGATGCCCACGGTGCCGTTCACCGTGGCCCCGGACCGCTCGAGCACCTTGGTTGCCTCGTCGACGAGGTCGTTGTCGGTGCCGGGCAGCGTGAAGATCACGACGCTGCGGTCGGTCAGCTGGTTGGCCGTGAGCGGGTCCTGGATCTCCTGGGCGAACTGCTCGCCCACCGCGACCTGGTGCTGGAGATCGGTGACCTGGCTGCGCAGCTCCTTCTGCTGGCTTCGCAGGTCGTCGGTCTGGGTCTGCAGCGCGCCCTGGATCTGCTCGTCCAAGCGGGCCGGAGCCGAGCACGATGCCGACGCCGAGCGCCAGGAAGACGGCCACGAGCGAGACGATGTGATAGCGGAAGTCGATCACGTCAGAAGAGCCCCTGAAGCCAGAAGTAGAAGGCGTCCCACCGTGCCTGGAGCACGGTGATGGCGACTTGGCCGCCCTCGGTCGCGACCATCGCGACCACCAGTGCGAAGAGTCCGGCCACGACCAGCAGGGCGAGCTGGGCGCTGGAGACGCGGCTGCGGTAGAGCCGGCTCACGCCCTTGGCGTCGACCAGCTTGCCGCCGACGCGCAGCCGGGTGAGGAACGTGCTGGCCATGCCCGACCGGCCCTTGTCGAGGAACTCCACCAGCGTCGCGTGCGTGCCGACCGCGACGATCAGCTCGGCACCCTTGTCGTCAGCGAGCAGCATCGCCACGTCCTCGCTGGTGCCGGTCGCGGGGAAGATGACGCTGGGCACTCCCAGCTCCTCGAGCCGGGCCAGGCCGGGCGCCCGCCCGTCGCGGTAGGCGTGCACGACCAGCTCGGCACCGCAGGTGAGCGCGCGGTCGGACACGGAGTCCATGTCACCGACGATCAGACGCGGGCTTGTAGCCGCTCTCGAGCAGGGCGTCCGCGCCGCCGTCGACACCGATCAGGACCGGCCGGAACTCGCGGATGTAGGACCGCAGGATCGCGAGGTCTTCCTTGTAGTGGTAGCCGCGCACCACGATCAGCGCCTGGCGCCCGTCGATGCGGGTGCGGATGTCCGGCACGCCGACGCCGTCGAGCAGGAGCTCGCGCTCCTGGCGGAGGTATTCCATCGTGTTGCCGGCAAAGGCTTCGAGCTGTACGGCGAGGCCGGCCCGGGCCTTCTCCATCGCCGCCTGGACGCTCTGCACGGTGAGCACTTCGCCCTTGGCCACCACGTCGTGCTCGCGGTAGAGCGTGTCCTCGTGCAGCCGGAGCTGCTCGCCCTCCTCGACGGCACGCATCACTTCGGGCCCGACCGCGTCGAGCAGCGGGATGCCGGCCGCCACGACGATCTCGGGACCGAGATTGGGATAGCGCCCACTCGTGCTGGGCGCGGCGTTGACGACGGCCCCGACCCGCGCGCCGACCAGCGCCTCGGCGCTGACCTTGTCGAGGTCCAGGTGGTCGATCACGGCGATATCGCCCGGGCGCAGTCGCTTCGTGAGGTTCTTGGTGCGCGCATCGACCCGGGCGGTGCCCGTCAGCCCCGGCAGCTCGGGCTGCTTGCGGGCACGCCGAAGCGTCGCGATCTTCATCGCGCTCCATCCTGCCACGGGGAGCCGACGGCGCCGGGGACCGAATCGGCGCGAAACGGGCACCGTTACGAGACCGTGCGGTGCCCGCACGGCGAGGTGACTCAGGTCACCCCGACTTGCTGGCCCGGGCCGCCTCCAGCAGCTCGCTCGCGTGCGTCTGGGCCGCCGCGGACTCCTCGATGCCGGCGAGCATGCGGGACAGCTCCTGCACGCGCTCGGCGTCGTCGAGCACACTCACCCCGCTGCTGGTGACCGAGCCGTCGCTCGTCTTGCGTACGACGAGGTGCTGGTCGGCGAACGCAGCGACCTGAGGCAGATGGGTGACCACGATGACCTGGGCGGTGCGGGCGAGCAGGGCGAGGCGCCGGCCGACCTCGACGGCCGCCTTGCCTCCGACGCCGGCATCGACCTCGTCGAACACGAACGTGGGCACCGGGTCGGCTCCGGCGAACACCACCTCGACGGCGAGCATCACGCGGGACAGCTCTCCGCCGGACGCGCCGCGCTGCAGCGGCCGGGCCGGCGCACCGGGATGCGGGCACAGCAGCATCTCGACGTCGTCGACGCCGTGCCCGCCGAACGCGAGCCGCCGGCCGGCCACCTCGAGACCGCCAGGGCTCTCGGTCTGCGCCACGGACACCTCGACCTTGGCCTGCGGCATCGCCAGGGCGGCGAGCTCGGCGGAGACGGAGGTGGCGAACCGGACCGCTGCCTTGCCGCGCGCTGCGGACACCGCGGCGGCGAGGCTGCCGAGCTCGTCGAGCAGGGCGCGCTCGCGCTCCTGCAGCAGGGCGATGCGCTCGTCGTCACCCTCGAGGGTGGTGAGCCGGGCGGCGGAGCGCTGCGACCAGGCGAGCACCTCGGCCGCACTGTCGCCGTACTTGCGGGTCAGCCGGCCGATCGCGGCACGGCGCTCGCTGACCGTCGCCAGACGGGCGGCGTCGGTCTCGATGCCGGCGACGTAGGAGGACAGGTCGGCAGCGACGTCGGCGACGAGGTAGCCGATCTCGCGCAGGCGACCGGCCATCTCGGCCAGCTCGGGGTCATGGCCGCCCTCCTGCTCGAGGCTGACAGTCGCCGCACTCACGAGGGTGGCCGCGTCGCCGGCGTCGTCGCCGGCCTCGGCGTCACGGATGAGCGCCGAGCGAGCCGTGCTGGCGGCACCGCGCAGGGCGTCGGCGTGGGCCAGCCGGTCCTCCTCGTGGGCCAGGTCGACGTCCTCACCGGCCTGCGGGTCGATCGCCTCGATCTCCTCGAGCCCGAACCGGAGCAGGTCGGCTTCCTGCGCCCGCTCCCTGGCCCGCGTGGTCAGCTCGGCCAGCTCGTCCTGCAGGGCGCGCAGCTCGGCATAGGCAGCGGCGTAGCGGCCCAGTGGCCGGCCGACGGCGTCGCCGGCGTAGCGGTCGAGCGCCTCGCGCTGGCGGCTCGGCGCGAGGAGCCGCGACTGGTCGGACTGTCCGTGCACGGCGACGCAGAACTCGGCGAGCTCGGACAGCACACCGACGGGCACCGCCCGCCCGCCGACATGGGCGCGGGAGCGTCCCTCGGCCGAGACCGACCGGGCAACGAGGAGGACGTCGTCGTCGAGCTCGCCGCCGGCCTCGACCGCCCGCTGGGCCGCCGGACCGTCGGGTGCGGTGCGCAACCGGCCCTCGATCAGAGCCGTGCCGGACGCCGACCGCACGGCTCCACTGTCGGCACGCCCACCGAACAGCAGGCCGAGACCGGACACGACCATCGTCTTGCCGGCCCCGGTCTCACCGCTGATGACGGTCAGCCCGGCAGCGAGCGGAAGCACGGCGTCGTCGATGACGCCGAGCCCGCGGATGCGCATCTCCTCCAGCACGGGCGCGAGCCTACGCGCCACCACCGTCAGAACGGCCTGCTCGCCACCCGCGCACCGGCAAGTCGAACTTGCGCACCAGCCGGTCCGTGAACGGCGCGGTCTGCAACCTCGCCAGCAGCACCGACAGCTCGCCGCGGCAGGCCTGCACCCGGGCGCCGGGCGGCAGCTCCACCGCGCGCCGTCCGTCGCACCACATGACGCCCGACCCCTCGTTGTTGGCGAGCACGTCGACCGCAAGGACAGAGTCCGGCGAGACGACCATCGGCCGGGAGAACAAGGCATGCGCGCTGATCGGGACCAGCAGCAAGGCCTCCACCTCGGGCCACACGATGGGTCCGCCGGCGGAGAACGCGTAAGCGGTGGACCCGGTCGGCGTGGCGAAGATGACGCCGTCGCAGCCCCAGCGCGACAGCGGCCGGCCGTCGATCTCGGCCACCAGCTCGAGCATCCGCTCGGGGCTGCCCTTCTCCACCGACGCCTCGTTCAGGGCCCAGCCCCGGGTCACCGGGGTGTCCCCCACGGTGACCGTGACGTCGATGGTCATCCGCTCCTCGACCGCGTAGTCGCGGGCGAGGACCCGCGCCACCACGGACGCCAGGTCTTCCGGCTCGGCCTCGGCGAGGAAGCCGACGTGGCCGAGGTTGACGCCGAGCAGAGGCGTCCGGCTGGCCCGGCCGTACTCCGCGGCCCGCAGCAAGGTGCCGTCGCCGCCGAAGACGATGACCAGCTCGCAGCCCTCGGCGGCCGACGGGCCGGCCGGGACGACGGTGGCGCCGGCCAGACCGAGCTCGTCCGCCTCGTCCGCGAGCACCCGCAGGGCGACGCCGCTCTCGGCGAACTGCTCAGCCGCCTTGCGCACCGCGACCGGTGCGTCGGCCCGGCCGTTGTGCGCGACGAGCAGCATCTCCCGACGCGTCCCCGCGGTCACTTGCGGACCTGCCTCGAGCGCGGCGACCAGGTCGTCCGTCGACCAGAGCCGGGGCGCCGCGACGCAGCCACAGGAAGTACTCCACGTTGCCCGCGGGACCTGGCAACGGGCTGGCCGTCACGCCCATCACGCCGAGCCCCAGGTCGTCGTACGCCGTCGTCGCCACCCGTCGGACGGCGTCCGCCCGCAGCACCGGATCGCGCACGACACCGCCCTGGCCGAGCCGCTCGCGACCCACCTCGAACTGCGGCTTGACCATCGGCACGATGTCGGCGTCCGGCTCGGCGCACCGCTGCAACGCCGGCAGCACGAGCCGGACCGAGATGAACGACAGGTCGGCGACGACCAACCCGACCGGCGGTCCGACCGTCGCAGCCTCGAGGTCGCGCACGTTGGTGCGGTCCACCACGGTCACCCGCGCATCGGACTGCAGCGACCAGGCGAGCTGGCCGTAGCCCACGTCGACGCACACGACGTGTTCCGCGCCGCGGCGGAGCAGCACGTCGGTGAAGCCACCCGTCGACGCGCCGGCATCGAGGGCACGTCGCCCGTCCACGCGCAGTCCCGCGGCCTGGAAGACGTCCAGCGCCCCGGCCAGCTTGTGTCCGCCGCGGGAGACGTAGTCGTCACCGGCGCCGGTCGGTGCGACGACGATGGGCTCGCCCGTCATCACCTGGGTGGCCACCTTCACCGCGGCGCGGCCGGCCACCTTCACCCGGCCGGCCTCGACCAGGGCGGCAGCCTGCTCACGCGAGCGGGCCAGCCCGCGCCGTACCAGCTCGGTGTCCAGGCGGGCGCGCCGGCTCACCGGACGGCGTCTCCCGCCTCGGGGTCCGGCAGCTCGGTCGCTGCGGGCTGGCCCGACGCGTCGGCGAGAACCTCCTGCAGGCTGCGGTGCACGTCCTCGTAGATCTCGACATGCTCCGTCGGCGACGTGCCGGCGAGCTCCGCGGCTCGCTGCATCGCCGCGTCGACCCGTGGGTCGCCCGACGCCGGCGCGGATGCTCTCGGCCGGTTCCTCGTCGACAGGTCCTGGCGACTCGGTCGCATCTCGTCGACGTGCGACTCGTCGCTGGTCATCCACTCGTCTCCGTGGTCGACTTCTTCGCCGCGGACTTCTTGGCGGTCGACTTCTTCGCCGTCGACTTCTTGGCCCCCGACTTCCTGGCAGCCGACTTCTTTGTGTCTTCTTGGCGGTGCACTCGCGCCGAGCGCAGTGCTCGCTCGAGCTCGTGCACCCGGTCGTCGAGCGCCTCGGCACGTCGGTTCGCGGCGTCCAGCTCAGCGGCCGAGACGAGGCCCAGCCGGCGCACCGACCGCTCGACCTCGGCCCGCACCAGGCCGATCAGCAACGTCACGGTTCGCCTTGCCCGTCGCGATCAGGTCGTCGGTCACGCTGGACACCTGCACGCGCATCGTGTCGGGCACCACCGCACCCACTCCCGCCTCGCCCTGCGCGACCAGCGTGCGCGCCGCGGCCAGCGCCCGCTCTCGCGTGACGTCGGTGAGCCCGCTCGCGAGCTGGACGTAGGCCTTCACACCGTCGATCACCATGAGCGATCTCCTTCGCAACCGCCGGCCGATGAGCCGGCTGTCCCCGACTTCCCGGGATGAACGCAGACGCTACCGCCCGCACCGAGCGACCGGCACGCTGCGGTAGCGTCGCCGGTCGCAGCACGAGGCGACGAGACAAGGGAGGAACGGCCTGCCATGGCGACGGTCGATGAGTGTCATGACGCGGTCGAGCGCCTGGCCGAACGACTGTCCTCGGTCGACGAGGAGGCGCGCCGCAAGCACGCGTTCGACCGGACGCTGAGCTGCCACATCCCCGACCTCGACCTCACGTTCACCGGCGCCCTGCGGGACGGGCACCTGCAGGACATCAGCACCGACCCGGCCCCGAAGGCCCAGATCCGGCTCACCGCCAACAGCGACGACCTGGTCGCGATGACCGACGGTCACCTGAGCTTCGGCCAGGCCTGGCTGGGCGGGAAGGTCAAGGTCGAAGCCAGCGTGCTCGACCTGATCAAGCTCAAGTCCCTGCTCTGACGCGTCCCCGGCCGGCTCAGTGGTCCGGCAGGCCGTCGACCGCCGCAGCCACGCTCTCGGCGTCGGCGGCGTCCTCCGCCTGAGACCACACACCGGCACAGAGCGCGCGCAGCGCGTCGATGCGCGGTCCCGTCCCCTCCACGCGCCATGCACCGTCACACTGCGCCGTCCAGCCACCGCATGTCCAGGCGCCGGCCCGCTCCTGCACCGGCGGGTGGGGCGAGAGCAGACCCGACTCCAGGTCCTCCGCGATGTACGACGGTCGCAGTGCCGCGGTCGCGCAGACCAGCTCCTCGGGGCTCGCCACGCCCGTCAGCACCAGCAGGCTGGCGGCGCCGGCCCGGTTGGCGCCCTCGATGTCGGTGTCCAGCCGGTCCCCGACGACCAGCGGGTGCTGGGCACCGGTCCGCCGTACCGCCTCCTCGTGCAGGGCGACCTCCGGCTTGCCCGCGACCACCGGTGTCGCCCCGGTCACCGCGGCGATGACGCCGACCAGGGCGCCGTTGCCGGGCGCCAACCCGCGCGCGGTGGGAATGGTCCGGTCGAGGTTGGACGCGACCCACGGCAGCCCACGGCGTACGGCGATCACGCCTTCGGTCAGCAACGTCCAGTCGACGTCCGGCGCGAAGCCCTGGACGACTGCAGCGGGATCGTCGTCGGCCGACGCCACCGGGCGCAGCCCCCGCTCCGCCAACGCGGTCCGCAGCCCTTCGCCACCGACGACCAGCACCCGAGCGGCTGCCGGCACCCGCTCGGCTACCAGCGTGGCGGCGGCCTGGGCGGACGTGACGACATCGTCCGGCTCGGCGGTGACGCCCAGGTCGCGCAGGTGCGCGGCCACCGCCTCGGGCGTGCGCGCGGCGTTGTTGGTCACGAAGGCCACCCGCATGCCCGCCGCTCGCGCCTTGGCCAGTGACTCGGCCGCGCCGGGCACGACGTCGGGGCCGATGTAGACCACGCCATCCAGGTCGACCAGCGCGGTGTCGAAGCGCGCGGCCAGCGGCTCGGCTGAGCCCTCGGTCAGCAGCGTCACGGGCTCTGCTCACGGAAGCGCAGGGTCGCCCGCGCCTCCTTCAGGGCCTGCTCATAGTCGCGCCGGTGCGGGCGCATCGCCACGGCGAGGGCGAGCTGCTCGACGGCACCCGCGTGGTCACCGGAGCGCATCCGCGACAGCCCGAGCCCGAACCGCGCATAGTCGTTGTCGGGCTGCACCTCGATCAGCGCCGAGAAGTGCTCGGCCGCTTCCGCGTAGCGTCTCGCGTCGAAGACGGCGCGCGCGAGCGCCTCCAGCACGCTCGCCGACGCAGGTTCCTCGGCATGCGCATGCGTCAGCAAGGCCGCGGCCGCCTCCGGGTTGCCGCTCTCCAGCAGGGCAACGGCTCGCACGTACCAGTCGTAGACCTCACCTGACGGCTGGCCGCCGCCCTCCGCGCGCTCTGACACCGATCAGACCCTCCGTCGCATCCCCGTACGATTCCCGCCATGCCCGGGACCCCGGCCGCCACACCCGCGGCAAGCAACTCGTCCGGCCGGGGCTTGCTCGTCACGCCGTTTCGCGGGGTCCGGTTCGACCCCGCACGCGTGCCCGACGTCGCCGCGGTGACCAGCCCGCCGTACGACGTCATCGACCCGGACAGCGCGACCCATCTGGAAGAGCTCGACCCGCACAATGTGGTCCGTCTGATCCTGCCACGCGAGGAGGCCGACGACTCCCGCGGCCGCTACGAGCACGCGGCCGCGCGGCTGTCAGCGTGGCAGGCCGAGGGCTTCCTGCGCCGCGACGAGACGGCGGCCATCTATGTCTACGAGCAGTCCCGGGAGCCCGACCTGCTGCAGCGGGGGCTGCTCGCCGCGGTCGAGCTGAGGCACCCGGACGAGCGGGTCGTGCTGCCGCACGAGGACGTGATGCCGGGCCCGGTGGCCGACCGGTTGGAGCTGATGCGGGCCACCCACGCCAACCTCGAGCCGATCCTGCTGGTCTACGAGGGCGGCGGGGAGACGGTCGGCGTGATCGACGCGACTGCCGGGCAGCCGGCGCTGCTCGAGACGGTGACCGAGGACGGCATCCGGCACCGGCTCTGGGCGCTGACCGAGCCCGCCGCGCTGGCGGCCGTCACGGCAGACCTGCAGCCGCGGCAGGCGCTGATCGCCGACGGGCACCACCGCTATGCGACCTACCGCCGCCTGCAGGCCGAGCAGCGCGACGCCGGCCGCGGCGCCGGGCCCTGGGACCGCGGCCTGGCTCTGCTCGTCGACTCCGGCGCCTATCCGCTGGACCTCCAGGCGATCCACCGCGTCGTGGAAGGGCTTCCGCTGGACGAGGCGGTCAAGACGGCCGGCACGGTGTTCGCCGCGAGGGACCTGGGCCAGGACGAGCAGGCCGCGAGACGTGCGCTGCAGGACGCCCACGGACACGCGTTCCTGCTCGGCGACGGCGAGTCCTACACGCTGCTCACCGACCCCGACCCGTCCGCCGTTGCCGCGGCGATGCCGCCGCTGCACTCGGCCCTCTGGCGCGACCTGGACGCGAGCGTGCTGCACGCGTTGCTGCTCGAGCGGCTGTGGCGGGTGCCTGACGGCAGCCCCCGGCTGCGCTATCTGCACGACGTCGACGCGGCGCTCCGGGCGGCCCGGCGCAGCGGAGGCACCGCGGTGGTGCTGCGACCGGTCTCGGTCGGTGAGGTGATGGCCGTGGCCGCCACCGGGGAGCGGATGCCGCGCAAGTCCACGTCGTTCGGCCCGAAGCCCCGCACCGGGCTGGTCCTGCGCCTGCTCGACGACTGAGGGTCACGCCCTCCTCGTCACGGGGCGCGCTGCAGCCGGCGAAGCCGGGTCGCCTCCACCTCGCTGCGACTGGCCGGGCCACCCGGTGAGCGCCAGAACCGCCGGCGCAGCGCACCGGTGACCTCGACGACGTCGCCGGCGACGTAGGACCCGAGCGAGCGCTGCACGTCCTTGCGCCAGGCAGTGCAGTCCAGGGTGTCGACCGTGGGCGTGCGCCGGCCGGTCGCCCGCAAGCCGGGGCCGCGCTCGACGACCACGCGGAACTGCATGAGCACGTCTCCGCTGGGCAGCTCGCGGCGGGCCGGCTCGGCAGCAAGCCGGCCCACCAGATGGACCTCGTTGCAGTGCTCGAGCGACGTGGCGGTCCGGTCGGTCTCGGTGGCGGAACCGGCCACGGCGGCCTCCTTGGATCACGTATGCCGTCACGGCGGCGGCGTCTGGTCCCGAGAGCGTGCCGCGGGCGTCTCGGCATCGGCAGTCCCGCAGAGCGCTCTGGGGACGACCGCCGCGATGTGCCGGACTGTGGAGGACAGGCCTTACTCCGCGGGTGGCGGATCCAGCCCCACGGTGTCCTCCGTGTTGTCGGCGTTGTGGGCGTCATCGCCGTCGTCGGAGAAGGTGATGCCCTGCAGCTCGGCGAGCCGTTCGCCCGCGTCGGTCTGCCCGAGGTCATCGGCGTCGGCAGCGTGACCGAACCACTCGATCGCCTCATCGCCGCGCCCGGCGCCGAGCAGCGCGTCGGCGTACGCGTAGAACAGCCGCGCCGACCAGGGGCGCCGCGCGGACGGCTTCAGCTGCGGGCCGCGCAGCGCCTGCACGGCCGCCTCGTGCTGGCCCAGATCGCGACGGGCACCCGACGCGACGATGAGCATCTCGACGCGTACGCCGGCATCGAGACCGGCCAGCTCGGGGCTGGCGGCCAGGGCGAGCGCCCGCTCGGGCCTGCCCAGCCCCCGCTCGCAGTCGGCGAGGACCGGCAGCAGCGTGTCGTCACCGCTGATCCGGCGGGCCGCGCGCAGCTCGGACAGGGCCTCCGCGAACCGCCCGGTCGCGTAGGCAGCCAGACCGGCCGCCTCCCGCACCGCTCCGACCCGGCCGGCCCGCGCCTGCGCGGCACGGGCGTGCTCGTAGGCGAGCTCGGGATCCTCGTCGACGAGGCGGCCGGCCATCACCAGGTGGCGGGCCACGATGTCGGCGTTGATCCGGGCCAGCGAGCTCAGCTCGTCGCGCACGCTGCGGTCGAGCTCGCGGCCGGTGACGTCCTCGGGCAGCGGCGGCTCGACTCGGCGCGGCGTGCGGTCGGCTGCGGGACTATCCGCGCCGCGCCGGGCCGCGGTCGCCCGGGCATGCCCGCCACCGCGGGTCCCGCGCGATCCGCGCGTTTCGCGCTTCGCGTGGTCTGGGCGCTCGTCCGGCCGGGTCACGTGGCGTTCCTTTCCGTCGGCTGGGCACAGAGCCCGCGGATGAGGTCCGTGCATGACAAAGGGCCACCCCGAGACGGGGTGGCCCTTTGACCAATGAATGTCCGGCGGCGTCCTACTCTCCCACGCAGTCTCCCGCGCAGTACCATCGGCGCTGATGGGCTTAGCTTCCGGGTTCGGAATGGAGCCGGGCGTTTCCCCATCGCTATGACCGCCGAAACTCTATGGAGATATCAAGCCGTTCCCGACCGTATCTCGGGAACCGCACAGTGGACGCGTAGCAAAAGTGTGTGTAGTCAAGTCCTCGGCCTATTAGTACCGGTCAGCTCGTGCGTTGCCGCACTTCCACTTCCGGCCTATCAACCCAGTGGTCTACTGGGGGCCTTACCCGGTTAACCCTGTGGGAGACCTCATCTTGAAGCAGGCTTCCCGCTTAGATGCTTTCAGCGGTTATCCCTTCCGAACGTAGCCAACCAGCCGTGCTCTTGGCAGAACAACTGGCACACCAGAGGTTCGTCCGTCCCGGTCCTCTCGTACTAGGGACAGCCCTTCTCAAGTCTCCTGCGCGCGCAGCGGATAGGGACCGAACTGTCTCACGACGTTCTAAACCCAGCTCGCGTACCGCTTTAATGGGCGAACAGCCCAACCCTTGGGACCTACTCCAGCCCCAGGATGCGACGAGCCGACATCGAGGTGCCAAACCATGCCGTCGATATGGACTCTTGGGCAAGATCAGCCTGTTATCCCCGGGGTACCTTTTATCCGTTGAGCGACGGCGCTTCCACAAGCCACCGCCGGATCACTAGTTCCTGCTTTCGCACCTGCTCGACATGTCTGTCTCACAGTCAAGCTCCCTTGTGCACTTGCACTCGACACCTGATTGCCAACCAGGCTGAGGGAACCTTTGAGCGCCTCCGTTACTCTTTAGGAGGCAACCGCCCCAGTTAAACTACCCATCAGACACTGTCCCTGATCCGGATCACGGACCTAGGTTAGACATCCAGAACGACCAGAGTGGTATTTCAACGTTGACTCCACCGACACTGGCGTGCCGACTTCACAGTCTCCCACCTATCCTACACAAGCCGTACCGAACACCAATATCAAGCTATAGTAAAGGTCCCGGGGTCTTTCCGTCCTGCTGCGCGTAACGAGCATCTTTACTCGTAGTGCAATTTCGCCGAGTCTATGGTTGAGACAGTTGGGAAGTCGTTACGCCATTCGTGCAGGTCGGAACTTACCCGACAAGGAATTTCGCTACCTTAGGATGGTTATAGTTACCACCGCCGTTTACTGGCGCTTAAGTTCTCAGCGTCGACCCGAAGGTCTAACCGGTCCCCTTAACGTTCCAGCACCGGGCAGGCGTCAGTCCGTATACATCGTCTTGCGACTTGGCACGGACCTGTGTTTTTAGTAAACAGTCGCTTCCCCCTGGTCTCTGCGGCCGAAGACAGCTTCGGGGGCAAGTCCCTACACCATCCGCGGCCCCCCTTCTCCCGAAGTTACGGGGGCATTTTGCCGAGTTCCTTAACCATAGTTCGCTCGATCGCCTTGGTATTCTCTACCTGACCACCTGAGTCGGTTTGGGGTACGGGCCGCCATGACACTCGCTAGAGGCTTTTCTCGGCAGCATAGGATCATCCACTTCGCCTAGATCGGCTCGGCATCAGGTCTCAGGCATTGACAGGCGGATTTGCCTACCTCTCGCCCTACACCCTTACCCCGCGGTCAACCATCGCCGCGGTTGGACTGCCTTCCTGCGTCACCCCATCGCTTGCCTAATACCAGCTCGGGTCGCGCGCTCCACCAGCCTCGTCCGAAGACTTGGCCGGCTTCAGGCACTTAGCATCACTGGGCTCGGCATGGGCGTGTCAAAGCGGGTACGGGAATATCAACCCGTTGTCCATCGACTACGCCTGTCGGCCTCGCCTTAGGTCCCGACTTACCCAGGGCGGATTAGCCTGGCCCTGGAACCCTTGGTCATTCGGCGGACGGGTTTCTCACCCGTCTTTCGCTACTCATGCCTGCATTCTCACTCGTGTGGCGTCCACGGCTGGGTCACCCCGCCGCTTCACTCGCCACACGACGCTCCCCTACCCATCCACACGCCTGGACACAGGCGAAGTGCCTGGCTATCAGTGTGAATGCCACAGCTTCGGCGGTGTGCTTGAGCCCCGCTACATTGTCGGCGCGGAATCACTTGACCAGTGAGCTATTACGCACTCTTTCAAGGGTGGCTGCTTCTAAGCCAACCTCCTGGTTGTCTGTGCGACTCCACATCCTTTCCCACTTAGCACACGCTTTGGGGCCTTAGCCGGTGATCTGGGCTGTTTCCCTCTCGACTACGGAGCTTATCCCCCGCAGTCTCACTGCCGCGCTCTCACTTACCGGCATTCGGAGTTTGGCTGATTTCGGTAAGCTTGTAGGCCCCCTAGACCATCCAGTAGCTCTACCTCCGGCAAGAAACACGCGACGCTGCACCTAAATGCATTTCGGGGAGAACCAGCTATCACGGAGTTTGATTGGCCTTTCACCCCTACCCACAGGTCATCCCCCAGGTTTTCAACCCTGGTGGGTTCGGTCCTCCACGCCGTCTTACCGGCGCTTCAACCTGCCCATGGGTAGATCACTCCGCTTCGGGTCTAGAACGTGCGACTCAGGCGCCCTGTTCGGACTCGCTTTCGCTACGGCTACCCCTCACGGGTTAACCTCGCCACACATCGCTAACTCGCAGGCTCATTCTTCAAAAGGCACGCAGTCACGGCCGCACGAGCAAGCTCGACGACGACGCTCCCACGGCTTGTAGGCACACGGTTTCAGGTACTATTTCACTCCCCTCCCGGGGTACTTTTCACCTTTCCCTCACGGTACTTGTCCGCTATCGGTCACCAGGGAGTATTTAGGCTTAGCGGGTGGTCCCGCCAGATTCACACGGAATTTCTCGGGCTCCGTGCTACTTGGGATGTCACTCCGGAAGTCGCTGACGATTTCGTCTACGGGGGTATTACCCTCTGTGCCGGCCCTTTCGCATGGCCTTCGGCTATAACAGCGATTTCTTACTCCCTGGCTAGGTCGGCAGACCTACCGGAGTGATCCCACGACCCCAAACACGCAACGCCTGCCGGCTATCACGCGTGCTTGGTTTAGCCTCTTCCGCTTTCGCTCGCCACTACTCACGGAATCGCGGTTGCTTTCTCTTCCTGTGGGTACTGAGATGTTTCACTTCCCCACGTTCCCTCCACTCACCCTATGTGTTCAGGTGAGGGTGACAGGACATGACTCCTGCCGGGTTTCCCCATTCGGAAATCCTCGGATCACAGCTCGGTTGACAGCTCCCCGAGGCTTATCGCAGCCTCCTACGTCCTTCATCGGCTCCTGGTGCCAAGGCATCCACCGTGCGCCCTTATTAACTTGACCACAAAATTTGATGCTCGCGTCCACTGTGCAGTTCTCAAGGTACGGGCGGGCCGGCCCAGGCTCGTCGCGTGCTCGAAGGCGCCGCGGGATGTCTTCCACCAACATCCACACAGCGCCAGGAGTCGTTCGACGTGGGCAGGTCCCCTTCCATGCGCCGGCGCCTGACGTGCTGCGCCGGTGTCTCGGAAGGCCGAGAGGTTCGAGCGACGATCGCCCGGTCCCTCAGGACCCAACAGCGTGCCAGGCAGACCGTCCGCGCCCGTCCCACGTTCCTGCCGCAAGCCGGCTGTACTAGATGAGAGGGCCCGAAGGCCTGCCAACTGGTCAATGTTCCACCCTTGAGCACCATCTCCGGACGGAGTGTCCGGGGCATGGCTCTGGACGACCAGCTCGAGAGCCGATCGCCAGGTGCTCCTTAGAAAGGAGGTGATCCAGCCGCACCTTCCGGTACGGCTACCTTGTTACGACTTCGTCCCAATCGCCGATCCCACCTTCGACAGCTCCCTCTCTTGCGGGTTGGGCCACCGGCTTCGGGTGTTACCGACTTTCGTGACGTGACGGGCGGTGTGTACAAGGCCCGGGAACGTATTCACCGCAGCGTTGCTGATCTGCGATTACTAGCGACTCCGACTTCATGGGGTCGAGTTGCAGACCCCAATCCGAACTGAGACCGGCTTTTTGGGATTCGCTCCACCTTGCGGTATCGCAGCCCTTTGTACCGGCCATTGTAGCATGTGTGCAGCCCAAGACATAAGGGGCATGATGATTTGACGTCATCCCCACCTTCCTCCGAGTTGACCCCGGCAGTCTCCTATGAGTCCCCGCCATTACGCGCTGGCAACATAGAACGAGGGTTGCGCTCGTTGCGGGACTTAACCCAACATCTCACGACACGAGCTGACGACAACCATGCACCACCTGTATACCGCCCTTGCGGACCCCACATCTCTATGAGTTTTCGGTATATGTCAAGCCTTGGTAAGGTTCTTCGCGTTGCGTCGAATTAAGCCACATGCTCCGCCGCTTGTGCGGGCCCCCGTCAATTCCTTTGAGTTTTAGCCTTGCGGCCGTACTCCCCAGGCGGGGCGCTTAATGCGTTAGCTGCGGCACGGAGAACGTGGAAGGTTCCCCACACCTAGCGCCCAACGTTTACGGCGTGGACTACCAGGGTATCTAATCCTGTTCGCTCCCCACGCTTTCGCTCCTCAGCGTCAGTATCGGCCCAGAGACCCGCCTTCGCCACCGGTGTTCCTCCTGATATCTGCGCATTTCACCGCTACACCAGGAATTCCAGTCTCCCCTACCGAACTCTAGTCTGCCCGTATCGAATGCAGGTCCAGGGTTAAGCCCTGGATTTTCACATCCGACGTGACAGACCGCCTACGAGCTCTTTACGCCCAATAATTCCGGACAACGCTTGCACCCTACGTATTACCGCGGCTGCTGGCACGTAGTTAGCCGGTGCTTCTTCTGCAGGTACCGTCACTTTCGCTTCTTCCCTGCTGAAAGAGGTTTACAACCCGAAGGCCTTCATCCCTCACGCGGCGTCGCTGCGTCAGGCTTTCGCCCATTGCGCAATATTCCCCACTGCTGCCTCCCGTAGGAGTCTGGGCCGTGTCTCAGTCCCAGTGTGGCCGGTCGCCCTCTCAGGCCGGCTACCCGTCGTCGCCTTGGTGGGCCATTACCCCACCAACAAGCTGATAGGCCGCGAGCCCATCCCTGGCCGAAAAACTTTCCAGACCGTAAAGATGCCAAGCGGTCTCGTATCCGGTATTAGCTCCGGTTTCCCGGGGTTATCCCAGAGCCAGGGGCAGGTTGCTCACGTGTTACTCACCCGTTCGCCACTGATCGCCCGGAGCAAGCTCCGAGGTCACCGTTCGACTTGCATGTGTTAAGCACGCCGCCAGCGTTCGTCCTGAGCCAGGATCAAACTCTCCGTAAATGTCTGACGCCCGCACCGAAGCGCGGGAAACTTTGACATGAAGAGCGCTCCACACCTGGCGGTGTGAAGCAGATCTCGGCATTCCAGAAACGTAACTAGCAAATAGTTAGTTGTCTGTCATACCAAAGGAATTTCCGCCGAGTTCTGCCGGCACGGTCTGCGACCGCCGTACAGCCCCCGGACGGGGTTATGTTTGGCATTGACTTTTGGCACGCTGTTGAGTTCTCAAGGAGCGGGCGCGCACCGATCAAGGCCTTTCGGCCGATCTCGGGGCAACCCCGCAAACTTACTCGGGCGGCGTAGGGGTGTCAAACCGCTTCGAGCCCTGCTGGTCACGCTCGGTTCACGCTCGTCCCCGCGCAGCCAACGACACCCGGAAACGGGTGTCGGATGGTCGATCGGGATGCTGCTCCGGGACCGTCCACCGAGGTGTCCGTCTCTCCCTGCCGAGCAACGGCGTGCAACCCTAGGAGGCAGCCGCCGGCGCAGCGTCAAATCGCGCTACCGAGCGCTACCGAGCGACCTCGACGGCCGCGAGGTGGCGCTTGCCGCGCCGCAGCACCAGCCACCGGCCGGCGAGCAGGTCGCCCTCCCCCGGCACCTGCGCCCTCGTCGGCGATCCGCGTGTTGTTGACGTAGGCGCCGCCCTCGGCGATCGCGCGCCGGGCGGCCGACCGGCTGGCGCACAGCCCGCTGTCGGCGAGCAGCTCGACCAGCGGCGGCAGCGACCGCCGCCGGCCGGAGCGGGCACCACGACCTGCGGCAGCTCCGCCAGCGCCGCGGCCAGGGTCGGCCTCGTCCAGGTCCTCGAGGCTGCCCCGGCCGAACAGCGCCTGGCTGGCCGCCACGACCGCGTCGCGCTGCGCCTCGCCGTGCACGAGCGCGGTCAGCTCCTCGGCCAGGGCGCGCTGCGCCTCGCGGGCCGCCGGCCGCTCGGCCACGGCCTTCTCCAGCGCCTCGATCTCCTCGCGCGAGCGGAACGAGAACACCTTGAGGTAGGTCCCGACGTCGCGGTCGTCGGCGTTGACCCAGAACTGGTAGAAGGCGTACGGCGAGGTCATCGCCGGGTCGAGCCAGACCGTGCCCGACTCGGTCTTGCCGAACTTCGTCCCGTCGGCCTTGGTGATCAGCGGCGTGGCGAACGCGTGCGCGGTCTGCGCCCTCGACCCGGTGGATCAGGTCGAGCCCGGCGGTCAGGTTGCCCCACTGGTCGCTGCCGCCGGTCTGCAGCGATGCAGCCGTGCCGGCGGTACAGCTCGAGGAAGTCCAGCCCCTGCAGGATCTGGTAGCTGAACTCGGTGTAGGAGATGCCGGCGTCGCTGTTGAGGCGGGCGCTGACGGCCTCCTTGGCGATCATCCGGTTGACCCGGAAGTGCTTGCCGATGTCGCGCAGCAGGTCGATGGCCGACAGCGGCGCGGTCCAGTCCAGGTTGTTGACCATGACGCGCCGCGTTGTCGCCCTCGAAGGACAGGTAGGGCTCGATCTGGGCCGGACCCGGTCGACCCACTCCGCCACCGTCTCCTTGGTGTTGAGGGTGCGCTCCGCGTTCGGGCTTGGGGTCGCCGATCAGGCCGGTGGCACCGCCGACCAGGGCGAGCGGCCGGTGCCCGCGCCAGCTGCAGCCGCCGCAGCGTGAGGATCTGCACGAGGTTGCCGATGTGCAGGCTGGGCGCCGTCGGGTCGAAGCCGCAGTAGTAGGTGACCGGGCCGGCGTCGAAGGCCTCGCGCAGGGCGCCGAGGTCGGTGCTCTGCGCGATCAGGCCGCGCCACTGCAGGTCGTCGAGGAGCTCGGTCGCCGGGGTCACGACGACAGCCTGCCCGATGCTGCGCCGGGACGGCGGCGGCGCACCGCTGGGCGGTAGGGCGAGACCGTCGGCTCGCCGGCCAGCCAGAACCGCCACGGCTGGTGCGCACCGTCGCCCGACACGCCCACCCGCGGTCCGGTGCCGACGTCCGCACGGTGCGCGCGGCCGGCCACCACCCGCAGCGGCGACGCCTCGTCGGTCGCGTCCGCCCCGTCGTACGCGCCGTCGACCCCGAGCGCGACGGTGAGCCGCGCCGGGCCGCGGGCCAGGTCGCGCGCGGACTTGGCACTGGTACGCCGGGCGAGGGCCAGCGGTTCGCCGACCACCACCTCACCGGCCCGCAGCAGCACCGCGGACGCGGTGCCCCGTGGGCCGCAGACGAGGTTCATGCACCAGTGCATGCCGTAGGTGAAGTAGACGTAGACGTGCCCGGGCGGGCCGAACATGACGGCGTTGCGCGGGGTCCGGCCGCGGAAGGCGTGCGAGCCCGGGTCCCGTTCGCCGTCGTACGCCTCGACCTCTGTCAGGCGCACCGCCACGACGCCCAGCGGGCTGCGGTGCTCGACCACGGCGCCCAGCAGGTCGGGCGCCACCTCGAGCACCGGTCGGTCGAAGAACTCGCGGGGCACGGGTCGCAGTTCGGGCCCCGGGCCGATCGGCTCAGCCTGCACCGGTGGCCCAGGCGGCGTGCCGGGATGCGGCGTCGGCCAGCTCGGCGAGCTGCTCGCCGACCCGCGCCGGTGCGGTCCCGCCGTAGGTCGAGCGGGCCTCGAGCGCACCGCGGACGGAGAGCACGGCCCGTACGTCGGGTGTCAGCCGCTCGTCGACCGCCGCCAGCTGGGCGTCGTCGACCTCCCACAGCTCGCAGTCGTGCTCGTCGCACCAGCGGACCAGGCGGCCGCTCACGTCGTGCGCCTCGCGGAACGGGACTCCCGTGCGCACCAGCCACTCCGCGACGTCGGTGGCCAGAGCGTGGCCGGTGGCGGCCGCGGCGGTCAGCCGGTCGTCGCGGATGGACAGCGTCGAGACCATGCCGGCCATCGCGGGCAGCACGAGCAGCAGCTGCTCGACGGAGTCGAACACCGGCTCCTTGTCCTCCTGCAGGTCGCGGTCGTAGGCCAGCGGCAGGCCCTTGAGCGTGACGAGCAGGCCGGTCAGGTTGCCGACCAGCCGGCCGGACTTGCCGCGGGCGAGCTCGGCGACGTCGGGGTTCTTCTTCTGCGGCATGATCGACGACCCGGTGGCGTAGGCGTCGTCGAGCTCCACCCAGCCGAACTCCGTGGTGGCCCAGAGCACGATCTCCTCGCCGAGCCGGGAGAGGTGCACGCCGAGCAGCGCGGCCACGAACAGGAACTCCGCGGCGAAGTCCCGGTCGGAGACCGCGTCGATCGAGTTGGCCGCCGGTCCGTCGAACCCCAGCTCGGCGGCGACGGCGTGCGGGTCGAGCGGGAGCGACGAGCCGGCCAGCGCGCCGGCTCCCAGCGGGCAGAGGGCGGCGCGCTTGTCCCAGTCGACCAGTCGCTCCACGTCGCGCTTGAACGCGTGCACGTGCGCGAGCAGGTGGTGGGCGAGCAGCACGGGCTGCGCGTGCTGGAGGTGCGTCATGCCGGGCATGGCAGTGGCGCGGTGCCGCTCGGCCAGCGCGATCAGGGCGGTCTCCAGCTCGGCGACCCGCGAGGCCACCTGCCGGGCGGCCTCGCGCAGGAACATCCGCAGGTCGGTGGCGATCTGGTCGTTGCGGCTCCGGCCGGCACGCAGCTTGCCGCCGAGGGAGCCAACCCGCTCGAGCACCCCGCGCTCCAGGGCGGTGTGCACGTCCTCGTCCTGCACGGTCGGGCCGGAAGCTGCCGTCAAGGACCGCGGCCTCGAGGTCGTCGAGAGCCCAGAGCATGGTGCCCAGCTCGCCGTCACCGAGCAGCCCGGCGCCGTGCAGCACCCGGGCGTGCGCCCGCGAGGCAGCAAGGTCGTAGGGCGCCAGCCGCCAGTCGAAGTGCACGCTCACCGACAGCCGGCTCAGCGCCTCGCTCGGCCCGCCGCTGAAGCGGCCGCCCCACAGACGGGTCGTGCCGCCGTCGCTGTCGCTCACAGACCCCTCCCGCTCAGCATTGGATGTCGAAGCGGACCCTCGTCACGCACGTGTCCGCTTCCGATCCTGGCACGGCGGCTACCGGGCGCGGCGCTGGTCGCGCTGGGCAGCCATCTTGCTCGGCAGGCCCCAGAGCTCGACGAAGCCCTTGGCCAGCGACTGGTCGAAGGTGTCGGCCGAGTCGTAGGTCGCCATCGCGTAGTCGTAGAGCGCCTCGTCGCTGCGGCGTCCGGTGACGACGGCCCGGCCCCCGTGCAGGGTGAGCCGGATGTCGCCGGACACGTTCGCGTTCGCGTCGTCGACGAAGCCGTCCAGCGCCCGCTTGAGCGGGGAGAACCAGAGCCCGTCGTACACGAGCTCGCCCCAGCGCTGGTCGACGCCCTTCTTGAAGCGGGCCAGGTCGCGCTCGACGGTGACGTTCTCCAGCTCCTGGTGCGCGGTGATCAGCGCGATCGCTCCCGGTGCCTCGTAGACCTCGCGGCTCTTGATGCCGACCAGCCGGTCCTCGACCAGGTCCAGCCGCCCGACGCCCTGCGCGCCCGCTCGCGCGTTGAGCTCCAGGACGGCCGCCAGCGGGCTCACCGGCGCGCCGTCAAGCGCCACGGGCACGCCCTGGTCGAAGGTGATGACGACCTCGTCCGGCTCGCGCGGCACGGCCGGGTCGTCGGTGTAGGAGTAGACGTCCTCGATCGGCGCGTTCCAGATGTCCTCCAGGAAGCCGGTCTCGACGGCGCGGCCCCACAGGTTCTGGTCGATGCTGTAGGGCGACTTGCGCGTGACGTCGATCGGCAGCCCCTTCTCCTCGGCGAACGCGATCGCCTTGTCCCGCGTCATCCCCGAGTCACGGACCGGGGCGAGCACCGAGAGGTCGGGGGCGATGGCGCCGACGCCGACCTCGAAGCGGACCTGGTCGTTGCCCTTGCCGGTGCACCCGTGCGCGACCACCGAGGCGCCGTGCTCGCGAGCCGCGGCGACCAGGTGCTTGACGATCAGCGGCCGGGACAGCGCGGAGACCAGCGGATAGCGGTCCAGGTAGAGCGCGTTCGCCTTGAGCGCGGGCACGCAGTAGTCGGCGGCGTACTCGTCGCGCGCGTCGACGACCACCGACTCCACCGCGCCGCACGCCAGGGCGCGTTCGCGGATGACCTCGAGGTCCTCGCCGCCCTGGCCGACGTCGGCGGCGACCGCGATCACCTCGGCGCCGGTCTGCTCGGCGATCCAGCCGATGGCGACGGAGGTGTCGAGCCCTCCGGAATAGGCGAGTACGACGCGGGCGGTCACGGTTGATCTCCTTCAGGGGTGGCGGACTTCTCGGCGAGGCTGGAGCAGCCGGGCGGCCAGCGCCGCTCCCCCGGCCGGGTCCCGGCTGATCAGCAGCACGGTGTCGTCCCCGGCGATGGTGCCGAGGACGTCGGTGGCGCCGGAGCGGTCGATCGCGGAGGCGAGGAACTGCGCAGCACCCGGTGGGGTGCGCAGCACGGCGAGGTTGGCCGAGGAGTCCGCGGAGACGAGCAGCTCGGCAGCGAGCCGGCCGAGCCGCGCGCCGTTCTCGCCGTTCGCCGGTGCGAGCCGCGGCGTCGTGTCGCCGCCCTCGGCCGGGACGGCGTAGACCAGGTCGCCGTCGCCGTCGCGGATCTTGACGGCGCCGAGCTCGTCGAGGTCGCGCGACAGGGTGGTCTGGGTGACCGCCACGCCGTCGTCGGCCAGCAGCCGGGCGAGCTCGCCCTGCGAGTGCACCCGCCGGGTCTCGAGCAGCTCGACGATGCGTCGGTGCCGGGCGGTCCGGGTCGGAGCGAGCTGTGTCATGTCTGCTCCCGCAGGTCGGTCATGTCTGCTCCAGCAGGTAGGTGAGCAGCGCCTTCTGCGCGTGCAGCCGGTTCTCGGCCTCGTCCCACACGACGCTCTGCGGCCCGTCGATGACGGCGGCGGCGATCTCCTTGCCGCGGTAGGCGGGCAGGCAGTGCAGGACGATCGCGTCACTGGCGGCCCGCGCGAGCGCCGCCTCGTCCACGGCGTACGGGTAGAACGGCGCCGCCCGGTCCTCGGACTCGCCCTCCTGTCCCATCGACACCCACGTGTCCGTGGCGAGCACGTCCGCGCCGTCGGCAGCGGCCTCGGCGGAGCGCACGTGCGTCGCCGACCCGCCCGTCTCCGCCGCGATCCGCTGGGCGGTCGCCAGGATCTCCGGGTCGGGGTCGTAGCCCGCGGGCGAGCTCACCCGCACGTGCATGCCGGCGACCGCGCCGCCGACGAGATAGGAGTGCGCCATGTTGTTGGCGCCGTCACCGAAGTAGGCGAGCGTCAGCCCGGCGAGGCGACCCTTGTGCTCGCGCACGGTCTGCAGGTCAGCCAGGATCTGGCACGGGTGGAACGAGTCGGTGAGGGCGTTGACCACGGGCACCGCGCTGACCGCGGCCATCCGGTCGATCCGGTCCTGCCCCGCTGTCCGCCAGACGATCGCCGCGCACTGGCGGTCCAGCACCCGCGTGGTGTCCTCGATCGGCTCGCCGCGACCGAGCTGGGTGCTCTGCGCGTCGATGACCAAGGGGTAGCCGCCGAGCTCGGCGACGCCGACCGAGAAGGACACCCGGGTCCGCGTCGACGGCTTGTCGAACACCACCGCGACCGACCGCGGGCCGGCGAGGGGCTGCCAGCCGAACCGGTCGGCCTTCATCCGGTCGGCCAGGTCGAGGACCGTGGCCTGCTGCTCGGGACTCAGGTCGTCGTCGCGGAGGAAGTGCCGGGTCGTCGTGCGCAGCTGCGTCATCTCAGGGGTCCCCTCGGTCGGTGCCAGCCGGGGGGACGTTAGCGGCGTCGAGGACGTCGGGCAGCACGGCAAGGAACGTGTCGACCTGCGTGTCGGTGAGGACGAGCGGAGGCAGCAGCCGTACGACGTGCGGAGCGACCGTGTTGACGAGGAACCCACGGTCCCGGGCCGCCGTCTCGACGGCGGCCGCGACCGGGGCGGTCAACGCGATGCCCAGCATCAGGCCTGCCCCGCGCACCTCGTCGACCAGCGGGTGGCCGAGCCCGGCGACGCCGCGCTGCAGCCGCTGACCCAGCTCGGCGGCCCGCTCGCAGAGGCCCTCCTTCTCGATCGTGTCCAGGACGGCGAGGGCGGCCGCGCAGGAGACCGGGTTGCCGCCGAACGTGCTGCCGTGCTGCCCGGGCCCGAGCAGCTGCGCGGCGTCGTCGAAGGCGAGGCAGGCACCGAGGGGCAGCCCGCCGCCGAGTCCCTTCGCCAGCGTCATCACGTCCGGTCGGGCCTCGGTCGACGCGAACCACGACCCGGTGCGGCCGAGGCCGGTCTGCACCTCGTCGATCACGAGCAGCGCACCCTGCTGGGCGGTGGCGGCGCGGGCGGTCTCGAGGTAGCCGTCCGGGGCCGGGACCACGCCGCCTTCACCGAGGATCGGCTCGAGGAACGCTGCGGCGGTCCACGAGCCGACCGCCGACCGCAGCGCCGGGACGTCGCCGTACGGCACGAACGTGACCCCGCCGGGGAGCGGCTCGAACGGCGCGCGCTTCGCGGGCTGGCCGGTGAGCGCGAGCGCACCCATCGTCCGGCCGTGGAACGACCCCTCGGCGGCGACGACCGAGGCGCGTCCGGTGCGTCGCGCGAGCTTGAAGGCAGCCTCGTTGGCCTCCGCCCCGGAGTTGCAGAAGAACACCCGTCCCTCGCGTCCGGTCAGGTCGAGAAGTCGCTCGGCCAGCTCAGCCGCTGGCTCGTTCGCGACCAGGTTGGACACGTGGCCGAGGGTGGCGACCTGCCGGGCGACGGCCTCGACGACGGCGGGGTGCGCGTGGCCGAGGAGGTTCACCGCGATCCCCCCGACCAGGTCGACGTACTCGCGGCCCTGGTCGTCCCACACGAGCGAGCCGGCGCCGCGGACCAGGGCGATCGGCGGTGGTGCGTAGGTCGCCATGACCGACCTGGCCCACCGGTCGAGCAGGCCGGTGCCCGGGTTCAGATCCGTCGCGGCGCTCGAGCTCATGGCACCACCTGGGTGCCGACGCCCTCGTCGGTGAAGACCTCGACGAGCAGCGCGTGCGGCACCCGGCCGTCGATGACGTGCGCCTTCGCGACACCGCCGCGGACGGCCCGCAGGCAGGCCGCCATCTTCGGCACCATTCCGGTCTCCAGCGTCGGCATCAGCGTCTCGAGGTCGGCCGCGGTGATCGTGCTGATGACGTCGTCAGCGCCGGGTGTGCCGCCGGGTGACCACTCGGCGTACAGGCCCTCGACGTCGGTGAGCACGATCAGCTTCTCTGCCCCGAGCGCGACTGCGAGCGCGGCGGCCGCGGTGTCGGCGTTGACGTTGTAGAGGGCCGCGCCGGTGCCCGCCGATCCCCTCGCGACACTGGAGACGACCGGGATGCGCCCGTCGGCGACCAGGGCCTCGACGACGCCGGGGTCGACGGAGACGACGTCGCCCACCTGTCCCAGGTCGACCGTCGCGCCGTCGACGGTTACCTCGTGCGGCTCGGCGATGAACATGTTGCCGTCCTCGCCGGACAGGCCGACGGCGAACGGGCCGTGCGCGTTGATCAGCCCGACGATGTCGCGCTGGACCTGCCCGACGAGCACCATCCGGACCACGTCCATGGTCTCCGGAGTCGTCACGCGATGACCGGCGGCGAAGACCGACTCGATGCCGAGCCGGTCGAGATGCGCGGTGATCTGCGGGCCGCCGCCGTGCACGACCACCGGCCGCAGGCCGGCGTAGCGGAGGAACACGACGTCCTCGGCGAACGCGCGCTGCAGCGCGTCGTCGACCATGGCGTTGCCGCCGAACTTGATGACGACGGTCCGTCCGTGAAATCGCTCGAGCCACGGCAGCGCCTCGACGAGGACGCCCACCCGCTCCAGCGCGGCGGCATGGCGGCTGCTCATGTCGAGTACGCCGAGTTCTCGTGCACGTAGGCTGCGGTGAGGTCGTTCGTCCACACCGTGGCTTCCGCGTCGCCGGCGGCCAGGTCGACCGTGATCGTGACGAGCCGTCCGGAGAGGTCGACCTTCGCGCGGTCCTCGCCGGCCGCGCCGTCCCGGCATACCCACACGCCGTTGAGCGCGACGCCGAGCCGATCGGGTGCGAACACCGCGGTCGTCGTGCCGACCGCCGCGAGCACGCGCCCCCAGTTGGGGTCCTCTCCGGTGATGGCGCACTTGAGCAGGTTGCTGCGCGCGACCGACCGGGCCACCTCGACCGCGTCCGGCACGGACGCCGCGTTCACCGCCTCGACGGCGATTGTCTTCGTCGCGCCCTCGGCGTCGTCCACGAGCTGGCGGGCCAGGTCGGCGCACACGTCGTGCACGGCCGCGTCCAGCTCCTCGGCATCCGGGGTGACGCCGGACGCGCCGGAGGCGAGCAGCAGCACGGTGTCGTTGGTCGACATGCAGCCGTCGGAGTCGACCCGGTCGAACGTCGCGGCGGTGGCGGACCGCAGGGCGCGGTTGAGGTCGGCCGAGTCGGATAGCGCATCAGTGGTGAGTACGACGAGCATGGTCGCCAGTCCGGGGGCGAGCATCCCGGCGCCCTTGGCCATGCCGCCGACCGTGACCCCGCTGGCTGTCGACACGACCGACTGCTTCGGCTTGGTGTCGGTCGTCATGATCGCGCGAGCGGCGTCGTCGGCGCCGGTGACCGACAGCCGCGCTACTGCCGCGTCGATCCCGGCCAGCAGCGCCTCGACAGGCAGTCGCTCCCCGATCAGGCCGGTCGAGCAGACCGCGACGTCCGTTGTCGAGAGTTGCATCTCGGCGGCCAGCCACTCCGCGGTGGCATGGGTGTCCTGGAAGCCGAGCGGCCCCGTGCACGCGTTCGCGCCGCCGGAGTTGAGCACCACGGCATCCACGCGACCGTCGGCCAGCACCTGCTCGGACCACAGCACCGGTGCGGCCTTGACCCGGTTGCTGGTGAACACGCCGGCCGCGGCCCGCACCGGTCCGTCGTTGACGACGACGGCGACGTCGAGCAGCCCGACCGACTTCAGACCGGCCGCGACACCGGCGGCGCGGAAGCCGCCCGGCGCAGTGATGCTCACGGCGCCACCCCGGAGCACGGACAGCCCGACGGTCTCGTCCAGGCCGAGGGCGAGGTTGGCGTTCTGGACCGCCTGCCCGGCGGCGCCCTTGACGAGGTTGTCCAGCGCGCTGACCACGACGGCCCGCCCGCTGTGGGCGTCGGCGGCGACCTGGATGTGGACGCTGTTGCTTCCCGCCGTGGCCGCGGTCGTCGGCCAGGTGCCGTCCGGCAGCACGTGCACGAACGGCTCCGGCTCGTACGCCGAGCCCAACGCGTCCTGCAGGTCGGCGGTGGAGACTCCCGGCGCGAGGCGCGCCGTCGAGGTGGCCAGGATGCCGCGCGGCATCGGGGCGAGCACCGGCGTGAACGACAGGGTGACCGCTGACCGGCTGACCGTGCTCAGGGCTTGTTCCATCTCCGGCGTGTGCTGGTGCACGCCACCGGCCTTGTAGGCACGCAGCGAGCCCATCACTTCGCTGGCCATCAGGTCGGCCCGCGCGGACCGGCCGGCGCCGGACGTGCCCGATGCGCCGACCACGACCACGTCGTCGGGCTCCACCAGCCCGGCCGCGAGCAGCGGGGCCAGGGCGAGGGTCACGGCGGTGGCGTAGCAGCCGGGGTTCGCGATCCGGCGCGCGCCGGCCAGCCGCTCGCGGGCACCCGCCAGCTCGGGCAGCCCGTAGGGCCAGCTGCCCGCGTGCCGACCGCCGTAGTAGGTCTCCCAGCCGGCCTGGTCGGCGAGCCGGAAGTCGGCACCGAGGTCGACGACCACCTGGTGCCCGGCGAGGCCGGCGACCAGCGTGGCGGACTCCCCGTGCGGCAGGGCCAGGAAGACGAGGTCGGCGTCCGCGAGGGCCGCCGCCGTGGTGGCGACGAACGTGGTGCCGGCGAGCTGGGGCAGCTGCGGGTGCAGCGCGGTGACCGGCGCGCCCGCGCTGGCGCCGGCCGCCACCGGGCCCAGCGTCAGGTCGGGATGACCCAGCACCAGGCGCAGCAGCTCACCACCGGCGTACCCGCTGGCGCCGGCAACCGCGACCGTCGTTCCCATGCTGCATGATTATGCAGGATGCCGCATGGTCATGCAAATGTTGGTCAGGCGCCGCGCAGCACCGCTCCGGTCCGGCGGCCGGCCTCCTCGACGGCGCGAGTCCGGAGCGCGGACACCTCCTCGACCGTGAGAGTGCGGTCGGGCGCGCGGAACCGCAGCGTGTAGGCGAGCGACGACTGGCCCGCGCCGAGCTGCTCGCCGCGGTAGACGTCGAACAGCCGCACCGACTCGAGCAGCTCCCCCGCGCCGTCGCGCAGCGCCTGCGCCACTTCGGCTGCCGGGACGTCGTCGGTCACCACGAGCGCGACATCCTGCGTCGCCACCGGGAAGGTGGAGACACGCGGCGCCGTCAGCTCGCCGGTCCCGGAGTCGAGGAGGGCGGACAGGTCCAGCTCCATCGCCACGGTCCGCGCCGGCAGGCCGAGCGCGGCCACTGCCCTGGGCTGCAGCTCGCCGGCGTGGCCGACCACCTCGCCGCCGACCATCAGCTCGGCGCAGCGACCGGGGTGCCACGGCGCGAGTGCACCACGGCGTACGTCGAGCTCCACACCCGCAGCGCGCGCCACGGTGCGGGCCGCCTCGACCGCGTCGGACCAGGTGACCGGTCGGCCCGGCCCCCACCACCCGGCCGCCTCCCACTGGCCGGCGGCGACAGCGGCGACGTGCCACGGCTGGTCGGGCAGCGCGGCGTCGAGCGCGGCGAGCTCCTCGTCGGTCGGCCGGCCGGCGACGTCGGGCCGGGGCACGGGACCTGCAGCCGGGCCGCGGGAGGTAGACGCAGCCGAGCTCGAACAGGCCGACGTCATGCATTCCCCGGCGTTCGTTGCGCCGCAGGGCGAGCAGCAGACCCGGCAGCAGCGTGGTGCGCAGCTCGGGCTCCTCGTCGGACAGGGGGTTGGCGAGCCGCAGGGCGTTCCGACGCGGGTCGTCCGGGCCGGCGCCGAGCTGGTCCCAGATCTCGGGTGAGAGGAACGGGTAGGTGGGGGCCTCGACGTAGCCGGCGTGGGCGAGCGCCTGGCCGACCCGGCGCCGCGCGCGCTGCTCGGGCGACAGGCCCGGACCGGGGGGCGCCTGCGGCAGTACGGCGGGGATGCGGTCGTAGCCGGCCAGCCGGATGACCTCCTCGTCGAGGTCGGCGGGCTGCGGCCAGGTCGGGCCGCCAGGACGGCGGCCTGACGGTGAGCATGCCGTCGGGAGAGCCCGCGACTCCGCAGCCCACTGCCTCCAGGTTCGCCACCACCTGCTCGCCCGGGATGGGCATCCCGGCAGTGCGCGCCGGCCGGCCGGCGGCCAGGCCGATGAGCCGCTCCGGCCGCGGCAGGTCGACCTCGGAGCTGCCGACGTAGGTGGCGCCGCCGAGCTCGGCGAGCAGGCGCACCGCGCGCGCCGAGGCGGCCGGCGGCAGCTCGGGGTCGACGCCGCGCTCGAACCGCTTGGCCGCCTCGCTGGAGAGCTTGTGCCGCCGCGACATGCGCGCGACGGCCGTCGGGCTGAAGTGCGCGGCCTCGATCACCAGGTCGGTCGAGTTCTCGTCGATCTCGGTGGTGGTGCCGCCCATCGTGCCGGCCAGCCCGACCGGGCCGGTCCGGTCGGTGATGAGCACGTCCTCGGGGTCGAGGTGACGGTTCACGTGGTCGAGGGTCTCCAGCCGCTCCCCCGCGCCGGGCCCGGCGGACGACGATCGGCCCGTCGAGCCGGGTCCGGTCGAAGGCGTGCAGCGGCTGGCCCAGCTCGAGCATCACGTAGTTCGTCACGTCGACCGCCAGGGAGACCGGGCGCATGCCGCTCAGCAGCAGCCGGTGCTGCAGCGCCAGCGGGCTCGGCGCGTGCGGGTCGAGGCCGGTCACCGTGCGCAGCACGAGCCGGTCGGCGGCGGTCGGGTCGTCGATCACGCCGGGATGCCCGTCGCCGGCGCGCGGGCAGCGCCTCGACCTCGGCGGGGTCGCGGAAGGCGACGCCGTACGCCGTGGCCGCCTCGCGGGCGACGCCGCGGATGGACAGGGCGTAGCCCCGGTCGGGCGTGACGGCGATGTCGAGCACCTCGTCGCGCAGACCGAGCGCGGAGACCGCGTCCGCACCGACATCGCGGTTGCTCGGGGGCAGCACGAGGATGCCGTCGTGGTCGTCGCCGAGGCCGAGCTCGCGGGCGGAGCAGATCATGCCGTCGCTGACATGGCCGTAGGTCTTGCGTGCCGCGATCTCGAAG
The DNA here is from genome assembly GCA_963751035.1 of uncultured Actinomycetota bacterium. Taxonomy (GTDB): domain Bacteria; phylum Actinomycetota; class Actinomycetes; order JACCUZ01; family JACCUZ01; genus JBDUAP01. The sequence continues at coordinate 1,349,090 of CAVVSW010000005.1, forward strand.
CCGCCCGGCAGCGTCGCTCCCGGCAGCGCGACGACGACCAGGTCGCCGACCGCGAAGTTGAGCGCGCCGCAGACGATGCCGCGCGGCTGCGCCTCGCCGACGTCGACCGTGCACCAGCGGATGGTCTTGCCGTTGGAGTGCTCCTCGTCGGTGAACGAGAGCACCCGGCCGACGAGCACGTCGCCGCGTGATCTCGGCGCCGGGCTGCTCGACAGTCTCGACCTCGAGGCCGGCCGCGATGAGCCGCTCGGCGACGTCGCGTCCGGTCACGTCCGGCGGCAGCTCGGCGTACTCGCGCAGCCAGGACAGGGGCGCGCGCATCAGAGCTCCATCCCGAACGGGAGGGTGAACCGCACGTCACCCTCGACCATGTCGCGCATGTCCTCGGCGCCGTGGCGGAACATCAGCGTGCGCTCGAGGCCCATGCCGAACGCGAACCCGGTGTAGCGGTCGGGGTCGATGCCGCACGCGACCAGGACCCGCGGGTTGACCATGCCGCAGCCGCCCCACTCGATCCATCCCTCGGACGAGCAGGTGCGGCAGGGCCGGTCGGGGTTGCCGACCGAGTCGCCGCGGCAGACCAAGCAGCGCAGGTCCATCTCGGCGCTGGGCTCGGTGAACGGGAAGTACGACGGGCGCAGCCGCGTCACGATGTCCGCGCCGAACATCGCCTTGGCGAAGTGCTCGAGCGTGCCGCGCAGGTGCGCCATCGTGATGCCCTCGTCGACGACGAGTCCCTCGACCTGGCTGAACACCGGGGTGTGCGTCGCGTCGAGCTCGTCGGTGCGGAAGACCCGACCCGGCGAGATCGCGTAGATCGGCGGGTCGCGGCGGAGCATGGTGCGGATCTGCACCGGCGAGGTCTGCGTGCGCAGCACCACGCCGGAGTCGGCGGAGCCGACCCAGAACGTGTCCTGCATGGAGCGCGCCGGGTGGTCCGGGCCGAGGTTCAGCGCGTCGAAGTTGAACCACTCCGCCTCGACCTCGGGGCCGTCGGCGACCTCGTAGCCCATCGCGACGAAGAGCTCCGCGACGCGCTCCTGGATGGTCGTCAGCGGATGGCGGGCACCCGGCGGACGGCGGTGCCACGGCAGCGTGACGTCGACCGACTCCTCGACGAGGACCCGCTCGTCGCGCTCGTCCTGCAGGACGGCCTCGCGGGCGGTCAGTGCCTCTGCGACGGCTCGACGCGCGGCGCCGACCCGCTTGCCGGCTTCGGCCTTGGCGGCCGGCGGCAGGGCGCCGATCTCGCGGTTGGCCAGCGCCAGCGGCGACCGGTCGCCGGCATGGTCGAGCCTGGCCCGCTTGAGCGCGTCGAGGTCACCGGCAGCCGCGATCGCTGCGAGGGCAGCGTCGCGGGCGCGGTCGACCTCTTCGGCGTTCAACGGTGTCACCTGCACGGGGTCGAAGGACTTGTTGGGTGCGGACATGGGATCGGCTCCGTCGGTCAACGGCTCGCGACTTGGGCGACTCTGGTCAGGGGGTTCTGGTCACGGCATCGCCGGGCGAGTCTAGGCGGGGTGGCAGGGGCGAGGCGCCCGCCGACCCCCTCAGTCCAGGAACTCCGGGGTGCCGGCGGGCAACACGAATCGGAACAGCCCGCCGCCGCCGGGCGCCTGGCCGACGTGGATGCGCCCGCCGTGCGCCTCGACCAGACCCCGCACGATGTAGAGGCCGAGGCCGGTGCCGCCGCGGCGCCCGGAGCGCCAGAACCGGGTGAAGACGCGGTCGTGCGCCTCGGCCGGGATGCCCTCGCCCTCGTCCATCACGGTCACTCCTGCTCCGTCGCCGACCGGCTCGACCACGATCGTGACGTGTCCGGAGCCGTGCCGCACGGCGTTTTCGAGCAGGTTGGCGAGGACCTGGTCGATCTTGTCGGCGTCGACCCACATCTCCGGCAGCCCGTCCTCGACCGTGACGGTGAACCGGCCGGCGTCCTCGCCGGAGGCGACCATGCCGTCGACGTGGCGCTGCACGGTCCGGCCCAGGTCGACGACCTGACGACGGATGGTCAGCCGCCCCGAGTCGATCCGGGCGATGTCGAGCAGCTCGGTGATGAGCCGGGTGACGCGGTCGGCGTCGGCCTGCACGGTCTCGAGCATCAGCCGCTTCTGGTCGTCGTTGAACCGGTCCCACTTGGCGAGCAGCGTCGCGGTGAACCCCTTGACGCTGGTCAGCGGTGAGCGCAGCTCGTGGGCGACCGTCGAGACGAGCTCGGCGCGGCTGAGCTCCTCGCGGGCGCGGTGCCGGGTGTCGCGCAACGCCACGACCACCCGGGTCACCGGGCCGTCGGGCTCGTCGCGCAGGTAGCGCGAGGTCACGAGGATCTCGGTCCCGCCGGGCAGCAGCAGGTTGCGCTCGGGGTGCCCGGTCGTGATCCGCAGCCCGGTGTAGGGGGCGGCGTGCGGCCACCAGGCCCGGCCGTCGAGACCCTCGAGCGGCAGCGCGTCCTCGAGCTCCTTGCCCAGTGCGGAGTCGGCGTCGACGCCGGTCACGCGCGCCGCGGCGCGGTTGAACACCACCACGCGGCCGTCGCGGTCGGCCACGACGAGCCCGTCAGGCAGATCGTCTGCCGCGATAGCGTCCGGAATCCCCCCTGCCATGCGGGCGAGCCTACCCAGGGAGCGGGGTGCCCGGAAGGTTCACGCTCGGCGCTGGGCCCGGGCCGATGCGTAGAGGCAGACAGCGGCCGCGGTGGCGAGATTGAGGCTCTCGGCCCGGCCATGGATCGGCACCCGCAGGACGTCGTCGGCGAGCGCGCGAGTCGTGGCCGGCAGACCCCACGCCTCGTTGCCGAACACCCAGGCCGTGGGCCCGTCGAGGCGACCGTCGTCGCTTGCCTGGTCGAGGTCGTCGTCGCCGTTGCCGTCGGCGGCCAGCACCCGCAGCCCGGCGGCGCGCAGAGCCGTCCAACGTGGCCGCCACGTCGCCGTCCACCGCCAGCGGCAGGTGGAAGATGCTGCCGGCTGAGGCGCGCACGCACTTGCCGTTGTAGGGGTCGACGCTGGCGCCGGCCAGCACCACGGCGTCGGCACCGGCCGCGTCAGCAGTGCGTACGACGGTGCCGGCGTTGCCCGGGTCTCGGGCGTCGGCGAGCACCGCGACGAGGCGGGGCCGGGCGGCAAGGATCTCGTCGAGGGCGACGTCGACGAAGCCGCAGACGGCGACGACACCTTGCGGCGTGACCGTCTGGCACATCGCTGCCATCACGTCGGCGCTCACGAGCTGGACCTCGACCCCGACGGACACGGCGGCGGACATCAGGTCGCCGTGGCGGTTGACGGCGTCCCGGGTCGCGAACAGCTCCTGCACGCCGCCGGGAGATGTCGAGCGCCTCGCGAACCGCCTGCGGACCCTCGGCCAGGAAGCGCCGCTCGCGGGCCCGGAACGTCCGCTTGGTCAGGCGCCGCGCGGCCTGCACCCGCGGCGGAGCGCACCGACGTCAGCTCAGACGCGATCACCGCGACACCGCCCGCACAAGACGTCGGACTCCGCAGGCCTCGAGGCGCTGCGGAGTCCGACATCGTGCTGAACGGCTGGGTGAGGATCAGGCGGCGGGGCTGTTCGCGGCCGGTGCGGCTGCCTTGGCCAGCTCGACGAGCGCGGCGAACGCCGGCGGGTCGTTGACGGCCATGTCGGCCAGCACCTTGCGGTCGATCTCGATGCCGGCTGCCTTGAGGCCCTGGATGAAGCGGTTGTAGGTCATGCCGTTCTGCCGCGCCGCTGCGTTGATCCGCTGGATCCAGAGCTGACGGAAGTCGCCCTTGCGCTTCTTGCGGTCGCGGTAGGCGTAGGTCATCGAGTGGAGCATCTGCTCCTTGGCCTTGCGGTAGAGCCGGGACCGCTGGCCCCGGTAACCGCTCGCCCTCTCGAGGACGACTCGGCGCTTCTTGTGGGCGTTGACTGCCCGCTTGACGCGTGCCACGTGTGAACTCCTTGCTGGGGACGGACGGCTACTTGCCGAGCAGGCGCTTGATCTTCTTGACGTCGGCCGGCGAGGCCTGGACGTCCATCGCGAGCCGTCGGGTGCGGGTCGAGGGCTTGCCCTCCAGGTAGTGGCGGGCGTTGGTCTGCTCGCGCATGACCTTGCCGGTGCCGGTCAGGCGGAAGCGCTTCTTCGAGCCGCTGTGGGTCTTGTTCTTCGGCATGTCGCCGTCTCTCCTCGTCGTCCTGGTCACTTGCTCTGTCCCGGCGGTGCCAGGGCTGAAGTCTCTTGGTGCCGGCTCGACCGGTGGGCGGTCAGGCCTGTACGGCGTGGCCAGGCTGCTCGGCGTCCGCGCTCTGCTGTGCGGGGGTCGCCTGCCTGTCCTGATCCGCGTCTCTCGCGGTCACCGCGTTGCTGGTCTCTGCGTTCGTCCGGTCCGCTGCTCGCTCGGCGCGCGCCTCGGCCTTCTTCTTGTGCGGTCCGAGGACCATGATCATGTTTCGGCCGTCCTGCTTCGGCGCCGACTCGACGAAGCCGAGCTCCTCGACGTCGCTCGCGAGCCGCTGCAGGAGCCGGTAGCCCAGCTCGGGCCGGGACTGCTCCCGGCCGCGGAACATGATCGTGATCTTGACCTTGTCGCCCTGCTTGAGGAACCGGACGACGTGACCCTTCTTGGTCGCGTAGTCGTGCGGGTCGATCTTCGGTCGGAGCTTCATCTCCTTGATGATCGTGTGCGCCTGGTTCTTGCGCGCCTCACGGGCCTTCATGGCCGACTCGTACTTGAACTTGCCGTAGTCCATGAGCTTGCAGACCGGCGGCCGGGCCATCGGGGCGACCTCGACCAGGTCGAGATCGGACTCCTGGGCCAGGCGCAGCGCGTCACCGATGGCGACGATGCCGACCTGTTCGCCGTTGGGACCGACAAGCCGCACCTCGTTGACGCGGATCCTGTCGTTGATCCTGGGCTCGGTGCTGATGGGGCCTCCTTGACACTGTCCGTGACCCCAGGCACGAAAAAGGCTTCCGCGCCGATGCACGCGAAAGCCTGCTGACCCAGGCGCGGACGGGGTGCGCCCACGCAGGGACGGACCGCCGAGGCGGACCATCCGGACCGGGACCCGACGGCCGAACTGCAGCCGATGCGGGTGGGAGAGGCCTCCACTTGCACGTCCCGAGCGCGGACCGGGGTCCTCGACCCAGGACGGGTCGCCGACCAAACTACCAGCGCAGCGCCCCATCCACCCAATCCCGCCCAGCCCGCCTCTAGCGGACCGGGCGCGCGTTGGAGTCAGTCAAGAAAGCGCTGGAAAACCGGCGGTCGCTCCGGCGTCTCGTCCACAGGCGGCTGGGCAACGTCGAGACCGCGTACGCCGTGGTCCGCCCAGCGGGGCAGGTCGGCGACCCGGCGGGCGAGCGACGCGAGCAGGCGCGTCACCTCGCCCTGCGTCGCAGCGCTGTCGACGAGGCGGACAGTGAGCCGCGCGTCGACGCCCGGCGCCGGCAGCAACCAGGCGGCCGCCACCGCCGGCTCGGCGGCCAGCGCGGATCGCAGCTCGGCGGCCAGCCGGTCGTCGTCGTACGCCGGAACGGTGCCGCGCCCGCCGACCAGGGCGCGCAGCTCGGGCACCTCCAGCACGCAGGTGTCCGGGCCGGCGACGTCGACCACGAGGACCTCGGCGCCCTCGGCGACCGCGACCTCGGCCGCTCGCGGTCCCATGACGGGGACCGGCCGGGCAGCCGGGTCCCACCGCGCGAGGCTGTCCAGCCCGGTGAAGACGGCCAGCGCCCGACGCCCGTCGGTTCCCTCCAGGAGCGGCACGGCGATGTCCGAGGTCTTGTCGACCCGGAGCCCGGCCGCGCCGGTCGCTACCTGGTCCGGCGTCGCCACGACCGATGCCAGCACGCGCGCAGCGTGCAGCGCGGCCAGGACGTCGGGCCGATGCGCCGGATCAGTGGCGAACCGGGCGAGTGCGGCGACCAGGCCGGCGTCCGGCGCCCCGTCGTCGTCGCGGAACGCCGAGGCCGGGATGCTCCTGGTCGACATCGCGCGAGCGTAACGGTGGATGCTGGCCGCATGGCGTCGCGGATTTTCGCCGACCGCGCGGAGGCCGGGGAGCTCCTCGGCCACCACCTGGCCGGACTCGGCCTGGACGACCCCGTCGTGCTGGGACTCCCCCGGGGTGGGGTGGTCGTCGCGGCGCACGCCGCCGCCGTGCTCGGCGTACGGGCCGATGTGTTCGTTGCCCGCAAGATCGGCCTGCCGCGGCAGCCGGAGTACGGCGTGGGCGCGATCGCCGAGGGCGGGGAGCCGGTGTTCGACCAGCGCGCGCTGCGGCTGCTCGGGCTGTCGGCGGAGGACCTGGCGCCGGTCGTGGCGGCGGAACGGGCCGAGCTGACGCGGCGGGTGCGGCTCTACCGCGGCGACCGGCCGGCCCCCCGGGTGGACGGTCGCACGGTCGTCCTGGTCGACGACGGCATCGCCACCGGGGTCACCGCCCGCGCTGCTCTCGCGGCGCTGCGTGCGCGGGCTCCGGCGCGACTCGTCCTGGCCGCGCCGGTGGCCGCACCCGGGTCGCTGCGCGACCTCAAGGACGCTGCTGATGAGTTCGCCGTGCTGACCGCACCGAGCGGCTTCACCGCGGTCGGCCGGTGGTATGCGGCCTTCGCGCAGGTGTCGGACGACGAGGTGATCCGTCTGCTGGCTACTCCCCCTGGTCGACGATCGCGATAACCGGTCCCCCACCCGAGGGACCCTGATGCACCGCCGCCACGGACACGAACACTGCCGGGTCACCCGTGACCGACGACACGACGCCGCCGACGCAGGACTTGATCTGGCGGTGCCAGTGCACGTCGGAGTCGTCGAGCATGATGTTGCGCCGCCCGCGCACGCGGCCGCTCGGGTCGGCCTCGCACTTGCAGAAGATGTTCACGACGCGACCGGCGAGGTCGCTCGGGTGCGGCCGGTCCGGCAGCTCCAGCCCCGCGTTGCGGATGGCGTCCCAGACGCCGTCGGCGTCGAGCGCGTCCTTCATGACGCTGTGCCCGATCTGGAACCGGCCGCCGACGCCGCGCACGTTGCCCAGGACCACGATCTGCGCCTGGTCGAGCTCGACCCCGGACGAGCAGGATGCGACCGCAGAGAAGAGCGACAGGTCCTTGTGGATCTGCTCGGCCCGCGGCATCTCGATCTCGCCGAGCGCTACGGCGATGCCCAGCGCGGTCGTCGAGTTGGAGACGTCCATTGACTTCAAGGTGTCCTCGGTCCAGACCTCCTTGCCGCGGCTCTTGGCGTCGGTGATCGTCTCGAGCGTCAGCAGCGGCGTCTTGGTCTGCACGTAGTGCACGTCGGCCGGGTCGGTGATGCCGGCCCGCTCCATCGCGACCTTCACTCCTGCCGCGACCTTCTCCACCATCGGCACCCTGCCGATGTCCTCCGGCAGGATCTGCTCGCTCATCGCGTACCCGACCGACAGCCGCGGCTCGTCCGTCTTCGGCGCGGTCGCCGGGTCGGTCGTCGCGAAGATGGTGGCGTGCGGCGAGATGACCCCGTCGGTTCCGCCGGACCAGACGATCGGGATCTGCTTGATCTCGTCCATCGACCGGGTGCCCTTGCTCTCCAGCACCTCACGGAAGGCGCGGTCGGCGATGATCCGGGTGTAGTCGTTGACCCCGCCGTTGCCCTCGGTCTTGCCGATGACGGCGATGACCCGGTCGGCCTCGATGGTGCCCTTGTCGATGAGCTGCGCGAGACCCGACGCATCGGAGACGCTCTCGATCGCAACCTTGTGGACCTCGATGGGCTCTGGCATCTGGCTCTCCTCAGTCGGTTTCTCTTCAGACCTCAACGATGGTGCCGGCGGAGCCGTGCACCGCTTCACGGATGTGCTGCAGCGACGTGATGACCGACCGGGTGCCGCCACCCTCCACGAAGCGCACGGCGGCTTCGACCTTGGGTCCCATGCTGCCGCTGGCGAAATGACCGGCCGCCGCGTACTCGCGCATCTGCGCCGGGGTCACCCGCTCGAGCGGCCGCGCGTCGGGGGTGCCGTAGGACAGGACGGCGTTGTCCACGTCGGTGGCGATGACGAGCACGTCGGCCCCGACGGCCGGGGCGAGGATCGCGGCCGCGAGGTCCTTGTCGATCACGGCCTCGACGCCACGCAGCGATCCGTCGGCATCCCGTACGACGGGAATGCCCCCGCCGCCGGCGCCGACGACGACGTACCCGGAGTCGGCCAGCAGACCGATCGCGGGCGCGTCGATGATGTCCAGCGGTTCGGGTGAGGCGACCACCCGGCGCCAGCCCTTGTCGCCGCGAGGCTCCCAGGTCTGGCCGTGCTCCATGAGCACCTTCGCCTCGTCCTCGGGCAGGTAGCGACCGATCGGCTTGGTGGGCTTGGTGAAACCGGGGTCGTCCCCGTCGACGAGGGTGCGGGTCACGACGGTCGCCGTACGCCGGTCGACACCGCGGGCGGCCAGCGCCTTGTCCAGCGAGTCGAGGATCAGGAAGCCGATCGTCCCCTGCGTCTGCGCGCCGCACCAGTCCAGCGGCACCGGCGGCACGACGTTCGCCGCGAGCTCGTTCTTGACCAGCAGGTTGCCGACCTGGGGACCGTTGCCGTGCGTCAGCACCACGTCGATGCCGGAGGCGATCAGGTCGGCGACGTGCTCCATCGCCGAGGACACGGCGTTGTCCTGGTCGACTGGTGTGGCGCTGCCGCCGGGCCCGGTCATGGCGTTCCCACCGAGAGCGATCAGCGCGCGCATGCCGCGACTCTAGGGCGAGGGCGCCGGGCTAGCCACCGGGGTGCTCGGCGGCGTCGACCTCGTCGAGCCAGCGGCGCACCGACACGTCGTGCTGTCCGAGCGTCGGCGGTGCGGTGTGCGCGACCCGGCCGCCGTCGTCGAACCGCAGCGGCGGACCGGGCAGGGTGATCGGCCCGACCGTGGCATGGTCGACGTCGACCAGCAGGCCCTGGGACCGGGTCTGCTCCCAGTCGTAGACGCGGTCCAGGGTGCGGACCTCGCCGGCGGGGATGCCGAGCTCGTCCAGCCGCGGCAGCAGGTCAGCCAGCGGCTGGTCGGCGAACGCCGCGTTGACGGCGTCGATGACCCCGTCGCGGTTGCCCACGCGGTCGGCGTTGGTCGCGAAGCCGGGCGCGTCGACCGGCAGGTCGAAGGCAGTGGCCAGGCGCCGCCACAGGCTCTCGCTGCCGACCGCGATCTGCACCATGCCGTCGGCGCAGCCGAACAGCCCGTAGGGGCAGATCGATGGGTGGTGGTTGCCCTGCCCGTAGGGCACCTCGCCGGTGACGGTGTAGCGCGTGCCCTGGAACGCGTGCACCCCCACGATCGCGGCGAGCAGCGACGTGCGCACGACCTGCCCCCGGCCGGTGGCGTTGCGCTCGTGCAGGGCGGCCACCACGCCGTACGCGCCGTACATGCCGGCGAGCAGGTCGCCGATCGGCACGCCGACCCGCATCGGGTCGTCGGGGCCGGTGCCGGTCAGCGACATCAGGCCGGCCTCGCCCTGCGCGATCTGGTCGTAGCCGGCCCGGCCGCCCTCGGGGCCGTCGTGGCCGAAGCCGGAGATCGACAGGACGACGAGCCGCGGGTTGAGCTCGTGCAGCCGCTCGACCGGGAAGCCCAGCCGGTCGAGGACGCCGGTGCGGAAGTTCTCGATCAGCACGTCCGCGTGGCGCACGAGCCGGGTCAGCAGGTCCTTGCCGTCGGCCGACTTGAGGTCTGCGGTGACCGACTCCTTGTTGCGGTTGCAGGAGAAGAAGTAGGTCGACTCGCGCTGGTCCTGGGGGCCGACGAACGGCGGCCCCCAGCCGCGGCTGTCGTCACCGCCGTCGGGGTTCTCGACCTTGATGACCCGGGCGCCGAGGTCGCCGAGCATCATCGCCGCGTGCGGGCCGGCGAGCGCGCGCGAGAGGTCGACGACGACGACACCCTCGAGCGGTCCGGGCATGGACTCAGGAGGGGTTAGCGGCCGCGCAGCTTGGACAGCGCCTCTTCGAGGATCGCTGCGCCGTCGGCGTCACTGCGGCGCTCCTTCACGTAGGCCAGGTGCGTCTTGTAGGGCTCGGTGCGCGGCGGGGTGGGCGGGTTCTCGCGGTCCTGGCCGGCGGGCAGTCCGCACCGTGGGCAGTCCCAGCTCTCGGGTGCCTGCACGGTGCTGTCCTCGGCGAAGCTGGGCTTGGTCTCGTGACCGTTGGCGCACCAGTAGGAGAGCCGGAACCGCGGGGCGGAGTCGCCCCGCTCGGCCTCGCCCATCGGTCCCGCGCCGACGCGGCTTCCTCGGATGGCGTTCCCACTTGCCACGGGGTTCTCCAGCTGTCTCGCGGTGGGTCCTGCGGGCGGTGCCGCCCGAGGGTTCAGTCTAAGTGGTGACTTGCGTCAGTCCTTGAGCAACAGTCCAAGTCCGACGATGGAGGAGATCCACAGGATCCCGACGCCGATGGTCATCCGGTCGAGGTTGCGCTCGACGACGGACGAGCCGCCGAGAGACGAGGAGACGCCGCCGCCGAACAGGTCGGACAGCCCGCCGCCTTTGCCCTTGTGCAGCAGCACCAGCAGGATCATCAGCAGGCTGGTGATGATGAGCACGATCTCGAGCACGATCTCCATCGAGACAACGTCAGCTTTCTCGGTGCGGGTGTGGGTACGGGTGGAGCCAACGCGGGTCCAGGGTACGTCAGGAGCCGTTCGCGCCGCCGGACCCTTCACTTTCGGCCCGTTGCTGGTAGCGGCAGATGGCCACGAACTCGTCCGGGTCCAGGCTTGCGCCGCCGACCAGGGCACCGTCGACGTCGGGCTGCGGCCATGATCCCGACCACGTTGTCGGCCTTGCACGAGCCGCCGTAGAGGATGCGCACACCGTCGGCCAGCTCGCCGGAGTGCAGCTCCGCCAGCGTCGCGCGCAGGGCAGCCGCCACCTCCTGCGCGTCATCGGGGCTGGCGACCGCTCCGGTGCCGATCGCCCAGACCGGCTCGTAGGCGACGACAAGGGTGCGGACGTCCTCCGCCGGGATGTCGGCGAGTGCGGTGCGCAGCTGCCAGGTCGTGTGCTCGACCTGGCGCCCCTCGGAGCGGACACTCTCGTCCTCGCCGACGCAGAGGATCGGCGTCAGCTTGTTCCGGAACGCCGCCTTCAGCTTGGCGTTGACCAGGTCTTCGTCCTCGCCGTGGTGCTGCCGCCGCTCCGAGTGGCCGACCACGACGTAGGTGCAGCCGAGCTTGGCCAGCATCGGGCCGGACACGTCGCCGGTGTAGGCCCCCGAGTCGTGCACGGAGAGGTCCTGGGCGCCGTAGCGGATGCGGTACTTGTCGCCGTCGACGAGCGTCTGCACGGAGCGGATCGCGGTGAAGGGCGGCAGGACCGCGACCTCGACGACGTCGAAGTCCTTGTCGTTGAGAGAGAAGGCGAGCTTCTGCACGTGGGCGATGGCCTCGAGGTGGGTGAGGTTCATCTTCCAGTTGCCTGCCATCAGCGGCATGCGGGCCATCGGTGTCAGCTCTCGCTCTCGTCGGGGGCTTCTTCGCTCTTCGTCAAGGACGGCTAGACCGGGCAGCGTCTTGCCTTCGAGGAACTCCAGGCTCGCGCCGCCACCGGTGGAGATGTGGCCGAACGCCTTCTCCTCGAAGCCCAGCTTGCGCACCGCGGCCGCGGAGTCGCCGCCACCGACGACGGTCAGGCCACCCGCGGCGGTGACCTCGGTGAGCGCCTGCGCGAGCGCGCGGGTGCCCTCGGCGTACGGCTCCATCTCGAACACACCCATCGGGCCGTTCCAGAAGACGGTGCGCGCGTCGGCGACCTTCGAGGCGAACAGCTTGCCGCTCTCCGGGCCGATGTCCAGGCCGAGGCGGTCGGCCGGGATGGCGTCGGCGGCGACGACGTCGTGGTCGGCGTCGGCCGAGAGCTCGGTCGCGGCGACGATGTCGACGGGCAGCACGATCTCGACGCCCTTCGCCTTGGCCTCGTCGAGGTAGCCGCGAACGGCGTCGAGCTGGTCCTCCTCGAGCAGGCTCTTGCCCACCTCGTGGCCCTGCGCCTTGAGGAAGGTGAAGACCATGCCGCCGCCGATGACCAGCCGGTCGACCTGGTCGAGCAGGTTGTCGATGACGCCGAGCTTGTCGGACACCTTCGAGCCGCCGAGCACGACGACGTAGGGCTTGTCGGGGTTCTCGGTCAGCTTGCGCAGCACCGTCGACCTCGGCCACGACCAGCTGGCCGGCCGCGTGCGGCAGGCGCTGCGGCACGTCGTACACGCTCGCGTGCTTGCGGTGCACGGCACCGAAGCCGTCACCGACGTAGACGTCAGCGAGCGTCGCGAGCTGGTCGGCGAACTCGCCCCGCGTCGCGTCGTCCTTGGTCTCCTCCCCCGCGTTGAACCGGAGGTTCTCCAGCAGCACGACGTCACCGTCGCCGAGCTCGGCGACCGCGGTGCGGGCGCTCTCGCCGACGGTGTCGGTCGCGAACTCCACCGGCCGGTCCAGCACCTCGGCGAGACGCGCAGCGACCGGTGCGAGGGAGTACGCCGGGTCCGGCTTGCCCTTCGGCCGGCCCAGGTGCGCGCAGACCACCACCCGCGCACCGCGCCCGGCCAGGTCGGTGATGGTCGGGGCGCTGGCCACGGATGCGGCCGTCGTCGGTGATCGTGCCGTCGTCGAGCGGCACGTTGAGGTCCGAGCGCACGAGGACCCGCTTGCCCCGGAGCTCTCCGAGGTCGTCGACCGTCTTCATCAAAGCGACTGGCCGACCAGCTTCACGAGGTCGACGAGGCGGTTGGAGTAGCCCCACTCGTTGTCGTACCAGCCGACGATCTTGACCTGGTTGCCGATGACCTTGGTCAGCTTCGCGTCGAACGTGCACGACGACGGGTCGGTCACGATGTCGGAGGAGACGATCTCGTCCTCGGTGTAGGTCAGGTAGCCCTTGAGGGGTCCGTCGGCCGCGGCCTTGAAGGCGGCGTTGACCTCCTCGACCGTCGTGTCGCGGGAGATCGTGACCGTCAGGTCGGTGGCCGAGCCGGTGGGGATCGGGACACGGAACGCGAAGCCGTCGAGCTTGCCCTTGAGGTCGGGCAGCACGAGTCCGATCGCCTTCGCGGCACCGGTGCTGGTCGGCACGATGTTCAGGGCCGCTGCCCGGGCCCGGCGGAGGTCGTCGTGCGGGCCGTCCTGCAGGTTCTGGTCCTGCGTGTAGGCGTGGATCGTCGTCATCAGGCCGCGCTCGATGGTGAACGTGTCGTGCAGGACCTTGGCCATCGGTGCGAGGCAGTTCGTCGTGCACGAGGCGTTGGAGATGATGTGGTGGTTGGCGGCGTCGTAGTCGCCGTCGTTCGCGCCGAGAACCACCGTGAAGTCCTCGTTCTTGGCCGGCGCCGAGATGATGACCTTCTGCGCGCCGGCGTCGAGATGGGCGCGCGCCTTGTTGGCGTCGGTGAAGAAGCCGGTCGACTCGATGACGACGTCGGCGCCGAGCTCCTTCCACGGCAGCGAGCCGGGATCGCGCTCCTCCAGCGCCCGGATCTTGCGACCGCCGACGATGATGTTCTGGTCGTCGTAGGTGACATCGTCCTTGAGGCGGCCGAGGATGCTGTCGTACTTCAGCAGGTGCGCCAGCGTCTTGTTGTCGGTGAGGTCGTTGGCGCCGACAACCTCGATGTCTGCGCCCTGTGCCAGCGCGGCGCGGAAGAAGTTGCGCCCGATGCGACCGAAGCCGTTGATGCCTACGCGAACTGTCACAAGATGCTCCTCGTCGTGCGCCGGGAACGCCCCGACTGCCGGGCGCGCCGGCGGTTTGCTGACCGTCACTCGACCCTACCCAACGGACCCACCGCGATCACATCGCGGACCAGCAGGTGGAACGGGCGTCAGGCGTCCATCATCTCGGCGGAGAGGTTGGCGTCGGTGCCGGGCATCCCGAGGTCGGAGGCCCGCTTGTCGGCCATCGCGAGCAGGCGGCGGATGCGGCCGGCGACGGCGTCCTTGGTCATCGGGGGGTCGGCCAGCGCCCCGAGCTCCTCGAGGCTGGCCTGCTTGTGGCCGAGCCGGAGCTCACCGGCCGCCCGGAGGTGGTCGGGGATGTCGTCGCCGAGGATCTCGAGGGCGCGCTGCACCCGGGCACCGGCGGCGACGGCGGCCCGCGCCGACCGGCGCATGTTGGCGTCGTCGAAGTTGGCCAGCCGGTTGGCGGTCGCCCGGACCTCCCGGCGCATCCGGCGCTCCTCCCAGGCCAGCACGCTGTCGTGGGCGCCGAGCCGCGTCAGCAGCGCGCCGATCGCGTCGCCGTCGCGGATGACCACCCGGTCCACCCCGCGGACCTCGCGCGCCTTGGCACTGACCTGCAGCCGGCGAGCAGCGCCGACCAGCGCGAGTGCGGCCTCCGGCCCGGGGCAGGTGATCTCCAGTGCCGAGGAGCGTCCCGGCTCGGTGAGCGACCCGTGCGCGAGGAACGCTCCTCGCCAGGCCGCCTCCGCGTCGCAGATGGCGCCCGACACAACCTGCGGCGGCAGCCCGCGGACCGGACGACCGTGACCGTCGAGCAGCCCGGTCTGTCGGGCCAGCGCCTCGCCGTCCCGGACGACGCGCACGAGATAGCGGCTGCCCTTGCGCAGACCACCCGCCGCGACCACGGCGACGTCAGAGGCGTGCCCATAGACCTCGGCGATGTCCTTGCGCAACCGCCGCGCGGTCGCACCGGTGTCGACCTCGGCCTCGACCACGATGCGACCGCCGACGATGTGCAGCCCGCCGGCGAAGCGCAGCATCGAGGACACCTCGGCCTTGCGGCAGCACGGCCGGGTCACCACCAGGTGAGCGAGCTCGTCCTTCACTGCTGCGGTCATGGCCATAGGACTAGATCCTGCCACTAGAAAAGACGTCGCGGTACGCAGCGGCGAGCAGCTCGGGGTCGTGACGTGGAGAACCGTCGGACCGGGCGACCTGCTCGACGACCACCCGGGCCCCGAAGCCGGCGGCGACCTTCTCGAGTGCGACCAGGTCAGGAGCGGTGCTGGGGTCCACGAGGACCACGTCGATCGCCAAGCCAGGAGCGTGCCGCCCGAGCACCTCGAGGTGTGTCTGCGGCGAGAAACCCGCGGTCTCGTCCGGCTGCGGAGCCAGGTTGAGAGCGACGAGCCGCTGGGCCGACGTCTGGTGCAGCGCGTCCGCGAGTTCGGGGACGAGGAGGTGTGGGATGACGCTGCTGAACCACGAGCCCGGCCCGAGCACGACCCAGTCGGCGTCACGCACCGCCTGCACGGCCTCGGGGCACGCCGGCGGGCTCTCCGGGACCAGCGAGATGTGCTTCACCGTCCCGCTCGCGGTCGCAACCGCGACCTGGCCGCGCACCGTGACCGTCTCGCCTTCGTCCTCGCCGTCGAGCCGCACGACCGCCTCGATGTCCAGCGGGACCAAGGACATCGGCAGCACCCGTCCCTCGGCGCGGAGCAGCCGTCCCATCCAGTCCAGACCCACGACCGGGTCACCGAGCAGCTCCCAGAGCGCGACGATCAACAGGTTGCCGACCGCGTGGTCGTGCAGTGTTCCGTCGCTGCGGAACCGGTGCTGGACCACCTCGCTCCACGTGCGGCCCCACTGGTCGTCCCCGCACAGGGCGGCCAGCGCCATCCGCAGGTCGCCGGGCGGCAGCACCCCCAGCTCACGACGAAGCCGCCCGCTGGAACCGCCGTCGTCGGCGACCGTCACGACGGCGGTGACGTTGCGGGTGACCCGGCGCAGCGCCGCGAGGGAGGCGGCCAGGCCGTGCCCGCCGCCGAGCGCCACGACCCGCGGGTCGCGGGCCGGGCTCACGCGGCCCTCACTCCCGACCCAGGTCGCGGTGCACGATCGAGATGTCCAGGCCCTGCTTTCCCAGCCGGCGCGCGATCTCCTCGCTGATCGCCACCGACCGGTGCTTGCCGCCCGTGCAGCCGACGGCGATCGTGGCGTAGCGCTTGCCCTCGCGCCGGTATCCGGTGGAGACGAGGTCGAACAGCGCCACGAACTTGTCGACGAACTCGGCCGCGCCCGGCTGACCCAGGACGTAGTCGCTCACCCGCTCCTCCAGGCCGGTCATCGGCCGCAGCTCGGGCACCCAGTGCGGGTTGGGCAGGAACCGGCAGTCCAGCACGAGGTCGGCGTCGACGGGCAGGCCGTACTTGTAGCCGAACGAGATCACCGTCGCGCGCAGGCCGGCGCTCTCCTCCTCGAACGCCTGCAGCACCTTCGCACCGAGCTCGTGCACGTTCAGCGAGGTGGTGTCGATCACGATGTCGGCGTTGGCCCGGAGGTCGCGGAGCATCTCGCGCTCGCGGGCGATGCCGTCCACGAGTCGACCGTCACCCTGCAGCGGATGCGGTCGGCGTACGCCCTCAAAACGTCCGACCAGCGTCGTGTCCGCGGCCTCGAGAAAGATGATGTGCGGGTTGTTGCCCCGGTCGGCGAGGTCGCCGAGTGCCTCGGTCAGGTCGGCGAAGAACGATCCACTGCGTACGTCGACCACCGCCGCGATCCGCTGCACGTTTCCCTGCGTGCGGCCGCCGAGCTCGGCGAGCGTCGGCAGCAGTCCGGGGGGCAGGTTGTCGACGACGAACCAGCCGAGGTCCTCCAGCACGTTGGCCGCGGTGCTCCGACCGGCGCCGGACATCCCGGTGATGATCACCAGGTCGGGAAGCGGGACCGTGGTCGGCTTCTTCGGCTTCGTGCTCATCGGTGCCCGTCCTGCTGCAGGGTGTCGGCAGGGTCGTCGAGGATCTCGCCGGTGGCGGTGTTGACCGCCGGCGCGGCGGGCTCACGGGACGCGAGGGCGAGCACGATGGCCTCCGCAGTGCGCGGACCGATGCCGGCTACCACGGTGATCTCCTCGGCCGTTGCCGCCGAAAGTCGCTTGATGGAGCCGAAGTGTCGCAGCAAGGCCTTGCGGCGCGTCTCCCCGAGTCCCGGAATGCCGTCCAGTGCGCTCGTGGTCATCGACTTGGACCGCCGGGTGCGATGCAGAGCGATCGCGAACCGGTGGGCCTCGTCGCGCACTCGCTGCAGGAGGTAGAGGCCTTCGCTCGTCCTCGGCAGCACAACCGGGTGCGGGTTGCCCGGCAGCCACACCTCCTCGAGCCGCTTGGCCAGCCCGCACAGCGCGACGTCGTCGATGCCGAGCGCATCCAGGGCGCGCTGGGCCGCCGTCACCTGGGGAGCGCCACCGTCGACGACGACGAGGTTCGGCGGGTAGGCGAAGCGGCGCGGCCGGCCGGTGTCCGGGTCGATCGCCGCGCGCCACTCCGGCCGGGTCGTCGTCGCTGACGGGGTCGGCGCCCAGCTCCCCGGTCTCGGAGCGCTCGTCCAGATAGCGCCGGAAGCGTCGCGTGATGACCTCGGTGATCGACGCGGTGTCGCCTTGACCGGCCTGCCCGCGGATGACGAAGCGGCGGTATTCGGACTTGCGCGCCAGGCCGTCCTCGAAGACGACCATCGAGGCGACCACGTCGTTGCCCTGCAGGTTGGAGACGTCGTAGCACTCGATGCGCAGCGGGGCGTCCGCCAGGCCGAGGGCGTCCTGGATCTCCTGGAGCGCGATGCCGCGACTGGTCAGGTCGCTCCCGCGCCGGGTCTTGTGCAGCACCAGGGCCTGCTCGGCGTTGCGGGCGACCGTCTCCATCAGCGAGCGCTTGTCGCCGCGTCGAGGCACGCGGAGGTCCACCCGGCTCCCCCGGAGGCCGGACAGCCAGGCGCCCAGGGCGGCGGCATCGTCGGGCAGCACCGGGACCAGGACCTCGCGCGGCACCGGCTGGCTCCAGCTGTCGCCCATCTCGTCGCCGTAGACCTGCTGGAGGAAGTCCTCGACCAGGTCGCCGGTGGTGACGTCCTCGACCTTGTCGACCACCCAGCCACGCTGCCCGCGCACCCGGCCGCCGCGGACGTAGAAGACCTGGACGGCGGCCTCGAGCGGGTCCTCGGCGAACGCGACGACATCGGCGTCGGTGCCGTCGGCCAGCACGACCGCCTGCTTCTCGACGGCGCGCTCGAGCGCCTTGATGTCGTCGCGCAGCCGGGCGGCTCGCTCGTAGTCCTGGTTGGCGGCCGCGACCTGCATCTCCTTCTCCAGCCGGCGCAGGTAGGGACCCGTCTGCCCGGCCATGAAGTCGCAGAAGTCGTCGACGATCGCCCGGTGCGTCCGCAGCGTCGACGCGGCCGACGCACGGGGCGGAGCACTTGCCGATGTAGCCGAGCAGGCACGGCCGGCCGACCTGACCGGCGCGCTTGAAGACACCGCTGGAGCAGGTGCGTGCCGGGAAGACTCTCAGCAGCAGGTCGAGGGTCTCGCGGATGGCCCAGGCGTGTGCGTAGGGACCGAAGTAGCGGACGCCCTTCTTCTTCGCCCCGCGCATCACCTGCAGCCGCGGGAACTCCTCGTTCAGCGTCACGGCGAGGCTGGGATAGCTCTTGTCGTCGCGGTAGCGGACGTTGAAGCGCGGGTCGAACTCCTTGATCCAGTTGTATTCCAGCTGGAGGGCCTCGACCTCGGTGGTGACGACGGTCCACTCGACGGCCGCGGCCGTCGTGACCATCGTCTGCGTGCGCGCATGCAGGTTGGACAGGTCCTGGAAGTAGGACGACAGCCGCGAACGCAGGCTGCGGGCCTTGCCGACGTAGATGATGCGGCCGTGCTCGTCGCGGAATCGGTAGACGCCCGGCGCGTCGGGAATCGACCCCGGCGCAGGGCGGTAGGACGCCGGATCAGCCACGCCCAAAGCCTACGACGGTGAGCTGACGGAACGGGCCCGCTGCTAGGCCCGAACCACCTCGTCACCCTCGACCTTGATGGCCACCTCGGGCAGCGGGCTCGGGGCCAGTCCCTGCGGGGACCCGTCGGTGATGCTGAAGCTGCTCATGTGGCACGGGCAGGTGATGCGGCCACCGGAAATGCCGGTGACCTGGCAGCTCTGGTGGGTGCACGTCGAGGAGAAGGCCTTGAACGTGCCCGCCGTCGGCTGGGTGACCACCACCTTCTCGTCAGCGAGGATCAGCCCGCCACCGACGGGGACGTCCGCGGCGGAGGTGAGGGCCTGACCTCCGGCGGAAGGTGCGTCCGAGGCTGACGGGCCGGACGTGTCGTCGCCGCCGCAGGCTGCGATGACACTGGCAGCGCCGACGGCCACGGCACCACCGAGGACCGTACGGCGCGTCGGGTGGGTGGGTGGCGCGCCGCCCATCAGGCCCGGACCACCGCGTCGCCCTCGACCTCGATGGCAACCTTCGGCAACGGCCGCGGCGCGGGGCCGCCCTCCACCGACCCGTCGACGATGCTGTAGCTGCTGCCGTGGCACGGGCAGGCGATGCGCCCATCGGAGATGCTGGTCACCTGACAGCTCATGTGGGTGCACGTCGAGGAGAAGGCCTTGAACTCCCCTGCCTTCGGCTGGGTGACGACCACCTTTGCGTCGGCGATGATCACCCCGCCGCCGACCGGGACGTCGGCTGTCGAGGTCAGAGCCTCGGCGCCGTCGGCGGGAGCTGAGCTGGCTGCCGTCGACGGTGTCGACGGTTCCGAGCTCGTGCCGGAGGTCGATGCAACCGGAGGCTCCGCCTCACCCCCACCACCACAGGCCGCGACGACGCCGACTGCCCCGACCGCGACCGCGGCCCCGAGGACCGATCGTCGGCTGGTGCCCACCGGCGTGAGCGGGGCGTCCGGCTGCTCTGTCTGCATGACCTCAGTGTTTCGGCTCATGGAGCGGACAACGCGTGGGGCTCGGCAACAGTTTCGCAACGACCCGGTTCAGTTGCGCGGGCCAGCAGCCGGGAGCCATCGGGCCCGGTGGCGACCGGTGTCCAGCCGGCCAGCTCGCCGAGATCGCGGAACCCCGGCACATCGAGGATCCAGCGGACGGCGTAGTCATCGGCGATGGCGTCCCGCTCGGCGGGGTCCTGGGTGCGCAGGAAGTCCCGGTGGGCCTGGGCCCGCACCGCGGCGTCCGTCACGAACGGGTCGGGCCAGGGCGCGGCGATCTGCCGGGCGCCGTAGGTGGGGATGACCCGCCCGGCGATCCAGGAGTCGGTCTCCACGACGTCGCCCCGGCAGATGTGCGCGCCGACCCAGGAGTAGTCGGGGTAGGGCGGGGTCGGCGTTCGGGCCGCCGATGGAAGCCCGTCCGGCAGCCAGGCCGGCGGCACCGCCCGGGTCAGCCCCCAGAAGTTGGCCCAGAGGCCGAGCAGGCAGGCCGCGGCAGTGACCCCGACCAGCCAGGGCCGGGCCGCTCGATGGGACTGCCAGTCGCCGTCACCGATCGCCAACGCGAGGGCGAGGTGTACGGCGAGCGCGGCCAGCGGGATGACCCGGCCCCAGCTGTAGTGGTCGAGCAGTGCAGCGGCGGCAACGATCGGAGCTGCCAGCACGAACATGACGCCCAGGGGGTCGCGCCGGTCAGCGACGAACCGCGCGACGAGGACGGGCAGGCCGACAACGAGAAGGCAGAAGAAGTCGACCTTGTTGACGAACAGGTAGCGGCTGATGCGGTCGAACTCCGCCGGTGAAACCAGCAGGTCGGGCAACGAGTAGTAGGGCCAGAGCGAAGCCAGGACGACCGACACTGCCGCGGCGGCAGCGAGCAGCCCGAGGTCGCGCAGCGGGCGGCCGCGCCAGCGGCCGATCATCAGCGCAACGGCGCCAAGCGCGGTGTTGAGCGCCGTGAAGGGATGGATCAGGATCACCAGCGCCGGGAAGGTCGCCAGGACCAGCCAGGAGCCGCGCGAGGGCGCGGCCGCGAAGTCGCACAGCGCGCGCCACACCGTCAGCATCAGCCCGAACGCCAGCAGGCTCGGCCAGGCCAGGGCCAGCGACAGCGTGCCGAGGTTGAACATGCCGCTGTAGAACCAGGGCCGGATGCCCCACAGCACGAGCGTGAAGAGCAGGAACAGCACGGCGACCCGGGGCCGGGGGCTGAAGACGGCGACGAACCGGCGCACCGCCCAGAGCGCGAAGACCAGCACGGGCAGCCCGGCGAGCTCCAGCGTGGCAACAGCGCCCAGGCCGGTGAGGCGCGCCAGCCCGGCGAGCACCAGCAGGTAGGGCGAGTAGTAGGGAAAGCCACCGTCGCCGCCCACCAACGGGTCGGCGGGATCGGCGGGATGGGCGATCAGCTCGGCCAGCGTCGCGGCGTGGGTCCAGAAGTCGCTGACCCAGTGACCTTGCACGGTCACGGCCGCCATGACCACGACAAGCGCCGCGCCGGTGAGGTTGTAGGGATCGGCGAGCACCCGCCGTACGGCCGGGTTCGTCAACGAGACGAGGCGGTGGACTTGCGCGCGGCTCGGGCACGGGGCGCGGCCCGCGACGTGGCGGCCGCCTTGCGCTTCTTCGGGGCAGGTGCCAGAACGGGGCGCAGGAACATCCCGGTGTGACTGTCAGGCGAGGCCGCGATGTCCTCGGGCGTTCCCTCGGCGACGACCATCCCGCCACCGGAGCCACCCTCGGGACCCATGTCGATCACCCAGTCGGCAGTCTTGATGACGTCGAGGTTGTGCTCGATGACGATCACGGTGTTGCCCTTGTCGGCCAGGCTCTGCAGGACTCCCAGCAGCTTGCGGATGTCCTCGAAGTGCAACCCGGTGGTCGGCTCGTCGAGCACGTAGACGGTCCGGCCGGTGGAGCGCTTCTGCAGCTCGGAGGCGAGCTTGACCCGCTGGGCCTCGCCGCCGGAGAGGGTGGGGGCCGGCTGGCCGAGCCGGACGTAGCCGAGCCCGACGTCGTTGAGCGTCCGGAGGTGGCGGTTGATCGCGGGCACCGCTTCGAAGAAGTCGGCAGCCTCCTCGATCGGCATGTCGAGCACCTCGGAGATGGTCTTGCCCTTGAAGTGCACCTCCAGCGTCTCGCGGTTGTAGCGGGCCCCGTGGCAGACCTCGCACGGCACGTAGACGTCGGGCAGGAAGTTCATCTCGATCTTGATGGTGCCGTCACCGGAGCATGCGTCGCAGCGACCGCCCTTGACGTTGAACGAGAACCTGCCCGGCAGGTAGCCACGGATCTTGGCCTCGGTGGTCTCGGCGAACAGCCGGCGCATGTGGTCGAAGACGCCGGTGTAGGTCGCGGGGTTCGACCTCGGCGTTCGCCCGATCGGGCTCTGGTCGACGTGCACCACCTTGTCGACGTTCTCGAGGCCCTTGACCGCCTTGTGCCGGCCCGGCACGGTCCGCGCACCGTGCAGCTTCTGCGCCAGCGTGGTGTAGAGGATGTCGTTGACCAGCGTCGACTTGCCCGAGCCGGACACACCCGTCACGGCCACGAAACAGCCGAGCGGGAACGTGACGTCGATGCCGCGCAGGTTGTGCTCGCGGGCGCCGGTCACCGTCAGCTCCCGGCCCTTGGTGCGCGGTCGCCGCTCCACCGCTGTGGGGGTGGGGATCGACGTACGGCGGGAGAGGTAGGCCCCCGTCAGCGAGTCGGGGCTGTTGAGCAGGTCGTCGACCGAGCCGGAGACGACGATCTGTCCGCCGTGCTCGCCCGCTCCGGGGCCGATGTCGACCACCCAGTCGGCGCTGCGGATCGTCTCCTCGTCGTGCTCGACCACGATCAGCGTGTTGCCGAGGTCGCGCAGTCGGGTCAGGGTCTCGATGAGTCGCCGGTTGTCGCGCTGGTGCAGGCCGATCGACGGCTCGTCGAGGACGTAGAGGACGCCGACCAGGCCGGCGCCGATCTGGGTGGCGAGCCGGATCCGCTGCGCCTCGCCGCCGGACAGGGTGCCCGACGGTCGCTCGAGTGAGAGGTAGTCGAGGCCGACGTCGAGCAGGAAGCCGAGCCGGGCGTGGATCTCCTTGATGACGCGCTCGGCGATCTGTCGCTCGCGGTCGGTCAGCTCGACGTCACGCAGGAAGTCGTCGCACTCGCGGATCGGCAGCCGGCAGATGTCGGCGATGTTGCGCCCACCGAGCAGGACTGCCAGGGACTCGGGCTTGAGCCGGGACCCGCCGCAGGCCGGGCACGGCACCTCGCGCATGTAGCCCTCGTAGCGCTCGCGGCTCCACTCGGAGTCGGTCTCCGTGTGGCGGCGCTGCACGAACGGGATCGCTCCCTCGAAGCCGGTGTGGTAGGAGCGCATCCGGCCGTAGCGGTTGCGGTATTTCACGTGCACCTGGTAGTCGAGCCCGTGCAGGACCGCCTCGCGCACCCGCTCGGGCAGCTTGCGCCACGGCGTCGACATCTTGAACTTCATGTCGTCGGCGAGCGCGTCGAGCAGCCGGGTGAAGTATTCGCTCGACGTGCCGCCCGCCCACGGCGCGACGGCGCCTTCCTCGAGGGAGAGCTCGTCGTTGGGGACGATCAGCTCGGGGTCGACCTCGAGCCGGGTGCCGATGCCGGTGCAGACGGGGCAGGCGCCGTAGGGCGAGTTGAACGAGAACGAGCGGGGCTCGAGCTCCTCCATCGCCAGGGGGTGCTCGTTGGGGCAGGCCAGCCGCTCGGAGAAGCGCCGCTCGCGGTGCGGGTCGTCGGCCGGCAGGTCGACGAAGTCGAGCACCACCAGACCGCCGGTCAGCTTGAGCGCGGTCTCCACCGAGTCGGTGAGGCGGCGCTTGGCCGACGGCTTGACGCTGAGCCGGTCGATCACGATGTCGATCGTGTGCTTGTACTTCTTGTCGAGCTTGGGCGGCTCGGCCAGCGACACGACCTCGCCGTCGACCCGGGCCCGCGAGAAGCCCTTGGTCTGCAGCTCGCGGAACAGCTCGCCGTACTCGCCCTTGCGGCCGCGCACGACCGGCGCCAGCACCTGGAAGCGGGCGCCCTCGTCCAGGTCGAGCACCCGGTCGACGATCTGCTGGGGCGTCTGGCTGCTGATCGGCTCGCCGCACACCGGGCAGTGCGGCCGGCCGGCGCGGGCGAACAGCAGGCGGAGGTAGTCGTAGACCTCGGTGATCGTGCCGACCGTCGACCGGGGGTTGCGGCTGGTGGACTTCTGGTCGATCGAGACGGCCGGCGAGAGGCCCTCGATGAAGTCGACGTCGGGCTTGTCCATCTGGCCCAGGAACTGCCGCGCGTAGGCGGACAGCGACTCGACATAGCGGCGCTGGCCCTCGGCGAAGATCGTGTCGAAGGCGAGGCTGGACTTGCCCGACCCGGACAGGCCGGTGAACACGATCAGGGCGTCGCGGGGCAGGTCCAGAGAGACGTCCTTGAGGTTGTGCTCGCGCGCACCTCGGACGATCAGTCGGTCCACGGGGTCCTTCCAGGTCAGGCCGGCCCAGGGCAGAGCCTTGCTCGATCGAACTGTGCTCGATCACACCGAAGCCGGTCGAAGCTCCTTTCCATGCTAGGTGCCCCCACCGACAACTCGGTCCATGCGGGCCAGCGGGCCCCGCTAGGGTCGGATCGTGCCCGACTCATCCGGCCCCGACCCCGCCGCCCTGAGGGGCGACCTGGACGAGATGGCGGTCTCGACCGACCGCCTGCTCGCGACCGTGGACGGGCTCGACGACGCCGCGCTGCGGGGTCCCTCCCTGCTGCCGGGCTGGACCCGGGCGCACGTGCTGACGCACATCGCGCGCAACGCCGACGGCCTGGTCAACCTGGTCACGTGGGCGCGCACCGGCGAGGAGACCCCGATGTACGCCGGGGGGCAGGCCGGTCGGGCCGCCGAGATCGAGGCCGGGGTCGACCGGCACATCGGCGACGTCCGGCTGGATCTCAGCGACTCCGCCGAACGGCTGCTCGGGCGCGTTCGCCGACTTCCCCGACGAGGGCCTGACCCGGGACGTGGTGTTCGGCGCCGGCAAGGCGGGCTTCGGGTGGGAGATCCCGCTGATGCGCACCCGCGAGGTGGAGATCCATCACGTCGACCTCGACGGGGGCTACACGCCCGGCGCACTGGCCGGAGGACTTCGTGCACCGCACGCTCGACCAGCTGGCGCCGTTCTTCCGCGCCGAGCGCGACATGCCGGTCGGCCGGTTGGCGGCTAGCGACTCGGACCGGTCCTGGGAGGTCGCCGCCGACGGGCCGGCGCTGACGGGTCCGACCAACGCCCTGCTCGCCTGGCTGACCGGCCGGTCCAGCGGTGACGGCCTGCAGCTCGACACCGGCGACCCGGTGCCGATGGCACCAACCTGGAGGTGACGCAGATGGCCGACGAGTCGGCGTACACGGGCGAGGTGCAGCCCGGCGGCCCGGCCGCCGTCCGCGAGCTGCCCGCTCTCACGATCAGCAAGGTCTCCGTGGGACCGATGGACAACAACGCCTACCTGCTCGAGTGCCGCTCGACCGGCGCGCTGTGTCTGGTCGATGCCGCCAATGACGCGGCGACCCTGCTCGACCTCGTCGGGGACCGGCCGCTGGCCCGCGTCGTGACCACCCACCAGCACCGCGACCACTGGCAGGCACTCGAGGAGGTGGTGGCCGTCACCGGCGCGCGCACCGCGGCCGGACGCGAGGACGCCGGGGGCATCCCCACGGCGACCGACGAGCCCCTGGACGACGGCGCCACCGTGACCGTCGGCGACGTCACCCTGCAGGTGATCACCCTGGTCGGCCACACGCCGGGCTCGGTGGCCCTGCGCTACGACGACCCCGACGGCCACCCCCACCTGTTCACCGGCGACTCGCTGTTCCCGGGCGGTCCCGGGAAGACAACAAGGCCCGCCGACTTCAGCTCGCTGATGGACGACCTCGAGGCGAAGGTCTTCGGCACGCTGCCCTGACGAAACCTGGTTCTACCCCGGCCACGGCAACGACAGCACCCTCGGCGCAGAACGCCCCTCGATCCCCGAGTGGCGCGAGCGAGGCTGGTGAGTCAGGGGTCGCGGACGAACCCGAGCTCGTTGCCGTCCGGATCGCGGATGGTGAACTTCCGGGAGCCGTACGGCGTGTCGAAGAGCGGCTCCACGACGTCCGCACGGTCCCGCAGATCCGCCCACCACTGCTCGACGTTCTCGACCGAGAAGTTGTAGCGGCCGGCTGCCGGCACCGGCTCCATCACCGAGATGGCGAACTGGGCGCCACCGGTGTCGAAGTGGGCGTACGCCGGGGCGTCCGGCGGCCAGTGGCCCGTGGCGGTCAGCCCCAGCACCGACTCGTACCAGGCAACCGCCCGGTCGAAGTCCCGGACGTTGACTCGAACGTGCATCAGCCGCGGCGCGTCCATCCGGAAACCGTAGCCGGACGCTCTTGGCCCCCTTGCCGCCGACGTTGCACGGGGCAAGCATGGCGGCATGACAGGTCAAAAGCAGGAAAGCCGCGTCCGGGTCCTCGGTCTCCTCGTCATCATCGCCGGGGCCATCTTGGTGCTCGCTGGAGTGGGCACGTACGCCCTCGTCAGCACGACGCTCGCCGATCAGAACATCACCGTTTCCGACGATGCTGCTCGGTTCGCCGGACAGCAGGTGACCCAGCCGTGGCAGGCCTACGCCCAGGCGGAGGTCATCAACGACCACGCCACCGAGATCGGGGGCGGGAAGACATATGCGGAGCTGCCTCAGGACGATCCCAACAGGGAGACGGTCATGAACGCGTCGTTCCTGCAGGCCTCGCTCTTCACGTCGGTCCTTGCCTTCGGCGTTGCCGCGCTCGCATTCGGACTGGGCGTGGTGTTCGTCCTGATCGGAGTCGCGTTGCGATCGATTGCGGGCAGCATGGAGTCACGCGAGGTCGTCCGGATAATGCCGGGCGGGTCCGAACCCGCCGGAGCGGCTCGCCCAGCGTGACGCTGATGCCGCATGAAAGGTCCGGGTGGGCCGAGTGGTGACCCGCTGGGGGGTCATCGGAACGGGCGGGATCGCGGCCGCGTTCGTGACCGACCTCGGCGCTGCTGCCCGACGCGGAGGTCGTCGCGGTCGGCTCACGCAGCCAGGGGACGGCTGACGCGTTCGGCGACAGGTTCGGCATCGCCAGGCGGCACCCGTCGTACCAGAGCCTGGTCGACGACCCGGACGTCGACGTGGTCTACGTCTCCACGCCGCACCCCGGGCACTTCCCGGCCGCCATGCTCGCGATCCTGGCCGGCAAGGCCGTGCTCTGCGAGAAGCCGTTCACCCTCAACGCAAAGGAAGCCGCGGAGCTGGTCGCCGCTGCGCGTGACAACGGGGTGTTCCTGATGGAGGCGATGTGGACCCGCTTCCTGCCACATGTCGTGCGAATCCGTGACCTGCTGGCGGGCGACACCCTGGGCGACATCCGGACGGTGCAGGCCGATCATGGGCAGTGGTTCCGGCACGACCCGCAGCACCGGCTGTTCAACCCCGAGCTCGGCGGAGGCGCGCTGCTCGACCTGGGGATCTATCCGGTGTCCTTCGCGTCCATGGTGCTCGGCTCCCCGAGCCGGGTGACGGCCGTGAGCACGCCGGCATCGACCGGGGTGGACGCCCAGACGTCGCTACTCCTGGAGCACCCCGGTGGCCAGCACGCCGTACTCAACACGACGCTGGAGGCGCGCTCGCCGACGCGGGCCGCCATCGTGGGGACGCTCGCCCGCATCGAGATCGACTCGAAGTTCTACGCGCCGACGACCTTCACGGTGGAGGCCTTCGACGGCACGGTCCTGGAGCGGTACGACGTGGCGCACGAGGGCGGCGGACTGCGGCATCAGGCGGCCGAGGTGGCGCGGTGCCTGGCCGACGGCCGCCTCGAGAGCGCGGTCATGCCGCTGGACGAGTCGGTCGCGATCATGGGGACGCTGGACGAGGTGCGGCGCCAGATCGGTCTGGTCTACCCCTCCGAGCGGTCCTGATCTGCCGGATCGTCTTGATCCCCGACTGGACCGCAGGGTCGGGCGCAGCGACGTCCTTTGACTCTCGGGAGTCGTGGCGGACCTTCAGCAGGCTTGCGACGGTGGTGACGACCAGCGTGGTGAGGATGAAGCCCAGGGACACCCAGATCGGGAGCTCCGGTGCCCACTCGACGTGCTCGCCGCCGTTGATGAAGGGGAGCTCGTTGGTATGCAGCGCCTCCAGCACCAGCTTGACGCCGATGAAGCCGAGGATGACCGAGAGGCCGAGGCTGAGGTAGACCAGCCGTTGCAGGAGTCCACCGATCAGGAAATAGAGCTGCCGGAGACCCATCAGGGCAAACACATTTGCCGCGAAGACGAGGTACGGCTCCTCCGTGAGTCCGTAGATGGCCGGGATCGAGTCCAGCGCAAAGAGCAGGTCGGTCGTGCCCAGCGCCAGGATGACGATGAACATCGGCGTGATCAGGCGGCGGCCGTTCTCGCGGACGAACAGGCTGACGCCGTGCCACTCCTGGGTCGCGGGGAACCGCCGCTCGACCATCTTGAGCAGCCGGTTCTCCTCGTAGTCGTCCTCGCTGAGCTCGCCCTGCCTGGCGAGCTTGTAGGCGGTGTAGATGAGGAAAGCGCCGAAGATGTAGAAGACCCAGCTGAAGTTCTGGATCGCGGCGGCGCCAAGAGCGATGAAGATCCCGCGCATGACCAGCGCCAGGATGATGCCCACGAGCAGGGCTGTCTGTTGGTACACCCTCGGCACGGCGAACTTCGCCATGATGATGACGAAGACGAACAGGTTGTCGACGGACAGGCTGTACTCCGTCAGCCAACCGGCGTAGAACTCGCCCGCGTATCGCGGGCCGGCGAACACCAGGACCCCGAGCCCGAACACGATGGCCAGGCCCACGAAGAAGGCGATCGCGATCGCGCACTCGCGCATCGTCGGCTCGTGTGGACGTCGGCCGATGATGAAGACGTCGACCGCCAGCAGGCCCACGAGCAGCGCCACGCTGCTGATCCACAACCAGGTGGGGACGTTCATTCAGGGCTACCTCCGGCGTCGATGGATCGCACCGGAGGTCTCTTCCGTCCGCTCGTGCCGGACCGGCAGCACCGGGACTCACCCTCGAGGGTTCGACCGTGATGACGACGCTGCCGCGAAGGAATACTCCCCTCCACGTCGGGTCAGTCTGACAAGCCGGCGGAGAGCGCGCCACACCGGGGCGGCCGACTGGCCGCCCCGGTGTGTGCGAGCAGAGCTACGCGGTGGCGCGGTAGAACAGCCAGGCATCCCTCGCCCGCTGCGTCTGTCCTGCCGTGAACTCGGTGTAGCAGGTGTCGTAGGAGTAGTCCATGTAGTTGTGGATCGGGTCGAGCCCGGGCGCCTTACAGGTGTCCTTACCCGCCGGGCAGCCACTGGTCGGCACCTTCTGCGCAGGCGTGTCGTCGACGAAGTCACCATTCGCGTTGCACCCGCCGAAGAACGTGTGCTCGAGGTTGAGCCAGTGACCGACTTCGTGGGTGCCGGTCTCACCCTGGTCGTAGCGGTCCTTGTACGTGGTGGAGGTCCCCTTCATCGACTCCCAGTCGACGACCACACCGTCCAGGTAGGCCTGCCCGGGCTTGGTCACGATGTCCGGCAGGTAGGCCCAGCCGAGGTAGGCCCCCGCTGTCGTCGAGTACCAGTTGAGCGCGTCCGTGCCGCCCTGGTGCAGGGTCTGCTTCATGCTGTGCTCGTTCGTGCCGCCGATCCCGCCGTAGAACCAGTCGGCGTTGTCGGTCCGGGTCACCCCGGCGAGCGTGAACGAGAAGCCGGTGTTGGAGCCGCCCTCGCGGCCTGCGAACGTCTTGTTGAGCACGTCGATCTGGGCGTCGATCTGCGCCGCCGTGACGGCTCCGATGGCCCCATCAGTGACCACGTGGAAGTAGACCGGCACGGTCGCCTTGAACTTGCTGCCGGCCTTGCCCTTGGCCGTCGCGGGCAGGTCCGTGTGGACCTGGCCGGTGTCGGGCTCACGCACGTCTCCCCCACGCCCCTGGACAACACCGGACGCAACGTGCGGGTCGCAGAAGGCGGACGCCGAGGCACCCGCCGAGAGACTCGCGCCCAGCCCCACCGGAGCGATGGCGCCGAACGCGCTCATCGCCACTGCGAGCGGGATGGACAAGGACCTCTTCAAGCTCTTCATGGTGCTCCGATCTGACCGGTCCGCCAGGACACGTTTATGGTGCGGCTCCCCGTGCCGCTCGAGATCGGTGCCGACGCTACGTGGGCAGCGGACGAACGGCTATGGACTTCCGCAAATCGCAAGATTCGACTGACGCAGGGTGCCCGCCCGCTCACGAGGCGCGACGGGATTATCGCGGACGGGTGAGTCAGGCGGTGCCGGCGGCCCGCATGCCGCGGAGCTCCTTCTTCAGCTCGGAGATCTCGTCGCGCAGCCGGGCGGCGATCTCGAAGTGCAGCTCGGCAGCGGCCGTGTGCATCTGCTCGGTGAGCGACTGGATCAGGCCGGCCAGCTCGGCCGCGGGCAGGTTGGCCAGCGCGGCGGCGTGGCGTCCCGCGTCGCGCGACGACAGGCCGGGGACCGGGACCTTGCCCCGCGACTGCTGCCGGCCCGAGCCGCCGATCAGCTCCTCGGTGTCGGCGTCCTCGCGGGCGATCAGGTCGGTGATGTCGGCGATGCGCTTGCGCAGCGGCTGCGGGTCGACACCGCGTTCGACGTTGTAGGCAACCTGCTTGGCCCGGCGACGGTTGGTCTCGTCGATCGCCTTCGCCATCGAGTCGGTGACCGAGTCGGCGTACATGTGGACCTGGCCCGACACGTTGCGGGCGGCGCGGCCGATGGTCTGGATCAGGGACGTGCCGGAGCGGAGGAAGCCCTCCTTGTCGGCGTCCAGGATCGACACGAGGGACACCTCGGGCAGGTCGAGGCCCTCGCGGAGCAGGTTGATGCCGACCAGGACGTCGAAGACGCCTTGCCGGAGCTCGCGCAGCAGCTCGACACGACGCAGGGTGTCGACCTCGGAGTGCAGGTAGCGCACCCGGATGCCGAGCTCGAGGAGGTAGTCGGTGAGGTCCTCGGACATCTTCTTGGTCAGCGTCGTGACCAGCACCCGCTCGTTGCGGTCGGCCCGCAGCTTGATCTCGTGCACCAGGTCGTCGATCTGGCCCTTGGTCGGCTTGACGACGACCTCGGGGTCGACCAGCCCGGTCGGGCGGATGATCTGCTCGACGACACCCTTGCCACGGGACATCTCGTAGGACCCCGGGGTCGCGGACAGGTAGACGGTCTGGCCGATGCGCCCGAGGAACTCCTCCCACTTCAGCGGCCGGTTGTCCATGGCGCTGGGCAGCCGGAAGCCGTGCTCGACCAGCGTGCGCTTGCGGCTCATGTCGCCTTCGTACATGCCGCCGATCTGCGGCACCGTGACATGGGACTCGTCGATGACGAGCAGGAAGTCTTCGGGGAAGTAGTCGATAAGGCAGTTCGGCGCCGAGCCGGGAGCCCGGCCGTCGATGTGGCGGGAGTAGTTCTCGATGCCCGAGCAGAAGCCGACCTGGCGCATCATCTCGATGTCGTAGGCGGTGCGCATGCGCAGCCGCTGCGCCTCGAGGAGCTTGCCCTGCCGCTCCATCTCGGCGAGCCGGTCGGCGAGCTCCAGCTCGATGCCGGTGATCGCCTTCTCCATGCGCTCGGGCCCGGCGACGTAGTGGGAGGCCGGGAAGACGTAGAGCTGCTCGTCCTCGGTGACGATCTCGCCGGTGAGGGGGTGCAGCGTCATCAGCCGCTCGATCTCGTCGCCGAACATCTCGATGCGGACCGCGAGCTCTTCGTAGACCGGGAAGATCTCGATGGTGTCGCCCCGCACGCGGAAAGTGCCGCGGGTGAACGCGAGGTCGTTGCGGGTGTATTGCACCTCGACGAACCGCCGGAGCAGCTGGTCGCGCTCGATCGTGTCGCCGACCTTGAGCCGGACCATGCGGTCGACGTATTCCTGAGGAGTGCCGAGGCCGTAGATGCAGGACACCGAGGCGACCACGATCACGTCCCGCCGGGTGAGCAGGCTGTTGGTCGCCGAGTGGCGCAGCCGCTCCACCTCGTCGTTGACCGAGGAGTCCTTCTCGATGTAGGTGTCCGTCTGCGGGATGTAGGCCTCGGGCTGGTAGTAGTCGTAGTAGGAGACGAAGTACTCGACCGCGTTGTTGGGCAGCAGCTCGCGGAACTCGTTGGCGAGCTGGGCGGCGAGCGTCTTGTTGGGAGCCATCACCAGGGTGGGCCGCTGCAGCCGCTCGACCAGCCAGGCAGTCGTCGCGGACTTGCCAGTGCCGGTGGCGCCGAGGAGGACGACGTTCTGCTCGCCGGCCCGGATCCGGCGCTCGAGGTCGTCGATGGCGGTGGGCTGGTCGCCGGAGGGCTCGAAGTCGGCTTCCACCCGGAAGGGCGCCACCCGGCGCTCGAGATCGGTGGTGGGTCTCACGGCATCAACCGTACGTCGGCCCACCGACAGTCCGGGACGAGGCAGACGGCGACCCGGCCCGGGAGTGCATCCCGGGCCGGGCCGACTGGGCCGAGCGTCTGCTCAGCGGTGGATCACAATGGACCCGCCGGAGAGCGCCGTGCTGGCCGTCCCGTCGTCAGCCGCGCCGTGCTGGTTGTCGTACAGGACTCCCCCACTGTTGCGGATCTTCATCCGAAGCCGGTCCGGGCTGCCGTCGATGGCTGTCAGGATGAACGAGTAGCCGCTCACCCCGTTGACCGTGCCGGTGCCCTTGTACATGGCCTTGGAGCCGGCCACGACCAGCCACTCGTAGTCGTCGGAGTGGAAGTTCAGGTTTCCGGCCTGGAACTGGAACTCCGTGCTACCGGTGGGGATGCTGGCCCCCTTCTTGTACTTCGCCACGAACCCGAAGTTCGCCCTGCCGGTCACGTCGGCGTCACCGGAGTTCTCCGGGGTGTAGGCACCGGCGGGTGACTGGATCCAGCCACCACCGGTGACGAACCCGGCGTCCGGGTCATAGACGACGATGTAGGCCGTCACGCAGCTCTCGTCGCTGGCGCCGTCGTCGTCGGTGACCGTGACACACGGGGTGTAGACCCCGGGGGTCGTGTAGACGTGCGTCCCGCTGGTCGATCCGCCAGCAGCTGGGGACGGCGAGCTCGATCCGTCGTCCCACGCCCAGACCGCCGTGTGGGTGTCGTTCGACCCGGCGTCGGAGTAGGGCGCCGTCAGGACCACCGGCGTGCCGGCCTCGATCGGGCCGACCGGTGCACCCGCGACCGCCCCGACGACCGGCGCGACGTTGCTGACCGTGAGCGCGGCGGTGTCGGATGCGACTCCGCCTCGCCCATCATCGGCGGTCAGCGTAAGCGTGAAGCTGCCGTCGTCCGTGCAGGTGACGGTGGTGGTCGGGTCATGGATGTCGGCGAACGTGCAGGCTGCCCCCGCATCGACACCCGCACCCGGCGCGTAGCTCCACGTGTAGGTGATGGGGTCGCCGTTGACGTCGGTCGCCGAGCCGGTCACCGATACCGCGGAACCTTCGTTGCCGCTGTACGGGCCATGGGCGTCGGGCACCGGCGGTGAGTTCGTCCACTCGACCGTGACTGGGACCGCAAACGGATCTGTTCCCGCGCAGACCGCGTCGCTGTTCACGTCGTAGCAGGCCGAGATCGTGTCGGTTCCGACGTTCGCTCCGGTGTAGGTGAATGTCGCATGTCCCGCAGCGTCGGTGACGACGTCCCCGGCGGCGGTGTTCGCACCCGAGGTGCTGAAGCGGATCGAGCCACCGGCGACCGGCGTCCCGTCATCCGCGTTGCGCAGGGTTGCCGTCACGGTGTGCGCCGTGCCGACGTCCCGGGTCGCTGTGGTCGGCGCCAGGCTCAGCTCGAAGCGCTTGAGCTGGGCACCGGGCACGCATTGCGTGGTCGGGTCGGGCACGAAGCCGACCTGGAGGTTGTCCAGGAACACGGCCGAGTCGAGGATGTGGTCGGCCTGGTCGAAGATCGAGAAGTAGACCGAGTGCGGGCCAGGCGTGACAGCGTGTGCGGCCGACAGCAGCGGTGTGGCCCCGTCGTACGTGGTCCCGGCCGCGTTGGCCTCAGTCATCGAGGTGACCCCCGCCGCGTTGACGCTGATGGGGTTGTGCACCGGGTCGAAGGCGAAGTTGTTCGGCGCGGTGATGCTGCTGCCCGACGTGGTCCAGTTGGACGTGTCCAGCTCGGCGATGAAGGCGTCGTTGAAGTCCGTGCCGACGTACTCCCGGAACTCCTCGGAGAGGAACCGGAAGTCGAACCGCAGGCAGTTGGCCGTTGCAGGCACGCTCAGGTCGACCTTGAGGATGCTGACGTCGAAGTCGGTGTTCCCGCGAACGTTGCCGCCGCCGAGGTCAGCGCTCTTGTCGCCGATCGTGCCGGGGGTGTCCGGGAAGTTGTCGTTGGGGTCGTCCGCTGATGCCGCGAAGCCGGTCGTCATGACGGCGAAGTTGCTGCCGTGGGTCGGGAAGCCACCGAGCGAGTCGATCGTGCCGTTCGCCTGGGGATGGACGGAGTTGACGAAGCTCGCGCCTGTGACAGTCGCGCCAGGGCCGGCAAGGGCATTGGCCAGCGGTGTCGCAGAGCTGCTGGGCGTCACCACGGCCAGGGCTGGTGCCGCCGTCACGGCGATGACGGCCGTGACGAGCGCCGTCACGCCGAGGGCACGCAGGGTTCTGCGCCTCGGCGTTGTGGTCAGGACAGAGTCGGGCATCTGGACCTCCTGGGTCCTAGTGCGAGGCACACCCCCACCGAGGCGCACCGGGCCACGCGCGGACGCGGGCTCGGCAAAGATGGGTGGGGCGTCGCAGCCGTGATACGTGATCAAGTCGTTCTTTGCCGGCTGTTCATCCCGCGGTTGGGACTAAGGCCGCAACCTTGCCCAAAGCGTTCGTATTTGCTCGCGCAACGAGGGGAGGTCGCCGTCGTTGTCGACGACCACGTCGGCCGCGGCCACGCGTTCTTCACGGGTGGCCTGCGCGGCGATCCGGGCCCGGGCGTCGGTCTGGTCCATCCCGCGTTCGGCCAGCCGTCGCAGCTGGGTCTCGAGAGAGGAGTCGACCACGACGACGACGTCGAAATCGGTGAGCCCGTTCTCGACGAGCAGCGGGATCACCTGGACGACGACCGAGTCGGCGGGCGCGGCAGCCGTCAGCTCTTCGCTGCGCTGCCGGACATAGGGATGAACGATGGCGTTCAGAGCAGCGAGCCGCTCGGGGTCGCCGAACACGAATGTTGCGAGACGCTGCCGGTCCAGCGATCCGTCCGCGGCCAGCACCTCCGGCCCGAACGCCTCGACGACGCGGGTGAGCCCTGGCGTCCCGGGTTGCACGGCCTCGCGGGCCAGCACGTCGGCGTCGATGATCACAGCGCCGTACGACGACAGCAGCTCGGCCACGGTGGACTTGCCCGAGCCGATGCCGCCCGTCAGCCCCACGGTGATCACCCGCCCAGTCTGTCAGCGACAGCCTGGACGGGGGCTCATCGGCGCCGTGCGCGCCGCACGCTCACGATGTTCGCCACCATCACGCCGACGAGCGCTCCACCCAGGCCCGCCACACCGGGCGGCCCTGCCGCTTCCGACCGCGCCATCAGGAACAGCGTCACGGCAAGGACCACGCACCCGACCAAGGTCGCCTTTTTGGTCGATGGTGTGACACGTCCGGAGAGCCAGCGCCCGACGTACCACAGCAGGATCGCCGACCAGACGACCGCCATGGCCACCGCCATGGCCACGGTGAACGTCTTCATCGGAACGGAGCGGTCCCCCGCCATGCCGAGACCGATCAGCACGAAGACCACACCGATCAGGGCACCGAGCACCGACAGCGGGACAGCCCGGCGCGGCCAGGCGTCGCCCGGGTTTGCCGGCGGCGCGGTGTGGACCGGGAGCCTGACCATGCGAGCTCCTCTCTCAGTCCCGGAAAGTGGCACCACCCTCGTAGATGACGTCGCCGACATACCTCCCACCTTCTGGCCCGCCCAAACGGAGCGGCCCGGACAGCGAAAAGGCCCCGCCGGAGCGGGGCCCTCTCACGTCGTACGGGTCGGTGTCAGCTCTCGCTGTCGTCGCCACCGCCGGTGAGCTTCTCGCGGAGTGCCGCGAGGGCCTCGTCGGATGCCAGCGTGCCGGCGTCCTCCTCGGGTGCCTCGGACGAGTAGGTCGACGACGCCGGTGCCGCTGCGCCCGCCTCGGCCTCGGCGGCCTTGGCCTCCTCGACCTGCTTGCGGTGCGCCTCGAACCGGGTGCGGGCCACGGCGTACTGCCGCTCCCACTCCGCCTGGGCCTCCTCGTGGCCGGGCAGCCACTCGTTGGTCTCCGGGTCGAAGCCGTCGGGGTACTGGTAGTTGCCCTCGGCGTCGTAGTTGGCGCTCATGCCGTAGAGGGTCGGGTCGAACGACTCGACGCCCTCGTCAGGGGTGCCGGCGCCCTCGTTGGCCTGCTTGAGCGAGAGCGAGATGCGACGACGCTCGAGGTCGATGTCGATGACCTTGACGAAGATGTCGTCGTTGACCTGGACGACCTGCTCGGGGATCTCCACGTGGCGCTCGGCCAGCTCGGAGATGTGCACCAGGCCCTCGATGCCCTCGTCGACGCGGACGAAGGAGCCGAACGGCACCAGCTTGGTGACCTTGCCGGGCACGACCTGGCCGATCTGGTGGGTCCGGGCGAACTGCTGCCACGGGTCTTCCTGGGTCGCCTTGAGCGACAGCGACACCCGCTCGCGGTCCATGTCGACGTCGAGAACCTCGACGGTGACCTCCTGGCCCACCTCGACGACCTCGGACGGGTGGTCGATGTGCTTCCAGGACAGCTCGGAGACGTGCACGAGACCGTCGACGCCGCCGAGGTCCACGAACGCACCGAAGTTGACGATGGAGGAGACCACGCCGGAGCGGACCTGGCCCTTCTGCAGGGTCTGCAGGAAGGTCGAGCGCACCTCGGACTGGGTCTGCTCGAGCCAGGCGCGGCGGGAGAGCACGACGTTGTTGCGGTTCTTGTCCAGCTCGATGATCTTGGCCTCGAGCTCCTTGCCGACGTAGGGCTGGAGGTCGCGCACGCGGCGCATCTCGACCAGCGACGCCGGGAGGAAGCCACGCAGGCCGATGTCGAGGATGAGCCCACCCTTGACGACCTCGATGACGGTGCCCGTGACGATGCCGTCCTCGTCCTTGATCTTCTCGATCGTGCCCCACGCCCGCTCGTACTGGGCGCGCTTCTTGGACAGGATCAGGCGGCCTTCCTTGTCCTCCTTCTGGAGAACCAGGGCCTCGACCTCGTCGCCGACCTTGACGACCTCGTTGGGGTCGATGTCGTGCTTGATGGAGAGCTCGCGGCTCGGGATCACGCCTTCGGTCTTGTAGCCGATGTCGAGCAGGACCTCGTCCCGGTCGACCTTGACGATCACGCCTTCGACGATGTCACCGTCGTTGAAGTACTTGATGGTGTCGTCGATCGCGGCGAGGAAGGCCTCTTCGTCACCGATGTCGTTGACCGCGACCTGCGGGGTGCTCGACACGGGGGGTGCTGCTTCGATGCTTGCCGTCATGTGGTGGGTGGCTCCGTTGCGGACAGAAATTGGGGGCGTGGCGCGCGGAGGGCCGGTTTCGACGTGCCGGGGCTACCAGGGCCCACTCGTCGAAGGGGCATGGAAGATCGACATCCGAGCGCGAGCCTGCTCTGTATGAGGACGCGCAGGCCCACAGCGCACGCTCATGGTACGCGGGGTGATCACGGAGGGTCAACGCGGGCGGCATGCGAGGCTGGCCAGCGTGACTGACGGCCAGTACGACGAGCGTGGCACACGCTCGGGAGGGGCCGTCCCCGCCGGTCACCCGGCGGGCGAGCGACGCGGCTGAGAGCGCGAGGGCCAGCCGGCGGTGGTGGGACTCCGAGGCGGCGGCCTACCTCGACGAGCACGGCGCCTTCCTCGGGGACGCCCGCTTCGTGTGGTGCCCGGAGGGGCTGTCCGAGGCCGACGCGGGCCTGCTCGGCGACGTCTCCGGCCGCCGCGTGCTCGAGGTCGGCTGCGGCGCGGCCCAGTGCGCCCGGTGGCTCTCGGCGCAGGGCGCCGACCCGGTGGCGCTCGACCTCTCGCTGCAGATGCTCCGCCACGGGCAGCGGATCGGGCGCGGTGCCGGGCTCGACGTACCGCTCGTGCAGGCCGACGCCGCCCGGCTGCCGTTCGGGGCGGAGGCGTTCGACCTGGCCTGCTCGGCGTACGGCGCGCTGCCGTTCGTCGCCGACTCGGCCGCGGTGATGAGCGAGGTGGCCCGGGTGCTGCGGCCGGGCGGTCGCTGGGTGTTCGCGGTGACCCATCCGGTGCGGTGGTCGTTCCCGGACGACCCGGGACCCGGCGGGCTGGTGGCCCGCGACTCCTACTTCGATCGCCGTCCCTACGTCGAGCAGGACGACCAGGGCATCGCGACCTACGTCGAGCACCACCGGACGCTGGGCGACCGGGTGCGTGAGCTGGTCGGCGCCGGCTTCCGGCTGGTGGACCTCGTCGAGCCGGAGTGGCCGGCGGACAACACCCGGACCTGGGGCCAGTGGAGCCCACTGCGCGGCCGCGTCATCCCCGGCACCGCGATCTTCGTCTGCGAGAAGCCCTAGCCCGCCAGCCCGCCCGAGCCCCCGTTGGGTCCGAACAAGCGTGCGGGTACCGACGCGGGACGCTTCGGACGCAACGGGATGGGCGGAAGGTCAGGACGCGAGCCCGCTCAACGCCCGCGGCCTCCACCCGGCGTTGATCAGGCCCTGCCGAACCTGTGCCAGCACCCGCTCCGGATCAGTCCGCAGCACCAGCGCCGGGAATCGCAGAAGCATCCGGTCGTCCAGGGTGATCTCGTTACCCCGGAGGGAGTCGTCCATCCAGCGCGCGAGCTCCGTATGGAACATGCCGTCGATCTCGACGACCAGCCGGAAGTGGTCCCATGCGACGTCGAGGTAGCGCCGCCGCCCCGTCGAGTCGGTCCGCACTCGTTGGCGGCTCGGCGCCGGCAACCCTGCTCGGCGGCACAGACCCGCGAAGTCGATCTCGGCCAGAGAATGCGCACCGCCTTCGATATCTGCCAGGACCAGGAGGATCAGCTTGCGGAAGCGGTGCCGCCGAACTCGTGCCATCTCAGCCCACAACTCGCTGACCCGCACCAGTCGCTGCTGCACCGCGGCCGCAAGGAAGGCGCAGGCCCTGGCTCGGTCGGAGGACCACAGGGCGGCTTGTACGACGGCCACGGCCGCTTTGACCTGCGGCGGTTGTCGCCCCGGGTGCACGTCGGAGTGCCGGAGGCGGCGGGACTCGTGGACCACGACGCCGGGCTGCCGGACCGGTCTCGCACTCTTGGGAACCGCCACGTGGACGACCGATGTCTCGTAACCCTTGAGGCCCGCAGCCTCAGCCGCAGTGGGTCCCGCGAGAACCGCATGTCCGCTCGTGTTGAGCAGAGCACACCACCAGCGCTGAGTCTGGCTCAGCGGGCCGGAGTGCAGCACCACGGCGCGAGGGCCGACCGTGCGCCAGGTCCGACGCAGGGAGCGGCGACGCACCTGCCAGCGATGGACTCCGAGCCGGTAGAGCTGAGGGCGGGACACGACCTGGTCCTGTGAGGTTGCGAGCTCAGCCACCGCCGCCCAGTCGGTCATGACGAGCAGCCTTGCGCGGACTTGGCGTCTTCGGAGAGCCGTCCACAGGTACGGTCCGGCGACCACCCGGGCAATCGTCGGTGGACAACGGCCGGCCCAGTCCAGTCAGACCAGTTCAACCCACCCGTTGTGTCCGAAGTGACCCGCGTCGGTACCCGCACGGTTGTTCGGACACAACGAGGGAAGGTGCCGTTGTGTCCGAAGTGACCCGCGTCGGTACCCGCACGGTTGTTCGGACACAACGGTGGTGGGGAGGGTCAGCGGACGAGGGAGGAGTCAGTAGGGGCGGGCGACGGCGCTGGAGATGGGCGCGAAGTCGTGGGCCAGGGCCTCCGGGAACGAGACCACCGCCGGGTCGCCGTCCGAGGTGTAGCGGTCGATGGGCGAGGCGGCGAGGCGGTCCAGCGTCTGGCTGGACGCGTAGTGCGCCTCCGGCCCGCGCCGGCCCTGCGAGCGCATCCGGGGCACACCGGTCGGGTCGTAGCTGCGCGCGAACGGCGACGAGGCGCTGCCTGAGCCGACGAGGAACGCCGCGGCGTTCCGGTACGACGTGCCGTGCCACGTCCCGCTCATCATCAGCCGGTGGTTGCGCGGTCGCGAGCCCAACGGAAGAGCGAGGGTCGAGACCTCGATGCCGGGCACCGCTCTGGTGATCATGGCGGCGTCGGCTGCGATCTGACGGCGCACCTGGTCGCCGGTCAGGCCGTGCATCGGCAGGTGGTCGAGCGTGTGGTTGCCGACCTCGAACCCGTGCTCGTGCAGCCAGCCGAGGTAGCGGCGCCCGCCGGGCTCGGCGAACGGCAGCTTGTTGACGAAGAATGTCGCGGTCGGCGTGAACCCCGGGTGACGCGCGGCTACCTCGAGCAGGATGGCCACGGCCGTGCCCGGCTTGGGCTCCCCCGCCGCGGTGAGGGTCAGCTGGGAGCGGGTGGAGTCGTCGAACGTGAGTACGACGGGGTGCTTCCCTGCCGGGATGTCGATCCGGCCGGCGGCGTAGTCGGCGGCGGTGATCGGGACGTAGCCCTCGCGGGCCAGCCGCTCGAGCTCGGCGCGGAACCGGGCCGGGGTGACGTCGTACACGCCCTTGGGGTGGTCCTTGAGCTGGTGGTACATGATCACCGGCACCCGGCCGAGCTCGTTCGCGCTGACGTCGGCGGGAGAGAGCGTGACCGGCGCCGACGGCGTCGGGGCGACTGGGGCCGGCGAGGACTGAGCCGGGCGGGAGACGGGGTGGCGGGCGCCAGCAGCGGGGGGCGAGGTCGCGCACCCTGCCAGGACCACGGCCGCGGCGAGCGCCGACAGGGCGGGTGCACGGGCCGACATCTTTGTTGACGCTACCGTTGCCGACACGACGCTTTGGTCCCGAAACGCCGGTGCCGACAGACCTAGCATGCAAGCCGTGCGCAGCCTCCGCGTCACTGTTCTCGTCACCCTCCTCGTCCTGGTCGCTGCCCTGATCGTCGGCATGCAGGTCCTGCGCCCAAAGCCCGCCGGGGCATCGATTGCGGGTCCGGCTGAGCACACGGTCCTCAATGCGAAGCAGGCAGCCGACCTGCAGTTCCAGGTCACTCCCGGAGTAGGCGTCGAGACCGAGCGGGTCACGGTCACCGTCGACGGGCGGTCGGTCAAGCCCGTGCGCAGCGGCAAGGAGCTGCTGGTCCGGCCGGACAAGCTGGCCGACGGCAGGCACGTCCTCCAGGTGAGCGTCGCCCGCAGCGGTCCGTTCGGGAAGGCAGGCGGCACCCGGCGTACGTTCTCCGTCGACTCCACACCGCCGGTCCTCGAGCTCCCGGAGACCATGACCGCGCCGTCGCTGCGGGGCGCGTTCACCGTCAAGGGCACATCGTCGGGCGCCAGCGCCGTGACGTTGAACGGCACCGCAGCCAAGATGACCGGGAACGCGTTCACGGTCGAGCTGCCCTCTCCCCCGGCGACCCTCGAGGTCGTCGCGACGGACACGGTGGGCAACGTCGTGCGCGACGAGGTCGCCGTGTCGGTGCGCCACCCGGGGATGCGCGCCGTGCACCTCACCGCGCTCGGCTGGACCGCGTCGTCGCTGCGTGAGCCGATCCTGCGGCTGGCGCGCCAGGGCCGCATCGACGCCATCGAGCTCGACATCAAGGACGAGGACGGGATCGTCGGCTACGACTCGAAGGTGCCGCTTGCCCGTCGGCTGCACGCCGCGAAGGGCTACTACGACGCCCGCAAGGTGCTCGACCAGCTGCACGCGATGGACGTGCGCGTGGTCGGTCGCATCGTGGCGTTCCGCGACCCGAAGCTCGGCCGGTGGGCCTGGAATCACGGGCACCGCGACTGGGTGACCCAGACCCGCGCCGGCAAGGCCTACGGCGGGCACTACGGCAACTACGCGTTCACGAACCCGTTCAACGCGGGGGTGCGGCAGTACAACATCGACCTGGCGACCGAGGCCGCGAAGCTGGGCTTCGACGACATCCTCTACGACTACGTGCGCCGGCCGGACGGGAAGCTCAGCGGCTTCCGGTTCGCGGGCCAGACGGGGACGCCGGAGCAGGCCATCGTCGGCTTCGTCAAGGACAGCCGCGAGGCAGTGCGGGCCGAGGGGGCGTTCCTCGGGGCGTCGGTCTACGGCATCGCCGCCACCCGGCCGACCGAGATCGCGCAGGACATCGCCGGCATGGCGCAGTACGCCGACTACATCGCGCCGATGGTCTACCCGTCGCACTGGGGACGAGGCGAGTACGACGTGAGCAACCCGAACAAGAACCCACACCTGATCGTCAAGCGCTCACTCGCGGACTTCGCCCGGATCACCAAGGGCACCAACAGCCAGATCATGCCGTGGCTGCAGGACTTCTCACTCGGTGTGAACTACGGCGCTGCCGAGGTGAAGGCACAGATCAGGGGCGCGCACGAGAACGGCATGGACTCGTTCATCCTGTGGAACGCGTCGGCGCGCTACCACGGCGCGGCGCTGCCTCCGAAGAAGTAGCGGGACCTAGACGC
This sequence comes from uncultured Actinomycetota bacterium, assembly GCA_963751035.1. Classification (GTDB taxonomy): domain Bacteria; phylum Actinomycetota; class Actinomycetes; order JACCUZ01; family JACCUZ01; genus JBDUAP01. Next base: position 1,391,388 of record CAVVSW010000005.1, read on the forward strand.
GCGCCTCGCTCTGGTCGAGCCCTGCGCGGGGGCCGGGCAGTGACGTGTCGGACTCTTCCTGCCGACCGGGACGCGCCAGGAACCACCCGAGACCTGCGAGCACGAGGCCGAGGATCACCAGGAGGATCGGTCCGACGGTCCCCAGGAGGGTGATGCTCCGGGCTCCCTCCTTCGCGGTCTTGGCCTGCTCCTTGATCGTCTCGTCGTTGAACACGAGGTTTGCCTCGGTCACGGTGAGCTTGTCCGTCCCGGTGTCGTCGCGCAGTGTCGAGAATTGCTGCTCCTGGCCCTTGACGATGGCACCGGTCTTGGGCTCGACCCAGACGGTCCGGGTGTTGGAGTAGAAGCGCTGGACGGGCACCGATGTCTCGGTCCGACCGATCAGGTTGCCCGGCACCTCGAGCTCGGCGATCTGGGTGGGCTCAATGCGCTGCTCGAACTTGTAGGCGTCGATTCCCTCGATCTTCTCCGTGGACTTGTAGGCCATGTCCGACGCCTTGGCGAGCGTGGTGTCGAAGTACTGATAGGTCTTCTTCTCCACGTCGAACGGGAACTTGTACTCGATCCCTTCATGCCGGGTGGGCGCGCCGTTCACGGCCTCCCCGCAGCAGTGGCGAGCCTCAGACGTGCGCCGGTCGAAGGCCACCCGGTCCAGCGTGCCGGTCACGAGGGTGCCCTCGGTGTTCTCGACGCGCACGAAGACGTCGTACACAGCGGTGTCGTCGCTGCCAGCGGCGACGTCACCGTGGACACGACGGGTTGCGGTCAGTGTTTCGCCGGTCCGCTGCTGGAGGGCGCCGATGTCCAGATAGGTGGCGTCCTCGGCGACCGAGACGGTCTCGGACTTCTGATCCAGCGGCGCCTTGGCGAGGTTCGGCAGGGCGTAGAACCGCAGCAGCGGAGCGAGGACCAGGAAGGCGACCCCGAGCGCCAGCAGTATGAGACCTACCGTGCGCCGCATGCAGGGCTCCTGAGGCGGGGACCCGCGCCGGGGAGGCGGGTCGGACGGCGAGAGGTTACCAGCGGGTAGCAGGGTGAAGGCGGAGATCCGACAAACGCGCCGGAGGCGCCCCCTGCCTCGGGGACGACGGCCGCAATCTGACCGTGTATGTGCGCTTCGGCTGGCAAGATGCCTTCGTGCCGACCAGCGAGCAGACCGCGACGCCTGCCGTCGGGGATCCCGCGGACAGAACGGGATCAATCGATGCTTCGGAGGAGCACTCGATCTGGCATTGGGACGCGGCGACCATCAAGCGGATCGCGCTCGGCCTGCTGGCCCTCCAGGCGGTCTGGCGCGCCTGGATCGCGTTCCAGGGCTACTTCACCGGCGACGACTTCGTGTTCACCTACCACGCCGCGACTGCAAGCTTCGATCTCGACTACCTGCTGCGCGAGCACCTCGGCCATCTCATGCCGGGCGCGTTCGCACTTGTGTGGCTACTGAATGCGCTCAGCCCGCTGAACTACGCGCTCGTGGTGCTGGTCGACCTGCTGCTCCAAGCCACCGCCGGGTGGTGCATGTACAAGCTCTTGGTCCTGCTGTTCGGCCCGCGCAAGGCCGTGCTGCTGCCGCTGGCCTTCTTTCTCTTCACCCCGCTGACCCTCGACGCCTTCCTCTGGTGGGCTGCCGCGCTGAACCACCTGCCGCTGCAGCTCGGGTTGGTCTTCGGGGTGTACGCACACGTGCGGTATCTGCGTGAGGGTCGTGCGCTTTGGCTCTTTGCTGCCTTCGGATCGCTCCTCCTCACCTTGTCGTTCTTCGAGAAGGCCGTGCTCATCCCGCCGTACCTGTTCGTGCTCACGGTCCTGTACTTCAGCGAGGGATCGGCTCGCAACAGGTTGTTCAGCACAGTGCGGGACCACTGGAGGATCTGGCTCGGATACAGCGTGATCTGCGGTGCCTATATCGCCTTGTACATCTCCCGGGTGACCTTCGCGTTCGATTCCTCGCCCGACCTGCCAACCACGGCGCAACTGGCCGGCCGAGTGGTGGGAACGACATTCGTGCCTGGCTTCTTCGGCGGACCGTGGGAGTGGCTGCCGATCGGTCTAAGCGGTGGTGCCGCCGCACCACCACTGTGGGCGAAGTGGCTCTCGTGGGAGCTGCTCATCGTGCTGTTCGTCGGAACAGTCGTGGTGCGTCGTGGGGCCTTACGAGCCTGGGCTCTCCTTGGCGCCTATCTGGCGGCAGATGTCGGCCTTGCTGGCCGTGGGCCGGTTGTCATGGATCGGACCCGTGATCGGTCAGTCGTACCGGTACGTCGCTGACGCAGCCGTTCCCGCAACGATCACCATCGCCCTAGTGGCTATCCCTCTCGTGGGTGAACGATCCCCCCTGACGCGAATCGGCGAGGCCGCACAGGGATGGGTTCGGCGGCGACCTGCGATTCCGGTGCTGGCAGCTGCAGTTCTCGCCAACGCGTTTCTCCTGTCGGCTACGTACACGACCCAGACCTACAGCGAGCTGTGGCAGGACAACGCGGCCCGCGGATACGTCGAAACCGCACGGCGCGCGATTGCCGAGGCCCCAACAGGAACCGTGCTTCTCGACGAACCAGTGCCAGAGAACGTCTTGCACGTTCTATTCACTCCAAACAACGGCACGTCACATGTGTTCGCGCCGCTGAAGGATCGGCCTCCATTCGGAAGGAGCACGGATCACCTCTGGGTCATCGACGCCCATGGCAATCTGGTGCCAGGGGTGGTGGGTGGCGTGAACAGCCAATCTGGGCCCTTAACGAACTGCGGCTATGCCGTAACCGATGCGGGGGCCGCTCTCATCCCGTTGGACGGTTCGATTTACGCCTGGACCTGGACGGTGCACATCGCCTACCTGGCGGGGGCGCGAACCCCTGCGACCGTCCAACTAGGAGAAGGAAAGGCGACGGTCGTGCTGAAGAAGGGACTGAACGACCTCTATGTCCCAATTACCGGCGGTGGGAACACCGTCCGGATCGGCGGGCTGGCTGACGATGCGGGGGTCTGCGTCGACAGAGTGACGGTGGGAGTGCGAAGCCCCGAGGACGCGACACCCTAGATGTCGAGCCTCAACGTCTCCGAGGCCTTGCCGGGCGATGCAGGATCTGGCGTGTCCCTCGGGATGCACCGGTTCTCCGAGCTGGACGCCGTTCGCGGGCTGGCGGCGACCGCAGTGCTGGCCACGCATGTCGCCTTCCAGACCGGGCGCTACAACACCGGACCGTTCGACGGTGCGCTGTCACGGCTGGACTTCGGGGTGACGCTGTTCTTCCTCCTCTCCGGGTTCCTGCTCTTTCGGCCGTGGCTGATCGCCCGAACCGACAACAGCGGTCCGCCGGCCTCGAGCGGCTACCTGTGGCGACGGGCGCTGCGGATCCTCCCCGCCTACTGGCTCGCCCTTGTCGCCGCGTTGGTGCTCATCCCGGCCAACGACGCCTCATCGCTGAGCACGTGGGTCCGGCACCTCACCTTCACCCAGATCTACGGATCAGGTCACCTGGCTCACGGGCTCACCCAGACGTGGAGCCTCGCCACCGAAGTCGCGTTCTATCTCTGCCTTCCACTCTTCGCTGCCCTCCTGCTCGGACGTCGGTCAGCCGGATGGCGACCAGGCCGGATCCTTGCCGGGCTGGCAGGCTTCGAGTTGGTGACGCTGGGCTGGCTGACGTTGGTGACAGACCAGCCGGAGCTGCAGGTGCGCGCGGCCAGCACCTGGTTGCCCGCCCATCTCGGATGGTTCGCAGCCGGCATGGCTCTCGCTGTGGTCCAGGTCGACAGCACGAGAGACGGTGCCAGCAGGAGAAAGTTCGCCTGGGTGCGTGATGCCGGCCAGAGCCTGCCCGCCAGCTGGCTCATCGCGCTCGGGCTGTTCGTGCTGGCTACGGGTCCGCTCGCCGGCCCACGCACCCTTGACGCTCCCACCGGATGGGAAGCCGTCGCGAAGCACCTGCTCTACGGGGGCGCCGCGCTGTTCTTCCTGCTGCCCCTCGTCATGGCGCCGCACGCCGGTGGGCCGGTTCGGCACGTCCTCGCTCTCCCGCCTCTGCGCTGGTTGGGAGAGGTCTCGTACGGCGTCTTCCTCTACCACCTGGTTGTGCTGCACCTGGTGTTCCGCTGGACCGACCGACCCCTCTTCTCCGGGTCTGGCTTCCTGCCCGTCTTCGCCATGACGTTCGCCGGTGCGGTCGTGGTGGCGACCGCCAGCTACGTGCTGGTGGAGCGCCGCGCCCTGCGCGCCAAGAACCGGGTCGGCCGTGGACCGTCGACGATCCACGCCGTACCAACCGCAGCGAGTCCGAGCATCGCCAGGACCTGAGTGGGCCACGCGTCACCGGCATAGGACGACGACGACCACGGGTCGGCCGCGAGGAACAACCCAGCGCCAACCATGCCGGCGGCGGCCAACGGGGGTAGCACCGCCTCGAGCTGCTTCGGCCACCTGAGAGCCGCAGCCGTCAAGGCAGCAACTAGGAGAACACCCACCGGACCACCGAGGAGCAGGAACACCGCGGCGACGCCACCTGCGCGCCACAGAAGTCCAGGGACGCGGGTCTCGATCCCGCCGGGTGCCTGCCGCCCTGAGGGCCAGGCAGCCAGTGCGCCCAGGGCAACCACCGCGAGGGCGCCAACTCCCAGTCCCATCCGGTACGGGCGGTCAGGGCCGTACCGCAGGGTCACCTCCGTCGCCGGGCCTGCAGGCAGGAGCCAACCCTGCTGCCACCCGTCGACGGTCACCCGACGAAGTTCCTGATCTCCAGAACGCGCGCTCCAGCCGTCGTTCTGGTTCTCGTGCACCGCGATGAGCACGGGCTCAGCACGCCGGGGCACCGCAAGGCTGCGCTCGGTCCGGCCCCAGCTCTTGACGGTGACAGCGACGTCCCTGGCTGGTGACGCCGACGCGTCCGCCGGACTGAGGCTGATGCTCACCGGCGACCAGAGCTCGTCGGAGCCGGTGGTGATCCGGTTGTCTCCGGCGACCAGGGCGATCGACTCCTCCGTGCAAGCCTGGACTGCCACCGGCGACAGTGCTCTGAGCTCGGCGGCCCTGGCGGTCACTCTCGTGGCGACCTCGAGGCCGTTGACATGCAGCGGCGGCCCAGACCCGCACAGCTGGGAGCGATCCCCGCTCGCAGCGGCGCGGCGCAGGTCGTCGGCCCCGAGGACGCGCACCTCTGAAGCGCCGACCGGCATGAACGCCGTCGAGCGGGCGAACGGGTCGTAAGAGCTGTTGGCCGTGACGTCGAGGAAGTCGATCTTCACCACGTCGGTGTCCAGGACGGGGAATCGCAGGATCCCGCTGCCATCCAGCGTTCCAGCGCGCAGCGGGCCGGTCCCGGTCCCCACCCGGACCCGCCGCGGGGACGAGGCCGCCAGCGCAGAGTCGACGAGAATCTGGACGCCCGTGACACGACGCCGCTCGGGCAGTCGCAACGTCAGGCTTGGTGCCCGGTCGCCAGGCTCAGCTACCCAGCCGGTGCCGAGGTCGCGGTCGACCGTGGACTGCGCCGAACCCGCTGGGTCGAGCACCGCCGTCGACGATGCGGTCGCTGATATCCCTGGTTGGTCCTCTGCGAGGAGCTGAGTCAGTGCGCTTCCGGCTCGGGGCAGAGCGCTCATCGTCATGTCGTAGGACCCGCCCACCTCCAGCTGAACGATGCGATCGATGCCGCGATCCTCCTCCCCCGGCTGGGCCAGGCCGGTCGCGCAGAGCGGCCGCCTACCGACGAAGACGCAACCGGGGCGACGCTTGTCGGCCGCGTCGAGAGCGATCCAGGGCGGGCTGGACGGCTGTTGAGTCTGCGGCGGCGTCACCAGCGGCCGGGACAGACGGACGCCGGGGATCCGGAGCTCACTGATGCCGAAGGTGAACCCCGGACCTTCGCCATCGACCTCCAGTGCCGTGACGCGAACTCTCTTGGTGACCCCTGCCGGGACTGCGACGGACACCGGGCCTTCCCCGTCTTCCACGTCGAGGTCGACGTGTCCGCGATCGGTGGTCACACGCACGCGCGAGATGCGCGTTCCCGGCGCATCAGAGTCGACGAGCAGGCTGATCCGGTCGACCTTCGCCGCCCGCGTCAGCCGCAGCTCGAGCCACTCACCGACTGCTCCCCCTACGCCGCCCGAGATCCACGACGTGCCCTCCTCACCGTCGAAGGCGGCGAACGGCTGATGCTCGGGTCGCGTCGCACCGAACGCATCCGCATCTGAGGACGATGAGGATGCGGCCAACTCGGATCCGCCCTCGAGTCGGGCGACGGTCTCGGTCGGCGCGCCGGACTCCGTGGCGACGTGCGCGACCGAAGCCGGCAGGTAGTCACGTGCGGTCCCACCGAGCCGTCGAGGTTGCTTCGCGGTCATGACGGCGGAGGCGTTGTCCTCGATGCGCCCGAACGTCACCTCGCGCCGCCGGAACCCGTCAGTGATGACACCGGGTCCGGCAGCCAACCCGCGCGGTCGGTCGACGTCGAGGATGGCCGGTTGCCTGCCGAGCCAGCCCCGGTCGGCCAGGTCCAGCAGTGACTCAGGTCCTCCGCTCACGACGGGGACATCCGCGACGGGGTAGACGTCAACGCGGCTGCCGGGCGGGGTGATCTCGAAGATCTCCACCGCCCGGTAGGGCCGATCCAGCTGCTGGTCCACAACGAGATCCGACCGGCCGGCACCGCCGCCGACGAAGGGTCCGAACGTGGCGACGCGGCGAAAGCCGGGCGACTGAGCGAGAGCCTGATGGACAAGCACCGGGCGCGGCGCACCAGCGCGCGCATAGTCGAGGTCGTTGCGCACCACGATGTGTCCGATCCCCGCCCGCGCCGTGAATGCCGCCAAGCCTGGTGATCCCCTTCCGGTTGCCAGCCTTTGCTCGATGGCGTCGAGCATCCGGATGTTGCCGGGCGGTGCGAGCGGCACCGCGTCCCGCACCGCCCAGGCGCTGCGCGCCAGCGGCTGAAGCGGCTCGTCGCGGGGATCGCCCCAGTAGTACGTCCCGAATCGGGACGCCGGCACGAGCAGGGCCCGGTTGGCTGCGCCTTCTCTCGCGAGGAAGTCGGCGGTCTCGCGCCAGTAGCCGGGCACCGCCGTGTAGTCGCCGCGGGGGACCAAACGATTCAGGAGCAGGGGTGCGGCTGAACCGGCCAGCACCGCAGCAACGGAGGCGTAGACGGCGATCCGCACCACGACTCCTGGGCGGCCCCGGATCCGAGACCTGAGCACGACCAGGAGGTGAGCGAGCGCGAGCGCCAACGGCAGCCGCAGGACTGGGTCGAACTTGTGCACGTTGCGCAAAGGGGCAAGGACACCGTCGAGCAGGTCTGCGACCTCACCGGCGAGGAGGCCCTGGGTGGATGACGCATGCCCGAGCCCGACGAGGAGGACCCCGGTCAATAGGCCGAGGACTGCCCAGGTGCGCTCCGGCATGTCGCGCCGGGCAAGGGCGAACAGCCCGGCCGCAGACAGGACGACCGTGTCCAGGATCAGCACAGGCGTGGTGACGAGTAGCCAGCCTGCGCGCCACACGGGGGTGCCGTCGTCGGCGAGGAGGTACGCCAACCAGTGGCTCGTGCCACGGACGACTTCCGTCAGGTTCGTCGGGATGGTGGTCGTCCGCGCGCTCTCGATGAAGTCGAGGAAGGGCGGGCTGTAACGACCGAGGAGCAGCAGCGGCAGGACCCACCAGAACGTCGCCAGCACCACCGCGCCGCTCCACCAGAGCATGAGCTGCCGGCGGCGAGGTCCGGGTTCCCGGGTAAGCAGCCAGAGGGCGGGCAGCGGGAGGACCGCGATGGTGGCGGCGGCGTTGACCCCGCCGGCACAGAGGATGGCGACTCCGGACCAGGCGGCGGCCCGCCGGGGTGACCCGCGGACCGCTCCCGCGACGAGCGGCACCAGCACCCAGGGTGCGACGGCAACGGGCAACGCCTCCACTGATGCTGCTCCGAGAACCGTGATCATCCGCGGCGCGAGGGCGTAGGCCAGACCGGCGACGATCCGTGCGCCCGGTGACTCGAGGCCGATCAGCCGGGCCAGCCGGACAGTGCCCAGGAAGGCGACGCAGACCAGCACCGAGACCCACAGTCGCTGCACCGCCCATGGCGGTAGCGCCAGCACGTCGCCGGCAGCGAAGAACGGCCCCATCGGGAACAGGTAGCCGTATGCCTGGTTCTGGACCTGCCCGAAGAATCCCAGCGGCTCCCACAGGTGGATCGCACGGTCGAGGAAGCGAAGGGGGTCGACGACGAGGTCCAGCTTCGTGTCCGGCGCGAGCCGACCAGGTTCCTGTTGGAAGACCACGGCCGTCAGGAGCACACAGATCGCCAGCAGGCGCATCCGGTGTTGCGTGCGTGGACGTGCCGGCTGGTCCGTCCGAAGCATCAGCGCTTGCGCAGAACGACGAGGAGGTTCCAGACCGCGACCTCGCGCAGGCCGGGAACCGTCACCAACCACCTGGCCCACGTCGGGTGGTAGCGCGGCAGCACCGCAATGACGTCCGCGTCCTGACTCTGTTTGGCCCAGCGGAGCATGCGACCGGCGGACACCGCGAACAACGAGGTGCCGTACTGGTTCTTCGGTGGCCGCCCGGTGCGACGTTCGTATCGCCGAGCGGCCCGGTGTCCGCCGAGGTAGTGCCACGGCGACGTCTCGTGCCCTCCCCATGGGGACAGCCAGGTCGTGAAAGAGAGCAGCACGGTTCCGCCGCGGCGCGTCACCCTCACCATCTCGGCAGCCATCACCTCCGGCTCGGGCACGTGCTCCAGGACGTTGCTGGAGAAGCACACATCCACACTCTCGGCACGAAGGGGCAGTGCCATGGCACTTCCGAGGACCGAACCCGGACCGGGAGCCTCGCGAGCTGAGAGCTCTCCGAGATCGGAGTCGACGGAAAAGTACGTCGCACCGTAGGAGCGGAAGGCGTCGCCGAAGTAGCCGGGTCCGCCCCCGACGTCCAGGAGTGTCCGGCCGGCGAGGTCGGCGTACTCGTTCACTTGCCGAGCCGAGTCGGCGGCTAGCAGTCCGTAGAAGCGCGCCGGGTCGGTCTGTTCGGCACGGAAGGCCCGGAAGAGTCCGGCAGACCGGCGCAGGCTGCCAGAGCGAGGCAGCTCTGTCGTAACCGCTCGGACTCCGCTCATCGAGTCAGGGTAGGCAGATCCGCCACTGTTCGAGCACCATTCCCGTAGCGTGTTCGCGGTGCGCATCCTCTTCCTGAACTGGCGAGACACCCGCAACCCTGAGGGCGGCGGGTCGGAGCGGTACGTCGAGAGCGTGGCCACTCGCCTCGCCAGCCAGGGACATGTGGTTACCGTGTTCTGTGCTGCTCACCGGGCGGCTCCGGGAGACGAGACGATCGACGGGGTCCGTTATGTCCGTCGTGGCTCGAAGCTCGGCGTCTATCCGCAGGCGCTGTGGCATCTGGCCATGCGACGACTCGGACGAATCGATGTCGTAGTCGATGTGCAGAACGGCGTGCCGTTCTTCAGCCGGTTGGTCACTCGCAAGCCCGTGGTCGTGCTCGTCCATCATGTGCACCGGGAGCAGTGGCGGGTCGTCTACGGGCCCGTTCGTGCCCGAATCGGCTGGTGGCTCGAGTCGCGCGCAGCTCCCGCTCTGTACTGGCGCTGTCAGTACGTCGCTGTGTCGGAAGCCACCCGCGACGAGTTGGTCGGGCTCGGCGTCGACCAGCATCGCATCGCGGTGGTTCACAACGGCAGCGAGCCGGCATTGCTGCCGTCCGTTTCGCGCAGCGAACAGCCACTGCTCTGCGTCCTCGGACGGCTCGTCCCGCACAAGCGGGTCGAGCACGCGATCGAGACCGTTCGCCGGCTCGCGCTGGAGCTGCCAGGGCTTCGATTGATCGTGGTGGGACAAGGCTGGTGGGAGCCCAAGCTGCGCACGGCGGCTGTCGAGGCGGGCGTGGACGATCTCGTGCATTTCGTCGGCTACCTCGAGGACGGCGAGAAGCACGCTGCGCTGTCCAAGTCGTGGGTGTTGTTGACCCCGTCACTCAAAGAGGGATGGGGGCTGTCCATCGTCGAGGCGGCGAGCCACGGGGTGCCCACCGTGGCCTATCGCTCCGCCGGCGGGGTGGCCGAGTCGGTGCATCACGGTGAGACCGGACTGCTCGTCGACGACGACCTGGACGCCTACATTGCAGCGACACGGCTACTGCTGACCGACGCCCAGCTGCGCGAACGGACAGGCACTGCGGCGCGGCTCCGCGCCAAGGAGTTCACGTGGGACGCGGCGGCGGCATCGTTCCTCGCGGTACTGCACACCGCCGTGCGCGGAGAGACGCGACATGACCGCGATCCGGCTGCTACGCCTGGCAGTAGCCCCGTCGATTTGGAAGGCGCGGGTCAGCGGCTGCCGTAGACGATCAGGGGCTCGGTGATCGGGGGTGGCTTCTCCGACGAGAGCTGGACAAGCGTCACGGAAGTGCCCACGGCCAGCACGAGGCCGACGAAAGCCGCGACCACCGCGGCAACCAGTGACGCACCCACGCCCGCCTCCTTGATCAACTGCCTCTCGGCGGCGAAACTCTACCAGCCGGTAACCGGCGCCTGCGGGACTTCGCACGGATGGCGGCTGCCACTCCCGCGGCGCCAACGAGGACCGCGACCAACAGGTCCGAAGCGATGACCAGGGGTGCGTACGAGGGCAAAGGCCGCGCATCGGCCCTTCCCAGCTGCACGAGTCGCAACTGGCTGCCGTCGTAGCGAACCGTTCCCTGCGGCTCGGGGACGGCAACGCCTGCCTGCCCCTTCTCGACGAGCACCCAACCGACGCCGAGCGGCGGCAGGGACGTCGCCGCATCGGGGCCGTTGAGGGCGGCTAACACCGCGGTTGCACGTGCATCGTCGCCCTGGATCACCGACCGACCGACCGGGAGATCGGCGGAGGCGACAACGGAGCCCGGGAAGAAGCGAGTGGCGGGGTCCAGGACGGTTCGGTCGTCGTTCCACGCGAAGGCGCGGAAGGCACCCCACGGCAGGACCGCCAGATCCCCGTGCTCCGGCTCACTCTCGACCAGGGCGCGAACGGTCGACCACTCACCGGGGTACTGGACAGCGCTGAGGCGCCCAGCCACCCCCCACCCGATGTCGGGCAGGAGGGACAGGAACACAACGACGGCCGCCACACTCGTGAGCCTTTGCAGCGCCGGGTCCCGTGCGCGGTCCGCGAGCCGTCCGACCCCGAAGGCGACCGCGGGGGCGAGAACGAGCGCGTACGGCGCGATCCACTTCTGACCGTCGCGCAAGATGCCGGCTGCTGGCACATGGAGCACGACGTCATCGAGGAGGTCGCCCAGGCCCGGAACAACCCCTGCCAGTGCGAGGGCTAGACCAACCGAAGCGGTCACGCATAGCCCACCCAGCACACCACGGTCCATGGCTTTCACCATCGGCTTGGCACCTACCGCCGCCAGCGCGAGCAGCAGGACCGTCGCTGCCACGCCCAGCACCGTCCCGCGCGACCCAGGAACCACATCGGCGTTCCACACGCCCCCGAGCCCGGCAAGGGAACCGACCGGACCGAGCATGTTCTCGCCGCGGGCAGCAAACTCCCGAACCCCGGACGCCGTGGTGCCTGTCCCCGAGTGCAAGAGTCCCGGAAGCCACCACGGGACGTTCACGACGACCGCCGCCGCGACAACTGGAGCCACAGCCCGCCAACGGCCAGGCAGCCCCGGCCACGCGACGATGGCGACGACGAGGAGGCCGGCGACCAGGCCCCCCGTCGGTGTGATGGCGGCCACGGCGAGAAGCACGACGAGGCGCGCAAGCGCCCCCTTCTCCCGGGTTCGGAGACCTCCCGCAGCCAGCGCCAGCCACGGCAAAGCCGCGTAGGCGACCAGGAGGGCCCAGTGCCCCAGCACGAGCCGCTCGGCGACGTAGGGGTTCCAGACGAAGGCCGTGGCCGCGACCGCACGGACCGCTCCGGGCTGGCCCTGCAACAGTCTCGAGGCGCCGTACGCGGCGAGAACCAACGTCGCGAGCAGCACCACCTTCTGCAGGATGTCGCCCCGGACAACCGAGCTCAGGATGGCGGTAAGGGCATCGACCGGAACGGCCCGTGGAAGTGCGCTGCCGAGGCCGAGAGTGTCCCGCGTCAGGTCGAGGCGGGGGACGAAGACCATGTCGTAGCTCAGGACATACCCCGGAGACAACGCCGGACCCAGGATCACCAGGGCTAGCGCCACGCACCAGGCGGGAAGCAGCAGCTGTGCCAAGGCGCGACGAGTCGACGGGCCAGGTCGCATCTCGCTTCCGACCTCCCCGAGCGCGTGACCCCGTTAAGGTTGCCGCACGCCGCGGCGCCCGCGACTGTACTGCGCCAGACCGCGCCGGACCGGCACCGAAGGACACCCTTGACCGAGACCACCTTCCCGACCTCGAGCCGGGCCCGCGGGGGCGGCCTCGCCGTAGCCGTGGCTCTGGCGGCGGCCAACCTCCTGGGTTACAGCTTCAACCTGGTCGCCTCACGACTGCTGGGACCGGCTGGCTACGGCGCGGTGGCAGCGCTGCTCGGACTCGTGCTCATCGGCAACGTCATCGCGCTGGCTTTGCAGGCAGTTGTGGCCCGCCGGGCCGTCCGTGCCCGCGAGGACGCCGGAACTGGTAGCGCCATGGTCACGGGCTGGGCCAACCACCTCGCGTGGCGGGCCGGTCTCGGTCTCCTAGCCCTGGGGCTGCTCGCATCGCCTTTCGTTACAGCGTGGCTGCACCTTGAGTCCCCGGTGGGCGCGGTTGCGGTGGCGCTGACCCTGCTGCCGCTCACGTTGATCGGGGCCCAGCTCGGCGTGCTGCAGGGTGCGGAGAGGTTTCACCGCCTTGCGGTGCTCTATGCGATCGCAGGCCTCGGGAAGGTCGGCGGTGGCGTCGTCGGCGTCGTGGCAGACAGATCGGTGTCCGGGGCGATGGTCGGTACAGCGCTCGGCGCGGGTGCCGCGGCGATAGTCGGTCACCAGCTCGTGACCCGGCGAGCCTCTGCACTCAATGGACAGCGAGACGCTCACGGGGCAGGCGCGGGGCGCGAGGTCGTCCACGCTGCATATGCGCTGGGGGCGTTGTTCGCGCTGAGCAACGTGGACGTCGTGCTCGCCAGGCACTACCTCTCAGCACACGACGCCGGCCTGTACGCGGTCGGTGCGGTCGTCGCCAAGGGTTGCTTCTGGCTCCCGAGCTTCGTCCCGGTGCTGGCTCTACCCGGCCTCTCGGATCCCCTTCGACGCCGGGCCACCGCCATCCGCGCGTTTGCCGTCGTTACCGTCTCGGCGGCGACGCTCACCGTGGGGGCATACGTATTCGGGTCGCTGGTGGTGCGCATGATCGGCGGGTCTGCCTACACCGAGCTGAGTGACCGCGTGTGGTTGTTCGCGGCCGCCGGTTCTCTGCTCGCAGTCGCGCAGGTGCTGTTGTACTCGAGGTTGGCCACCGAGGATCGGCGCGCCATCGCACCGATGTGGGCCGCTGTCGTGCTCGAGGTCGCGGTGATAGCGCTCTGGCTGCACGACTCCCCCACCGAAATCGTGATCGTCGTTGTCTGCGCGGCGCTCTCGCTCGTCATTGCAGGTGCTTGCCTCGAAGCGACAGAGCACGGACTGTGGCGCCGCCTCACTCCGCGATCGGGGCCGGCCATGGGCCGGGACTGAAGGTCTGCGACACCGACTCGTCGCCTGCGAACGCTTCGGTGATCGCCGCTGCGCCGGGGACGCGTCCATCCCTGACCCAACCGTCCAGAAGGCTGATCGCGCCTGTGCGTTGTTCTTCCGTGAAGTTGCAGTGACCTGCCCCGTACGGCGCGCCAGTCTCGGTCGAGTACGACGCAGGAGCCAACGTGTACAGCTGGACGAAGTCATCAGTTCGGTCCTTGGCGGCATACGCCCGGTCGGCGAAGACGGTCTCGTTCTGAGCAAGGACCAGTGGATCGGCCGCGGTGTGCAGCGTCAGGGTTGGGTCCTGCACCGCTCCCGAGGGAGTGCCACTCGCGGCAAACGCCTCTCGCGCGGCTTCGTCAGCAGTGACCCGCTCCCCGGCAGCGAGCTGCGCCAGGAGCTTGTTCGTTGAGCCCTTGGCCACGGTCTCGATCAGATCCCGCTCCTCGGGGGAGACGCGCGTCGCGTAGTCGACGGAGTCATTGCCAGAGGGGTTGCCGCCGAAGCGCTGTTCGATGTCGTAGCGACCGAACGTCGCGTAGCCGACCGCGGTAAGCAACGCCTCTGCCCTGGCCCGGACCTGTGACTCGATCGTCGACCCGTCGTAGGTCTTCGTCTTCGTCGGCGCGTCCACCAGGGCGGCGGTTACCAGGATCTTCGGCACGCCGGTCGAGACATCCGACCCGGCCGCGAGCACGGCGCTGTACGCACCCTCCCAGTTGCGCACCGCCTCGTCCCACGACGCGAAGCCGGTCAGCTTGAGCGCGGGGTAGATCAGCGTCTTGACGCTGTAAGCGACGTCCAGGGCGAGGTCGAGGTTGAGCACCGGCCCGGCGAGAACACCGCAGAACGGCGCGGAGCCGGACACCCAGTCCGGGTTGCGCTCGGCGAGCACCTCGGTGACCAGACCGCCGAGCGAGTCTCCCCAGACATAGGTGCGGTCCGGCTCTCCGACCTCGTCCACGAAGAACTTGTGGAGCTTCTCCCCTGCCTCGATTCCCTCGGCTACGGCCCAGCCGTTGCTGGCATAGGCCGAGCCTGCGAGTGCATAGCCCTCATCGAGAAGGGCCTGGCCGACCTCCTTCTGCCCACCCGACCATCCCGGAGCAGGCTCCGCTGCCGTCGACGGGGTCTCGAAGTCCGGCGGCGCGGCTTCTGCCTGCCGGTAGCCGTGCGAGTAGAGCAGCAGCGTTCCGTTCCACTTCTCGGGCAGCGCGATCTCGTAGGCAGCGCCGTCGATCGTCCCGGTGCAGTCGACCTCGTCGCAGCCCTTGAAATCAACGTCACGGTCATCGGACTGCACTTGCTCGGCCTGTTGCAGCTCTGCGGACTCCGACCCGCAGCCGCTCAGCATCGGAACCAGGGCAACCGCAGCGACGGCGAGGACAGCGATCCGGGAACGGGAAGGCAGGGTCATGCGCGCGAGTCTGCCAGCGATCGATCCTGGCGTCGGTCAACTTCCGTTATGAATCTTTCGTGGCCGGGGGTTAGGGCGTCGGCTCACCCGTCGGCCCGGCCGCCGGCTCACCCGTCGGCGTGGGCTCGTCGGTCGGCTCCGGGGCGCACGGGTCCGGGGTGGTGGTCCCGGTCGGGGTCGGGCTTGCTGTCGACGTCTCGGTCGGCGTGGGCGTCGGCGTAGGGGTCGGGGTTGGCGTCGAGCCGTCAGTCGTCGTCCCGGTCGGGGTCGGGCTTGGCGTCGGGCACCCGGTCGGGGTCGGCGTGGGCGTCGAGGTCGATGTCGGTGGGGGTGTCGTGGCCGCCGGGTTCGTCGTCGGAGTGGTCGTCGGCCGTGCCGTCGGGGCGGTCGTGCGCGTCGGGGTCGGCGTCGGACGGGTCGACTGAGATGACGGGCGGCTCGGCGCGGCCTGCACTGCCGGGCCACTGCCCGTACCAGTCGCGGACACGGTGCCGGTGGTGGGCACGGTGCGGCCCTCGTCGTACGCCGTCATCCAGGCGAGCACCGTGTCGACGTAGTCCCACGAGTGGTTGTAGCCGAACACCGCGCGGCGCAGTGTCGCTGTGTTGCGCAGGTCACGGTCACCCGCGCACAGGTAGCCGGCCGACGCCAGCGCAGCGTCGTCCACGTTGTGGGGGTCGGCGGTGCCGTCGCCGTTGGCGTCGCGGCTGTAGAGCGCCCAGGACGAGGGTATGAACTGCATCGGCCCCACCGCGCGGTCCCAGGTGCGGTCGCCGTCGTAGCGGCCGTTGTCGGTGTCGCGGATCGCGGCGAAGGCGCCACCGTTCAGCACCGGCCCGAGGATCGGCGACACCGTGCGGCCGGACGGGGTGACGTTGCCCCCGCGGGCGTGTCCGGACTCGATCCGCCCGATCGAGGCCAGCAGTGACCAGGTGAGGTGGCACGACGGGTCGGTGCGCGCCGTGGTGCGCGCGGCAGCCTGGTAGGCCGCGAGCATCCGGGCCGGGATGCTCAGGTCGCCCCCGGCGACGGTGACCTGCGCCCCGCTGGAGCCGGTCTTGGCCGACTGGACCGCCACCTCCGCGTCGGCGGGCAGCTCCGCGCCGTCGAGGCCCGGGCCCTGCAGGTCAGGGAGCGCAAGGTCGTGGGCACTGCCACCGTCGATCGGCGCCTCGGTCTGCGGCGAGCCCGAGCCGGGCGCCTCGGCGGTCGAGGACCCGGAGGACACGGTTGAGCCCAGGCCCGCGAGCAGGGCAGCCAGCACCACCAGAGTCGGCCCGGAGCCGAGTCGGGTGTGGGTTGCGGCCATGGCGAAGAGCCCCTGCTGGTCGAAAGGAATCTCGACCATATGTCCGAATCGACAATCCGAACACCCTGCTGCCATGAACTATCGGTGTCAGGATGCCAGGCATTCTCGGTGCGCTGTGGCCCGGTCACGCACCGTGGCCAAAGGTCTCAGTGACCGGCGTCTTGCCAGGTGCGGCCCAGGCCGATCGACACGTCCAGCGGGACGGCCAGCTCGTAGGCGGTGCCCATCTCCCGTCGTACGAGTGTCTCCAGGTCGGGACGCTCGCCCGGCGCGACCTCGAACACGAGCTCGTCGTGCACCTGCAGCAGCACCCGCGACCCCAGGCCCTCGGCGCGCAGCGCGCGGTCGACCCCGAGCATGGCGAGCTTGATGATGTCGGCGGCCGAGCCCTGGATGGGGGCGTTGAGCGCCATCCGCTCGGCCATGTCGCGGCGCTGGCGGTTGTCGCTGGTCAGGTCGGGCAGGTAGCGCCGGCGGCCCAGGATCGTCTCGGTGAAGCCGCTGCTGCGGGCCTCGCCGACGATGTCGTGCAGGTAGTCGCGCACTCCCCCGAACCGCAGGAAGTATTCGTCCATGAGGGCTTTGGCCTCGTCGGTGCCGATGCCGAGCTGGCGGGACAGGCCGAACGCCGAGAGGCCGTAGGCGAGGCCGTAGCTCATCGCCTTGATCTTGGCCCGCATCTCGGCGGTCACGCCGTCGGGCTCGACACCGAACACCCGCGACGCGACGGTCGTATGGAGGTCTTCACCGCCCATGAACGCCTCGATCAGCCCGGCGTCCTCGGAGAGCGTGGCCATGATGCGCATCTCGATCTGGCTGTAGTCGGCCGTCATCAGCGACTCGAAGCCCTCGCCGACCACGAACGCCTCGCGGATGCGCCGGCCCTCCTCGGTGCGGATCGGGATGTTCTGCAGGTTGGGATCGGTGGACGAGAGGCGCCCGGTGGAGGCGAGGATCTGGTTGTAGGTCGTGTGGATGCGCCCGTCGGCGGCGACGGCCTTCAGCAGCCCGTCGACGGTGACCTTGAGCCGCGACGCGTCGCGGTGCAGCAGCATCGCCGCCAGGAACGGGTGACCGGTCTGGACGTAGAGCGACTGCAGCGCGTCGGCGTCGGTGGTGTAGCCGGTCTTGGTGCGCTTGGTCTTGGGCATGCCGAGCTCGTCGAAGAGCACGACCTGCAGCTGCTTGGGCGACCCGAGGTTGATCTCCTTGCCGATCGCGTCATAGGCCTCGTCAGCGGCGCTCTTGACGGCGCCGGCGAAGTGGGCCTCGAGCTCACCGAGGTGGTCGGTGTCGACCGCGATTCCGGTGCGCTCCATCCGCGACAAGACCCCTGCAAGAGGAAGCTCGAGGTCGCGGAGCAGCGCCGTTGCCTGCTTGGTCTCGAGCTCGGTGTCGACTGCGTCGGCGAGCAGCCGGACCGCGCTGGCCCGGACGACGTCGGCCTCGGCCTCCGCCGCCTCGTCCTGGCCGTCGAAGGACAGCTGGCCGGACCGCCCGCCCTCGGCCCGGAGCTCGCGCTTGAGGTAGCGCAGTGCCAGGTCGGCCAGGTCGTAGCTGCGCTGGTCGGGCATCGCGAGGTAGGCCCCGAGCGCGGTGTCGCTGGTCACCCCGGCGAGCTCCCACCCCCGCGCCGCGAACGCCAGGCTCGGCCCCTTGGCGTCGTGGAGCGCCTTGGGCTCGGCCGGGTCGGCGAGCCAGGCCGCGAACGCCTGCTCCTCCTCGGGCAGCAGGTGGGCCGGGTCGAACCAGGCGCCCTCCTCGTCGGCCGCGGCCAGCGCGACCCCACTGACGTCGCCGGTGCCGCCGCCCCAGAAGCCGGAGATGTGCACGCCGGTACGGCGACCCCCGCGCGCGTGCTCGGCCAGCCAGGCCGACAGCTGGCCGGGCTCGAGGACGCTGCAGGAGACGTCGAAGCCCTGGTCGGCCTCGGGCTCCTCGGCGGTCAGGGTGGCGTAGAGCCGGTCGCGCAGCACTCGGAACTCGAGCGAGTCGAAGAGCTGATGGACCTCCTCGCGCTCCCAGTTCTGCCGGGCCAGGTCGCCCGGCATCACGTCGATCGGCACGTCGCGCACCAGCTCGGTGAGCTGGCGGTTGGAGATCACCTGCGCGAGGTGGGCCCGCAACGCGTCACCGACCTTGCCCTTGACCTCGTCGACGCGGGCGACCAGCCCGTCCAGCGAGCCGTATTCGGCCACCCATTTGGTCGCCGTCTTCTCACCGACACTCGGGATGCTCGGGAGGTTGTCGCTCGGGTCACCCCTCAGCGCCGCGAAGTCGGGGTACTGCGCCGGCGACAGGCCGTATTTGTCCTGCACGGACTCGGGCGTGAAGCGGGTCAGGTCGGAGACCCCCTTGCGGGGGTAGAGCACCGTCACGTGGTCGGACACCAGCTGCAGGGCGTCGCGGTCGCCGGTGCAGATCAGCACGTCGAAGCCCTCGCGCTCGGCACGGCTGGTCAAAGTGGCGATGACGTCGTCGGCTTCATAGCCCGACGCCTCGACCGAGGGGATGCGCAAGGCGGTGAGGACCTCTTTGACCAGATCGACCTGGCCCTTGAAGTCGGCCGGGCTGGCGCTGCGGTTGGCCTTGTAGTCGGCGAACAGCTCGGACCGGAAGGTCTGGCGGGAGACGTCGAAAGCGACGGCGACGTGGGTGGGCTCCTCGTCGCGGAGGACGTTGATGAGCATCGAGGTGAAGCCGAAGACGGCGTTGGTGGGCTGCCCTGTGGTTGTCGAGAAGTTCTCCACCGGCAAGGCGTAGAACGCGCGGTAGGCCAACGAGTGACCGTCAAGGAGCAGGAGCCGGTTGCGCTGGCCGTCATCGCCGGCGACGTCAGAAACCACGGCACCGAGCCTAGTGCGGTCCACCGACACTCCCCGCCCGCCTCCGACCTGCCTCAAACCCGTTGTGTCCGGCGTACCGTGCGGCGACCTGACCGACAGCTGTCAGTCCCTGGCGCCCCTTTGACCTGCTCCACGGACGGTGCAGGTCAAAGGGCCACGCGGGCCGCGCGCCCTCGGCGTGCCGAGTCGGACACAACGAGGGGGAAATAGGGTGGCGCCGTGACGGACCCCACGGACGACCTGCGCGCCATGCTCCCGCCGGGCACCCTGATCGAGCGGATGGGCATCGAGGTGCTCGAGGCCCGTGTCGATCGGATCGTCGCGACCATGCCGGTCGAGGGCAACACGCAGCCCTACGGCCTGCTCCACGGTGGCGCCTCGGTCGCCCTCGCGGAGACGCTGGGTTCGATCGGCTCGATGCTTCACGCGGGCGAGGGTCGCATCGCGGTGGGCGTGGACATCAACGCGACCCACCACCGCGCGGTCACCTCCGGCACCGTGACCGGCGTCGCGACACCCATTCACCTGGGCTCGACCGTGACGACCTACGCCATCGCGGTCACCGACGAGCAGGACCGCCCCGTGTGCACCGCGCGACTGACCTGCCTGCTCCGGTCCGCCTCGCGCTAGTCGGCGGCCCGCGATATCGCCGCCCGGACCCGGCGCAGCGTCCGCCGACGTACGAGCACGTTGTCCGTCGCGCCCGGAACGCCCTGGGCCATGAGGCATCGACGCAGGACGCTGACCGGCACCGAGCGCCGAATCACGACCGGGCTGAACCCGAGCCGGGCATAGAACCGGTTGGTCTCGCGCAGCTGCGGCAGCACGCTGGTCATCACGTGCTCGGCGCCGACCTCCTCGGCGAAGGAGGCTGCTGCGGCCAGCAGAGCCTTCCCGACCCCGCGGCGACGGTTGCCGTCGCGCACGTGGAGGTAGTGCACGTGCACCGCGTTCTGGTCGAAGAGCGGGGCGTACTGCGCACACGTCAGCACTGCCATGCCCGCGACCTCGTCGCCGCTGGTCGCGATCAGCGCGCGCGAGTCCGGGTCCCTCGTGATGGCCAGGAGCCGGTCGAGCGCGCCGTCCGTGGTCGCGGACGGCGTCAGCCGCTCGAGCCGGCCGCCGATCTCGCGCAGCTCTTCCCACATCTCCAGCACGGCGGGGAGGTCGTCGGGGCACGCGTCCCGCACGACGATGGTCGGTCGCCCCACGGATCTTCCTCCAGTCACGAAACGTGCCGGGGGTCGGTGGACGACCCGGCTGGTGGAGCCAGAGGCTGCCCCGACAGCCGCGCCGGAGCCTACGACGAATACTCCGGTTCTCGCGAGATGATGCCGCAGCCGACGACGAAGGGATCCAGCGGGTGTTCCGAGGAGCGGGTACGGCGCTCAACGTGGTGACCGTTCTGGTGGGGTCCGGCCTCGGGGCGCTGCTCGGTGACCGGCTGCACCAGCGGACCCGCGACGTGGTCACCGACGGGCTCGGCCTGGTCACGCTCCTGGTGGCGGCCACCAGCGCCGCCGCGGTGGCGGACTCCGAGCTGCTCGACGCGGTCGGCAGCAGCGCCCCGATCCTGATCGTGCTCGGCTCGGTCCTCGTGGGCGGCATTGTGGGCTCGCTGCTGCGCATCGAGGAGCGCCTGGAAGGGCTGGGCGACTGGATCCGCCGGCGATTGCCCCTCCGGGAGGGCCAGGATGCCGCCGGCCGGGCCCGGTTCGTGGAGGGCTTCGTCACCGCCTCGCTCGTTTTCTGCGTGGGGCCCCTCACGATCCTGGGCTCGCTGGACGACGGGCTGGGCCGGGGCATCGACAAGCTCGCGCTGAAAGCGACCCTGGACGGGTTCGCCGCGGTGGCCTTCGCCGCCAGCCTGGGCTGGGGGGTGGCGGCCTCGGCGCTGGCGGTCGCCGTGGTCCAGGGCCTGCTGACCCTGCTCGGGTTCGGCCTGGGCGGGCTGCTGCCCGCGCCGCACCTGCTGGCGCTCACGGCAACCGGTGGGCTGCTCCTCGCCGGGGTGGCCCTGCGGCTGATGAAGATCAAGGCGGTGCCCGTGGGCGACCTGCTCCCCGCGCTGGTCGTGGCGCCGCTCCTGGTGGAGATCGTGCTGCGGGCCCGCTAGTTTCCCTTGCGCTTTCCCTCACGGCGTGCCGCCGAGACACTATGCTCCGCGATCAGCATGTGATCCATCGCTCGTGCCCCAACCGGCGGAGGTGCCCTGGTGCGCAAGAAGGTGGCCGTCGCACTGGCCATGCTGTTCGGCGGGACGGCGCTGTTTCTGGGCCTCGGGGCGGGTCCGGCGAGCGCCGACGGGGAGACGATCTTCGGATTCATGCGCAACGAGGGCAAGCCCGTCGCCGGTGTGGAGGTCACGGCCAAGGGGGCCGGTGGGTTCACCGGCACGGACGCCAGCGACGACAAGGGACGCTGGGACATCCCGGTGCCCAAGGACGGCACCTACACCGTGTCCATCGACGAAAAGACGCTGCCGAAGGGTGTCTTCCTTCGCGACGAGTCGGCGAAGTCCCTCGAGGTCGAGGTGGCGTTCGGGCAGAACAAGCCGGTGCTCTTCCCGCTGGGCGCCAGCACGCGCCAGGTCGCCAGCAAGTGGGAGGAGGCCGCGCAGCTCACGGCCGAGGGTTTCCGTTTCGGCCTGATCATCGCGCTGGCCGCCGTTGGGCTGTCCTTGATCTTCGGGACCACGGGGCTGACGAACTTCGCGCACGGCGAGCTCGTCACGATCGGCGGGATCCTGACCTATTGGCTCAACAGCGGGAACCTGCCGCGGTTCATGCCCCATGGTCCGGAGCTCCCGTTCTTCGCCGCCGCCGGCATCGCCCTGGTCATCTGCGCCCTGATCGGTTGGGCCAATGACTCCTGGTTGTGGGCGCCGTTGCGCCGGCGCGGCACCGGACTGATCGCCGCGATGATCGTGTCGATCGGGCTCTCGATCCTGATCCGCTACGTCTTCCTCTACCTATTCGGCGGCAGCAACGAGTCCTACCCGGCGTACCGCGGTCAGGTCGGGCTCAACGTCGGCCCCATCACGCTCGACGCCAAGGACTACATCAGCATGGCGATCGCCATCGTCGTGCTGATGGCGACGGCCTGGGCCTTGCTGCGGACCCGGTTGGGCAAGGCAACCCGCGCGGTAGCCGACAACCCCGCGCTGGCGGCGGCCTCCGGCATCGACGTCGACAGGGTCATCAGGGTGGTCTGGGTCTCGGGGGCGGGGTTGGCCGGACTGGCCGGCATCCTGCTCGGCCTCGCCCAGGGCGTGAACTTCCAGATGGGCTACGGGATCCTGCTGCTCATCTTCGCGGCCGTGACCCTCGGTGGGCTGGGCACCGCGTTCGGCGCCCTGGTCGGCAGCCTCGTCGTCGGCATGTTCATCTCCGTGTCCACGCTGTGGATCCCCATCGAGCTGAAGAACGTCGGTGCGCTCGGCATCCTGATCGTCGTCCTGCTCGTGCGGCCCCAGGGCATCCTGGGCCGCGCACAGCGGGTCGGATGAGAACCCCGGAGGACGCGTGAACTGGGAAGGGATCATCGTCAACGCCCTCGAGGCGTCGGTCGGTCTGCAGACAGTAGTCTTCGCGCTCGCCGCCATCGGGCTCAATGTGCACTTCGGCTACACCGGCCTGCTGAACTTCGGTCAGTCCGCCTTCCTCGCGGTCGCCGGCTACGGGCTCGCCGTCATGGTCGCGACCTACGGGCTGCCGTTCTGGATCGGCATCGTGGTCGGCCTCGTCGGCGCGGTCGTCCTTGCCCTGCTGCTCGGCATCCCGACGTTGCGACTACGCGCCGACTATCTGGCGATCGTCACGATCGCCGCGGCGGAGATTGTCCGGTTGATCGCGCGCTCCGTGACCTTCAAGGACATCTTCGGCGGCTCCGACGGCCGGCAGGGGTTCGCTGAGGGCTTCTACGACCTCAACCCCTACTCTCCGGGCAACTACAACATCGGCTCGTTCGGCTTCAACGCACGCCAGATGTGGATTCTCACCGTCGGCTGGATTCTGGTGGCCCTGTCCTGCCTGGTCGTCTTCCTGCTGATGCGCAGCCCGTGGGGACGGGTTCTCAAGGCGATCCGCGAGGACGAGGACGCCGTCCGCAGCCTGGGCAAGAACGTCTACTTCTACAAGATGCAGAGCCTGATCATCGGTGGCGTGCTCGGCTGTCTCGGCGGGTTCGTCTACGCACTGGGCCAGGCGTCCGTCCAGCCCGACATCTTTGGCACCGAGACGACGTTCTACGTCTACACGGTGCTGATCCTCGGTGGTGCGGCACGAGTCGCGAGCCCGGTGGTCGGCGCGATGATCTTCTGGGCGGTGCTGTCGCTGACCGACAACGTCCTCAACCAGGCGATCGATGCGGGCTACATCTCCTCGTCGATCATCAGGAACAGCCAGGTCGGTCAGGTTCGGTTCATGTTGGTGGGGCTCGCGTTGATGCTGCTGATGATCTACCGCCCGCAGGGGATCTTCGGCGACCGGAAGGAGATCGCCCTCGATGCCCGCTGACCTGACCCAGACGGGCCCCCGGAGCGCCCAGCGCGAAGCCGCTGCCGCTGCGCTGGCGGACGTCGCGCACGAGCCCGGCGCCCCCAAGCCCGACCCGATCCTGGTCGCCGACAACGTCGTGCGGCAGTTCGGCGGGCTCACCGCTGTCGACGTCGGCCACATCGAGATCCAGCGCGGGGCGATCACGGCCCTGATCGGCCCCAACGGCGCGGGCAAGACCACGTTCTTCAACCTGCTGACCGGCTTCGACCAGCCCGACAGCGGCGAGTGGTCGTTCAACGGCCGGTCACTGGGCGGCGTGGCAGCCCACCGGGTCGCGCGGCTGGGCATGGTCCGCACGTTCCAGCTGACCAAGGCCCTGTCCCGGTTGTCCGTGATCGAGAACATGCGGCTGGGCGCGAAGGGGCAGCGCGGCGAGAACGTCTTCCGTGCCCTGTTCAAGTCGATCTGGGGCACCCAGGAGAAGGAGATCACCGAGCAGGCCGACGACCTCCTCGCTCGCTTCAAGCTCGACACTAAGCGCGAGGACTACGCCGGCAGTCTCAGCGGGGGCCAGCGCAAGCTGCTCGAGATGGCCCGGGCGCTGATGGTCAACCCCGAGATGGTGATGCTCGACGAGCCGATGGCCGGCGTAAACCCCGCCCTGACGCAGTCGCTGCTCGGCCACGTCAAGGACCTCCGCGAGGACGGCATGACCGTGCTGTTCGTCGAGCACGACATGGACATGGTCCGCGACATCTCCGACTGGGTCATCGTGATGGCCCAGGGCAAAGTGATCGCCGAAGGTCCTCCCGACGCCGTCATGGGCGACCAGCGCGTCATCGACGCTTACCTTGGTCAGCACCACGACGCGGCGCTGACGGAGGAAGAGGAGCAGCAGGTGCTGGCAGACGCGGAGATCGCGCTGGAGAAGGAGCGGGCCGAGACCGAGGAGCACAGCTCGTGACCAGCCAGCCACCCGACCGCCCGGCGGGCGACGACGTCCCGGCCGACGACGGCGCCCCTGCGGGCCGCGAGCAGGATGCCGCGGTCAAGTCGTCCACGGGCGAGACGGCCGAGACGGCCCAGACGGACGAGGACGGCGCGGCGGCCGGGGAGGCCCACGCGCAGCCGAGGGGCGACCGCAAGGCCCACGAAGCCGGCGCCGCCAACGCGCTGCTGCGCACCGATGAGGTCGTCGCCGGCTACGTGCCGGGGGTCAACATCCTCAACGGGTGCGACTTCTACGTGGACGACGGCGAGCTCGTCGGCATCATCGGCCCCAACGGCGCCGGGAAGTCGACCCTGCTCAAGGCGATCTTCGGACTCATCAAGATCAGCAGCGGCGCCATCACGCTGCGGGGTGACGACATCACCGGTCTCAAGGCGAACCAGCTCGTCGCCAAGGGCGTGGGCTTCGTGCCGCAGACCAACAACGTCTTCCCCAGCCTGACCATCGAGGAGAACCTGCAGATGGGGGTCTACCAGGCCCCCAAGAAGTTCAAGGAGAGCTTCGAGTTCGTCACCGGCCTGTTCCCGGCCCTGGCCGACCGGCGCGCGCAGCGGGCGGGCTCCCTGTCCGGTGGAGAGCGGCAGATGGTGGCCATGGGACGAGCGCTGATGATGGAGCCGTCGGTCCTGCTGCTGGACGAGCCATCGGCCGGCCTGTCCCCTGCCCTGCAGGACGAGGTCTTCGTCCGCACCCGCCAGATCAACCGCGCCGGCGTGTCCGTGATCATGGTGGAGCAGAACGCCCGCCGCTGCCTGCAGATCTGCGACCGCGGCTACGTCCTGGACCAGGGCCGCAATGCCTACACGGCCAGCGGCAAGGACCTCATCAACGACCCGAAGGTCGTCGAGCTCTACCTCGGCACACTCGCCAAGGCCTGACCGGATCGGTCGCAGCCCGACCTGACATCGGAGGTATGACGAGGGGCCCGGCGCGAACGCCGGGCCCCTCGTCGTACGTGCTAGCTCATCGGTGCGAGGTCAGATCTTGCCGGCCTTCGCTTCGACGAACGTGTAGTTGTTATCGGCACCGAACTGGTAGATGCCGATCGATGCCTCGCTCGGGTCGCCGGCATCGTTGAACTCGACCGGACCGCTGACGCCGTCGTAGTCGATGTCCTTCTTGTCCTTGAGCAGGTCAGCGCACTCCTGGAACGTCGTGCACTTCTCACCGCCCTTGCTGACCTCGATCATCTTGCTGGCGATGGACTCACCCGAGTCGTCACCGGCCGCGATCGCCGCGAGCGCGACGAGCATGGTGGCGTCGTAGGACTCAGGCGCGTAGGCGTAGTCCTTCAGGGCCGGGTCAACTGCCTTGAGCTTCGTCTTGAGGTCCTCACCGGAGGCGACGCCGGGCAGGGTGCCCTTGACGCCTTCGAGTGTTCCCGCCGGGAAGTCCTTGGTGTAGTTGGCCATGTTGCCGTCGACGAAGTAGATCTTCTTCGTCTTCGGGCCGATCGCCTGCTTGACCAGCTCGGGGATGATCTTCTTGGTCTCCTCGAACGCGATGATCGCGATGGCCTCGGGGTCGGCTGCCTTGATCTTGCCGACCTCGGTGGAGAAGCTGGCCGCTGCGGGGTCGTAGACGACCTGCTCGACGACCTTGCCGCCGCCGCCCTCGAACGACTTCTTGGTGCTGGCCGCGAGGCCGGTGCCGTAGGCGTCCTGGAGGACGAGCATGCCCACCGTGGAGTTTCCGTCAGCCAGCATCAGGTCACCGAGGACCCGGCCCTGGAGGACGTCCGGCGGGGCGGTCCGGAAGTAGAGACCCTTGTCGTCGTACTTGGTGAGCGTGTCCGACGTGTTGGCCGGGGAGATCTGCAGCGTGCCGTTGCCGACGATCTTGTCGATCACCGAGAGGGTGACGCTGGAGGAGGCGGCGCCGATGATGGCGTCGACCTTGTTGGAGATCAAGCGGTCAACGGACTGCGACGCGGTGTCGGTCTTGGTGTCACCGGAGTCGGAGTCGAACTTCTTCACCGGCTTGCCATTGACGCCACCGGCGTCGTTGATCTCCTTCAGCGCGAGGTCGACACCGGCGAACTCCGGTGGGCCGAGGAACGCGAGCGAGCCGGTCTGGGGCAGCAATGTGCCGATGACGAGCTCGCCGTCGCCCTTGGCGCCAGCCGCTGAGCTGCTGGAGTCGGACGACTTCGGCGTGGCCGTGTCGCCGTCGTCACCGCATGCGGTGAGGACGAGACCGGCGACCCCGAGGATCGCGACCGACCGCCAGATCGGGTTTGGGCGGATCATGAACCGTCTCCTTCTGGGGATTCCACGATCCGATTGGACCGCGCAGGTTCCACCTGACGGCTGGAACCTATCGAAACCCTGCGCCAAACGCAGGCGCGAGGCTCGTTTGGCGTAGACCTCGTTAGGCATTCGTGACCTGACCGACGCATACGGTCACCGCCCGCCCGCGCCGGGTCACGTCGGCAACGGCGCGCCGGGTTCCTGCTCGATCAAGTACTCGGCGACCTCCCGCATGGTCGAGCGGCGGTCCATGGAGGTCCGCTGGATCCAGCGGAAGGCCTGCGCCTCGTCCATCCCGTGCCGGCTCTGCAGCAGGGCCTTGGCCCGGTCCACCAGCTTTCGGGCCTCCAGGCGGTCCCGGAGGTCGGCCACCTCACGCTCGAGAGCCACGACCTCGTCGTACCTGCTCGTCGCCATCGCGATCGCCGGCAGCAGGTCGGCCTTGCTGAACGGCTTCACGACGTAGGCCATCGCCCCGGCCGCCCGCGCCCGCTCGACCAGCTCGGGCTGGGAGAAGGCGGTCAGCATGACGACCGGCGCGATGCGCGCGGCCGCGATCTGCTCGGCGGCGGAGATCCCGTCCAGCCGGGGCATCTTGACGTCGAGTACGACGAGGTCGGGGCGGTGCTGCTCGGCGAGGCGGACGGCGTCTTCACCGTTAGCCGCCTCGGCGACGACCGTGAAGCCCTCTTCCTCGAGCATCTCCTTGAGGTCCAGCCGGATCAGCGCCTCGTCCTCGGCGATGACGACGCGACGGGCACTCATGCCATCGGTGACCACTCGGTGATCGTAGAGAGCGGCTAATCTGTGATCCCCAGCCGGGATGACGGAACTGGCAGACGTTGCGGCCTCAAACGCCGCTGTCCGAAAGGGCGTGCGGGTTCGAATCCCGCTCCCGGCACCACAGCCTGTCGATGTCAGAGGCAGGCGAGATCGTGGCCCATGCCCCCGCACATCCGATCGCAAGCAACGGTCGACCAAGGACTCTTTCTCTCGGACCTCGGGATCCTGGACCGCGAGATCGCCGAGATGTGCGGCGTTGCCATCAAGACAGTTCGGCGCTGGCGACGCCTCTACCAGCGTCGCGGCGTCGTTCGGAAGGCCAATGGGAGCGCCTGCCCCGGCTGCAATGACCGGATGCTCGATCCCGCCAGCTATGCCCTTCTCCTAGGTGGCTACCTCGGCGATGGCCACATCATCCGGAACAAGCGCGGCGTCTATCTCCTGTCGTTGGCGCAGGACGCACGCTACTGCGCGCTGATTGACGAGTGGCGGTCGGCGGTTCTTACGGTGAAGGGAGGCGGTAGCTGCCACATCAACAACAAGCCCGGATGCGTCGCGATCCTGAGCTACTGGATGCACTGGCCGTGCCTGTTCCCGCAGCACGGCGCGGGACGCAAGCACGAACGACCCATCGTGCTGGAACCATGGCAGCGAGAGATCATCGAGGCTGACCCGCGGCCGTTCCTGCGCGGGCTCTTCCACTCGGACGGCTGCCGCATCACCAACTGGACCGTGCGTGAGCTCGCCGCCGGCCCGAAGCGCTACGAGTACCCGCGCTACTTCTTCAGCAACGAGTCCGCCGACATCATCGGGCTCTGCACCTGGGCGCTCGACCTCCTCGGCATCGCCTGGCGCCGGCCGAGGTACAACACCGTCTCGGTGGCGCGGAGGGAAGCCGTTAAGACGCTCGACGAGTTCGTCGGACCGAAACACTGACCGTCGCTCCCGTTGGTCAAGCCACCGGCGCGACGGGATCCAAGTGGGGCTCGGGTGCGGCAACGGCCGGCGGAGCTGGTCGCTCCCAGCGTGGAACCAGGCGAGATCCGCAGACGCGGTGCGAGCCCCACGCGACGCCACAGAGAATGAGCACGTCGCCGATGCTGAAGACGTTGGCCAGCGGCCAGCCCGCCGGTATCGCGAAGACGTCACCGAGCCACGGCAGTCGAGGATCGGCCAGCACACCAGAGTTGAGGAACTCCGAGGAGTCCAGATCGATCCCAGCCGACTTCAACGCCGACGCGGAGGCGGGCAGCGTCCCGCCGTTGAGCGCGATCGTGACGCCGTTCGAAGCGGCGCCGAGCGCGACCAGCCAGAGGCCGGGAACCGCTCGGTTGAACCAGACGAACGCACCCGCCGCGACATAGGTCGCGACGTGGACCGCGGACAGCCCCAGCCGGGCAGCTCCGGGGAGCACCTCGATGGCGACAATCTGCGCGGCCAGGGCTAGGGCGACGACCCACCCGTACCGGATCCGCACGTCGCCGTACCGACGCAGCTTTCCGCCCGCCACCAGGGGTGAGAGGACGAGCAGTACGGCGAGCACCGGGATGATCACGCTGCACCGCCGGTCAGCTCGGCCAACAGCCGATCGTTACTGTCGATCCGGCGGCCGTTCAGCCACGCTTCCAGCGCCGAGAAGGTGAGCGGCCGGCTGTAGAAGAAGCCCTGCACCCGGTCGCAGCCGAGCTCCTGCAGGCCCTGCAGGGTCGGCAGGTCCTCGACACCTTCGGCGGTGACGACGAGTCCGAGGCTGTGCGCCAGCTCGATGGTCGAGCGCACGATGATCTGGCTGTGGTCGTCCAGTCCCATCTGGAGAATGAAGGACTTGTCGATCTTCAGCTCGTCGACCGCCAGGCGTCGCAGGTAGGACAGCGAGGAGTAGCCGGTGCCGTAGTCGTCGACCGCCAGGCACACCCCCAGCTCTCGCAACATCCCGAGCACCTCGGTCGCCCTCACCGGGTCGGACATGATCGTGCTCTCCGTGACCTCGACGGTGAGTCGGGAAGCCGGGACCTGATGACGATTCAGCGTCTCGGCGATGAAGCCTGGTAGGTCGAGGTCGCTGAGCAACCGGGCCGAGACGTTGACGGACATGGTGATGTCATGGCCGATCCCGCGCCACCTGGCCAGGGATGAGACCGCAAGCTCGATGCACCACCGGGACAGAGGGGAGATCACTCCGCTGCTCTCGGCCAACGGAATGAACACGTCTGGCCCGATCAGGCCATGCTTGGGGTGCATCCACCGGCTGAGAGCTTCGACGCCGAGCACGTCCCCCGTGCGGGCGCAGATCTGCGGCTGGAAGGCGAGGACGAACTGATCCTTCTCGATCGCCGAGTGCAGGTCGCCCAGCAACGAGAGCCGTTCCACGGTGTGGCGGTCGATCTCCGGCCGATAGATCTGCACGTCGCCGCGGGCGGTCTTGGCCCGATAGAGCGCGATGTCGGCCCGCTTGAGCAGCGTGGGCACCGAGTCGGCATGGTCGGGCGCCATCGAGATGCCGATGCTGGCCTGGATGCCCATCCGCACGCCGTTGACGACGACCGGCTCCCGGAGACGTTCCAGCATCACGGCCGCCAGATCCAGCACGTCCTGCTGCCCGCTGACCTGCGGCAGCACGGCTGCGAACTCGTCGCCGCCGAGCCGCGCCATCATGACCCCATCGGGGACGCTAGCTGCGAGACGTCTGGCGACCTCGCAGATGACCTCGTCACCGACCTGGTGGCCGAGCGTGTCGTTGATCTCCTTGAAGTGGTCGAGATCGAAGATCATGATCGCCATCGTGTGCCCGTTGGCCTTGCTCGTGAGCAAGGCCTTGTCAGCGCGGCGCCGGAAGAACTCCCGGTTGGGCAGCCCCGTCAGGTTGTCGTGCATCGACTCGCGCTGGCGGCTGAGCGCCATCTGCGCATTGCTGTGTACGCCGAGCATCGGCAGCAGGAGCAGCGGCAACATGAAGACCGAGAAGTTCGCGGCGTGCGCGGTGACCGGCGCCAGACCGAGCAAAATGCTCGAGGTCGCGATCTGAAAGCGCACATCGTCCTTGAGCACCGCGGACGGCGACAGGCCCGAGCTCAGACCGACGACGGTCGCGACCAACCCGTTGTTGACGACGAAGTACGCGACCCCGGCCAGCAGGGCTGCCGGGATGTGCTCCGCGTGGAGGCGGGTCGTCAGGCTGAGCACCGGCTCGTCGGCCAGGTAGCAGAACACCAGTCGTGTCGCCGTCAACGTCAGCAGGTACTGCCCGACGTTGAACAGCACGATCCGGACCGGCCGGCGCTGGATCGTGTCGTCGAGAGCGACGGCAATCGCTTGGACAAGGAGCGCAAGACCCAACGGTCCGATGAGCACGAGCGCGGTCGCGAATGTGGACGACACCGTGAGCGAGTCGGTTGTGTCGTCGCCACGTGGCACCGGGATCGCGCGCAGCTCACCTACGAGGAGGAACAGCGCGAGCACGTAGCACTGGATCCCGACGCCGCCCCAAGGACCGGGGACCTGCACGTAGAGGCTCACCGCCAGGCACGCCAGCCCAGCGACAAGGGTCAGTCCGACGAAGGACGCCAGGACGAGCGGGGACCGCCGAGAGCCCGCGGCCGGCTCGGCCGCGGGCTCCACAGAGGACGGGACTAGTGCGTCCACTTACGGCCCGCGCCCACGATGCTGACCAGCGTCACTACGGTGCCGGCCGAGACCATCGCGCGGATCATCAGGTTCGAAGACATGATCTTGTTCATCAGTTGCTCCACTTCGTGCCAGCGGCGACGACGGCGACGAGCCCGCTAAGGGAGCCCATTGCCACGATGGCGCGGACAACGATCGCGTTCTTCATGGATTTCCTTTCATGCTGTGACGGAAGGAAGGAGTTACATGCTTGACCTTCGGTTTGCGATTTCTTTGCCTTGAGCATCGGCGACCCGCATGCCCGCTGCAGGCACGCCGGATGTCCGCAATCAGCCGGGTTTGTCTCGCAAGAATTGTCCGAACGGCGGCCCGCCGAAGACGCCCGGCGACGGACCAGGACTCACTGACTCCGTCGTGCCGACCGACGGTCGCGCCCACTGGGGCATCGAGATGCCGGAGCCGCGACGTTCATCGCGCATGACGACCTGCCGACACAGACACGGTGATACGTGGGAGCTCGACACTTGCGTTTCCGCCGGTCAGCCGTGCGGAGGGCGAACGCCTGCGCAGCCTCGCCGCGATGGCCCGAGCGCTGGGCCGATCGGGTGACGTCCTCGACGTCGTGGAACGAGCCATCACGGAGGGCTGCCGCGTGGTGGACGCCGACTCGGGCTCGGTGAGCGTCCTGGACCGCCCTGCCGGTCTGGTCCGCGTGATCGTGAACGTCGGCGACCTGAGCCCGTACGAACAGGCCCGGCCCCGCGACGAGACCTACCAGCTCGCCGACTTCCCAAAGCTGAGCCAGGTCGTCGGTGACCTCCGCGCCTGGACATGCTCCCGGTACGACGACCAGCCGGACCCGGGCGAGCTCGCCCTCCTGGTCGAGCTCGGGAAGGGCGCCTCGCTCGGCGCACCCGTCGTGGTCGACGGCGACCTTTGGGGCGAGCTCTACCTGACCCGACACGTCGACCGGCCACCCTTCGACGACGGCGACCTGGCATACGTGGAGACCCTCGCGGCGATCCTGGCCGGTGGCGTGTCGCGGTCGGTCCGGGAGACGGGACTGACCGAGCTCGCGAACAAGGACCCGTTGACCGGGCTCGCCAACCGGCGACGGCTGGACCAGGTGGCCGCGACGATGATCGCGTCCAGGTCGGACGTGGTCGTCGTGTCGATCGACGTCAACGACCTGAAACCGGTCAACGACCGGGACGGCCACGATGCCGGGGACCGGTTGCTGCAGGCGGTCGGGCACGCGCTTGTGTCGGCGTCGGAGTCCCTGCCCGGGTCGCTCGCGGCGCGCACCGGCGGAGACGAGTTCTGCCTGATCGTTCCGACCGCGGACGTGGCGGCCGTCGAGGAGCGCATCGGAGTCTTCGCCGCCGCCGTCGTCGACGCGCCGCATCCACCCGGCGTCAGCTGCGGAATCGCGAGCAGCCGGGGTCGTGCCACCTCGGCCCGGCTGCTCTTCTCAGCTGCTGACAGAGCGATGTACTCCGCGAAGAAGAACCACCACACCGGACCGCACTACGTGACAGTGGCAGTCGACTGACACGTCGTCGACGGCGAACGTGGGTTGGCCCGTCAGGGCGTGGCTGCCGCAGTGACCGCGACGGTGTCGCCGATCCGGTGCACCCGCATCGCGTTGGTGCTGCCGGCCTTCCCGGTCGGGCTGCCGGCGATGATCACAATGGTGTCGCCACGGTCGCACCGGCCGAGGTCGAGCAGCGCCTTGTCCACCTGCCGAACCATGTCGTCGGTGTGCTGCACGAACGGCACCAGGAACGCCTCGGCACCCCACGTCAGCGCGAGCTGGCTGCGGGTCGCCTGCTCCGGGGTGAAGGCCAGCAGCGGGATCGGCGACCGGTAGCGCGCCAGCCTTCGGGCCGAGTCGCCACTCCTGGTGAAGGCGACCAGGAACCTCGCGTCCAGCAGCGCGCCGACCTCAGTGGCCGCCCGGGCGATCGCGCCACCAGTGGTCCGCGGCGTGGAGCTCATGGCCGCCACGTGGTCGAGAGCCTCGCCCTCCACCTTGGTGATGATGCGCGCCATCGTCTTCACCGACTCGATCGGGTACTTGCCGACGCTGGTCTCCCCCGACAGCATCAGCGCATCGGCGCCGTCGAGCACCGCGTTGGCGACGTCGGATGCCTCGGCCCGGGTCGGGCGTGAGGCACTGATCATCGACTCGAGCATCTGCGTCGCGACGATGACGGGCTTGGCGTTGTTGCGCGCCATCTCGACGGCGCGCTTCTGGACCATCGGCACGTCCTCGAGCGGCAGCTCCACGCCGAGGTCGCCGCGAGCGACCATGATGCCGTCGAACGCCAGGATGATCTCGAGGAGGTTCTCGACGGCCTGCGGCTTCTCGATCTTGGCGAGCACCGGCAGGCGCACACCTTCCTCGTCCATGATCCGGTGGACGTCCTTGACGTCTTCGGCGCTGCGCACGAACGACAGCGCCACCATGTCGGCGCGCAGCCGCAACGCCCACCGCAGGTCCTCGATGTCCTTCTCGGACAGCGCCGGCACGCTGACCGCGACTCCGGGCAGGTTCAGTCCCTTGTGGTCGGAGACCAGCCCGCCTTCTGTGACGAGACACCGGACCTGCGTCCCGCTCACCGACACGCAGGTGAGGCCGACCTTGCCGTCGTCGATGAGGATGCGGTCGCCCGCGTCCACGTCGCCAGGCAGGCCGGCGTAGGTCGTGGACACCATCTCGGCGTCGCCCGGGACGTCGTCCGTGGTGATGGTGAACTCGTCACCCCGCTCGAGCAGCACGGGACCGTCGGCGAAGTTGCCGAGCCGGATCTTCGGCCCCTGCAGGTCGACGAGGATGCCGACGCCGCGTCCTGACGTGTCCGAGGAGCGACGGACCGTGCAGGTAGGTCTCCTCGTGGTCGGCGTACTCGCCGTGACTGAGGTTCAGGCGCGCCACGTCCATGCCCGCGTCGACCAGGGTCTGGATCTGCTCCGCGCTGGACGTGGCCGGGCCCAACGTGCAGACGATCTTCGCGCGGCGCATGGACGAAGCCTAGTGACCCGTGAGACGCGTGCGGTCAGACCGCAACGGGGCGTGCGGTCGGTGCGATCGCCCGCGGCAGTGTCGTCTCACCTTCGAGCCAGGCATCCACCGCGGCTGCGGCAGAGCGCCCCTCGGCGATGGCCCAGACGATGAGCGACTGGCCCCTCCCCGCGTCGCCGGCCACGAAGACACCCGGGACCGAGGACTCGTACGACGCATCGCGCGCGACGTTGCCCCGGGCATCCAGCTCGACGCCGAGCTGGGCGAGCAGGCCCTCCGGCTCCGGACCGGTGAATCCCATCGCGAGCAGCACCAGGTCGGCCGGGATCTCCCGCTCACTGCCCTCGACCGGCGCGAACCGGCCGTCGACCAGCTCGACCTCCACCAGCTCGAGCGCGCGGACCTGACCGGCGTCCCCCGCCACGAACCGGGTCGTGCTCACGGCGTACACCCGCTCGCAGCCCTCCTCGTGGGCGCTGGACGTGCGGTAGATCAGCGGCCAGGTCGGCCACGGGTTGGCATCGGGGCGTGCCTCCGGCGGCCGCGGCAGGATCTCCAGCTGGGTCACCGATGCGGCTCCCTGGCGGATCGCCGTGCCCAGGCAGTCGGCGCCGGTGTCGCCGCCACCGATGATCACCACGTGCTTGCCCTGCGCGCTCACCGGCACGTCGTACGACGGGTCGCCGGCCGCCCGGTTGGCGGGTGGCAGGTACTCCATCGCCTGCAGCACCCCCGTCAGGTCCCGGCCGGGCACGGGCAGGTCGCGTGACGCGGTGGCGCCCACGGCCAGCACCACGGCGTCGTAGCGCTCCCGCAGCTGCGGGCCGGTGACGTCCGAGCCAACGTCGACTCCTGGCCGGAAGATCGTGCCCTCAGCACTCATCTGCGCGAGCCGCTGGTCGAGGTGGCGCTTCTCCATCTTGAACTCTGGGATGCCGTAGCGCAGCAGCCCGCCGATCGCGTCGGCTCGCTCGAGGACGGCCACGGT
The DNA here is from genome assembly GCA_963751035.1 of uncultured Actinomycetota bacterium. GTDB lineage: Bacteria > Actinomycetota > Actinomycetes > JACCUZ01 > JACCUZ01 > JBDUAP01. Next base: position 1,426,764 of record CAVVSW010000005.1, read on the forward strand.
GTGCCCGGCTCGAGTCAGCTGCTGGGCGGCCGCCAGCCCGGCCGGGCCGGAGCCGACCACGGCAACCGTCTTGCCGGACTGGCGCTCCGGCGGCTGCGGCGTCACCCAGCCCTCGCCCCACGCGCGGTCGATGATGGACACCTCGACCTGCTTGATGGTCACCGGGTCGGCGCTGATTCCCAGGACGCAGGACGCCTCGCAGGGCGCGGGGCACAGCCGCCCGGTGAACTCCGGGAAGTTGTTGGTCGCGTGCAGCCGCTCGGACGCGGACCGCCAGTCGTCGCGCCAGGCCAGGTCGTTCCACTCCGGGATCAGGTTGCCGAGCGGGCAGCCGTCGTGGCAGAACGCGATGCCGCAGTCCATGCAGCGCCCCGCCTGCCGGTGCAGCTGGGTGGGGTCCTGCTGCTCGTAGACCTCACGCCAGTCCTGGATGCGCACGTCCACCGGCCGCCGCGCCGGAAGCTCGCGCTGCGGCGACGTCAGAAAGCCTCGCGGGTCAGCCACGGGACGCCTCCATGATCGTGTCGTCGATGTCGAGTCCCTGCTCGATCGCCCGCGTCCGGGCGGCCAGGACGTTGCGGTAGTCGCGCGGCATCACCTTGGTGAACCGGACGCTGGTCAGGGCCACGTCGACGCTCCAGTCGGCGAGCAGCGATTTCGCGACCGCCGACCCGGTCTCGGCGGCGTGCCGGCGCAGCAGCAGGCCGACCAGGTCGATGTCCTCGGCGTCGAGCTCCTCGAGGTCGACCATGTCGGGGTTGACGCGCGACGGCGGCAGGTCCACGACGTACGCCGTGCCGCCGGACATGCCGGCGGCGAAGTTGCGGCCGACGGCGCCGAGCACGAGGACCGTGCCGCCGGTCATGTACTCGCAGGCATGGTCCCCGACGCCCTCGACCACTGCGGTGGCGCCGGAGTTGCGCACCGCGAAGCGCTCCCCCACCAACCCGCGGATGAAGACTTCGCCGCCGGTGGCGCCGTAGAGCGCGACGTTGCCGGCGATGACGTTGCGCTCGGCCACCAGCGCCGCCGACCGCGGTGGGCGGGCCGTGATGCGGCCTCCGGAGAGCCCCTTGCCTAGGTAGTCGTTGGCGTCACCGATGAGACGCAGCGTCACGCCGCGCGGCAGGAAGGCACCGAGCGACTGTCCGGCGGAGCCGGTCAGCGTGATGTCGATGGTGTCGTCGGGCAGGCCCCGGCCGCCGAAGCGCCGGGTCACCTCGGCACCGAGCATGGTGCCCACGGTGCGGTTGACGTTGCGGATCGCCGTGTCGATGAGCACCGGGACGCTGTGCTCGAGCGCGTCGGCGGCGCGCGAGATCAGCTCGTTGTCCAGCGCCTTCTCGAGCCCGTGGTCCTGGGAGGTGACACAGCTGCGCGCCGCGCCCTCGGGCAGGTCGGGAACGTGCAGGATCGGCGCCAGGTCCAGGCCGCTGGCCTTCCAGTGCTCGACCGCACCACTGGTGTCGAGTGCCTCGGCGTGGCCGACCGCCTCCGCGACGCTGCGGAAGCCGAGCGCGGCCAGGTGCTCGCGCACCTCCTCGGCGATGTAGGTGAAGAAGGTCTCGACGAACTCCGGCTTGCCGGTGAACTTCTTGCGCAGCTCGGGGTTCTGCGTCGCGATGCCGACCGGGCAGGTGTCCAGGTGACAGACCCGCATCATGATGCAGCCGCTCACGACGAGCGGCGCCGTCGCAAAGCCGAACTCCTCGGCGCCGAGCAGCGCGGCGATCACGACGTCACGACCGGTCTTCAGCTGGCCGTCGGCCTGCACGACGATGCGATCCCGCAGCCCGTTGAGCAGCAGGGTCTGCTGCGTCTCGGCCAGGCCGAGCTCCCACGGCACACCGGCGTGCTTGAGGCTGGTCAGCGGTGACGCACCCGTGCCGCCGTCGTGGCCGGAGATGAGCACCACGTCGGCGTGTGCCTTGCTGACACCTGCCGCCACGGTGCCGACGCCGATCTCGGCGACCAGCTTGACGTGCACCCGCGCGCGGTTGTTGGCGTTCTTCAGGTCGTGGATGAGCTGGGCCAGGTCCTCGATCGAGTAGATGTCGTGGTGGGGCGGCGGCGAGATCAGCCCGACACCGGGTGTGGAGTGCCGGACCTTCGCGATCCAGGGATAGACCTTGTGACCGGGCAGCTGTCCGCCCTCGCCCGGCTTGGCGCCCTGGGCCATCTTGATCTGCAGGTCGTCGGCGTTGACGAGGTACTCACTGGTGACGCCGAAGCGACCGCTGGCGACCTGCTTGACCGCGGAGCGCCGCTCGTCGTACAGGCGTGCGGGGTCCTCGCCGCCCTCGCCGGTGTTCGACTTGCCGCCGATCCGGTTCATCGCGACGGCGAGGGTCTCGTGCGCCTCCTGCGAGATCGACCCGTAGGACATCGCGCCGGTGGAGAACCGCTTGACGATCTCGGAGACCGGCTCCACCTCCTCGATCGGCACCGGCGGGCGGGCGCCGTCGGCCTCCGCACCCTTGAACCGGAACAGGCCGCGCAGCGTCATCAGGCGCTCTGCTTGCTCGTCCACCGCGCGGGTGTACTGCTTGAAGATGTCGTAGCGGCGGGTGCGGGTGGCGTGCTGGAGCCGGAACACCGTCTCGGGGTTGAACAGGTGCAGCTCGCCCTCGCGACGCCACTGGTACTCCCCACCGACGTCGAGCGTGCGGTGGGCGGTGGCGGACCGACGCGACGGGTAGGCGGTCTTGTGCCGCCGGCGGACCTCCTCGGCGAGCACGTCCAGCCCGACGCCACCGAGCACCGAGCTGGTTCCGGTGAAGTAGCGGTCGACCACGTCCTGGTCCAGGCCGACCGCCTCGAACACCTGCGCACCGTGGTAGGACGCGACCGTCGAGATGCCCATCTTCGACATCACCTTGAGGACGCCCTTGCCGAGCGCCTTGATGAGATGACGTACGGCGAGGTCGGGGCGGGTCGGGTCGACGCCGGGGATCAGGCCGTGGCCGGCGAGGTCCTCGACGGTCTCCATCGCGAGGTAGGGGTTGACCGCAGAGGCGCCGTAGCCGATGAGCAGCGCGACGTGGTGCACCTCGCGCACGTCCCCGGCCTCGACGACGACACCGACCTGGGTGCGCGTGCGCTCCCGGATCAGGTGGTGGTGCACGGCGCTGGTGAGCAGCAGCGACGGGATCGGTGCGAGCTCGGAGTCGGAGTCGCGGTCGGAGAGCACGATGAAGCGGGCCCCGTCGGCGACCGCGGCGCTCACCTCGGCGAAGATCTCCTCCAGCCGCGCCTGCAACGCCGGACCGCCGCCGGCGACCGGGTAGAGACCGCGGATGCGGCTGGCGGCGAAGCCCGGCAGGTCACCGTCGCGGTTGATGTGCACGATCTTGGCCAGCTCGTCGTTGTCGATGACCGGGAACGACAGCACCACCTGGCGGCAGTGCGCCGGCGTCGCGGTGAGCACGTTCTGGTCCGGGCCGATCGCGGTCCCCAGCGAGGTGACGAGCTCCTCGCGGATCGCGTCCAGCGGCGGGTTGGTCACCTGGGCGAACAGCTGGCTGAAGTAGTCGAACAGCAACCGCGGCCGCTGCGAGAGCACCGCGATCGGGGTGTCGGTGCCCATCGAGCCGAGCGGCTCGGCCCCGGCCTGGGCCATCGGGTTGAGGAGCAGGCGCAGCTCCTCCTCGGTGTAGCCGAAGGTCTGCTGGCGACGCGTGACACTGGCCCGGCTGTGCACGATGTGCTCCCGGTCGGGCAGGTCGCCGAGGTGGAACTGGCCGGCGTGCAGCCACTCGTCGTACGGCGCCTCCGCCGCGAGCTCGGCCTTGATCTCGGCGTCGTCGACGATGCGTCCCCGGTCGGTGTCGACGAGGAACATCCGGCCGGGCTGCAGCCGGCCCTTGCGCACGACGGTGGAGGGGTCGAGGTCGAGCACACCGACCTCGCTGGCCAGCACGACGAGGCCGTCCGAGGTCACCCAGTAGCGCGCCGGCCGCAGACCATTGCGGTCCAGCACCGCGCCGATCAGCGCGCCGTCGGTGAACGTGATGCAGGCGGGCCCGTCCCACGGCTCCATGAGCGCGGCGTGGAACTCGTAGAACGCCCGCCGCGCCGGGTCCATCTCGGTGTGGTTCTCCCACGCCTCGGGGATCATCATCAGCACGGCGTGGGGCAACGAGCGCCCGCCCATGTGCAGCAGCTCGAGCACCTCGTCGAACGAGGCGGAGTCGCTGGCGCCCGGGGTGCAGATCGGCATCAGCCGGCTGATGTCGCCGGGGATCAGGTCGCTCTGGATCTGGCTCTCCCGGGCGGCCATCCAGTTGCGGTTGCCCTTGACGGTGTTGATCTCGCCGTTGTGCGCGATCAGCCGGTAGGGATGGGCCAGCGGCCACGACGGGAACGTGTTCGTCGAGAACCGCGAGTGCACGAGCGCCAGCTCGCTGACGAACCGGCGGTCGGACAGGTCGGGGAAGAACGGCTCCAGCTGGCCGGTGGTGAGCATCCCCTTGTAGACCAGGGTCCGCGCCGACAGCGACGAGAAGTAGACCCCGGCCTCGCGCTCGGCGCGCTTGCGCAGGCAGAACGCCAGTCGCTCCAGCGCCATCCCGACCAGACGGGTTCCGGCGGCCGTGACGAAGAGCTGGCGGAACCTCGGCATGACACCGCGGGCCGTGCTGCCGAGCAGCGTCGGCGCCACCGGGACGTCACGCCAGCCGACGACGGCCAGGCCCTCCTCGGCGGCGATCCGCTCGACGGCTGCCCGGGCGGTCGCCTCACCGGCGTCGTCGTCGGGAAGGAAGGCACAGCCCACCGCGTAGGCACCGCGGTCCGGCAGCTCGAAGGGCACGGTCGCGCGCAGGAACGCGTCGGGGACCTGGACGAGGATGCCGGCGCCGTCACCGGAGTCCGGCTCGCTGCCGGAGGCCCCGCGGTGGTCCAGGTTGCGCAGGGCGGTCAGTGCCTGATCGACGATCTGATGGCTCGGCTGCCCGGACAGGGTCGCGACGAAGGCAACGCCGCACGCGTCGTGCTCGTGCGCGCCGTCGTACAGGCCCTGAGGGTGGGGGTGTCCGGCCGGCATCGGTGTTGTCCTTCCTCGTCGATGACACAGAGGCATCGACCGAGGGACAACGCTGGCCCTGCGGTACGCCGATCAGCCTAACCGAGGGCGGCATCGGGGCGTCAACAGAACACGCAGGTTGGGACGGCTCAGGTGAGGCCGACGTCCACCAGGCTGCCCACGCCGTAGGTGACCGCGGCCGCCACGGCGCCGATGAGGGCCTGCCGGGCGCCGCCGTACCACCAGGGGCGCGGCGTCAGGCGGGTGACGAGCGCTCCGCAGAGGAAGAGGCCCCCCAGCGTGAGCAGCAGGGCCGGCCAGAGGCCCTCCGCGCCGAGCACGTAGGGCAGCAGGGGCAGGAAGGCACCGAGGGCGAACGAGACGAACGACGAGCCGGCCGCCAGCGTCGCTGACGGCAGCGAGCCCGGATGCAGGCCCAGCTCCTCGCGGACGTGCACGTCGAGCGCCACGGCCGGGTCGCGCGAGAGCTGACGGGCCACCTCCCGGGCCAGCGCCGGATCGAGCCCCTTCTCGACGTACATGCCGGCGAGCTCGCGCTCCTCGGCCAGCGGGCGCTTCGCGATCTCGTTGCGCTCGGTCTCGATCTCGGCCATCGCCTGCTCGGACTGCGACCGGACGGAGATGTACTCCCCCGCCGCCATCGAGAAGGCGCCTGCGGCAAGCCCTGCCGCGCCGGCCAGGACCACGATCTCGCTGCCGCTGCTGCCGGCCGCGACGCCCGCGATCAGAGCGAAGTTCGACACGAGCCCGTCCGAGGCGCCGAAGACGGCCGGCCGCAACCACCCGCCGGTGACGTCACTGTGCTCGTGCTGGACGTCGTGCATCGTCACGCGGGCACTTCCTCGTCGCTGGGCGTCCCGTCGCTCGGCTTGTCGTCCGCCGCGTCATCGTCGGGAGCGGGGTCGGTGCGATAGAGGCTCTCCTCCCGGCCAGGACGCAGCAGGGCCGACACGACGAAGTAGGTCACGGCGCCGATGAACACCAGCAGGCAGGTCCACAGGTTCAGCCGCAGCCCGAGGATGTCGTTGGCGGGGTCGATGCGCAGCGCCTCGATCCAGGCTCTGCCGACGGTGTAGGCCGCGACGTACAAGGCGAAGGCGCGGCCGTGCCCCAGCCGGAACCGGCGGTCGGCCCAGATCACCAGCGCGGCGACGCCGAGGTTCCAGAGCAGCTCGTAGAGGAACGTCGGGTGATACGTAGCGATCGTGGCGTAGCCGTCCGGCCGGTGCGCGGCGTCGATCTCGAGTGCCCAGGGGAGGTCGGTCTGGCGGCCGAAGAGCTCCTGGTTGAAGTAGTTGCCGAGTCGCCCGATCGCCTGCGCGACGGCGATGCCGGGTGCGAGGGCGTCGGCGAACGGCGGCAGCTTGATGCGACGCCGCCGGCAGCCGATCCAGGCACCGACGCCGCCGAACGCGATGGCACCCCAGATGCCCAGCCCGCCCTCCCAGATGTACAGCGCGTGCAGCGGCTGCCCACCGGTGCCGAAGTAGGGCTCCGGGGTGGTGAGGACGTGGTAGATGCGCCCGCCGAGGATGCCGAACGGCACCATCCAGGTGGCGACCTCCGTGACGTCGCCGGCCCGGCCGCCGCGGGCCACCCAGCGCCGCTCGCCCATCCAGACGGCCACGATGATCCCGGCGATGATGCACAGCGCATAGGCCCGCAGCGGGACCGGGCCGAGGTGCCAGACGCCTTGCTCCGGGCTCGGGATCGTCAGGGGGGCCATCACCTCTGCAGGCTACCTGCGGGCGTCAGGACGGCAGCGCGGCGAGGTGGGCGAGGTCGGAGCGAAGGTCCTTCACCGGGGTCTCCGCGCTCCACACCACCCGGGCGGTGCCGTCGCGGAAGGCCGTCACCTGGGTGCCGTGGGCGACCTCGTACCCCCCACCGGTGGCGGCGTCCTTGCCGGCGTAGGCGATGTTCATTGACGCCGCGGCGGCCTTCACGGTCGCGATCGGCGCGGTCAGGCCCACGTACGACGGGTCGAACCGGTCCAGGTAGCCGCGGACGACGTCGGGGGTGTCCCGCTGGGGATCGGTGGTGATGAACACCAGCTCCACCTCGTCGCGCACCAGTGCGTCGACGCGACGGAGGGCGGACGCCACATTGGCCAGGACGGTGTTGCACACATCCGGGCAGTGGGTGTAGCCGAAGAACACCAGCGTCACCGGCCGGTCGGCATCGGCGGCCGGCGAGAAGCGCTGCCCCGCGGTGTCGGTGAAGGCCTGGTCCGGCAACGGGTAGGGGTTCTGGATCGCCGTACCGGCGAAGCCCCCGGACGAGACGTGCCCGGCGTGCTCCGTCTGGTCGTCGCCGGAGGATGCGCAGCCGGCGGTCAGCGCGACGGCGAGGAGGGCGGTCGCGATGCGGCGCATCATCGCCCCGCCGCGGCGGGTGCTGCGCGCACGCCGTCCACCAGCTCGGCCGCGAGGGCGGCGAGCGCCTTCTCCCCCGCCTGCGGCGTCGCCGCGTCGAGCAGGACCCGGACGAACGCGGAGCCGACGATCACGCCGTCGGCGAAGGACGCGACCTCGGCCGCCTGTGCACCGGTGGACACCCCGAGGCCGACGCACACGGGCAGGTCGGTGACAGATCGGGTGCGCTCGACGAGCCGGGCGGCCGCTCCCCCGACGCTCTCCCGTGCGCCGGTCACCCCCATCGTGGACGCCGCGTAGACGAAGCCACGGCAGTGCTCGGTGGTGTAGCGCAGCCGCTCGTCGGTCGATGACGGCGCCACCAGGAAGACGCGGTCCAGCCCGGCGGCGTCGGTGGCGGCGAGCCAGTCGGTGCCGGGCCCCGCCGCCTCGTCAGGGGTGAGGTCGGGCGTGATGACCCCGGCCCCACCGACGGCGGCCAGCCCGTCGGCGAACCGCCGCGGCCCGTAGCGCTCGATCGGGTTCCAGTAGCTCATCACGAGGGTGGGCGTGCCGGCCGCCGCGACAGCCCGCACCGTGTCGAGCACGTCGTCGGTGGTGGTGCCGGCGCGCAGCGACGCCTCGACCGCCTGCTGGATCGTCGGTCCGTCCATCAGCGGGTCGGAGTAGGGCAGGCCGACCTCGACGACGTCCACCCCCGCGTCGACCATCGCGGCGATCGCGTCGACGGCACCGGCGGTCGAGGGGTAGCCGGCCGGCAGGTAGCCGATCAGCGCCGCCCGGCCCTCGGCGCGAGCCGACGACAGCACCTGCGTGAGGGTGCTCACCAGCCCTCGCCCGCGCCGGCCTGGGGGTCTTCGACGGCCGCCTTGGCCGACTCGACGATCGCCTCCTCGGACACGACGCCGAACCACGCGGCAGCGGTGTCGACGTCCTTGTCACCACGTCCGGAGAGGTTGACGAGGATCACGGCATCCGGGCCGAGCTCGCGACCGACGTCGAGGGTCCCGGCGAGGGCGTGCGCGCTCTCGATGGCGGGGATGATGCCCTCGGTCCGGCACAGCAGCGAGAACGCGTCCATCGCCTGCGCGTCGGTGATGGGTCGGTAGGTCGCGCGGCCGCTGTCGCTCAGGAAGGCGTGCTCCGGCCCGACGCCGGGGTAGTCCAGGCCGGCCGAGATCGAGTGGCTCTCGATGGTCTGGCCCATGGCGTCCTGCAGGAGGTACGAGCGGGCACCGTGCAGGACTCCGGGTGAGCCACCGGTGATAGTGGCTGCATGCCGGCCGCTCTCCACGCCGTCGCCGCCGGCCTCGAAGCCGAACAGCCGCACGGACGCGTCGTCCAGGAACGCGGTGAAGATCCCGATGGCGTTGGACCCGCCGCCGACGCAGGCGGTCACCGCGTCGGGCAGCGCGCCGGTCAGGTCCAGCACCTGGGCACGGGCCTCGTCGCCGATGACCCGCTGGAAGTCGCGGACCATGACCGGGAACGGGTGCGGCCCGGCGACCGTGCCGAGCAGGTAGTGGGTCGAGTCGACGTTGGTGACCCAGTCGCGCATCGCCTCGTTGATGGCGTCCTTGAGGGTGCGGCTGCCGGCGTGCACGGGCACCACCTCGGCACCGAGCAGGCGCATCCGGGCCACGTTCAGGGCCTGCCGCCGGGTGTCCTCCTCGCCCATGTAGACGACGCACTCGAGTCCGAGCAGGGCCGCGGCTGTCGCGGTGGCGACGCCGTGCTGGCCCGCGCCGGTCTCGGCGATCACCCGCGTCTTGCCCATCTCGCGGGTGAGCAGCGCCTGGCCCAGCACGTTGTTGATCTTGTGCGAGCCGGTGTGGTTGAGGTCCTCGCGCTTGAGCAGGACCCGCGCGCCACCGGCGTGCTCGCCGAACCGGCGCGCCTCGGTGAGCGGGCTCGGTCGACCGGTGTACGACGCGAGCAGGCCGGTCAGCTCGGCCTGGAACGCGGCATCCGTGCGGGCCTTCTCGTAGGCGGCGGTCAGCTCGTCGAGCGCGGCCATCAACGCCTCGGGGACGAACCGTCCTCCGTAGGGGCCGAAGTGCCCGGTCTGGTCGGGGTTCATGTCAGCGGTTGTGCTTGATGGCCGGGTGTGCCCCGGCGGCGACCAGGTCGGCAACGGCGGAGCGTGGGTCGCGTCCGGTCACCAACGACTCTCCGACCAGCACGGCGTCCGCACCGGCCCGGGCGTAGTCGATGACGTCGTGCGGCCCGCGCACTCCCGACTCGGCGATCCGCAGCACGCCGGCGGGGATGTGCGGCGCCACCTGCTTGAACACCTCGCGGTCGACCTCGAGGGTGCGCAGGTCACGCGCGTTCACCCCGATCACGCCGGCGCCGGCGTCGGCCGCCCGCTTCACCTCCTCGACGGTGTGGCACTCGACGACTGGGGTGAGGCCCAGCGACTGGGCCCGTTCGATGAGCGAGACCAGGGCCTCCGGGTCGAGCGCGGCGACGACGAGCAGCGCCAGGTCGGCACCGTGCGCACGCGCTTCCCACAGCTGGTAGCTCGACACGATGAAGTCCTTGCGCAGGACGGGCACGTCCACGGCGCGTCGTACGGCCTGGAGGTCCTCGAGGCTCCCGCCGAATCGGCGCGCTTCGGTGAGCACGCTGATGACGGCTGCCCCGCCGGACTCGTATTCGCCGGCGAGCGAGGCGGGGTCGGTGATCGGTGCCAGCGCGCCCTTCGAGGGGCTGGCCCGCTTGACCTCGGCGATGACAGCGACGCCGTCAGCGCGCAGCACGGGCATGGCGTTGAGGCACGGTGGCCGGGCCGCGGCGAGGGACTTCAGGTCGTCGAGGGAGACGAGTTCCTGACGCGCAGCGAGGTCGATCCGCACATCGCGCAGGATGTCCTCGAGCACGCTCACGCGTCGGTCCCCTCAGTTTCCCCGTCCACCGTCGAGATCAGGTGGAGCTCGATCGTAACTGCGGCAGTCGCAGGACCCGAATCGCGGGTGCTATGGCGCGAGCACCGCACCGAAGGGAAGGTTGCGGACCAGCCCGAACAGGAGCGCACCAGCGGCCAGCGTCCAGATCAGGGCGGGAGGTGCCGGGCGCGCGCGCGGCGCACCGGTCCAGCTGCGCCACAGCCAGAGCGACCAGATCAGCGCAAGGACCGGCAGGCCGGCCACGACCAGCACGTTCAGCCCCGCCGCGGCGGCCAGGTCGCCCTCGGTCAGCGCGTGCAGCGCGCGGAGGGTTCCGCAGCCCGGGCACCAGTGCCCGGTCAGGGCGAGGAAGGGACAGGTCGGGTAGCGCCCCGGCTGGTTCGGGTCGACCACGGCAATGGCCGCGACGGCAGCCGCCGCGGCTGCGAGCGACCCGACCGGGCCGGTCAGCGCCGCCCGGTGACCTGCCGGTCGAGGGCCCGTCGCGATGCGCACCCGGCCATTATCGGACGTGCTGGTCGTCGTCGTGGTCGTACTCCGGGTCACTGGCGTCCTTGTAGGAGACCGTGTTGCCCATGCCCATCATCTGCATGACCTTGCCGACGATTGCACCGAGGGCGACGACCACAAGGCCGACGAAGAACAGCCACTCGAGGGCCCACGGCAGGGCGAGCCCACTGATCAGGAAGCCCACGAACATGATGGACACCGCGGTCCATGCCGCCGGGGTGTGCCCGTGACTGTCCGACATCAGCGCTCCCTGGTCCGGCTCGACTACCGGCCGCATTCTGCCAGCACCTACCCGGTGGGGTCCTCACCGCGGTCGAGTGCATCCCACGGATCCTCGATGCGCTGGCGGCCCGGCGCTCGTGCTTCGAACCGTCGACGCGGTTCCGGCCACCGTCCGGCGCGCAGCGCGACGGCCAGGGCGCCGAGGGTCGTCAGTGCCGCGCCAAAGGCCCCGAGCCAGACCCAGACCGACCGCCGCAGGTCGCTGCCACCATCCGCGACGGCGTAGATGGTGTAGGTGACGTCGTCGGGCGAGGCGAGGAACGCCGCGAAGATGCCGACGGAGACGCCCACCAGCAGGACTCCGATGAGGCGGCGGGTCCGGTTCCGGACGAGCAGCACGGCGGCTGCACCCGCCAGGGCCACCAGGGCGAGCGCGGCCGCGACCGGCGTGTCCGCCCCGCCCACCTGCTCGCCGGCGACGCCCGTGGTGATCCGGGGGCGTCCGGCAGCGACCAGCGTGACGACCGACCCGGCGACGATCGCTCCGAGAGCCGCCGTCATCTCCGCACGAGGGGTCACCGGGCGGCTCGCAGCGTCCCGGCCGTGGCCACGGCGCGGAGCACCGCCATCGCCTTGTTGCGGCACTCGGCGTCCTCGGAGGCCGGGTCGGAGTCGGCGACGATGCCGGCCCCGGCCTGGACGTAGGCCGTCCCGTCGCGCAGGAGAGCGGTCCGGATGGTGATCGCGGTGTCCGCGTCGCCGGCGAAGTCCAGGTAGCCGACGCAGCCGCCGTACACGCCGCGACGGGTCGGCTCGAGCTCCTCGATGAGCTCCATCGCCCGGGGCTTGGGCGCACCGGAGAGGGTGCCCGCCGGGAAGCAGGCTGTGAGGACGTCGTACGCCGTGCGGCCCGGCGCGACGGTGCCGACCACGGTGGACACGATGTGCATCACGTGGCTGTAGCGCTCGACCGACATGAAGTCGACGACCTCGACGCTGCCCGGCGCGCAGACCCGGCCCAGGTCGTTGCGGCCGAGGTCGACGAGCATGAGGTGCTCGGCGCGCTCCTTGGGATCGGCGAGCAGGTCGGCGGCTAGCTCGGTGTCCTCCTCGGGCGTGGCGCCGCGCCACCGGGTGCCCGCGATCGGGTGCATCATCGCGCGGCCGTCGGCGACCTTCACCAAGGCTTCCGGGCTGGAGCCGACGATGTCGAAGCCGTCGAAGCGCAGGAGGTACATGTAGGGGCTCGGGTTCGTGACGCGCAGCATCCGGTAGACGTCGAGGGCGCTCGCATCGGTGCGCATCTCGAACCGCTGGCTCAGCACGACCTGGAAGGCCTCGCCGGCCTTGATCTCCTCCTTCACCTGGTCCACCCCGCTCTGGTAGGTCGCGGTGTCGGTGCGGCGGTCGTACGTCGGGGTCGCGGCCGGGTCGTAGGCGGAGGTCGTCGCCGGGGCCGGCTGGGACAGCTCGGCGGTCATCCGGTCCAGCCGGGCAACCGCGTCGGCGTAGGCCCAGTCGACGCGCTCGTCGGTGTCGTCGTAGTTGATGGCGTTGGCGATCAGCAGCAACGACCCGTCGGCGTGGTCGAGCACGGCGAGGTCGGTGGCGAGCATCAACGCGAGCTCGGGCACCTGCAGGTCGTCGGTTGCGTGCTCGGGTAGCCGCTCGAGCCGGCGAACCGTGTCGTAGCCCAGATAGCCGACCAGCCCGCCGGTCAGCGGCGGCAGGTCGGGCAGCGCCTCGGTGTGCAGGACGTCGAGGGTGGCGCGCACCGCCTCGAGCGGGTCGCCGTCCACCGGGACTCCCACCGGCGCCTCACCCAGCCAGTGCGCCTGCCCCGAACGCTCCGTGAGAGTCGCGTGCGAGCGCGCGCCGATGAAGGAGAACCGCGACCACACCCGCCCGTGCTCGGCGGACTCGAGCAGGAACGTCCCGACCCGGTCGGCGGCGAGCTTGCGGTAGACCCCGACGGGAGTCTCGCCGTCGGCGAGGAGTCGACGGGTGACCGGGATGACGCGCCGCCCGCGCGCGAGGGCCCGGAACGCGTCGAGGTCGGGCGCCGGGTTCATCGAGGGCATGGCCCTATTGTGCTGGCCGTGGTCGTCGCGACGCTGGTCGCGTCGCCACCGCGCCCGGTCGAACGTGAACTCGGGGCGCTGTCGGGGAGCGAGCTCAGGAATCAGCCACTCGCTGAAGGGCCAGTCCCCCCACCACTCGCCGAGCCGTCCCGGACGACGGACATCGAGGTGCGCCGGGTAGTGACGCCCGCCCCGGTCCCGCAGGCCCTCCGCCTCGACGGCGCCGAGCAGCTGGCCCTCGGTAGTGACCGCCGCGAGCCGGCATCCGGCCGCCGCGGCCAGCAGCCGGATGAGCGTGCCCACACGGAGCCCCGGTGCGTCGGGGCCCTCAGCCCGTTCGACGGTCTGTCGGGATGTGCCCGCCATCTCCGCGAGGTCTCGCTGGCTCAGATCGGCGTACCGGCGCGCGGCCCGGAGCATGGCTGCCACTGGCGTTGCCACACCAGGGCTGGCTCGATCCACCCTCGGCTGGTCGCGGTATCGGTCCGAACTCACGCGCATCATCGTGACCGCGGCGACTCCCGCAAAGCTGGTGGTCACCCCAGTCTGTGGACACGGAAACCGCCGTTCTTCGGCGAGCCGATCCCGGACTCCACGGCTCGACGCCGGTCCCGCGGTGCCTCACCCCCGCGCGTGTGCTCTGCCCTCACCAGCTGGGGCAGAGCAGGCTCTGCCCTCACCACTCGGGGCAGAGCAGGCTCTGCCCTCACCAGCTGGGGCAGAGCACACGTGGGCGGGGGTGGGCCTAGGAGAGCAGCACGTCGGCGTCGAAGCAGGTGCGGTCACCCGTGTGGCAGGCGGCACCGGCCTGGTCCACCACGACGAGCAGCGCGTCGCCGTCGCAGTCGAGCCGGACCTCCTTGACGGCCTGCGTGTTGCCCGAGGTGTCGCCCTTGCGCCAGTACTCACCCCGGCTGCGGCTCCAGTAGGTCGCCCGCCCCGTCGTGAGGGTGCGGTGGAGGGCCTCGTCGTCCATCCACCCGACCATCAGCACCTCACCGGTGCCCTGCTGCTGGACGACCGCGGCGACGAGACCCTGCGCGTCGCGCTTGAGCCGGGCAGCGACGGAGGGATCCAGCGACGACGGGCGTTCGGCAGGCGTGGTCACTCGCACATTGTGCCCGGCACCGGCCAGCGGGCAGGCCGGTCAGACGCGCTGCTGGGCCGCCCAGGACGTGTGCAGCCGCGCGTACACGCCGCCGGCGTCGACCAGGTCGCGGTGCCGCCCGCGCTCGACCACCCGCCCCGCGTCGAACACGATGACGTCGTCTGCGGCCTCGGCGGTGGACATCCGGTGCGCGATGGTCAGCGCAGTGCGTCCGCGGGTGAGCCCTTCCAGGGCGCGGGCAATCCGCACCTCGGTTGCCGGGTCCACGGACGACGTCGCCTCGTCGAGCACGAGCAGGTCCGGGTCGGCGAGGTAGGCCCGGGCCAGCGCGACCAGCTGCCGCTCCCCAGCCGAGAGCTGCTCGCCGCGCTGCCCGACCGGGGTGTGCAGGCCGTGCGGCAGCCCCTCCAGCCAGTCGAGCAGGCCGAGCTCGGTCAGGGCGAGCACGATGTCGGGGTCGGCGGTGCCTGGCCGCCCGAACCGGACGTTGTCCGCGATGGTGCCCTCGAACAGGAACCCGTCCTGGGGGACCATCACGATCCGGGCCCGCAACGACGAGAACCGGACCTGCCGCAGGTCCACCCCGTCGACGAGGACCCGACCGGACACCGGGTCCATCAGCCGGGTGAGCAGCTTCGCGAACGTGGTCTTGCCCGAGCCGGTCTCCCCCACCACGGCCACCCGGGACCGTGGCGCGAGCGCGAGGTCCACGTCGTACAGGACGGTGGGTCCGCCCGGGTAGGCGAACGTGACCTGCTCGAAGCGCACGTCGATCGGCCCGCGCGGCAGCTCGACGCCGTCGTCACCGGGGTCGGCGACATCGCCGGGGGTGTCGATGATGTCGAGGACGCGTCGCCAGCCGGCGATGGCGTTCTGCGCCTCGTTGAGCACCTCGGTGCCGACCTGCACCGGGCCCACGAACAACGTCACCAGGAAGAGAAACGCCAGCAGCTCGCCCAGGGTGAGCTGCCCATCGATGCCGAGCAGCACCCCGACGACCACCACCAAGGCGTTGGCGATCCCGGCCACCACCTCGCCCGCGGAGAACGTCACCGCGACCAGACCTTGCGCCCGGGTCGCCGCCGAGCGGTGCCGGTCGATGGCGCCGTCGATCCGCTGCCCGGTGCGCGCCTCGATCGCGTAGGCGCGGACCGTCGCCGCACCCACGACCGACTCCGAGACCGCGCCGAGCATGTCGCCGACCCGTTCGCGCACCAGCCCATAGGCGGCGGACACCCGGCGCTGGAAGGTCCGCAGCAGCAGGAACAGCGGGAGGAAGCTGGCCCAGACCAGCAGCGTCAGCTGCCACGAGTAGACGGCCATCAGCGCGGTCGCCACCACCAGCTGGCCGGCGCTGACGATGACCAGCAGGCCGCCCCACTGCATGAACGTCGAGATGGTGTCCACGTCGCTGGTCACCCGCGACACCAGGGAACCCCGCCGCTCGGCGTTCTGGGTCAGGACCGAGAGGTCGTGGACGTGGCGGAACGCGCGCACCCGCAGGCTGGCCAGCCCGCTCTCGGTGGTCCGGAACAGCCGGACGTTGAGCAGGTAGGCGGCACCGGCCGTCACCAGGACGGCGACCCCCGCGAGCAGCACGGATGCCCGGACCCGCCCCGGGTCGGGGCCGCCCGCGCCCAGCAGGCCCCCGTCCACGGTCTGCTGCACCGCGACCGGCACCAGCACCCGTCCCCCCGTCGACACCGCGGCGAGCAGCAGGGTGACCGGCAGCCCGGCCCGGAACTCCGGGGAGATCGCCAGGCCCCGTCTGAGCGTGTGCCACGCCGAGGGCGGAGGGCGGGTGGAGCCCGAGATCGTGGTCATCGCGAGCATGCTCCCATCACGCTCAGACGATCAAGCCGTTACCCTGGGATGGACATGGCTGCCCGCCTCGTGGGCAGACCGTCCGATTGGTCATGTCCGACCCCAGCGTGGAGGACAGCACTCATGGCACGGTACGACGGCTCGCCTGACGCGTTCCCCGGCGTGCGCGACGCGCTCCCCGACCTGAACGTGGATCGCTGGCCGGACCCTCCGGCAGCGGCTGACGAGGAGCACGACGACTGGGCCGAGGACGACACCGCCGAGCGGGTGGTGGACCTCCGCCCGCCGTCGGACCCCGCCGACTGGGCGACGTCCTACGACACCGGCAGCTACACCTCGTCGTTCACCCTGGAGACCTCGCAGCCGCCGCCCGCCGACACCCAGCCGTACGGCGCGACCGACGCGGTCGTCGCGGACGAGCCGGTGGCGGTGGCCCCGGTTGAAGCGTTCGAGCCCGCCGAGGCCTACGAGCCCACCGGGGCCTACGAGCCGGCTGAGGCGTTCGAGCCGGCCCCTCCGTCCGAGACCTACCCGGCCGCGGACACCTACGAGTCGTACCCGTCCTACGCGTCGTACCAGCCCGACGCGTCCGCTGAGCCCGCGTACGAGGGACGTCGCCGGCACGCCGCGGCCGACGTTCCCGAGATCGTCCGCTCGGCACCGGAGCCGGGGCGCTCCGACTGGGGCATCCCGCCCGTCCCCGCCGGACCGTCGCTGACCGGCGCGGACTCGCTGACCGCCGACTCGGTGCTGCGTTACCAACGTCTCAAGCCGCAGTCGGGCTGGCGCAAGGGCGTCTACTCCATGACCCGCGGCAAGGTCAACTTCGGACTGTCCCCCGCCGACCGGCACCAGGCCGACCTGCTGGCGGCGGCGAGGACACCCATCAGCGGATGCCACCGGCTGGCGGTGATCAGCCTCAAGGGTGGGGTGGGCAAGACCACGACCACGGCTGCCCTGGGAACGATGTTCGCCCTCCTGCGCGGTGACCGGGTCATCGCCGTCGACGCCAACCCCGACCGCGGGACGCTGGCCGAGCGGACGCCA
This sequence comes from uncultured Actinomycetota bacterium, assembly GCA_963751035.1. GTDB lineage: Bacteria > Actinomycetota > Actinomycetes > JACCUZ01 > JACCUZ01 > JBDUAP01. The sequence goes on from CAVVSW010000005.1 coordinate 1,443,884, forward strand.
CGCGAGTCGGGCGCGACGGTCCGCCACCTGCTGGATGCCCGCGACCGGCTGTTCCGCTACGCCGACGTGCGCCACTTCACCTCGCAGGCACCCACCCGGCTCGAGGTGCTCGCGTCCGACGCCGACCCGAGTGCCTCCCTCGCCTACAGCGAGCAGGACTACCGCGACACCGTCTCGACGCTGGAGCGCTTCTACAACCTGATCCTCACCGACTGCGGCACCGGCCTGCTGCACAGTGCGATGCACGGCATCCTCGGTCTGGCCAACTCGCTCGTGGTGGTCAGCTCGGCCAGCCTCGACGGTGCCCGCAGCGCCAGCGCCACCCTGGACTGGCTGGAGGCCCACGGCCTCGGCGACCTCGCCAAGGAGGCGGTCGTCGTCATCTCCTCGGTGCGCCAGGCCGGCGGGATCGTCGACGTCATGCAGCTCGAGGACCACTTCGCGGCGCGGTGCCGGGCGGTCGTCACCATCCCCTACGACCCCCATCTGGAAGCCGGCGGCGTCCTGGAGATCGACGAGCTCGCCCCCGACACCCTAGACGCCTACCGCGAGCTCGCCGCCGCGGTCGCCGAAGGGTTCCCCGCGGTCGTGCGCTGACCGTCAGGTGCCCGGCGACGCGGCGATCTCCGCGTCGGCAGCTTCCTCCGCCTCGACCGCGCGGCGCAGCTCCTCCTCGCGTTCGTACGCCGTGACCAGCCGCCGATAGCCGTTGCAGCGCCCGATCAGCTCGTCGTGCGTGCCGCGGTCGAGCACGCGACCGTGCTCGACGTAGACCACCTCGTCGGCCAACGCGATGGTGGCCTTGCGGTAGGCGACCACCACCACGGTCGGTGGGTCGCCGCCGTCCGGACGGCTGCGCAGACCCGCCAGGATCGCCGCCTCGACCCGTGGGTCAACAGACGAGGTCGCGTCGTCGAGCACGAGCAGCCGAGGCGCCCGCACGATCGCCCGGGCCAGCGCGAGCCGCTGGCGCTGCCCGCCCGAGAGCGACATGCCGCGCTCCCCGATGCGGGTGTCCAACCCGCCGGGCAGGTTCGCCACGAACCGGTCGGCCTGCGCGACCGCCAGCGCCGACCACACCGCCGTGTCGTCGAGGTCGAGCCCGAGGGTGACGTTGCCCCGCACCGTGTCGTCGAACAGGAACGTCTGCTGCGGGACGACCGCGGCAGCGGCAGCGACACCGCCCTCCGTCACCGACCGCAGGTCGACGCCGTCCAGCTCGACCGCACCGGTGCGTGGGTCGACCAGGCGCACGAGCAGCGTGGTCAGCGTCGACTTGCCCGATCCGGTCGGGCCGACGAGCGCGACCGTGCGGCCGGCCGCGACGTCGAAGGACACGCCGTGCAGCACGTCCTCGTCGTCGTCGTAGCCGAAGCTGACATCGCGTACGACGAGTGCGGCTGCCCCGCCGTCGGCCGGGATCGGGCGGTCCCCGTAGGTCAGGCCACCCGTCGCGGCCAGCACGCGCGACACCCGGTCCCAGCCGACCACGCTGCGCGGCAGCTCGCCGAGCACCCAGCCGATCGCCCGCACCGGGAACGCGAGCAGGGTGAACAGGTAGGCGACCTGGACGAGCTCACCCGCGTCCACCGCGCCGGACTGCATCCGCCGCGCACCGACGAGCAGCACCGCCAGCACGGCGAGGGAGGGCAGCGCCTCCAGGACGGGGTCGAACACCCCGCGGACCCGGCCGACCTGGATCTGGGCGTCGCGCAGCTCCCGGGCCGCGACCTGGAACCGCTCGGTCTCCTCCGGCTCCCGGCCGAGCGTCTTCACCACCAGGGCGCCTTCGAAGGACTCGTGGGCAACCCCGCTGACCTCGGCCCGCAGCTGCTGGGCCCGCGTCGCGAGGGGTGAGAGCCGCCGTTGGTAGACCACGTTGATCACGAACAACGCCGGGAACACGAGGAAACCGATCATCGCCAGCACCAGGTCGGTCAGGACCAGGGCCACGCCGGCAACCACGAGCATCACCAGCACGCCGACGGCCAGCGGCAGAGGGGCGATGGTGAACCAGGTCGCCTCCACGTCGGCGTTGGCGTTGGACAGCAGCTCGCCCGTGGGGTGGCGCTGGTGCCACGACATGGGCAGGCGGAGGTACTGCCGGGTCACCCGGCCCCGGTAGCGGGCCCCCAGGCGGTACTGCATGATGCCCGCCCCGAGGCGCCGCGCCACGATCCCGGCCGCCTTGAGCATGGCCACGCCCACGATGGCCAGCGACGCGGCAAGCAGCGCGCCGCTCGTGGTCTCGCCCTGCTCGAACGCGGGGACGATGACCCGGTCGGTGACCCGCCCGAGGACCCAGGCCGACGCGACGGTCATCGTTCCGTAGACCGCGCTGCCGCCGACCGCGATCGCAAAGATGTGCGGCTCGTCACGAATCGCCGTCCCGAGGATGCCGAAGCCTTTGCGCAGGGTGTACTCGTCGACTCGGCGGGGGGTGCGGCGCATTCCCGACACCTTACGATCACGTGATGCCTCCGCTGTGCCGCACCGAGCGCGCCGCCCTGGCCGACCTGCTCGAGCAGCTCGGGCCGGATGCGCCGACGCTCTCCGGGGACTGGACCACCCGCGACCTCGCCGCCCACCTGGTGGTGCGTGAACGACGGCTCGACGCGACGCCCGGCATCGCGGTGCCATGGCTGGCCTGGCACATGAATGCGGTGCAGAAGTCCGCCGCCCGCCGCCCGTACGCCGACCTGGTCGCCGACGTGCGCAGCGGTCCCCCGCCGTGGTCACCGTTCGCCGTCCCAGCAGTGGACAAGCTGTTCAACACGACGGAGTTCTTCGTGCACCACGAGGACGTACGCCGCGCACAGCCCGGCGGCAAGCCTCGGGTGCTGCCCAAGAAGGTGCAGGACGCGCTGTGGCAGGCGGTCCGGAGCCGGGCGCGGTTCGCGTTCCGCTCGGTCGACTGCGGTGTCGTGCTGGCCCGCCCCGATGGCGACTCGGTCATCGCCCGCAGCGGCGACCCGGCGGCCGTGCTGACCGGGGAGCCGCAGGAGCTGCTGCTCTACGTGTTCGGCCGTAGGGAGCACGCCGTGGTCGAGCTGACCGGCCCGAAGGCAGCCCGGCGCTGCCTGGCCGGCACCGACCTCGAGGTCTAGCGGACGACGTGGCCGGCGGCGGCCAGCCCCCGCTTGACGTCGCCGATCCGCAGCTGGCCGAAGTGGAAGACGCTGGCCGCGAGCACGGCGTCGGCACCGGCATCCACCGCCGGCGCGAAGTGCTCGACCGCGCCCGCACCGCCACTGGCCACGACCGGCACCCGCACCCGCGACCGCACCGCCTCGATCATCGCCAGGTCGAAGCCGGCCTGGGTGCCGTCGGCGTCCATCGAGTTGAGCAGGATCTCGCCGACCCCCTCGTCGGCGCACCGCGCGGCCCACTCGACAGCGTCGAGCCCGGTGCCGCGCCGGCCGCCGTGCGTGGTGACCTCGAAGCCCGACTCGGTCACGACGCCGTCGGCGCAGCGCCGCGCGTCCACCGACAGGACGAGCACCTGGCTGCCGAACCGCTGCGCGATCTCGGTGACCAGCTCCGGCCGGGCGACCGCCGCGGTGTTCACCCCGACCTTGTCCGCGCCGGCCCGCAGCAGCCGGTCGACGTCGTCGGCGCTGCGCACCCCTCCGCCGACAGTGAGCGGGATGAACACCTGCTCCGCCGTGCGGGACACCACGTCGTACGTCGTGTCGCGGGCCGCACTCGAGGCGGTGATGTCGAGGAAGACCAGCTCGTCGGCGCCCTCGGCGTCGTAGACGCGCGCCATCTCCACCGGGTCACCCGCGTCGCGCAGGTCGGTGAACCGCACACCCTTGACCACCCGGCCCGCGTCAACATCGAGGCACGGGATCACCCGCACGGAGACCGTCATGTCGCGGCCACCGTCGCGAGCGCCTCCTCGAGCGTGAACGCCCCGGCGTACAGCGCCTTGCCGACGATCGCGCCCTCGACCCCGTCGGGGACGAGGGTCGCGATGGCCCGCAGGTCCTCGAGACTGGAGACGCCGCCGGACGCGACGACCGGGCGGTCGGTCGCCGCGCAGACGCCCCGCAGCAGGTCGAGGTTGGGCCCGGTCATGGTGCCGTCCCGGCCGACGTCGGTGACGACGTAGCGCGCGCAGCCGTCGCGGTCGAGCCGGGCCAGCACGTCGTAGAGCTCGCCGCCCTCCTCGGTCCACCCGCGCGCTGCCAGCGTGGTGCCCCGCACGTCCAGGCCGACGGCGACCCGCTCGCCGTACTTCGCGATGGCCCGCGCGCACCAGTCCGGGTTCTCCAGCGCAGCCGTGCCGATGTTGACCCGGGCGCAGCCGGTGGCCAGCGCCGCCTCCAGCGAGAGGTCGTCGCGGATGCCGCCGGACAGCTCGACCTGCACGTCGACCCGGCCGGTGACCTCGGCGAGGATCTTGCGGTTCTCGCCACGGCCGAACGCCGCGTCCAGGTCGACGAGGTGGATCCACTCGGCGCCCGCCTGCTGCCAGGCGAGCGCGGCGTCGAGCGGGTCGCCGTACGACGTCTCCGTCCCTGCCTGGCCCTGGACCAGGCGGACGGCCTGCCCTGCCGCCACGTCGACCGCCGGAAGCAGGACGAGCGCGCTCACAGCCCGCGCACCCAGTTCGCCAGCAGGGCCGCACCGGCGTCGCCGGACTTCTCGGGGTGGAACTGGGTCGCCGACAGCGGCCCGTTCTCCACCGCCGCCAGGAATCGCTCGCCATGCTCGGCCCAGGTCAGCTGCGGCGGCGACAGCCGGCTCCCGACGTCGGGGTCGGGCCGCTCCCAGCGGCGCACGCCGTAGGAGTGCACGAAGTAGAACCGCTCGTGCTCCACGCCCTTGAACAGCGCGGATCCGTCTGGCACGTCCACCGTGCTCCAGCCCATGTGCGGCAGCACCGGCGCGGTCAGGCGCTCGACGACCCCCGGCCACTCGCCGCAGCCCTCGGTCCGTGCGCCGTGCTCGAGGCCGGTCTCGAACAGCACCTGCATGCCGACGCAGATGCCGAGGACCGGCCGGCCGCCGGCGAGACGTCGTGCGATCAGCGCCGGCCCAGCGACCGACCGCAGGCCCGCCATGCACGCGGCGAAGGCGCCGACGCCCGGCACGACGAGACCGTCGGCCGCCATCGCCGCGTCCCCGTCACTCGTGACGACGACGTCGGCGCCCGCCCGCGCCAGGGCGCGTTCGGCCGACCGCAGGTTGCCGGAGCCGTAGTCGAGGACGACGACGCTAGGGCTGCTCACGCACACCCCGTTGTGTCCGAAGTGGCGTGCGGGTACTTCCGCGGGTCACTTCGGACACAACCGCGGCTGGGTGGGTCACTACAAGGTGCCCTTCGTGGACGGGACGCCCGCGACGCGCGGGTCGAGCGACACCGCCGTGCGCAGCGCACGCGCCACCGCCTTGAACTGCGCCTCGACGACGTGGTGCGCGTTGCGTCCGGACAGCACCCGGACGTGCAGGCAGATCGAGGCGCTCGCGGTCAGCGACTCCCAGATGTGCCGGGTCAGGGTGGTGTCGTAACTGCCGATGAGCTCGACGATCTCGGGCTCCTCGTGCACGAGGTAGGGCCGGCCGGAGAGGTCCACCGCGGCCTGCACGAGCGTCTCGTCCAGCGGCACCAGGGCGTCGCCGAACCGGCGGATGCCCGCCTTGTCGCCCAGGGCTTCGCGCAGCGCCTGCCCGAGCGCGATCGACGTGTCCTCCACCGTGTGGTGGGCGTCGACCTCGAGGTCACCACGGGTGCGCACCGTCAGGTCGAACCCACCGTGGCGCCCGAGCTGGGAGAGCATGTGGTCGAAGAAGGGGACGCCGGTCGCGATCTCGGTCTGCCCGGACCCGTCGAGGGCCAGCTCGACGAGGACGTCGGACTCCTTGGTCGTGCGCTTGACCGTCGCTGTCCTGCTCACCGTTTCCGTCACCGGGCCATCCTCTCGCGTCACGCCAACTCCTGCAGACCTTGAGCCAGCGCGTCCAGGAACGCCGTGGTCTCGGCCTCGGTCCCGGCCGTGACCCGCAGCCAGCCCGGGATGCCGACGTCGCGCACCAGCACGCCCCGGTCGAGCAGGCCCTGCCAGGTCGCGGCCTGGTCGCCGAACTCGCCGAACAGCACGAAGTTGGCGTCGGAGTCGACCACGTCCAGGCCCAGGCCGCGGATCTCGGTGACCAGCCGGTCGCGCTGCACCATCACGTCCCGCACGGTCGCCAGCACCTCGTCGGCGTGCGCGAGCGCGGCGCTGGCCGCGGCCTGGGTCAGCGCCGAGAGGTGGTAGGGCAGCCGCACCAGCTGCAGCGCCTGCACGACGCTCGGCGCGGCCGCGAGGTAGCCGAGCCGGCCGCCGGCGAACGCGAACGCCTTGGACATCGTGCGGGTAACGACCAGCCGTTCCCGGTCGGGCAGCAGCGTGACGGCCGACGGGCGGGCGGAGAACTCGGCGTACGCCTCGTCGACGACGACGATGCCGCGGGCAGCCGCGTAGACGGCGTCGATGACGTCGAGGTCGATGGCGGTGCCGGTCGGGTTGTTGGGCGAGCAGAGGAAGACGACGTCGGGCGCGTGCTCGCGCACCACCAGCGCGGCCGCTTCCGGCTCGAGCCGGAAGCCGGGCAGGCGCGGCGTCGACAGGTAGCCGGTGCCGGTGCCCAGGCAGATCAGGCTGTGCATGGAGTACGTCGGGTCGAACCCGAGTGCCTGGCGGCCCGGCCCGCCGAACGCCTGCAGCAGCTGCTGGAGGATCTCGTTGCTGCCGTTGGCCGCCCAGACCTGCTCCACACCGAGCGGCTGACCGGTCGCGCGGGAGAGGTAGGCGGCGAGCTCGGTGCGCAGCGCGACGGCATCGCGGTCGGGGTAGCGGTTCATCGACCGGGCCGCCTCGCCGACCCGGGCGGTCAGGTCGGCGACCAGCTCGGCGGGCGGCGGGTGCGGGTTCTCGTTGGTGTTCAGCCGGACCGGGACGTCGAGCTGCGGCGCGCCGTAGGGCGTCCGGCCACGGATCTCCTCGCGGAGCAGCTTCTCGATGTCGCTCACGTCCGGCTCATCCCTGTGTCGGCTCTCGCGGCACGCGGACCCGCACCGCGGCGACGTGCGCGGGCAGGTCCTCGGCGCCGCCGAGGGCGTCGATGTGCGCTGCTGCCCCGGCCAGCGCGGCCTCGTCGTACTCGACGACGTGCACGCCGTGCAGGAACGACTGCACGGACAGCCCGCCGGTGTGCCGGGCGGTGCCCCCGGTCGGCAGGACGTGGTTGGAGCCGGCCAGGTAGTCGCCGAGCGAGACGGGCGAGTAGGGGCCGACGAAGATGGCGCCGGCTCCGGTGACCCGGTCGGCCCAGGCGCGGGCGTCGCGGGTCAGCACCTCCAGGTGCTCGGCGGCCCACGCGTCGACGACGGTGAGCCCCTGCTCGAGGTCGTCGACCAGGACGTGTGCCGACTGGTTGCGCAGCGCCGTCTCGACCCGGTCCCGGTGCCGGGTCGCCGCCACCTGCGTGGCCAGCTCGCGGTCGACCGCGTCGAGCAGCTCGGCGCTGGGGGTGACGAGCAGGCACGAGGCGTTGGGGTCGTGCTCGGCCTGCGCGATCAGGTCCGCGGCGACGGCGCGCGGGTCGGCGGTGTCGTCGGCGAGGATCGCGATCTCGGTCGGGCCGGCCTCGGCGTCGATCCCGACGACGCCCCGGAGCAGCCGCTTGGCGGCGGCGACGTAGACGTTGCCGGGACCGGTGACCAGGTCGACCCGCTCGCAGTCGGCGGTGCCGTAGGCGAACATCGCCACCGCCTGAGCGCCGCCGACGGCGTGCACCTCGTCGACGCCGAGCAGCGCGCAGGCCGCCAGCACCGACGGGTGCGGCAGCCCGCCGTACTCCGCCTGCGGTGGGCTCGCGACGGCCAGCGACCGCACGCCGGCGACCTGTGCGGGCACGACGTTCATCACGACGCTGGACGGATAGGCGAGCAGGCCGCCCGGCACGTAGAGCCCGACCCGCCGGACCGGCAGCCACCGCTCGGTCACGGTGCCGCCCGGCGACGACCTCGACGGTCGCGTCGCTGCGGCGCTGGGCCTCGTGCACCAGCCGGGCCCGGCGGATCGCCTCCTCGAGGGCGGCGCGCACCGCGGGGTCGAGGTCGGCCAGGGCTCGGGCCAGCGCCGCGGCCGGCACCGGCGTAGCGCTGACGTCGACGCCGTCGAGCCGGCTGGTGGCCTCGCGGACCGCGTCCGCGCCGCGGGCCCGCACGTCGTCGCAGATCGGCCGTACGACGTCGACGGCCGACCCCACATCGAGGGCAGCGCGGGGCAGCACGTCGCGGTAGGTGTCGGCGCCGGCCTGCTTGCCGCGCAGGTCCACTCGCGAGATCACCGGCCGAGTCTAGGCAAGCGGGCCGCCTAGATTGGCGGGGTGACCGAGGGGCGGGAGCGGCGCTCGGCCGGCACGCCCGCGACGGTGGCGCTGGCCCGGGCGGGGGTCGCGCACGAGCTGCGGCCCTACCGCCACGACCCCGGCGCCCCGTCGTACGGGCTGGAGGCCGCGACCGCGTTGGGAGTGCCGCCGGAGCAGGTGTTCAAGACCCTGCTCGCGAAGGTGGACGGGCGGCTGGTCGTGGCGGTGGTCCCGGTCAGCGGGAGCCTGGACCTGAAGGCGCTCGCCGCAGCGGTCGGCGGGAAGCGTGCGGAGATGGCGGACGCGGCCGAGGCCGAGCGCAGCACCGGCTACGTCGTCGGCGGGATCAGCCCGCTGGGTCAGCGCAAGCCGCTGCCGACGGTGGTCGACGAGACCGCTTCGGCGTTCGACGTGGTGCTCGTGTCGGCAGGACGACGCGGCCTCGATGTCTCGCTCGCGCCCGACGACCTGGTCCGGCTCACCGGCGCCAGGCTGGCCCCGATCGGCCGCCCCGGAGGCTGACCGGCCCAGGCGGTGAGCGCCGAACCAAGATCGTTCGCGACGGAACGCCGGGACTCGCCGGGCGTGTCGCCGCAGAACGTCACGAATGATCTTGAGTCAGAGCGCCGAGGGCGGCATCGACGGCTTCCTCGTCGTATCCGCGGCTCAGCCGGGTCGACGAGAACTGGACGCGCGCTGCCTCCTCCGCCGTCACCTGCCCGCTCTCCAGACGGGCGAAGAAGCGATCCACCTCGTCGATGGCGTAGCCGGGCCCGAGGACTGTCGTCGGGAAGCGTGCACCGTCAGTCGTCGGGAAGCGACCCACCTCCGTCGACGGGAGCACGGTCGACGAACCGGCATGTCTTTGGTGGCGGGCGTCGAGCCCGGCGGCCAGCGCGAAGTAGGTGATCACCGCCGTCAGCGACCAGGTGAAGAGCACGCCGAGGGCCGAGAGCTCCAACGGCCCGCTGAAGGACTCCCCGTCCGAGAGCCCGACCGCCTCCGCCCGCACCGAGTCGGGGCCGAGAGCGACCCCGACCCGCCACGCGATGACCGCGGCCAGCAGCCCGCCGAGCGTGAGGCCCGCGAGCACACTGAGCCGGGCTTCCCGGACCCGGAGGACGACCACGACGGCGGACACGACGCCGGCCACACCCGCGCAGACGGCGAACCAGCCGTCCGCCGCGACGGCGGTCTCGTCCTCGGCCGCAGGGAGGAGGATCCGGTCACCCGCGACCTGGAACTGCGGCAGCGGCGTCACCAGCTCCCAGACCACGCCGACCACGGCTCCCGCGACAACGCAGGCGAGCAGCACGAGCCCGATCTGCGAGCGGGCTGGGCCAGGAGCGTTCCTGGGCCGGCTCTGCGACCGGGGTCACCTCGACGGCGATGGCGGGCTCCTCCTGACCTGCGCTCGTAGCTCGAGCCTCTGCCGCCGCCCATCCTGTCACCGGTCGCCGAGCGAGCCGGGTGGCCGCGCCGGGCCAGCTCGCACCCGGTGCCGAGGCTCAGTCGGTGACGAGGCGCAGCCGGTAGGTCGCGGAGCCGTCGTCGGCGACCTTCGCGGTGACGCCGATGCCCGCGATCGGGTCGACGTTCTCGTTGCCGCCGTCCGAGCCCAGGAAGCCGCGCATCAGGCTGCGGATGTCGACCCAGAGGGCGACGGTGGCCCCGTCGAGGTCGGGCAGCGCCTTGCGGACCGCGTCGCGGTCGCCGAGCCCGCCGTCCTTCAGCAGCTGGTCGACCTGCCCCGTTGCTCGAGGCGATGACCACACCGTCGTCGGTCAACCGCCGCTCGAGCGGGAAGTCGCTGCCCGAGGCCTTGGTCGCCTTGTTGATCTTGTCGACCAGGGCGACGGCTCGCGGGCCGTCGGTGGTCACCCGCGCCCCGACCTCGAGCTGGGTGCGGCCGGCCTGGTCGTCGCGCATCGCGGCGACCAGGTTGCTGCCGAGCAGCACGGCGAGGTCGTCGGGCAGATCGATGCCCAGCTCGCGCTCGGCGTCGGCGACCATGCCGTCGAAGCCGCCCTCGGGACCGCCGGGGCCGCTGTCGTCGATCGTCGCGCGCAGCGAGTCGAAGAACCCGGCCACCAGCTTGTCGCCGCCGGCCAGGCCGAAGGCCACGACGCTGTCCTCGGGCAGCTCGTTGAAGCCCTGCAACGGCTTGTCGGGAGCCGTCGAGGGTGCTGGCTCCCGTGGATGCCCCGCGCACCTCCAGCGCGTCGTCCCCGTCGAAGCTCACGACGTACGACGTGCGCCCGCCGGTGCTCTTCGCTCCCGGGCTGGGCCCGCCGACGCCCATCAGCCCGAAGCCGGCGAGTCCGGTCAGGCCTGTCAGCGAGCCCATCGCGTCCATGTTGACCCAGGCCTTGGCGACACCGTCACCCAGCGCGGCGAGGTCGGCGGTGAAGTCGGCGTCGGCGGAGAGCACACCCTTGGCGGCGTCCTTCGCGGCCTGGTCGGCCGCCGCCTGGGTGACGGCGAGCAGCGCGTAGCCGTCGCGGATCACGAACCCGGGCTATCGCCGCATGTCGGACGCGGCGACTGAGCTTGTCCAGGCCGGCTCGGGCCTTGGCCTCGTCAGTGACCTGCAGCGCGACGACGATGCTCGGGAGCGGACCGAAAGGGGTGAGCTCCCCCATGTCACTCTCCGAGCCGAACTCCTCCTCGAACTCCTCGGGGTTGAAGGTCTCGCCGAACTCCTCCTCGAACTCCTCGGGGTCGAAGGTCTCGCCGAACTCCTCCTCGAACCCCTCGGGGTCGAACGTCTCGCCGAACTGCTCCTCGAACTCCTCGGGGCCGAACGTCTCGCCGGGCTCCTCCGGCTGCAACGTCGAGGCGCTGGGCGCCACCGCCGCGACGGGCGCTGCCACGGCCTCGGACGACGACGCGTAACCGGCTCCGGACGACGCACTTCCGCCAGAGCTCTCCGCACCCTCTGCGGGAGGGTAGGCGGCGATGCCGACACGGCTCCCGAGCCACGGCTCGACGTCCTTGGCGAAGTCGAGGTTCTTCCCAGCCGGCGCCCTCGGACATCTCCTCGAAGAGGGACTCCCGCAGGTCGGCGTTCAGCCCACCTTGTCCTTGAGCGCCGGGAACTTGCGCAGGAACCGGATCGCGTTGATCTTCTGACCGGCCGGCGGGTCGAGGTCGACCTTCGCGAAGGCGAACGCGCCCGCGGGCAGCGCGTCCTCGGGCTGGGTGCCGCCGCCGGAGAGCCCGCGCACGGCGACGGTCACCCCACCGATCAGGGCCAGCCACCAGGACGACCACCACGGCGGACAGCACCCAGCGCAGCGGCGAGCGGGATGGCTGCAGCGGGGCCGCTGGGTCGGGTCGGACGGCAGGATGTCGAGTGCTCACGAGTGAACCTATCGGCGCGCCACGCCGACCGGCTTGAGCGACCGAACGAGCCGAGTCAGGTCAGGCAGGCGGCGCCGAGCAGGGCCTTGAGGTCGCCCATCAGCGCCGGCGAGGGGTTCACCCGCAGCCCGTCGTCGATGCGCAGCACGGTGGTGCGCGACGCCGCCTGCAGCCGCAGGTGCACCTCGGTGGCGCCCGGGTGGGTCGCCAGCACCTCCTTGAGCCGGTCGACCACCGGCGGCGTGCACCGGGCGACGGGCAGCGAGATGACGACCGGCCCGCGCGGCCCCTCCGACAGGTCGGGCATCGTCATCTCCATCGCGACCAGCTTGGGCACGTCGTCGCGACGGTCCAGCCGGCCGCGGACGATGACGACGGCGTCCTCGGCCAGGGTCGTGGAGAACTGCTGGTAGGTCTGCGGGAAGAACATCACCTCGATCGCGCCCTCGAGGTCCTCGACGGTGGCGATCGCCCACACGTCGCCCTTCTTGGTGACCTTGCGCTGCAGGCCGCTGATCAGCCCGCCGATCGTGACGTGCGAGCCGTCGGCGCGGTCGTCGGAGCCGGTGAGCGACGGCGATGGAGCAGTCGGCGGCCGCCGCGAGCACGTGCTCGACCCCGAACAGCGGGTGGTCGGAGACGTAGAGACCGAGCATCTCGCGCTCGTAGGCCAGCAGGACGGTCTTGTCCCACTCCCCCAGCGGGACCTCGGGTGTCACGGCGAGGCCGTCTCCCGGCTCGTCGCCGCCGCAGCCCGCCATCGGCGCCGCTGAACAGGTCGAACTGGCCGTGCGCCTCGTTGCGCTTGGTCGCCATGAACGAGTCGATGGCCTCGGCGTGGACGGCGAGCAGGCCGCGGCGGGTGTGGCCGAGCGAGTCGAACGCGCCGGCCTTGATCAGCGACTCGACGGTCTTCTTGTTGCAGGCGACCGGGTCGACCTTCTGCAGGAAGTCGTAGAAGTCGGCGAACCTGCCCTTGGCCGAGCGCGTCGAGGCGATGGACGCGACGACGTTCTCGCCGACGTTGCGGATCGCCGAGAGCCCGAACCGGATGTCGGTGCCGCGCGGGCGTGTAGTTGGAGTCGGACTCGTTGACGTCGGGCGGCAGCACCTTGATGCCCATCCGGCGGCACTCGTTGAGATAGAGCGCGGACTTGTCCTTGTCGTCGCGGATGCTGGTGAGCAGCGCCGCCATGTACTCGGCCGGGTAGTTGGCCTTGAGGAACGCCGTCCAGTAGGACACCAGGCCGTAGCCGGCGGTGTGCGCCTTGTTGAACGCGTAGTCGGAGAACGGGACGAGCACGTCCCACAGCTTCTTGATCGCCACCTCGGAGTAGCCGCGGGCCCGCATGCCGTCGGAGAACGGGACGTACTCCTTGTCGAGGATCTCCTTCTTCTTCTTGCCCATCGCCCGGCGGAGCAGGTCGGCCTGGCCGAGGGTGTAGCCGGCCAGCTGCTGCGCGATGGCCATGACCTGTTCCTGGTAGACGATCAGGCCGTGGGTGTCGCCGAGGATCTCGGCCAGCGGCTTCGCGAGCTCGGGATGCAGGGCTACGACGGGCTTGCCGGCCGTTCTTGCGGTCGGCGTAGTCGTTGTGGGCGTTGGCGCCCATCGGGCCGGGGCGGTAGAGCGCGAGGACCGCGGAGATGTCCTCGAAGTTGTCGGGCTTCATCGACCGCAGCAGCGAGCGCATCGGGCCGCCGTCGAGCTGGAACACGCCGAGCGTGTCGCCGCTGGCGAGCAGCTCGTAGGCCTTGCGGTCGTCGAGGCCGAGCGTCTCGAGCTCGATCGACTCGCCGCGGTTGGCCTCGATGTTGGCGAGGCAGTCGTCGAGCACGGTGAGGTTGCGCAGGCCGAGGAAGTCCATCTTCAGCAGCCCGAGCGTCTCGCAGGCGCCCATGTCGAACTGCGTGATGATCGCGCCGTCCTGCTCGCGGCGCATGATCGGGATGACGTCGAGCAGCGGCTCCTTGGACAGGATGACGCCGGCCGCGTGCACGCCCCACTGCCGCTTGAGCCCCTCCAGCCCGCGCGCGTTGTCGACGACGCGGCCGACGTCGGGGTCGGTCTCGTAGAGCGTGCGGAACTCACCGGCCTCCCGGTAGCGCGGGTGGTTGGTGTCGAAGATGCCGGCGAGCGGGACGTCCTTGCCCATCACCGGCGGCGGCATCGCCTTGGTGATGCGGTCGCCCATGGCGAACGGGAAGCCGAGGACCCGGGCCGAGTCCTTGACGGCCTGCTTGGCCTTGATGGTGCCGTAGGTGATGATCTGGGCGACCCGCTCCTCGCCGTACTTCTCGGTCGCGTAGCGGATCATGTCGCCGCGGCGGCGCTCGTCGAAGTCGAGGTCGATGTCGGGCATCGAGATGCGCTCGGGGTTGAGGAACCGCTCGAACAGCAGCCCGTGCTTGATCGGGTCGAGCTCGGTGATGCCCAGCGCCCACGCGACGATCGAGCCGGCGGCCGAGCCGCGGCCGGGTCCGACCCGGATGCCGTTGTCCTTGGCGTGGCGCACCAGGTCGGCGGTGACCAGGAAGTAGCCCGGGAAGCCCATCTGCACCATCACGCCGACCTCGTAGTCGGCCTGGTTGCGGTGCTGGTCGGGGACGGCGCCGCCGAAGCGCCGCTGCAGCCCGCGCTCGACCTCCTTGACGAGCCAGCTCTGCTCGCTCTCACCGGCCGGCACGGGGAAGCGCGGCATCAGGTCGGCGCCCTCGACGAACGACACGTCGCACCGCTCGGCGATGGCCAGGGTGTTGTCGCAGGCCTCGGGGTAGTCACGCCACAGCTCGCGCATCTCGGCCGGGGTCTTGAGGTAGAAGTCGTCGGCGTCGAACTTGAACCGGGTCGGGTCGGCGAGGGTGCGACCGGACTGCACGCAGAGCAGGATCGCGTGCGCCTCGGCGTCCTTGGGCCAGGTGTAGTGCAGGTCGTTGGTCGCCACGAACGGCATGTCGAGCTCGCTGGCCAGGCGGATGCAGGTCGGCCTGCCCGCGCTGCTCGATGCCGAGCCCGTGGTCCATCAGCTCGCAGAAGAAGCTGTCCTTGCCGAAGATGTCGTGGAACTCCGCCGCCGAGCGCTTCGCGTCGTCGTAGCGGCCGAGCCGGATCAGCGTCTGCACCTCGCCCGACGCGCAGCCCGTGGTGGCGATGATGCCCTTGGCGTAGGTCTGCAGCAGCTCGCGGTCCATCCGCGGCTTGTAGTAGTGGCCCTCGAGGCTGGCCAGGCTGGAGAGCTTGAACAGGTTGTGCATGCCCTCGGTGGTCTCGGCCAGCATCGTCATGTGGGTGTAGGCGCCACCGCCGGACACGTCGTCCTCACCGCCGTCGGCCCAGCGGACCCGGGTCTTGTCGGTGCGGTGGGTGCCGGGGGTGAGGTAGGCCTCCTGCCGATGATCGGCTTGACCCCGGCGTCGCGGCCGCGCTTCCAGAAGTCGTAGGCCCCGAAGACGTTGCCGTGGTCGGTCATCGCCAGCGCCGGCATGTCCATGCGGCTGGTCTCGGCGAAGAGGTCGCCCAGGCGGGCTGCGCCGTCGAGCATGGAGTACTCGGTGTGCACGTGGAGGTGCACGAACGAATCGCGTGAGCCGGTGCTCGTCATTGCTGGGGGGTGCCTCCGGGGTGCCGCCGTCAGGGCCCTGAGTCTAGGTGCGGGCGGCGACAGGTCCGGCCAGCCGGCGCGACGGCACAGCACACCCGGCGTGTCGGCCGGGGACCAAGATCAGTAACGCAGGAAGACCGGCCCGCTGGTGCCCCGCGCGACCGTCGAGGTCCCGACGTACACCCACCGGTAGTACGCCGCTCGGCGGGGCTGGACCCGCTCCGTCACCCAGCCGCGCGAGCTCGTCACATCCGACGCCACGGTGCGCCAGGTGCTCGCACCGGAGAGCCGCCGCTGCAGGTAGACACGGCGGCTGGGCAGGGCCCGGCCGGTAGTGGCGCTGGTGAGGTGGCCTGAGACCACGTCCGGACGACCTGCCCTGGCCCGCGCGACCAGCCGCACCGGCCACTTCGTCACGCGCACCGCGACGGTGACGTCGGCCGGCTGCAGCCACCCGCCGGCGGGCGACGTCGTGACAGCGGCCCGGTAGTAGGTCGTGCGTCGTGGCCAGACCGTCTTGGCGTGCGCGCCGTCGACGCCGGTGTCGACCGGGCCGGCGAGGCTGCGCCAGGTGACCTGGTCGGTGCTCGACCAGACCTGGATCCAGCCGCGCACCGGCAGCGACGCCGGACTGCACCTGCGTCGTGAGGACGACTCGTTGCCCGACGTGGCTGGCGGTCCTCGACGGGGCCAGCGTCGAGGGCGAGCGGCTCCGTCGTACCGGTCAGGCTCAGCTCGTGCACCGCGCTGGCGGTGCGTCCGTCCGCCGCGGTGAGCGTCACCGTCGCGTGGACGAGGCCGGACTCGTACGACGGGCACTGCACCGTGAGGGTGCCGCTCGTGGTGCTCCCTGTCACGCAGCGGGCCTTGTCCAACGTCCATGCGTAGGTGCCTGTGGCCGAGCCGGCCGCGGCCAGGCTGGCCGGCAGACCGGGGCGGACCGTCGGCGGGTCCGGCGACCGCAACCGTGAGGGGTGGCGTCGGGTCCACGGGGTCGACCGGCGGCGTCGGTGCCACGGCGTCGAGGAACGAGGACCGGGCAGTGTTCCACTTGGTCGCCAGGTAGGAGCCGGCTGCGGGGTTGGTGGCGAAGTAGTCGTCCTGCCTGCAGTCGAACAGCGGCTCGTTGGCTGCCGGGCAGACCTGGTCGCATCGTGACGCCGGGGCCGTCGGCGTAGCACATCAGGTCCTTGTCGTCGTCGCAGTGGCCGTACGGCGTGGAGTGGCCGGCACTGCCCTGGACACCGCCGAGGTTGTGCATGAGCTCGTGCGCAGCGATCGAGCCGCCGGCACCTGCCTGCCAGCAACCGGTGTCCACCCGCGCGTACATCGCGTTGCCACCGTCGTTGGCGTTGCCCGTCGCCCTGTCGTCGAGAATCAGGTGACCGACGCCGCACAGCACCGCTGCATCGGCAAACATCAGGTACTTGCGGTTCGTGGCGGTGTAGCCGGCCTTCTGCACGGCCGTGATCATGGTGCCGAAGCTGGCCAGCTCGCCGCTCTTCACCTTGACGCTCTTGATCAGCGGCTGACAGGTCACCGGGTCGGAGACCCAGCGCACCCGGCAGCGCGCCGCCGTCCTTGGCCGAGGAGAGCGCGAACGTGTCATCGACGTTGGCGACCTCGTCGCGCAGGATCGGCAGCACGCTGGTGAACCGATCGGGGTCGTCGGCCTCGACGACGTAGAGCACCTGCACCCGGTTGCCGTCCGCGCCGTTGCCGGTGCAGGACGGCTCGACGTGCGCGGTGAGCCCGGGCAGGGCGGAGACGCCGGTCGGGACGGTCCCAGTGGCCGCCGCGGTGGTCAGGGTCGTGGCGGCCGGTCTTGAGCGCGCGCCGGGCCGCGGCGCGGGCGAGCAGCTCGTCGGTGCGCATCCGGTGCTTGACGTCGACTCCCGGCGGGGCGGGGTCGACGTGGCCGGGGGCGGGTGGCTTGACGGCCGTCGACCAGGTGGCGGGCTGGCCGGCCGAGGCACTCGACCCGAGCGCGGCGACCAGCCCGAGGACCAGGCCGACCACGCACACGGTGACGACCGCACGGAGCCGCAAGCGCATGGACACGCCTGGACACCCCCTGCCGCGATTGATGGCCTCAGCGCCGGGACGTCCGGGCGCTCTGGGGTGGTCATCGACAGGAGAGGCGCCAGCCTGGGTGCCGCAATCGGGTGAACGGGGCTTGTTAGAGCTCGCGCGCGAGCGGCCACGCGTTGGGCTTGCAGCCCTGCATGCCCTTGGACTGCTGCTGCATCACCGGCGCGAGCTGGCCCTTGCCGCCGCAGTAGGCGTGCCGGTTGCCGAGCCAGTGCCCGGTCTCGTGGTTGACCACCATCTGGCGGTACTGCGCGAGCGGACCCGGGAAGTAGCGGGAGCCCCAGCGCCACCGGTCCTGGTTGATGATGACGTTGCGGCCGACCCGGCAGCTGTACTGCACCGAGCACACCGAGCTGTAGGTCGGGAGGTAGCGGGCCTGCGCGAGCAGCACCGTGAAGTCGCCGCCCGAGCTGACCCGCTTGAACCTCATGTGGCCACGCAGCCATCCGCGGGGGTCGGCGTAGGTCGCAGCCACCGACGCCGCGAACGTCGTCATCGACGCCGTGATCGTGCCCTTCGAGCGCACGACGTAGGTGTGCAGCCGGTAGTTGTCCAGCCGTGGCAACGCTGCCGTCGTCGCGAGGTTGTCGCGGTCGGCCCGGTCGCACGACGCGGTATCTCTTCCAGCCGACGGTCGACGGCGTCGTCAGCACCGCGCTGTAGAGGCCGTTGGTCGACAGCTTGCGGGTCGTGACGAGTCGCCAGGCCCCGTCGTAGTAGCGCTCGATGCGCACGGTGCCGCCCCAGTGCGGTGGGGTCATCGAGCCGCTGAGGGTGACCTGCGAGCCGACCCGGGCGGCGGTCTTGCTCAGCTTCGCGGTCAGCCGCGGGGCGACGTCGACCCGCTTTGGCCCGGCCCGGCTCGGGGCGAGGGCAGGGCTCCCGTCGTAGCGGACGGTGTAGTCGGCGTTGAACGCGGGCTTGTAGACGAAGCGGACCACGCCGTCCGCGTCACTGACCAGGGTCGCGAGCACGGCGTACGACGTGGTGGCCGCGCGCTTGCGCTCAAGCACAACCGTGGCGTCGGAGACCGGCGCTCCCGTGTCGAGGCTTCTGAGGGTCGCCGAGATCGTGAGGTCGGCGCCGGAGGTCAGCCGGGTGGTGCTCACCGACAGCGCCAGTGCCGTGGCGGCGGGCGCGACCGGCGCAGCCGCCTGCGCCAGCCCGGCGGGCAGCGCGAGTCCGACGACCAGCACGCCGGTCGTCAGCCAGGTTCGCAGTCCCACGATGTCAGTACGCCCCGCGACTCGAGAGCACCGCCGACAGGGTCTTCCAGAGGATCTGGATGTCGCCGGCGAAGGACCAGTTTTCCACGTAGTACAGGTCGAGGCGAACGCTGTCCTCCCAGGACAGGTCGGAGCGGCCGCTGACCTGCCAGAGGCCGGTGATGCCCGGCTTGACGAGGAGCCGGCGGGCGACGTCGTCGCCGTACTGCTCCGCCTCGGACGGCAGCGCGGGCCGAGGGCCGACCAGGCTCATCTGGCCGCGCAGCACGTTGATCAGCTGGGGCAGCTCGTCGAGGCTGAACCGGCGCAGCCACCGACCGACCGACGTGATCCGCGGGTCGCGGCGCATCTTGAACATGACGCCGTCGCAGTCGTTGCTGTCGGAGACCGCCTGCAGGCGCAGCTCGGCGTCGTCGACCATCGAGCGGAACTTGAACAGGGTGAACAGCTCGCCATGGCTGGCCGACCCGGATCTGCCGGAAGACGACGGGTCCGGGACTGGTGAGCTTGATGGCGACCGCGATGGCGATCATCAGCGGCGCGAGCGCCACCAGGCAGACCAGCGCGACCAGGCGGTCGAAGGCGGCCTTGATGGCGCGGATCGGACCGGTGAACTCCGGCTGCTCCACGTGGAGCAGCGGAAGCCCGGCGACCGGTCGCACATGCACGCGCGGACCGGCGACGTCCATCAGCCCCGGCGCGACGACGAGGTCGACACCTGCTCCCTCGAGCTCCCAGCCGAGCCGCTTGAGCACGTTGCTGCTGATGCCGCGCGAGGAGGTGACGGCGACCGTGTCGGCACCGGTGGCGGCCACGGCCTGCGGCACCGTGGTCAGCGTTCCCACCGTGGGTACGTCCTCGCCCTCGCGCATCCGGATGCGCTCGCCGCCGGGCACGCAAGCACCGACGACCTCCAGACCGGCGTACGGCGAGCGGCGCAGCTGGACGACCAGGTCGCGCACCTCGTCGGGGGCTCCGACCGACGAGGACCCGGTGGGACCAGCCGCCGCTGCGGGCCCGGGCCCGGTGCAGCAGCTTGCGGGCGATCCACCGCCCGAACAGCAACGCCGCGGTGCCTACGGGGAAGGCCACGGCGAGGAAGCCACGGGCCAGCTCGACGTGAGCAAGGAAGCAGATGATCGCGACGAGGCCCCAGTAGCGCAGGCTGGAGTTGGCGAGGCGCTTGTACTCCTCCACACCAATCCCGAGGACCTTGCGGTCGTAGACACGGGACATGCCTAGCGACAGCGCCCAGCCCGCACCGAGGATGACGCTCATGACGAGGTAGGACCACGACAAGGGGTAGCGCTGCAGCCCCATGACCGCCTCGGTGGTCGCGCTCTGCCCGAAGCGCACCCAGAGGGCGCCGGCGACGGCGGCGGAGACGAGGAGGATGTCGAGCAGCACCAGGCGACGGGCCAGCACGGTGAGCCACCGCCGGACCGAGGCGTCCGGGGCGACCGGGGCTCGCAAAAACTGCCGCTGTCCGGGTCCGCCGGGCCGCGGGATCTTTACCTCCGGCGACACCACCGAAGCCAAGGGGTTCTCCCGTGTCGAAACAGTTTGAAACTGATTATGCCGATTGGGCACTACTCCGGCAGAGGCTAACAGCGACTGTCAGGATTATCCCGCTCACGGCATGTCGTTTCATCGGGAGTCCTCGCGCCGCACTTGAGGGCGCTCAGAGCGCCCGGCGCATCCACCGGTGGGGGAGCCCCGCGTCGTCGAACTCCGGCCCGTGCGCCGTGTAGCCCAACCGCTCGTAGAAGGGGATGGCATAGGTCTGCGAGGACAGCGCCATCACGCCCAGGCCCGCTCCCGGGCACGGTCCTCGATGGCCACCACCAGGGCGACCCCCAGCTCGGCGCCGCGGGCCTCCGGCCGGACCGCAAGCCGGCCCAGGTGGCCCACCGGGCCCAGCGCGGGGTCAGCCCCCTCGAAGCCGGCCGGCTCGACAACCAGGCGGCCGGCCCCGACGGCCCGCGCCCCGTCGTACGCGACCAGGTGGTCGGCGTCCCCGTCCAGGTCATCGAGCTCGAGGTCGGCCGGAACCCCCTGCTCGGTGACGAAGACGTCGTAGCGGACCGCGAAGGCGGCCGCCACCTCCTCGGGCGCTGCCGGCGAGCCGGATCGCTGGTCATGACTCCGCGCGCAGGCGCTCCAGCGCGTCCGCGAGGTCGTCGGGATAGTGGCTGGTGAACTCGACCCGCTCGCCGGTGTCGGGATGCGTCGAAGCGCGAGGCGTACGGCGTGCAGCCACTGCCGGGTCAGTCCGAGCCGCGCACACAGCGTGGGGTCGGCGCCGTAGGTCAGGTCGCCGACGCACGGGTGCCGCATGCGCGGCCATGTGCACCCGGATCTGGTGGGTGCGGCCGGTCTCGAGGGTGACCTCGAGCAGGCTCGCCGCCCGGTGGGCCTCGAGGGTGTCGTAGTGGGTGACGCTGGGCTTGCCGCTGGCGGTCACCGCCCACTTGTAGTCGGCGTTGGGGTGGCGGCCGATCGGGGCGTCGACCGTGCCGCGCAGCGGGTCGGGATGGCCCTGGACGAGGGCGTGGTAGATCTTCTCGACCTTGCGTTCCTTGAAGGCCCGCTTGAGCACGGTGTAGGCCCGCTCCGACTTGGCCACGACCATGACGCCGCTGGTGCCGACGTCGAGCCGGTGCACGACTCCCTGCCGCTCGGCCGACCCGCTGGTCGAGACGCGGAACCCGGCGCCGGCCAGGCCGCCGACGACCGTCGGCCCGGTCCAGCCGGGGCTCGGGATGGGCGGCCACGCCGACCGGCTTGTCGACGACGACGATGTGCTCGTCGTCGTGCAGCGACCGTCATCCCCGGCACCGCCTCGGCGACCACGACCGGCGCGGAGGCCGCTGCGGGCAGCGCCACGTCGAGCCAGGCACCGGCGTGGACCCGGTCGGACTTGATGGCGGCTGCGCCGTCGACCAGCACGTCACCGGCCGCCACCAGCTCGGCCGCGCGGGTGCGGGAGAAGCCGAAGAGTCGGGCCAGCGCGGCGTCGAGACGCTCACCCTCCAGCCCGTCGGGCACGGGCAGCGTGCGGTGCTCAGTCACCGGAGAGCCGGCGCCCGTCGTAGGCGATGCCGAACAGGGACAGCAGCACCATCAGCACTCCCCCGGTCACGATCGCCGAGTCGGCGACGTTGAACACCGGGAAGTGCGGCACCTCGAGGAAGTCGACGACGTGGCCACGCAGTGGGCCGGGTGAGCGGAAGATGCGGTCGACCAGGTTGCCGATAGCACCACCGAGGACCATCCCCAGCCCGACCGCCCAACCAGGGCTGCGCAGCCGCCGGGAGATCCGCAGGATCACCAGGATCACCACGACGGCGATCACGGTGAGGGCGAGCGTCAGTCCCTGGGCCACGCCGAACGCGGCACCCGGGTTGCGCACCAGCCGCAGGTGCAGCAGCGCCGTCGACGACCTCGACCATCTCGGTCTCGGTGAGCTGCGCGACAGCGGCCAGCTTGGTCGCGAGGTCAAGGCCGAGTACGACGAGCGCAACCGTGACCAGGACGCCCACCTGGCGCTTGCCCGGACCCCCGTCAGTGGCCGGGACAGCCCCGGCCTCGGCGTCAGCGCCGGTCAGCGGCGCTCCTCCCGCTGCTTGCACGTCATGCACAGGGTCGCCCGCGGGAACACCTGGAGGCGAGCCTTGCCGATCGGATTGCCACAGTTCTCACAGATGCCGTAGGTGCCGTTCTCGATGCGAGCCAGTGCTCGCTCTGCCTGAGCAAGCATGTCACGGGTGTTGTTGGCCAACGACATCTCGTGCTCGCGCTCGAACGTCTTGCTGCCGGCGTCGGCCGGGTCGTCGCCGGCCCCGTCACCGGCGTCCCGCAGCATGTCGTCGATGTCGTGCTCGGCCAGGTCGAGCTCGGAGCGCAGCCGGCGGACCTCTTCGGCCAGCTCGCCCCGGACCTCGTCGAGCTCCTTGGCGGTCCAGGGCTTCTCGTTCGCGCCGACGACCAGCGCCGCCGGGCTCTTCTTCGCCGGGGGCAGCTTGGGCACCGACGACTTCCGGGTCACCCCGGTCGGGGGTGCCAGCACGCGGAGCGGGGCCTTGGCGGCCGGTGCCTTGGCCGCTCTCGGGGCAGGCGCCTTGGCCGGCGACTTCGTGGCCGGGGCCTTGGTGGCGGTGGGCTTCGGCGGAGCCGTCCGGGCAACGGCCTGCTTCGGCGGCGCCTTCTTGACCGGCCTTGCTGGCCGGTGCCTTCTTGGCGGGCGCCTTCTTGGCGGGCGCCTTCTTGGCCGGTGCCTTATTGACTGCCTTGCTCGCCTGGTGCCTTCTTGGCCGGTGCCTTCTTGGCCGGTGCCTTCTTGACCGCCTTGCTGGCCGGTGCCTTCTTGGCCGGCGCCTTCTTCGCTGGCTTCTTCACGGGTGCCTTGGCGGCCGCCGACTTGCTGGTGGCTGACTTCTTGACCACGGACTTGGTGGCGGACTTCTTGGTGACCGACTTCGTGGCCGTCGACTTCTTGGCGGGCGCCTTGCTCGATTTGGCCGCTGCCGAGGTGGCCTTGCTGGTGCTGCTGCTGCCGCTGGTGGTCTTCTTGCCGCTCGGCGCCTTCGAGGTCGTCTTGGCGGCACCCGGCCGGGTGGAGGTCTTGCGCGTGGTGGCGCCCGCGCGACCTGTGGCTGCCCGGGCCGCGGCGACAGCACGGCGCAGCGTGCTACCCGTCTTCTTGACGGTCCTGGCCATGACGGCCCCCTTGGACTTGGCACACACCGAGGTCACGGATGGTGCCGGAAGGATAGGTCCCGGATTGAGACGTCACAAACAGGCGCGCCGCGCTCAGGGCGGGCGCACCCTCAGGAGGCTCGCTCAGCCACCGTCCGGGACGGGGCCGGTGTGACCGTGCTCGATGGCTGAGATCAGCCGGTTTGCCAGCTCGCGGGCCGAGTCGGCGGCCGCGTCGCGCTCGGAGCGGAGCCGGGCCGCGGTCCGCTCCAGCTCGGCCACCTGGCCGCGGACGTCGTTGAGCATCCGCTCAGCCTCGCCGTAGGCCTGGTAGCGCATCCGCTCGGCTTCCTTCTCGGCGGCGCCGAGCTGCTGGTCGGCGTGCGCGCGGGCCTCCTGCTCGAGCTGGGAGACGTCCTGGCGGGCGGCGGCGAGCAGCTGGTCGGCCTCGTCCTGGGCCCGGGCAACAGTCTCCTCGGCGACGCGCTGGGCGTTGCCCAGCAGCCCGAGCACCTGCTGCGGCTCGTTGCGGCGGTCGCCGTGCACGACCTGAAGGTCACCGGTTCCGGTGCTCCTCGCGTCCATCGTCATGCTCGAGCCCCTCCTGGCGCAGATACGGACCGAAACCGGACCGGATCACACGGTAGCCCGTCGCCCTGCAGTCTGGATAGGAGGCGGCCCCACAGGAACGTCACCGCCAGCCACCGTGTCAGTCCGTGGCGATCGCCGCGAGCACGTCCATCCTGGTCGCCCGCCGAGCCGGCCAGGCCGCCGCCAGCACCCCAGCCACGACGGCAGCGGCAACGTACGCGAGCAGCTGGCCGAACGGCACGCTGAGGTCGGTCAGCCCCTTCTCGCGCAGCAGGTGCACCAGCGAGCCGGCCCCTGCCAGGCCCAGGACGCACACCCATCGTGGCGCCGACGAGCGCGATCAGCACGGCCTCGTAGCGGATGGTTCGGCGCAGCTGCCGTCGCGACATCCCGACCGCCCGCAGCAGCCCGACCTCCCTGGTGCGCTCGTGCACCGACAGCGCGAGGGTGTTGACGATGCCGAGCAGGGCGATCACCAGGGCGAGGCCGAGCATGCCGGTGATCAGCGCCAGCACCTGGTCGAGCTGCTTGGCCTGGTCGCCTTCGCCTCCTCCTTGGTCTTCGCCTCAGGTCGGGGTTGGCGGCCAGGACGGTGTCGAACGCCGCCTCTGCACTCTCCGGCGAGACGCCGTCAGCGAGCGTGACCAGCGTGGCGACGTCGAGCGGGTGGCCGAACCACGCGTCGTGGTCGGCGAGGGCGACGACGTAGTCGGTCCCCAGCAGGCGCTTCTCGGCGAAGGTCCCCGCCACCTGCACCTGCTGCTCCCCGACCCGCGCGAACGTCATGGTGATCGTGTCTCCGAGCGCCCAGCCGTGCGTCGCCGCGACGTCCTTGTGGACCAGCACGTTGCCGGCGCCGAGCGTCCGCCACCGAGCCGGACGTGACGTCGAGGTCGACGACGGCCTCCAGCTGCGGCCGGGTCGGCGGCCGTCAGGTCTGCCTTGCCGCCGGCGACCTGCGCGCTGGCCGAACCGCAGGCCGGCGACCGTGTCGAACTCCGGTCGCTGCTGCGAGGGCGGCGGTGACCTCGGCGGAGTACTCGCCGTACTGGTCGGTGGCCAACGAGGTAGTCGGAGCGCTGGCCCTCGTCCAGGGCCCGGCCCAGCGACGCCTTCGCGGACGCGGAGAAGACGCTGGTGAGGACGACGAGCGCGAGCCCGATCGTGAGGGCGGCCGAGGTCATGACGGTGCGCTGCGGGTTGCGGGTCGCGTGGTCCGCAGCCGAGCCGGCCGGGTACGCCGAGGAGCGGCGCCCAGGGCCGGCCGAGCACGGCGACCATCGGGCGGACCGCGTGCCGGGCGAGCAGAGCCAGCCCGACGAACGTCAGCAGCGCACCCAGCCCGAGCCGGGGCAGCCCACCCTCGGGTCCGGCGGTCACCCCGGCAGCCGCCAGGCCAAGACCCGCCACGGTCGCGACGACGCCGAGCACGGGACGGATCCGGGAGGCGCGGGCCGAGCCCGTCGTCAGGCCGAGGATCGCCACGATCGGCGGCACCCGGCCGGCGCGGACAGCCGGGAGCAGCGCGGCGAGCAGCGGTGACCGTGGTGCCCGTGAGCAGCGAGACGACCGCGGTGCGCAGGTCGATCTGCAGGGGCGTGTCGGGCAGCTCGATGCCGAGGGTCGGCAGCAGCCAGTAGCAGGCCCTTGCGCCGCGGCCACACCGAGAGCGAAGCCGGCGAGCGATGCGAGCGCGCCCACCGCGAGCGCCTCGACGAGCACGGAGCGGAAGACCTGACGCGAGGTGGCGCCGACGGCGCGGAGCAGACCCAGCTCGCGGGACCGCTGGCTCACCAGCATCGAGAACGTGTTGACGATCAGGAACGCCGAGACGAACAGCGAGACGGCGACGAACGCCATCAGCGCCATCGGCAGGAACTCCGTCGCCTTGCGGACCGCCTTCACGCTCTCGTCGGCTGCCTGCCGACCGGAGACGGCCTCGAGGCCTGCAGGCAGCGCGGCGGCGACGTCGGCGCGCAGCTGCTCGGCGTCGACGCCGTCGCCGGCGCTGACCTCGATCGTGGTGAAGTGCCCGGGAGTGCCGAGCAGCGCGTTGGCCGACTCGGGGTCGAACGCGACGAGCGTGGCACCCGGCAGGGCGGTGATCTCGCCGTACCCGACGAGCCCGACCAGGGTGGCCTGCTGCGGGGGGCCGGCGAGCAGCACGCGTGACCTGCGTCACCGAGCGCGAGCTTCGCCCGCTCGGCGCTGTCGACGTCCATGGCGATCTCGTCGGGTCCCGACGGCGCTCGGCCCTCCCGCACCTGCAGGGGGCCGTCCGGAGGCAGCGACACCCCGACGGAGGTCGCGCCCCCGACGACGCTGCCCTTGCCGTCAACGACCTGGGCGAAGCCGACCGAGGACCCGGTGGCCGACTGCGACGCCGGGGACGCGGCGTACGTCGTCGAGGACCGCGGCGGGGACGGGGGCGCGGTCGGCGACGTCGCCACCCGTCTCCGAGTGCGCCCGCACCGAGACGTCGGAACCGCCGGACAGGGTGTCCTGAAGGTCGTCGACGCTGGAGCGGATCGTGTCGGTCAGCACCATCGTGCCGGCGAGGAACGCGATGCCGAGTGCGACGGCGGTCGCGCTGAGCAGGAGCCTGATCTTGTGGGCGGCGATGCCGCGCAGCGTGACGGCGAGCATGTCGGTGTCAGCCCTTCAGTGCGCGCGCGAACTGCGCGGCGACGAGTCGGTGTCCTGCGGTGCTGGGGTGGAAGCCGTCCGTCGCCGGTGAGCTTGGTCAGGTCCCGGCCCTTGGACAGGTCGACGAGGGTGGCGCCCTCGGCCTTCGCCACGCGGGCGATGGCCGCGTTGTACGTCGTGACGACGGCGCGGATCTCGGCGACGTCCGGGACGACCGGCAGCTGGCACGGCATCGGCGTCGGCGGGGGCATCGGGCAGGCACGCGCGGAAAGCGGGCAGCCGCTCGACCGCAGGCATGTTGCCGACGAGGACCTGCGTCCGACCGTCGCGCCGGAGCTGGTGGACGAGGCTCGTGAGCTGCTGCTCGTATGCCTGCACGGGCACCAGGTGGGTCAGGTCGTTGACGGCCAGCCACACGGTGGCGACGTCGGGCTCGGCGGCCAGCGCGGCCGGCAGCTGCTCGTTGATGGCCTGGCCGACGGTAGAGCCGGAGACCCCGAGGTTGACGAGCTGCGCCTTCTTCAGCGCGGTCCGGTGGAGCACGACCGGCCAGGCGTCGCGCTTCGGGTTGTCGGCTCCGATGCCGACGGTCTCGCTGGCGCCGACGGCGACGTAGACGAGTCCGCTGTCGGTGCTCGTGGCCGACGGCGACGGGGTCGAGGTCGACGTGGTCGGGCTCGGCGACGTCGTACCGGTGTCGGCCTTGTCCTCTGCCTGTGCACCCCCGCAGGCGGTGAGGGCCAGCGCCGAGAGGACGGCGGCCGCGGCGAGCAGCGGGCGGGAGAAGCGCGGTGTCGAGGTCATGTCACAACCGTAGGAAGCAGAGATCTCGGCGCCCATTGCGATGACCGCCCAATGGGGTGGGGCCAGCACCCCGACGACGTGCACCCAACCCCTCCGCAACTGGGTGGGTGACTCCATCGCACGTCTGGTCGCCGCTTCCTACGTTTGTGACAACGCAAGCAGAGAGGACGACATCGTGAGTCACCAGACGCAGCAGCAGATCGCCAAGCGACCCACGAGGCCGACCACCACCGCTCTGGACCTGCGTACCCCGTCCGGCCGCGCACTGCCCTACTGAGGAGCCGCCATGTACACCTTCGACGCAGCCACCACCCTCCGGCTGATCCAGGAGCACCACAGCTCCCTGCGAGCGAGTGCTTCCTCGAGCCGCCGGTGGCGCCGCACCTGACCGAAACCGAGTGCACGAAGCCCGCCCAGGAGCCATCCGGGGCGGGTTTCTTGCGTGCCGGCCCGCGGTGGCCCGCTTCTCCGGACCCGTCAGCCCCCACCGCCGCTACAGTCGTCAACCATGGCGCTGCGGGTGGTGCTGGCCGACGACAACTACCTCGTCCGCGAGGGAGTAGCCGCGCTGCTGGCCGAGGTCGAGGACATCGAGCTGGTCGACGCGGTCGCCGACCCCCAGTCCCTGCTCAAGTCGGTCGCCGAGCACAAGCCCGACGCCGTGCTCACCGACATCCGGATGCCCCCCACGTTCACGACTGAAGGCATCGACGCCGCGAAGCAGATCCGGGCGGACTTCCCCTCGATCGGGGTGGTCGTGCTGTCGCAGTACGTCGAGGAGGACTACGCGTTCGAGCTGCTCGAGAACGGCGTGGCCGGACTGGGTTACCTGCTCAAGGAGCGGGTGTCCCAGCTGGACGAGCTGGTCCGGGCGCTGCACGACGTGGCCCGCGGCGGCTCGGCCCTGGACCCGAAGGTCGTCGAGGGGCTCATGTCGCGCAAGGCGAGCGAGGCGAAGTCGCCGCTGCTGGGTCTCACCGAACGTGAACGTGAGGTGCTGGAGGCGATGGCGACCGGGCGCAACAACGCCACCATCGCGAAGACGTTGTTCATGAGCGAGCGAGCGGTCGAGAAGCACATCGGCTCGGTGTTCCAGAAGCTGGGCCTCGTCGAGGAGGGCGAGATCAACCGCCGGGTGATGGCCGTGCTCGCGTTCCTCGAAGCCACCGGCTGACCTCGCTGTCGCTGCCCGATCGGCGGAGCTACGGCGCGGTTGCCGTGTGGAGTTCCGCCAACTTCGGCACTGGCGTCGGGTGGGAGTCGTCGTGCACACGTGCGCCCCACAAAGTCCTCCTGTGCACGGACGTTCAGCGGCGATCTGCCGCGCCATCCTGGCGGCATGCCACGGCGCACCGGCATCCCCGAAACAGCGCCGCGACCTCTCACCACAGATCATGTCGCTGCGTTCTCCGGCGACGCGGGCGCTGAGGTCGGGCGCAACTGTCGCGGCGAATCAAGGCGGGCAGGTGGCAGGCGGTCGGACTGCAAGTGGTGGTCCTGCATCCGGGGCCGTTGTCGCGCAGCAGAAGTACTGAGCGAATGTGTTGCACGCCGGAGACGGGGCTGCAAAGGGCGGCCCAGTGCACCGAAGCCCAAGGTTCACCGGCCTGTGGTGCCCGAGGTTCACGTAGTGGCTCCTCAAGGCACCGCCCGCCGTGACCTAGTGACGGACTCGGTCGTGGTCAGGGTGACTGAGAGCCGCCACCTTCCTGACCGCGACGTCATGCTTGGTCGCCGCGCGCCGCGCACCCGGCAGGAGCGAGTGACGATCGATGCGCCTCGATAGCGAGGAGTGATCGCACCTGCCGGGCGATCCTGGCGGCTGCCACCCAGCAACGGATGGACGCGCCCAAGGCGCTGCGACGCCACGTGCTCGGGAGGCCGACCTGCGCGACATGCCTCATCCTCGAGACATTGGATGACGTGGAGGGTGGCTCGCAGTCCTTGCCTGAGCTGGAGTACGTCCGCGGTCTACGTCGCCACCGCCTGGGGCTGCGCACGCGGCAACGGGTTGTGAAGCACGTCGGCGGTCGCTACTACCTCGACGCGGACTTCGAGGAGTGGCTCGTGACGGTGGAGATCAACGGCTCGCAGCACCTACTACAGCAGCAGAAGGAGCTCGATGACATCCGGCGGACGCGGCTCGGGATCAGTGGTCGCCTGGTCATCGACATCGGCAGCCACACCGTGCGGCATGACATCGAGCTTGCCGTCCTGCTGACGGCTGATGCGCTGTTCTCGCGGGGATGGACCCCGGCAACAGACGTCAAGGACCGGCTCCTCAGGCTGGCGGTCGCCCACCCCACCTTCTCGTGGACGAGCTCCATGGCGGCATGAGGAAGCTGGCGGGGCTGCGACACGGCATGGTGTAGCGCAGCCGGGACTAGTCGGTGACGACCGCCTTCAGCACATCCACCTTGCTCGCCGAGCGAGCCGGCCCGATCGCCGCGACCATGCCGGCGACCGCAGCGGCCACGACGTAGGCCGCGATCGAAGCCCAGGGCACGGAGACCGCCTCGATGCCCTCGCTCTTGAGCGCCTGGGCCAGCACGAGCCCCAGGCCGATGCCCAGCACGGCGCCGGCGCCCGCCCCGATGAGCGAGATGACCACCGACTCCCAGCGCACCATCTCGCGAACCTGCGCCCGGGTCATGCCCACTGCGCGCAGCAGGCCCAGCTCACGGGTCCGCTCGAAGACCGACAGCGCCAGGGTGTTGACGATGCCGAGGAGAGCGATCACGACGGCGAGCAGCAGCATCACGCTCACGAACGTGAGCAGCTTGTCGATGAAGCCGGTTGCCTCCTTCTCGTACTCCTCCTGGTCGAGGATCTTGGCGTCCGGGTGGTCGGCGAGCGCCGTTGTGATCGCCGCCTTCACCTCGTCCTTGTTCGGCTCCCTCGTCCAGCAGCACCAGCGCGCTGGCGTCGAGATGGTCGCCGGCCAGGGCGTCCTGCCCCGCGAGGCTGAGCAGGTAGTCCGACTCGACGAAGCCACCGGTCTGGTCGAAGATGCCGGCCACCCGCAGGTCGTGCTTGCCGGTCGCGGCGAACTCGACCGGGACCGTGGACCCGACCGCCAGCCCTTCGCCTCGGCCGTCTTCTTGCCCACGAGCACGGCGTCGGCACCGAGATCCTCGACCGAGCCGGCGGAGACGTCGAGCGACATGGTCTGCTCGGCGGTCGCCGGGTCGATCGAGGTGAAGAAGGTGTCCGCGCCGGCGAACTTGCCCTGCCCGAATGCGGTCGCCGAAGCGGCCTTGACGCCGGGTAACGGCGGCCACCTCCTTGGTCGCCTCGGGGCTGAACCCCTCGGCGCCGTTGCTGGCCTTGGACAGGTACAGGTCGGCATGCGTCGAGCCACTGAGGATGTCCGAGAACGACGCCTTCAGCGAGGACGCGAACACGCCCATGCTCACGACCAGGGTGAGGCCGATCATCAGCGCGGTCGCTGTGGATGCGGTACGACGCGGGTTGCGCATCGCGTTCTGCCGAGCGAGCTCGCCGGGCACACCGCGCAGACGCAGGGGCCAACCGAGCAGTGCCGCGAGTGGCCGGGCGGCCACCGGGGCCAGCGTGATGACGCCCACGAGGGCCGCCGGCACACCGATCGCGAGCAGCTTCGGGCTGCCGTCGCCGTACAGCGCGGACAGCACCGCTGCCACGCCGCCGAGCAGGGTGAGTGCCCCGATGACGAGGCGTCGCTTCGACGGTGGACGTGAGCCCGGCGTCGCCTCGCGCAACGCCTCGACGGGCAGCACCTTCGTCGCCCGACGGGCGGGCACGAGCGCCGCCACGACGGTGACGACCGTCCCGACCAGGATGGAGAGCCAGATCGTGCGGGGCGCGATCTGCAGAGACGTCGTGGGCAGCGAGAAGCCCAGCACCGACATCAGCCAGTTCAGTCCCTTCGCGACGCCGATGCCCGCCACGACACCGACGGCCGAGGAGGTGACGCCGAGCAGCAGCGCCTCGGTGAGCAGGCTCCTGCGGATCTGGCGCCGGGTGGCGCCGACCGCCCGCATCAGGGCGATCTCGCGAGACCGCTGCGTCACGATCATCGTGAACGTGTTCCAGATGATGAACGAGCCCACGAACAGCGCGATGCCAGCGAAGATCATGAACATGATGCTGACGAACTTCAGGTCCTCGTCGACCGCGTCGGAGGTCTCCTGCGCCACCTGCGCGCCGGTGACGGCCTCTGCGGCGTCGGGCACTGCCGCGTCGAGCCGCTTCGCCAGGGCCGCGTCGGTGACGCCGTCGTCCGCCCGCACGTTGATGGCGTCGAACGTGTCGGCTGACCCGAGCACCTTCTGCGCGGTCGCGGTGTCGAAGTAGGCCGATGTGGTGCCGCCGAGGTCCTTCTCGCCGCCGAATCCAACCGTGCCCACGACGGTGAACGTCTGGGTCGGTCCGCGGAAGAGGATCTTGATGTCCGAGCCCAACGGGATGTCGTGCTTCTCCGACGAGGTGGCGTCGATGACGACCTCGCCCGGGCCGTCGGGTGCACGGCCGGTGCGGATCTTGACGTCACCGCGGAGGGCGACGTCCTCGGGCAGGTTGTAGCCCTGGGTGGGGGCGCCGCCGCTGGTGAGGACGGCCTTGCCCTCGGTGTCCGTCAGCAGCGCATAGCCGGCAACGGAGCC
The DNA here is from genome assembly GCA_963751035.1 of uncultured Actinomycetota bacterium. Taxonomy (GTDB): domain Bacteria; phylum Actinomycetota; class Actinomycetes; order JACCUZ01; family JACCUZ01; genus JBDUAP01. The sequence goes on from CAVVSW010000005.1 coordinate 1,475,912, forward strand.
CTCGGCCACGCGGACGCCGTCGACGGCGCGGACCTGCTCGAGCACGGACGCGGCGATCGGGGCACGGCTGAGGCCGACGCCCTCGCTCTGGTCGAACGCGGATTCGGTGCGGACAACTGCGTCCGTGCCGGAGCCGATCTTGCCGAAGAGCTGGTCGAACGCCAGCTTCATGGTGTCGGTGAGGATCAGGGTGCCGGCCAGGAACGCGACACCGAGCGCGATCGAGGCCGTGGTGAGGACGAGCCGCAGCTTGTGCGCGACCATGCCTCGCAGGGTTGCAGCGAGCATGACGTCAGGCCCCCAGGCGCTTCATGGAGTCGAGCACGGAGTCGGCGGTCGGGTCGGCCATCTCGTCGACGATCTTGCCGTCGGCGAGGAAGATGACGCGGTCGGCGTAGCTGGCCGCGACGGGGTCGTGGGTGACCATGACGACGGTCTGACCCAGCTCCTTGACGGCCTTGCGCAGGAAACCGAGCAGCTCCGAACCCGACTTCGAGTCCAGGGCACCGGTCGGCTCGTCCGCGAACACGATCTGCGGACGGCTGGCCAGCGCGCGAGCCGCGGCGACGCGCTGCTGCTGCCCACCGGAGAGCTGCGAGGGTCGGTGCCCGAGCCGGTCGCTGAGACCGACGGTCTCGACGATCGACTGCACCCAGAACTCGTCGGGCTTGCGGCCGGCGATCCGGATCGGCAGCACGATGTTCTCGGCCGCGGTCAGGGTGGGGAGCAGGTTGAACGACTGGAAGATGAAGCCGATCTGGTCGCGGCGCAGCAACGTGAGCGCCTTGTCTTTCAGCTTGGTGATCTCGGTGTCGCCGACGTAGATCTCACCGGACGTGGGCCGGTCCAGACCGGCGAGCACGTGCAGAAGCGTGGACTTGCCGGAGCCCGAGGGACCCATGATCGCCGTGAACTCGCCGGCGTTGAGGCTGACGCTGACGTCGTCCAGGGCGTGCACCGCGGCGTCGCCCTCCCCGTAGGCCTTGCTGACGCTCTCGGCCCGCGCCGCGGACCTCGTTCCGGCGGTCGTGATGGTGGTGCTGATGGTCGTGCTCGTGGTCATGGTGTCTCCTGGTCATCTGCTGGGAACGCGTTTCGCCACCCGGTCGGGTGGCCCGTTTCAAGAGAACCCGCTGCGGCGCCGCCGACCGATGGGGCAGGGCGCCGAGGCACGGTGACTGGCCGCGCGGTGGGAGGTGCCTGCCCGGGTGGGGCAGGCACGCGCAATCGTGCGGCCAGCCCCACCCCTGTGGTTCGGCCAGAACCCTGCGCCGCCCCCGGCGCCCGGAGCAGACTGCCGGTCATGGGACGTCTGAACCGATTTCGGCGCTCGCGGGCGGATCGTCAGGCGGGACTGCTTGTCCTCGCCGGCCTCGCGATCTTCGTCGGCGGCGTGTACGTCGTGGTGGTGCTCGGCGGCGGGATGCTGATCGGGCGCACCAGCTCGCCGAGCCTGGCGCTGTCCGTGCTCGCCACGGCGATCGTGGCCCTCGCGTTCGAGCCGGCGCAGTCGCGACTCGAACGGATGGCCGCCGAGCTCGTGCGGGGCGGGAAGCCCTCGCCGTACGACGTGCTGAGCCGTTTCTCCGAGACCGTCACCGGGTCCTACGCCAGCGAAGAGCTGCCGGCCCGGATGGCCAAGGTCCTGGCCGACGGGACCGGGGCGGAGTGGGCGCAGGTGTGGCTTTCGGTCAACGACCAGCTCACCCTCGCGGCGGTCTGGCCCCCCGAGGCCGACTCGTCGGACGACACGCCGCCCGGCGGGCACGAGCCCACGGGTCGGCGCGCCCTCGAGGTGCGTCAGGCCGGTGAGCTGCTCGGTGTCCTGCGGCTGCAGGAGCGCGAGCGCCAGCCGCTCACACCCGTGGAGGAGCGGCTCTTCGCCGGGCTGGCAGCGCAGGCGGGGCTCGTCCTGCACGGAGCCCGGCTGCGGGCCGAGCTGTCCCTGCGGCTGGACGAGCTGTCGGCCCGCGCCGAGGAGCTGCGCGTGTCGCGGGAGCGACTCGTCGACACGCAGGACGCAGAACGAAAGCGACTCGAGCGCGACATCCACGACGGTGCGCAGCAGCACCTGGTGGCGCTCGCGGTCAACCTGCGGCTCGCCCAGACGCTCGCCCGCCGATCACCGGAACGCGCCTCCCAGGTGCTCACCGAACAGGGCGACGCAGCACGCGAGACGATCGCGACCCTGATGAGCCTGTCCCGCGGCATCTACCCGCGGCTGCTGAGCGAGCAGGGCGTAGCGCCGGCCCTGCGTTCCGCCTTGGCGACCGGCGCCCTGGTCGTCGAGGTGACCGACGTCTCGGTGGGGCGCTACGCCCCCGCGGTCGAGGCCGCCGTGTACTTCTGCTGCCTCGAGGCTTTGCAGAACGCCGCCAAGCACTCGGGCGCCGACCGGGTGGACGTGCACCTCGACGGGACGGGCGACAGCCTCGTGCTCACCGTCGACGACAACGGCACTGGCTTCGAACCCACACAGGTGGCGGCTGGCGCCGGACTGGCGAACATGCGCGACCGCATCGACTCCGTGGGCGGGCGGCTGACCCTGGGACGCGGTCCGCACACCGGATCGAGGGTCCGCGCCTCGGTGCCCGCCGCGAGAGTCCCCCAGCCCCGGGCGGGCTGAGTGCGCAGCCGATCCGCCCTGCTGGCCTGGCTGCTCGTCGCGGTCAGCGTCGTGTTCGTCGTGGGAGACACCGTGCTCACCGCGGCGACGTCGTCCCTGCTCTCGGAGGAGGCGATCGCGGAGCACGGGTGGCCGCTGGTGCCCGGTGCCGCCCTCGGCAGCTCGCTGATGGGGGCGCTGATCGTGTCGAGCCGGCCGCGGCACCTGGTCGGCTGGCTGCTGGTGATCGTGGGAGCCACCTCGAGCACGTCGCTGATCACGGAGTCCTACCACCTGTGGATGGTGCATGAGCACGGCGACGACATCAGCAGCGCGGCACACGTCGCCGGCTGGGTCTCGGTCCTGCTCGGGGCGCCCATCGCTTTGACCTGCCTGACCATCATCTTCCTGGTCGCACCTGACGGTCACCTGCTCTCGCGCCGGTGGCGCTACGCAGCGGCGGCATCGATCGCCGGTCTGGCCGCTTACGCCATCGCCTTGATGAGCGTTCCGCCGACCACGTTCATGATCTACGGCGACGTCGGTGCGTCCGAGGGCGCAGCAGTCCTCACTGGGGTCGGGCTGATATTGATCGGTGGCGCACTGGTTGCCTCGGTGGTGTCGATGGTGCGCCGGTTGCGACGCGCGACGGGCGTGGTCCGCCAACAGCTGCGGTGGATCGCGGCGTCCGCCGCCTCGATCGCTTTCGGCCTCGTCTGGCTGTTTGCCGTCGGTGCCCTCAACGGCGGGGAGCAGACCTTCCTCGCCAGCGGCCCGCTCTTCCTCGCCTACTTCCTGCTGCCGATCGTGACCGCCGTGGCGATTCTTCGGCACCAGCTCTTCGACATCGACCTGATCATCAACCGGGCCCTGGTGCTCGGCCTAGCCGCGCTGATCGTCGCCACCGGCTACGTGGGTCTGGTGGTCGCACTCGGCAGCGCCCTCGGCGCCTGGGCCGAGGGCTTCTGGCCCTCCTTGCTCGCCTTCATCGTGGTCGCGATGGGCTTCCAGCCGCTGCGGCGGCGGGTGCTTCGCCTTGCCGACCGGGTGGCCTACGGGCGGCGGGCGGTGCCCTACGAGGCACTCGCCGCGTTCAGCCGCGGTCTCGGCGAGCAGCCGGACCTCGACCTGCTGCTCCCGTGCGTCGCGGAGACCGCCGCGGACGCCGTGTCTGCGAAGAGCGCCTCGGTTCGGCTGGAGATGAGCAATGGAGCCCAGCTCACTCGCCGGTGGCCTCAGACCACCGACGCCGCTGCGTCAATGGATCCTGAGGAGTCCGAGGACAGTGGCGAGGACGCCATTCCGGTCACCGACCGGACCGGTCGGCTGGGCAGCATCTGCGTGACGATGCCCGCCGGCCGCCAGTTGCTGGCCGACGAGCACCGGCTGCTCACAGACCTCGCCGACCAGACCGCTATCGCCTTCCGCAACGCCCGCATGGAGGCCGAGCTCGCTGCGCACGTGCGTGTCCTGGACGCGCGCAACGAGGAGCTGGAAGCCTCCCGCCGCCGGCTCATCGAGGCGGGCGACGCCGAGCGCCGGCGGCTCGAGGCGGCCATCGCCCGCGAGGTGCTGCCCTCGCTGGCCGACCTGCCGCGCGCCGTGGACGACGTACGCGCCTCGCTCGCGACCGGCGCTCCGGCCAAGAGCATCGACGCGCTGGTGGATGCCGCAACCGATGCCCTCGAGGCTCTGCGCGACCTCACGCGTGGGGTCTTCCCCACCGTTCTCGCCCGCTCCGGGCTCGGGCCGGCCTTGTCGGCGTACGTGACGCGGACCGGCTGCTCAGCCCGCCTGGTCATGGAGCCCTCGCTGGCAGGCCGCCGGTTCTCCGCCCGGGTGGAGGCGGCTGCCTACTTCTGCGCCACCGAGGCGCTGCCTGACGATGCCTGCGCCGACGAGGTGCGGCTGCGCGTCGACGGCCCTGACCTGGTCGTCGTGGTGCGCGGCCGTCGTCCGGGCGACATGGACCTGCAGGCGATGGAGGACCGGGTCGAGGCGCTCGCCGGAACGCTCGACGTCGAGGACTCGGCCGATGGCGTGATCCGGTTGCTGGTGCGCATCCCGGTGGAGCACGCCGGGCAGCCCGCGCTGCAGGGCTCACGATGACCCGGCAGGCCCGTGTCGCCTGGGCCGTGGTTGCCCTGACGGTAGTCCTCGGCGCGGTGCACACCTGGTTCTTCGTCGGCTGGCCGGAGACGAGGACCGGACCGAGCTGGCCCATCCTCACCCTCGGCGCCGTCCTGATGTCGGCACTCGGCGCGCTCGTCGTCTCGCGCCTGCCCGGCCACCGGATCGGCTGGCTGTTCGTCCTCATCGGCCTCTCGGTCGCACTGAGCAACGTGCTGAGCGTCTACGAGTACGTCCTCAGGGCCGAGGACATCACGTTGGCCCGGGGCCCCGATGTCGTCCTGGCCTGGCTCACGATCCTGGTCGACCTGCCGTTCCCCGCACTGGTCCTGGTCCTGACCTTCCTCCTCTTCCCGACCGGTCACCTCCCGTCACCCCGCTGGCGGTTCCTGGTGTGGGCGGCCTGGACCACGTTTGGTCTGTTCGTGGTCCTGATCCTCGTCTACGCCCGGCCGGAGAACATCGGGCCCATCACCACCGGACCGGAGTTCCCGGTCTGGTTCGAGGTTGCTTCCAGCGTTCTGGTGATCTCGGTGCTGCTGGAGCTCGTCGCGGCCGCCGTCTCCGTGTTCGTGCGGCGCCGCCGGGCCAGCGGTGAGGAGAGACAGCAGCTGCGGTGGCTGGCCGCTGCTGCCGTCGCCGTGGCGTTCGGCCTGGCGGTGGCAATGTTCGGCGACGTCCTGCCTGGCCCGATGAGTGATTGGTTCCGCCTGCTCCCGCTCTACCTGGGGCTCATCAGCGTCCCGGTCGCCGCGGGCCTCGCGATCCTGCGCTACCGCCTCTACGACATCGACATCCTGCTGAACCGCGCCCTTGTCCTGACCGTCCTCACGGTGTTCGTCGCCGCCGGCTACGTCGCACTCGTCGTGGTGATCGGCGCGGTGCTGGGACAGCGCGGCGCTGAGAGCTTCTGGACCTCGCTGCTCGCGTTCGTGCTCGTCGCGCTCGCGTTCCAACCGGTACGCCGTTTCGTGCTGCGCTTCGCCGACCGGCTGGTCTACGGCCGTCGCGCCGCGCCGTACGAGGCGCTGGCCGACTTCAGCAGCGGCGTGAGTCACGCACCGTCGCCCGACGACCTGTTGCCCTTGCTGGCCGAGACGGTGGGCCGCAGCGTTCATGCCCGACGGACATCTGTCTCGTTGGAGCTGCCCGGCGCGGCCGGCCCGGTGCACGGCTCGGCGGCCTACCCGGCCGAGCGCTCGCCGCAAACCTCGACCCCCGCCACCGAGGTCGTCATCGATGTCCGCGACCGCGACGACCTGGTCGCCCAGATCCGGTTGGATATCGAGAGGCCGCTCACGGCGGAAGAGTGGCAGCTCGCCAACGACCTCGCGCAGCAGGCCGCCATGGCGTTGCGCAACGCGCGGCTGGAGGCAGAGCTCGCCGACCGGGTTGAGCAGCTGGTCGCGCAGACCGCCGAGCTCGAGACATCGCGTCGGGGACTCGTGGCCGCCCGGGACGACGAGCGACACCGGCTCGCCGGCGCTCTGCAGGAAGCCGTCGTTGCCCACCTCGAGTCGATGCCCGCAGACCTCGGGAGCCTGGCGGCCACCGTCGTCTCGGACCCGACGGGCGCGGAGGCGCGGGTTGCCCTGCACATCGAATCCGCCGGATCGGCGCTGACCGAGCTGCGGACGATCAGCCGTGGACTTCGGCCGCAGCCGCCCACTCCTCGGCCAGCCGTTCTGGGCCGAACGCCGCCTTCGTGACGTAGGCCGCCGCACCGGAACCTTCGAGCTCGAACTCGTCCTCGTCGTAGGTAGACAGCAGCACGACCACGGGCCCGGCGCCGTTTGCGCGGAGCCGCCGGGTCGCTTCGATGCCGTCGATGCCCGGCAGGTTGACGTCCATCAGCACCAGGTCGGGGGCCAGCTCGGCGACCGCGGCAAGCGATTCCTCGCCACTGGCGACGGCGCCCACGACGACAAAGCCGTCGGTCTCCTCGACCACGGCAGCCATGGCACGCCGGAACGGCTCCTGGTCGTCAACGACCAGGACGCGCACGTCGGACACGGCCGCCTCCCCTCAGGAATGATCATCTCCCGCGCACGGCCCCCACCGGGAGTGGGGCTGGCCGTACGCCATGGTGCGGCTCACCCCACCCCTCCGTCGCCAAGGCGCGCCGAAGCACGGCGCTTTCCCCTGCGCAGCCGTGCGGCCGGCACGATCGGCACCGGACCGCGTCATCCCTAGCGTCCTTAGGAGACAGGAAAGCAACCACTCCGAGAGCGAGCGCGACATGAGCGAGGACCTGATTGTGGACGCGGAGTGCCCCCGCTGCGGTCTCGTCGAGCTGTCGGGCGACCAGGTCTGGCTCGTCCTGGCCTCGGTGGCCACCATGTCGCACTACGCCTTCGCGTGCCCCGGGTGCGAGCAGGTCGTCCGCCATCACGCCGACGACGACATCGTGGCCGTGCTCGCCCCCCTTCTCGCCGTGGAGACCCTCGACGTGCCGGCAGAGGCGCTCGAGGTCCGGCCAGGGCCCGCCCTCACCACCGACGACCTCATCGACTTCTGCCTGGCCCTGGACACGCTGGACACGTTGGACGCCGCCCAACCGGCACCTGCCCGGTAGGCTGACGGGCGTACCTGCAGGGCAGCGAAGGGGCCATCACCCCGGAGCCGCCGGAAGAACCCCGGATCACGGCAGCGCCCAACGGCGCTCGCCGGCCCGGTCACTAGAACCGGCAGCAGGACGAACGAAGTGGGCGGTCGACGTTCTCCGCGTCGGCGGCCAAGGAGGGTGGTACCGCGGGGTGACCGCGACGGGCACGCAGCCGTCGTACGCCTCGTCCCTTCGCCGGCCGCACACCGACGAAGGAGCACCACCCGTGAGCCCGCCCCGCTACACCCCGATCCCCCCGCAGGTCGACCTGGCGGCGATGGAACGGGAGATCCTCGAGCTCTGGCACCGCGAGGACACGTTCGCGAAGACGCTCGCACAGACCGAGCAGGGCACGCCGTGGACGTTCTACGAGGGCCCGCCGACCGCCAACGGCCAGCCCGGTGTCCACCATGTCGAGGCCCGGGTTTTCAAGGATGTCTTCCCCCGCTTCAAGACGATGCAGGGCCGACACGTGGTCCGCAAGGCCGGCTGGGACTGCCACGGCCTGCCCGTCGAGATCGCGGTGGAGAAGGAGCTCGGCTTCTCGGGCAAGGGCGACATCGAGGCCTACGGCGTCGCCGCGTTCAACCAGAAGTGCCGCGAGTCGGTCGAGCGCCACGTCGACGAGTTCACCGCGATGACGCTGCGGATGGGCTACTGGGTGGACATGACCCAGCCCTACCGCACCATGGACACGCCCTACATCGAGAGCGTCTGGTGGTCGCTCAAGCAGGTGTTCGAGCGTGGCCTGCTCGTGCAGGACCACCGGGTCGCGCCCTACTGTCCCCGCTGCGGGACCGGCCTGTCCGACCACGAGCTCGCGCAGGGCTACGAGACGGTCGTCGACCCGAGCGTCTACGTGCGGTTCCCGCTGACCAGTGGACCGTACGCCGGGCAGGCATCCCTGCTCGTGTGGACCACCACGCCGTGGACGCTCGTGTCCAACACCGCCGTCGCGGTGCGCCCCGACGTCACCTACGTGACGGCACGCAACGAGGCCGCCGCCGAGCTGCTGGTCGTCGCCGAGCCCCTGGTCGAGTCCGCGCTGGGCGAGGGATGGCAGGTGGTGGACCGGTTCTCCGGTCAGGAGATGGAGCACTGGAGCTACGAGCGGCCCTTCGACCTCGTCGACTGGCCCGAGGACGAGCTCGGCCACTTCGTGGTGCTGGCCGACTACGTCACCACCGACGACGGCACCGGGCTCGTGCACCAGGCCCCCGCGTTCGGCGCCGAGGACCTCGCGGTCAGCCGGGTCTACGGCCTGCCGGTCGTCAACCCGGTGCGCCCGGACGGCCACTTCCAGGACTCGGTGCGTCTCGTCGGTGGGCAGTTCTTCAAGACTGCCGACGCCGCGCTGGTCGCGGACCTCAAGGCGCGCGGCCTGCTGTTCCGGCAGGAGCCCTACGAGCACGCCTACCCGCACTGCTGGCGCTGCCACACGGCGCTGCTCTACTACGCGCAGCCGTCCTGGTACATCAGGACCACCGCGATCAAGGACCAGCTGCTCGCCGAGAACGAGCGCACGAACTGGTTCCCCGACAACATCAAGCACGGGCGTTACGGCGACTGGCTCGAAGAACAACATCGACTGGGCGCTCTCGCGCAGCCGCTACTGGGGCACGCCACTGCCGATCTGGGTCAACGACGAGGACCCGAGCCAGCTGGTCTGTGTCGGGTCGCTGGCCGAGCTCGGCGAGCTGGCCGGCCGTGACCTCGGCGGCACCGACCCGCACCGGCCGTACGTCGACGACATCACGTTCACCAAGCCCGGGGTGCCGGGCACGTTCCGGCGGGTGCCCGAGGTGATCGACGGCTGGTACGACTCGGGGGCGATGCCGTTCGCCCAGTGGGGATACCCCCACGCCGAGGGCTCGAAGGAGCGGTTCGGCTCGGCGTACCCCGCCCAGTTCATCTGCGAGGCGATCGACCAGACCCGCGGCTGGTTCTACACGCTGATGGTGATCGGCACGCTGGTGCACGGGAAGTCGTCGTACGAGAACGTGCTCTGCCTCGGGCACATCCTCGCCGAGGACGGCCGCAAGATGAGCAAGCACCTCGGCAACATCCTCGAGCCGATCCCGTTGATGGACGCGCACGGCGCCGACGCGCTGCGGTGGTTCATGGCCGCGAGCGGGTCGCCGTGGCTGTCGCGGCGGGTCGGGCATGCGGTGCTTCAGGACATCGTCCGCAAGACGCTGCTGACCTACTGGAACACCGCGTCGTTCCTCACGCTCTACGCCAACGCCAACGACTGGGCACCGGGCGGGGAGGTCGCGCCGGTCGAGGAGCGACCGTTGCTCGACCAGTGGGCGGTGTCGGAGACGCACCGGCTCGTCCAGGACGTGACCTCGGCCTACGAGGCGTTCGACACCCAGCGCGCGGGCCGGCTGCTCGCCGAGCACATCGACACGCTGTCCAACTGGTACGTGCGCCGGTCCCGCCGCCGCTTCTGGGACGGCGACCCGGCGGCGCTCGCGACCTTGCACGAGTGCCTGTACGTCGTGACCCAGCTGCTCGCGCCGATCATGCCGTTCGTGACCGAGCGGGTCTGGCAGGACGTCGTACGCCCGGTCTGGCCGGACCTCCCGGAGTCGGTGCATCTCGCCGCGTGGCCGACGGTCGACGGCGCGCTCGTCGACGACGACCTCGCGGCGCAGGTCGCACTGGTGCGCCGGGTGGTCGAGCTCGGCCGCGCGGCCCGGGCCGAGTCGAAGGTGCGCAACCGCCAGCCGCTCGGGCGCGCCCTCGTCGGCGCCCCCGGCTGGCAGGGGCTGCCGGCCGAGCTGAAGACGCAGGTGGCCGACGAGCTGAACGTGCTCGCGTTCGAGGAGCTCGGCGCAGCGCTGGTCGAGCACAGCGCCAAGGGCAACTTCCGTGCGCTGGGCAAGCGGTTCGGCGCACGAACCCCGGCGGTCGCGGCTGCCGTCGCAGCCGCCGATGCCGGGGCGCTCGCGACCTCGCTGCGCGAGACCGGCTCGGCCACGGTGACGGTCGACGGCGAGGACGTCTCCGTCGGACCGGACGAGGTGGTGGTCACCGAGACGCCGAAGGAGGGGTGGGCCGTGGTGACCGACGCGGGTGAGACCGTCGCCCTCGACCTCGAGCTCACCCCGGCGCTGCGCCGCGCCGGCCTGGCCCGGGAGGTCGTCCGGCTCGTGCAGGAGGCCCGCAAGACGTCGGGCTTCGACGTGACCGACCGGATCGCCCTGCGCTGGCAGGCCGACGGCGAGCTGGCCGACGCACTGCGCGAGCACGCCGATCTGGTGGCCGGCGAGGTGCTCGCCGTGCGCTTCGAGGAGGGCGATCCGAGGGCCGCAGCGGGCGCGCTCGGCACGGTGCACGACGATGCGGACCTCGGACTGCGCTTCGCGGTAACCCGAATGGCCCAGTGAGCGCGTAAAAGTTCGGTATGCCGGCACCTCAGCCGAACGGCGTTACGCCGAATCATCCGTTCGGCCTAGTGAAGTTGTGGGGGTGCGCGTACCGATACTCATGCAGGAGTCGGAGCGGTCGCCACCAGAGCGGACGTCCACCCGAGGGCAGAGGGGAGGTCCGCAATGGCGCTGCATGTCGTTCCGCTGGGTGGGCCGACGGTGTCGGTCAAGCTCAAGGACAACGCGATCGCGGTACCGGCGCTGGCCAGTCAGGTGCGGCCGGCTCTCGTCGTCCCCGAGCGTGAGACCCGCGAGCTGCTCGCTGCGGCGAACCGGAACGACGTCGGCATCGGCGGTCCGTTCTCCGCCGGCCCGGCCGGTGTGCAGGTCTGGGACGGGCCGTTCAACGGACCCAGCGGCAGCCACGGCACCGCCAAGCACCTCGGCTCCGTCGACTGGAGCTACGACACCCCCGCCAAGCACTACGTCACGATCTACCGGGTGATGATCACCCAGGCCGGCATCGAGGCAGGCGAGACGACCTACTCCGTCCTCACCAAGGTGCTGGGCCTGGCTGGTCTTGACGCCGACGGCAGCCGCATCACGCTGCCGGTGCCACCCGCCCGTGATCCGTTCCGCCGGATGGCCGCAATGGCCGAGGTCGGCTGACCACTCAGGCGCGCGGCTCGGGACCCTCGTCGAGGACGTAGCCGCTGCCCTGCGACGCCTGCGGCTGCTGCGGCGGACCACCGGGCGCCTCCGCCGGCGGACCGCTGTTGCCGCCGCCGACCGGCGTACCGGGTGCGAACGGTCCTCGCTGCTGACCAGCAGGTTGCCCGGCGCCCTGACCCGCGGGCTGACCCTGCTGACCCTGCTGAGGAGAACCGCCCGGCTGCCCGCCCTGCTGTCCACCGCCCGATGACTGTGCCGCGGGCGCCTCGCTGGTGCGCCCCTCGAGCTCGCGCAGCTGGGTCTCCAGGTAGGACTTGAGCCGGCTGCGGTACTCGCGCTCGAAGGCGCGCAGGCCCTCAACCTTGCGCTCCAGGGCCTGGCGCTCGTTCTCCAGCGACCCGATGAGCTGGCGTTGCTTCTCCTCCCCCTCGCGGCGCATCTGCTCGCCCCGCTGACGCGCCTCGCCGACGATGCGGTCGGCCTGCGTCTGCGCCTCGGCGATGAACTCGTCGGCGGTGCGCTGGGCCATCGCCAGGATGCCGGTCGCGCTCTCGGTGGACGCGCCCGCGGCGACCGGTGCCGCCTGCGCCGGTGGCTGGGCCGGGGCGGGCGCGGGTGTCGGAGCCGGGGTGGGTGCCGGAGTGGGCGGCGGGGCTGCCGGCGTCGGCGCCGGCACTGGCGCGATCTGCTGGGTCGTGGTGGCCCGCCCACCGTCGCCGCTCTCGGCCGCCGCACGCTGGGCAGCGGAGAGCTTGGACTTCAGCTCGTCGTTCTCGCGGTAGAGCCGGGTCAGCTCCGCCTCGACCTCGTCGAGGAACTCGTCGACCTCGGTCTCGTCATAACCCGGCTTGAGACGCGTGCTGGTGAACTGCTTGTTGGCCACGTCCTCGGGAGTCAGCGGCATGACGGGGGTCTCCTCAAGGTGCTGGCTGGGTCTGCTGTGCTGGCTGGGGTGTGCGGTGGTGCCTGGGTCTTCAGTGTTGGCCAAGCCATTCTGGCGCAACCTTGGCGGTAGGTCACGTTCACCCCGCCACCGCTTCCAGGATACTGATCATGACCTGGATCAGGATCAGGAGCACGAGGAAGGACAGGTCCAGGCTGACCGACCCGATCCGCAGGGGCGGAATGACCTTGCGCAGGGCCCGGAGTGGCGGGTCAGTGCTGGTGTAGATGATCTCGGCCAGGACGAGCACGGGCCCGTGTGGGCGCCAGGACCTGGCGAACATCTGGATGTAGTCGAGGATCAGGCGCCCGATGAGCAGGATGAAGTACAGCCAGAGGGCGATGATGAGCAGCTGGAGGACGAGGTTCACCCCCGCTGCCCATCAGCTCTGGTTGAAAAAGCCACTCTCGGCCATCCGTGCCTTGTCCTCGGCGGTCACCGTCACGTTCGCCGGTGAGAGCAGGAAGACCTTGTTGGTCACCCGCTCGATCGTGCCACGCAGGCCGAAGACGAGCCCCGCCGCGAAGTCGACCAGACGCTTGGCGTCGGAGTCGTCCATGTCGGAGAGGTTCATGATCACCGGCGTGCTCTCGCGGAAGCTCTCGCCGATCTGCTTGGCCTCGTTGTAGGTCCGCGGGTGGATCGTGGTGATCCGGTCGAAGGACCGCACCGAGCTGGCAACCCCGACATGGGGGCGGCGCTCGGTCATGGTCGCGACGCGACCCACGCGCGTCCTCACGAATCGGCGCGAGCGAGCGGGAGCCACCGGAGGCGCGGGATGCGTCGCCGTCGGTGCCGGTCATCTCGTCGTAGTCGTCGTAGTCGTAGCGGTCCTCGTCCTCGACGAGGCCGAGGTAGACCATCGCTTTGCGCATCGCGCCGGCCATGCCTGTGCCCTCCGGTCGTTGGACGGACCTGTGGGGTCCACATCAGCAGGCCGAGCATCCGGCCTTGCGCAAAACGCTACCCGAGCGGAGGCCGCGAACCGAGCAAGGAGGTGCCGACGCGCAGGTGTGTCGCGCCGTGCCGGACCGCGGCCTCGAGGTCGCCGCTCATGCCCGCGGACACCATGACGGCCTCCGGGTACGCCGTGCGCAGCTCTCCCGCGAGCACCGCCAGCCGGGCGAATGCCTCGTCTGCGCCTCCCTCTCGGGGCGCCACGGCCATCAGCCCACCGAGGCGCAGCGACGCTGCGGCGTCGATCGCGGCCGCCACCGAGGCGAGCTCCTCGGGCCGGGCGCCGCCTCGTCCGGGATCTCGGCCGGCCCCGACGTCGAGGTCGACCTGCACCAGCGCGGTCACCACTCGCTCGTGCTCCTCGGCTCCCCGGTCCAGCGCCTCGACCAGCCGGACTCGGTCGACCGCGTGCACCACGTCGGCGTACGCGGCCACTGCGGCGGCCTTGTTGCTCTGCAGCTGTCCCACGAAGTGCCACCGCAGACCGACGATCCCGGCCGCCGAGCACTCCGCCACCTTGGGGGCCGCCTCCTGGTGCCGGTTCTCGCCGACGTCGTGCAACCCGAGCGCCGCGAGGTGGCCGATGTCGGTCGCCGGGAAGGTCTTGGTCACCGCAACGACCGTCACCCCGTCCGGCGACCTGCCGGCCGACGCGCACGCCGCCGCGATCCGCTCCTGGACCGCGGCCCAGTTGGCCACGATCTCCGCCCGCCTCGCCTCGCCGTTCATGGCTTCACTGTGGTGCCAGCAGGGCCAGGCCGGCGAAGCGGCCGGTGACGCCGTCACGCCGGTGGGAGTAGAGGCGGTCGGACTCCGCGGTGCACAGGGGGTCGACCTCGATGGCAGCGACCCCGGCCGATTCGAGGTGGGCCACCACGCCGGCGCGGATGTCCAGGGCCGCCGTCCCCGACCGGGTGGTCGAGCGAGCAGCCGGCTCGATGGCGGCGACCTCGTCCTGCAGCTCTGCCGGCACCTCGTAGCACCGGCCGCAGATCGCCGGCCCGACGAGTGCCGCGGTCGTGGCGGGCTGCGCGCCCAGGCCGCGCATCGCGTCGAGCGTCGCCGCCACGATGCCTCTCGCCATGCCGCGGCGACCCGCATGCGCCACCGCCACCACGCCGGCGGTCGTGTCGGCCAGCAGGACCGGCGCGCAGTCGGCGACCAGGACGGCCAGCGCGAGTCCGGGCACCGCGGTGACCAGAGCGTCAGCCTCCCGAGGAGGACCGCCCGATGCCGGCCCGTCGACGACAGCCACGGCCGTTCCGTGCACCTGGGACATCAGGACGAGATGGTCAGCAGCGACACCGAACGCATCCGCGAGCAGCGCACGGTTGCCCACGACGCGCGACGGCTCGTCACCGACGTGATCGCCAAGGTTCAGCTCGGCGTAGGGCGCTGCACTCGTCCCGCCGTGCCGATCGGTGACGGCGATGCGGGCGTGCCTGGCGCCCGCGAGCTCGCCGGTGCGCAGGAACGTGACTGCCTACTTCAGGAAGTCGGGGACGTCGAGCTCGTCGTCGTCGAACACGATCGTGCGCGCGGGCCGGGACGCCCGGCTGGCGGCCGGCTGCTCCGTGCGCGGCAACGAAATGTGGCCGTTGTTCTGGTTGCTGGCCATCGCCGGCTCCAGTGCGGGCTCCATCGGCGGCCGGTCCGGGATCGGCTCACTCCCCGGCGCTGGCGTCGAAGGCACCGTGGCATGCCGGGGCGCGGTCTCCATCGGCGAGGGCGTGTAGGTCGGGCGCGAGGCCGTGGACTGGGCGGCGTTGGCGGTGGCCTCGGCCTTGCGCGTGGACGCGGAGCTGGCCCGTCGCGGCGTGCCACCGTCGAAGCCGGCCGCGATGACCGTCACCCGCACCTCGTCGCCGAGCGCGTCGTCGATGACCGCACCGAAGATGATGTTGGCCTCCTGGTGCGCGGCCTGCACGACCAGCTGGGCGGCCTCGTTGATCTCGAACAGGCCGAGGTCGGAGCCGCCGGAGATGGACAGCAGCACGCCGTGGGCACCGTCGATGGACGCCTCGAGCAGGGGGCTGGAGATGGCCATCTCGGCCGCCTCCACAGCGCGGTTGTCGCCGCGGGCCGACCCGATGCCCATCAGTGCCGACCCGGCCCCACTCATGACCGACTTGACGTCGGCGAAGTCGAGGTTGATCAGCCCGGGGGTGGTGATCAGGTCGGTGATGCCGGACACGCCCTGCAGCAGCACCTGGTCGGCCGACTTGAAGGCGTCGAGGACGCTGATGTTGCGGTCGGAGATCGACAGCAGCCGGTCGTTGGGGATGACGATGAGGGTGTCGACCTCGTTGCGCAGCTCGTCGATGCCGGTGTCGGCCGACAGCGCGCGCCGGCGGCCTTCGAAGCCGAACGGGCGGGTCACGACGCCGATGGTCAGGGCGCCGATCGACCGGGCGATGCGCGCGACGACCGGAGCGCCTCCGGTGCCGGTGCCACCGCCCTCGCCGGCCGTGACGAAGACCATGTCGGCCCCGCGCAGGACCTCTTCGATCTCCTCGGCGTGGTCCTCGGCGGCGCGGTTGCCGACCTCGGGGTTGGCGCCCGCGCCGAGACCCCGGGTGAGCTCACGGCCGACGTCGAGCTTGACGTCCGCGTCGGACATGAGCAGGGCCTGGGCGTCGGTGTTGATCGCGATGAACTCGACGCCCTTGAGGCCGACCTCGATCATCCGGTTGACCGCGTTCACGCCGCCGCCGCCGATGCCGACGACCTTGATGACCGCGAGGTAGTTCTGCGGTGCTGCCACGTCGGTGCCTCTCGTTGTGGTCTTCGCCTGGCCGAACCCGGAACCCTCACCCTCAAGTTGAGCCTTATAGTTATGTCAACTTCGAGGTTGAGCAGGACGGTAGGTCGCGACCGGACCCGATTCAACGACCGCCGGGTCGGGCCCGCGTGCCGGGCGTGTCGCAACCGCCGGGTCGTCAGCTCCGCGTTTGTCAGCTCTGTGTGTCAGCCGCGACGCGTCGTCGGCGCGTCCGGCGCGCTCACGTCGTAGACCCGGGCCTTTCGCGACATCAGCGCCGTGAGTACCGCGGCCTTGCGGTCCCCGCGCTCCGGGCTCCCCCACACGACCGTGCGGTCGCGGGTGAGCCGCAGCGTCACCTGCTCCGGCGAGGCGGCACGCACCTCGAGCAGCTGGCGGCGCACCGGTGCGGGCACCGACGTCAGCACGGTCAGCGCCGCCCGGAAGGCCGGCTCACCCGGGGCAGTCACTAGCGGCAGGCCTTTCGGCCGCTTGCGCACAGTGTCGAACGCGACGCCGCTCGGGTCGACGAGCAGGTACGACGAGCCGCGTCGCTGTACCGCGGCAGGGACCCGCTCCTGCACGACGATCAGCACCGACCGCGGCCACTGCCGCGAGACCGAGACGGTGCGCACCGCGACCAGCGCCCGGACCCGCCGGGCCACCGCGTCGGTGTCCACCCGGGCCAACGGTGTTGCGGGCGGGACGTCGGCCGCGGCGAGCACCTGGGCGGGCGTCACCCGCGACGTGCCGGTCACCTCGACCGTCCGGACGGACAGCAGCGTGGACTCGAGCACGACCCACCCGGCGACCCCGGCCAGCACCAGCACCAGACCGACCACGACCAGCACCCGCAGTCGTGACCAGCGTCGGGCCAAGGTCCGGCGGGTGAACCGCTGGCCGGAGGTGGCCGACAGGCTCATGTCGCGTTCCCCTGGGCCGCGGCGGAGTCCGCGAGCAGGGCGAGGACCTCCGGGCCGATCATCGTGACGTCGCCGGCGCCGAGGGTGATGACGATGTCCCCCGGGCGTGCACGAGCGACCAGCTGAGCAGCCACCGCCGACCAGGACGGCTCGAACAGCACGTGGTTGCGGTCCAGCGGCACCGCTGCCGCGACACTGGCGCCGGTCACTCCGGGCATCGGGTCCTCGCGCGCGGCGAAGACCTCCATCACGATCACGTCGTCGGCGAGCCCCAAGGCCTTCCCGAACTCCGTCGCGAACGCCTTGGTGCGGCTGTAGAGGTGGGGCTGGAACACCACCACGACCCGACCGGGCGCGGCCACCTCGCGGGCAGCGATGAGGTCGGCCCGCACCTCGGTCGGGTGATGGGCGTAGCTGTCGTAGACGCGGATGTCACCCGCGACGCCCTTGAGCTCGAACCGCCGCCGGGTGCCGCTGAACGCCTCGATGCCGGCCCGCAGGCCGTCGACCGGGTAGCCGAGCTCGAGGCCGGCCGCCATCGCCGCGGCCGCATTCAGGACGTTGTGCCGGCCGGGGATCTGCACGGTCACCCGACCGAGCCGGCGGCCGCGGACGACCAGCTCGAACGTCGACGTGCCACCGGTCATCGTCAGGTGGGTGACCCGGACGTCGGCGTCCTCGCTCTCGCCGTAGGTGTGGACCGCGATGCCGAGGTCGCGGGCCGACCCGGCGAGCCGGCGCGCTCCGGCGTCGTCCGCGCAGACAACGAGGAAGCCGGTCGGTGCGATCCGCTTGCCGAAGGCGACGAAGGCGTCCTCCACCGCCTCGGCGGTGCCGTAGTGGTCGAGGTGGTCCGGCTCGACGTTGGTCACGATCGCCGCGAACGGCTCGTAGATGAGGAACGAGCCGTCGCTCTCGTCCGCCTCGGCGACGAACGTGTCGCCCGACCCGCTGTGCGCGTTGGCCCCCGACTCGTTGAGGTGCCCGCCGATCGCGAACGACGGATCGGCACCGCAGTGCTGGAGGGCGACCGTCAGCAGTGACGTGGTCGTCGTCTTGCCGTGGGTGCCCGCAACGGCGACCGCTCGCCGCCCCGCCATCACCGAGGCCAGCGCCGCGGCCCGCGGCAGCACGCGCAGCCCCTGCTCGCGCGCGGCCATCAGCTCGGGGTTGCCGGGTCGGATCGCGCTGGACACCACAACCGTCTCGGCCTTGCCGAGGTTGCCGGCGTCGTGGCCGACATGGATCGTCGCGCCGAGCGCCCGCAACGCGGTGAGCGCGACGGAGTCCTTGGCGTCGCTGCCGGAGACCGCCACGCCGCGGGCAAGCAGGATGCGCGCGATCCCGGACATTCCGGCGCCACCGATGCCGACGAAGTGCACCTGGCCGAGCTCCTCGGCCGGCACGGTGTTCGCGGGTGCGGGAACGGCACTCACGGTCGTGCGGCTCCCTTCGACGACGACGCGGTGGTCAGAACCAGGTCGGCCAGGCGTTCGTCGGCATCCGGCCGGCCGAACCGCGCCGCGGCGCCACCCATCGTCGCCAACCGATCGGGGTCGGTCAGCAGGGGGGTCAGCGTGTCGCGCACCCAGGTCGGGGTGCAGGCCGCGTCGGTGACCATCAGGCCGCCACCGGCGGCCACGACCGGACCGGCGATCAGCTCCTGCTCGCCGTTTCCGATCGGCAGCGGGACGTAGGCCGCCGGCAGCCCGACCGCGGCCATCTCGCTGACCGTGTTGGCCCCGGCCCGGCACATCGCCAGGTCGGCGGCCGCGTAGGCCAGGTCCATCCGGTCCAGGTAGGGCACGACGACGTACGGCGGAGCGCCGGGCGCGGTCTCGACCTCGACCACGTTGTTGGGCCCGCACGCGTGCAGCACCTGGATCCCCGCGGCGGCAAGTGCTGACGCAGCGCCCGAGGCGGCCTCGTTGAGCCGCCGCGCCCCCTGCGAGCCACCGGTGACGAGCAGTGTCGGGCGGTCCTCGTCCAGCCCGTAGGCGGCGCGCGCCTGCGGTCGCCGGGCGGTCCGGTCCAGGGTGGCGATGGAGCGACGGATCGGCAGCCCGACGTACTGGCCGTGGCGGATCGGGGTCTCCGGAAAGCTGGTCGCGACATGGCGGGTGAGGCGCGCACCCAGGCGGTTCGCCCAGCCGGGCCGCGGGTTCGCCTCGTGTACGACGATCGGCACCCCGAGCCGGCGGGCGGCGATGTAGGCCGGACCCGCGACGTAGCCGCCGAAGCCGACGAGCACGTCCGCGTGGTGATCGCGCAGCACCTCGGTCGCCGCGCGGACCGCCGCCCGCAGCCGGCCCGGTGTCCGCCACAGGTCGGGACCGGGCTTGCGCGGGATCGGCACCGACGGGATGAGCGCCAGCTCGTAGCCACGGGCCGGCACCAGCCGGTTCTCCAGACCGCGCGCGGTGCCGATCGCGGTGATCCCGATCGACGCGTCGCGCCGGCGCAGCGCGTCGGCGAGAGCGAGGGCAGGCTCGACATGGCCGGCGGTCCCTCCCCCGGCGATCACGACGTGCACGGCTACCTCCGGCGGGGTTGCCGGGCGAAGGACAGCAGCATCCCCAGGCCGAGCATGGTGGGCACGAGTGCGGATCCGCCGTAGGAGACCAGCGGAAGCGGCACACCGGTGATCGGCAGGATCCCGAGCACCGCGCCGATGTTGACCAGCGCCTGCACGAGGATCCACGCGGTCACGCCGGCCGACGCGATCCGGACGAACGGGTCGCCCGCGTGCACCGCCACCCGCAGGCCGGCGTAGCCGATGACGCCGAACAGGCCGAGAACGGCGAGCGTCCCGACCAGGCCCAGCTCCTCGCCGATGATCGCGAAGATGAAGTCGGTGTGCGCCTCGGGCAGCAGCCCCCACTTCTCCTTCGACCCGCCGAGGCCCGCCCCCCACCAGCCACCCGACGCCAGCGCGAACTTCCCGTGCAGCGCCTGCCAGCCGCCGTCGAGCGGGTCCAGCGTCGGGTTGAGCCAGGTGGTGATGCGCTCCAGGCGCTCGGCCTTGGTCTGCACCATCACCGCGACGACGAGCAGCACCGGCGCGCCGACTCCGAAGAACAGCCGCAGTGGGCAGCCGGCGACGTAGAGCAGCGCGCACAGGATCGCGATGAGGATCACCGCGGTTCCGAGGTCACCGCCGAGGAGGACGAGCATCACGACCAGGCCACCGACCGGGACGAGCGGCACCAGCAGGTGCTTCCACTGCCCGAGCAGGCGCTGCTTGCGGGTCAGCAGGTCCGCCGCCCAGATGACGAGGGCGAGCTTGGCCAGCTCGGACGGCTGGATGCGGAACGGCCCACCGAATTCGATCCAGTTGCGGTTGCCCTTGACCTCGGTCCCGGCGAACACGACCAGGCACAGCAACGCGATCGCGGCGATCAGACCGACGTAGGCCGACGCGCGCCACACCCGCACAGGCAGCCGCGAGGCAACCAACATCAGGGGCAGGCCGATGGCCACCCACATCGCCTGCTTGGCGACGATGGCGTAGGACGAGCCGAACGACCGGTAGGCCGCCACGCTGGACGCGGAGAACACCATCACCAGGCCGAGCACGAGCAGCAGCAGGGTGGCACCGAGCAAGAGGTAGTAGGGCGTGGCGGCGCGGTGCAGCAGCGACTCGTCTGCCGCGGCGCTTCCCGGGCGAGCCCGCTGCCCAGGCAGTCCTGTTGCACGACGGCCGGCGTGACCGGCGCGGCCGGCGACCCGGGTGCCGCTAGGTGGGGAGAGCGCGGTCATGGCGTCAGGCGCCGGACAGCTGCGGCGAACGCGTCTCCGCGCTCGCCGTAGTTGGTGAACATGTCCATCGACGCGCAGGCCGGCGCGAGCAGCACGGTGTCCCCGGGGCGCGCGAGGCCCCGGGCGGCGCGCACGACGTCGTCCATGGCTCCAGTGTCGGTCGCCGGGACGTCGACCACGGGGACCTCGGGCGCGTGTCGCGCGAGCGCATCGGCGATCAGCGCCCGGTCCCGGCCGAGCAGCACGACGCCGCGCAGCCGGTGGGCGGCGCCCGCCACGAGCTCGTCGAACTCCGCGCCCTTCGCGAGGCCACCGGCGATCCACACCACCGGTCGGAACGCCGCCAGCGACGCGGCTGCGGCATGCGCGTTGGTGGCCTTCGAGTCGTCGACGTAGTCGACCCCGTCGATCGAGGCGACCAGATCGATGCGGTGCGGGTCTGGACGGAAGGCGCGCAGTCCTGCCGCCACGGCGTCGGGGCCGACCTCGAGCGTGCGGGCCAGCGCAGCCGCGGCAAGGGCGTTGGCGACGTTGTGCGGTGCCGGCGGCTGCACGAGGTCGACCGGTGCGAGCTCGACGCCAGACCCGTCCGGTCCGCGCTCGACGAGGTCGCCGGCCAGCACGCCGAGCTGACCCGGCGACGGCTCGTCGAGGGTGAACGACACGGGCGACGGCCCGCTGTCGTGCCGCTGGGCGGCCAGCCTGCGGGTCGCGTCGTCGTCGGCGTTGAACACGGCCACCGTGCCGGGCGCCCAGATCCGGGCCTTGTCGGCCGCGTAGTCCTCCACCGAGCCGTGCCAGTCGAGATGGTCCGGTGCCAGGTTGAGGATCGCCGCCGCACGGCACGCGACGGTCGACGTCCAGTGCAGCTGGTAGCTGGAGAGCTCGACGGCCAGCACGTCGTACGCCGGCTCGGCGAGCACCGCGTCGAGCAGGGGAACTCCCACGTTGCCGCACGCAACGGCCCGATGGCCGGCAGCGGAGAGCATCGAGGTGAGCATCCGCACCGTCGTGGTCTTGCCGTTGGTGCCGGTGACGCCGAGCCATGGGACCGTCGGGTCCCGCAGCCGCCAGGCCAGCTCCACCTCACCCCAGACCGGAACGCCGCGAGCCGCAGCTTGCGCGAACAGCGCGTGGGTCGGCCGCCAGCCCGGTGACGTGACGACCAGCTCGGCGTCCGGGGGCAGGACCTGGTCGTTGCCCAGCTTGGCGTCCACCGTCGTGACCTGGGCACCGCGTTCTGCAAGGACGCGTTCCGCCGCCGCTCCCGACAGGCCCAGCCCGGCGACGCAGACATGGACCCCGACCCAGGCGTCCTCGGCGCGAGCATCGTCGCGCCATCCCGGTTCGCCGGTCATGAATCGCCGGTCATGTGTCGGCGCCGACGACCCACTCCGCGTAGAACACGCCGAGTCCCAACGCGACCAGCAGCCCCGCGATGATCCAGAAGCGGATGACGATGGTCACCTCGCCCCATCCCACCAGCTCGAAATGGTGCTGCAGCGGGGCCATCCGGAAGACGCGCCGGCCGGTCAGCTTGAAGAAGCCCACCTGGACGATCACTGACAGCGCGATCAGCACGAACAGCCCGCCGATGAGCACCAGCAGCAGCTGGGTGCGCGTGGTCAGGGCGAGCCCGGCGAGAGCGCCACCGAGAGCGAGCGAACCGGTGTCACCCATGAAGATCTTGGCCGGCGACGCGTTCCACCACAGGAAGCCGAAGCAGGCGCCCATGACGGCGGCTGCGACGACCGCAAGGTCCAAGGGGTCGCGAACCTCGTAGCATTGGGGAACGAGGTTGGTCTGGCAGTTGTTGCCGAACTGCCAGATGCCGATCAGCACGTACGACGCGAACACCATCACCGACGTGCCCGTCGCGAGACCGTCCAGCCCGTCGGCGAGGTTCACCCCGTTGGACGTGCCGGCGATCATCACGTAGGCCCAGACGACGAACATCACGGCACCGAGGGCCAGCCCGGTGTCGCGGATGAACGAGACGTCGGTCGACGCCGGGGTGTAGCCGGCGCGGTCCGGAAAGTTGATGGCGAGGATCGCGAACGTCACCGCGATCACCATCTGGCCGCCGAGCTTGGCCCAGGCCCGCAGCCCGAGGCTGCGCTGCTTGGCGACCTTGATGTAGTCGTCGACGAAGCCCACGAGGCCCAGCCCGGCCATCAGGAACAGCACGAGCAGCCCCGAGACGGTGACCGGGCGCAACGTGACGGCGTGCGCGGCGGCGTAGCCGAGCAGCGTGCCCAGGATGATGATCGCGCCGCCCATCGTCGGCGTGCCGCGCTTGGTGTGGTGCGACGTCGGTCCGTCGTCGCGGATCAGCTGCCCGTAGCCCTGCTTCACGAGGAGCCGGATCGCAACGGGCGTGCCGAACAACGAGAAGACCAGCGCGATGGTGGCGGCGAGCAGGACCTGTCTCATGCCGGCGCACCTGCCTCGAGCAGTCCCTGCGCAACCCGCTCGAGGCCGGCCGCCCGCGAGGCCTTGACGAGGACGACGTCACCCGGGCGCACCTGCGCGCGCAGCAGCGTGAGGGCCGCGTCGACGTCGGGGACGAAGACGGGCTCCTCACCGAGGTACGTCGTGCCGGGCACCGCCGTCTCCCTGGCCGCGTCGGCGATGCCACGGGCACCGTCGCCCACGGCGACGACGCGGCTCAGCCCGAGGCGCACTGCCAGTGTGCCGACCTTCGCGTGCTCCGTTGCCGCCGCCGCGCCGAGCTCGCGCATCTCGCCGAGCACGGCCCAGCTCCGCCGGCCGCCCGACATCGCCGCGACGGTCTCCAGCGCGGCGCGGACCGACTCGGGATTGGCGTTGTAGGCGTCGTTGACGACGGTGACGCCGTCGTCGCGCTCGACGACCTCCATCCGCCACCGGCTGCGCGGTGTCGCCTCGCTCAAGGCCCGGGCGACCCGGTCCACCGGGGCGCCCAGGACGTGTGCGACAGCTGCAGCGGCCAGCGCGTTCGACACGTGGTGCAGGCCGTGCAGGCGCAGCCGCACCCGGGCGGCACCGTTCGGTGTCGTCAGGTCGAAAGCGGCCCGGCCCTGGTCGTCGACCTCGACGCCCTCGGCCCGGACGTCGGCGGCCGGAGCCCTGCCGAACGTCACCACCCGGCCCGAGGCTGCCGACGCCATCGCGAGCACGAGCGGGTCATCGGCGTTCAGGACGGCCACCCCGTCGGACGGCAGCGACTCGACCAGCTCGCGCTTGGCGACCGCGGTCGCCTCGCGGCTGCCGAACTCCCCCGCGTGCGCGGTGCCGACGTTGAGCACGACCCCGATGCCTGGTGGCGCGATCTCGCAGAGGTAGGAGATGTGACCCTGGCCGCGCGCTCCCATCTCGACGACCAGGTGGCGGGTGCCGGTGTCAGCAGCCAGGACCGTGAGGGGGACGCCGATCTCGTTGTTGAACGAGCCGACGGCCGCGACCGTCGGCCCGGCGGTCTCGAGAACCGCTGCCATCAGGTCCTTGGTGCTCGTCTTGCCACTGGAGCCGGTGACCCCGACGACCGTGATGTCGGCGAGCCGGTCGAGCACGGCGCGCGCGAGCCGCGCCAGACCCGCGACCGGGTCCTGGACGACGACAGCCGGCACCCCGAGCGGGCGGGCGGCGAGCACGGCGGTCGCGCCGGAGCCGACCGCCGCCGCGGCGTGATCGTGCCCGTCCGTGTGCTCGCCCTTGACGGCGACGAACAGCGAGCCCGGCTCGGCAATCCGGGAGTCGATGACCACGGGTCCGGTCACCATCGCCTCGGAGTCGCCGTCGTGCAGCGCGCCGCCGGTGGCCGAGACGATCTCGGCCAGGGTCAGTGGGATCATCGCGCTGCCGCGATGGCCGCGCGCAGCACGGCCCGGTCGTCGAACGGGTGCACCTCCCCCGCGACCTCCTGGCCCTGCTCGTGGCCCTTGCCCGCGATCACCACGACGTCGCCGGGACCGGCCAGGCCGACGGCCTTGTCGATGGCGGCCTTGCGGTCGGGCACGACCTCCACCGTCGCCGACCCACCGGAGCGAGCAGCGCCGGCTTTGAGCGCCGAGAGGATCGCGTGCGGGTCCTCGGACCTCGGGTTGTCGTTGGTCAGCACGGCGACGTCGGCACCGCGCGCGGCGATCTCGCCCATCACCGGTCGCTTGTGCGGGTCGCGGTCGCCGCCGGCGCCGATGACCAGCAGCACGCGTCCGGATCGGTGGGTCAGGCCGCGCGCGGCAGTGAGCAGCCGCTCGAGCGCGTCGGGCGTGTGCGCGTAGTCGACGAGGGCGAGGAACTCCTGGCCCTCGGCAACCCGCTCCATCCGGCCGGGCACACCGGCGCAGCCGGCCACGCCCTTCGCGGCGGCATCAGCCTGCGCGCCCGCCTGCACGAGCGCCACGACGGCGAGCGCGGCGTTGTCGACGTTGAACGCCCCGACGAGTGCGGTGCCACCGTCGACGGTCACGCCGTCGGGACCGACCAGGCGGAACGAGCTGCCCGCACCGGCCACGTCGACCTTCTCCACCCGCCAGTCGGCGCCGTCGCGCCCGCTCGGCGACACCGTCACCACCGGGATCGTCGCGTCGGCGGCGAGCCGCTCGCCGTACGGGTCATCGATGTTGACCACACCCACCCTGCTGCGCCCCGGCGTGAACAAGGTCGCCTTCGCGGCGAAGTAGTCCTCGAGGTCGGCGTGGAAGTCCAGGTGGTCCTCGGAGAGGTTGGTGAAGACGGCGACGTCGTACGTCGTGCCGTCCACCCGGCCGAGCGCCAGCGCGTGGCTGGACACCTCCATCGCGACCGCGTCGACACCGCGTTCGCGCATCACGGCGAGCACGCCCTGCAGGTCGGCCGCCTCCGGCGTCGTGCGGACGCTGGGCACGGCCTCGTCGCCGATGCGGGTCTCGATCGTGCCGACCAGACCGGTCCGGTGCCCGGTGGCCCGCAGCCCGGCCTCCAGGAGGTAGGCCGTGGTGGTCTTGCCGTTGGTGCCGGTCACCCCGATCACCTGCAGCGCGCCGGACGGGTCGCCGTAGACCCAGGCCGCGAGCGTGCCCACCCTGGCGCGCGGGTCGGGCACGACGAGGACCGGGAGGCGGGCCGCCTCGGACTGCTGCGCGCCCGCCGGGTCGGTCACGACGGCGACCGCTCCGCGCGCGCGGGCGGTGGCGGCGAACTGCGCGCCGTGGACCGTGCTGCCGGGCAGGGCGACGTAGAGGTCGCCAGGCCTTACCGAACGCGAGTCCGACGCGATGCCGGTCACCTCAGTCTTCGCCTTGGCGCCCGGCGGCAGGTCCTGGCCGAGCTGGTCGGCAACCTCGGCGAGCGTCCGTGCCTGCAGTCCCCGGGGCCGCGCGGCAGGCGGATCGGGGGGTTGCGACACGGCTGCGAGGTTACCTGTCAGTTTCGCTCGATCCGCAGGCCGGGCGCTTTCGTGCCGGTCGGCGGAATCCGCAGTGACTGCAGCGCGAAGGACATGACCTCCTTGAACACGGGCCCACCCGTGCTGCCACCGCCGGCGCCCGACTTGGGTGCCTGCAGGGTGACCGCGACCACCAGCCGCGGCTTGTCCAAGGGCGCCATCCCGATGAACGACATGGTGTAGCCGCGGTAACAGCTGCAGTCGGGGTTGAAGCGCTGCGCGGTGCCGGTCTTGCCGCCGACCCGGTAGCCGGGGACGCGCGCCAGCGGAGCGGTGCCGCCCTCACCGAGCACAGTCTCGAGCATCAGCCGCACCGTCGTCGCGGTGTCCGCCGACACGACGCGGGTCCGCTTGCCGGACGGGGCGGGCTGCATCGAGCCTTCATCGTCGCTGCGGGCTGACACCAGCCGCGGTGCGACCCGTACGCCGTCGTTGGCGATCGTCGCGAACACCGACGCCATCTGCACCGAGTTGACGGAGTAGCCCTGGCCGAACGCCGACGTGTACCCGGTCGTGGCCGACCACTGCGACGGCCGGAGCAGCGACCCGGACGCCTCGCCGGGGAGCCCGAGGCCGGTGGGCTGCCCGATGCCGAAGAGGCGCTGGTAGGGGTACAGCTTCTCCAGCCCCATCTTCTCGGCGGCCAGGATGGTGCCGATGTTGCTCGACTTGGCCAGCGTCCCGGCGTACGTCAGCTTCTGGGTCTTGTGGTCCTGGAAGTCCTTGAACGTCTTGCCGGCCCGGCGCAGCCGGTTCGGCACCGTGACCGGGGTGGCCGGAGTGACCGCACCCTCCTCGATGAGGGCGGCGGCGGTGAGCACCTTGCCGGTGCTGCCGGGTTCGTAGGCCTCGGTCAGGGCGCGGTTGCCGCGTGCGGTCTCCGGCGCGTCGCCGGGGTGGGTCGGGTCGAACGTCGGCGCGGTCGCCACGGCGAGCAGGTCACCGGTGCGGGTGTCCATCACGATCAGGGTGCCGCTGCGCGCCTTGGTCTCCTTCACCTTGCGCGCGAGGGCGTTCTGCGCGACCCACTGGATGTCGCGGTCGATGGTCAGCGCGATGTCCTGGCCCGGCACCGCGTCGCGCTCTGCGGTCTCGCCGGTGGGGATGCGCCGGCCACCCGCCCCTCGCTCGAAGGTCACCTCGCCGTCGGTGCCGGCGAGCACGTCGTCCAGGGCGTACTCCAGCCCGCCCAGCCCCTTCCCGTCCGCGCCGACGAAGCCGACCAGGTTGGCGCCGACGGCCCCGGCGGGGTAGGTCCGGCGACTCGTCTGCTCGCCGAAGATGCCCGGCAGCCCGTCGGTGGCCTTCCGCTCTCCGTCGGCGGGCAGGTCCAGCTCGCGCACCTGCCGCCACACCTCCGGGGTGACCGCCTTGGCCACGTAGGCGAAGCGGTCGGTCCCGGTCAGCTTGCGTTCGAGCACGTGCGGGTCAGCACCCAGCAGCGGCGCGAGAACCCGCGCGGTCGCCTTGGGGTCGACGACCAGCGTCTGGTCGGCGGTGATGTTCACGGCGTCGACGGTGGCCGCGAGGGCGACCCCGTTGCGGTCGGTGATGGTGCCCCGCGTCGCCGGGAGGTCGACGGTGCGCAGCCGGCCCTTGGCAGCCTCGTTGGCGTAGGCCGTCGCGTCCAGACCCTGCAGCTGCACCAGTCGGCCGCCGAACAGCGACATCACGACGGCGAGCACGACGACGGCGCCGCGCAGCCGTCGACGGGTGTCGGCGAGCCGCAGCCCGGGGGCCGGACGACGGCGCCGCGGCGGTGCCGGCCGGCGCGCCGGCGCCCGCCGGGCGGGTTGACCACGTCGCGGTCGCGACGCGCCCTGGACCGATCGCGGTGGGCGAGCGGTCACCGGCGCACCGTGGTGGGAGCAGGCGTCGTCGCGGGCGACGTCGCGTTCTTCGTCTTCGGCTTCGCCGTCGCCGTCGCTGTCGCTGTCGTCGTCGGCTTCGGCTTGGGCGGCGGCGCGACGCCCGCCTTGGGCTTGCCGAGGATGCGGCCGTCCGAGGTGCGGATGAACGCCGGGTTCTCGCTGCGCACCATGCCGAGCGTCTTGGCCCGGGCGGCCAGCCGCTGCGGAGCGGCCAGGGCCGCGATCTCCTGCTCCAGGGCCTGCTCGCGGTCGGTGAGGACGGCGGAGCGGGCGGTCAGGTCGTGCAGCCGGAAGGAGTCCTCCGCGATCGCCGTGTGCAGGAACAGCAGGCCGCCGAGGCCAGTCGTCAGCAGCGCACCGACGAGGAGCACGAACGGCGCCTTGGGTGCCGGCGCGCGCAGCGGGGGGACGACGGTGAGCCGCGGACGAACCGTGGGCGGCCGGGAGGGGTGTGGCCGGGATGCGGGCGCGTGGAGAAGGCTCATGCCGCGTCCCGGAGCCGCTCGGCTGCCCGCAGCCGGGCAGAGGCTGCGCGCGGGTTCGCCGCGATCTCCTCGGCGCTCGGCGCCTCGGCACCGCGGGTGAGCAGGCGCAGGGTCGGCTCGTGCTCGGGCAGGACGACCGGCAGCCCGCGCGGCGCTGTGCTCGTCGCACCGGCGGCGAACACCCGCTTCACCAGCCGGTCCTCGAGCGACTGGTAGGACAGCACGACGATGCGGCCGCCCACCGCGACCGCGGCGAGCGCGGCCGGCAGAGCCTGCTCCAGCGCGGCGAGCTCGGCGTTGACCTCGATGCGCAGCGCCTGGAACGTCCGCTTCGCGGGATGCCCACCGGTACGACGGGTGGCGGCCGGGATCGAGGAGCGCACCAGCTCGGCGAGCCGGGCGGTTCCGGTGAACGGCTCCCGTTCCCGTTCGCGGACGATCGCGTCCGCAACGCGGGAGGCGAACCGCTCCTCGCCGTACTCCCGCAGCACCCTGGCGAGGTCCTTGCCCGGATAGGTGTTGAGCACCTCGGCGGCGGTGATGCCCTGGCTCTGGTCCATCCGCATGTCCAGCGGCGCGTCCTGGGCGTAGGCGAAACCGCGCTCGCGGTCGTCGAGCTGCATCGAGGAGACGCCGAGGTCGAACAGCACGCCCTGGACCCGGGTCAGCCCCAGGTCGGCGAGCACGGCCGGCAGCCGGTCGTACACCGCGTGCACGAGGGTGGCGCGCCCCTCGAACGGCCGCAGCCGTTCGGTCGCCGCGGCCAGCGCCTGCGGGTCGCGGTCCAGCCCGACCAGGCGCACGTCGGCGAACTGCTCGAGCAGGGCGAAGCTGTGCCCGCCCAGTCCGACCGTGGCGTCGACCACGACCGATCCCGGCGCGGCGAGGGCGGGAGCGAGCAGCGCGACGCAACGCTCGAGCAGGACCGGCGTGTGGCTGCCGGCCCCGGCGTCGCGGCTGGAACGCTCGCTCATCTCGACCCTTCTCGACTACTGCCGTGCGGCTGACACCGGGCTCGCGGTTCCGGTGCTGGTCTTGCTGGCCGTACAACCAGGTCTCCAACCGCTGCCCGTTCTGGCGCCGGGGAAGGGACGTCAGAGCGCACGCGGAGCGGGTGGAGACCTCGCCGTACGGATGTCGGTCAGATCAGGCCGGGCAGCACCTCCTCGGACAAGTCGGCGAAGGCGCCCTCGCGGTCGGCCAGGTAGGTGTCCCAGGTCTGTGCGTCCCAGACCTCGAGCCGCGGCCCGGCACCGATCACGACGCACTCGCGGGTCAGGCCGGCGTACTCGCGCAGGTGCGGCGGCACGGTGACCCGGCCCTGCTTGTCCGGCGTCTCGTTCGACGCCCCGGAGAGGAACACGCGCTGGTAGTCGCGCGCCGCCTTGCTGGTGACCGGGGCCTGGCGCATCAGGTCGTAGAGGCGGGTGAACTCCACCACCGGGAAGACGTAGAGGCAGTGCTCCTGCCCGCGGGTGATCACGAGGCCACCGGCCAGGTCCTCACGGAACTTGGCCGGGAGGAAGAGGCGGCCCTTCTCGTCCAGGCGCGGGTGGTGGGTGCCCAGAAACAGCGCAGGTGCTCCCTCTGCTGCCACATGTCCCACCCCCTCCGGCCCGATCGAGGAGTGTTCCCCCCACCGCGCGCCACTGTACCCCACTTCACTCCACCGTCAACCAATGTTCGGCAGTTCTGCGCCACGGCTTGAGACGCGTCCTCCCCCGGCCTGGGGTTACGACCTGACTACGGCTGCGGTCGGGTCGCCGGTGGGCTCGGTCCGCGCTGGTTTGATGAGCGGGTGGGCACCGACGACCCGACCGGGCGCCGCCGACCGACCACGGCCGCGCTGGTGGCCCGGGCGGTGGCGGTCGTCAGCCTGCTCGGGATCGCTGCCGTCGCCCTGTCCGGCCGGCGCGGGCTGGAGTGGGACCGGTTGACCGAGGTGCCGGACGTCGCCTGGGCGCAGGTCGTGGTCGGCGCCGCCGCCGCCGCGCTCGTCGTGGTCGCGGTGCGCCGGCTCTGGCTGCTGTGGCGCAAGCTCCGGCCCAAGCGCCGCGAGCGCCCGGCCCCGACCGACGGGGAGCCGATGTCCCTGCTCTACCGGGTCTTCGCCGCGTTCGTGGTCGCCGCGTCGGTCGCGGGCTGCTACCTCGTCCTGCGGCTCGTTCTGGGCCGGGTCCCCGACTCGGGGCCCACCGGTCCGGACGCCCCCGGGGGGCCGAGCACGGCCGGGTCGCCGGAGGGGCTGCTGCCCGTGCTGCTCGGGATGGTGGTGGTGCTGGCCATCGCGCTCACCGTGGCTGTCCTCCATCGCCGAGGGTCGGTCGCCGATCCCGAGGAACCGGACGACGCCGACGCTGAGGTCCTCGTTGACGCCGTCGTCGCCGCGGAACAGGCGATGGAGCGCCACGACGACACCCGCGCGGCGATCATCGCGGCCTACCGCGAGATGGCGGCCCGGCTCAGCCCGGCGGCCGGCAACCGCGCGTCGGACACCCCGACCGAGCTGCTTGACCGGGCGGTGTCAGCGGGGCTGGTCTCCCGCAGCGCCGCTTTCGAGCTGACCGAGCTGTTCCGGGAGGCCCGCTTCAGCCGGCACGCGCTCGCGCCAACGGCCCGGGGTGCTGCCGAGGCCGCTCTGGCCCGGGTCTCCGCGGAGCTGGGAATGACTCGTGTTTGACCCCACCGAGCCACCGCCCCGTCGGCGCGAGGTGTCCGCGGTTGCTGTCGCGCGGACGCTGGCGGCGGTCGTCGGAGGTACCCTCGTCCTCGCCTACTCCCTCGCCGGAGTCGGCGGCCTGCTGGTCACGTTGACCGCGATCGCTGTCGTCGGGGTCCTGACCGTTGCGCTTCGCGTGCCCGGGGCACCGACGCTGCGCCGCCGCGCCCGCAAGTCGGTTCCGGTCGTGAACGCGCCCTACCGCACCTACCGGCGGGTCGCGGAGCAACTGTCCTGGGCGCGGGTGTCTCCGCGGCACTACGACGTGGTCACCCGACCGCTGCTGCAGGACCTGATGGCCAGCCGCCTCGCGGAGCGGCACGGCGTCGACGTACACCGGTCTCCGGACGCCGCCCGGGCCCTGCTCGGGGACGACGTGTGGCAGTGGCTCGACCCGGCGCGCCCGGCGTCGGGCGTCAGCCGGCCACCGGGGCTGGACCCCCGCGTGCTGGTCACCCTCGTCGAGCGGCTGGAGGCACTGTGACCACGAGCCCGATACCCACCGCGCGGCTCTGCGGAGAGGTGCTCGACGAGATCGAGACGGTGGTCGTCGGCCGCCGACGTCCGCTCGAGCTGATCCTGCTCGGCATCCTCGGCCGCGGGCACGTCCTGATCGAGGACGTGCCGGGTCTGGGCAAGACGCTGATGGCGCGGTGCTTCTCCGAGGCGCTGGGGCTGTCGTTCTCGCGCGTGCAGTTCACCCCTGACCTGCTTCCGTCCGACCTCACCGGGCTCTCGGTGTTCGACCAGGCTTCGGGGCAGTTCGACTTCCGCCCGGGGCCGGTGTTCACCCAGCTGCTGCTGGCCGACGAGATCAACCGCACACCGCCCAAGACCCAGGCGGCGCTGCTGGAGGCGATGGCGGAGGAGCAGGTCTCCAGCGACGGTGAGACGCGGCCGCTCCCCCAGCCGTTCGTGGTGCTGGCCACCGACAACCCGATCGAGTACGAGGGGACCTACGCGCTGCCCGAGGCCCAGCTGGACCGCTTCCTGCTCCGGGTTCGCCTGGGCTACCTGGCCACCGCCGAGGAGCACGAGCTGCTCGCTCGGCGGCTGCAGCGAGGGTCGGCGACACCGAAGGTCTCGGCCGTCATCGATGCCGACACCGTCCTGGCGATGAGGGAGAGCCTGGAGCGGGTCGCGGTGGAGCCGGTCCTCCTGCGCTACGTCGTCGCGCTGGTCGAGGCGACCCGCAGCCATCCGCAGGTGACTGTGGGCTCGAGCCCCCGTGGCGGACTGGCCATCGTGGCCCTGGCGCGCGGGCAGGCGATGCTCGAGGGGCGCGACTTCGTCACCCCCGAGGACGTGAAGCAGGTCGCGGTGCCGGCGCTGGCGCACCGGATCAGCCTGCGACCGGAGCTGTGGGTGCGGCGGGTGACGGGGGACGACGTCGTCGCCGAGATCCTGGACAGCGTCCCGGTGCCCAGGTAGCCCACGATGACCGAGCACGCGCTGGAGTTCCGGCCGACGCCGCGGCTGCGGCGGCTCGCGACCATCGCCGCTCTCGCCGTACTTGCCGCCATCGTGTCCGCGCGTGGCGAGCTCGCCGTGGTCGCGGCGGCTCCACTGGTCCTGCTGACCATGTCGCCGCGTAGCATGCTGCCGCGGTCGGTCCAGGTCGTCTGCGGGTTGCAGCCGCTGCGCTGCGTCGAGCACGATGAGCTCGCCCTGACCCTCGAGGTGCACGCGCCCGGCATCGACCGGGTGGAGGCGGCGGTCCGGTTGCCCACGCACACCGAGGGCCGGCTCGAGGAGCACCACCGTGCAGGCACGGTGACGACGGCACGCTGGCTGGTGGTGCCGACGCGGTGGGGTCGCTACCGCACCGGACCGGTGCATCTCCGGCTCACGGCCGCGCGCGGCCTCTACGCCGCCAGCCTCGACGTCGCGGTCGACGACATCGTGGTCTACCCGGGCGGCGCCGCAGCGACCCGCGCCGTGGCGCCGCGCGAGCTGCCGGCGAGGTTCGGGGAGCACCCGAGCCGGTCGGTGGGGACAGGGGTGGAGTTCGCCGGGGTCCGTCCGTACGCCGACGGCGACCGGCGTCGCGACATCGACTGGCGCACGTCCGCGCGCCAGCAGCAGCTGTTCGTCCGGCAGTACGCCGCGGAGCGCTCGTTCGCGCTGGTCGTGGTCCTCGATGTCGGGGTGGACGCCGGCGAGGAGGGCCGCTCGACGCTGGACCTCACGGTGCGCGCCGCGACGGGTCTCGCGAAGACCTATCTCGCCGCACATGACCGGGTCGGCGTCGTGACGCTCGGCGGGTCGTTGCGGTGGCTCGTGCCCGCGGGCGGAGCGCGGCAGCTGCACCGCGTCGCCGAGTCGGTGATGGAGGTCCGGCTCGACGACAGCATGGTCGGTGGCGGCATCGACCGGGTTCCTCCCGCCGCGCTCCCCGCGGGTGCCTTCGTCTGCGTCGTGTCCCCGCTGCTGGACGGCCGGGCCCTGGAGGCCGTCCGCGACCTGCGCGCCCGCGGGTTCCGGGTGGTCGTCGTCGACGTGCTGACGAGCGAGCCCGAGGTGCCCCGGCGCTCGCAGCTCGGTTCGCTGGCCCTGCGCGTCTGGCGGATGGAGCGCGCGTCGGTGCGGTCCGAGCTCGCCGGGCTCGGCGTACCCCTGCTCCCGTGGGACGGCTCGGGCGACCTCAGTGGCGGCCTGCTGCACGCGATGCGCGCGCTGCGGCCGGAGGTGCGCGCATGACATCGGTCCCGCACGCCGTCCGCCGGGGAGTCGCGATGCTCGCGACCACGGCGGCCGGGCTGGCCGCCTGCTCGCTGAGCCTCGTCTCCGGCGAACGACCGGTGCTCACGATCGGCGCGGCCGCGGCCGTTGCGGTCGTCGCCGCCGTCCTGACGGGGTGGCGCTGGCTCGGGTCGATCGCCTCGTTCACCGTCACCGCGACCGTTCTCTTTGCGGCCGTCGTGAGCAGCGACCAGGTCGGCCCCTGGCACCTCGCCGCGGCGTCGGCCCTTCTCGTCGGCCTGGTCGCCGGGCTGGACGGGGTAGAGCGATCCGCCCGAACCCCCCGTCCCGAGCTGATCGGGCTCGACCCGATGGCGCGTCGCGTCCTGGTCCCGGTCCTGGGCGTCGTGGCGGCTGCAGGGGTCGCCCTGGCGGCGGACCGCCCCGCCGTACCATCGGTCGGCCTGGTCCTGCTCGGCCTGGCTGCCGGCGTCGCCGCGCTGGTGATCGCGACGAGCCCGTCGTGACCAATTTCGCCATCCCGCCTCGGGAACCCCCTGACGCGGAGGATCGTCCATGAGGCAGGCTGTGCAAAATCGTTGTCCAACCGCAGGCTGCTCGACAGATTGACCTGAGAGAATCCGCGCAAACGGGCCACCGCAACCGCGGCAGGCTCGGTGGACTCGCGGCCTAGGAGGCCCCTTTGACCGTCGGTGAGACGACGAACCCCCGCGCCAACCGCGTGGACCTGGCCGAGCTCGCAGACAGCACGACGCGGATCCGTCGCGCCGTCGAGAGCGTCATCGAGGGCAAGCGCGAGATCGTCAAGCTCTGCATCACCGTGATGCTGGCCGAGGGTCACCTGCTGATCGAGGACGTCCCAGGCGTCGGCAAGACGATGCTGGCCAAGGCGCTCGCGCGTTCGGTCGACTGCTCCGTGCGTCGCGTGCAGTTCACGCCCGACCTGCTGCCGAGCGACATCACCGGCGTCTCGATCTTCAACCAGGAGCAGCGCGAGTTCGAGTTCAAGCCCGGCGCGATCTTCGCGAACATCGTGGTCGGCGACGAGATCAACCGGGCGTCGCCGAAGACGCAGTCAGCGCTGCTGGAGTGCATGGAGGAGCACCAGGTCACCGTCGACGGTGTGACCTACGAGCTGGGCGTGCCCTTCATGGTGATCGCGACCCAGAACCCGATCGAGATGGAAGGCACCTACCCGCTGCCCGAGGCGCAGCGCGACCGTTTCATGGCGCGGGTCTCGATGGGCTACCCGAGCGACGTGGCCGAGCTCGCGATGCTCGACAGCCACGGCCAGGTGTCTCCGCTGGTCGAGCTGGAGGCGGTGTCCGACGCCACCGAGATCGCCAAGCTGATCGACACGGTGCGCACCATCCACGTGTCCGACCAGGTCCGCCGCTACGCGATCGACCTCGTCACCGCGACCCGTCAGTCCCCCGAGCTGCGCCTCGGTGCCTCGCCGCGGGCGACGCTGCACCTGATCCGCGCCGCGCGTGCTGCGGCCGCTCTCGATGACCGCGACTACGTCCTGCCCGACGACATCCAGACGCTCGCCAGCGCGGTGCTGTCCCACCGGCTGCTGCCCACGGC
The DNA here is from genome assembly GCA_963751035.1 of uncultured Actinomycetota bacterium. Lineage (GTDB taxonomy): Bacteria > Actinomycetota > Actinomycetes > JACCUZ01 > JACCUZ01 > JBDUAP01. The sequence goes on from CAVVSW010000005.1 coordinate 1,511,413, forward strand.
CGAGTCGCAGATCGGACGGCGGGCCACCGAGGACATCGTCGCCGACATCCTGGCGCGGGTCCCGGTGCCCGACGACACGCGGAGCAGGCGGAGCGCGCTCTAGTGCTCGGTGCCATCCGGGGGTTGACGACCAGGGGTCGCTCCTTCCTGGCCGCTGGTATCGCCACGTTCTTCGCAGCGCTGGTGCTCGCCCAGAACGACCTCCTGCGCATCGCCGTCCTGCTGATCGCCCTGCCGCTGGTCAGTGCCTGGGTGGTGGCCCGGACGCGCTACCGGCTGTCCTCGCAGCGCCGGGTCGGGTCCGGCCGGGTGGCGGCGGGACAGGAGTCGCAGATCACGCTGCGGTTGGAGAACATCTCCCGGCTGCCCACCGGCCTGCTTCTCGTCGAGGACCGGATCCCCTATGTCCTCGGGTCCCGGCCGCGGTTCGTCCTTGATCGGGTGGAGCCACGCGGCCGGCGAGAGGTGTCCTACACGGTCCGCTCCGATGTGCGGGGTCGCTACCCGCTCGGACCGTTGTCGATCCGGCTGACCGATCCGTTCGGGATGTGCGAGCTGCACCGCTCGTTCACCGCCAAGGACGTCCTCGTCGTCACCCCTCAGGTCATCCCGTTGCCGATGGTCCAGCTGGCCGGCGAGTGGGCGGGCAGCGGCGAGAGCCGCGCCCGCGCTATCGCGACCGCCGGCGAGGACGACGCCGGCACCCGTGAGTACCGCCAGGGCGACGAGCTGCGCCGGGTGCACTGGCGCTCCACCGCGCGCCTGGGCCAGCTGATGGTCCGGCGCGAGGAGCAGCCGTGGCAGAGCCGCTGCACCGTGCTGCTCGACAGCCGCGCCATCGCCCATCGCGGCGAGGGGCCGGCGTCCTCGTTCGAGTGGGCGGTCAGCGCGGCCGCGTCGCTCGGCGTACACCTGGTCCGGCACGGCTACCACGTGCGGCTGCTCACCGACACCGGCGGCAGCGTCGCCAGCGCAGCCCACGACCCGAGCGGTGTCGGCAACGACTTCGAGGGAGCCCTGCTGGACGCGCTCGCGGTGATCGACACGTCGGGCAACGAGACGTTCCGGGACGCCGCGGCCGCGCTGCGTCGCGGCGGTGGCGACGGACTGCTGGTCGCGGTCCTCGGCACCGTCGACCCGGAGCAGGCGCGGCAGCTGGCCCGGCTGCGCCATGGCTCCAGCGCCGCGGTCGCGGTGCTGCTCGACTCGACCAGCTGGACCGCGATGCCCGAGAGCGCGCGCGTCAAGGCCGCGGCGAACCACGAGGGCGCGGCGCGGCTGCTGCGGGTGTCCGGGTGGCGCGTGGTGGAGGCCGCGGCCGGCAACAACCTCGCCGATCTCTGGCCCAACGCGAGTCGCCACCACCGCGAGGTCGACCTGAGCCGCACCGCCGCCGGAGGCGTCCGGTGAGCCGGCAACCCGGCCTGGGCGCACTGACGGCTCCGCTCGGGACGTTGCGGATGCCGGCCGCAGCGGCGGTGGCGACGGCGCTGTCCGCGATCTGCCTGGGCGACGTGTTCCTGACCGGCGGCTGGTACCTGCCGGTCTTGTTCGCCGTGCTGGTGGCGGGGGCGGGCAACGAGCTGGCACGGCGGCTCTCGGCGCCACGGCCGCTGGTGCCGATGATCGGCCTGCTCGTGCTCAGCTGCTACCTCGTGGGTCGCTACGCCTCCGACGAGGCGCTGCTGTGGATCTTGCCGGACCCGAGCGCACTGGACCGGCTCGCCGAGCTGGCCCGGCAGGGCAACGACGACATCAACCGCTTTGCCGCGCCCATCTCGGTGTCCCCCGGCATCGAGTTGCTTGCCGTCGGCGGCGTCGGTCTGGTGGCACTCGCGGTCGACACGCTGGCCGTGACGATGCGCCGGGCGGCGCTGGCCGGCCTGCCCCTGCTCGCGCTCTACACCGTGCCCGCATCCGTCTCCCCCACCGGAGTGAGCTGGCAGGCGTTCCTCCTTGGCGGCGCGGGGTTCCTGGCCCTGCTGCTCACCGAAGCCCGCGAGCGACTCAGCCGCTGGGGACGGCCGCTGCGGTTCGCGCCGACCGCCAGTCCCACCGAGTGGCACGGCAGCGTGCAGACCGGCCCGCTGGCCCAGGTGGGTCGCCGGGTCGGTGCAGCGGCGCTCGGGCTGGCACTCGTCGTACCCGCGCTGCTCCCCGACCTGGACGCCAGCTCGTTCGGGTTCGGCGGGTCCGGGTTCGGTCCGGGCAGCGGCACCGGCAACAAGGTGTCGGTCGTCAACCCGATCATCAACCTCGGCCAGGACCTGCGGCGCGCCCGCAACCGCCCGGTGATCCGCTACGACGGACCCGCAACCTACCTGCGGATGGTCGGCCTGGACGTCTTCACCGGCAACACCTGGCGCCCCAGCGAGCTGAAGGTCCCCAAGGACCAGAACGTCGCCGACGGCCTGCCCGCGAATCTCGGGGTGGATTCCGGCGTGTCAAAAGTACGCCGCCGCTACACGATCGAGATCCTCGGCCTCGAGGACCAGTGGCTGCCGCTGCCCTACCCGACCGAGCGGGTCGACATCGAGGGCCGGTGGGTCTACGACACCTCCACCTTCAACGTGTTCTCCGTCAACTCCTCGCTCCGCGGCCTCACCTACGACCTGACGCAGCTGCGGATCATCCCGACCCCCGACCAGCTGCGCGCGGCAGGCGCACCTCCGGACAGCGTCAGCCGCTACCTCGACCTGCCGCTGGGCATCCCGTCGGTGGTCAAGCGGATCGGCGAGCAGATCACCGCTGACGCGCCCACCGACTACGACAAGGCGATGGCCCTGCAGAGCTGGCTGCGTGACCCGGCCGAGTTCAGGTACGACACCGATGTGGCCGGCAGTGTCGGCGACGCCAACGGTGGTCGCGCCTTGGCCGCTTTCCTGGACACCCGCCGCGGCTACTGCGTGCACTTCGCCTCCGCGATGGCGGTGATGTCCCGCCAGCTCGGCATCCCGGCCCGGGTGGCGGTCGGCTTCACACCGGGTGAGCGCGACGAGGACGGACGCTTCGTCGTCGGGCTGCACGACCTGCACGCCTGGCCGGAGCTCTACTTCGCCGGAGTCGGCTGGACCGCGTTCGAGCCGACCCCGGGCGAGCGCACGGGCGACCCGCCGCCGTGGGCCCAGCCTGGAGCGGCGGCCGGCGGCCCGGACGCGTCACCGACCGCGGAACCCAGTGCCACCGAGTCCGGCGCGCCCGCTGCGTCGCCGCGCAATCTCGAAGGTGACCTGTCCGGCTTGCAGGGCAACGGGGCCGACCAGTCGGTGTGGCAACGCTACAACCTGCCGCTGGTGCCGACGGCCCTGCTGCTGGCACTGCTGGTGCTCGGCCTGGTGCCGATCACCACCCGCATGATCGTGCGGCGACTCCGCTGGCGACGGGCCACGACTCCGGCCAGCATCGTGGTCACCGCCTGGGCGGAGCTGCGGGACACCCTGCTCGACCACGGCTACACGTGGCACCCGAGCGACTCGCCGCGGGGAGCGGCTGCGCGGGTGAGCGAGGACCTGGCCCTGCCCGAGGAGGCCGCGCAGGCCGTACGCCGGCTGGCGACCGCGACCGAGCGCGCCCGCTACGCGACCGACCTCGGTGAGGTGGGCGACCTGCGGTCCGACGTCGGCACCGTGCGGGCTGCGCTGGCCGCGCAGGCCAGCCGGTGGGGTCGGCTGCGGGCTCGCTGGCTGCCGCGGTCGACGCGGGTTGTGGCGGTGGCGTTGTCGGAGCGGTTCGCGGACGCGTTGGACGCCGTGGACATCGCGGCGGCCCGCGTGAAGGACCGGGTGTTCAGCGGCCGTTCTCGTCCCGACGCCGGTTCCAGCGCTCCTCCAGCCGTTCCATGAGCTTGCGCCGGTCCTTGGCCGGCTTGGCCGCCGCCTTCGCCGGCCGGGGGGCGCCGGTGCCGTCGACGACTCCGAGCTGGGCTCCGCCGGCGACCCGGCGGTAGCTCGTCAGCGCGTAGAACGCCGACCCGAGCATCACGACGAAGCCGATCACACTGACCAGGGGTGTCTGCTGCACCAGGCCGGTCATCAGCAGGACGACACCCGCGATGAAGCCGACGGAGGAGATCAGGACGCTGCGCCGGAACGCGCTGCGGGGATCCTTGCCGCGGAGCGACGATGCGAACTTGGGGTCCTCGGCATAGAGGGCCCGCTCCATCTGCTCGAGCAGACGCTGCTCGTGCTCGGAGAGCGGCACGGACTCCTCCTTACGGGGGACTCGCCACATCGACGCGACAGTCCGTCGCGGCCGCCGTGGTGTTGCCAGAATATGCGCAGCGCGGCTGTCGTGAAACCCGCACGCACAAATGACGTACGAACGGCCCAGATGGTTTCCTCCTCATGATTCGTGTTGAGAGGGCCGAGCGGATGGGTCGGAAGGCCTCCTGTTGTCCTCACGGACCAGGCTGGCGGGGCGCACCATGCCGCTGCCGAAGCGTCGTACGGCGCGGTCGGCCGCCTGTTCCGCCTCGCGCCGACCGTGCTCCCGATCGCCCAGGACGAGCTGACGGGGAGCTGCGTCGGAGTCGGTGAGCCCCTCGACGCGAACCCCCACCAGCCGGATCCGGGCCCGGTCCAGGCAGAGCGCGTCGTAGAGCCCCCGCGCGGTGGCGTAGAGGTCCTGGGCGACGTCGGTGGCCTCCCGCAGGGTGCGGGCCCGGGTGATCGTGGTGAAGTCGGCGAAGCGCACCTTGATGCTGACCGTGCGCCCGGCCATGCCCCCGGCGCGCATCCGGGCCGCGGTCTTCTCACAGAGCCGGAGCAGCTCCCGGCGTACGACCTGCGGGTCGTCGACGTCGCTGGCGAAGGTCTCCTCGGCGCCGATGCTCTTGTCCGGCTCGTGCGGGACGACGGAGCGCTCGTCGCGTCCCCAGGACAATGCGTGCAGGTGAGCGCCGGTCGCCTGGCCCAGGGCACGCACCAGGGTGCGCAGCGGAGTGTTGGCGATGTCGCCGACCAGGTGGAGTCCGAGCCGGACCAGCTCCTGCTCGGTCTTCTCCCCCACTCCCCAGAGCGCGGCCACCGGCAGCGGGTGCAGGAACGCCACGACCTCGTGCTCGGGGACGACGAGCATGCCGTCGGGCTTGCAGCGGGTGGACGCCAGCTTGGCGACGAACTTGGTGGTCGCAACGCCGACCGAGCAGGTGATGCCCTGCTCGTCGGACACCCGGTCGCGGATCAGCGCACCGATCTCGGCCGGCCGGCCCAGGCGCCGGACCGCGCCGGCGACGTCGAGGAACGCCTCGTCGAGGGACAGCGGCTCCACCAGCGGGGTGATCGATCGGAAGATCTCCATCACGCCCGCGGAGACCTGGGAGTAGCGGCCGTGGGTCGGCGTGACCACCGTTGCCTGCGGGCACATGCGGCGGGCCCGGGTCATCGGCATCGCCGAGTGCACGCCGTAGCGACGGGCCTCGTAGGTGGCGGACAGCACGACTCCACGACTGCCGCCGCCCACGATCACCGGGGTGCCCCGAAGCTCGGGCCGGGAGATCAGCTCGACCGAGGCGTAGAACGCGTCCATGTCGACGTGCAGGACCGTGCAGTTGCGGTCGTCGCCGGGCGGCCCGGACGGCGGACCGGGCCGGTCAAGCTGCTGGCTCCTGCTCATCGGATGGCGATCCTCCCGCGCGTCCGGCCGGCCTGGTCAGGCCTTGCCGGCCAGCAGGTGCAGCTGGGTCGCGAGGGCCCGGAACTCGGGCCGCTCGGCGGTGGCAGCTTCCAGGTCGTGCAGGGCCTCGGCCGCGCCGGGGTCGGCGTCGCTGCGCGGCACCAGGTCGCTGAAGCCGCGGACGCCGTGCACGGCACGGACCGACAGTCCGGCCGCGGTGAGCAGGTCGACCAGCAACGCCTCGGTGAACCGTCTCGGCAGCGGGTCGCCCGGGCCCCACCGGCCGGCGGGGTCGTCAAGGGCGTGGCGCGCCTCGCTGACGTGGCCGGCGATGGCCCGGGCCAGGACGACCGCGTTGCGGTTGGCGGCGAGGACGCTGATGGTGCCGCCGGGACGCAGCGCGGTTGCGAGCGAGGACAGGGCCGGCGCGACGTCGTCGACGTGCTCGAGCACGCCGTGGCACAGGACGAGGTCGGCACTGTCGGGAGCGACGACGTCGAGCAGGCCGGCCGCGTCGCCCTGAAGTGCGCGGACCTGCACGCCCTCTTCACGGGCCCGGCGTTCGAGCGAGGCCAGCGCGTCGGGGCTCGGGTCGACGACGGTGACCCGGTGGCCGAGCGTTGCCAGCGGCACCGCGAACCCGCCCGTGCCACCACCGACATCGACAATGTCGAGGGTCGCGGAACCGGCCGCAACCACCTCGGCCAGCGCGGTCCAGACAACGCTGGTCCGAGAGGAGCGCGACAGCGGTGTGGGCATGCGGTCAGGCTATCCACCCGAGCTGCCCGGACTGCTGTGCCAGAGCTTGCGTGGCGCCTTCGCGCCCTCCTTGCGGGCGGCCGTCTTGGTGTCATCGCCGGGCGGCTTGAGATCGGCGTACGGCGACTGGCGGAACCCGCTCGGGTGCACCAGCACCCGCCGGGGCCGGGTCATGCCGCCGGCACTCGAGCGGTCGTCGCCGTCTCCCACCGGAGGCCGGGTCATCACCGGGCGGGTGGACCGGCTCTCAGCCGCGCCGGCGACGGCCTGCTCGGTGACCTGGCCGGGTGCGGCCATCAGCGCGGCGACCGCGTCGAGACCGCCGTGCCGCCAGGCGGTGTGCAGCTCGGACAGCTCCCAGCAGCCGGTCGCCCGCATCGACACCCCGCGCGGACCGGTGCGGCGCACATGGCCGCGGATGACGAGCAGCCAGGAGTGGAACAGCGTCGCGGCGTAGGGGCCCTGGGCGTCCTCGAAGAACGTCGCGTCGATCGGTCCGCGCGCGTCGTCGAGGGTGACGAACACGACCCGCTTGCCGGACCGGATCGGCGGGGTCTGGGTGGCGACCTTCACTCCCCCGACGAGCACCTCGGCCTGGCTGCGGCAGCGCACCAGGTCGGGCGCGCGGGTCGCCCCGATCGCGGCGAGGAACGGCTCGTAGAACGCGACGACGTGCTGGCTCGCGTCGAGACCGAGCACCTCGAGCTCGGCGCGGACCCGCTCGGCACCGCTCATCTCGGGCAACCCGCTGGGCAGCACCGAGTGGGGGGCGTCGCCGAGGTCGAGGGCGAGCTGCACCGGCGCGGCCTCGACGGGTCGCGCCGCCTGCGACTGACGTGCGGCGAGCTCGCGCACACCCGGCTGCTGGACCGTGGTGAGCACCTCTTTCGACGTCTCGGGCGCGGGTTTCGGCGTACGGCGAGCACGGCCGCCCGGTCGGCCACCCAACCGGCCGCGAGCCACCGCCCGCGACCATCGGTCGAGCTCGCGGACCTGCAGCAGGAGGTCGCGTCGGGTCAGCCGGTCACGGGTGCTGCGGTCGGGCCGGTCGCCGGAGCGCAGCGAGTAGAGGTCGTCGAAGCCGCCGGTGAGCACCAACCGCTCGACGACCGGACGGGACACCGACGCGCGGTGCCAGAAGTCGGACAGCGATCCGAAGGGACGCCCGGCGACGATGCGGACGACCTCCGCCGACGAGATGCCCTTGACCTCCGACAGGGCGAGCCGGATGCCGTAGGAGCTGGCCCGCTGCCAGGGCCGCTCGACGTCGCCGGGCCAGGCGGGTGGCGCCGAGACCTGCTCGACGCGGTAGGTGGCGTCGGAGCGGTTGACGTCGAGCGGCAGCACCTCGATGCCGAACTGGCGGGCGTCGTCGAGGATGAGGCGCTTGGGATACATGCCCGGGTCGTGGGTGAGGACCCCGGCCAGGAACGCGGCCGGGTGGTGGGCCTTCAGCCAGGCCGACTGGTAGGTCGGCAGGGCGAACGCGGCGGCGTGGGCCTTGCAGAACCCGAACGACGCAAAGGCTTTGAGCACCGCCCACACCGTGTCGATGGTGGCCATGTCGTAGCCGCGGGCCAGCGCCCGGGGACGCAGCCACACCTCGACCTCGGGCTGGCCGTCGACCGTCCCGAGCGCACGGCGTACCTCGTCTGCCTCGGCCAGCGTGCACCCGGTGAACACCGAGACGATCTGCAGCACCTGCTCGTGGAACACGACCACCCCGGAGGTCTCCTCCAACGCCGGGCGTAGGTCGTCGTGAAGGTACTGCGGCTCGGTCCAGCCCTGCCGCGCCTTGAGGAACGGCGTGACCATGTCGCTCTTGACCGGGCCGGGCCGGAACAGCGAGATGTCGGTGATCAGGTCGCCGAACGTCTCGGGCCCGAACTTGCCGACCAGCTCGCGCTGGCCCGGTGACTCGATCTGGAACATGCCGAGGGTGCGGGTCGACTGGATCAGCGCGAAGGTGTCGGGGTCGTCGAGCGGCACCTGCTGCTGGTCGTCGAGGTCGATCGGGTCGCCGCCGTCGACCCGCACCACCTCCTGCACGGCGTAGGCCATCGCCGACTGCATGCGGATGCCGAGGACGTCGAGCTTGAGCAGGCCGAGCTCCTCGACGTCGTCCTTGTCGAACTGGCTCATCGGGAAGCCCAGCCAGCTCGCCTCCACCGGGGTGCGGTCGAGCAGGGTGGTGTCGGACAGCAGCACGCCGCACGGGTGCAGCGCGATGTGGCGGGGCAACCCGTCGAGGCGCTCGACCAGCCGGAACAGCAGGTCGAGCTGGCCCTCGCCCAGCCGCGACGCGCGCAGCTCGGGCAGCTCGGACAGGGCGAGGCGTGCATCGCGGGCACGGATGTGCGGGAACGCCTTGGCGATGGTGTCGATCTCGCCGAGCGGCATCCCGAGGGCGGCTCCCACGTCGCGGATCGCGTGCCGCACGCGGTAGGTGTCCATCATCGACACGCACGCGACCCGCTCGCCGCCGAAGCGCTCGAGGATGCGTTCATAGATCTCGGTACGGCGGTCGGACTCGACGTCGATGTCGATGTCGGGCAGCGCCTCCCGCAGCGGGGAGAGGAACCGCTCCATCAGCAGGTTGTGGCGGATCGGGTCGACCCCGGAGATGCCGAGCAGGTAGTTGACCAGGCTGCCGGCGCCCGAGCCGCGGGCGGCGACGCGCACCCCCATCGTGCGGATCAGCTCGACGACATCGGCCACGGTCAGGAAGTAGGAGGGGAAGCCGAGCGCCTCGATCACCCCGAGCTCGTCGTCGAGTCGGCCCCGGACCTCGCGCGTCGCCGCCATCGCACGCCGGCCCAGCCCCGTCTCGCACCGCTCGCGCAGCACCACCGCCGGCGGCCGGCCCGAGGAGTCGAGCACGGCGAGCTCGGGGAAGTGCACCTCGCCGATGCCGAGGTCGGCCCGCGGGTCGACGGCACACCGGTCGGCGACCCGGCGGGTGGTGGCCAGCAGCCGGCGCATCGCCGCCTCCCCCAGGCCGGCCGCCCGGGTCACCTCCTCGGCGACCAGCGCCATCTCCTTGCCGGACTTGAGGTAGCCCTCGGCGTTGACCCGGTCGATGTGGCGCGCGTCGAGGGCGACCAACCGGCGGGCGGCGTCGAGCACGTCGGTGGTGGGGCCGTCGCTGCGGTCGGCGTAGCGCACCGCGTTGCTCAGGACCGGAGTGACCTGCTGGTCGCCGGCGAAGCCGAGCATGCGGGCGGCCCGGGCCTGGTCGTCGGGACCGCGGTGGCACACCACCTCGAGCAGCAGGTCCTCGCGGGCCACCACCTCGCTCCACCGAGCCAGCACGATGCGGGCCAGGTCGGGCCGGCGGGCGGTGAGGGCCCGGCCGACCTCCGAGCCCGGGCCGAGCAGCAGCAGCAGGCCGCCGCCGTTCGCGGCGGCCAGCGCGGCGTGCTCGGCGACCAGGTCGAGGGTGCTCACCGGCTTGCCGCGCTCCCCGCGCAGGTGGGTGGCCGAGACCAGCCGGCACAGCGCGGCCCAGCCCTGCTTGTCCTGGGCGAGCAGCGTGACCCGGGGGTGGCGAGGGTCGACCGAGGCACCCCCGCGGGCGGGGGTACGACGGGCCTGGCCGCCCTCCCCCCGGCGGTCACCGGGCGCGGCGGGGGGACGAGCCCGCAGCGAGGGGTGGCCGCCGACGAGCAGGCCACTGGGCTCGACCGCGAGGTCGACCCCGAGAACCGGCCGGATGCCGGCCGACTGGCAGGCCCGGACGAATCGAACGGCGCCGTAGACCCCGTCGCGGTCGGTCAGCGCGAGGGTGTCCATGCCGTGCTCGGCGGCCCGCTCGACCAGCACCCGCGGATGCGATGCGCCGTAGCGCAGTGAGAAGCCGGACGCCACGTGCAGGTGGACGAACGGGTCGCTAGCGGGAGAGGTCATCGGACTCGGGGATCGGGAGTGGGGGCAGCTCACCCGGGGTGGACGGGATCAGCTGGCCTGAGGAGCCAGCTGGGGCAGGACGGGTTGGTGGGCGAGCCCGAGCGTGGTCTCCACCAGGGCGAGGAAGGTCTGCGCGTCACGGAGCAGGTCGTCGGCCTCGCGCGGGCTGACCGCCCGGGTGAGGCCGGCCTCCGCGGCCGCCCGCTTGCCGGCACCGGCCGCAAAGAACGCCGCCCACTCGGTGAGCTCCGGCGCGACCTGCGGAAGCAGCGCCCAGGCACTGCGCGGCCGCTTGGTGCTCACCGGCCGGGTGCGCACCGCCAGCACGGCCGCCGTGGTGTGCAGCGCGCCCCGGTGGGCTGCGGCGTAGCGCTCACCCGGCACGGTGGTGGTCATCGCCTCGGCCAGGTCGTGCCGAGCGAGCTCGAGCTGCTCGTGGGCGGCGGCCACCACGGGCGGTCGCAGGACGCGGTTGTGCGGGGCGCGGGCCGGAGGTCGGATCGCCATCGCCTAGTCCATCGTCCGGAGCAGGACCCAGGGCTGGCCGTCGGCGCTCCAGTCGAAGCACAGGTCGTAGACCCCGGCGCCGTGCTGGCGGCCTGCGGTGGCCTCGACGCGCCACACCTCGCGCTCGGCGCCCTGCGCGGACGGGTCGGGAGCCAGCGCGGACGAGCCACTGGTCGAGCCCACCCGCCACCACGCACCGGTCTCCACCCAGTGGGCCAGCACCGCTCGCACCACGTAGAGCCGGCCGTGCCAGAGGAACTCCGCCGGGTCCTCGTCGCGCCGGCGCACCTCGACCGGGTCGTCGTAGCGTCGGGTCATCTGGGCTCCCTTCCGTGCTCGCCGCCGACCGGGCGGTCCCACCCGGGGGCACGGGGGTCGAGGTCCGTGCTCCCGGGCGGGACAACGCCACTTCCAGGCGGGGCCGGGCCGCAAGCCCGTCCCACCTGTGTTCGAACACCTGTTCGAACAGTTCTTAGAGTAAACCCCGCCACCGACAGACCCGTCAAGTGACCGGGCAGGAGTCCGTTGGCGTCCGGTGGGAGTCGGGTTGGAGTCCGGATCAGCCGGGCCGGTGCCCCCCCGTCGTACAGCTCCCACTCTGCCGTTTTCCTGGCCGCCGCTCGCGTCGTTGTCCACAGGATCAGTGGTCCAGACTCCCTTGTGGATAAAGGGATTCCGGGTCGATTCTGTCGGCGGAACTGTCGGTGGTGGTCCGTAGATTCGCTGCCATGTCCAAGCGTCATGACCGAGGAGTCGGCACCGGATCCCGTGCCGCGATGCGCCGGGTCGTGCGGCTGCGCGCGACGGTCCGGAAGATCGCCGCGAATCAGGTGCAGCAGCTGCGGCTGGTGGCTCAGGTGGCCGAGGACTGCGCCTCGGCAGCGCGGGCGGAGCTGGTCGGGGTGGAACGCGGGTGGGGGGTCCCGTCGGAGGAGGAGCTCACCCACACGAGCGTGATCCACGAGCTGCAGGTCACCCTCGGGATCGCGAAGCCCGCGGCGGAGCGGCTGGTGGACCTGGCCACCCGGCTGGTCACCGTGCTGCCGGACACCCTGGCGGCGGTGGAGGCGGGCCGGATTGACCTGGCCCGCGCCGAGGTCCTGGCCCAGGAGACCGCGCTACTAGACGACGCGGGCGCCCGGGCGGTGCAAGCGGTCGTCCTCCGGCAGGTCGCTGACGCGGACGGGCCGTGGGAAGGGCTGTCCCCACGAAGGTGGAAGGCCCAGGTCCAGCGCCTGGTGATACGGGTCGACAACGATGCGGCCCGCCGCCGCCGCGAGGACGCGATCCGCGACCGGGCGGTGCGGGCGTGGCCGCAAGGCGACGGCACCGGCGTGCTGCAGATCATCGGCCAGGACTGCGACATCGCGTTCGCCGACGCGGTGATCACCAACCTCGCCCTGGCGTGGCCCGCGGTCGGCGCAGACGGTCAGAAGTTGAGCATGGACCAGCGCCGAGTGGACTCCGTGATGGATCTGCTGCGCCGGGTCGCGTTCGGCGACCAGCTCCCGCAGGTCGCCGCCCCCCGCGACCGCGAGGTCGGCATCGTGCTGCACTCCGACACCCTCTTCGGCGACGGCCCCGGCAAGGACGATCCGGGTGAGCTGCGCGGCCTCGGCGCACCCGCCCCGATCGACCCGCACTCCGCAAGGGAACTTGCCCGCCGCGAGATCGCCGGCGGCGCCGCCACCCGGGTCCTGCTCGTCGATGCCGCCGGTGTCCTGCAGGGCACCATCCGGCTTCCGACCGCGCCGCCCGGCGGCTGGACCCGAGACCTTCTCACCGGATCGGTGCGGACGGCAGTCCCGGACTTACCCGACTTGCGGACCGAGTCCTACGAACCGACAGTGGCGATCACCGAGCACGTGCGAGCCGTGCACCCGCGGTGCACGTCCTACGACTGCGCCCGCCTCGCGTCCCGCTGCGATCTGGACCACGACGTCTCATGGCCGCGCGGACCCACCTGCGTGACGAATCTGTGTCCACGCTGCCGGCGCCACCACGAGCTCAAGACCCGAGGCCTCGTGCACACCCGCCTGCACCCCGACGGATCCCTCACCACCACAACCCTGCTCGGCACCACCGTCACCACCCGACCCCAGCCCGTTCCCGGCCACGGCCCCGGCGAGGCCTACGTCCGCTGGTCCGAGGTATCGGCGGACACAGCAGGACACCATTCCCGTTGATCGTTGTGACCCTTTAGTTCACTCGGAGCGGCCGCCCGTCAACGGGCGGATCAAGTAGCGCCCTGGATAGCAGCCGACTGGGGAGGCAAGTCGGTGGGCAGCAGCCGAAGCGAGTTGTCTTGCTATTTCAAGTCAAGCGTCAGGCGCCTGCGCTACGGCGGCATCGCGTTCCACGACCTCGGTGTGTCGCTTCTTGAGCCGACGCACGGCCGACTCCCACTCGTCCATCAAGCGAGTCTTCTTTGCCATCGTCGTCACCGTGGCGTAGAGCCGATCACTCGGCTTGCGGAGAGTCTTACTCCACGAACCGAGGTCTTTCACCTGAACCGCGAACTGACCCATGCCCTCCATGCCCTCTCGGCCGCTCTCTGAGAGAGTCTCAAGTTGGTCGAGGAAATCCTCGATGTCTTCGGTCCACACATCGGGATGCTCGCTCAGGAATTCCAGCAAGCCATTCACCGACCCGTCGATCTTGTCCATGTCAGCTGAGAACGAGGCGATCAAGGATTCCATCTGGTCTGCATGGCTCGAGAGCTGCGCCGCGAAGCGAGCCACTGTCGAAAGGCGAGCAGACGTTGGTGCCTGCTGGGTGTTCAACGTTTCCATCTCGCGACCCACCGCTTCCGCCTCCGAGCCCATTTCGGCGATGTGAGCTCCGATGCTCGTGGCAGTATCAGTCAGGTGTGGAAATGTCTCCTCGACAGTCTTGATCAGCTCCAAGAAGCCGTCCTGTTCCACATCGTCGACCTCTGTGTCGAGGCCAGTCAGCTCTGAGTCAAATTCCACACTTCCCGATGACGTTGAAGATGCCGCGCCCGCCCAAATCTTCGTCGCGGTAACGGGGTCAGACCCCTCCGCAAGCCCTGCTGTTAGAGCCTTTGTGAGCTTGTTTCGAGCATCTATCAGCCCGCGATCCGATCGAGAGAACTCGATCGTGCGGATCGCGTGAATGTCGAAAGGCAGTTGTCCGTACTCGCCGATCTGAACCGTGAGTAGATCGCGCGTGTGTCGTAGACCCAACTCGTACATGACGTTGGGATTGCCGTCGCTGACATCAGCGATCACGACCTCGTCCTCGTATAGGTGCCGAAAGACCTGTTCCGTGATCTCACCCGTGATCGCGATCTGATCTGCACGAACTGGCTCGAGTCCGACTTGCGAACAGGCTGCGAGAATTACCTTCTCGTAAACTTCGATGGCATGCTCATACTTCGCGCGACCGGCTGAACCCAAAGGCGCAAACTCATCCCCGATGGGACCGATCACGAAGCACCTATTCATTTTCTGCCCCTACGCCTTTCGCGCCTGTTCGATCAGCCGTTCGGCTCTTGTGATCGCTTGATCCGCCTCAGATCGCATGAGTCGCCGCGCGAGATATTGGGCGGGATTCTTGTAGTGCAGTTGTCGAGAGAGTTGCTTGGCGGCCGTGGGGAACCCAGCCCTACTGAGCGACTTCACCGCCTCGGCGTGTGCACCCGCACCAGTCGGCGCCGTGCCAGTGGCGCGAATCAGGATCACATCGCTCGCATTGATCGCCGCCGACACGGCCAAGCTGGTCGCGGCATCGTGCGCGCTGTCGACAACCAACTTGGCGACCTCCAAGAACTCTTCCGCCTTCGCCAGCTTCGCGGTTACGAGCTGGTCCAGCGCACTCACCCGGCAAGCCTAATGATCTCTCGCCCGGCACTCTGATTGGGACACAGAGATCGGCGGGGTTCGGAAGGAACTCGACGTCGAACGGTCCTCCCATCTACAGGTACTGCCCGACGGCGACGGGCTGGGACCGCGTCTGCACCGGGGTCGCGGCCATCACCTCGGCAAGGGTCATCGCCCGGTCGACGGGCCGGCCGAGCAGCCGAGCGGCCTGCGTCGCCGGCATGGGCTGGAACTCGAGCTGCGCAAGGCAGCGGCCGGGGCGGACGATCGCGGGGTGGATGGCGCCGAGTGACTCGTTGCTGGTGATCAGGAACAGGCAACGCAGCCCCTGCCCGAGCAGTCCGTCAGCGAGGTTGAGCAGCTTTCCCATGGCCGAGCCACCGGTCTCCTTGCGCAGCAGCGCCTCGGCGTCCTCCATGACGAACAGCTTCCAGCGCTCATCTTCCTCGTCGTCCGTATCGAGCAGGACGCGACGCAGGTACTTCCCGTCCTTGAGCAAGGTGTCGGGATCGGTGATGACGACCGCCTCGGCCCAGTCACGCCACGCGTGCAGCAGGGCACGGACCGCCGAGGTCTTCCCGGTCCCCGGGACGCCGTGCCACAGGATCAGCCGTCGCGCCGACTCGACATCGGGAGCATGGGCGACCAGGGCATCCAAGCTCCGACGAACGTCGTCCGGGTAGTGCTCCCGGACGTCGAGCCACGCGTGCACGTCGAGCGGCATCGTCCGGGGGCCGGTCATCGCGTCCGAGAACGTGACGACGACGCGCTGCTCGCCGCACTCGACCGGCATGCGCGCCTTGACCTCATCGGCGATCGCGGCCGCCGTGTCCTCGTCGTCGGCGCTCACGACAACGTGCGCATCAGACTTCCACGACTCGAGGAGCACCAGGGCGTCGCCGACCTCGGCGAGCACGCGACGGTCCACTCCGTCCTGGACCGTGTGCAGGACCGCGGCCCGGTCCGGGAGAACCGTGTCGGGGGCGTGGCGCCTGAGCTCACGCACGACGATGTGCCGATGCCTGCGCGCGAGCAGCGCGCCGAGGTGCAGGAAGCGCCCCAGCTCGTAGTGGTGCTCGAGGGGGAAGTCAGCGTTCAGAACATGTCGCTCGGTCGGAATCATCGCGGGGTCTCCGGTAGGTCGGGATGCCCGCGAGCCGCTGGGTCAGCGCAGGGCGGGCACCGGTTGGTGCAGTCGTGGCGCTGACATCAGACGGTCTCCTCGAAGACGTGCGGGACCAGCAATGCTCGCGCGCCGCGCGCGTTCCCGTCCATCCATTTCCGCGGTGACTCCTAGTCGCGTCAGTCGGTCGGGACGCGCTCGGCGTCGGGAAGCGTGGGGGCATCAGTGGGATAGAGGCCAGCAGCAAAGCCGTAGACCTGGTCGCCCGACCGCGGAATCTGGGCGAACCGGCGCGAGACCGCCTGGACCTCCGCCCAGAAGTTCCGCACCTCCTCGATCGGGATGCGTGCGTGGACAAGCAGACAGCGCAGCTCGTCCGCCGCGTGAGCCGGGGCCGACTCCGCGGCCGCCTCCGCAAGCCCGTTGATCGCGGCTGCAACCTGCCTGTCCTCAGCCCGGTTGAGCACGCCGATGTAGAACGTGCGGGCGACCCGGCCGTAGTAGCGCTCCTCGATCGCCCGCACCCGCCGGGTGCGCACGACGCGGAGGAGGCCGGCGTCGACGAGGGATTTCACGTGGTAGGCGACGGTGCTCTTGGGGCGGTCGACGGCCTGGGCCATCTCGGTTACGGTGGCGGCCCGCTCGAGCAGCAGCTCCAGGAGCGTGCTGCGCGTGGGGTCGGCGAGAGCGCGTAGCTGCGCGGGCGCACTGACCACGAGCATCTCGTCGAGGTCGTAGTCCGGGATCTGCTTATTGACCGACAAATCTGGACCATTCTAAGATTGTGGATCGTTCGACGAACCATACGCGATTCTGGGGAGTGTAGAGATGGCCGAGGTCGTGCTGTTCCACCACGTGCAGGGGCTCACCGACGGGGTGCGCGCGTTCGCTGAGGAGCTCCGCGCAGGCGGGCACACCGTGCATGCGCCAGACCTGTTCGAGGGCGAGCGACCGGAGACGGTCGACGCCGGCGTCGCGTACGTGAAAAGCATGGGTGACGCGCTCTCGGAGCGCGCCAACCAGGTCGTCGCGGACCTGCCCCAGAAACTGGTGTACGCCGGGTTCTCCTGGGGCGGCAGCACCGCGCAGGAGTTCGCCCAGACCCGACCCGGGGCGCGCGGCGCGCTGCTCTACGAGTCGTGCATGCCGATCACGGGCGACTGGGCGATCGGCCCGTGGCCCGACGGCGTGCCGGTGCAGATCCACGGCATGGAGCAGGACCCGATCTTCGGGCTGGAGGGCGACCTCGAGTTCGCCCGCCAGCTCGTCAAGACGGTCGGCCCCGAGCTGGCCGAGCTGTTCGTCTACCCCGGCGACCAGCACCTGTTCACCGACCGCTCGCTGCCGTCGTACGACGCCGACGCGACAGCGCTCGTGGTGCAGCGATCGCGCGAGTTCCTCGACCGGGTGGGCTGAGGGCGGTGGACCAGCCGACCGCGGAGGAGGCGCTACGCCGGCTCGACCCTCTGGTCGGCGAGTGGACTGTCGAGGCGAGCTGGCCGGACGGGACGCGGTGGCCCGGCGGCGGCACGGTCACCTTCCAGTGGCACGACTCGGGGGCACATCTTCTCGAGCGCGGGACGGTCGAGATGCCCGAGGCGCCCGACAACCTCTCCATCATCGGATGCGACGCCGCCAACGGGACCTACTACCAGCTCTACTCCGACGACCGCGGTGTCTGCCGCGTCTACGAGATGAGCATCGGCAACGGCGAGTGGCGGCTCTGGCGAGAGGGCGAGCCGTTCTCCCAGCGCTTCACGGCGACGTTCAGCGAGGACGGGAACACGATGACCGGACGTTGGGAGATGGCCGAAGACGGCACCACCTACACGACCGACTTCGACCTCATCTACCGCCGGGTCGTCTCCTGACGCGGTGGTCCCGGCCGTCTAACCTCGAGCCCGTGCACCCCAGCGTCGAACACGTCACGCGCAAGCTGGCCGACCTCGGTGCGACCAGGGCGAGCGGCAGCATCCGCGTCCTCCCCGAGGCAGCCCGCACCGCCACCGCGGCGGCCGACCAGCTCGGCATCGGTGTCGCGCAGATCGCGAACTCGCTGATCTTCGCGGCCGACGGTGCACCGGTGCTGGTGATGGCGTCTGGCGGGCACCGGGTCGACACGACCAAGGTCGCGACCATCGTCGGTGCCGAGCGCGTCGAGCGCGCCACCCCGGAGTTCGTCCGCGAGCACACCGGCTTCGCGATCGGCGGCGTCGCGCCGGTCGGACACCCCGCCCCGATCCGCACCCTGGTCGACGTCGAGCTCCAGCAGTACGACGAGGTGTGGGCCGCTGCCGGCCATCCGAACACGGTGTTCCCCACGACGTACGACGAGCTGCTCGCGATCACCGGCGGCGAGCCCGCCGAGATCGGTCAGTGACCGGCCAGCACCCGACCGAGCAACGCGAGGTCCTTGCTGATCACGCCGTCGACACCGAGCCGACGCGCGTCGGCCAACGCCTCGTCGGTGTCCACCGGCCAGGTCATCACGACCTCGACGGAGCGTTGCAGGTCGGCCACCACCGCGGGCGTCAGCAGGCGGCGGTGCACGGACACGCCGTACGCCGGTCCGCGCGCCAGCCGACGACGGAGCCGGGCCAACCCACGGCGGTTGCTCGCCGAGAGCACCCGGCGCACCGGCACGTCGAACGCGTCGAGCATCCCCCAGTGCTTGGTGCACACGGTCAGGGCACCGTCCGGGGCGAGCTCGCGCAGCAGTCGAGCCACCGAGCCGGCCAGCCGCGGGTGCACGCCCTTGAGGTCGATCATCAGGCGCGAGTCACCACCCAGAGCAGCGATCAGCTCGGCCAGCTCCACCCGCGCGTAGGCCCGGCGGTGCATCAGCACGCCGCGGTCCCACAGGTAGGGCAGCCCGCCCATGCTCTTCAGGTGCCGCACCTCGAGGCGCCCCCGGTAGGCGTGCACGTCGGCCTCGACCAGGTCGACCCCCGCATCGAGCGCGGCCCGGAGACCCTCGACGGTGTTGCCCGACCGGTGGGCGATCGCCAGCATCCGGTCCGTGGGCGCACTCACGGCACGGAGGTTAGCCGCAGGACGCTAGCTGGCCTCGGAGAGCGGGGACGACTCGTCGGTGACCGACCCGACGTCCCGCTGCCGGGGAATCCCGACCCCGGTCGGCTCGAGGACCGGCTCCGGGATGGACTTTCGGCGTTCGATCCGCCGGGCGGCCGCCATGCTCGCCAGCACCAGCGCCGCCCCGACGGCTGCGTCGATGACGTAGTGGTTGGCGGTGAGCAGCACTGCAGACACCATCAGCACCGGCAGCGCAAGGCCGGCAATCCGCACCGCGACGTGTCGCGCGTAGGTGTAGACGGCCAAGCCCATCAGCAGGTCCCAACCCACATGCAGGCTCGGCATCGCGGCGTACTGGTTGACGAAGGCCGGCGGCTGGAGAACGCGATACGCCGACGAGTGCTCGGTCACGGTGTCGATGAGGCCGAGCCCCGCCAGCCGCGGCGGGGCCACCGGGAAGGACGCGAAGATCACGAGCCCGACGCCGCCGGAGATGAGCATCGCGTTGCGCGTGCGCGCGTAGCCCGCGGGGTGGGCGACGAACAGCCAGACCAGGACGATGACGATGATCGGCCAGTGGCCCCAGATGTAGACCCAGTTCATGGCATCGACGAGCCAGTCGGACCCGAGCACCATGGCCTGCAGCGACGGCTCGACATAGAGGCCGGTGGCCTTCTCCAGCGCCACCAGGTGAAGGGCGTGGTCGAGCGCCTCCTGCGCGTCGGTGACCGTGACGCCGCGAACCCCGAAGTAGACCAGGATGCCGGCGAGCACCAGGAGGATCTCGCGGAGTGCGCTGCGCCAGCGGCTCGTGGGCCTGGACAGGGCAGCCGAGGTCGCCTTCGCGGCCGCGCTGTCCGCTGTCACCATCGCGAACCCCCTGCTCCACAGGCGAGCTGCCTCAAAGATCACCCACAGGCAACTATCCGCACAATGGTCAGTTCGTGCGATTTATTTCCGGGCGCCTGACCGGTCAGGCGCAAACCCGAACGGCTCAGGTGAGCGCGGGTGCCGACCCGAACCGGGCCCGCAGCCGGTGTACGGCGAAGCTCCCGCCGCCGAGCAGCAGCGCAGGCAGCCAGGCGAGCAGGGCGGTGAGGGCGACGGCGCCGATGGCCGCCGTCCAGGTGATGCCCAGAGAGGCCAGCCCCACGACCAGGGCGCCCTCGCGCGGGCTGGCTCCGTGCATGCCCGGGACGATGCCGGCGACCTGGCTGGCCCCGAAGACGCCGAGCAGCTGAATCGGGTTCAGCTCCTGGCCCATCGCCGCGACGGTGCCCATCAGCATGCACATGATCGTGAGCTGGTAGCTCATCGAGAGCAGGATGGCCTTGGCGGCCACTCTGGGCCGGGGCAGGGGGCGGTCGGCGAGCAGCTGGGGTCGCACGCGACGGACGATGAGGGCGATGAGGAGAAAGAACGCGGCGATGCCCAGCGCCGCCAACAGGACTTGCAGCGGCAGGGTGGCCCCCGCCACAACGACGAAGAGCATCAGCCCGATGGCGCCCATCAGCCGGTCCAGCGCCGCCTCGGCCACCGACGACGTGCGGTTCATCCCGGTCGTCTCGAGCTTGTGGACCCGCCAGATATCAGCACCCGCGTGTCCCGGGGAGACCAGACCGAGCAGCTCGGCCTCGGCGTACACCCGCAGGTGCCAGCGCCGCGACTTGCCGCTCACCGAAAGGGCGTGCCAGCGCAGGGGGCAAAGGACGTACTTGCCGAAGGCCCAGGGCAGCAGGCCGAGCAGGGCGGGCAGCCAGGCAGCGTTCGGGACGCGCTCGAAGCTCCACAGCGAAAGGGCGACAGCAACGCACAGCAGGAGGGCGCGGACCCAGGTGCGGCCGAAAACGGCCGTGATGATCTTATGCATGGACGCCATCTGGCGGTGTCTCCACAAACTCGGTGGTAATAGCGAGAACTCCAGACAAGGAGCGACGCGGCTGGTCTCTCCCTACCCTTATGTCGGCAAGATCCACCCTCGCTTGACCACATACCCTGCCGGGGTGATCGAGGTGCCTGCGCTGGTGACGCTGGATCTGTGGGGAGTTGCACCGCACCGGGTGCCCGGTGCACTGGTGCGGATGGGCGTGGACCGGGCCCATCTGCGGCGCACGCCGGGCCTGCGTTTCGGCAAGCTGCTCGGAACCGGTTCCGGCCGCACGTTCAGAGTAGGCGATGCCGACCCTGGCCACTGGGGCCTGCTCGCCACCTGGGACTCCCCCGGCGCCGCGGCGGCCTTCGAGGCCGGCCCGACCGTCCAGCGGTGGTCGCGGCTGAGCCGGGAGCGGTTGCGCGTGGGGCTGCGACCGCTCGCCAGCCGCGGCCGCTGGTCACGGCGGCGCCCTTTCGGCGAGCCCGAGCCCGCCGCCTACGACGGACCGGTGGCCGCCGTCACCCGGGCCCGCCTCGCGACCACCAAGGCGGTGACGTTCTGGCGCGCCGTGCCTCCGGTGTCGGCCGACCTGCACCGATCCCCGGGCCTTCGCCTCGCGGTGGGCATCGGGGAGGCCCCGGTCGGGCTGCAGGGCACGTTCAGCCTGTGGGAGTCCGCGCGCGCGCTGACCGACTTCGCACATCGTGGCGCCGCCCACGTCGAGGCGATCCGCCGCACGACCGAGGTCGGGTGGTACACCGAGGAGCTGTTCGCGCGGTTCGCCGTCCTCTCCGTCGAAGGCACGTTCGCGGGGCGGGAACCATGACGACGCTGCTGCCGCTCGTGTTCACCTCCGGGTGGGCCAGTGGCGTCAACGCCTACGCGACCGTCCTGCTGATCGGGCTGCTCGGGCGGTTCGGCGGTCTCGACGGCGTGCCGGCAGGCCTCCAGCGCACCGACGTGCTCGTCGCCGCCGCCATCCTCTACGTCGTCGAGTTCGTCGCGGACAAGATCCCGTACGTCGACTCGACGTGGGACGCCGTCCACACCTTCATCCGGCCCACCATCGGGACGGTGATCGGCCTGCTCGCCGGCGGCGACGCCACGAGCCTGGACCAGGCGGTGCTCGCCGCAACCGGAGGAGTCACCGCGCTGGCGTCCCACCTGGTGAAGTCCGGGCTGCGGCTGGCGATCAACACGTCGCCCGAGCCCGCTTCCAACATCGGCGCCAGCCTGCTCGAGGACCTCTCGGTCGCCGGGATCATCGCGGTCGCCGTCGCAGCCCCCTGGGTGGCCGCGACGATCGCCGCCGTGCTGCTCGCCGTCGGCATCACTCTCGTCGTCATGCTCGCCAGTCGCATCAGACGCGCCCGGGAGCGATGGCGGGCCCACCGTGCCTGAAGGGCACACCCTGCACCGGTTGGCCCGGGACTTCCGCGGCGGCTTCGGTGGCGGCCAGCTGCTGAGGCTGAGCAGCCCGCAGGGCCGGTTCACCGACGCGGCAGCCCTGCTCGACGGCAGTCCGCTGGAACGCACGGACGCTCACGGCAAGCACCTCTTCCTCGGCTTCCCGGCGCGGCGATGGATCCACATCCACCTCGGCCTCTACGGCAAGTTCGCGTTCGGACCGATGCCGGCACCCGACCCGGTCGGTGCCCTGCGGCTGCGCATCGAGGGCAGCGAGCAGTACGCCGACCTGCGCGGCGCGACCGCGTGCGAGCTTGTCGGCCCGGCCGAGAAGGCGGTGATCCACGCCCGTCTCGGCGCCGACCCGCTGCGGCGCGACGCGCACCCCGAGCGCTCCTGGCAACGCATCTCGAAGAGCCGCACACCGATCGGCACGCTGTTGATGGACCAGTCGGTCATCGCGGGCGTCGGCAACGTGTTCCGGGCCGAGGTGCTGTTCCGGCACGCGGTGTCCCCGTTCCGCCCCGGGCACGGCGTCACCCGCGAGGAGTGGGAAGCACTCTGGGAAGACCTGACGGCGCTGCTGCGCATCGGCGTACGGACCAACCGGATCGTGACCACGCGCGTCGAGGACCGACCGCGACGGACCCGGCGACCGACCCGGGAGGAGAGCTTCTACGTGTACCAGCGCGCGGGCGAACCGTGCCGGGTGTGCAGCACAACGGTGCGCACCGAGACGATGCAGACGCGCAACCTGTTCTGGTGCCCGACCTGTCAGGCCACCTGATGACTCGCGACGTCGTCGTGGTCGGCAGCGGGCACAACGCGCTGGTCGCCGCCTGCTACCTGGCCCGCGCGGGGCTCGATGTCGAGGTCGTGGAGAAGGACACGGTCATCGGCGGAGCCGTGTCGACGGTCGAGCGCTGGCCGGGCTACGCCGTCGACCGCGGGTCGAGCGCGCACATCATGATCCGGCACACCGGCATCGTCGAGGACCTGGGCCTGGACGAGTGCGGGCTGACCTATCTCGACCTGGACCCGTGGGGCTTCGCGCCGTTCGGCCCGCCCGACGACCAGCAGGCGATCACATTCTCGCTGAGCCTCGACCGCACGTGCGAGTCCATCGCCGCCGTCTGCGGAGATCGCGATGCGGAGGCCTACCGCGCGTTCGCGACCGACTGGGGAGCCCGCAACGAGGCGGTGTTCGCGGCGTTCCAGGACGTTCCGTCCGCAGGCCGGCTCGGGCGCCACCTGTGGGGCGCGGGCAAGGCCGCCGACGTCGGTGGGCTGGAGATGTCGCGGCAGTTCCTGCAGCCGGGCGACCAGCTCCTCGACGAGCACTTCACCGACGAGCGGCTGAAGACCGCGCTGGCGTGGCTCGGCGCCCAGTCGGGTCCGCCGATGCACGAGGTCGCCACCGCCGACCTCGTGGGCTGGAGCGCGTTGCTGCACACCCTCCCGCCGGGGCGCGCCGTCGGTGGGTCAGGTGCCCTGACGACGGCGCTGGCCGAGCGGCTGCGCCGGCTCGGCGGCACGATCCGAGCGGGCGACGGTGCGGCGGCGATCACCCGCTCCGGCGACCGGCTCACCGGCGTCCGCACCGACTCGGGCGAGCACATCGCGGCGCGCGCCGTCCTGGCCGGCTGCCACGTCCTCACCACCCTGGAGCTGCTCGGCGATGACGCGCTGCTCGCGCGCGCCACCCGAGCGGTGCGCGTCGGCAACGGTCTCGGTATGGCCGTCCGGCTCGGCACGACCGACCTGCCCCGCTACCCCTCGATGGGCGAGCCCTCGGCGTACGGCGCAATGCAGCTGCTCGCGCCCAGCCGCGCCCACCTCCGCTCGGCGTACGGCGACTTCGTCGCGGGCCGCACCCCGGCCGAGCCCGCGGTCCTCGCCATGACGTTCTCGGCGATCGACCCGACCATCGCCCCGCCGGACCGGCACAACATCACGCTCTGGGCGCAGTGGCACCCCTACCGGCTCTCCACCGGCGAGCAGTGGGACGAGATCGGACGTCGCGAGGCGGACCGGGTCATCGCCCAGGTCGACGCCGCCGCGCCGGGCTTCAGCGACACCATCGAGCACATGCATGTGCAGACGCCGCTGGACCTCGAGCGCGAGCTGGGCCTGCGCCGCGGCAACGTCATGCACGTCGAGATGGGCCTGGACTCGATGTTCCTGTACCGGCCGCTGCCCGAGCTGGCGGGCTACCGTACGCCGGTGCGCGGCCTCTTCCTCACCGGTGCGTCGACCCACCCCGGCGGCGGGGTCTTCGGCGCGTCCGGTCGCACGGCCGCGGCCGTGATGCTCTCGGGGCGGCGCCGATGGAGGTGAGGACCAGGCGGTACGACGCGACGCGCCGCCGTCGCCCGCCGACCGGGGTGCGGGCCGCCCTCCCGTGGCTGCTCGCCGCGGCGACGATCGGACTGCAGATCGCCTACCCGCTCGTGGAGGGCCAGGACAAGCGCGATGTGACCATCGCGATCGTCGTGACGTTCTTCCTTGCGTCCGTGACCCACGCCGCGGTGCACCGGGGCCTGCGGTGGGCGGTCGTCCTCGTCGTGGTCACCGCCGGCGGCGGGCTGCTCGCCGAGACGGTGGGGGTGCGCACCGGGTTCCCCTTCGGCGACTACTCCTACACCGGGTCGCTCGGGCCGACGGTCCTCGACGTGCCGGCGATCGTGCCGCTGGCGTGGACGATGATGGCCTACCCCCTGCTCCTCGCCGGCCGGCGCATCTCCCGACGCTTTGCCGCGCCGATCGCCGCCTTCGGGCTCGCCGCGTGGGACGTGTTCCTCGACCCGCAGATGGTCGAGGACGGGCGCTGGCGGTGGGCCGACCCGACGCCGGGGCTGAACGGTGTCGAGGGCGTGCCGCTGACGAACTACGCCGGCTGGCTGCTTGTCGGCCTGGTGATGATGGTGATCCTGCACGCCGCGCTGCCGCGCGTGCGGGCGAGCGAGGCCCAGCCGGCGACGCTGCTGTTCTGGACGTGGATCGGCTCGATCGTGGGCAACCTGTTCTGGTTCGGGTCTCCCGACGTGGCGCTGGCGGGAGGCATCGCGATGGGTCTGGTCACCGTGCCCTACGCGTGGGCGCTGTGGCAGTCACGTCCATAGCGCTGCGCAGCCTTGCGGCTGCCGGGTCGGGGTTGGCGGTCGCCGGCGCGGTGCACGCGGCCTGGAACGTGACGAGGCTGCGCCGGCCCCCGGCTGACCCTCCCCCGGTGCGCGAACGCGTCGCCGTGCTGGTGCCCGTGCGCGACGAGGCAGAGCGGGTCGGGCCGTGCGTGCGGGCGCTGCTCGGCCAGACCGGGGTGCGTGACCTGCAGATCCGGGTGCTCGACGACGGTTCCTCCGACGGCACCGTCGACGTCGTACAAGCGGTCGCTGCCGGCGACCCTCGGCTCACGGTGCTGCGCGGCGAGCCGCTGCCAAGCGGATGGTGGGGCAAGCCGCACGCCTGCCAGCAGCTCGCCGACGACGTCGACGCGGACGTGCTGGTGTTCGTGGACGCCGACGTCGTGCTCGCACCGCAGGCCGTCGCGGCGACGGTCGCGTTGCTGCGCTGGTCGGGGCTGGACCTGGTGTCGCCGTACCCGCGCCAGGTCGCCGTCTCCGCGGCCGAGCGCCTGGTGCAGCCGCTGCTGGAGTGGTCCTTCCTCACGACGCTGCCGTTGCGGGCGGCGGAGCGATCGCCGCGGCCGAGCCTGGCCGCCGCGAACGGTCAGTTCCTCGCCGTGGACGCGCTGGCCTACCGGCGAGCGGGCGGGCATGCCGCGGTGCGCGCGGAGATGCTCGAGGACATCGCCCTGCTCCGCGCCGTCAAGCGCGCCGGTGGGAGCGGTGGTGTGGTCGACGGCTCCGGGCTTGCGTCGTGCCGGATGTACGACGGGTGGCCGGCGATCCGCGACGGCTACGCGAAGTCGCTGTGGTCGGCGTTCGGCTCTCCCCGCGGTGCCGTCGCGGTGTGCGGACTGCTCGGGCTGGCCTATGTCGTGCCGCCGCTCGCCGCGCTGCGGGGGTCGCGGGTCGGTCTGGCGGGCTATGCCGCCGGCGTCGCCGGTCGCGTGGTCGTCGGCCGCCGGGTGCGGGCTCGGGTGCTGCCGGACGCACTGGCCCACCCGGTGTCCGTCGCCGCGTTCTGCTGGCTCACGGCCACGTCTCTCGACCGCCGCCGTACCGGCCGGATCGTCGTACGGGGCCGCCCGCTGCCGTGACTAGGGTGCGTCACGATGTCGAGCCACGAGCATTCGACGCACGGGCGGACGACGGACGAGCGTTGGCTCGCTGCCGTCTGGCCGTTCGTGCGCGACCACGCGCCACCGCCGCCGGCAGCGGTGGTCGAGATCGGCTGCGGCCCGCTCGGGGGCTTCGTCCCGATGCTGCGCTCGGCCGGTTACGACGCGGTCGGCGTCGACACGGAGGCGCCGGACGGGGCGGACTACCGGCGAACCTGCATCGAGGAGTTCGTGCCGCCCGGCGCGGTCGACGTGGTGGTGGCCAGTCTCTCGCTGCACCACGTGGCCGATCTGGACGACGTAGCGGACCGGATGGTCGGCATGCTCGCGCCGGGCGGCACCGTCATCGTCCTCGAGTGGGCTTGGGAGCGCTTCGACGACGCGACGGCCCAGTGGTGCTTCGAGCGGTTGCCGCCTGCTGACGACGACCCGAGCTGGCTGCACCGCCGCCAGGAGGCGTGGCTCGAGTCGGGCAAAACGTGGGAGGCCCACCTCACCGAGTGGGCGACCGAGCACGGGCTGCACCCGGGAGAAGCCGTGCTGGCCGCGCTCCGGGCCCGGTTGGGCCCCGGGGCAGCGAGCGCGGCGCCTACTACTTCCCCGGCCTGGGCGGGGTCACCGAAGAGGACGAGCTGGCGGCCATCGAGAACGGCCAGATCCAGGCGAGCGCCATCCGGTTTGTGAGCCACGTCACGCCCTGATCGACCTCATTTGGGCGAATTGCCCGGTTACTCGCGAGTAGCCGTTTCCGGCCCCCTCCCTTAAAGGGGGGCCACACCCGAAAAAACCCCCAAACCCCCCCCCCCCCCCCCAGCCCCCCCCCCCCCCCCTGTGGCCCCGCCAGGAGGGGCTCGTCAACGTGTCGGCCACCGACACCGTTGTGCAGATCCCCGTGGGCATCGCAGCGAACGTCTGTGGCGTCGCCGCGAGCGTGCTCGCCGGCCCGAACATCCAGTTCCCGGTGGACTGCACCGCCGAGGGTGTCTCGATCGCCAACGCATAACCCGCACAGTTGTAGAGCGGCCCCCCCTCATCCTGGGGGGCCGCTTTCTTGTCGGTGGGCCCAGCTAGCGTGCCGACATCCGTCGAGAGGAGGCCGTCGTGGCCTGCCGTTTCACCGAGCTGATCATCGACTGCGAGGACCCGCGCCGGCTGGGCGACTTCTGGGCCGAGGTCCTCGGCTACCGCGAGAGCGACGCCAAGTTCGAGGGTGAGCACCACTACGTCGAGCTGGAAGGGCCGCCCGGTTCCGGGCCCTCGCTGCTTCTGCTGCGAACGCCCGACCAGAAGATCACCAAGAACCGCGTGCACATCGACGTCAACGCCACCGACCGCGACCAGGACGCCGAGGTCGAGCGCATCGAGGCGCTCGGCGCCAAGCGCGTCGACATCGGGCAGGGCGAGCAGACCTGGGTCGTGCTCGCCGACCCCGAGGGCAACGAGTTCTGCGTGCTGAGGTCACGGGTCGACCCGCACGCTAGCTGAGCGCGCCGCCTCTGCCAGGCTCGGCCCGTGGCGCGCGTCGTGGTGGTCGGAGCCGGCATGGGCGGGCTCGCCGCCGCGGCCCGGCTCGCGACGCTCGGCCACGACGTCATGGTCTGCGAGCAGGCGGCGACCGTCGGCGGCAAGCTCGGCGCGTACACCCGCGACGGCTTCACGTTCGACACCGGCCCTTCGCTGCTCACGCTGCCCGCCGTCTACCGCGACCTGTTCCTCAAGACCGGGGCGCCGCTCGAGGAGTCGTCGACCTCGTGCCGGTCGACCCGGCCTGCCGCTACCGCTTCGCCGACGGCACGTGGGTCGACGTGCCCAACGCGTCCCGCGCCGGCGTACGGCGCGCCTTCGACGAGGCGTTCGGCGCGGGCGCCGGCGCCGACTGGGACCGGTTCCTCGAGCGCGCCGGAGGCGATCTGGGAGGCGACCCGCACGCCGTTCCTCGAGTCGCCGCTGGCCGGGCCGGCCGACCTGATGCGCCTGGCCGCCGCGTACCCGCGACCTGCGGACGGTGGCGCCGTGGCTGACCCTGCGCGGCCTGGGCCGGCGCTACCTGCGCGACCCGCGGCTGCGCATGCTGCTCGACCGCTACGCGACCTACACCGGCTCCGACCCGCGCCGCGCTCCGGCCGCGCTCGCCGTCGTGCCGTACGTCGAGCAGAAGTTCGGCGCGTGGCACGTCCGCGGCGGGCTGCGCCGGCTCGGCGAGGCGGTGCGCGAGCGGGCGGTCGAGCGCGGCGCGACGTCCGCACCGGTGCCGACGTCGCTCGAGGTGCTCGTCGAGGGCGGGCGCGCCGCCGGCGTACGCCTGGCCGACGGCGAGCGAGCTCGCGGCGGACGTCGTGGTCGCGAACGCCGACGCCACGCACCTGTACCGCGACCTCGTGCCGCGCGCGGCGGCGCGGCCGGCGCTGCGAGGGCTGCGCCGGGCCACCCCGTCGCTGTCCGGCTTCGTGCTGCTGCTGGCGCTGGACGGCCGGACGCCCGGCCTCGCCACCACACGGTGCTGTTCCCGCGCGACTACGACGACGAGTTCGACTCCGTGTTCGGCACGGCCGCCGCGGGCCCCGGCCGGTGCCCGACCCGGCCGTCTACGTCAGCGCGCCCGACGACCCGGCGATGCGGCCCGACGACGACACGAGGCATGGTTCGTGCTGGTCAACGCGCCGCGGCACGAGCCCGGCGCCGGTGCGTCGACTGGGACGCGCCCGGGCTCGCGAGTCGTACGCCGAGCGGGTGCTCGACGTCATGGCCGCGCGCGGGCTCGACGTACGCGACCGGCTGCGGTGGCTGGAGATGCGGACGCCCGCCGACCTCGAGCGCGCCACCCGCTCCCCCGGCGGCTCGATCTACGGCACCTCGTCGAACGGCGCCCGCGCCGCGTTCCTGCGCCCGGCCAACCGCTCGCCGGTGCCGGGGCTGTTCCTCGTCGGCGGGTCGGCGCATCCCGGCGGCGGGCTGCCGCTCGTCGGCCTGTCCGCCGCGATCGTCGCCGACCTCGTCGGGCCGGCCGCCTGAGCCCCGCTGCCTGCCGACGTCGGCTCCGGCACAGCCGCGTCGCAAGTCCGCCGCGCGAACGCTCCGGACGACTCGCCGGGTCGTGGAGCCTCGCGCGAGCGGTCAGGCCAGCGCGGCGGCGCACGACGACCAGCAGCTGCGACCGAGTGCCGACGACGCCGCAGCGCCGTGCCCAGGCCCAGCGCGTCCGGCGAGCTCCGGCCCACACCTCGCGCCGACGACGTAGAGCCGGCGCCCAGCAGGAACAGCGCCGTGACGATCACCCGCGTCGGCCGCTCCCACAGCGTCACCACGCCGATCTCGCGACATGCCGCCCGCGGCGGCGCGGGCCCGGGCGTACTCCTGCACGAAGGTCAGCGCACCGCCGAGCGCGCAGAGCCAGCCCGGCGCGCCCGACGGCCACAGCGCGAGCAGGTAGAGCAGGTCGCTGCAGCGGTCGACGACGGAGTCGAGCACGTAGCCCCAGGCCGTGGCGCCGGCCGCGGAGCAGCGCGACCGCGCCGTCGAGGTTGTCGAGCAGGCCGCTCAGCGACGACCAGCGCCGCCGCGAGCAGGACCCAGCGCGCCGCCCGACGCCGGCGAGCGCCGCACGCCGGCGCTCACGAGCAGCGCGGCCAGCGGTGACCGCGTCGGGCGAGACCCGCGCACGCGCCAGCGGCCGCGCCAGCGCGTAGGTCATCGCGAGCCACGGCCCGCATCAGCCGGGAGACGCGGGTCGTAGCCGCCGTGCAGCGCAGACCACTCGGTCGAAGTAGTCGTCCCGGTCGGGCGGGAGCGGGGCCGGCGGCCACCGTCAGCGGCGGTCGCGCAGGCCCAGCTGGTCGTAGATCTCGCGCGTCGCGGTCGAGGGGTTCAGCGTGATGAAGTGCAGGCCCGGCGCGCCCTCGGCGAGCAGCGGCTCGCAGAGCTCGGTGGCGGCCTCGACGCCGACCTTGCGCATCTGCTCGGGTCGTCCTCGACGGCGTGCAGCTGCTCGGCGAGCTCGGGCGGGAAGGCGGCGCTGGACAGCTGCGCGAAGCGCTCGATCTGCTTGACGTTCGTCGCCGGCATGATCCCCGGGATGATCGGCGATCTCGCAGCCGGTCGCCGCGACGCGGTCGCGCAGCCGCAGGTAGTCCTCGGCGTAGAAGAACATCTGGGTGATGGCGAAGTCGGCGCCGGCGCGGCACTTCGCGCACGAAGTGCTTGAGTCGGTGTCCCAGTCGGGCGACCGCGGGTGCTCCTCCGGGAAGGCCGCCACGCCGACGCAGAAGTCGCCCGACGCCTTGAGCAGCCGCACCAGGTCCTCGGCGTACTCCACCCCCTCGGGGTGGCGTGACCCACTCCGCCTTCGGGTCGCCGGGCGGGTCGCCGCGCAGGGCGAGGACGTTGCGCACGCCGGCGTCGGCGTACTGGCCGATGATCTGGCGCAGCTCGGCGACCGAGTGGTCGACCGCGGTGAGGTGCCCGACCGGCGTCAGCGTGGTCTCGCGGGCGATCTGCTCGGTCATGCGCCACGGTGCGGTCGCGCGTCGACCCGCCGGCGCCGTAGGTCACCGAGACGAAGGTCGGGCCGCAGCGCCTCGAGCTGGCGCAGCACCGCCCAGAGCTTGCGCTCGCCCTCGTCGCGTCTTGGGCGGGAAGAACTCGAAGGAGTACGAGCGTCCCCGACGCGAGCAGCTCGCGGATCGTCGTGGCGCCCAGGCATGGTCGAGGGCAGTCCGCGAGCCATGCACCGAGGCTACCGGCACTCCGACCGAGCGGCGAACTGCCTCGACCTGCCGATACGGCGAGGCTTAGATCGACGGGATCCGCGGCCCAGCGTCCGCGAGGACGCACGTGACCACGCTCGCTCGACCATGACGCCGCTTCCGCCGCTCGACGTCGAGGACCTGCGCGAGCGCGTGCAGAAGTGCCTGGACGACTTCCTGGCCAGCCAGGACGAGCGTGCTCGACGCGGTCAGCCCCGACCTCGGCGCCGCTGATGGAGGCGATCAGCACGCTGCTGCGCGGCGGCAAGCGGCTGCGGCCGGCGTTCTGCTACTGGGGCTGGCGCGGCGCCGGCGGCGCCGACGACGCCCGCGATCATCCGGGCGCCGCGCGGCGCTCGAGCTGTTCCAGGCCGCCGCGCTATCCACGACGACGTCATGGACGGCTGCGACACCCGGCGCGGGCATGCCCGTCGGCGCACCGCCGGTTCGCCGACGCTGCACCGCGGCAACGGCTGGCTCGGCTCGCCCGAGGCGTTCGGCGTGGCCGGCGCGATCCTGCGCCGGCGACCTGTGCCTGTGCTGGTCCGACGAGATGATCGCCGGCGCCGGGCTCGACCGCGGACCAGCCTCGCCAAGGGCCGCGCGGGTCTACGACCGTGATGCGCACCGAGCTGATGGGCGGGCAGTACCTCGACATGCTCGAGCAGCCGCGCACGAGCCCGGCGGCGGCACGGTCGACCGCGCGCCCGCACGTGATCCGCTACAAGAGCGCGCAAGTACACCGTCGAGCACCCGCTGCTGCTCGGCGGCTGCGCTGGCCGGCGCCGACGCCGAGCTGCTCGCCGGCCTACTCGGCGTACGGCCTGCCGCTCGGCGAGGCGTTCCAGCTGCGCGACGACGTGCTCGGCGTGTTCGGCGACCCGGCCGAGACCGGCAAGCCGGCCGGCGACGACCTGCGCGAGGGCAAGCGGACGGTGCTGGTCGCCGCGGCGCTGGAGCGGCGCGACGCCGGCGCAGGCCGCGCGACCGTACGCCGGCAGCTGGGCGACCCGCGCCTCGACGCGAGCGGCGTGGACGCGCTGCGCGAGGTGATCGTCGACACCGGCGCGCTCGACGAGGTCGAGCGGCTGATCGCGGCGCTGACCGACCGAGGCGCTGGCGGCGCTCGACGCCGCTCCGGTCGCCGAGCCGGCCGCCGGTGCGCTGCGCGAGCTGGCCGTCGCCGCCACCGCGCGCGCCGGGGCTGAGCCGCGTGCGCACCGTCCGAGGCCCGACCGACCACGTCGTCGTCGTCGGCGCCGGCCTCGGCGGGCTCTCCGCCGCGCTGCGGCTGGCGGGCGCCGGCCGCAGCGTCACCGTGATCGAGCGCGAGCCCGTGCCCGGCGGGCGCGCCGGGCTGCTGCACCGACGGCGGCTACACCTTCGACACCGGCCCGACCGTGCTCACGATGCCCGACCTGATCGCCGACGCCCTCGACTGCGTCGGCGAGCGCTCGAGGACTGGCTCGACCTGCGGCCGGTCCGGCCCGCTGTACCGCGCGACGTACGCCGACGGCTCGTCGGCTCGACGTGCACGCCGACGCCGACGCGATGGCCGCGGAGATCGAGGCCGTGTGCGGCCCGGCGCGAGGCGGCGGGCTACCGCGCGCTACGTCGACTTCGTCTCGAAGCTCTACCGCCTCGAGATGCGCGACTTCATCGACCGCAACATCGACTCGCCGCTCGACCTGCTGACGCCCGACCTCGCCCGCCTCGCCGCACTCGGCGGGTTCCGCCGGCTGGCGCCGAAGGTGGCGCAGTACCTGAAGGACGACCGGACTGCAGCGGGTCTTCTCGTTCCAGTCGATGTACGCCGGGCTCTCGCCGTACGACGCGCTCGCGATCTACGCCGTCATCGCCTACATGGACTCCGTCGCCGGCGTGTACTTCCCGCGCGGCGGCATGCACGCGCTGCCCGCGGGCGCTGGCCGGCGCGGCGGAGAAGCACGGCGTGGAGTTCCGGTACGGCGAGGAGGTCGACGCCGTCGAGCGGCGCGGCGAGCCGGGCCGTCGCCGTGCACACTGGCGGCGGCGAGCGGGTGCCGTGCGACGCGTCGTGCTCAACCCCGACCTGCCCGTCGCCTACCGGGACCTGCTCGGTTCGCGCCGCCGACGGTCGGCGGCTGCGCTACTCGCCGTCGTGCTTCCTGCTGCTCGCCGGGTCGCACGCGCGTCTACCCCGACGGCGCGCACCACAACATCTCGTTCGGGCAGTCGTGGCGCGGCGTCTTCGACGAGCTGACGGGCGGGCGGCTGATGAGCGACCCGTCGCTGCTCGTCACCGTGCCGACGGCCGGTCCGACCCCGCGCTCGCGCCGCCCGGCCGCTCGAGCTACTACGTGCTGTTCCCGACGCCCAACCTCGACGCCGGCATCGACTGGCGGAGCGAGGGGCCGCGCTACCGCGACGAGGTGGTCGCAGACGCTGGAGGAGCGCGGGTACGCCGGGCTTCGGCGACGCCATCGAGGTCGAGCACGTGACGACGCCGCTGGACTGGCAGCGCCGCGGCATGGAGCGCGGCGCGCCGTTCGCCGCCGCGCACACGTTCGTCCAGACCGGGCCGTTCCGGCCGCGCAACCTCTGGGGCGAGAACGTCGTGTTCGCCGGCTCCGGGCACGCAGCCCGGCGTCGGCGTGCCGATGGTGCTGGTCTCCGGGCGGCTGGCCGCCGAGCGCATCACCGGCGCATCCACCGACTAACTAGGCTGCTGCGGGCCCGACAGCGGCGAAGGGGAGTCAGTGGGCAGGTACATCGCACGTCGGGTTCTGCAGGGAATCTTCACGCTGTTCGTCACCACACTTCTGTTCCACGCGTCCATCACCGTTCTGCCGGGCGACCCGGTGCGTGCGCTTTTCGGTTTCCGGGAACCGAACCCGCTGATCGCCGCCGAGATCAATGAACGGTTCCACCTCGACGAGCCGTACGTCGTGCAGTACGGGCACTACCTCTGGGACCTCCTGCACGGCGACCTCGGCATGAGCTACCCGTTCAGCGTCTTCACCTCACGCGGCGGCACCCCGGTGAACAGCCTGGTGGCCGGGGCGCTGCCCGTCAGCGCGCGGATCCTGGTGGCCGCGATCCTGATGCAGCTGGTGCTCGGCATCGGCCTGGGCATGGTCATGTCCGTCAAGCGCACGAAGGCAACGCGATGGCTGTACCTCGGCGTCGTGATCGCCGCGGCGGTGCCCGTGATCGTCTCCGCCTTCGCCCTCAAGGACCTGTTCGCCAACACGTTGCAGGTGCTGCCGTACAGCGGCGTCCGGGACGGATGGCGCAGCTACGTGATGCCGGTCGTGGCCGTCGCCGCCACGAGCACGGCGTACGTCGTGCTGCTGATCCGCTCGGAGGTGATGAACACGATGCGCCAGCGCTACATCAAGGCAGCCGAGGCGCGGGCGATCCCGCAGTACCGCATCGTCGGGATGCACGCCCTGCGGGCATCGTTGCTTCCGGCACTCACCTACGTCGCGGCCAACCTGGGCTCGCTGGTCACCGGGCTGCTCATCGTGGAGGGGATCTTCGGCATCCCCGGACTCGGCGGGCTGATGTTCAACGCGATCCAGCGCCAGGACCGCTCCCTGCTGGTGTCGATCATCCTGCTGGTCACCGTGGGCGTGATCATCGTGAACATCATCGCTGACGTCCTCTATGCCGTCATCGACCCGCGGATCCGGCTGGAACGGTCGGCATGAGCGACCTCGAGGCTGTTGATGCGGTGAGGGCTCCCACGGCCGGACCGTGGCGGCTGGCGTGGGAGATCCTGCGCCGGGACCGGGCCTTCCACGTCGCTGCACCGATCCTGCTGCTGTTGGCCACCATGGCGTTGTTCCCGACGTTGCTGACGACGGCGGAGCCGACCGACTGCTTCCTGGAACGCTCGCTGGACGGTCCGTCCCCGACGCACTGGTTCGGGTTCGACATTCTCGGCTGCGACTACTACACGCGCACCGTCTACGGCGCCCGGGTGTCGCTGACGGTCGGGCTGATGGTGCCGCTGCTCGCCGGCATCATCGGGGTCACCTTCGGCGCATTGGCGGGCTACTTCGGGGGGATCATCGACAGCGTGATCGCGCGGATCACCGATGTCGCGATCGGCATCCCCGCGATCCTGGCGGGCATCGTCATCATCAGCTTCCTCGAAGGGCCGGGCGTGCCGCAGATCATCCTCGTGCTCACGGTGCTGAGCTGGCCGGTGATGCTGCGGATCGCGCGCGGGTCCGTGCTCGAGCAGAAGGAGGAGGGCTACGTCGTGGCGGCCCGTGCCGCCGGGGCGGGCGTGGGCCGAATCCTGCGACGCCATGTGCTGCCCAACGCGATCGCACCCGTGCTGGTCTACGCCACGCTCTACGTCGGCACGGTCATCACCGCGGAGGCGATCCTGTCCTACATGGGCGTCGGTCTCTCGCTGCCGGCCATCTCGTGGGGGCTGATGCTCTCCGACGCAGCGCAGGATCTCTCGCGGGCACCGCACCTGCTCTTTCCGGGCGTCTTCCTCGTGGCTGCCGTGCTGGCATTCCTCCTTCTCGGCGAGGCGCTGCGCAACGCCCTCGACCCCACCCGCCGTTGATGACGACGGCCCTGTCATGACCGGCCGTGACCTGCGTGCGGCCGCCATCACCGACCCGAGGCTCGTCGCCGCCTACGAGCGGTGCCGTCGGCTGAACGCCGCGCACGGCCGCACCTACTACCTGGCGACCCGGCTGCTCCCGCGGTCCAAGCGGCCGCACGTGCACGCGCTCTACGGGTTCGCGCGCTACGCCGACGAGCTCGTCGATGCACCCGACCCCGACCCCGACGCCCTGGTGCCGTGGGCCGACCGCTTCCTCGACGACCTCAAGAGCGGCGGCGATCCCCGGGACAGCCAGGACGACGTGAGCCGGGCGGTCATCCACACCGCGCGCGTGTGGGGCTTGCCGGTCGAGCACTTCGAGGCGTTCCTCACCTCGATGCGGATGGACCTCACCGTCACCGGCTACCCGACGTACGCCGATCTCGAGCGCTACATGTACGGCAGTGCCGCCGTCATCGGCCTGCTGATGGTGCCGATCCTCGAACCCGTCGACGACGCCGCCTACCTCCCCGCCCGCATCGCTCGGAGAGGCGTTCCAGCTCACCAACTTCATCCGCGACGTGGGCGAGGACCTGCGCCGCGGCCGGGTCTACCTGCCGGAGGAGGACCTCGCGCGGTTCGGCGTGACGCGCGCCGACCTGGCCGGCCCGACGCCGAACGACCGGGTCACGGCCCTGCTCCGGTTCGAGATCGACCGCGCCCGAGCGCTCTACGCCGAGGCCGCCCCCGGCATCGGGCTGCTGCACCCGACCAGCCGCGACTGCGTCGCCACGGCCCTGCGTCTGTACGGCGGGATCCTGGACGCGGTGGAACGCAGTGGGTACGACGTGCTGAGCACCCGTGTCACGGTGCCGGTGGCAACCCGGCTGCGGGTGGCTGCGCCCGCCCTGCTTCGTGCGCGGCGCGCCCGACGCCGTTCCCGTCGTGCCCGGACTGGTTGAGGCGCCGGCCCCACCACACCCACCAGGCGAGGGTCTGCACGACGAGCGAGAACCCGAACAGCAGATCCTCGACCGGTGCGTACGCGAGTCGCACCCCGGTGATCGCGTCCGCGTCATAGGTCACGATGTCGCGCCCGGTGAGCCACCCGTTGGTCAGCAGCTGGAAGACCACGATGATCGCGTAGGCGGTCCAGAACACCCGACGGGTGAGCAGCCGCGTGCGAAGGACCGCGAGATCGAGCACGACCGCCGCGATCACGCCCAGGACCGCGAGCGCGGTGTAGCTCACCGCTCGTCCCCGACCGGCCAGCCGCGCACCCGGCGTACCGCCTCGAGCGCCAGCACCGAGCAGGTCGGGATGACCAGGAAGAACAACAGCTCCTCGACGGGCAGGCCACCGGGCAGCGTCACGCCGATCGTCTGGTCGGGGTCGAACTCCCAGTGACCGGCAGCCACGGCGTACAGGTCCCACACCACGAACACGGGCACCACGCAGAGCAGGGTCAAAGCGAGGCGGCGCCACTGCCGGTAGACCCGCACACCCAGGACGAGCTCGAGCGGCAATGTCCCGAGGAGGCAGAACGCCAGCATCCCGACGTAGCCGAGCTGGCGCACGACGGTCAGAAGCCCAGTGCCTGCGCGCGCCGCTTGACCTCGGTCCCCCGGTTCTGCGCGAGGGCGTCGACCGGGCTGCCCGGCAGCGAGTCGTCGGGGGTGAACAGCCAGCGCAGCGCGGCGTCGTCGTCGTAGCGTGCGTCGGCGAGCAGCGTGAGCGTGCCCGGCAGGCCCTTGAGCACCTGGCCGTTCTGCACGAACACCTCGGGCACCATCAGCGCGTTGCTCTCGCCGCGGCGCGCGGCGAGCACCTGGCGATCGCGCACGAGCTGGCGGGCCCGCGACACCCCGATGCCCAGCCGGTCGGCCACCTCGGGCAGCGTCAGCCAGGAGTCAACCAGCGTGTCGAGATCACTCCGGTTGGAGTCGGTCATGTCCAGGTCGCTCACCCCGCAAGCCTGCCACGCCGACGCCCCTGCACCCAGCCGGGCCGATGTGTCCGAAACCTCACGCCCAGGTACTGGCACGCCACTTCGGACACAACGGGAGGAGGGCGCTGGGACTAGCGCGCCGCTGCCTTGACGGCGACGCCCGGGTCGGCGAGCAGGGCAGCGTCGACGGGACGGGCCGACTCCATCAGGTGTCGCGCCTGCACGAGGTCGCGGGGGCGGTCGACAGTGAGCGCAGCCACCAGCCGGTCACCGGCCAGCCAGAACGCGGCCCAGTGCCCGTCGTCGCCCTCCCGCATGACGACCCGCTCCCCGGCGGGGTGGTGCCCGGCGTACTGCGACCATCCGACCCCACTGCTCCGACCAGAAGTAGGGCACCGGGTCGTAGCGCTCGTCGCCGCCGAGCAGGTTGGCTGCCGCGGTCGCCGGCGCGCGCAGCGCGTTGTCCCAGTGCTCCACGTGCATGCCGGGTCGCGTAGCGCTCGGAGTCCCAGGCCGCGCAGTCACCGACCGCAAGGACACCCGGGAACGACGTCCGCAGCGCCTCCGTCAACGGCGACAGCACCGCGCGGGGTGAGCTCGAGCCCCGACCCCTCGAGCCACGCGGTCTCCGGCCGGGCGCCGACCGCGACCAGGACCGTGTCGGCGGCGATCCGCTCGCCGTCGCGCAGGTGAACGGCGTCCGGCTCGACGGCGATCGACAGCTGCACCGAGCCGCAGGTCCACCTCCGACCACCACGGCAGCATCCGCTCGCCGCACCACGCCGGCAGCGCGGACGCGAGCGGAGCGGGCATCGCCTCGACCACCGTGACGCGCACCCCGGCGCGCACCGCGGCGGTCGCCACCTCCGCCCCGATCCAGCCGGCCCCGACGATCACCAGCCGGGCGCCGGGGCGCAGCCGGGCCCGCAGGGCGAGCGCGTCGTCGTGGGTCCGCAGCGTCAGGGCGGTCTCCGCGCCCGGCAGCCGCACGGGGGACGCACCGGTCGCCACCACCAGGCCGTCGTAGCCGAGCTCGCCCGCATCGGTCGCGAGCACGCCGGCCCCTGGCAGCCCGGTGGCCCGGCGCCCGAGCAGCCGGGTCACGTCGAGCCCATCCCAGTCGGCGTCGAGGGTCGTGTCGTCGACCTCGCCGGCCATCAGCGCCTTCGACAGCGGGGGCCGGTCGTACGGCGGCACGGGCTCCGCGCCCAGGAGGGTCAGCTCCCCGGCGTACCCCTGCCCGCGCAGCGCCACCGCCGTCTGCAGCCCGGCCAGCCCGGCGCCCACCACGAGAACCCGATCCACGACCGACGACCCTAGGCGCCGCGCGGCCGAGAATAACACCGATGTAGTACTTCATTCGCGTAACAACCGTCACTCAAGTCACATGAGTCACAGGAGACACGGCAGGATCAACCACCACAATCCTCGACCGGAAGGACTCCGGCGATGTCCCGTCTCCCCGCCGGCCCCCGCCGCCGGCATGCTCGCCTGCACCGACTCGGCCGGATCGGCCGCCTGGTCGCCATCCCGCTGCTGCTCGCCGCGCTCGTCACCGCGGGCTCCCCCGGCTGGGGCTCCTACACGATCCGCCGCGGCGACACGCTCGAGGCGATCGCCGCGCGCTACGGCACCACCGTGAGCCGCCTGGTCGAGGTGAACCGGCTGCCCGGCAACGGCAACCTCATCTACGCCGGCGAGTCGCTGCGGGTGCCGACCGCGAAGCGGGCCTCGGCCAGCCGCACCGTCACGATCAAGCGCCAGCACCGCGTCGTGGCCGGCGACAGCCTGATCAAGATCGCCAGGACGTACGGCGTGCGCCCGGCCGTCATCGCCCGGGCCAACCACCTGCCGTCGTCGTTGATCGTGCGGCTCGGCGACACCCTCGTCGTACCGGTGACGCGCAGGGTGGCCAACTCCGTCGGCGAGGAGCAGCGCGAACTCGTTCGCCGGCCGCACCTACGCCTCGCTCGATCGTGCGGGCCGCGGCGCGCAACCGGGCGATCCTGGCGAACCGCAGCGTGCCGAGCCGGGCCGCGATGCGGGCTCTGATCGTCAGGACGGCCAAGCAGCAGGGCGTCGACCCCGCGCTCGCCCTCGCGATCAGCTGGCAGGAGTCGGGCTTCAACATGCGCGCGGTCTCGGTCGCCAACGCGATCGGCGCGATGCAGGTGATCCCGTCCACCGGGGAGTGGATCTCCTCGGTCGTCGGCCGCCGCCTCGACCTGCTCAAGCCGCGGGACAACGTCACGGCAGGCGTGGTCCTGCTCAGGATCCTGACCCGCTCGGCCAGCCAGCGCAACGCGGTGGCGGGCTACTACCAGGGCCTGAAATCCGTGCGCGAGCGCGGGATGTTCCCCGACACCAAGCGGTACGTCGCCAACATCCTGGCCCTGCGGAAGCAGTTCGGGGGTCGCTAGCGCGGGATCGCCGAGCGCGGCGATCCCGAAGCAGGCGGCGCGCTGGACGTAGACTCGCCGGGTGGACACGACCCTTCAGGACCCCCTGGTCGGGCGCGTGCTCGACGGTCGTTACCACGTCGAGTCGCGGCTGGCCCGCGGCGGCATGGCCACCGTCTACCTCGCACTGGACCGCCGGCTCGACCGCACGATCGCCATCAAGGTGATGCACCCGCAGCTGGCCGAGGACGAGGAGTTCGTGTCCCGGTTCATCCGCGAGGCCAAGTCGGCCGCCCGGCTGTCCCACCCCAACGTGGTCGCCGTCTACGACCAGGGCGCCGACGACGGCACCGTCTTCCTGGCGATGGAGCACGTCGCCGGCCGGACCCTGCGTGACCTGATGCGGGAGAAGGGCCGGCTCAGCGCCCGCCAGAGCCTGGAGGTCATGGAGTCGGTGCTCGCCGCGCTCGGCGCGGCCCACCACGCCGGCATCGTCCACCGCGACGTCAAGCCCGAGAACGTCCTGCTCGCCGACGACGGGCGCATCAAGGTCGCCGACTTCGGCCTCGCCCGGGCCGTGTCCGGCGCCACCAGCCACACCTCGGCCACCGGTGTCCTGATGGGCACGGTCGCCTACCTGTCCCCCGAGCAGGTCGAGCGCGGCGTCGCCGACCCGCGCTCCGACGTCTACGCCGCGGGCATCCTGCTGTTCGAGATGCTCACCGGCGCCAAGCCCTACGACGGCGAGACGGCGATCCAGGTCGCCTACCGCCACGTCCACGACGACGTGCCGGCCCCGTCCTCGATGGTGCCCGGCCTGCCGGCAGCGCTGGACGCGCTGGTGGCGCGGGCCACCAGCCGCGACCCCGACGGCCGCCCCGACGACGCCCGCCGCTTCCTGGCCGAGCTCGCCCAGGTGCGCCGGAGCCTCTCCGACACCGAGCTCGACACCGCCGGTCGGGCCACCGCTTCCGGCGCCCGCGCTGAGCGCGCCGGCCCACACCTTGGTCGTGTCGACTCCCGCGTCGCCGCCGCCCGCGCCCGAGTCCGGCCCGTGGCGGCGACACCGGTCCGCTGCGGCGCCCGCTGACCTCGCTGCGCCGCCACCACAACCGGCGTGGCCTGATCGCGCTCCTGCTCGTCCTGCTGCTCGCCGCCGGGCTGTCCGGAACCGCCTGGTGGATGGCGGCGGGTCCGGGGGCCTACACCAACGCCCCGTCGCTGCTGACCCTGTCGCAGGCAGAGGCCCAGGCGAAGGCGCGCAACCTGGGCTTCACCATGCAGGTCGTCGGCAACGAGTTCGACGAGAAGATGCCCGTCGACCACGTGCTCAGCACCGACCCCGGGCCCGAACGACCGCATCCGCAAGAAGGGCACCATCGGCGTCGTGCTCTCCAAGGGTCCGGAGCGCTACGCCATCCCCAACCTCAGGAACAAGACCGAGGCGGACGCGAAGAAGGCGCTCGCGGCCACCCACCTCGGCGCGGGCGAGACCAGGCGCGCCTACAGCGACACGGTCAAGAAGGGGCTCGTCATCTCGACCGAGCCCGCTGGCCGGGCAAGAAGCTGAAGAGGAACGAAGCCGTCAGCCTGGTCGTCAGCCGCGGCGTCCAGCCGGTCGCCGGTCCCCAACGTCGTCGGCAAGCAGATCGACGAGGCCCGCCAGATCCTCGCCGACGCTTCGCTCGGAGCCAAGATCGAGGAGAAGAACAACGACACGATCCCGGCCGGCGAGGTGATCAGCCAGAAGCCGGCCAAGGGCAAGGCGCCGAAGAACTCCGACATCGCCCTGGTGGTGTCGAAGGGGCCGCCCCCGGTGCCGGTGCCCGAGGTGGTCGGCAAGAGCCTCGACGAGGCCCGGGAGATCCTGACCGCTGCCGGCTTCGAGGTGCGCGACTTCAACCTGCCCGGCGGCCCCGACCGGGTGCTCGACCAGTCGCCCAACGGTGGCGACACCGCCCCCAAGGGGTCTCGCGTCACGCTCTCGGTCTTCTAGGCCGGCCCGTCCTGCCTGCCGAGACGTCGGCAGGCAGGATTGGGGCTGGCACCGCAACCGCTGGCTAGGCTGATCCCATGGTCGTCGTGATGAAGCCCGACGCCGAAGCCGACGACATCAGCGCGGTCATCGCGCGCGTCGAGTCGGTCGGCGGCGAGGCGTTCGTGAGCCGGGGTGTCACCCGCACCATCATCGGCCTGGTCGGCGACGTCGAGACGTTCGGCGGGCTGAACCTGCGCGCCATGCCCGGTGTGGCCGACGTGATGCGGGTGTCCGCGCCGTACA
This sequence comes from uncultured Actinomycetota bacterium, assembly GCA_963751035.1. Classification (GTDB taxonomy): domain Bacteria; phylum Actinomycetota; class Actinomycetes; order JACCUZ01; family JACCUZ01; genus JBDUAP01. The sequence continues at coordinate 1,553,638 of CAVVSW010000005.1, forward strand.
AGCTGGTGAGCCGCATCCACCACCCCGAGATGACCACGGTGTACGTCGGTGGCGTGCCGATCGGGCCGGACACCTTCACCCTCATCGCCGGCCCGTGCGCGGTCGAGAACCACCAGCAGACCCTCGAGTCGGCGCAGATGGCGCAGGCGGCCGGCGCCACGTTGCTGCGCGGCGGCGCCTACAAGCCGCGCACCTCGCCGTACGCCTTCCAGGGTCTCGGCGAGGAGGGGCTGCGGATCCTCGCCGAGGTGCGCGAGGAGACCGGGCTGCCCATCGTCACCGAGATCGTGGACGCCCACGACGTCGACCTGGTCGCGTCCTACGCCGACATGCTGCAGGTCGGCACGCGCAACATGGCCAACTTCGCGCTGCTGCAGGCGGTCGGGCAGTCCGGCAAGCCGGTGATGCTCAAGCGGGGCATGCAGGCCACCATCGAGGAGTGGCTGATGGCCGCGGAGTACATCGCCCAGCGCGGCAACCTCGACATCGTGCTGTGCGAGCGCGGCATCCGCACCTTCGAGCGAGCGACCCGCAACACCCTCGACATCAGCGCCGTGCCGGTCGTGCACGAGCTCTCGCCCACCTGCCGGTCATCGTGGACCCCTCGCACTCGGGCGGGCGGCGCGACCTGGTGGTCCCGCTCTCCCGCGCCGCGATCGCCGTCGGCGCGGACGGTCTGATCGTCGACGTCCACCCGCACCCCGACCAGGCACTGTGCGACGGCCCGCAGGCGCTCGTCGACGAGGACCTGCGCGCGCTCGCGGCTGCGGTCCGGCAGCTGCCGCCCCTGCTGGGCCGGCGCCCGGCGGCGCGGGTCTCCGTCTAGCCGCCGTTCGCGAGCACCGCTCCGAGCACCTTGCCGGCCTGCTCCACCCCGGCGTCGTCGACGTCGAGATGGGTCACCGCACGCGCGTGCCGAGCGTCGAGCGCGCCGATCAGCACTCCCTCGTCGCGGCATCGCGCCACCACCGCCGCCGCGTCGGGCACCTCGAACACCACGATGTTGGTCTGCACCGCGTCCGGCTGCACCCGCCCCGGCGCGACGGCCGCCACGATCTCGGCGAGGCGGCGGGCCCGGGCGTGGTCCTCGGCCAGCCGGGCCACGTTGTGGTCCAGCGCGTAGAGGCCGGCCGCGGCGAGGATGCCGACCTGCCGCATGCCGCCGCCGAGGCGCTTGCGCCAGATCCGCGCCTCGGCGATGCGCTCGGCGCTCGCGGCGAGCAGCGAGCCGACCGGCGCGCCGAGCCCCTTGGACAGGCAGACCGAGACGGTGTCGACGTGCGTGGCGTAGGCGTCGAGCGGGATGCCGGTCGCGACGTGCGCGTTCCACAGCCGGGCCCCGTCGAGATGCATGCGCACGCCGACGGCACTCGTCAGCTCGCGCAGCCGGGCGATGTCGTCGAGCGACTGGACCGTTCCCCCGCCGAAGTTGTGCGTGTTCTCGACCACGACGGCCGCCGTCGACACGAAGTGCGGGCCGCCGGCCGGGCGCATCAGCGCGACGATGCGGTCCACGTCGAGCCGGCCGTCGACCGCCGGCCAGGTCCGGGTCGTGATGCCGGACACCGCGGCGGCTGCGCCAAGCTCGGCGCGTACGACGTGCGCGTCGTCGTCGCAGAGCAGCTCCTGACCCGGGGCGACCAGCAGGCGGACACCGAGCTGGTTGGCCATCGAGCCGGTCGGGGTGAACAGCGCCGCCTCGTGCCCGAGCAGAGCGGCGACCCGCTCCTCGAGGGCGGTCACGGTCGGGTCCTCGCCGTACACGTCGTCGCCGACCGGGGCGCCAGCCATCGCGGCGCGCATCGCGTCGGACGGGCGGGTGACCGTGTCGCTGCGCAGGTCGATCGGCATGCCACCGACGCTAGGTATCGCGGTTGTCAGAGTCTCGTGGCCCAGTCAGGCCACCTCGTTCTGACAGGCGGCGCGCGCACGCCGTGTGCTCAGCCCGCCTGCTGGAGCTTGGCTTCGAGGATCGACATCCGGGAGTCCGTGTGGACCACACGGGTCAGGCGCAGGCCGGCGGCTTCGAAGAGCGCGGCATACTCCTGCTCGCTGCGTTCCCGGCCTCCGGGCAGCACGAGCATGTTGAGGTCGGAGAACGCCGCGTCGACCTCGTGGCCCGGACGACCCAGAACCACCTCGACGACGAGCACGACGCCGCCTGCGTTCATGGCCCGGGCACAGGTGCGAAGGATGTCGACGCACTCGTCGTCGGGCCAGTCGTGCAGGACCGACTTGAGCAGGTAGGCGTCGGCGGCCGGCACGGCGTCGAAGAAGCTTCCGGTCTCTGCCCGCCAGCGCGCGGCGACGGACTCCGACGCGCCCGGGGTGGGTGCGACGGCAACCACATGCGCCAGGTCGAACACCGTGCCGGTGAGGTGCTCATGCCGGGCGAGGACCGTCTCGAGCAGGACGCCTTTCCCGCCACCCACGTCCACGACCGTGGCGAGGTCGGAGAAGTCGTATGCCGCCGCGACTGCGTCGGCAACGAGCGAGCTGAGCGCCGTCATGTTGTCGTTGAAGATCGCGTTCTGCTCCGGCGTCCGCTCCCGATGCGTCCAGACGTCGATGCCGTGCAGCGCCTCGAACGCGTTGTCCCCGGTGCGGACGCTGTGGCCGAGGTGTCCCCAGGCCGCCCAGAGGGCCGGGTCCGTCAGGGTCCTCGCAAGCGGCCGCATGCTGGCCGGCGCGTCGGAGCGCAGGCCCGCCCCGAGCGGCGTGTTCGCGAACGTTCCGTCCGGCTCGCGGCTGTAGACGCCGACGGCGGCCAGCGCCTCGAGCAACCGGTGCAGGGTGTCGGCGTCGGCAGCCACGGCGTCGGCCAGCTCGGCGACCGAGCGGGGACCTCCCGCAAGCTGGTCGGAGATGCCGAGGTCCGCGGCCACGCTCAACGCGGCGGAGATGCGGAAGCCGACCACCATCGAGCGGAGCTCCTCGGCGGCGCTCACGGTCGGGTTCTCGGACATGGTGCACACGTTAGGGGACGAGCGGGTGACTCACCGGGGCTGGATCAGGTCCCACCGGTTGCCGTACAGATCCCGGAAGACAGCAACCACGCCGTAAGGCTCGCGGCGTGGGGCTTCTTCGAACTCGACGCCGGCCGCCGTCATCCGGGCGAAGTCGCGCTCGAAGTCGTCGGTGTTCAGGACCCAGCCGACCCGCCCTCCGGTCTGGTCCCCGACCCGGGCTGCCTGGTCACCCGTCACCGCCCTGGCCAGGAGGAGGCCGGCCTCCCGCGAGCCAGCAGGACGAACGACCACCCACCGTTTTCCGTCGCCGAGAGGAGTGTCCTCCACCAGCTCGAACCCGAGAGCGGCCACGTAGAAGGTGATCGCGTCGGCGTAGTCACGAACGACCACGGTCACCAGTCCAAGATGAGCCACCCGACGATCATGCCGTGTGATGCCTGCTCCAACCCGGTGACCAGGCGGTCACAGCACAGTCAGGACCGATCGGCTTCTATCGCTGCCTCGAGGGTCGCGATGTCATCCAGGTCCTTCGCCCTGCGGCGCATGCCCGGCACCCAGACCGGCATCATCGCCTTGATCTCGACCTGCGCGGCCGGCTCGATGACGGGCGCCGACTGCTCGCCGATCCGGCCGATGCGCTCCCCCAGCATCCCGACCGGCCAGCGCTCCCCGGCGTACGGACCTGCCGGGACGACGGCGTGCCCGTCAGCGTCGCGACCGACGAGGGCGAGGCTGACGTCCTCACCGTCCTTGGCGAGGTCGCGCTGGGTCTCAGGCGGCACGCCGGGCACCGCGACGAACCCGCGCTCCTCGAGCGCGGCGACCAGCCGGTCGGCGTGCGCATGGTCGACGAACCAGTCGATGTCGCGGTGCTCGCGCGTCACCCGGCCGAGGTAGAAGTCCATCGCCCACCCGCCGCGCAGCCACACAGGGGTGCCGAGGCGATACGCGACATCTACGACCTCGGCGATGAGCCGCAGCTGGACGGAGGCCTGCGGGCTCACCGCGCGGCGAGCATCTCCGCCACCAGGAACGCCAGCTCCAGCGACTGCTGGTGGTTCAGGCGCGGGTCGCAGGCGGTCTGGTAGCGCATCGGCAGGTCGAGCTCGCCGATGTTGCCGGAGCCACCGAGGCACTCGGTCACGTCGTCACCGGTGAGCTCGATGTGCACGCCGCCGGGATGGGTGCCCAGCGCGCGGTGCACCTCGAAGAACCCGCGCACCTCCTCGATCACGTCGTCGAAGCGCCTCGTCTTGCGTCCGTCCTCGCGCCTCGAACGTGTTGCCGTGCATCGGGTCGCAGACCCAGCCCACGAGCGCGCCGCTGGCGGTGACCTTCTCGACGATCGCCGGCAGCACCTCGCGGACGCGCGCCGCGCCCATCCGGGTCACGAACGTCAGCCGGCCCGGCTGCCGCTGAGGGTCGAGCCGCTCGACCAGGGCGATCGCGTCGTCGGGCGTCGCGGACGGGCCGAGCTTCACACCGAGCGGGTTGCGGATGCCGGCCACGAAGTCGATGTGCGCGCCGCCGATCGCCCGGGTCCGGTCGCCGACCCAGAGGAAGTGCGCCGACACGTCGTACGGCGTGCCCGTGCGCGAGTCGATGCGCGTCAGCGGCCGCTCGTAGTCGAGCAGGAGGGCCTCGTGGCTGGAGTAGAGGTCGACCGTGCGGAACTCCTCGGTGTCGACCCCGCAGGCCTGCATGAACTGCAGCGCCCGGTCGATGTCGCGGGCCATCAGCTCGTAGCGCTGGTGGGCCGTGTTGTCGCGCACGAAGCCCTGGTTCCACGCGTGCACCTGGCGCAGGTCGGCGAAGCCGCCCTGGGTGAAGGCGCGGACGAGGTTCAGCGTCGCGGCCGAGGTGTTGTAGACCTGCAGCAGCCGCGCCGGGTCAGGGGTGCGGGCGGCCGCGGTGAAGTCCAGGCCGTTGACGGCGTCACCCCGGTACGCCGGGAGCGTCACCCCGTCGCGGGTCTCCGTGTCCTTGCTGCGCGGCTTGGCGAACTGGCCGGCGAGCCGGCCGATCTTGACCACCGGCACCTGGGCGCCGTAGGTGAGCACGACGGCCATCTGCAGCAGCGTCTTGATCTTGTTCCGGATCGCGTCGGCGGTGGAGTCGGCGAACGTCTCGGCGCAGTCGCCGCCCTGGAGCAGGAACGCCTCGCCGCGGGCCACCGCCGCGAGGCGCTCGGTCAGCGCGTCGCACTCGCCCGCGAACACCAGCGGCGGGAGCGCACCGAGCCGGTCGACGACGTCACGCAGCGTGACGGCGTCGGGCCACGCTGGTCGCTGCGGCGTGTCGTCCATCCGCCCAGCGTAGGCGTGACCTCCCCGCTGCGGCGTCGTTTACAGCCTGGAACGCCCTCCCCTACCTCTGAGGAGTGTCATGCGACTCGCGCGAACCGCCGCCATCGGCGCCGCCGCCCTGACCGCCGTCGCGGTCAGCGCAGCCCCCGCCGGCGCGGCCACCAACGACCCGCTGTACGCGAAGCAGTACGGCCCCCAGCAGATCCACGCCGAGCAGGCGTGGGCCACCAGCACCGGTGCCGGCACCGTGATCGCCGTCGTCGACACCGGGGTGGACCTGGGGCATGAGGACCTCGCCGGCAAGCTCGTCGCCGGCGCGACCTTCATCGAGTGCAACCCGTCGTGCGGCAACGGCGACTGGAAGGGCCCGGACGGCGTGGCGCAGCCGAGCGACAACCACGGCACCCACGTGTCGGGCATCGCGGCTGCCGCGACGAACAACGGCAAGGGCATCGCCGGTGTCGCACCGGACGCCTCCGTCATGCCGGTGAAGGTGCTCGAAGACGGCAGCGGTTCGTTCGAGGACATCGCCAACGGCGTCCGCTGGGCGGCCGACCACGGTGCCGACGTCATCAACATGAGCCTCGGTGGGCTGCAGGGCACCCAGGCGCTCAGCCTCACCGGGCTGGAGACCAGCCTGCAGGACGCGATCCTCTACGCGCGTGGCAAGGGCGTCGCGATCATCGCGGCGGCCGGCAACGACAGCGTCCCGCTGTGCAACTCCCCCGGCTTCGACGAGGGTGTGCTCTGCGTCGTGTCGACGGACAAGCGTGAGCTGCGGTCGGCCTTCAGCTCCGGGCCGATCCGGCCCGACCTGAACGCGGTCTCCGCCCCCGGCGGCTCGCTGCTGCCCGTCTGCGGCGAGGACATCGTCTCCACCGTCCCGGCCGGCACGAGCAGCTCCGGTGCGACATGTGGCTACGGCAACAACTACGACGAGTTCGCCGGCACCTCGATGGCGACGCCGCACGTCGCCGGGGTTGCGGCCCTGCTCGCCGCTCAGGGTCGTTCGGTCGACGGCATCTACACCGCTCTGACATCGACCGCCCGTACGCCGGGTGCCGGGACCCGTGGGGTCTTCACCCCGGTCTACGGCTACGGCATCGTCGACGCCGCGGCGGCCGTCGCGTCCTAGCCCGACCCGTTGGCTCCGGAGCCCTGCGCGCCACTGGCGCGCAGGGCTTCGGCAAGCCTGGCCTCCCGCCACTCGTCGGCGAGCAGGGCATAGCCCATGCCGTCCAGCCACTCCCCCGAGCGGTGCAGGGACTCGCGCAGGGTGTGGACCTCGCGGCGCATGCCCAGCCGCTCCATGAGCCGCCACGACTGCTCGTTGTCGGCGAAGCAGTTGGCGGTGACGCGACGCAGCCCGAGGTCCTCGAAGCAGAGCCGCATCAGCGCTGTGACCGCCTCGGTGGCGTAGCCACGACCCTGGTGCGCCGGGTCCAGGCACCAGCCGAGCTCCGCCTGCACGCCCTGAGCCTGCGTCGCCACTTCCGACTGTGCCCACGCATCCTCGATCGCGAGCATCAGGTCGCCGATGACCTCGCCGTCGAGCTCGATCACGAGCGTCTTGGCCAGGCGTTCGGGATCCTCGAACTTCCGGCGGTAGTCCTCACGGCTCGCCGGGGCGGACGTCATCCATCGGCTGACCTCGTCCAGCTGCCGGAACCGCCAGGTCGCGTCGAGATCTGCCGTGCTCGCTGGGCGCAGGGTCAGACGAGCGGTGTGGACCGGCCACGCGACGTCGTCCAGCTTCGATGCCATGGACTCCATGATGCAGTCGACCGGCGGGTCAGCCGAAGAAGACCTCGGCCTCGGCGTAGAGCTCGGGCGGCACCAGCTTGAGCGTCGTGGTCGCATCGCTCAGCGGCACCCGCTCGATGTCGGTGCCGCGAAGGGCGACCATGTTGCCGAACGCGCCGTCGTGGACCGCGTCGATGGCGTGCAGCCCGAACCGCGTGGCCAGCCAGCGGTCGAACGCCGTCGGCGTACCGCCGCGCTGGATGTGGCCGAGCACCGTCGTGCGCGCCTCCTTGCCGGTGCGGCTCTCGATCTCCTGCTCGAGCACGGTGCCGATGCCGCCGAGGCGGACGTGCCCGAACGCGTCGAGCTCACCCTTCTGCAGGGTCAGCGACCCTTCGGCCGGCGTGGCGCCCTCGGAGACGACGATGATCGGCGAGTAGTGGCTCTGGAACCGGCTCTCGACGTAGTCGCAGACCTTCTCGATGTGGAACGGCACCTCGGGGATGAGGATGACGTTCGCGCCACCGGCCATGCCCGCGTGCAAGGCGATCCACCCGGCGTGGCGGCCCATCACCTCCACGATCAGCGCCCGGTGGTGGGACTCCGCCGTCGTGTGCAGCCGGTCGATGGCCTCCATCGCGATGTTGACCGCGGTGTCGAAGCCGAACGTGTAGTCGGTGGCGCTGAGGTCGTTGTCGATCGTCTTGGGGACACCGACGACCTGCACACCGCGCTCGTGCAGGCGGGTCGCCACCCCGAGCGTGTCCTCACCGCCGATGGCGATCAGCGCGTCGATGCCCAGCTTCGTGAGGTTCTCCTCGATGCGCTCGACGCCGCCCTCGATCTTGAACGGGTTGGTCCGGGACGAGCCGATGATGGTGCCGCCGCGCGGCAGCAGCCCGCGGACGGCCTGCACGTCGAGCCGGACGGTCTCGCCCTCGAGCGGTCCGCGCCAGCCGTCGCGGAAGCCGACGAACTCGTGCCCGTAGGCCGTGGTGCCCTTGCGCACCACCGCCCGGATCACCGCGTTGAGCCCGGGGCAGTCCCCGCCTCCGGTCAGCACACCGATTCGCATGGGGCCAACCTACAGACGGCCGTTAGGGTCCCGACATGACCTTCTCGATCGTCGGACACTCGGTCGATGCAGCCGACGGCGGCACTGTCTCCCTGGGTGTCGCCGTGGCGTCCAAGTTCCTGGCAGTCGGTGCCGCGGTCCCGGCCGGCGCCGCCGACGTCGGCGCGATCGCGACGCAGGCATTCGCCAACCTCGCCTACCGCCCGGACGGGCTGCGGCTGCTCGGCGAGGGCCGCTCCGCGCAGGAGACGCTCGATGCGCTGACGGCCGCGGACGAGGGCCGCGACCAGCGGCAGGCGGGTGTCGTCGACGCCACCGGGCGGTCCGCCACGTTCACCGGATCCGGCCTGCCACGACTGGGCCGGCGGACGCACCGGCGACGGCTACGCCGTGCAGGGCAACATCCTCACCGGCCCGGACGTCGTCGAGGCGATGGAGAAGGCCTGGCTCGGCAGCGACGGCCGCCTCGCCGACCGGCTGCTGACGGCGCTGGCCGCCGGCGACCTGGCCGGCGGCGACCGGCGCGGCCGGCAGAGCGCCGCGCTGCTCGTCGTACGACGGGCCGGTGGGTACGGCGGGACCAGCGACGTCGAGGTCGACCTGCGCGTCGACGACCACCCGGACCCGGTGCCCGAGCTCAGCCGCCTGCTGGACCTGCACCGCCTCTACTTCGACCGGCCCGACCCCGACACGCTGCTGCCGCTCGAGGGTGAGCTCGCCGCCGAGGTGGACCTGCGGCTGCGGTCGCTGGGCTTCGACACGCTCGACGACTGGGCCGGGGTGGAGAACTACGAGGAGCGCATGGTCGACGGCCAGATCGACCCGCTCGTGCTCGGCCAGCTGCGGGCGGCCACCGGCTCCGCGTCGGACCGACGGATCAGCTGGATGACCGTCCTGGCCATCGACGCCGGCACGACCGGCGTCACCGCGCTGGTCGTCGCCGACGGACGGCCGGGTCGTTCGCCGGGGCTACGAGGAGTTCCCGCAGCACTTCCCCCGGCCGGGCTGGGTCGAGCACGAGCCGGAGCAGATCTGGCAGGCGACGCTGTCGGCCTGCCGGCAGGCCCTCGATGGGCAGCCGGTGACGGCGATCGGCATCACCAACCAGCGCGAGACGGCGGTGCTCTGGGACCGCCGCACGCTGGCCGCGCCGCGCCGGGCGATCGTGTGGCAGGACCGCCGCTCGGCGCAGATCTGCGACCGGCTGCGCGAGGCGGGCCACGAGGACCGGGCCCGAGAGCTGACCGGGCTGCGCTTCGACCCCTACTTCACCGCGACCAAGCTGTGCTGGCTGGCCGAGAACGACGAGTCGGCCTGGTCGGGTGTCCGCGACGGCGCCGTCGCCGTCGGCACGGTGGACTCCTACCTCGTCGCCCGCCTGACGGCGGGCCGCGAGCACGTCACCGACGCCTCCAACGCCTCCCGCACGCTGCTGTTCGACCTCGCCGCCGGCACCTGGTCGGACGAGCTGTGCGAGCTCTTCGGCGTTCCCGCGAGCGCCCTGCCGCGGGTGGTGCCGTCGTACGGCGAGGTCGGGCGCACCGACCCGGGCGCGTTCCTCGGGCTGGACCTCCCGGTTGCCGGGATCGCCGGTGACCAGCAGGCCGCGCTGTTCGGGCAGGCCTGCTTCGGGACGGGCGACTCGAAGTGCACCTACGGCACCGGGTCGTTCGTGCTGGTCAACACCGGCGCAGAGGTCGTGCGCTCGGACGCCGGCCTGCTCAGCACGGTGGCGTGGATGGACCCCGGCGGGGCGCTCACCTACGCGCTCGAGGGCGCGATCTTCGTCACCGGTGCGGCCGTGCAGTGGCTGCGCGACGGGCTGGGCATCATCGGCGCGGCCTCCGAGTCCGAGCCGCTGGCGTCGACCGTGCCCGACTCCGGCGGGGTGGTGTTCGTGCCGGCGCTGACCGGCCTCGGCGCGCCGGACTGGGACCCGTCCGCACGCGGCACCATCGTCGGCATCACCCGCGGGACGACGCGGGCCCACCTCGTCCGGGCGACCCTGGAGGCGATCGCCTTCGAGGTGCGCGACGTGATGGAGACGCTGCCCGACACCACCACGCTGCGGGTCGACGGCGGCGCGGCGGCCAACGACCTGCTGCTGCAGCTGCAGGCCGACCAGCTGGGCATCCCGGTGGAGCGGCCCGACCTGCTCGAGACGACCGGGCTGGGTGCGGCCTTCCTGGCCGGGCTCGGCACCGGCGTCTGGTCCTCGACCGACGAGCTCACCGCGACCTGGCGGCTGGACCGGCGCTTCGAGCCTTCCGCCGCGGGCGCGCAGGACCGCGATGTCGGCTACCGGCGCTGGCGGGCCGCGGTCGAGCGGTCGAAGGGCTGGGCCGACCTCTGCACCCTCTCCGCCACGATCATGCAACGTGGTTCGGGCGACGAACCACCTTGCATGATCTGGGAGGCGGTCAGGCGGCGGGGCTGCGCTGGTGGTGCTCTCGGCGCTCGCGTCGGGCTCCGGGCGCTTGGCGCGCTCCTTGGCCGCGGTCGCGTAGACGTCGACGTACTCCTGGCCGGAGAGCTCCATCAGCTCGTACATGATCTCGTCGGTGATCGACCGGAGCACGAACCGGTCACCCTCCATGCCCTCGTAGCGGCTGAAGTCCAGCGGCTTGCCGATCTTGACGCCGACGCGGCCGATCTTGGGGATCACCCGCCCGGGCGGCTGGATCTTCTCGGTGTCGATCATCACGACGGGGATCACCGGGACGTGCGCCTCCAGCGCCATCCGCGCCACCCCGGTCTTGCCGCGGTAGAGCCGCCCGTCCGGGGACCGGGTGCCTTCCGGGTAGATCCCGAGCGCCTCGCCCTTGGACAGCACCCGAAGGCCGGTGCGCAGCGCCGCCTCCGAGGCCCGCCCGCCCGACCGGTCGACCGGCAGCTGCCCGGCGCCGCGGAAGAACTTGGCCGTCAGCCAGCCCTTCACGCCCTTGCCGGTGAAGTAGTCGGCCTTGGCCAGGAACGTGATCCGGCGCGGGACCAGCAGCGGGAAGAAGAACGAGTCGGAGAAGGACAGGTGGTTGCTGGCGAAGATGACGGCACCGTCCTCGGGGACGTTCTCCAGCCCGATGACGTAGGGACGGAAGAACAACCGCAGAACCGGCCCCAAGATCACCTTCTTGAGGAACCAGTAGAACAACCCGACCTCCTAGCCGACTGACCCAGAACACTAGGGGATGCCGTGGCCGACGTGCGACGATGCGCGCATGCCTGTCCTGCCCGGCGCTGAGCCGTTCTCCGCCGACGGCGGCCCCGTCGGCGTCCTGCTGTGTCATGGGTTCACCGGGTCGCCGCAGTCGCTGCGGCCCTGGGCCGAGCACCTCGCAGCCGCCGGCCTGACCGTGTCCCTGCCCCGCCTGCCCGGCCACGGCACCCGCTGGCAGGAGATGAACCTGACCCGCTGGGAGGACTGGTACGCCGAGGTCGACCGCGCCCTCACCGACCTCCGGTCCCGGTGCCGAGCAGGTGTTCGTCATGGGGCTGTCGATGGGCGGGACGCTCGCCATCCGGCTGGCCGAGCAGCGCCCGGCCGACGTCGACGGGCTCGTGCTGGTCAACCCCAGCCTGCTGACCAAGCGGCCCGACCGCCACGCCCTGCCCGTGCTGCAGCTGCTCATCCCGTCGGTCAAGCCGATCGGCAGCGACATCAAGAAGCCCGGCGCCACCGAGCTGGCCTACGACCGGCTCCCCGTCAAGGCGGCCTACTCGCTGAGCAAGCTGTGGCTGGTCACCCGGACCGACCTCGGCAAGGTGACGCAGCCGATCCTCATCTTCCGCAGCCGCGAGGACCACGTGGTCGAGCCGGACAGCTGCGTCATGCTCAAGGACAAGGTCTCCTCCAGCGACGTCCGCGAGGTCGTCCTCGAGAACAGCTACCACGTGGCGACGCTGGACAACGACGCCGAGACGATCTTCGCGGGGAGCCTCGAGTTCGTTCAGGCTCGGTCCCATGTCCCGTAGGAGGATGTCGAATGTCCCGTAGGAGGACGTCGCATGTCCCGTAGGGACAACGGACTGCACGCCACGTCGTACGCCCGCGTGCTCGACGTGGACTCCCCCGTCGTCGACGGCCTGCTGGACCGCCTGCGCGACGAGGACGTCGCGGCCTACGTCGCTCCCGCGCGCCGGCCAGCGCGGACCCTACGGCGACACGGTGCTCCCGGTGACCCCCCGCGACAGCGTCTACGTCGACGCGGACCGGCGCGACCACGCCCGTGCGCGTGATCGACCGCTACCTCGAGGAGATCCGCGAGGAGATGGCCTGGGCCACCCTGGTCGCCGGCTTCGACGACCCGGCCCAGGACGAGGTGCCCCGCTGGCCGGCGAGCGAGGACGTGCCGGCCGACGGTCGACCCGGACCCCGACGGGGCGGCCCGCGGGTCGGGTGCTTCGACCGGCCGAGACCACGATCGGCTTCGAGGAGCTGCGGGACGTGGTCGGCGCGGTGGCGCGTGAGGAACCCGGAGGACCACTTCCAGCCGCCGACCCCGCCGCCGATCCCGTTGCCGGACACGATCAGCCGAGCGGCCTGGGCTGCGCTGCTCGGTGGCCCGCTGTTCCTGATCATCGCGACGATCTTCGACCTCGACGTCTCCGGCTGGGCCGGTCTGCTGGCGCTGGGGGCCTTCGTGGGAGGCTTCGTGACACTCGTCGCCCGCATGGAGGACCGGCCCCCGAACGACCTGGGCGGCGACGACGGCGCCGTCGTCTGACGACGGCCCCCGGCCAGGAAGGGCGCAGCCCGTGATCAGCGAGACCGTCGAGATCCGCGGCCACCTGATCGACTCGGGGGTCCTGTCCCGCGTGCTGGACGACATCCTCGAGTACGGCGGGGACTACTCCATCGACACCGTTCGAGGTCGGCAAGACCCCGCTCGACGAGTCCTACGCCCGCCTCACCATCCGCACCGAGGACGTCGACGTCGCCCGGCTGGTGATGCGGCTGCAGACCCACGGCGCCAACCTCACCGACCCCGGTGAGGCGCACACCCGCGAGGTCGAGACCGACGGCGTCTTCCCCGACGACTTCTACTCGACCACCAACCTCGAGACGGTCGTCCGGCTCGGCGGCACCTGGGTGCCGGTCGAGAACCCCGAGATGGACTGCGGGATCGTCGTCAAGGGCGACCGGGCCCGGACGATCGCCGTGAGCGACGTGCGCAAGGGCGACCAGCTCGTGTGCGGGGCCAGCGGCGTGAAGGTGGTCCCGCTGCCGGCGATCGACCGCAGCGCGGGCGGCTTCGAGTTCATGAAGTCCGACGTCTCCTCGGAGAAGCCGCAGGCGCTGCTGGTGCGCCAGATCGCCCAGCAGATGCGCGACATCAAGGAGGAGGGCCGCAAGATCCTCTGGGTCGGCGGGCCGGCCGTGGTCCACACCGGCGCGGCCCCCGCGATGGTGGCCCTGGTCGAGGCCGGCTTCGTGGACATCCTGTTCGCCGGCAACGCGCTGGCCACCCACGACATCGAGGCCGCGCTGTTCGGCACCTCACTCGGGCGTGGACCTGCAGCAGGGCCGCGGCGTCGAGCACGGGCACGAGCACCACATCCGGGCCATCAACCAGATCCGCAAGGCCGGGTCGATCGCCCAGGCCGTCGAGCAGGGTGTCCTGACCGGCGGCATCATGCACGCGATGGTCAAGCACCGGAAGGACTTCGTCCTGGTCGGCTCGGTGCGCGACGACGGCCCGCTGCCCGACGTCTACACCGACGTGATCGAGGGCCAGCGGGCCATGCGGGCCGGTCTCGCCGGCGTCGGCTTCGCGATCATGGTGGCGACGATGCTGCACTCGGTGGCGACCGGCAACATCCTGCCCGCGTCGATCCCGCTGGTCTGCGTGGACATCAACCCCGCGACCGTGACCAAGCTCGCCGACCGCGGGTCCCAGCAGGCCCGCGGCATCGTCACCGACATCGGGCTGTTCCTCGAGCAGCTCGCCCTCGAGCTCGCGCCCGGCTACCGCGCCGGCGAGCGCCCCGGCGATCCTGCCTAGCGGGGCACCTGCAGCACCGCGAGGACGGGCCGGTGGTCGCTGGCCCGCTCGACCAACGGGATCGTCGACCACGCGGTACTCCACGGCCGCGACGCCGGTCGAGCCGAGGATCCCGTCGATGCGCTTGCGCGGGACCCCGCGCCGGGAACGTCACGCCCGACTCGGGTCCGAGGTCGCGCAACCCGCCGGCCTGGAACGCGCGCCAGGCCGGCTTGCCGGGAGGCTCGTTGAAGTCACCCGCGACCACGGCGTGTGGTGCCGGCACCTGGCGCAGCAGCGTCACCACCTCGCCCGCGTGCTCGGCGCGCTCCTCCGGCTTCAGGCCCAGGTGCGTGCTGGCCACGAGCAGGCGCTCGCCGGAGCGAGCCACGACGGCCGCGGCCACGCCCTCGCTGGTGCAGCCCCCGGTGCTTGGTGAGCAGGCCCTCGCGAAGGTCGGTGACGTCGACGCGGAGGTTCGCGAGCAGCGCCACTCCGCCCGTCGTACGGCCTCCCGTGACGTAGAGCAGCCCGCACTCGCGGGCGAGCTTGGCCAGCTTGGAGCGCCACCGGCAGAACCGGGGGGCCTCCTGCAGGAACACGACGTCGGGATCACATGCCCGTACGACGGCAGCCACCGCCGCGGCGTCATCGCGCAGGGAGCGGACGTTGTAGGTCAGGACCCGAAACTGTGCCGGCATCCGCTCTTTGTACTTGGTTAGCAGGATCTCCGGCTAGTTGGTGAGCGAGATCTCCGGTGGACCAGGGAGCGATGCAAGGCCCGTTGCGTTCACGGAGAAGTCCATCGCCCCGCCGGCGATCTCCAGGGAGCCGACGACGACCGGTGCGCCGACCGAGACCTGGCCGTGCTCGAGAACCATGTGGGCGCTCTTGGCGTAGATCGCGCCGCCGAACGACTGCGAGTCCGAGTCGCCGCCCAGCTTCAGCACCAGGTCGGAGGTGTTGCCGGGGTCGTAGAGGAGCGAGAAGCCCCCGAAGTACGGGCTGCCCAGCCTGACTCCCTTGCGACTGCCGTCCAGGAAGCCCCCCGCAGATCCGCTGCCACAGCCGCTCGGCGACTGCCGCGTCCCGCAGGTGAAGTAGAGAGTCACGCCGTTGCCCTCAACCCGGGAGTCGGCCGAGTTCATCTCCATCCTGCCGGTGATCACGTAGAGGCCAGGGGCCAGGTCGCAAGCGACGTTCTTGATGACGATGTCGTCGTAGCGGCCAGGGGTGAGGCTGGGCAGGCCTCCCGGACCACAGTCGACCGAGTTGGACCCGCTGTCGGGCAGCCCGCTGGCGGAGGGCATCGCCTGCCCCTGATAGCGGTTCCTGACCGGAACGCCGCTGTTCGTCACCGGCGGGTTGGGTGAGTACTGCGGCCCGCTCGGCGGGTTGGCCGAGCCTGTGAAGCTGATCGTGCCGCCCGACGCCACCGTCAGGGATCCGTCGGACATGACCTCGCCGCCGACGCCGGCGTGCGCAGAGCCGCCGCCGGTGACGCTGACGTCTGCGCTCCCGGGCTTCAACTGGCCGAACACACACAGGGCGCACGGGGGGATGGCCGAGGACACGGCGCTGGCCTCCGCCTGGGCACCGACCTCGGAACCGGTGTAGCCCAGCAGCGAACCGAAGAGCGCAGCGGTGTGCTTTGCCGGAACCACGACCCGCAGCTTCGTGGGCGTGCTGCTCGAGTCGAACGCGATGCAGGAGGTGCCCGACGAGGCGCTGCCCGCAGACGAGCTCCATCCGCCGTCCAGCGACGCCGAACAGGATCTCCAGTCGCTGTCCGTCGTCCCGTAGTTCTCCCCGACGTAGTCCTTGATCGTCGCAATGGCCTCGTCGGCATGCAGGGTGCCGTCGTCGGCATAGAGCTCACCCGCGCCCGCCAGGGCTGCTGCGTCAGCGGCGGTCTGCGCCTCGCGGCTGGTCTCCCGAGCCATGCCGAGGTCGACCACGAGAGCTGCCAGGACGAACATCACGAGGGAGAACACGGCCACCATCACCGCGACGACGCCGGAGTCGTCCGGGATCGGACCCCTCACGCGCACCACGCCCAGTCCGAGCCCGTCGGCGGGGTGTCGCTGTAGTCAGGCACGGACGAGCCGGCGGTGACCTCCACCCGTTTGTGCACGAATGCTCGCAGGATCCCGTCCTTGGGCATCGGCGTCAGCCCGGTGAGACCTTCCTCCTTGACCATCGCGCAGACGACCAGCTGGCCGCCCTTGGCCCAGTTGCCGGCCGTCTCGCTCGGGGCCGGCCCGGTCACGGAGACCTGCACGTAGACCGTGCCGCCGAACGCGCCGATCCGCTCCTTGACCACGCAGGCTGTCTTCTCGCTCTCGCTGGATCCCGTGCAGTCCCCGAAGTCCTTGACGACCGCGCGTCGAGCGCCCTCGTCGATGCCCTGGCGGACGTTGAGCGAGTCGCCGAACCACAGGCCGTAGTCGACGATGCCGAACATCACCGCGAGCAGGATCGGCACGACGAGGGCGAACTCCACCGCAGCCGCGCCGCGATCGCGCGACGAGGGCTGGAAACGCGCTCCGCCCATATGGATCTTCCGCAACCTTGAGGACTCCCGGTGGAACGTAACAAGCCACGTGCCCCGACACATGGGGTTCGGCTGCGGCACGCCGCAACGAACTAGTCTTCCTGACCCGAAAGGACCAGGACGGGCAACGCACAGGACCCTGCGTTCCGGCAGGTCACTGCAGTCCCCGCAGACCTCTTCGGCAGATCCGCGGAAAACTTGAGCCCAAACTAGGCCCGGATCTAGATCAGGCGTGCCAGGTCGGCCGCCCCGACCAACCCGGCGTCGTTGCCGAGCTCGGCGAGCACCACCTGGGCGACCGGCCGGACGTCGCGCCCCGTGAGCAGGAGCTCGAAGCCCTCGCGCGCGGGCTGCAGGACCAGCTCGCCGGCCTCGGACACACCGCCGCCGATGATGAAGCGGCCCGGGTCCAGGACCGCCACCAGGTCGGCCAGCCCCTGCCCGAGCCAGCGTCCGACGGTGGCGAACGCTGCCAGCGCCACCTCGTCGCCGAGCCGGGCCGCCTCCGTGACGTGACGGCCGGTGATCATCTCCGGGGTCCCGTCCCCCATGCGCAGGAGGACCGTCGCCTCGCTGCGCGACTCGGCGGCGCGCTCCCGGGCCTCGCGCACCAGGGCGTTGCCGCTTGCGTACTGCTCCCAGCAGCCCCGCTGGCCGCAGCCACAGAGCCGGCCGTCGGCGACGACCTGCATGTGCCCGATCTCGCCGCCGATGCCGAAACGCCCGCGGTAGAGCCGGTCCTCGATGACGATCCCGCCGCCGATCCCGGTTCCCACCGTCACGCAGACCAGGTCGGTCTCGTCCCGCCCGGCACCGAACCGGTTCTCGCCCCAGGCAGCGGCGTTCGCGTCGTTCTCGACGACCACGGGCAGCCCGACCCGCCGCGAGACGTCGTCGCGGACCGGCTCGTTGTGCCAGTCGGGCAGGTTGGGCGCGAAGTAGACCCGCGCACGGGACTCGTCCACGAAGCCGGCGATGCCCAGCCCGACCGCGTCGATGTCGAAGTCGCCGC
Source organism: uncultured Actinomycetota bacterium (assembly GCA_963751035.1). Classification (GTDB taxonomy): domain Bacteria; phylum Actinomycetota; class Actinomycetes; order JACCUZ01; family JACCUZ01; genus JBDUAP01. The sequence continues at coordinate 1,571,278 of CAVVSW010000005.1, forward strand.
GCAGCTGCTCGACGACTGCGACGATCGCGTCCTCGGCCGCCTGGGCGTCCTTGGCGGGAGTGTCGACCCGTGCGCGGGCCAGGATCTGACCCGACTCGTCGACGACGCCGCCGGCAACCTTGGTGCCGCCGATGTCCACGCCGATGGTGTGCCCCATCGATCCTCCGTCCGTCCCGGCTAGCCCAGGTCGATGTGCTCGACGTGTCCGCGCCGCGCCGCGTCCGGTGTCCGGTCGGCGGTCATCTCCCGCAACGCCGCGCTCAACGAAGCCGCCGCGTCGGCTAGATGACCGTAGACCTCCGGTCGGGTTCCCCGGACCAGTCGGAGCAGCTGGCAGGCGGGGCACACCTGGCACTCCGACGGAGTCTCGCTCCCCGGCTCACCGTCGGGCCCGGCGGCATGCGCTTCTCCGCCGGGCAGGGTCCGCAGCCAGTCCTGCACGGCCGCCGCGAGCCGGGCGGCCTCCTCGCCCAACGAGCCCGGAGCTGCGCTCACCATGTCGTCCACCGAGCTGCGCTCACAATGACCTCCACTGGTCAGGGTCGGGCTCGAACCGCACCCGCAGTCGCCCGTCGCGCAGGGCCGCCCCCGCCACCGAGCACCGGCGCAGGGCGCTCGGGAGGGCAAGGACCCGGCGGTGCGACCCCACCGTGACGACCAGGTCGTCACCCACCCGGGCCAGGTCGGTCTCCTCACGCGGCGCGAGCGGCAGGGCCAGGGACAGCACGAACTCGTCCCCCGAGCGCTCGACCTGCACGGGATCCGCGCCGGTCGCCGCCGCGAACGGGTCGGCGTCGCCGTACGTCTGCACGGCCAGCTCCCGCAGCGCATCCGTCCCCACCGGCTCGCTCGGCTGGTAGGGCGTGTGGAACACCGGGAGGGGCGTGAATGACGCCTCGACCTCCGCGAGCTGCGCGTCCTGCGCCGCGACCCAGCCCTGCCGCCACGCGTCGCCACCGGCGGGGAACACCCGGTTGGCCACCACCCCGTCGACGCGGTAGCCGAAGAGGGACAACGACGTCAGCGTCCGGCGGGCCTCGGCGACGACGACCGACTCAGGGGTGAGGACCAGGCGCACCGACGCATCCGGTCCGGACAGGACCTCGCGCACCTCGCCCAGCTCGGCGTGCAGCCGCTCGACCGCGTCGAACACGCGATTGCGCGGCATGGGGACCCCGGCGACCCGGCCGAGGACCGGTCGCAGCGTGCGCACGACCCGGCGCTCGATCGGGAAGACCCGCTCCATGTACCAACCCAGTGCGTCGGGCAGCGCCAGCAGCCGCAGCGTCTCCGCGGTCGGGGCACAGTCGACGATGACCAGGTCCCAGCGGCCCGACCGCACCTGGTCGCGCACCTCCAGCAGCGCCAGGACCTCCTCGGCGCCGGGCAGGACGGTCAGCTCCTCGGCCTCGATCGGGTCGACGCCGGCCGACGACAGGACCGACATCAGGTAGCCCTGGATCTCCTGCCACGAGCGCTCGAACCGGCGCTGCGCATCGACCTGCTGGACGAACAGGCCGCCTGCCAGCTCCACGGGCGCCCCAGTGTCCGAGCCGACCGGTACGCCGAGTGCGTCACCGAGCGAGTGCGCCGCGTCGGTCGAGAGCACCAGGGTCTTCCGGCCGCTCGCGGCGGCCAGCGCCGCGGTGCCGGCGGCGACAGTGGTCTTGCCGACCCCGCCCTTGCCGGTGAAGAGGATGAGGCGCAGTGCTACCCCTCCAGCCCATGGTCGGGGTTCCTCGCCGCTTGCTCCGCTGCGCAGCTCGTCACCCCTCCACCCGCTTCTTCAATTCCTTCAAGGCCGTGTCGATGATGACCTTCTCGGCCTTGCGCTTGATCATGCCGAGCATCGGGATCTTGACGTCGACCGCGAGCTGGTAGGTGACCGTGGTCGTGTCGTCGCCGTTGTCCTCGAGCAGGTAGGCGCCGTCCATCGACTTCATGATCTGGTCGGCCTTCACCAGGTGCCACCGCACCTCGGTGTCGCCCTTCCAGGTGTAGTCGAGCGTGTATTGGTCCTTGATCGCGCCCGCGTCGAGGTCGAAGAAGACCTCCTTGGCGCGGCCGCCGGTGCCCTTCTTCACGACCTCGGCCTTCTTCACAGCGCCGGTCCACTCGGGATATGCCTCGAAGTCGGCGATGACGTCCATGACGTCGCCGGGGGCAGCGTTGATCGTGATGGTCGACTCGGTGCTTTCCGCCATGCCGTGGCGCCCTTCCTACCGACCGTTCTTTCCCATCTCCGGACGGCTGAGGCTACCGGGTGCCCGGCGGGGGCACGCAGGGGTCAGATCATCGAGCCGATGACCGCCATCACGACGAAGATGAGCGCGGAGAAGAGCACGATGCCCCCGGCCATGACGCCGACGCGGGTCGCGTTGGAGTCGAGGCGCCCGGCCAGGCCGTGCAGGGGCTTGCTGGACTCGACCGCGAGCAGCGCCAGCATGGCCTCGGTGCCCAGGACGTCCTCGTCCACGGCCAGCGCTCTCCGACCGCGCCCGGGTGCCGGCGGCGGGGGCGGTGGCGGTGGCGCCTGCTCGGCGGGATCGGGCCGGGCGTGCTTGCCACGGTTGGCCGCCGGGGCGGCCGCGGGCGCCGGGTCGGCGGATGCCGGCGAGACCGGTTCGGCGGGCGTCACGCGAACGGGCCCGGGCGTCTCCTGCAGGCTCACGGACACCTCGGCGAGGTCGACGGGCGCTTGGGGGACGGTGACCCGGGCGGAAGCTGGCGCCGTCGCGTGGACAGTGGTGGCGGTGAGGTTGGTGTGGCACAGGCCGCACCACTGCGCGCCGGGGCGCGTGTGGGCGCCGCAGCGTGGGCAGCCTGGTGGCACAGGTGTCACACCATGCTCATTCGGCAGCAGGCCCGCGCTCCTTTACCGCCCCCTGCCGGGGCAGTCCGGGCTCGCGTCCCGCCTCCAGCTCGTCCTTGAGCAGGTGGGCGTGCCGCTTCCAGGCCCGGGTGCGCCGCTCCCGCAGCCGGTCCGGGCGGGGGTCCGCCGCATCCGCGCGGACGAGGTAGTGGAGCACCACGCCGTCGGCGACCGGTTCCAGCCAGATCTCCATCTCGCCGTCGAGGGGGCCGCGCACCGCCCAGATCAGGCCGGCCGGCCCACGGTCCCGTACGACGGTCAGCGTGAGGTCCGGCCACCACTGGCGCCACCGACCCTCGTCGGCCACCACGGCTGCGACATCGGCCGGCGCGGCCACGATGAAGGTGTCGTCCGCGATCTCCACCGGCGCCACGATGCCAGTAGTCGCTCGCCCGACTGCCTACCGAGGTCCGGCTGCAGTCAGTAAGGTCACGCAGCACATAGCAGATGACGTCCAAGCAGATGATCTCCCCTTGCAAGGAGCCACGGTGCACGAGTACGCCTCCCCGGTGCTGGTGGAGAAGCCCAGCAGCGGAAACCTGTCCGACATCACGGTCACCAACGCGAGCGAGACACCCGACAAGGTGATCTTCGCCCGCCGGTCCGGTGACAGCTGGACCGACATCACCTGCCAGGAGTTCGCAGACGATGTCACCCGCCTGGCCAAAGGACTGATCGCCGCGGGAGTCGGGCCCGGCGACCGCGTCGGCCTCATGTGCAAGACCCGCTACGAGTGGACCGTGATCGACTTCGCCGTCTGGCACGTGGGCGGGGTGACGGTGCCGATCTACGAGACCTCCTCCGGCGAACAGCTGCAGTGGATCCTCAGCGACTCGGCTGCGGTTGCCTGCTTCGTCGAGACCTCCGACCACGAGGCAGAGCTCGACGAGATCCGCGGTGAGCTGTCCAAGCTGGACAACTCGTGGGTCATCGATGCCGGCGCGATCGACGACCTGTCCGGCTCCGGTTCCGGGGTGAGCGACGAGGACCTGGAGAAGCGGCGCACCGCCACCGGTCCTGACGACCTCGCGACGATCATCTACACCTCGGGAACGACCGGTCGTCCCAAGGGGTGCGAGCTCACCCACGGCAACTTCCTCTTCGAGCTCGAGAACGTCGTCAGCGTCAAGGACGCCGATGTGACGTTGTCCCACGTCTTCCAGGAGGACGACGCCTCGACGCTGCTGTTCCTCCCGCTGGCCCACGTGTTCGCGCGGGTGATCCAGGTCGGCGTGATCATGGCCCGCGGCAAGCTGGGCCACACCTCCGACGTGAAGTCGCTGCTCGCGGACCTGGCGAACTTCCAGCCGACGTTCATCCTGTCCGTGCCGCGCGTCTTCGAGAAGGTCTACAACTCCGCGGAGCAGAAGGCTGAGGCCGACGGCAAGGGCAAGATCTTCCGTGCCGCCGCGGACACCGCCGTCGCCTACAGCGAGGCACTCGACCAGGGCGGCGCCGGCTTCGGGCTGCGCGCCAAGCACGCGGCGTTCGACAAGCTGGTCTACGTCAAGCTGCGCGCCGCGCTCGGCGGCAAGGTGCGATGGGCCGTCTCCGGTGGAGCACCGCTGGGGCAGCGGCTGGGCCACTTCTACCGCGGCATCGGTGTCACCGTCCTCGAGGGCTACGGGCTCACCGAGACGACGGCGGCCTCGACGGTCAACACGCCCGGACACACCAAGATCGGCACGGTCGGGCGGCCCCTCCCCGGCGTCGCCGTACGCATCGCCGAGGACGGCGAGGTGCTCATCAAGGGCGCGCAGGTCTTCACCGGCTACTACAACAACCCCGAGGCCACCGCCGAGGCGATCACCGACGGCTGGTTCCACAGCGGCGACCTCGGTGAGCTCGACGCCGACGGCTTCCTGCGCATCACCGGTCGCAAGAAGGAGATCATCGTCACCGCCGCCGGCAAGAACGTCGCGCCGGCCGTGCTGGAGGACCGGCTGCGCTCGCACCGGCTGGTCAGCCAGTGCATGGTCGTCGGCGACGCGCAGCCCTACATCGCCTGCCTGGTGACCCTGGACGAGGAGGCCCTGCCCGCCTGGCTGCAGCAACAGGGCAAGGAGGGCATGTCGATCTCCGAGGCCGCTGAGGACGACGACGTGAAGGCCGCGATCCAGCAAGCAGTCGACGACGCGAACAAGGCCGTCTCCAAGGCCGAGTCGATCAAGAGGTTCGCCATCCTCGGCGTGGACTTCACCGAGGACAACGGGACATTGACACCGTCCCTCAAGCTCAAGCGCAACGTCGTCCTCAAGGAGTTCGCCGGCGACGTCGACGCCCTGTACTCCTGAGGAGGACCGCAACACGTGCCAGCCGCCGTCGACGTACGCGACCTCACGGTCCGGTTCGGCGACGTCGTCGCGGTCGACGGGTTCGACCTGACGCTTGCGCCGGGAGCCTCGGTCGCGCTGGTCGGTCGCAACGGCGCCGGCAAGTCCACCACGCTGCGCGTGCTCGCCGGTGTCCTGCCGCCGACGAGCGGATGGGTGCGGGTGGGCGGCGTCGACGTGGTCGAGGAGCCGGCCGCGGCGAAGGCCCGGGTCGGCTACTGCCCGGACGTCGGCGGGCTGATCCCCCGCGCGACCCCGTGGGAGCACCTTCAGCTGGCCGCCACCCTGCGCCGCCTGGCTCCGGGGTGGCAGGACCGCGCCCGGGACCTGCTCGACCGCTTCGACCTCGGGGCGGTGACCGACCGGGTGACCGCCGACTTCTCGCACGGGATGGGCCGGCGGATGTCCGTCGTACTCGCGGCGTTCCACTGCCCCGAGGTCTTGCTGCTGGACGAGCCGTTCGACGGCGTCGACCCGATGGGCGTTGACGCGACGCTGACCGTGGTCCACGAGCTGCGGCTGGCGGGCACCGCGGTGCTGGTGTCGACCCACCTGCTCGAGCTGGCGGTACAGTCGTGCGAGGAGGCGGTGGTGCTGCACCGCGGCGCCGTCGTGGCGGCGCGCCCGGCAGCCGAGCTGACCGGCCACGATGGGGCGGCGCGCTACCGGGCCCTCCTGAGATGACCACGGTCGATGTCCATCGCTGAGACGCGTGGCCAGCTGCGGCCGTTGCTGGCTCTGCGCTGGACGATGGTCCGGTCGCGCCCGGCGCAGTGGGGCTTCGCCGGCCTGGCCGGCGCCGTGGTGACGCTGAGCGCCCTCGCGGTCGGCGTCGGCCAGCTGGCGCCGCGCCATCGTGCGGACGACGTGCTCCTCCTGGCGCCGTCGGTCTTCCTGGCCGTCGCCGTGGTGGCCTTGCTGGCTCCGCTGGTCGCGGGCGGAGGCAACGAGCTGTTCCCCGAGGAGCAGCTGGTGGCGTTCCCCATCACGCCTCGCACGTCGTACGCCGGCTCGCTCGCCCTGAGCCCGCTCAACGTGGCCTGGACCACCCAGCTCATCGGGCTCCTCGGCGTCACCTCCTACCTCGTCACCGACGTCGCCGGGCTGCCGTTCGCACTACTCACGTGTCTGGCATACGTCGCGCTGGTCACCGTCGCCGGGCAGGCCCTGGCGTGGCTCGTCGTGGGGGTCCGGCAGTCGCCGCGGGGTCGCGTGGTCACCCGAGCGCTCGCCTGCATCGCAGCCGTGGCCGGCCTGGTCCTCGTCCTGACCGACCGGGTGGGCGTGTTCCTGGACGCGTTGCCGACAACCTGGGTCGTGATCGCCATCCTCGACGGGGCACTCGGTGACTACCGCGGCTGGGCCGTCGTGACGGCTGCTCTGGCCGCCGCGGCCTGGCTGCTGTTCTTTGCGGGCCGGGGCTGGTGCGCGTGGAGCCTGCGCCAGCCGTTGCAGGCCGGGCGCGTCGGTCGTCGTGACGTACGACGACGCCGCGGTGCCGGCGGCCCGTTGCGCGAGCAGCTCGCCATGGACCGGGCCAGCATCTGGCGCTCGACGTCACTTCGGCGCGGGCTGCTCGTGCTGGCCCTGCTTCCGGGCCTGGCTGCGGCGGCGGCTGCCCTCGACTGGTCCACGCTCGTGCTGCTACCCGGGCTGGTCGCCGCCGGCGCCGGGCTGCTGTTCGGGGTGAACGCGTTCTGCCTCGACGGTCCCGGCGTGGTCTGGCTCGACTCGCTGCCGACCAGGCCCGGCGTCGCGTTCTGGGCGAAGGCGATCGTCACCGCCGAGGTGTGCCTGGTCGCCGTCGCCCTGACCGTGCTGGCCGGCAGCCTGCGGGTCGATGGCCCGCCTCCCACCACGGCCCAAGCGGTCGCGCTGTCGGCCTGCGCCGTCGTCACCGCGCTCCGGGTCGTCGCGACCTGCATGCGGCTCTCGGTGACCCGGCCGCACCGCGCCGACCTGCGAGGCCCTCGCGACACCCCCGCCCCGCCCGGGGCGATGGCGGCCTACTCGGCCCGGCTGGCGGTCTCGACCACGCTGCTGGCGGTCCTCTACTCGGCCGCCTCGACCGCCGCGGACTGGCGGCTCCCGGGGCTGCTTGCCGTGCCGTTCGTGCTCCTGAGCGTCCGGCACCTGCTGGCCAGCGCGCGGCTGTGGCACGACCCTGGGGTCCGGGCCGGGGTGGTCCACGTCGTCGCAGCGGGCTGACCCCCGCGGAGCGTGGTGACCGCGAGGCGATACCGGCACGACACAGGACAAGGATTGGTCAAACCGCCTCCGCGAGCCACCCGCATCGCTAGCGTCTCATCCGTCACACTGGCGCAGGACACGCCGTGGGTCACAGCTCGGGGACGGATGGGACGGAACGACATGGCGTTTCGGGCCCTTCGGGGTGGCCACACGTCTCAACCTGGCCGCCAATCGACCGATTGAAGGAACCATGGGCCGTCGCACATTTCTGCTGGTCGCCGCGCTCGTCGTGGCAGCCGTGGGGACGACGATGGTCTTTCTCTACGTCAATGGCGTCAACGACCGCGCGATCGCCGACCAGCAGCCCGTTCAGGTCCTGGTCGCGACCGCCCCGATCGCTGCTGGCACGACGGCCGCTGATGCCCAGAGCGCCGGCGCCCTGGAGAAGCGCACCGTCTCCAAAAGGTCCGTGGCACCGGGGGCCCTCAGCGACATCACCCCGATCGCCGATGAGGTCGCCCTCGCACCGATCTTCGTCGGCGAGCAGATCATCGAGGCGAAGTTTGGCCAGCCCGGCAACACGAGCAACCTGCCCATCCCGGAAGGCAAGCTCGCGGTCAGCGTGCAGCTCGCCGACCCCGCCCGCGTGGCCGGCTTCGTCGCCCCCGGCTCCGAGGTGGCGATCTTCCTCACCATCGAGGGCGGCCGGGGGCCCAACAGCGAGGTGACCCGGGTCCTGCTACCCAAGGTGCAGGTCATCGCGACCGGCGCGACCACGCTGGTGTCGACGATCACCACGACCGAGGGCGAGACCCAGACCGAGGAGCTGCCCAAGGCTCTGCTCACGCTCGCGGTCAGCCAGTCCGAGGCGCAGAAGGTCGTCTACGGCTCCCAGCACGGCCAGATGTACTTCGGCCTGCTGACCGCCGACTCCAAGATCGACAAGTCCGACGCCGGCGTCACCAACGAGAACCTCTTCGACTGACATGGCAGCCATCGTCGACCTCGATCCCAACACCGCCGGCATGCTGCACGCCGCGCTCGGCCAGGACAGCGTCGTGCTCCCCACGATGGACGCCCTGCGCCGCCACCTCGAGACGCAGTTCACCGAGGACGCCGTCGTCCTCGGCCCCAACATCGACCTGCGCTCGGCGCTCGACCTGGCCGGCTCGATGCGCGTGACGCGGCCGAGCCTCGGCGTGATCCTCGTCCGCCGGCGGGTGGACACGTCCGTGCTCGCCGACGCGATGCGGGCCGGCATCTTCGAGGTGGTCGAAGAACGCGACCTTGCCGGGCTGACCGCAGCCGTGCGGCGGTGCCGCGAGCTGGCGCGCGCACTGCGCGAGACGGTCGGCGGGGCTCAAGCCGACGGCGACGGCTCCAAGCGAGGCGTCCTGGTCACGGTCTTCTCGGCGAAGGGTGGCTGCGGCAAGACCACCGTGGCCACGAACCTCGCCGCGGCGCTGGCCGACGGCGGGCGCCACCAGGTCTGCCTGGTCGACCTCGACCTCGCCTTCGGCGACGTGGCCATCGCGCTGCAGCTGTTCCCGGCCCACACGATCGCCGACGCCGTCCCGCTTGCCGGCAACCTCGACGCCCAGGCGCTGGCATCGCTGCTGACCCCGCACTCCCCCGGCCTCACCACCCTGGTTGCGCCGGTCGAGCCCGGGCACGCTGAGTCCATCCCGGCCACGCTCGTGACCACGATCCTCGAGCTGCTCAAGCAGAGCTTCGACTACGTCGTCGTCGACACACCGCCCGCGTTCGACGACCACGTGCTGGCTGCGTTCGACCAGAGCGACCTGGTCGCCCTGATGGCGACCCTGGACATCCCGGCGCTGAAGAACCTCAAGCTCACGCTGGAGACGCTGGAGCTGCTCAACTACCCCCGCGAGCGCTGGCGCATCGTCCTGAACCGGTCGGACTCCAAGGTCGGGCTCGCGCTGTCCGAGGTCGAGAAGACGCTCAAGGTCCCGATCAGCCTGCAGGTGCCGAGCTCCCGCGACGTCCCGGCATCGATCAACCGCGGCGTCCCGATCGTCCTGGACGACCCGAGGCACCCGGTGAGCCAGGCCATCAAGGGGTTCGCCGAGCGCCAGGTGGTCATCCAGGGCAGCTCCGGACCCAGCGACATCCCGCCGGAGCTGCGCACCGACCGGCGCAGCGTGCTGCGAAGGAAAGCGAAGACTCCATGAGTCTCGCGGACCGGTTGGCCGCGGCCCAGCGTGACCGCATCACCCCGGAGCGACCAGGGCAGGCGCTCGACGACACCGCGCCGCGGCCCCGCCGCGTCCTCGACCCGTTCGCCGAGCTCAAGCGAACGGTGCACCACGCCCTGCTGGACAGCCTCGGGCCCAAGCTCTACGACTCGCGGCTCACGCAGAGCGACGTCGAGCAGAAGGTGCGCCAGACGCTGCAGGAGGTGCTCGCCCAGGACCACACGCCGCTGACCGGACCCGACCGCGCCCGCCTGGCCCAGGAGATCGCCGACGACATCCTCGGCTACGGACCGCTCGAGCCCTACCTGCGCGACAGCGACGTCACCGAGGTCATGGTCAACGGACCCGACTCCATCTTCGTGGAGCGGGCCGGGCGCATCCACCAGGTCGAAGGCGCGTTCAGCGACGAGGCGCACCTGCGCCGCACGATCGACAAGATCGTGGGTCGCGTCGGGCGCCGGGTCGACGAGTCCAGCCCGATGGTCGACGCCCGCCTCCCCGACGGCAGCCGCGTCAACGCCATCATCCCGCCGCTCGCGATCGACGGCTCCCTGCTCACCATCCGCAAGTTCGCCGCCGACCCCTACCGGGTCGAGGACCTCATCGGCTTCGGCACGATGTCGCGCGGTGTCGCGGACTTCCTGGAGAAGTGCGTGCGCGGCAAGCTCAACATCCTGGTCAGCGGCGGCACCGGGGCCGGCAAGACGACGACGCTGAACGTCCTCTCGTCGTTCATCCCGTCCGACGAGCGGGTCGTCACCATCGAGGACGCCGCCGAGCTGCAGCTGCACCAGGAGCACGTGCTGCGGCTCGAGTCACGGCCACCGAACATCGAGGGCAAGGGCGAGGTCACGATCCGCGACCTGGTCCGCAACTCGCTGCGGATGCGGCCCGACCGGATCGTGGTCGGCGAGATCCGCGACGCTGCCGCGCTGGACATGCTGCAGGCGATGAACACCGGCCACGACGGCTCGATCTGCACCGTGCACGCCAACACCCCGCGAGACGTGCTCTCCCGCGTGGAGACCATGGTGCTGATGGCCGGCGTCGACCTGCCGATGCGCGCCATCCGCGAGCAGGTGTCCGCTGCGGTGGACCTGATCGTGCACCAGGCCCGCTTCAAGGACGGCACCCGCCACATCACGCACGTCACCGAGGTCGTGGGCATGGAGGGCGACGTCATCACCCTGCAGGACGTGTTCCTCTTCGACCACGGCCCGGGCTTCGACGACGAGGGCCACCCGCTGGGCACGCTGAAGTCCACCGGCCTGCGGCCCAAGTTCCTGGAGAAGCTCGCCGCGAGCGGGGTGACCGTCGACCCGACCGTCTTCGCGTTCGAGATGTTCCGCTGATGAGGCGGATGCTCCGCCTCGGCAGCGTCGTGCTGTGCGTCGCCGGCGTCCTGGTCGGCAGCGGCGGACCAGCAGCGGCTGCTCCCAACGGACGCATCATCGCCATCACCACCGGTGAGGGCACCGTGGACATGGTCTTCCAGGCGAGCGAGCTGCCCCCCGGGCAGTCGGTCGACGCCGCGTCGGTGCGGGTCGAGGTGGACGGCGTCGAGGTGCCGGCGACGGCCAAGCCGCTCGGCGGCGGAGCCAAGCCCGTGTCACGCACCGCCGTGCTCGTCATGGACGTCAGCGGAAGCATGCAGGGCGACGGAATCGCCGGCGCCAAGAAGGCCGCGGCCGCCTTCCTGGCCGCGGTCCCCGCCGACGTCCGCGTCGGCCTGGTGACGTTCGGCAACACTGCCCGCGTGGCCGTCGCGCCGACCACCGATCGCGGACGCAGTCGCCGACGCGGTGGGCAAGCTGACGGCCAATGGCAGCACCGAGCTCTACGACGGCACCATCCTCGGCGTCACGACGGCCGGTACGACGGGGCTGCGCACCGTGCTGCTCCTCAGCGACGGGGCAGACGAGGGCAGCGAGGCAAAGCTGCGGACCGCGGTCGCCACCGTCAAGGCCTCGAAGGTCACGCTGGACGCGGTGTCCTTCGTCGGCACTGACAGCAGCCAGGCCCTGCCGCTGAAGCTGCTGGCCGACGCCGGCGGCGGGACGCGTCATCGCGACCGGCGCGGCCGACGAGCTCGCCGCGGCGTTCACCCGCACCGCCGAGGTCATCTCCAACCAGCTCGAGGTGACGGCGACCCTCCCGCCGACGATCACCAGCAAGTCGGGGAACGTCACGGTGACCGCGTCCGCGGGCGGAGCAGAGCTGAGCCACACCGCCTTCACGACCCTCGTCGCGGCCGCGCCCCCGAAGGCTGACGAGCACTTCGGGCCGATCCCGGTCCAGGCGAGCGAGGCGTCGACCTGGGTGACCGAGTCCACGCTGCCCATCGCCCTCGGCGCGCTGTTCCTCGGTCTGCTGATCCTGCTCGTCAGCACGGTCCGCTCGATCGACCGGTCCGCGGAGCGCCAAGGTCGCGTGCGCCGCCGGCTGTCGCTCTACACGCTCACCGGCCGGGCGCCGGAGCAGGAGCAGCCGCGGACCACCGCACTGGGCAGCAGCCCGGTCGCTCGCTCGGCGGTGGAGCTCGCCGGCCGGGTGGCCCAGCAGCGCGACTTCGAGGCCACCCTGGCGCTGCGGCTCGAGGCGGCCGGGAGTCCCGCTGCGGGTGGCCGAGTGGATGCTCATCCACATCGGCGTCGCCGTCGGGCTGTCCATGCTGCTGCTCCTCGTGTCCGGCGGCGGGATCCTGGCGACCACCGCCGGTCTCATCGCTGGGACTGGGTCTGCCCTGGGTCTACCTCCGCGTCAAGGAGACACGTCGTACGTCGGCCTTCCTCGCGCTGCTGCCGGACACCCTGCAGATGGTCGCCGGCAGCCTGTCGGCGGGCTTCTCCATGCCGCAGGCCATGGACACGGTCGTGCGGGAGGGCCAGCAGCCGATCACCGGAGAGTTCAACCGTGCACTCGTGGAGGCGCGCCTCGGCGTGCCCATCGAGGAAGCGCTGGACGGGGTGGCCCAGCGGATGAAGAGCAAGGACTTCGGCTGGGTCGTGATGGCGATCAAGATCCAGCGCGAGGTGGGCGGCAACCTGGCCGAGCTGCTGACCACGGTCGCCGCCACCCTGCGCGAGCGGGAGCGCCTGCAGCGGCAGGTGAAGGCGCTCTCGGCGGAAGGCCGGCTGTCGGCCTGGATCCTCGGGCTGCTGCCGCTGGTCTTCACGCTCTACCTGATCCTGACCCGGCCCGACTACCTGGAGCCCCTGTGGACCACCGCGATGGGGATCTTCTTCATGGGTGTGCGGTGTCGTCCTGCTCGTCGTCGGCGCGCTGTGGATGCGCAAGGCCGTCGCGGTGGAGGTCTGACATGACCGACGCGATGATGCTGCTGATCGGGCTCGCCGCCATCTTCTTCGCCATCGTGATCGTGCTCGCCACCGTGGGCGTGATCACCTCCGAGCGGCAGCAGGTCAACCGCTCTCTCGCCGCAGTCCAGGCCATCCATGCCGCGCCGACGTCGATGCAGCGCGAGCTCATCAAGCCCTTCGGGGAGCGGGTGCTGACGCCCGGCATGGCGCGGCTCGACGAAGCTGGGCAAGCGCTTCTCGCCCCGCGACCACGTCAGCCGGATCCGGCACCGACTCGAGCTGGCCGGCAACCCGCCGACCTGGGACGTCGACCGCGTCGTCGCGTTCAAGATGCTCGGCCTGTTCGCCGGCACCCTGCTCGGGCTCGCGCTGCCCCTGGCGCTGGGCGCGGGCCCACTGCCGATGCTGGGGTTCGCCGCGATCTTCGGCGTGGCGGGCTACTTCGCGCCCAACATGGTGCTGTACCAGAAGGGTTACAACCGGCGCGAGCAGATGCGCCGCGAGCTGCCGGACGCACTCGACCTGCTGACCATCTCCGTGGAGGCGGGCCTCGCGTTCGACTCCGCTCTCTCGCAGGTCGCACGCAACACCACCGGACCGCTCGCCGAGGAGTTCTTCCGTGTGCTGCAGGAGATGCAGATCGGGCTCGGCCGCGCCGACGCGATGCGAGCGCTCGGCGACCGCACCGACCTGCCCGAGCTGCGCGGCTTCATCACCTCGATGGTGCAGGCAGACTCGTTCGGCATCCCGATCGCGCACGTGCTGCGCGTGCAGGCGAAGGAGATGCGCGTCAAGCGCACCCAGCGGGCAGAGGAGCTCGCGCAGAAGGTCCCGGTGAAGATCCTGTTCCCGCTGATCTTCTGCATCCTGCCGGCGCTGTTCGTGGTGATCCTCGGGCCGGCGGTCATCCAGATCTTCACCAGCTTCAATGGGCGGCTGTGACGGTGACACGAGCGCGCGAGGCCCTGGCCGCGATCGGACGGGGTGCGGAGTCCGAGTTAGAGACTGTGCCGGGCCTTCGGGTCGGGACGCCGATGGACGTCACGCGGCGACGGCTGATTCTCGTCGTACGCGCCGTCCTCCTCCTCCTCGTGGTCGTTCTCACGCTGGCCAGTGACCCCGACGCTGGGGAAATCGCAGTGCTGCTGCTGCTCGTGGTCGTCGCGGCTGCGGCGTCGATCCCCATCGGGAACGAGACGGTGCAGCGCTGGCAGCCGACTGCCGAGGCGATCCTCGCCTGCTTGCTGATGCTTGCGCTGGACCCGCTGCCCGAGGCGATGATGCCCTACCTGCTGGCGCCCGCGCTGGCCGCTGGCCTGATCGGCGGGTTCCGGGGTGGTGTGACGACCTCCGGGCTGGCGGTCCTCACGCTGGTGCTGGGGCGGGCCACCGGCGACGCGTCCCAGACGTGGTCCAGCTACCTGGGCACGGTGAGCCAGTGGGGGCTGATCACCCTGGCGGTCGGCCTGCTGGGCGGATGGGTGCAGCACCTCCAGACCGCCCAGGAGGCTCCGGAGAACGCCGCGTACGGCGCCGCGTACCGCCTGTTGTCGCAGCTGCGGATGGTGTCGCGGCAGCTGTCCGGCGGCCTGGACCCGGTCACGCTCGCCCAGGGGCTGCTCGAGCACCTGCAGCGCTCGGTGCCCTTCGACCGGGCCGCCGTCTACGTGCGGTCCAACGGCGGCCGGCTGACCCCCATCGCCTTCGAGGGCGGCGACCGGCTGGACTGGAAGGTCGAGGGACCGCTGTTCGACGAGGCCTGGGCCGCCAGCGCGCTGGTCCGGCACGACTCCGCCCTGACCGAGGGAGCCGTCGGCTTCTCCGCGGTCATCCCGCTCCAGATCGGCCTGCGCACGTTCGGCCTCGTGGCGATGGAGCGCAGCGACGCCCGCGTTCGAGCCCGACCAGCTCAAAGCGGCTGGTGCCGTGGTGGAGGTTCAGGCGCTCCGGCTCGAGACCGCGCTGCTGTTCAGCGAGGTGCGCACCCTGGCAACCGCCGAGGAGCGCCGCCGGCTCGCCCGCGAGATCCACGACGGCATCGCCCAGGAGCTCGCGTCGCTCGGCTACGTCGTCGACGACCTGGCCGACCGGGCCCGGTTCCTTCCCGACCTGGAGCACGACTTGAAGGCGCTGCGTGGCGAGATCAGCCGCGTCATCGGCGAGCTGCGGCACTCGATCTTCGACCTGCGGTCGGAGGTGCAGTCCACCACCGGCCTCGGCACCGCGCTGTCGGACTACGTCCGGCAAGTCGGCGCCGGCTCGGGGCTCACCGTGCACCTCGTGCTCGACGAGACGCCGATGCGGCTGCCGATCGACGCGGAGACCGAGCTGCTGCGCATCGCCCAGGAGGCGATCACCAACGCGCGCAAGCACGCGAACGCGCAGAACCTCTGGGTCACCTGTCAGGTCGACCCCCCGCTCGCGACGCTGCGCGTGGAGGACGACGGTGACGGTCTCGGCGTGCCGCGGCCGGACAGCTTCGGCCTCGAGGTGATGCGGGAGCGTGCAGCGCGCATCGGTGCTCAGCTCGCGGTTAGCAACCGTGACACCGGCGGCACCGTCGTGTCGGTCACGCTCGGCGCGGCGCGGGTCCCGGGCTAGGGTGTCGGCGTGTCCACAACCGTCGTCCTCGTCGACGACCACGAGCTGATCAGAGAAGGCCTGCGCCGCGCCTTCGAGCGGACCGGTGACTTCACCGTTGTCGGTGAGGCAGGCACGGTCGCCGAAGCACTCAAGGTGATCGCCGACACGTCACCGGACGTCACCATCTTCGACGTGCGCCTGCCCGACGGCAGCGGGCTCGATGTCGCACGCACGGTGCGCGAGAGCCACCCCACGATGGGCATCGTCGTTCTCACGATGTACGCCGGCGACGACCAGCTGTTCGGCGCGCTCGAGGCCGGCGCTTCTGCGTTCGTGCCCAAGGACGCACCCGCAGAGGACGTCATCGCCGCAGCGCGCCACGCCGCCGTGTCCCCCAGGGCGTTCACCGCGAGCGACCTGGCCGGCGCCATGCAGCGGCGGCTCTCGCCGACCGGACCACAGCTCAGCCCGCGGGAGAAGGAGGTCCTCGGTCTGCTCGCCGACGGCCTCGGGGTGGCCGGCATCTCCAAGCAGCTGTTCATCAGCGAGTCGACCACCAAGACCCACATCTCGAAGGTCTACGAGAAGCTGGGGGCCGGAAACCGCGCCCAGGCCCTGATGACCGCAATGCGGCTCGGCCTGATCGCCAACCCGGCCGAGCACCCGCACTAGGCCACTCAGGGGGCTCGGGGAGCGTGCTAGCCCGACACCTGTATCAGCCGTTCGGCTGATACAACCCTGTCCGGCCGAGCGATGGTGGCTGGCTCCCGGTCGCGTGATCCTTGAGGAGCAGCGCTGGACTCGAGGGGGGTCCAGCACGAGCTCGACGCCCAACCGGAGGCAAGGACATGCTCACCAAGATCCGTAAGGTCACTCGTCGTGGGGACGACGGTGCCTCGGCAGTGGAGTATGGGCTCCTTGTCGCGGCCATCGCCGCTCTCGTCGTCATCATCGTGTTTGCTCTCGGCGGCCTCGTCCGTGACGTTTTCAAGGACACGTGCGACAAGATCGACGACCGGACCACGGCCGCCAGTGCGGCGGAGTGCCAGTAGGTTCCTGGTTCGGTGTCAAGTCACGGCACCGCAGAGGCTTGGGGGCCAGATGGCTAGAACGCGCAAGTACGGGGACGACCGCGGCGCGAGCGCCGTGGAGTATGGCCTGATCATCGCCGCCATCGCGGGCCTCGTGGTCATCGTCGCGTTCGCGCTGGGTGGCACGGTGCGAGACCTGTTCACCGAGTCGTGCACCACCATCGCCAACGAGGCATCTCCGACCTCCGACTGCACCCCCTGACCCACACCCCATAATGTGAGCCGTGCGGATCACCCATAGGCTGCTGCTCGCCAGCGGTCTGATGCTCTTCCTCGAGCTCGCGCTGATCCGTTGGCTCGGGTCCAACGTCGTCCACCTCTCCTACTTCACCAACTTCGTCCTGCTCGGCTCGTTCCTGGGCATCGGGCTCGGCTTCCTGCTCGCACGCACCGAGCGTTCCCTGCTGCCGTGGTCGCCGCTCGTGCTTGCCGGGCTCGTCGCTGTGGTGTCGTTCGCACCGGTGCGGATCAACCGCTCCAGCGACGAGATCATCTACTTCACCAGCACCGACCCCAGCGGCCCGCCGGCCTGGTTGACGCTGCCGCTCATCTTCTGCGCTGTCGCGGTTGCCGTGATGGGACCGGCCGAGGCGGTCGGTCGCTGCTTCAAGGACATGCCACCGCTGGACGCCTACCGGCTGGACCTGTTGGGCAGCATCGGCGGCATCGCGGCCTTCACGGCCCTCTCGTTCCTCCGCGCGCCCTCGGTGGCGTGGGGACTCATCGTCGCCGCGGCGTTCGTCGCGCTGCTCTGGTCGCAGCTGTCCGGCGTGATCAGCCTGTCCGTGGCCCTGCTGGTGATCCTGCTCGCCTTCGAGAGCATGACGATCGGGGTGAGCTGGTCGCCCTACTACAAGGTCACCACCGACGAGGTGCCCGGCCTGAACGACACCGAGCAGCTGCGCATCTCGGTGAACGGCATCCCGCACCAGGTGATGCGCAGCGCGGCGCTGCGGCTGCAGGAGGAGCCGCAGTACGGCATCCCCTACGAGCGGCTGGAGGGCAACACGCTCGACCGGGTGCTCATCGTCGGTGCCGGCTCCGGCAGCGACGTCGCGATCGCGCTGTCCAAGGGTGCCAAGCACGTCGACGCCGTCGAGATCGACCCCCGCATCCTGCAGATCGGCCGTCAACGGCACCCTGACCGCCCGTACCAGGACCCGCGCGTCTCTGCCTTCGTCAACGACGGCCGCGCGTTCCTCGAGCAGTCCGACACGAAGTACGACCTCATCCTGTTCGCGCTGCCCGACTCACTGGTGCTCGTGAGCGGGGCGAGCGCGATCCGGCTGGAGTCCTACCTGTTCACCAAGGAGGCGGTCACCGCAGCGCGCGACCATCTCGCGCCCGGCGGCGGGTTCGCGATGTACAACTACTACCGCGAGGACCGGCTGATCGACCGGCTCGGCGGGACCGTGGCGGACGCCTTCGGGCACGACCCCTGCATGGACCGGGTCGGCAACGCCGGCGGCCAGGCGGTCATCGCGGCCGGCCTCACCCCGGCCGACCAGTCCTGCGCGGCGGACCAGGCCGCCCTGCCGACGGAGCGGACCGCACCTGCGACCGACAACCGGCCGTTCGTCTACTTCTTCGGCAACTCGCTGCCGGTGCTCTACCTGCTCGCGCTGGGCTGCGTGCTGATCGTCAGCGTGGTGTGCGTGCGCGTCCTCGCGGGGCCGTTCCGCACGATGCGGCCCTACGCCGACCTGTTCTTCATGGGCGCGGCGTTCCTCCTCCTGGAGACGAAGAACATCACGTCCTTCGCGTTGCTGTTCGGCACGACGTGGGTCGTCAACGCGATCGTCTTCGGCGGCGTGCTGGTCGCCGTGCTGCTCGCTGTGGAGACGACGCGTCGGCTGCGAACACCCTCGCTGCCGATCGTCTACGCCGGCATCGCGGTCAGCTTGCTGGTGGCCTACGCCGTGCCGAACTCCGCCCTGCTCGCCCTGCCACTGCTCCCCCGCATCGTGGCTGCCGTGGCGTTGGCCTTCACCCCGATCTATCTGGCCAACGTCGCCTTCGCCAAGCGGTTCGCGACAACCGAGGACTCCAGGGCGGCGTTCGCCGTCAACATCCTCGGCGCGATGGTCGGCGGCTGCCTGGAGTACCTCGCCCTGCTCACGGGTTACCGCAACCTGCTCATCCTGACGGCGCTGCTCTATCTCGCTGCCTTCGCGCTGACCCCACGTCGCGCGCGGGTCATGGCCTGAGCAGGCGTCTCCAGCCGCTTCGCCAGGTCGTCCCAGCGCCACTCGCGCTCGACCCAGCGCCGACCCGCCGCACCCATCCGCGTCGCCAGCTCCTTGTCGAGCAGCAGCGTCGATACCTTCGCGGCGATGGCGTCGGCGGAGCGGCCGTCCACGACGTACCCGGTCGTGCCGTCCTGAACGGCGTCCGGCGCGCCTCCCGAGTCGCCGGCGACGACCGGTAGCCCGGTCGCCGACCCCTCGAGATAGACGATGCCGAGCCCTTCCACCTCGAAGCCCGCCTTGCGTGTCCGCGTGGGCATCGCGAACACGTCGCCCGCGGCGAAGTAGGGCGGCAGCTCGGCCCACGGCTTGGCGCCGGTGAAGACGACCGCCTCGCGCAGCCCGAGCTCGTCAGTGAGCCGTTCCAGTGCGCCACGGTGCGGCCCGTCGCCCACGATCAGCAGCGCCGCGTCGGGGACACGCCGCCGTACGGCGGGCAGGGACCGGATCAGCATGTCCTGGCCCTTGCGCTCGACGAGCCGGGAGACGCAGACGACCACCGGGCGATCGCCGAGCCCGTACGCCGTCCGGACCGGTGAGCCGTCGACGCCCGGGTGGAACGTCTCGTCGTCGACGCCGGGCGTCAGCTGCACCATCCGGGCCCGCGCCTCGGGTGAGAGCGCCCGGCCGATGCGGTCACGGGTGAAGGACCCCAGGTACGTCAGCACATCGTTGGTCTCGCCGATCCGACGCAATGCGGTGCGCGGACCCGGCGTACTGGCCCACCACACCTCGTGACCGTGTGTTGTAGCCACCGTGCGATGCACGCCCGTCGCGGTCTTGAGGCGGCGCGCCATCAACGCCAGCGGTGCCGCGGCTCCGAACCACACGGACTCGCAGCCCAGGTCGCTGGCGATCGCCGCACTGCGGCGCGCGATCTGCGGGGTCGGGACCATCAGCCTCGACGGGTCGCGGATGACGGGGAACGGCAACGCGGCGTCGAACGCCGCGTCACCGGGCTGGCGGGCGGTGTGTACGACGACCTGGTCGGCGGGCAGCCGGGTCGCCATCGCGAGCACGAACGACTCGATGCCACCGGTTCGCGGTGGGAAGTCGTTGGTGACGATCAGGGTGCGGCCGGCCACGGTCGCGCAGCCTACGCAGGCGCCGCCCGGTGGGACGACCGGGCGGCACCCACGCTCGTGCTAGGCCGCGTTGCCCGGGCGCCCCCACGGCCCGGTGATGGCGAGCACATGTCCCGGGGACTGGATGTTGACGAACAGCACCCTGCCGTCCGCGCTGAAGGCGGGCCCGCAGAACTCACTCTGGTTCATCTCGTTGCGGGCCAGCGGGTAGGACTTGCCCTGATCGGTGACGCCGACGAGGTGCGAGAGGCCCTCGCCGTCCTCGGCCAGGATGACTCCCCCGTAGGGCGAGACCGTGATGTTGTCCGGACCGTCGTAGTTGTCGGTGTCGACGTCGGGGTCGGGGTTCACCCCGAAGATGGTCCTCAGCGTCACGGTCTCCGTGGCGGGGTCGTAGAACCACACCTGGCCGTCGTGCTCGTTCACGCTTCCGTCGCTGTTGCGGGCGAAGCTGGCCACGAAGTACGCGCCGCCGTCTGCCCACCACTGGCCCTCCAGCTTGCGGCTGCGGGTCACCTGATCGTCGGTGAACTGCTTCCGGACCGAGACGGTCCGGGCGTCCCGGTCGGGCACGTCGACCCATCTCACGGCGTACCGGGTGCCCGGCTGGGTCGCCAACGAGAGATCCGGGATGTGCCTGCTCCCGCGGTAGCAGCTCATGGCCTCCAACCGCCCTGCGGTGTCGCCACCAGGAGCCTCGGCCAGCTGCCGGAGGGATCCCTTGCCGCCGGTGAAGCCGGCTGGTGGGGTCCAGCGGAAGTAGAGCCCGTTGGGGGTGCCGGCGTCCTCGGTCTCGTAGATCACGTGGCTCGCGGGGTCCACCGCGACGGCCTCGTGCGCGAAGCGACCCAGGAACTTCAGCGGGACCGGGCTCTTGCCCAGGTTGGCCTCCCGGCTCGTCGGGTCGACCTCGAACACATAGCCGTGGTCGGCCTGGAACGCGCCGCCTCGGCGTTGCTCGGTCTCTTCGCAGGTCAGCCAGGTGCGCCACGGCGTGATGCCCCCGGCGCAGTTGTTGTGGGTCCCCGCAACGCTGGTGTACTGGACGAGGCGGTTTCCGTCGGCGTCGACATCGATGTTGGACGTACCTCCTCGGGCGCCTGTGTCGTAGGTGAGGCCGGGCAGCACCGGCACGCCGAACACCTCGCCCCCGCCGATCTCGTGGTTGGTCACCAGCGTCGAGCCCGAGCCGTTGGGAAAGACGCCGTTGGCGTCGGGATCGTCGGGTGCCACGACGCCGTCAGCGGTCGTGGTGGCGCCGGACTTCGTCACGATGCGGTAGGAGAACCCGGGCGGAAGGGAGAGCAACCCAGCCGGGTCGGGGACGAGTTCGCCGTAGCCGAGGGACGAGCGGGTCGTCGCGAACGCGCTGCCTGTGCCGGCAATCGCGTCGAGGCTGCCGGCGAAGACGATGCCTAGGCCGGCGGCAGCGGACTGGCCGAGGAAGCCTCGGCGCGAGAGTGGGAGTGGTCACGGAGTTCCTTCGGAAGTCGGACAGCGGGTCAGGAATGACCCAAGGGCAGGAGTGCCACAGGGCGGAATCATCGACGGGAACGAGAGGTGAACATCCGACGGAACAGCCGATGGCTGCGACCGAAGCGACATGCAGAGATCACGTGCCGTCAACCGGGATGAAGCCGTGGGTCAACCCGGGTCACGGACAGTGGGCGCATGCAACCCTTCGTTGTGACGTGGTTCCGGGTGAAACACAGCAGAGGCGGCCGCCGGGTCTGCCGATGCTGGATCTGCGCGGGCTGACGAGACGCGAATGAGACTCGCCAGGGTCATCGGCGTTCTCGAGCCGGGAGGCGCCCAGCTCTCCGCGCTCCGGCTGGCGCGCGCTCAGGCTGACCTCGGGGTCGAGACCCGACTGTTCGCCGGCGACGCCACCCCACAGGGGTTGGCCCTGGCCCAGCACTTCGGGTTCGAGGCAGAAGCCCTCCAGGTCCACGATGAGATCGGCCATTCGGCGCGCCAGTGGACGCCTGATCCTGTCTTCGCGGACTGGCTTCAGGCGCGGCTCGCCGGCGCGGAGCTCGTGCATGCACACATGTTCGGGGCCTGGTGGGCGGCCGCAGCCACTCTTCCGCCTGGCGTCCCCCTGATCGGGAGCGAGCACAACGCCTTGACCTGGCCCCTCGGGCAGCACCGCCAAGCCGCCGAGGAGGCCGCCCCGCGCCTCGACCGCTTGTTCGTCCACGGGCCGGGACCCCTGGCGTTCGCCGACGATCTTCCGCTGCGCCCGGACGCAGTCCTGCCCGGTCGCTCCGCCATCTCCCTGCACACGACGCCGCGTCCCGGACTGGCGAGCCCCCGGCTGACCTTCACCGGGCGCCTCCGCGAGGACAAGGGGCCGGATCTGCTCGTCCGCGCGCTGGCGGCGATGCGCGAGCCGCCGGTCGCCTACATCGTCGGTGACGGCCCGATGCGCCGTGAGATCCAGCGGCTGGTCGACGGACTCGGGCTCCAACGGCGGGTTCGCATGACCGGCTGGAGCTACCAGCCGGGGCGGTACGTCGCGGGGGCGACCGTCCACGTCGTACCCAGTCGCGAGGAGGCGTGGTCACAGAGCGCCGTGACGGCACTGGCCCTGAGCGTGCCGGTCGTGGCCACGGCGGTGGACGGTCTGCCGACCACGCTCGCGGGGGGCCGGGGCCTGCTCGTCGAGCCCGACCCCGGTGCCATCGCCGCTCGGGATCCAACAGGTGCTCGACGGGACCGCTGCCATCGACATCGCGGCCGGCAGGCGCTACGCGAGCACGTTCGAGCCAGCAGCGATCGCGGCCCACTACCTCGGGATCTACCAGCAGCTCATCGCAGCACGGAGCGCGGCCGTCGACGTACGGCGCACGTCACACATCCCCGTGGTGACCTAGGCTGGACGACGGCACCTCTCGCTGGACTGGTGCCCACCCGGTCAGTGGATCTGACCTCGAATCCGCCGCTCCACCAGCACAGGCAGGTAGTTGCGGACCGTCACGGGTGTCAGCTCCTCCAGCGATGCCCGGATCATCCCCGGGAGATCGCGACCCGCGGCAAGGGGGCCGAGATGCTTCTCGAGCGAGAGCGTCAGCTCGTCCACCGTTTCCGCGTCGGGGGTCAGCATGATCTCCGGCCGGTCGAGGTCAACCCTGGTCGTCATGAGGCGGACTCTGCACCACCGCCGAGGTCGCTGCCAAGTGGCTGTTGGGCCCGATCCGCTCCTGGTGGGCGTGTCGCCATCTGCTGTTCACGTTGCGTTCACCTTTCCCCCCACGCGCTGGTCCACATGACCGCACACGATGGCTCGCCATGAGTGCCCTCGGAGAAGGTTTCACCGCTCAGACCGAGCCGGACACGCGCCGGTTTGCCGATGACAGCGCCGAGGAGATCGAGGAGCTCGCCTCGGTCCTGCCTCTCGCCGAGGACAGGCAACTTCCGGCAGACCGGTTCCTGGACCGTGAGTCGAGCTGGCTGGACTTCAACGCCCGCGTTCTCGAGCTGGCGAAGGACGAGCGAGTGCCCGTCCTCGAGCGCCTGCGGTTCGTTGCGATCTTCGCGCGCAACCTGGACGAGTTCCTCATGGTCCGCGTGGCCGCACTGCACCGGCGAGTGGCGGCCGGCATCACGGCGAAGAACTCCGCGGGGGCGACTCCCCGGGAACGCCTGGACCGCATCTCGCAGCGAGCCCACGAGTTCGTCGACGAGCATGCGAAGACGTTCCGCGATGAGGTCCTTCCCGCCCTCGCGTCCGCGGGGATCGAGATTCTGCGGTGGGGTGACCTCACCGCCGACGAGGTCACCAGGCTCCGGGCGCTCTTCGACGAACGGATCTATCCGGTCCTCACCCCCTTGGCCGTGGACCCGGCTCACCCATTTCCCTACATCTCCGGGTTGTCCCTCAACCTTGCTGTCGTGCTCCGCGACGGCGACACCGGGACGGAGCACTTCGCCCGGCTGAAGGTGCCGCCTGTGCTGCCCCGGTTCGTCGCAACTGACGAGACCAACACCCGGTTCCTGCCGCTGGAGGACATCATCGCGGCGCACCTGCCGCAGCTGTTCTCCGGTTTGGAAGTGGTCGAGACCTCGGTCTTCCGGGTGACGCGCAACGAGGATCTCGAGATCGACAACGACGTCGAGAACCTCGTCCATGCCCTCGAGCGCGAGTTGTCACGCCGGCGGTTCGGAGCCCCGGTGCGCCTGGAGGTCGACAGCGAGACCAGTGACCGGGTCCTGGAGCTGCTGGTGCGCGAGCTCGGGGTCTCGGCGCAGTCGGTGTATCGGATCCCGACCCCACTGGATCTGGCTGGG
Source organism: uncultured Actinomycetota bacterium (assembly GCA_963751035.1). Lineage (GTDB taxonomy): Bacteria > Actinomycetota > Actinomycetes > JACCUZ01 > JACCUZ01 > JBDUAP01. Next base: position 1,595,507 of record CAVVSW010000005.1, read on the forward strand.
CTGTGGTCCATCGCTGACCTCGACCAGGACGGGCTGCGCTATCCCTGGTTCGTTCCGAGCACCCACCCGGCACTGCGGTCCGCGGACGGCACCCCCGCTGACGTGTTCGCGGCGATGCGGTCGGGCGACATCCTCCTTCACCATCCCTATGACTCCTTCACGACGAGTGTCCAGCGGTTCATCGAGCAGGCGGCCGGCGACCCCTGGGTCCAGGCCATCAAGCTGACGCTGTACCGCACCAGTGGCGAGTCACCGATCGTCGACATGCTCATCGACGCGGCACGAGCCGGCAAGCAGGTGCTGGTCGTTGTCGAGATCAAGGCACGGTTCGACGAGCAGGCGAACATCCGGTGGGCGAGGAAGCTGGAACAGGCCGGATGTCACGTCGTCTACGGGCTGGTGGGGCTGAAGACGCACTGCAAGCTCGTGCTCGTGGTGCGGTCCGACGAGTCCGGCGGCCTGCGCCGCTACGTCCACGTGGGCACCGGGAACTACCACCCCAAGACCGCGCGCATCTACGAGGACCTTGGTCTGCTCACGGCAGACGACGCCGTGGGTGCCGACGTGGCAGACCTGTTCAACCACCTCTCCGGTTACACCAGGCGGGCTGGCTACGAGACCATGCTGGTCGCGCCGGACACCGCCCGTAGCGGTCTCGAGAGGCTCATCGAGAGGGAGATCGACAACGCTCGACAGGGTCTGCCGTCCGGCATCTCCGTGAAGGTCAACAGCCTGGTCGACGAGCCCATGATCGACGCGCTCTACGAAGCCTCGCGCGCCGGCGTCCCGATCGACCTGCTGGTACGCGGGATGTGCACTCTCCGGCCGGGAGTCCCGGGGCTGTCCGAGACGGTGCGCGTGCGCAGCATCCTGGGGCGGTTTCTCGAGCACTCACGGATCTTTCGATTCGCCAACGCCGGTGCCCCCGAGTTCCTGATCGGCAGCGCGGACATCATGGATCGGAACCTCGACCGACGTGTCGAGGCCTTGGTCGAGGTTCGGGATGACGCTGCCAGAGCAGAGCTCGATGAGCTCCTGTCGATGGCGTGGTCTGACCAGGTGGCCCACTGGTGGCTCACGAGCGACGGCGCATGGGAGCGGGCAACGGGCGAGGGTCTGATTGACCACCAGGAAGCCCTGATTGCCAGAATGGTCGGCGAGCGGGTGGATGCCGAGGACGAGGGCGGTTGATGGTGCGCGAGGTCGAGGACAAGTTCCGCGTCCATTCCCGGTTCCACCTCCCCGACCTGGAGCAGGCGCCGACCCTCGTTCGCGTGGCGCCGCCCCGGACGAGCACGTTGATCGCGACCTACTACGACACCGAGGACCTCCGGCTCGCCCGTGAGGGCATCACGATGCGCTACCGGGAGGGAGACGGGTCGGACGGGTGGACCCTCAAGCTCCCGGTTGCCGCGGCCCGGGTGGGCGTCCGCGAGGAGATCAACGCCGCGGCTGATCCGAACTCCCTGCCCGACGACTTCCGCTCACTCGTCACGGCCTACGTGCGCTCGTCAGAGCTGGCGCCGCGCGCCACCCTGCGCACGCAGCGAACGACCTACGACGCACACGGGGCCGACGACGAGCTCCTCGCCGAGGTCGTGGACGACCACGTCGAGGCGCTGAAGGGCGATCGCAGCGTGGCGCGGTTCCGCGAGGTGGAGGTCGAGGATCGCGGCGGCGGCTCTACGGTGCTGGACGAGATCGGCGACGTCCTGCGAGCGGCGGGGGCTGTGGGTGGGGAGTTCCAGCCGAAGGTCGTGCGTGCCCTCGGTCGCCGTGCCACCTCGGCCCCGGAGCCCCCGGAGCCCGGTGAGGTTCGACCCGAGGACCCGGCCCGAGCCGCAATCACGGCACTGCTGCGGCGCCACGTCCGTCGACTGATCGCTCTTCACGTGGACGTGCGGGTCGGTGCTCCGGATGCCCTCCACCAGATGCGGGTCACGTCACGTCGGCTGCGGGCAGGACTTCGGGAGTTCGCCGAGCTGCTGGACCCTGCATGGAGCGACCGGCTCCAGGAGGAGCTGCGCTGGTTGGCCGGAGAGCTGGCAGGCGCACGCGACCGGGAGGTCATTGCCGAACGACTGCTCGGTCGCCTGGGCGAGCTTCCGGAGGATCTCGTGATCGGCCCGGTCGCGGCCCGGCTGCACTCGGCCCTGGGAGCGGACGCGGCGGCGGCGCAAGAAGCTGTCACTGCCGCACTGGACAGCGAGCGCTACGTGCGCCTTCTCGACGACCTTGTCGACGCGGCCATGCACCCGCGCACGAACGACCTCGGCAACCGCGCAAGCAACGAGGTCCTGCCTCCGATCATGAAGCAGTCCTGGGACCGGCTTGCCAAACGCGTCAAGAAGGCGATCGCGGCGGGCGAGGATCCCGAGGGGTTTCACCAGGCGCGGATCGCCGCCAAACGAACGCGCTACCTGGCCGAGGCCCTCGCGCCCGTGTTCGGGAAGCCGGCTACGCGCCTCGCTGAGGAGGTGGAGAAGGTCCAGGAGGTGCTCGGCGAGCACCAGGACGCGGTGGTCGCCGGCGACCTGCTCCGGCGAGCCGCGGAAGCACCGCGAGTCGGTCGGGCCGCGTTCACCCTCGGTGTCCTGCACGCGCAGCAGGAGCGGGAGGCAGCCGACGCGCGCGCTCGGTTCATTGCGCTGTGGCCAGGGGTGGCGAAGTCGAGGCATCGCCGCTGGGTCAAGATTGCCTGATGGGAGCCGACGCAGAGGTTGTCGAGGCGGCGGGTGGCGTGCTCTGGCGTCAAGCGTCGGGCTATCCAGGTGTCGAGGTCGCGTTGGTCCATCGGCCCAAGTACGACGACTGGTCGGTGCCGAAGGGCAAGTTGCGCCGAGGTGAGCATCCGCTGCTCGCCGCCATCCCGCGAGGTCTGTGAGGAGACCGGGTTCGCCGGTGTCCTCGGCCGGCCGATGAAGGACGTTCGCTACCTCAAGGACGGGCTGCCCAAGCGGGTCCGCTACTGGGCCATGGCCGTGTCCGGTGGAGCGTTCCTTGCCAACGACGAGGTCGACAAGTTGATGTGGCTTCCGCCTCGGGAGGCACAGGTGCATGTGCTCGCCGAGAGAGACCGGCCCGTGCTCCGGGAGTTCGGCGCAGACACCCGCGCCACGCGCGCCGTGGTCGTCGTACGACATGGGAACGCGGGAAGTCGGGACACGTGGCAGGGCGCTGACCAGGACCGGCCCCTGGATGAGCAGGGGCACGAACAGGCTGAGCTGTTGACCAGTGTCTTGAGCGCCTACGGCATCGTGCATGCCTACTCGGCCGACACGCTGCGCTGCCTGGACACCGTCGGTCCGTTTGCGAGCCGGTTCGACATTCCCATCGAGAGCGAACCGCTTCTCTCGGAGTCCGGGTACGCGGCGCATCCCGACGCTGCTCTGGACCGCCTGATGCAGATCTTCTCGGTGCCCGAGCCGGCGGTCATCTCGACCCAGCGGCAGGTCCTGCCGTTGTTCCAGGACGTGGCGAAGGCGTTCGGGCACAAACGCGAGGCCGACTTCGCCTTGCGCAAGGGCGGGTTCTTCGTCTTTCACGTGGCGGTCGATGACGAGCCGCAGATCTTGGCACTCGAGCGGTTCGACAGCACGTCCTGAGCCCCAGTCCCCCACGCGGCTGCCGCCGAACCGTCACCCCCGCTCGTGGCTGGCCCCGTTCCCGGCCGTCGCGCCTCTGCCCCCGCCCATGAGGGCAGAGCAGGCTCTGCCCTCGCCTGTGACGGCAGAGCCCACGCGCGACAGTGATGGCCCCCGCCAGGAGCGTGGCCGGCCTCCGGTACGACGGGCTTAGCCGCCGATGAGCTCCGAACGAGCCTCCCGCACCGGGACCGCGATGGGTCCGGCTGTCTTCGACAGTTCGGCGCCGGGACTTGGAACGGGCCCTCGCCGTTGACCGTGAACGAGGCACGCCAGTAGGTGGTCACCGTGACCTGTCGGCCGCCCGGATCGGCGTACGTGTAGGCCACGGACATGTCGGGGTAGGCGCCACCGGGCTCCGCGAACTCCTGGACCACGCCCTCGTCGAACGCCCACTCCCAACGCGCCTTCGCGGTGACGACGACCGTGAAGCCGAGCACGTCGAACGGGTCGGTCCGGATCGTCTGCGGCTCCCCCGCCGAGAAGACGGTGGGCAGGTTGACGATGCCGCCGGCTCTCGGCTGGAAGGACGGGCTGGCGTCGGGGAGGTAGTTGACCACCCGTGGTTCGGATCGCCTGGCCGACGTCGGCCACGGTGGCGGGGCGTTCGTCCGGTCCGAGGCAGACGGTGCCTTGGATCACCCAGGGGCCATTGCCTTGGCGCATGTAGACGCGGTAGCGGATAGCGGCGGGGTCGGTGCAGGTCGACACGGCGCCCATGCACATGACGCCGCTGTCCTCGGGTCCGTTCACCAGACAGGCGGGAACGATGCTCCACTCGCAGTCCTTGCAGTTCTTGTTCTTCTGCGAGGCCGTGAAGACGTCGCTGCCCGGCTCTGCATTCGGGAAGTTCACCCCCGTGGTGACAATCGACCCCGTGTCCTGATCGCCGCCCGTGTGGATGCAGTTCCTATCGCGCTCATCGCAGTGGTCTGCCACCGCAACATCGCCAAGACCGAAGACGAGAAATAGTGCTGCCGACAATACGACCACGATGCTTGCCCGACGCATCTCAGGCCTCCAGATCGAAGACGTTGTGGATGATCCATCCCTCGGGCGACTCGACGAGCGACAGATCAAGGTGACTGTCATCTGCCTTGATGTGCGTAAGTACACGACCCGAGGCATCGAGGACGTCGTATGGCGTTACGTGATACTTCACTTCTGCGGCTGCTGTCTTGCCTGCTACGTCATGGACTCTCACGACCTTCAGGCGCCAAGCTGCGTCTGGAGCGCGTTCCCCCTTGGCTGCCCCCTTGTCGATCACCGCAATTGGTTGATAGCAGGGGCAGCCACGGGCGACAAGCTTCTTTAGCTTGCTCGTGTCGTTCGTCGATGATGCCTTCGTCAATTCCGCGTAGTACGTGCGGACGGCGGCCTCGACCTGATCCTCGGTCGACGTCGGCGAGGGGCTGGGGCTGCTGGTGCTCGGAGTCGGCGTGGTCCGGGGCACGGTGCCCGGCTGGTCGGGGTCCGAACACCCAGCGAGCACCACCGCCGCGACGAGCGCCCCAGCCGCCCAGCGCGGCGTCCAGGGCGCCGTCCGAACACGCATGGCTTCGGAGCATACGGGACATCCGGCCCATCCCAGCAGCCCCCGTCCACAGCCAAAACCCAGCTCAGCGGGCCAGCGCAGGCGGCGCGGGGACCCCCTCCAACCCGGCCCAGTCCCGCGCCAGAGCGATCCGCTGCGGCCCCGTGGGATGGGTCGCGAACAGCCCGAACACCAACGGCGGCGGATCAGGGTCCGACAGGTTGGTCACCGACAGCCGCCGCTGCATCTCGACGAACGTCTGCGGGTCGCGGGTGAGGTCCAGCGCATGAACATCGGCCCGCGTCTCGATCCGGCGGCTCACCAGCACCTGCACCGGACCGCTGACGGCGGCGATCACCGCCACGATCGCCAGCACGAGAGCCAGCGCCCGTGGATCACCGGCCGAGCTCACCCCCGCCCGACGCAGCAACTCCTCGGACCGCAACGCCAGCGCCAGCACACACACCAAGGTCGCCGCGCCGAGAGCACCGAGCAGGGTCCCCAACAACACGTCGCGGCGCTTCGCGTGACCCAGCTCGTGCGCGACCACCAACCGCACCTCATCCGGCGACGCCTTCTCCAGCAACGTGTCGTAGACGACGATCCGCCGCGTCGCCCCGAACCCCGACACATACGCGTTCAGCGCCGTCGTCCGGCGGGACGCATCGGCGACCAGCACGTCGCGGGCCGGTACGCCGTCGCGCTCGGCCATGTCCAGCAACGACGTCCGCAGCGGCCCGTCCTGCAGCGGCGTGAAGTTGTTGAAGACCGGCTCGACAACAACGGGATACGCGAAGGAGACGACCACGACCAGCAACGCCCCAGCGGCTGCACCCCACACCCACCACCACTGCGGCGACCACCTGATCAGCGCGAAGACGCCGAACAGCACCACCAGCGTGATGACCAGCCCCACGCCGTACGACTTGCCGACGTCGACGAGCCAGCTCCCCCACGTCTGGGTGGACAACCCGTAGCGGCGGCGCACCGACTCGGCCCAGGCGTCGAGCGGCAGCACGATCAGCCGACCCACCGCCGTGACGGCGATCCCGCCGAGCAGCACGCGCCACCCCCACCCCCCACCCAGCGGCGCCGAGACGGCGTCGACCAACCGCGCTCCCCACGGACTCAGGCCCAGCACCACGGTGACGACGAGAGTGAGGACGAGCGATGCGTACGCCGGGGAGCGCAGCGCTGCTCGGTAGGCCTTCGCGCGGACGATCTCGGCAGCCGTGAAGTCCGCCGTCGGGTCCACCGGCACACGATCACCGCGGACCGGCAACGGATGCCACGGTGTCCCGAGGACCATCGCGAGCGTCAGCCCCACGAGCAACACCGCGAGCGTGACGACCAAAGCGGTCCTGCTGCTCACCGTGCCAACGACTTCATGTAAGCGCGCCAGTCCTTGATGAGCTTCTTCTCCGAGATGCCGAGCACCGCCTGGATGTCGCCGTCCGCGGGGCCGTTGTCCCGGTCGGCCAACGACACGTAGAGCCGGACGAGCTTGCGCTCGCCGTACCGGTCGGCGATCAGCCGCGCGGCGAGCCACGAGCTCTCGTACGCCGGCGCGACGTCGCCGTGGCTTGCGTCGAAGTCGGTGTCGCCGGGCAGCTGCGTGGGGCCCTTGCCGGCCCGGACACGATCGAGCACGTTCTTTGCAATCACGCGCACCGGCAGGTCGACCGCCTCGTAGGCCACGTAGTCGGCGAAGCCCTCCGACATCCAGATCGGCACGGAGCCGTAGGTCACGGCCCGGGTCGCCAGGTGCGTCACCTCGTGCGACATCACCACGCGGCGGCCGAGTGGCTGCAGGCTGCGCCACGCCCGCGGGTTGATGACCACCCGGTCACCCCGGGTGGGGCCGGACGCCGAATAGCCGGTCGTCACCGCGGCGATCTGCTCGAGACCCTTCGCGCTGGTGCCGACGATCAGCGCCATGTCCGCCTGAGTGCGCGGAACGAGGACGACCGGTCGCTGCGACCACTTGCCCTTCCAGACGGCGCGGACGTCACGCACCGAGCGGTCGGCCTCACGGGCGAACGGGCGGAGAGCCGACGCCTTGGCCTCGCCGATCACCAGCGACGAGCGCCCTCGAACGACGGTGACCGGCCCGAGCTCCCAGATGTCACGGCCGAACTCGGGCTTCGGGGCACCCTCGCCGGTGTACTCGTCGGTCGCGATCAGCCAGTCGCCGTCGCGCGGCATCAAGGTCAGGAACTGCTCCCGCTCGACCGGGGAGTCGGTGCCCTCGAGCGTGTAGCGCGCGAGCACGCGGGCGATGAACGCGCCTTCCGGCAGCCGCTCCGCTTGGTCGTCGCCCAGCGCCGGTCCCTCGCCCTCGAACTCGTACTCCCACTCGGCGAACGGCACCTTGGAGAGCCGGTTGAAGAGCGTTGCCTGGCGGGCCCGGAACCGGCTCGCGGCCGGGTCGATCAGCGCGAGGAAGGCCGCCTTGTCGCGTTCGAGGATCGCGCGGCTGCGCGCCTCGAGCAGGGACGTCGCTGCATCGTGTCGCTGGACCGCGGCATCGGTCTCGGGGCTGTGCGTCGCGGACGCGCGCGACGTCGGGTCGTCGTCACCGGCCCCGAGCTGGTCGGTGGCCAACCAGGTGACTGTTCCGCCGGCGACGAGAGCCAGGACGAGGGCGCATACCGCCAGCACCCACGGCCAGCGCCGCGGTCGGGTCGCAGGCAGCGGCTCGACGGACGGCTCCACCCCTGCATGCTAGGTGGCGATCGGCGACTAGTCCGCTGAGCGCGGCGACGTCAGGGTCGGACGGCGCCGGAGTAGGGGAGCTGGCTGATCGCCGTGATGCGCACAGTCAGGCCCGGGTGCGGAGCGTCGATCATCTTGCCGCCGCCGATGTAGATGCCGACGTGGCTGATCGGGCTGTAGAAGAAGACCAGGTCACCCGGCTGCAGGTTCGACCGCGACACGTGCGGCCCCGACCCGTACTGGGCGGAGGACGAGTGCGGCAGCGACACCCCGGCCGCCCGCCAGGCGTAGGAGGTCAGGCCGGAGCAGTCGAACGCGTTGGGCCCACCCGCGCCGTAGACGTAAGGGTCGCCGAGCTGGGCGTAAGCCGTGCGAACGGCGACTGCCGCGCGGCCCGACGCAGGTCCGGTGTACGAGCCACCACCGCCGCCGGTCCTGCCCGTGCGTGAGGCGCGCGGAGCGTCTCCCCGCGCGGCGAGGGCATCGGATACGGCGGCCCGGCGGGCGGCCGCGAGCCGAGCCCGGTCAGCGGCGCGCAGGCTCGCGACCACGCGCTCGGCAGTCGCGATCCGGTCCTCGATGGTGCGCTTCTCGGCCTCCAGCCTGGACTGCAGGGCGGCCAGCCGGTCACGCTGCTGGTCGACGGCGAGCCGGTCCTGGGCCAGCTGCTGACGGGCAGCGGTGATCCGGCGCAGGGTGACGCCCTGGCGGCGGCTGAGCTGGTCGAGCGCCGACGCCTGCTGCAGGAACGCCTGCGGGTCGTCGGCGAACACCAGCTGCATGGCCATGTCGACGCCGCCGGACTTGTACGACGCGGCGGCCATCTGGCCCATCGCCGACTGCATGCCGCCGACCTCGGCCTTGGCCCGGTTCAGTCGCTTGGTCACCTGACGCAGCTCGCGCTGCACCTCGACCATCTGGAGCCGGGCCTCGTTGTAGCGCTCGGTGGCGGCTTCGGCCTCGTGGTTGAGCGCGGCCACCCGGGTCTGCGCCTGGCGCAGGGTCGGCCGGGGTTCGGCCACGGCTCCGGGCATGACGGCCAGGATCGAGCTCGCCGCGACGAGCGTGGCGAGCAGGGTCAGCACAGAGCGGCGCGGTGGCCGGACAGACGCCAACTCGGTTGGCCCTTCTTCCTCGACCGCCTACCGGGTTAGCTGTCGGGCTCGGGCCGGAAGCAGCCCTACGGCGCGCCACCGAGGGTGACGCGCCGATTCGCCCCGGGAACGTGGTTCCCCGGCTCCATCTCCGGCCTGTCAGGCCGGACTGAACTCGGCGGGGACGTCCACTGCCACCCTCGACTGGGCGGCAACCTGGCGGACGTCCAAGATGGGGAACCCTACAGTGACCAAACCGTGACTTTCTAGGGGGTCCGGCGTGTCGGGTGGACACGTTGCGCTCACAGTGCTAACCCGCTGCGGCGGATTCACCCGTTCGGCCTACCGCGTTCGCGCCTCCCCCAGCCTCCGCCGAATCGGCCGGCTCGAGGGACAGGACCAGCCGCAGTGGCGGCACCAGGCCGGAGCCGGCCAGGGCGTCGATGGCTGCCCGCTCGCCGTCGTCGATCTCCAGCCCGCCGGGCGGCGCCCCGAGCAGCGCCGTCACGACGCAGTCCCCGCACGCCAGGCCGCGCACCTCGCAGCTGTCGCAGTCGATGATCACGTGCCCTCCTCGGCTCTCGCCTCGCGCGGGTGCCGTGCTGGCTGGCCCGTCACGACGGACGCTACGGGTGGGGTCCGACAGAACCGGGTCAGCCTCGGTCCAGCCGGCGGACCAGGGCGGTCGAGGTGACCGGGCGGGCCCCGGATCGTCGTACGCCGTCGGCTACCTCGCGGTCGGAGGACACCACTACGACCGGGCGTCCCTCCGGCTCTGCTTGGACCAGCCGCCGGATCAGCTCGTCGGCGGTCTCTCCCGGCTTGCTGAACAGCACCCGCACCCCGCGCGTGCTCATCGGCGGCACCCGTCCCGCGACGGTCGCACCGTCGAAGCAACAGGTGACCTCGGCACCGGACCGCGCGGCGAGCGCGGCCAGCCCGTTGACCAGCCGGGCCCGCTGGGCCTCCAGCGGCAGGTCGGGGTAGCCGGCCATGGTGACGTTGTAGCCGTCGACCACCAGGTGCACCTGCGGCAGGCCGAGCAGCTGGTCGAGCAGGGCGGGGTCGTCGGAGAGCAGGGCCCGCTCCGGGGCGCCCTCGGCCGCGAGCGTCTCCGCACCCTCGACGAGGTCGGCGGGGCGGATCGTGGTCGGTGGCAGCGCCAGCTCGCGGCGCAGGCCGGTCGCCGCCTCCACGACGGTGTCCAACAGCAGCCGGAGCCGCACGTCCTCGAGCGTGCGCCCCTCGCGGGTGACCCGCCGCGCCGCCTCGAGCGCCGACTCGGCCTCGCGCAGCCGAGCCCGCACCCGGCGGAGCTCGGCCTCGGCGCCGGACACCGTCGTGGCGGCGGCGGAGCCGGCAGTGGACGCTCGGTCCTCAGCCTCGGCCGCGACCTTCTCGGCGCGGCGGCGCGCCCCCTTCTCCGCCCGCAGCTCACGGCGCACGTCCGCGGTCTCGGTCTTCGCCGCCTCGAGCTCCTCGCGCAGCCGGGCCAGCTCCTCGCGGCCCTGCGCGCGAACTGCGGCCAACGACTCCTGCAGCTTGGCCATCGTCTCGGCGCTGCGGCTGGACTCGGCTGCAGTCGCGGCGCGGTCGAGATCCGCTCCAGCCGTCGCGACCAGTCCCGCCCAGCCCGGAGTGCGGAGCACGTACGCGACGGCCGCGACCTCGACCGGATCGGCCGCGGCCGGCGCAGCCCCCGCGGCAAGCGCCTCAGCCAGCGCCGGCGAGGCTGCCTTCACCCGGGTGCCCACCCGCTGGCGGAACAGCGCGTCGTGCTCGACGGCTGCGGCGAGCGGGGTGGCGGCGAGCTTGGTACGACGTGCCGGCGCCCACCGACGGAAGCGCCGCAGCGCGGCGGAGACCTCGTCCTCGGGCAGGGCGCCCAGCGCCTCGGACGCCAGCGCGACCACCCGCAGCCGGACCGCCTCCGGCAACGGTCCCGTCCACCCCGGCTCGTCGGCGGGCTCCGGCGGCTCGGCGCTCACACCGCGTTCCCCTGCTGCAGCGCGTCCATCCGTGCCGCGTCGTAGCCGAGCTCGGCCAGCAGCTCGGCTGTGTGCTCCCCCAGACCCGGCGCGGGTCCGGGCACCGCCGTGCGCTCGCCGTCCGACCATGTCACCGGCAGCCCGACCTGGCGCATCGCCGTCCCGTCACGCAGCGCGGCGTCGTGGCAGATCGCTGACCCGGCCATCGCCTCGGCGAGGTCGAGGACCGGCGTCACACACGCGTCCACACCGCCCAGCAGATCGGTCCACTCGTCGCGCGGCCGGCGGGCGAAGATCTCAGCCAGCCGCGCCCTCAGCTCCTCCTGGCGCGCCGGGTCCAGATGCATCTCCGCGAGCGACGGCTCGTCCAGCGCGGCCGACAGGGCAGCGAAGAACTGCGGCTCCAGCGCACCGACTGCCACGTGCCGCCCGTCAGCGCAGCGGTAGACGCCGTACGCCGCCATCCCGCCGTTGAACCACTCCGCGCCCGCAGCCGGCACCCGGCCGTCAACGGCATGGGCCGCAGCCGGGATCGCCATCGTGGTGAGGGCGGACGCGGTCAGCGACACGTCGTACACCTGCCCGCGTCCGGTCCGCTCGCGCTGGTGCAGTGCCGCAAGCACCGCGACGACCGCCCACAGCGCGCCGGACAGGTCGGCAACCTGCGTGCCCGGCACCGCCGGCTGGTCGGCGTCGCCGGTGAGGGAGAGCAGGCCCGCCTGCGCGACGTAGTTTATGTCGTGCCCGGCGCGGGCGTCGTCGGGCCCGTAGCCCGTCAGCGCGACTTGGACCAGTCGCGAGTTGGCCGCGGCCAGTGCGTCCCGGCCGAGGCCGAGCCGGTCGAGAACACCCGGTCGGAACGAGTCGAGCAGGACGTCGGCACCGGCAACCAGGTCGACGAAGAACGCGCGACCCTCGTCGCTGCGCAGGTCGCAGGTGACCGATCGCTTGCCGCGCCCCAGCAGCAGGTGCAGGGCGCCCTCGCCGGTCGACGCGTAGGGCGGCGCCCAGCGAGAGCCGTCGCCGACGCCGGGCTGCTCGACCTTGATGACGTCGGCCCCGAGGTCGGCGAGGGCCATCGTGGCGAAGCCGCCCGGCAGCAGGCGGGTGAGATCGAGGACCCGTACGCCGTGCAGGGGCCCCGTCATGCTCGGGTCATCCTTCCCCGCCCGCGTCGGGACGGGCCACCAGCTCGACGCAGTCCACACCGTCACACCAGCGGCAGCGGATCTCCTCGATCGTGTCGGCGAGGGTCTCCCGCTCCTCGATGGTCGGCTCGCCGGCCAGGTCCTGGTGGATGAAGTCCCGGGTCCTCGTGCTGCGCGTCACGTCGAACCGGGTCAGGTTGCCGCACCGCGTGCAGCGCCACCGGGTCGAGGCGGAGGGCAGGGGCAGCGAGAAGACCGGAGCCATGATCGGAGCCTACGGCGGGCCGCGCACACGTCGAGTCATCTCCCCGGTACGCCGGTGCGCCTGCGTGGTTCTGTCGGCGGCCGTGCCTACCGTCAGGCCCATGGGCACCATCCCGCAGCAGCTCTCCGTGCAGACGAGCTTCGACGAGCTCGGCACGCCGCTGCACGAGGTGACCTTCGTCGTCGTCGACCTGGAGACGACGGGTGGCTCGCCGGCGTCGTGCGAGATCACCGAGATCGGCGCGGTCAAGGTCCGCGGCGGTGAGGTGCTCGGCGAGTTCCAGACGCTGGTCAATCCCGGCGTGCCGATCCCGTCGTTCATTGCGGTGCTGACCGGCATCACCGACGGCATGGTGGCCGGAGCCCCGCGGCTCGAGTCCGTGCTGCCGTCCTTCCTCGAGTTCGCGCGCGACACGGTGCTGGTGGCCCACAACGCGCCGTTCGACGTCGGGTTCCTCAAGGCGGCCTGCTCGACACACGGTCACGAGTGGCCAGGCCCGTCGGTGCTCGACACCGCGCGGCTCGCGCGTCAGGTGGTGACCCGCGACGAGACGCCCAACTGCAAGCTCGCCAGCCTGGCGCGGTTCTTCCGGTCCGCGACGACGCCCGACCACCGGGCACTGTCCGACGCGCGGGCCACCGTCGACGTGCTGCACGGGCTGATGGAGCGCTTGGGCAACCTGGGGGTGCGCTCGCTCGACGAGCTGTGCACCTTCTCCTCGCGGGTCTCCCCCGCCCAGCGCCGCAAGCGCCACCTGGCCGAGGCGCTTCCCCACCTGCCCGGCGTCTACCTGTTCGTCGACGAGCGCGGCGAGGTGCTCTACGTCGGCAAGTCCAACGACCTGCGCTCACGGGTGCGCACCTACTTCACCGCGTCGGAGACCCGCGGGCGGATGGCCGAGATGGTGGGGCTCGCGGCCTCGGTGACCCCGATCGTGTGCGCGACGCCGCTGGAGGCCGAGGTGCGCGAGCTGCGCCTCATCGCGGCCCACAAGCCGCGCTACAACCGCCGGTCGCGGTTCCCCGAGCGCGCGCTGTGGCTCAAGCTCACCGTCGAGCCGTTCCCCCGCTTGTCGCGGGTGCGCGAGGTCAAGGACGACGGCGCGACCTACCTCGGGCCCTTCTCCTCGATCCGTCAGGTCGAGCTCGCGATGGCCGCGGTGCACGAGGCGTTCCCGCTGCGGCAGTGCACGCCGCGGCTCTCACCGCGCCGGCTCACGAGCGCCTGCGCACTCGCCGAGATGGGTCGCTGCAACGCGCCGTGCGAGGGCGGCGAGACCGTCGACGAGTACGCCGTGCACGTCGCCGCCGTCCGCGCCGCCATGACGGGAGACGTCCGGCCGATCGTCGCGGCCCTCAGCCGCCGGGTGAGCCTGCTCGCCGACGCCGAGCGGTTCGAGGAGGCGGCGGTCCACCGTGACCGGCTGGCGGCCTTCGTCCGGGCAGCCGCCCGGATGCAGCGCCTCGTCGCCCTGACCCGGTGCGCCGTGCTCGCCGCCGCGCGGCCGACCCCCGACGGCGGCTGGGAGGTCGTGCTGACCCGCCATGGCCGGCTGGTGGCGACCGCCGTCGCGCCGCGCGGCAACGATCCGCGGCCGGTGCTGGCGTCGCTGCTGAGCACCGGCGAGCTCGTGGAGCAGGGCTTCGGCCCCGCACCGGCGGCGACGCCGGAGGAGACGGAGTGCATCCTGCGCTGGCTCGAGCGCCCCGGCACGCGGCTGGTGGCGCTGGAGGGCACGTGGGCGAGCCCGGCTTTCGGGGCCGGTGGCGTGCGGCTGTGGGCGGAGGCCGCCGACGGCGCCCGCGACTCGTCGTGGCGCGGCTGGCTCGACGACCAGCGCGATCTGCGACCCGTGCACCAGCCGGCCGCTGCCATCAGCCGCATCGCCGGATAGCCTGACCGCCGTGATCACCGCCATCGTCCTGATCCATGCCGCGGTCGACCGCATCCCCGAGGTCGCGGAGGCGATCGCCGACATCAACGGCGTGAGCGAGGTCTACTCCGTCACCGGCGCCGCCGACCTCGTCGCGATGGTTCGGGTGCGCGAGCACGAGGCCCTCGCCGATGTCATCGCCGACCGGCTCAGCAAGGTCGACGGCGTGCGTGGCACCGAGACGCACATCGCCTTCCGCACCTACTCCAAGCACGACCTCGAGGCGGCGTTCGCCCTCGGGGTGGAGCAGACCGACTAGCCGGGAGCCTTCACGAGGGCATCGAGGTCGCGTTCGGCGAACTGCCGGTGCCAGTACTCCTCGTTGAGGACGGTCAGCAGACACTCCCGGACCGGGAAGCTCCGCGGCGGTGGCCAACCGGGTGCCTCGACCGGTTCGGTCTGAGCCGCGAGCGACTCGTCGGTCAGTCCGTCGATCACCGTGCGCACGGTCGCCATCCGGTCGCGGCGCAGCGCCAGAACCTCGTCGAGCGATGGGCGGGCCTCGCGGTCTCGCGGAGTTCCCGGAGTGTCGGGGAACTCGTCCCACGGCAGGTCGAGCGGGTGCCACGGCGACGGATCACCGAAGATCGCCCGCCTCACCCAGGCGTCGGTGGCGTAGACGAGGTGGCGCAGGGTCTCGATGAACGACCACTCGCCGTCCACGGACTCGTGCAGCAGCTCCGGGTCGAGGCCGCGAGCCCGCTCGACGGTGCCGTCCCACAGGCGTTCGACGATGTCCCACGCCTCCCGGAATCCGGCCGGGTCGGTCGGACGCATCTTGACCCGGTCGGGATCGAGCCGGTCGAGCTCCGCATCGACGAGGGGCGCCACGTCGACCCCGTTGATCACCAGGTTCTTGATCTCGCCGTCGATGCGGACGTCGCCCAGCTCGACACCCCGCATGACGACGCCGTGGAAGGCGACCCCACGGAACTGGGCACGTGAGAGGTCGGCGTCGCGGAACTCGGAGTCGGTCAGGTCGACGCGCAGAAAGCGCGACCCGCTCAGGTTCTCTCCCGTGAATTCACCCATGGCCGGACCCTAGTCAGGCACCCCGACTAGCCGCCAGGCGCCGCGTCCTGGTGCTGCTCGGACCACCGGAGGGCGTAGTCCGCGACCTCTTCCCAGCCCGGCGAGCCAGCCGTGAAGTGCGACCGGTCGGGATACTCCTGGAGGTCCGTGACAGCCGTGGACTTGCGGAAACGCTTGAGGTTCTCCCGCACCATGGCTGCCGGGACGGTGTGGTCTGCTCCGCCGGCGATCAGCAGCAGCGGCGCGCGGTCGTCGTTGCCGAAGTTCACCTTCGTGGCCGCGCCGGGCTTGAAGTTGGCGGTCGCGGCCTGGAACACCGGTCTGCCCGGCGCCGGCACGTGGTAGCGCGCGTAAGCCGCCTTCGAGTCCTTCTCGCTCATCGTGTTCGTGAACGCGTAGTGCCACTGCTTGGGCGTCAGGCTGACGGTGCGCTTGCGGTTCGCCGGCTTGCTGAGCACCGGAGCGGACGAGCGCAGGGCCGAGATCGGCAGGCGGAAGACACCCTTCGGCGGCGCCGGATGGATGGCGACACCCGCCGAGCCGAGGCCACGGTCGAGCAGGATCTGCACCAGCAGCCCCCCGAACGAGTGGCCCATCAGGATCGGCGGCGCGTCCAACGACCGGAGCAGGGTCTCGTAGTGGTCGGCGACCTCCGCGACACCGAGCCCGTTCATCACCGTCGGGTCCTTGCGGAGGACCTCGACGTCCACGTCCATGCCGGGCCACCCGGGAGTGAGGACGCGGTAGCCGGCCTCGGCGTACCGGTCGACCCAGTGCTCCCAGGTGTGGGTGGAGAGCCAGAGCCCGTGGATGAGCATGATCGTGCCCTTGGTGGCGCCGACGGTGGGCTCATCAGTGGTCATGGCGCCCTCTGTCCCGAGCCTCGTCCGCGGATTTCGAACGTACACCCGCCACATTCGCGGGCGCGGCGGTCTCGGCTACTGGTGCACGGCCCTCAAGAGACCGTCGAGCAGGTCGCGGGTATGCGGTTCGTCGAAGACTTCGCTGAGCCACGCCTCGGAGTCGGCACGGTCCGGCGAGCGCACGTTTGGCGTCAGCCAGTCGGTGGCGGCGATCTCGGTGATGTGTCCGAGCTGCGCGATGAGCATCGAGAAGTCGCCGCGCCGGCTCACGGTCGCGGGTCCACCCGCATCTCGGTAGGCATCGGTGAGCGCGCGCGCCCGGCCCGCGTCGGCACGCGCGAACTCGAAGAGCACGTAGCCGAGCTCCTGGCGCGGGTCGGCCGGCCCGCTCTCATCCCAGTCGATGACGCACACTCCGCCGTCCCCTGTCGGCAGGAGGTTGTCGGCCCAGAGGTCGCGATGGCAGGTCTGCACCGTCAGGGGAGGCTCGATCCAGGACTCGAGCGCGACGAGCTCATCACGCAGACCTGCCAACCGGCCGGCGAAGGGCGCTCCCGCCTCACGGAGCTGCTCGACGAGCTCGTCCCAGCGTTGCGCCCCGACCGGCTCGTGATGCCACGGGCTCAGTGAGCCCCGGAAGTCGGGATCACTGGTCGGCACTCGGTGCATGGCGGCCACGACAGCCCCCACCACGGCCGGGTCCAGGCGGGGGTCGGGACCACCCAGGTCCACCCACTCGTACACCCTGACCTGCGATCCGCCCACGGTGGCGAACACACACCCGTCCGTCGTCCGCATCACTCGCGGCGTCGGTACGCCGGCGGCGAAGGCCGCTTCGTGAAACAGGGTGGCCAGCCGTACGTCGTCCTCAGTGCCTGGGCGGAACGGCACCTTCACCGCCCATCGGCCGTCTGTCGTCTCCAGCCGCCAGACCACCCCCTGCTTGCCCCGTGCGACTGGTCCGTCGGATAGCGTCGCGCCACCGCCAAGGGCGAAGGATCGGGACAGATCAGCAGCATCCACCCGGCCACCCCAGCACATGGACGCGCCCTCTTGCGGCACCGACGGCAGTGCGAAGCGGTGCAATCCGCCGCGCGGGCTCAGGGGATGTCCCGAAACGGCCGACATTCCGGCAGTCGGGGCGGAATAGTCGGCGATTCCAGGTTCGCCATGCAGGAGCGAGGCCGCAGAGCTTGGGGGAACCCGTGCAGGGCAGCACCAGTAGGGCCGCCGCACTGCTCGTCGGTGCCGCCGTGCTGATCTCGGCGACGGTGGTCAGTGAGGGCTTCTCGCGCTCGTTCGCCAGCCAGGGCGAGATCGGGCTGTACGCCGATGGCGTTGCCCTGTCCGGCTCCGAAGAGGTCACGGTGGTCCGGCCCGGGAAGATCCCTGCGTTCCATCCGGGCTCACGGGTCGCCGTCGCGACAGGCAAGGACGCGTCGACGGCGGAGGCGACTGCCCGACGCCAGCGCGCGTGGCTCGCCGACGGCGTCGTCCCGGCAGAGTCGACGATGTTCGCGGACCTGTCACGGACCGCGCTCCTCGACCTGGACACCTTGCTGCTGCCGAACGGAGCGATGCTGGCCGGGGGCTCGGCGAACTGGCGCTACGTCTGGCCCCGGGATGCGTCGTTCGCGGCCGCCGCGCTGGCGCGCACCGGTCACTCCGGTGATGCGCTCGACATCCTGCTGTTCCTCCAGTCCACCCAGGAGAAGGACGGCAGCTTCCACGCGCGGTACCGGCCGTCCGGCACCGGTGCGGTGCCCGACGACCGGGGCATCCAGCAGGACGGCGCCGGGTGGGTGCTGTGGGGCGCGAAGCAGTGGTACGACGCGTCGGGCGACGAGCAGGCCGGCCTCGCCGATCTGCGCGCGGTGCGGCCCCTGATCCGCCGGTCAGCGCGCGGCCTCATCAACCTGCTCGACCCGGAGACCGGCCTGCCCCCGGCGTCGAGTGACTACTGGGAGCGCGAGGAGAGCGACCTCACCCTCGGTGCAGCCGCGCCCGTGCTCGCCGGTCTGCGCGCGGCGCCCACCCTGCTGACCGCACTCGGTGACCGAGGCCTCGCCCACCAGGCCCGGGTCGCCGCGGAACGGCTCGACGCGAGCATCACCGCCTACTTCGGCCCGCGCGGCTATCCCCGCGTGGTCACCGGCAATGACCGCGACGCCGCCGTCGCTTTCCTGATGCCTCCGTTCGCCGACAGCGCGCCGGCCGACGTGCACCAGGCCTGGGTGAGCGCGGGGCAGGAGATGCGACAGCCGGCGGGCGGGCTCTCCCCCGGTGTCGGCTGGAAGAAGGACGGCATCTCCTGGAGCCCGGAGACCGCGCTGTTCGCCCTCGCCGCCGCCGCCAGTGGCGAGACCGACCTCGCACTCGGCTGGGTCTCGTGGCTCGACAGCCACCGCACGGTGCTCGGGTCGCTGCCGGAGAAGGTGACCGCCCGGGGCAACCCCGCTGCAGTCGCCCCCCTTGCCTGGACGGCCGCCCTCGTCGTGCTCACCCTGGACGAGCTCGAGGACCATGTCCGCCTCCCGGCCTGGCCCCGCGAACGACTGCACAGCGCGGCCGGGTGACGGACGCAACGATCAGGCTGGCCAGGCTCCGAGCTGCGGGGCCTTCGCCAGCGCCTCGTCGACCCACGCCAGCGCCGAGTCAACCGTGACCGAGTCGAACACGAACGGGTACTGCCGCAGGACGCGCTCGTGAGTTGCGGGAACGTCCGCAGCGGCATCGGCCACAACAGCAACGAGGTAGCCCAGCTGCATCGCGCTGGTCGCCGTGAACAGCACACAGGTGCTCGTGATGAGCCCGGCGACCAGGAGCACCTCGACGTCCGCTGCACGCAACAGCCGGTGGAGCTCCGTTCGCTGGAACGCGTCGAACGTCTGCTTGACCACGACCGGCTCACCCTCGACCGGGCTCGCCTCCGGCAGCACGACGGCACCAGGGGTGCCGGCCACGCACGGGATGCTGCCGCGCGGTCGGTAGCGGCGCATCCAGTCGCTGCCGTCGGGATCGAAGAGTGAGTGCACATGTACGACGTGCAGGCCTGCCCCACGGGCGACCTCGAGAAGGTGCGCCACCCGGTCCGCGTAGCCGGTCCGGAGCTCACCCAGGCTTGAGCTCAGGAAGTCGCGCTGCACGTCGACCAGAAGCAGCGCCGCCCGTTGCGGCGCAACCGCATCGGTCACGTCGCCGACTCAGCCAGCTCGCGGCTGGTGTCGACCCAGGCGTTCAGTGACGCGGCGGCCCGGCCGCTGTCGACCGACTCGGCACCCAGAGCGATCCCGGCACGCAGCCGCTCGGCCAGCGGCCCGCTGCCCGGCTCCAGCGCGACGAGCGCAGCCGCGGCGTTGAGCAGCACGGCATCGCGCACCGGCCCCGGCTCACCGGCCAGGAAGCGCCGCGCCGCGCCCGCGTTGTAGGTCGCGTCAGCACCCCGCAGGTCCTCCAGCTTCCCCACGGGAATCCCGACCTCCCCCGGCTGCACGGACTCCTCGGTCACCTCGCCGTCGCGGACCAGCCACACCCGCGAAGGTCCGGTGGTCGTCAGCTCGTCGAGACCGTCCTCGCCGCGGAAGACCAGCGCGGAAGCACCGCGCGCAGCCAGCACCGCAGCCATCACCCCGGCCATCCGGGCGTCGGCCACCCCGACCGCCTGGTGGGCCGGCCGGGCCGGATTCGTCAGCGGACCGAGGAAGTTGAAGACCGTCGCAACGCCGAGCCCACCGCGGGCAGCGGCCGCGTGCCGCAACGCCGGGTGGAAGCGCGGCGCGAAACAGAAGGCGATGCCGGCCCGCTTCGCGCACTCGACCACCTGCGGTGGAGCAAGGTCGACGACCACGCCGAGCTCCTCGAGCAGGTCGGCGGAGCCGCAGGACGACGAGGCAGCCCGGTTGCCGTGCTTGACCACCCGCGCCCCGGTCCCGGCGACCACCATCGCGGCCATCGTGGAGATGTTCACCGTGTGCGCCCGGTCGCCGCCCGTGCCGCACGTGTCGACGATCGGGCCCGGCACGTCGATCTGCTGCGCGTGGGCCAGCATCGTGCTGACCAGACCCGCGACCTCCTCGGGCGACTCCCCCTTGGCCCGCAGGGCCACGACGAACCCAGCCAGCTGCACGGGGGTGGACTCGCCGAGCATGACCTGCTCCATCGCCCAGGAGGTCTCCTCGGCGACCAGGTCCTCGCCGCGGAGCAGCGACGACAGCAGGCCGGGCCACGACGGCCCGGACGCACCCCCTGACGGGCCGGTGGTCATCGCCGCATCTAGGCAGTCGGCAGCTTGTTCAGCCGCTGGTGCATCAGGTCGGCAACGGCCTTCGCGAGCACGATCGGGTCCAGCGGGTAGGGCACCACGGCGTCCGCCCGCGACCAGGCGGCAAGCCAGTTGTCGTCCACCCGACCGGTCAGCAGCAGGATCGGCGGGCATCGGTAGATCTCGTCCTTGACCTGCCGCGCGATCCCCATGCCGCCGGCCGGTGTGGCCTCGCCGTCGAGGATGGCCACCTCGATGGCGCCGGCATCGAACGCCGCGATCACGGCCTTCTCGGTCGCACACTCGAGCCACTCGACCTCCGGCAGGTCGGCGGCGGGACGACGGCCGACGGCGGTCTTCACCCTCTCGCGGGTGTCCACGTCGTCGCTGTAGACGAGCACCCGCATGGTCGGCTCGGTCGTCATGGCCGCGATGCTACCTGCGGGCCCGACCTCGGCCGGGTCATGGCCAGCCGACGTCGAGCACCTGCACCAGCGACGAGTAGTCGTCGGTCCACCCGCGCACGCCCTTCTCCCCGGTCAGCTCGGACCACCCACCGGTGGCGCGGAGCGGCTCGAGGCTCGCCGCGTCTTGCGCGAGCACGACCCAGTCCGACGTCGCAGTGAGGTCGCCGCCTGCGCTCTCCTGGCGTCGCAGCGCCACCAGTCCCAGCCGGTCGGCCTCCGCCGCCAGCACCGGAGCCAGCTCGAGATGGCGGTTGGTGATGTGCACCGCGAGCACGCCGTCGGGCGCCAGCTTGCGCCGGTAGCCCGCGATCGCCTCCTCGGTGAGCAGGTGCGCCGGGATCGCATCCGAGCTGAAGGCGTCGAGCACGATCACGCCGTACGCCGCGTCGCGGACGCCCATCAGCCCGAGCCGGCCGTCACCGATCACGACCCGCACGTCGGCGGCCGAGCGGCCCAGGAAGCCGAACAGGCCCGAGTCCCGGGCGATCCGCACCACCGCCGGGTCGATCTCGTAGAAGTCCATCCGTTGGCCCGGCTGGCCGTAGGCCGCCAGGGTCCCGACGCCCAGCCCGACCAGACCGACCCGCCGGAACGCCGGATCCCCGCCGTACGCCGTCATCACGTCGCCGATCGGGCCGCTGCGGCTGTAGTAGGACGTCGGCTCGCCGGCGTTCGGACCGTCGAGCAGCTCATAGCCGTGCAGCGTCGTGCCGTGGATCAGGCTGTGCCGCTCGCCAGTCCCGGTGACGCGGTAGCTGCCGTAGAACGTGCGGTCGCGCAGGAGCACGCGGGCCGACACGAACGATGCGCTCAGGGCCCCGATCACGAGCACGGCGGTGGCCCACAGCACCGGTTGACGCCACAGAGGGCGCGGGTGGGACACGTCTCCGGTCAGACCCAGCAGGAGCAACGGCACCAGGGCGAGCACGAGCGGGTACTCCAGCACGCGATCCAGCACCACGG
This sequence comes from uncultured Actinomycetota bacterium, assembly GCA_963751035.1. Taxonomy (GTDB): domain Bacteria; phylum Actinomycetota; class Actinomycetes; order JACCUZ01; family JACCUZ01; genus JBDUAP01. Next base: position 1,617,414 of record CAVVSW010000005.1, read on the forward strand.
GCGCGACCAGACCGTTGAGCAGCCCGCCCAGCACACCGCCGACGGAGATCCACAGGTAGAACCCGGTCAGCTGGCTCGGCGGCGGGCGGCCGGCCGCGAGCCGGCCGTGTGCCGCGAGCCCGGCAGCGGCGAGAACCGCGAGATGCAGCGTGATCAGCAGCCAGACCGCGGGGTTCCAGTCGGCCGCCACGTCGAGGAGCGCCGGGATCGCGAGCGCGGCGGCGACTGCGGCGGCGGCCCGGGGCGGCCGCCGCGACGTCCGCGCGAACGCCACCACGAACGTGGCGAGGTAGACCGCCAGCGGGCACGGTCCAGAACAGCGGGATCGCCGCGATGTCGGTGGACACGTGCGTGGTCACGCCGAGCATCAGGCTGGAGGGCACGAACGCGAGAGCGACCCAGGTCAGCCGCTGCCTGACCGACACCTCGGCGGCAGGCTCGGCCGCGGCGGAAGCCGCCCGCTCCGCTTCGGCGACGGGATCGCGGCGCGCGGCTCGAGCGGCCAGCAGGCCACAGATCCCGACAAGGAGCAGGAACCCGCCGTACGCGATGGACCACCACCGGGTCTGCGCCGCCAGCCCCACGGTCGGCTCGATCACGAACGGGTAGCCGAGCAGGCCCACGACACTGCCGGCGTTGCTCGCGGCGTAGAGGAAGTAGGGGTCCTCCGCCCGTCGGTGACCCGACCATGAGAACCACCGCTGCAGCAACGGCCCGGTGGTCGCGAGCAGCAGGAAGGGCAGCCCCACGGCCACGAGCAGCACCCGCAGCAGCCACAGCGCGGGCTCGGTGCCGGGATCGGGCGCCGGGTCGTCCGGCAGCCCCACCGGCAGGACGAGCAGGGGCAGCAGGAGAAGCACGAGGTGGACCCATGGCTGGCGGCGTGGACCGAGCCGGCGGGTGGTCAGGTGCGCGTAGAGGTAGCCCGCGAGAAGGAGCGCCTGGAAGAACAGGGCGCAGGTGTTCCACACGGTCGGCGAACCGCCGAAGTACGGCAGCACGAGCTTGGCCATCATCGGCTGGACCAGGAAGAGCAGGGCCGCCCCGAAGAAGGACGCCGCGCCGTAGAGGACGACCATCAGGGCCGTCGAGCCGCCTCGGCCTCGAGCCGGTCCAGCCGGCGGTCCTCCCGGCGGGCCTCGCGCGCGGAGTCCCGCGCCCACTGGACGAACAGCACACCGAGTACGACGAGTGCCACCAGGTCGCCGATGGCCCACAGGATGCCGCCGGCGATCTCCTGGTCACGCTGCAGGGTCGGGCCCCAGGAACGGTCGCAGCTCGGCGTACCAGTCCCCCGCGATCAGCGTCGAGGAGCTCATGATCGCAACCCCGAGGAACGCATGCAGCGGCATCGTCACGAACACGGCGATGAGCCGCAGCGGGTAGGGCATCCGGCCCGGCATCGGGTCGAGCCCGAGCAGCGGCCAGAACCAGAGGCAGCCGACCAGGACCAAGTGCAGGTGGTTGAGGTCGTGCAGCAGAGGGCTGCGCAGCGTCGCCTCGTACCAGCCGGTCAGGTAGAGCGCGAACGGGTTGGCGACGAACAGCGCGCCGGCCACTACCGGGAACGTCAGCACCTTGGCCACCCGGCTGTGCAGCGGCGGCGAGCAGCAGCGCGGCGCCCGCCGCGCGGCAGCGTCCGGATGCGCCAGCGTGATCGGGGCGCCCAGCGCCAGGAAGACCGGCGTGAGCATGGCCAGGACCATGTGCTGGACCATGTGCACCGAGAACAGCACCGTGTCGTAGGCGGCCAGGGCCGACTGGGTGGCCACGCACGAACGGACCCCAGACCCGAGCCCCACGAACAGCACCGTCCGCCACCGCGACCAGCGTGTCCCCCGGGCGCGCAGCCGGTGGACGCCGTACAGGTAGAGGCCCCCGACGACGAGCACGGCCACGGCTGGCACCAGCTCGAACTGCCACTCGGTGAGCAGGCGCAGCGGGGTGAGCGGAGGGGGCTCGTGGCCCGGCTCGGCGTGCGCCAGGAGCGTCGCGCCGATCATGGGTGCGAGGCTACGTCGGAACGCGTTCTTCGACACTCGGGGGGTCGGGGGTGCCAGGCACCCCGGTGACCGCAATAATGCCTCCGTGGCGACAGCAGCAGGGGTGGAGACGGCCCGCACACACGTGCCCGCCAACCGGCCGGACATCACCGCCGTGGGGACCATCGTCTGGCTCTCCTCCGAGCTGATGTTCTTCGCGGCCCTGTTCGCCATGTACTTCACGATCCGCTCGGTGAGCCCCGAGCTGTGGGAGACCGAGCCGGAGCTGCTCAACATCCCGTTCTCCACGCTCAACACGACCGTCCTGGTGCTCTCGTCGGTCACCTGCCAGCTCGGGGTGTTCGCCGCGGAGAAGGGCGACGTCGTCCGGTTGCGCAGCTGGTTCGTCATCACGTTCCTGATGGGGGCCTTCTTCATCGGCGGCCAGGTCTACGAGTACGCCGAGCCTGATCACCGAGGACGGGCTGACGCTCGCGTCCAACCCCTACGGCTCGGTGTTCTACCTGACGACCGGGTTCCACGGCCTGCACGTCACCGGCGGGCTGATCGCCTTCCTGCTCATCCTCGGCCGCACGTTCACCGCGCGGCGCTTCACCCACGGCCAGGCGACCGGCGCGATCGTCGTCTCCTACTACTGGCACTTCGTGGACGTCGTCTGGATCGCCCTGTTCGCGACCATCTACCTCATCAAGTGACGGGAGCGGCGAGCCCTGTGAGAGCCCTGACGCGTGCGTTGGCGCGCCTGTCCACTCGCCGCCGTCACAAGCTGGCCCCGCTCGTCCTGCTGTTCGCGGCGCTCGCCGCGACCGGCGGGGCCTACACGGCGCTGGCTCCGACGCCGCACGCGGAGGCGGCCGCCGGCACCGCCTCGCAGGTCGACGAGGGCCGGGCGCTGTTCCTGCTCAACTGCTCCAGCTGCCACGGCCTCAACGCTGCAGGGCACCAGCGACGGCCCGACGCTGATCGGCGTCGGCGCAGCAGCGGTGGACTTCCAGGTCGCGCACCGGCCGGATGCCTGCCGCCAAGTCCGAGGTCGCCCAGGTGCCGGCCAAGCGGGTGCAGTTCACCGACGAGGAGATCGCGGCGCTCGCGGCCTACGTCGCCTCGGTCGCGCCCGGCCCGGCGATCCCCTCCGAGGACGACTACGACTACGCCGACGCCGACGTGGCGGAGGGCGGCGAGATCTACCGCACCAACTGCGCGATGTGCCACAACTACGCCGGCTCGGGTGGCGCTCTGACCCGGGGCAAGTTCGCACCTGCGCTGAAGGGCGTCGAGCCCAAGCACATGTACGAAGCGATGCTCACCGGCCCGCAGTCGATGCCCGTCTTCGGCGACGACACCATGACGCCCGAGTCGAAGCGCGACATCATCGCGTTCCTGAAGACCACCGAGGCAGGAAGCCAGTCCCGGCGGCCTGAGCCTCGGCAAGATCGGGCCGGTGTCCGAGGGTGCCGTCGGCTGGGTGTTCGCCACCGGCGGGCTGATCGCCTGCGCGGTCTGGCTGGGAGCGAAGGCGCGATGAGGCCCCGATGAGCGACCAGCACCACACGACGCCCGACCAGCCGACCGGGTCCGCGGTGGCACACGGCGACGACGACGGGCGCCGAGCTCGAGACCCGCTACGAGAACCCCGGCATCACGCCGCACGCCTACCGGCGCTCCGACATCGACCCGAAGGCCGCGAAGCGTCGCGAGCGCGAGGTCGCGACGCTGTTCGGCCTGTCCACGCTGGGCACGATCCTGTTCATCGTCGCCTACTTCGCCGTCAAGCTCACGGGCCTGCAGGGCGACGAGATGCTCGAGCAGGTCGGCCTGTCGACCAAGCTGCTCGGCCTCGGACTCGGCGTCGCGCTGTTCGCCATCGGGCGCGGGCGCCATCCACTGGGCCAAGACGCTGATGCCCGATGACGAGGTGGTCAACGAGCGCAAGCCGATGCGGTCCTCGGAGGACGACCGACGACGCGGCCATCGAGTCGCTCAAGGAAGGCGCGGGCGGCGCCGGCCTCGGGCGGCGCAAGCTCATCCGCAACAGCCTGCTGGGTGCGATGGCCCCACTCGGGCTGCTCGCGATCATCCCGCTGCGCGACCTCGGGCCCCTGCCCGGCGCCGCGCTGACCGCAACGGCGTGGAAGCCAGGGCGCCGGCTCGTCACCGACCCGGTGGGCGACCCGATCCGCGCCGCCGACGTGCGGATCGGCGAGGTCATCCACGTGCTGCCCGAAGGCATCGAGGAGATGCCCCACCCCCTGGACGAGAAGGCCAAGGCGACCACGATCGTGATCCGGCTCGAGCCGGACGAGCTCAAGGAGGACCCGGCGCGGGCGGAGTGGTCCTACAACGGGATCGTCGCCTACTCCAAGGTCTGCACCCACGTGGGCTGCCCGGTCGGCCTCTACGAGCAGCAGACCCACCACCTGCTCTGCCCCTGCCACCAGTCCACGTTCGACGTCACCGAGCACTGCAAGGTCATCTTCGGACCCGCTGCCCGGCCGCTGCCGCAGCTGCCACTGGACATCGACGACGAGGGATACTTGATCTCGAGGGACGACTACCAGGAGCCGGTCGGGCCGAGCTACTGGGAGCGAGGGGAGCGATCATGACGGTGCAGGCGGAGAAGGCAGCCGCGGGCGTCGGTAACTGGATCGACGAGCGGCTGGGCTCGGCCAACTTCGTCAAGCGCAGCGCGCGCAAGGTGTTTCCCGACCACTGGTCGTTCATGCTGGGCGAGATCGCGCTCTACAGCTTCATCATCCTGCTGCTCAGCGGCACCTTCCTGACGCTGTGGTTCAAGCCCAGCAACCTCCCCGTGATCTACGACGGCTCCTACGTCCCGTTGCACGGCGTGACGATGTCCGAGGCCTACTCATCGACCCTCGAGATCTCGTTCGACGTCCGCGGCGGTCTGGTCATGCGCCAGATCCACCACTGGGCCGCGCTGATCTTCGTGTCTGCGATGGTCGTGCATCTGCTGCGGGTGTTCTTCACCGGTGCCTTCCGCAAGCCGCGCGAGATCAACTGGCTGATCGGCACCGTGATGCTGACGCTGGCCTTCATCGAGGGCCTCGCCGGCTACTCACTGCCCGACGACCTGCTCTCCGGCACCGGGCTGCGCATCACCGAGGGCGTGCTGCTCTCGCTGCCGGTGGTCGGCACCTACCTGTCGTTCTTCCTCTTCGGCGGCCAGTTCCCCGGGGATGACATCATCGCCCGGCTCTACACCGTGCACGTGCTGCTGATCCCGGGGCTGTTCCTTGCCCTGATCTCCGCGCACCTGATGATGGTCTGGTACCAGAAGCACACGCAGTACCCCCTGCCAGGACGCACCGAGAAGAACGCCGTCGGCTTCCCCTTCTTCCCGGTCTACACCGCGAAGGCGGGCGGGTTCTTCTTCATCGTGTTCGGCCTCACCGCGCTGATCTCCGCATTCGTGCAGATCAACCCCGTGTGGCTGTTCGGTCCCTACGAACCGACGCAGATATCCGCCGGTTCCCAGCCCGACTGGTACATGGGCTTCCTCGAAGGTTCGCTGCGGATGTTCCCCGGCCTGGAGACCGAGATACTCGGGTTCACCATCCCGTGGAACGTGCTCGTGCCAGCACTCGTCATACCTGGCTTCATGTTCACTGCCATGGGTGCCTATCCCTTCATCGAGCAGTGGGTCACTGGCGACAAGCGGGAGCACCACGTCCTCGACCGGCCGCGCAACGTGCCGACCCGCACCGGCCTCGGCGTCATGTCGATCACGTTCTTCCTGATCCTGCTCGCCGGCGGCGCCAACGACATCCTGGCCACCACGTTCCACATGTCGATCAATGCAATCACGCGCATCTTCCAGGTGCTGATCTTCGTGCTTCCCCCGATCGCCTACGTCGTGACCAAGCGCATCTGCCTGGGGCTGCAGCGGCGTGACCGCGACACCGTCCTGCACGGCCGCGAGACCGGCATCATCCAGCGGCTGCCCAGCGGCGAGATGATCGAGGTCCACGCCCCGATCTCGGAGACCGAACGCTGGATGCTCACCCAGCACGAGCCCACCCGGCCGCTCATCCTCGAGCCCTCGACCGACGACAACGGCATCCCGCGGCGGCGCATCCTGACCTCGAAGCTGCGGGCCAAGCTGTCCCGGTTCTACTTCGAGGACAACGTGCCTCCCCCGACGCCGCAAGAGGTCCGCGAGCTGGAGAGCGGTCACCACCACTGACCGGCCGTGGCGCCAGGCGAGGACGTGATCGTCTCCTCGCCGCTGTGACTACAGCGCGCTGCCCTTGAGCCAGGTCGACCACCTGACGTTCCAGTCGGTCCACCCGTTGCCTGGCTCGAGGTGCCGCGGCGAGCCGACGACCTGGACGATGTCACCGACGTGGGTCTGGTTGAAGAGCCAGATCGCATTGCCGGTGCTCATCCCCACGCAGCCGTGGCTGACCCGGGCTCGGCCCTGGCTGGCGACCGACCACGGTGCGGCGTGCACGAACTCACCGCTGTTGGTGACGCGCAGGGCGTAGGGGACCTCGAGGCGGTAGTACTCGGGGTCGCTCTTGCTGATGCCGATCGTGCTCGCGTCCATGATCTTCAGGACGTGCTTCTCGCTGATCACCTTGATGCCGTTGCGGGTGAGGAAGCCGGCCTTGCCGGTGCTCACCGGGATGACCCGGGCGACCTTGCCGTTGCGGTAGACGGTCAACCGCAGCCGGTTCACGTCCACGACGCTGACCATCGAGGAGCCGACCCGGAACTTGATCGTCCGCTCCTCGGCACCCCAGACGCCTCGGCCGGCTTCGACGTCCTTCAGCTTGACGTCCACGGTGACCTTGGTCCCGGCGGGCCAGTACTCACGCGGGCGGAAGTGCAGCTCCTGGTCGCTGAGCCAGGTCCAGGAGCCCTCGATGTCCTTCGAGGTGGTGACGGTCAGCCCACTCTCGACCGCGGCGCGGTCCTTCACCGGGTCGCTCAGGCGGACGACGATCGGCATGCCGACGCCGACGGTCTGGCCGTTCAGGGGCGAGATGCTGGTGGTGAGGCGGTGCTTGGGCTTGACGGTCGTGAACTCCGACTGGTGGCTGGAGGAGACGCCGTCCGGGTTGACGGCCGTGGCGAGGACTGTGTACGTCGTGTTCAGGGTCAGCCGGCCGCTGGATTTCCAGGCGGACCCGTCGGCGGCGATGTTGCCATCAACGGTCCGACCCTTGCGGCCGGTCAGAACGACGCTGGTGAGCTTGCCGTTGGCGGCCGTGACCGTGATGGGTGCATCCGGGCGCACCTCGACGAGGTAGGGCGCGGGCTCGATGCTGATGGCGGCCAGTGGCAGCTTCGTCGCTGCGGTGTCGGCCGCGGCCTGCGCGGGTGTGGTCGGCGACTGGCAGCCGGTGGCGAGCATCAGCGCCAGCGCAGCCAGCGCCGCCGCCGCGGCGTGCCTCTTCCCCCGAGCGTCCACCATGCCTCCTCAGCCCGTCTTCCCCGAGTTCGTCGGAGGTAGACGCCGCACCAGTGTGACCGGCGCCCTGCCCGCAGTCCACTTGATCAAGGCAGGGCGTCGATAACGAATCGGCACCTGTCGGGGCGAAGGTGAGCCTCAGGGGCAGCCAGATTTGGCTAGTGGGCGGGCTCGCCGCGGTGGTACTCGAAGACCATTCCGATGACGGCCAGCGCCCCGCAGCCCGCCCCGATGATGAAGAGCCACCAGCCGAAGACGATGCCGAGGAAGGCGAGAGCCGCCGAGCCGGCGGTCGCGAGCGGCCACCAGCTGTGCGGGCTGTAGAAGCCCAGCTCACCGGCGCCGTCGATGATCTCGGCGTCCACCTGGTCCTCGGGGCGCGGGTCGACACGGTGGCCGGTGAAGAGCACGTAGTAGCCGATCAGGAAGGCCAGGGCAGCCGTGAAGGCCAGGGCGGCGGTGCCGGCCGGCTCCTCGGACATCATCCAGTAGACGACGGCCGAGATCGCGAAGAAGGCGGAGCCGGCGGCGAAGAGCAGTCCCTCGACCTTCATGTGCGGTCCTCCAGGTCTGGCTCGCCGAGCGCCTGGTCCAGCAGGTTCTTGTCCCGGGTGGGCTGATCCATCAGCGCGACGTGAGGGTAGTGCAGGTCGAAGGCCGGGCTCTCGGACCTGATCCGCGGCAGGGCGACGAAGTTGTGGCGCGGCGGCGGGGAGGACGTCGCCCACTCCAGCGACCGCCCGTAGCCCCACGGGTCATCGCCGGCCACCCGCGGTCCGCGGGACGTCTTGTAGACGTTGAGCAGGAACGGCAGGGTCGACGCGCCGAGCAGGAACGCCCCGATGGTGGAGATCGTGTTCATCGTGGTGAATCCGTCTCCGGGCAGGTAGTCGGCGTAGCGGCGGGGCATGCCGACCACGCCCAGCCAGTGCTGGATCAGGAACGTCAGGTGGAACCCGAAGAACAGCGTCCAGAAGTGGATCTTGCCGAGCCGCTCCTCGAGCATCCGTCCGGTCAGCTTGGGCCACCAGAAGTAGAAGCCGCCGAACATCGCGAACACCACGGTGCCGAACACCACATAGTGGAAGTGCGCGACCACGAAGTAGGAGTCGGACACCGGCCAGTCCAGCGGCGGCGAGGCGAGGATCATGCCGGTCAGGCCACCGAACAGGAAGGTCACCAGGAACCCGATAGACCACAGCATCGGGGTCTCGAACGTCAGAGACCCCCGCCACATCGTGCCTACCCAGTTGAAGAACTTCACCCCGGTCGGCACCGCGATCAGGAACGTCATGAAGCTGAAGAACGGCAGCAGGACCGCGCCGGTGGTGAACATGTGGTGGGCCCACACCGTCACCGAGAGGCCGGCGATCGCGATGGTCGCGAAGACCAGGCCGCTGTAGCCGAAGATCGGCTTGCGGCTGAACACCGGAAGGATCTCGGAGACGATCCCGAAGAACGGCAGCGCGATGATGTAGACCTCGGGATGGCCGAAGAACCAGAACAGGTGCTGCCACAGCAGCGGTCCGCCGTTGGCGCTGTCGAAGATGTGGGCGCCGAACTTGCGGTCGGCCTCCAGCGCCAGCAGCGCGGCCGCGAGTACCGGGAAGGCCATCAGCACGAGCACGCTGGTGAGCAGGATGTTCCAGGTGAAGATCGGCATCCGGAACATCGTCATGCCGGGCGCGCGCATGCAGAAGATGGTGGTGATGAAGTTGACGCCGCCCAGGATCGTGCCGAACCCGCTCAGTGCCAGGCCCATGATCCACAGGTCGGCGCCGGCGCCGGGCGAGTACAGCTCGGAGTTCAGCGGCGCGTAGGCGAACCACCCGAACGAGGCCGCCCCGCCGGGAGTGAGGAAGCCGAGCATCGCGATCGTGCCGCCGAACAGGAACAGCCAGTAGCTGAACATGTTCAGCCGCGGGAAGGCCACGTCCGGCGAACCGATCTGCAGCGGCATGATGGCGTTGGCGAAGCCCACGAACAGCGGGGTGGCGAACAGCAGCAGCATGATCGTGCCGTGCATCGTGAAGAGCTGGTTGTAGGTGTCGTTGGACACGAACTGGTTGTTCGGCCGGGCCAGCTCCGCCCGCATCACCATGGCCATCAGGCCGCCGACGAGGAAGAACACGAACGACGTGATCAGGTAGAGGTTGCCGATCACCTTGTGGTCGGTGCTGGTCAGCCAGCTGACGACGATGGTGCCGCGACGGCGGGTCGGAATGCCGGCGCCTGCCGGCGGACCGAGCTGCGGACGGGGCGTGGTCAGGGTCATTGCGAGGCCCCCGCTTCCAGGTCTGCGACGTAGCTATCGTAGTCCGCCGGTGAGACGACCTCCACGTTGAAGAGCATCCGTGAGTGGTCCTGGCCGCAGAGCTCGGCACACTTCCCGTCGTACGTGCCGATCTTCTTCGGCGTGATCTGGAACGAGTTGCGGTTGCCGGGGATGACGTCGAGCTTGAACAGGAACGCCGGCACCCAGAACGAGTGGATGACGTCGTCCGAGAGCAGCGTGAACCGGACCGACTCGCCCGCCGGCAGGACCAGCGTCGGGGGCTTTCCGGGAGTGCCGGTCACCGTCGCGGCCGGGCCGCCGTCGCTGGTGTAGTTGAACTGCCACGACCACTGGATGCCGGTGACGGTGATCTGGTGGTCGGCGCTGGAGGAGACCTTGAGGATGTCGTTCTGGTCGCGGACGGTGAAGAAGAAGAAGACCGCGATCGCGATCAGCGGTACGACGGTGTAGAGCACCTCGATCGGGACGTTGTAGCGGGTCTGCGGCGGCAGACCCGTCTCCCCCGGCGGCGCCGGTGGAAGATGACCGACCAGATGATCAGTCCCCAGACCAGCGCACCGACGGCGAGGGCGGCGATCCACGAGCCCTGCCACAGCGACAGGATGCGCGGCGCGTGGTCGGTCACGTCCCGCGCGGGCATCCCGAGCGCGGGCAGGTCCTCGGAGGCACAGCCTGTCGCGGTGAGGGCCACGAGAGCGACCATCAGGAGGGGTCTGGTCCGACGGCTGAGCACGGCGAAACCCTACTGCAGAGCGTCCGTGCGACGAGGGACCGGGAGGTCCGGAAGCGGCACGTCGAGGGCGAGCCGCAGATCGGTGAGATAGCGGGCCCGGCTGACCTCGATGGCGCCCAGCCCGGCCAGGTGGGGGGTCACCCACTGCACGTCGACGAGACGGCCGGCCGGACCCGCTGACCTCAGCAGGTCGAGCAGGCCCACCAGCGCGACTTTCGACGCGTCGCGGTCGCGGTGGAACATCGACTCACCAGCGAACAGGCCACCGATGGCCACGCCGTACAGGCCGCCGGCGAGCCGGTCCCCCGTCCAGGCCTCGACGCTGTGCGCCCATCCCAGCTCGTGCAACGCCGTGTAGGCCGCGCGGATGTCGCGCCGGATCCAGCCGCCCGGCCGGCGGACGTCCGCGCAGGCACGGATCACCTCGTCGTACGCCGTGTCGACCCGGATCTCGTAGCGGCGGCACGAGGCGCGCAGCGACCGGCTCACCCGGAGCCCGTCGATCGGCAGGACCCCGCGCGGGTCGGGTGACCACCAGCCGATCGGGCCGCGCCGCGAGACCGGCATCGGGAAGACGCCGGACCGGTACGCGGTGAGGATGGTGCCCGGCGCGAGGTCGCCGCCGACCCCGACGAGGTCCTCGCCGTCGGGCAGCCCGTCGGGGGTGAAGCGCTAGTCAGACGGAGGCGGCTCGGTCGGCACGGCGGCGCCGGTGTCAGGGACGGTGGCAGCGCAGGTGCGGCTCGATGTCGGCACTCGCATCGTCGCCGTAGGTGCCGGCGATCCGCTTGAGGAAGGCGTCCTTGCCGAACTCGTACTCCTGCGTGCCGACCGTCTCGATGACGTAGGTCGCGATGAGCGACCCGATCTGGGCGCACCGCTGCAGGGGAAGCTCCCATGCGACCCCGGCGAGGAAGCCGGCGCGGAACGCGTCACCCACCCCCGTCGGGTCGGTCTTGCGGTCCTCGGCGGGACAGGTCACCCGCACCGGCGCCTCGCCCTTGCGCTCCACGAGGACGCCACGCGCGCCGAGCGTGGTGACCCGGACAGCGACGCGCTCGAGGATCTCGCCGGAGGACCAGCCGGTCTTACGCTCCGTCAGCGCGGCCTCGTACTCGTTGGTGAACAGGTAGGACGCGCCGTCGACGAGGTGGCGGATCTCGTCGCGGTGCATCCGGGCCAGCTGCTGCGACGGGTCGGCCGCGAACGGGATGCCGCGCTGACGGCACTCGTCGGTGTGGCGGATCATCGCGTCGGGGTCGTTGGCGCCGACCAGCACGAGGTCGAGACCGCCGACGCGAGCGGCGACCGGGCCGAGCTCGATCTCACGGGCCTCGGACATCGCGCCGGAGTAGAAGGACGCGATCTGGTTGTGGTCGGCGTCCGTGGTGCACACGAACCGGGCGGTGTGCTTGAGCTCGGACACGGCGACCGAGTCGCAGTCCACGCCGTGGCGCTGCAGCCAGGAGCGGTAGTCCTCGAAGTCCTGGCCGACCGCGCCGACGAGCACCGGGTGCAGACCCAGGCAGCCCATCCCGAACGCGATGTTGGCGGCGACCCCTCCCCGGCGTACGTCCAGGTCCTCGACGAGGAAGGACAGCGACACCTTGTCCAGCTGGTCGGCGACCAGCGAGTCGGTGAAACGACCCGGGAAGGTCATCAGGTGGTCAGTAGCGATCGAGCCGGTCACGGCGATGCGCACGGCGGGCGGGTCCCCTCGGATGGACGTGTCCAACGGCGAGTCAACACTACTCACCAGTACGGCTATCGCCTGCGCGGCCACCGACCTACGGTGGGGTCATGGACGAGCCCAGCGAGGTGGAGGCACGCTCCCTGGACGACCTGGTCGCCGACTGCGCCGACCTCAGCCGCCAGCTGCTCGTGCTCCGCGCGGTGGTCCCCGCGCCGCGCAGCGTGGTCACGATCCCCGAGGGTGCGCTGACCGTGGTGTCCGGCCTGGGCGACTACGGCGACTGAGCGCCAACCGCCTGCACGCGAGGAACCACCCGCCGCCGCGCCGCGTCAGAGGGGCATGACCAGCCAGACCGTACGCCGTGTCGCGCCGCTCGCCGCGGGCGCGGCCGTGCTGGCGTTGGTGGCCGGTAGCGCCTTCCTGCTGCGCGACGACGGGGCTGCTCCGCGGTCCGCCGACCTCCCGTTGCTGCGCATCGGCGCCGGGCATGGCTGCGGCCGACCTCGCTTCCGGCGACCGCGTCTCGGGCAACGGTGTCCCTGGCAAGGGCCGGGTCGTGGTCTCGGCAACGCTGCCCTCGGGGCCTGACAGCGCACGCGTCTACCGGTTCGGCTCGGGACAGGCGAACGCCGGACGACTGGCCGACGCCCTGGGGCTGGAGCCCGATCAGGTGCGCACGGGTGACGCGGTGACGGCCGACCAGGGAACGGTGCTGCGCGTCGGCACCGGCCCGGGCAGCCCATGGCAGTTCGCGCGAGCCGGCGCCTACATGTGCCTCGACCCGCTTCCCGGCGAGGACGCGGACGGCTCGGTCAGCTCGACATGTGCCGCTCCCCCGCCGTCATCGCGGCCCGGTCCGGACGACACACCGAGTGAGGCCGAGACGCTCGCCGCTGCCGGCCCGGTCCTCGCCGCCGTTGGCCTGGACGCCGCCGACGCCGAGGTCGAGCCGGTCAACAGCTTCGGTGGTGCGGCCGGCGCTCGCACGGTCCGGGTCGACCCCGACCTCGATGGCTCCCCGACAACGGGCTTCGAGACGTTCGTCACCGTCGACTCCGCCGGGCATCCTGACGGCGTCGGGCTCGCTGGGTCAGCCGCGGCCATCGGACAGCTACCCGGTCATCAGCGCCGACGACGCGGTCGGCCTGCTCGCCGCGATGCCGGTCCCGCTGATCGCCTGCCCCGAGAGCGCCGAACCAGTTCCTCCCGGGCCGTCCTGCGGCGGGCCGATGGAGGTCACCGGTGCGACGTTCGGCCGCTCGATGCAGTGGGAGGGCGCCGGTCAGCGGCCGCTTCTGGTGCCGTCGTGGCTGTTCGACATCAAGGGTGCGACGGAGCCGCTCGCGATCGTCGCGGTCGACCCGGCATACCTCGCCGATCCGCTGCCGACCGAGCCCGGCAGCGGAGCGTCCGGCTCGGGCAGCGGTGCTCCCGGGTCGCCGGGCACCGCGGACCCGGGAACTCCGGTCGCACCGGTGGCTCCCGCCGTCGAGCCCTCGGCCTCGACCTCACGGTTCGACTGGGTGGCCTCGGTCGACGGCGGCACGGCCCTGCGCGTGTCGTTCTACGGCGGCGTCGACTCCTGCTACTCCTACGACGTCGTGGCCACGGAGTCGGCCGACCAGGTGTCGCTGCGGCTGGTCGAGAAGAGCAGAGGTGAGGTCTGCATCGACATGGCCCAGCAGTACGAGCGGACGGTGCAGCTCGCGAAGCCGCTCGGCAACCGGACCGTGGTCGACGCCGACACCGGGAGCCCGCTGCTTGGCAACGGCTCCGACCGCTAGAAGGCCCGCGGGAACGCGAAAGGCGGCACCCCGGTGGGGTGCCGCCTTGTCAGCGAAGCGGTGTGGAGCGGAACGTCAGTGGAAGGAGTCTCCGCAGGCGCACGACCCGCCGGCGTTCGGGTTGTCGATCGTGAAGCCCTGCTTCTCGATCGTGTCCACGAAGTCGATGGTCGCGCCGCCGAGGTAGGGAGAGCTCATCCGGTCGACGACCACGCCGACCCCGTTGAAGTCCTTGACCACGTCGCCGTCGAGCGAGCGCTCGTCGAAGAACAGCTGGTAGCGAAGGCCCGAGCAACCACCGGGCTGCACGGCGACCCGCAGCTGGAGGTCCTCGCGGCCCTCCTGCTCCAGCAGGCTCTTGACCTTGGCGGCAGCGGTGTCGGTGAGCGCGATGCTCTGCTGCTGGGTCTCGTCCTGAACGGTCATCTACAGGCTCCTGATCGTGTTGACTGGGTCGACCTCTGGGCGAACGTCGCCGCCTGGGCAGTCATTCCGCTATCCATGGTGACACAGTCATCGCGACCAGGTGCGCGCCACGCGCGAAGCGAGCGCGGCCAGCGACTCCGCGGGGGTGTGACCCGCCTCACCCGGAGGCAGGTCGTCGATCGCGTACGCCGCGTCGATGCCCGCGTTTGCGAGCTCCCGGCGGCCCACCTCGACCCGGCCGGCCAGGACGACGACCGGCCGGCCGGTCTTCCTGGGCCGCCCGCGCGACCCCGGCGACGGTCTTGCCCCGCAGCGACTGCCAGTCGAAGGCGCCCTCGCCGGTGAGCACCAGATCGACCGTCGCCGCCCGCCCGGCCAGCCCGGTCGCCTCGACGCGTCATGGCCGCGCCGGCGACCCGCTCGGCGCCGAGCAGCAGCAGGCCGAACCCCAGGCCGCCGCCCGCGCCCGCACCGGGCCGGACCGCACCGGCGCCGTCGGTCGCGGTTGCCCAGGACCGCATCGCCGTCTCGAGCAGCTCCCTGGTCTCGCGGTCCGCGCCCTTCTGTGCCGCGTAGCCGTGCGCGGCGCCGTCGGACCCCATCAGGGGCCCGCCGACGTCGGTCGCGGCCACGAGCGTCACGCCCAAGACACGGTCACGGGCCGGGGCGAGGTCGACCCGGCCGATGCCCGCCAGTGCTGCGCCACCGCGATGCCAGGACGTCCCCGGGGTACGCGCCGAGCGCGGCCAGCATGCCCGCCCCGCCGTCCGAGCTGGCGGTCCCGCCGACGCCGACGACGACCCGGTCGCAGCCGCGTTCCATCGCCGCCAGCGAGCAGCTCCCCCACGCCGTACGACGTCGCTGCGCCGGCGTCTCTGCGATCCGGCGCGACGAGGTGCAGCCCGCACGCGTCAGCGGACTCGACGTACGCCGTGCGGATCCCGCTCTCGGTGCGGACGAGCAGCCGGGCCACGACCGGGTCACCGGACGGGCCCCTCACCGGCACGCTCTCGAGGTCGCCACCGAGGGCCGGGGCAAGGACGTCGAGGAAGCCGGGACCGCCGTCGGAGAGCGGCACCAGCTCGAGCTCGTCGCCCGGTGCCGTCGCCAGCCAACCGGCCCGGATGGCCTCGGCCGCCTCGGCCGGCGGTCAGCGTGCCGGCGTACTTGTCCGGCGCGACGAGGATGCGCATGAATACAGTCTCCCGGGTGGCCCGAACCGTTCCGATCCTGTTCGCCCGCGACATCGACGAGACCAGCCGCTTCTACGCCGAGCTGGGCTTCACCGTCGCCGTGCCGGCAGAGGACTACCTGATCGTCGACCGCGACGGCGCCGAGATCCACTTCGTCGCCACCCCCGAGCTCGACCCGTGGGCGAGCAACGCCATGTGCTACCTGCACGTCGACGACATCGACGGACTGCTGGACACATGGCGCGAGGTGGGTCTGCCGGTGTCGGGCATCCCCCGGCTCACCGCCGCCGAGGACAAGCCGTGGGGCCTGCGCGAGGCGGCGCTCGTCGACCCCAACGGGACGCTGGTGCGGATCGGCGCCCGGACCGGCTGATCCCCTACAGCCCGGGGGCTCCCCACACCGGGAACCAGCGCGCCAGGTCCGGCTCGATCCGGAGGTCGGTGCCGAGCTGGCCGCGGATCTGCAGCTCGAGGGCGTTGTCGCGCTGCTGGTCGCCCGTGGGTGCGAACGGGTAGAACGTGCCGCGCTTGTAGAGGTAGACCAGTCCGAGCGGGGCGTCGGCAGGGGTGCGGAAGCCGATCAGCGAGCACAGCAGGGACGGGCCGAAGCCGTTGTCCTGCAGGGTCGAGTTGATGGCATGCAGGTCCGTGACCAGGCCTGGCATGTCATCAGGTTCACGGCGCACGAGCAGCCAGGTGTAGCCGAACTGGTCCACCGATCGCTCGACCTTCGGGCCCTCGTCGGCGTCCAACAGCGCCTGGACGTCGTCGGTGAGAGACGCGAACGCGCCGCCTTCCGCGGCGCGGAAGCTCACCGAGCCGAGCCCGATCGGGTGCACGCCGACCGCGGCTTCGAGGGTCAGGGCGGCGTCCGGGACGGCGAACAGCTGGTCCAGGTCGGGAGCAACGGGCCTGCTCCGGCCAAGCGCGCGGTCGAGCCAACTCATGGGCGGATCGCCGGTCAGCCCGGCCGGCCGAGCTCGGTGGAGATCTTGGTCAGCTGCTCGAGGCGGCGCTCGATCGTAGGGTGCGTGGAGAACAACGTCGAGAGGCTGAAGCCCGGCGCCACGGCGGGGGTGAAGAAGAACGCGTTGAACGGCTCCGCCTGGCGCAGGTCACGGCTTGGGATGCGCGCCATCTCGCCACTGATCTTGACCAGTGCGCTGGCCAGCGCCGAGGGCTGCCCGGTGAGCACGGCACCGGCCCGGTCGGCCGCGAGCTCGCGGTAGCGCGAGAGTGCCCGCGTCAGCAGGAACGACAGCGCATAGACCACGACGCTCACCAGGGTGATGATCAGCACCACCGGTGCGCCGTTGTCATTGCCGCGGCGGCTGCCCATGCCGCTGTAGAGAGCGATCCGGGTCAGGAAGCCGGCGAGCACGCCGACGAAGGACGCGATCGTCATCACGGTGACGTCCCGGTGGGCGACGTGCGAGAGCTCGTGGGACAGGACGCCTTCGAGCTCGGCCGGGCTGAGGCGCGACATGATGCCCGTGGTCGCGCACACCACGGCGCGCTTAGGGCTGCGACCTGTCGCGAAGGCGTTCGGCACGTCGGAGTCCGCGATGGCGACCTTGGGCTTCGGCATGTCGGCCAGGGCGCACAGCCGGTCGATCATGGCGTGCAGCTCCGGTGCCTCCTGAGGTGACACCTCCCTGCCGCCCATGGAGAACAGCGCGACCCGGTCGCTGAAGAACCACTGCGCAACCAGGAACCCGGCGATGAGGATCAGGCCGAGGGCGCCGAGATAGCGGATCAGGACCGCACCCAGGACGACGAAGAGCAGCCCGAGCAGGGACATCGTGAAGACCATCCGGGCCGTGAGGCCTCGGTCGGGGAGGTAGCGGGAGCGTGCCATCAGCCGGGGATGAGCCCTTCACCACTTCCCACCAGCAGGTCCTTGACCTCGGCGAGGGTCGCGTCGTCGCCGGGCACCGCCGCCTCCGACGGCTCGAGGGCATCGTCGGGCAGGCACTCCCCGAGCTCGCGCACCCTGGCGAGCAGGGCGAGCAGCGCGGTTCGGAAGGCCGTCTCGTCCCCGGCCTCGACCGCCTTCTCGAGCTGAGTGTCCAGCTGGTTGAGGTCGTCGCATGTGCTGGTCGTCCACGACGTACTGGCCCTGGCCGAGGATCCGGATGATCACGCCTGCTCCTCCTCTGCCTTGACGGGAGCAGCCGTGGGCGTGGAGGTCGGCTGACCCTCGATCTCGCGGGGAGCGGTGCCGGCGCCGAGCTCGCCCTTGAGGCGCTGCATCTCCAGCTCGACATCGCTCGTGCTGGCCATCCGCTCGAGCTCGAGCGCAATGTCGTCCTTGCTGGTGCCGGTTGGGTCGTCGAGCGCACCGCTGGCGAGCAGCTCGTCGATCGCCCCGGCCCGTGCCTGCAAGGTCTGCGTCTTGTCCTCGGCCCGCTGGATCGCGAGGCCGACGTCACCCATCTCCTCGGAGATTCCCGAGAACGCCTCGCCGATCTTGGTCTGTGCCTCGGCCGCGGTGTAGGTGGCCTTGATGGTCTCCTTCTTGGTGCGGAAGGCGTCGACCTTGGCCTGCAGCCGCTGGGAAGCAAGCGTGAGCTTCTCCTCCTCGGCCAGCAGGGCGCCGTGCTGGGTGCCGAGGTCGGTCAGCTGCTGCTGCAGCGCGGACCGCCTGGTCAGCGCCTCGCGGGCGAGGTCCTCGCGCCCGGCGGCAAGGGCCTGACGGCCCTGACCCTCCAGCTTGTCCGACTGCTGCTGGAGCTGCTGGGTCTGCAGTTCGAGCCGCTTGCGCGACGTCGCGACGTCGGCGACCCCGCGGCGCACCTTCTGCAGCAGCTCGAGCTGCTTCTGGTAGGAGTAGTCGAGCGTCTCCCGCGGATCCTCGGCGCGGTCGAGCGCTTTGTTCGCTTTGGCCGAGAAGATCATCTGCAGCCGCTTCATGACACTCATCGGTCCGGGTGCCCCTCTGTCGATGGTCACGCGTGGTGCGCGGTCTCCTCCACCCTAGATCGGCCGGGGAGCCACGACGAGGGCGCGGTCGACCGCATCTGGAGTTGGCTACTGTTGGCCGCGATGTTTGGACGAACCAGCCGTTCGACCCCCGAGGTGGTCGAGCCGACCGCCGCCCCGGCGCGAGAGGGCGGCAAGGGGCGACCCACCCCCAAACGCCGGGAGGCAGAGCGGGGTCGACGCAAGGTCGCCGCCGCTCCGCGGGACCGCAAGGAGGCCTACCGGCGCACCCGCGACCAGCAGCGCGAGCAGCGGGCCCGGATGATGCACGGGCTCAAGGCCGGCGACGAGCGCCAGCTGCCGGCCCGCGACCGCGGCCCGGTCCGCAGGTTCGCCCGCGACCTGGTCGACACCCGCCGGTCGGTCGCCGAGTTCTTCCTGCCGCTGGCGCTGATCATCCTGATCCTCAACTTCGCGGGCAGCCCGCGGCTCCAGGTCATCGGCAGTTTCCTGTGGCTCATGCTCGTCGTGCTCATCGTCGTCGACTCGTTCGTGCTTGCGCGCAAGCTCAAGAAGGGACTGCGGCGCATGCATCCCGACGAGGGGACCAAGGGCGTCATCCCCTATGCGCTGATGCGCAGCATGCAGATCCGTCGGTTCCGGCTCCCACCGCCGCGCAAGAGGTCCCGCCGCCTCCGCCGCTAGCCGCACCCACCCACCGACCCACCCCACTGCCGTTGTGTCCGAAGAAGCGTGCGGGTACCTCCCCGGGAGGTCTCGGACACAAGGACGCGAAGGAGAGCACGGGGCCGGCATCCCGATGGCATCCTGTAGCCAATCGGTCGGAGGATTGTCAGGAGCAGCAATGGGCAAGGGGTCGGCACCTGAGGGGGAGGCAGCCATGTTGGAGCGGACGCGCCTTGCCGACGAGCGCGATCGCGTCGCTGACAGACGTGACCAGACGGCCGACGAGCGGGACTTGGCCGCCGATGAGCGGGATCGGTCCGCTGAGCTGCGGGACCGCACGGCCGACCGTCGTGACCTTCGGGGCGACGACCGCGACGCCAGGTCCGTGATGCGCGACATCGACATCGGGCTTCTGCTTGCCCGGGCCGATGCCGCCGACGCGGAGGCTGAGGCGCGCGACCGGGCCGCGGAAACTCGAGACCGCGCTGCCGAGGATCGGGAGGGGGACACCGGATACTCCGGTGGCCCGGGCCGGGACCGCACCAACTCCGACATCGACCGGTTCCACAGCGGCCGCGACCGTGACAACTCGGCCGAGGACCGTGCCGACCTCATAGCGTCGCGTGCACGAGCAGCAGAACGCCGTGCCGCCGCCGCGGACGACCGCGAGTCGGCCGGACTGGACCGGATGCAGGGTGAGGTCGACCGCAACGACGCCGGCAAGGACCGTGAACAGGCGCAGGCCGACCGTGACGGAGCCCGAGCCGACCGCGACAAGAACAGAGCGGACCGCGAAGCGACGACGGCAGAGCCGTAGCTCGCCGGGTGCTAGCGCCGACGTAGGGTCGTTCGCATGGAATTCCGCCACCTCGGCCGCAGCGGCCTGATCGTCAGTGAGATCGCCTACGGCAACTGGCTCACGCACGGCAGTCAGGTCGAGGAGGACCAGGCCACCGCGTGCGTCCGCGCCGCGCTCGACTGCGGCATCACCACGTTCGACACCGCCGACGTCTACGCCGGCGGCAAGGCCGAAGAGGTGCTCGGTCGCGCGCTCAAGGGTGAGCGCCGCGACGGGCTGGAGATCTTCACCAAGGTCTACTGGCCGATGGGCCCGGGCCACAACGACCGAGGGCTGTCGCGCAAGCACATCCTCGAAGGGATCGACGCCTCGCTGCGGCGGCTGCAGATGGACCACGTCGATCTCTACCAGGCGCACCGGTTCGACCGCGACGACGCCGCTGGAAGAGACGATGCAGGCGTTCGCCGACGTCGTGCGCGCGGGCAAGGCCCACTACATCGGCGTGTCCGAGTGGAACGCGGACCAGCTCCGTGCGGGTCACGCGCTCGCTGACGAGCTCGGCATCATGCTCGATCTCCAACCAGCCGCAGTACTCCGCGCTGTGGCGGGTCATCGAGTCCCAGGTCGTGCCCACCTCGGAGGAGCTCGGGATCGGGCAGATCGTCTGGTCCCCCATCGCGCAGGGCGTGCTGACGGGCAAGTACCGGCCAGGCGCGGAACCGCCGGCGGGATCGCGGGCCACCGACGAGTCCGGCGGCGCCGACATGATCAAGCGGTGGATGCGCGACGACGTGCTGGAGCGGGTCGTCGAGCTCGAGCCTCTGGCCAAGGAGGCTGACCTGTCCATGGCCGCACTCGCGGTCGCCTGGGTGCTGCAGAACCCGAACGTCTCGGCGGCGATCATCGGCGCGTCCCGGCCCGAGCAGGTCGCCGACAACGTCACGGCCGCCGGCGTACGGCTCGACCCGGATCTGAAGCGGCGCATCGACGACCTGCTCGGCGCCGGTCGCCATCACCGACCCTGGCGAGACCGCCAACCAGCTCACCAGCCGGCCGCCTCTGCCCTGAGTCGCGGGCTACTCCGCGGGGTGCAGGCTCATCGGTCCGTAGACCACCCGGTCACCCTCGAGCAGGCTCACCTGGTCCACGCCGCCGTCGAGCAGCTCCCGCCAGCTCTCCCCGATCCACGACTCCGCGTCGGCCTGGGTGGGGAAGCGCTCCTGGGGCAGGCCGGCCGCGGCCACCCCCGACCCGTCGAGCGACTCGTAGCGCCAGCTGAACGACATCGATGTCTTCCCTGCTCCCGGGCATGGACGGCGGCTTTGACGCGACGCTACCCGCCGTGGTCTAGTCGCCGATGTACGACCCTGCCCAACACAACTGCATACGCGCCCGCACAGGGGAAGACCGGTCCAAGTCCGGCGCTGACCCGCAACCGTAGGCCGCATCGACGAGCACTCTCGCCGACCGCGGCAAGCCGGAGCACCTGTCGAGCGCGAGCGGCTCCACTCATTCCGTCGAGGTATGCGGGGCGGAGCCCGGGTCCGAACCGACCCGACACCTTCGCCCCCCACGCGCATCGCGCGTCGGGGGCGTCGTCGTCTCGGTGCGTGCCAGGGACCGTCGCGGATCGCTCCCCTGAAAGGCACCCACATGTCGACCATCGCGCGCCGGTCCGGCTCCATCCTTCTCGTCAGCGTGCTCGCCGCGCTGTTCCTTTCTCTCCTGTCCGGACCGGCCGAGGCCGCGTCCTTCCGCTACTGGGGCTACTACAGCTGGACGGACGGTGCCTGGGCGTTCGCCACGAAGGGCCCCGACCAGACCGCTCCCGCTGACGGCGCCGTCGAGGGCTGGCGGTTCGCCATCACCGCCGAGTCGGGCGCGCCGCGGGTGCCCCGCGCGGACGGGGACTTCGACGCGATCTGCGCGTCCACCGACCCGGCCGCGGGCCAGAAGCGCGTCGCCGTCGTGCTCGACCCAGGGCTCGAGGACGACGCGCCGGAGGGTGCGACGCCCCCGGAGCCCCGGGGGGCCTGCGCCCTGGTTGCTGAGTCGGCGTCCGGCGCCGAGGTTCTTGCCGCCGTCGCAACGACTCGGGTCGAGAAGGGACTGATCTGCTCCATCGACGCCTACCCGGCCCAGGGTTGCGGCGAGCCGGTGGACATCGAGCCGCCGGCAACGCCGGACGCGACGGTCGCACTGGCGCTGCCCGAGGCAGAGGAGACCGCGACTACGGCGGCCAGCGACGAAGACAGCGACGACGACGGTGGCACGCCCTGGCTCCCCATCGCCATCGGGGCCGCGATCGTGGCAGCGGTTGGCGGCGCGGCGGCGTACAAGTCTCGGAGTGGCACCCGGTCATGACTCACGCCGCCCAGCTCCCGCGCCTCCTGCATCCAGGGGCGTGGTGGCTGTGGGCGCTCGGCCTGGCCACGGCGGCCAGCCGCACGACCAACCCGCTGCTGCTCGCGCTCGTCGTGGCAGTCGCGGGCTACGTCGTCGTCGCGCGGCGCTCCCCCACGCCGTGGGCAGGCGCGTACGGCGTCTTCCTGCGTCTCGGCCTGGTCATCGTCGTCATCCGCGTCGTCATGGGCGCGCTGTTCGGGGTGACCCAGGGCACCACCGTGCTGTTCACGCTGCCCGAGCTGCCGCTGCCGGGGTGGTTCAGCGGGGTGCGGCTCGGTGGGCCGGTCACCGCCGAGATGGTGGTGGCTTCGCTGTACGACGGCCTCCGGCTGGCAGCGGTCATCATCTGCGTCGGTGCGGCGAACGCGCTCGTCACCCCGACCCGGTTGCTCCGCTGCGTGCCCGCCGCTCTCTACGAGGTAGGCGTCGCGGTCGTCGTTGCGTTGACCCTGGCGCCGCAGCTCATCAGCAGCGCCGGCAGGGTCCGGGAGGCCCGGCGGCTGCGCGGACGAGCGGAGCGCGGCTTCAAGGCGCTGCGCGGCATCGCGGTCCCGGTGCTCGCGGGTGCGCTGGAGCACTCGCTCGAGCTCGCGGCGGCGATGGACTCCCGGGGATACGGCCGGCGCGCGTCCGTTCACCCGGCGGTACGACGCACTGCCGCGGCACTGACCCTGGCCGGTCTCCTGGGGGTGTGCGCGGGTCTGTACGGCCTGCTCGACGCGGGCTCCCCGCCGCTGCTCGGTCTGCCACTGCTCGGGCTCGGTCTCCTGCTGGCCGGGGCCGGCACGGTGAGCGCCGGTCGGATGGTGCAGCGCACCCGATACCGGCCCGACCCGTGGGCACTGGCCGAGTGGGTGACCGTCGCTGCCGGTGCGACGGCCGCCGCCACCGCGATCATCGTTGGCGTGATGGACCCGGAGGCGCTGATCGCACCCGTCGTACCCCTGGCCTGGCCGACGCTTCCGGTGGTGCCCGCCCTGGGGATCCTCGTGGGACTGGTCCCCGCCGTGGTCACCCCGCCACCACCTGTTGTGCAGCCCGTGGTCGCCGATGCGCCGAGGTCGACGGTGAGGGCCGCATGATCCGCTTCGAGTCGGTGTCCGTCCGCTACCCCGACAGCTCCGCACTGGCGCTGCGCGACGTCAATCTGCACGTGCCCGAAGGCGAGCTGTGCCTGGTCGTCGGGCGAACCGGCTCGGGCAAGACGACGTTGCTGCGCGCGGTCAACGGCCTGGTGCCGCACTTCACCGGAGGAACCCTGTCCGGCCGGGTCACCGTCGCCGGTCGCGACACCCGCACCCATCCGCCGCGCGAGCTCGCCGACGTGGTCGGTGTCGTCGGGCAGGATCCCGCGGCCGGATTCGTGACCGACATCGTCGAGGACGAGCTGGCCTACGGGATGGAGTCGCTCGGCGTACCCCCCGACGTGATGCGCCGGCGCGTCGAGGAGACCCTCGACCTCCTCGGCCTCACCGACGTACGCGCCCGTCCGCTGTCCACGCTGTCCGCCGGGCAGCAGCAGCGGGTCGCGATCGGTGCCGTCATGACGGCGCACCCGCGGGTGCTCGTCCTCGACGAGCCGACCTCGGCGCTTGACCCGGCCGCGGCCGAGGAGGTGCTCGCCGCACTGCAACGACTCGTCCACGACCTCGGGGTCACGGTGCTGCTGGCCGAGCACCGGCTCGAGCGGGTGGTGCAGTACGCCGACCGCGTGGTGCACGTGCCCGGCGACGGTCGGGCGCTGGTCGTCGGCGACCCCGCGACCGTGATGGCCGACTCGCCGGTCGTTCCGCCGGTCGTCGAGCTCGGCCGGCTCGCGGGCTGGTCACCGCTGCCCCTCTCCGTGCGCGATGCGCGCCGCGCGTCGACGGGTCTGCGTGAGCGCCTCGCGACGCTCCCCCGGCCCGACCGCCGCGTCGGCACTCCCACCGCGCCTCCGGTCGCCGCCGCGAGCGGTCTTGTCGTTCGGTACGGCGACATGGTGGCGTTGCGTGGCCTCGACCTGACGATCCGCGCCGGTGAGGTGGTCGCCCTGATGGGCCGCAACGGAGCGGGCAAGTCCACGCTGTTGCGCTGCTTCGTCGGGCTGACCTCACGGACGAGCGGCAGCGTGACCGTTGCCGAAAGTGACCCGGCGACGCTGCGTCCACCCGACCTGGTACGCCGGGTGGCGCTCGTGCCCCAGGTGCCGGGCGACCTCCTCTACGCGGACAGCGTCGACGAGGAGTGCGCGATCGCCGACCGGCAGGCAGCGGCCGCGCCCGGAACGTCGCTGACCCTGCTGGCCCGACTCGCACCCGACGTGGCGGCGGCGATGCATCCGCGCGATCTCTCGGAGGGACAGCGCCTCGCGCTCGCCCTGACCGTCGTGCTCGCCACCCGACCGCCGCTGCTGTTGCTGGACGAGCCGACGCGCGGCCTCGACTACACCGCGAAGGTCCGGCTGACCGCGGTGCTTCACGAGCTCGCCGCGGAGGGACACGCCGTCCTGCTCGCGACCCACGACGTCGAGCTGGTGGCCGACCTGGCCGACCGCACGGTGGTGCTCGCCGACGGCGAGGTGGTCGCCGACGGCCCGACGGCCGAGGTCGTCACCGGCTCGCCGATCTTCGCCCCGCAGGTGGCCAAGATCCTCGCGCCGCAGCCGTGGCTCACCGTCAGCGAGGTCGCGCACGCGATGGAGGTCGCATGAGACTCCTCGGCCGAGACCTGCCGGTGCGCGACGTGCCCGCGCTCCGGCTGCGGCCGCGGTCAGCCGTCGCCATCGCGCTCACGTCCGTCGTCGGGCTGGTCTCCTTCCTCTGGCCGTTGTTCGTCGACGCCGGCGCCGGACTCGGGCACGACCGCGACGCGCCGTGGCTGTTCGTGCTGCTGCTGCCGCTGCTGCTCGCGATCGTCCTGGCAGAGGTTTCCGAAGGCGGGCTGGACGCAAAGGCCGTGGCGCTCCTCGGCGTACTCGCCGCCGTCGGCGCGGTGCTGCGCCCGCTCGGCGGCGGCGCCACCGGGGCAGAGCTGATCTTCTTCCTGCTCATCATCGCCGGTCGGGTCTTCGGACCGGCCTTCGGCTTCCTGCTCGGCGCCGTGACGCTTTTCGCCAGCGCGTTGCTCACCGCGGGTGTCGGTCCCTGGCTGCCGTTCCAGATGATCGGCGCGGCCTGGGTCGGGATGTTCGCGGGGTTCCTGCCGCGCGCGTCCGGGCGCGCCGAAGTCGTCATGCTCGCCGTATACGGCCTGGTGTCCGGCGTCCTCTACGGCGTGCTCCTGAACATGTCGTTCTGGCCGTTCGCCACCTACCTCGCGTCGTCGCTGTCCTACGTGCCGGGCGACGCGATGACCGACAACCTGGCTCGCTTCGCGGCGTTCGACCTGGCGACTTCACTGGGGTGGGATCTCGTGCGTGGCGTCACCAACGCCATCCTGGTCCTGGCCCTGGGCCGGCCCGTCCTGCTGGCCCTGCGGCGAGCCAGCCGGCGCGCCGCGTTCGAGGCGCCGCGCGTGTTCGTGCCGACGGTGGAGGTCTGACGTGGAGCTCGTGCCAGCCGAGGCGAGCGCAGCCGGGATCAGTGGGCACCGAACCCTGATCCTCGGAGGTGCCCGCTCGGGCAAGTCGACGGAGGCGGAGCGCCGCCTTGCCGCCGAGCCGCACGTGACCTATGTCGCGACCGCGCGACCCGAGCTCGAGGATTTCGACCCTGAGTGGGCCGAGCGGGTGCAGGCACACCGGGACCGCAGGCCGGCCAGCTGGGTCACGGTCGAGACCCGCGACGTCGCGAAGGTGCTGGACGAGGCGACCGGTGTGGTGCTGATCGACTGCCTCTCGCTGTGGCTCGGCGACGCGATCGAGCACGACGACTACACCGACCGCATCGACGAGCTGGTCGCGGCGTGGCGCGGGACCCGGGCCCGGGTCACCGCGGTGAGCAACGAGGTCGGCAGCGGTGTCGTGCCGGAGTCCGCGTCCGGTCGGCTGTTCCGCGACCAGCTCGGGCGGCTCAACACCCTGATCGCGGCAGAGTCCGACGAGGTGCTGCTCACCGTCGCCGGTCGGGTGGTGCAGCTGTGACCGACACCCTTGAGCGGTTCGCGGCGGGCATCGACCGACCCGAACAGGAGGCCCGGACGGCTGCCCGCGAGCGCCAGGCGATCCTGACCAAGCCGGCGGGTTCGCTCGGCCGGCTCGAGGAGCTGTCGATCTGGCTGGCCGGGGTGCAGGGCGTTTGTCCGACGCGGCCGTTGGAGCAGGTGCGGGTGGTCGTGTTCGCCGGCGACCACGGCGTCGCGACGACGGGGGTCTCGGCGTACCCCGCCGAAGTCACCGCTCAGATGGTGCGCAACGTGCTCGCCGGTGGCGCGGCCGTCAACGCACTCGCGAGGCTCGCCGGTGCGCAGGTGCGAGTGGTCGACATGGCCGTCGACGCTGACCTCAGCGACCTGCCCGCTGCTGTCGGAGAGCACAAGGTACGTCGTGGCAGCGGGCGCATCGACATCGAAGACGCGTTGACCCGCGACGAGGTCGAGCGGGCGTTCGCCGCCGGCATCGCGATCGCCGACGGTGAGATCGACTCCGGTGCCGACCTTCTGGTGGCCGCGGACCTGGGCATCGGCAACACGACGCCGGCCGCTGCACTGATCGGCTCGCTCACCCGCAACGACGCGTCACTGGTCACCGGGCGGGGCACCGGAATCGACGACGCCACCTGGATGCGCAAGTGCGCCGCCGTCCGGGACGCGATGCGCCGGTCCCGACCGGTGCTGGGCGACCAGCTGCAACTGTTGGCAACGGCCGGCGGCGCGGACTTCGCCGCCATGACGGGCTTCCTGCTGCAGGCAGCTGCCCGTCGTACTCCCGTCGTCCTCGACGGCGTGGTGTCCGGCGCCTGCGCTCTGGTCGCGCAGCGCGTGACGTTCCGGTCCGCCGACTGGTGGCTCGCCGGTCACCGGTCCACCGAGCCCGCACACGCGCTGGCGCTGAACCGCCTCTCCCTCGAGCCGTTGCTGGACCTCGGTATGCGGCTCGGCGAAGGCACCGGCGCGCTGCTCGCCGTGCCGCTGGTCAAGGCCGCCGCGGCGACGCTCGCGGAGATGGCGACGTTCGATGAGGCGGGCGTCTCCGACCGCGATGATCGCGACACCACGACGATGGACACAGCAGCGGCGGACACCGCATCGGACGGTCGTGCTTAGCGATCTGCGGCTGGCGATCTCCCTGTTGACGGTCGTGCCCGTACGCCATCGCAACGACGGGCCCGAGCCGCTGTCGGCGGCCCGGCACGCGATGGTGTGGGCACCGCTCGTGGGGCTGCTGCTGGGCGCGATCGCCGCGGGCGTCATGGCGCTGGGCACCCTGGGCGGTCAACGCTCGTTCCTCACCGCAGCTCTCGGCGTCGCGGCGTTGGCGGCGCTGACCCGCGGCCTGCACCTGGACGGCCTCGCCGACACGGCCGACGGGCTCGGCACGCGGCTGCCTCCTGCCGAGGCCCTGGCGGTGATGCGGCGCGGCGACACCGGGCCCTTCGGTGTCGTGTCGGTGGTCCTGGTCCTGCTCGTGCAGGTGAGCGCGGCGGCACAGGCCGGGCCGCTCGCGCTCATGTTCGCGGTGATCGTCGGACGGGTCGCGATGACCTGGTCCTGCCGCCGCGGCGTCCCGGCCGCCCGGCCGGACGGGCTCGGCGCGCTCGTCGCCGGTTCGGTCTCACCCGTCCAGGCCGCGACGCTCGCCCTGATCACCCTGCTCGCCGCCGTGTCCGTGGGGCCGACCGGTGCCCTCGGCGTTCTCGCGGGACTCGTGGCCGCGGAGATCCTGCTACGGCGCTGCGTGCGCCGGTTTGGCGGCGTGACCGGTGATGTGCTGGGCGCAGTGGGCGAGGTGGCCGCCGCGGTCGCGCTGGTCATCTTCGCCGCGGGCTAGCGGCCGGACGACCAACGCTCCAGCGCCGCGAGGATCGTGTCGGCGTGCTGCTCCGCGTCACCGCTCGGGGTCTCCACGACCAGGTCGGCGACCTCGCGATAGAGCGGTCCGCGGCCCGCGAAGAGCTGGCGCATGGCCGCCTCCGGGTCGGGCTGCAACCACGGCCGTCCCTCTCCCGAGCCGACGCGCTCGACGAGCACCTCGATCGGGGCGTGCAGGTAAACCACGAAGGCGTCCGGTGCGGTCAGCCGCTGCCTGTCCTGGGGCGACTCGATCACGCCGCCAGCCACCCCGGCGATCAGCGGTGGGTCCTGCTCGAGAACCCGTGACAGCGCACGAGACTCGGCGGCGCGCAGCCCGTCGCGTCCGACGCGTTTGAGCAGCTCGTCTGTCGCGACGCCTTCCCCCTCGGCGACGATCTCGTCGTTGTCGCGATAGCTCCAGCCGGTGCGCGCCGACAGCGCCCGGCCGACGGAGGTCTTGCCGGCACCCATCATCCCGATCAGCAGGATGCGGGCCGGAGTCATGACGCCTTCGTGGACGGCGCGACGAACGGCGGCTTGACGACGCGGAACCGTGACGAGCGGCCACGGACGTCGACGTCCACCTCCGCGCCTTCGCTCCACCGAGCGGTCGAGAAGTGCAAGCGCGATGCCCTTGCGCAAGGAGGGCGAGAACGTCCCGCTGGTGACCTCACCCACCGGTCCGCCGCCCACCGACACCGCCATGTGCGACCGCGGGATGCCGCGGTCGAGGCCTTCCAGGCCCCAGAGCAGTCGCCTCGGGCCCGCCTCCTTCTCGGCGAGGAGCGCGTCGCGGCCCCAGAACTGCGGCTTCTTCCAGCCCACCGCCCAGCCGCAGCGGGCCTGGACGGGGGTGATGTCCATCGACAGGTCCTGCCCGTGCAGGGGGTAGCCCATCTCGGTGCGCAAGGTGTCACGCGCGCCGAGACCGCAGGCCCGGATGCCGTGCGCCGCACCCGCCTCGAGGACGGCGTCCCACAGGGCGGGGCTGTCGTCCCACCGCGGAAGCAGCTCGTAGCCGCGCTCCCCGGTGTATCCGGTCCGGCACACCACCACGGGTGAGCCGCGCCAGTCGGTCTGCGCGAACGACATGTAGCCGAGCTGGTCGTCACCGCTGGGCAGGCCGAGCTCGGCGAGCACCTCGTCGCTGCGCGGGCCCTGCACCGCGAGGACGCCGAAGTCCTCGTGCAGGTCGCGGACCTCGACTCCCTCGGGAGCGGACGCCGCCAACCGGCGCACCACCTCGGCCGTGTTCGCCGCGTTGGGGATGAGGAACACCTCGTCGTCACTGCGGTAGTAGGCGATCAGGTCGTCCACCACGCCACCGGTCGCGTCGTCGCAGCACAGCGTGTACTGCGCCTGGCCGGGGTCGATGCGCCCGAGGTCGTTCGTGAGCGTGCTGTTCACGTACGCCGCCGCGCCAGGCCCACGCACCACGGCCTTGCCGAGATGGCTGACGTCGAACACCCCCACGGCCTCGCGCACCGCCAGGTGCTCCTTGACCACGCCGCCACCGGGGTACTCGATCGGCATCGCCCAGCCGCCGAAATCGGCCATCTTCGCGCCCAGGTCGACGTGGCGATCGTGCAGCGGAGATCGGCGCAAGTCGGTCATGCGCCGGACGCTAGCATCGCCGGTTACGAGCACATCCGGCAGAGACGGGACCCGCGTGAGCACTCTGATCCTGACCACCAGCAAGCCGACCGACCTCAAGGTCGACGCCATCGTCGTGGGCGTGGCCAAGGGCTCCGGTGGCGTGACCCTCGTGCCCGGCGCGCAGGACGTGGACAAGGCGTTCAAGGGCCGGCTGGCCAGCACCGTCGCGGCCCTCGGCGGCACCGGCGCGGCCGGCGAGGTCACCAAGGTGCCGTCGCTCGGCGCGACCAGCGCTGCGGTCGTCGTCGCGGTCGGCCTCGGCGACGAGAAGGCGGGCGGCGGCCGGCGTGGCGGGCAGACCACGGCGTACGACGTGGAGACGCTGCGCCGCGCGGCCGGCGAAGCGACCCGGGCACTGGCCGGAACCCGTCGGGTCGGCCTCGCCCTGCCGGCCGAGGACGCCGCGTGCGCCGAGGCGGTTGCGCAGGGGGCGCTGCTGGGGGCCTACGGCTATGTGCGCTATCGGGTGGCGTCCAAGGACAGCCACAAGGACCCGGTCCAGGCCTTCAGCCTGGTCAGCTCCGCGGGCAAGGACAGGGCCGTCAAGGCGGCGGTCGAGCACGCCAAGACCATCACCGCGGCCGTCCACCTGGCCCGGGACTGGGTGAACACCCCTCCGCTGGACCTGCCCCCGGCTGAGTTCGCGGCGGTCGCGGTCGCCGCGGCCAACGAGGCCGGACTCAAGGTCGAGGTGCTCGACGAGAAGGCACTGAAGAAGCAGGGGTACGGCGGCATCCTCGGCGTGGGTCAGGGATCCTCGCGACCGCCCCGCCTGCTCAAGCTGACCTACACCTCCCGCAAGGGGAAGCGGCACCTCGCACTGGTCGGCAAGGGCATCACGTTCGACTCCGGCGGGCTCTCGCTCAAGCCGCCGCAGGCGATGGAGGCGATGAAGTCCGACATGGGCGGCGCGGCGGCGGTGATCGCGGCGATGACGGCGATCGCCCGGATCAAGCCCGACGTGAACGTCACCGGCTGGGCCCCGATGGCCGAGAACATGCCGTCCGGGACCGCGCAGCGACCCTCCGACGTCCTGACCATCTACGGCGGCAAGACCGTCGAGGTGCTCAACACCGACGCCGAGGGCCGGCTGGTGCTGGCCGACGCGCTGGCCCGCGCCAGCGAGGACAAGCCCGACCTGGTCATCGACATCGCGACGCTCACCGGCGCTCAGCTGGTGGCGCTGGGCAGCCGGACGTCGGCGATCATGTCCAGCTCCGACGAGGTGCGCGACGGCGTGGCGGCGGCCGCCGGGCGGGCCGGCGAGGCGATGTGGCCGATGCCGCTGCCCGAGGAGCTGCGCAAGTCGATGGACTCCGACGTGGCCGACATCGCCAACATGGGCGACAAGTACGGCGGGATGCTGGTGGCCGGGCTGTTCCTCAAGGAGTTCGTCGGCGAGGGGCTGCGCTGGGCGCACCTGGACATCGCCGGGCCGGCGTTCAGCGACTCCGCCCACGGCTACACCCCCAAGGGCGGCACCGGCGCGGGCGTCCGCACGCTCGTCCAGATCGCTGAGGACCTGGCCGACGGCACCATCTGAGCCGAACGGGTGACGGCACGGCGGCGCCCGTGACGGTGGGTAACGAAGCGGTGACCCGGCCCGATGGAGGGTGGACAGCGCCTGCACCCCGCAGGCACGCCCGCCCGGAGGTATCACCGTGTCCCGACTTCTCGAACTTGCCGCTGGTCGGCTGCGCATCGCCTCGCTGGTGCTCGCCGCTGCCATGGTCGGTGCCGGGGGCGCCGCCGCGATGACGGTGACCACGGTCGCCGACTCGTCCCCCACCCGACGGTGAGCTCGACGTCGGACGTCACCGAGGAGCCGGGCGACGGGGACGAGTCGACGGAAGGCACCGACGAGGACGACGACGAGTCGACCGAGCCCACCGACGGTTCGACCGAGGCCACCGACGACGCCACGGACGAGGCGACCGACGAGGCACTACGACCGAGGGCGACGACGAGGCAGCCGAGGGCGACGACGAGGCGGCCCCGCTGGACCAGGCAGCCTGCGACGCTGCCGGCAACCACGGCGAGTACGTCTCCTTCATCGCGCACCTGACGAAGAGCGACCCCAGCCACGGCGTGCTCGTCTCGGACGCGGCGCACTCGGACTGCGGCAAGGTCGCCGCCGAGGAGACCACCGAGCCCACCGACGAGGATCCACCGAGCCGACGGACGAGGAGTCCACCGAGCCGACGGACGAGGCTGACGAGCCGCTGGACCCGGAAGCCTGGCTGCGGCCAGCAACCCGGCGCCTACGTCTCATGGATTGCCCACCTGACGAAGAGCGACCGAGCCACGGCGGCTCGTCGGACGCGGCGCACTCGGACTGCGGCAAGGCTTCGGCCGAGGAGACCACCGAGCCCACCGATGAGGCACAGGGACCGAGTCGGACGAGTCCGGCGACGAAGCCAAGGTCAAGAAGCCCAAGAAGGAAAAGAAGGCGCACAAGGCCAAGAAGGACAACTCGGCCAAGAGCCACGGCAAGGGCAAGAGCAGCACTGACCTCGTTCGAGCAACGACGACCGAACGGCTGACCGCCTTCCCGCGGTCAGCCGTTCGTCATGTCAGCTCGTGGCCGGACTGGTCAGGACTGCTGGGAGCGGCGCGCGTTCCAGTCCCGCATCCGCTGCGGGTAGCCCACGACGGCAGCGTCGTACGACGGGATGCCGAGCCGGTTCGCGAGCTCGTGTGCCGCCCGGGCATCGCGCACCCGGCGGCGGGTCCACTCACCGGTGTTGGCGACGAACACGACGGTGGTCGCGGAGACGGTCGTGGGTGGCTCGACGAACGCCTCGACCCCGGTCTTGTCCTGGGCAAACGCCTCGAGGTGCTTGGCGTCGGCGGAGTCGGCCTGGCGCACCTGCCCGCCCCGGCCACGCCGCTTCCCGAACAGCCGCACCCCGACCTCCAGCTCCCGTCGATCCCGGTTTACCCCTACCAACGGTAGGGGACCGGACAAGCGTTCCGATCATCCCCGCACCCGATTGCCCGCGTGGGCGCAACCGGTGAAAGGATGAGGTTCCTCGAGAGCAAGGAGGGGCGCCGTGGCGGAACCCGCCGGCACCGTGTTCGACGTCGTCATCCTCGGCGGCGGCAGTGGCGGCTACGCCTGTGCGCTGCGCGCGTCCCAGCTGGGCATGACCGTGGCGCTGGTCGAGAAGGGCAAGCTCGGCGGCACCTGCCTCCACCAGGGCTGCATCCCGACCAAGGCACTGCTGCACGCCGCCGAGATCGCCGACCAGTCCCGCGAGAGCGAGCAGTTCGGCGTCCGCACCTCGTTCGACGGCATCGACATGCCGGGCGTCAACACCTACAAGGACGGCGTCGTCGCGCGGCTCTACAAGGGCCTGCAGGGCCTGGTCAAGAGCCGCAAGATCACGTACGTCGAGGGCATCGGGCGCCTCGCCGGACCCACCACGGTGGACGTCGACGGCACGTCGCTACGAAGGCCGCCACATCGTGCTCGCGACCGGGTCGGTCCCCAAGAGCCTGCCGGGCCTGGACATCGACGGCGAGCGAATCATCACGAGCGACCACGCGCTCCGGCTGGAGTCGGTGCCGGCGTCCGTGGTCATCCTCGGCGGCGGCGTCATCGGCTGTGAGTTCGCCAGCGTCTGGAAGTCGTTCGGGGCCGAGGTCACGATCGTCGAGGCGCTGCCCCACCTGGTGCCGCTGGAGGACGAGGCCGCGTCGAAGATGCTCGAGCGGGCCTTCCGCAAGCGCAAGATCGGCTTCGAGCTCGGCGTCGCGCTTCGCCGGCGTCGAGAAGACCGAGACCGGCGATCCGGGTGTCGCTCGAGAACGGCAAGAACATCGACGCCGACCTGCTGC
Organism: uncultured Actinomycetota bacterium; assembly: GCA_963751035.1. Lineage (GTDB taxonomy): Bacteria > Actinomycetota > Actinomycetes > JACCUZ01 > JACCUZ01 > JBDUAP01. Next base: position 1,651,217 of record CAVVSW010000005.1, read on the forward strand.
TCGTCGCCGTCGGACGCGGACCGGTCTCCCAGGAGCTCGGCTACGAGCAGGCCGGCGTCGAGATGGAGCGCGGCTTCGTCAAGGTCGACGGCTTGTGCCAGACCAACGTGCCCACGATCTCCGCCGTCGGTGACCTCATCCCGACCCTGCAGCTCGCGCACGTCGGCTTCGGTGAAGGCATCCTGGTCGCCGAGCGGCTCGCCGGGCTGAACCCGGCGCCGATCGACTACGACGGCGTCCCGCGGGTGACCTACTCCGAGCCCGAGGTCGCCTCGGTCGGCCTGACCGAGGCCGGGCGCGGGGACAAGTACGGCCAGGACGCGATCGAGACGCTGACCTACGACCTGGCCGGCAACGGCAAGAGCCAGATCCTCAAGACCGCCGGCTTCGTGAAGCTGGTGCGCCAGAAGGACGGCCCCGTCGTCGGAGTCCACATGGTCGGCAGCCGGGTCGGCGAGCTGGTCGCCGAGGCTCAGCTGATCTACAACTGGGAGGCGTTCCCCGACGAGGTCGCGAGCCTCATCCACGCCCACCCCACCCAGACCGAGGCCCTCGGCGAGGCTCATCTCGCGCTGGCCGGCAAGCCCCTGCACGCTCACGGCTGACGAGAAGGAGACCCCGAGCCCATGTCTACCTCGGTAACCATGCCGGCGCTCGGCGAGAGCGTGACTGAGGGCACCGTCACCCGGTGGCTCAAGCAGGAAGGCGACGAGGTCGCCGCCGACGAGCCGCTGCTCGAGGTCTCCACCGACAAGGTCGACACCGAGATCCCCTCCCCCGCGGCCGGCGTCCTGCAGCGCATCGTCGTCGGCGAGGACGAGACCGTCGCGGTCGGCGCCGAGCTCGCGGTCATCGGCGACGGTCAGGCCGACGGCGGCGAGCAGCAGGGTCAGCAGGACGCACAGCAGCAGGAGCAGCAGCCGGCCCAGCAGGAGCAGGGCGGGCAGCAGCAAGAGGGACAGCCAGGATCAGCAACAGTCCGAGCAGCCAGATCAGCAGCAGGAGCGAGCAGCAGCAGCCGACCAGAGGCGGAGCAGGCCCCGCAACAGACCGAGCAGCCGCAGCAGCAGGCCGAGCAGGCACCCGCCGAGGCACGAGCAGCCCGTCGGGTGGCCAGTCGGGCGGCTCCGGTGGCGGCGGCGGCGGCACCTCGGTCACCATGCCGGCGCTCGGCGAGAGCGTGACTGAGGGCACCGTCACCCGGTGGCTCAAGCAGGAAGGCGACCAGGTCGCCGCCGACGAGCCGCTGCTCGAGGTCTCCACCGACAAGGTCGACACCGAGATCCCCTCCCCCGCAGCCGGCGTCCTGCAGCGCATCGTCGTCGGCGAGGACGAGACCGTCGCGGTCGGCGCCGAGCTCGCGGTCATCGGGGGCTCCGGCGGCTCTGCGCGGCGGCGAGGGCGGCCAGCAGTCGCAGCAGGAACCAGAGCAGGCCCAGCAGCAGCAGGAGCAGCGAGCAGCCCGAGCAGGCCAGCAGCGCGCAGCAGCAGCCCGCCGCGAGCCCCTCGCTGACTCGGCGCCCGCGCCGACGCAGGCGCCGGCCCAGCAGGCGTCGCCGTTCCAGCAGGGACCGCCGCCTCAGCAAGCCGAGCAGCCGCAGCAGCAGGCCCAGCACAGCAGGCAGCCGCCCCGCAGCCGCAGCAGCAGGCACCGCGCCGCAGCAGGCCCCTGCCCCGCGGCACCAGGCACCGGCCCAGCCCGAGGGCGAGGGTGAGGGCAGCGCCTACGTCACCCCGCTCGTCCGCAAGCTCGCCACCGAGCACGGGGTGGACCTCGTCAGCGTTGAAGGGCACCGGCGTCGGTGGCCGCATCCGCAAGCAGGACGTGCTCGAGGCGGCCGCCGCAGCCAAGCAGCAGCAGGCACCCGCCGCGGCGCAGGCCGCCGGTGCGCCGAGCGCCGACCAGGGCGCGGCTGCGCCGCCGGTCTCACCGCTGCGCGGCACGACCGAGAAGATGTCGAGGCTGCGCAAGGTCATCGCATCCCGCATGGTCGAGTCGCTGCAGGTGTCGGCGCAGCTCACGACCGTGGTCGAGGTCGACCTCACCCGGATCGCCCGGCTGCGCCAGCGGTCCAAGACCGACGTTCGAGGCCCGCGAGGGCACCAAGCTCTCGTTCCTGCCGTTCCTGGCCAAGGCCACGATCGAGGCGCTGAAGGCGCACCCCAAGCTCAACGCCAGCATCGACATGGAGAAGGGCGAGATCACCTACTACGACGCGGAGCACCTCGGCGTCGCAGTCGACACCGAGCGCGGCCTTCTCGTGCCGGTCGTCCGCGACGCGGGAGACCTCAACATCGCCGGGCTGGCCCGCAAGATCGCCGACCTCGCCGAGCGCACCCGCACCAACAAGATCACGCCCGACGAGCTCGGTGGCGGCACGTTCACCATCACCAACACGGGCAGCCGCGGCGCGCTCTTCGACACCCCGATCATCAACCAGCCGCAGGTCGCGATCCTCGGCACCGGTGCCGTCGTCAAGCGCCCGGTCGTGGTCGACGACCCCGACCTCGGCGAGACGATCGCCGTACGGTCGATGTGCTACCTCGCGCTGTCCTACGACCACCGCATCGTCGACGGTGCCGACGCGGCGCGCTTCCTGGCGACGGTCAAGCAGCGGCTCGAAGAGGGCGCGTTCGAGGCAGACCTCGCCCTGTGACCCATCGGGTCGTTCGGTGAAGGTTGCGATCACCGGTGCCTCGGGCCTGCTCGGTCCGGCGCTGATCCGGTCGCTGCGTGATGACGGGCACGACGTGCTGCGGCTCGTACGGCGGGTGCCGGCCGCGCCCGACGAGGTGGCGTGGAACCCGGCGGCCGGTGAGGTGGACGTCGCCGCGCTGACTGGTGTCGACGCGGTCATCCACCTGGCCGGGGCCAACCTCGGCGGTCGACCGTGGACGCCGGCCTACCGCCGTACCGTCATGGACAGCCGGGTGTCGGGCACGCGCACCATCGCGTCGGCGTTGGCGCGCATGGAACCCCGGCCACGCGTCCTGCTCTCGGCGTCCGGGGTCGGCTACTACGGCAACCCGGGCGAGGAGTCCTGGACGAGTCGGCACCGCCGGGCGACAGCTACATCGCGGAGATCGCTCGGAGGTGGGAGGAGTCAACCGATGCGGCGGCCGAGGCCGGCGTGCGGGTCGTGACGATGCGGACCGGGGTCGTGATGTCCGGACATGGCGGTGCGCATCGGCCGCTCGGTTCCGCTCTTCCGGCTGGGTGTCGGCGGACGGCTGGGCTCGGGCCGGCAGTACTGGTCCTGGATCGGCCTGCACGACTACGTGCGCGCGGTGCGGTTCCTGCTCGACCGGGACGACATCTCGGGTCCGGTGAACGTCTGCGCGCCCACGCCCGTGACGAACGCCGAGTTCACCAAGGCCCTCGGCCGTGCGCTGCACCGGCCCGACGGTTCTCGTCGCGCCCGGGTTTGCCCTGCGGCTATCGCTGCGCGACTTCGCCATGGACCTGCTCGGCGGGCAGCGGGTGATCCCACGTCGACTGCTCGACGCGGGGTTCACGTTCGACGAGCCCAACCTGGACTCAGCGCTGGAGCGGGAGTTCGCAACGCGCTGAAATCGATGCGGGTTGGAGAACGAGTTGGTGCTACTCAACGCGGTCAGGCGCGGCTACCGCCCGCCACTCAGCCGGAGAGGGCTCCACCCCTGCGCCGCATCGGCGACCTCACCACACGATCGTCGCCAGAACCTCTGACATCCTGTGAATCGGCAACGAACTCGACCGTATCGGGGGCGGACATGCCTGAGATCGACGACAACCACCATGGTCGTTCGTGCCCGAATCGACGTCGTTCGCGAAGTTGTCCAAGCTGGGTCGACTTGCTGCTGTCGCCCGAGCCGCCACTGCTGCGCTGTGATTCGGCCTTGCCTCGTAGGAATCTGGAGAATGCGTCACGGAGTGCCATGGTGGAAATCCCCTTCCTCGTGTCCGGGACCGGGCGTACCGGCGTACGTGGCCATGGTTCTCTCACGACGACTGCCCCCACATCCCGCAAATAGGGGTGTCCGCTTACCCCGCTCAGCGCCGCTTCGACACCTCGACAGGTTGCACGCCGTCGCGGCGATATGCAGGGCCGTATCGGGGTACGGGGCGCCCGTGCGACGGTTTCGTGTCCTGCGCTGGCTCGATCGGGCCTGTGGTTGGTCCCCCTTGTTGTGTGGGTTCCGCGGTTCTGCTGTCGATCGGCTTCTCGCATTCGATCGGCGGCACCGGGGTTGATGCCCTTCGATCACCGGGAACTCAGGCGCCGTCGGCACAATCCTCAGCACGGTAGCGACCGCATGATCACGATGACGGCCCTCGTCCTGACGATGACCACCTCGCCGTGCAGCTGTCGATGGGCCAGTTCTCACCTCGCATTGTTCCGGCGTTGCTGCAGGACCGGAAGAGCCAGCTCGCCTACGGCCTGTTTGGTGCCACCTTCACCTTCGCCGCCCTGGCGATACGCGGTCTCGAGGAGCCGCAGGGTTTCGTGCCGGGGTTGACCGTGCTGACGCCTACGCCCTGACGCTAACCAGCATCGCGACACTGTTCCTGTATATGAATGACTCGGGGAAGCGGATCAACCCGGCCGGATTGATCGACCTTGTCGGTGATCAGCTCAGCGCCGAAATCGAGAAGTACACACAAGCCGAGTCGCCGACGGCCGGCGACGATCACGAACTCGTGCTCGCGCACCAGAGCGGCGTCGTCGACGTCATGGACCTCGACGGTCTTCTGGCACTCGCCACGAGCCGCAACTGTCGTATCGCAATCGTTCCCCGTCTCGGGGACTTCGTCCCGCTGCCGCTCCGCTTGCCCGAGTGCAATGGTGCGACACCGCAGTGCGACATGACCTGGGCAACGAGGTGCGTCGACACGTGGTGATGGCCTCCTCCCGCAGCCACACCAACGACCCTGCATACGGAATTCGCAAGCTCGTCGACATCGCCCTGCGAGGCCTCGCCTCAGGACCATTCACCGATCCGACGACCGCGGTTCAGGCGATCGATCGATTGCACGATGCGCTGCGCGAACTCGTGCAGCGACGACTGCCACCCCCGGAACATCGGGACGCGCACGGCGCCATACGCCTCATCATTCCTCGGGCGTCGATGGTGCGGACTTCATTCGACTCTCCTTCGACGAGATCCGCCTCGCAGGCGCCGCCTCACCACAAGTCGCGCGGCGTCTTCGCGCCGCGCTGGAGGACCTGCTGTCCGTGGACCCGCCGGATCGGCGCGAACAGCTCCAGCGTCAACTCAGGCTGCTGGAGGCTGGAGTTCACCGAGCGTTCGAGAAGACGAGACGATGACGCCATGTCGCACCCCGATGCCAAGGGAGCGGTTCCTGAACCAGACCTGATGCAGGCCATGGACATCGAGGAATTCGACGACGAGCGGCGGGGAGTGGGTACGAGGGGCGCGTGACCACCGACGCGACCGACCACTTCGTGCGCGTCCGCGGCGCCAGCGAGCACAACCTCCGCAACGTCGACGTCGACATCCCCCGCGACGCCATGGTCGCGTTCACCGGGGTCTCCGGCTCGGGCAAGTCGTCGCTGGCCTTCGGCACCCTGTACGCCGAGGCGCAGCGCCGCTACTTCGAGTCGGTGGCGCCGTACGCGCGCCGGCTGCTGCAGCAGGTCGGCGCTCCGCACGTCCAGGAGATCACCGGGCTGCCGCCGGCGGTGGCCCTGCAGCAGCGCCGCGGCGCGCCCACCTCCCGCTCGACGGTCGGCACCATCACCACGCTGTCCAACCTGCTGCGGATGCTCTACTCGCGGGCCGGCGACTACCCCGCCGGGGCCGACCACCTCGGCGGCCGAGGCCTTCTCGCCGAACACGCGGCCGGCGCCTGCCCGCGCTGCCACGGCCTCGGCGTCGTGCACGACGTCACCGAGGAGCTGCTGGTCCCGGACCCGTCGCTGAGCATCCGCGAGGGCGCGATCGCCGCCTGGCCCGGCGCCTGGCAGGGCGCCAACCTGCGCAGCATCGTCACCGGCCTCGGCATCGACATCGACAGGCCGTGGCGCAGGCTGCGGAAGAAGGACCGCGACTGGCTGCTCTTCACCGACGAGCAGCCGTCGGTGCTGATCGAGCCCGAGCGCGACCGCGTCGACACGGCTACTACGGCAAGTTCTGGAGCGCCCGCAAGCACGTCATGCACGTCCTGGCCGACTCCAAGAGCGAGCGGATGCGCGAGCGGGCCCTGCGGTTCGTCGAGGACGCGCCCTGCCCCGACTGCGGCGGCAGCGGGCTGCGGCCCGAGGCCCTCGCCGTGACCTTCGCCGGCCGCTCGATCGCCGAGGTCAACGACCTGCCGTTCACCGAGCTGGTCGCGCTGCTGCGGCCCGTCGCCGAGCTGCCCGAGGAGACCAACGAGGTCGCGGTGCGGATCTGCGCCGACCTGGTCGCCCGCGTCGAGGTGCTCCTCGACCTCGGCCTGGGCTACCTCAGCCTCGGGCGCAGCTCGACGACGCTGTCGCCCGGCGAGGCGCAGCGCCTGCGGATCGCCACCCAGCTGCGCTCCGGGCTGTTCGGCGTCGTCTACGTGCTGGACGAGCCCTCCGCGGGCCTGCACCCGGCCGACGCGGAGCCGCTGCTCGACGTGCTCGACCGCCTCAAGGCGTCCGGCAACTCGCTGTTCGTCGTGGAGCACGACCTCGACGTCGTCCGCCGCGCGGACTGGGTCGTCGACATCGGCCCGGGCGCCGGCGAGGCCGGCGGCCGGGTGCTCTACAGCGGCCCGGTCGCCGGGCCTCGAGGACGTCGCCGAGTCGGCCACCAGCGCCTACCTGTTCGGTCGCGCCGAGCGGCTGGAGCACGACGTGCGCGCGCCGCAGGGCTGGCTGCGGCTGGCCGGGGTCTCCCGCCACAACCTGCGCGACGTCTCCGTCGACATCCCGCTCTGCGTGCTGACCGCGGTCACCGGCGTGTCCGGCTCCGGCAAGTCGACCCTGGTCAGCCAGGTGCTCGCCGAGGACCCGACCGCCGCTCGAGTCGTTCGACCGGCTGGTGCTCGTCGACCAGCGCCCGATCGGCCGGACGCCGCGGTCGAACCTCGCGACGTACACCGGGATGTTCGACGCCGTGCGCAAGCTGTACGCCGGCGACCGACGAGGCGCGGGCGCGCGGGTACGGCGCCGGCCGCTTCTCCTTCAACGTCGCCGAGGGCCGCTGCGAGACCTGCCAGGGCGAGGGCTTCGTCGCCGTCGAGCTGCTCTTCCTGCCCGGCACCTACGCACCGTGCCCGACGTGCCACGGCGCGCGCTACAACGCCGAGACGCTCGAGATCACCTACCGCGGCAAGAACGTCGCGGAGGTGCTCGCGATGTCGGTCGACGAGCCGCGACGTTCCTCGCCGACGTGCCGGCCGCCGCGCGCAGCCTCGAGACGCTGCGCGAGGTCGGGCTCGGCTACCTGCGGCTCGGCCAGCCGGCGACCGAGCTCAGCGGCGGCGAGGCGCAGCGCATCAAGCTCGCCACCGAGCTCCAGCGCGCGCGCCGCGGCCACGCGCTCTACCTGCTCGACGAGCCGACCTCGGGGCTGCACCCCGCCGACATCGCGCTCCTGCTGCGCCAGCTGCACCGGCTCGTCGACGCCGGCAACACCGTGGTCCTGGTCGAGCACGACCTCGACGTGATCGCCACCGCCGACTGGGTCATCGACCTCGGCCCGGGCGGCGGCGACGCGGGCGGTCGGGTCGTCGCGACCGGCACGCCGGCCGACGTCGCGCAGGCCGAGGGCAGCGCGACGGCGCCGTACCTCGCGCGGCGGCTCGACGACCTAGCGGTTCGGGACCGTCGGGGCTCAGCCGCGCCGGACGTCGTAGGCCTGCCAGGCCGGTCCTTCGCGTACCAGGGTGACCAACCACCGCGCGGACCCTCGCCCCCGCCGGGAGCTGGACACCGCACCGTCAGAGTCGACCAGCTCGTAGGGCGGCATCACGTCGACGACCCGCAGCACTACCCGTCGATCAGCGCTCTCGACCACATCGACCGAGGTGGACACCAGCCGCACTCCCTGGGCAGTGTGGCCACTGGCTTCCAACTGGCCCAGCAGCTCGGTGTCGCGCGCCAGCGCCGGCGACCCGGAGGCGTAGACAGCGTCGAGGGCGTCGACGTCGGCCGCGGCGAAGGCCGCTGACCGGGCTTGGTCGAGAGCGGCCAGCACCGCCGACCAGTCGGGACCAGCAGCCGGCTCGCTCGCCGGTCCGACCGCAGCCGCACTCCCCCGCCCGTTGCTGCCAGCCCACATCACCCCGGTCAGCGCAGCCACCGACACCCCACAGAGAACGAGCAGCAGTCCCACTGCGGGCCGCACCGGCACGGCGCGCAGAGCTCCGCACGAATCGACGTACCCGCCGACGGCCGCGGCCGTGCCTGCGCCGACGGGGAGGCGCAGGCACGGCCGGCTGCGGCGGGGACATGGGGCGGACCCGGACCTCGTGCGTGAGGGCCGGTGTCGACCCGCACTCGGGGCCAGGCCGCGGACCGGTCGGCAGGTGCACCGGCTCGGCGGCGCAGGACTCGAACACCGCGGTCGCCATCTCGTCTGCCGACGGACGCTGTAGCGGGTCAGGGTCGAGCGCTGCCTCGACGACGGCCACCAGCGCGGGTGGCATCGCCGGCCCGGCGCTGGTCAGCAGCAGGCGACGGGCGCCGCTCTCGTCGTACGGCGGGCGCCCGGTCAACGCCGCGAAGCACACGGCGCCGAGGCCATGGACATCGGCAGCCGGTCCGGGTGGCTCACCGGCGAGCACAGCAGGGTCGAAGAAGCCGAGCGTGCCGGCGACGACGCCGGCCGGGCCAAGAGGCTCGCTCACCAGCCGGCACACCCCGAGGTCGCTCAGCAGCGGTCGCCCGTCGCTGGTGAAGAGGACGTTGGCGGGAGTCACGTCGCCGTGGACCAGGGCCCGCCCGTGCACAGCAGCCAACGCTCCAGCCAAGGGCACTGCGACGGTGACGACCTCGCCCGCACGCAACCGGCGGGTGGCCAGCAGGCCGGCGAGGCTGCCACCGCCGGCGTGGTCGAGCACCAGCACCAGCTCGTCGGCGGTGCCGACAACGGTGCGCAGCCGCACGACGTGCGGATGGTCGACGCAGGCCAGCGCAGCCGCCTCGCGCCGCAACCGGTCGCGGGCGGCGAGATCGCGCGGCGTGCGCAGCCGCTTGAGAGCCACCGGCTCACCGCTCGCCGACTCCCGGGCCAGCCACACCTCACCGCTCGCGCCGAAGCCGAGCAGCTCGACCACGTCGTAGCCGGGCACCTCCCAGCTCGGCGCGGGCGGCCCGATGGCGCGTTCGGTCATCGGACCAGCGTGCTCCAGAGCGCGAACCCGGCCGTCGGAGTTGTCCACAGCCACCGGATAGCGTCGGCCGGCATGAAGATCCTTGCGACGTCCGGCGGATTCCACCCGGGCGAGACCAGTCCCTTCCACCGGCAGCGCGGGCCCCTGATCGAGCACGCCTTCGAGCTGGCCGGGTCCCCCCAGCGACCGCGGATCTGCCACGTAGCGACCGCCACCGGCGACAACCTCGTCGGTGTCGCCGGCTTCTACCGCGCCTTCGCCGGTTCCGACGTGCGCGCGTCGCACATCGAGCTCTTCACGATGCCCAACGTGCCCGACATGCGCGACCACCTGCTGGCCCAGGACGTGATCTGGGTCGGCGGCGGCTCTGTGGCCAACCTGCTCGCCGTCTGGCGGGTGCACGGCCTCGACGAGGTCATGCGGGAGTGCTGGGAGGCCGGCGTCGTGCTGGCGGGTGTCTCGGCCGGCTCGATCTGCTGGCACGTGGGCGGCACCACCGACTCGTTCGGCCTCAAGCTCCGGGCGGTCACCAACGGGCTCGCACTGCTGCCCTACGGCAACGGCGTGCACTACGACTCCGAGGAGGAACGCCGTCCGCTGCTGCACCGGCTGGTCGCCGACGGCACGCTGCCCACGTCGTACGCGACCGACGACGGGGTCGGCCTGCACTACGAGGGCACCGAGCTTGTCGAAGCGGTCGCGGACCGCCCCGGCGTCGCGGCGTACAAGGTCGAGCGCGGCGCGGACGGGCAGGCGGTCGAGACCCGCATCGAGCCCCGGCTGCTCCCCGGCGCCGAGTGACGGCGCCGGGGCACGAAGCCGGTCAGATCGTGATGGCCACCTTGCCGCGCGCGTTGCCGGCCACGAGATGGCGTACGGCGTCGGCCGCGTCGTCGAGTGGGTAGGTCCGGTCGATGCTCGGCGTCACCGAGCCGGCCTCGATCATCTCGGTCAGGATGTCGAGGTCCCGGTAGTTCTCCTTGGGCACCTGCATTGTCAGCCGTTGACGGACGAACGGCGAGATCGCCAGCGCCCGCAGCTGTCGGCCCATGCCGGTCAGCTTTCCGCCGTCCTCGCCGCCGACGATGACCAGCGTCCCCCGATCGGTCAGTGCGCGACGGAGCCGCGCGAGCGTGGAGTTGCCGCCGGTGTCGATGATCAGGTCGTAGCGATTCGTGCCGTCGGCGAAGTCCTGCGTGGTGTAGTCGATCACGTGGTCGGCGCCCAAGGAGCGCACCAGGTCGGTCTTCGCCGTGCTGCTCACACCGGTCACCTGCGCACCGAACGTCTTGGCCAGCTGGACCGCGTAGCTGCCGACGCCACCGGACGCGCCGATGACAAGCACCCGCTGGCCCGCTTCGACCCGGCCGGCGTCGCGCAGTGCCTGAAGGGCGGTGAGCCCGGACACCGGGACGACGGCCGCCTGCTCGAACGTGAGGTTCGCCGGCTTGGCCGAGAGCTTGTCCTCCCGGGCTACGGCGTACTCGGCGAAGGAGCCACGGCTGATGCCGAACACCTCGTCGCCCACCGCGAACCTGGTCACCGCAGAACCGACGGCAGCGACGGTCCCGGCGACATCCAGCCCCGCCACCCGGTTCTTCGGCTTCCGGAACCCCATCCCCATAACCCGCATCGCGTAGGGCTTGCCGGTGAGCAGGTGCTCGGTGCCCCGGTCAAGGCCGGCCGCCTGGACGGAAACGAGCACCTCGTTCGCGGCGATCTCTGGGCGGTCGACCTCGGCCAGCTGCAGGACGTCGGCGGTGCCGTAGGTGTCCTGCACGACCGCGCGCATCGTGTTCATGTGACTGATTCCTCTCCACCGGCGGGGCGCTCCCGCCGTACTTAGTACGGCTAAGGTATCGTACTAAGTACGAAAGGGCTAGCCCGGGAGGAAAGAGTGGCGCAGCAGGTGACCACCAGAGCTCAGGACCGCGCTCCGCTGAGCCGCGATCGCGTGCTGCTCGGCGCCATGGCCGTGGCCGATGCGGGCGGGATCGGGTCACTCACGATCCGTTCGCTCGCCGCCGAGCTCGGCGTCAAGCCGATGTCGGTCTACCACCACGTCGCCAACAAGGACGAGATCCTCGACGGCATCGTCGACCTCGTCTTCAGCGAGATCGAGCTGCCCTCCCCCGATGGCGACTGGCGGGCCGAGATGCGCCGGCGCGCGATCTCGGCCCGAGCCGTGCTGCGGGTGCACCCCTGGGCGATCCCGTTGCTGCAGTCGCGGACCAACCCCGGACCAGCGACGTTGCGACACCACAACTCGGTCATCGGCGCGTTGCGGGCCGCGGGCTTCTCGATGGCGATGACTGCCCACGCCTACGCCTTGATGGACAGCTATGTCTTCGGGTTCGCCCTGTCCGAGGCCGCTCTGCCCATCAACGGTCCGGAGACCGTCACCGAGGTGGCCGACGAGATGATGCACCTCTTCGATCCGGCCGAGTACCCGCACCTCCTCGAGTTCACGGTCGAACACATCCTCAAGCCCGGCTACGACTTCGGGGCGGAGTTCGAGTTCGGTCTGGACCTCGTCCTCGATGGCCTGATGAGGTCACTGCCCGGCGCCGAATGACCCGTTCTCGCCGGACCTAGGTCCCTGGCTCGCCCGCGCGGCGGCTGCGAGCCTGCGAGGGTGACAGCTCCCGCATTCGACTCCTCTCTCGCGGCCAAGCCCAGCACCCGACCCCTGCCCCTGGTGATCCAGGGCGGCATGGGCGTCGCTGTGTCGTCCTGGCGGCTCGCCTCCGCGGTGGCCCGCACCGGCCAGCTCGGCGTGGTGTCCGGCGTCGCTCTCGACGCGGTCCTCGCGCGTCGCCTGCAGGACGGCGACCCCGACGGCGACGTACGACGTGCGCTGGCCGCCTTCCCGGTACCGGAGGTCGCCGAGCGGGCGCTCGCCAGGTACTACCGCTCGGACGGGCGGCCCCCGGGGACGCCGTACCGGCCGGTGCCGCGCCTCGCCCTGCGGCAGGACCGCGCCGCGCAGGAGCTGGCCATCCTCGGCAACTTCGTCGAGGTGTGGCTGGCCAAGGACGGCCACGACGGCACGGTCGGGGTGAACTACCTCGAGAAGGTGCAGATGGCCACGCCGACCGCGGCGTACGGCGCGATGCTGGCCGGCGTCGACTACGTGCTGATGGGCGCAGGCATCCCCCGCGACATCCCCGCCCTTCTGAACCGGCTGGCCACCCACGACGCCGTCCGGCTGCCGGTCGATGTGGCAGGCAGCGACGGTGAGCACTCCGTCGAGCTCGACCCGCGCGACCTGCTCGGCGTTGACCTGCCCCCGCTGCTGCGCCCGGTGTTCCTGGCGATCGTGTCCGCGCACGTGCTTGCTGCCTACCTGGCCCGCGACGAGCACATCCGTCCGGATGGGTTCGTCATCGAGGGACCGCGTGCCGGCGGGCACAACGCGCCCCCGCGCGGACGCCTGACGCTCGACGACCTAGGACAGCCCCTCTTCGGACCGCGCGACGACGCCGACCTCGACAAGGTCGCCGCCCTGGGTCTCCCGTTCTGGCTGGCCGGAGCCGTCGGCACCCCGGAGGGTCTGACCGCCGCACTCGCGGCGGGCGCGACCGGTGTGCAGGTCGGCACGGTGTTCGCGATGAGCGAGGAGTCCGGACTCGCACCGGACCTGCGCGCGCAGCTCGTGACGCGGCTGGTCGACGGGACCCTGGACGTGCGCACCGACCCCGTCGCGTCCCCCACCGGCTTCCCGTTCAAGGTCGCGCAGCTGCCGGGCTCGCTGTCCGACCCCGCGGAGCGGACCGCACGGCCACGGCTGTGCGACCTCGGCTACCTCCGCACGCCGTACCTCCGTGAGGGCGGCGCGATCGGCTACCGCTGCCCGGCCGAGCCCGTGCACACCTTCGTGCGCAAGGGCGGCACCGTCGAGGACACCGTCGGCCGGGCCTGCTTGTGCAACAGCCTCACGGCGAACGTCGAGCTGGGGCAGACCCGGCCCGACGGCTACGTCGAGAAGCCGATGGTCACCCTCGGCGCGGACATCGAGGGGTCTCGCCGGCTGTCTGGGCTGCACCCGGGCGGCTGGTCGGCCCGGGACGCCCTGCAGTGGCTGATGCGCGACCACTGGACGCACCCGAACACAGAGGTGGCCGCAGTCGGGAAGTGATCGCCGGTCCCTGGGGTTGGCACGGGGGATGACGGTCACCGACAAGCCCTCTGCCGTCGGCCTGCGCTCCGAGCGCGGGCCGGTGCTGATCGGGCTCATGCTCTGCACCGCCCTGGTGGCGCTGGACGCGACGATCCTGGCCACAGCCGTGCCCTCGATCGTGCGCGACCTGGGCTCGTTCTCCCAGTTCCCGTGGCTGTTCTCGATCTACCTGCTGACCCAGGCCGTCACCACACCCATCTACGGCAAGCTCGCCGACCTCCTCGGTCGCCGGCCGGTCCTCTTCTTCGGGATCGCGGTCTTCCTGGTGGGCTCGATCCTCTGCGGCGTTGCCTGGAGCATGTCCGACCCTCATCGTCGCCCGGGCGGTGCAGGGCATCGGCGCCGGCGCCATCCTGCCGATGACCATCACCGTCGTAGGCGACCTCTACTCGGTGCAGGAGCGGGCCCGGGTGCAGGGCTACATCGCCAGCGTCTGGGGCGCCGCCGCGGTCATCGGACCCACTCTCGGCGGGTTCTTCTCCGACTACCTGAGCTGGCGCTGGATCTTCTTCATCAACATCCCCCTCAGCGGTGTCGCGGCTTGGATGATCTGGCGCAGCTTCCACGAGAAGGTCGTCCGCCGCGAGCACAAACTGGACGTCGCGGGCGCGGTCCTGCTCACCGTCGGCTTCTCGCTGCTGATCCTCGGGCTGCTCGAAGGCGGCGTGGCCTGGGACTGGGACTCTCCGATCAGCTATGCCGTCTTCGTCGGCGGCGCACTCGCGCTGGTCGCCTTCGTCCTGGTCGAACGACGCGCAGCCGAACCGGTGCTGCCACTGTGGGTGTTCAGCCGGCGCGTCCTCATCGGCGGCAACCTCGCCGCAGCAGCCATCGGCGTCGCCCTGATCGGTCTCACGTCCTACGTGCCGACGTACGTCCAGATCGTGCTCGGAACGAGTGCCCTGGTGGCTGGCTTCGCGCTGGCCGCCATGGTCGTCGGCTGGCCGATCGCGGCGGCCCTCTCCGGCCGGGTCTACCTGCGGATCGGGTTCCGGGACACCGCACTGATCGGCAGCGTGATCGTGGTGTTCGGAGCGGTGCTCGTTGCGCTGCTGACGGCGACCTCCCCGGTTCTCGCGGTGGCCGGGGCCACCTTCGTTATCGGGCTCGGCTTCGGTCTCGCTGCGGCTCCGACCATCGTCGCGGTGCAATCGGTGGTCGACTGGCAGCGCCGTGGCGTCGTCACCGGCACCAACCTGTTCTGCCGCAACCTCGGCAGTGCCGTCGGCGTGGCCGTGTTCGGTGCGATCGCCAACCACACGCTCGGTGACCGAGATGCCCACTCGCCTTCGGCGTTGTTCGACGCGTCGCACAACGTGTTCCTCGGCGTCCTGGCCTCAACCGTGGTCCTGTTCGGCGTGCTGTGGCTGATGCCGCGCAAGACCGAGCCGCTCGAGTTCGACCCCGTCATTCCGCCAGGCTGACGACCGCGCGTTCCCGGTCCGAGCGTCGCGCCGCGTCGAGCACCTCGAGCACCGCGACCGCATCGCGCGGGTCGACCGGCGGCGGCTGGCCGTCGCGCACCATCGCGACCACGGCGGGGTAGAAGTCCGACCAGCTCCCGGGCGCGCGGGCGACCGGCTCGCGTTCGTCCCCCCGCACCAGCCAGCCGCGATGGTCGGCGTCCTGATCGAGCCAGTCCTGGTACGCCGTGGTCTCGTCGTCGACGGCCGCCACCACGTAGGCACCGTCGCGTCCGAGCAGCCGCAGCCGCGGGCCGGGTGCACCCGCCAGCGCGGTGGCGCCCAGATGACTGCGGGCACCGGAGACGTGCTCCAGCGCGACGAAGGTGACGTCGTCACCGACGGTGCTCAGGGCGGCCAGCTCGGCGTAGACCGTGGCCACCGGTCCGAGCAGGTTGATGGACGCATCGACGAGGTGCGACTGCAGGTCGAGCAGCAAGCCACCGCCCTCATCGGTCGAGAGCTGCTCCCGCCACCGCTGCTTGGGCACCGGGCGCCAGCGTTCGTAGCGGGCTTCGAGCCGGATCACATCGCCGATCGCGCGGCTGTCCAGCAGACGCCGAGCAGTCAGGTGGTCCGAGTCCCACCGCCGGTTCTGGAAGACCGTCAGCGGGACGGCGCGCTCCGCGGCAAGGTCGACCACCCGACGCGCGTGCGCGGCATCGGTCGCGAGCGGCTTGTCGACCACGACCGCCGTGCCCGTCTCGATCGCAGCGATCGCCTGCTCGACGTGCGCGGTGTTCGGTGAAGCGAGGACCGCGAGGTCGATGCTGTCCGCGATGGCCCACACGTCGTCGGCAGACGGGACCACGGTCACGCCGGGCAGCTCGGTCCGCGCGGCCTCGGCCCTCTCGGCGTTGCTCGTCACGACGTGGGTGACCCGCAGGCCGGCGGTCTCCCGCAGCAGCGGCGCATGGATCTCCCGGCCCGCCATGCCGTAGCCGACCAGGGCTACGCGCAGCTCCTCGACCGTCACCTTCGCAAGCGTAGGCTGGCGACGTGTCCGAGCTGGTGCAGGTCCACGCCGGCCTTGTCCCGTACGACGAGGCGTGGGCCGAGCAGCGCCGCCTGCACGCCGCCCGGGTGGCCGGCGATGCGCCCGACACCGTGCTGCTGCTCGAGCATCCGCCGGTCTACACCGCGGGCAAGCGCACCGCCGTCGAGGAGCGACCTTCCGACGGCACCCCCGTCATCGACGTGGACCGCGGCGGCAAGATCACCTGGCACGGTCCCGGCCAGCTGGTCGGCTACCCGATCGTGCGGCTGCCCGACCCGGTCGACGTCGTGGCCCACGTCCGCCGGGTCGAGGAGGCGCTGATCCTCGCCTGCGCCGACCTCGGGGTCGACGCGACGCGGGTGGCCGGTCGCTCCGGCGTGTGGGTCCTGGGCGCCGACGGCGGGCGGGACCGCAAGATCGCCGCGATCGGCATCCGGGTCTCCGCCGGAGTCACCATGCACGGCTTCGCGCTGAACTGCGACTGCGACCTGAGCTGGTTCGACCGCATCGTCCCGTGCGGGCTCACCGACGCCACCGTGACGTCGCTGAGCAAGGAGGCCGGCCGCGACATCACCGTCGCCGAGGCCACGCCGTACGTCGAGAAGCGCCTCGCCGAGGTGCTGCGGGCGAGCTGAACCTCGATAGTTGCCATCACGGTGTTAGGGGTCGGTACGACGGGGCAGGTGCCGCTTCCGCCCGTACCACCGACCGTTCTCTGGAGGAACACTGATGGCTCGCAACACTCTGTCCCGGACGCTGCACGACGTGGGGCTCGCTGCATGGTTCGGCGGGTCGCTGATGGGTGCCGTGGGGCTCAATGCCGCCGCCGGCGCCGTCGACGACCCGGCGCAGCGTGGCCGCGTCGTGAACGAGGGCTGGGACCGCTGGACACCGCTGAACGCCGGCGCGATCGGTGCCCACCTGCTCGGCGGCGCCGCGATCCTGCTCGCCAACCGCAAGCGCGTCGCCGGCCAGCAAGGCGTGGCCGGGATGACCGCGGTCAAGACGGTGCTGACCGGTGCTGCCCTGGGCGTCACCGCCTACAGCCGCATCCTCGGCCGCAAGGTCTCCGCCCGCAAGGACGTTCCGGTCGGGGCGGGCACCCAGCCCATCGCGCAGACGCCGGACGACGTGGCGAAGGCCCAGCAGCAGCTGAAGGCACTGCAGTGGGCGGTCCCCGCGACCACCGCTGCGATCCTGGCCGTCAACGCCTACGCCGGTGAGCAGCAGCGGCCCTCCGAGGTCGCCAAGGGTGTGCGCGGCCGCGCCCGTTCGCTCGCTCACATCGGCTAGGTCCACCACGAGCACGCCGCTCGGACGGTCGTCACCGGACCGACGTACGCTGGTCCGGTGACGATCGCTCCGGAGGGCCGCAAGCTCCTGCGCCTCGAGGTTCGCAACGCCGAGACGCCGATCGAGAAGAAGCCCGACTGGATCAAGACGCGGGCGAAGATGGGCCCCGAATACACCGAGCTCAAGAGCCTGGTGAAGCGCGAGGGCCTGCACACCGTCTGCGAGGCCGCCGGCTGCCCCAACATCTTCGAGTGCTGGGAAGACCGCGAGGCGACCTTCCTCATCGGCGGCGACCAGTGCACCCGGCGGTGCGACTTCTGCCAGATCGACACGGGCAAGCCGGCCGCGCTCGACCGCGACGAGCCGCGCCGGGTGGCCGAGTCGGTGCAGGCGATGGGCCTGCGCTACGCCACGATCACGGGCGTCGCGCGCGACGACCTGCCCGACGGCGGTTCATGGCTGTACGCCGAGACCGTGAAGCAGATCCACGAGCTCAACCCCGGCACCGGGGTCGAGAACCTGATCCCCGACTTCAACGGCAAGCCCGACCTGCTCGCCGAGGTGTTCGAGTCCCGGCCCGAGGTGCTCGCGCACAACGTCGAGACGGTGCCGCGCATCTTCAAGCGGATCCGACCGGCGTTCACCTACGAGCGCTCCCTCGACGTCATCACGCAGGCCCGCGACTTCGGGCTGGTGACCAAGTCCAACCTGATCCTCGGGATGGGCGAGGAGCTGGCCGAGGTCAGCCAGGCACTGCGCGACCTGCACGACGCGGGCTGCGAGCTGATCACGATCACCCAGTACCTCCGCCCCTCGAAGCGCCACCACCCGGTGAGCCGCTGGGTTCGCCCGGCGGAGTTCGTCGAGCTGCAGGACGAGGCCGAGCAGATCGGGTTCGCCGGGGTGATGTCCGGGCCGCTGGTGCGCTCGTCGTACCGCGCTGGACGTCTCTACCAGCAGGCGGTGCAGGCCCGGCAGGCCCCCGCGCCGGCCTGAAGGCCCCAATCGCAGCAGCCAGGATTTTCCTCAGCGTCACACGGCGGTAACCCACGTCCTCTGCACTAGAGGGCATGACGACACCGCTGCTTCCCCCGCTCGTGTCCTTCCCCGATCTCCTGCGTAGCGCCGTGGCCGTGATCACCTCCCGCGTGGCCGAGGACTCCCGGCGCAACGCGAACGAGGCGTTCGAAGCCCTGCAGTCGCGGCGCGAGGACTCCACGGCGAGCCAAGACCTGATCGCCTCGCTGCGCCCACCGCTGTCGACGGCATACCGCGAGCTCGCCTGACCGACGGGCACGTATCCTGCCGCCCATGGCACGCATCGGGCGCAAGAAGTCGGACTCGGGGTCGGTAGCGCCCACCTCGACTGCAGGCAGGGCGGGCAAGAAGGCGTCCGCGCCCGAGGGAGAGGCCAAGCAGAGCAGGCGCGGCCAGATCCGCGCCGCCTACAAGATGACCCGCAAGGTCGACCCGCTGGTCGGCTGGGTGACCCTGGCAACCGGGTTCGTCACCTTCGCGGTCCTGTTGGCGATCGGGTTCCTCGTCGGCCAGCCGATCTACATGGCGCTCATCGGCCTGGCGCTGGCCCTGCTCGCCGCGACCATCGTCTTCGGCCGCCGGGCCGAGAAGGCGGCCTACTCCCAGGTCGAGGGCCAGCCGGGCGCGGCAGCGGCTGCGCTCAACATGATGCGCAGGGGCTGGACGGTGACCCCCGGGGTCGCCGTGAGCCGCAACCAGGACCTCGTCCACCGTGCCGTCGGCCGGCCGGGCGTCGTGCTGATCGGCGAGGGTCCCCCCAACCGGGTCGGCAACCTCCTCGCCCAGGAGAAGAAGAAGGTCACGCGCTTCGTTCCCGACGTGCCGGTCTACGAGGTGCAGGCCGGCGACGAGGACGGCCAGGTGCCCCTGCGCAAGCTCAACCGGCACCTGACCAAGTTGCCCAGGAACCTGAAGAACCCCCAGGTCGCCGAGGTGAACCGCCGCCTCAAGGCGCTGGGGACGATGAACCTGCCGATCCCCAAGGGGCCGATGCCCAAGGGCACGAAGATGCCGAGGGGTCCGCGGCGCTGACCTCGCGCTAGCGGGTGTGCAGCACGACGGTCCCGGCGGCCCGGTCGTGCAGCCCTCTGCCGTCGCGGTCCCAGATCAGGGCCGGGATCAACAGCAGGAGCAGGGCAGTCCGCAGCGTGGCCCGGGGCACGCCCACCGGGCGGCCGTCGAGCCGGACGATCTGGAGCCCGCGGACCCGCTGACCGGCCGACGCCCCGCCCAGCACGGTGAGGACGAGGGCCTCCAGCGCGAAGATCGGGGTGGTCCAGGCGGGTTCACGCGTGAGGCCCCAGGCCAGCGCCGCGCACAGCACGGCGTCGACCAGGAAGGCCGCGAGCCGGGCTCCGAACCCAGCCACGCTGCCCCGACCCTCCGCGGGCAGGCCCAGCCGCTCCCCGGCGTACGACGTGGACTCCCCGGTCACCGAGGCGGGTCCCTGCAGCCAGGACGCGACGTCCCGCCTCTCGACCATGATCGGAGCGTACCCGGGCGCCAGGCGTGCCCGGCCGGGGTCGCCGCCGGGCTCGTAACACGGCGGAAACACCGGGGTGATGCCCGGGAAACCGCTCCGGTCTACGGTCGTCGCGACGGTGCAACCAGCCCGCCGCGAGGGGATGAGGAGCGGATACATGTTCAGCAACGCCGACGAGGTCCTGAAGTACATCAAGGACGAGGACGTGAAGTTCATCGACGTCCGCTTCTGCGACCTGCCTGGTGTGATGCAGCACTTCAACGTCCCGGCACAGTCGGTGGGCGAGACCTTCTTCACCGAGGGCCAGATGTTCGACGGCTCCTCGATCCGCGGCTTCCAGGCCATCCACGAGTCGGACATGAAGCTGATCCCCGACGTGACGACGGCCTTCGTCGACTCGTTCCGGACCGAGAAGACCGTCGCGCTGAACTTCTCCATCGTCGACCCGTTCACCGACGAGCCCTACAGCCGCGACCCGCGCAACATCGCGGCGAAGGCCGAGGCCTACCTGTCCGGCTCGGGCGTCGCTGACACGTGCTACTTCGGGCCGGAGGCGGAGTTCTACGTATTCGACGACGTGCGCTTCGAGACCAAGCAGAACGCGGGCTACTACTACATCGACTCCATCGAGGGCGCCTGGAACACCGGCCGTCAGGAGGAGGGCGGCAACCGCGGCTACAAGACCCGCTACAAGGGCGGCTACTTCCCGGTCCCCCCGGTCGACCACTACGCCGACCTGCGCGACCAGATGACGCTCGCGCTCGGAGCGGCCGGCATCGAGGTCGAGCGGGCACACCACGAGGTCGGCACCGCAGGCCAGGCCGAGATCAACTACAAGTTCTCGTCGCTGCTGCACGCGGCGGACCAGGTGATGCTGTTCAAGTACATCATCAAGAACGTCGCGTGGGCTGCCGGCAAGACGGCGACCTTCATGCCCAAGCCGCTCTTCGGTGACAACGGGTCTGGCATGCACTGTCACCAGTCGCTGTGGAAGGACGGCAGCCCGCTGTTCTACGACGAGCTCGGCTATGCGGGGCTCTCGGACATGGCGCGCTACTACATCGGTGGCCTGCTCAAGCACGCACCGTCGCTGCTCGCGTTCACCAACCCCACCGTGAACAGCTACCACCGTTTGGTGCCGGGCTTCGAGGCGCCGGTCAACCTCGTCTACTCGCAGCGCAACCGCTCCGCGTGCATCCGCATCCCGATCACCGGGTCGAACCCGAAGGCCAAGCGGCTGGAGTTCCGGGTGCCGGACCCGTCGTCGAACCCTTACCTCGCGTTCTCCGCGATGCTGATGGCCGGGCTCGACGGGATCAAGAACAAGATCGAGCCGGCCGAGCCGGTCGACAAGGACCTCTACGAGCTCGCGCCCGATGAGCACCGCGAGATCCAGCAGGTGCCCGCGTCACTGCCCGAGGTGCTGTTGGCTCTCGAGGACGACCACGACTACCTGCTCGAGGGCGGCGTGTTCACGCCGGACCTGATCGAGACCTGGGTCGAGTGGAAGCGCGTCAACGAGGTCGACCCGATCCGGCTGCGCCCGCACCCCCACGAGTTCGAGCTCTACTACGACATCTGAGCCGGACAGCTCGGTGCCCCGCCCGCCGAAGCAGGAGGGGCACCGCTCACGTCCCCACGCCCGCCTGGGTCAGAAAAGGACGCCGCGCTTGCCCTACCCCAAGGCAGCGCGGCGTCTTGCCCACGAGCGTCGTCCTCGACCGCTCGGCCGACAATCCACCTTTCCGCCAGGTTGCGCTGGGCCGTTCGGTCCGTGACAGAGCAGCGCCCCACGCGTCGGCCACGTCGTCGGCGTCACTTCACGTCGAGCTCAGACCTCAGCTGCTCCAGCATCGCCTGCTCTCCCTCGCTGACCTGCACGGCTCCGAACCCCATGAAGCCACCTTCCTTCGCGGACGCGGCAGCGGCCTCCGCAGTGGCGACGAGCCAGGCGCGGAACCCGTCGTACTCGTCCTGCTCTGCCTTTGCCTCGACGATGCCGCAGACTGCCCGGAGCTCCGTGAGGACCTGAGACCCAACCGGCGAGTCCTTGGCGGGCTTGAAGTCGGAGAGGGGATTCTCCTTTCGCTGCGTCATTGCCTGCAGCTCGAGGGCGACCTCGGTCAGAAGCTGCTCACGGGTCGGCGGGTTGGTCGCGGATCGCAAGGTAGCCATCGTCTCCCTGGCCATCTCGAACGGGCCGCCCGGATCGGCGAGCGAGATGGCCATCCCCGCCACGAACGGCGCACGCCGGACCCTGACCCACTCCTCAGTCGAAAACGCGTCCTTCGTCGTCACAGCGACTCCTCTCACAACCACCTCGGACCGGGCGCCACGAGGCTAGGTTGACCGGCCGCGCGCATCATCGCTCACCGCGGATGAGCAGGTGGCTGAGGGGCTCCTGTGCGGTGGGGCGCCCCTACTCCCAGGCCCCTCGGGTCACGGCGCAGGCCCAGCACGAGCAGGTACGCCCGCCGCCGCGCGAGTGTCGGAGCTTGAACCACGCCACCGATATGTGAGTCATGCCCCGAGGGTCGATCTCCCACATGACCGAGGGGCCCCCGGTAGGTGACGTGTCGTCGTCTGGGGCGTGAACAGACGCCGCGCTCGACCCTTAAACCCCCGGGTCCAGCGCGGCGCCTTGACCACGATTGTGCGCGCGGCAGTCCCGATCCGGGATCGACCGTTAGGGCAGGTTCTGGGGACCATTCGGCTGGCAACGTCGCCAGGCTCTCCACGGGCGCTCGGCAAAATCTGCGCCGTCACCCCGCGGTCTATGGAACGTGCGCCCTCAAAGGCGGATGCTGGGGGCGGAGCCCCGCGCTCTACCCCCCTGGGTGCGGGGCTCCCTAACGTTCGCCGCGACCTGAGGACGGTCATGACCGGAGCCATACAGACCTTCGAGTACGAGCGACCCGAAGCGCCTCGCCACAAGGTGGGGGTCAAGCTTGTCAAGACGGACTTCCTTCGCGCCGCCGTGCAGTACATCGGTCCGGAGGGTGCGAACAACCTGCACGCCCACACGGGAAACGACGGGTTCTGGCTCGTCCTGTCCGGTCGCGCGCGCTTCTATGGGGAGGGCGACGAGCCGGTCGCCGAGTTAGGCGCTCAGCAGGGTGTGCTCGTCCCGCACGGAACGCCCTACTGGTTCGAGTCCGCCAGCGAGGAGCCTCTCGAGATCCTGCACGTGGCCGCCCGAACGAACGCCAAGCACGACAAGCGGCTCGACCTGCGCGAGCGGATCCACCGCGGTCAGTCGGGCGTGGAGTAGACCCGGGCGGCGGCGCGGTGGATCGCGCGGCGCGGCCAGCTCCGGTGGGCGACGCCCACCAGCGCCAGCCCGACAACACCTGCGAATGTCACAGCGACCGCCGGCGACGTCAGGTCGGCCATCAGGCCGGAGAGCAGGAACGTCGCGGCGGTCATCGCGCTGAAGCCGGCCGCGGCCAGCCCGATCACGCGACCGCGGAACTTGGCCGGGCTGACCAGGCTCACTGTCGCCATCAACGGCACCATGAAGCCCTGGCAGAGTCCGCTCAAGAACCACAGAACGAGCGCCACCTCCCACGGCGGTGACACGCACGTCGCGAGCAACGGCAGACAGGTCAGCACGGCCAGCGGCAGGATCGCGCGCACCTGCCGCAGCGGCCCGAACCGACCGATGACATAGGCGCCCAGTGCTGCGCCGGCCGGCACACTCGCCATCAGGGCCGCGCCGACGGCCGAGGACGCGCCGTCCGCGCGCGCGTAGGCAAGCCCCACCGCCTCCGGTGCGATCAGGAAAACCGACGCACCCCAGCCGAGCAGCACCAACGCGCGCAGCGCCGGGTCGTCGAACACCAGCCGCCAGCCGGCCCGGAGATCGGTGACCAGGCTGGTCCCTCGCTCGGCGGCGTCCCGCGGCGCCGGTCGCCAGCGCAACGTCAACGCGATGACCGTGAACGACACCGCGAACGTTCCCGCGTTGAACAGCAGACCCCACCGCTCACCGATGGCCAGGATGATCACGCCAGCCAGGCAGATGCCGATCACCTGGTCGAGCTGGAAGAGCATCCGCATCAGGCTGTTGCCGGCGACGTAGTCCTTCGGGTCGGTGAGCACGTCGGGAATCACTGACCGCTGGGCGACCTCGTACGGCGCGTAGAACGTCTCAGCGATCAGCAGCAGGCCGAGCAGCACCCAGATCGGTGTCGAGGAGACCGCCACTGCTGCCAACAGCAGCATGACGATGAAACGCACCAGGTCGCAGCCGAGCAGGATCACCTTGCGCGGCATCCGGTCCGCGAACGACCCGAGCACCGCGGAGCCGAACACCGCAGGAACGAAGCTGACCACGAACGCGAGCACGGCGAGAAGGGCGCTGTCGGTGCGATGGAGCACCAACGACGCGAGGGCGACCCTCGCGATCTGGTCACCCCACTCGCTGGTCACCTGCGCGACGACGAGGCCGCGGAACTCCCGGTTCCTCAGTGCGTCGCGGTACGTCCCCGGCCGGTCGGAGGGCGCAGCGCGGGCACCACCCATCAGCGCACTCACCGGTAGAACACCCCGTCCACCACCGTCCTCGCACGTCGGGTCGACCGTCGGTAGTCATCGACCATCGTGCCTGCTGCGCCCGGCGGGTAGCCCAGGACACGCGCGACTCCCGACAACTCTCGCAAGTCGGTCGGCAGGCTGTCCCCCGGCTTCCCCCGCGTGAGCACCAGCGCATTGCGCACCCGGGTCGCGCTGCGCCAGGCGCGGATGAGCGTCTCCGCCTCCTCCTGCTTCACCAGTCCGGCGGCTTCGGCAGCCGTCAAAGCCGCCACCGTCCCCGTCGTACGCAGGCCCGCCAGCTCGGCGCCGTGCCGGAGCTGGAGCAGCTGCACCGTCCACTCCACGTCAGCCAGGCCGCCGGGCCCGAGCTTGGTGTGCCGCGCCGGGTCGGCACCGCGCGGCAGCCGCTCCGCGTCGATGCGCGCCTTGATCCGCCGGATCTCCCGCACCGCCGCGTCGTCGATCCCGCCCTCGGGGTATCGCAGCGGGTCGATGAGCTCGACGAACCGGCGGCCGAGCCCCTCGTCACCCGCGACCGGCTCGGCCCGCAGCAGCGCCTGGCTCTCCCAGACCTCCGACCACCGCTCGTAGTAGGCGCCGTACGACGCGATCGTGCGCACGAGCGGCCCCTGCCGGCCTTCCGGGCGCAGGTCGGGGTCGATGACGAGAGGCGGTTCAGGAGCCGGTACGCCGAGCAGGCGACGCAGCTCGTTGGCCACCGCGTGCGCCGCGTCGGTCGCGTCCTTCTCGTCGACACTTGGGAGCGGGTCGTGCACGAACAGCACGTCCGCGTCGCTGCCGTATCCCAGCTCGTGCCCGCCGAACCGGCCCATCGCGATGACGGCGATCCGCGTCGGCACGCCGTCGTCCCGGTTGTTCGCGACCGACCGGGTCGCGACGTCCAGAGCGGCCTGCAGCGTCGCGGCGTTGACGTCGGTGAGGGCCGCGCCGACCGCGTCCACGTCGAGCAGACCGAGCAGGTCGGCGACCGCCACCCGGAACAGCTCACGACGTCGTACACCTCGAGCCGCCGCGACGGCCTGCTCACCGTCGTCCTGCCGACCCACCGCTGCAGCGAGCTCGGCGTGCAGCGCGGCGACGGTTCGCGGGACCAGCTCCTCGTCGTCGGCGAGCAGCGCCACCGCCTCCGGCGCACGCAGCAGCAGGTCGACGACGTAGCGGCTGGTCGCGAGCAGCTGCGCCAGTCGCTCGGCGACCGCGCCCTCGTCGCGCAGCAGCCGGAGGTACCAGTGCGTCGAGCCGAGCGCCTCGCTCACCTGCCGGAAGGCGAGCAGCCCACCGTCGGGGTCGGGCGCGTCAGCGAACCACGACAGCATCACCGGCAGCAGCGTTCGCTGGATCGCGGCCCGACGGCTCACACCGGTCGTCAGCGCCTCGAGGTGGCGCAGCGCCCCGGGCGGGTCCAGGTAGCCGAGGGCATCCAGTCGGGCCTGCGCCGCCTCCGGTGTCAGCCGCGCCTGCTCCGGACCCAGCCGCGCGACCGACGTGAGCAGCGGCCGGTAGAAGAGCTTCTCGTGCAGCCGGCGCACCTCGCGAGCGTGCAGGCGCCACTGCTGGTCGAGCTCCTCGACGGGCGAGGTGCGCAACCCGATCGAGCGGCCGAGCCGGCGCAGCTCGACCTCGTCCTCGGGCATGACATGCGTACGCCGGAGCCGGTGCAGCTGCAGGCGGTGCTCCAACGTGCGCAGGAACCGGTAGGCGCGGTCCAGCTCGGCAGCGTCGTCGCGCCCGACGTAGCCGTGGGTCGACAGCGCTTCGAGCGCCTCCAGTGTGTTCGGGCTGCGCAGCCGGTGGTCGGTGCGTCCGTGCACGAGCTGGAGCATCTGCACGGCGAACTCCACGTCCCGCAGACCGCCGGGTCCGAGCTTGAGCTGGCGACTGCGCGCATCGGCAGGAACCGTTGACTCCACCCGGCGGCGCATCTGCTGCACGTCCACCACGAAGTCATCGCGCCCGGCCGCGTCCCAGACCAGCGGCGACAGCGCCTCGACGTAGCGCCAGCCGAGCTCGATGTCGCCGGCAACTGGACGCGCCTTGAGCAACGCCTGGAACTCCCACGTCTTGGCCCACCGCTCGTAGTACGCGACGTGGCTCGCCAACGTGCGCACCAGCGGGCCGGCCTTGCCCTCCGGACGCAGCGCCGCGTCGACCGGCCAGATCGTGCCCTCCCCGGTGCTCGCCGAACACACCCGCATCATGGCCGTCGCCAGCAGCGACGCCGACCGCAGCGCCGTCGTCTCCTCCACGTCAGCCACCGCCTCGGCCACGAACACGACATCCACGTCGCTGACGTAGTTGAGCTCGCGGCCACCGCACTTGCCCATCGCGATGACGGCGAGGCGACACTCCGGCGCACCGGGCGGCAGCTCTGCCCGGGCGACGGCAAGCGCAGCCTCCAAGGTCGCTGCGGCCAGGTCGGCGAGCTCGGCCGCGACGTCGTCGACCCTGGCGACGCCGGTGAGGTCGCGCGCCGCGATGTCGATCAGCGCCCGCCGGTAGGCGACGCGCAGGGCGTCCATCGCTGCCGGAACCGGCAGGCCGGCACGAGGCGCGTCACCCTCGTCGGCATGCACCGCCGCGAGCATCAGCGCGCGCAGCTCACTCGGAGGCCTCAACCGCGCATCCGCGGCCGCGCGCCAGTCGTCGGGATGGCGCATCAGGTGCTCGGCCAGCGCCGGACTCGCCCCGAGCACCGCCAGCAACCGGTTGCGCGCCCCGGGGTCAGCGATGAGGGTGCTGTGCAGCTCGGCCGGCTCGGCCAACCGGCCGGCGAGCTCGTCCAGGGACAGGAGCGCGGCATCGGGATCGGCCGTCAGTGCGAGCGCAGCGACCAGCTCCTCGTCACCCACGCCCCGTGAGGTCAGCGACTCGAGCGCAGCGGCCGCCTTGTCCGGCTCCGCGAACCCGGCACGGGCAAGGCGGACCGTGCTGCTGCTGTCAGGCCGCCCCGTCACGGTCGCCCACGCTAGTGCCCGTCAGGCTCCGGCCATCGCGCGTGCGGCCACCAGCCCCGCGAACCGCGTCGCCACCGGCTGCCACGTCTTCGTCAGGGCGGGCTCCGCGTCGCGCACCTCCGCGACCAGCGACGCCGGGTCACGACCCGCGGCCAGGAGCAGCGGGCTGTCCTCGCGGGCCCACGCCGACGCGATGTCGGCGGTGACCTCGGGGTGTCCCTGCACGCCCCACGCGGCCGCGCCGACCCGGAACGCCTGGTGCGGATAGGCGTCGCCGTCGGCCAGCCACACCGCCACCTCAGGCAGGCGGCTGATCTCCTCCCAGTGCCACTGGACGACCGACGCAGCGTCGGCCAGCCCGTCGAACAGCGGGTCGCCGGCAGCATCGGGACGCAGCCGCACCGGCAGCACACCGAGCTCCGGGCCGTTGCGCCCTCGGGTCACCTCTCCCCCGCACGCCAGAGCGAGCAGCTCGCCACCGAGGCAGATGCCGAACGTCGGGACCGCCTGCTCGACGGACTTCACCATCAGCGCCCGGGTCGCGGGCAGCCACGGGCAACGCTCGTCCTCGGCGGGGCCCATCGCGCCGCCGAGCACCAGCACCCCGTCGTACGCCGTGGGGTCGGGCAGGTCGGTGCCGAGGTAGGGATGCGCGACGTCCAGCACGATGCCCTCGTCGCGCAGCCATCCGCCGAACCATCCCGGCCCAGTGCTCTCCTCGTGCTGGACGACGAGGACGGTTGCCGATGCAGGCGCAGCGCTCACAGCACCGGCAGGTAGCGGTCGAGCTCGAACGGCGTCACCTGACGACGGTAGTCGGCCCACTCCTGGCGCTTGTTCCGCAGGAAGAAGTCGAAGACGTGCTCGCCGAGCGTCTCGGCGACCAGCTCGCTGTTCTCCATGGCCCGGATCGCGTCGCTCAGGCTGGCCGGCAGCGGCTCGATGCCCAGGGCCCGCCGCTCGCTGTCGGTGAGCTCCCACACGTTGTCCTCGGCGCCTTCGGGCAGCTCGTAGTTCTCCTCGATGCCCTTGAGGCCGGCGGCCAGCATCACGGCGAACGCGAGGTAGGGGTTGCACGAGCTGTCCGGCGAGCGGAACTCGACCCGGGTGGAGTTGCCCTTCTGCGGCTTGTACATCGGCACGCGCACCAGCGCAGACCTGTTGTTGTGACCCCACGAGACGTACGCCGGTGCCTCACCCCCGCCGGAGAGGCGCTTGTAGGAGTTGACCCACTGGTTGGTGACGGCGGTGATCTCGTGGGCATGCCGGAGCAGCCCGGCGATGAAGGCGCGCCCCACCTTCGACAGCTGAGTACTGCGCACCCGCCTCGTAGAACGCGTTGCGGTCACCCTCG
The DNA here is from genome assembly GCA_963751035.1 of uncultured Actinomycetota bacterium. Lineage (GTDB taxonomy): Bacteria > Actinomycetota > Actinomycetes > JACCUZ01 > JACCUZ01 > JBDUAP01. Next base: position 1,679,843 of record CAVVSW010000005.1, read on the forward strand.
AACAGCGACAGGTGGGTGTGCATGCCCGACCCGGGGTGCTCGGTGAACGGCTTCGGCATGAACGACGCGTGCACACCCTGGCTGAGCGCGACCTCCTTCATCACCAGGCGGAACGTCATGATGTTGTCGGCGGTCGAGAGCGCATCGGCGTACCGCAGGTCGATCTCCTGCTGCCCCGGCGCACCCTCGTGGTGGCTGAACTCCACCGAGATGCCCATCGCCTCGAGCATCGTGATCGCGTCGCGCCGGAAGTCGTGCCCGGCGCCGTGGGCGACGTGGTCGAAGTAGCCGCCCATGTCGATCGGCTCGGGCGCCTTGCCCGGCTCGGGCGGGCCGCGGAACAGGAAGAACTCGATCTCGGGGTGCGTGTAGAACGAGAAGCCGAGGTCGGAGGCCCGGGCCAGCGTGCGCTTGAGGACATGACGAGGGTCCGCGTACGACGGGGTGCCGTCCGGCATCAGGATGTCGCAGAACATCCGGGCGCTCCCCGGTTGCTCCGAGCGCCAGGGCAGCACCTGGAAGGTCGCCGGGTCGGGGCGGGCCAGCATGTCCGACTCGTAGACGCGCGCGAACCCCTCGATCGACGAGCCGTCGAAGCCGATCCCCTCGGCGAACGCCCCCTCGAGCTCGGCTGGGGCGATGGCGACCGACTTGAGGAACCCGAGCACGTCGGTGAACCAAAGCCGGACGAAACGGATGTCCCGCTCCTCCAGGGTGCGGAGCACGAACTCCTGCTGCTTGTCCATGCCCCGATCTTGCCGCCCAGGTGTTTCACGGACGTTACGTGGGCCGGACCGGGGCGGTGCCGCCGCGCAGCCTCTCCACCGTTAGCGAAGATTTACCGAGTCGTCGGCACGCCATGAGCCTTATTCGGCCGCGAGCGATCGAGTATGGGCTCACCGTGCCCCGCGTCACGGGGCCAGATGACTGGAGTCGACCGTATGGACCAGGCCCAGACCCCGCCGCGCAGCATGGTCACCGCCCTGATTGCCGCAATTGTTCTCGCCCTCCTGACCCTGGTCATCGCACTGGGCCTGCCAGGCCTGGCCTCGGATGTGGCTGGCAACGGCTGGCACAAGTCCGGCACCACCGTCGCCGGCAACGGCTGGCACAAGACCCTCCTCGGCAACGGCTGGCACTAGCGGCGCAGAGGGGATCGCGCCGGCGCACTGGCGCGATCCCCTGCGGGAACCCCGCTTTACCGGCACAATGCGCGAGTGACCCGACCGAGCCGGTCGGACGTCTACGTCTGGCTGGTCACAGCTGGCCTCGCCACCACCTCCCTGGCCTTGTGGTGGCGCGGCCCCTCTCTGCCTGAGCTCGAGCCCTCGCTGTGGTGGCCCCTCCTCGTCGCCATGTTCGCGCTCACCGAGCGGTACGTCGTCCACATCCCGTTCGGGCGCGACAACCAGTCGCTGTCATTCATCGAGGCACCCCTGCTGCTGGGGCTTCTCTTCGCCACGACCCAGCAACTGGTGTTCGCCGGCCTGTTGGGCATCGGCCTGGCGCTGACCCTGTTGCTCCGGTCACCCCCGATCAAGGTCGCCTTCAACCTGTCGCTGTGGCTCGCGCAGGCGACGGTGGCCATCTTCGTGTTCGTCGGCATGCTGCGGCTGCTGGGCACCGAGGACGAGCCGTTGGCGCCCGCGGGCTGGTTCGCCGCCTTCGTCGCGACCCAGGCGGCCCACGTCGTGTCCGGGCTCGCCGTCGCCGCCGTCATCGCCATCCGGCAGCACAACTGGGACAGTCGCGCCGTGTTCACCGGGCTCGCCCGGGGCGCGGTCGGCACCCTCGTCGTCACCGACCTGGCGCTGGTGACTGCGATGATCCTGCGTCGCGAGCCGATGGGGCTGGCACTGGTCGGCGTGCTCGCCGCTCTCAGCTTCCTGCTCTACCGCGGCTACCACGTGCAGCGGCTGCGCTACGGCCGCCTCGAGCTCCTCTACGCGTTCACCCGGTCCGCCGACCAGTCACTGCTCAGCGGCTCGGTGCAGGAGACCGTCGTCGCCGAGGCGCGCGCGCTGCTGCGGGCCCGCGGGTCCACGATCTTCGCGCTGGACGAGGACGCCCCCTCGGCCTGGTGGCAGCCCGCACTGCGACGGCAGCGTGCTGCGACTCCCCCGCGGCCGCCACGGCGAGCCGGCACCGGCGTTGCAGGGCACCGGCCACATCGACGCGATGGCCGCACCGCTGTACGAGGCGGTCGCGTCGTTGGCGTGCTGGCCGTCACCGACCGGGTCGACGACGTCAGCACGTTCGACGCCGAGGACGCCAAGCTGCTGCAGGCCCTGGCCGGCCATGCCAGCGTCGCGCTGGCCAACAACGCGCTGGTCGAGCGCGTCCGCAGTGCCGCGCGAGCAGACCGAGCACCTGTCGCTGCACGACCCACTGACCGGGCTGCCCAACCGGCTGCACTTCCACCAGCGCCTCGAGCGACGTCTGGAGGCCACCGGCTCGGCGGCGGTGCTGCTCATGGACCTCGACCGGTTCAAGGAGGTCAACGACACCCTCGGCCACGACGTCGGCGACCAGCTGCTGCGCCAGGTGGGTCAGCGGCTGCTGCCGCTCGAGCACGACGAGACGGTGGTCGCGCGCATGGGCGGCGACGAGTTCGCGGTCATGCTCACCGGCGACGAGGTGCATGTCGAGGGCATGGTCCAGCGCATCAGCGCGCGACTTCTCCCGCCCGATCCGCCTCGACGACATCAAGCTCGACGTCAGCGCGAGCATCGGCATCGCCGTCGCGCCACAGGACGGGTCGTCGGCAGCGCTGCTGATGCGCCGCGCCGAGGTCGCGATGTACGACGCCAAGCGCGGGCTCGCCGGGGTCGAGCAGCTACTCCCCCGACCGCGACCCCTACAGCGCGCGGCGGCTGTCGCTGATCAGCGACCTCGCCCGCGCGCTGGAGGACGGCCTGCTCGAGCTGCACTACCAGCCGCAGGCCGAGCCGAACACCGGCCGCGTCACCGGCGTGGAAGCACTGCTGCGGTGGCGGCACCCGGTGTGGGGCAACGTCCCCCCGGACGAGTTCATCCCGCTCGCCGAGCACACCGGTCTGATCCGGCCGCTCACCCGGTTCGTCCTGGAGACCGCGGTCCATCAGTGCGCGGCCTGGCAGGCCGCGGGCACACCGGTCGTGATGGCCGTCAACGTCTCGATGCGCAACCTGCTCGAGCCCGAGCTCGCCGACGTGGTCGCCCGGCTGCTGGTGCAGGCCAACCTGCCCGCCGGGCTGCTCAAGATCGAGGTCACCGAGAGCGCGATCATCGCCGACCCGGAGCGCGCGCTGCACGCGCTGGACAAGCTCGTCGCGCTGGGTCTGAGCATCTCGGTCGACGACTTCGGCACCGGCTACTCCTCGCTGACCCGGCTGCGCCGGCTGCCCGGTGCACGAGGTGAAGATCGACCGGGCGTTCGTCCGCCACCTGGCCGACAACACCGCCGACCTGGCCATCGTCCGCGCCGTCATCAGCCTCGGCCACGACCTCGGACTGCGGGTGGTCGCCGAGGGAGTCGAGGACGAGGGCGCCTGGGGTGTCCTCGTCGTGCTGGGCTGCGACCTGCTCCAGGGCTTCCTGCTGGCCCGGCCGATGCCGGGCGAGGACATGACCCGGTGGCTGCGCGAGCACTTCGACTCGTTCGCCACCCGGCTGCGCACCGAGGCGACCCCCGCCCCCGAGGCACCTCCCGTCAAGGGCCGCCTGCACGGTTAGTCTCGGCTGGTGCCCCAGCTGCGACTCGCTCTGGCCCAGGTGAACCCGACCGTGGGCGACATCGAGGGCAATGCCGACCGGGTCCTGAGCTGGGCCCGGCACGCGGCCGACCAGGGCGCCCATGTCGTCGCCTTCCCCGAGATGGTGCTGACCGGCTACCCGGTCGAGGACCTGGCACTGCGCCGGTCGTTCGTGCGCGCATCCCGCGCCGCCCTCGATGACCTCGCGCAGCGGCTGGCAGCAGAGGGGCTCGGGCGAGCTGCTCGTCGTGGTCGGCTACCTCGACGGCGCAGCCGACGCGGTGCCCGTGCTGGGCACCCCTGCAGGCGCGCCGCAGAACGCCGCCGGTCTGCTCTACGGCGGCACGGTCGTCGGCCGCTACGCCAAGCACCACCTGCCCAACTACGGGGTCTTCGACGAGTTCCGCTACTTCGTGCCCGGCGCGTCCCTGACCGTCGCGCGCGTGCACGGCGTGGACGTCGCGACCGTCATCTGCGAGGACATCTGGCAGGAGGGCGGCCCGGTCGCCGTCACCCGCGAGGCCGACGCCGGCCTCCTCGCTGGTCATCAACGGGTCGCCCTACGAGCGCAACAAGGACGACGTCCGCCTCGACCTGGTCCGCCGCCGGGCGGCCGCCGCCGGTTGCACGCTCGCCTACGTCAACATGGTCGGCGGCCAGGACGAGCTCGTCTTCGACGGCGACTCGATCGTCGTCGGCCCCGACGGCACCGTTCTCGCCCGCGCGCCGCAGTTCGAGGAGGGCTGCCTGGTCGTCGACCTCGACCTGCCGGCCGCGACCGCGGGCGCCGGCGACGAGGCGAGCTCCGTGCCGAGCGCCGACCGCAGCGCCATCGCCATCGCGCGCGTGACGCTCACCGAGCGAGCCGGTCGCGGCCTACGAGCCGGTCGTCGCGGGCATGGCCCCACGACTCGACGACGAGGCCGAGGTCTACGGCGCCCTGGTGACCGGGCTGCGCGACTACGCCGGCAAGAACGGCTTCGACAGCGCCGTGCTCGGCCTCTCCGGCGGCATCGACTCGGCCCTCACCGCGGTGATCGCGTGCGACGCCCTCGGTGCCGCCAACGTGCACGGCATCTCGATGCCCAGCGCCTACTCCTCGGAGCACTCGCGATCCGACGCGAGCCGACCTGGCCGAGCGCACCGGCCTGCAGTTCCAGACCGTGCCGATCGAGCCGATGGTCGACGCCTACCTCGGCCAGCTCAAGCTGACCGGGCTGGCCGAGGAGAACCTGCAGGCCCGGGTCCGCGGAACCCTGCTGATGGCCCTGTCCAACCAGCACGGACACCTCGTGCTCGCCACCGGCAACAAGACCGAGCTCGCGGTCGGCTACTCCACCCTGTACGGCGACTCCGTGGGCGGCTTCGCGCCGCTGAAGGACGTGCCCAAGACCCTCGTCTGGTCGCTGGCGCGGTGGCGCAACAAGGACGCAGCAGATCCGGGGCGAGACACCGCCCATCCCGGAGAGCTCGATCAGCAAGCCGCCGTCGGCCGAGCTGCGCCCCGGACAGCTCGACTCGGACTCGCTCCCGCCGTACGACGTGCTCGACGACGTGCTCGACGACTACGTCGAGCAGGACCGCGGGCTCGAAGAGCTGGTCGAGGCCGGCTTCGACCGCGACCTCGCCGTGCGGGTCCTCAAGATGACCGACACCGCCGAGTACAAGCGCCGTCAGTACCCACCCGGCCCCAAGATCTCGCTGCGCGCGTTCGGCCGCGACCGCCGGCTGCCCATCACCAACCGCTGGACCGAGCGCGTGCTGCCGCGGCCCGGAGAGGTCCCGCCGGAGGCCTGATCGGTTGAACCCGGTCGCCGGGTGGCACGATGGAGGCAGTCCGGGGACTCCAGTTGGGAGCCTCGAGGCACGAGGAGGTCGACATGACCGAGGCCAACGCCCCCTACGGCTCCGGCCCGAGCGCCGCAGACAGCCCACCCGTCAAGCGGGTGCGCATCCACCACCTGCGGGCGATGAAGGAGCGGGGCGAGAAGTTCGCCATGCTGACCGCCTACGACCAGTACGCCGCCGAGATCTTCGACGAGGCGGGCATCCCGGTGCTGCTCATCGGCGACTCGGCGGCCAACAACGTCCTCGGCTACGAGACGACGCTGCCCGTGACCGTCGACGAGCTGCTGCCGCTGGTGCGGGCCGTCTCGCGGGCGGCGTCACGCGCGCTCGTGGTCGCCGACCTGCCCTTCGGCTCCTACCAGTCCTCGCCCACCCAGGCGCTGGAGACGTCGGTGCGCTTCCTCAAGGAGGGCGGCGCCCATGCGGTCAAGCTGGAGGGCGGCGCGCCCGTCGTACCGCACGTCGCCGGCTTGGTCACCGCGGGCATCCCGGTCATGGCGCACCTCGGCTTCACCCCGCAGAGCGAGCACGGCCTCGGTGGCTACCGCGTGCAGGGCCGCGGGGACGCCGGCGACCAGATCGTGCGCGACGCCCTGGCCCTGCAGGAGGCCGGTGCGTTCGCGGTCGTGCTGGAGATGGTCCCGGCCGATGTGGCCAAGCGTGTCACCGCCGAGCTCGAGATCCCGAGCATCGGCATCGGCGCCGGGGTGGACTGCGACGGGCAGGTCCTGGTCTGGCAGGACATGGCCGGGCTCCGCCGCCCGCCGCTGGCGAAGTTCGTCAAGCAGTACGCCGACCTGCGCACCGTGCTCGGCGACGCCGCCAAGCAGTTCGCCGAGGACGTCGCGGCCCGGGACTTCCCGGGCGAGGAGCACGCCTTTCACTGAGGTGATCTTCTTCCATCGGGCCGAATCTCGACGTATGTTGCCGGGGTCCTGTCCCAAGACCGAAGGATCTTCTCGTGCGGATCGCTCCCTTCCGGCGGGCCTTGGTGGCCGCCCTCAGCCTGGCCGCGCTCGCGGCAACGACCGTTGCCGTGCCCGCGTCGGCCGCCAAGCCGGCCGGACCGACGACCGGCAGCGGCACGGTGTTCTCCATCAACCCGATCCAGTCGACGGGCAACCAGAACCTGGCGGACAACAACGACGCCGACGGCCCCGAGTTCGCCTCGGCCTACAAGCGTGTGGTCCTGACCGACCTTGACGGGACCGGCTACCTCGACGGCAAGTGGGCCAACGTCCGCAGCACGACCGGTGACCAGGCCTACTCCGCCACCGGGGTCTACAACTACACGCGCTCCGACGACCGGTTCGAGCAGGTGATGGCCTACTACTGGGCCAGTGCGGCCCAGAAGTACATCCAGAGCCTCGGCTTCGGGACCGGAGAGCTGCCTGCTGTGAACAAGGAGTCTCAGGACCTCCGCATCAACCAGTGGGGGGCGGACAACTCCTACTCGTGGGACAAGCACGACGTGATCCGCCTTGGGAAGGGCGGCGTCGACGACGGCGAGGACGGCGAGGTCATCGTGCACGAGTACGGCCACGCCGTACACGACTCGCAGGTCCCCGGATACGGCGCCTCGCTCGACGCGGGGGCCATCGGTGAGGCGTTCGGCGACTACCTCGCGGTGACGGTCGGGCTCGCGGTTGCGGGCCCACCCGCAGCGGGCATCCCCGCTGCCTGTGTCGCCGACTGGGACTCAGTGTCCTACGACGCGACGCTGCCCACGTGCCTGCGCCGGATCGATCTCGACATCAAGCTCGAGAACCGTCGCAACCAAGTGCACTACGACGGTCAGATCTGGTCGAGAGCGCTGTGGGACATCCGCAACGCCCTTGGGGCGCGCGCGGCCGACCGCATCATCATCAACGCCCAGTTCGACTTCGCGCCGGACACGTCCTTTGGCGACGCGGCAGATGCGACGGTGGCGACAGCTCAGGGGATGTACGGCAACGCGGCGGCCAAGACGGTGCGAAAGGCGTTCACCGACCGCCACATCTCGTAGCACGCGCTGGAACGACGATGGTCCGGCGCCCTGGGGCGCCGGACCATGTCGTCGTATCTGTCGTGCTCAGATGTCGGTCACCCGGATGCCGGCGTGCGCCTTGTAGCGGCGGTTCACCGAGATCAGGTTCGCGGTGAGCGCCTCGACCTGACGGGCGTTGCGAAGCCGGCCCGCGTAGACCCCGCGCATGCCCGGGATCAGCCCGGCCAGGGCCTGCACGAGGTCGGTGGCGGCGCGGTCGTCGCCGACCACCATCACGTCGCCGTCGATGGTCTCCAGGGCCGGGTCGAGCAGCTGCACCGCGGACAGGTGGTGGAACGCACCGACGACGGTGCTCGCGGGCAGCAAGGCCGCCGCCTGCTGGCACGCACTGCCCTCGGCGACGTCGAGGGCGAACGCACCCTGCTTGTCGAACCCCAGCGGGTTGACGCAGTCGATGACGATCTTGCCGGCCAGCTCGCCGGTCAGCTCGCGAAGCAGCGCCGCGTGCCCATCCCACGGCACCGCCACAACGACGACGGACGCGTCCCGCGCGCAGCTCGGCGTTGTCGGCGCCCCTGACCGGTCCGGGCAGTGTCGCGGCCGCCGCCTCCGCGCGGCTTGCCTCGCGAGAGCCCAGGATGACGCTGAGCCCGGCCGCGGCGAACCGAGCGCCCAGGCCACGGCCCTGGTCGCCGGTGCCTCCGAGGACGCCGAGGGTCAAGGACCGGCCAGCTCGAGCCCGGTTCCCAGGTCGTCATGTGTCGATCCTGTCAGCCTGGCACCTAAGCAGGCACGATGGCCCGATGGACGCCGCCAGTGTGCAGGTGCTGCGAGAGCTGCTCGCGACGACGGGCTGGGTGGAGCGCAGCAGCGACTTCGCGCGCTCGTTGAACAAGTCGGGCCTCACCCCTGGCAGCCTCCTCCTCGTCGGTACCCCGAAGGAGGAGCCGTGGCACCTGGCGGCCCACCTCGACGACGAGGCGCGGTTCTCGGGCCGGTTGGAGCTCTCCCCCACCTTGGTGCGGTGGGCGCCACCCGGCGACGCGCCCCCGCACCTGCGGGTGGGTCTCGACCGGCTGGAGACGGTGGGTCGCAGCGAGACGCTGTTCGTCGTCGCACCGGAGGCCGCTCCGGAACGTCTGCTCGAGCAGGTCGCCGACGCCCGCCGCGTCGGCGCCACGATCCTGTCGATCGACGACGGCGACGAGGAGCTCGGAGACCTCGCCCACGACCGGTTGGTCGTGCCGCGACTGATCGGCCCTGAAGACGCGGCCACCGGCCTCGCGCTGGCCGGTCCCGGCACGACGACCGTCGACATGGACACCGTTCAGCACCTGGTCAGCGTGGCCGCCGGCGAAGACAGCGGCCGCGGCGCGATGCGCGACCGGTTGGCACGGATGCTCGAACGCCTCAGCGGCCCCGCACCACATCGCTAAATCCGGTCGCCGCTCACACCCCCGTGACCCAGGATGGGCTTCCGTGAGCGATCCCTCGCCGCCCGACCCGCGGCTGACCGGCGATCCTCTCGCCCCGATCCCGCACGAGGCACTGCCCACGGCTGAGCAGCCGCGACTGGGGTGGCGCGAACGCGTCGCGCGGACCCGCCTCGACACCCGGCCGCTGCGCACGTCCCGCGACTTCCGGTTGCTGTTCTTCGGCGGCTCGGTGTCCTTCCTCGGCAGCATGGTCACCTACGTGGCCGTGCCGTTCCAGGTCTATGAGCTCACCGGCTCCACGGTGGCGGTCGGGATGCTGGGTGTCGCCGAGCTGCTGCCGCTGATCGCCTTCGGCCTGTGGGGCGGCGCGCTCGCAGACGCTGTCGACCGGCGGCGCATGGTCCTGGCCACCGAGCTCGGCATGACGCTGCTGAGCGGCCTGTTGCTCCTGAACGCCGTCCTCCCCAACCCCCGGGTCTGGCCGCTGTTCCTGGTCGCCGCCGCGATCGCCTCGCTGGACGGGCTGCAGCGACCTTCCCTCGACGCCCTGATCCCGCGCATCGTCGACCACGACCAGCTCGCCGCCGCGAGCGCGCTGTCCTCGTTGCGCATGAACATCGGCATGATCGCCGGCCCGGCGATCGGCGGCGTCCTGGTGGCCTCGGCCGGGGTGTCCTGGGCCTACTCCCTCGACGTAGTGACATTCGCCGCCTCACTGGTGGCCATCGCACTCATGCGGCCCTCGCCACCACCGGCTGACGCGACGAAGCCGAGTGTGAGCGGCATCGTCGTCGGGCTCCGCTACGCGGTGTCGCGACCGGAGCTGCTGGGCACCTACTTCGTTGACACAGCGGCGATGCTCTTCGCGATGCCGATGGCTCTGTACCCGGCCATGGCGAAGGACGTCTTCGACGAGCCGTGGGCACTAGGACTTCTCTATTCGGCCGGCTCGGTCGGCTCGTTGATCGCGACGTTGACGAGTGGGTGGACGAGTCACGTGCACCAGCACGGAAAGGCCGTCGCCTACGCCGCCGCAGTGTGGGGAGCGGCGATTGCGGGCTTCGGGCTGTCCGGCAACATCTGGGTCGCATTCGCGTTCCTCGCGGTCGCCGGGGCGGCTGACATGGTCAGCGGCGTGTTCAGGTCGACAATTTGGAACCAGACCATTCCCGACGAGTTGCGCGGTCGTCTCGCAGGCATCGAGCTGCTCTCGTACTCCATCGGACCTGTCACCGGCAATGCGCGTGCAGGTCTTGTTGCAGGTGCATGGAATGTGCGTGCATCCGTTGTGTCCGGCGGGATTCTCTGTGTTCTCTCCGTCGCAATTCTCTCCGCATGGCTGCGTTCATTCATGCAATACGACGACCGAACGAACGAACATGCAGTGCGCGAACGACATCGTCGCGCATCTTCATCGAAGACCTCGCAGAAGTGACACCAAAAAATCGACACGTCGAAATGCTGGTAACAAGCGCGTGGTAGTGCGATCTTTTTACGTGAAGAGCGTCGACCAACGGGTCTGACGTCCTGACAGCAGGAGGCGCACGTGCCGGCAAGAGAAGAAGAAGCAACAACCAAGACGACGGAAGCCGCGTCGAGTTCGACACGCAAGACGACCACCGCGAGGGCGACAAAGAAGTCACCTGCAAAGCGGACCGCTGCGGCCAAGAAGGCCGGTGCTCGCAAGAGCACGACAAAGCGCACGGCCAAGAAGGCCGCCAAGAAGACCACGGTGGCAAAGCGCGCCAAGCGCGCTGTCAAGCGGGTCACGGCGGCTGCCAAGAAGTCGCCGGCGAAGAAGTCCACGGCGCGCAAGAGCACCGCGAAGAAGACCACGCGCAAGGCAGCAGCCAAGAAGGGCGCCGCCAAGCGCACTGCCAAGAAGACCGTCCGCAAGGCAGCAGCCAAGAAGGGCGCCGCCAAGCGCACTGCCAAGAAGACCGTCCGCAAGGCAGCAGCCAAGAAGGGCGCCGCCAAGAGGACTGCCAAGAAGACTGCGCGCAAGACGACCGCGCGCAAGGCGGCCAAGCGTCCCGCCAAGAAGACCGCTCGGAAGTCGACGGCCCGCAAGACTGCGGCCAAGCGCTAGTCGACGACCCTGACGTAGAAGGGGCCCGCACCCAGAGGGTGCGGGCCCCTTCTCGTTGCCTCCAGGCTCCTCAGTCGTCGCTCCACTTGGGGTCGTTGTCCCATTCCTCGGTGCGCTTGTGGGCCCGCTCCAAGGCGCCGGCCGCCTCGTCCGAGGAGCTGTAGGGCCCCATCCGATCCTTGTTGGGGCATCCGGGGCCGTGCTCCACGGTCTTGTGCCGGAGGCAGAAGTACCACTCTCTGCTGTCTTCGCTCATGGGTCGAGCCTTCCCCCTCACCTAGACTTTGCACCATGTCCATGCTGGTGCCGGGAGTGCTGTCCCCCATCCTGCCCGTCCCCGAGACGATCGACCGGCCCGAGTACGTCGGACGACCCCGACCGGCGCGATACACCGGTCCCGAGGTCAAGGACACCGACACGATCGAGCGGATGCGGGTCGCCGGCCGGGTAGCCGCGCAGGCGCTCGCGGAGGTGGGGCGCCACGTCGCGCCGGGAGTGACGACCGACGCCCTGGACCGGGTGGGACACGAGTTCCTGTGTGACCACGGCGCCTACCCCTCGACACTCGGCTACAAGGGCTTCCCCAAGTCGCTCTGCACCTCGGTCAACGAGGTGATCTGCCACGGCATCCCCGACACCACCGTCCTGACCGACGGCGACATCGTGAACGTCGACATCACGGCGTACCTGGGGGGCGTGCACGGCGACACCGACGCAACGTTCCTGGTGGGCGAGGTCGACGAGGAGTCACGGCAGCTGGTCGAGCGAACCCACGAGGCGATGATGCGGGCGATCAAGGCGGTTGCCCCCGGGCGACCCATCAGCGTGATCGGCCGGGTGATCGAGTCCTATGCCCGCCGGTTCGGCTACGGGGTTGTGCGGGACTTCACCGGGCACGGCATCGGTACGTCGTTCCACTCCGGCCTGGTGATCCCGCACTACGACGACCCGTCCTACGACACGGCGCTTTCCGCAGGCATGACGTTCACCATCGAGCCGATGCTCAACCTCGGCACGGCCGACTGGGACATGTGGGACGACGGGTGGACCGTTGTCACCCGGGACCGGAAGCGCTCAGCGCAGTTCGAGCACACGATCCTGGTGACCGAGGACGGCAGCGAGATCCTCACGCTGCCCTGAGCAGCTCAGACGGGTGCCCCGGAGTCGTCTGCCGCGATGGTGAACAGCTTGTCCAGACCGGTCACCTCGAGGACGCGCAGGACGGCAGGCGTCGGACCCACCAGTGTCAGGCTGCCCCCCTCGAGCTCCGTGCGACGCCGGGTGGCCAGCAGGACCTCGAGGCCGGTCGAGTCCATGAACGACACGTCGCGGAGATCGAGCCACATCGTCGTCCCGTGCTGGCGCAGGGCTTCCAACGCGGCGTCGCGCAGGGTGGCGGCGGTGTGCATGTCGAGCTCACCGCTCACGCGCAGGGTCACGTAGCCGTCACCGGGCACGGTCTGGGTGGTCAGGTCCATGTGTTCTCGTCCTAGCGGTCGACGTCCGGGGTGACGCTGTGCCGGAATGAGCTTCGCGACCGCGATGATATCGGGTGATACCTGGCTGCCTAGGTGTAGAGTGAAGGCTTCTGGGGCGCCTTACGTGTGGCGGCTTGAACGAGCCGTCCGTCACAGGCTCGACGTCTCCCCATCTATGGGACGAGACCGATTTCCATGCCTGTGCCCATTGATCCTGCGTCCGACCATCCCACGCGTGCCCTCGTCGACGAGTTCTCCGCCATCGCTGCCCACGTCCATTCCTCGGAGGACTACGAGGACAGCATGCGCCGGATCACCGACGCTGCCGTGCACGCGATCGACGGGTGCGAGGTCGCCAGCCTCAGCCTCCTGGAGAAGTCCGGCCCCGTGACGCACGCGGCCACCGGGCCGCTCGCCGACGAGGGCGACAAGATCCAGTACGAGGAGATGGAAGGGCCCTGCCTGGACGCCGCGATGCAGGAACGCTGGGTCTACACCCGCGACCTGAAGACGACGGATCGCTGGCCGCGCTCGGCGTCCCGGCTGTCCAACGAGCTCGGCGTCGCGAGCATGTTCTCGTGCCGGCTTGCCCTGGAGGCAGCCCCCAACGCGACGTTGGGCGGCATCAACATGTACGCGACCAAGACCGACGCGTTCTCCGAGCCGGACCAGATGCTCGCGATCCTGCTCTCGTCGCTGGGTGCGGTGGTCGTGGACGCCTCCCGCCAGCAGGCCAACCTCCGCGCCGCGATCGCCTCCCGCCAGCTGATCGGTGAGGCCATCGGCATCATGCGGTCGCAGCGCGGGATGAGCCGCGAGGACGCGTTCGCGGCTCTCTCCAAGGCGTCGCAGCGGATGAACGTCAAGCTGCGCGACCTGGCGGAGCAGATCGCCGACGGAACGCCGATATCCACCGAGGCGTAGTCACCCCTGGCTCGGCCAGCTCCTAGCCGAGCGGTCGGTGGGGTCCCGTCATCGTCGACGAGTGCGTCCTCGCCTCGTCCCGCACTGACTGTTCCGGGTCCGGATGTGCCTCGTCCTGGCCGATCGGTGAACCCACCCAGCCGCAGTCGTCGGCGCTGCACACCGCGAGGAAGTACGGCTCGTAGGGCTTGCGCTCCTCGAGCGGCGGGCGTACGTCGAGGATCTCCACCACGTGCTCGGTGGGGGCGAGCCCCTCGCTGCGCCGGCGACGTTGGGTGCGCCACTCCACCCACCAGCCGTGCTCCTGACGGCGCGCGGGTGGCACCAGGAAGCGAGGGCGATTTACCGCATTGACCAGGATCCATAGGGGGACGAAGGCAATGACCCCCACGACGATAGCCAGCCCTCCGGCGGTCGAGAGACCCCTGCTGTCCGTCATCACCCCGATCAGGACAAGCAAGGCGCCACCGCCGAGAGCGGCGATGAACCCGGTGAACGCCGGAAAGCTGCGGTGGTTCACCTCGGGCCCGTGATAGTTCACCCAGGGCAGCGTCAACAGGGTCTCGCCTCGCCAGACCTTCGGGAGCCGGACGACTTGGAGCGCGGCGAAGCCGGCCAACCCGAGCACTCCGGCACCGAAGAGAACGCCCGACCAACTGATGCTCACCAGCCGATCATTCCTGATCGTCGGCCGCACCGCCGTTGCCCCCGCGTGGTCCCGTCTAGAGACCTGCGCCGCAGCGCCGGCTAGCCACCGCTGGCAGCGATGTAGACCGCGGCGTTTCCGCGCGGGTGCAGCAGTACGACGGGTGCGACACAGGTGTCCGGCAGGGTGAGGTCGGCGCGGACGTGACCGTCTCCCTCGGGGACACTGAGCGGGAAGAGCGCGGTCGTGTCGGCCACGACGCCGTTGCAGTAGACGCTTGCAGTCAGGCTCTCGATCGGGTTGGTTCCGTTCTGCGGCGGCGTCGGGATGACCAGGCCCTCGACGCTGAGGTTGATGCGCCCGTCACGTCGTACCTTCACGACCCCCTCGTCCACGATCCAGTTCGCCCCGGCCGACGCGACGCCGAAGATGGTGGGCCCGCCCTCGGCCGGCCTCGTGCTCCCGACCAGGCCCGATCGGAGCAGGGTCTCGTCCCCGTCGTCACCGCCCTGGGCGAGCGCGATTCCCGGGGCGGCGGCGACCGCGACGGCGCAGGTTGCGGCGAGCAGGGTCAGACGGCGCGACAGATGCATGATGACCTCCTGGTCGGGCGACCTTTCGTCCACCGGTGCGAGGTGCTCGCACGTCGTACGAAGGCTTCGATGGGGATACCGGCCCGCGCGGCGGACGCGTTCACCGCGTGAGGTAAAAGGACGGGACTGAACGCGGGGGCGCGCAGACCCGTATCCCCGGTGTCGACGCGAGGAGGGCAGCCGAGCTGGCCACGAGGAGGGAGGGCCGGGCGGAGGTGGGCACGGACCTGTCCCGGGAACCAGGACTGCGGACCGCCTGGTCCGCCCACGCCGACGAGCTCTACGGCTTCGCCCGGCGCGCGCTCGGCGACCCTGCCGCGGCCGAGGACGCGCTCCAGGAGACGTTCGTACGCGCGTGGCGGTCAGCGGACCGCTACGACTCCAGCCGCCCGCTGCGGCCCTGGCTGTTCGCCATCCTGCGCAACGTCGTGGTGGACGAGGCCCGGTCTCGGGGGTTGCGGCCGGTGCCGCAGGACTGGCCGCGTGAGGTCGCCGGCGAGCCGGAGGACACTCTCGACCGGGCGATGGACGCGTGGATGGTGGAGGAGGCGTTGCGCCGGATCAACCCGGATCATCGTGCCGTGCTGGTCGAGACCTACTACCGGGGACGGTCGTACGCCGATGTCGCGGCGCGGATGGGCATACCGGAGGGGACGGCGCGCAGCCGGGCGTTCTACGGGCTTCGCTCACTGCGCTTGGCGCTGGACGAGATGGGGTGGGAGGGATGAGGCACGAGTGCTCGGTGCGCGCGGAGGACCTCGGCCCGTACCTGCTTGGTCAGCTGGACCCCGACGCGGCCGCACGCGTGGCGGCGGCGGTGGACTCGTGTGCCTGCTGCGCCGAGGAGGTACGACGGCTGCGACCCGTCGTACTGGCGCTCGCCCGCGGCGTCGTGCCCGAGCTCGATGAGGACGTGCTCACGGCACCGGCCCCTGCTCTCGACCGGGCCCTGGCCTCCGTGCACGATGCGCGAGCCGCGCACCGGCGGCGCCTGCTCAACCGTGCCGGCCTGGCGGCCGCTGCAGTGGTGCTGGTGATCGCGACGGCGGTCGGGGCGGTGATGATCGCGGGTGGAGAGGACGGGTCGAGCGACCGCGATGTGACCCTGATCGGACAAGGGGCGGCCGGCGGCACGGTTGTGCTGTCCTCACGCGACTGGGGCTCTGAGCTCGTGCTCGAGGTGCGTGGCCTTGCTCCGGGCAAGGCGTACGGCGCGTGGCTGGCCGACGAGTCGGGGCAGCGCGTTCCCGCGGGGACGTTCCAGCCTGCGAGCGACGGCTCCGCCCGACTCAACCTCGGAGCCTCCCTTCGCCCGGGCGACGCGGCGACCGTCGGTGTCACCGAGCTGGGCGGCGAGGACGTCCTCCGCGCGGACCTGTGACGCGCAGACGTCCGGAGCGGCCCACCGGGTCTCGGTGGGCCGCTCCGGGAGTGCCGTGACGATCAGCCGACCGGCACCGCCCGCTGCTCCGGCACGACCGGAGTGGGCTCGTGCACCGGGGTGTCGCTCTCGATGCTGAGGTGAGGCAGCAGCCGGTCGAGCCAACCGGGCAGCCACCAGTTCGCCTTGCCCATGAGCGTCATGGTGGCCGGCACCAGGATCATCCGCACGACGGTGGCGTCGATGGCGATCGCCGCAGCCAGTCCGAGTCCGATCATCTGCACGAACGGCGATGGGTCGGTGACGAAGCTGAGGAAGACGACCACCATGATCAGTGCGGCTGAGGTGATGACCCGCCCGGTGGCCGCCAGCCCGCGGGCGACCGACTCGGTGGTGTCCCCTGTTGCGAGGTACGCCTCTCGGATGCGCGACACGAGGAAGACCTCGTAGTCCATCGACAGGCCGAACAGCACGGCGAAGAACAGCAGCGGGAAGGGCGAGGCGATGAGGTAGGTCTGCTCGAGCCCGAACAGACCGCCCAGCCAGCCCCACTGGAAGACGGCAACCACGACGCCGTACGCACCGGCGATCGAGAGCAGGTTCATCACGGCCGCCTTCAGCGGGACGACGACGGACCTGAACACGATCATCAGCAGCAGGAACGAGGCCACCAGGATCCCGCCGATGAACAGCGGCAGCTTGTCGCTGAGCTGCTGGTCCAGGTCGAGGGTCGTCGCCGTCGGGCCGGTCACGTACATCCCTGCCGGGGTGATGCCCCGGATCCGGTCAATCGTCTGCGCGGTGACCGGGTCGGACGGCTCGGTGGTGGGCAGCGTGGGCAGCACAACCGTGTCGCCGTTGGCGCTGACCCGCGGCTCACCGACCTCCGCGACGCCCGGGTCGGCGGCCAGGCTCTGCGTGAGCCCGGTGATGTCGTCCGCCGCCAGACCGGTGCCGTCGAGGTCGGCGACGACGATCAACGGTGCGTTGAAGCCGGGTCCGAAGCCATCGGCCAGCAGGTCGTACGCCCGTCGTTCCGTGGTGTTCGTCGGGTTGTCGCCGGCGTTCGGGAAGCCGGTCTTCAGCGCAAGCGCCGGTGCAGCCAGCGTGAGAAGGATGAACACTGCTGACACCAGGTACGGCCAGGGACGGGCGGCGATCCGGTGCGCCAGCCGCCACCACGAGGTCTCCTCTGCAGCCTTGGGGGTCCGGCGGCGGCCGATGATCCGGCCCGCGTCGATGCGGTCCCCGAGCAGCGACAGCACGGCGGGCAGCAGCGTCAGCGCCGCGGCCACCGCGACGAGCACGATCATCGACGTCGCGAGTCCGATGGTGGTCAGGAACCCCACGCCGGTCAGCGCCAGGGCGGCCATCGACACGATCACGGTTCCGCCGGCGAAGAAGACGGAGGTGCCGGACGAGCCCATCGCAGCGGACAGGGCCTGGCGGTTGACCTGACCCGACGCGCGGTTCTCGCGATACCGGGAGACGATGAACAGGGAGTAGTCGATGCCGACTCCCAGCCCGACCAGCGCGCCGACGGTTGGCGCAGCGCTGGAGACATCCAGAGCGCCGGCGAGCAGCACGATGCCGCAGAGCCCGACTCCAACGGCAGCCAGAGCGAGCACGACGGGCACCAGGGCGGCCACCACCGTGCCGAAGGCAATGATGAGGATGACGAACGCGGCAAGGATCCCGATCGCTTCATAGCCCGAGGCCTTCGGGGCGTTGAGGAACGCGGCATCGCCGCCGAGCTCGGCAGTCACCCCGTTCGTGCGAGCCGGGTCGAGGGCCTCCGTCATCGCAGCGGCTGCCTCGCGTCCGAACTCGGTCGACGGGACGTCCAGGGTGATCTCTGCGAATGCAATCCGCCCGTCATCCGATACGCGGTCGGTTGCGAAGGGGTCGGACACACTCGCGACATGCTCGACGGCGGCAACCCGCGAGAGTGCCGACTCGATGCCCGAACGGAAGCTGGTCAGCTGCTCGCCCTCTTGGGCAGCGAACACGGCGACAGCGCTGCCGCCTGCCGCCTGGGGGAAGCGCTCCTCGAGCAGCTTCGTCGCCTTCGCACTCTCACTGTTCGGCGCGCGGAAGTTGTCGAGGAACACACCACCGAAGGCTCCGGTGAGCACCACGAGGAGCGCGGTGACAACTGCCCACGCGCTGATCGTCCGCCATGGCCGCCGCGCACTCGCGTCGCCGATCCCGCCGATCATGCGGTTCAAGGTGCGCCTGGCCGCGGGGGGTGAGTTCGCTGGAACTGGGGTCCTTGCTGTGTCGGAGTCGGTGTGGATCATGTCGATCTACCTTTCAGAGAGGTGAGGGGTCATCACGGCTGGGAGGTGGCCTTGTCGGAGGTGGCGCTGTCGGGTTGGTCGTCTTCTGTGTGGATGACCGAGATGAGCGGCAGGCCGACGTCGCGCAGCTTCTGCAGCAGGCCGTGCAGCGCCGCTTGGTCAGCGACGGTGCCGTGGATGCAGGTGGTGCCGCCGTCCTCGGCCGTGAGCGTCATGCCGTCGAACCAGGCGCGCCAGCGGGGCGCGAGGCGTCCTTTGACGCGGATCTCGTAGCTCCCGGAGCCGGGGTGGTGGCCGGTCGATACGTCGGTCATGCTCGTCGCCTCCATCGGCTGTCCGTGTCGTCCGTCCGCGGGAGCGGCGGTCGGTGGAACTAGCCAGAAGGTGGCAGCGGATGTGGTGACCGGTCATCACCACGTGTGGTGAGCGTGGTGGTGATTTCTCAGAGCAGGTTGAGCTGGTGCGCCTGGCTGACGGCTTCGCGGCGACTGGTCACGCCGAGCTTCGCGTAGATGTTCTTGGTGTGGGTCCGCATGGTGTTCAGCGACACCGAGAGCTCCCGGGCGATGTCCGGACCGTCCAGGTCGCTGCCGAGCAGCCGGAGCACGTCGAGCTCGCGCTCGCTCAGCGGCTCGACCAGGTCCTGCGTGACGGGGGTGCCATGTGCGGTCCTCGCGGTGGCAGCCAGCAGCCGCCGGAGGTAGCCAGGGCTGGCTGCCTTCCTCTTCGCCAGCGCCTTCAGCAGCGCCGCCATCGGCGGGCCCTCGTCGGCGAAGACGCGCACGTGGACCTCCGGCTCGGCCAGGGTCACGGCTCTCTGCAGCGGCGCGAGCGCGGCCACGGTGTCCCCGCGGGCCTGCTCGGCGAGCGCCTGCAGGACGAGCGTCTCGATGACCGTCGACGTCCGCTCGCCCTCTTCTGCAGCGGTGAGGAGCCGGGCCAAGAGGCTTGACGCCTCCTCGAGGCAGGTCGCCGCGCGCTCAGCCGCGTGTCTGGCGAGCAGCAGCCTGGCGAGGGTGACGTGCTCGTACTCCCGCAGGTAGGACAGGTCGTCACCTGCCGACAGCTGCCGTTCGCGCGCCCACGCAAGGGCGCGGCTCAGCTCACCGCGACGGATCCACAAGCGTGCTCGCTCCGCCGGGACCGGCCGGACGTTCGGGGAGTAGTCCCCGTTGTACACGCGGTCCGCCTCGTCCAGCAGCTCAAGGGCGGCGTCGAGGTCACCTTCGGCCGCGCGGAGCCGGGCCACCGCGACGCGCGAACGGTAGGGGTTCTTCGGCAGCCCGTTGTGCTCCCCGAGCTGGTGGCTCAGGGCCAGGCGCTCGGTGGCGGCCGCAAGCTCGTCGCGGTCCAGCAGGAGCTCGGCCAGGCCGACGTGCATGTCCGCAGTTCCCCGCAGCGGCGGTGCACCAGGATCCACGGCTGCGAGCTCGAGGGCTCGCTCGTACGTCGACATCGCCTCCCCGAGCCGGCCCTGGGTTCGCCGGATGTCAGCCAGCGTGGTGCTGCACCCGAGTACGTCGGATACGAACCCGACCCGGAGGAGCCCGGCGACGCACTCGGCGTACCCGTCGTGTGCCGAGGCGAGGTCACCCGTGGTCCACGAGGCAAGCCCGGACAGCGCAGCTGCTGATGCGCGGGTGAGGTCGTCGTCGGGCGGGGACAGCGACATCGCCTGCCGAGCGTGGCCGACGGTGCCATCGAGATCTCCCTCCGCCAGCGCCAACGCAGCCCGGTAGAGCTGGATGGTCCCGGGAAGGCGCTTGAAGCCCGCCAGGTCAACGACCACCACATCCGGCGGTGGCTCCTCCGGCCAGGTGCCGTTTCCCGTCGGCACGCCCACGGAGCTCTCGATGTCCGCCAACCGGCGAGCGACGGTCTCGAACTCCGACGCCAGGGCGAGGGAACCGACGAAGAAGACGCCGAGCACCGGGCGGACCCGCACCACGCTGTCGGGGAGCGACTCCACCCAGCGCCTGAGCTCGGCCTCGCGCCTCTCCCGGCTGACCACCGGGATAGCCAGCTCCATCAGGTCGGCGGCGCGGGCGAAGTCCGCACCCCCCAGTGCGTGCTCGATGGCGTGGGAGAAGTCGCCGCTCTGCTCGTACCACGCGCTGGCGCGACCGTGCAGGTGCGCGACCTCGGCGGCGTGCTCTTCGAGCAGGTGTGCCTGCAGGACGTCCGCGAAGAGATGGTGATAGCGGTACCACTCGCGACGGTCGTCCAGGGGAACCAGAAACAGATTCGCTCGCTCCAGCGCCACGAGCGTCGCCCGGCCGCCTTCACGCCCGGTGACGGCGTCGCACAGCGGACCGGTGAGCCGGTCGAGCAGAGACGTCTTCAACAGGAAGTCACGAACCTCAGCGGGCTGGCGCCCCAGGACCTCCTCGGCGAGGTAGTCGACGATGTAGCGGTCGTCCCCGGCGAAGCCGGCGATGAAAGCGCTGGCGTCGCCGCGGCCCTGCATCGACAGCGCCGCAAGCTGCAGAGCAGCGATCCACCCCTCGGTGCGCCCGTCCAACGCGGCGACGTCGCCTTCGGTGAGAGCCAAGCCCATCGAGCCGTTGAGGTAGGCCACGGACTCTTCAGCGGTGAATCGCAGGTCGGCGGCCCGGACCTCCACGAGCTCGCCACGCCCGCGGAGTCGTGCGAGGGCCATCGCCGGGTCTGCGCGGGTGGCCAGCACAAGGTGCAGCCGCGGCGGCAGGTGCTCGAGCAGGTACGCCATGCCGTCGTGGATCTCGGTCGCCTCGATGAGGTGGTAGTCGTCGAGGACCAACAGGATGTCCTGCGGCGTCGCGTGGAGATCGTTGAGCAGCACGGCGAGGGCGGCCTCCGTCGACGGCTGCGACGACTGAAGCAGCGACATCGCGCCGTCGCCGACGCCCTCGGCTGCTGTCTGCAGCGCGGCGACGACGTAGGTCCAGAAGACCGTCGACTCGTTGTCGCGCTGGTCCAGCGAGAGCCACGCCACGGACGCTCCACCGGCCGCGTCGGCAGCCAGCCACTCCGTCAGCAGGGTGGTCTTTCCGAACCCGGCCGGCGCCGACAGCACGGTCAAGGCCGACCGTGCTGCGCCGCTGAGGCGCTCATTCAGCCTCGGCCGCGCGACCGCTCCAGGGCGCCGGGCGGGAATGTGGAGCTTGCTCTCGAGGAGCGGAACTACCACGACCACCTCGCCGCGAACAGGCCCGGCAGGTCACCGGTGTGCGTAGGCTGCGCCGCAGTGGACGGGCTGAAGTACCGGACCGCCGATGCTGCGCCGGAGACTGGTGCCCCCGGAGTACACCTGGTCGGCTGGGGTTTCATCGCCCTGTACACGGCCGCGTTCATGTGCAGCATTCTGCTGCTGATCGCGCCCTTGCTGGTCACATTGGCGTTGAAGATCGAGTCACTCGTCGGGATCGAGCAGGCGCCGAACAACCTGGCTGTGGTCGCCGGGGTTGGTTCCCTGCTGTCGATGTTTGCCAATCCGCTCGCCGGCAGGCTCAGCGACCGCACCTCGTCGCGGTTCGGCATGCGCCGCCCCTGGATCGTCATCGGACTGGTAGGCGGGTCCACCGGAACCCTGATCGTGGCGTTGGCACCCAACATTCCCGTCGTCCTCGTCGGATGGTGCATCGCGCAGCTGTTCTTCAACGCGCTCATGGCAGCAATGGTGGCTGTCCTCCCCGACCAGGTGCCCACCGCGCAGCGCGGCGTGGTCGCTGGCGCCCTGGGCGTCTGCCTGCCCGTCGCATCGGTGTCCGGCACGTTCATCGTCACGCTGTTCACCGGCAGCCTGCTCGCGATGTTCATGGCCCCGTGTCTGCTCGGCGGGATCATCATCCTGCTCTTCGTGGTCAGGATCGACGACCGGCGACTCGCGAAGGCCGACAAGCCCGCCTGGTCAATGGGTGAGCTCGCGCGCACGTTCTACGTCAAGCCGGGGGCAGGCCCGGACTTCGCCTGGGCATTCGCCAGCCGCTTCATGTTCGTCCTGGCCTACGCGTTCCTGACCACCTATCAGGCCTACTACCTGCTGGACCGGATAGGCAGCGCGAAGGACGACGTACCCGAACAGATATTCCTGGGCATCCTCGTCCAGTCGGCCGTTGTCGTTGCCGCCTCCCTCATCGGCGGGAGGATCTCGGACCGGACGGGGCGGCGCAAGGTGTTCGTCTTCGCTGCGTCGACGGTGTACGGCGGTGCGATGTTCGTCTTCGCACTCACCAGCACCTTCAACGGGTTCCTTGTCGGCATGGCCATCGCCGGTCTCGGCCTGGGCGTCTACCTTGCCGTGGATCTCGCTCTCGTGGTCGACGTGCTGCCCGACCCCGACAGCGCCGCCAAGGACCTCGGCGTGTTCAACATCGCCAGCGCACTCCCCTACTCCATCGCGCCGGCGATCGGGGCCGGCATTCTGGCGATCAGCGGCTACGGCGCCCTGTTCGCGGTCGCCGGGATCTGCGCCTTGCTCGGAGCGGTCGCGATCCGGTTCGTGAAACGGGTGCGCTGAACACCCGGGCCTGTGGCCGCGGCGGTTCTCATCGACGCCACGATCGTCCGCATGGTGCTGGTGCCGGCAACCATGGAGCTGCTCGGTGATCGCAACTGGTTGCTGCCGGGCTGGCTCGACCGGCTGCTTCCGAACATCCATGTCGAGGCCACGAAATCAGCGACGACGAGATCGACCTGCGCGAGGCCATCGTCCGGCCGCGCTCGCCGTCGGATCAGCCCACGGAGTCAAAGCTCTGACGCCGAGCCGGCCTGACGGGCCATCAGGACAGGAACGGCCCGTCCGTCGCGACGGCTGGGGAGACCGCAGCGGCGAGCATGGCGCCGATGACCTCCGGCGTGTCCGGCCGATGCAAGAGATAGCCCTGGCAGGTCTCGCACCCGAGTCGTTGCAGGTGCTCGTACTGGTCTCGCGTCTCCACCCCTTCGGCGACAACAATCAGGTCCAGCGACCGCCCGAGCGCGATGATCGACGACGTCACCGCGGTGTCGGTCTTGTCGCGACCGAGACCCGAGACGAATGACCTGTCGATCTTGATCTCGTCGAACTCGAACTTGCGCAGGTAGTCCAGCGACGCATAGCCGGTCCCGAAGTCGTCGACAGCGAGGGAGATGCCGAGGTCGCGCAGTGCACCGAGGTCGGACGGGGCGTCGTCGGCCCGCCGGATCAGTTGGCGCTCCGTGACCTCCAGTCCCAGCGAGGCCGGACCCAGCCCGGTGCCCGACAACAGTCCCTCAACCAGACCAGGCAGGCGTTGCTGACCGAGCTGGTTGCCGGAGATGTTCACCCACACGGTGAACGCCTGGCCACCGAGCGCCAACCGCCAGGTCGCGGCTTGGGAGATTGCCGTGGCGAGCACCCAGTCACCGATCGGATTGATGAGATCGGGGTGGTTCTCGACCACTTCCAGGAAGTGCGCCGGCGCGAGGAGTCCACGGGTCGGGTGCTGCCATCTGAGCAGGGCCTCGACACCAACAACGGCGCCACTCGCCATGTCGTACATGGGTTGGTAGTGCAGCCGCAAGTCGTGCTGGACCAGCGCGTTCTGCAGCTCGGCAACCAGGGGGGCATTGCGCGCCAGGCTGACCCGGCGCAGGGCCGCCACTGCGCGCAGTCGCGGCCCAAGTCTGGAGACCCGAGCGGTGGACTCGACCACGACATCCGAGGCGGCCGCCGTGGCGGCACTCGAACCTGCCACGGCCCGTCCCGAGGCAGCCGCCGTGATCGCGGCCAGCTCCACCGTGGTTGCAGCGGACTTGGCTGCAGAGAATGCGGCCTCGGCTGCGGTGGAGACGGCCTCCGCCACGAGCGCAGCGGCGTCGGCGGTTTCCTCCTCACGCGAGACGACGTCGGCCGCCACCGTGACGGCAATCGCCTTGGCCGCCCGCCGGGCGTCATCCGGGTCGGCGTCAGCGGGAAGCTCCGAGGCGATGGTCTCCCGGGCAGTCGCCGCGGAGGTTGCCACGTCCTCGGCGCGCGTGACGGCCGCTTCCTCCACCGCAGCGGCCGTTTGTGCAGCGAGCTTTGCGGTCGATGAGGCTGCTGCTGCGACGGCCGTGGCGGTGGCGACTCGTGCATGGCGTGCGACCTCGGCGGAGGCCTGTGCAGCCTCCCGCGCCGCGACGTTGGTTTCCGCCGCCGACACCGCCGCTGCCTCGGCGTCCCGCGCCGCGATGGTCGCTTCGTCCGCCGCCGTGACGAGCGGATCGATGCCGACCTCGTCAGCCTCGTCGCCAGGCCATCCAGGGGCAGGCCAGAGCCGTCCGGCTCCACATGGCCTCCGGTCATTGGCCCCGTGAGAGTGCTGGTGTTCCAACTCCTCGGATCAACTAGAGCATGCGTCGGCTCCGTTGGTCTATAGGGCGACAGGGTCGATGTGACATCGATCAGGTGAACTGTCAGAGCCGGGGTGACCTCAGTTGCGCGCCTAGCCGGGTCACTCACTCAGAACGGACGAGGTGCCGCGGTTTCACGGCGCCTACCGTCTACTGGGCCTGGGGTGCGTTCCGAAGGCGGAACTCGACTCGGGGGCACGCTTTGGAACGTTCACCCAGTCCTTGGAGGCACCGATGGCGGCATCCGAGACGGGATTGGCTCACCCGGGCCTGAGCGTCGGTCCGACCAGTGAGTTCAGCTTGTTCTTCCAGGTGAAGCCCGGTCAGGGACCTTCGCTGCGGAGCGCCCTCCTGGACCTGCAGAACACTCCTGGGTACCGGCCCGGCGACTACGGGATGGCCATCACGACGATCCACGAGGCGCGCTTCGTCCTCTTCGACGAGGACACCCGGCTCGCCTTCATCACGAGCTTCGACGGCCCCTGGGACGCCTACATGGAGGACTTCTTCACCTCCGGGCCGACTCTTGCACTGTTCGACGTCATCTTCCGGCACGTGGACGGCTACGACGGGCTGCCGGACCTGGCCGCCGTCAAGGCGTTCGTCCTGGGCGCCGAGCAGACGGCTGCGGCCTACGCCCGCAACTACGGCGGCACGGTCAAGGAGATCCGGAAAGCCCAACGCGTGAACGCGGCCTTCCAGCAGGTGCTCGACCATCCAGGGGCGGCCGAGCTCCTCGAGCATCCGGCGATGCAGCCGCTGCTCGACGAGGCCGGCGACTAGGACGGGCGGACAGGACCGGGAGCGACGTCCGATGTCGGACCACATCTCTGGGCCGCGCGCGCTCGCCGACCCGGTCGCGGACATCACCGACGTGTACGCGTTCCCGAGCCCTGAGCAGGCGGATCGTCTCGTGCTCGTCGTGAACACACTTCCGATGGCCAAGCCCTCCGACCTGTTCTCGGAGGGACTGCTGTACCGCTTCAGGCTGCGACCGCTCAACCGGCCGACGACGGACGGTGAGGGGTGGCGGTTCGTTCCCGCCGACGAGGAGTACGTCGCTCGACTGCGTCTTCTCCACTCCGGATCCCGCCGCTGACGTGCCCGTCCAGGAAGGCACCTGCACCTCCCCGACCGGGGAGTCGGTCTCGTTCCGCGTGAACGACCCGCAAGGCGGCTCGGGTGCCGGGATCCGCGTCTTCGCCGGGGCCCGGTGGGATCCGTTCATCATGGACGCGCGCGCCGCCCTGACGACGCTCGCGACCCACCAGCTGGCTTTCACCGACCCCGGCTCGATCTTCCTGGACGGCAAGAACGTGCTGAGTGTCGTCATCGAGATGGACTCGCGGCTACTGGGTGGCGCCGGGCTCGTGGGTGTCGTCGCAGAGACGCTGACGCGAGGACAGGTCAACGTTCGGATCGAGCGCGTCGGCAGGCCCGAGGTGAAGAACATGATGCTCGCGCCGAAGGAGTTCGACCCGGTGAACCGGGACCTGGAGATCCGTGACCTCTACAACATGGAGGACGCGTTCCACCTCGGCGAGACGTACGGCGGTGCGTACCGCGCGCGGCTGAACGCCAACCTCGCCTTCTGGGACGGCCTGGACGGCAAGGTGGACTGGCCGACGGACGAGGACGGCAACCACCCGTTGACAGACCTGGTCCTCGCCGACTTCCTCGTCGTCGACGTCACGAAGCCCTACGTCGAGCAAGGCTCGTTCCTCGAGATCGAGCTCGCGGCCCGAGGCGGTCACGCCGCACCAGACCTGCGGGGGACGGACCTTGAACGACGACGTGATGGACACGATCTTCACCCAGCTCGTCAACGCCGGGCATGGCCCCACCATCCGGGACGGCGTCGACTCCGCCAGCCGGCCGGCCAGCGGCACGTTCCCCTACCTGGCGCCGCCTAACCCGCACCCGCCCGAGCCGCCCGAGCACCACTAGCGACGGAAGGCACGGCAAGCCATGCCCGAGGCGACCCATCCCGACCTGGAGCTCGACGACATCCAGGCCGGAGCGCTGTTCGAGCGTCCCTCGCCCTACGTCGGCAGGTATCTGATGCTGCGCATCACGGACCGTGCCGACGGCCGAGAGCTCGTCCGGAGGCTGCATCGGATCGCCACCTCGTCGCGGACGTCCGACAGCGAGGACGACACGTCTCTCACCGTGGCTTTCACCTATCACGGTCTCGAGGCTCTGGGAGTCCCGCAGACGTCACTGGACAGCTTCGCCCCGGAGTTCCGTGAAGGGATGAAAGCGCGCGCCGCCCTGCTGGGAGACGTGGGTGAGAGCAGTCCCGAGCACTGGGAGCCGCCGCTCGGCAGTGCCGACGTGCACGTGGCGATCGCGGCTCTCTCGCCTGACGCTGCTCGGCTCGAGGCTGCCGCCGAGAAGGCGCGCCGGGCACACGTCGAGCTAGCCGGGACTGGAGGTGGTCTGGCGTCAGGACTGCTACCAGCTCGCCACCGGACGGACCTCCTTCGGTTTCAAGGACGGCATCGGCCAGCCCACGGTCGAAGGAAGCGGCAGGCCCTCCACGAGTCCCCGCGAGCGACCCCTCAAGGCCGGCGAGATCATCCTGGGCTACCCCGACGAGACCGGTGAGCTGCCGCCGATGCCGACGCCGGAGGTCCTGGGTCGCAACGGCACCTACGTCGTCTTCCGGAAGCTGCACACCAAGGTGGCGGCCTACCGACGCTACCTGCGCGACCGGGCGGCGAGCCGTGCCGAGGAGGACCTCCTCGGCGCGAAGATGGTCGGGCGCTGGCAGAGCGGCGCTCCGCTCGCCCTCGCACCGGACCACGATGACCCCGAGCTCGGTGCCGATGCCCGGCGCAACAACGACTTCGTCTTCGGCGATGACCCCCGCGGGTTCAAGTGCCCGCGTGGGCGCCCACGCCCGGCGGGCTAACCCGCGCGACGCCATGGACGAGGACGGCAGCGTGGACGTCCGGCTGCACCGCATGATCCGGCGCGGAACGAGCTACGGACCCATGCTGCCCCAGGGCGTACTCGAGGACGACGGCGCCGACCGAGGGATCATCTTCGTGTTCGCCGGGGCGCACCTCAAGCGCCAGTTCGAGTTCGTCAAGACTCAGTGGCTCAACGACGGCATCTTCATCGGGGCACCACTCGAGAAGGACCCCCTCGTCGGACCGAACGACGAGTCGAGCGGCTTCACGATCCCCCAGCGCCCGATCCGACGCAAGCTGCAGAACCTGCCGCCATTCGTGGTGACGCGGGGCGGGGAGTACTGCTTCGCGCCCGGTCTGAGGGCCATGCGCTGGCTGGCCGAGCTGGACACATGAACGGTCGCGCACCGACGAGAGAGGAACGCGTGGCGATGAGCTCATCCGGCACGGACCGATGGGAGGCCCTCGACTTCGGACCGCCCCCTCCAGATGTCGTCGAGACCGAGGCCTCCCGTGCTCCTCGACTACCTCGCCGACGGCCAGGTCGCGCTGGTCACGCTCAACCGGCCGCATGCCGACAACGCGATCACCACCGAGATGGGCGCCCTCCTGACCGAGATCGTCGAGACGATCGCGGTGCGTACCGCCGTCCGGGTCGTGGTCCTGACCGGAGCCGGCGACCGAGCCTTCTCCGTCGGCAGCGACCTCCGGCAGCGCAAGAGCATGACCAAGGAGGACTGGCTTCGGCAGCGCCAGGCCTTCGACCGCACGCTCTACACCGTGCGTCAGCTGCGCAAGCCCATCTTCGCTGCCGTCAACGGCATCGCGTACGGCGGCGGCTGCGAGCTGGCCCAGAGCACCGACTTCATCATCGCGTCCGAGACGGCGACGTTCGGCCAACCCGAAGCCATGCTCGGTCTTGCTGCCGGCGGCGGCTCACCTGCGTTGCTGCCGCGCCTGCTGCCCCGCGGCAAGGCCCTGCAGATGCTCATGACCGGCGACCCGATTCCGGCGCAGGAGGCCTACCGCCTCGGCATGGTCAACGAGCTCCATCCCCCCGGCGACCTGATGCCGGCCGCCCGGCGCATCGCCGACAAGATCGCAAGCAACTCACCGACGGCGGTGCAGTCGGTGAAACGCGCCGTCCAGCTGGGCGAAGGGCAGCCGATCGAGCAGGCGATCGCCATCATGATGGACGCCCACTGGCGCTCGGCTGTCCACCCCGACCGCGTCGAAGGAATCGGAGCCTTCAACGACGGCCGCGAGCCGAGCTTCGACGATGCCGACTTCTGAGGCGGGAGCGCCCGCGTCCACGACCAACCGAGAGGAAGACTGAGCCCATGACCGTCGCCGACGATCTCGAGTCGGAACGCGCCGCACTGGAGATGATCAATCCCGCTCCCTACAACGCCGAGGCACCGCCCCAAGCCCTGGTCGGAGACATCACCCCCACCGAGCTTCACTACGTCCGCAGCAACTTCGCGTTGCCCACACACGACGGCACCTTGGAGATCGGCGGTGCCGTGGGCAACCCCACCACCCTCACCCTCGATGACCTACGCGCGCTGCCGGCCCACGATCAGGCGGTCACGCTGGAATGTGCGGGCAACGGACGCCTCGACATGAGGCCGCTTCCGACCGGGGAACCGTGGGGCGACTACGCGGTGTCGACGGCACGGTGGACCGGCGCCCTGCTCAGCGACGTACTCGCCCTGGCCCAGCCAGCGGCCCAGGGGGTTGACGTCCGGTTCGAAGGTGCCGATCACGGCCCGTACCACCTTCAGGCGATCCTCCCGGAGACCAACCAGAACGACCTCACCTTCGTCCGCGCGCTGCCTCTCGCCGAGGCAGCCGATCCGTCCTCGGCGATCCTGATCGCCTACGAGATGAACGGCGAACCGCTGAAGCCCGATCACGGCGCCCCGTTCCGGGTCATCGTGCCCCACTGGTATGCCGTCGCCTCGGTGAAGTGGCTGAGGCGGATCGACGTCCTCACCGAGCCTTACACCGGCGAGTTCCAGACCGGCCACTACATCTACGAGTGGCCGGATCGCCCCCACGAGGCCGTGCGCCTCATGCGCGTGCGTGCCCGCATCACCGACCCCGCTCCCGGCGCCATCCTCCCCCTCGGTCCCTACACGGTTCGAGGAAAGGCCTGGTCAGGCACCGGGCCCATCACCCAGGTCGACATCAGCCTCACCGGCGAAGGTGACTGGCACCCGGCGCAGCTGGACCCGCCGAAGGGTCCCTACCAGTGGCAGGACTGGTCGTTCGTCTGGGACAGCAACGACGTCGGACGCCACACCCTGCGCGCCAGGGCGACCGACGCCGCCGGCAACGTGCAGCCCGACGTCCCACCGTGGAACCGGTTGGGCTACGGCAACAACGCCATCGAGGTCCTGTTCGTCGACCGGCACTGACACCTGCCGCTCCGGCCCTGAAAGGCTCCGAACGCTGCGCGGCCATGGACAGCGCCGCGGACTGAGAGCAGAGTCCAAGGCATGGCGAAACCCTTGCTTTGTCTCTTGGCTCTCCACAAGTGGCGGCGTGGCAGTACGGAGGACGGCCAGCGCTATGCCAGGTGCGAACGCTGCGGGAAGGTAGGCGAGTCGGGGCCGATACCCGGGGCGGGTCAATAGTTCCGAAGCTGGCGACAGGGATCACCAGCCGCCGCGGTCTGCCGTCAGCCGGGCTTGCCCCACTGTCCGCTGCCGCTGGCCTGGTCGTAGTGCTCCTTGGCCCTTTGTGCGGCTACCGCCTTTGCAAGGCGCTTCGCCTCGCGTTGTTCCTTGGAGTCGCGGCCGAACCGCGCCCTCAGCGCATCGAACATGGCTACCCCTCAAGTCGCGACGTCCTGCCCTGAAGGTGCGCTCAAACCACCAACCCGTCAAGGCGCGGCCATCAGCGCATCGGCCCACTCACCGCGGCATGTAGCGCACCCGAAGCGCGCACTCGGACTTGCCAATGCCGCAGCCGAATGGCGGACGGCCACGCACGGCCTGGCGCGGCGTCGGCGTGGCAAAGCCGCAGGTCAGGCACAGCCTGCGGACGAGTCGGCACGACGCGTGACCGGCAGGACTTACTGCGGGGCAGCAACCGGCGTCGCTGAGGTTGGAAGCGTGTGGGTGTGGGCGGCCGCGGCCGCGGCCGAGTCGGCCAGCGTGCCCTGCGCGGTCCGGTGACGACCCATGACCACGGCCATGAGTACCCCGGCGAGGCTGAACACTGCCATCACCCAGGAGGCCGCTGCCAGGCCGGAGGCCAGGGCGTCGGCATGCGACCTGCCCTCGGCGGTCCGGTCCGCGATCACGCTGCCGTAGATCGACGCAGCGAGCGCCGTCGCCACGGCGGCACCGACGTAGCGGGCCATGTTGGACACGCCGGACGCGGAGCCCACCTGGGCAGCTGGCACGGAGGCCGTCGAGGCCGACGTGGCCGGCCCGTTGGACAGGCCCATCCCGACCGCGACGGCCACCAGGGGAAGGACGAAGGCGCCGTACCGCCATGAGCGTCTCGACCAGGCCGATCGCCGCGAACCCCGCCGGCGGTGATCGCGAACCCGGCAGCGACGACCTGGCGGCCGCCGAACCGGGCTGCGAGGCGGGGCACCAAGGGGGCGATCAGCCACCAGGCCCGCGGTGGCCGGCAGGGTCGCCAGGCCGGCCTGCAACGGGCTGAGCCCGAGGGTCGGACGGGTCCTGGAAGTAGAGGCTGACCAGGTACATCAGCGCGTTGATGGTGCCGGCGCCGATGAGGATCGCGATCGTGGAGGTCGACCAGGACCCGGTTGCGCAGCAGGGCCAGGTCGAGCATCGGGACGGCGACCCGGCGTCTCCACCGCGACGAAGAGGAATCCCGCGACCACGGCACAGGGCCAGGCAACCGAGCGTGGCCGCGGACGTCCATCCCCAGTCGCTGCCCTTGCTCACCGCGAGCACGAACGGGGCGAGGGTGAGGGCGACCAGCAGGCTCCCGCCGAAGTCGATCGAGTGGGACC
This sequence comes from uncultured Actinomycetota bacterium, assembly GCA_963751035.1. Lineage (GTDB taxonomy): Bacteria > Actinomycetota > Actinomycetes > JACCUZ01 > JACCUZ01 > JBDUAP01. The sequence continues at coordinate 1,711,504 of CAVVSW010000005.1, forward strand.
GGCTCGGGTCGCGCGACTCGGCCACCGTGGCGGCCGTCATCGCCATGCATACCGCGGCGACGCCGGCGTCCACCCAGAACAGCCCCTGCCAGCCGGTCAGCTCGACCAGCGCGCCACCGAGCAGCGGCCCGGCGGCGGCGCCGACGGCCGCCGCCGCGCCCCACAGCGAGACCGCCCGCAGCTGTGCCTCACCCGTGGGTGCGCCACCGACAGCAGGCTGAGCCCGCAGGCCAGGATCGTCGCACCCGACGCGCCCTGGATGCAGCGCCCGGCGATGACCATGCCCCCCGAGTCCGAGAGTGCGATCAGCACACAGGAGGCGATGAACAGCATCAGACCGAGCTGGAAGACGCGCTTCCTGCCGAACACGTCACCCAGCGAGCCAGAGGTCACGATGGTCGCCGCACCCACCAGCGAGTAGCCGGTCACGGCCCACTGCAAGGTCGTCACCGACATCCCGGTGTCGTCACTGATGGCCGGGAGCAGGATGCTCACCGCGGACGTGTTCGCGTTGACCACCAGCGTGGACAAGACACGTGACGACCAGAACGGCCGTGTGCCGTTGCTGCGCTCACATCCGTGTCGCTGCTGCATCTCCGCTCTCCTTCGGAAGGCGAGCTGAACCATTCGGACTCCGATGTCCCGGTCATCGTGGCTCATCCTTCGAGGATGACCACGTCACCCGTCGGCCGCGTGACCGGCACCGACCGCCGCGAACGAAGATCGATCTCATCCAAGCCGGATGAGGCGTCGCGCGGAGCCGAGGGTGGATGGTCCAAGCATCGAGGGAGGGCCGCATGGAGGAGCACGATGATCCTGCTCCAAGGAGTGGTCGTGATCGTGGCGATCCTCTTGGGTGTCCGCACCGGGGGCATCGGTCTCGGGCTGTGGGGCCTCGTCGGCCTCGCCGTCCTGGTCTTCGGCTTCGGTCTTCCGCCGGGCGAACCTCCCACCACGTCGATGTTCATCATCCTGTCGGTGATCACCGCCGCATCGACGATGCAGGCCGTCGGCGGCATCGACTACCTGGTCGAGGTCGCCAAGAAGCTCCTCAAGAGAGCGGCCCGCCTACATCGCGGTCATCGCCCCGATCGTCGCCTTCATCTTCACCCTGGGCGCGGGGACCGGCTTCATCTACTACCCGCTGATCCCGGTGATCTTCGCCGTGGCCTACGCCAACAACGTGCGACCCGAACGCCCCCTGGCCGTGGCCAGCACCGCGTCGCAGTTCGCCATCACCGCCAGCCCGGTCAGCGCCGCCATGGCCACCATGGTGGGCATCCTCGACCCGGTCGGCTTCGGCATCTCGGACATCCTGATCGTCGTCCTGCCGGCCAGCATCATCGGCCTGCTGGTCGCCTGCTTCCTGCAGATGCGCGTCGGCAAGGAGCTCGACGACGACCCGGAGTACCAGAGGCGAGTAGCAGCGGGCGAGATCGCCCCGCTCGACATGACGGTGCTCGAGGCGCGAGAGCTGCCGCCGGAGGCCAAGCGCAGCACGATGATCTTCCTTGCGGGCATCGCGGTGATCATGGTGCTCGGCATGGTCGAGAGGCTGCGCCCAGCCTTCCCCGACGAGACCGGCGCCCTCGTGCCGCTGAGCACCGGGGTGATGATCCAGATCGTGATGGGCGTGACCGCCACCGCGATCGTGCTCGCCTGCAAGGTCAACATCAAGACGGTCGTCACCCAGAGCACCATGACGTCAGGGCTCATCGGCTTGATCGCCCTGTTCGGCATCGCCTGGCTCGCCGACACCTGGATCGGCTTCAACGAGGCGCAGATCGTCGACGCCATGGGCGGTCTGGTCGAGGACTACAAGTGGGCCATCGCGGTCGCCATCTTCATCGTCGCCGCACTGACGACGAGCCAGGCGGCCGCGCTCGCGGCGATCATCCCGATCGGCCTCGTGCTCGGCATCCCGCCGCAGTTCCTGGCGGCGTGCTCGGTCGCCTGCATCGGCATCTACTTCTTCCCGGCGAACGGCTCCCAGGTGACCGCGATCGCGACTGACGAGACGGGAACGACAGGGATCACGAAGTACGCGGTCTGGCACTCGTTCTCGCTCCCGATGTTCGTGATGTGGATCTCGTCGACCGTCGTGGCCCTCGGGGTCGCAGCACTGGTGTACGGGACGTCGTGAGCGCCGACGACACGGAAGGGAGGATCGGCCGATGAACGCGCGATCCGCTCCGATGTGGTGGGGAGTGGCCGCTGTCGTCGTGGCGGCCTTGGTCGTCATGCCTCTCGCGGTCGGCGACGACGACGACGGAGCCGCAGGGTTCGACGGCTACATCCAGAGCGGCACGTGTGCAGCCCCGAGCGATGAGCTCACGATCGACCTGGAGGGCGCCGAGGACGCCCCCGACGTCGAGCCCTACGTCGCTGTCGGCGCGGACGGCAAGCAGGTCACACTCGGCCAGTACGGCGCCACCGAGGCTCCCCGGCTTCAGTGTCGCGGCGATCTATTCCAACCAGCAGTTCTCGATGGTGATCACGGATCCCGACAACGACAGCCGTCGCGTGCGGCGACATCCTGCAGCCCGATGCCGACCAGTTCGGGGAGGCCGGCCTGGCAGTCGTGCAGCTCCTGCCAGTCGGGTCGAGCGGCGTCGAAGGGGTCGCGACCCTCGAGCGGGCCCGCCTCCAGCGGGAGCTGGACATCACTCCGACCCGAGCTCGGATCATCCTCTCCACCGAGGACGTCACCGTGCCGGCGGAAGCGGCCGCCGGCTACGAGAGCTACGTGCAGAGCGGGCCGTGCGCGTCGCCGGCGGACGACCTCCGGGCCGAGTCGGACAGCGAGGACGACTACGACGTGTCGCCCTTCCAGGCCCGGTCCGCCGAGGCGGCCGACCCCGTCACGGTCGCCTACTACGGATCGGCCGGCGTCACCGGCTTCGGCCTGGGTGCCGCCTACACCGAGCAGAGCTTCTCGGTGGTCCTCACTGGACCCGGATCGGACCAGCCAGTCGCGTGCGGCGACATCCTGCGAGCCGGACGACGACAAGTTCACCGAGGCCGGGCTGGCCCTCGTGCAGCTCATGCCGACCGGTGGTGACGCCGGGGTGCAGGGATATGCGGTGATCGATCGGGTGACGATGCAGCGGGAGCTCGACGTCACCCCGACGCTGATCAGGATCGTCCTGTTCGCCGCCCCGGCCACCGCCGCCACGTAGCCGACCAGCATCCCAGGAGGTACGAGCATGCCCGGACACATCGTCCCCATGGGCGCGGGCAAGGCGGTCATGGACCGACGCAACGACCCGCTGCACGACTACGTCCTGGAACTCACCGGCAAGGACGACCCCGTCGTGCTCTTCCTGCCTACCGCGACCGGAGACGACGCCAGCTACATCGTCTCGTTCTACGAGGCCTTCCACTCCGGACGGTGCCGCCCCCGCCACCTCAAGCTGTTCCATCGCGACTTCGACGACCTCACCGACATCGTGGTCGGCGCTGATGTCATCCACGTCGGCGGCGGCAACACCGCGAACATGCTCGACGTGTGGAAGCGACAGGGCGTCGACCAGCTGCTGTTCAAGGCACTCGAGCAGGGCGCCGTCCTCACCGGCGGCAGCGCCGGAGGGCTGTGCTGGTTCGAAGGCGGCACCACCGACTCCTACGGACCAACGCTGCAACTGCTCCACGAGGGTCTCGGCATGATCAAGGGGAGCTACTGCCCCCACTACGACGCGGAGGACCAACGGCGCCCGATCTTCCACGCCGCGCTGCTCGACGGCTCGCTCGAGATGGGCTACGCCTCGGGGAACCGGGTCGCCATCCGGTTCACGCCTGGGGGCGAGGTCGTCGAGGCGGTCACCTCCGAGCCCGGCGGACAGGCGCTCAAGGTCTTCGCCGTCGACGGCAAGATCGTCGAGGAAGAGATCCCCTGCCGGCTCCTGGAAGAGCGCGTCGCCAGCGGGTCGGTTTCCACCTGAGCGCACCGGCTCCATGGCCACGGGTCAATGTCGCCGTCCCCGGAACGGACCGACCATGCGCGGCCCCGAGAGCCGGGTCTCCAGTAGGTGCGCCTCACGCTTGAGAGGTTGCGCCAGATACTGGCCGAGGATCACCCCGGCCGCGAGCGCCAGTGCGGTCCCGGCCGCTGAGGCCAGCTGGAGCACACCGTCCTCTCCCTCCGCCAGGAGTGCGAGCCCTCGGTAGATGTCCAGTCCCGGCAGGAGCGGCACGATAGCGGGGACCACCACCACGAGCGGTGGGACACGGAAGCGACCTGCTACCAGGTAGCAAACGGCACCGATGGTGACGGCGGCGGCCGCGGAGCCCCAGGTCCGTCCGAGTCCGGCGCTGTCGACGCCCAGGAGGACGGCTTGTCCGAGCGCCCCGACCAGTCCCACGGCTACCAAGGACCGCAGGGGGGCGTACGACGCGAAGGCGAACCCCGCCGCGGCGAGGGTGGCGCCGAACACGGTGACCCCCGCCTCCGCCAAGCCTGTTTCACCGGGTTCGAAGGTGCTTAGCCCGACTCCGAGCACGTCCGCGAATGTGAGGCCGAGCACCGACTCCCGCGATGATGCCGGCGGTGTCCAGCATGGCGTCGAGAAGGCGGGCGCTGGCCGTGACCGGGAAGCCCGTCATGGCGTCCTGTGTAGCGCCCACGAGGCCGACTCCGGCCAGCAGCATGACGATCCCGGCGGTGATGACGCGGGACGGGTTCACCTCAGCCGCTGTGGCCGCGGCGGTGACCGCGATGAGCGTGGCGACGAACCCCCCGGCCGCCTGCACGTAGAAGGACGGGATGCGGTGCCGGGACATCAACCGCTGCGTTCGGTCGATCGCGCACGCCGCCAGGAACGCCAGCAGGCACACCACCGGACTGCCACCGAGGGTGAGGGCGACACCGGCCCCATCACGCCCCACCCCAGCGTCACCGTCCAGCGTCGTCTCAGGGGTCCGGTGGAGACGATCCGGGCGACCTGATCACGAGCCTCGCCACGGGCGATGCGACCGGCGATCAGGTCGCTCACCGTCTGGTCGACCTCGGTCAGGTCCGCATAGTCGACCTGGCGCCGGGTCACCCGCCGGACCTGGATGGCGGCGGGCTCGTCGATGCTCGGCTGATGGTGAAGGGTCAGGTCGACGAAGGTCACGTCCGCGGACACGTTGCGCACGCCGCAGGCCTGGGTCACGGCGAGCATGGTGGCCGTGACATCAGCCGCCCCGGCCCCTGACGACAGGAGGACCTCGCCGATCCGCAACGCCAGGTCGAGGGATTCGTAGACCTCACGCCGCTCAGTCATCTCCGCCTCCGATCACGACGCCATGGCTACGCCTCTGGGAACCGTGTCGCCATCCGGTTCACGCTGGTGGCGAGCGTCGAGACGGTTACTTCCTAGCGCCCACCCAGATCAGGAAGCGCCCTGGGCGTCCGCGGGGCCGGTGACGATGCCGACCATGACCTGACATGCGATGACCATGTCGTCGATGGCGATGTGCTCGCTGGTCGCGTGTTCATCGACCATGCCCGTGGGCAGCCCGACGCACGGGATCCCCTTGGCGTTGAAGAGGTTGCCGTCGGTGCCGCCGCCGGACTTGCGCGGCATCACCTCCAGGCCGAGCGCGCCGATGGCCGCGGCCGCTTCGCGGTACGGGGCGGCGTCCTCGTCGATCTTGTACGTCCGGTAGACCTCCTCGCTGCTGAAGTCGAGGCTGGCGCCGTACTTGGCAGCCGCCGACTTCGAAAGCAGCCCGCATCGTGTCGAGCTGGGCGTCCAGCTTGGCCTGGTCGTGACTGCGGGCCATCCCCTCGAGCAGGACTTCGTCCGGAACGATGTTGCTCGCGTCGCCGCCGGTGAACTTGCCGATGTTCGCGACCGTCTCCTCGTCGATCCTCCCCAGTGGCATGGCTGCGATCGCCTCGGCCGCCACCTTGATCGCGTTGATTCCCTTCTCGGGCTCCACACCGGCGTGTGCCGCGCGCCCCTTGATGGTCACCGTGAGGTCGACCGCCGTCGGCGCCCAGTAGGTGATCGAACCCATCGCGCCCGCGGTGTCCATGACGAATCCGTGACTGGCGTTCAACGCGCCGATGTCCATGTGACGAGATCCGACCAGGCCCACCTCCTCGCCCACCGTGACCACGAACTCGATGGTCGGGCACTCCCAGTCAGGGTTTGCTCCCAGCAGGGTGAGCAGCTCGAGGCAGCCAGCGATGCCGGACTTGTCGTCCGCGCCCAGAATGGTGCTGCCATCCGTACGAATAACGCCGTCGTCGCCGATGATCGGCTTGATACCAGTGTCCGTGCCAACCGTGTCCATGTGTGTCGAGAAGAGGATCGTCCCGCTCCGCCTCCCGGGGAACACCGCCACCACGTTGCCGATCTCGTCACGAGTCACCTTGCAGCCCAGCGCCCCGAACCGGGCCTCGAGGACGTCGCCGATCTCGCGCTCGTGGCCGGAGGGGCTGTCCACGGCCACGAGCTCCAGGAAAGTCTGCAGCAGCCGGTCTCGGTCCACACTGGATGCAGGTCCCATGCCAGCCTCCTCGATTGTCGGGCCGGGCAACGGTGGGCACTGTCCGGGCAAGCCCCATCACATACCGAACACCGGCAACCGGAATCACCCACGGCGGGGTAGTCCACCTCACTGCCCGCTCACCGGCCACGCGGAGAACGGTTCAGACAGTCAGCTAGCCCCCAACGCCTAGGTCTGGGCAACTATTGGAGTTCGGATGGCGAACCCAATCAACGCTAAGACGATGCCCACGACCACCGCCATCGCCGCGACCCCGAAGGCGACGACCGAGGTGAAGAGCGACGCCTGCAGGAAGGCTGAGTCCGAGGCGACGGGCCGGTTCGGGTCGTCCTGGTCAAGTTCTGCGTAGGTCTTGCCGCCGGTGATTGCCTTCGTGTGCTTGTCGATCACCTTGGCCTGGCAGTAGGCCGACAACGGTCCGTTCACGACATCCCCGGCCGCGCAGGAGGCATCGTCGGAGACGGTGATCTTCTGATCCGACAGGGTGGTGCTCACCACAACAAAGGTGACCACTCCCGCGATTGCCATGAGGATGCCCACCACGATGGCGGTGATTGAGGCGATCTTGCGCATAGCAGGGCTCCGTCCTGAGCGTGTGTCCTGACTCCCACCTCAGGATCATGCGTGCCTCCCCTGGGACGTGGCTTCACCTGCACGGGGTGAGGCGGAACGGGGTTGGTGCCTGGCCTCCACATCAGAGGCCACCAAATCTGCGGACTAGCGCAGGTCCCTGAATACTAAAGCCGCAGGTCAGGGCCAAGGCGGCGGACGAGTCGGCCTGTAAGCCGGGTTCTGTGACGCCGGATTGCTCCGGCGCCGGCGACCATCCATCTAGGACTGCCGTTGCCGACAGCCTCGTGCGGCCTACCCGGGAGCTCGGGCGGGCAGCCCTCGAACGCTCCCTGTCTGACCTTGCTCCAGGTGGGGTTTACCGAGCCGCCCGAGTCACCTCGGACGCTGGTGGTCTCTTACACCACCGTTTCACCCTTACCGGTCCCGATCGCCGAAGCGATCAGCACCGGCGGTCTGTTTTCTGTGGCACTGTCCCGCGGGTCACCCCGGGTGGGTGTTGCCCACCACCTTGCCCTGTGGAGCCCGGACTTTCCTCGGCGAGGGCCAGGGACGAACCCTGGACACCTCGACGCGGCCGCCCGGCCGGCTCGTCCGCCGTGCGCCCAGTCTACGTTCAGGCCAGCGCGAAGCGCACTCGCCGACGGGAGACATCGGCTTCCTGCAGCCGCACCCGCACCCGCTCGCCGAGGGGCAGCTCGCCCTCGCACTCGCCCCGCACGGCCGGTTCGCGCAGCTGCACGATGCCGCCGCCCTTGTCGTGCACGTCGACGACGGCAGCGTCGAAGACCTCCCCCACCGACGGGCTCAGCACGACCGCCTCCATCAGCGCGACGCACTCGCGCTCGAGGCCGCCGGCCCGCCGGTCGCTGTCGGCCATCTTCTGCGGCAGGCCCGGCAGCGCCTCGCGCACCCAGCCGGGCACGTCCGTGCCGGCGCACAGCGACACGCACACCTCGCCGACGTACCGGTCGACGAGCCGGCGCAGCGGCGCGGTGACGTGCGCGTACTCCGCGGCGACCGCCGCGTGCGTCGCCTGCTCCGGCACGCCGCCGTCGAACGCGGTGTAGCCCGCGCCGCGCAGCAGCGCTGTCGCGTTCTCGAGGAACGCCGAGGTGCGTCGCGGTCGGTCGGGTCCAGGTGACGGATCACCTCGGCGTACGACGTGCCGTCCGGCCACTCGACGCCCAGGACGCCGGCCGCGCGACGCAGCTTGCGGATCTCCTCCGGCGGGCGCGGTGGGCAGCGTCCGCAGCACGCCGATCTCGCCGTGCAGCATCAGGTCGGCCGCGGCCATGCCGGTCAGCAGCGAGATCTGCGCGTTCCATCCCTCCACGGGCAGCGGCACCCGGTAGGCGAGCACGAAGCTGCCGTTCTCCTCGACCACCTCCTGCTCGGGGATCGGCAGGCTGACGCCGCCGCGCTCCACCTCGCGCTCCTCGCGCAGCTTGCCGACCTCGGCGAGCAGCGTGAGCCGCTCGTCCGCCTTGCCGGCGTCGAGCGCCTCCTGCACGGTCGCGTAGTCGAGCCGGTCGGTCGAGCGCACCATCGCGCGGCGCACCTCGACACCGGTCTGCTCGCCGCCGGAGTCGAGGTCGATCGTCCAGAGCAGCGCCGGCCGCACATCACCCGGCAGCAGCGACGCCGCGCCCTCGGACAGCACCGGCGGGTGCAGCGGCGTGCGGGTGTCCGGGCTGTAGAGCGTCTCGACCCGGCGGTTGGCCTCCTGGTCGATGGCGCCGCCCGGTCGCACGAACGTCGCCACGTCGGCGATGGCGTAGCGCACCCGGAAGCCCTTGCCGCGCCGCTCGATGTGCATCGCCTGGTCCAGGTCCATGGACCCCGGCGGGTCGATGGTCAGGAACGGCAGGTCCACCACGTCGTACGACGTGTGCTGACCGTTCGCCGCGGCCTTCTCGGCTTCTGCCTGGACGTCGGGTGGGAACTCCTCGGGCAGCTCCAGCTCGCTGCGGATCTTGGCGAAGCCGGCCCGCAGCTCGGCACCGTCCTTGGCGCGCAGGCGCAGGTGTCGGCGAGGCATTGGGGCAGCCTAGCAGAGACCGGCGCAGCGTGGTCGCGCAGGTGGCGTGTCGTTGAACTGCCGCAGCGACGCAGCGCCCTCGGCGTACCAGTCGATCTCGGTCAGCGACGCCGGCGAGAGCTCCATCCGATACAACGCCGACAACGGCGCGGCGAGCGCCTCACGGACGAGCAGCTTGATCGGCGTCACGTGGCTGACGGCGAGGACCGTGCGGCCGGGGTGGCGGGCGAGCAGCTGGTCGCGGGCCCGGCGCACCCGTGCGGCGACGGCGTCGAACGACTCGCCGCCCGGCGGCGCGACGCTGGTGTCCGCGAGCCACGCCGACGAGCTCGTCGGGCCACCGCTCCTGCACCTCGGCGAACGTCTGCCCCTCCCACTCGCCGAACTCGCACTCGCGCAGCGTCTCGACCTCGCGCACCGGCAGACCCAGCGCGGCCGCGACCACGTCGGCGGTCTGGCGGGCGCGGCGCAGCGGCGAGCTGACCACGGCGTCGACCGGGCCGCGGAGGCGCCACTGCCGCGGCCGCCGCTCGGCCTGCGCCTCGCCATCCGGACTCAGCTCGGGGTCGGCACCGCCGGCCCCGCTGAACCGCTTCTCCGCGGTGTGCGCGGTCGCGCCGTGCCGCAGCAGCAGGAACGTCGTCGGCCGTACCGAGGCCGACGTCCCAGCCGACCAGGGCGTTGGGCGGGCCGGGCTCGACCTCGGCCTCGTCGACCACCGGCTCGCTGCCGCCCGAACCCTGGGCGAGCGCGGCCATGCTGTCCGCCTCGGACCACGTCTCGCCCCGCGCGGCCGCGTCGAGCGCCTCGTTGGCGAGCCGGTCGGCGTGCTTGTTCCGCTCGCGCGGCACCCACTTGTAGGTGACCTGTGCGGGCGGCAGCAGCGCCTTGGCCTCCAGCGCCAGCGGGATCATCGACGGGGTGCTTGATCTTCCAGCGCCCCGACATCTGCTCGACCACGAGCTTGGAGTCCAGCCGCGCCTCGACGTGCGCCTTCGGGTCGAGCTCCCGGGCGGCGTCAGGCCGGCGATGAGCCCGCGGTACTCCGCCACGTTGTTGCTGGCGGTCCCGATGAACTCGGCCCGCTCGGCGAGCACGTCCCCGCTCTCGGCGTCGCGCACGACGGCGCCGTAGGCAGCAGGCCCCGGGTTGCCACGCGATCCACCGTCGGCCTCGACGATCAGCCGTCTCGGCACGTGCCTAGAGGCCCGACTCGGCGGTGCGCACGAGGATGCGTCGGCACTCCTCGCAGCGCAGCACCTCGTCGTCGTCGGCGGAGCGGAGCCGGGCGATCTCCACGTTGTTCAGCTCCAGGCGGCAGCCGGTGCAGCGCCGCTGCTTCAGCTCGGCCGCGCCGATGCCGGCCTGCTGCGCGCGGATCTTCTCGTAGAGCGTCACCAGCTCGGCGTCGAGCCCGGCCGCCTGGGTGTCGCGCTGGGCCTGCAGGCTGCCGACCTCGGCGTCGATCTCGGCGGTGGCGGTGTCGCGGCTGGCGGTCAGCTCGGTCGCCTTCGCCTCGGCCTCGGCCCGCTGCGCCGGACAGCTCGGCGTGCCGGGTCTGCACCGCCTCGAGCCGCTCCATGATCTCCAGCTCGACGTCCTCGAGGTCGGACTGGCGCCGGCTCAGGGTCGCGATCTCGTGCTGGAGGCCCTCCAGCTCCTTCGGCGAGGCCACCTGGCCCGCGTCGAGGCGCTGCTGGTCGCGCGCCGCTCGGGCCTGGACCTGCTCGACGTCGCCCTCGGCCTTCTTCAGCTCCCGCGCGATGTCGCTCTGCTCGGTCTCCGCGGCCACGAGGTTGTCGGCCAGCTCGGACAGGGCCTTCTCCAGCTCCTGCAGCGCCGCGTGCTCGGGCAGCGTCGCGCGGCGGTGGGCCAGCTGGTCGATCCGGGCGTCGAGCGCCTGGACGTCGAGCAGGCGCAGCTGGTCGGTCGCGGCGGCTTTCAGCGCTGGCTCCTGTCGTCGGTGGTGCTCACGGTGCTCGTCCACGGGTCGGTCACGAGCGTGGACACCCGAGTTTGCACCGTAACCCCTCGACGCGTCAGGCCGTCCTGCAACAGCCGCTCCGCGTCGGCCAGCCACGGCCACTCGGTGGCCCAGTGCGCGCAGTCGACCAGCGCCGGCGGGCCCTGCTCCAGCGCCTCCGACGCCGGGTGGTGGCGCAGGTCGGCGGTGACGAACACGTCGGCGCCCGAGGCCCGGACGTCGGCGAACAGGTCGTCGCCCGCGCCGCCGCAGACCGCGACGGTGCGGACCGGCCGGTCCCGGTCCCCCGCCACCCTGATCGGCACCGCGGTCGCCGGCAGCGAGCCGGGCCACCCGAGCCGCGAACTGGTCGAGGGTCTCCGGCTCGGGCAGCATCCCGACCCGGCCCAGGCCGCGGCCGGACTCCCCGGCCGCCAGCTCGAGCACGTCGTACGCCGGCTCCTCGTAGGGATGCGCGGCCTTGAGCGCGGCGATCGACCGCCGTACGACGGTCGCGGCGCAGCACCATCTCGATCCGCGTCTCCGCGACCCGTTCGGCGGTGCCGACCTCGCCGACGGCCGGCTGCGCGCCGGGGAGCGGGAGGAACGTGCCGAGGCCCTGCGTGGTCCATGCGCACCGCGCGTAGTCGCCGAGCTCGCCGGCGCCCGCCGCGGCCAGCGCGTCGATCACCCGGTCGGCGTCCTCGTGCGGAACGAACGTCACGACCTTGTCGAGCTCGCCCTCGGGCGCGGACGGGCGCAGGGGACGCAGGTCGGTCAGCCCGAGCGCCGTCGCGAGCGCGTCGGAGACGCCCGGGTCGGCGACGTCGGCGTTGGTGTGCGCGACGTGCAGCGCGATGCCGCCGCGGACCAGCGCGGTCACCGCCCGGCCCTTGCTCGAGGTGGTCGCGACGCTGTGCAGCCCGCGCAGCAGCAGCGGATGGTGGGTGACGAGCAGGTCCGCCTCCCACGCCACCGCCTCCTCGATGACGGCCATCACCGGGTCGACGGCGAACAGCACCCGCCGTACCGGGTCATCGGGGTCGCCCGACGACGAGACCGACCGAGTCCCACTGCTCGGCCCAGCGCGGGTCGTAGAGCTCGTCGAGCACCGCGAGCACGTCGCCGAGCCGGGCGGCCTCGCTCACTCGCGCACCTGGAAAGGTCGTTGCCAGTCCTCGCTCGTCTCGCCGTCGATCCAGAGCTGCCACGCGTAGCGGCCAGGCGCGAGCGGCAACGACGGGACGGTGACGGCGAACGCGAAGTCGATGTCGGTTCCCGGGGGCAGGCCTTCGGGGCGACCGACCTCGAACGTCCCGCCGGCCCGCACCTCACCGTCGTCGCCAGCGACCCGGACCGGGTGCCCGTCGGCGTCGACCAGCACCAGGAGGAACTCGTGCTGCTGGTTCGCCGCGCTCCACGGGACGTCCAGCTTGAGCGCCAGCGCCATCGGGGGCAGCACCGGCCCGGTGACCGACCAGCCGCCGCCGAGGACGTAGAGCTTGCCGTTGACCTCCTGCGCCGCGTCGGCGAGCATCATGGTCACGCGCATGGGCTCACCGTATGCGAGAGCCCGGCAGCGCGCCGCCGAGGATCAGGAGCACCCACGATGACCATCGAAGGCGTGATCGGCGCAATCTTCATCGGGCTCATCATCGGCGCCCTCGGGCGGCTGGTCGTGCCCGGCCGGCAGCGGATCCCGATCTGGATGACGATCGCCGTCGGCATCGTCGCCGCCCTGATCGGCTCGGCCATCGTCGGATCGATGCGCGACACCGACGGGGTCGACTGGATCGAGCTCGTCGTCCAGGTGGCCCTCGCCGCAGTCGGGGTCACGATCGCGGCCTCGATCCGCGGCAACCGCAAGTCCCGGCTGACCGGCCGCTGACGTGAGAATCCGCGGGACTCCGCAGTGGGCGCAACTGGATTTGAACCAGTGACCGCCTGTTTGTAAGACAGGTGCTCTACCGCTGAGCTATGCGCCCCACGCGCGGCCGTCAGACTACCGGCGTTGGATATCCTCCAACCCGGAACGGGAGGGCCACGGTGCGCCGCACGCTGACGGACATCGACGAGGAGCTGGTGGCGCAGATGCGCGAGCACGCCACGGCGTACGCCGCGTCGACGCCGATCCGGCGGGTGGCCGTGGTCGCCAACGCTCCGCTCGAGCCCAGCGAGCAGCGGCGCGACCTCATCGACACGTCCGACCTGGTCATCCGGTGCAACTCCCTGGCACTGGACAGCGTGGACGACCCGCCGTGTGTCGGCACCCGCACCAACGTGGTGGTCACCGCCCGGACCACCCGCCCGACGCGCGGGTTCCTCCACGACTACCGCAACCGCGCGTACTTCGTCGGGGACACCTTCTCCCTCGGTGTGCCGGAGCCGGTGGGCTGGCCGTCCTACTGGCCCGCGGACCTGGGGGCCTGGCCACTCCCCAACCGCGCGCTCGGGTTGCCGCTGAAGTACCTGCTTCGTCCCGCCCGCGGAGGGTTGGGCGTGGCTCCGACGACGGGGACGCAGGCGGCCTACCTCGCCTACCGGTTGTTCCCCGAGGCGGACATCGTCCTCACCGGTTTCTCGTTCCTCGACGACCCCGAGCAGCAGAGCTGGGGCTACCAGGCTGACGTCCCGGACGCGCCGGTCCACTCGGCACACAAGCTGGACCGAGAAGGCACCTACCTCCAAGGTCTCGTCGACCGGGGAGAGGTCAGGTACGTGGCATGAGCCGACTTCGGGACGGCATGCGAAGGCTCGTGCGGAGATCGAGCGGGTACGACGAGCTGGCGGAGCGGCTGGCCAAGGCCGAGGCCAGGCTCGAGCGTCAGGACGGGCGGCTCAAGCGCCACGCTGAACGGCTGGACCGCCACAAGGAGCGGCTCGACTCGGTCAAGCCGGCGGCCTGGCAAGCCGCGACCCTGTTGGAGGTGCTCGCGGCCCAGATCGGCGCGATCGAGGAGCGACTGCAGAGCCTGACCGACCAGGTCGAGTTCCGCGGCGACGACCCGACCGACGCTGAGCAGGCGCAGGCGCGCACCCTCCTCGACGAGGTGAGGGAGGAACACCGCCGGATCCGCGTCAGGTTCGGCGTCGTGACCCGCTACGAGGAGCGGATACGCCGGCTCGAGTCCGCGCTGGCCGAGGAAATGGCTGCCGCTGCGGAGCTCGCGAACCAGGCCGCGCGCAACGGTGCGCTCGCGAACGCCCCCACGTCTGGGGCGGTCGACATCCCCGAGGACCCGGTCGCCGACGCTCCGGCCGGGAGCTAGCCCCACTCCTTCTGCTGCACCTCGGCGTTGAGGGCGACGAGCTCGGGGTGCCCGTCCAGCAGCCGGATGAGGCCCGCACAGTCGAGCCCGGCGGCACCGTGCTCCTCGATCAGCCGGCGGATGAGCTCGAGATCCTCGGCGGTGTCCAGCGTCACGCGGTAGTGCGAGCGGTCGACCGGCCACCGCTGCTGCACCACGTGCGAGAGCCGGCCGGCGCCCGTGTACAGCCACGGCGTGACGTGCTCGCGCTCGCTCGGTCCCGTCGCGACCCGGTCGGCGCGATACAGCGCGGTTGCCGCGAAGACCTCGAAGTCCAGACCACGCGGGTACGTGCGTTCGACAGTGTTGGAGAGATAGACGTCGTCGCCGTGCTCGCCACGCAGCTGCAGGAACCGCGACACCCCCTCGACGACGACATCGCCATCGATGAGGGGACAGTCCGCGGTCACCCGAACGACCACGTCGAGCTCGTTGGCGCGCGCGCAACCGGCATAGCGAGCCAGTACGTCGGTCTCGCTGCCGCGGAAGATGGGCAGGCCGCGCCCCGCCACCATTTCGGCGAGCCGATCGTCTCCGCTGGTGTCGGTGGTGGCGACGTAGACGTTGAGACCGGCCGTCGTGAGCCGGTCGATGTGGTGGTCGAGCATCGTGCGCCCGGCCGCCTCGATCAGGACCTTGCCGGGCAGCCGGGTGCTGCCGACCCGCGCCTGGGTGATGACGCCGATGCGGGTCACGTCAGCGCAGGACCGTCGTCAGGGTCTCGACGACCTGGTCGACCTGCTGGTCGGTGAGACCGGGGAACATCGGCAGCGACAGCACCTGCTCGTAGAAGGCCTCCGCGTTGGGGCACATGCCGCGGCGGTACCCGAGCTCGGCGTACACCGGGTGCCAGTAGACGGGGAGGTAGTTGACCTGCACCCCAACGCCGGCCGCGCGCATCCGGTCGTAGACCTCACGACGGCGGCCGTCGAAGATGCGCACGGGGTAGAGGTGCCAGACCGGCGTTGCTCCGGCCCGCTGGGGTGGCGTCCCGAGACCCGCGACCCCGGCGAGCCCAGCGTCGTACGTCGCCTTGATCTCGGCCCTGCGCCGGGAGAACTCCGGCAGTCGGCGCAGCTGGCTGAGCCCCAGGGCGCATCCGACGTCGGTGAGCCGGTAGTTGAGCCCGAACGCGTGCACCTCCTGGTGCCAGGGCCCCTGGTCCTGGACGCGGAACCGGTCCGGATCGCGGACCAGGCCGATGTTGTGGAACTCACGCCCCCGCTGCACCACGGCCGGGTCTCTCGCCGTGACCGCTCCGCCCTCTGCAGTGGTCACGTTCTTGGTCGGGAAGAACGAGAAGGTCGTGATGTCGGCGAGATCCCCCACCGGTCGACCGTTCATCGTCCCGCCGATCGAGTGCGCGGCATCGGCCAGGGTCGACGCACCGACCCGGTCAGCGATCTGCTGCAGCGCGGCATAGTCGCAGGGATGGCCGGCGTAGTCGACGGCCGCGATCACACGCGTGCGGTCCCCGACCAGCGCACCGACGGCCTCGGGGTCGAGGAGCCCACTCTCGGGGTCGACGTCGGCGAAGCGGACCGTCGCCCCGAGGATCGACGCACCGCTGGCGGTGGCTACGAAGGTCATCGGGGTGGTCACCACCTCGTCGCCGGGTCCGACACCGGCCGCGACGTAGGCGATGTGCAACGCGGCGGTGCCCGAGGTGGCGCTGACCACGTCGTGGCCGCCGGTCACCGCCGAGACCGCCGCCTCGAAGTCGTCGACGGTGGGTCCGGTGGTGAGCCAGTCCCCTCGCAGCACCGCAGTCACCGCCTCGATGTCCTCCTCCGAGACCGACTGCCGCCCGTACGGGATCACGGGAGCTCCTCAGACCCCGAACGCGAGGATCTCGCGGATCGTCTCGACGGTGTGCCACTCGTCGTTGCTGTCGGACCGGTAGCAGAACCCGTCCTGGACAGCGACCCCGTCCGCCGGCGGGACCCAGCCCCAGGAGCCCAGGTCCGGCTGCACCAGGAAGCGGTCGCCGAGCCGCAGCGCCCGCCGGCCCTCGTCCGGCGAGATCATCTCCTCGTGCAGCTTCTCGCCCGGCCGCAGCCCGACGTCGTGCATCGGTGCTCCCGGTGCGATCGCCTGAGCCAGGTCGGTGATCTTCATCGACGGGATCCGCGGTACGTACAGCTCACCGCCGGACATCACGTCGAAGGAATCGACCACGAACGTGACGGCCTGCGGCAGCGTGATGAAGAACCGCGTGCAGCGCAGGTCGGTGATGGGCAGCGACTGGCCGGCGTCCGCCAGCTCGCGGAAGTAGGGGATGACCGATCCCCGGCTGCCCATCACGTTGCCGTAGCGCACCACGCTGAACCGGGTGTCGTACGCCGCGGCGTAGTGGTTTCCGCTGATGAACAGCTTGTCGGCGGTCAGCTTGGTCGCGCCGTAAAGGTTGATCGGGCTGGACGCCTTGTCGGTGGACAGCGCGACGACTCGCTTCACCCCGGCGTCGATGGACGCCTCGATGACGTTCTGCGAGCCCATCACGTTGGTCTGGACAAACTCGAACGGGTTGTACTCCCCCGTGTCGACCTGCTTGAGCGCCGCCGCGTGCACGACGTAGTCGACATTGTGCAGCGCCCGCACCAGCCGCCGCTCATCCCGCACGTCACCGATGAACCACCGCAGCCGCCTGTCGTCGGCGAACAGCTGGCGGAGCTCGTACTGCTTGAGCTCGTCCCGTGAGAAGACCACCAGCCGACGGGGATCCAGGTGGTCCAGCGCATGCCTGATGAAGGCCTTGCCGAACGAGCCGGTCCCTCCTGTCACCAGGATGTTGGACCCCTGCAAGACGGACACGCGGGCAGAACCTCTCGTCGATGGCTGGCTCCGGTGGGGCCGCGACGGCAAGGATGCCCCACGTGCGCATCCTGATCCACTGCGACGGCGGTCCAGCCATCGGAGCCGGCCATGTCTTCCGGGCGGCTGCGCTGGCCGAGGTCGCCCTGGACAGAGGTCACCAGATCGACTTCTCGGGCACTTTCGCGGGCCCGCTCGTCACCGAGCGGCTCCGTTCTCTGGCCGTCGACGTGGTGTCCGACCCCCGGCTGCCGGCGTACGACGTGGTCCACCTGGACACCTACGGACCGGAGGGTGACGACCTGGCCGCACGGGCTGCCGGCCTCGCCCTGCTGAGCAACCTCGAGGACGGGACGTTCGGGCGCCGGCCGGCCGACCTGGTGGTCGACCCGACCCTGGGAGCGGAGGAGACCCGTCGTGATGTCGGCCCCGTGCTCCTGCGCGGCTCGCGCTGGGCCGGCGTACGCCGATCGGTGACGGAGCGGGCGGGGCGGGCGGTGATCGGCGACCACGCGCGCCGGGTCCTCGTGGTCCTGGGCGGCACCGACGTGCATGCCCTGACCGGTCAGGTGCTCGACGTGCTGGCAGCCACGGGTCGCGACCTGGCGGTCACGGCGATCACCCAGCCAGCCAGCCGCGAGGAGCTGGAGCGCACTACCGCCCAGCTGGACCTCGCCGTCGAGCTGGTTCCGCCCCGGCCCGACCTCACGGAGCTCATGCTCGACCACGATCTGGTGGTGAGCGCGTCGGGCACGTCAGTGTGGGAGCTCTGCTGCCTCGGAGTGCCCGCCGCGCTGGTGTGCGTCAGCGACAACCAGCAGCACAGCTACGAGCGCCTGCTCGGGCGCGGGGCGGCTGTCGGGCTCGGCTCCGCCACGGACGGGCTCGACCCCGACGCCGCGGCGACGCTGCGCACCGTGCTCAGCGACACCCGCGAGCGGGAGCGGCTCTCTGAGACCGCCACCCGGTTGGTCGACGGGCTCGGTGCGTGGCGGGTTGTTCGCAGCTGGGAGCAGCTCACGGTGCGCCGGGAACCGCACCGCTCGGCTGACCCCGTGCGGGTGCGCCCTGCCGACGAGGGGGACGCCGCGACTCTGCTGCGTTGGCGCAACGACCCGGTGACCCGGGCCGGGTCGCGCGACACCGGACGAGGTCGGCCCCGAGCAGCACCGGGCCTGGCTGAAGGCCACCCTCACGGACTCCGAGCGGCATCTGCTGGTGGCGCAGGACGACGCGGGCGACGTCGGCACCGTTCGGTGGGACCGGGTCGGCGACGGCGAGTGGGAGGTCTCGCTCACGGTTGCCCCCGAGCGTCGCGCGCGGGGGTTGGCCGCCTCGCTGCTGCGCGCCGGCGAGGACTGGCTGGCCGAGCACGAGCCGGCGGCGCACACGATGCTCGCGGCGGTGCACGGCGACAACACAGCGTCGCAGCGGCTGTTCGACGCGGCCGGCTACCTGCCCGAGCGGACGCCTGACCCGGACGGCTTCCTCGGGCTCATCAAGCAGCGGGTGCCGAGCGGCTGACCGCTAGACGAGGTCCCAGGTCAACGGCGTGCCGCGGGCCGCGTCTCGGTTGAACCGGCGGCCGAGCACGGTGGCGATGGCGTCCGGTGGCAGCCCGCCGGCCGGCCGGATCGACCGCACGTTCGCCTCGGTGACCTCGTCCCCGGCGCGCACGTCCTCGACGACGTACAGCGAGCGACGCAGGCGCAGCACCGACTGCTCGGAGTCTGTCGGCCCGACCCGGCCCGGGCTCCGCGAGGCCATCCAGGCGGCCTCGGACTCCGCACGCAGCGCAGCGAGCTCAGCGGGCTCGAGCGAGAAGGCCGAGTCGACGCCGCCGTCGGCACGGTCGAGCGTGACGTGCTTCTCCAGGCAGACCGCGCCGAGGGCGACGGCGGCAACACCGACGCCGATGCCCAGGGTGTGGTCGGAGAGCCCGACCGGCAGGCCGAACGCCTCGGAGAGCAGCGCGATGTTGTGCAGCCGGGCGTCGGCAGCGTCGGCCGGGTAGGAGGCGGTGCAGGCGAGCAGCACCAGGTCGGTGCACCCTGCGCTCTGCAGCGGCCTCCACAGCGGCCGCGATCTCGCCCATCGTGGCCATGCCGGTGGACATCAGGATCGGCTTGCCGGTGCCGGCGACCAACCGGATCAGCGGGAGGTCGACGATCTCGGCGCTGGCGTTCTTGTAGAGCTCGACCCCGAGCCCCTCGAGCAGCTCGACCGCCGTCGCATCGAACGGGCTGGAGAACGGCACCAGGCCGCGCTCCCGGGCCCGCTCGAAGATCGGCCGGTGCCACTCCCACGGCGTGTGCGCCTCGTCGTACAGCTGGTGCAACGTGCGGCCGCCCCAGAGCCCGTGGCGGTCCTCGACCCGGAAGGCCGGCCCGTCGACGTCGATCGTGATCGTGTCGGCGGTGTAGGTCTGGATCTTGATCGCGTGCGCGCCGCTGTCGGCGACCGCGTCGACGATGGCCAGCGCCCGGTCGAGATCGCCGTTGTGGTTCCCCGACATCTCCGCGATCACGAACGGCGGGTGATCCCGCCCGATCGTGTGCGGGCCGACACTCACCTCAGGGCTGAACGCCATGACCGGAGCCTACGGCGGGCGGCGCCGGCGCCTCGGCGCCACCGCTGGCTCCCGGAGCGCAGCACGGTGAGCTCCCCGGCGCTGCGCAGGTACGGCGGCCCGTAGGTGCCCACCAGCTCGTAGCCGTGACCCGCGAACATCTCGACGATGTCCGCCGACCTCACCTGTTCGACCACGCCGATCCCGCCGTCGCTGGCCTTCGGCTTGCCCTTGCGGGAGTTGAGCGAGACGACGTAGGAGACATCCTTCTCGGCGACCTTCGCGACGTAGTTGGCGACCACGGCGGTTCCATCTCCTGGAACGAGAAGCAGTTGACGAACAGGTCGAAGGGTCCGTCGATGTCGTCGATCCGCCACGACGGCAGCACCGCCGACCGGTCCGGCCCGACCCGCCCGGCCCAGGCGTCGTCGTACACCTCGATGCGCTCGCCGAACAGCTCGCGCAGGTAGTAGGACGCGACGGTCAGCAATGGCGGGATGTCGAGGTCGACGTATCGGACCGCCTTGGACCGGCGCATCAGGATCTCGCCGAGCACTCCGAAGCCGCCGCCGATCTCCAGCACCGAGCGCGGCGGCCGGTCGACGTGACGCGACAGGGCCGCCATGCAGAGCAGGTAGTTCAGGTAGGGCTTGGTCCACCCGCGCTTGTCGCCGGCGAGGTGAAAGTGCTGGGGCGGTTCCCCGATCCGCGCCTCTCCCCGAGCCATGACCTTGAACGGCCACCGCCCGTGGTCCCACAGGATGCGGGCCACCTCGAGGTCGCGGCGCGCCTCGGCGGCGCCGGTGAGAGCCTCACGCAGCCACGGCTGGTGCACCTCCGGCTGCACCTCGACGGCGCGGTCGACGGCGGCGTCCGACGGTCTCCGGTCGGACGTTGGCGGCATACGTGGGATAGAACCAGTAGGCCGCACTCGGCCACGACTTGAACCGCTCCAAGCCCAGCTCGTCCATGTCACTCAACAGCTGGTGCAGCCCGGGCTGCCAGAAGTTCGTCGGGCGGTACAGCGGGTCCGCGTCGTCGATCTCGGCGAGGCTGCGCTTGGTGATGGCCTCCCAGGTCGTCACCGGCGGCGGCGGAAGACAAGCACGGCCACGAACGTGGCGAGGAATGCACCGACCGCGCCCGACATCGCGCCCAGGAACGGCAGCACGGCGAACAGGAACCACACTGCTGCTCCGGCCACCGCACCCGAGAGGGCCGCTGCTCGCACCTGCGGGACGAGTCTGCCCGGCTCCGACTCCGCGCCTTGCCGTGGTTGCACTGCGCGGGCAGGCGTCGCGCCTTCCCCCGCGAGCACCCTGTCGGCTTCTGCCAGGAGCTTGTCGATGTCGGTGCGCTTGTCCGGATCGGCCATGTCCCCATTCTGCCGTGCGAACCCGTGCGACGGGGGCACGTCAGAGCGCCGCGACGGCCTTCCGGACCTCGTCGATGTCACGCGCGTCCGGGATCTCGTTGAGCACCGTCCACCGCACGGTTCCCTCGCGGTCGACCAGGAAGCTGCCCCGCCGAGCGACGCCGGCCGCCTCGTGGAACACGCCGTACGCCGAGGCGACGCCCCCGTGCGGCCAGAAGTCGGCCAGCATCGGGAAGCCGAAGCCCTCCCGCTCGGCATAGACGCGCTGGCAGTACATCGAGTCGACCGAGACGGTGACGATCGTGACGCCGGCGGCCGCCAGCTCGGCCCGGGCCTCCTCGAGTGCGTGCAGCTCGCCGCCACAGACCCCGGTGAAGGCGAACGGGTAGAAGACCAGGAGCACGGCTTCGCGGCCACGGAAGGACGAGAGCCGCACGGGCTGGCCGTGCTGGTCCGTCAGCTCGAAGTCAGGAGCCTGCTCGCCGACCTCGACAACCTTCGGGGTGACCGGCATCAACGACCGGAGCGGCGCGACGCCAGCCGGGTGCCCGACCAGTCGCCCGCGGCGCTGATGCTGCTCGTCTGGTGCAGCCCCGCAGTGGGCGCCGCGTCGGCGATGTCGCTGGGCTCGACGTGGCCGGGCCGACCGGCCTTGGGGGTCAGGACCCACACCACGCCGCCGTCGCCGAGGGAGACCAGGGCGTCCACCAGCGCGTCGACCAGGTCGCCGTCGTCGTCGCGCCACCACAGCAGGACGACGTCGACCACGTCCTCGTAGTCCTCATCGACGAGTGGGCTGCCGGACAGCCCCGCGACGGCGTCCCGCAGGGAGTCGTCGCAGTCCTCGTCGTAGCCGAGCTCCTGGACGACCTGGCCGGAGCGGATGCCCAGCCGTGCCACCAGGTGGCGCTGCCCCTCCGCGTGATCCGCGGTCGCGCTCACCGAGTCCTCCAACTGCGTCGCTGTCCGACCCCGGGTGGGATCCGTCGCGCGTAGTCCACAGGCTCCGGGCCCGTCGCGCAAGCGCTTCGTGCCGACAGGTGGAATCTGCGGGCCCGGCGGGGTGCTTCCTAGCCCGCCAGGAACGTCAGGCGGACGCTGCGGATCGGGTTGTCCCGGTTGAGGTCGACCAGGCAGAGCGACTGCCAGGTGCCGAGGGCCATCGCCCCGTCGATGACCGGCACTGTGGCATACGGCGGGCACAGTGCCGGCAGGACGTGGTCCCTCCCGTGGCCGGGCGAGCCATGCCGGTGCCGCCACCGGTCGTCGGCCGGCAGCAGCTCCCGGAGGGTAGCGAGCAGGTCGGCGTCGCTGCCCGCCCCGGTCTCCAGCACCGCCAGGCCGGCCGTCGCGTGCGGGACCCACACGTGGAGCAGCCCGTCGAGCGGCCCGTCCCCGGCGGCCAGACCGGCAAGGAAGCGCTCGCATTCACCGGTGAGATCGCGGACCGTCTCCTCCGAGCCGGTGCGGACCTCGATCACCGTGCTCTGCATGGGCTCCACCCTGACACCGCACGACGCAACAAGTGGTGAGGGGCTACCGTCAAGGGTAGGAAAAGCGCATCCGATCGAGCGAGAAGGAAGCCCCACGAGCATGGCCTCTGGATCAGATGGACAGGACGGACAGGAGCGGCCGGCGCTGATCAACAACGGCCTGCCGAGCCAGCTGCCCGACATCGACCCGGCCGAGACCGCCGAGTGGCTGGAGTCGCTGGACGCGGTCGTCGAGCACGCCGGGCGCAACCGCGCGCGGTTCCTCATGCTGAGCCTGCTCCAGCGGGCCCGCGAGAAGCAGGTCGGTGTCCCGAGCCTGCGCAGCACCGACTACATCAACACCATCCCGCCCGAGTCGGAGCCGTGGTTCCCCGGCGACGAGGACGTCGAGCGCCGGATCCGCGCCTACAACCGCTGGAACGCCGCGATCATGGTCCACCGGGCCCAGCGGCCCGGCATCGGCGTGGGTGGACACATCTCCACCTACGCGTCCTCGGCCAGCTTCTACGAGGTCGGCTTCAACCACTTCTTCCGCGGCAAGGACCACCCCGGCGGCGGCGACCAGATCTTCTACCAGGGCCACGCCTCCCCCGGCATGTACGCCCGGGCGTTCCTCGAGGGCCGCCTGACCGAGAGCCAGCTCGACGGCTTCCGCCAGGAGCTGTCCCACCCGGGCGGGGGGCTCCCGTCGTACCCCCACCCCCGGCTCATGCCGGAGTTCTGGGAGTTCCCTACCGTCTCCATGGGCCTCGGCCCGATGAACGCGATCTACCAGGCCCGGTTCAACCGCTACCTGCACAACCGTGGCATCAAGGACACCAGCCAGCAGCGCGTCTGGGGCTTCCTCGGCGACGGCGAGATGGACGAGCCGGAGTCGCTCGGGGCGATCGGCATAGCGGCGCGCGAGGAGCTGGACAACCTCACCTTCGTCATCAACTGCAACCTGCAGCGGCTGGACGGGCCGGTCCGCGGCAACGGCAAGATCATCCAGGAGCTGGAGTCGTTCTTCCGCGGTGCCGGCTGGAACGTCATCAAGGTCATCTGGGGCCGCCAGTGGGACGAGCTGCTCGCCAAGGACAACGACGGCGCGCTGGTCAACCTGATGAACGTCACGCCGGACGGTGACTACCAGACCTACAAGGCCAACGACGGCGCCTACGTGCGCGAGCACTTCTTCGGGCGCGACCCGCGCACCCGGGCGATGGTCGAGCACATGTCCGACAAGGAGATCTGGGGCCTCTCCCGCGGCGGGCACGACTACCGCAAGATGTACGCCGCCTACGAGGCGGCCACCAAGCACGCCGGCCAGCCGACCGTCATCCTGGCCAAGACCATCAAGGGCTGGACGCTCGGCTCCCACTTCGAGGGCCGCAACTCGACGCACCAGATGAAGAAGCTGAAGAAGGACGACCTGATCGGCTTCCGCGACCGCCTCCAGATCGACATCCCCGACTCTGCCCTCGACGAGGTCCTGCCGCCCTACTACCACCCCGGTCAGGACTCCGACGAGATCGCCTACATGCACGAGCGCCGCAGGACCCTCGGCGGCTACCTCCCCGAGCGACGGGTGAAGGAGCAGCCGCTGGTGCTGCCCGGAGATCCCGTCTACGACGTGATGAAGCGAGGCTCGGGCAAGCAGCAGGTCGCCACCACGATGGCGTTCGTCCGGATGCTCAAGGACCTGATGAAGGACAAGGAGATCGGCTGGCGGTTCGTGCCGATCGTCCCCGACGAGGCCCGCACGTTCGGCATGGACTCGCTGTTCCCGACGGCCAAGATCTACTCACCGCACGGCCAGAAGTACACCTCCGTCGACAGCGAGCTCGTCCTGTCCTACAAGGAGGACAAGAAGGGCGTCATCCTGCACGAGGGCATCAACGAGGCCGGGTCCACGGCGTCCTGGACGGCCGTCGGCACGTCGTACGCGACGCACGGCGTCCCGATGATCCCGCTCTACATCTTCTACTCGATGTTCGGCTTCCAGCGCACCGGCGACGGCTTCTGGGCGGCGTCCGACCAGATGACCCGGGGCTTCGTGCTCGGCGCCACCGCGGGCCGCACCACCCTCAACGGTGAGGGCCTGCAACACGAGGACGGGCACTCGTTGCTGCTCGCGTCCAGCAACCCAGCGGTCGTCGCCTACGACGCCGCGTTCGCCTTCGAGCTCGGCCACATCGTGCAGGACGGGCTGCGACGCATGTACGGCGAGTCGCCGGAGCAGATCTACTACTACCTCACGCTCTACAACGAGCCCTATGTCCAGCCGGCCGAGCCCGAGGGCGTGGACGTCGAGGGCATCCTGCGCGGCATCTACCGCTACTCCCCCGCACCGGACGGCGACGGGCCGAAGGCACAGCTGCTCGCGTCCGGCGTCGCCGTGCAATGGGCGCTGCAGGCGCAGCAGCTGCTCCAGGACGACTGGAACGTGCAGGCCGACGTCTGGTCGGTCACATCATGGAACGAGCTGCGCCGCGACGGTCTCGAATCCGACGAACACAACTTCATGCAGCCCGAGGGCGACCTGCGTCAGCCCTACGTCACGCGCAAGCTCGACGGGGCGCCCGGGCCGTTCGTCGCGGTGTCCGACTTCATGCGGGCCGTGCAGGACCAGATCGGGCAGTGGGTGCCGGGCGACTTCGCGTCGCTGGGCACGGACGGCTTCGGCCTCTCGGACACCCGCGGCGCGCTGCGGCGGCACTTCAAGGTCGACGCGTGGTCCATCGTGGTCAAGACGCTCGGTGAGCTCGCCCGGCGCGGCGAGGTCAAGGAGGAGGTCGTGCGCGAGGCGATCGACCGCTACCAGCTCGGCGACGTGACGGCGCCCCCGGCCGGAGAGACCGAGGGCAGCTCCGAGTAGCCCTTGCGGGTCAGCCGGTTCGGACGTTAGCTGGTTCAGCCGGCCAGCTCGGCGTGCATCTCCCAGACGAGGACCTCGGCGTCGCCGGCCGCAGTCACCCGCTGGCCCTCCGCCGCGGTGATCCTTGCCGCGTCACCGGTGTCCAGGCGGCCGGCACCCTCGAGCTCGACCGCTCCCCGGGCGACGTAGAGGTGCACGAAGGGTGCGGCCGGCAGCGCGACCGACTCACCGTCGGCCAGCCGGGCCGCGAACAGCGCCGCGTCCTTCTGCCGGATCCGGATCGCGGTCTCGCCGCGGTGCCGCTCCATCCCGGAGGCGACCGTCACCAGTCCCCCGCGGGTCAGCTCCTCGGTGATGTCGAGCTGCTCGTAGCCCGGCTCGATGCGTGACTCGTCCGGTGCCACCCACATCTGCACGAAGTGCACCGGCGTGATGGCCTGCTGGGCCTCGGGCACCAGCAGGGACGCCGGCCGGTCGTTCTTCTCGGAATGCAGAATCCCGGTGCCGGCACTCATCCGCTGGGCCAGGCCCGGGTAGATGACGCCGTTGTGCCCGATCGAGTCCTGGTGGACGAGCCCGCCGTCGAGCACCCAGGTCACGATCTCCATGTCCCGGTGCGGGTGCGTCTCGAAGCCTGTGCCCGGCGCGACCACGTCGTCGTTGGAGACGAGCAGCAGACCGAAGTGGGTGTTGGCCGGGTCGTAGTGGTGCCCGAACGAGAACGAGTGCTTGGAGTCCAGCCAGCCCAGCCGGGTGGCGAACCGCTCGCCGTTGCGTTGCACGTCAACAGTCGATTGCATGTCCCCCCCAACACGGAGCCGTACGCCGTTGTTCCGCCCGGCCTCGCGCGACCGGTCACCGAGCCCGGCGTGACCAGGCGAGCAGCTCGTCCACCGGCTTGGTGTTCACGATCGAGTCCACCGGCACCTCGCACTCCTCCGCACGCTCGCAGCCGTACGGCTGCCAGTCGAGCTGCCCCGGAGCGTGTGCGTCGGTGTCGATCGAGAACAGGCAGCCGGTCTCCACTGCCAGGCGGAGCAGCCGGCGGGGCGGGTCCAGCCGCTCCGGCCGGCAGTTGATCTCGACCGCGACGCCGAACTGGCGGCACGCCTCGAAGACCAGCTCGGCGTCGAACTCCGACTCCGGGCGCACCCGCCCGCCCCGGCCCTGCGAGGTCACGTTGCGCCCGGT
Organism: uncultured Actinomycetota bacterium; assembly: GCA_963751035.1. Taxonomy (GTDB): domain Bacteria; phylum Actinomycetota; class Actinomycetes; order JACCUZ01; family JACCUZ01; genus JBDUAP01. The sequence goes on from CAVVSW010000005.1 coordinate 1,738,183, forward strand.
GCAGTGCCCGAGGATGTCGGTGTGCGGGTTGGCCACCGCAGCCACCATCCGGGCCGTCATCGAGTCACGGTCCATCCGCAGCTTGGAGTGCACGCTCGCGACCACGACGTCGAGCCGGGCGAGCAGCTCGTCCTCCTGGTCCAGCGAGCCGTCCTCGTTGATGTCCACCTCGATGCCGCTGAGCAGCCGGAACGGCGCCAGCCGTTCGTTGACCTCGGCCACCACGTCGAGCTGCTCGCGCAGCCGCTCGGGCGAGAGTCCGCTCGCGACGGTCAGCCGCGGCGAGTGGTCGGTGAGCACGGCGTACTCGTGGCCGATGTCGCGAGCGGCCATGGCCATCTCGTCGATCGGGCTGCCGCCGTCCGACCAGTCCGAGTGCGTGTGGCAGTCGCCCCGCAACGCCGCCCGGATCGTCGCCCCACCCTCGGTGACCGGCTCGTACGCCGTGCCCTCGAGCCGCTCGAGATAGGCCGGCGTGGCCCCGGCGTACGCCTCCTGCACCACCGCGGCGGTCTTGTCACCGACCCCCTTGAGCTCGGTGAGCGAGCCGGCACCCACCCGGGCGGCCAGCTCCTCCGGCGGCAGGGCCGCGATGGCGGCCGCGGCGGTCCGGAAAGCCTTCACCCGGTACGTCGGCTCGTGGGCCCGCTCGAGCAGGAACGCGATGCGGCGCAGGGCTTCGACGGGGTCCACCGGCAACACGGTAGCCAGCAAGGTAGCCACCGGTGGCGTCCAGCCAGCAGCGGGTCGGGAATCCGGCGGTTTGTCGCTCTGTCACAACTAGGCTGCCAGCCATGCCTCGGCAATCCCCGGCCACAGTGCGCCGCCTCGAGCGCAGCATGGGCACCCTTGCCGACGCCGCGATCGCCCGGATGGACGAGGCCCTGCCCTGGTACCGCGCGATGCCGGCCGAGAACCGGTCGTGGGTCAACCTGGTGGCGCAGGCCGGTGTCGCCGCGTTCGTGGAGTGGTTCCGCCATCCCGAAGCCGCCCAGGCGATCAGTGCCGACGTGTTCGGCACGGCCCCCCGCGAGCTGACCCGGTCGGTGACCCTGCAGCAGACGGTGGAGCTGGTCCGGGTCGTCATCGCTGTGGTCGAGGAGCAGATCGGCGCCATCGTCGCGCCGGGAGACGAGGCGGCCGTCCGAGAGGCGGTGCTGCGCTACTCCCGCGAGATCGCGTTCGCCGCAGCCGAGGTCTATGCCCAGGCCGCTGAGGCGCGGGGTGCCTGGGACGCCCGGCTGGAGGCGCTCGTCGTCGACGCCCTGATGCGCGGCGAGGCCGACGACTCGCTGCGGACCCGGGCCGCCGCCCTCGGGTGGGGCGCGTCCGAGTCGGTGGTGGTGGTCGTGGGCCAGACGCCTGACGCTGCGCCTGAAGTGGTCGTCGACGAGATCCGCCGGGTGGCCCGCGCGAGCCACCTCGACGTGCTCACGGGGGTCCAGGGCGACCGCCTGGTCGCGATCCTGGGCGGCGGCAGCGACCCGGTCCGCGCGACCCAGCACCTGGTGGCGCAGTTCGGGCCCGGGCCGGTCGTCGTCGGCCCCCCGGTGGCCGACCTGCTCGCCGCCGGCCACAGTGCTGCAGCGGCGGTGGCCGGTGTGAAGGCGGCGGCGGCCTGGCCCGAGGCTCCCCGCCCGGTGCTCGCCGACGACCTGCTGCCCGAGCGGGTGCTCTCGGGTGACCCGCTCGCCCGCCGGACCCTGGTCGATGAGGTCTACCGACCGCTGCAGGCGTCGGGGTCCGCCCTGGTCGACACACTCGCGGCCTACCTCGAGCAGACCGCGTCGCTGGAGGCGACAGCTCGGGTCCTCTTCGTGCACCCCAACACCGTTCGCTACCGCCTGCGTCGGGTCGGCGAGATCGTCGGCTACGTGCCCGGTGACCCCCGCGACGCGTTCACGTTGCGGCTCGCCCTGGCACTGGGCCGCCTCGCGGACGGGTCCGCGGTATTGTAGGAAACCTCCAAAGTGACCAGCCCAGTTTCGTCAGGCCCCGCACCGCGCCCGGGTCCCTGGTCCGGAAGGGTAGGAACCGTGCTTGTCATCGTTGCTCCCGGACAGGGGGCACAGTCCCCCGGTTTCCTCTCGCCCTGGCTCGAGCTGCCGCACTTCGAGGACCGGCTGCGCTGGCTCTCCGCCTGCGCCGGTCTCGACCTGGTGCGCTACGGCACCACGGCCGACGCTGAGGAGATCAAGGACACCGCCGTCGCCCAGCCGCTGCTCGTCGCCGCCGGCCTGGTGTCTGCGCTGGAGATCTTCCCGCATCCGGCCGACGCGTTCCACGTCCTCGGCGCGACTTCCGGCCACAGCGTCGGCGAGATCACCGCAGCAGCCGGCGCCCGCGTGATCAGCGCCGAGCAGGCGATGGTTCTGGTCCGCGAGCGGGGCCGGGCGATGGCCGCGGCCGCCGCGAACGAGCCGACCGGCATGACCGCGGTGATCGGCGGGGATCCCGACGAGGTTGTGGCCGCGATCGAGAAGCACGGGCTCACCGCCGCCAACAACAACGGCGCCGGACAGGTCGTCGCCGCCGGCACCATGGACGAGCTCGCTGCGTTCCAGGCTGACCCGCCCGCGAAAGCCCGGCTCATCCCGCTCTCCGTCGCCGGCGCGTTCCACACCAAGCACATGGCGCCGGCCGTCAAGACGCTCGCCGGCTACGCGCGAGCAGTCAGCGTGCACGACCCGCGCACCCGGCTGATCTCCAACCGTGACGGTGCCGTCGTCAACACCGGACCGGCCGTCCTCGAGCGGATCGTCACCCAGGTCAGCAACCCGGTGCGCTGGGACCTGTGCATGAAGACGATGGCCGAGCTCGGCGTGACCGGCGTGATCGAGGTGCCGCCTGCCGGCACCCTGACCGGGCTCATCAAGCGCGCGCTGCCAGGCGTCGAGACGGTCGCGCTGAAGACCCCCGCCGACCTCGAGGCCGCCCGCGACCTGGTCGCGCGGCACGCCAGCGAGTCGCCGCTGGACGACTCCCCGACGTGGCGGATGCTCGTCGCCCCCGCGAAGGGCACGTTCCGGATCTCCGACCTGCCCGTCGGCTCCACGCTGGAGCCTGGCGTCACGATCGGCATGCTGGTCACTCTTCGCGACCAGCAGCCGGTGACTGCTCCGCACGGTGGCACGGTCGTGGAGTGGCTGGTCGAGGACGGCGACCCGGTCTCCCCCGGCCAACCCCTGATTCGGCTGCACCCCGAGGCGGTCCCCGCATGAGCCTCATCACGACGTCCGTCGGCGCTCAGCACGCCCGGATCCTCGGCGTCGGCGGCTACCGCCCCGCCCGTATCGTCACCAACGAGGAGATCTGCGAGCGCATCGACTCCACCGACGAGTGGATCCGTGAGCGGTCCGGCATCGTCACGCGGCGCTTCGCCGCCCCCGACGAGTCGGTCGTCGACATGTCGGTCGCCGCGGCCGGCAAGGCGCTCGCCAACGCCGGCATCGACGCCGACCAGGTCGGCTGCATCATGCTCGCGACCGTCACCCACCCGTTGCAGACCCCGTCCGGCGCAGCCGACGTGGCCCACCGGCTTGGCACCACCGCGGCTGCGTTCGACATCTCCGCCGCGTGCGCCGGGTTCTGCTACGGCGTCTCGATGGCCAACGACATGGTCCGCGGCGGCACGGCCACGTACGTCGTGGTGATCGGCTGCGAGAAGCTGTCGGACTTCACCGACTCCTACGACCGGACCTCGGCGTTCATCTTCGGAGACGGTGCCGGCGCGGTCGTCATCGGGCCGTCGGACACCCCGGGCATCGGCCCGACGGTGTGGGGCTCTGACGGTTCGCAGTACGACGCGATCACCCAACGCGCCAGCTGGATCGACGTACGCGATCACAACGTCGACTTCCCCATGCTCACCATGCAGGGGCAGAAGGTCTTCCGCTGGGCCGTGTGGCAGATGGCGCCGGTCGCCCAGAAGGCGCTGGACGCCGCGGGTGTCACGGCCGACGAGCTGGACGCGTTCATCCCCCACCAGGCCAACATGCGCATCACCGACGCGATGATCAAGGTGCTCAAGCTGCCCGAGCACGTGCCGGTGGCCCGTGACATCGCCGAGATGGGCAACACCTCCGCCGCCTCGATCCCGCTGGCGATGGAGCGGATGATCGAGAGCGGCGAGGCCAAGAGCGGCGGCACCGCGCTGCTGATCGGCTTCGGTGCCGGCCTGGTATACGCCGCGCAGGTCGTGACCCTGCCCTGACAGAGTCCAACCCCACAACGACCCGCGACCCGCGGGACCGACCACCACGAAGGAGCGCAAGCGCTATGGCCAAGAGCGAGCAGGAGATCCTCGAGGGTCTCGCCGAGATCGTCAACGAGGAGACCGGGATCCCCGCCGGCGACGTGAAGCCCGAGAAGTCCTTCACCGACGATCTCGACATCGACTCGCTGTCGATGATGACCATCGTGGTCAACGCCGAGGAGAAGTTCGGGGTGCGCATTCCCGACGACGACGTCAAGGGCCTGTCGACGGTCGGCGACGCGGTGAGCTACATCCAGAAGGCGAGTGCATAGTCCAATGACTGACTCTCGGCTGAGCGACTCCCAGCGCGTGGTGGTCACCGGACTCGGTGCGACGACGCCGCTGGGCGGCGACGTCGCGTCGACCTGGTCGGCCATGCTGGCCGGCCAGTCGGGCGTGAAGGTCCTGACCGCGGACTGGATCGACATGATCCCGGTGCACATCGCCGCACCGGTGGCGGTCGAGCCGTCCGAAGTGCTGCCCGTGCCGCAGATCAAGCGGATGGACCGCTCGGGGCAGTTCGCCCTGATCGCGGCCCGCGAGGCGTGGGCCGACGCCGGCGCGCCCGAGATCGAGCCGGAGCGCATGGGCGTCGTGATCGCGTCCGGCATCGGCGGGGTGACCACGCTGCTCGCCGCCTACGACACGCTCAAGGAGCGGGGCGCCCGCCGGGTGCTGCCGATGACGGTCCCGATGCTGATGCCCAACGGCCCGGCGGCCGTGGTGGGCCTCGAGCTCACCGCCCGCGCCGGCGTCCACACGCCGGTGAGCGCCTGCTCCAGCGGCGCCGAGGCGATCGCCTACGCCGTCGACATGATCCGCTCGGGGCGTGCCGACGTGGTGGCGGCCGGTGGGACAGAGGCCGCGATCCACGTGCTGCCGCTGTCCGGCTTCGCTGCGATGCAGGCACTGTCCACCCGCAACGACGAGCCGGAGCGCGCCTCCCGGCCCTACGACAAGGGCCGCGACGGCTTCGTCCTGGGCGAGGGTGCCGGCGTGGTGATCCTGGAGACCCTGGAGCACGCGCGGGCACGCGGTGCACGCATCTACGGCGAGGTGGCCGGCGCCGGCATCACGTCCGACGCCCACCACATGGCCCAGCCCGACCCGGTCGGCGCCGGTGCGGCCCGCGCCATGACGATGGCGATCTCCGGCGCCGGCGCAACACCCGCCGACGTCGTCCACATCAACGCCCATGCGACCTCGACCCCGGTCGGTGACGTGGCCGAGGTGCAGGCGATCCGGGTCGCGTTCGGCGACGCCACCGACGGTGCGTGTGTCTCGGCGACGAAGTCGATGACCGGTCACCTGCTCGGTGCCGCCGGCGCGGTCGAGTCGATCGCGACGCTGCTGGCGCTCTACCACCGCAAGGCCCCGCCCACGACCAACCTCGAGGACCTCGACGACGACGTCAGCCTCGACGTCGTCCGAGGTGAGCCACGGGCCCTGCCCGACGGTGAGCTGCTCGCGCTGAACAACTCGTTCGGCTTCGGCGGCCACAACGTCGCCGTCGCCTTCCGCACGGTGGAGCAGTGACCGCCACCGCCGCAGCCGGCGGCAAGGTCGTCGTCGACAAGGCCGACGACCCGCGCAACCCGCTGACTCGTCTCGGGCTGCTGTTCGACGGTGGCTCGACCGAGCTGATCACCGACGAGGACGACTCGGGCATGCTCGCGGCCATCGGCCGCATCGAAGGCGCGACGACGGTCGCGTTCTGCTCCGACGCCACCATCCAGGGCGGCGCGATGGGCGAGGCCGGCTGCAAGGCCATCCTGGTTGCCTACGAGCGCGCCCTGGCCGAAGGCTGCCCGGTCGTCGGGCTCTGGCACTCCGGTGGTGCCCGGCTCCGTGAGGGCGTCGTGTCCCTGCATGCGGTCGGCGAGGTCTTCGCCATCATGACCCGCGCGTCCGGCAAGGTGCCGCAGATCTCCGTGGTGCTCGGCCCGGCGGCCGGCGGCGCGGCCTACGGGCCGGCCCTGACCGACGTCGTGATCCTCGGCCCCGAGGGCCGGGTCTTCGTGACCGGGCCCGACGTCGTTCGCTCGGTGACCGGCGAGGACGTCGACGCACTGCGGCTCGGCGGCCCCGAGCCGCACGGCCGCCGCTCGGGCGTGGTCCACGTGGTGGCCGACACCCAGGACGAGGCCTACCTCGAGGCCCGCCGGCTGGCGGCGCTGCTCGGCGACCAGCGCGAGATCGAGACGGTCGAGGACCGCGACCTGGCCGCTGACATGCCCGAGTCGCGCAAGCGTGCCTACGACGTGCACCCGATCATCGCTGCCCTGCTCGACGACGAGACCAGTCTCGAGCTGCATCCCAAGTGGGCGCCCAACGTCACGACGACGCTCGGCCGCCTCGGCGGGCGCACCGTCGGCGTCATCGCCAACAACCCGATGCGCCTCGGCGGCTGCCTGGACTCGGCGTCGGCCGAGAAGGCCGCGCGCTTCGTGCGCATGTGCGACGCGTTCGGGGTGCCGATGGTCGTGATCGTCGACGTGCCGGGCTACCTGCCCGGCGTGGGCCAGGAGTGGGACGGCGTCGTACGCCGTGGGGCCAAGCTGCTGCACGCCTTCGCCGAGTCGACCGTGCCGCGGGTGACCCTGGTGACCCGCAAGGCCTACGGCGGCGCCTACATCGCCATGAACTCGCGCTCGCTAGGGGCGACCCGGGTGTTCGCGTGGCCGGGTGCTGAGGTGGCCGTGATGGGGGCGGTCGCCGCCGTACGCATCCTGCACCGCCGGAGGCTCGCCGAGGTGGCCGAGGACGTCCGCGGGCAGGTCGAGCAGGAGCTGGCGGTCGAGCACGAGCAACTGGCCGGCGGGCTCCGCCGCGCGCAGGAGATCGGGGTCGTGGACGAGCTGGTCGAGCCGGAGAAGACCCGGTCAGCGATCGCGAACGCGATCCTCAACGCGCCTGAGCACGGGCGCCGAGGCAACCACGGCAACATCCCGCTCTAGTCAGACCACCTGGTGGAGCCACCGCACCGGTGCGCCGTCCCCGGCGTACCGGAATGGTTCGAGCTCTTCGTCCCAGGGCGCGCCGAGCAGGCCGGCGATCTCCCCCTCGACCGTGACGCCGGGGTCGCTGGACGCCCGGGCCAGGGCGGATCGCAGCCGGTCCTCGCGCACCAGGATGTCGCCGTGCACGCCGATGGTGGCGCTGAAGAGGCCGAGGTCCGGGGTCCAGGAGTAGCGCTCGCCCTCGCCGCCGGCGCTGGGCTCCTCGGTGACCTCGAAGCGGATCAGCCGCCAGTCGCGCAGGGCTGAGGCGATCGAGGCCGCCGCACCCGGCTCGCCCTGCCACGACAGCTCGGCCCGAACGGTGCCCGGAGCGGCCGGCTGGCCGGTCCACTCCAGCGAGACGCGGGCGCCGAGAACCCCGCCGACGGCCCACTCGATGTGCGGACACAGCGCCGTCGGCGTGGCGTGTATGTAGACAACACCGCGAGTCGTCACGGGATCCTCCTAGCCAAGGTGCGAGGTGCGCCTTCCCCAGCGGCCTCACGGGCAGGACGGATCCGTCCGGTGTGCGGCTCCGATCATGACACATCAGCCCCACCAGCACCAGGAAGCCCGTCGTTTCGATGACCCGGCCATGGTGAAGTCGGCGGCTGGGTGCGCCGATAGACCAAGGGCACCGCGGACCACCTGTGGACCAGAGACGAGGCCTTTACCCGTGCACGACTCCGAGCTCCTGATGTCGCAGGCGTACGACGAGGGCGTGGTCACCGAGGTCATCCGGCCGGCCGCGATCATCCCCGAAGAGTCGACTCGCGCCGTCCTGGTCGAGCTGGCGCTGCGCGACGTGCAGAACGGCGGCGTGTGGCAGTCCGAACCGTCGCTATGGAGCCGCTACGACCGTCCCTGGGAGGGCTACGGGTCACCCGGCGGGGCCGAGCTGCTCGGCACCATCCAGGTCGCCTACGGCACCCCGACCCGCTACGAGATCACGATCTACCGCGTGACGGTAACGAAGTTCGGCAACGACCAGGGCTGGACGGTGACCAGCATCTGCGACGAGGCGCTGGACTTCGGCGGCCTCGACCTCGCCAGCTGCCCCCGGGCGATCCTGAGCTCGCCCCCGAAGCCGTTCCGCTTCCAGTCCTAGCGGGCGAGCACCTTCACGATCAGCATCGTGGTCGCATGCTCCTGGACGGCGGTCGTCCCGCGGCACGTGTAGGTGTTGACCCCGAGCACCAGGCTGTAGGTGCCCGCCTCGGTCCACCGGTGCTTCACCTGGTAGGAGTCGGACAGCGACGCCGCCGGCTCGGCGGGCGCCGAGCAGCGGCCTTCCTGCAGCGAGCTGGTGCCGACCCCGTCGCCCCACTCCTCTGACGTGCCGCTGAAGATGCCGCTGCCGTCGGTGTAGGTCACGGTGATGGTGGCGAGATCCCCCACAGCGACCGAGGCCGGCCCGTCGGCGGTGACCGACAGGGCAGCGGGCGGGGCCGGGACGTCTGCGGGCTGCTGCGACTGCGGCTGGGCCACCGAGTCGTCGTCGCTGCCCGAGACGATCGCGGCCACGGCGATGCCGACGGCCGAGGCGAGCAGGATCAGGACCGTGATGATGGCCAGCGGCAGGCGGGCGTTCCGGGGAGGCTCGGGCTCGAGCATCGGTGGGGCGGGCGGCAGCGGGCTCGACACGACGACGTCCGGCTCGGCCGTCTGCACCCCGACGTAGTCGCGCGTGTCCATGGACTCCCCCTTCACGGCGCCAGCGTAGGGCTTAGCCGCCGCCGCCGCGCGAAGTCCGGGAAATCGGGAGGTTCCGGCTAGCTGACCGCGACCTGGGAGATCGTTCCGGCGCCCGGGGCGAGCCCGGGACAGCACCGGTCGACCTCGGGAATGCTGGCAACGAGGTGGAGGCGGCGCCCGAGCTGCATGAGGTCGAAGACCCGGAGCACGCAGGGCTGGTCGGCGACGAAGTGGACGACCCCGCCGAGCAGCGTCTGGCGGTGGAAGACCCGCAGCAGGCTCCCGACCCCGGTCGAGTCGATGAAGGTGACGCCGCGAAGGTCGACGACCAGGCTGCCGACACCGCGGTTGACCAGGCCCAGGAGGCTGTCGCGCAGATCCGCGGCACAGGCGATGTCCATGTCGCCATCGAACGTCACCACGGTGTGGGCGCCGACGGCGCTGGATTCGAGCAACGTAGCCATCAGGTGACCCCCATCGCCCAATCGCGGAAGGCGCCGGCATGCTGCAACGCGGTCTGACTCTAACCGGCGGAACGACCGCTGTGAAGTGCGGATTTCGTTGTCCCTCTTTTGCCCTAGTGAATAACAAGTTTTCGGACGTAGGGCGGTCGAGAACTTTACTCGACAACGAAATCCGCAGGGGGCTGTCTTGACCCGTTCGAGCCCTGCTGGCTGCGGTATCGTCCGGTTCCGCCGGACCAGCCGGGCGCGGGTTGGCTCGCATCACTCGGTCGCCCGGGGCGGTAGCTCAGCTGGTTAGAGCAGGGGACTCATAATCCCTGGGTCGTGGGTTCGAGTCCCACCCGCCCCACCTGCTATGTGTGCCGGACACGACGGCACGGCCGGAAGGGCCGGATGTCCCTTGATCAGGTGTTGCGGGAAGTCTGACCTTCCGATGTTGTTGTCCTTGCCATGAAGAAGATCGGGTTCCTCTCGTTCGGCCATTGGTCGCCGTCGCCGCACTCCCAGGTGCGCTCGGCCTCAGATGCGCTGCTCCAGTCCATCGACCTCGCCGTTGCCGCCGAGGAGGTCGGAGCAGACGGCGCGTACTTCCGGGTGCACCACTTCGCGTCCCAGCTCTCCTCGCCGTTCCCTCTGCTCGCCGCCATCGCGGCAAAGACCAGCCGGATCGAGATCGGCACCGGCGTGATCGACATGCGCTATGAGAACCCGCTGTACATGGCCGAGGACGCGGGTGCCGCCGACCTGATCTCCGGCAGCCGGCTTCAGCTGGGCATCAGCCGGGGGTCACCGGAGCAGGTGATCGACGGATTCCGCTACTTCGGCTATGAACCCGCTGAAGGATCCGATCACGCGGCCATGGCCCGCGAGCACACCCGGGTGTTCCTCGAGGTGATCAAGGGCGAGGGGTTCGCGCAGCCCAACCCGCGGCCGATGTTCCCCAACCCGCCCGGCCTGCTGCGAATAGAGCCGCACTCGCCGGGGCTCCGTGACCGCATCTGGTGGGGCGCCGGGACCCGCGAGACTGCCGAGTGGACCGCGCAGCAGGCAATGAACCTGATGAGCTCGACGCTGCTCACCGAGGACACCGGCGTGCCCTTCCACCAGCTCCAGGCCGAGCAGATCCAGCGGTTCCGGGATGCCTGGAAGGCCGCTGGCCACCAGCGTGAGCCACGCGTCTCGGTCAGCCGCAGCATCTTCCCGATCGTCAGCGACGAGGACCGGATGTACTTCGGCCGGGACACCGGCAGCGAGGACCAGGTCGGCTACCTGGACGGAGGTGTCGCCCGGTTCGGCAAGTCGTACGCCGGCGAGCCGGACACGTTGGTGAAAGAGCTCGCCGAGGACGAGGCGATCGCCGCCGCAGACACCCTGCTCCTCACGATTCCGAACCAGCTCGGCGTCGCCTACAACGCGCACATCCTTGACAGCGTGCTGCGCCACCTCGCGCCGAGGCTCGGCTGGCGCTGAGCGCTGAACGCTGAGCCGGGTCGTGAACCTTGTTCGAACCGGTCGCAGGGAGTAGACATCCAGGTCAAGATATCCGCCGATGAGGAGGCTGCTGCTGTGGCCGGTTTTCCAGGAATTGCCCACGTTGCTGTGACCGTGACCGACCTCGACCGGAGCACGCGCTGGTACAGCGAGCTGCTGGGCTCCGAGCCCGTCCTCGACGAGGACGAGGAGGCCGGTGGCTTCCACCACACGGTCTACGCGCTCGATGGAGGCCAGCTCTTCGGCCTGCACACGTTCCCCGCCGGCACCCCCGACACGTTCGACGAGCGTCGAACGGGCCTGGACCATGTCGCGTTCACCTGCCGCGATCGCGGCGAGCTCGAGACCTGGGCCGCGCGGCTGGACGAGCTGGGCATCAAGAACGACGGGATCAAGGACGCCCACTACGGCTCCGGGGTCTCCTTCCGCGATCCCGACGGAATCGCGCTCGAGTTCTTCGCCCCGCCGTCCTGACCTGGCGGATCGGCCGGCGGCTGAGTCAGCCGCCGGCCATCGCCCCGATGACGAGGAACGGCTCCGTCCCCTGAGCGACCGCGTCCGGAAGCGGGTCGTCGGGCTGCTCATGGGAGAGGTCCTCCTCGCAGGCGAAGAACCGCACGAAGGACCGACGCTTGCCGCTGGCCTGGTCGCGGATCGTCCCGCGCAGCACCGGGTAGCGCTCCTCCAGCGCGTCCAGGACCGCTCGTTGGGTGACCGCGCCTTGCAGGTCCAGCGCGACCTCGCCGTCGACCTTGGCAAGCGTGCGCAGGTGCGCCGGCAGGACTACGCGGATCATGGCAGCGTCTGGACTTCCACGGACAGCACAGGCGGCAGGTCGCGCACGATCGGCTCCCAGCTGTCGCCCTCGTCGGCGGAGGCATAGACCTGGCCACCGGTGGTCCCGAAGTAGATGCCGCACGTGTCGAGTGAGTCGACCGCCATCGCGTCGCGCAGCACGTTGACGTAGCAGTCGCTCTGCGGCAGGCCCTTGGTCAGCGCCTCCCACTCGTCACCGCCGGTCCGGCTGCGGTAGACGCGCAGCTTGCCCTCCGGCGGGAAGTGATGAGAGTCGCTGGTGATCGGTACGACGTAGATGGTCTCCGGCTCGTGCGCGTGGACCGCGATCGGGAACCCGAAGTCGGTCGGCAGGTTGCCGCTGACCTCCTGCCAGGAGTCACCGCCGTCCTTGCTGCGCATGACGTCCCAGTGCTTCTGCATGTAGAGCACGTCGGGGTTGGACGGGTGCATGTCGATGCGGTGCACGCAGTGGCCGACCTCGGAGTCCTGGTCCGGGATCTCACCGGAGCGCAGGCCCTTGTTGATCGGCTGCCAGGTCTGGCCGCCGTCGGTGGTGCGGAAGGCACCGGCCGCAGAGATCGCGATGTAGAGCCGGTCGGCGTCGCTCGGGTGCTCGATGATCGTGTGCAGGCACATGCCGCCCGCGCCCGGCTGCCACTGCGGGCCGGTGTCGTGCTTGCGCAGGCCGGACAGCTCGGTCCACTCCTTGCCCCCGTCGGTGGACTTGAAGAGTGCAGCGTCCTCGACGCCGGCGTAGACCGTCTCGGCATCGTGCAGCGACGGCTCGAGGTGCCACACCCGGGTGAATGCCCACGGCCGCAACGTGCCGTCGTACCACTGGTGCTCCCCGGGCACGCCGTCGTACGTGAAGTCGTTGCCCACGGGCTCCCAGGTCTCACCGCCGTCGTCGGAGCGCTGGATCACCTGGCCGAACCAGCCGCTGGTCTGCGACGCGTAGATCCGGTCGGGGTTCACCGGGGAGCCCTTGACGTGGTAGATCTCCCAGCCCGGAAAGTGCGGCCCACTGACCTTCCAGTCGTTGCGCGACTCGTCTGACGTCAGCACGAACGCGCCCTTGCGCGTCCCAGCAAGTACCCGTACCCCGGTCATGCGGACTCCCCTCAGAGGTGACTCTGGCCAACGGTATGACCCCCGCCGACGGCAGAACTCATCGCACCCCCACCCCCCGTTTTCGGGACCCCCGCTCGGGCCAGATGGGCCGCATATTGCTGGGCCTGAGATACGTCAGCGTGATCAAACTCGCTGGTGGCGGAACCCGCTTCTACGTCGAGGTCACTCGCGCCGATGGGGCCCACGACCTGCGCACGGTGCACGTGCCGGCGAGCTAGGCTCCCGCGACTGGACTCGAACCAGTAACCCTCCGATTAACAGTCGGATGCTCTGCCAATTGAGCTACGCGGGATTGCCGACGGCGCTGTTGCCGCGGGACCACAGGTTATCGCAAGGTGTCGCCTGTGGCCGCTCGGGTAGGAGCAGGCCTGGACCGCCACGGGCAGTCCTGACACACCCAGCGGGAGGCGACATGCGCACCAAGGCCACGTTCCTGGCCGGCTTTGCGACCGGTTACGTGCTCGGCAGCCGAGCCGGCCGCCAGCGGTACGAGCAGATCCGGCGCGGCGCGAAGGCCCTCGCCGCCACCCCGGCGGTGCAACGCGTCGCCGCCTCGGTGCAGCATCAGGCCGGCGACGCTCTGTCCGCGGCGAAGGACAAGGCCACCGGGGCGGTCAGCGAGCGGCTCCACGACAAGCGGCCAGCCTGGCTCGGCTCAGACCCTGACCCCAGACCAGCGGCAGGCGACGCGAGCTGGGCAGCCGGCAGCAACGGGCACGTCGGCACCTGACGATGACGCGGTTGCGCCGCTCGGACTGCGGGGGGCCCGGGATCAAACGGGTGCGCCGCGGCAAGGGCTTCACCTATCAGAGCGCGGACGGGGCCAAGGTCACCGACCCCGAGACGCTGCGTCGCATCGCCGACCTCGTCATCCCCCCGGCGTGGGAAGACGTGTGGATCTGCCCGTGGCCGACCGGGCACATCCAGGCGCTCGGGACCGACGCGGCGGGACGCCGGCAGTACCGCTACCACGACGACTGGCGCCTCCAGCGCGACGCCGAGAAGCACAAGCGCGTTCTCACCTTCGCCCGGCGCCTCCCCCTCGCGCGGGCCAACGTCCAGGCGCACCTGACGCAGCGCGGCCTGACGAGGGAGCGCGTGCTGGCCGCGGCCTTCCGGCTGCTCGACCTCGGGTTCTTCCGTGTGGGTGGCGAGTCGTACGCCGAGGACAACGGCACCTATGGGCTGGCCACCATGCGCCGGGAGCACGTGACGGTCACCGGCGACGTCGTCACCTTCGACTACATCGCCAAGTCCGGGAAGCAGCGCGTCCAGTCCGTCGTCGACCCGACGGTGCGCAAGGTCGTCAAGGCCCTGCTCGACCGCGACGGGGGTGGCAAGGAGCTGTTGGCCTACAAGGACAAGAACGGGTGGCACGACATCTCGAGCGCTGACATCAACGCCTACCTGCGCGAGGTCGTCGACGCCGACGTCAGCGCCAAGGACTTCCGCACCTGGCACGCGACGGTCCTCATGGCCGTGGGGCTGGCTGTCTCGACCGGCGCCCCCACGTCGCCGACGGCACGCAAGCGCGCGGTCAGCAGAGCCGTCAGCGAGGTGGCTGACTACCTCGGCAACACCCCGGCCGTGTGCCGCTCGTCGTACATCGATCCACGCGTGATCGACCTGTACGACGACGGGGTCACCGTTGCGCGCTCGCTGGAGCGTCTCGGCGACGGGGCGTCCTTCGGTCAACCGGCGACACACGGCCAGGTCGAGGCCGCGGTGCTGCGCCTGCTCAGCAGCCCGCGCCGCCGCGCGGCCAAGTCGAAGGTCGCCGCAAAAGCCGCCTGACCGTCAGGCGCCCAGCTCGCGGCGGAGGTCGCTGACGGCGGTGTCGCTCGCGGCCTGAACGCGCGGATCAGCCGGGTCCAGGCCGCGGTCCACGACGACCTGCCATTGCAGCTCGTCCTCCCCCGGAACCCGCCGGGCCACCACGCGCACGCCCGCCCTGCCCTGGACCGGGGTGTGCCGGGAGGCCACGATGCTCGAGGTCACCCGGTCCCGCACGACCTCGGGCACCCGGCCCGGCTTGTCGAGCACGAGCCGGTGCGTCTCCCCCTCGGCATCGGAAGTCCGCAGCTGGTCGATGCGCAGCTGCTGCTCTTCGTCGGACCACTCGGCGTGGGCGACCGTCGACCAGTCGACCCGGCGGCCGGGCAGCACCAGCGCACGAGGCGTCGCCGCGACCCAGGAGCCGTCGGCCAGCTGGGCGACGGCGAGCAGGCGCTCTCCACGGTGCAGCGGCAGCACGTCGCGGGCCTCGGCCGGCAGAGTCAACCGACGGTTCCATCGCATCCGGCAGTATCCCCAACCTGCAACTGGGTCTTGTCGGCTGTCGGCCGCATGCTCTAGAATCGAACATATGTTCGAATCGAATGGAACTGGCGCAGCGGTGATGCTGTCGCCGGATCCCACTGCCGGGGTGCTCGATACCTCGACGCTGGCCGGCTGGGTCGACCAGCTGGGCCGCATCGATCGGACCCTGGGTGACGCCGAGCGGATCGAGCAGATCCGGCTGCTGGAGGAGCTGAAGTCCGCGGCGGCGGCGGGGCAGGCGGTGCTGACCGCGGACCTGGCGGCCTCCCAGCGCGCCGAGCAGCGAGCGGCGGGGGTGCCCGAGGCGGACCTGGGCAAAGGCGTCGGCGCGCAGGTGGCGCTGGCCCGGCGGGAGTCCCCGCACCGGGGCTCGCGGCTGGTCGGGCTGGCGCAGGCCCTGGTGCACGAGATGCCGGCCACGATGGCCGCACTTCGCGCGGGGGAGATCAGCGAGTGGCGGGCCACCATCGTGGCCCGCGAGACCGCCTGCCTCACCCGCGAGGACCGCCACGCGGCGGACGCCGAGCTGGCCGGACGGCTGGCGACCCTGGGAGACAGCGAAACCGAGGCGGCGGCCCGCGCGGTCGCCTACCGGCTGGACCCACACGCCTTCACCGCCCGCTCCAAGGGTGCCGAGCGGGACCGGCGGGTCAGGCTTCGCCCCGCGCCGGACACCATGAGCCGGCTGTCCGGGTTCCTCCCGGTCGCCCAGGGCGTCGCCGCCTACGCCGCGCTGACCCGGCAGGCTGACGCGCTGAAGTCAGCCGGGGATGAGCGCAGCCGGGGCCAGATCATGGCCGACACCCTGGTCGAACGCCTCACCGGCCAGGCCGCCGCGGACGCCGTCCCGGTCGAGGTGGACCTGGTCATCACCGACACCACGCTGCTCGCCGGCGCCGACGAACCCGCCCACCTGGTCGGGCTCGGACCGCTGCCCGCACCGATCGCCCGCGACCTGGCCCGCGACACCGACGCCAACGTGTGGCTGCGGCGGGTGTTCACCCGCCCCGACGACGGCGCCCTGGTCGCGATGGAGTCCCGCCGGCGGCTGTTCCCCGACCGGCTCCGCCGGTTCCTGATTCTGCGCGACCAGACCTGCCGCACCCCATGGTGCGGAGCACCCATCCGCCACGCCGACCACGTCGTCCCGGCCGAGGCGGGCGGGCCGACCAGCGCCGGCAACGGCCAAGGCCTCTGCGAAGGCTGCAACCACACCAAACAAGCACCCGGCTGGCGAGCCCGACCCGGCCACCGCGGCGCCGGGCAGACCGTGCAGGTCACCACGCCCACCGGGCACACCTACACCAGCCGACCCCCACCCCCACCAGGCCAACGGCCGCGCGCACGACCAGCGGTGGCCGCCTGAGCGGTCAGCCGAGGTAGTCGCGCAGCTGGTCGGACAGATGCGGATGGCGCAGCTTGGCCAGGCTCTTCGCCTCGATCTGCCGCACCCGCTCGCGGGTCACGCCGAATGCGCGCCCTACCTCTTCCAGGGTGCGGGGCTCGCCGTCGACCAGGCCGTAGCGCATCCGCACGACCTCGCGCTCGCGGTCGCCGAGGGAGTTGAGCACCTCGGCGAGGTGGGTCTGCAGCATTCCGGCCGACACCATGTCGGCGGGCGGCACGGCTTCGGCGTCCTCGATCAGGTCGCCGAGCTCGGACCCGTCCTCTTCACCGACCGGTGAGTGCAGCGACACCGGCTCCATGGCGAGCCGCCTGATCTCGGACACCCGCTCGGCCGGCAGGTCGACGCGCTCGGCGATCTCGGCGGCAGTCGGCTCGCGACCCAGAGTCTGCACCAGCATCCGCTGCGTGCGCAGGATGCGGTTGACGGTCTCGACCATGTGCACGGGGATGCGGATCGTGCGGGCCTGGTCGGCCACCGCACGGGAGACTGCCTGCCGGATCCACCAGCTCGCGTAGGTCGAGAACTTGTAGCCCTTGGTGTAGTCGAACTTCTCGACCGCGCGGATCAGGCCGAGGTTGCCCTCCTGGATCAAGTCGAGGAAGGGCAGGCCGCGGCCGGCGTAGCGCTTGGCTATCGACACGACCAGACGCAGGTTGGCCTCGATGATCTGCAGCTTCGCGCGTTGCCCGTCGTTGGCGATGGACAGCAGATCGGTGGTGAGCAGTCGCGGAAGATCGGAGTCCAGACCGAGCCGCTCGGCCGCGAAGACACCGGCTTCGACCCGACGCGCCAGCTCGACCTCCTGCGCCGCGGTGAGCAGCGGGACACGGCCGATCTCGCGCAGATAGACGCGCACCAGGTCTGTGGACGTGCCGGGACCGACGTCGTCGAGCGACGGCAGCTCCTCTTCGACGACCTCGTGCCGCAGCTCGGTCTCGGTGGGCTCGTCGACGACAACCTCGACACCCGAGTCGGCGAGCTCGCGCACGATGACGTCGACGTTGTCGGGCGCGAGCCCCGACGCGTTCGCCTCGGTCGCCACCGCCTGCGCCGGAACGATGCCGACGCCACCACTCTGGGTGCGCAGTCGGTTGATCACCTCGGTGACCTGCTCCGGGAGCACGATGACCTGACCCACGCGGGTTAGTCTGCTCCCCCGCTTCAAGATCCCGCTCGCGTTTTACGGATCCCAACCGACTTGGTGGCTACAACGCTCCGATCGCACGCTCACGCAGCGTGCGCCGATGCTGCTCGAGCGCCAAGAGTTCACCGAAAAGCCGGTTGTAGTCCGCCTGGCCCTCCAGCGGGTTGAGCCGCTGCAGCCGCGACTTGACCTCGGTGATGCGCCGGGTCGCGGCCAGCTCCTCGATGCGCGCCAGCACCTCGGTCGCGTAGCGGGCCTGCGCCTGCTCGTCGGTCGGGATCGGCTCCACCGCGAGCTCGCGCACCAGACGGCGTACGCCGTCATCTGCCGCGTGTGACTCGACTTCTGCAACCCACCCGGCCCCCTCGGTGGCGGCTCCGGCGCCACCGGCAGCAGCCACGGCCGCCCGCACCGCGGCGTAGGCGGGTGCGGTGAACGCGGCGTCCTCGATCGCGTCGAAGACATCCCCGGCCAGGCGCGGCGCTTGCAGCACGATCTTGAGCGCGCCGCGCTCGACCTGCAGGGCAGGGTCGTTGGGGTCGGGCCGCTCGCGGTCGCGGTCCGACTCCGGCGACGCGGCGTCACGTTGCGCAGGAGGCCGGTGACCGGGCGGCGGCGCCTGCGTTGCGGCGTTGACGGCCTGGATGACCGGCTCGACCTCCATCCCGAGCCAGCCGGCGAGAGTGCGGGCGTACTCGGGCCGCAACGAGCGGTCGCGGATCGCTGCCACGACCGGTGCGGCGTCACGCAGCGCCTGCACGCGTCCCTCGGGCGTGTTGAGGTTGATGTCGGCACGATCGAGGATCGAGCGGATCTTGAAGTGGAACAGCGGCACCCGTCGAGCGATCAGGTCGCGCACTGCGGTGTCGCCCTTGTGCTGGCGAAGCTCACACGGGTCCATGCCGCTGGGCTCGACGGCGACGAACGTCTGGCCAATGAACTTCTGGTCGCTGTCGAACGCGCGCAGGGCCGCCTTCTCACCGGCCGCGTCGCTGTCGAAGGTGAAAACGACCTCGCCACGGAACTCGTTCTGGTCCATCAGCAGCCGACGCAGGATCTTGATGTGCTCGTCGCCGAACGCCGTGCCGCACGTGGCGATCGCGGTCTCGACGCCAGCCAGGTGGCACGCCATCACGTCGGTGTAGCCCTCGACGACGACGGCCTGCATGCGCCGGGCGATGTCGCGCTTGGCCAGGTCGACGCCGTAGAGGACCGTCGACTTCTTGTAGAGCGGGGTTTCCGGTGTGTTGACGTACTTGGCCTCGATCTTGTCGTCGTCGAACAGCCGGCGCGCACCGAACCCGATCACCTCGCCGGTGATGTCGCGGATCGGCCACAGCAGCCGGGCCATGAACCGGTCGATCGGTCCACGGCTGCCCTGCCGAGCGAGCCCGGCGGTGATCAGTTCCTCGATGCTGAAGCCGCGGCCGCGCAGATGCGTGGTCAAGGAGTCCCACTCGCGAGGCGCGAACCCCACCCCGAAGTGCTCGGCGGCCGCCTGGTCGAACCCGCGCTCGGTCAGGAACTGTCGTCCCGGAGCGGCCGCCGGCGTCTGTAGCTGCTCGGAGTAGAACTCGGCAGCGGCGTTGTGCGCGTCGATCAGGCGACTGCGCTGGCCCGCCTGCCGGTTGGGGGTGGCCCCGCCCTCTTCGTAGCGCAGCTGCACGCCTGCCCGGCCTGCCAACCGCTCGACCGCCTCGCTGAACGACAGGTGGTCGACGCGCATGACGAACGAGATCACGTCGCCGCCCTCGCCGCAGCCGAAACAGTGCCAGGACCCCACCGAAGGACGCACCGAGAACGACGGCGTCTTCTCGTCGTGGAACGGGCACAGCCCCTTGAGGTTGCCGCCGCCGGCGTTGCGCAGGGTGACGTGGTCACCGATGATCTCCGCAAGATCGGCTCGCTCCTTGACGAGAACGACGTCCTCGTCACGAATCCGGCCGGCCACGGGCGCGAGTCTAGGTCAGCGGGCCGACCAGCCGGGCGTGCGCAGCCACAGCCGCCGGATCGGTCATCGCGGCCACGTGGTCGAGCACCACGCGCAGCCGCCCGCCGTCGTCGGCGGCCGCCTCGTAGGACGACCGCAGCGTCGGGTCCAGGGTCTCCGGCGCCCCCTCGGCGACAGCGGCCACCAGCTCCTTCACCAGGTCGCGCTGGCTCGCGTAGCGCTCGGTGGCCTCCGGGCTGTCCATCACATAGCGAGCCGCGACCGCCTTGAGCACCTCGCACTCCAGCCGCACCTCGGGCGGGACCACGAGGTCGGCCTGGTAGCGCGACAGCGGCTCGTCGCCGAACGCGGCCCGCGTCGCCCGCTCGGCCGCCTCGCAGAACCGCCCGATCAGCTGGCTGGTGGCGTTCTTCAAGCCGGCGAGGGCGCGCTGGGAGCCGTCGTACGACGTCGGCCAGTAGGGCAGCGCGAGCAGCCGGTCGAGGGCGGCGTCGACCTCCGCCGCCGAGGCGCCCGGGCAGCGCTGCACGCCCTGCTCGACCAACGCGGACCGCTCGGTCGTGTCGGTGAGGTGGTCCAGGCGCAGATGACCGGCATAGAGGGCGTCTTCCAGGTCGTGCACGGAGTAGGCCACGTCGTCGGACCAGTCCATGACCTGCGCTTCCAGGCAGCGCCGGCCTTCGGGCGCCCCCTCACGCATCCAGGTGAAGACCGGCAGGTCGTCGTCGTACACGCCGAACTTGCCGTCGCCCGACTGGTCGGCCGTCCGGGTCCAGGGGTACTTGCTCGCCGCGTC
Source organism: uncultured Actinomycetota bacterium (assembly GCA_963751035.1). Taxonomy (GTDB): domain Bacteria; phylum Actinomycetota; class Actinomycetes; order JACCUZ01; family JACCUZ01; genus JBDUAP01. The sequence continues at coordinate 1,758,634 of CAVVSW010000005.1, forward strand.
CAGCGTCGCGCGGGTGAGGTTGAGGCCGACGCTGCGCCCATCGTCGGAGAAGGTCTTGGCCTCCAGCCGGGTCAGGATGCGCAGGCTCTGGGCGTTGCCCTCGAAGCCGCCGCAGTCGCGGGCCACCTCGTCGAGGGCCCACTCGCCGGTGTGACCGAACGGCGGGTGACCGAGGTCGTGCGCGAGGCACGAGGTCTCGACCAGGTCGGGGTCGCACCCGAGGGCCGCGCCGAGCCCGCGACCGATCTGGGCGCACTCCAGCGAGTGGGTCAGCCGGGTCCGGGGGAAGTCGCTCTCCCACGGGACGACCACCTGGGTCTTGGCCGCCAGCCGTCGCAGGGCGGCACTGTGCAGCACCCGGGCCCGGTCGCGCTCGAAGGCGCCCCGCCCGACCCGCTTGGCGGGCTCGGCCACCCAGCGCGCGCGAGCGTGCTCGTCGTACGACGTGATGCCGGCCGTCATAGCGCGTTCGGGCCGGAGTCGGAGCTGCGGCGGAACACCAGGAAGTAGAGGTAGGCGAGGGTCTCGCGGGAGATGTAGCGCACCTCGGTCCCCCGCGTCCGCACGGCCGGGCCCTGCCGGGTCGGCGACGTCACCGCGTCGATGCCCTCGCTGCGGGCCATCGACCGCGTGCGCAGGGAGTGCCACGGGTCGGTCACGATCACGGCCGTCTTCCAGTCCTTGGCGTCCATCTCCCCGGCCACCGCGCGCATGCTGCCGAGGGTGTCGGTCCCGGTCTCGACGGCGACGATGCGATCGGCCGGTACGCCGTGCTCGGCGAGCCACGCCTTGCCGGCGGCCGCCTCGGTGAACCGGTCCCCCGCCTGGTTGCCGCCGACCGTGATCACCCGGGGGGCGACACCGGCCTCGAACAGCTCGGCGGCGTGGTCGAGACGCGCGGTGAAGATGGACGAAGGCCGGCCGTCGAACTGGGCGGCGCCGAGCACCACGATCGCGTCGGAGGTGCGCCGGTCATCGTGGCGCGCGACCCACCAGATCCGGCCGGCGGTCACCACCAGCACCAGCACGACCAGCACGACCAGGGCCGCCAGGATGCGAGCGGCCCAGCGCATCAGGATCACCGACTGTCGCTGCCCGCCCCGACGATGCTCGCCCGGCCGGCCTCCAGCCGGGCCACCGGGACCCGGAACGGCGAGCAGGACACGTAGTCCAGCCCGGCCTCGTGGAAGAAGTGCACCGACTCGGGGTCACCACCGTGCTCGCCGCACACGCCGATCTTGAGGTCGGGCTTGGTGGCGCGACCCTCTTCGACGGCGATCGCCACGAGCCGCCCGATGCCGTCGCGGTCGAGGGACTCGAACGGCGAGACACCGAAGATGCCGAGCTCGAGGTAGCGCGAGAAGAACGCCGCCTCCACGTCGTCGCGGGAGAAGCCCCATCCCATCTGGGTGAGGTCGTTGGTGCCGAACGAGAAGAAGTCGGCGGCCTCGGCGATCTGGCCGGCCGTCAGCGCCGCCCGCGGCACCTCGATCATCGTGCCCACCAGGGCGTCGAGGTCCTGGCCGGTCTCCTTGGCCACGTCGTCGAGGATCTTGAGGGTCTCGTCGCGGATCACCTCGAGCTCCTGCACGGCGCCCACGAGTGGCACCATGATCTCGACCCGCGGTGTCCCGCCGTTGGCCTTGCACTGCGCCGCGGCCTCGGCGATCGCCTTCACCTGCATGCCGAACAGGCCAGGTACGACGAGGCCGAGCCGCACTCCGCGCAAACCGAGCATCGGGTTGGCCTCGTGCAGCCGGCGCACCGCGTCGAGCAGCGTCCGCTGGCGCGACACGTCCTCGCCCTTGTCCTCGCCGATCGCCACCTCGACCGAGAGGTCGGTGAGGTCGGGAAGGAACTCGTGCAGCGGCGGGTCGAGCAGCCGCACGGTCACCGGCAGCCCGTCCATCGCGGTGAAGATGCCGACGAAGTCCTCACGCTGCAGCGGCTCGAGCGCGTCCAGCGCGGCCTGCCGCTTCTCGTCGCCCTCGGCGAGGATCAGGTCCTCGACGTATTGGCGGCGCTCGCCCAGGAACATGTGCTCGGTCCGGCACAGGCCGATGCCCTGCGCGCCGAAGCGACGCGCCCGCTCGGAGTCCTCAGGCGTGTCGGAGTTGGCGCGGACCGCGAGCCGGCGCGCCTCGTCGGCGTGGATCATCAACCGGTGCACGGCCTGGACGAGCTCGTTGGCGGCACCCTCGGAGTCGAGCGTCTCCGGGTCGAGCTCGCCCTCGAAGTACTGCACGACCGGTGAGGGCACGACCGGGACCTCGCCCAGGTAGACCTTGCCAGACGTGCCGTCGATGGAGATGACGTCTCCCTCGTTGACCACCGCGCCGCCGCGCGCCTTGAACGAGCGGCCCTTGAGGTCGACCTCGAGCTCCTCGGCGCCGCACACGCAGGTCTTGCCCATGCCGCGGGCCACGACCGCGGCGTGGCTGGTCTTGCCGCCGCGGCTGGTCAGGATGCCCTGCGCGGCGATCATGCCGTTGAGGTCGTCGGGGTTGGTCTCGCGGCGGACCAGGATCACCTGCTCGCCCTTGTTGGCCAGCTCCTCCGCGCGGTCGGCGTCGAAGACGGCCTTGCCGACGGCCGCTCCCGGCGAGGCGTTCATGCCCTTGGCGATCTGCTCGCGCTCGGCGGAGTCGTCGAAGCGCGGGAACATCAGCTGGGCCAGCTGGTCGCCGGTCACCCGGGTGAGGGCCTCGTCGAGGTCGATGAGTCCCTGGTCGACGAGCTGGGTGGCGATGCGGAAGGCCGCGGCGGCGGTGCGCTTGCCGACCCGGGTCTGCAACATCCACAGCTTGTGGCGTTCGATGGTGAACTCGATGTCGCACAGGTCGCGGTAGTGGTTCTCGAGCTTCTCCATGATCGCCAGCAGCTCGTCGTACGCCGGCTTGTCGATCTCCTCGAGGTCGGCCAGCGGCACCGTGTTGCGGATGCCCGCGACGACGTCCTCGCCCTGCGCGTTCTGCAGGTAGTCGCCGTAGACCCCCTGCTGGCCGCTGGCCGGGTCGCGGGTGAACGCCACGCCGGTGCCGGAGTCCATGCCGAGGTTGCCGAAGACCATCGAGCAGATGTTGACAGCAGTGCCCAGGTCGGTGGGGATGCGCTCCTGGCGGCGGTAGAGGATCGCCCGCGGCGCGTTCCACGACTCGAAGACCGCGCGTACGGCGAGGTCCATCTGCTCCCGCGGGTCGTCGGGGAAGTCACGGCCGGAGTGCTCGCGGATGATGCCCTTGAAGGTGTCGACCAGGCTGCGCAGGTCGTTCTCGTCGAGGTCGAGGTCGTTCTCGGAGCCCCGGGTCTTCTTGGCCTCCTCGAGCACCGACTCGAAGTGCTCGCCTTCGATGCCCAGCACGGTCTTGCCGAACATCTGGATCAGCCGCCGGTAGGAGTCCCAGGCGAACCGCTCGCTGCCGGACTGCTTGGCCAGGCCCTGCACGGACTCGTCGTTGAGGCCGATGTTCAGGACGGTCTCCATCATGCCGGGCATCGAGAACTTGGCTCCGGATCGCACCGAGACCAGGAGCGGGTTGTCGGGCTCGCCGAGCCGGCGACCCATGGCCTTCTCCAGCGCCTCCAGGTGGGAGCTGACCTCGTCGCGCAGCTCGGCCGGCTCGTCACCGGACCGGAGGTAGACGTTGCAAGCCTCGGTCGTGATGATGAACCCCGGCGGGACCGGGAGTCCGAGGTTGGTCATCTCGGCGAGGTTGGCACCCTTTCCACCGAGCAGGTCCTTGAGGTCCTTGTTTCCCTCGGTGAAGTCATAGACGTACTTCGGCAAGGCCCGCTCCATGGGTAGCTGACAGGTCGCTGGGACGCTCCTGATCGGAGCCTACCCGCGTCCCGGCCAGCGCGAGCCAGCCCCTTGCTCAGCGGACCGGCCACATGTGTGACGCGCGGAGGTTGCCCTTCGGGTCGAACAGGTAGCCGCCGTCCCCGTTGTACTGGGGCGAGCCCGTCGGGTTGTCGAACACCGGCGCGGTGCGTCCCCAGTAGAAATGGCTGCCGCTGCTGGTGCCCCGCCCGACGTGGACGTAGACCGTCTTGCCGGCAGCTACCTTGGCCCAGCTCGGGAAGTTGTAGTTGTAGGGGCCGCCGTCACGGACGTGCCAGCCGGCCAGGGAGACCGTCGTGGCCCCGCGGTTGGTGACGCGCAGGTACTCACCGTTGAGGTTGCTCGCGTCCTTGCCGGTGGCGTCGTACTTCACGCTCACCGTGAGCTTGGCGGCCGGGCCGACGCCGCAGTAGTCGGGGTCCCAGACGTTCCTGCCCGTCGTCTTGGCGTACTGGGCCTGCCGCATGTAGGACCGGTTCTTGCGGTATTCGACGCCGTGGCCGAGGAAGAGGCCGTGGCCCTCCCTCATCATGATCCAGTGCACGTCGCGCCACACACCATCGATCTTGACGTCGACCGAGCGGCGATAGCGCTTGCCGGTCATCGAGCTCGCATAGCGTGAGGTGACCCGCACGATCTTGTTGTTGATGAGTCCGGAGAGCCGGGTCGTGGCCTCGGTGGAGTGGCACTCGCCCTGGATCTTGGACAGGTCGTGGCTGTAAACCGTCTGCTCCATCGTGTTGATGCCGATGCTGCGGATCCGGATCGGAGTGGTGGTGCCGTCACCGAAGACGTCCACGTCGATGGTGTCGCCGTCGGCCACGAAGACGACCCTTCCCTGCACGTCCACGGAAGCCATCGCCGCGGTCGGCAGCAGGAACGGCCCGGCCAGGGCGGTGACCGCGGCAGCCACCAGCAGGAGGCGTCGCGTGCGGGTGACGGGACGGGCAGCGGAAGACCTCATGGACGGGCTCACGACCTCGAGACTGGGCGACAAATAGGTGCTGGTAGTGGCATCGACACCCTCGGCCGCTCTTCTTGAGCGCTGTTCGGCCCGTTCTTTACCGCCCCTTGGCCTTTGTCGGGCTTCCCGCCCGCGCCCGGCCCGGAATCCGGCCAGGCGAGCCGGTGTTGCTCGGGTCATGCCCCTCTCCGGAACGTACGAGCCCAGTCCCGACAAGAGGTCACGGGAGCAGGTGGAGCTCTACGAGAGCTCCGGCGGCGCCAGCGGGAACACCCTGCGCGGCAAGCCGGTCATCATCCTGACCTCGCGGGGCGCCAAGTCCGGCAAGATCCGCAAGACGCCGCTGATGCGGGTGGAGCACGACGGCAGATACGCCGTCGTCGCCTCGCAGGGTGGAGCGCCGGTGCACCCGACCTGGTATCACAACCTGGTCGCCGACCCGCACGTCGAGCTGCAGGACGGACCCGTCCGGCAGGACATGACGGCCCGCGAGCTGACCGGCGACGAGAAGGCAACCTGGTGGGAGCGCGCCGTCGCCGCGTGGCCCGACTACGCCAACTACCAGCAGAGGACCGACCGGCAGATCCCCGTGTTCGTCCTCGAGCCCGCGAGCTAGCGGGCTAACGAACGGCCGCGTCGGCCACGCACAGCGTCGCCCACGGCAGGGCCTCGAGCCGTTCCGGAGGGATCGGCTCCCCGCACGCGTCGCAGGTTCCGTAGCTGCCCTCGGCCAGCTTCTCCTCCGCGCGGACCACCTCGGCGAGGGTGTCCTGCATGCGCTCGTGCACGGCCACCTGGGAGAGCCGCTCGACGGCCATGCTCGTGCCGTCGCCGACGCGCTTGCCGAACGAGATCCCGCCCTGGTCATCGACCGGGGCCGACAGGCCGGCCAGCTCGGCCTCGAGCTCGGCCCGCTTGGCGGCGAGCACGGCTGCCACCGCCGTACGGTCCTCGGTCATCCGCCCAGTCTGGCACCCAGGTAGCCGCGCGCCACCGTGGTGACGAACTGGTGCACCGCGTCCTCGTTCGGGGCCAGTGGACCGGGCCGGAAGTGCGGCGAGGAGATGCCGCGCTGGACCGACTCGCACGCGGCCCAGTCCTGACGGTTGGTCCGGTCCCAGAAGTCCACGGCGTACGACGGGTCGATGCCCTCGTCGGGGAAGTACCAGCTGCACTCGATGCGGGTGCGGCCGGGCGACAGCGGCTCGAGCCGGTGCGTCATCACGTAGTCGGGGTGCATGGAGAGAAGCAGGTTCGGCAGCAGCCCGAGGTAGAGCACGCGCCGCGGGTCGGCGCCCTCAATGGGGCGACCCGCGCTGCGCCCGTCCAGGGACATCGTGTCGGCCTCGTCGCGCAGGTCCATGCACCCACCGACCCAGGCGCCGGGCAGGTCGTAGTTGTGACCGCTCGTCGGCGGGCTCACCGAGCACAGCTCGGGATGGATGAGCGGGCAGTGGTAGCACTCGTGGTAGTTCTCGGTCGCGACCTTCCAGTTCGCGGCGACGACGTAGTCGTGGGAGGCGAGCCGCACCAGGCGCTCGGGTGCGTAAGGCGCGACCAGGTCGTCCAGCGACCCCACGTGAGTGGCGAAGCTGTCGCCGCGCGCATCCGCGTTGACGAACAGCCAGCCGTGCCAGACCTCGACCGGCAGCGCCACGAGCCCGTGCGCCTCCGGGTCGAAGGTCGCGACCTCGCGCAGCCCCGGAGCCGCGATCAGCGCGCCGTCCAGCCCGTAGCTCCACGCGTGGTACGGACACACGATGGCCCGCTTGCTCTCCTCGGCGCCGGCCGGCAGCAGCTCGTGGCCGCGATGACGGCAGGTGTTGGCGAACGCAGCAGGCACGTCGTCATCGGCCCAGACCAGCAGCACCGGGACACCACCGACCGTCACCGCCTTGTGCGTGACGCCGTCGGCCCGCAGGTCGCGCGCGGCGCCGAGACACACCCACGACGCGGCGAAGAAGTGGCGTTGCTCCCACGCGAGCACGGTCGGCGAGGTATAGGCCTCGGCAGGGAGCATCGTGCTGCTCCCGAACGGCTGCATGGCGTTGTCGAGGGTGGCCGGGTCGAGTGGCGGTGCGAACGGTGCTGTCACTGAGACCTCCGCGTCAGCGCGGACCGGCGCCGGCCGCTGCGCAGGTCGGTGAGCACCTGCCGCACCACGTTGCGGCCGGGGATGCCCGTGACCCCGCCTCCGCCGTGCGTGGCCGACCCCGCCTGGTAGAGGCCGCGGATCGGTGTGCGCAGGTCGGCGTAGCCCGCGGCCGGTCGGGCGTGGAAGAGCTGGGCGGCGGACAGCTCGCCGTGGAAGATGTTGCCGCCCACCAGGCCGTACGTCGTCTCCATCTCGTGCGGGCCGATCACCTGCCGGTGCAGGATCGAGTCGGTGAAGCCCGGTGCGACCTCATCCATGCGGGCCACCACCCGGTCGGCGTAGGTCGCCAGCTCGGCCGTCTGCGGCTGGGTCGACCACTCGTGCGGGACCCACTGGGTGAACATCGAGATGACGTGGTGTCCCGCCGGAGCGAGCGAGTCATCGAAGACCGAGGGGATGCAGATGTCGGCCATCGGCCGGGCGGACGCGTGGCCGCCGACCGCGTCCTGGAAGGCATCCTCCAGTTCGTCAGCCGAGTCAGCGAGCACGATCGTTCCGCCGTGGACCTCGGCGTCGAAGCCCGGCTTGCTGGTGAACTCGGGCAGCCGGTCCACCGCGAGGTTCACCTTCACCACGCCGCTGCGGCTGCGCCACCGCTCGATGTCGTGGACGAAGTCGGGCGGCAGGGCCGCGCGGTCCACCAGCCGGAGGAAAGAGATCGCGGGATGCGTCGTGGTCACGACGACCGGAGCCGTGAGCTCCTCGCCTGACGCGAGCACCACGCCGGTCGCCACGCCGCCCGTGGTGCGGATCTGGGCCACGCCGGCCGAGGTGCGGACCTCGGCGCCGAACGACCGCGCCGCCGAGGCGATGGCCTGGGTGACCCCGCCCATCCCGCCGCGCGGGAAGCCCCAGGCGCCGGTGCGGCCGTCGCCCAGGTCACCGATGTGGTGGTGAGCCATGACGTAGGCCGTGCCGGCCGACCGGGGTCCGGCCCAGGTGCCGATGATGCCGCTCACGGACAGCAGGCCCTTGACCTCGTCGGAGGTGAAGAACTCGTCCAGCAGGTCGGAGATGCTCATCGTGAAGAGGCGGGTGGCCTCGACCGACCGCCGTACGTCGAGTCCCTTGAGGCGGCGCAGAAGCTTCAGCTGGCCGAGCAGGTCGGCGGGCCGCCGGGACCCCAGCCGCGGCGGGATGTCTCCGAGCAGCGGACCCAGCACGCGCGCGAGATCAGCCATCCAGGAGTCCCACGCCTCGATGGCTTCGGCGTCCTTGTCGGAGAACTTCGCGATCTGCTCGCGGCGGCGGGCGCGGTCGTCGGGCAGCTGCAGGTAGCGCCCGTCCGGGTAGGGCGCGAAGTAGGGACCCTGCGGGTAGACGTGGTAGCCGTGCTGGTCCAGACGGAGATCGGCCACCAGCGCCGGCGGCAGCAGGCTCACGACGTAGGACAGGGTCGTCACGGCGTAGTCAGGCCCGAAGGGATGCTCGGTCACCGCTGCTCCCCCGACGACCTCCCGGGCTTCGCAGACGACGGTGCGCAGCCCGGCGCGGGCGAGGTAGGCCGCCGCCACCAGTCCGTTGTGGCCGCCACCGACCACGATCACGTCGTAGGAGCTCACCGCCCTAGCCGCCCGAGACCGCGAGCTCGGCGCCCGCCTCGAGCTGACCGCCGGACTGGTCGTCGAGCCAGCCCTCGGGCAGGGCCACCCGACGCGGTGACCCGAGCCGGCCCCGCGGCGCACCGACCACGGCGGCCGGGAACGGCTGCGTCCCGTCGAGCGTGTCGAGCAGCGCGTCGAGCTCGGTGCGGGTGGACACCAGGCCGAGCGCCTGGCGGGTCGCGCCGCCGACCGCGAACCCCTTGAGATACCAGGACACGTGCTTGCGGAACTCGCGCAGGCCCTTGTCCTCGCCCATCCAGTCGGCCATCAGCCCGGCGTGGCGGCGCATCACCCCTGACACCTCGGCCAGGCCGGGGTCTGGCACCGCAGCGCGCCCCTCGAAGGCGCGCTGGATCGCGCCGAACAGCCAGGGCCGGCCGAGGCAGCCGCGCCCGACCACCACGCCGTCGCAGCCGGTCTCGCGCATCATCCGCAGGGCGTCGCCGGCCTCCCAGATGTCGCCGTTGCCGAGCACCGGCACGTCGGTGACGTGCTCCTTGAGCCGGGCGACGGCCGACCAGTCGGCCTGGCCCGAGTAGGCCTGCGCGGCCGTGCGCGCGTGCAGGGCGACCGCCGCGACGCCCTCGTCCGCCGCGATCCGGCCGGCGTCGAGGTAGGTCAGGTGCTCGTCGTCGATGCCCATGCGCATCTTCATCGTGACCGGCACCGGCCCCGCCGAGCGGACCGCGGCCCGCAGGACTGCCCGCAGCAGGTCGCGCTTCCAGGGCAGGGCGGCACCACCGCCGCGACGGGTCACCTTGGGGACCGGGCAGCCGAAGTTGAGGTCGACGTGGTCGACCCGCCCCTCGGCGACCAGCATCGTGACGGCCTCGCCGACGTAGTGCGCGTCCACGCCGTACAGCTGGAGGCTGCGCGGGGTCTCGCCGGGACCGAACTCGATCATGCGCATGGTCTCGGGGTCACGCTCGACGAGCGCGCGGGTGGTGATCATCTCGCTGACGAACAGGCCGCCGCCGAAGTCGCGGCAGAGCCGCCGGAACGGCGAGTCGGTGATGCCCGCCATCGGGGCGAGCACGACCGGCGGCCACACGGCGTACGGCCCGATCCTCAGCTCGTGCATGCCCCCATCGTCTCAACTGCGGACGCCGGCGGCGAACCGGACGGGTGGGTCAGCGGCTGACGGCTGTGCGCAGGACCTCGGAGAGCCGGTCGAGGTTGGGCTCGTCGGCCGAGGGCGCGGTCGCGAGGATGAGCAGGCCCACGCGGGAGCCGTGCTGCACGACCATCTCCGACCAGAGCCACGGGCTGGCACCGACGCCGTACTCGCGACGGCGGTCCAGGACGGTCCGGGCGCCGAGCCGGACCGGCTCCACCACCACGGTCAGCGGGTCGTCCTTGCCCACCTGCTTCGACGGCGCGTAGCACGCGCGCGCGATCTTGGCCATGCCACCGACGAATGCCGCCGCCTTGGCCGTGCTGCCGTAGTCGAGCACGAGCGCCACGCCCGGGGCGTCTCCAGGCCCGCGGTAGGTGGCCTCCAGCGCGTGCTTCGGCACCGGGAGCACCGGCGCCGAGGTCATCCCCACGCAGCCCAGCGGAACCACGGCCTGCACGACCTCCGAGGCGCCGCGCTCGCGCACCCACGCGCCGTTGCCGGCGTAGCCCTCGGCCACGTCACCCGGGTCGACGAACTGCTCCCAGCCGCGCCCGATGTCGGCGGGCTGGGGGACGCTGCGCGCATCGAGCTTCCCGGCGGTCTCCGCCGGGATGACGAGACCGGCCGCGTCCGTCGCGCCGGCCTTGGTGGTCGGCTTGACGGCGGGCGGGGGCGTCTCCGGTACGACGGGCGCGGTCGCCGGGTCGCTGGTCACCGACGGCGCAGAGCGAGCCTGGCTGACCGGCTCGGTCCCTCCGCAGCCGGCGAGCAGGAGGACGGTGGTCAGCGCGACAACGACCCCACCCATCGGGGTGTGAACCTCGGCCACGGGATCAACCTCCGTTTGCGGAGAAGTGCTGGTAGTCGGGGTTCGACCAACGAGCACCCCAGGGCCAGCCCTCCGCGCGCATCGCCTTGGCGATCACGCCGGAGGACACGATCATGCCTTTACGCACATTACGGCGGTTGAGGTAGGTGCCCGACCCGGACGGGTAGACGCGGCTGGCGGTCACGTACGGGTTCTCGAAGGTGTTGATGTCGATCGCGTGCCCGTAGGAGTGCTGGGAGAGCCGGTAGGGGTTGCCGGTCACCTTGCGGCAGTTGAAGGCCGACGTGTTGTCGGCGGCCATCGACGTGACGTCACTGCCCTTGTAGACGTCGACGAGGCGCATCCTGCGGATCGGGAACCTGGCGCTGAACGCCTTGGAGAAGACGCGCTGCATGTCGTCGGCCGCGCTCGTGCGCAGGACGATGTCGCCCATCCGCGGCACACCGGACCAGTCGTAGTAGGGCATCTTCACCAGGCGCAGCCCGGTCGGGCCGACAGGGCAGCCGGAGCGGTAGGTGTAGGGCATCTGGGCCGCGGTGACCCGCAGGACCGACGGCTTCCAGATTCCCCGGACGTAGACGCGGCCCGAGCTCTTGTACCAGGTGATGGTGCCGCCGACGAACCGGTTGCGCCGGCCGGCAGTGATGGCGTACTCGCTGGTTGTCGGCAGGCCGAGATAGGAGCGCGAGCCGCCGATCGAGATGTACTTCTTGAGGATCGCGCCGTAGACCGCGCGTGCGCCGGTCGATGCCGACCAGTAGATGCGGCCGCGGCTGAACGCCTGATAGCGACTACCCGCAACTCCGGCAGCACCCTCGTCGATGGTCGGCATGCCCAGGGCGCCGGCGCTGGCACCGAGGGCGACGTACGTGGCGAGGATCGGGCCACGGATGATCCGGGCACCATATGTGGCCGAGCGGTAGACGTGCCCGCCCTGGAAGACGGTCCTGGTGCCGCCGGTCACGGCCGTCTCGTCCTCGGTCGGCAGCTGGAGCGCACCGGCTCGGTCCGCCGGCGTCGAGGTACTTGGTCAGCACGGCGCCCTGCAGCGCGTGCGCGCCGGTCGCTGCCGAGGAGTAGATGCGGCCACCGGTGAATGCCTGGACCTCGGCGTCAGGGACACCCGCCGGCACGGCCGCGGCGGTCGGGAAGGCGAGCGTGCCGCCGGGACCTCCGGCGGCGAGGTAGCGGTCACGGACCGCGCCGAGGACGTCCCAGGCACCGGTCGCCTCGGACCAGAAGATGCTGCCGTTGGCGAAGTCCTGGGCGCGTCCGCCGGGAACGTCGAACGGGTTGTTCTGGGGCGGCGGCAGCTTGGCGCCCAGCGGGCCGCTCTCCCGGCCGAGGGCCGTCCAGCGGGCCTCGATCTCGGTGTCGCCCGGCTTGGTGGCGGCGCCCGCCGCGGCGGGCAGGACGAAGATGCCGATCGCGAATGCCACCGGCAGCGCGACCACGCGCAGGAACCTCGAGCTCACGACGAACATCACCCCTGAGTAGCCATCGGCTCAACTGAGGGTATTCCTGAACGGCAGACTTCAGGGGATTGCGGCTGGATTGTCTATGTGTCGCAGTGTCGATCGCCGACTCCGGCGGAAGTCAGGCGCCGACAGTGCCGAATTGTCAGGCGCCGACCAGGCGCTGGGCCAGCCACCCGGCCACGGCGTCCAGGCCGACCCGCTCCTGGCGCATCGTGTCGCGTTCGCGGATGGTCACCGCCTGGTCCTCGAGGGTGTCGAAGTCGACCGTGACGGCGTACGGCGTGCCGATCTCGTCCTGGCGGCGGTAGCGGCGGCCGATGGCGCCGGCGTCGTCGAAGTCGACGTTCCAGCTCGTGCGCAGGGTGGCCGCCAGGTCGCGGGCCTTCGGGGTGAGGTCGGCGTTGCGCGACAGCGGCAGCACCGCGACCTTGACCGGAGCGAGCCGGGGGTCGAAGCGCATGACCGTCCGCTTCTCCATGACGCCCTTGGCGTTGGGGGCCTCGTCCTCGGTGTAGGCGTCGAGCAGGAAGGCCAGGGTCGCCCGCGTCAGCCCGGCTGCCGGCTCCACGACGTACGGCGTCCAGCGCTCGCCCTTCTCCTGGTCGAAGTAGGTGAGGTCGGCGCCGGAGTGCTTGGCGTGCGCCGTCAGGTCGAAGTCGGTGCGGTTGGCGATGCCCTCGAGCTCGTCGAACTCCTTGCCGCCGAAGTTGAAGCGGTACTCGATGTCGACGGTGCGCTTGGAGTAGTGGGAGAGCTTCTCCTTCGGGTGCTCGTAGAACCGGAGGTTGTCCTCACGGATGCCGAGGCCGACGTACCAGTTCCACCGCTCCTGCAGCCAGTAGTCGTGCCACGTCTCGTCCGTGCCCGGCTCGACGAAGAACTCCATCTCCATCTGCTCGAACTCGCGGGTGCGGAAGATGAAGTTGCCGGGCGTGATCTCGTTGCGGAACGACTTCCCGGTCTGCGCGATGCCGAAGGGCGGCTTGCGCCGCGACGAGGTCATCACGTTGAGGAAGTTGACGAAAATCCCTTGTGCCGTCTCGGGTCGCAGGTAGTGCAGCCCCTCCTCCGAGTCCACCGGGCCGAGGTAGGTCTTGAGCAGCCCGCTGAACTGGCGTGGCGGGGTGAACGCGCCCTTCACCCCGCAGTTCGGGCAGTTGATGTCGGCCAGGCCGTTGGCCGGGCGGCCGGCCGTGCTTCTGCTCGTAGGCCTCGACGAGGTGGTCGGCCCGGAACCGCTTGTGGCAGGACTGGCACTCCGACAGCGGGTCGCTGAAGGTGTCGACGTGGCCCGAGGCGACCCACACCTCGCGCGCCAGGATGACCGCGGAGTCGAGCCCCACCACGTCGTCGCGGCTCTGCACCATCGTCTTCCACCACTGGCGGCGGATGTTCTCCTTGAGCTCCACGCCGAGGGGGCCGTAGTCCCAGGCGGAGCGGGTGCCGCCGTAGATCTCGCTGCTCGGGTAGACGAACCCTCGGCGCTTGCTGAGGCTGACGATGGTGTCGTTGCGCGCGGCGTCGTTCTTTCCCTTGCTGGCCACGGTTGGCTCCATCCGGCTGGCGGTCGGCGGTGAGCTCCGAGCCTAACCCTCCGGCGGAGTCTCGTCGTCGGACTCCTCGCGGAAGAACAGCTCGGCCGGCACGTTGGCCTGGAGCACCTTGATGATGTCCCTGCCGCCAAGCCAGTCGCCCGGTCGCAACGGCACGCATCTCCCGTCCGACGACTGCACCCAGTAAACGCCCTCCGGGTTCACGCCGACGCCAGCCACGTCCACCCACCGTGCCGTCCCGTGGTCGCCGTCGGCGTAGACGATGGACACACCCTCGTCTCCGACCCGAAGGCGCGTGCCCGGCGGAGCCCAGCTGCCGAAAGGTCGACGCTTGTGCACCCGGCCACTGACCGGGTCCCCGCTGCTGCGCGGAACGCGGCGGAACCGTGGCCGGGCGAACTCCACGTCCTCCGGGACGATGGCGAGGATGGTTTCCCGTGCTGGCGCCAGCGCCTTCGCCACATCGGGAGGCGTCAGGCGGAGATGCTCTTCGAGCAGTTGCTCGTCGGACTCCAGTGGCTTGTCGGCCAGGTGGGCGGAGGCGAACGAGCAGACCTCGTTGTCGATCGACCGCGGGTCGGCGAACGCCTCGACCATGCCGCCGTGGTCATGGGCCAGCTCCTCTGCCGTCGGGCCGTCGTCGGCGAGCTTGACGAGAATGTCCACGATCTGGTTCGCGACCGACCCGGCGCGCTTGTCCTCCGGGTCCGTGACGAACGTGACGTGGCTGAGCTCCGTGGCCGGGTCGACGACGGTCAGGAAGGAGTCGACGGCGTAGGCCTCGCCGCGGCCGTGCCGCAGCTCATCAGTGATCCGGTCCAGCGCCACCCGCGTGCCCGCCTTGAAAGCCGGTGAGTAGGTGCCGAGAACGGCGACCGCCGCTCCCGGGGGGCCGTTGGTCCAGCCGGGAAGGGGGATGGGCCGTTGCGCGGGAGGCGTCCTGCGGTTCCGCGCGCCGGACGGCAGGTCGAGGGTCAGGTTGGGCGGCGGTGGACCCGTCAAGGCAAGGGCGGCGTTCTCCGAGACGAAGTACTCACCGGCCCACGCACGCACGTCGTCGCCGGTCATGGCATCCAAGGCCGGCTCGGCCAGCGCCGCGAGCCCAAGGTCACGACCGCCGAACCGGGTCAACAGTGCCGCGCACTCCAGCGGGTGAGCGGTCCACCCGCCCTCGCGTTTCAGCACTGACTTCTCGATTTCCAGTCCCCCCACGGGGAGGTCCCCCGAGCGACCGGCACACCGACTCGAGGAAGTCCTTCACGGCTTCCGGTCGTCCGGTCGCGGTGAACACCGTGGTGCCGAGGTCGACGGACCCGTTGCAGTCCAGGTGCGTGCGACCGAATGCACGCATGACCAGATGTTCGACGAGGTGGGTGACACCGCCACCTATGAACGTCTCGTCCCGCCGACCCACGCGGAACAGCAGCGTCGCAGTCAATGGCTCCGGGCCCTGACGCCAGAACACCGGGACCCCGTCGATGTCCACCCGCTGCATGGCGAGCCAGCCTAGGTCAGCTCTGTGCCCCGCCGTAGCGGCGGTCGCGGCGGGCGTAGGTCTCGATCGCCTGCCACAGGTGGCGGCGGTCGACGTCCGGCCAGAGCACGTCGAGGAAGACCATCTCCGCGTAGGCCGACTGCCAGATCAGGAAGTTCGACGTCCGTTGCTCGCCCGAGGACCGCAGGAACAGGTCGACGTCGGGCAGGCCGGGCTCGTCGAGGTAGCGGGCGACGGTGCGCTCGTCGACCTTGTCCGGGTCCAGCCGGCCGGCGGCGACGTCGCGGGCGATCCCGGCGGCGGCATCGGCGATCTCGGCCCGCCCCCCGTAGTTCACGCAGAACTGCAGGGTCAGCGTGGAGTTGCCCGCCGTACGGCGCTCGGCCTCCTCGAGCTCGTCGATGACACTGCGCCAGAGCCGCCGCCGCCGGCCGGCCCAACGCACCCGCACGCCCATCGCGTCCAGCTCGTCGCGCCGGCGCCGGATGACCTCGCGGTTGAAGCCCATGAGGAAGCGCACCTCGTCCGGGGAGCGCTTCCAGTTCTCGGTGGAGAAGGCGTAGGCCGAGACGGTGTCCACGCCGATCTCGATGGCGCCGTGGATGACGTCGAGCAGTGCCGCCTCGCCCGCCTCGTGGCCCTTGGTCCGGGGCAGCCCGCGCTGCTTGGCCCAGCGGCCGTTGCCGTCCATGACGATCGCGACGTGGCGCGGCACCAGCTCGGCGGGATCTCGGGCGGTCTGGCTCCCGACGGGTGCGGCGGCGGGGGCTGCACCGGCGTACGACGGGCCACGCCCGCGACCCTAGCCTTCCGGTCGCGGTTCAGCGATGGCTGCGGAAGTCGACCACCTGCTGGAACGTCGGCCGGTTCTGCCAGTCGATCGGCCGGACGCCCGACCAGGCCGGCCGTGACGTGCCGGATGTCGTCCTGGTGCTTGTCGTAGGTCAGGGCTCGAGACCGACGTCATGTCCTGGTCGGCGAGCACCCGCTCGACCGCGCGCTCGAGCGAGGGCGCAGGTCGGCCCGGCACGCGGCCAGCGAGCCGGCGCCGCAGTAGGTGCGCGAGTAGGGCGACGCGAACGGACTGGCCGAGCACCTGGCGTAGGTCCTTGTCGACGTAGCCGTACCAGGCGACGCCGTTCCACGCCGAGCCCCGGCCGAGGCGCGGGTGGTCGTCGAGCCCCTGGGCAGGTCGTCGGCGAGCGCGCCGAGTCCCCGGGCAGCACGTCCTTGGCCACGGACTCCTCGCCCGGCTGCTCGGTCGTCTGCGACTCCCACCACTCGTCGAAGAGCGGCGATCGCGGCCTGGTGCGCATAGGCACCGTCGCGGTCACGGTCGACGCGGTGCGCGCCGTCGTGCAGCCAGGCGCGCAAGCAGTCCCGCTGCGTCGCGGCTTCGGGGTCGTCGCCGATGACGTCGAGCAGCATCGGAAGCGTGTAGCGCGGCCCGCGAGTCGACTGTCGCCGCGTCGGCCACGAGGCCGACCAGCTGGGCCCGGGACACCTTGCCGCCGTCGCTGGTGGCGGCCGTCGATCGCGGTCCGAGAGCGCGAGGCTGCGGTAGACCGAGCCGTAGCCCCAGACGTTGTCCGCCGCCGACGAAGCCGGGCGCCGGCTTGTTGTTCCAGCTCGACGAGGTAGCCGCGTCGGCGGGTTGGTCTGCGTGCACGTGGGCGTCGTTGGGCAGCCAGCCCTGCCAGTCGTAGTGGCTTGTCGCCCCAGCGCGGCAGGTCGAAGTCGGCGTCCGCCGCCGCGCGGACCGGCAGCAGCCCTGAGCTGTAGTACGAGATGTCGCGGCTGTCGGCGTAGAACCAGTTGAACGTGTAGTCGATCGCGCTGACGGCGTTCTGGAACGACGCCGCGTCGTAGGGTCTGGTCGGGGTCGTTGAGCCGGGCGAACCCGACGACGGAGTCGACCTCGTGGTGGTAGGTGCTGCGCTGGCTGACGATCGCGACCGGGCGACCGCCGACGGTGGTGCGCAGCTGCACGATCCCGTGCCGGGTGCGCAGGACCTCGAACCGCAGGATGCCGCGGCGGCTCGGTGGCTCCGGGGTTGGGCAGCGCGGTCTCCTCGTGCACGTGGCGGTCCATCGGGACGCATTCGCCGTCCACGAGGTAGTTCTTCGACTCCACCGTGACGGGTCGATGCCGTCGGTCGTGCAGAGCCGCTCGACGACCGTGTCGACGTTGTCGTTGCTCGCGCTCGTCGCCGACCAGGCGTAGTCGACGCCTCGGCCGAGCTGCACCACCAGCTGGGTGGCCGCGAACGAGACACCGCGCGCCTTGACCCCGGGGCCGTCGAGGACGATCTCGGTCAGCAGCTGCGGTGCGTAGTAGCTGGTCTGGGGGCCGAACACCGTCAGCGGATGGCCGGTCGTCGTGTGGTCGGCGCCGACGACCAGGAGCGCGTTGCTCAGGCCGGGCCCGACGGACGACAGGTCGAGTTCGCCGAACGGCAGGTCGAGCTCGAGGCCGCTGCGTCTGGCCGCGCAGCGACTTGCCCGACGGAGTCGGCGACCGGGCCGTCCGACCCGGCATCGGCACCGGTGCCGGGGGCGGTCGGGCCGTCCAGGTCGGGCATCGCCACACCGGACAGCTCGGGGTGGATGCCCGGCCCACCGCCGTACGGGAAGGTCGTCGTCGCCGTGGTGGGCGCCTCGGCGTCGTTGCGCTCGCGCAGGTCGTTGTAGACGGCCGGCCCGTGGTCCACTCCGAACTGCTGCTGCAGCTGCTTCAACCAGCGCGCGTTGGCGAACTCCCCGCCACCGCCCTTGCCGAAGATGCCGCCGACGAGCGAGGCGACGTAGATGATGTCGGCCCGGTCCCAGGGCTGCGGGCGCTTCTGCAGGGCGGCGTACTCGGCGGGGCAGTTGGGTCCGACGGGCGAGCCGAGCGGGCACATCGCGTCCTGCCCGGCGTTGATGCCGTCGAGGAAGGCATCGGCGGACGCCAGCATGCGGGTGCCCTCGGCGCCGTAGCGCTCCGGCAGCGCTGCGGCCTGGGCCATCGCCTCCTCGTGCGTGTAGAAGGCCGCTGCGCAGCTGTTCCTGGTCCATCGCGACGTTGCCATCCGTGGGTCCGAGGAACTCGGCCGCACGGGCTGCACCGGCGTGGCGCAGGACGTCCTGCAGGAACATCCGGTCGTGGGTGCCCGCGTAGCCCGCGCCGAACGCGACGTCGGCTCGCGTGTCGCCCTTCACGTGCGGCACGCCGAAGGTGTCCCAGGTGATCCGGACGCCTGGCCGCGGCGTCTCGACCCGCAGGACCTGGTCGGCGGGCACGTCGAAGGTCGACGGCTTGTAGAACCGCGTCAGGTCCCCCTCCGCGAGCGATCCTGGTTCGACCGTGTTGAGCGCGTCGTACATCTCGAGCTGGTCGGCGAAGTTCGGCGGAGCGTTCTTGCCGTCGCGGGCCACCCGGCCCTGCGGATCGCCCGGCGACAACCTTCGCGAGGTCGGTCGCCGTGATGGTGCCGGACTGGCCGGGCGGCAGGATGTTCAGCACCTCGCCGTAGTCGGTCTCGGCGGCGGCCGTGCCGGACAGTCCTGGAAGCGCGCTGAGGGCCAGCGCGGCGGACACGACGGCGACGGCAGCTCGTTGCACGGCTACTCCTCGGTAGGTGACAACGGGCCTAACGAGGAACGCTCGCTCAGGTCACGCGTTCGCGACCAGCCGGCGCACGCCCGGGATGCGCGGATGCGTCGGCTTGAGCTCGACCGCCTGCTGAAGCCATGCGTCGACGGCCTCGGCGTCATCGACCCGGGACACGGCGACAGCAAGGGTGAGCATCTCCTCGACCCGCCAGTCGTCGTCGGGGGCGTCGTCCAGGGCGGCTGTGGCCATCGAGACGGCAAGCTCAGCGTTCCCGTCCAGAGCCTGGTGGAGCGCTCGGGTGCTCATCAGAACCGGGTTGCCCGGACCGGCAAGGTCTTCGGCCTCGTCTAGGGCGCGGCCCGAAGCCTCCCGCCACCCTTCCACCGGCGTCCCGGCTTCGGTCGCGACCAAGAGCGCCCATGCGTTGTTGTTCAGCCAGCCGATGCGGCTGGGTCGGGGCAGGTCGGGGCGGGCGAGAACATCGGACGCGACGTCGGCCGCATCAACGAAGCGGCCGGAGTCGAGCAGGACAACCGACAGCTTCAGCCAGGCATTCATCTCGTCCGGGTCGTCGGCAAGAGCAGCGCGAATGAGCTCTTCGGCCCTGCCGAAGTCGCCTTCATCTGCGGCGACCCTGGCTGCGCTGACCCGCTCCGACTCGAACCACCCGTTGGTCGCGGTCGTCGGGAGGAACGGGATGGTCAACAACTGCCAGCCCGGCGCTCCTTGGCCGTACTCGTCCGTCATCGGCAAGAACGCGACAATCAGCAACAAGGCAGCACCGACGATCGCGCCGCGACGGCCATCCCCATCCGGCAGGGTGGTCAGCACGACGATCAGGGCTGCCACTGCGAGCAGGCCGCCCAGGTGGGCGAGCCAGAAGCGCCAGCGAACACCCTTCCGGCGACGCGTCGTACCCACCCATCCAGCCATCACGGGCACCCGGCGGAGCAGGAGCCTCGTCGTCCCCATCTGGACGACGCCGACCGGCCGGCCAACCCCGATCTCGACCCGGCTCAGTCTGATGCCCACGATCCTCGCGGTCAGCGCACTTCCCAGGCCGATGAGCAAGCTCGCGAGCACGGCCGAGCCGACCAGGGCGACCGGGCCCCACCAGAGCCCGACGTCGAACAGCCACCCAGCGAGCAAGCACACGACGGCAACAGCCGCGACGGTCACAAGCAACATGTCGCCGAGTATGGCCGCGCGATCCCCGAAGACCGCCCACGACACCGCGGCTCGGTCAGGTGCGGTCGACCAGCGGCAGCGACCGCAGCCCGCGCTCGAGATGCCACTGCAGGTACGCCGAGGTCATCCCGCTCGCCTCGCGCCGGTGCCGGGCGTCGCTTCGGTCGACGGTGGCCCAGTCACCGGTCAGCAGCGCGGCGAGCAGGGCGAGGGTCTCGGGGGCGGGCGTGACCGATCCGGGCGGGCGGCAGCTGGCACAGACGACTCCGCCGGCCGGGACGTTGAAGAACGCGTGTGGCCCCGCCCGGCCGCAGCGGGCGCACTCGTCGAAGGACGCGGCGTAACCGGCCACGGCAAGCGACCGCAGGAGGAACGCGTCGAGGACCGAGCTGGACGCATGCGCCCCCTCGGCGAGGATCCGCAGGCCGCCGACGAGCAGCAGGAACTGCTGGACCGCCGGCTCCTTCTCCTCGGCGGTGAGGCGTTCCGCGGTCTCGAGCATCGCCGTCCCGGCGGTGTAGCGGCCGTAGTCGACGGAGAGCCGGTCGGCGTGGCTCGCGATCGTCTCGGCCTGCTGCACGATGTCCAGCGAGCGCCCGGCGTAGAGCTGCAGGTCGACGTGGGTGAACGGCTCGAGCCGCCCGCCGAACTTCGACCGGGTCCGGCGGACGCCCTTCGCGACGGCCCGCACCCGGCCGTTCTCCCGGGTCAGCAGGGTGATGACGCGGTCGGCCTCCCCCAGCTTCTGGGTCCGCAGGACCACACCCTCGTCGCGATAGAGGTGCACCTCCTCATTGTGCTGCAGCGAGGGCGGCGCCGGTCACATCCCGTCGACGAGTCGGCCGGTGCGTTGGCGCAGGAACGTCTCGCTGCCGCTCTTGTCGATCACCAGCGTGCCCACCGTCGCGGGTCCTGGCAGGAACCTGATGCCCTTGGCCGGCCCCTTTCGGTCGGTGTTCCAGAGTTTGTGCGGGTTGGTCCGGGCCCCCTGGAACTCCTTCAGCGTCAGCTCGATGCGGTCGGTGAAGACCCGGCCGACGAGGTAGTTGGCCTGTCCCCAGGTCGCCAGTGCCCCGTGCACGATCTGGACGACCCCGTCCTGGGTCAGCGTCGTCATGTCGTGCATCTCGCCGGCGAGGTAGAGGTCGACATCGTGACGGTCGAGCAGCCGCCAGAACTCGGAGTCGTCACCGCCGTCCATCACCAGCTCCGAGGAGTGCCGGGATCGCACGGGTCCGAGCACGGGAGTGTGACCCTGCACGATGATGTGCTCCACGCCGTTGCGGCGCGCGCGAGTGAGCAGGCGGTCGAGCCACCGGAGCTGGCCGTCCGCGACGGTGACGTCGACGCCGTCCTTGTCCAGCTGGAAGACGTCGACGGTGACGAAGAGGGTGTTGGCGATGCGCACGGCGTAGGCGGTGTCCTCGTAGGCGGTGCCCACCGGCCTCATGCGGTAGCGGTGACCGCCGGTCGCGGTGCGGGTGAACTTGTCCGCCCACGCCTTCTTGAACGTGGGTACGGCGGCGAGCTTGAACGAGCCCGACGGCCAGGGGTTGTCGCCGACCTCGTGGTCGCCCACGGCGGGGAGGGCACGAAGGCCGCGTTCCGTGAAGCGGTTCGACCAGGCGGTGTAGTAGAGATCGCCGGCATTGGTGACCGCGGCCAGCTGCTCCTCGCGGGTCCCCACCGGACCGAAGATGCCGGTCGCCGGAGCGACGTCGATCCCCCAGTGGCCGTCGACGAGGTCGCCGGCAACGAGCACCGCGGCCGGCTTCTCCGCCTCCACCTCGTCGAGGACGACGTCCAGGGCTCGGGTCCAGGACGCGTTGATGCTGGTGGGGTCACCCGGGTCCCAGCCCTGCCCGGCACGCAGCCGGGTGTCGCCCACATCGGTGTTGAGGAAGTCGGGCATCGACACGAAGGTGAAGAGCGGTTCCTCGCCGGTCTGCGCGATCGGCACAGCCGGAGCCCCCGGGACCGCCGCCACCGACACCGGGTCGACGTCTGCCGGCGTGACGACCAGCCACGCGGCCAGGCCGAGCACTGCGGCGAGTCCGGAGGCAAGCCAGACGGTGGCGGGCAGGCGGAGATCCCCCCGCGTGAAGCTCATGCTGAATGACAGCACGGCGGCGCGGCCGGGGCCGCCAACTTGGCCAAACGGATTCCTGGCGCGTCAGCCCTGCTCGGCCCTGTTCACCGCCGACACGACAGCCTTCAGGGACGCGGTGACGATGTTGGAGTCGACACCCACGCCCCAGAGGATCCGGTCGCCCACGGCGCACTCGAGGTACGCCGCGGCCCGGGCGTCGCCGCCAGCGGACAGGGCGTGCTCGACGTAGTCGAGGACGCGGACCTCGAAGCCGATCCGCCCCAGCGCGTCGACGAACGCGGCGATCGGGCCGGTGCCCCGCCCCAGCAGCTCGGTCCGTTCGCCGCGCACCCGCACGGCGACGGTGAGCTCGTCGTCGACGCCCTCCGCGGACGACGTGTGGTGCTCGTCCAGCGCCAGCGGCGTCCGACGGGCGAGGTACTCGGTCTCGAAGGCCTCCCACATCTGCGCCGGCGAGACCTCTCCCCCGTCGGCGTCGGTGCGGGCCTGGATGACCTGGGAGAACTCGATCTGCAGCCGCCGGGGCAGCTCCAGCGCGTGCTCGGTCTTCATGATGTAGGCCACCCCGCCCTTGCCGGACTGGGAGTTGACCCGGATCACCGCCTCGTACGAGCGGCCGACGTCACGCGGGTCGATGGGCAGGTAGGGAACGGCCCACTCGTGCTCGTCGACCGGGTGCCCGGCAGCGGCGGCGTCGCGCTCCATCGCCTCCAGGCCCTTTTTGATGGCGTCCTGGTGGGAACCCGAGAAGGCCGTGAACACCAGGTCGCCGCCGTACGGGTGTCGCTCATGCACCCCGATCTGATTGCAGTACTCGACCGTGCGCCGGACGTCGTCGATGTCGGAGAAGTCGATCTGCGGGTCGATGCCCTGGGAGAACAGGTTCAGCCCCAGGGTCACCAGGCAGACGTTCCCGGTGCGCTCGCCGTTGCCGAACAGGCAACCCTCGATCCGGTCTGCCCCGGCCATGTAGCCCAGCTCGGCGGCCGCGACCGCCGTACCGCGGTCGTTGTGCGGGTGCAGCGAGAGCACGACGGAGTCGCGGTGCGCGAGGTTGCGGTGCATCCACTCGATCGAGTCGGCGTAGATGTTGGGCGTCGCCATCTCGACGGTTGCCGGCAGGTTGATGATCGTCTTGCGGTCGGGACTGGGCTTCCAGACGTCGTTGACCGCGTTGCAGACCTCGACCGCGAAGTCGAGCTCGGTTCCCGTGTAGGACTCCGGGGAGTACTCGAAGAAGACGTCGGTCTCGCGCACCGTGTCGGTGAGCTTCTGGCAGAGCTTCGCGCCCTGCACCGCGATGTCGACGATGCCCTCACGGGGCAGACCGAACACGACGCGTCGCTGCAGCGTCGAGGTCGAGTTGTAGAGGTGGACGACCGCCTGCTTCGCCCCTTGATCGACTCGAAGGTCCGCTCGATCTGGGTGTCGCGGGCCTGGGTGAGCACCTGGATGACGACGTCGTCGGGCACCAGGTCCTCCTCGACGAGGACGCGGACGAAGTCGAAGTCGGTCTGCGACGCGGCCGGGAAGCCGACCTCGATCTCCTTGTAGCCCATCCGCACCAGCAGCTCGAACATGCGGCGCTTGCGGGCCGGGCTCATCGGGTCGATCAGGGCCTGGTTGCCGTCGCGCAGGTCGACGGCGCACCACTGCGGCGCGCGCGTGATGGTGGTTGTCGGCCAGGTGCGGTCGGGGAGGTCGATCGGGGTGAAGGCGCGGTAGCGAGAGATGGGCATCGCGGAGGGCTGTTGTTCGTTGTGCACGGTCATCACCTGTCAGCAGCGGGTGGGTGCGGCCAGAGACGGCTCACTCCGCGACGAGGGGACCGGCCTAGGAGAGGTCCTCGTCGCGGCTACGAAGAAGCAGGCCGCTGCGCACGGGTCGACTGTACGCCGGGTGGGCGCCCGATGTCCGACGTACGGGGCGAAACGTCCGTATCCCGGACGCCGGCCCGATCCGGCGATTCGGGTGACTCTGCAATTCGGGTGACAAGGCCGCCCGGGCTGGACAGCCTTGACCCTCGTGGACATCACCCCGGTCGACCCGGAGTCGCTGGAACAGCTGCGGGTCTTTCAGGACGTCACCGACGCGGTGTTCGCCGCCGACGTGCCCGACCTGCCGGCCGGCCCGCTCGAGGAGCTGGTCGCAGCTGCCCGCACCCCTCAGACCTTTGTCCGCGAGTCGCGCTGGATCCTGCACGACGCTGGTGTGGCGGTGGGGGTCGCGCGGGCGTCGTTCTTCCTCCGGGACAACACCGACCAGTGTGCGGTGATGGTCGCCGTCCACCCAGAGCACCGGCGGCGTGGCTACGGCCGGGCGTTGTTCGACTTCCTCGTCGAGACGGCGACTCGTGAGGGCCGACTGCGACTGATCACCGAGATCGCGGAACCGCTCGTCGACGGGGACTCCGCGCCGGGACCTGCGTTCGCGACCGGGCTGGGGGCGACCCGGGCACTGGACGAGATCCGTCGCATGCTCGACCTCGACCTCCTCGACGAAGCGCGGCTGGACGCGCTGGAGGCGGAGGCGCGCTCGCGCAGCGCCGGCTACGAGACGTTGTCCTGGATCGGGCCCGTACCGGATGACCTCGTCGACGACTACGCACTCCTGATGACCCAGATGTCGGTGGACGCACCGATGGGTGAGCTCGCCTGGGAGCCGGAGGCGTGGGATGCGGTTCGCGTTCGCGAGCAGGAGCGCTTGACGGCCGAGAAGCGGCGCACCCGGCTGATGACGGCGGTGCGCCATGAGGAGTCCGGCCGGCTGGTGGGGTTCAGCTCCATCGGGGTGTCGCAGCTCCAGGCCGACCCGGCGTACCAGTGGGACACCATCGTGCTCCGCGAGCACCGGGGTCACCGGCTGGGCATGCTGGCCAAGGTCGTCAACACCCGGCTTCTCCTCAAGGAGGTGCCCGAGGCGCGCCAGATCGTGACGTGGAACGCGGAGTCCAACGCGCACATGGTTGCCATCAACGACGTCCTCGGGTTCCGGCCGGTCGAGCGCCTGGCCGAATGGCTCTACGAGATCCCGCAGCCGTGACCATCGACCTGCGCGTCGTCGAGCCGACCTCGTCGGACCAGGTCGCGCTCCGGGACGGCTTTGAGCTCCGACGTCTGGTGCAGCAGCACGACCTGCCCGGTGACCTGCCGCACAGCTGGCAGTCCTTCGCGGCCCAGCCGGATTGGCCCTGGCCCGGTTCGGACGAGTCGACGCGCGTCTTCTACGACGGGTCTGCGGCCGTCGCATGGTGTGGGCTCTCCCTGCAGCAGAACGACAACCTCGATGTCGCCCAGATGGAGATCGACGTCCACCCTGACCACCGTGGCCGCGGCATCGGCCGGCATGTGCTGGAGCAGCTGACACCCGAGCTGCGATCGGCTGGGCGCACGCGGTTCCTCTTCGAGTGCGCCCTCGGCGGACCGGGCGAGCGGTTCCTGCGCGCCGCGGGGGCCCGGTGCGTCATCGCCGACACCGAGCGTCGCCTCGTCGTACGCGACGTCGACGCCGCCCACCACGACGCGATGCTCGACGAATCCCGTCGCTCGTCGGCCGACTACGACCTCGTGACCTGGGTGGGAGCGACACCCCAGGATCTGCTCGAGGACGCCGCCGTGCTGCACGCGCGGATGTCCACCGACCCGCCCCTGGACGACCTGTCCTGGGAGCCGGAGTCCTACGACGCCGGCCGGGTCGTCGCGCGCGACCGGATGATGGCCGCGCACGGGATGCACGTCTACGCGGCGGCCGTTCGGCATCGCGAGACCGGCACGGCGGTCGGGATCACGACGCTGGTCGTGTTCTCCGACGTTCCTGGCTTCGGCGATCAGTGGGAGACGATCGTGCTGCAGGAGCACCGCGGGCACCGCCTCGGCGCGCTGCTCAAGATCGCGAACCTGCGGCAAGCCGTGCAGCACGAGCCGCAGCTCGAGGCGGTGCACACGTGGAACGCCGACTCCAACGCCCCAATGCTGGCGGTCAATGTGGCGATGGGCTTCACGCCGCTGCGCGAGTGGGGCGAGTGGGAGCTCGCGACGTAGCACCCCTCGTTCGGCCCCTTGGCATGGCGGTCGGCGGCGGGCTACCGTCCCCTTCAATCACACCTTTAGGTGTGCCGTGCGGATGCATAACTTAAATGCCTCCGTGGTGCCGCCGCGGACATGAGAGCCGCGCACACCCTGCGTGAAGGGTTCGCCGACGTGGCGACCTGCACGAAGATCCCATTTCCGAATCAGCACGTTGCGCGCGCCATCGCCCGAAAGGTCAGTCGGAGGAACGAGGCTCGCGGGTTGTGGGTGCCCAAGGGCATCCATTGGTGCAGCTGCTGCAAGGCATGGCACCTCACCTCCAAGCGGCAGAGCGGAACGCCGTGGTGGGAGAGGCGAGCTCGTCCTGTGTGAGCGGACCCGACTCGCATCGCCACCCCGCTCGATATCCGTCATTATGCGCGGGTGGCCGAGTTGTAGGTGTGACCAGTGAGCCGGGCTGGGCTATCCGTGACTCAGGGGGCTTTTCCTCGGGGCTCTACGAGTTCAAGACAGAGGCTGGCGTTCCAGTCCCGTCTCTATCACGCATCCTTCGTTGGCCTCGACTTCCGGGACGGTCGTGCGCAGCCATCTCCGTCGCGGCGAGGCGGTCGAGGCTGCGGACGCTGTCTTTCCAATCCGGACAGAACGCTGCGCGTGCTTCCTCACGGCGCGTACCGACGGCGCACGAGTGGGGGAATCACCAGCACTGTGGAGGAGGAATTGTCGTCCGCCGCGTCGCGCGACGTGATTGCTATGGGCGTGGGCGCGGTGATGGCTTTGCACTCCGTACACGAGGCGGAGGCCCGATTCGCACTCGCCCGCGCGGCCACCCACCACCAGGGTTCCGGTTTTCCGCTGTGGCCCAGTCGGTGTTGGAGATCTCGAAGAGGCGATCAACGCCGCTGACCTCGAGGACCCGAAGGACAGTGTGACTTATGCCTGTCCCCTGCTGCGCTCGACGATCAGCGCGTAGAGCGCACGTCTAGATCCGCAGGAACCGTCGTGGTCGTGTGGCGTCGGCAGTGGTTGCTGCCGGTCGCTGGGTCGTCGAGGCGATTGTTTCGGCTTTCTCTATAAAAGCTGGATCCTGCGAGGGATAGTGCATTGGGACGGCACCTCACTGAGGCGACCGCCGAAAGGATGACATCCAACGGCACGGGTGGTTAGGCGTGGACGACGAATATGTGGAGGCCGAGCGCCTTGCCGCTGAACTGCCGAGCGCGGGCCGGTACCCCTCATCCATCCAGCGGAAAGGCCGCGAACGGCCGACTCCTCAACAGCCCGGGAGCGGCACGGTGGCCTTCTCTGACGATCCTGACTCGACCCGAGATCTCGTGCAGGGAACTCGAGCCGATCTGAGGAGAACACATGGCTCTGCGATTCAACCCGCCGCCGAACTGGCCTGATCCACCCGCAGGGTGGATACCGCCGCCTGGGTGGCAGCCGGACCCGTCGTGGGGACCGGTTCCCGAAGGTCATCGGCTATGGCGCGATGACCGTCAAGGTGGCGGGATTCACCGACTGACCTGGGTGCTGGCGCTGATCGCCCAGGGCAGCGTGGCCGCCATGACCTTCTTGATGGGGCTGCAGTGGGGCGGCTGGACGTACACCGTTGCCCTGTTGCAGGCCGGACTCGCCGCCGGCGTGATCTTGTGGCTGCAGTCACGGTGGCGCTGGTGGCTGTCGGTCATCCCCGTCGTCTCGGCGGCGGTCACCGTCGGCCTGCTGATCCTGTACTCCGAAAGCGACGCGGCAGACAGTCTCGCGAGGGAATCGGCCCCGTTGGAGGTCGTGGTGGGGCACGTCGATGATGACTCCTGCGTGCTCAACCGCAACGAGGTGGGTGCCGGCAGTCATGACGTTGTTGTCATCGCGGAGTCCGGACCTGCCACGGTGCGCATCCTGACGGGCTCTGGCGATGTGGTCTTTGAGCGTGCGGCACTTCCCGCGTCGGACAGCTCGGAGGAGGGCGGCGTGTTGGAGGTGCCCGCCGGGGAAGATGGTGGCGAGGCGGTTCGGCTCGATCCCGGCGACTATCTGATCGAGTGTGAATCAGCCGGAGGCGTATCCAGCGCGAAACTGCACGTTGTGCCCGCTCGACCCGGCTTCAACTAGATTGGCATCGAGGTTATGGATGCGCGCTTGGCCGCCGTCGCCCGCGCATAAGTGCCGTTATCGCGCTGCCCGGGTGGTCAGGCTGAGTGCGGGGTCGCGTGGGCCTCGCCGGGACCGTGGCCGGGGATGGGTTCGGGGCGGGTGGTGACCGTCGTGCCGAGCAGGGTGGTGGTGGTGACGGATCCGTCTGGGTGCAGGCGTGTGTGCACGAGGCCTCGGGTCTTGAGCTCGTGGTGGCGCCGGCAGCGTGGACACAGGTTCGTGACGCTGGTGGGGCCGCGGGGCCAGGACTTGTCGTGGTCCAGATCGCAGCGGCTGGCGAGGCGGGCGCAGTCATAGGACGTGCACCGGGGGTGGACGGCGCGGACGTGGTCGGTGATCGCCACGGTCGGTTCGTAGGACTCGGTCTGCAAGTCCGGCAGGTCCGGGAGGGCGGCGCGGACTTGGCCGACTAGCAGGTCGCGGGTCCAACCACCCGGCGGCGCCTTGGGGAGGCGGATGGTGCGCTGCAGGACACCGGCGCCGTCCACCAGCAGGACGCGGGCGGCGGCGCCCGAAGCGATCTCGCCGCGGGCCAGCTGCCTCGCGGAGTGCGGATCCACGGGAGCCGGTGCGCCCAGGCCGCGCAGCTCACCGGGCGCGTCCTTGGCGGGGCCGTCGCCGAAGAGGGTGTCCGCGTGCAGCACGATCCCGACCTCGCGTTCCCGTCGGGGTTGCATCCAGGGCAGCTCGTTGCCGTCGGCGACCCGCCGGAACACGTCGACGAACGCGTCGGACCGGCGCTGGTCCATGCTCAACACCTCCCCGTCCGGGCCGACCGCCGGCCACGCCAGGGCGAGGTCGGTGATGACCCGGTCCACCGCCGCGATGTCGGTGTCCTGGGCGACCACCTCCAGCACCCCGGTGCCGTCCCCGGCCGCCCAGGCACGCACCAGCCGGCAGCGGATCGCGGACTCCCGCCGCCGCCGGGCCGAGTCCGGGTCGACCGTGATCACGGCGCGTTGGACCCGGGCCTTCCAGGCCCGCGGCGACGGGCCGTCCCACGGACCGTTCCCCACGGCCGGCAGCAGCAGGGCCTGCACCCGGCGAGCGTGGGCGTCGTCGAGGACCTCGGTGGCCTCGGCGAGCAGCCTCGCCCGGGTCAGGTCCAGGCGGCCGCACTCGAGCATCGCCAAAGTCTCCGGCAGCACCCGCACCAGGCGGGTCGCCAGCAGCTGCAGACTCTCGGCGTGGCCCTTGCTGATCCCCAACGCCATCATCAGCTCGCCGGTGACCGCCGACATCACCAGCTCGGTGTCCGACGCCGCCCCCGGCACCCGACCCCCCAGCGCCAGGAACGCCCGGGTCACGCGCGTGACCCGCTCCGCGATCGCCACCACCCGGCGCAGCCGCTTCCCCTCAGCAGCGGCCAACGCCCGCGCGTCCGCCCGCAGCCCGAGCACGTCCGGATCCGGACCCTCCGCGACCAACAGCCCGTCACCGTCACCGCTGCCGGTCACATCCCGCTGCCCGCAGCGCTCCGCGTCGTGACGATGTTCGCGGTTGCGTCGGTGCGCGGCGTCGCGGCAGTGCTTGCCGCCGCGCCCGGAGCCTCGGTTGTGGTGCTCGGACATGCCAGTAAATCTACGGGCCACCACCGACAGTCCTGCCGACAGAACCGGCCCGAAACCTCTTTATCCACAAGGGATTTTCAACTTTTCCGAACCGTTACCGAATGTGCGTCGACGTCGTCTCAGAAACCGAGCCGCCGCAGTTGCCGCGGGTCGCGCTGCCAGTCCTTGGCCACCGTGACATGCAGGTCGAGGAACACCGGCGTTCCCAGCAGCGCCTCGATCCCCCGGCGCGCCTCGGTGCCGATCTCGCGCAGCCGCGCGCCCTTCGGCCCCATCACGATCGCCTTCTGGCTGTCCCGCTCGACATAGAGGAAGGCATGGATGTCGAGCATCGGCCGGTCAGCGGGCCTGTCCTCCCGGGGAAGCATCTCCTCCACGACGACCGCGATCGAGTGCGGCAACTCGTCGCGCACCTTCTCCAGCGCGGCCTCGCGGATCAGCTCGGCGACCATGACCTGCTCCGGCTCGTCGGTGAGCTCGCCCGCGGGATAGAGCGGCGGTGACTCAGGCAGCAGCGCCGCCAGCAAGCCGGCCAGCAGCTCGACCTGCTCACCTGCCACCGCGGACACCGGCACCACCTCGGCCCACTGCACCCCCGACGTCTCACCGAGCCGGCTCACCGCCATCAACTGCTCTGCCACCCGCTCCCGGCCCACCCGGTCGGTCTTGGTGACGATCGCAACCTTGGGGGTCCGGCTGACCTGCGCCAGCTCGCGGGCGATGAAGCGATCACCAGTGCCGATCGGCTCGTCCGCGGGCACGCAGAACCCGATCACGTCGACCTCTGACCAGGCGTTGCGGACCTCGCTGTTCAGCCGTTCGCCAAGGGCTGTTCGCGGCCGGTGCAGACCGGGAGTGTCAAGCAGGATGAGCTGCGCCTCGGGACGGTGCACGATGCCGCGAACCACCCGTCGTGTTGTCTGCGGCTTGCTCGACGTGATGGCGACCTTCTCGCCCACCATGGCGTTCGTCAGCGTCGACTTGCCGACGTTGGGGCGTCCGACGAAACAGGCGAACCCCGCCCGATGAGCGTCGCTCACCGCGTGACCGCGGGATCAGACGAGACCCCAAAGTCCGGTGTGTCCAGTGGTTCCGGCTCGCCCGCGAGGTACTTGCCCACCACGTTGACGATGGCAACGATCGGGACGGCGATCAGTGCACCGAAGATCCCGGCGATCAGGGTGCCGGCGGCGATAGCGAGTACGACGGCGAGCGGGTGAACCCGGACCAGCTTCCCCATCAGGAACGGCTGCAGGACGTGGCTCTCGATCTGCTGTACGGCGATGACGCCGGCCAGCATGAGCAGGGCCACCACGGGACCACCGTCGACCAGGGCGACAGCCACGGCCGCGATGCCACTGATGGTGGCGCCGACGACAGGGATGAAGGCGCCGAGGAAGACCAGCACCATGATGGGTGCCACAAAGGGCACTCCCAGGATGAGTGCCACCAGGCCGATTCCCAGAGCGTCGACGGCGGCGATGACGGCGGTTGCCCTGACGTACGACGTCAGGACTGCCCAGGCACGCTCGCCGCTCCCGTGGACCCGACCCCGGGCCCGCGCAGGGAACAGGCCGACCAGCCACGTCCAGATGCGTCGACCGTCGTAGGTGAAGAAGATCGTGGAGAAGAGGGCGATGAAGATGCCGGCCACGAGGTGTCCCGCGGTGGTCCCGACGGCGACCAGCGTGCCGCCGACGTTGCTGTCGGTGCCGCCCACGCCTTCGCGGACCCGGTCGAAGAAGTCCTTGAGCTCCGCACGTGAGAGGCCGAGGTCGGCGAGGTACTTCTCCAGCTTCACCAGGCTCGAGTCGAACGACGTGCGCAGGTCACCGAAGCCGGACGAGAGCTGGGTGGCCACCAGCGTGACGACCGCGACCAGGGCGACGAGTCCCGTCACGATGACCAGCATCGTGGCCACCGACCGCGGCATCCATCGCTGCAACCGGTCCACGATCGGCGACGCCACGGCACACAGCAGCAGCCCGACGATGACCGGCACGATCACGACCGAGAGGTGGGCGAGCAGCCGCAGCACGACGTAGCCGAAGGCGGCGATGACCAGCAGCCGCCATGACCACGCGGCAACGAAGCGCAACAGGAACGGCACCGCCACGCCGTCCGGCTGGCCGGTGGGTGGGACAACGACCACCGGCGGGGGCACGTCGGAGGCCGGCCGCGGCCGGCGACGGACGCGGATCATGGCGCGACGTCGGCAGCGAGGCGTACGCCGTCAGCGTCGGCGATCAGGACTCTCGTCACCGAGACATCGGCGAGCACTGCGCGGTCAGCCTCTCGCAGTTCCTGAAGCGTGCCGACGACGGCGACCGCCTCGAGCGTCTGCGAGCCGCTGGACGCCGCCGCTGCGACGGCCGCCTGGACCGCACTCAGCTGCAGCGACGCCAGGTCCACGGTGGCCGCGACGTAGGTACGTCCCATCTGGTCGCGCACGGCGGCGCCCTCAGCGGCTCCGAGCCGCGCCCGGGCCGACCTCGCCAGCGTGACCAGCTTCGCGTCCTCGGCCGGCAGGTTCCCGGCAGCGTCGCCCGACTGCTCAGGCATCGGCGCGTTCCGCCGGCTCGAGCTCCTCGGTCGGCTCGGCGGGAGGCTCCGGCCGCTCGTCACCGTCGACCCGGCGCACGAGCACCGTGCCGATGCGGTTGCGGCGGCCGTGCGCGGTCTCGGCCGTCAGCTCCAGACCGTCGACGACAGCGCGCGCGCCCGGGATCGGCACGCGACCGAGGTGCTTGGCCAGCAAGCCGCCCACGGTGTCCACGTCGTCGTCGTCGAGGTCGATCTTCATCAGCTCGGCCAGCTCGTCGACGTGCAGGCGGGTGCTCACCCGGAACGAGCCGTCCTCGAGCTCCTCGACGAGCGACTGCTCCACGTCGTACTCGTCGGTGATCTCGCCGACGATCTCCTCGATGACGTCCTCGATCGTGACCAGGCCGGCGGTGCCGCCGTACTCGTCGATCACGATCGCGATGTGGGTCTGCTGCGCCTGCATCTCGCGCAGCAGCTCGTCCACCGGCTTGCTCTCCGGCACGAAGGTGGCGGGCCGCATCACCGACTCGACCAGCTCCGCCGACTCGCTGTCGCGGTAGTCGTGGGTGCGGCGGATCAGGTCCTTGAGGTAGACCACGCCGACGACGTCGTCAGAGCCGTCACCGACGACGGGGATGCGGCTGAACCCGCTGCGCAGCGCGAGGGAGAGCGCCTGCCGCAGCGTCTTGTGCCGCTCGACGAACACCACGTCCGTGCGCGGCACCATCACCTCACGGACCATCGTGTCGCCGAGCTCGAAGACGGAGTGGATCATCACCCGCTCGCGGTCCTCGATGAGCTTGTTCTCCTGGGCCAGGTCGACCAGGTCGCGCAGCTCGGCCTCGGATGCGAACGGCCCGTCCCGGAAGCCCTTGCCCGGCGTCAGCGCGTTGCCGACCAGGATCAGCAGCTGGGGCAGCGGGCCGAGCACGCGCGCCAGCGGGTAGACGAAGCGGGCAGCAACGAGGGCGACCGACGGCGCGTGCTGGCGCCCGAGCGTCCGCGGCGACACCCCCACCGCGACGTAGGACACGACGATCATCGAGACGCTGGCCACCAGGATGGCCTGCCAGAGGCGGTCGAAGCGGGCGAGGGCGACCGTCGTCACGAGCACGGTCGCGAGGAGCTCGCAGCTGACCCTAAGCAGGGTGAGCAGGTTGAGATAGCGAGCCGGGTCGGCCACGACCTGCGCCAGCCGGGCGGCACCGCGGCGCCCCTCGCGCTCGTAGCCCTCAGCGACGACCCGGGACACCCGCGACAGCGCCGCCTCCGCGCCGGCGAACAGCCCGCCGAGCAGGATCAGCAGCACGGCAGCGACGATCAGCCACGCGTCGACGCTCATCGGACCTGCTCCGAGCCGGCGTTCTTGTCCTGCCACGACCGGAGCAGGTCGCGTTGCAGGTCGAACATCTGCTTCTCCTCGTCGGGATCGGCATGGTCGTAGCCGAGCAGATGGAGGATGCCGTGCGTGCACAGGAGGTGAAGCTCCTGCTCCGGCGGAGTGCCCGCTCTTGGCCGCCTGCTCGGCAGCGACCTGGGGGCAGATCACCACGTCACCGAGCAGGCCGGGCTCGGGCTCGCGGTCATCGGTGCCCGGCCGCAGCTCGTCCATCGGGAAGGACAGCACGTCGGTCGGGCCCGCCTCGTCCATCCACTGCACGTGCAGCGCGGCCATCGCGTCGGAGTCGACCAGCAGCACCGACAGCTCGGCGAGCGGGTGGATGCGCAGCTCGTCGAGGACGAACCGCGACAGTCCGACCAGCGCCTTCTCGTCGACGTCGACGCCGGACTCGTTGTTGACGTCGATGGTCACCGTCGGCCCCGCTTGCCCGACGAACCGCCGGCACCACGGCGTACGCCGTCGCGATCTGCCGCCTCGCGGCTCTCGTCCCACCGGCCGTAGGCATCGACGATGTCGCTGACCAGACGATGGCGTACGACGTCGTGGCTGGAGAGCCGCGCGAAGTGCACGTCGTCGATGCCGTCGAGGATCTCCTGGACCACGCGCAGCCCGCTGTGCGTGCCGCTGGGCAGGTCGACCTGGGTGACGTCGCCGGTCACCACCATCTTGGAGCCGAAGCCGAGCCGGGTGAGGAACATCTTCATCTGCTCGGGCGAGGTGTTCTGCGCCTCGTCGAGCAGGATGAACGCGTCGTTAAGCGAGCGGCCACGCATGTACGCCAGCGGCGCCACCTCGATGGTGCCCGCAGTGATCAGCCGGGGGATCGGTCTCCGGGTCGAGCATGTCGTGCAGCGCGTCGTAGAGCGGCCGGAGGTAGGGGTCGATCTTCTCGAACAGCGTCCCCGGCAGGAACCCGAGCCGCTCCCCCGCCTCGACCGCCGGGCGGGTCAGGATGATGCGGTTGACCTGCTTGGCCTGCAGCGCCTGCACCGCCTTGGCCATCGCGAGATAGGTCTTGCCGGTGCCGGCCGGGCCGATCCCGAAGACGACGGTGTGCTTGTCGATCGCGTCGACGTAGCGCTTCTGGTTCAGCGTCTTGGGCCGGATCGTGCGGCCGCGGTTGGACAGGATGTTGAGGGTCAGCACCTCGGCGGGCCGCTCACCGGTCTCGGTGCGCAGCATCGCGACCATGCGCTCCACGGCCTCGACGGTCAGACCCTGACCGGTGCGCAGCACGGTCGAGATCTCGTCGTACAAGCCGCTCGACCAGGGCGACCTCGGTGGGCTGGCCCGACACGCTGATCTCGTTCCCGCGGACGTGGATGTCGGTCGTGGGGAAGGCCTGCTCGACGACCCGCAGCAGCTCATCGCCGGAGCCGAGCACCGACACCATCGGCTGGCTCGCCGGAATGACGATCTTGGACTGGGCCTCTGTGGACTCTGCCATGAATCGGCCGCTCGCGGCCTGCTCGCCCTGCTTCCCGTCTCGGTGCACCTGACCGCACACATCGTAAGGGATGACCCTCCCCGACCAGCCTGGAATCGACCCCTGTCAGCCGGGTGGCCAGGACAGCGGGCGGCCCGCGAGCACGTGGCCGTGCACGTGGAAGACGGACTGTCCCGCCTCCGCGCCGGTGTTGAAGACCAGCCGGAAGTCGGCGTGGCCGTCGTCGGCCGCCACGGCGGCCGCCTCCGTGGCCAGCTCCGCCAGCGTCTGGGGGTCGGCCGCGGCGAGGTCCGCGACGGCGGCGTGGTGAGCGCGCGGGACCACCAGGACGTGCGTGGGCGCCTTCGGGTCGATGTCGCGGAACGCGACCACCCGGTCGGTCTCGCCGCACCAGCGTCGGCCGGCACGTCACCGGCCACGATGCGGCAGAAGAGGCACTCGGGATCAGCGCTCGGATCGGCCATCCGCCGACTCTAGCCAGGCGCAGCCGCGGCGAGCCGCGTGCACCCCGTCTGCCGACCGTGTAAACCGGAACCGCTTCACCCGCGTCGTACAGGCGTGGCACAGACCTTGACGAGCAGGTCCCGGCGGACCGGTAGGAGCGTGGGGGTGACCGTCGACGACGCGGTGACCTGGGACGCCGACGAGGCGATCACCCAGATCTACGCCGCCCACTACCGCTCCCTGGTCCGGCTCGCCGCGCTGCTGCTCCGCGACGTCGGTGCCGCCGAGGAGGTCGTCCAGGACTCGTTCATCGCCATGCACGGCGCGTGGCGACGGCTGCGCGACCCGGACCGCGCGCTGGCCTACCTCCGGCAGTCGGTCGTCAACCGGTCCCGGTCCGTGCTGCGCCACCGCACCGTCGAGCTGCGCCACGCCCCCGCACCGATGCCCGACGCCGCCAGCGCCGAGCACGGCGCGATGGGCTCCCTCGAGCACCAGGAGGTCATCGTGGCGCTTGCGCCGGCTGCCCGAGCGCCAGCGCGAGGTGCTCGTCCTTCGCTACTACGCCGACCTGTCCGAAGCAGACATCGCCGACGCCATCGGCATCAGCAGAGGGGCAGTGAAGAGCCACGCCTCGCGAGGCATGGCCGCCCTTCGCACGACATTGGAGAAGTCCGCATGACGCCCCCCAGGGATCGAGACGGCATGACCGACGACCTGCTCGAGACGCGGCTCCGCCGAGCCCTCAACACGGAGGCCAGCATGGTCAACCCCTCAGGTGACGGGCTCGGCCGCATCCGTGCGGGCATCGCCGAAGAGCAGTCGAGCATCTGGTGGCGCCGGCCGGCGCTCGCGCTGGTGGCCGCCGCCTTCCTGGGCCTGGCGGTCGGCGGGGTCGCGGTCGCACTCGGCCAGAACGACGACGGTGGTCCCAACGTCGCGGACAACACAACCGCACCGCAGACCACAGCCCCCGAGACCACGGAGCCGGCGCCGACGACGACCTCGCCGTCGAACACGGCGGCCCCACAGCCCTCGACGGTCAACGTCCCGGTCTACTTCGTGGCCGACGACGGGCGGGAGCTGCGGCTCTACCGCGAGTTCCACCGCACCGCCCTGCAGCCGGGGGGCAAGATCGCCACCGCGGTCGACCAGATGTTCGGCCCGGCGAAGGACCCCGACTACTCCTCGAGCTGGCCGGAGACCGCCAAGGTCCTCTCGGTGAGCAAGTCCGGTGACACCGCGACCGTCAACCTGTCGGCGTTCCCGTCGACCGGCGCTGACGCCGAGACGAAGGCCGTGCAGCAGCTCGTCTACACCGTGACCGCGACGGACAACTCGGTGAAGAAGGTGCGGCTGCTGGTCAACGGCAAGGCACCGCAGTCCGGTCACTCCGACTGGTCGCAGCCGGTCGCCCGCGCCTCGATGCTCGACGTGCAGGGGCTGATCTGGATCCTGACGCCGACCGAGGGTTCCACGGTTGGCTCACCGGTCAAGGTGACCGTCTACGGAACCGCCTTCGAGGGAAACGTCACCATCAAGGTGTTCAAGGGCCCTTCGTTCGACGAAGAGGTGGCGAGCACCTTCGTCACCACCGCGATGGGCGCGTTCCGCGAGGCCAGCACGACGATCCCGCTCGACCCCGGCACGTACGGGATCCGCGTCTACGACGAGTCCGGGGAGACCGGCGACCTCATCGAGCGGGACAGCAAGACGTTCACTGTCAAGTAGCCCAGCGGACCGTTCGGGACAGCAGTACGGCGGCCGCGGCAGCACCTGCTGTCGACGTGCGCAGGACGGTGGGTCCGAGGCGGTACGCCGTGGCGCCGGCGTTCGTGAAGGCAGCGAGCTCGTCCGGGCTGATGCCGCCCTCCGGACCGACGACGACCACGACGTCGCCGTCGCCGGGCACGTCGGCGGCGGACAACGCAGCCTCGGCGTCCTCGTGCAGGACGACGGCCATCGCCGCCGACGCGAGCAGGGCGCCGACGGACTCGGGTCGTCGCGAGCTCGGTGACCTCGGGGAAGCGGGAGCGGCGGGACTGCTTGGCCGCCTCACGCACCGTCGTACGCCACTTGGTCAACGCCTTGTCGCCGCGCTGACCCGACCAGCGAGTCACGCACCGCTCGGCCGCCCACGGCACGATCACGTCGACGCCGACCTCGGTCATCGTCGCGGCCGCCAGCTCGCCGCGGTCACCCTTGGGCAGGGCCTGTACGACGACCAGCCGCGGCGCCGGTTCGGGGGTCTCGGTGCGGGCGTCCACGACCAGCTCGAGCCGGTCGGGTCCCGACTGGACGACCCGGCAGTCAGCGCGCAGACCATGGCCGTCAGTGAGGACGACGTGCTCGCCGGGAGAGAGCCGGCGCACGGTCGCCGCGTGGCGGCCTTCCGCGCCGTCGAGCACGACCCGGTCCTCGGCAAGCAGTGCGCGGTCCAGCACGAAGACCGGAGCGCTCATGTTCAGCGCCCGTTGAACGCGTCGCGGATCCGGGCGAACAGGCCCGGCTCGGACGAGACCTTTCCGTTAGCGCCCTCTTCGCCGCGCAGCGCAGCCAGCCGGCGCAGCAGGTCTTCCTGCTCGCCGTCCAGGCGGGTCGGTGTCTGCACCTCGATGTGCACGACGAGCTCGCCGCGACCGGCGCCGCGCAGGTGCTGGACGCCGAGGCCCGGCAACGTCACGGACTCACCCGACTGGGTGCCCGCCTTGATGTCGACGGTGCGCGCACCGTCGAGCGTCTCCAGCTCGATCGACGTTCCCAGCGCCGCCGCGGTCATCGCGACGGTGACGGTGCAGTGCAGGTCGTCACCACGTCGCTGGAACAGCGGGTGCCGGCGCTCGACGATCTCGACGAACAGGTCGCCGGCCGGGCCGCCTCCGGGGCCGGCCTCGCCCTCGCCGGCGAGCTGGATGCGGGTGCCGGTGTCGACCCCCGGCGGGATCTTGACCTTGAGTGAGCGGCGGGTGCGGACCCGCCCGTCACCACCGCACTCGACACAGGGGTGCGGGATGACGGTGCCGAACCCCTGGCAGGCCGGGCAGGGCCGGGCCGTCATGACCTGGCCGAGGAACGAGCGGGTGACCTGCTGCACCTGTCCCTGCCCGCGGCAGATCTCGCACGTCTTCGGCGCGGTGCCGGGCGCCGTGCCCTGGCCCGCGCACGTCGGGCAGGTGGTGGCCGTGTCGACCTGGAGCTCCTTGGTCGTGCCGAACGTCGCTTCCGCGAGGTCGATCTGGACCCGGATCAGCGCGTCCTGCCCACGCCGTTGCCGCGTCCGTGGCCCGCGGGCACTCGCCTGCCCGCCGAAGAAG
This sequence comes from uncultured Actinomycetota bacterium, assembly GCA_963751035.1. GTDB lineage: Bacteria > Actinomycetota > Actinomycetes > JACCUZ01 > JACCUZ01 > JBDUAP01. Next base: position 1,797,470 of record CAVVSW010000005.1, read on the forward strand.
GCATCCATGATGTCGGAGAACCCGAACCCGCTCCCGAAGCCGCCGCCGGTCGAGAACGGGTCGGCGCCTAGGTCGTGCAGCTCGCGCTTCTGCGGGTCGGAGAGCACCTCGTAGGCCTTGGTGACCTCTTTGAAGCGCTCTTCCTCGTCGGGGTTCACGTCCGGGTGCAGCTCGCGGGCAAGCCGGCGGTAGGCCTTCTTGATCTGCTCGATCGTCGCGTCGCGCGGCACATCGAGCACCGCGTAGTAGTCCACCGCCATCAGGACTCCGCCACGATCCTGCCGACGTAGCGCGCCACCGCACGCACCGCGCCCATCGTGCCGGGGTAGTCCATCCGGGTCGGACCGAGGACACCGAGCTTGGCCAGGCTCTCGCTGTCGCTGCCGTAGCCGACGCTGACCACCGACGTGCTGGTGAGGCCCTCGAACGGGTTCTCGTGGCCGATCCGCACGGTCAGCACCGACGGGTCGGTCACCTCGCCGAGCAGCCGCAGCAGGACGACCTGCTCCTCGAGCGCCTCGAGCACCGGCTGGATGCTGTGCGGGAAGTCGGGGCCGAACCGGGCCAGGTTCGCCGCCCCACCCATCACCACGCGCTCCTCCTGCTGCTCGACGAGGGTCTCCAGCAAGGCAGCGATGACCGCCGTCGCCACGGGCCGGTCGGGGACGGTGAAGCGGTCGGGCAGCTCGGTCAGCCGGGACGGCGCGTCGGCGAGGCGAACGCCTCCGACGACGTCGTTGAGCTGCGCGCGCAGCTCGCCGAGCAGGCTGTCCGCCACGGCTACGGGGGTCTCGACGACGCGCTGCTCGACCCGGCCGGTGTTGGTGATCAGCACGACGAGGATCCGCGACGCGGTGAGGGTGACCAGCTCCACGTGGCGGACGCTGGACCGGGTGAGCGAGGGGTACTGGACCACCGCCACCTGGCGGGTGAGCTGGGCGAGCAGCCGGACGGTGCGCCCGACGATGTCGTCGAGGTCGGCTGCGCCCCCGAGGAACGACTGGATCGCGCGACGCTCGGGTGTGGACAGCGGCTTGACCGTCGAGAGCTGGTCCACGAACAGCCGGTAGCCCTTGTCGGTGGGGATGCGCCCCGCGCTGGTGTGCGGCTGGGCGATGTAGCCCTCGTCCTCAAGCGCCGCCATGTCGTTGCGGATCGTCGCCGGGGACACGCCCAGGTTGTGCCGCTCGACCAGGGCCTTGGAGCCGACCGGCTCCTGGGTGGAGACGTAGTCCTCGACGATCGCGCGCAGGACCTCGAGCTTGCGATCCTCCGACACCCTGCGTGCACCTCCCGCGGCCAAGGTTGGCACTCGACGTTTCCGAGTGCCAAGTGTACGTCGCGACGCGGCCTGACCCGCTCCTCCGGCTCAGCCGGACGCCGTGGTCTTGGCGCAGTCAGCGCAGGTGCCGAAGACCTCCAGCGTGTGGCTCACCTCGGCGAAGCCGTGCTCGGCGGCGACCTTCTCGGCCCACCGCTCGACGGCCGGCCCGGCCACCTCGACGGTGCGCCCACAGGTGCGGCAGACCAGGTGGTGGTGGTGCTCGCCGCTGGTGCACCGCCGATAGACCGCTTCCCCGTCGGCGCTGCGCAGCACGTCCACCTCGGCGGCCTGCGCCAGCCCCTGCAGTGTGCGGTAGACGGTCGCCAGCCCGACCCGCTCGCCCCGCGCCCGCAGCATCGCGTGGATCTCCTGGGCGCTGCGGAACTCGTCGAGGTCGTCGAGGACGCTGGAGACGGCGACGCGCTGCCGGGTGGGACGGAGGGGCCGGTCAGCGTCCATCGAGACTCCTCGAGGTTCCGAGGGCGGGCACCACCGTACGACGGGTGCGGGTCACCCTCGTCCGCAGCGCCGTCGCGCAGGCGACCAGCGTGAACGCCGCGATCGCCATCAACACGATGGTCCCGCCCGACGGCGTGTCGGCGTAGAACGACATGACCACCCCGCTGGTGGACACCAGGAGCCCGATGAGCATCGAGACGGCCACCGTGCCGCGGAAGCTGCCGGCAAGCAGCTGGGCGGTCGCGACGGGCACCACCATCAGCGCACTGATCAGCAGCAACCCGACGACCCGCATCGAGATGACGACGGTCGCCGCGGTCACCACCGCGAGCAGCAGGTTCAGCGGGAGCACCGGCAGACCGGAAGCACCGGCGAACTCCTCGTCGTTGCTGACCGCGAAGAGGTAGCGCCCGAGCCCCAGGGTGACGACCAGCACCGCAGCGGTGAGAGCGACGAACACAGTCAGGTCCTGCGGCGTCGTCGTGGTGATCGCGCCGAACAGATAGGCGTTGAGGTTCGCGGGCGTCCCGCCGGGGGCGCGCGAGATGAGCACCACACCGCCGGCGATCCCCCCGTAGAACAGCACGGCGAGGGCGACGTCACCCGACGTACGGCCGAACGCCCGGATCAGCTCGATGCTCACGGCGCCGGCGACGGCGAGGATGAGGGCCGTCCAGACCGGGTTCTGGCTGGTCAGGATGCCGACGGCCACGCCGGTGAGCGCGACGTGACCCATGCCGTCGCCGATGAGGGCCAGCCGGCGCTGGACGAGGTAGACGCCGACGGTCGGTGCCGCGAGCCCGATCATCACGCCGGCGAGCAGCGCCCGCTGCATGAAGTCGTAGCTGAGGATGTCCATCGGTCAGCCGCCCAGCCCGAACCGGGATGCGGGCGCCGAGTCACCGTGCGGGTGGTCGTGCTCGCTGCCCTCCGGCGCGTCCCTGCGGGGTGGTCCGTCGTAGAAGATCGCGCCGTCGCGCACCACGACGGTGCGGCTGATCAGCGAGGCGACCGGCCCGAGCTCGTGGGCGACGAGCAGGATCGTGGTCCCACGCGCCACCAGCTCGGCAAGCGTGACGGCGAGGGACGCCTGGCTCGCGGCGTCCACGCCTGCGGTCGGCTCATCCATCACGAGCACCTCGGGTCCGGCCGCGAGGGCCCGGGCGATCAGCACGCGGCGCTGCTGGCCGCCGGAGAGCGTCGCCAGGTTGTGCCCCTCGCTGCCGCCGAGACCCACGGTCTCCATCGCTGCGGACACCGCGGCCCGGTCGGCTGGGCCGAACCGGAGCCAGGGTCGGGTCCGGGCCAGCCGGCCGGAGGTGACGACCTCGCCCGCGGTGACCGGCATCCCGCCGCTGACCGTGTGGCGCTGGGGGACGTAGCCGATGCGCCACCACTCGCGGAACTTCGCGACCTCGGTCCCGAAGACCTCCAACGTGCCTGCGGTGATCTGCGCCTGCCGCAGCAGCGCCTTGACCAGCGTCGACTTGCCCGAGCCGTTCGGCCCGAGCACGGCGACGACCTCACCGACCCGCAGGGTGAAGTCGACGTCGCGCAGAACCGGCCGGTCGCCGTAGCCGATGACGCCGTCGTGCAGGCGGAACACCTCGTCGCTCATCGGGGCACTGGTCATCGGCACGCCTGCCCGTCGCGCAGGGTGGCGAGGTTGGTCGCGCATCACCGCGAGGTAGTCGGCTCCGGCGCTGGCGTCGTCGAGCCCCTCGATGGGGTCGAGCACCGCGGTGCGCACCCCGGTCTCACGGGCCAGGGTCTTCGCCACCGCCGGGCTGACCAGGGTCTCGGAGTAGATGGTCCGCACGTCGTGTGCCGTCACGAAGTCGGCGATCTCGGCCAGGGCACCCGGCGAGGGCTCGTCCTCGGGCCGCAGCCCGGTGATCCCCCGCTGGGTCAGGCCATACCTCTCGGCCAGGTAGGCGAAGGCGGCGTGACTCGTGACCAGGTCGGTGCTGGCGCAGGAGGCGAGGCCGGTCGCGTAGTCGGCGTCGAGCGCCATCAAGTCCGCGCGCAGGGTGCTCGCGTTGCGGCGGAAGCTCGCGGCGTCGTCCGGCGACAGCTGCGCCAGCCGGTCGGCGAGGGTGTCGGCCAGGTCGGCCAGCCGGACCGGGTCCAGCCAGAAGTGCGGGTCGTTCGCGGCGAGATCCGCGGCACCGGCCACGTCGTACGACGTGCTTGCCTGCTCGGCAACGGCGGTGTCGACGGCCGGCTGGAATCCGGAGAGGTAGACCACCAGGTCGGCGTCGGCCAGCTCGGCAACGTCGCGCGGCGTCAGCTCGAGGTCGTGCGGCTCGGCTCCCGGCTTCGTGAGGTTGTGGACGGTGACGGCGTCTCCGGCGATCCGCTCGGTGACGAACTGCAGGGGATAGAACGAGGTCACCACCTGCGGGCCGTCGCCGGAGCCCTGCGCCCGCGCGGAGCCGCCTGAACCCAGGCAGCCGGAGGTGGCCGCGGCGGCAAGCACCGTCACGACCAGCAGCAGCGCCCGGGAGCGCATGAAAACCATTCTCATGATGGCCCCAGCCTAGCCTGACATGGGAATGGTTCTCAAATTATTGGCACGCCAGACCCGCGTTCGCCACGCTGACCGACTTGATCGATGTCATGGCCAACCGGGACATCCACCCCTACCCTGGTCGCGCATCGGGAGGAGAACCCACATGACCCAGGCACCACCGCCACCGCCCTCGGACCCCAACGACCCGCTCGGATCCCCGGGCGGCTCCGTGCCGCCCCCACCCCCGCCGCCGCCACCGGTAGCCCCCTCGGGCGGCACCCGCCGCCTGCCGGTGCCGACGAGCCGCCGCCCGGCTACGGCGCACCGCCGCGCCGGCTACGGGACCGCTCCTCCCCCCGCCCGCGGTTGGTGGGTACGGGCAGCCGATGGGCTACGGCGAGGGTGCGGCCGCCGCCTACAACTACGCCGACTGGGCCAAGCGGGCCCTGGGCGCGCTCATCGACTACATCATCCCCAGTCTCCTCGCGGGCCTGATCGGGCGCGGGAACACGGCCCTGGGCAACCTGCTGTCGCTGGTCGCCTTCGCCTGGGCGCTCTACAACTGCTACCTGGGTGGTCAGACCGGTCAGTCCTACGGCAAGAGGATCGCCCGGCATCGGTTGATCTCCGAGCAGACCGGCCAGCCCCCCGGCGGCGGCCTGGGGATCGGGCGCTACTTCGTCCACATCCTCGACTCGCTCGCGTGCTTCATCGGCTGGTTCTGGCCGCTGTGGGACAGCAAGCGGCAGACCTTCGCCGACAAGATCCTGAAGACCGTCGTCGTGACGGCAGACGCTCTCGCTGACGGCATGACGCGGCCGCCGTCCCGAGCAACCGGACACCACCCCGGGGTCTGCGGGAGCGGACCCCGGGGAGTCCCCGGCCGCACCTCCCCCGCCCGCCCCGCCGCCGCCCGGCTACGGCCAACCGCCGCCCGGCTACGGCCAACCGCCGCCCGGCTACGGCCAACCGCCGCCCGGCTACGGCGAACCTCCGCCCGGCTACGGCCAACCCCGGCTACGGCCAGCCCTCCCCGCCATATGGTGGCGGATACGCCGACCGGCAGCGGCATCAGCCCGAGGAGCGCGGCTGTCGCCCACCTCGGCGCGATCTTCCTCGCCCCCTTGGTCGTCCGCTGGTTCGGTACGTCGAGTTCACGCGTCGACAGCGGTGGCCTCACTCCAGATCACCCTGACGATCGCCTACGTAGCTTCATCCTCATCTTCGTGTCTCGGCATCCTGATGATCATCGTTTGCTATGGGTGGGCTGGTGCTGATATCATCGCGCATCAAGGCCAACAACGGAGAGGACTACCGCTACCCCGTGAACATCCGGTTCGTGAAGTAGCTAGTCCACGAGGTCTCGCACCACGGCATCGGCAAGCAATCGGCCGCGCAGCGTCAACGCTGCGCGGCCGTCGTCGTAGGCCGCCTGGTCGAGCAGGCCGTCAGCGACGGCGACACCCGCGGCGCGGACGCCGTCCGGGCGCAGGTCGGCCAGCGGGTGACCCTCCACCAGCCGGATCCCCAGCAGCACCCGCTCGACCCGGCGCTGCTCGTCGGTGAGCACCTCCCGCCCCAGGGCGGGACTCTCGCCCGGCGGCGAGCCGCCCGGCGTAGGCGGCCGGGTGCCGCACGTTCCACCACCGCGTCCCGTCGACGTGGCTGTGGGCGCCCGGCCCGATCCCCCACCAGTCGTCGCTGCGCCAGTAGCCCTCGTTGTGGAGGCAGCGCTGCTGCGGCGTGGTGGCCCAGTTGCTGACCTCGTACCACCCGTAACCGGCCGCGCCGAGGTGCTGGTCGGCCAGCAGGTACTTGTCGGCGAGGTCGTCGTCGTCGGGCGCGGCCACCTCGCCCCGGCGTACGTCGGCCGCCAGCGCGGGTGCCCTCCTCGACGACGAGGGCGTAGGCGCTGACGTGGTCGGGACGCATGCTCACCGCGGCCTCGAGGCTGCGCTGCCAGTCGGCCAGCGTCTCCCCCGGGGTGCCGTAGATCAGGTCGAGGCTCACCGCACCGAAGCCGGCCTCGCGGGCCCACGCGACGGCGGCCGGGACACGCTGGGGTCGTGGGTGCGGTCGAGGGTGGCCAGCACGTGCGGCACGGCCGACTGCATGCCGAACGAGATCCGGTCGAACCCCTCCTCGCGAAGGGCGGTGAGCGACGCGAGGTCGACGCTGTCGGGGTTGGCCTCGGTCGTCACCTCGGCGGCCGGGTCGAGCCCGAACTCGGTCCGGATCGCGGTGAGGATCGCGCCGAGGTCACTCGGCGGCAGCAGCGTGGGGGTTCCGCCGCCGAAGAACACCGTGCGCACGGCGGGTCGCGCTCCCGAGGACCTGACGGGCCGCTCGCAGCTCCTCGACGGCGAGCTTCGCGTACGTCGTGGGCCCGACGGCCGAGGCGCCGCTGCCGAGCTCGCTCGCGGTGTAGGTGTTGAAGTCGCAGTAGCCGCAGCGCGTGCGGCAGAACGGGACGTGGACGTAGATCCCGAAGGGACGGTCCATCAGCGAACGCGGGCCGCAAGGTCACGCCGCGCACTGTCGCGCGAGCTCGGCATGCAGGCCCGGCATCTCGAGCATCCGCAGCAGCCCGTCGGCCGGCGCGCGGCGGATCACGAAAACGTCGCCGATCGTGACGCCGTGCTCGGGTCGCGCACGACGTCGATCCGGTCACCCGCGCCGACCGTGCCCGGCGACAGGATGCGCAGGTAGGCGCCCGGTGCGCCGTGCGCGGTGAACCGCTTGACCCAGTGCGGCTCGTCCATCCAGCCCTGGAACGTCCGGCACGGGATCCGCGGCGCGGTGACCTCGAGCAGCACGCCGTCGGCGCCGATCTGCCAGCGCTCACCGATGACGGCGCCGGTCACGTCCAGACCCTCGGTCGTGAGGTTCTCGCCGAACGCTCCCGGGCGCGATCTCGCGGCCGAGCTCGGCGGCCCACCAGGCCCGGTCCTCGGCGGCGTAGGCGTAGATCGCCTGGTCGGGGCCGCCGTGGTGCTTGCGGTCGTAGATCTGGTCGCCCGCGAGCCCGACTTCCGCATCGCCGGGCACGGTCACGGCGACCCGCCCCTCGACGGGCCTCTTGTCGATCGCGGTGCGGTCCTCCGCGCCGAGCACATCGGGGATGAGCGCGTGCACGACGTTGACCGACACGAGCCGGCCGGTCATTTCTTGGCCTTGTCGACCACCGCATCGGTGGACAGGGCGGCGATGAACGCCTCCTGCGGCACCTCCACCCGGCCGACCATCTTCATCCGCTTCTTGCCTTCCTTCTGCTTCTCCAGCAGCTTGCGCTTGCGGGTGATGTCACCGCCGTAGCACTTGGCGAGCACGTCCTTGCGGATCGCGCGGATGCTCTCGCGGGCGATCACGCGGGACCCGATCGCCGCCTGGATGGGCACCTCGAACTGCTGGCGCGGGATCAGCTCGCGCAGCCGCTGGGTCATCTGCACGCCGTACGCGTAGGCCTTGTCCTTGTGCACGATCGAGCTGAACGCGTCGACGTTCTCGCCCTGCAGCAGGATGTCGACCTTGACCAGCGCGGACTCCTGCTCCCCCTCGACCTCGTAGTCGAGGGAGGCGTAGCCGCGGGTCTTCGACTTCAGGTTGTCGAAGAAGTCGAAGATGATCTCGGCCAGCGGCAGCGTGTAGCGCAGCTCGACGCGGTCCTCGGACAGGTAGTCCATGCCGTTCATCGTGCCGCGCCGCGACTGGCACAGCTCCATGATCGCGCCGATGTATTCGCTCGGCGAGAGGATCGTCGCGCGTACGACGGGCTCGTAGACCTCGGCGATCTTGCCGGACGGGGAACTCGCTCGGGTTGGTGACGATGTGCTCGCTGCCGTCCTCCATCACGACCCGGTAGACGACGTTGGGCGCGGTGGCGATGAGGTCGAGGTCGAACTCGCGCTCGAGCCGCTCGCGCACGATCTCGAGGTGCAGCAGGCCGAGGAAGCCGCAGCGGAAGCCGAAGCCCAGCGCCGCAGAGGTCTCCGGCTCCCAGACGAGCGCGGCGTCGTTGAGCTGGAGCCGCTCGAGCGCGTCGCGCAGGACCGGGTAGTCGCCGCCCTCGACCGGATAGAGGCCGGAGAACACCATCGGCCGGGGCTCCTTGTAGCCGTGCAGGGCCTCCTTGGCGGGCTTGCCCGCGTTGGTGACGGTGTCACCGACCTTGGACTGGCGGACGTCCTTGACGCCGGTGATGAGGTAGCCGACCTCGCCGACCCCCAGCCCGACTGCGGGCACCGGCTCGGGCGAGATGACGCCGATCTCGAGCATCTCGTGGGTCGCCTTGGTGGACATCATCAGGATGCGCTCGCGCGGGCGAGAGGTGACCGTCGATGACGCGGACGTAGGTGACCACGCCGCGGTAGACGTCGTACACGCTGTCGAAGATCATGGCGCGGGCCGGCGCGTCGGGTCGCCGACCGGCGCCGGGACGAGCGCGGACGATCTCGTTGAGCAGCTCCTCGACGCCCTCGCCGGTCTTGGCGCTGACCCGCAGCACGTCCTCGGGTGCGCAGCCGATGATGTGGGCGAGCTCGGCGGCGTAGCGGTCGGGCTGGGCGGCCGGCAGGTCGATCTTGTTGAGCACCGGGATGATCCTGGAGGTCGTTCTCGAGGCGAGGTAGAGGTTGGCCAGCGTCTGGGCCTCGATGCCCTGGGCGGCGTCGACGAGCAGGACGGCACCCTCGCAGGCGGCGAGGGAGCGCGACACCTCGTAGGTGAAGTCCACGTGGCCGGGGGTGTCGATCATGTTCAGCACGTTGACCTGGCCGTCGGCAGCCATCCACGGCAGCCGCACGGCCTGGCTCTTGATGGTGATGCCGCGCTCGCGCTCGATGTCCATCCGGTCGAGGTACTGCGCGCGCATGGTGCCGGTCGTCGACGACGCCGGTGAGCTGCAGCATCCGGTCGGCCAGCGTCGACTTGCCGTGGTCGATGTGGGCGATGATGCAGAAGTTGCGGATCAGCGCGGGGTCGGTCCGGCTGGGCTCGGGGCTCTCGGGCGCACGCAGGGATCCAGAAGTCGTCGGGCTGGGACGTTCTCCATCTTCCCATGACGGAGTGTCGGTTGTCGCACGAGCAAGCGCAGAGGCCCGCCGGGATCACTCCCGACGGGCCTCTGCGGCTTGGAACGTGGTGCCTTACGGCGCCGGGTGTGACATACACCGTGGCGTACTTGTTGCCCTTGCCGTGCCTTGATCGTGAAGCTGACGCCGAACTGCTTGCCCTCGTCACCGGGGTTGCCGGACCCGAGCCGAAGTGACCGCCGGCGAGACCTCGATGCCGTAGAGGGCTGTCAGCGGGTTGCCGTTCGGGTCGACGATCCGGGTCGAGTACAGCTGGTTGCCGTCGACGGGATGACGACAGAGCCGTCGATGTCGCGGAAGAACAGGCTTCGCCCGTCGGAACTCCAGGCCCGGATACCAGCCCTTGGCGTCGGTGAACGCTGTCACCGCGCCACGGTTGCCGTACGCCGTGCAGTACATGTCGTTCGGCGACGCGTCGAGAAGCAGTCCTCCGCCGGGTTAGTGCCCCACGTCGTGAACGCCACGTCGGAGGCGTTCATGCGGGCCGGGAAGTTCTCCATGCGTCCTCGACTGCAGCGTCGTCGTCGTAGTGTACTTGCGGCTGCCGTACCCGGTGTGGCGCATCGGGTCGAAGTGCGAGTCCACGAGCAGCAGCCCGCCCTTCGAGCCGGTGCTCGGCAGGTCGAACATGTTCGCGTGACATGGTTGTCGTTGCCGTAGCTCGTGTCGCGGTACCACACCAGCATGCCGGGCGCGTTGTACTTGACCTTCTCCACCCGCCACGCGCCGCCCGTGCCGGGCGTCGTGGGCGTGTAGGTCGAGTCGTAGGCGTAGTGCAGGCCCTTGTCGAAGCCGTCCAGGTTGCGCCACTCCGCCAGGTAGTAGTGCGCGGCCTGTGACTTCCCGGGTCGAGCTTCCAGCCCGCACCCGTCGGTGCCGGTGAACGACGCCACCGTGTTGGTCCAGCCGTTGTTGGTGTCGGTGTTGTCGCTCCAACACGTCGTCGCGCCGTTCGTCACCGAGAAGTCGTCGGCGAACCAGCCACGCTCGAGGAAGGCCTCGTCCGTGGCGTAACGCAGCCGCAGCTTGATGTTCTGTGCCGGCGAACGGCGCGAGGTCGACGTAGTACGTGCTGCCAGCCGTCGCTGTCGCCGGTCAGGCCGTACTTCTTGCCGCCGAAGTCGGCCATCCGGCCGTTCGGGTCGCCGTAGCCATCGGGCGTGGTGACCGCGCGTCCCGGCTGCGTTGTAGACCTTCTGCTCGGCCCACGTCGTACCGCCGTCGGTCGAGACCTCCACGAAGCCGTAGTCCCAGTCCGCCTCGATCGTGTAGTCGTTCCAGATCCGGAACTTCACGTCCGTGCCGGCGGGCACGGCGATGTCGCGGGTGAGCCGGACGTCGGCCCAGTCCTGGTCGTTGTTGCTCCACCACGATGTCGTGCCGCTGTGCGGCGTCGACAGGGTGAGCGATCTTGTCCGGCAGGCTGACGCGCACGCCGTCCTTGGTGCCGACCGGAGTGTTGGACGTCTGGCCGAGCTGCACGTCCGCGGGCCTCTTGCCCGGCGCGAGGATCAGCGGGTCGGCCCAGCCGAGGATCCACTTGTCCCAGATGCCCATGTGCGTCGGCATCGACTGGAAGATCGGGCCGGAGTGCGAGCCGGAGCTCATCAGGTCCCAGAACTCGATGTGCGAGTCGGCCGCACCGGAGGTGTCGTAGAGGTCCGGCAGGCCGAGGTCGTGGCCGTACTCGTGCGAGAACACGCCGACGCCGGAGTCCTCGGGCTGGACGATGTAGTTGTCCAGCTTCAGGCCGGTGCCAGGGATGTCCGCGCCGCCGGCACGCTGCTCGAGTGCGCCCAGATGGCGTAGACGCCCTGCGCGCCGCCGCCACCGGACTTGTCCTCGCCCGCGTGCACGAGGACGACGTGGTCGATGAAGCCGTCGCTCTCGAAGACGTTGCCGTCACCGTCGCGGTCGAACTGGTCCTCGACGTCGTAGTCGGCGAAGGGGAAGTTGGGCGCCTGCTGCTTCAGCGCGATGACAGCGTCGATCGCCATCTGGCCGGGGCCCTTGGGGTTGTCGGGGTGGCCGACCTGGCGCTGCGGCGGACCCGCGACCCAGTTGCCGTCGGCGTCCTGCGTGCAGCGGTCCGAGCCGTACCACGCCTCGGAGTGCGGCACCTTGACCCACGGCGTCGCCGAGCCGGTGACGGTGTAGGCGCCCTTGGACATCTCGAGGTAGTGGTTGCGCATCGTGTAGCCGGAGATGTCGATGCCAGGCCGCCATCGAGGTCGGTGCCGGCACCTGCTGCGGTCAGACCCTCCTTCGTGTAGAGCAGCTTGTTGAAGTGCTCGGGGCTGAAGTCGGGCACCCAGAAGTGTTGTTGTCCGGGTACGGCGCGCAGTCGCCGGGTTGGGGATGCCGTTGTGCAGCGGGCCGTTCTGCACGTTGCCGCGACGCAGGTGCGGTCCTCGAAGACCGTCTTCGGCACCATCACGCCAGTGAAGTCGTCGTTGGCGGCCTCGTTGAACTCGACCAGGATCGTCAGCAGCTTGGCGGTCTGGGTGCCGGCCTTGGTCTGCTTGATCTGCCGGGGGTTCTTGCCCGGTCTTGATGGCCTTCTGCTCGAGCGTCGCCGAGCTGCTTGGCCGCCTTCGGGTTACCGCCGGCGTGCTTGCGCTCGTAGTCCCACGCCTTCTCCAGCGCGGTCTTCACCCCTGCTTGGTGGCCGGGATCTTCTTGTCCTTGGACTCCTTGAACTTCGGAGCGACCGGGTTGAGCCACGTGGCCGACGACTGCGCGGCCAGTTCGACGCCGGCTGGCGCAGGGGCGGCACTCGTGGTCCCGCTGCTTCCCATCACCAGACCGGTCACCGTCAGAGCACCTGCGGGCACGACGGCGAGATAGCGCCATCGACTGCGAGCTGTGGATCGGGACAAAGTGCCCGTCCTTCCTCGGCCGGTTGCCCGGCACGTTTCGGTGGGCGCCGGTCAGGCGCAGCCACATTCCTGAGAACCCCGTTGACCCTGGCGGAACGCACGTGTCGCGTGTCACAGCCAGGTCGGGGACAGTCAAGGCGGCGTAACAGCGAGGGGAATGGGTCACCGCCTTCGTTACCAAACCGTTACTAAAGCTCAACCGGCCGGGTGCCGAGAGACACAAGTTCGGAAGGTCGGAGGCCGTTGCGCGACCGATAATCGGTGGCCGGGGAACGCGGACGGCCCCGACAGTGTCCAACCTGCCGGGGCCGTCCAGCCAGCGCACGATCAGGGAGCGGGAGTCACCGCCCCGATCAGGACATCGCCCGTCCCGAGCAGCGCGCCGCCATCGCTGACGATGCTCATCGAACCGAAGAGCGAGCGACCCGAAGCGGCCGGCGCTGGTGGCCTTGACCTTGCCCGTCACCGTGCGGCTCGCCCCGCTGGCGAGATCGAACGCGGCCGGGTCATCGATGGTGATGGCCCCGAGCGCCCCGGAGTAGAACACGTCGATGTAGTCGTACTCCGTCGTGCCCGCGGGCACGTCGTAGCCATCCACAGTGATCGTGTACGTGCCGGCGGCCGGGTTGGCGTAGGAAACCGCCTCTTCGGAGTCACCGTCCGCCGACTGCTTGGCGCCAACCCGGACCGGTGACGAACAGGTCCAGGTCGGCTGCGTTGTCGCTCGGGTTGCCGATCTTGACGTCGAGCTTCGACGCACCTGCCGGCACGGAAACCGTGTAGGTCTGGACCGCGTGGTGCGCGATCGAGAAGCGACCGGTCTTGGCCGAGCCCAGCGATCCGCCCTGCGCCGACGCAGTCACGTCGCCGAACGTGTTGGTCACGTTCCACGACAGCGGGTTGTCCGCACCGGCAGTCACGCTGGGGAGCGTGGTGGTGCCGGGTCGACGGTGACGCCGAGGAGCGTAGGCGTCGAGGGTGAACGGGTTGGCCATGCACGGCCCGACGTACGACGCGACTCCACCAGGACCTCCCAGACACCGGGCTGCGGGTTCGCGTACACCCGCGACTGGCGGGGTTGCACGCCGTTGCCAGTCCTGGAAGTTGGAGTAGCAGACCAGGCTGGACCCAGACTCCATGCCGCACGCCGAACGGGTGGAACGCCAGGAACCGCGTCTGGCTAGCCGGCGGCGAGCCCGACATCTTGAGCTGCAGCGCCTTCGTGCCGGCCGGCACGGTCACGTAGAACCGCTGTGGTCTCGTTGCGGTGACCACGCCCGACGTTGACGCTGTACGACGGCGCCGTCGAGCTCGGTGCCCGCAGCGACGACGTTCATCACCGCGAAGTCGAGGCCCTTGGTGTTCGGGTCGTTGAACTGCAGCGAGCGCGCTGTGCGCACCCGCCTGAGGCGTCGCCTTGAGGACGATGACCTTGACCGGCTTGTTCAACGGCAGGCTCACCGAGGTCTGCGACAGCAGAAGGTGCCGTCGTTGCCCTGCGAGCAGACCGCGTACGTGCCGCTCTTCGCCGGGCCCGAGGTGCGGGTGATGGTGACCGGGTAGGTCTCGGCTCTCACCCAGTGGCGTGGCCACCCTGCGCCGGCCGCGCAGCGGTTGTAGATGCCCGTGCCCCGGTGGGTCTCGCCGAGGATCTTCCAGATCTCGGTGCAGACCGGCGCCGGACGCGTGAACGTGTCGGGCGTCAGGGTCTGCACGGAGCAGGTCCCAGGCCGCCGGGCACGTTGACCTCGCCGAGGCCCTGGAGGAACGCCGGGACCTCGGCGTTGTAGACGGCCGGTGGAGTAGACGGCCTGGCGCAGCGCCGCCGGCGCTTGGCGACGCCGGTCGGTGCCTTGGCCGCCGAGATGAGCAGAGCCATCGCGCCGGCGGTCTGCGGGGCGGCCATCGACGTGCCGTTGAACATCGAGTAGCCGGCCGGGAGGGAGTAGCCGGCCTCGGCCACCGGGCCGCCCGGCTGCCAGGTCGGCGTCGTCGAGATGGCCGAGCCCGGGGCGGTGACGTTCGGCTTGAAGCCGCCGTCCTCGCGCGGACCGCCGGAGGAGAAGGTCAGCATGCTTACGAAGCCGGGACGCACGTCGGAGCCGTAGTTGGCCTTCCACGTCTCGCGCGAGATCGTAGGAGCCGACGCTGACGACGTCGGTGGCCACCGAGGGGTCGCCGATCGTGTTGAGCGCGTTGCCGGAGTTGCCGGCCGAGATGGACGATCTGAACGCCGAGGTCGGCGATGATCCGGTTGTAGAGAGCCGCGCGCGCGTTGTTGCCGTCGTTGAGTGCCGGCAGGCCGCCGATCGACATGTTGATGATGTCGACGCCGCGGTTGGCAGCGAGCTCGGCCATGCCGTCGGTCAGCGCGACCGCGGCTGCAGCCGGGACCGAAGGAGCAGGCCCGAGCCGCGACGAGCTTGGCGCCGGGCGCCGCGCCGTCCATCTGGCCGCCGAACATGTTGTTGGCGGCGGTGATGCCGGCGACGTGCGAGCCGTGCGCACCGGAGACGATGCCGATGTCGACGAAGTCGACCGTGTCCGCGGCGATGCCGAAGGGCGCCAGCGAGACGGTCCTCACGGAAGTCCACCGTGAAGGGCATCGCCTCGACGACCGTCGGTGGCGGGGTTGTCGGTGCCGAAGGTGCCGCTCTGGAGGTTCTCGCGCGTACGGACGCATCGGACGGGTTGTTGGTGAAGTTCTGGTCCCCGTCGGAGTCGACCCAGATGTCGTTGGTCGCCGGGTCGTAGAGGACGCCCCAGCGGTCGGTCGTGTCGCCGTCACGGTTCACGTCACCGAGGACCTCACCGCCGGCGACGTTCGGTTCGCCTCCGTGAAGCGGCTGAACTTGAAGGTGCCGTTCTGCGAGCGTGTAGGTCCGGGCCTGCGGTCGACGGCGTGAGGTGAGCGGGCCGTCGGCTGACCTCGGTGACCATCGCGCGCCAGGTCGGCGTCGCCCGCCGCCGACCAGCGGGCCCTCGGTGAGGGGGTCGGTCGCGGTGAACGAGTCGACGATCTTGGGCTCGCCGGTCGTGGTCTCTTGCAGCGCGGGGTGGGCCAGGTCGACACCGGAGTCAAGGATGCCGATGGTGACGCCCTCGCCGTCCCAGGTCGGGTGCGCGACCTGGAAGGCGACCGCCCCGGTCTCGTTGGTGGGCATGTAGGGGTTGTTGTCCGGCGTGGTAGGCGTTGGGGCCAGTGGCGGCAGCCGCCGCCTCCGCGCCGGGGCACTCACGTCGGGAAGCTGGACGACCTCGTCGAGGTCGATGGCGAGCACGCTGGTCGAGGGCGGCGGCCTTCGTCACACCTTGGAGACGGGGACGCGGGCGCTGAAGTAGCCGTACTTGTCGGCCGAGTAGCGGATCGTGGCCGCCCAGGTCGCTGGAGCTGCTTGCGCGCCTGACGCGGCCTGAGCCCTTGCCGGCGACGACCATCACGGTGACGGTCTTCTCGCCTGCGGCCTCGGGCCTCGGCGAGCTTGAGCTCGCGGTCCTCGGCTGCCGAGCTTGTCCTTGCCCTTCACCTTGCCGCCTTGAGCGGCTTGACCGTCTGCGGTGCAGCGGAGGCGGGTGCGGCCGCGGCGAGGCCTCCGGTGAGAAGCGCGCCAGCGGCGAGGACCGCGAGCGCGGTGCGCCCCGGTCCCCGGTGCTTGAGATACGACAAGACAGACCCCTATCGGGTGAGGAGGGTGGAGCCGGACCGAACGGTGAGCGACGTTAATGTGACGCGGGTCACCTGGGTGGGCGCTCACATGTAACACCATTGGGGCGTGATAAAGCCAGGCCTTCGCACGAATCACCGCCTGACGGTCTCGCCCGGCGTCGCGTGACAGGCGCCCCCGCGAGGCGCTATTTGGGTGCCGCGGGCCACCTTGATACCCTGGCCCGTCGCGCTGCGTCGTACCTGCGCGCGACCTGCCTGTTCTCACACCGACCGGATCTCGAGGTTTCTTCGTGGCGAACATCAAGTCCCAGCTCAAGCGCATCAAGACCAACGAGAAGGCGCGCCAGCGCAACAAGGCCGTCAAGTCCTCGTTGAAGACGTCGATCCGGCGCTTCCGGGCTGCCGCCGAGGCCGGCGACAACGCCAAGGCGCTCGAGGCGCTGAAGACCGCCACGCGTGAGCTCGACAAGGCCGCCAGCAAGGGCGTCATCCACGCCAACCAGGCCGCCAACAAGAAGTCGGCGATGGCCAAGCAGGCCGCCGGGCTCTGAGCGCTCAGCGCTCCCCGCGCGCCCGGGCGATCGTGACGACCGCCCGCTCCAGCGCGTAGACCGGATCAGTTCCGGCACCCTTGATCTCGGCGTCGGCCTGCGCCACGGCCGTGATGGCGCCCGCGACCCCCTGCGGTGACCACCCCGCCCGCTGACCGCGGGCCTTGCGCACCATGAACGGCGCGAGCCCGAGCTCGCGCGCCAGTTCGTCCTCGCGCAGGCTCTGGGGCGCGCTGCTCACCCGCGCCAGGTTGCGCAGCCCCATCGCCAGCGCCGCGTTGATCGGCACCGGGTCGACCCCGGTCGCGAGCGCCTGGCGCAGCAGCCGCAGCGCGTCCTCGCACCGTCCCTCGATCGCGGCGTCGGCCACCTTGAAGCCGCTGGCCTCGACCCGACCGCCGTGGTAGCGCTCCACCACCGCGACGTCGACCACGCCGCTGGTGTCGGACACCAGCTGGCTGCACGCGTTGGCCAGCTCGCGCAGGTCGCTGCCGATCGCGTCGACAAGCGCCGACGCGGCCTCACCGGTGATCTTGCGGTCCGCCTGCGCGGAACTCCGCCAGCACGAGCTTGACCTTGTCGCTGTCCCACTTGACCTGCTTGCAGTCGACGACCGCCGCCCCCGACTTGCGGGCCGCGTCGAGCAGTCCCTTGCCCTTCACCCCGCCGCTGTGGACGAGCACCAGGGCGGTGTCGTCTGCCGGGTCGAGGAGGTAGGCCTTCAGCTCGGCGGTCAGCTCCTCGCCGGCGTCCTGGACGTCGCCGACCACGATCACCTTGCGCTCACCGAACAGCGACGGGCTGGCCAGCCCGGTAACCGTGCCCGGCTCGAGGCCGACCGCGCTGAGGTCACGCACCTCGGTCGCCTCGTCGGCAGCGCGGGAGACCCGGATCACGGATGTCACGGCGCGGTCGCGCAGCAGCTCCTCCGGCCCGACGACGAGGGTCACGGGCGGAGGTGGAGCGGCAGCTGCGGGCATCGCGGCCACGCTACCCGCCGCTGGTGACGAGCCGGAGCCGCGCCGCACGCCCGACGACAGCGAGCGAGCCGTCCCGGTCGGTGCGCCCGACGACCGCGCCGGCCCGGACCAGCGCCGAGATGGTGGTCGGGGCGGGGTGCCCGTAGTCGTTGCCCTCCCCGACCGACACCAGCGCTACCCGCGGCCGGGCCGCCTCGAGCAACCCCTGCTCCTGGTAGGCGGAGCCGTGGTGAGCGACCTTGAGCACGTCGACCTCGGCCACCCGCCAGCGCACCATCAGGGCGCGCTGGGCGGCCGGCTCGACGTCGCCGGTCAGCAGCATCCGCACGTCGCCGACCTCGACCAGCAGGACGAGGCTCGCGTTGTTGGGCGTCGACCCCTCCCCCTCGATGATCCGCAGCGGCCACACCACCTGCCAGCGCAGCGAGCCGACCTGGCCGCGCTCGCCGGTGACTGCGCGCGTGAGCGGCACCGACGCCTGCCGGGTCCACCGCGTCACCCGCGCCAGCTCGGCGGCCGGCTCGTCGTACGGGCCGATCTGGACCCCACCCACGGACCTCCCGCGCAGGACGCCCGGCAGTCCCTCGACGTGGTCGGCGTGCAGATGGGTGAGTACGACGAGCGCAACCCGCTCGACGCCGAGCTCGCGCAGGCACCGGTCGACCAGGCGCGGGTCGGGACCGGCGTCCACGACCACGGCTCCGGCGCGGCCCGCGTCCAGCACCAAGGCGTCGCCCTGACCGACGTCGCAGGCGACCATCAGCCAGCCCGTCGGTGGCCAGCCAGGCCCGGCGACCCGAACCACGCCGCCGACCAGCACCACCGCCACACAGCCGGCCAGCAGCCGTGGGCGGCGGGACGCGCGGCGCGCGAGCAGCACGGCCGCCGCCAGCAGACCGGCCAGCGCGATCGCACCCCACGCGGATGACGGCCAGGCGACCGCGGCGTCGGGCACGGCGGCGGCCCGCTGCGCAACCGTCACGATCCACCAGGCGGGCAGCCCGGCCAGCCACCCCAACGCCCGCGCGGCGGGGTCGGAGACGGCGCCCGCGAGGGTGGCCAGCACGCCGACCACGGTGGCGGGTGCCACCGCCGGTGCCACGAGCAGGTTCGCCGGCACGGCCACCAGGCTGACCTGTCCCGAGAGCAGCGCCACCACCGGCGCGCACGCGACCTGCGCCGCTGCCGGCACGGCGATGGCCTGTGCCAGCGGGGTGGGGACACGTCTCGCGCACATCCATCGCGTCCAGCCCGGGGCGATCAGCAGCAGACCTGCGGTCGCCAGCACCGACAGCGCGAACCCGTAGGAACGGGCCAGCCACGGGTCGAGCAGCAGCAGCGCGAGCATCGCGGCAGCCAGCGCGGCCAGGCTGCCGCGACGACGCCCAGTCGCGAGCGCCGCCAGGCCGACCAGACCCATCGCGGCTGCCCGGAGCACGGACGGCTGTGGCCGTGCCAACACGACGAACCCGACCAGGGCGAGCGCGCCCAGCACGGGAAGCCAGCGGACGCGGAAGCCGAGCCACCGGCCGACGTACAAGGCGAACCCGACGACGATGACCAAATTTGCACCCGACACCGCCGTGAGATGGGTGAGCCCGGCGGTGCGGAAGTCCTGCTCGAGCTCGACCGGCATCGCGGCGGTGTCGCCGACGACCAGACCGGGCACCAGCCCGCGCTCTTCCGCTGGCAACCCACCCACTGCCGCGCGCAGCCCGGCGCGCAGGTGGCCGGCGGCGCGCTGCACCGCTGGCGGGCGCCCAGACAGCTGCGGCGGCGACCGCACCGAGAAGACCGCAGCCACCGCGTCGCCGGGCCGAGCCGGTCCCAGCCGGCCGGTCGGCGGTCAGCCGCTGGCCGGGCAGCAGGCCGGCCCACTGCCCGCCGGACGCGAACACGAGGACGGGGGTGCGCACGCGGACCCGCGGCCGCGCCCCGCAACCTGCACGACCCGCACCCGTACGACGTACTGATCTCCGCCGCGCTGAGATCTGCCCGGGGCCGCGACGACTCGCTGCGGGTCAGCAGTAACGACTACCTGCGCCGTCACGACCGCGGCGTCAGCCGCCCAGTCGTCGATCGGCCCGGCGTGCAGGGACACGACCCGAAGGCCGGCGACCGCCGCGCCGGTGACGAGGCAGAGCAGCGCGCCAGTCACGGCGAGCCGGCGGTGGCGCCAGGTCCACGCGGCGAGCAGCAAGCCGGCGACCGAGCCGCTCACCAGCCAGGGCCAGGCCGCCGGACCCGCACCGGTCGCGACGAAGGCCCCGGCCCACGCCGCAACCGCCGGCACGGCAAGGCGGAGGTCGACCGCGGGCCGTGCAGCGGGTTCCGCACGCACCGGCGTCAGACCCGGACCAGCGGCTTGATGTCGGCGAACGTGGCCTCGCCGATGCCCGACACCTCGCGCAGCTCGTCGGTGGAGCCGAAGCGCCCGTGCTCGGCGCGCCAGTCGAGGATCCGCTGCGCCAGCACCGGTCCGACGCCCGGCAGCGTGTCGAGCTGCTCGAGGGTCGCGGAGTTCAGGTCGATCGGCGCTCCTGACGAGGCCGGCCCCCCGGCGGCTGGGGGCGCTGCCGCGGCCGGTCCCTCGCCGCGGGCGAGGACCACGAGCTGCTCACCGTCGACGACCGGTCGGGCCAGGTTGACGCTCGCGAGCTCGGCGTTGCGGGCCGCACCACCCGCTGCGGCGACGGCGTCGGCCACCCGCGCGCCGGCTCGCAGCTGCACCAGCCCGGGGCGGCGCACAGCACCAGCCACGTGCACGACGAGGGTTGACCCGGACGTCGAGCTCGCAGTCGGCGAGACCGACGCGGCGGACACCGGTGGGCCGGACCGCTGCACCGTCGGGAGCGGCTCGCTGGCCGGGCGGCCGCGCCAGATGAGCAGGCCACCGAGCAGCAACCCCAGCACCAGCACGCCGACAATGCCGGCCAGCGCCCGAGCGCGCGGCTCGACGACGACCCCGCGTACGGCGAGCGGCAGCCGGTCTCGCACGGCGGCCGCGGCCGGGTGGGCCGCGACTCCGGTCTCCCGAGGCGCGATCGGCGTCGGCTCGGCAGGCACCCAGCCCGCGGGCGCCGGCGAACCGAGGTGGCGGACCCGGGCCGTGGCGACCGCTTCCAGCTCGGCGGCGGGCACGCTGCGGCGGCGCGCGTGCTTGCTCGCCCGCTGGGTCACCCAATGACGCTAGGAACCCTCGGTACGTCGCACCCGGGGCTGCGCAGATCGGTGGACGGCAACCCGACTGTGGACGATTCTTCCCGGCGCGGTAAACGCGGCCACATTGCAGAGGCGAGTCTCCCATTGCAACGCACGCATCAGACCGAGCGCTGGAACAGAAATGAAATGCATCCGTGCGAACCCGACACCGCGAAAGTCCCCGCCCCTGAGATCGACACGCGTCGGCCGAGTGGCCGAAGACTTCCGTTCTAGGCGAGGGACCCATGCACGCTCTGGCCTTCACTCACGACGTTCGCGGCGTCTCGAGCTCATCCCTTCACGAAGGGCTCATCCTCACGCTTCGGGGTTTCGGTCTTCGCCTGGATGCAAGTCAGCCTGGGCATGCCCAGCTCTCGGAGCCCGTGGAGAACCGGACAGTCATTGCCGTCTTCCGCGTCCCTAAGCTCCTCAACACTCACGATGGCGTCCTACTCCTCGGCCTCGTGAAGGCCCTCGACGCCGGCGCTCATTCAGACCAGGGGTCTGGCTACTACCTCGCCGCCCGTCTGCAGGACATCCGGAAAGTCATCGAGAACCGGCTCCGAGGATTTGGTGCCGAGATCAGGAGCGCTCGGCGATCAGGAGGGCCCGGCGCACGAGAGGTGATGTCATCTCGCTGAGCCAGGGGGCTCAACGGCAATGGCCTACCCGGAACGAACGGTCTCACCGCCGACGAGCAGTGCAGGGTCGTCATCGATACCCCCGACGGACGACATTCTTGTCCCGTCGCGACGTCGAGGCTCCTTCGCCCTCGGGCGATACATCGCCGGCCATCCATCCGTGGAGGCCGTGGATCCGCAGGGACTCGCCGGCTGCGTCCGAGCACTCTGGTGGAGGATCGAAGCAGAGCTCGAGCAAGCGAAGTTTCGCTCGATGAAGCGAGCACCAGGATGATGCGCCTGCTGGACAGGCAGGTACGGGTCCGTGAACAGATGCCGGTCCGCCAGGTCTACCAGTGTCGAGAATGCCGACGAGAAGATGGATTGACCCCGCTCCGGGCTGCAGCGTCTTCCGTCCGGGCGGGAGACTCCTGAGTGTCAAGGATCTCGACCCCGACTATGCCTGCCCGCGGTGCCAGGGAACGGACGTGGACGAGTTGCTCGCCACGATCTGCCCAGAGTGCGGCACCCTGTCGAAGGATCCAGTCCTGTCGGCGTGCGCGTCGCCAGGCTGCGGATGGACTTCAGCGCGCGTCCGACCTCTGCGCTCTCGTCGCCGTAGACACGCCAGGCCCGCCAGCGGGCGATGACGTTGGTGCGGTGCCGCACCAGGATGACCACCGCGAGGAACGCGGCCCACACCTGGTGGGCGAGGTCGGCGTCGGTGACCAGGCTGATGACGACCAGCGCCACCGCCGTCGTCATCGAGGCCAGCGCGATCCACCGGCTCAGCGCCACCACAACGGCGAACACGACGAGCAGCCCGAGCCCCCAGAACGGCGCGACCCCGAGCACGGCGCCGAACGCGGTCGCCACCCCCTTGCCGCCGCGGCCGCGCAGGAACGGCGAGCTGACGTGGCCGATCACGGCCGCCGCGCCGGCGACCAGGCCGGCGTCGGCGTCGACCAGCGAGAAACCGAGCGCCGGCACGAACCCCTTGGCCACGTCGAGCAGCGCGACCAGGACCCCCCAGCGCACCCCCAGCACCCGGCCGACGTTCGTCGCCCCGGGATTTCCGGAGCCGAGCCCGCGAAGATCGATGTGTCGGCTTCGGGCGAGCAGCGCGGCCGGCGACACGGCCCCGACCAGGTAGCCGCCGACGGCGGCCAGGACGATGACGAGCGCGTTCACCTCGGGGAGACGACGACCGCGAGCATGCCCGGGCCGACATGGGCGCCGACCACCGCGCCGACCTCGCCACGTGCAGCGGCGCAGCCCGGGCGAGCCGCGCCCGCAGCCGCTCGGCGAGCAGCCGTCCGCGCGGTCGGCGCGGCGAGGTGGTGCACGACGACGTCGACCGGCCCCGGCGCCGGCCCGCTCGACCGCGAGGTCCTCGAGCCGGGCGATCGCCCGGCTGGAGGTGCGCACCTTGTCCAGCGGCGCGATCCGGCCGTCGACCAGGTGCAGCAGCGGCTTGACCGCCAGCGCCGACCCGAGCAGCGCCTGCGCCGAGCCGATCCGCCCGCCGCGGCGGAGGTGCTCGAGCGTGTCGACGTAGAACAGGACGCTGGCGTCGCGCGGCCCGCTTCTCCGCGACGGCCGTCGACCGTGTCCAGGGTCCTCCGCCGGCGGCGGCCTCGGCCGCCGAGACGACGGCGAAGCCGAGCGCCATCCCCAGCGACCGCGAGTCGACGACCCGGACCGGGATCGGGGCGTCGCGCGCCGCCAGGACGCCGACTCGAAGGTGCCGGACATGTCGGCGGACAGGTGGACGAGACAGCACGCCGTGCGCCCGCCGCCGCCGCGGGCTCGTAGGCGGCGAGGAACGCGGCCGGCGCGGGCCGCGAGGTGGTGACCGGCAGTCCAGGAGCGCAGCGCCTCGGCGACCGTCGCCGAGCGACGCCGTCGACCCCTCGTCGTACGACGCCGGCGATCACGACCTGCAGCGGCACGACCCGGATGCCGTGCTCGCTGCACGAACCGACGCGGCAGGTACGCCGTGGAGTCGGTGACGATCGCGACGCGCCCGGCCATGCCCACGACGCTACCGCGCCGCGGTCTCAGGCGGGCACGACGTTGACCAGCCGGGGCGCGCGCACGATGACCGTGCGGATGTCCCGGCCGTCGAGCGCCCGGCTGCACCGTGTCCGAGGCCAGCGCCAGCTCGCGCAGCTCGTCCTCACCGATCGACGGCGCCACGTCGAGGCGGTCGCGCACCTTGCCCGCGACCTGGACGACGCAGGTGACCGTCTCCTCGACCAGCAGCGCCGGGTCGACGCTCGGCCAGCCGGCCCGGGCCACCGACGGCTCGTGGCCCGAGCCGCGCCCACATCTCCTCGGCGGTGTACGGCGCGAACAGCGACAGCATGACGGCGACCGCCTCGGCCGCCTCGCGCACGGCGGGGTCGGCCGCCGCCGCGGCCGCTGTCGATCGCCTTGCGGGTCGCGTTGACCAGCTCCATGACGCGCGCCACGGCGACGTTGAACCGGAAGCTCTCGACGGCCGTGGCCGCCTCGTCGACGGCGCGGTGGGTCACCTTGCGCAGCGCGACGTCGCCCGTGGCGGAGTCGGCGCCGACCGGCGCGGTCACGTCGCCGGACAGCCGCCAGGCCCGCGCCAGGAACTTCGACGACCCGGACGGCGAGACGTCGGCCCAGTCGATGTCGTCCTCCGGCGGCCCGGCGAACACCATCGTCAGCCGCACGGCGTCGACGCCGTGCTCGGCCAGCTCGTCGGAGAGGCGCACCAGGTTGCCGCGCGACTTGCTCATCGCCGAGCCGTTCATGCCGACCATGCCCTGGTTCAGCAGCGCGCTGAACGGCTCGGTGAAGTCGACCATGCCCAGGTCGTGCAGCACCTTCGTGAAGAAGCGGCGTACAGCAGGTGCAGGATCGCGTGGGTGATGCCGCCGACGTACTGGTCGACGGGCATCCAGCTGCGCACCTCGTCGACGTCGAACGGCACGTCGTCGCGGTCGGGCGAGCAGAAGCGCAGGAAGTACCACGACGAGTCGACGAACGTGTCCATCGTGTCGGTGTCGCGCCGCGCCGGCCCGCCGCAGGACGGGCAGTCGACGTTGACCCAGTCCTCGCCGCCGCCCAGCGGGGACGTGCCCTTCGGCTTGCAGGTCGAGACCCTCCGCCGGCGGCAGCTCGACGGGCAGCTGGTCGTCCGGGACGGGGACCTCGCCGCACGACGGGCAGTGGACGATCGGAATGGGCGTGCCCCAGTAGCGCTGGCGCGAGATCAGCCAGTCGCGCAG
Source organism: uncultured Actinomycetota bacterium (assembly GCA_963751035.1). GTDB lineage: Bacteria > Actinomycetota > Actinomycetes > JACCUZ01 > JACCUZ01 > JBDUAP01. The sequence goes on from CAVVSW010000005.1 coordinate 1,822,016, forward strand.
CCGGTAGTTGACCGCCGCGCGCGCCCAGCCCCTTCTCCTCCAGAATCGCGATGATCCGCTCGATCGCCTCGTCCTTGCGCAGGCCGTCCAGCGGGCCGGAGTTCACCAGCACGCCGTCGCCGTGCGTCGCGACGCCGGTGGCCGACGGGTCCTCCTCGTCCGTGTCGACCACGACCCGCACCGGCAGGTCGAAGGCCCGCGCGAAGTCCAGGTCGCGCTGGTCGTGCGCCGGCACGGCCATGATCGCGCCGTGGCCGTAGTCGGCCAGCACGTAGTCGGCGGCGTAGATCGGCAGCCGCTCGCCGTTGACCGGGTTGACCGCGTACCGGTGCAGGAAGACGCCGGTCTTCTCCCGGTCGGTCGCCAGCCGGTCGATCTCGCTCTCCTTGCGCACCTTCTCGACGTACGTCGTGAACTCCTCCTCCGCGGGCGAGCCGGCGGCCAGCTCGGCGGCCAGGTCGGAGTCGGCGGCGACGACGAAGAACGTCGCGCCGTACAGCGTGTCCGGGCGCGTCGTGTAGATCGTGACCGGCTCGTCGCGGCCCTCGATGACGAACGTCGACGTCGGCGCCGCGTCGAGCGGCCGATCCAGTTGCGCTGCATGCGTCAGGACCTTGTCGGGCCAGGTGCCCTCGAGCTGCTCCATGTCGTCCAGCAGCCGGTCGGCGTAGTCGGTGATCTTGAAGTACCACTGGGTCAGCTTCTTCTTGGTGACCGGCGTGTCGCAGCGCTCGCACCGGCCGCCGACGACCTGCTCGTTGGCCAGCACGGTCTGGTCGTTGGGGCACCAGTTGACCAGCGAGGGCTTGCGGTAGGCCAGCCCCTTCTCGAAGAGGCGCAGGAACAGCCACTGGTTCCACTTGTAGTACTCCGGGTCGCACGTGTTCAGCACGCGGTCCCAGTCGAAGGAGCAGGCGTAGCGCCGCATCGACGCCTTCTGCTGCGCGATGTTCTCGTAGGTCCAGCCGCGAGGGTCGATGCCGCGCTTGATGGCGGCGTTCTCGGCGGGCAGGCCGAACGCGTCCCAGCCGATCGGGTGCATGACGTTGAAGCCGCGCTGCACCCAGTAGCGCGCCAGGACGTCGCCGATCGCGTAGGCCTCGGCGTGGCCCATGTGCAGGTCGCCGGAGGGGTACGGGAACATGTCGAGGACGTACTTCTGCGGCCGCGGGTCGTCCGGGTCGCCGCTGCGGAACGGCGCCAGCTCGTCCCAGACCGGCAGCCACTTGTCCTGGACGGCGGCGAAGTCGTAGGCCTCGCGCCTCGGCCCGCGTGGGGATGGCTGTCGGTGCGCGCTGTCCTCGGTCGCCTCGGTCATCTCGTCCTCGTCGACTCGCCGCTCGGTGGCCGGGCAGAAAAAACCCCTCGCTCACGAGGGGTCGCCGCGCTGACGGTGGTGCGTTGGTCAGCGCGGCCCGATAAGGAGCAGTCCGGCTCGCATGCGTCAACAATAGCCGAGGGACGGCGGCACGCTCTGCGGTTATGCGAGCCGAGGCGGGTCGCCGGCGGGGGCGACTGCGCCTACGCCGCCGCAGCGACCGGCGCAGGCGCATCTCCTGGTCTGCCTTTCCGAGCAGGGTGTCCAGGCTGCCCGCGTCCCACGGAGCGAGCATCGCTCCCCCGGCGCTGACGCGGGCGGCCCAGGTCGACTCGGGCACCGGAGGGTGCAGCGACACCGTCTCGCGGACCCGCCGCTCGAGCTCGAGCGGTGCCATCCCTGGCCCGGGCCCGACCAGGCAGAACTCGTCGCCGCCCCACCGCGCCACCACGTCGGTCGACCTCGTGACGCTGCGGATCGCGTCGCCGACCGCCACCAGCACCTCGTCGCCCGCCGCATGTCCCATTGCGTCGTTGACCGACTTGAGGTGGTCGATGTCGATGAAGATGCAGTGCACGGCGTCGCCCTGCCGGCGGGCGTTCTCGACGATCTGGCCGCCGACCATCGCCAGCCCGCGCCGGTTGGCCAGGCCGGTGAGGTGATCGCGCACGGCCGACGACTCTGCCTGCGCCCGCGCCTTGGCCAGCTCGCCGACGGCGCGGCGGACGACGCGGTTGATCACGACGGCCAGCCCGGTGGCGACGGCCAGCCCGGTCGCGTAGTAGCCCCACTGCGGGCTCGGCCCGACCGTCGAGGCGCCCACGGCCCAGGCGCCCCATGCCAGGTAGACGGTCGCGATGAACCAGCGCATCGACAGCAGCCCGGCACCGGCGCCGACGACTGCGAGCATCACGGTGGTGGTCTGCCGCGGCTCGGACGCGACGACGAGGTGGACCACGGCGTTGGCCACAACGAGACCGACGACCAGCGCGGTGACCGGGTGGGCGAAGGTCGGGTTGAGGAGGCGGGTGCGGAGCACGACCCACAGGGTGACGAGGGCGAGGCTGGTGCCGGCGGCCGTCGACGCCATGGTCAGCCGGGTGGTGCCGTCCAGGACGAGCAGGTGCTGGCCGGCGAAGAGCGCGTAGAGGACGGCCAGGATGCCGGACACCCCGGGCAGGGCACGCCACACGGCTGCGTTGTAGACGTCGTCCGGCGCGCTGGGCGCGCCCGGGTTCTCGACATCGCCGCCGCGGGTCTGACCACGCGCCAACCGTACGGCGTTCAGCCGCATCGGTGGGCGATCCACCGGGAAATGCGGCCGTCCGGGTGGTTCCCGGCGGCGGCGTCCAGAACGCTAGGGGGCTGGCCAGCGCTCGGGGTACACATCGACCTCGGTGGCCTTGGCGGACAGCCACACCTGCTGCCCCGGGCGCAGTCAGCTCGGCGACCGCCGCCGGCGGTGAGGTCGACGAGAGCGTTCGGCTGGCCCTCGATCCGGCGCGGACGCGGTCGGCGAGCAGCTCGAGGCCGGCGACGGTGCCCGCCCACACGTTGCGCGGGCTGGCGTGCTGCGGCCGCTCGGTCTGCACCGCGATCGCCGCGGCCGGACGAGCGACCAGGACGTCGGTGCCCGCCGCGGGAGCGGAGTGTCCGGCGCCGCATCAGTGCGCCACCGTCGGCGCAGCTCGACCGGCCGTCCGCCGAGCGTCAGCGTGCCCGGATAGAGGTTGAGCCCGACCAGGCGGGCGACGTACTGCGTGGCCGGCCGCCGGGCGACCTCGCCGGGGTGCCCTGCTGGACCACCCGCCCGTCCTCGATGACCAGCAGCCGGTCGGTCATGACCATCGCTTCGAGCGGGTCGTGGGTGACCACAGGACCGGTCCCGGCGAAGTGGCGAGATGGCGGCGCAGCTCGGTGCGGACGTCCAGCCGGGTGCGGGCGTCGAGCGCCGCCAGCGGCTCGTCGAGCAGCAGCAGGCCCGGCTCGGCCGCCAGGGCCCGGGCCAGGGCGACGCGCTGCGCCTGCCCGCCGGAGAGCTGCGCCGGCTTGCGCGACGCCAGCGCGGTGAGGTCGAGCCGCTGCAGGTATGGTCGGCGTGCCGCGCGCGTCGCGGCGGCTGGCACCGCCCCGACGCGCGACGAGAACGCGACGTTGTCGCGGACGCCGAGGTGCGGGAAGAGCCGGTAGTTCTGGAAGACCAGCCCGACCGGGCGCCGCTCGGCCGGTACGAACGTCCCGGTGGCTGCGTCGTCGAGGACCGTCGTGCCCAGCCGGATGCTGCCCTCCGCGACCGCGGTCAGCCCCGGCAGCGCGCGCAGCAGGGTCGTCTTGCCGGCACCGTTGGGGCCGAGCACTCCAGGACTTCGCCCGGCGCGACCGGTCGAGGCGTCGACGTCGAGGGTGAACGTGCCGCGGCGGCACCGCCGCCGCCATCTGCAGGTCATGCCCCGCACCGGTGTTGAGCCACCGGTCCCGGAGCGCGACGAGGACAGCGACCGAGACGGCGAGCAGCACCAACGAGAGGGCGATGGCCGCCTCGGGGTCGCGCTCGAGAGCGAGGTAGACCGCGATCGGCATCGTCTGCGTGCGGCCGGGAAGTTGCCGGCGAACGTGATGGTGGCGCCGAACTCGCCGAGCGCCCGGGCCCAGCACAGCACCGACCCGGCCACCAGTGACGGCCCGATGAGCGGAAGGGTCACGCGACGGAACACGGTGAGCCGGGACGCGCCCAGCGTTGCCGCGGCCTCTTCGAAGTCGCGGTCAGCGGTGCGGAAGGCGCCCTCGACGGTGACGACGAGGAACGGCATCGCGACGAACGTCTCGGCCACAACGACGCCGGCGTGGTGAACGGCAGGGTGATCCCGAACCAGGAGTCGAGGTACTGCCCCACGAGCCCTGCGGCCGAACGCCAGCAGCAGCGCGACACCGCCGACGACGGGTGGCAGGACCAAGGGCAAGGTGACCAGCGCGCGCAGCAGCCCGTGCCCGCGGAAGCGGGCCCGCGCGAGCACCCAGGCCAGGGGCACGCCGAACACCAGCGACAGGACAGTGGCCGCGTGGCGCAGAACAGTGACAACCGCAGCGCCTCGACCACCTGGCTCTCGGCAAGCACCGGCCGAGGCTGCGCCAGGGGGCCCGGACCACCAGTCCGATCAGCGGCAGCACCAGGAAGCGACTCGCGACCAGCGCCGGCACCATGAGCGGCCACGGGACCCGGCCGCGGGTCCTCGGCGCGCGGCGCCGGTCGCGGTGCGCGGCCGCCAGGTGGGGGCAGACATCAGGGCACCCGGAACCCGGCCGCGGTCAGCGCCGAGCCCACCGGTGAAAGGACGTAGTCGACGAACGCCTGCCCGTTGCCTTGTTCTCCGATCCAGTCAGCGCTGCGATCGGGTACGTCGTGGACGCGTTGACGTCGTCGGGGATCTCGATTGCCTTGACCGCGTCACCAGCGGCGAGCACGTCGGTGACGTAGACGACGCCTGCGTCGACCTCACCCAGGGTCACCTTGCTCAGCACGGCCTTCACGTCGATCTCCTCGGTGACCGGCGTGACCGTGATCTGTGCGTTCTCGAAGACCTTCGCAGCAGTGGCGCCGCACGGCACGCGGCCTGGCACAGCGCCACCTTCACGCCCTTCCTGGCCAGGTCCGCGACTGCCTTGACACCCGCGGGGTTGTCCGGCGGCACAGCGATCTCCATCGTGTTGGCAGCGAAGTCCTTCGGCTCGGCCGCATCGCCGCCGGTCACGACCTGGTCCATGGTCTTCGGTGCTCGCCGACGCGAACACGTCGGCCGGTGCTCCCTGACCGATCTGCGCGGCCAGGCCAGAGCTGGGACCGAAGTTGAAGACGACCTTCGTCCCGGGGTGTTCGCCGCCTCGAACTTCTCCCCGAGTGAGGTGAATGCGTCCTGCAGCGACGCGGCCGCGAACACCGTGATGGTCCCGGTGATGGGCGACGCGCTCCCTGAGGACGTGGGGTCGTCGGAGTCGCCGCAACCCGCGAGCGGGCGACAGCGGCGGCCAGAGCTGCCAGACATCTGGACGACACGACGCATGCGCTTCTCCTCGGGCTCGGCCACCGACGGACTGATGGGCTGGTCAGTGCGCGGCGGGCACCTCGACGACGACGTTCGTCGACTTCACGGCCGCGACCGCGAGCACGCCGGGCTCGAGGCCCAGCTCGTCGGCGGCCTCGCGGCTCATCAGCGACACGATGCGGTGCGGGCCGGCCTGGATCTCCACCTGCGCCATCACGGTGTCCCGGGTCACCTTGGTGACCAGTCCGAGGAACCGGTTGCGCGCCGACTCGGACAGCACCGGACGCGGGCCGGCCGGCCGGCGGCTGCGGCGGTCTCCTCGGCCAGCCGGGCGAGGGCGGGACCGTCGATGGCCCGGCGACCGGAGCTGTCGCGGGTCGTTGGCACCCGTCCGGCGTCCGCCCAGCGGCGCAAGGTGTCGTCGCTGACTCCCAGCAGCGCGGCTGCCTCGCTGATCCGGAACGCCTGCACCCGTCGACCCTAGACGCAAATGCCGATCAGAGATCCAATTTCCGAGGCATTTGCGGATCGAACACGCGGATCCCACCGAAACTACGGCGGGTGCCAACCACACCGCGGACCTCGTCACCTCTGCGTCAGCCGATCGTTATCGGGTCATCACCCTGGGAGCGGTCATGGATAGACAACAACATCGCCAAACGGCCATGCGTGAACTCGAGGCACTCGCAGACCGGGCCGAGACAGTAGGCGACGTCGATCGGGCGACGTACCTGCGGCGCATTGCCGCTCGACTCCGTGAGGTCGACGCAACGCCCGAGGACGTCTCGGCCGACCGGACAGGCTCGGCGGGCCCGGCTGGCCGGCGTTAGGATGAACCTCTGCCGGGGCGCCTTCGTGTGACGGCTGAAGAAGCCGTCCGTCACAAGGTCGACGTCCTCTCTCCTCCGAGGTGGGAGTTCCGTCATGCCCGAAGACCAGCAGCCCCCGCAGCCACTCATCGATGCATTCCAGGAGATGGCCGCGCGCGTCCACGCATCCGACGACCACGAGGACACCTTCGCCCGCATCACCGCCACCGCGGCGAACACGATCACCGGCTGCGACGCGGCCAGCATCAGCACTATCGAGGCGGGCAAGCCGGTCACCCACGGCTCGACAGGAGAGCTGGCCACCCGCGGCGACGACGTGCAGTACGAAGAGAACGAGGGCCCCTGCCTGGACGCGGCGATGCGGGAACGCTGGGTCTACATCCCCGACATGGCCAAGACCGGAAGATGGCCGCGTTCGAGCAGGCGCCTGGTGGACGAGCTCGGCGTCGGAAGCATGCTCTCCTGCCGGCTCGCCCTCGACGCCTCGCCCAACCAGACCCTTGGCGGAATCAACCTCTACTCCAGGGCCCGCGACGGATTCACCGAGGCGGACCAGATGCTGGCCCTGCTCCTGTCCTCGCTGGGGGCCGTCGTGGTCGACGCGTCACGCCAGCAGAGCCACCTGCGGGCCGCGATCGAGTCCCGGCAGCTGATCGGGGAAGCCATCGGGATCCTTCGGGCTCAGAGCGGGGTCAGCAGTGAGGAAGCATTCCAGATGCTGGCCAAGGCGTCCCAGCGGATGAACGTCAAGCTGCGCGACGTCGCAAAGCAGATCTCCGAAGCGCCGGCGATGAACCGAAGCCAGCGGCGCGAGTAGCCGGACGCCGCCGCCGGGTTCCCGGGGCCCCGGCGGCGGAAGGGGCGGCAGCTCATCAAGCGGGCTGCCGCCCCGCCTGTTCCCAGGCTCTGGTCAGCCCGTCCGCGGGGTGGCAAAATGGCGGCGGCACTCGTAGACGGGTGCGGTCTCATCCAGCGTTGCGGCTCGAACCAGCGGGCATCTAGCGCCGTTCCCTGCCGAGGGGGAACCCATGAGCCCGGAACTGCTCACCATCGACTTCGTCCTGCATGACGAGGGACACGTCACGCTCTGCCTCGCCGGAGAGATCGACATGTCCACCGCCCCGAAGCTGCGCGAGGCGGCCCTGAACGCTCTCCACCAGTACGGACCCAACCTGCATCTGGACCTGTCCCGGGTCGAGTTCATGGACTCCACCGGCCTCGAGGTGCTCATCGCCACCCGCCGACAGGCGAAGCTGGAAGGCGGCCAGTTCCACCTTGTCGACCCCGGCCAAGCCGTCCTTCGGGTCATCGAGGTCAGCGGGCTCGCGCGCCTCTTCCAGATCTACGACGAGGACTCCGAGCTCGCGGACCTGGGGTGATCCGGTCGCCCAACTGCTGCGCGTAGCTCCGAGGGCACCGAGAACGACACTGGCCGCCTGCCCCGAAGGGCAAGCGGCCAGGTCACGATGGGTGGAGCTGAGGGGACTCGAACCCCTGACCCCCACACTGCCAGTGTGGTGCGCTACCAGCTGCGCCACAGCCCCATGTCGTGCCGTGCATTGGCCCTGATGGGCCGGGTCAGTCTAGCCGCTGGGTCGCGTCCCCCTGAAACCCGCGTCAGCGCTCGTCGCCGAGCACCGGCTCGGGCAGGCTGCCGGCGTTGTGCTCGAGCAGCCGCCACCCGTCGTCGCGCTCCTCGAGGACCGACCAGCAGCAGTTGGACAGCGGCCCGAGGACCGTCCAGCTCGGCTGCGGCAGCGCGAGCATCGAGCCGATCAGGCTGCGCGCCGCGCCGCCGTGGGTCACGGCGACCAGCGTCTCGCCGGGCTGCACGTCGCGAAACGCATCGGTGACCGCAGCCACCGTCCGTCGCGCGACCGTGACCCGACCCTCGGCACCCTCGGCCGGGATGTCCGCGCCGTGCACCCAGGCCTCGAAGTCCCCGGCGTACCGCTCCCGGATCTCGGCGTTGGTGAGCCCCTGCCAGGCGCCGCCGTGCGTCTCGCGCAGGCGCGGGTCGAGCGCCACGTCGAGCGACACCAGGCGCCCGAGCATCCGGGCAGTCACCTCGGCCCGCGCGCAGGTCGGAGGAGACGATCGCGGCGGGTGCCAGCGCCGCCAGGAGGGCTGCCGACCGGGCCGCCTGCGCGATCCCCGCCTCGTCCAGCTCGACGTCCATCTGCCCCTGGAAGCGGCCTTCGAGGTTCCAGCCGGTCTGGCCGTGCCGCCAGATGATCAGGCGGCGGCCCTTGCGTGCTCAGGACGCGGCTCCGGCCGCCCCGGCCGCCCCGGGAGACGTCGTGGGCGGAGCGCCCCCGGCGTACCTCGTCGGGCAGCTCCACGGTCGGGCAGTCCTTCCACAGCCGCTCGAGGGCGTAGTAGACCCGCTCCTCCGCGTGCTGCACGTGCACGATGACGTCGATGTAGTCGAGCAGGACCCAGCGTCCCTCGCGCTCACCCTCGCGGCGCACCGGCTTGGCGCCGAGGTCGCGGAGGCGCTCCTGCACGCCGTCGACGATGGCCTTGACCTGGCGGTCGTTGGGGGCGGAGCAGATCACGAAGGCGTCGGTGATGACGAGCTGTTCGCTCACGTCGAAGGCGACGATGTCTTCGGCGAGCTTGTCGGAAGCGGCCTCGGCGGCGGCGATCACGAGCTCGCGGGCGCGGGTCGAAATGGGCACGTGCGGCGGTCTCCTTGCTGGATGCTGTCCCCACCAGGATGGCACGCCCTGGGCTCAGGGCTTGAAATCCTTGCCCAGGACGACGATGACCTCAGCCACGGTCTGACCCTGCCCGGACACCCCCACCGCGCTGGCGGGCAGCCCCAGCGCGGCAGCCACCGCGGCGCCGTGCTGGACGCTGGCGGGCGTGCTGTCGGGGATCAACACCGCGCTCTGCTTCTGCCCGAACTCCGGCGCGTTGTTCCCGTTGACGAACCGGAAGCCCGCCTTCGACCAGCCTGGTCCGGGCCTTGTCCACCAGACCCGGCGTTCCAACGCCGTTCTGGACGAGCACCCGGACCGGCCCGCCCGCCGCGTCCTTCACCAGCGACGGCGCGAAGCGCGCCTCCATCAGCGCTGCCGCCTGCTGGGCGTTGACCCCGTAGGACTCCTCCCCGGCTCCGGTTGCGATCGCGTTGACCGGCAGGACGTCGGAGAGCATGTCACCGTCGGCCGAGACGGCCTGCGCGGCCGCGAGGATCTCCGCCAGCTGGCTCGAGGAGAGCGTGCTGCTCGACCCACCCTTGAGCGAGGTCACCGTGCCCTCGAGCTCCCGGGTCTGGTCGGGCAGCCCGCGCAGCACACCGTCGAGCACGTCGTAGAAGCGCGCGAGCCGGGCCTGCTCCGGCTCCTCGGGGGCGGCGTACGTCGCGTAGGCCGCGGCCTGCTGCGCCGTCGAGATGCTGGGAACCCGCCCGCACCACCACGGTCTCGCTGCCGTCGGCGGCCTTGGTCACGACGTCGACGTCGACCTCGGCGGGCACGCCGCCGACCTTGTCCACCAGCGCGGCCAGGCCCGGCCTCGTGAGCACCCACCCGCCGTCCACGGACACCCCGAGGAGGTCGGTCAGCGCCTTGGCCGGCGCTTCCTTGTCCGGCAGGCCCAGCGTCTCCCCGAACGCGACGGATCCGGAGCCCGGCAGGTCGACGATCAGTCGCGACGGGACCAGCACGCGCTGCGGCGCGCTTCTCATCGGTGCGTACGCCGATCAGCGCGCTCGCCTTGGCCGTCCCGTCGGGTCCGGCGACCTGCACGAGCAGCGTGCGCTGCTTCTGCACCGCGGCGTCGTTCGGGTTGTCGCCACCACCGTCGCGGCCCAGCAGCCACCATCCGCCAACGGCGACGAGGAGCACAAGCGACCACCACGCCGGCGATCAGCGAGACCTGGCGGCGCTGCGACTGCCGCCGCGCCCTGCGCTGCGCCTGCCGGCTCGTGCGCGCGACCACGGTGGGCCCGGACAGGGCAGAGGCCGAGGCCTCGATCACGGGCCCGGCGAACATCTGCTCGGCCACGTCCGCGTCGGGCAGCAGGTCCGCCTCGGGCCGCCGGTGCTTGCCGCTCATCCGTCGGCCCGGTAGAGCCCGTGCTTGGCGATGTACTGCACCACCCCGTCCGGGACGAGGTACCAGACCGGCTCGCCGCTGTGGACCCGGGCACGGCAGTCGGTCGAGGAGATCGCCATGGCGGGCACCTCCAGCAGGCTGACGCGCTGCTGCGGGAGCCCGTCACCGGACAGGGCGTGCCCCGGCCGGGTGACGCCGACGAAGTGCGCTAGCTCGAACAGGGTGTCAGCGTCCTTCCAGGTCAGGATCTGGGCGAGTGCGTCGGCGCCGGTGATGAAGAACAACTCGACGTCCTGCGCCGCGCTGGTCGCGCAGATCCCGCAGCGTGTCGATGGTGAACGTCGGGCCGGGCCGGTCGACGTCCACCCTGCTCACGGTGAACCGCGGGTTCGACGCGGTGGCGATCACCGTCATCAGGTATCGATGCTCTTTCGGCGAGACCTCGTCCCGGGTTGAGCCTGCCTTCTGCCACGGCTCGCCGGTCGGCACGAAGACGACCTCGTCGAGGTCGAACATGCTCTGCACCTCGCTGGCGGCGACCAGGTGGCCGTGGTGGACCGGGTCGAACGTTCCGCCCATCACGCCCAGCCGCGCACGGCGATCGCTGGGCTCATCCACGCTTGCGACCCTAACCGGCGAACGGCCCTCCAGCCCGGAGCCGAGGCCGCGCTGCTAGCGGTCCTTGCCGAACGAGAGCGTGATCAGCAGCAGTAGGACGAGCAGCGCGAACGCGCCGACGCCCAGCATCCACGGCTCCCCGGGGAGGTCCCGACCGGTCTCGGTCTGCGCCGCGAAGCGGCCGATGGCAGCAGTCATGGGCGAGATTGTGGCATGAGCGGCAGCGGCAGCCGCTCAGAACGGGCGTACGCCGCCGGCAGGTACGAGGGCCGGCGCGGGACTGTCCATCGCCCGGCGCTGGAAGGTGGCCCGGTCCACGACCTCGAGGCCGGTGACCCGCCAGGAGGGCAGGCCGGCGCTGAGCGCGGTGCTCCCCCCACAGCCGCAGCGCCAGCGCGGCGGCGTCGTCGACGTCGCGCGCCTCCTCCCAGTAGCGGACCTCGGCGCGGTCGGCCGCGTAGCGGGCGGAGAGCAGGAACGGGCGCTCGTGGGTCAGCCGCTCGAGCCCGCCACGGATCAGGCCGGCCTCGACCGGCTCACCGCCGACGGTGAGCGTGACGTGCCACATGCCCACGTGCTCGGCAACCGGTGGCGCGTCCACGTCCGCCGAGACGTCCGGCGACCCGTTGACCAGGAACGGCCCGTCCACACTCACTCCCCTGCATCAGCGGCGCAGCACGACGAGGTCGTCGCGATGGACGACTTCTCGCCGGTACGCCGGTCCGAGCTCCCGCGCCAGCTCGCGCGTCGAGCGCCCCAGCAGACCGGGAAGTTCTGTCGCGTCAAAGTTGACCAGCCCGCGGGCCACGGCGTGGCCGTTTTGGTCGAGAAGTTCCACAGGATCTCCGGCGGCGAACGTGCCGGTGACCGCCGTCACGCCCGCGGGCAGCAGCGACATCCGGCGCTCGACCACGGCGCGCACGGCACCCGCATCGAGGTGCAGGTGCCCCCGCGGGGTGCTGGCGTGCGCCAGCCACAGCAGCCGGGACGAGGACCGGCTCCCGACCGGGTGGAACAGCGTGCCGACCGGCTCGCCGGCGAGCACCAGCGCGACCGAGGACACGCGATGCGACGACGGTCGGGATCCCGGCGGCGGTGGCGATGCGGGCGGCCTCCACCTTGCTCGCCATGCCGCCGGTGCCGACGCCACCCTGGCCGGTCCGCCCGATCCGGGCACCCGCCAGGTCCGCGTCGCTGCGCACGTCCGGGATCAGGCTGGCGCCGCCCGTGCGGGGGTTGCCGTCGTAGAGCCCGTCGACGTCGGAGAGCAGCACCAGCAGGTCGGCGTGCACGAGGTGGGCGACCAGCGCGGCCAGCCGGTCGTTGTCACCGAAGCGGATCTCGTCGGTGGCGACCGTGTCGTTCTCGTTGACCACCGGCACGGCACCCATCGCGAGCAGCCGGTCGAGGGTGCGCTGCGCGTTGCGGTAGTGCGCCCGGCGTACGACGTCCTCCGCCGTGAGCAGCACCTGCCCCGAGGTCAGCCCGTGCCGGGCGAACGCCTGGGTGTAGCGGTGCATCAGCAGGCCCTGCCCGACGCTGGCCGCCGCCTGCTGGGTGGCCAGGTCGCGCGGCCGCCGGGTCAGGCCCATCGGCCCGAGCCCGGCCGCGATCGCCCCGGACGTGACGAGCACCAGCTCGCGGTCCGCTCGCGCGGCCCGCGGCCAACGCGTCCACCAGCGCGTCGAGGCGGGCGCCGTCGATGCCCGCGGCCGAGCCTCCGGTCACCGGTGAGGGACGACGAGCCGACCTTGACCACGACCCGGGCCGCTGCGGCCACGGCTGCGCGCCGGATCGCCGGACCCGGCCGGGCTCACCTGCCTTCCAGCCGCAGGTCGGTGCCGCGGCGGCCGTGCAGCAGCTCGGCGCCCGCCTTCATGGAGGGCTCCCAGTCGAAGATCACCGCCTGCTCGCCCTCGCCGATGACGACCTCGTCGCCGGCCTCGGCGCCCGCCGCCAGCAGCGCGTCCTCGACGCCGAGCCGGGCCAGCCGGTCGGCGAGGTAGCCGACGGCCTCGTCGTTGCTGAAGTCGGTCTGGCGCACCCAGCGGGTCGGCTTGGTGCCGCGCACGACGTAGCGGCCCGTCCTCCTCGCGTGACCGTGAACCCGCTGTCGTCGACGGCGTGCGGCCGCAGCACGATGCGCTCGGCGCTCAGGTCGGGCGCGGCGGCGCGGGCGGCCTGCACGACCTCGGCCATCGCGAAGGTGAGCGGCCGCAGGCCCTCGTGGGAGGCCGCGCTGACCTCGAAGACGCGCAGCCCGCGCTGCTCCAGGTCGGCCCGAACCATCTCGGCCAGCTCGCGCGCCTCGGGCACGTCGATCTTGTTGAGCGCGACCAGCCGGGGCCGGTCGGCGAGCCCGCCGTACTCGGCCAGCTCGGCCTCGATCACGTCGAGGTCGGTCAGCGGGTCGCGGTCCGGCTCGAGCGTCGCGCAGTCGATCACGTGCACGAGCGCGTCGCAGCGCTCGACGTGGCGGAGGAACTCCAGGCCCAGGCCCTTGCCCTGGCTCGCGCCCGGGATGAGCCCGGGCACGTCGGCGACGGTGAACCGGGTGTCGCCGGCCTCGACCACCCCGAGGTTGGGCACCAGGGTCGTGAACGGGTAGTCGGCGATCTTGGGCCGGGCGGCCGAGAGCGCGGCGATCAGGCTCGACTTGCCGGCGCTCGGGAAGCCGACCAGCGCGACGTCGGCCACCGACTTGAGCTCGAGGACGATGTCGGCGGCGTCACCGGGCTCGCCGAGCAGCGCGAAGCCGGGCGCCTTGCGGCGGGCCGAGGCCAGCGCGGCGTTGCCCAGGCCGCCGCGACCGCCGCGGGCAGCGACGTACGACGTGCCCGCGCCGACCAGGTCGGCGAGCACCTCGCCGTCGAGCCGTCTTGCACGACGGTGCCGTTGGGAACCGGCAGGACCAGGTCCTTGCCCTCGGCGCCGCTGCGATGGCCGCCCTGGCCGGGCTTGCCGCTGGTGGCCCGGCGGTGCGGGGTGTGGTGGTAGTCGAGCAGGGTCGTGGTGCTGGGGTCGACGACGAGGATGACGTCGCCGCCGCGCCCGCCGTTGCCGCCGTCGGGGCCGCCGAGCGGCTTGAACTTCTCCCGGTGCACCGACGAGCAGCCGTGGCCGCCGTCGCCGGCGGCGACGTGCAGCACGACCCGGTCGACGAACGTCGTCACGGCTGCCTCATCGCTCTCATCATCGGGGTTGTCGGGAAAGCGACGAGGGCGGGCCGGATAACCGGCCCCGCGTCCTCGACTCAGCGTGTGCAGGGCGGGGCTACTCGGCAGCCCGGGACGATGTTGACGACCTTGCGGCCACGGCGGCGGCCGAACTCGACCGCACCCGCGCTGAGCGCGAACAGCGTGTCGTCGCCACCGCGGCCGACGTTGAGGCCGGGGTGGAAGTGGGTGCCGCGCTGGCGCACGATGATCTCGCCGGCGTTGACCAGCTGACCGCCGAAGCGCTTGACGCCGAGGCGCTGGGAGTTGGAGTCGCGCCCGTTGCGTGTGGAGGACGCGCCCTTCTTGTGAGCCATCTGGTGCTGCCCCTTACTTCTTGCTGCCGCTGTCGATGCCGGTGACCTTGACCTGCGTGTGCTTCTGGCGGTGGCCGGAGCGGCTGCGGTAGCCGGTCTTGTTCTTGTACTTCAGGATGTCGATCTTGGGGCCCTTGGTGGCGCCGACCACCTCGACGGTGACCGTGGCGCCGGCGAGCGTCTTCTTGTCGCTGGTGACGTCGGTCGCCGTCCACGAGCAGCAGGACCGGCAGGGTGACGGACGCGCCCGGCTCGGCGTCGAGCCGGTCGATCTCGAGAACGTCGCCGACGGCGACCTTCTCCTGTCGACCACCCGCACGGACGATCGCGTACACAGCGGACTCGCTTTCCTCGAACAGATCGAAACAATCAGAGGACCCGCGCAGGAAGCGCGAACGGCGCGCAGGCGGGGACCGGTGCCCGGGCACCGAGGGTCAAGGGTACGAATCCGACCGGCCACCGGGTCAAACTCAGACGCTGGTGACCGGGGACTGCGCCCTCCTGCGCCGCCGGCGGGGCGCCGATGCCTGGGGGCATCCTCGCCTGCGCCGGCGCTGTCGCTGGCGTCGCTGACCCGAGTCGCTGGAGCCCGAGTCGCTGGACGTCCGTGGGCTCGGCCGGCTCGACCGGGTCCTCCGCGGCGACCGGTGAGCTGGCGGCCTTGCTGCCCCCGCCCCCGCCGGAGCGGCCCGACCCGGACCCCCGGGAACCGCCCGGGCTTGTCCGAGCCACCGCGGCCGCGGCCGTTCTTGCGCTCCGGCGAGCCGCCGCCGTTGCCGCTGGCGCCGGCCTCGACCGGCTCGGTCCGGATGTGCACGCCACGGCCGTTGCAGGCCTCGCACGTCTCGGAGAAGGCCTCGAACAGGCCCTGCCCGACCCGCTTGCGGGTCATCTGGACCAGCCCCAGCGAGGTGACCTCGGCCACCTGGTGCTTGGTGCGGTCCCGCCCGAGGCACTCGAGCAGCCGGCGCAGCACCAGCTCGCGGTTGCTCTCCAGCACCATGTCGATGAAGTCGATGACGATGATGCCGCCGAGGTCGCGCAGCCGGAGCTGGCGCACGATCTCCTCGGCCGCCTCGACGTTGTTCTTGGTGACCGTCTCCTCGAGGTTGCCGCCCGCGCCGGTGAACTTCCCGGTGTTGACGTCGATCACGATCATCGCCTCGGTGCGGTCGATGATGAGGTAGCCGCCGCTGGGCAGCCAGACCTTGCGGTCCAGCGCCTTGGCGAGCTGCTCGTCGATGCGGTGGGCCGCGAACACGTCCTCTTCGGAGGTCCAGCGCGACATGCGGTCGCGCAGGTCCGGCGCCACGTGCCCGACGTACGGCTCGAGCATCTCCCACGCGTCGTCGCCGGAGACGATGAGCTTGGCGAAGTCCTCGTTGAAGATGTCGCGCACGACGCGGATCGTGAGGTCGGGCTCGCCGTAGAGCAGCGCGGGCGCCGAGGCCGTCTTGGCCTTCTTCTCGATGTCCTCCCACTGCGCGGTGAGCCGCGCGACGTCGCGGGAGAGCTCCTCCTCGCTGGCACCTTCGGCCGCCGTGCGCACGATGACGCCGGCGTCCTCGGGGACGACCTTCTTCAGGATCGACTTGAGCCGGGTGCGCTCGTTCTCGGGCAGCTTGCGGCTGATGCCGGTCATCGAGCCGTGCGGCACGAACACGAGGTAGCGGCCGGCCAGGGAGATCTGGCTGGTCAGCCGGGCGCCCTTGTGGCCGATCGGGTCCTTGGTGACCTGCACGAGCACGGAGTCGTCGGGCTTGAGCGCCTGCTCGATGCGCTTGGGCTGGCCGTCCATGCCGGCCGCGTCCCAGTTGACCTCGCCGGCGTAGAGGACGGCGTTGCGGCCCTTGCCGACGTCGACGAAGGCTGCCTCCATCGAGGGCAGGACGTTCTGCACCTTGCCGAGGTAGACGTTGCCGAGCGTTCCGGCGCTCGACGCCGTGCTGACGTAGTGCTCGACCAGGATGCCGTCCTCGAGCACCCCGATCTGGGTGCGCTCGCCGGTCTGGCGAACGACCATCACGCGGTCGACGGACTCGCGGCGGGCCAGGAACTCGGCCTCGGTGATGACGGCCGGACGGCGACGCCCTGCGTCGCGGCCCTCCCGGCGGCGCTGCTTCTTGGCCTCCAGGCGGGTCGAGCCCTTCAGCGAGCGGGCGTCACCGTCGTCGCGGTCGCTGGCCGCACGCTTGGTGCTCTTTGCGCGGGTGCTCTTGCGGGGCTCGCGGACCCGCACCACGGTGTTGGGCGGGTCGTCCGGCGCCGGCTCGACGCCGTCCTCGCCGGTGCCGCGCCGACGGCGACGCCGGCGCCGACGGGTGCCGCCCTCGCCCGTCTCCTCGAACTCCGACTCGTCCTGCCCCGGCCGCCGACGTGCGGTCCTCGTCCTCGGGCTCACCGCCCTGACCGTCCGCGTCGGCCTGGTCCTCGCCGCCGGACTTCCCGCGGCTGCGCCGGCCACGGCCACCGCGGCGACGGCGACGGGCGCCGCCTTCGCCTGCGGCGCCGTCCTCGTCGTCCTCGTCGTCCTCAGCCGAAGCCCCCTCGGCGTCGGAGGTGGCAGCAGCGGTGGCTGCTGCTCCGCGCCGGCGCGGAGGCGTCACCACCGCGTCGGGAGCCTGGAACAGCACGCCGGGCGGCTGGAAGGCGGCGGTGGGCTCGGGCTCGCCGGCCACCGCGTCGCTGGTGGCGGGCTCGGAAGCGGCCGAGCTCGCGGCCTTCTTCTTCCGGGTCCGCGTGGATGCGGTCTTCTTCGCCGGCTCGTCGGTGGCGCCGTCCGGTGCCTGGTCGTCGGGCGGGGCGGCGGCGGTCTTCTTCGCGGGTCGCCGACGGGTCGGTGGCGCCTGCGCGCTGGGCGCGTCGGTGCCGTGTCGCGGCTCCTCCGCATCGGCCGAGGCGGCCGGTGATGCGGCTTGAGCGGCCTTCGGCGGTCCGGCCGGGCGGCTGGCGGCGCGGCGACGGCGTGGTCGCGCCGCGCCCGTGCCGCTGTCGTTGTCGTCGTCGTTGCTGGCGCCACTGGTTCCGGCGCCGGTGGGCTCGGTGTCGAGCATCCGGGTCAATCTCCCGTCATGTTCCCGGGCCATGTCGGGCGAGAGGTCTCTCGAAGCACTCTCGTCGTCCAGCGCCGCACGGGAACTGTCGTTGTGCCCGCCCGCTCGCGCGGACGGAAGTCGTCTCGGTCGCGCCTGGCCTCGCGCCGCAGCCGTTGTCCGGCGTGCTGGCAGTCGTCGATCAGGCGCCGACGTGGTCCCGGTCCGGTGCCAGTGGATCGGACACCGTGCCGGACTGCTCGTCGTGCGGCCCCTGCGCCAGCCTGGTGACCGCGGGGGTCACCGGCGGCTCGAAGTCGCCCATCTGACGGAGTCCGGCGAGGACATCGTCGGGTCGTACGGCAGGTGTGACGTGCTGCACGACCAGTCGAAGTATCGCACATGGGGCAAGCCCGGGCGTCGCGCCGCGCGGCTCGACGACCACCTCGAGGCGCCGGACCGCGGCCCGGGCGTCGAAGGTCCGCAGCCCGTTCTTGGTCAGCCGGCTGACCTCGACACGCTCGGCGGCCGAGGAAGGCCTGCACGGCCGCCGCGGCGGTCTCGTCGGCCACCCCGGGGAGCAGGATCTGCCACACCGAGGCCTGCAGCCGGTCGGCCAGGCTGTCGCCGTGTGCCTCCACGATCTCCAGGATGTCCAGATCGGGCGGCAGTGACCGGTCCAGCGCCTCCCGCAGCCGGGCCGGGTCGCAGCGCTCGGTGACGGCGATCTCGAGGTACTCCGCCTCGCTGGCCGCCCCGGTGGGCGCCGCCCCGGCGTAGGAGACCTTCGGGTGCGGCGAGAACCCGGACGAGTAGGCCATCGGCACGCCGGCGCGGCGCAGCGCCCGCTCGAAGGCCCGCTGGAAGTCGCGGTGGCTGGAGAAGCTGCAGCCGGCCGCGCTTGGCGTAGTGCACGCGCAGGCGTTGTACGGCGGGCAGCGCGGGCGGGCCGGGTGGCTGCCTGGCGCTCACGTGGCTGCGATCACGTGGCGAGGACCTGCTCGCGGGTGGAGTTGAGGACCGTCAGCGGGAGCAGCGTGGCCCCGGTCGGACCCAGCTGGATCTCGGTGCCCATCTGCGGGCAGACGCCGCAGTCGAAGCACGGCGTCCAGCGGCAGTCCTCGACCTCGACGCCGGTGACGGCGTCCTGCCAGTCCTCCCAGAGCCAGTCGCGGTCGAGCCCCGAGTCGAGGTGGTCCCACGGCAGCACCTCGGCGTACTCGCGGTCGCGCGTGGTGTACCAGTCGACGTCGACCGGGTCGTCGGCCAGCGCCGTCTCGGCGCAGCGCATCCAGCGGTCGAACGAGAAGTGCTCGCTCCATCCGTCGAAGCGCCCGCCGTCGTCGTACACGGCCTTGATCACCTTGCCGACACGACGGTCACCGCGGGAGAGCAGTCCTTCGACGATGCCCGGCTTGCCGTCGTGGTAGCGGAAGCCGATCGCCTTGGCGTACTTCTTGTCCGACCGGATCGCGTCCCGCAGCTTGGCGAGCCGCGCGTCGGTCTCGTCGTGGCCCAGCTGGGCGACCCACTGGAACGGCGTGTGCGGCTTGGGGACGAACCCGCCGATCGAGACCGTGCAGCGGATGTCGCGGCTGCCGGTGACCTCACGCCCGGTCTGGATGACCTTCTTGGCGAGGTCGGCGATCTGCAGGACGTCGTCGTCGGTCTCGGTCGGCAGGCCGCACATGAAGTAGAGCTTCACCTGCCGCCACCCGGCCGAGTAGGCCGCGGTCACGGTGCGGATCAGGTCCTCCTCGGTGACCATCTTGTTGATGACCTTGCGGATGCGCTCGCTGCCGCCTTCCGGCGCGAACGTGAGCCCGGAGCGACGGCCGTTGCGCGTCAGCTCGTTGGCGAGGTCGATGTTGAACGCGTCGACCCGGGTGGAGGGCAGGGACAGCGACGTCTGGGTGCCCTCGTAGCGGTCGGCAAGGCCCTTGGCGATCTCGGCGATCTCGCTGTGGTCGGCGCTGGACAGCGACAGCAGCCCGACCTCCTCGAAACCGGTGGCCTGCAAGCCCTTCTCGACCATCTCCCCCACGCCGGTGATCGAGCGCTCGCGCACGGGTCGGGTGATCATGCCGGCCTGGCAGAAGCGGCAGCCGCGGGTGCAGCCGCGGAAGATCTCGACCGACATCCGCTCGTGCACGGTCTCGGCGAGCGGCACCAGCGGCGCCTTGGGATAGGGCCACTCGTCCAGGTCCATGACCGTGTGCTTGCCGACCCGCCACGGCACGCCCGGCCGGTTCGGCGCGATGCGCTTGATGCGCCCGTCGGGCAGGTAGTCGACGTCGTAGAAGCGCGGCACGTAGACCCCGCCGGTGCGGGCGAGCCGCATCAGCAGCTCGTCGCGACCGCCGGGTCGACCCGCGGACTTCCACGCGCGGATCACGGCCGAGATCTCGAGCACGACCTGCTCGCCGTCGCCGAGGACCGCCGCGTCGATGAAGTCGGCGATCGGCTCCGGGTTGAAGGCCGCGTGCCCGCCGGTGATCACGACCGGGTGGTCGTCGGTGCGGTCGGCGCTGTGCAGCGGGATGCCGGCGAGATCGAGGGCCAGCAGGAAGTTGGTGTAGCCGAGCTCGGTGGAGAAAGACACGCCGAGCGCGTCGAACGCACCGACCGGGCGGTGGGCGTCGACGGTGAACTGCGGCACGCCGTGCTCGCGCATCAGCCGCTCGAGGTCGGGCCACACCGTGTAGGTGCGCTCGGCCAGCACGCCCTCGGCCTCGTTGAGCACCTCGTAGAGGATCATGACGCCCTGGTTGGGCAGCCCCACCTCGTAGGCGTCGGGATACATCAGCGCCCACCGGACGTCACACGCATCCCAGTCCTTGACGGTGGAGTTGAGCTCGCCACCGACGTACTGGATCGGCTTCTGCACCTGGGGCAGCAGCGGCTCCAGTCGCGCGAACAGCGACTCGACCGGCATGGGGAAGGAACCTCCGCAGTGGGGGTTGGGAACGCCAGCAAGCCTAACCCCGCGCCAGGAACCCCGATTGCATGATCGTGGCTGCGGTTGGGGTGGGCGGGAGGGGCTGGGTCAGGCGGCGCGGCGCAGGTGGACGTTCTGCAGCAGCCCGATCGCGACCAGGTTGGCGAACATCGACGACCCGCCGTAGGACACGAAGGGCAGCGGTACGCCGGTGACCGGCATGATCCCCAGCGTCATCCCGATGTTCTCGAACGCCTGGAAGGTGAACCAGCAGAGCACGCCGGTCGCCACCAGCCGCCCGTAGAGGTCCTCCGCGCGCACCGCGATCCGCATCGCCCGCCAGAGCACGATGCTCAGCAGGAGCACCAAGCCCATCGCGCCGACGAACCCGAGCTCCTCGCCGGCCACGGTGAAGATGAAGTCGGTCTGCTGCTCGGGCACGAACTGGCCCTGGGTCTGGGCACCCTCGAGCAGCCCCTGGCCGTGGATGCCACCCGAGCCGATCGCGATCTGCGCCTGGCGGACGTTGTAGCCCGCGCCCTTCGGGTCGGCGGCCGGGTCGATGAAGGAGGTGAAGCGCTCGAGCTGGTACTCCTTCAGGAACCCGACCTGGATCGCCACGAACGCCGTCAGCACCGCGCCAGCAGCAGGCCGAGGATCCAGCGGATCGACGCACCGGACACGGCGATCACGCCGAGCACGAGGGCGCTGATGACCAGCGCGGTCCCGAGGTCGGGCTGCAGCATGACCAGCGCCAGCGGGACAGCCGAGAACGCGAGGACCAGCATCACGTCGGTGTTGCGCGGCACGTCCTCCGCGTCGCGCTTCTCCGAGAGCAGCATCGCCATGCCGACCACCAGGGCGACCTTGGCCAGCTCCGAGGGCTGCACCGAGAAGCCGGCCGGCAGCACGATCCACGAGTGCGAGCCGTTGATGGTCACGCCGAGCGGCGACAGCACCGCGACGAGGCCGACGATCGAGAGCACGTAGACCACCGGGGCGTAGGCGCGCAGCAGGCGGTAGTCGAAGAGCGAGGCGGCGGTGCCCAGGAGCAGACCCACCCCGGTGTTGAGCAGGTGCCGCTTGGCGAACGCCTGCGGGTCGGCACCGCTCTCCAGCGCGGCCTGGTGGGTCGCGGAGTAGACCAGCGCAGTCCCGACCAGACACATCGCGAGTACGGCGAGCAGCAGCGCCCAGTCGAGCCGGCGCAGCACGGACTCCTTGCCCAGCAGGGCGTGCGACGTCGCGGCCGGCCGGCGCGGCCCGGCGTACGGCGCCGGTCCGTAGCCGGCGGTCATGGCCCGTCCTCGCGTCGGAAGGGCGGCAGCACCGCTGCTTGGTTGAGCGCCTTGGTGCCCGGCTGCACGATGGTGCCGTCGAGCCGGATCTCGGGCAGCTTGGTCGGGGGCCGGCCACCGGGCGGGTTCGCCTTGGCGAGGTTGACCTTCTGCCCGCTGATGCCGAACAGCGTCTTGTAGACCTCCGCCACGGCCGGACCCGAGGTGCCCGAGCCGGTGCCACCCTGGGACACCATCATCACGACCGCGTAGCGCGGCTTGTCGGCCGGCGCGTAGGACGCGAACCACGAGGTCGACCTGCTTGCCGTAGACCTCGCCGGTGCCGGTCTTGGAGGCGACCGGCACCTTCTTCAGGGGGAACTCGGCACGGAAGAACGGCCCGCGACCGGTGCCCTTCTCGGTGACGCCGCGCAGGGCGGCGCGCAGCCAGCGCAGGGTCGCCTGGTCCGCGGGCACCCTGCCGGCGGCCTTGGGCTCGATCCGCCGGATCAGCTTGCCCTCGGCGGAGATGATCGCCTTGCCGACGTGGGGGGTGACCAGCTTTCCGCCGTTGGCGACCGCGGCGTAGACCCGGGCCATCTGCAGCGGCGTGGCGGTGGTGTCGCCCTGGCCGATCGCGAAGTTGGCCGCGTCGCCGCCGCGGTAGGCCCAGCCGTCGACGCAGTTCTCGCTGGACAGCTTGCGAAGGTAGGCCGCTCGGGTCGGGTCGGTCCGGGCGACCTCGGGGTAGCCGGTCTTGGCCTTCGCGCAGTAGAACTCGCGGGTCTCCTTCCAGTAGGCCCGCTTCCAGGCCCGGTCGGCGATCCGGCCGTCCGCCTCGCTCGGCAGGTCGATGCCGGTGGGCTTGCCGAGACCGAAGCCCTTGGCCATCTCGGTGAACGGGTCCTTGGCGCCCTTGCGCGGGTGCAGCTTGCCCATCCGCAGCCAGGTCTCGTAGGCGAACTTGTAGAAGATGGTGTCGCAGGAGACCTCGATGGCGCGCCGCATCGAGATGGTGCCGTAGGCCTGCGACTCGTAGTTGGACTTCATCGAGCCGCCGATCGGGTAGGCGCCCGGGCACGAGTAGGACCGGTGCACGGAGTAGCCGGCCTTGACCGCTGCAGGCAGCGAGATCGCCTTGAACGTCGACGCGGGTGCGAACTCGCCCTGCGTCGCCCGTGACTGGTTGGGGTAGTTGCTCTTCTTGCTGGCAATGGCCTGGTAGTCCTTGTTGCTGATGCCGCCGACCCAGATGTTCGGGTCGTAGGTGGGCCAGCTCGCCATCGCCACGATCGCGCCGGTCCGCACATCCATCACGACGATCGCGCCGGAGTCGGCCTTGTAGCGCCTGCCGCCCTTGTTCGGGTCACCGGTGGTCCGGGCTCGCTTGATCGCCGCGTGCAGCTCGGTCTCCGCGACTGCCTGCACCTTGGAGTCGATGGTGGTCACCAGGTGGTGACCAGGAGTCGGGTCGCTCTCGTGCAGGACCGCGCTCACCCCGCCACGGTGGTCGACAGCAAGCGTCTTGACCCCCGGACGGCCGCGCAGCTCGTCGTCGTACTGCCGCTCGAGCCCGGAGCGCCCGATCAGGTCGGTGCGGCGCAGGACGGTCTCGTTGCGAGCGCCCTTGGTGCCCTCGGCCTCGGCCACGGCCGCGCGCTCAGCAAGCTCCTCGTCGGTGACCGGCCCGAGGTAGCCCAGCATGTGCGCGGCGTTCGCCTTCAGGGGCGAGGGATATTCACGTACGGCGGTGAGCTCAGCCGTCACGCCGGGGAAGTCCTCGCGGCGCTCCATGATCTGCAGGGCCATCGCGGTGTCGGCCTCGTCGGTGACCGGGATCGGCTGGTAGGGCGAGCCGTTCCAGCAGCGCGGTGCCGGCTCGGCGCCGGGCGTGCCGCACAGGCGGGTCTTGGCCCAGACCTCCTCGAACGGCTGGTCGATGACCGCAGCGACCCGGGCGACCAGGTCGCGGCCGCCGTCGCGCTGGCGGAGCATCTCGGTGCGCCCGATCGAAACGACCAGGGCCGTGTGGTTGCGCGCCAGCGGCCGGCCGGCGGAGTCGAGGATCATTCCGCGCGCCGCGGGCGTGACGATCTCGCGGGTGCGGTTCTCCGCGGCTGCGCGCACGTAGTTCTCGTCCGCGACCACCTGGACGTACCAGAGCCGGCCCATGAGCGTCATCAGCAGCGACAGCACGAGGACCTGCAGCACGAACAGCCGCAGCCGGGACTTCTCACTCATCGGGCACCCGCCCCGGCGGCGAAGGCGTTCTCGGGCTCCACCCGGTGGACCAGCGCGAGGACCATGGACACGACGAACGGGCTCATCACGACCGCGTACAGAACCGCCGTCGGCACCAGCGCGGTCACCGCCACCCAGGTCACCTGGGGGTCGCTGATCAGGGCGCCCACCCCGGCGTACATCAGGACCGAGGCGCCCGCCGCGACAGCAACGACCACGACCGGGAGGAACGCCGAGCGCCGGGCCGGGCCCGAGGTGAGGCCGGCGGCGTAGCCGAGCAGCGCGAGCACGAGCGCCCATCGGCCGATCTCGTGGTCGGCCGGTGGGACCAGGTCGATCGCCAGCCCGGCGCCGAAACCCACGGTGAGCCCGAAATCGGGCCCGTAGGCGATCGCCAGCGCCACGACGACGACCAGGACGAGGTCAGGGGTCGCACCCGGCAGGGGAAGCCGCGACATGAACGTCACCTCTGCGGCGACCGCCACGATGACGAGCGCCATCGCGAGGGCGGCGCGGGAGGCGGGCACGTCAGCCCCCGCTCTTCTTCTTCGGCTTGGCCGTGACCGTGACGGTCACGGTCGGCGCAGGCGTGACCGGCGTCGTCACGGGCCGCGGCGGCAGCACTGCATCGCGCGGATTCTTGCGTGGCGGCTCGACCACCACCCCGACCAGGTCGAGCGTGGTGAAGTCGACGAACGGGCGCACCGTCGCGGTGCGGGTGAGCGTGCCGAGATTGCGCCGGACCCGGACGACCTCGCCGACGGGGACACCAGCCACGTAGGGAGCGGCACCGCGCGAGCCGAAGGACACCAGGCGGTCGCCCTTGGCGACGCTGGACTGCGAGTCGAGCAGCTGCAGGCCCAGCGCGCCGTCGTCCTCGTCGCCCTGCCCGCTCGCGATGCCGACCTCCATCGACTTCTCCAGCCGGATGCCCACCGCCGACTGGGGGTCGATGATCAGCAGGACCGTCGCGGTGACGGGCCCGACCGTCTTCACGCGCCCGACCAGCCCGTCACCGTTGATCACCGTCATGTCCGGGCGCAGCCCGTCGGACCGGCCGGCATCGATGGTGACGGTCCACGAGAACGTCTGTGCCGCGCCGATCGCGATGACCTGTGCCGGCACGACGCCGTACCTGCCGGCGCCCGCGATGCGGAGCAGGTCGTCCAGCTCGGCCGCCCGGTTGCGGGACAGCTCGCTGGTGCGCAGCTGGCCGCGCAGCGCCTCGTTCTCCTTGCTGAGCTCGGCCGCCTGGTCCTTGCCCTGGCCGATGCTGCCGACGCCGTCGACGGCATCGCTGACCGGGCCGGCGATGGCGGAGGCGGCCTTCTCGACCGGTCCGAAGACGGCCGCGGCGAAGGACCGCAGCCCGCGTAGCGGCGACTCGTCACCGCCGCGGTGATCGACCGCGATCAGCGTGATCGAGGTGAGCAGCAGGAGGAAGAGCAGAGTCCGAGTGCGTCGGGTATCGCGGTTCATGCCACTGCGGCTAACGCGCCGTGCTCATGGACTCAGAGGCGCGGTGCTCATCTGGCGCGCAGGCGCGGTCAGCATGGTCAGTGCCGCGGCTCGGAGATCAGGACCTGCTGCAGCGCCTCGAACTCCTCGACACACTTGCCCGACCCCATCGCGACGGAGTCCAGCGGGCGGTCGGTGACGTGGATGGGCATGCCGGTCTCGTGCCGGAGTCGCTCGTCCATGCCCTTGAGCAGGGCGCCGCCGCCGGTGATGACGATGCCGCGGTCCATCACGTCGCCGGACAGCTCGGGCGGGCACTTGTCCAACGTGGCCTTGACCGCGTCGATGATCGCGTTGACGGGCTCCTCGATCGCCTTGCGGATCTCTTCGGCGCTGACGACGATCGTCTTCGGCAGACCGGAGACCAGGTCGCGGCCGCGGATCTCGGCGTGCGGCTCGTCGGGGCTCGGGAACGCCGAGCCGATCGCCATCTTGATCTCCTCGGCGGTGCGCTCGCCGAGCATCAGGGAGTACTCCTTCTTCACGTACGTGATGATCGCCTGGTCGAGCTCGTCGCCGCCGGTGCGGATCGACTGGCTCGTCACGATGCCGCCGAGGGAGATGACGGCGACCTCGGTGGTGCCACCGCCGATGTCGACGACCATGTTGCCGGTCGGCTCGTGCACGGGCAGCCCGGCGCCGATCGCGGCGGCCATCGGCTCCTCGATGATGTAGACCTTGCGAGCTCCCGCGGCGTAGCCGGCGTCCTTCACGGCCCGCTGCTCGACACCGGTGATGCCGCTCGGCACGCAGACGACGAGGCGCGGGCGGTTGAAGCGGTGGCGCTTGTGCACCTTCTGGATGAAGTAGCGCAGCATCCGCTCGGTGGTGTCGAAGTCGGCGATCACGCCGTCCTTGAGCGGCCGGATGGCCACGATGTTGCCGGGCGTGCGGCCGATCATCTTCTTGGCCTCGGCGCCGACGGCGAGGATGCCACCGGTGTTGGTGTTGATGGCGACGACCGAGGGCTCGTTGAGCACGATGCCCTTGCCCCGCACATAGACGAGGGTGTTGGCGGTGCCGAGGTCGACGGCCATGTCGCGGCCGATGAAGGACATTCTGTTGCCCATCGCAGGGGGCCTTCCAGGAGCAGGTGATCACGAACGCCGGATGAGCGCCGTTCGAGAACCCGCCCGGCGCGATCACACTATCGGCGCATCAAGGGCGTTCCCAAAGCGAACCGCCGGGAGAAAAACCTAAAGGTTTGGGAAGAAGTGAGCGATCTCGCGGTCCGCCGAATCCGCGGAGTCCGAGGCGTGCACGAGGTTCTCGCGGTTCGACAGCGAGAAGTCGCCACGGATCGTGCCGGCGGCAGCTTCGCGGCCGTCGGTCGCTCCGACCAGGCCGCGCACGACGGCGATCGCCTGGTCACCTTCGAGCACCAGAGCCACCAGCGGCCCCGAGATGATGAAGTCGCGGAGGGCCGGATAGAAGGCCTTGCCGACGTGCTCGGCGTAGTGACGATCGGCGGTCTCGCCGTCGATCTGACGCAGGTCCATGGCCACGACGGCGAGCCCCTTGCGCTCAAAACGGCCGATCACCTCACCGGCCAGCCGCCGTCGTACGGCGTCGGGCTTGACCAGGACCAGCGTTCGTTCGCTCACGGGGCGCGAGCCTAGCCGGAGCTCACCCGGGTTCCGGCCCGCGGTCGGCCTGGAGGCGCGCCACCCGGCGGCCGAGGTAGATCGCGAGCACCCAGAGGGCGGCGAACACGGGTCCCAGGAAGAACATGACCGGTACGACGAGGCCCGCCAGGATCAGCAGTACCTGCAGCAGCGACCCGGCGACGTAGGCCCACCGGTAGCGCAGCAGCCCGGTCAGGACCAGGCACGCAGCCGCACATCCGCCGCCCACCGCCCAGAGGGTCGACTCGTCGACAGTGCTCAGGTCCTTGGCCACCAGGGTCGCGAAGAACAGCACGAAGGCCTCGGCGACAAGCACGCTGGCAGCCAGCGTCCGCACGTCAGCGCCCGCCCAGCAAGGTGCGTGCCTCGCCCACGGTGACGATCGAGCCGGTCACCAGCACGCCCGCCCCGGCGAAGTCGTCGCCCGCCTCCTCGGCCAGGGTGACCGCCGCGTCGATCGCGTCGTCGAGACGGGCACTGACCTCGACGCGGTCCGGTCCGAAGACCTCGACCGCCACGGTCGCCAGCTCGTCGGCGGGCATCGCCCGCGGGGAGCTCGACTGGGTCACGACCACCTCGGCGAGCACCGGCTCGAGCGCCTCGAGCATGCCCCGGGCGTCCTTGTCCCCCATCGCGGCGAACACGCCGACCAGGCGGCCGAAGGCGAAGCCCTCGGTGATCGCGGCAGCCGTGGCCCGCGCTCCTGCCGGGTTGTGGGCCGCGTCCAGCACGACGGTCGGTGAGGTGCGGACGACCTCGAGGCGGCCGGGCGAGGTCGCCTTGCCGAAGCCGGCCACCACGATCTGCGGGTCCAGCGGGCCACGTGCGTCGAGCCCTCCGCCGAGGAAGGCCTCCACCGCGGCCAGCGCGCAGACCGCGTTGTGCGCCTGATGGGCCCCGATCAGGGGCAGGAACACGTCGTCGTACTCGCCACCGAGCCCACGCAACCCGAGCAGCTGCCCGCCGACGGCGAGCGAGCGCGACAGGACGCCGAACTCCAGCCCCTCGCGAGCGACCGTGCACCCCACCTCGGCCGCCCGGCGGAGCAGCACCTCGGACACGGCGACCTCCTGCTGAGCGAGGACGCCGAACGAGCCGGCCTTGAGAACACCCGCCTTCTCGGCAGCGATCTGCTCCACGGTGGAGCCGAGGAAGCGCACATGGTCGATCGAGATCGGCGTGATGACGGCGACCTGGGCGTCGACGACGTTGGTTGCGTCCCAGGACCCGCCCATGCCGATCTCCACGATGGCGACGTCCACCGGGGCGTCGGCGAACGCCGCGTAGGCCATCGCGGTGAGGACCTCGAAGAACGACAGCCGCACCCCGAACTGCTTGTCGACGAGTGGCAAGTAGGGCGCGACGTCGTCGTATGCCGCGATGAACCGCTCCTCGTCGATGGGCTGGCCGTCGAAGGCGATGCGCTCGGTCATGGAGTGCAGGTGCGGACTGGTGAACCGTCCGGTCCGCAGGCCGAACTCCTGCAGGAGCGCGTCGATCATCCGGGACGTGGACGTCTTGCCGTTGGTGCCCGCCACATGGATCACCGGGACCGTGTTCTGCGGTGACCCGAGCAGGTCGAGCAGCGCCGTGATGCGGTCCAGCGACGGGGTCAGGTCGTGCTCAGGGGCCCGGTCGAGGATGGCCGCCTCGATCTGGGCCATCCGGTCGTCGGTCACGTCGGCGGAGTCTAGGCCGAGCAACTGGTTCGGGAATGCGCCCGGTCCTCCTTAGGATCGTCGGCATGGACGCGCCGACCCGCCTGCCCGAGAAGCCGAGCATCGACGGCATCGAAGAGCGCTGGATGGCCGTATGGGAGGAGCAGGGCACCTACCTGTTCGACCGCACGAAGACCCGGGAGCAGATCTTCTCGATCGACACCCCGCCCCCGACGGTGAGCGGGTCACTGCACGTGGGGCACGTCTTCTCGTTCACCCACACCGACATCATCGCCCGCTACCAGCGGATGCGCGGTCGCGAGGTGTTCTATCCGATGGGGTGGGACGACAACGGGCTGCCGACCGAGCGGCGGGTGCAGAACGACTACGGCGTGCGGTGCGACCCCTCGCTGCCCTACGACCCCGACTTCACCCCGCCCGAGAAGCCCGACCCCAAGCGGCAGGTGCCGATCTCGCGGCGCAACTTCATCGAGCTCTGCGAGGAGTGGACCGAGCAGGTCGAGAAGGCCTACGAGGACCTCTGGCGACTGGTCGGGCTGTCGGTGGACTGGACGCAGAAGTACACGACGATCGGGCCGGCGTCGATCGCGGCGTCCCAGCGGGCGTTCCTGCGCAACCTTGCCCGCGGCGAGGCCTACCAGTCCGAGGCGCCGAGCCTCTGGGACGTCACGTTCCAGACCGCCGTCGCGCAGGCCGAGCTCGAGTCGCGCGACTACCCCGGTCACTTCCACCGGATCGCCTTCCACTCGGCCAACGGGCCGGTGCACGTCGAGACCACGCGGCCCGAGCTGATCCCGGCCGTCGTCGCCCTGGTCGCACACCCCGACGACGAGCGCTTCCGGCCGCTCTTCGGTACGACGGTGCGCTCGCCGCTGTTCGACGTGGAGGTGCCGGTGCTGGCGCACGCCGCAGCCGAGCCGGACAAGGGCGCGGGCGTCGCGATGGTGTGCACGTTCGGCGACCTGACCGACGTGCTGTGGTGGCGCGAGCTGAACCTGCCGACCAGGTCCGTCGTCGGCCGCGACGGCCGGCTGCTGCGCGACACCCCGGAGTGGCTCGACAACGGGTCAGCCGCCACGGCGTACGAGGCTCTGGCCGGCAAGACCACGTTCTCCGCGCGGGCGGCGATCGTCGACCAACTGCGCGAGTCGGGTGACCTCGAGGGCGAGCCGGTGCCGACCCAGCGGATGGCCAACTTCTACGAGAAGGGCGACAAGCCGCTCGAGATCGTCACCAGCCGGCAGTGGTACATCCGCAACGGCGGCCGCGACGAGGACCTGCGCACGACGTTCATCGAGCGCGGCCGGGAGATCACCTGGGTGCCCGACTTCATGCGGCACCGCTACGAGAACTGGGTGTCCGGTCTGCAGGGTGACTGGCTGATCAGCCGGCAGCGGTTCTTCGGCGTGCCCTTCCCGGTCTGGTACCGGCTCGACGACGAGGGTGAGCCGGTGTACGACGAGCCGGTGCTCGCCGACGAGAGCATCCTGCCGGTGGACCCCGCCTCGGACGCCCCGAACGGGTTCACCGAGGACCAGCGCGACAAGCCGGGTGGGTTCACGGCCGATCCCGACGTCATGGACACCTGGGCCACGTCGTCGCTGTCACCACAGGTGGTGTGCGGGTGGGAGCGCGACCCCGACCTGTTCGCGCGCACATTCCCGATGGACATGCGACCGCAGGCGCACGAGATCATCCGCACCTGGCTGTTCGCCACGATTGTGCGGAGCCACTACGAGCACGGCACCGTCCCCTGGTCGCACGCGGCGATCTCCGGGTTCGTGGTCGACCCTGACCGCAAGAAGATGTCCAAGTCCAAGGGCAACGTCGTGACGCCCGTCGACGTGCTCGAACGCTACGGCTCGGATGCGGTCCGGTGGCGCGCCGCCGGGTCGAGGCCGGGCACGGACAGCCCGTTCGACGAGGCGCAGATGAAGATCGGGCGCCGGCTGGCGATCAAGATCCTCAACGCCAGCAAGTTCGCCCTGTCCCTCGGCGCCAGCGAGGACACCAGCAAGGTCTCGGAGCCAATCGACCGCGCGTTGCTCGCGGCACTCGCCGGCGTGGTGCGGGAGGCGACAGACGAACTCGATGCCTTCAACTACACGCGCGCGCTCGAGGTCACCGAGACGTTCTTCTGGACGTTCTGCGACGACTACCTCGAACTGGTGAAGGACCGCGCCTACGGCAGCCGTGGCGCGGCAGCCGCCGAGTCGGCGAAGGCGACGCTGGCCGCCGCGCTGTCGGTGCAGCTGCGGCTGTTTGCGCCGTTCCTGCCGTTCGTGACGGAGGAGGTCTGGTCCTGGTGGCAGGACGGCACCATCCATCGGGCCGACTGGCCGGAGTTCGAGCCGGTTCACGCGAGCGCGCAGGGCGGCGACGCGCTGGTGCTGGTCGACACCGCCGTCGTTCTCGCCGGGGTGCGTAAGGCCAAGTCCGAGGCCAAGACATCCATGCGTACGGACGTGCCTGTCGCCGTCGTCCGCGGACCCGCCGAGGCCATTGCCCGCGTCAAGCTGGCGGCGGCCGACCTGAGCGCCACCGGGCGGATCGAGGACCTGCGGTTCGAGGTGGGCGGCGAGTCCCTCACGGTCGACGTCAGCCTCTGACCTGAGGGACGGGTCAAATCTGTCCGAACTGACTCAAGACGGCTCCCGGGACGGTCGAGGTCAAGCGGACGACTTGATCTTCTGACGGGGGCATCACGTGACTGAGCAGACGCCGCCTGCGGGCATTGCACCGCGGCCCATTCCGGACCTCGGGTTTTTCGGCAATCCGGTCGCGCCGGCGCCCAGCCAATCCCCGCCGCCGCCCAGCCAGCCCTTCGTGCCACCCGGCCAGGTGGGTCCGCCACCCGGCCAGTTCGGTCCGCCGCCCAGCCCATTCGGCGCGCCACCCAGCCAGTTCGCGCCAGCTCCGGTGGCGCCGTTCGGGGCGGGAGCTCCCGTTTACTCGGCGTACCCGCCCGTCCAGCAGCGAGGCGGGATGCCCGGCTGGGCGATCGCCCTGATCGCGGTCGTGGTCAGCGTGTTCATCGTCCTGGTCCTCGCCGCGATCGCGATCCCGACCTTCCTCGACCAGCGTGAACGAGAGCGCGCCGCGGCAACCAACACCATCGTGTTGCCGGCGACCATCGAGGGACTTCCCCGGTCGACCGACACCGAGCAGCAGGCAAGCCTGCAGTCGCTGCTTGACGGGATGCCGTCCGAGCTTCGCGACCCCCAAGGGGCCATCTACTCCGACGGCGCGGCCCACACCATCGTCGTGATGAGCGGGCGCTTCCCCCAGCCGGCCGGCCGTGCCGACATGCGCGACCTGATGGCGGGCTTCGACGACGGCCTGGTCTCCAACGCGCCACCGGGCGTGACGATGTCTGATCCGTCCGACCGCGAACCTGGTCGGCTCGGGGGGCGCATCCGCTGCGCCACGATGTCGGGGGCCGCGAGCGGCCAGATCTGCATGGCGGCGGACTCCGCCTCGATGCTGTCCATCACCGACGTGTCTCCAGCGCCCGACCCGGACCTGCCACGACGCGTGCGCGAAGCCGTCATTCATCGCAGCAGCACATGACGCAACCGGGGCCGTGGAACCAGCCACCCAACCAGTTCGGACCGCCGCCCAACCCGTACGCCCCGCCACCCGGTCAGTTCGGCGGCCCTCCCGCGACGCCGTTCGGGGCGGGACCGCCCATGGGCTATTCGCCATACGCGGTCGTCCAGCAGCGAGGCGGGATGCCCGGCTGGGCGATCGCCCTGATCGCGGTCGTGGTCAGCGGGTTCATCCTCATGGTTCTCGCGGCGGTCGCCATCCCGACCTTCCTCGACCAGCGTGCCCGGGCGCACACGCCGCAGATCCCTGACCGGATCGGTCAGCTGACGAAGTCGACCGACGCGTCGTTGCAGCAACAGGCCCAGGCTCTCGCGGATCAGCAGGTCGGCCTGCGGGCCACGCAAGGTAGCGCGTTCACAGACGCGCAGGGCACCGCGCGGGTCTTCGTCTACACCGGCGCCTTCATGACCCCGAAGTCGGAGCTCGAGCTTGCCGACTACGAGGACGGCTACTGGCTCGGCTTCCCGGGCTCGGTGCCCCCGGGGTTCGTGGTGGGACCGGCGACGCCGCAACAGTCGCTCGGCCACGGCGGCCGGGTGAGCTGCTCCGACGTGCTGGCCGCTACGGGGGCGGGCGATCAGGTGCCTGTCGGGCGGGCCTGCCTGTCCATCGACGGCTGGAGCTCCGTCAGCACGATTGACCTCTCGGCCACTGGCCGCTGGGACCCGGCGCTCATCGACACCGTGCGCGAAGCAGTTCAGCCGCGCTGATTGGTGCCAAATCTGTCCCAACCCGCTCAAGGCAGGCCTTGGCAGGGCCGAGGGCAATTCGACAACTGATCTTCCTAGGGGGCATTTCCGGTGACCGAGCAACCGAACGGTCCCGCCGCGCCCCGGCCCATCCCTGACCTCGGCTTCTTCGCCGGACCCTCGTCGCGCGGCACCTCCGCGTTCGGGGGCGCTCCCGTGGCCGCTCCCCCGAGCAGTCCGGCCGCCGGGAACAGGTTCGACGGTGCCGCCGGCAACCAGTTCGGCGGCGCACCTGCGCCTGTTTTCGGCGCGCCAGCGCCCGTGTTCGGCGCCCCGGCGGGACCGGTCTACGCCGGGCCGTCGCAGGCGCACAAGTCACGATCCCGCTCAGGGTTCAGTGGGATTCCCGGCCGGGGCATCATCGGAATCGTCGTGGTCCTCGTCGTCCTCGGCGTCTTCGGTTTCGGTCGCCTCGACATGCTGGCAGGGTTCCTCGCGGGCGATCTTGAGGTCCCTCCGACGCTCGGGGGCCTCCAGCGCGTCACGGAGCCGGGGGCCGTCGCGGAAGCGGCCAAGGAGGAGGAGCGACTCGAGCGCAAGAACTCCGGAGACGCCATTGCCGCCACCTACTCCGATGGCGCGACGTCGCACCTACTGGTCGCCCAGCGCGTGCGGATCGACATCGACGAGGAGCTCAAGGACGCCGGTGCAGGCGGTCAGGGTCAAAACGTCGGCGAGAACACGTGCGCGGTCGCGATCGGGTTGACGATGTGCCTGCGAACCAGTCGGACGCTGTCCGTGATGGTCCTCAGCTCGGGAACGGCGCAACAGGCGGCCGCCGCCATCGACGAGGCGTGGGACAAGGTCTAGGACTAGGCGGACTTCTCGCGGCGCTCGCGCTTCGGGGTCTCACGAGGCACGAGCGTCGGGTTGACGTGCTCCAGCACGACCTCGCGGTTGATGACGACCTTGGCGACGTCCTTGCGGGACGGCACTTCGTACATCACCGAGAGCAACACCTCTTCCATGATGGCGCGCAGGCCGCGCGCGCCGGTGCCCCGCAGGATCGCCTGGTCGGCCACGGCCTCCAGGGCGTCCTCGGTGAACTCGAGCTCCACCCCGTCGAGGTCGAACAACCGGTCGTACTGCTTGACCAGGGCGTTGCGCGGCTCGGTGAGGATGCGCACGAGAGCGTTCTGGTCGAGGTTGCGCACGTTGGTGATGACCGGCAGCCGGCCGATGAACTCGGGGATCATGCCGAACTTGAGCAGGTCCTCGGGGAGCACCTCACCGAAGACGTCAGCGGCGTCGCGCTCGGCCTTGGTGTGCAAGGTGGCACCGAAGCCGAGACCCTTGCGCCCGATGCGGCCCTCGATGATCTTCTCGAGGCCGGAGAACGCGCCACCCACGATGAACAGCACGTTGGTCGTGTCGATCTGGATGAACTCCTGGTGCGGGTGCTTGCGGCCGCCCTGGGGCGGGACGCTGGCGGTTGTGCCTTCCAGGATCTTGAGCAGGGCCTGCTGCACGCCCTCGCCGGACACGTCACGGGTGATCGAGGGGTTCTCGCTCTTGCGGGCGATCTTGTCGACCTCGTCGATGTAGATGATGCCCGTCTCGGCCTTCTTGACGTCGTAGTCGGCCGCCTGGATCAGCTTGAGGAGGATGTTCTCGACGTCCTCGCCGACGTAGCCCGCCTCAGTGAGCGCCGTCGCGTCGGCGATCGCGAACGGAACGTTCAGCATCCGGGCCAGCGTCTGCGCCAGGTGGGTCTTGCCGCACCCGGTGGGCCCGATCAGCAGGATGTTGGACTTGGCCAGCTCGACGTGCTCGTCGCGGCCGGGCTTGCCGGACTCACCTGCCTGCACACGCTTGTAGTGGTTGTAGACGGCCACCGCGAGAGCCTTCTTGGCGACGTCCTGGCCCACGACGTACTGGTCCAGGAACTCGCAGATCTCCATCGGCTTGGGCAGCTCGTCCCACTTGAGGTCAGAGCTCTCGGAGAGCTCCTCCTCGATGATCTCGTTGCACAGGTCGATGCACTCGTCGCAGATGTAGACGCCGGGGCCGGCGATGAGCTTCTTGACCTGCTTCTGGCTCTTGCCGCAGAAGGAGCACTTGAGCAGGTCACCGCCGTCACCGATGCGTGCCACGAGCGCGCCTCTCCCTCTGCCGACCGGCCGGGTCATTGACCGGGTCTTGTGAGCCTCGACGGTACCCCGAGGAGGTCCCTGGACGCTTCCTTTGGGCCAGACCGCCGCGTGGCGCAGGTGCTCCGCCGCGCTGCAGCCAGGTTGCCACTACATCGAACGGGTGGTGAGCACCCGGTCGATCAAACCGTAGTCGAGCGCCTCGTCGGCGGTCAGGATCTTGTCGCGTTCGATGTCGAGGCGCACCTGCTCCTCGGTGCGGCCGGAGTGCTTGGCGATCATCGACTCGAGCATTGCGCGCATGCGCAGGATCTCGCGCGCCTGGATCTCGACGTCGCTCGCCTGGCCGCCGCCCTCGGTGTAGGGCTGGTGGATCAGGATGCGGGAGTTGGCCAGCGCGTAGCGCTTGCCCGGCGTGCCGGCGGCCAGGATGACCGCGGCCGCCGACGCTGCCTGGCCCAGGCAGGTGGTCTGGATGTCGGGCCGGATGAACGTCATCGTGTCGTAGATCGCGGTGAGGGCGGTGAACGATCCGCCCGGTGAGTTGACGTAGATGCTGATGTCGCGGTCGGGATCCATGGACTCCAGCGTCAGCAGCTGGGCCATGATGTCGTTGGCGACCGTGTCGTCGATGGCCTGGCCGAGGAAGATGATGCGCTCCTCGAACAGCTTGGTGTAGGGATCGAGGCGCTTGAAGCCGTAGCTCGTGCGCTCCTCGATCACCGGAAGCACGTAGCGGGCGCTCGGCTGCTGCAGTTCGCTGGGCTGGCTCATCGCGGACCGGTCTCCTCCGAGCGCGTGGACGACATTCTGGTGAGCAGCATGGTCGGGGCGCATGGGACTCACGCCGTCCCGCCGGAGCCGGTGACCTGGACCGCGCTGGCCGCGACCTTGTCGATCATCCCGTAGTCCTTGGCCTCGTCGGCCGTGAACCACCGGTCACGGTCGGAGTCGCGGTCGATCTGCTCGACGGTCTGCCCGGTGTGCTGAGCGATCAGCTCGGCCATCTTCTTCTTGGTGTAGAGCATCTGCTCGGCCTGGATCTTGATGTCCGACGCCGTGCCGCCCAACCCACCGGACGGCTGGTGCATCATGATGCGGGCGTGGGGCGTTGCGTAGCGCTTGCCGGTGGCACCGGCGCAGAGCAGGAACTGCCCCATCGATGCGGCGAGACCCATCGCCACAGTCGCCACGTCGTTCTTGACGAACTGCATCGTGTCGTAGATGGCCATGCCGGCGGAGACGGAGCCGCCGGGCGAGTTGATGTAGAGCCAGATGTCCTTGTCGGGGTCGTCAGCCGCGAGGAGCAGCAGCTGCGCGCAGATGGCGTTGGCGTTGCTGTCTTCGACCACCGAGCCCAGGAAGATGATGCGCTCGCGCAGAAGCCGGTTGTAGACCTGGTCGTCCAGACCCATGCCATTGCCGGGCTGTGGGGACCGCCCCTCAGGCGTCATCAACCCTGGCGTGATCAGCTCGCTCACAGCACGTCACCTTGTCTCGCGTCGAGGTCGCTCGGGAGCGCGACAGTCATCTTCATCCCTGCCGACAGTAACGCGGGCGACTGACGCCTACGTCCCGGACCGGACCCTGTTCGCTCACGGCGCACGCGGGTCGGATCAGTGTGCGTGACCCTCGTGACCCTCGTGGCCCTCGTGAGCGTGGTCCGCCTCGTCGCTCGCGCGGCCCTCGGCGGACGCGTCGGCAGACTCGCCGGTGACCTCGATGGTCTCGGCGGTGGTGTCCTCACGCAGGGCCTCGAGGTCCACCGGGCGGCCCGACGCGTCCACGACGTTGGCCGACTCGAGCACCAGGGCGAGCGCCTTGCCACGGACGACCTCGCTCACCAGCACCGGGATCTGGCCGGCCTGCACGACCTGCTGGGCGAACTGGTCCGGACCCATGCCGTAGCGGGACGCGGTCCGGACGATGTGCTCGGTGAGCTCCTGCTCGTTGACGGACAACTGCTCGCTGGTCACGATCTTGTCGAGCACAAACTGCGCCGTGAGTGCCTCGCGGGTGCGCTTGTCGATGTCGGCGTCGAACTCCTCCGCGCTGTGCCCCTCAGCCGCGAGGAAGTCCTCCTTGCTCATGTGGGCCTGCTCCAGCTGGTGGGCGAGCGCGTGCTGGCGGCTCTCGATCTCGGTCTGCACGACACCCTCCGGCAGGGGTACGTCGACCTTGGCGAGCAACGCCTCCAGGGCGCGGTCGCGGGCCTGCACACCCTGCTCGAGCCGTCGCATCTGGTCGAAGCGGGTGCGCAGGTCGTCGCGCAGCTCGTCGAGCGTGTCGAACTCGCTCGCCGTCTGGGCGAACTCGTCGTCGAGCTCCGGCAGCTCACGCTCCTTGACGGAGTTGACGGTGACGGTCACGTCGGCGTCCTGGCCGGCGTGGTCGCCACCGACGAGGGCGGTCGGGAACACCGCGGACTCCCCCGCCGACAGCCCGGTCACCGCGCCGTCGAGGCCGTCGAGCAGAGAGCCCTGACCGACCTGGTAGGACAGGCCCTTGGCGCTGAGGTCATCGACGCTCTCCCCCGCGATGGTGGCGGAGAGGTCGATCGACACGAAGTCGCCGTCTGCGGCGGCCCGGTCGACGCCCTTCAGCGTCGCGAAGCGCTCGAGCAGGGACTGCATCTGCTGGTCGAGGTCATCGTCGGAGGTCTCGGCGTCGTCGACGGTCACGTCGAGCCCGCGGTAGTCAGGCAGCTCGAAGTCGGGTCGCACGTCGACCTCGGCGGTGAACGTCAGCTGCTCGCCGTCCTCGAACTTCGTGACGTCGACCTCGGGGCGGCCCAGCACATCGATGTCGTTCTCCTGGACGGCCTTGCCGTAGAACTCGGGCAGCGCCTCGTTGACCGCTTCCTCCAGGACCATCGCGCGCCCGAACCGCTGGTCGATGACCCGCGGTGGCACGCGCCCCTTGCGGAAGCCGGGGATGTTGACCTGGCCGGCGATCTTCTTGTACGCCGTGTCCAGGCTCGGCTTGAGCTCCTCAAAGGGGACCTCGACGGTCAACCGGACCCGGGTGGGGTTCAGGGTCTCCAGGGCACTCTTCACGTTCGGCTGGCTCCTATGGGACGACGGCGACGACAACGACTGGGCATCTACTCGCCGTACTGGGGAAGAAACGGGCATCTGTCGGGGCGGGGAGACTCGAACTCCCGATCTCCTGCCCCCAAAGCAGGCGCGCTAGCCACTACGCTACGCCCCGCGTGGCGCTCATGGCATTCTAGAGCCCGCGCGCTGGTGCCCGCACCATGGCAGTCCGGCGCACGCGGGTGTAGCTCAATGGCAGAGCCCCAGCCTTCCAAGCTGGCCATGCCGGTTCGATCCCGGTCACCCGCTCCACCACGTTTCCGGCTAGGCCGGGGAGAACCGGAGCCCTCCCGGCTCGCTGCGCTTGGCGTCGTACATGGCCGTGTCCGCGGCTCTGAGCAGCGCGTCGTAGTCGTCAGCGTCGGTCGCGACATGGATGCCGATGCTCGCCGACACCGGCAGTCTCCCGGCTGCGGTCCGGACCGGTTCGGTGAATGCGGCGACCAGCCGGCCCCCGATCTCAGCTGCCTGTTCCCGGTTGACGAGATCTTCGAGCAGCATGACGAACTCGTCCCCGCCGTAGCGGGCCAACGTGTCGGACAGGCGGACCCGTCCGGCGAGCCGGCGGGCGACTTCGACGAGCACCTGGTCACCGACGTCGTGCCCGAACGCGTCATTGACCTCCTTGAAGCTGTCCAGGTCGACGAAGGCGGCGGCGACCCCGGTGCCGCGCCGGGCCCGGTGCGCCAGGGCGTGCTCGACACGGTCGCGCAGAAGCCGCCGATTGGGCAGGTTCGTCAACGGGTCGAACAAGGCCGCCTGTCGGAGCTCCTCCTCGAGGTGCTTCTGCGCCGTGACGTCCTGCACGCACAACACTCGGCCGATCAGGGTGCCTCGTTCGTCCCGCAGCAGCGAGAGGGTGATGTGAGCAGGAAACTGGGTGCCGTCGCGGCGTAACCGGGTCACCTCCCCTCGGCCTATCCCATGCTCCAGCGCGGCCGCGATGATCGGCTGCACGTTGTTGACGAGGTCTTCCGGTCGGTAGAAGCCGCTCATGTGCGCACCCGTCAGCTCCTCGACGGTGCTGGCGTGCTGGGTGGCGAACGCCGGGTTGACGTACAGGAACTGGCCGTCGTTGTCCGAGACCACGACGCCCTCACCAACCTGTTCCGCGATGCGCGACAGCATCCGCAGGCGATGAAGGTCGCTCGTGCCTGCAGGCGGCGACGCAGACGCGGGCACGTCGGCTCCTCCCGGTGAGGACGTCGAGCTCGTGGTCATCCGAGAGCCACCCCCTCACCCGTTTTCGCCCGGATCAGCCGTGATCGTCTGGGAGGCTACTGGCGCGGACCGCGCTCGCCTAGGGGATCCCAGTTCCGCGGCAGGTCCGCCGACCGGGGTCGATAGCCTTGACCGGGAGATCAGTGGTCCCGGTCTCACTCCCAACCTGGCCATGCCGGTCCGATTCCCGGCCCACCGCCAGCTCACCGAGGAGGCACATGTCGGGCATCGCGCGCCGACTCGCCGACCGCTACCTCCCACCGTCATTGCGCCGGCTCGCGGTCGCCGCTCGGGACCGGCGCCGCGGTGCCGGTAGCCGCGCCGGGCAGCGCGGCGAGACGGGAGCCCGGGACCCCGCGGCGGTCGTCGAGGCGCTACGGCTTGCTCCCTCGCTCCCGGATGCCCTGGTGGCGGAGGTCCGCGAGCTGATCGCCTCGGGCCAGCCGCACACCGCGACCTCGGTCGCGGCCGCGCTGCGCAAGGAGCCCGAGACGGCGGCGATCGGCGCGCTCGCGAGCGCGATCGTCTCCTTCCACCGCGGCTACGTCGAGCTGGCGTGGCACCAGTTCCAGGACGTGCCCCGGGACCTCTGGCGTCGCCACGCCACGTCGGAGTTCGTCCGGACCGGGATCCAGGTCGACCGGGAGACCGCACTCGACGAGGTACGACGGCTGCTGCGCGAGTCACCGGAGTGTCTCGACGCGCGCAGCTGGCTGCACGTCGTCGGCGCGGTCTACGGAGTCGGTGACGAGGACCTGTCCCGGCAGGCGTTCGCGGTGCTCGACGGCCTCGTGGGCGACGGCGGTGATGTGTCCAAGGAGATGGTGGTCGAGCGCGACTGGCTGCGCCCGTGGGTGGCCGCCTCGGGCGACTCGCGCAGCGCGCCCGCGGCGCCGGCCGGCCATGTGTCCTTCGCCGTCATGGACTACGGCCACCCGGGGCGGTCCCGGGCGTCGGCCAACATCGGCGACCACATCCAGAGCATCGCCTCGCTGGGTCATGTCGTCCGGCACCAGAACCTGACGTTCCACGGCCCGCCGGACATCGTGGACCTGCTGGCCGAGCTGCGCGGGCGAGTGCGACCCGAGATGCAGCTGGGCGATGTCGCAACCGAGGTCGACGTCATCACCGTCGACCGTGACGCCTCCATGTACAAGGAGGTGCCGCCGGACACCTGGACCCTGGCCTTCGGCTGGTTCATGCACGCGATCTTCGAGTCGCGCTACGGCTTCCCGTTCCACCGCAACCTGCTGCCGATCTTCCTGTCGTTCCACTGCAACAAGCGCGAGCTGCTGACGCCCGAGGCGCTGGACTACCTGCGCCAGCACGGGCCGATCGGCTGTCGCGACTGGACCACCGTCGATGTCCTGCTCAGCCTCGACGTACCCGCCTTCTTCTCCGGCTGCCTGACCACCACGATCAGCACGGTCTTCCCGGACCTGCCGAAGCCGCCCCGGGCCAAGTCCCCGGTGGCCTACGTCGACATGCCCCGCGGCTCCGTCCCGCCCGGCGCACGGATCTATCGGCACAGCAGCGACGCCGTGCGCTTCCGCAGCTTCACCGACAACGTGTACGTCGCGTTGGAGCGGCTCGAGACCTACCGCCGCAAGCACTCGGCCATGGTGACCACCCGGCTGCACTGCTGGCTGCCCGCCCGCTCGATCGGCATCCCGGTCGACTTCCAGCCCAAGAACCGCTCGGACATCCGCTTCGCCGGCCTCATCGACACGACGGACGCCGAGTTCAACGGCATCCGGGACGGCATCAACGCCAAGCTCGAGCGCGTCCTGACCGCGATCCTGTCCGGACAGGAGGCCGACGCGGTCTACGCGCTGTGGCGGGCGCTGAACGCCGACGACGTCGAAGCCGCCCGACGTCGCCACGAGGCGCCCGCGATCGTCCAGCCGGCGCCGGCGGGGATCCTCGACGGCGCGCGGCAGGCCGTCGACGACACGATCTCGGTGACCGGGGCAGGCGCGGATGACGACGTCCATCTCGCCGTGCACCTGCCCCCCGACCGGCAAGGCGCCCTTGCGGTGCTGATCGAGTCGGTGACGCGACAGGCTTCGCGCGGGGTGCACGTGTGGGTCCTCACGCGGGAGCCGGAGACAGTCGATGCGGGTGACCTCGCTGCGCTCTTCCCCGACGTCACGATCTCGGTCGTGCCGACGCAGGGGCTCGGCACGGACCTGCTGGCCCGGAACGCCGGGCGGCTCGCCGCGCGCGACCTCGACCTGCTCGTGCTGGGCGAGCTGCTGCCCTCGGTCGACCGGGTCGTCGTCCTGCCGGTCGACGCGGTCGTCACCAGCGACATCGCCGAGCTCTACGACACCAAGATGGGCGTCGACCTGGTCGCCGCACCAACCGTCGTGGGCACCACCGGGTCCAGCGGCTTCGGTGTCATCCACCACGCCGCGCTGCGGCTCGGCCCCAGGACGGTGACCGCAACCGAGCTGCGCCGGCAGGCCTACGCGCGACACACGTTCGACTTCGACGCCTTCACGACCGACGTCCTGGTCCTCGACCTCGCCCGCGCCCGGTCCGAGGCGTTCCTCGCCGAGTGCCTGCCCTACGTCGCCGAGTTCGGGCTGACGCTGCGGCAGGCGCTGCACCTGGTCGCCGGGCCGGATCGGACCGTGCTGCCCGAGCGGTGGGACTGCGTGCCGACGCGCTCGGTCGTCGACCGGCCAGGGCTGATCCACTGGGCCGACCCGGTCAAGCCGTGGGACGAGGAGTACACCGCCGAGCGGGAACGCTGGCTCGAGCTGGCCGATGCGGTGGCGAAGCGGCGGTCGGCCTGACCTGGTCCGGGCTCAGACCTTCTCGATGTGCAGGCGACGCCGGCGCACCGTGCGGAAGTCGTCGGGATGCTTGGCGAGGAACTGGTCGACGGCCGTGCGGCAGCCCGACCAGTGGAAGTAGTCGTCGATCACCATGACCCCGCCCGGGGACAGCCGCGGGCCGATCCGCTCGAGGCAGGTGCGCACCGACTCGAACCAGTCGCCGTCGATGTGCGCGAGGGCAACCGGCTCGTCACCGGTGATGGTGTCCTGGAACAACCCCTCGACCAGGGCGACAGCATTGGTCTCGACCGGCACCCCGAACGCGGCAAACGACCCGCGCACCTTGTCGACCAGACCGGTCTCGTAGCCGTAGTAGGGGTCCCCGCCGATTCCGGCAGCCTGGCCGGATTTGATCCGCTCGTAGCGCTGGTGGACGTCCTCGCCGTCCTCCTCGTTCGGCGGCGGGATCATGCCGAAGACGTCGTGGATGAACAGCGGCCGCTGCGGGTGCTTGGCCTTCGCGAGCACGATGGCCGACCCGCCGAGGGCACACCCCGCCTCGATGAACACTCCGGGCCGCCTGGACCGGTCGGCCTGCAGGGCGGCCTCGAACAGGTCGTTGAGAGCACCCACCGACAGATAGGTGAGCTTCTGCCGGCGGACCTCACCGATCACCGGGTCGACCGCCGACCCGGAGCGTCGCCGCCCGGTCAAGCGAGCCAGTGCCTTGCGCCACGCCACCACGTCTGTCCGCCTCGCTCGAGGATCCCCCGTCCGGCCGCGGCCAGGCTAGCGTCGGAGGGCCAGGCAGCGACGAGACCATGGACGGATCCGTGACGCGAGCACCTGCACGGCGCACCAACTGGGCGGGCAACGTCGCCTACCGCGCCGCCCGACACCACAGCCCCGCGTCGGTCGACGAGCTGCAGGAGCTGCTCTCTGTCTCCCGCCGCGTCCGGCCGATCGGCACCGGCCACTCGTTCAACCGGCTCGCGGACACCGATGGCGACCAGGTCTCCGTTGCCGGACTGCCGCAGCTGCTCGACGTCGACCCGGACCGGCGACAGGTCACGATCGCGGCCGGGATGCGCTACGGCGAGGTGGCGCGGCCGCTGCACGATCGCGGCTGGGCACTGGCCAACCTCGGGTCGCTGCCGCACATCTCGGTGGCTGGAGCGGTCGCGACCGGAACGCACGGCTCGGGTGAGCGCAACGGCGGCCTCGCGACGGCGGTGCGCGCACTGCAGATGGTGGTGCCCGGCGGCGAGCTCGTGACGCTGGACCGGGACCGCGACGGCGACACGTTCCACGGCGCCGTCGTCGCCCTGGGTGCGCTGGGCGTCGTCACCCGCCTGACGCTCGACGTGGTCCCCACCTTCGACGTGCGCCAGTACGTCTACGACGACCTGCCGTACGTCGAGCTGATCGACGCGTTCGACGAGGTCGTCTCCGCGGCGTACAGCGTGAGCGTGTTCACGGACTGGCGGGCGCCGGTGCGCGCCCAGGTCTGGCTCAAGCGACGCGTCGATGACCCCGACCAGCCGGCCGGCGAGCCACCGCAGCACTGGCTCGGGGGACTCTCGCGAACGAACCCCGCC
This sequence comes from uncultured Actinomycetota bacterium, assembly GCA_963751035.1. Classification (GTDB taxonomy): domain Bacteria; phylum Actinomycetota; class Actinomycetes; order JACCUZ01; family JACCUZ01; genus JBDUAP01. The sequence continues at coordinate 1,865,874 of CAVVSW010000005.1, forward strand.
ACCCGATTGCGCGCATGTCACCTGTTCACTGCACTCCTCAGCTCGGCGAGCCCGGCCCCTGGCACGAGCGGCTCCCGCACTTCCGCCTCGGCTTCACACCCAGCGGTGGGGAGGAGCTGCAGTCGGAGTACCTCGTCGGGCGCAGTTCCGCCGTCGACGCCCTGCGCGCCGTGGCCGCCCTGCACGATCAGGTGGCACCGGTGCTCCTGACGTCGGAGATCCGGACGGTTGCCGCGGACGACCTCTGGTTGAGCCTGGCCTACCACCGCGACAGCGTCGCGCTGCACTTCACCTGGGTCGCAGACGAGGCCGCCGTCGCGCCCGTCGTTGCTGCCGTCGAGCAGGCGTTGGCACCGTTCGACGCCCGCCCGCACTGGGGCAAGGTGTTTCGCACCCCGCCGCGCGCGGTTACGGAGCACTACGAACGGTGGGCCGACTTCACCGCCCTGGCGCAGCGGTTCGACCCTGACGGCGTGCTGCGCAACGACCTCCTAGGGGAGTACTTCGCGGGCTCGCCCACAGCACCGGGCCGCTAGGGCGTCGAAGAGGTCGCCCGCCGATCCTTCTCCGCGTAGAGCCCTTTGTCGGCGCGGGCCGAGGCACGCCTCCATGCCTTCGTCCCTCTCCCAGCAGGCGATGCCGGCCGAGAAGGCGACCGGGGTGCTCGCCCGGAGCCGGTCGACCGCGACCTCGGCCTGGGCGGGCGTCGTCGCCGGCAGGACAAGCACGAACTCGTCGCCGCCGTGACGACCGAGGATGTCGCACGACCTCAGCGAGGTCTTCCACCGGACGGCGAGCTCGGCGAGCAGTCGGTCGCCGGCGGCGTGCCCGGCCAGGTCGTTGGTCGCCTTGAAGCCGTCCAGGTCGAGCAGGACCATCGCCAGTGGCGTCCCGGTGCGACCGGCAAGCGCATGTTCGCGTTCGGCGGCGACGCGGAAGCCGGCCCGGTTCAGCAACCCGGTCAGCGGGTCGGTGTCCGCCTGGGTGCGCATGTGTGAGACCTGACTGCCCAGCACGGCCACCACCGCCCAGGTCGTGCCCACGACGATGCCGTAGGTCGCGGCAGTGCGCGGCACGTCGTTGACGAGCACAGCGATGCCATAGGCCACGGACACGAACCCGGCGTGCAGCCCCGCCTCCCGGCGGGAGAAGAAGTGAGCCGTGTAGACGGCGACCAGCAGATAGGCGAAGGCGGTGAGCGTCGCGCCCTGGGCGGTTGCGGCCGATGCGACGAGCAGACTCGTGAGGAGCACACCGAGAACCACCGCCCCGTTGAGCACCACGCGACCCGCAGCGTCACCGACGAGCCAGAGCAGCGCGGCGAGCGCTGCCGCGATCGCGGCGCAGGTGTAGCCGAGCGGCACGGGTGCGTCCGGGCTCAGCGGGAACGTCGCGCCAAGCAGGCAGGCCATCGAGGCGCCGACGAAGAGACCGGCCAGCGTCCAGGTCTCCGGCGTGCGGGGGGCCACGAGGTCGCGCGTCCACCGACGCCGGGGGTGACCCATCAGTCGCGCCAGATGAGAACGACGGCCCGGTCGTCGTGGTGGGCCGACGCCACCCGGTCGATGAGCTTGCCCGCGCCCTCGCGGAAGCCGTGGGTGACCAGCCGCTCGGCCTCTCCGAGCAGCTTGTCGATGCCGACCGACAGGTCGCGACCGGGCGTCTCGATCAGTCCGTCGGTGAACAGCAACAGCGCGTCGCCGCGATCGAGCCGGCCCGACTCGCTGACGAACTTCGCGTCGGGGAAGATGCCGAGGAGCGGCCCCTCGCTGGCCTCGGACACCCGCCACCGTCCCGACCCGGCCGCGAACTGCACGGCCGGCGGGTGACCGGCAGTCGACACGACGTACTCGCCCGGTCTCCAGGTGGATGACCACGTGCGCGACCGTGGCGAACCCCTCGTCCCACTCCTGACGCAACAGGTAGCGGTTGGCGGCAAGCAGGAAGTCCTCGTGGGTGACCGAGCCGAGCAGGCCGCCGAACGCACCGGAGAGCAGCAGGGCCCGGGTGCCGGCGTCCACTCCCTTGCCGGACACGTCGACGAGCGCCACCTCGAGCGTGCGCCCGTCGTGCGATCGGCCCGCCACCAGGAAGTCACCGGAGAACGCGTCGCCGCCGGCCGAGCGCAGCACGACCTCGGCCTACCATCCCTCGGGCAGCGAGGGCATCTCGCCGTGCGCGCGCAACCGGTCGCGGAGGTCGACGAGCATCGAGTCGCCTCGGGTCCCCTGGACACCGAGCCGGCCGCGGCTGCGGGCGAACAGCAGCACGATGGCCGCGGTGGCGGCCACCACGAGCAGGGACCCCGGTGGGACCGGCTGGGTGTAGGGCGCGAGCTCCCACACGAGGACGCACGCCACGACGATGTCGAGCAGCAGCAGGCTGCGTACGCCGAGAAGAAACCCGCCGACGAGCACCACCAGGGCGAGCGACGGCCGCCGGGAACCAGCGAGGGAACTCCTGGTTCAGGACGCCGAGGGCCACTGCGGCCAGGCTCAAGGAGACCAGCACAAACCCGTCGGAGTGCAGCAGATGGCGCCGAACCCAGACCGTCAGACGCCACCACGCGACCGAGGCGCGTGAGCGCTGCTGCCGTCGCGTCCGGGGGGCGGCCATGTCTCCTGAGACTACCGAGCGTCTGCGCCACCACTGGGCGTTCACCTGATCTTGACCGGATCCGCGAGAATCTTCGGTGCGCGCCCCCGCACGCATCTGATAGGCACGAACCATGAACGCATCGCCGCACACCCTTCCCGATCCGCGTGCTCACCGACGAGGACTGGCCGGCCGTCCTCGAGGTCGACGGCAACGCCTTCGGCAGCACCTTCGAGGCCGAGGTCATCGAGAGTCCGAGCGCGAGCTGCACGAGCCGGGCCGTTCGCTCGGGCGCGTTCGACGGCTCGACGCTGGTCGGGCTCACCTCCGCGTTCTCCTTCGACCTGACGGTGCCCGGTGCGGTCGTGCCGGCGGCGGGGGTCAGCTGGGTGGGGGTCCTGCCCACCCACCGTCGGCGCGGCGTGCTGCGCGGCCTGATGACCACCCAGCTGAACGACGTGCACGAGCGCGGTCGCGAGGCCGTCGCCATCCTCTGGGCGTCGGAGCCGGTCATCTACGGCCGGTTCGGCTACGGCTTGGCCAGCAGCGCCTACTCGGTGAAGGTGCCCCGCAACGCGCAGGCCCTGCGGGCCGACGCCCCCAGCGATCCGGCGCTGCGGCTCCGGCTGGTGCCGGCGGAGGACTGGAAGCTGACGGCCGACGTCTACGCCGCCGCAGCGGCGCGCCCGACCCGGCATGATCGCGCGCGACGAGCGGTGGCACCGGCGCGCTGCCAGCGACTACCCGTCGCTGCGCGAGGGCCGCTCGGCCCTGCGGTGCGTCGTGGCCGAGGACGACAGCGGCGTCCGCGGCTACGCCCGCTACAGCACCAAGCCGGACTGGAGCACCCCTGTCCCGTCGGGCACGGTGCACGTCCGTGAGGTGATCGGCGTCGACGGCGCAGCGCTGGCTGCCATCTACCGCTACCTGTTCGACCTCGACCTGATGGGTCGTGGCCGACATGTGGAACGTCCCCGTCGACAGCCCGCTTGCTGCACTGGCTCAACAACACCCGGGCGACGAAGCCGGTCTGGCAGGACGCGCTGTACGTGCGGCTGGTCGACGTCGGCACCGCACTCGCCGCAGCGCCGCTACTCGGCCCCCGTCGACGTCGTCCTCGAGGTGAAGCGACCCGCTCCTTCCCTGGAACGACGGCCGCTGGCGCCTCGATGGGAGGTCCTGACGGTGCCCGCTGCGAGCGGTCCGAGGACGAGCCCGACCTGACGCTCGGGGTCACCGACCTCGGTGCGGCCTACCTCGGCGGCACCGCTCTGGGCGGGCTCGCCGCGGCCGAGCGGGTTCAGGTCCGGGCGGGCCGAGCGGACGCTGCTGCCCGCGGTGTCGGCGGCGTTCGCCACGAGCCCGGCACCGTGGTGCCCGTTCGTCTTCTGACCTGTCTCCTCGGAGCGAGGAGGTCACCCGGCCGGGACGTCGGGGAGCTCGGGCAGCTCGCCGGTGCTCTCGAACGCCGCGATCATGGCGATCCGTCGCGCATGCCGCTCGTTGCCGCTGAACGCGGTCGTCAGGAAAAGCTCGACCAGCCGGGTGGCCTCGTCGGCCGTGTGCATGCGGGCCCCGACGCTGATGACGTTGGCGTCGTTGTGCTCGCGGGCGAGCACCGCCGTGTCCTCGGTCCAGGCGAGGGCGGCGCGCACGCCGCGGACCTTGTTGGCCGCGATCTGCTCGCCGTTGCCCGACCCGCCCAGCACGATGCCGAGACTGCCGCGGTCGTTGACGACGGCCTGAGCAGCGCGCAGGACGTACGGCGGGTAGTCGTCGACGGGGTCGAACTCGACCGGTCCGTGGTCGACCACGTCGTACCGCTCGCTCTCCAACCAGCGCGACCAGGTGGGCCTTGAGCTCGAAGCCGGCGTGGTCGGACCCCAGGTGCACGCGCATGGGCGGCAGTCTGACAGCCGGGCCGTCAGCGGTCAGTCAGGAGTCCCGGCGACCAGCGGCGCTTCCATGTCGGGCCGCTGCTCGGGGACCGTGGCGTCCGCGGTGGGCGAGGACTCCTCGGCGGCCGCCGGCGTCGAGTTGGGTGCGAAGTCGTGGGTCCGCTCGGCGTCGACCCAGGCGCAGCGGTGCAGGTCCCAGTAGCCCGGTTTCTCCGCCATCGCCGCCTCCTCGCGTCAGGTCAAGGATGCCGGGTGAGGAGGGGGCCGCGCAGCCCAAATATCGGATCAGTCGAAGATCGGGTCGCGGGTGCGGGAGCGCTTGAGCTCGAAGAACCCGTCGGTGCCGGCAACCAGCAGCACCCCGTCCCAGAGCCGGCCGGCGGCCTCGCCCCGGGGGTCGGCGACACCACCGGCCCGAAGAAGGCGACCCCGTCGACGGAGATGACCGGCGTGCCGACCTCCATGCCCACCTGGTCCATCCCGGCGTGGTGGGACTTCTTGAGCAGCTCGTCGAACTCCGTCGCGTCCATGGCGTCGGCCAGGTCGGTGGGGAGGCCGACCTCGGCAAGGGCGTCCTCGATGGTGGCCCGGTCCTTCGGTCGCTGCTCGAGGTGGAAGCGCGTGCCGAGCGCGGTGTACAGCGGCAGGACCACGTCGTCGCCGTGGGCCGCGGCTGCCGCGATGACGACCCGCACCGGGCCCCAGGCCTGCGCCATCAGCTCCTGGTAGCTCTCCGGGAGGTCGCGGCCCTGGTTGAGGTAGGCGAGCGACATCACGTGCCAGCGCACCGAGACGTCGCGGACCTGCTCGACCTCGAGCATCCAGCGCGACGACATCCAGGCCCACGGGCAGATCGGGTCGAACCAGAAGTCGGCCGTCACCGGGAGTGGTGTCATGACGGGACAAACCGGAAATGCCGGGTCGGCATTCCCCGGTCGAGCCTCGGGGCGGAGGCACGGCCCAGCCATGGGAGGATTTCCCCGCCTGCGACCAAGGAGACCGTCCGTGCAAGCCCGAGCGAACATGAACCTCACCCGCGACGAGGCCCAGTCCCGCGCCCGGGTGCTGTCCGTGGACACGTACGACGTCGAGCTGGACCTGACCCGCGAGGAGCCGACGTTCCCGTCGACGACCGTGGTGCGCTTCCGCTGCACCGAGCCCGGAGCGAGCACGTTCATCGACCTGGTCGCGTCGTCGGTGCGCGAGATCGAGCTCAACGGCCGGGCCCTCGACCCGGCGCGAGGTCTTCGACGGCACGCGGATCGCGCTGAGCGACCTGGCGGCGGAGAACACCCTGCGCGTCGTCGCCGACTGCCGCTACATGAACACCGGCGAGGGCCTGCACCGCTTCATCGACCCGGTCGACAAGGCGGTCTACCTCTACACGCAGTTCGAGGTGGCCGACTCCCGACGGATGTACGCCGTCTTCGAGCAGCCCGACCTCAAGGCGAACTTCACCTTCACCGTGCAGGCGCCCGTCGAGTGGCAGGTCATCTCCAACGCGCCGGCACCGAGCCCGGAGCCCGGCTCCGCAGGGTCGGCGACCTGGCGGTTCCCGGCCACCCAGCGGATGTCCTCCTACATCACCGCCCTGGTCGCCGGTCCCTACCACCGCATCGAGGACCAGTACCGCTCCGGGGACCGCGTCGTCCCGCTGTCGCTCTACTGCCGCGCCTCGCTCGCGGAGCACCTCGATGCCGACGTCATCTTCGAGGAGACCCGCCAGGGGTTCGAGTTCTTCGAGCGCGTCTTCGACTTCCCCTACCCGTTCGAGAAGTACGACCAGCTCTTCGTGCCGGAGTTCAACGCGGGGGCGATGGAGAACGCCGGCTGCGTCACGCACAACGAGGACTACGTGTTCCGGTCGCGCGTTCCCGAGGTCGCCTACGAGCGCCGGGCGGTGACGATCCTGCACGAGATGGCGCACATGTGGTTCGGCGATCTCGTCACGATGACGTGGTGGAACGACCTATGGCTCAACGAGTCGTTCGCGGAGTACGCCAGCACGCTCGCGGCGGCCGAGGCGACCAAGTGGAAGTCGGCCTGGACGACGTTCGCGAACACCGACAAGACCTGGGCCTACCGCCAGGACCAGCTCCCGTCGACGCACCCGATCGCCGCCGAGATCAACGACCTCGAGGACGTCGAGGTCAACTTCGACGGCATCACCTACGCGAAGGGCGCGTCGGTGCTCAAGCTGCTCGTGGCCTGGGTGGGCCGGGAACAGTTCATGGAAGGCATCCAGCGCTACTTCCGCACGTTCGCGTGGGGCAACACCACACTGAGCGACCTGCTCGGAAAGCTGGAGGAGACCTCCGGGCGCGACCTCAAGGCGTGGTCTGCCGAGTGGCTGGAGACCGCCGGGGTCAACACGCTGCGAGCGGACTTCCATCGTGACGACGAGGGGCGGTTCACCCGCTTCACCGTGACGCAGGAGGCGCCGGACGCGTGGCCCACCCTGCGGTCCCACCGCCTCGCCATCGCGCTCTACGACCGCGTCGACGACAAGCTGGTCCGCCGCAACCGGGTCGAGCTCGACGTGACGGGGTCGCACACCGACGTACCGGACCTGGTGGGTGAGGCGCAGCCCGATCTCGTGCTGCTCAACGACGACGACCTCACCTACGCCAAGGTGCGCCTGGACGAGCGGTCGCTGGCGACGCTGATCGAAGGCATCGGCGACTTCGAGGACAGCCTCCCGAGGTCGCTCTGCTGGGCCGCGGCCTGGGACATGACCCGCGACGGCGAGATGTCGACCACCGACTACGTCACGCTGGTGCTCAGCGGTGTGGGCCGCGAGACCGACAGCTCGGTGACCCGGACCCTGCTCAGGCAGGCCGAGACGGCCACGATGCTCTACTCCGCGCCCGCCAAGCGCGAGGCCGCCCGGCGTCGCCTGGCTGACGGCTTGTTCGACCTGATGAGCGCCGCCGAGCCCGGCAGCGACTCCCAGCTCCAGCTGGCCCGGGCCTTCGCGGGGGTCGCCTGCACCGACGAGCAGATCGCTCTCGTGGAAGCCGTGCTCGCGGGCTCGACACCGATCGAGGGCCTCGCGATCGACACCGACCTGCGCTGGCACCTGCTGCACCAGCTCGCGGCGGCGGGGCGGGCGGACGCGGCGGCGATCGACGCCGAGGTCACTCGCGACGACACGGCCACGGGTCGACGCCAGGCCGCCGCGGCACTTGCGGCGCAACCGCTTCCGGAGGCCAAGCAGGCAGCCTGGGACTCGGTGATGGACGACGACTCACTGCCGAACGCGATCCAGACGGCCACCGTCGGCGGGTTCGCCCAGCCGGGACAGGAGGACCTGCTGCGACCGTTCGTGGCCCCCTACTTCCAGCGGCTGCGCGAGATCTGGGCGGAGCGCACGAACGAGACGGCCCAGAACATCGTCATCGGGCTCTTCCCGACGTTGATCCCCGAGCAGTCGACGGTCGACGCGGCCGATGCATGGTTGGCCGGGAACGCCGACGCGGTGCCGGCGCTACGCCGGCTCGTGCTCGAGTCCCGCGACGGCGTCGCCCGCGCGTTGCGGGCTCAGGCGAGGGACGCCGAGGGCTAGTCGCTCGGGTCAGCGCGGGCCGGTGTGCAACGACCGCGGCGCTTGGGCGTACTCGGCGAGCGCGATGATGCCGTTCGCGATGCCGCCGGACAGGTCGCCGCCCTGGAACGCCGACGTCATGGCCATGGCCGCGAGTCCGGTCGAGCGATCGTCGAGGCGACGGCGCACGTCGGGTCCGGTGACGATCTCCAGCCGTCGGGAACCCGGGTCGACGGCGACCAGCACCGACTCGGCGGGCCTGGTCGCCAAGGGCACCGTGCAGCTGCAGGGCCACGTCGCGCGGGTCACCCTCGAGCGTCCCGACGTAGACGGACACCGGCAGGTCGGACTGCTGTCGGGCCAGCCGGATCGCGCGCACGATGTCGTCGTTCTGTCGTTCGGAGAAAGCCTCACCAGCGGGCACTGGTACCACCGCCGTCCGTGGTGGGGGTCGCGCGCCGGACCGCGGCGTCGGCGTCGTCGGGCCCGTTGAACCACACCGGTGCGGCCCACCAGCCAAGGCCCGGCCGGTAGCGCGGGCCGCGGGCCATCGACGGTGCCATCACGAGCAGCGCGATGACGAGGAAGAGGAGCACAGGCCCGCCGACAAAGATGAGCAGCGTCTCGAGGTTGCTGATGCCCTCGGAGGGAACCTCGCCGTCGTCGTACTGCTGCGCGGCCTGCAGGGCCCAGAGGATGTGCGGGGTCACGGGCCAAACCGTACTAGTTGGAGCCGTCGGCGCGGACCGCGGCGGCAAGACCGGCTGCCCGTGCCGATCCGAGGATCTCCTCGAGAAGGACCGGCCGGCCTGAGCCGTCGGCGAGTGGCAGCCGCCAGTTGGGGTACTCGTCGTCGGTGCCCGGCTGATTGATCGCCCGGCGGTCACCTACCGCGTCGGTGAGCGCGACTCCGAGCAGGCGACTCGGGGTCGCAGCCAGCGCCCGGTGCAGGGCGACAATCACGGCCTGCTCCTCGTCGCGGCCCCCTTCGGTGAGCCAGCCGCGTGCGACCAGCAGGTCGAGCCAGCTGCGCCGCTCGTCGGCATCGATGCGGCGCTCTTCCTCGACGGGTCGGGTGAGCAGCCCCAGCTCGTCGCGGATGCGCACGTGCTCACCCGCGAGGTAGCCAGCGGTCGGCGGCAGGTCGTGCGTGGTGACCGCGGCCAGGCAGAGCTCGCGCCAGCTTTCCGGCGGCTTGCGGGACGCCCTGGTCCCAGTCCTGCTCGAACCAGAGGATCGAGGTGCCGAGCACGCCGCGCTCGGCGAGGTAGTCGCGGACCCACGGCTCGACGACGCCGAGGTCCTCACCGACCACGAGCGCCCCTGCGCGCCACGCCTCCAGGACGAGGATCCCGACCAGCGCCTCGTGGTCGTAGGTGACGTACGTGCCTTCGTGCGGCGGGGCGCCCTCGGGCACCCACCACAGCCGGAACAGCCCGGGCACGTGGTCCACCCGGATGCCGCCCGCGTGCCGGAGGACGGTGCGCAGCATGTCGCGGTAGGGCCGGTAGGCCGCCGCGGCGAGCTGGTCGGGGCGCCACGGCGGCTGCGACCAGTCCTGGCCCTGCTGGTTGAACGCGTCCGGCGGGGCGCCGACGGTGACCCCGGCCGCCATCACGTCCTGCAGCGCCCAGGTGTCGGCGCCGTGGGGATGAACGCCGACGGCGAGGTCGTGCACGATGCCCAGCGGCATGCCGGCACCGGTGGCCTGCTCCTGCGCCGCGGCGAGCTGCTCGTCGGCCAGCCACTGCAGCCAGCAGTAGAAGTCGATGCGGTCACCCAGGTCCGCGCGCGCGGCGGCAACCGCCGGGGAGGCGGGGTCGCGCAGCTCCTCCGGCCAGGTGGCCCAGACGCCGCCGTGCAGCTCGGCCAGCGCGCACCACGTCGCGAAGTCGAGCAGGCCGTCGCCCTCCAGCTCGCGGAAGCGCTCGTACGCCGACTGCCGGGCCGGGTTGCGCGGAACGGCGTGCACGAGTGCGAGCGCCGTGCGCTTGGCCTCCCAGACCGTGTCCCGGTCCAGCAGTGAGCCGGATGTGTTCCACTGCCGCTGTGCGGCCGCGAGCCGGTCGACCTGTCCGCGGGCCAGGTCGCCGAGTACGGCGTACTCCTCGACGTCCTCGACGCGCAGGTAGAGCGGGCTGACGAAGCGCCGGGTGACCGGCAGGTACGGCGAGGGCTCCAGCGGTGGGCTCGGCGACGTGGCGTGCAGCGGGTTGACCAGCACGAAACCGGCCCCGAGGTCCGTGGCGCTCCAGCGCGCCAGGTCGCGCAGGTCGGCGAGGTCGCCGTGGTCCCACGACGCGCGCGGACCGCACGGCGTACAGCTGGGTCATGAAGCCCCAGACCGAACCGGGCGGCATCGACGGGGGCAGGCCGAGGAACGACGGCGTGACGACCACGGGGCAGCGCGCCTCGGTCGCGCCGCTGGTGGCCTGCAGCTCGTGCCAACCCAGGGGCAGGTCGGCGGGCAGCTCGAACGTCGCTTCACCGACGAGCGCCCCGTCGACGGGACGGGGATGCACGTAGCGGTCGACCTGCGCCAGCTCGCGCCGCGGCGAGCCGTCCTCGGGCTGCACGCTCACCTGCACCGACGCGCCGTGCGGGACGTGCACGAAGACCTGCCTGCGTGGTGCCGGCCCGCGTCACGACACAGGGCGGCACCATCAGCCGCCAGGGTGCGTCCTCGCAGGCCTGCAGCGCCGCGCTCGCCTCGTCCTCGGTGCCCGCCGCCACTCCGAGGGCCGCGAGCACCGCGGTCACCGTCGAGCTGGGGACCTGGGTGTGCTGGCCGCGCCAGTCCCAGAACTCGGTGGCCACGCCGTGGGCCGCAGCCAGCTGGGCCAGCGCGGCGCTGAGGTCGTCGGTCACGCCCGACATCCTTCACTGCCTGGGAGGTCGCCAACCCAGGCGGGCAGGAGCGCTCAGGCAGTCGCGACCGACAGGCCCCCGCCGTATGCCGACAGGTAGGGCGCCCACTGGGGGTCGGACCGGCCGGTGCTGAGGATGCGCCAGGCGGTGCCGGTCGGCTCCCGCGGCGGCTGCATCCGCCAGCCGAGGTCGGAGACGGTGCGGTCGGCCTTGACGTGGTTGCAGCGGCGGCACGCCGAGACGACGTTGCCCCACTCGTGGCGGCCACCGCGGCTGCGCGGGACGACGTGGTCGATGCTCGTGGCCACGCCGCCGCAGTAGACGCAGCGGCCACCGTCACGGGCGAAGACGGCCCGGCGGGTCAGCGGGACCGGCCCGCGGTAGGGGATGCGCACGAACCGCGTCAGCCGCACGACGGACGGCGCGGCGAAGGACAAGGCGGCGCTGTGCATGACGAGGTCGGAGTCCTCGACGGCGATCGCCTTGTGCTTGATCACGAGCAGGAGGGCGCGCCGCGCGGGCACGACGCAGAGCGGTTCGTACGTCGCGTTGAGTACGAGTGCGTGACCCACGGGTGCCTCCTGGCAACGGCCCGGTACGTGGCTCGTACCGGGTCGGCTGAGACAAGTGTCACCCGAGCGACCCCCGCACCGCCAGCACGAAACACGGACGGCCCCGTTCTAGGGTGTCCGGCATGAGCCATCCGGACTATCCCGCCGCGCCCCGCGAAGACCGGGTGGAGCAGCTGCACGGGCGCCCGGTGAGCGATCCCTACCGCTGGCTCGAGGACGCGAGCGCACCAGCCACGCAGGAGTGGTCCGCCGCCCAGGACGCGCTCTTCGAGGCAGGTCTCGGCGAGCTTCCCGGCCGCGAGCTCCTGCAGCGACGGCTGACCGAGCTGCTCGGTGCCGGGGTCATCGGCGGGCCGTCCTGGCGGCGGGACCGGCAGTTCTTCATGCGCCGCACGGCCGAGCAGGAGCATGCCGTGCTGCTCACCGTCGACTCCGCCGGCACGGAGCGGACGCTGATCGACCCGGTCGCCCTCGACTCATCCGGGACGACGACCCTCGACGCGTGGCAGCCCTCGAAGGAGGGCGACCTGCTGGCCTACCAGCTCTCGGCGGGCGGCACCGAGGAGTCGGAGCTGTACGTGATGGACGTCGCGACCGGCACCGTGGTCGAGGGACCCATCGACCGCACGCGCTATTCCCCCGTCGCCTGGCTGCCCGGCGCAGAGGCCTTCTACTACGTCCGCCGCGTCGCGCCCGACGGCCTTCCACCGGACGAGCAGCAGTTCCACCGCCGGGTGTGGCTGCACCGCGTCGGCACCGACCCGGAGCAGGACGTACTGGTGTTCGGCGACGGGCTGGACAAGACCAACTACTACGGCGTCAGCGTCTCGATGGACGGCCGATGGCTGTCCATCGGCGCCTCCGCGGGCACCGCGCCGCGCAACGACCTCTGGCTCGCCGACCTCTCGCACTCCTCCCCGGATGCGCCGCAGCTCGACGTGGTGCAGCAGGGCGTCGACGCCAGCACGTCGCTGCACGTCGGGCGCGACGGCCGGGCCTACCTGTTCACCGACCGCGATGCGCCACGCGGCCGGCTAGCAGTGACCACCCCCGACGACACGTCGTACGACGCCTGGACCGACCTCGTTCCCGAGGACGTCGAGGCGGTGCTCGAGGGCTACGCGATCCTCGACGGCGCCGAGCTCGCCGACCCGGTCCTGCTCTGCTCGTGGACGCGGCACGCGATGAGCGAGGTCACCGTGCACGACCTGCGCACCGGACAGCAGACCGGAACCGTGCCGCTGCCCGGCCTGGGCTCCGTGGGCGGACTGTCCGAGCGGCCCGAGGGTGGTCACGAGGCATGGCTCGGCTACACCGACCACGTCACACCGTCCTCCGTGTTCCGCTACGACGCGACGACGGGCGAGACCTCCCTGTGGGCGACCGCACCAGGCACCGTCGACGTCCCCGAGGTGCATGCGCGCCAGATCGAGTACACGTCGGCCGACGGCACGACCGTGCGGCTGGTCCTGGTGGCTCCCACCAAGGAGCCCGACCGCCCGCGCCCGGCCGTGCTCTACGGGTACGGCGGGTTCGGCGTGCCGCTCACACCGGGCTATTCCGCGGGGTTGCTTGCGTGGGTCGAGGCGGGCGGCGTCTACGCCGTCGCCAACCTGCGCGGCGGTTCGGAGGAGGGCGAGGACTGGCACCGGACCGGCATGCGCGAGCACAAGCAGAACGTGTTCGACGACTTCCATGCGGCTGCGGAGCGGCTGATCGCCGACGGCTGGACGACTCCGGGTCAGCTGTCGATCTCCGGCGGCTCGAACGGCGGGCTGCTGGTCGGCGCAGCGATGACCCAGCGCCCCGAGCTGTTCGCGGCCGTCGTGTGCTCGGCGCCGCTGCTCGACATGGTGCGCTACGAGCATGTTCGGCCTCGGGGAGACCTGGTCCGACGAGTACGGCACGGCCCAGGACGCTGACGAGCTCGGCTGGCTGCTGTCGTACTCGCCGTACCACCACGTGCGCGACGGGGTCGACTATCCGGCGACGCTGTTCACCGTCTTCGACGGCGACACCCGCGTCGACCCGTTGCATGCCCGCAAGATGGCCGCGGCCCTGCAGCACGCGACCAGCGGTGACCGGCCGATCCTGGTACGGCGCGAGAAGGACGTCGGCCACGGGGCGCGCGCGCTGAGCCGGACCATTGCGCTGAGTGTGGACACTCTCGCGTTCACGGCCAGGTGGACCGGGCTGGAGCTCGACGAGTGAGCCTCGAGAGCGAGGAGGTCGTGGACTTCCTGGTCGGTGCGCCGCTGCGCATCATCGCCATTCTGATCGGCGCCTTCGTGATCCGCTGGCTGGTGTCGCGCGCCATCACGCGGGTCGTGAAACGGGCCAGCGAGTCGAAGCTGCACGATCGGCTGGCCGAGAAGCGGCGCGGGCACGTGCTGGTGGAGGCGTCCGGGGTCCTGGTGGCGGAGCGCCGGCGGCAGCGGGCCGAGACGATCGGCTCGGTGCTGAACAGCATCGCCTCGTTCGTCATCTTCGGGCTGGCCTTCGTCACGGTGCTCGCCGAGCTCGGCGTCAACCTGGGACCGATCCTCGCCAGCGCCGGCGTCGCCGGCGTGGCACTCGGGTTCGGCGCCCAGAGCCTCGTGCGCGACTTCCTGTCCGGGATCTTCATGATCCTCGAGGACCAGTACGGCGTGGGCGACCTGATCGACACCGGCGAGGCGGTGGGGACCGTGGAAGAGGTCGGCCTACGCGTCACCCGGCTGCGGGACGCCAGCGGAGTGGTCTGGTACGTCCGCAACGGCGAGATCCTGCGGGTGGGCAACCACAGCCAGGGGTGGTCGACGGCCGTCGTCGACGTGAGCATCGCCTACAACCAGGACATCCCACCCGTCCTGGAGCTGATCCGTGCGACCGCGCACGAGCTGGCCGAGGACCCGGCCTGGCACGACCGGATCCTGGAGGATCCCGTCGTCGCCGGAGTGGAGTCGGTCACCGGCGCGGCCGTGACGATCCGCGTCATCGTGAAGTGCACACCGAACGACCACTACGCGGTGCAGCGGGAGCTGCGCGAGCAGATCAAGGAGACCTTCGACCGCGAGGGCATCCAGGTTCCCCTGCCGGCCCCCGCTCCCCCCGCGGCGCCACCCGGCGCCTAACCGCCCTACCCTCCCGCGTTGTGTCCGAAGTGACCCGCGGCGGTACCCGCACGCCAGTTCGGACACAAGGGAAGTGGGTGGGGGTCAGGCCAGGGCGGCGTCCAGGGTGATCGTGGTGCCGGCGAGCGCTGCGCTGACCGGGCACGCGGTCTTGGCCTCCTCGGCGAAGGCCGCGAACTCCTCGGCGGACAGCCCGGGCACCGTTGCGCGCGTGGTGAGCGCGGAGCCGGTGATGCCCGTGCCGGGCACGAACGTGACGTCGGCCTTGGTGTCGACCGTCTCGACGGTGTGCCCCGCCTTGGTGAGCACGTTCGACAGCGACATCGAGTAGCAGGTCGAATGGGCGGCTGCGATCAGCTCCTCCGGACTGGTGACGCCGTTGGGCTCCTCGGTTCGAGCCGGCCAGCTCACGTCGTACGAGCCGATCCCGGACGAGTCGAGGGAGACGGTGCCCTTTCCCTCCAAGAGCGAGCCCTCCCAGTGAGCGTTGGCGGTGCGGGTCGCGGCCATGGTGCCTCCAGCGGTGATCGGTGGCGTGCAGGGTTGTTGCCTAGGTCTGACACGATTGACCCCATGAGTATTCCGGTTTCACCCGGGGGGGCGAACACCTTCTACGACGCCGTCGGGGGCGAGGAGACCTTCCGGCTGCTGGTGCACCGCTTCTACGCCGGTGTGGCCGACGACGAGGTGCTGCGCCCCCTCTACCCCGAGCCCGACCTCTCCGGCGCCGAGGAGAGGCTGCGGATGTTCCTCGTGCAGTACTGGGGCGGGCCGCGGACCTACTCCGAGCGGCGGGGCCACCCCCGCCTGCGGATGCGGCACGTGACGTTCCGGATCGGCCCGCGGGAACGCGATGCGTGGCTCGCCCGCATGCGTGTGTCCATGGACGAGCTGCACCTGACCGAGGAGCAGGACACCATGCTGTGGGACTACCTCGTGATGGCCGCCCAGAGCCTGGTCAACGTGCCCAGCGACCCGGCCGACGACCCGCTGAACCCCGACGGCCTGCCGGTCACGGGCCCCACCACGTGAGCGCCGATGCCCACTGGTGGCGGCACGCCGTCATCTACCAGGTCTACATCCGCAGCTTCGCCGACGGCGACGCCGACGGCGTCGGTGACCTGCCCGGCATCCGCTCGCGGCTGCCCTACCTGCGCGCGCTCGGGGTCGACGCGGTGTGGATCACGCCGTTCTACCCGTCGCCGATGGCCGACGGGGGTTACGACGTCGCCGACTACCGCGACATCGAGCCACAGTTCGGCACCCTCGCCGACGCCGACGCCCTGATCGCGGACGCCCATGCCCTCGGGCTGCGGGTCATCATCGACATCGTCCCCAACCACTCGTCCGACCAGCATCGGTGGTTCCAGGCCGCCCTCGCTGCCGGACCGGGCAGCCCGGAGCGCGACCGCTACGTGTTCCGGCCCGGTCGCGGGCCCGGCGGAGCGCTCCCCCCGACCGACTGGGACTCCACCTTCGGCGGGCCGGCCTGGCAACGGGTTCCGGACGGCGAGTGGTACCTCCATCTCTTCGCGCCGGAGCAGCCGGACTTCAACTGGGAGAACCCGGAGGTGGTCGCGGAGTTCGAGGACATCCTGCGGTTCTGGCTCGACCGCGGCGTCGACGGCTTTCGCATCGATGTCGCCAACTCGCTGAAGAAGGACCAGAGCTTCCCCGACGTGGGCACCGAGGAGGCAGCGATCCTGGTTCCGCACGAAGGACCCGACCACCCGTTCTGGGACCGCGAGGACGTGCACGAGGTCTACCGCGGGTGGCGCTCGGTCAGCGACGCCTACGGAGCCGACCGGACCTTCGTGGCGGAGGCGTGGGTCGACTCGCCCGACCGGCTGGCGCGCTACACCCGCGCGGACGAGCTGCACACGGCGTTCAACTTCGCCTTCGTCCGCGCCCCCTGGGAGGCCGAAGACCTGAGGAAGACCATCGACGAGTGCATCGCCGCGGCCGCGTCAGTGGGTGCGCCGACGACGTGGGTGCTGTCCAACCACGACGTCACGCGGCACGCGACCCGCTACGCCCGCCTGGACTCCACCGGTGGTGGCGTGTCCGACGAGGCGCGGGTCGGGCCGGACACCCCGCTTGACCCGCCTCTCGGCCTGCGGCGAGCCCGCGCGGCGACCCTGCTCATGCTGGCGCTGCCCGGCTCCGCCTACATCTACCAGGGCGAGGAGCTCGGCCTGCCCGAGGTCGTCGACCTGCCCGAGGAGGTCCTGGCCGACCCGATCTGGGAGCGCTCCGGCCACACCGTGCGTGGGCGGGACGGTGCCCGGGTGCCGATCCCGTGGAGCCGACAAGGCCCGTCACTCGGGTTCGGCGGCGGCCCGCCCTGGTTGCCGCAGCCGACGTCATGGTCGGACCTCTCGGTCGAGGCGCAGGACGGTGTCGACGGTTCGACGCTCGAGCTCTACCGCTCCGCTCTCGTGCTGCGGCGCAGCGAGCCGGCGCTCGGCGACGGGGCCCTGCGGTGGGTCGACGGCCCGCCCGGCACGCTGTTCTTCGAACGGGACGAGGCCGGCACGCGGCTCGTCTGCGCCGTCAACCTCGGCGCCGACGCGGTGCCGCTTCCGGCGTACGACGAGGTGCTGCTCGCGAGCGCACCGCTCGACCCGGACGGACGGCTCCCGTCCGACACCGCCGTCTGGCTCCGCCCAGCCTGAGCCGATGTCTACGCCGGCGGCGGGAGGTAGCGCTCGAGGAACGCGCGCTCCTCGGGCGAGACCCGTCGTGGCCGCTGCGCCGTCAGGTCGAAGGGCACCAGCACCGACGCCGCTCTGGCGAACACGGTCTCGTCGTCGTGCACCTCGTAGCGGATCTCGAACGACGCACCCTTGATCGCGTCGGTCCACAGGTCGATGTCCACGCCACGCGGGTGGTAGACCAGCGGGCGGCGGTAGTCGATCTCGTGCCGTGCGACGAGCACGCCTTCGGACAGCGCCTTCGCTCCGAGCTCGGCTCCGATCGTGAAGAGCATGTCGACCCGGGCCTCTTCGAGGTAGGTCAGGTAGACCACGTTGTTGACGTGCCCGTAGGCGTCCATGTCCGACCACCGCATCGGGCAGTGGAAGGTGTGCCGCAGGCCGTCGGCCATGGGTCAGCCGCGGGTGAGCTTGCGGTAGGTCGCCCGGTGCGGGCGGGCCGCGTCGGGGCCGAGCCGCTCGATCTTGTTCCTCTCGTAGGACTCGAAGTTGCCCTCGAACCAGAACCACTGCGAGTCGCCCTCGTAGGCGAGGATGTGCGTCGCCACGCGGTCCAGGAACCACCGGTCGTGGGAGACCACCACCGCGCAGCCCGGGAACTCCAGCAGCGCGTTCTCCAGCGACGAGAGCGTCTCGACGTCGAGGTCGTTCGTCGGCTCGTCGAGCAGGAGCAGGTTGCCGCCCTGCTTCAGCGTGAGCGCGAGGTTCAGCCGGTTGCGCTCGCCGCCGGAGAGCACGCCGGCCGGCTTCTGCTGGTCGGGCCCCTTGAAGCCGAACGCCGAGACGTAGGCGCGTGACGGCATCTCGACCTGGCCGACCTTGATGTAGTCGAGCCCGTCGGAGACGACCTCCCACAGCGACTTCTTGGGGTCGATGCCGCCGCGGCTCTGGTCGACGTAGGAGATCTGCACGGTCTCGCCGACCTTGATCGAGCCGTCGTCGGCCTGCTCCTCGCCGATCAGCATCTTGAACAGCGTGGTCTTGCCGGCGCCGTTGGGGCCGATGACGCCGACGATGCCGTTGCGCGGCAGCGAGAACGAGAGGTCGTCGATGAGCAGCCGGTCGCCGAAGCCCTTGCTCAGCTTGTCGGTCTCGACGACGACACCGCCGAGGCGCGGGCCCGGCGGGATCTGGATCTCCTCGAAGTCGAGCTTGCGGGTCTTGTCGGCCTCCGCCGCCATCTCCTCGTAGCGCTCCAGGCGCGCCTTGCTCTTGGCCTGGCGGCCCTTGGCGTTGGAGCGCACCCACTCGAGCTCGTCCTTGAGCCGCTTCGCGCGCTTGACGTCCTTCTGGCCCTCGACCTTCATGCGGGTCTGCTTGGTCTCGAGGTACGTCGAGTAGTTGCCCTCGTAGGGGTAGGCCCGGCCGCGGTCCAGCTCGAGGATCCACTCGGCCACGTTGTCGAGGAAGTAGCGGTCGTGCGTGACGGCGACGACGGTGCCGGCGTACTTCTCCAGGTGCTGCTCCAGCCACTGGACGCTCTCGGCGTCGAGGTGGTTGGTCGGCTCGTCGAGCAGCAGCAGGTCGGGCTGGCTCAGCAGCAGCTTGCACAGCGCGACCCGGCGGCGCTCGCCGCCGGAGAGCACGGTGACGTCGGCGTCGGGCGGCGGGCAGCGCAGCGCGTCCATCGCCTGCTCGAGCTGGGAGTCGAGGTCCCAGGCACCGGCGTGGTCGAGCGCCTCCTGCAGCGTGCCCATCTCGGCGAGCAGCTCGTCGCTGTAGTCGACGGCCATCTTCTCGGCGATCTCGTTGAAGCGGTCGAGCTTGCCCTTGATCTCGGCGACGCCCTCCTCGACGTTGCCGATGACGTCCTTGTCCTCGTTGAGCTCGGGCTCCTGCTCGAGGATCCCGACGGTGTAGCCGGGGCTGAGCAGCGCGTCGCCGTTGGACGGCTGGTCGAGCCCGGCCATGATCCGCAGCACGGTGGACTTGCCGGCGCCGTTGGGCCCGACGACACCGATCTTCGCGCCGGGCAGGAAGGCCAGCGTCACGTCATCGAGGATGACCTTGTCGCCGTGGGCCTTGCGGGCCTTGCGCATGCTGTAGATGAACTCCGCCAAGAGGAACCGTCCGCCTCGTCATTCGTGCAGGTGTGGGCTGTCCATCCTGCCTCAGGCGACCGGGTGCGGTCACATCGCCGCTGTCAGGCTGCGTCCTGGTCGACCGGCGGTGCATCCTCGTCGGCCGCCTCGGGGTCGAACGGCTCCGTCGAACTCGCTCGCGATCTCGCCGATGAGCTGGCGGTCCGCGCCGGTGGTTGGTCCAGCCTTCGTGAACTTGGAGACACCCCACGTGAGGTCATGGCCGAGCGAACGGGCCTCGATCTCGACCGCGGTGCGCGCCTGACCGTCCTTCTCGTAGGAGCTGACCCGCAGCCGGCCGTGGACGATCATCGGCTGGCCCTTCTGGACCGACTCGGCGGCGTTCTCAGCCATGGACCGCCAGCAGGTGACCGTGTAGTAGACGGTCTCCCCGTCGCGCCAGGCGTGCAGCTCCTTGTTGTAGCGCCGCTCGGTCGACGCCAGCCGGAAGCTGGCCACCCGCACCCCCGCCGCCGTCACCCGCTCCGCGTGTCTCCGACGCGACGTTGCCGGCCACCGTCACCAGTGTCTCGTTCACATCAGCCTCCTGATCGCCAGACGGCGGTCCTCGCCGCCGACCGCGAGGCTGCCCGAGCGCGCAACGGTCCGGAAGGCGTGCAGCGCCGGTTGTGGACGTGCCGGAGACGGGGCGTGTTGTGGACCGCGGCGTTGGCTCAGCCCGCGCGGGCGCGCTCCAGCGCGGTCCGGGCGGTCTCGTGCCGGGCCAGCTCGGCCTCCACCGGTCCGATGACCAGCCGGTCGGCCACCTCGCCGATGCCCGCCCGCAGCCGCGACTCGGCCCGCCGGCGACGTCGCCGGGCACTCGAGCGGGCCAGCAACCGGCCCAGCGCCGCAATCGCCAGCCCGAGCAGGACGCCGCCGACGAGCAGCATCGTGGGCACCGAGAAGCCGTGCCAGTCGGGAGTCCCAGGCTCGGGCAGCCGCAGGTAGCTGCCGAAGGCCAGCATCGCGAGCCAGGCCGCTCCGACCAGCGCCGCGACGACAAGCAGCCACTGGACCGCGCCGACCAGCCGCCACCACAGGGGCGTCCGGTCGACCCCGAGGTCGGTGCGGATGACGGTGACGTCCAGCTCGTCGCGGAGGTCCTTGGACTGCTGGCCGGCGGCCCGCCGTACGGCCTCCAGCCAACGCGGCGGCAGTCCCGCACCCGCTGCTTCGACCACACCGCGCAGCGCGGTCTCGACCTGCGCCCGCTGAACCGGTGTCGGCTCGGGCACCGACGAGCGGACCATCGCGCGCACCTCGCGGCGCTGACCCGCGCTCAGGTGCAGTCGGCGAAGCGGGTCGGGACGCAGCTTGCGCAGCCAGCGGGTGGGCGGCCAGCCCATGGCTCCGACCGACTGCAGCTGCCACGACTTCTCGACCGCCTCGCCGACGACGGGCACGCCCGCGGACCCGGCGAGGGCGTGCACGAGCTGGTCGCGCTCGGGGCGGCCGATGCCGGCCGGTGTGGTCTCGGCAACCTGGCCGCTGAGCTCGTCGGCGACTGCCTCGACGTCGGCGACCAGACCGGTCGTTGCGCGCCCGGCGCCGGCGGACCGCATCGGCGAGCGCCGCCCGCAGGCCGTCGAGGCCGGCCCCGGTGCGCGCCGAGGTCGTCATCAGCTTGGCCCGGGTCAGCCCGTCCTCGTCGATCAGCCGGCGCAGGTCCTCGGCGCACGCCGCCGCGGCGAACGGGTTCAGGGTGTCGGTCTGGTTGAGCACCACGCAGCGTCACCGCGTCGTGCCCGGCCAGCTTGCGCAGGTAGCGCTCGTGCAGTGCCGCGTCGGCGTACTTCTGCGGGTCGACCACCCAGACGAGCAGGTCGACCAGCTCGACGAGCCGGTCGACCTCGAGCCGGTGCTCGATGGCGGTCGAGTCGTGGTCGGGCAGGTCGAGCAGGACCAGGCCCTCGAGGTCGCCCTGCTGTGCGAGGTCGAGGTCGCTGTGCTGCCAGGCGGTCTGCTCGCCGCGGGACGCCGAGCCACTCGACGAGCGGGGCGGCTCCTTCCACGCCCCAGACGCAGGCATGGGCATGCGACGTCGTCGGCCGGCGGACGCCGACCGGCGAGATGTCGGCGCCGGCCAGCGCGTTGAACAGCGACGACTTGCCGCTGCCGGTCGCACCCGCGAGGGCGACAACGGTGTGCTCGCCGGAGAGCCGCAGCCGCTCCCCCGCTCGCTCCGCCACCGCCTGCGCCCGCCCGGCTACCTCGCGGGTCGATCCGGCCCGTCTGCCGCGGCGAGCACCTCGTCGAGGGCGATCAGCATCGACGGCAGGTCGGCGCGGCGGTGGCGGCCGCGCAGGAATCGGGCTCACCGCGCGTCCTCGATGTCCTGTACGGCGGCGCGCAGCGCGGTCCCGGCGTTCTGGTCGACCGCAGCGGCGTCGAGCCGGTCGGTGAAGCGGCTCCGCTCGCCCTCGAGCAGCAGGACGACGCGGCGGTTCAGGTCGGCCTTGGCGGTCGCCGCGAGCTCGCGGACCGCCTGGTCGCCGAGGACGGCCTCGAGGATCTTCTGGCTCAGCGCCGATGCTCCGCCGGCCACGGCCAGCTCACCCGCGACCAGTCCACCGGTGTGCGCGAAGACCACGATCATCGCCATCAGGCCGAGCCCGTTGACGCCGAACGCGAGGTAGCGGGCGGTCGCCCTCTTCCCCTGGCCCTGCTCACGCACCAGCTCGATGACGTAGCCCTGCCAGTCGCGAGCGGCCCGTTCCGTCGCCGCGGCCAGCTCCGGGGAGCTGCTCCGCAGGTCGTCCTCGCCGAGCAACGTCTGACCGGCGGGGTCGTCCCGCCACGCGGAGCCGGCCCGGTCGGCCGCCTCGTCCGCAGCCGCGCGGACCAGGGCCTCGACGCCGTTCTCCAACGCCTCGGCGAGCTCGGCGCCGGGCTGCGGGCGGCCACGCACGGCCGCGGTCACCCGGTCGCGGACCCGCCCGACCTTGGACTCGAGTGCGCGCATCAACTCGCCCGTGCCGACGAACTCCTGCCATCGGGCGAGCACCTCGCCGCGCAGCAGCGAGCCGTCACCACTGGCGGCGTCGACCCGGATCAGCGCGTCGTCGTACGCGTCGTCGACCTCGCGGCGCAGGCGCGCGACGGCATCGGCCTGGGCGTCGGCGGACGCGGCGAGGCGGAACACCCGCCCAGCCAGCGACCGGATGGCCCCGTCGAGGGTGTGCCGCACGACGTTCGCGCGCACCGTCGCGTCGGTCGCCAGGCCGTGCAGCCACCCGCGCAACGGCTCGATCACCTCGGCGCGGCAGCATCGCGTCGTACGGCGTGGTCTCGGGCACCACGAACAGCGGCGCAGCCGCCGAGGCCCTGCTCGGTCAGCATGGTGGCGAGGTCGGCGCGCACCTCGGTCGGTGGCGCCCTCGGGAACACGGTCCAGGACGACGGCGACCGCGGTGCCGCGGGTGACCGCAGCGCGCAGGAAGTCCCACGGCACCGCGTCGGCGTAGCGCGCGGCGGTCGTCACGAAGATCCACATGTCGGCCGCGGCGAGCAGCTGGGTGGCAAGCTCGCGGTTGGCCGAGACGACCGAGTCGATGTCGGGGGCGTCGAGGAGCGCCAGGCCGGCCGGGATGTGCTCGCTGCGCACGAGCTGGAGGCTGGCGGGATCGCTGCTGCTGCTCGGTGCTGCGCTCGAGGCCCGGCAGGATGTTGCGCTCGTCGAACCAGCGCGCGTCGGCCGGGTGGTGGGCGAGCACCGCCGACCGGGTCGTCGGGCGCAGGACCCCGGCGGCGCTGACCCGGGCGCCGACGAGGGAGTTGACCAGGGTCGACTTGCCGGCGCCGGTCGGGCCGCCGACGACGGCGAGCAGCGGCGCGTCGAGCCGACGCAGCCGCGGCAGCACGTAGTCGTCGAGCTGGTCGGCGATCTCGCGGCGCAGCCGTCTGGCCGCCTCGGCATCGGCAAGATCGAGCGGGAAGGCGCAGCTCGGTCGACCTGCGCGCCGAGCCGCTCGAGGGCCGCGAGCAGGGCTGCGCTCTCCGCCCCGGCTGTCACAAGGTCCAATCCTGTCTCACCCGAGCGCTGTTTAGTGCCTCTGCCGGTGCGCGCCGCTCCACGGCTTGCCGATTACCCTCGGTGCCAGGCGCCCGTAGCTCAGCGGATAGAGCGACTGCCTTCTAAGCAGTTGGTCGCAGGTTCGATCCCTGCCGGGCGCGCCCAGGCTCTGGAGAGTGGATGACTGCGCTACTGGGAGCCCGCGCCGCCGCTGTTGCGCCCCGGACGGCGGCGCGGACCCTGCCCGACTAACGACGCACTAGCCGCAAGGTCACGCGCGATCTGATCAGGGTGCTGTCGTCGACTCCGGCATCGCACCGGCGGTCGACTCGCCGGCCGGCTCGGTGGTCGTCTGGGAGCCGGGGTCGGAGGTCTCACCGGTGGTCGGCTCGCCGCTCGGATCGGTCCCGGTGCCTGGTCCGGTCGTGCCCTCGTCACCCGGACCCGCGGTCGAGCCGGGGTCGGATCCTGACCCCGGATCGCCGGCCCCGCCACCGTCGCTGTCACTCGTGGTGGATCCGGCCTCCCGTTCGACGATGGCCTTCTCAGGCAGAGACGGACAGCCCGACCGCGAGCCCGGCCGCGGCCAGCGCCAGGCCGCCCACGACGCTGAGTCCCAGGTTGGCCACGGCACGCGACGGCCGCCACGCTCGGCCAGGGCGAGCGTCTCCCACGCGAGTGCCGACGCCGTGGTGAACGCACCGCAGAACCCCACACCGAGCAGCGCTCCCAGATCGTCCGGCGTCGATGCCGCGACCCCCGTGAGCAGCCCGAAGGCGGCGCTGCCGAGCAGGTTGACGGCAGCGTGCCCCACGGCAGCCGGTCGCCCAGCCGCGCAGGTCACCGCGATGTCGGCGAGGTAGCGGCACGCCGCACCGACTGCGCCGCCGAGCGCCACCAGCGCCCAGCTCACTCCGCCGTCCTGCCATCAGGCCCGCCGACTGCCCGGCGAGCGAGCCCGAGTCCGAGCAGGCAGCCGAGCAGGATCGCCGCGATGCTGGCAGCGACATAGCCGAGCGCGAGCGCCGGCCGGTCGAAGCGGACCAGCTGGACGGCCTCGACCGACAGCGTCGAGAACGTCGTGTAGCCGCCGAGCAGGCCGGTGCCCAGCAGCGGCCGGGCGTAGCGGTCGCGCGGAAAGCGATGAGCCAGGACGACGAGCAGTACGCCGAGCAGGGCGGCGCCCGTCGCGTTGGTCACCAGCGTCGACCACGGCCACTCGTCGGGCCGGTGCGGCCACAGCTCGGCGAGCCCGGCCCGGGCGAGGGCACCCGACGGCGCCGCCCGCGCCGACGACCGCGGCGGCGACGAGCGGCGAGGGGTGCGGGCCGGGTGCCGGCAGGTCGGGATCGACGCTCACGAGACAGCAGGTGTCCTCGAGCGAGGTCGCCCGCCAGCTGCGGACCCCCTCGATCGCGGCCAGGCCGGCGACCAGCAACGCCGCTGACGGGGTCGGCCCACCACCAGCCGAACGCGGCGTTCAGGCCGAGCCCGACGAGGACCACGCCGGACAGGACGGCGCACAGCTGGGTCTGCTGTGCCTCCCGCTCCTGGGCCCGGCTGCCGAGGGCCGGGGCCAGGCGCCGCTTGGCCCGGGCGAGCAGGGGCATCACGAGGAGCGAGAGCGCCGCCAACACGATGCCGACAGTGCTGACGGACGGCTCGTCGCCGCGCACCAGGCTCAGGACGGACTGCACGCCGACGTAGCCCGCGAGGGCGAAGAAGGAGATCGCGAGCGCCCGGGTCGCGCGCCGGTCGTCGGGCTGCCGACAGCCATCGCGGCGTTCGCGCGCCAGCCGCCACGACAGCACCAGCGCCCCGGACACCTCGATGCACGAGTCCAGCCCGAACGCGAGCAGGCTCAGGGAACCGGCTGCGACGGCGGCGCTGAGCGCGACCACCGCCTCGATGACGTTCCACCCGAGGCTCGCCACGTTGAGGCGGCGTGCCGTCCGCAGCGCGCGGTCGCGCTCGGTCGGGGCAACGCCGGTCGACGTACTCACGCGTGCCCCTCCACCGTGTGCAGGTGCAGGCCGGCGAGGTCGGTCAGGGCGTGGGCAAGCCGGCGGTCCACCAGGCGGTAGCGCACCCGCCGGCCCTCCGGCTCGCCGACGACCAGGCCGCAGTCGCGCAGGCAGGAGAGGTGGTTGGACATCGCCGGGCCGGCTCACGGCCAGCGTGTGGGCGAGGTCGGCCGGGTAGGCGGGTCCGCCGGCCAGGGTGAGCAGGATCCGGCGGCGGGTGCCGTCGGCGAGGGCGCGGCCGACGAGGTCGAACGTGGTCAGCGCGTCTGACGGGCCGGACGGCAGACGGCACGGCGTACGTCGGGTCGGCGCTCATGAGCGACAACCATACACGCGCTGATGAATTCAGGCAGCGATGAACGATCGCCTCCCGCTGCCGAGACCCGGCCCGCGCCTAATCTGGCCGCAACGGTTGTCCGAGCGGAGGGAGGGCACGTGGCCAAGCATCGACGGGCGGCGACCGCCCCCGAGCTCCCTCCCCCGCGACCCGGGCGCGAGGTCCTGGTCTGGACGGCGTTCGGATGCGCGCTCGTGCCGCTGGTCACTGCTGTGGAGCGGTGCCGGCTGGGCCGTCGCCCTCGGCGTCGGGCGGCCTGATCGTGCTGCTCGCCGCCGGCTGCGCGCTGGCGCTGCGGCTGACGGGAATGAGCCTGGGCCCGATCGCGCCACGGTCGCCCGCGAGCCAGCGCGACGACGAGCGGCCGGTCGAGCCGTGACCGGCCCCTAGGCTGTCCGACATGACCGAGCGAAACGACCGGCTGGTGTGGATCGACTGCGAGATGACCGGTCTCGACCTGGTCAACGACGCCCTGATCGAGGTCGCCGCTCTGGTGACCGACACCGAGCTGAACGTCCTGGGCGACGGCGTCGACGTCGTGATCCGGCCACCCCAGGAGGCGCTGGACCAGATGCTCGACGTCGTACGCACGATGCACACGACGTCCGGGCTGCTCGACGAGCTCGCAGCCGGAACCACGATGGCCGAGGCGGAGGAGATGGTGCTCGCCTACATCCGCGAGCACGTGCCCACAGCGCGGAAGGCCCCCCTCGCCGGAAACACGGTGTTCGTCGACCGCGGCTTTCTCGCCCGCGACATGCCGACGCTCGAGGCCCACATGCACTACCGCATCGTCGACGTCTCCTCCATCAAGGAGCTGGTACGCCGCTGGTATCCCCGCGTCTACTTCAACAGCCCGGTCAAGAGCGGCGGGCACCGCGCGCTCTCCGACATCAAGGAGAGCATCGAGGAGCTGAAGTTCTACCGGCAGGCGATCTTCGTGCCCCAGCCCGGACCCGACTCGGAGGCCGCCAAGGCCCTGGCGGCGCAGTTCACGCTCGGCCAGCCCGCAGAAGTCGAGAGCTGAGCAGGCCCGCGTCCTTGTAGACTCGTCGCGCTGCGCGTCCGCGTGCGGCTCATGGTGGGTGTAGCTCAGCTGGTAGAGCGCCGCGTTGTGGTCGCGGATGTCGCGGGTTCAAGTCCCGTCACTCACCCCATGGCTGACCAGGGGATCGCGACCTATCCCTGAGCCTTCGCCTGATCCCGCCCGGCGAGCACGGCTCGCCAGTCCCTGGTTGCCCACGCGGCCCAGTCCCACGGCTCGGTGGTGGGTCGGGCCAGGAGGTATCCCTGGGCACTGTCCACCCCGAGCATCTCGATGGCCACGAGGCTGGCGTGGTCCTCGACGCCTTCCGCGGTGACGCTGGCGCCCATCTCCATCGCGGCCAGGACGATTGCGGTGACCATGGCCCTTGTCGCGCCATCGCTCACGACCTCGGCCACGAAGGAGCGGTCGAGCTTGATGTTGTCCGGCCGGATCCGGAGCACGTGCCGCAACGAGGCGTAGCCGGCACCGGTGTCGTCCACCGAGACGCGCAGCCCGCGATCGCGGAGCGGCTTCAGGGCATCCATCAGGTCGTCGTAGCGGTCCACGACAGCGTGCTCGGTGATCTCCACGACGAGTCGCTGCAGCGGGATGGTCTCGTCGGCAAGAGCTTCGGAGAACCGTCGGTCCAGGATCAGTCCCGGCGACGCGTTGACCGACAGAGCGACCGTCACGGGCAGTGCGTGGACGACTTCCAGCGCGCGGAGCATTGCCACCAGTTCGAGGTCCACGCCGAGACCGACCTCGTGCGCTTCGCCGAACCACAGGTCGGGAGGTCGGTGGTCTGGGAATCGCGACAGCGCCTCCGCTCCGATCCAGGTCCCGCTCATCACGCCGATGATCGGCTGAAGCGCGATCTCCAGCGTGTCGTTCTCCAGCAGTGCCTCCGTCCGGTGCCGGATGCCGGCTGCACGTTCCTGGGCAATAGCGGCCAGCTGTCGATCCTGGGCCCGCGGTGCATCGGCGCGCAGATGGGCTGCCATCCGCGAGGCGGCCATCAGCACGACTGGCAGCCACATCAGCCCGGCGAGCGCCAGGACGTTGCTCCAGGCGACGTCCCCCTCGACAAACGCGAGGGCGCCGGGTGCCCGAACAAGGAACGCGATCACGCATTCAACGACCACAACGACCGCGAAGACGGTCAGCGCGGTCTGCCTGGTTGGCCGCAAGGCGTCACTCCACTCGACGAGAATTGACCCGAGATGTCAAGATCGGCTATTCGGACCGGGATCTGGAGCGACGCTCAATGCGTCAGCGTGGAAACGGTCAGGCGTTACACGCTTTGCCCTATCTTGGCGCTCTCGTTATCAAGTGCTTGATGCGAACCTGTCGATATCCACCCTGAAGCAACACTGGGTCACCAGACAGGGAGCGTGTCAGGACGATGACCGCGAGCAACGAACCCGCTTTGGCCAGCACAGAAACCACCGAAGTCACCGATGGGTCCGACGAGGTCATGGACCTCTTGCAGGAGCACGTGCCGCTGGCGCTGCTCTGTGACCTGAGCACCCCCGAAGGGCCGCACTCGGCGGAGATCCTGGCCGAGGAAGGGCAGCCCACCGACACCTGGTGGAAGCAGTAGGGCTCTCGACCGGCTGGTAAAGTTCGCGACGCACCACGCGCCGCTAGCTCAACTGGCAGAGCAGCGGACTCTTAATCCGCGGGTTGGGGGTTCGATTCCCTCGCGGCGCACCCTTCCTGACCTGGCCTTTCGTCCTCATGGGCGAGGGGCCAGAGTCGTCTCTAGGATGACCGCTACGGAGGTGCATCCATGGCGACCGACCTCACCGTCTACCTCGACGACCAGCCGGGAGAGCTGGCCCGGGTCTCCGGGCTCCTCGGCGCCGCGGGGGTGAACATCCAAGGGTTCTGCGCCGTCACCAGCGGTGGCGGTCAGGCAGAGGTGCATCTGCTCATCGACGACATGGCCGCCGCATTCGACACCCTGGCCACGGCAGGCATCCGGATCGCGACCGAGCAGGAGGTCGCCGTGGTGGCCGTCACCGATGACCGTCCCGGCGTCCTGGCCGACATCAGTCGCAAGCTCGGTGAGAGTGGCGTCAACATCACGCTGGCCTACCTGGCGACCAACACCCGGCTGGTCTTCGCCGCTGACGACCTGGCCGCTGCCAGGGCGGCCCTCGACTGATGGCGACGAAGGTGGAGGTGGCCAGCCGGAACGGGTTGGCTGCCGTTGTTCTCGTCGGCGCCTCGGTGGCTGTCGCGATGGGCGTGTATGCGAAGGTGCACGAGCCCGCAGGACGTCCCCTGTTCCTCGTCGGCTTCTCCGGCATGCTGCAGATGAAGACGTGGCTGACGACAGCGGCGTTGCTGCTGCTGGTTGTTCAGCTCGTCACGGCGCTCTGGATGTGGGATCGGCTGCCGGGTGCCGGCGCTGCGCCTTCCTGGGCGCCCGTCCTGCACCGCTGGGTCGGGAGCACTGCTTTCGTACTGACCTTGCCGGTGGCCTTCCACTGCATCTGGTCCATCGGTTTCGCGACCTACAGCACCAGGGCGTGGATTCACGGCTTGGTCGGGTGCGCCTTCTACGGCGCCTACGCCGCGAAGATGCTGGCCCTGCGGGTCCGCGGGCTGCCCGGTTGGGCATTGCCGATCTTGGGTGGCACCGTCCTCGCCTCGCTCGTAATGGTCTGGCTGACCTCTGCACTGTGGTTCTTCACCCGTGCCGGCGTTCCGCTGACGTAAGGGAGCCCACCATGTCCGTTCCGGCACTGGCCCGGCGGTCCTTCCTGCGCGGTCTCGCGGTTGTCGCCGGGGCAGCGGTCGCCGGCTTTGCCGCCACGCGGGCGAGTGGACTTGCCGACCCCAAGGGAGCGACGGCGGCGGCGAACGCTTACGGTCCGGCGAGCAAGACGAACACCGAGCCCCTGGCCAGTCTCGACGACGTCCCGGTCGGTGGCGGGATAGTCCTCGACAGTGCCAGCGTGGTGCTGACGCGGGATGCGGCCGGAATGGTGCACGGCCTGTCTGCCACCTGCACGCACCAAGGCTGCACGGTGAGCTCGGTCGAGAAGGGCGTGATCGGTTGCCCGTGCCACGGCAGCACGTTCAATGCGAAGACAGGGGCGCCGATTGCCGGCCCCGCGACCCGGCCGCTCCCGAAGGTTCCGGTTACCGTCCGCGACAACTCCGTCTTCCTGGCCTGAAGGAGCAAGAGATGACCTGGTGGACTCGGATACCGACCCTTCTGTGGTTGGTGGCAACCGGGTTCGCGCTCGGCGCACTGATCGCGTTGAGCTGACCCCTCAGTACATCGTCGTGCGGATGAGGTGGTGCGGCCACGTCGTCGTGTGGAAGTGGGTCCACAGGCGCGCGTCGATCTGCGGGTCGATGACCTGGGCGGCCGGCTCGCGCCGCGCGTTGACCTCCTCCGCCAGCAGGGCGGTGGCATAGATCGTGTGCGCCCGGATCTCCACCTCCTCGGCGCTGTCCGGCTCGAGCAGCCGCCCGTCGCGGATCGTTGCGGCCAGGTCGTCGGTGTAGGTCAGAACGCCCATCACCTGCAGTCCGGCCGGCACGATGTAGTCGGCGAAGGCCGTCATGGTGTCCATGTCGTCGACGCGGAGCCCGCCCCACTCGCCGAGCGATGTGTAGAGCATCCAGACCGCCAGCTGCGCGAGCTTGTAGAACGCGACGGTCTGCCCGTCGTACGGGCTGACGTCACGGAACCGCGGGAAGTCGGCGACCAGTCGATCGATGAGACCCTCTCCCCCGTCGTACAGCCGCGGCGAGCAGCTCTCGACAACGGTGCGGAACCGTCCGTCGTAACGGTCGACGAGGGTCGTGCCGATGTCGCGCAGGATCGTGGCTCGCTCCTCGAGCATCGGCATGGTGATGTTGCCCGCGAAGATGGCATCGAGCTGCTGGGCGGTGATCGTGCTAAGCCGCCGCCCGTCGCCCAGGTCGTCACCCGCCGCCAGCGCCCGGCCGACGCAGGCGAACAGGGCGTCGGAGTCCGACCACAGCTGGCCCTCGTACTCGACCTCGAACTTCGTGCGGGTGGTGAAGTCGGTGAAGGCGAAGTCGATCGAGGCGCAGAGCAGAATGAAGTCGATGACGTCGCCACGGTCCCCGGTGGGCCGGAACGGCAGCAGGAACTGCGGCATCGGCAGCTCCTCGTAGGCGAGCCAGCTCGCGACGTCGACGAGCCGCGCCTCGTCGGTGCGGACATGCTTCGATGCCTCGATGACCGGTTGGACACTGGTCAGCACCGGGCTGTCCTGTCGGGCAGGGACGCGCACGTGAGGACTCCGATCGGAGGAACGGATGGCGCAGCAGGTCGCCATCATCGTGGTGGGCAGCACGATGATCGACATGATGACGTACGCCGAGCGCGTTCCGGCGGCCGGTGAGACCCTCGTCGGCGAGCAGTTCTCTCAGGGGTTCGGCGGCAAGGGCGCCAACCAGGCCGTCATGGCAAGCCGCCTCGGGGCCGCCGTCGCAATGGTGAACTGCGTCGGAGATGACGTCTTCGGCGACATGACGCTGGAGAACCTCACCCGCGCGGGCATCGACGTGACGTCGGTGGGCCGCGTCGCGGGTGTGAGCAGCGGGGTGGCGCCGATCTGGGTCGAGGCGGACGGCACCAACCGCATCATCGTGGTCCCCGGCGCCAACAACCGCGTGTCTCCCGAGCAGGCGCGCACGGCCGTGGAGGATGCAGCCGAGGTTCACCTGGTGCTGGGTCAGTTCGAGATCCCCCAGGCGGCGACCGCGAGCGCGTTCGCGGCCGGCCGCCGGCGCGGCGCGGTGACGGTGCTCAACCCGGCGCCGGCCGCGGAGCTGTCGCCCGGGCTGCTCGAGGTGACCGACTGGCTGATCCCCAACGAGGTCGAGTTCGGTCACCTGGCGCGCGCCTGCGGGCTCGACGCGGTCCGGGTGGACGACGAGACGATCACCGCGGTCGCTGCACGAACCACGGGCCGTCTCGTCGTCACGCTGGGGGCCGAGGGGGCAGCGGTGTGCCAGGGCGGCAGGGTCACGCGTGTCCTGGCGCCGCCGGTGCAGGCGGTGGACACGACCGGGGCGGGTGACGCCTTCGTCGGGACGTTCGCCTACGGCCTGGCCCGAGCGCTGTCACCGGCTGCCGCGGCGGAGCTCGGTTGCCGCTGTGCGGCCATCAGTGTCACTGGACACGGGACGCAGACGTCCTTCCCGTCGGTTGACGAGATCGCGGGACTGCGTCGGGACCTGGGGCTGGACAGCTGAGTCAACGCTGGGCTGAGTCAGCCTGCGCCCAGTCGGCGTCGCGGTGGTGTTCTGCGACGTAGTCGGGCCACGGGACGGGGGCCTCGTCGCGCTCGATCTGGGCGATGAACTCGTTGAGGTACCACTGGCGGAATGCCAGGGACTCCGGCGGCGTGGCCAAGGTGATGAGGTGCTGACCGGAGCGGCAGAACTCGTCGACCTCCTCGAGCAGCGTCTCGAGCTGGCGCACGGCATCGGAGGTCGACGGCGGCATGTGGTAGGTGAGGTCGACCTCCGAGTCACCGCGTGCGGCCGCCTCTTCACGCTGGGCCGTGACGGCAGTCGTGAAGGCGGCGAACTCGTGCGTCAGCTCGGCGACGACGTCGAGCAGCCGCTCTGGCACGGGGCGGGTGGAGTCGGTGGACTCCCGGTCGCGCTCGGTGTCCAGGGTGATGAGCGCGAACTCGCGCATCAGCTCCTCGAAGTGCTGCGTCGACCGGGCAGACACTGCCAACGGCATCCGGAGCACGCGCACCGTGAGCAGGTCGGTCGTCCCGTTGCTATTCGTCACGCGGCTCTACCCAGCGCCGGAGAACCTTCCGCCCGGTCCTCACCGTGCTGGCCCCGTGGTGCATCCCTGCTGCCGGACTCGGGGTCATCGCCTTTGACGTCGTCGAGATCGGGGACGGCGTAGACGTGCTCGGACGACTCCTCGTCCCAGTCCTCCACGAGCTGGGCCCAGACGACCTTGCCCGCCCCATCGACATCGACCCCCCACGAGTCAGCCAGCTTGGAGACGAGTGCGAGCCCGCGACCGGTGGTGGCGTCCAGACCGTGGTTGCGCAGGGCCGGCCGGATCGGTGAGCCGTCGCGCACCTCGACCCGGACGAAGTCCGCGCCCCGCTCGAGAATGACCCGGACCATCGTGCGCGCGTGCAGGATGGCGTTCGTCACGAGCTCGGTGACGAGGAGCGCGCCGGAAGTGGTGAGATCGTCGCGGCCCCACCGCCGCAGCGTG
Organism: uncultured Actinomycetota bacterium; assembly: GCA_963751035.1. Lineage (GTDB taxonomy): Bacteria > Actinomycetota > Actinomycetes > JACCUZ01 > JACCUZ01 > JBDUAP01. The sequence goes on from CAVVSW010000005.1 coordinate 1,898,906, forward strand.
TCGACCGTGAACCGTCGGGCTTCCCCCACACTCGCCGGGTTCGGCGCAAGATCCAAGGTCACCAGCACGGGATGACGATAGCGCTGTAGCGGACGCGGTTCACAGGAGGCTCGCGGCTTCTCCCCGACGGTCGCAGCCGACCGTTACCGCAGCACGAACCAGACCTGCTTGCCGTCCCCGGGCTCGGGGTCGACGCCCCAGTCGTCGGAGAGGCGCTCCACCAGGCCCAGACCCCTGCCGCCTTCTTCCCACACGCCGGCATCACGGGGCTTCGGCAGCTCACGGCTGCCGTCACGGACCCGCACCCTCAGACCCGTCGTGCTCTCGCAGTCGACCGCAACGACGATCGGCGGGCCGCCGTGCACGACCGAGTTGGTCACGACCTCGCTCACGAGCAGCACCGCGTCCTCCAGGACGTGGCCCTGGTGCTCGGGGCAGGTTGCGCGACGGAGAAACTGCCGAGCCCGCGCCGGGGACGTGTCGTCAAGGGGCAGTTCGCACTCACCTCGAGCCGTGCTCAAGCACATGGCTGGTCCCCTGCCCCTCGTGCCGGGTTGGTTGACACCGGCGCCCCGGCGCAGAGGGACGAGCGGTAGTCGCGGACCGGCCTGATACCCCGCTGGCCGGGCGGATGAAACGCCGGACCGGGTTTCTGGGGCTGTCGGGTGTTAGCGGTTGCGGCGCCAGGCGAGGATGCCGACGACGGCCACGACGGCTGCGGCGATGCCGGCCGCCCGGCCGGCGCGGACCTGGCCGCGCTCGTCGACGACCTGTGCCTTGGCTGACTCCGCCCCGCGCCGGGCGATGTTGGCCGGCTTGACGCGGTCGGCGATGGCATCGACGGTGCCCGCGAGGCGCTGGCGGGTGCGCTCGATGTCCGCCTCGATCTCCGCCGGCGTGCGTTCACGTACGGCGGCGTCGTCGCCGACACCGGTCACCGGCCGGGCCTCGAAACCACCCGCGCTGCCCGAGGGGCTTGTCGTCATGTGGGGAACCTCCGCGTCAGTCCTGCCCGGTGATCGCGGAGCCTATGCCTCCGCACGAGCCTTCAGGCCTGCCGAGCGGCGATCGCCGACTGGCTGGGCTGAGCCGGCCGACCGTTCCCGTCGTACCGCTCCTCGATCCTGCGGACCTTCCAGATCAGGACGGACACCGCCCAGGCGAGGACGAACGCACCGACGATGAAGTAGCCGATGCGGCCGAGGTCGATGCCGCTGATGAAGGCGAACGGTTGCTGGTCGGTGAGGCCGAGGTTGTCGGCCAGCACCGAGACGAGCTGCACGGTGCCGATCACGAGGGCGACGAAGACCGACAGCCAGGTGGTGGTCATGTTGTAGTAGATCTTGCGCAGCGGGCTGGTGAACGCCCAGTCGTAGGCCTTGGCCATGAAGATGCCGTCGAGGGTGTCCATCAGGCTCATCCCGGCCGCGAAGATGATCGGCAGGGCGATGATCGCCAACGGCGGCAGTGTTCCCCCGACGGTGCCCGCGGCGGCGGTCGCCGACAGCCCGAGCAGGGCGACCTCACTGGCCGTGTCGAACCCGAGGCCGAACAGCACTCCCACGGGGTACAGCTGCCAGGCGGAGTCGAAGCCCCTCTCGAACCGGCCCCGGAACACGCGCCGCATCAGGCCGCGCTCCATCAGCAGCTGGTCGAGGTGGTCCGGCTCGTAGTCGCCGCGGCGCATGGCGCCCCACAGCCGCATGATGCCCACGAGGATGACCAGGTTGAGGAAACCGACCAGGTAGAGGAACAGGCCGGACACGGTCGCGCCGATCGTGCCGCCGATGTCGGCGTAGCCGTCGGCGAAACGGGTGGCCACGGTCGCGGCCAGGGCAACGGCCGCCGACATCACGAGAACGATTGTCGAGTGCCCGAGCGAGAACGCCAGCCCCACGCCGAGCGGCTTGCGGCCCTTCTGCAGCATCAGCCGGGTGCTGTCGTCGATGGCCGCGATGTGGTCGGCGTCGAAGGCGTGCCGCAGCCCGAGCCCGTAGGCGAGCGCCGCGGCGCCGGCGTAGACGAGGGCCCCGGTGCCGTCGGTCAGCTGGTGGTACTGCGGCTGCGAGTTGTAGTAGAGGAAGAGGCCGAAGCCGATGACGTGCAGAGCCACCACCACGCCGAGGATTCCGACCAGCCGCGGGATCTCCTCGCGGTCGAAGCGCAGGTGCGCGCGCAAGGAGGCGCGTACTGGCGCGGCAGCGGGCCGCTCCGGTGCCTGGGTGGCCATGGCTCGACCGTAGCCCTTATTGCGAATCTCTCGCAACAACGTGTCGCTCGCAGCCCCGCGTTACGCTGGGCGCCATGACGACGACGCTCCAGCCCGGTGACCGGGCACCCGACTTCACGCTGCCCGACGCCGACGGCAAGGAGGTCGCCCTCGCCGACCTCCGCGGCCGCAAGGTGATCGTCTACTTCTACCCCGCCGCGTCCACGCCGGGGTGCACCAAGCAGGCCTGCGACTTCCGGGACAACCTCAACTCGCTGAAGTCGGCCGGCTACGCGGTTCTCGGCATCTCGCCGGACTCCCCCGCGAAGCAGGCTCGCTTCCGCGACGAGGAGAGCGTGAACTTCCCCCTGCTCTGCGACCCGTCCCGCGAGGTGCTCGAGGCATACGGCGCGTACGGCGAGAAGCAGCTCTACGGCAAGACCGTGACGGGTGTCATCCGGTCCACCTTCGTCATCGACGAGGACGGGACGTTGGAGCAGGCGCAGTACAACGTCAAGGCGACAGGGCACGTGGCGAAGCTGCGCAAGGACCTGGGCCTGGACTGAGCCCGCGACATACAGTGCCTACCGGGGTCGTAGCCCAACGGCAGGAGGCACACGGTTTAGGTCCGTGACAGTGTGAGTTCGACTCTCACCGGCCCCACGGTTGCCCTCCCGGCAGGTCAGCTGTCGGCGGGTTTCGTCAGGATGTAGATCGAGGTCTCGCGCACCAGACCGCGGCGGCGGCGCAGCCGCACGAGCAGCAGGTCGCCCGGGGACAGCCAGTGCAGCGGCAGCGGCAGCCCGAGCCGCTCGCGGGACAGCGGGTTCCGCTTCCCCTTCGACCTCTCGCGCACGGCCTTCGCGAGCATCCGCACCGACTCGGCGAGCTCCTTCGCGAGCGGCTTGGGTGCGGGGAAGCCCACCGAGCCGTACTTCGTGAGCTCCAGCCCGGTCCGATCGGCCATCTCGGCGATCCCGGACGGGAAGGCGTACATGACGTGGTCGACGTTCTCCCACGTGGTGCCCAGCGCGCCCGCCCGGTTCCGGCGGGGCGAGTAGGGGTTGGGGGTGGTGATGACGAGCTGTCCGCCGGGGCGCAGCACCAGCCGGGCCATGGCCAGCAGGTCCTGCGGCGCAGCCAGGTGCTCGATGATCTCGCCGGCGGTAACGACGTCGAACGGGCCGCGCTCCATCACCGGCGAGAGGTCCCCGCTGATGTCGGCGTGCACGACGTCGTAGCCGGCGTCGCGCATGGCCTTGATGCCGACCTCGTCGTAGTCGAGGCCGACGCACTCGGCGGCCGCTTCGACGACGTGGTCGTGCAGCCACATCCCCTTGCCCCCGGAGTGGATGTGGAAGTCGTGGGAGACGCAGCCGACGTCGAGAACCTTCTTGTCCTTCGCGAACCTGCGCACGGTGTTGATGCGGCTGCCCTTGAACACCGTCGCCGCGCGCTTGAGCTGGTTGTGGCGGTACTCCAGCGCGCCCGCGCTGTTGGGGTGGTCTCCATGATCACGCCAGGACACGCTGCTGACCTCCGCGAGCAAAGGGGAACTGGCCGATGGCCACTGCGCCGACGATCGTGGCACACGGCTGCAGCCCGGCGAAATTTCCCGCTCGGGAGCTGCCGACTCACCGCTCTCGGGGATGCCTGCCGAGCAGGTCGCGCAGGACGGGAGCCAGCGCCCGGAACGCTGCGCCGCGGTGCGAGATCGCGTTCTTCTCGTCGTTGGACATCTCGGCGGTGGTCCGCTCATGTCCGATCGGGACGAACGCCGGGTCGTAGCCGAACCCGCCGGTGCCGCGCGGCGTACGGATCAGCACGCCGTCGACTCGACCCTCGACCACCCGCTCCTCCCCCGACGGCAGCGCCACCGCCGCAGCGCAGGTGAAGTGCGCGCCTCGGCTCTCGTCGGGGACGTCGGCCGTCTGCTCGAGCACCAGCGCCAGGTTGGCGGCGTCGTCGCGACCGGCCCCGGCCCACCGGGCGGAGAAGACGCCGGGCATCCCGTTCAAGGCGTCGACGCAGAGCCCCGAGTCGTCCGCGACCGACGGCACCCCCGTCGCAGCAGCCGCCGACCGGGCCTTCTTCAGCGCGTTCTCGGCGAAGGTCAGACCGTCCTCGACGACGTCGGGGGCGTCGTCCGGGAGCGGCAGCAGCTCGACATCCAGGCCGGCCGCTCCCAGGATCTCGGCGAGCTCCTCAATCTTGTGCGCGTTGCGGGTGGCCAGCACCAGCTGGTCGGTCATGTCGCGAGAGCACGCCGCTGGATCTCGGTCAGCTCGGCGCAACCGGTGGCCGCCAGGTCGAGCATGGCGTCCAGCAGCTTGCGGTCGAACGGAGCCGCCTCGGCGGTCCCCTGCACCTCGACGTACGCGCCCTCGCCTGTCATCACCACGTTCATGTCGGTGTCGGCCACGACGTCCTCCTCGTAGCACAGGTCGAGCATCGGCTCGCCGGCCACGATGCCCACGGAGACGGCTGCCACCGAGCCGGTGAGCGGCTCGCCCGCAAGCGAGCCCGCGTTCCGCAGCCACGACACCGCGTCGGCCAGTGCGACGTTGGCGCCGGTGATGGCCGCCGTCCTGGTGCCGCCATCGGCCTGCAGCACGTCGCAGTCGAGCACGATGGTGTTCTCGCCGAGCGCCTTGTAGTCGATGACCGACCGCAGCGATCTCCCGACCAGGCGGGAGATCTCGTGGGTGCGGCCGCCGATGCGCCCCTTGACCGACTCGCGGTCGGACCGGGTGTTGGTCGCGCGCGGCAGCATCGCGTACTCCGCGGTCACCCAGCCGAGGCCGCTGCCCCGGCGCCACCGTGGCACGCCCTGGGTCACCGACGCGGCACACAGCACCCGGGTCTTGCCGTACTCCACCAGCACCGAGCCCTCGGCGTGGTCGAGCCAGTTGCGGGTGATGGTGACCGGCCGGAGCTCGTCGGGTCGTCGTCCGTCGCTTCGTGCCATGCGAACGACCCTAGATGACGTCAGATCTCGTACGACGGGTCGGACCGCGCCAGCTCGAACGACCCGCCACCGTCGTTCACTCGTGGACGATCCCTTCGCCGCCCGGCGTGGGTGCGATAACGAGCAGGAACCGGCAATATCGAGCGATCTCGGGGCACCGGCCGCACCCGGGCACACTGGCGCAGTCAGGTCGAGAAGTTGCCCTGCGCCGCTAGCGCGAACGCCTTCACGTGGGCACCTTCATCGGACGCCCGGGCGGGGCGGCTCATCGCCGCCCCGCCACAACGTTCGTCAGATCGGCCGGCAGGCCGCGCTGGCGTCGTATTGCTGGCCACGGTCGACGACGACGTCCACCGGCGAAGTCGCCTGCCCGTCCGGCCTGGTGCACGTCATCGACCAGGCCTCCTTGACGCCGGTCTCGACCCGCGGGCGCGGGCTGTCGAAGTCGACCCGGCCGTTGGTCCAGTCGTCGTAGGCGGCGCCGTCTACCTGGTCGTAGTTGACGATCACCGCGGTGTAGCGCCCGGCCGGCGGGTCGAGCATCAGAGCGTCCTCGGTGGTGTCGCCGAAAAGCAGCCGACTGCGCCACGACGGTGCCCGCCGCGTTGTAGACGTAGAGGTCCCAGTCGGTGTTCGGGTCGGCCCAGTCGATGTGCACGGTCATGCGACCGTTGTCCACTGCGGGCGGACCTTGCACGTCGAAGACGAACTCCTCGTGTGGGCCACCCAGCGGGTCACCGGTGTTCTCGGCCGGCTGGCCGGCCGGGTTCGCGAAGACGAAGTCCGCCTGCGGCGGCCCGGTCGCGGGGCGCCCGTCGCGGCCGGCGACCACGGGTCGGGTAGAGGGGTTGACGTTCCATTCGAACGTCGGGCCGCTGGTGGTCATCGTGTACGCGAGCGTGTCCTGGAACGTCCGCACCGGCCCGATGTCGGTGCCGTAGTCGTTGTTCCATACGGGCGACGTCTCGGTCGTCACAGTCTTGGAGATCTTCAGCTCCGAGCCGCTCGGCGCCGAGCCGGCGATCACCGAGTGCAGCGCCGACTCGCGCGTGGCCGCGAGCATCTCGTAGTACGCCTCGCGGTTGCCGCCCTTGCCCGCGCCGGCGGTCTGGCCGCGGCCGAGATACTCGTCGACCACGCTGTTGTTGTACGGCGGGTGGAACCCGTTCGGGCCGATCTCGAACGTGTAGCCGAGCGAGCCGGCGGTCCAGAACGTCCAGTCCTCCGTGCCGCCGGTGGTGTCGTAGAGGCCGTAGCCCGGGATGTTCGAGTAGCCGTTGTGGCCCGCCATCTTCGCCCCGAGCGCCTTGAGCTGCGACTCCTCGAGCGGCGCGCCGAAGTCCGCCACGCCCGGCGGGCGCAGCACGAGGTTCGAGAACGTGTGGTTGGTGATCAGGTTCGTGATCGAGCGCGTGGACTGCAGCTCGCGGATGTTCTGGGTCTCGGGCTCGGAGAACGGGCCGTCGCCGCGGTAGGTGTCGCTCGACCAGATGGTGCTCGCGCCGCCGCCGCCCCAGATGCCGCCGTAGTTGCGGTTCGGGTCGGTCCCGCGCAGGCGTCCGGCCAGGTTGTCGGAGCACGTGCCGGTCTTGTACTGCGCCGGCGTGTTGGCCGAGATGCGGCAGTTCTTGCGCTTCATCTCGTAGTCGAAAAGCCCGAACGACGCGCTCAGCCCGGCGTGCGCCGCCTCGCGCGAGATATTGAAGCCGTCGGGGTTGACGATCGGCACCACGATCGTGCGCGTCGCGTTGACGAGCTGCGTCGTGCGTGCGCTGCTCCCGTAGTTGGTCAGCAGGTCGTAGGCGAACTCGATCGCGTGCTCCGACGAGGGCCACTCACGGGCGTGGTGGACGCCCAGCTGCAGGAAGATCGGCTTGCCGTCCTGCGCTTGCGGGTTCTGCGTGATCTCGATGCCGTTGACCGACCGGCCCTCGATCGTCGGGTGGTTGAGCGTGAGCTCCTTCGCCAGGCCCGGGTAGCGCATCGCGAGCTGCTTCATCTCGAGGTCGTAGTCGGCGAGGTGCCGGTACTGGTTGCTGCCGCTGGGCAGCTGGGTCTTCGGGTTCGACGCGGCGTACTTCGAGTCCGCGACTCGATCGGCCTTGGCCTGCGCCTCGAGGTCCGCGACCCGGACGTCGAAGGTGAAGCCGGCGTCGCGCAGCTTCTTCTCGTCTCCCGCCCCGTGAAGCACGACCTCGACGGAGTTCCCGTCGCCGTGCTCGGTCAGGTCGAGGCCGAGGGTCTGCAGCCGCCGCTTGTCCTTGCGCGCCGCCGTGTCGACGTCGACGATCTGGATCTTGCCCGTGCTGGGCTCGGCGATCTTCACGAAGCCGATCGAGAGATCGGCGCTCGAGGCGCTCCCGCGGAAGCGGCAGGCCTGCACGACCAGCTTCTGGCCGGCCTTGACGAAGCCTTCAGCCAGCTCGTTGGAGGCGAATCCCGCCGACCCAGCGACGAAACGCCCGGAGTTGGCGTCGAAGACCCCGAGGTCCCAGTCGCCGCGGCCGGACAGGCGGGCCCGGACCAGGCCCGACTCGGTCGCCGTCGTGCGCACCGACTGGGTGCCTGCGGCTCCGTTGACGTTCTTGGCGTGGCAGACGCGCGCGACCGCCACGTCGGCGCTCACGCGCTGCCCGTCAGCGGCGCCGGCCGGCGCGGTCGACGGCAACGCGAGCGTCAACAGGACGGCCACCACGGCCAGGCCGACGGTCTTGGCGCCACCGGGCACCGCGTGAAGGCGGGATGATCCCTTCATGTGCTCCTCCAGTCGTGACGGGCGGTGCCCCTGTGACGAATCCTGGGCCCACTTGCGCCGGACTGTAGCGCCCGGCTCGGTTGCCGGGAAGGCCTTTGGGGATGGCCGGCACCGTTGGCGTCCGGGTCGGCCGCGGACCCGCTGACGGCCGCCGGCGACACGACGTACGACGCGGCCGACGCCTGCAGCCCGTTAGGTGGTGCCCCCGTGCTGGGGCTCCTCGGACAGCTCCACCAGGCCGTGCGCCTCGAGCGCCTTGAGGTGGTAGTTGACCTTCTGGCGGGCGATGCCGACCCGGGCGGCATGCTCGGCGGCGGAGGCCGGGACGGCCAGCTCACCGAGCAACCGGGTCCGGACCGGGTCCAGCGCGGCGGTGGCTGACCTGGGGACGCTCGTCATCTACGCCATCACTGACTCTCCCTGGGTGCTGATCCTCTCGATAGCCCCCACGGCGGCTGTGGTCTTCATGATCCCGTCAAAGGACGGTTCCCGTCCTCGCCGCAAGACATGTGGTCACCGGCGCATAAGTGCCGGTATCGAGCGCATCAGATGGATGCGTGCATCGTCGTCGAGTGGTCCGCCGCCCGGCGTCAAGCCGAGTGGGCGGTGGCGTAGGCCTCGCCGGGGCCGAAGCCGGGCACAGGTTCGGGTCGGGTGGTGACCGTGGTCCCGAGCAGGGTGGTGGTGGTTACGGATCCGTCTGGGTGCAGGCGGGTGCGCACGAGGCCTCGGGTCTTGAGCTCGTGGTGGCGCCGGCAGCGTGGACACAGGTTCGTGACGCTGGTGGGGCCGCGGGGCCAGGACTTGTCGTGGTCCAGATCGCAGCGGCTGGCGAGGCGGGCGCAGTCATAGGACGTGCACCGGGGGTGGACGGCGCGGACGTGGTCGGTGATCGCCACGGTCGGTTCGTAGGACTCGGTCTGCAAGTCCGGCAGGTCCGGGAGGGCGGCGCGGACTTGGCCGACGAGCAGGTCGCGGGTCCAGCCGCCCGGCGGTGCCTTGAGCAATCGAAGAGTGCGCTGCAGGACACCGGCGCCGTCCACGAGCAGGACGCGGGCGGCGGCGCCCGCGGCGATCTCGTCGCGGGCCAGTTCCCTCGCGGAGTGCGGATCCACGGGAGCCGGTGCGCCCAGGCCGCGCAGCTCACCGGGCGCGTCCTTGGCGGGGCCGTCGCTGAAGAGGGTGTCCGCGTGCAGCACGATCCCGACTTCGCGTTCCCGGCGGGCACTCATCCAGGGCAGCTCGTTGCCGTCGGCGACCCGCCGGAACAGGTCCATCACCGCGTCGGCGCGGCGCTGGTCCATGCTCAACGGCTCCCCGTCCGGGCCGACCGCCGGCCAGGCGTGGGCGAGGTCGGTGATGACCCGGTCCACCGCGGCGATGTCGGTGTCCTGGGCGACCACCTCCAGCATCCCGGTGCCGTCCCCGGCCGCCCAGGCACGGACCAGCCGGCAGCGGATCGCGGACTCCCGCCGCCGCCGGGCCGAGTCCGGGTCGACCGTGATCACGGCGCGTTGGACCCGGGCTTTCCAGGCCCGCGGCGACGGGCCGTCCCACGGACCGTCCCCCACGCTCGGGAGCAGCAGGGCTTGCACCCGGCGGGCGTGGGCGTCGTCGAGGACCTCGGTGGCCTCGGCGAGCAGCCTCGCCCGGGTCAGGTCCAGGCGGCCGCACTCGAGCATCGCCAAAGTCTCCGGCAGCACCCGGACCAGGCGGGTCGCGAGCAGCTGCAGGTTCTCGGCGTGGCCCTTGCTGATCCCCAGCGCCATCATCAGCTCGCAGGTGACCGCCGACATCACCAGCTCGGTGTCCAAGGCCGCCCCCGGCACCCGACCCCCCAGCGCGAGGAAGGCACTGGTCTCTCGGGTGACCCGCTCCGCGATCGCCACCACCCGGCGCAGCCGCTTCGCCTCCGCAGCGGCCAGCGCCCGCGCGTCCGCGCGCAGCCCGAGCACGTCCGGCTCCGGACCCTCCACGACCAACAGCCCGTCACGGTCGCCGTCGCCGGGCGCAGCCCGCCGCCCCCCACGGTCCGCGGCATGATCGCGGCCGCGCCGGTCACCATCACGACGGCGGTCAGCACCGTCGCCGCAGTGCTCGCCTCCGCGCCCGGAGCCTCGGTTGTCGTGGTTGGCCATGAAAGAAACCTAGAGGCCACCACTGACAGTTCCGCCGACAGAACCGGCCCGAAACCTCTTTATCCACAAGGGATTTTCAACTTTTTCGAGCGCGCTACCTGTGGAAATCCATCACCGCATTGCGCAGACGTCAGATCTCGTAGGCCGTGCCGGACCGCGCCAGCTCGACCGCTCCGTCGTAGGACGACCGCGCCTCGTCCCGCGTCCGGACAGGGTCGTGCCAGGGCGGCACGTGCGTGATGACCAACCGGTCGACCGCAGCGCGGGCCGCAAGACGTCCGGCCTCGCGGCCGGTCAGGTGGACGTCGGGCGTGTTGTCGTCGCCCTCGCGGAAGGACGCCTCGCAGAGGAACAGCTGGGCGCCGGCGGCCAGGTCGACGAGCTGGTCGCACACACCGCTGTCGCCGGAGTAGACCAGCGCCCGCCCACCGTGCTCGACGCGCATCGCCCACGTCTCGATGGGGTGCACCGTGCGGGCCACGGTCACGGTGAGCGGCCCGACCTGACGACTTCCGGCAGTGTGGTCGACGAAGTCGAACGCGCCGCTCAGGCCCGGCTCCTCGCACTTCCCGTAGGCGCGAGCCAGGTGGGCGCCCGCGCCGGTGGGGCCGTAGACCGGAAGCCGGTCGTGGGTGGTGCTCCGGTCGTAGGTCCGCGCGACGTAGAGCGGCAGCACGTCCATGCAGTGATCGGCATGCAGGTGGCTGAGCAGGACGGCATCGAGATCGCCGATCGCGCAGTGTCGTTGCAGCGGCCCAAGTGCACCACTGCCGAGGTCAAGGAGCACGCGGAAGCCGTCGGCCTCCACGAGGTAGCAGGAGGCCGGGCTGTCCGGCCCCGGGAACGAGCCCGAACAACCAACGACCGTGAGCCTCATCCCGCGGCCTCGACGCCGCTGACCTCCGGCCCGAGGAAACGTCGGCTCAGCTCCTGGAACTGAGACGGGTCGCCTGTCGTGAGGAAGCGATGCTTGGGCTCGGGCAGGTCCTCCGAGCGCAACAGGTCGCCGGCAACGAGAACGCGGTAAACGTCCTTCGCCGTCTCCTCGGCGCTGGACACCAGGGTCACCCCGTCGCCCATCACGTAGGACACCGCACCGGTCAGCAGCGGGTAGTGCGTGCAGCCGAGGATCAGGGTGTCGACACCGGCAGCCGCAACAGGATCGAGGTACTCGTGCGCGACGCGCAGCAGATCGGGGCCTGCCGTCTCACCCCGCTCGACGAACTCAACGAACCGCGGACACGCCTGGGTGGTCACTTTGACGCCGGGCGCTGCAGCGAACGCGTCCTCATAAGCGCGACTCGTCTTGGTGGCCTGCGTCGAGATGACGCCGACGTGATGGTTGCGGGTGGCAGCGACAGCTCGGCGTACGGCCGGCCTGATCACCTCGACGACCGGTACGGCGTAGCGCTCGCGCGCATCGTGCAGCACTGCGGCGCTGGCGCTGTTGCAGGCGATGACCAGCGCCTTGACCCCCTCGTCGACTAGGTGGTCGAGACACTCGAGCGCGAACTCCCGCACCTCGGCGATCGGCCGGGTGCCGTAGGGCTGCCGCGCCGTGTCGCCGACGTAGAGCACCGGCTCGTGCGGCAGCTGGTCGAGGACGGAGCGCGCGACAGTCAGCCCGCCGTACCCGGAGTCGAAGATGCCGATCGGTGCGTCCGCCACGGGTCCGAGCGTACGGCGTGCGCCCTGTACCTCACGGCGGCGACCGGGGTACGTTCCGACCATGTTCGCCGTAACTATCGCCGACGACGCCGCCAAGAACGACTACTTCCGTGCCGTCCGGTTCACCGGGAAGCACACTCAGGTGGTGGTGATGACCCTGCAGCCGGGTGAGGACATCGGCGCGGAGGTGCACCCCGACAACGACCAGGTGCTCATCTTCACCGAGGGAACGGCCAGAGCGGACGTGGGTGGCGACCATCAGGACGTGGCCGCCGGCGATCTCGTCGTCGTCCCTGCCGGGACGGAGCACAACTTCACGAACACCGGCTCGGGCGCCCTGCGGCTCATCACGATCTACGGGCCACCCGACCACGCGCCGGACACCGTTCACCGGACGAAGCTGGACGCCGAGAAAGCCGAGGCCAAGGGCGAGGACCAGCCGCCCGAGCAGTAGGGATGCGCTCGATCAGGCCCAGAGCTGGCCGTCGAGGCTCGCCTCTGCCTCGTCCAGCGTGCCCGAGTAGGCACCGGTGGAGAGGTACTTCCATCCGCCGTCGCACACAACCAAGCAGATGTCGGCCCGCTGACCGTCCTTCGCCGCCGTCGCAGCGACACCCAGGGCGGCGTGCAGGATCGCCCCTGTCGAGATGCCCGCGAACAGACCCTCGTTGTCGAGCAGCTCACGCACCCGTCGTACGGCGTCGCGTGGCCCGACCGCGTAGCGGGTGGTCAGCACCGACTCGTCGTACAGCTCGGGGACGAACCCCTCGTCGAGGTTGCGCAGCCCGTAGACGAGCTCGCCGTAGCGCGGTTCCGCGGCGATGATCTGCACACCCGGCACCCGCTCGCGCAGGAAGCGGCCGACACCCATCAAGGTGCCGGTCGTGCCCAGGCCCGCTACGAAGTGCGTGATGGACGGCAGGTCAGCCAGGATCTCGGGACCCGTCGTCGCGTAGTGCGACTCGGCGTTGGCCGGGTTGCCGTACTGGTAGAGCATCACCCAGTCCGGGTGCTCGACGGCGAGCTCCTTGGCCACCCGCACGGCTTCGTTCGACCCGCCGGCCGCCGGCGACGAGACGATCTCGGCGCCCCACATCTCCAGCAGCTGGCGGCGCTCGACCGAGGTGTTCTCCGGCATCACGCACACCAGGCGGTAGCCCTTGAGCTGCGCGACCATCGCGAGCGAGATCCCGGTGTTGCCCGACGTCGGCTCCAGGATCGTGCAGCCCGGGCGAAGCGTCCCGTCCTTCTCGGCCTGCTCGACCATCCAGAGCGCCGGCCGGTCCTTGACCGAGCCGGTCGGGTTGCGGTCCTCGAGCTTCGCCCACAGCCGCACGTCCGGCGACGGCGAGAGCCGCGGCAGCATCACCAGGGGCGTGCGGCCGATCGAGTCGAGGAGCGAGTCGTAGCGCATGGCACCCGTCAGCCGCCTGCGACGGCGGGGAGCACGGTCACGTGGTCGCCGTCGGACACCGAGGTCTCCAGCCCGCCCAGGAAGCGGACGTCCTCGTCGTTGAGGTAGACGTTGACGAAGCGGCGCAGGCCCTTGTCGTCGACGAGGCGGTCGCGCAGGCCGGGGTGGCGGGCGTCGAGGTCGGTGATCAGCTCGTGCAGCGTCCCGCCCGACGCCTCGACGGCCTTCTCACCGCCGGTGTACTGGCGGAGGATGGTCGGGATACGGACCTCGATGCTCATCTGGGTGCTGCTCCTTGAGTGTCTCGTTGGTGCTGGTTCGTGGGGCTCGGCCCATCGGCGGGCGCGGAGTCCGACTGTGACGTCAACGTCGAGACAACCTGCACATCTTCCTCGGTGACCGAGCCGTCCACGATCCGGAACGACCGGAACTCCACGGACTCGGGCTCGCGGGTCGACACCAGGACGTAGTGGGACCCCGGCTCCTGGGCCAACTCGATGTCCGTGCGCGACGGGTAGGCCTCGGTCGCCGTGTGCGAGTGGTAGATCACGACCGGCTCCTCGTCGCGGTCGTCCATCTCGCGGTAGAGCGCGAGCAGGTCGGCTGAGTCGAACTCGTAGAACGTCGGCGACCGGGCAGCGTTCTGCATCGGCACGAAGCGCTCAGCCCGGTCCGACCCAGCGGGCCCGGCCACGACCCCGCACGCCTCGTCCGGGTGGTCCTTGCGGGCGTGCGCCACGATCGCGTCGTACGTCGCCTGCTCGATCGTCAGCACGCCATCAGGGTACTTATCTGCTGCAGCTCTCGGGTGTGGCCGGACCCACCTGGCGGCCGGTGATGGTGATCGCCCGGACCGCGGCGTTGTCGTCCTCCACGCTCTCCAGAAGGATGCCCAGCGGGTCGGCGTCGACCCGCAGGCAGTAGACGCCGTCCGGCATCGCGCGCGGGAGCTTGAGCTCCTGGCCCGGCAGCGACGCGTCGTAGACGTCGGCCCAGCCGCTTGAGATGCCCTGGATCCGGTCGCGCGCACACTTGCCGTAGCCGCTGCCCTTGCGCCTGGGCGCGGCGACGCCAGCCACCCGCTCGTTGTCCCGCAGGCAGAAGCTGACCTTGTCCTGCTCCACCACCACCTCATCGTCCTCGGCGACAGTCAGCGCGTAGCGAGCCGACGCGTCGAGGTGCCAGTGGGTGTGGTCGGGGTGGAAGAGCAGGCACCCGGCCGGACGCAGCGCCTTCTGCCGGTCGACAGCCGCATCGAATCGCGCATTGCCGTTGCCGTCCTGGTAGATGCCCTGGGACGCGTGCCGCTGGCCGCGCGGGCAGGGCCGTTTCGTGTCCGGCACTACTTCCAGCGGTCCGACACCGACGTTGGCCAGGGTGCCGTCGAAGCGAAGTGACCGCCCGCTCCCGGACCGCTCGATCGCGATGTTGCGGGGTGTGAGGGCCTGCATGTTCGGCAGGAGGCGGGGGTCTGGGGGCGACTCGGTCGCACTGGGCGTGGTCGTCGGGGCTGTGTCACCCGCGGACTCCGGTACGGCGTCGTCCTCGCCCGATGTGCTGAAGCGCACCGTGAGGACCGCCGCCAGCAGAGCTCCGCCGATCGCGGCCATGGAGATGGCCAGCCAGGGCCACGGCGACCGGGCCCAGTCGTCAGCCATGTGGGCACCTCCCCTGCCTGCGACGCTACGTTGGCGGTCCGCCGTTTACCAGAGGGCCCGCACCAAGGTCTCCTGCAGGTAGGTGAGGCGGTCGTAGACCCAGAACATCCCCAGCCGGGGGTCGTCCTCCTCGAGCGAGGCGATCAGCACGTCGAGATCCTCGGTGACGCCGAGCCGCTCGCCGAGCACGAGTCGGGTGTCGTTGAGGGCCCGCAGCCAGGCCTGTGCCGTCTCGAGATCGAGGACCTGGCGATGGCCCGGCTCCCCGATGGACTCGAGGGCCGTGCGCGCGGCGGCCCGCTTCGCGTCGCGCAGCCCGGTCTCGGTGTAACGGCGGAAGTCGGCCGACGCCTCGGGATCGTCGGTGTAGCCGTCGGGAAACAGCCGGGCAAGGGCCGGGTCGGTGGGCGCCATGGTCGAGGTGCCGATGCCGAGGGCGGCGGCGAGCGGGTCGTCGGAGGTGGTCTCCTCCGGGCCGAACAGCTCGAGCATCTCACCGAAGATGTGCCGGAGGATGCGCGTCTCGGCCTGCCCGAACGTCACCGAGACCCCGCCCTTGCGGGCCCGGCGGAACTGCGCAACCACGGCTATCGCCCGCTCACTCGTCGTGCTGCATCGTCGCCCAGAGACCGTAGCTGTGCATCGCCTCGACGTCGCGCTCCATCTCCTCGCGGGTGCCGTTGGACACCACGGCCTTGCCCTTCTGGTGCACGTCGAGCATCAGCTCGGTCGCCCTCTCCTTCGGGTAGCCGAAGTGCTTCTGGAACACGAACGCGACGTAGGACATCAGGTTGACCGGGTCGTTCCAGACGATGGTCACCCACGGTTTCTCGGTTCGCAGCTCCTCGTCCTGATCGGGCTGCTCGACCTCAACGGGCGCCACAGACATGGCACCAATCTAAGGTGAGACCCGTGACAGGCGGAAAGGGTGCGAGCTCTGGCGGGCACCCCAGCACCGCCCTGCTCACCGACCACTACGAGCTGACGATGCTGCAGGCGGCCCTGCGCGACGGCACCGCGGGCCGGCACTGCGTGTTCGAGCTGTTCACCCGCCGCCTGCCCGACGGCCGGCGCTACGGCATCGTCGCGGGGACCGGCCGGCTGCTCGAGGCGCTGGAGGACTTCCGCTTCGGCGACGAGGAGCTCGCCCATCTGCGCTCAGCCGGCGTGGTCGACGACGCGACGTGCGAGTGGCTGCGCGACTACCGGTTCTCCGGCGACATCGACGCCTACCGCGAGGGCGACCTCTTCTTCCCCGGGTCACCCGTGCTCACGGTCGACACGACGTTCGCCGACGGCGTCGTGCTCGAGACGCTCGCCCTGTCCATCTTCAACCACGACACCGCCGTCGCGTCCGCCGCGGCCCGCATGGTCTACGCCGCGGGCGAGCGGCGCTGCATCGAGATGGGATCGCGTCGCACCCACGAGCAGTCGGCTGTCGCGGCGGCCCGCGCCGCCTACCTCGCCGGGTTCGCGTCGACATCGAACCTCGCGGCCGGGCAGCGATTCGGCGTGCCCACGACCGGCACGTCGGCCCACTCCTACACGCTGCTGCACGACAGCGAGGCCGATGCGTTCCGCGCCCAGATCGAGGCGCTCGGACGCGACACCACCCTGCTCGTCGACACCTACGACATCACCCAGGGCATCCGGACCGCGATCGAAGTTGCCGGGCCGGAGCTCGGTGCGATCCGCATCGACTCCGGCGACCTGTCCGTGATGGCCCAGCAGGCGCGCGAGCTGCTCGACTCGCTCGGCGCACGTCGTACGCGCATCGTGCTGTCCGGAGACCTCGACGAGTTCGGCCTGGCGGCGCTCGCGGGGGCGCCGGTCGACGCGTACGGCGTGGGCACCTCGGTCGTGACGGGCTCGGGGGCGCCGACGGCCGGGTTCATCTACAAGCTCGTCGAGGTCGAGGGCCGCCCGGTCGTCAAGCGCTCCGAGGACAAGACGACCCGGGGCGGCCGCAAGACCGCCGTACGCCGGCACCGGGCCACCGGCACCGCCACCGCAGAGGTCCTCCGCTCCCAGGGCGTGCCCACCCCGGAGGCCGGCGACCGGGCCCTGCAGGTGCCGCTCGTGCGCAAGGGCGTCCCGGTCGACGACGTCGCGACGCTGGACGAGTCCCGCGAACTCGTGCGCGCGGCCCTGCAGTCGCTGCCGTGGGAGGGCCTGAAGCTCTCCCGCGGCGAACCCGCCATCCCGACGATCTACGAGGAGCCGCAGTGACGATCCCGGCCGTCGCACGGGCTTACGGCGACGAGACCGCACTGGTCGTCGTCGACGTCCAGAACGACTTCGCCGACCCCTCCGGGGGGCTGTACGTGCAGGGCGGCGAGGCCGTCGTCGAGCTCGTCAACGCCGAGGTCGCGGCCGCTCGTGACGCCGGCGCCGTCGTGGTCTACACGCAGGACTGGCACCCCGAGTCGACGCCGCACTTCGAGAAGGACGGCGGCATCTGGCCGGTGCACTGCGTCGCGGACACGTGGGGTGCCGAGCTGCACCCCGACCTGGACGTCCGCGGGCCGGTCGTGCGCAAGGGGACGTCCGGCGAGGACGGCTACTCCGGGTTCACCGAGCGTGATCCGGTCAGCGGCGAGCCGCACCCGACCCAGCTCGGCTCGCTGCTGTCCCCCGACGTGCGCCGGATCGTCGTCGTCGGCCTGGCCGGCGACTACTGCGTGAAGGAGACCGCGCTCGACGGAAAGCTCCTCGGGTACGACGTGGTCGTGCCGCTCGGCCACACTCGGTTCGTGAACCTCTCGGCAGGCGACGACGACCAGGCCGTGGCCGATCTGGAGACCGCCGGGGTGACGATCGAGCGCGATGTCCGATAGCCGCTAGAACTTGTCGGCCCCAGGGGGCAGGCTGGGGCCCGTGATGGACGCCGACACCTGCTACCGCGCCGTGAGCAGCCGCGACCCGCGGTTCGACGGGTGGTTCGTGACGGCCGTAACCACGACCGGCATCTACTGCCGGCCGAGCTGCCCGGCCATGACCCCGCGCCGCCACAACGTCCGGTTCCTGCCGACGGCCGCGGCCGCGCAGCGGGCCGGGTTCCGGGCCTGCCGCCGCTGCCGCCCCGACGCCTCCCCGGGCTCGCCCGAGTGGAGCCAGCGCTCCGACACGGTGGCCCGCGCGATGCGGCTCATCGGCGACGGTGTCGTCGACCGCGGCGGCGTGACCGACCTCGCCGGCAAGCTGGGTTACAGCGAGCGGCAGCTGCACCGGCTGCTCGTCGCGGAGGTGGGCGCCGGGGCACAGGCACTGGCCCGGGCACAGCGCGCCCACACCGCGCGCACCCTGATCGAGACCTCGCCGCTGTCGTTCTCGGAGATCGCGTTCGCCGCCGGGTTCGCGAGCATCCGGCAGTTCAACGACACCGTCCAGGCGGTCTTCGCCACCACGCCGCGCGAGCTGCGCCGTCGCGGTTCCACCGAGGAGACACGACAGCCCGGCACCCTCCACTTGCGCCTGCCGGTCCGCGCGCCGTTCGACGCCGCGGGTGTGCTCGACTTCCTCGGCCGCCGCGCGGTGCCCGGAGTCGAGACGTTCGACGGCACGACCTACCGCCGGGCGCTGCGCCTCCCCCACGACGAGGCAACCGTCGCGTTGACCCCGGCCGGTGACCACGTCGCGTGCACGCTGTCGCTGCGCGACCCGCGCGACGTGGTGCCCGCGGTCGCCCGCTGCCGTCGGCTGCTCGACCTCGACGCCGACTCCGCGGCCGTCGACGAGGCCCTCGGTCACGACCCGCTGCTCGCCCCGCTCGTGCACCGCCGCCCCGGCATCCGCGTGCCGGGTGCGGTCGACGGGGCGGAAATCGCGGTGCGGGCGGTCCTCGGGCAGCAGGTGTCGGTCTCCGGCGCGCGCACCCTGGCCGGTCGGCTCGTCGCCCAGTTCGGCAAGCCGCTGACGCTGCCCGCAGACGGGCTCACCCACCAGTTCCCGACCGCCGACGCACTCGCCGACGCCGACCCCGCTGCCCTGTCGATGCCGCATCGCCGTGGCCAGACCCTGGTCGACCTGTGCAGCGCCCTCGCCGCAGGCGAGATCGACCTCGACTGCGGGGCCGACCGCGACGAGGTGGACTCCGCGTTGCAGGCCGTGCCGGGCATCGGACCGTGGACGGCAGGCTACGTCCGCATGCGCGCCCTCGGCGACCCCGATGTCTTCCTGGCCACCGATCTCGGTGTCCGGCACGGCCTTGACCGGCTCGGCGTCGAGAGCGACCCCGCCGCCACCGAGACCCGCGCGACCCCCTGGCGCCCCTGGCGCTCCTACGCCCTGATGCATCTCTGGAACATCCCGACCGAGGAGACCTCGTGACCGTCTACACCATCGTGCCCAGCCCGATCGGCGACCTCGTGCTCACCAGCGACGGCTCGGCCATCACCGGCGTCTACATGGGCGAGCCCCCGCACGGCATCGACCCGGCCTGGCGCCAGGACCCGGCGCCTTTCACGGCCGCCGTCGAGCAGCTGCACGCCTACTTCGCGGGCGAGCGGGAGTCGTTCGACCTGGACCTCGCCCCGACCGGGACGCCGTTCCAGCTCGCCGTGTGGGAGGCGCTGCGCACGATCCCCTACGGCGAGACGCGCAGCTACGGCGAGCTGGCCGCCCAGATCGGCCGCCCGGGCGCGTCCCGGGCCGTCGGGGCGGCCAACGGCAACAACCCGCTGTCGATCGTGGTCCCGTGCCACCGGGTCATCGGCGCCGACGGGTCACTCACCGGCTTCGGCGGCGGTTTGCCCCGAAAGCAGTGGCTGCTCTCGATGGAGCGGGGCCAGTCACAGATGCCGTTGTACGCCGACGGGCCTACCGTGTCAGCGTGACCGACGCCCCGCTGACCGCCGTCGAAAGCTCCCTGCTGCTGCGGATCCGGGAGTCGGTGATCGGCGACGACCAGGTGATGCACGGGCCCTACGGTCCGCGCCGGGTCACCTACGCCGACTACACGGCAAGCGGTCGCTCGCTGACGTTCATCGAGGACTTCATCCGCTCCGAGGTGCTGCCGCGCTACGCCAACACCCACACCGAGTCCAGCGGCACCGGCCTGCAGACGACCCGGCTGCGCGAGGACGCGCGCCGCATCATCCGCGACGCCATCGGTGGCGGCGAGGAGACCGTCGTCATCTTCTGCGGCGCCGGCTCCACGGCGGCGATCGACAAGCTCATCGGAATCCTGAACCTGCGCATCCCGGCCGACCTCGACGACGCGCTACTCGCTCTCGTCCCACATCCCGGCCGAGGAGCGACCGGTCGTGTTCATCGGGCCGTTCGAGCACCACTCCAACGAGCTGCCCTGGCGCGAGTCGATCTGCGACGTCGTGACGATCCCCGAGGACCGAGACGGGCACATCGACAAAGCGGTCCTCGAGCAGAAGCTCGTCGACTACGCCGAGCGGCCGCTGCGCATCGGGTCGTTCTCGGCCGCGTCCAACGTCACCGGCATCGTCACCGACACCCACCGGATCGCCGACCTGCTCCACCGGCACGGCGCGCTGTCGTTCTGGGACTGCGCCGCGGCCGCGCCCTACGTCGACATCGAGATGACGCGCACCTGCGACGAGCACCCGCAGTGCCACAAGGACGCGGTGTTCCTGTCCCCGCACAAGTTCATCGGCGGGCCCGGCACGCCCGGCGTTCTCGCCGTACGCCGTGAGCTGCTGACCAACCGCGTGCCGGTCGTCCCCGGTGGTGGCACCGTCACCTACGTCAACCCGCTCGAGCACCGCTATCTCGAGGACCCGGCCCATCGCGAGGAGGGCGGCACACCGGCGATCGTCGAGTCCATCCGGGCCGGGCTGGTGTTCCAGCTCAAGCAGGCCGTGGGTGCCGAGGAGATCCGGGCCCGCGAGGAGGCACTGCTGCGCCGGGCCGTCGACTCGTGGCGGGTGAACCCCAACCTCGAGATCCTCGGCAACCTCGACGCCGAGCGGCTGTCGATCGTGTCGTTCGTCGTGCGGCGCACCAAGCCCGACGGCTCCCCCGGCCGCTACCTGCACCACAACCTCGTCGTCGCACTGCTCAACGACCTGTTCGGCATCCAGTCGCGCGGCGGCTGCTCGTGTGCCGGCCCCTACGGCCACCGGCTGCTCGGCATCGACATCGAGCGCTCGCACGAGTTCGAGCGGGAGATCGCCCACGGCTGCGAGGGCATCAAGCCCGGCTGGGTCCGGGTCAACTTCAACTACTTCGTGTCCGACGCGGTAGCCGACTACGTCATCGACGCCGTCCACCTCGTGGCCGAGCACGGCGCCGCACTGCTCTCCGACTACCGCTTCGATCCGGCCACCGGCCTATGGCGGCACCGGGCCGGTCCGGTCGAGCCGCCGCTGCGGCTCAGCCAGGTCGGCTACGACCCGGTGACGGGCGAGATGACCTACCCCGCCACGACGAGCCGGTGCCTGAGTCGGCGCTGCCCGGCTACCTGGAGGAGGCCCGCCGCATCGTGGCCGCTGCGGGCGAGTGCCCGCCCGACGACGACCTGAGCGGTGCGATCTCCGCGGACTTCGAGCACCTGCGCTGGTTCGAGCTGCCTGCCGCGTGCATCGACCCGCGCTGACGCGCGCCCCTCAGAAGGCGCAGACCAGGCGCAGCGCGTCCTTGGTCGCCTGGCCGATAGCCGGCGTGACGGCCACCGGCTCCTCACCCGGTCGCCCGACCCAGACCAGGAACGCGTAGGGCTGCTTGATCTCACCGATGACGTGGCCGGTGCAGCGGCCGGCATAGGCCAGGACCGGGATCGACACCTCGCGTCGTTCCGCGAGAGGGTGGCCAGCGGGCTCGGAACACGTCCCGCGGACGCGTCCGGCTCGATCGCGTACATGATCGCCCCGCGCATCTCGGTCACCTCGCGCGGTTCGTCGATGAGCAGCCGCGCCTGCAGGGTGCCGTGCAGGACGGACGCCGTCCGGCTTCGTCTCGGGACGCCAGGTGTCGCCGAACGCCAGGGAGACCTCGCGGCCGACCCGTTCGACCTCGCACGTGCGGTCGGCGATCCGCTGAAGCACCTTCGTCTTGTCGGTGGCAGTGAGGCGCAGCGTCCGTGACGTCGGGTCGCTCTCGGTGTGCACCTTCAACGTCACGATCGGCGGGCGGACATCGGGGGCGGCGCTGTCACGAGTGCATTGGACCGTGCCGTGGGGCCAGGGCAGGTTGACGGTCAGCCCGGGCCGCACGGGAGAGTCCTTCTGCAGCCGCTCGCCGGACCGGAACCCCGGGATCCGCACGTGCATGCTGTCCACGACCACGGTCTCGTCGCCGCTGTTCACCACGCCGATCTCGACCCGGTTCAGCGGCACGTCGGACCGGAGCTGGTCGACCTCGGCGGCGAGCCCCTTCAGGGCCGGGTTCGACTCGGGGCTCGAGGCACCGGCCCCGTTGCACGAGACACAGGCCAGGACGGCAACCACCGGTGCGAGCCGCAGCACGGCCCGCCTCGCCCGGCCGGCGACGGCGGCGTCAGCCGGTGGTCGAGTCGAGGCCGTCGCCATCCCCGTCCCCGTCGGTATCCGCATCTCCGTCAACATCGCGCGGGACACTGCGACCCGACCAGGTCCAGGCGTAGGACGCGTCCTCGCAGGCCAGCGCCGGCTCCAGCAGCTCCAGCGGCCGGAACGTGTCGACCATGACGGCCAGCTCGTCGGTGGCCTGCTTGCCGATCGACGCCTCGACCGAGCCCGGCTGCGGCCCATGGGTGAACCCGGACGGGTGCAGGGAGATCGACCCCTGCTCGATGCCGGCAGCCCTTGCGGGACATGAAGTCGCCGCCGGTGTAGAAGATGCACCTCGTCGGAGTCGACGTTGGCGTGGTTGTAGGGCGCGGGGATGCCAGCGGGTGGTAGTCGAACTTGCGCGGCACGAACGAGCAGATCACGAAGTTCGGACCCTCGAACGTCTGGTGCACCGGCGGCGGCTGGTGCAGCCGCCCGGTGATCGGCTCGAAGTCGTTGATGGAGAACGCCTAGGGGTAGAGGCAGCCGTCCCAGCCGACGACGTCGAACGGGTGGTGCGCGTAGCGTACGTCCACGCGGTGCCAGCCGCGCCGCGGTGCTGCACGAGCACCTCGACGTCCTCGCCCTCGGCGGTGAACGGCTCCGCCGGGCCGCGGAGGTCGCGCTCGCAGTAGGGCGAGTGCTCGAGGAACTGCCCGCGTTCTTCGACAGGTAGCGCCGCGGCGGGCCGATGTGCCCGGTCGCCTCGATCGCCAGCAGCCGCAGCGGCTCGCCGTCGCGGCACGACCGGTGCGTCGTCGACGTGGGGATGATCGACGTAGTCGCCGGTGCCGACGGTCAGCGCGCCGAACGTCGATCTCGACGACTGCTCGAGCCGGCTCTCGACGTAGAGGCACTCGTCGCCGATCGCGTTGCGGTAGAGCGGCGACGGCCGGTCGGCGACGACGTAGGACATCCGGACGTCGTCGTTGGCGAGCAGGTGCTGCCGGCCGAGCACCGGGTCGCGCCGGCCGCGTCGAGCTTGTGGGTCTGCAGGTGCCGCGGCTTGAGCGGGTGGTTGGGCTGGCGCGGCCAGGCGGGTGCGTCGAACACCTCGCGCGGCGACGATCGCCGTCGGCAGCTTGCGGTGGTAGAGCAGCGACGAGTCGGACGAGAAGCCCTCCTGACGCCCATCAGCTCCTCGGCGTAGAGGCTGCCATCGGGCTGGCGGAACTGGGTGTGGCGCTTGCGCGGCATCCTCGCCGACGCTGCGGTAGTACGGCATCGCCGAACGCTCCCCGCATCGCCACGCGGTGTCCGATACCGGACGCCATTGTCCGTTCCTGTAGCGTCCATTATGTTCCTGTCGTGTCAACCGGCTGCTGCCGCCGCTGTTCGCCGGCCTGGTCGACGACGCGGCCGTCTTCCCGCCCGGCAAGCGTCCCGCTGGCGGAGGCGGTGGCCGGCGCACGCGCGGCATCGGAGCGCGCCTGGTACGCCGGGTTGGTCGGCCCGCTGCTGTGCCCGGCGACCCGCCTCGCCGAGCTGCGCGGACCTTGCCGGCCGACCAGCGCCTGGCGGTGTCGGCTCGTCGTCGACGCGGGCCGGCTGGCACCGCGCGAGGCCCTGGGCGCCGCGACCGCCGACGACCGATCGCCGCTGGCGGGTCGAGGCCGTCGCCAAGCGCGGCGAGGACCCGACGCCGGCCACGGTCGGCGCCACCGTGCGCCGGATGCCGATCGGTGACCGGCTACGCCGAGGTCGACCCGCTCGACCTGGGGTCTGTCGCTGGCCCTCGACCGCTCGCCGGCGCCGCGCCGTGGCATGCGGTCGCGCGAAGTTCCGCACCGGCGGGCTCGACCGCCGAGCTGTTCCCGACCCGGTCGAGCTGGCCGCGTTCATCTGCGCCTGCCGCGACCGGGGGCTGCCGTTCAAGCTGACCGCGGGCCTGCACCACGCCGTGCGGCACACCGACCCGGAGACCGGGTTCGAGCACCACGGCTTCCTCAACGTGCTGGTGGCGACCGCTGACGCGTGGCCGGCGAGGACGCCGAGGTCGCCGAGTCGCCGAGCGCTCGCCGAGCGCCGACGCGGTACCGCTGGTCGAGCGCGTGCTCCGTGGCCCGAGCTCGACGCATCGCCGTCCACGGGTCGCTGTCGGTCGGCTTCGGCTGCTGTGCAGCGTCACGGAGCCGATCGACCGAGCTGATCGCGGCTCGGCCTCGTCGAGCGGTGCCGCGTTCGACCTGGCTGGACGTCCCCGCCGACTCGCCGTTCCCGGTGCAGAACCTGCCGTACGGCGTGTTCTCGCCGCGGCGACGAGCAGCCCCGGGTCGGCGTCGCGCTCGGCGACGACGTGCTCGACCTCGCGCCGCTGGCCGCCGCCGAGGGTCCTCGACGGCGGCATGTCGTTCGAGTCGGCCCACCCTCAACGCCTTCATGGCGCTGGGCCGGCCGGCCTGGACCGCCGTGCGGTCGTGGCTGACCGAGCTGCTGACCGACGACGGCTACCGCGACCGGTCGTCGAGCCGCTGCTGATCCCGCTGGCCGAGGTGACGCTGCACCTGCCGTTCGAGGTCGCCGACTACGTCGACTTCTACTCCTCCGAGCACCACGCCACGAACGTCGGCCGGCTGTTCCGCCCCGACAGCGAGCCGCTGACGCCGAACTGGAGGCACCTGCCGATCGGCTACCACGGCCGGGCCGGCACGGTCGTCGTGTCGGGCACCGACGTCGTGCGGCCGAGCGGGCAGCGCAAGGCCGCCGACGCCGACGGCCCGTCGTTCGGCCCGTCGCACGCGGCTGGACATCGAGGCCGAGGTCGGCTTCGTCGTCGGCGTGCCGTCCGCGCTCGGCACGCCGGTGCCGCGGCGGCCGACTTCGCGCGACCACGTCTTCGGCGTCGTGCTGGTCAACGACTGGTCGCGCCCGCGACATCCAGGCGTGGGAGTACCTGCCGCTCGGCCCGTTCCTCGGCAAGTCGTTCGCCACGTCGATCTCGCCGTGGGTCGTGCCGCTGGACGCGCTCGACGCGGCCCGGGTGCGCCGCCCCGGCGCAGGACCCGCCGGTGCTGCCGACTACCTGCGGTCGACGAGCCGTGCGGGCTTGGACCTCGACGCTCGAGGTCGCGTGGAACGGCACGGTGGTGTCCCGGCCGCCGTTCGCCGGCATGTACTGGACCGCCGCGCAGCAGCTGGCCCACCTCACCGTCAACGGCGCCGTCGCTGCGCACCGGCGACCTGTACGCGTCCGGCACCGTCTCCGGCCCGGACCGGGACCAGCGCGGCTCGTTCCTGGAGCTGACCTGGAACGGCGCGCGAGCCGGTCGACGCTCGCCGACGGGTCGACCCGGACGTTCCTCGAGGACGGCGACGAGGTCGTCGATCAGCGGCTGGGCGCCCGGGCCGCGACGGCGCGCGGATCGGCTTCGGCGCCGTGACCGGTCGCATCCTGCCCGCTCGGGCATGACGGCCGGGCCCCGCGTCAGTCGAAGAGCTCGTCGAGGAAGGACGACTTCTTCTTCTTGTACGGCTTCTGGCCGTAGTGCCCACCCTGCTGCTGGCGGAGCGCCGTACGACGGCTGCTGATAACCCTGCTGGCGAGGCGCCTCCGGCTGTTGGGCCCCGTGCCAGGCGTTCTCCGCGTCGACGAGGCGTTCGAGCTCGCCCCGGTCGAGGAAGATGCCACGGCACTCCGAGCACTGGTCGATGGTGACGCCGTTGCGTTCGTAGGAACGCATGGCGCCCTGGCACTTGGGACAGGTCAGCTCCATGCCTCCCGACGAATGCCGGTGGGCCGAGGTTCCCGCTCGGCGCCGTGTCCGGGGAGAACTTATGCAGGCCGGACCCGCGCCGAAATCCGTTGTTTTGTCCCTGTACGGCCGGGGCACCGTCGACGCCTCACTGCCGCATCACCTGATGACGCGACAACGGGAGGACAACACATGATCACCCAGGAGCACGTACGTGACCTGATCGGCTCGCCACGCTCGTCGACTCGACCGGCACGAAGGTCGGCAAGATCGGTCAGATCTTCCTCGACGACCAGACCGGGCAGCCGGAGTGGGTCACCGTGAACACCGGCCTCTTCGGCACGAGCGAGAGCTTCGTGCCGCTCGCCGAGGCCCACGTGCCCGCCGACGAGCTGCGGGTCCCCTACGCCAAGGACCAGATCAAGGACGCCCCGAACGTCGCCGTCGACGGCGGTCACCTTGACGAGTCCGAGGAGGCGCAAGCTCTACCAGCCACTACGGCCTGGACTACAGCGAGTCGCGCTCCGACAGCGGGCTGCCCGACGCCGGCACCAACCGCACGCCGCATCGGAGGTCACCGACGCGCCGCGGCGCAGGCCACGACACGTCCGGCCCCAACACCGACGACGCCATGACGCGCTCGGAGGAGCGCTGCGGGCCGGCACGGAGCAGGTCACGGCCGGCAAGGCTCGGCTGCGCAAGTGGGTCGAGACCGAGGAACAACAGATCACCGTGCCGGTCACGAAGGAGAAGGCTCGCCTCGAGACCGAGCCCATCACCGACGCCAACCGTGAGTGACGCCACGATGGTGCAGACATCACCGAGGAGGAGCACGAGGTGACCCTCACCGAGGAGCGTCCCGTGGTCGCCAAGGAGACCGTGCCGGTCGAGCGAGTCAAGCTCACCAAGGACACCGAGACGTCCGAGGAGACGGTGTCCGAGACGGTCCGCAAAGAGCGGATCGGAACGGACGGCGACGTCGACCTGTCCGAGAACGAGCGGGCACGCAGCTCACGCTGACAACAGCCATTCCGCCGACGACGAAAGTAGGCACACATGGAGTTCGACAAGAACCAGGTCCTCGATCTGCTGCGATCGCAGGGGGACAACGACAAGGCGCAGTTGGCCGACAGAGAACTTCCGGACCGGGTCGACCCGCAGAAGCACGCCGGGATCCTTTCCCAGATCGGCGTCAACCCGCAGGATCTGATCGGCAAGCTCGGCGGCGGCGGCCTGGGCGGCATGCTCGGCCGCTGACAGCCATTGATGCGGGAGCGCTGCGGCAAGCTCAGAGGTTGCCGCGGCGCTCCTGCTCGCGCTCGATGGCCTCGAACAGCGCCTTGAAGTTGCCCTTGCCGAAGCCCAGCGAGCCATGCCGCTCGATCAGCTCGAAGAACACCGTGGGGCGGTCGCCGATCGGCCGCGTGAAGATCTGGAGCAGGTAGCCGTCCTCGTCGCGGTCGACCAGGATGCCGCGGCTCTGCAGCTCCTCGATCGGCACGCGCACCTCGCCGATCCGCGCGCGCAGCTCGGGGTCCTCGTAGTAGGAGTCTGGCGTGACGAGGAACTCCACGCCCTCGGCGCGCATGGCGTCGACGGTGCGCAGGATGTCGTTGGTCGCGAGCGCGAGGTGCTGGGCGCCGGGACCGCGGTAGAACTCGAGGAACTCGTCGATCTGCGACTTCTTCTTGGCGATCGCCGGCTCGTTGAGCGGGAACTTCACCCGGTGGTTGCCGTTGGCGACCACCTTGGACATCAGCGCGGAGTAGTCGGTGGCGATGTCGTCGCCGATGAACTCCGCCATGTTCACGAAGCCCATCACCTTGTTGTAGAAGCCGACCCACTCGTCCATGTGCCCGAGCTCGACGTTGCCGACCACGTGGTCGAGGGCCTGGAACAGCCGCTTGGGTGCGCCGTCGCGCTTGACGAACCCGGACGTCCGCTCGACGTAGCCGGGCAGGTAGGGCCCGGCGTAGCCGGAGCGGTCGACGAGCGAGTGCACGGTGTCGCCGTACGCCGCGATGGACGCGATCCGCACGGTGCCGTGCTCGTCGGTGACGTCGGTCGGCTCCTGCACCACCCGGGCACCGGAGGCGCGGGCGTGCTCGATGCACCGGTCGACGTCAGGGACCTCGAGGGCGATGTCGGAGACGCCGTCGCCGTGGGCCCGGTGGTGGTCGAGCAGCGGGCTGTCCGGGGCGACGCCGCCCTTGATGACGAACCGGCACGAGCCGCTCTTCAGCACGAACGCCTTGTGGTCGCGGTTGCCGGTCTCCGGGCCCGAGTAGGCGACCAGCTCCATGCCGTAGGCGGACTGGAAGTAGTGGGCGGTCTGGGTCGCGTTGCCGACCACGAAGACGACGGCGTCCCAGCCGGTGACCGGGAACGGGTCGGCCGACGCGTCGTACTCGACCAGGCCCACCAGCTGGGTGAGCTGCTGGGGCGAGAGCTCGGCCGCGCGCTCGGCGTCGGTGAGGGCGGGGAAGGCGGAGGTCGCAGCGTCGGCGGTCATGTCCGCATGGAAGCCCATCGCGACACAATGCGCAATACTCCGCCGCAACGGCTGCACATTGTGTACAGTCACTCCGGCAGATCCCTGGACGGAATGAGGCAGCTTGACCATCCCGGACGAGCTCGACGCCGGCATCCTGGAGATCTTCACCGCCAACCCCCGGATCGGGGTGCTGGAGTGCTCGCGCCGCCTCGGAGTCGCGCGCGGGACCGTGCAGGCGCGGCTGGACCGGATGTCGCGCGACGGTGTCATCGAGGGCTGGGGGCCGCAGCTGAGCCCGGCCGCCATGGGCTACACCGTGACGGCGTTCGCCACGCTGGAGATCCGCCAGGCCCCGGCCACCGGGCCGGGCCACGACGCGGTCGCCGCCCACCTGGCCTCGATCCCGGAGGTCCTCGAGGCGCACACCATCACCGGCGCGGGCGACGTCTTCGCGCCGGATCGTGGCGCGCTCCAACGCCGACCTGCAGCGGGTCATCGACCGGCTGGTCGACTTCGAGGGCATCGTGCGGACCTCGACCGTGATCGCGCTCGCCACCCAGATCCCCCCGCGGGTCCTCCCCCTGCTGCGGGACGCGGTCCGGCCAGATGGTCGGGATTGGGTCAAGTGAGTCAATTCGCCCCCGGTGACCGCCGATGGTATGGAGGTCACCTCACCAAGGAGTGCGCAGATGCGTCGCAGGTCAATCGGGGGCGCTGCCGCCCTCGCCGCGTTCGCCGTCGTCGGGTCGCAGCTGGCGGGCTCGGCCCCCGCCCAGGCCGTCACCGTGGCCGGCACCCCGGCAACGGCGGGTCTCACCGCGACGAGCGTGCCCGCGCTGTCCAAGAGCGACCAGCGCATCGCCTCGATGCTGACCGTCCGCGCGAGGGCCGACCAGCTCGGCAACGACCTGACCGGCCTGGTCACCGACGGGGTCAGCAAGACCCTGCTGTGGCAGCAGCGTCGTGGCACCGGCCAGC
The DNA here is from genome assembly GCA_963751035.1 of uncultured Actinomycetota bacterium. Lineage (GTDB taxonomy): Bacteria > Actinomycetota > Actinomycetes > JACCUZ01 > JACCUZ01 > JBDUAP01. The sequence continues at coordinate 1,928,379 of CAVVSW010000005.1, forward strand.
TGCCCGCCTCGACCACCAAGCTGGTCACGTCGGTCAACGCGCTCACCGTCTTCGGCCCCTCCCATCGGTTCACGACCACCGTCCGTAAGGGCTCGACCTGGGGCAAGGTCGTTCTCGTCGGCGCGGGCGACCCGTCGTTGAACCGGGCCAACCTGAAGACCCTCGCAGCCGCCACGGCGCACAACGTCAAGAACCACAACGTCCGCCGCGTCACCGTGCAGGTCGACGACTCGTTGTTCGCGCGTCCGAGCCTCGCTCACGGCTGGATGAGCGACTACATGCCGACCGACGTGAGCCCGGTGCGTGCGCTGGTCGTCAACCAGCACACCCGCTGGGACACCTCGATCGACGCGGCCAAGGAGTTCGCGGCACAGCTCAAGCTGTACGGCCTGACGACGCGCGCCATCGAACGCGCCCGGGCCACCCGCGGCAACCCCGTGCTGGCCTCGGTGCAGGGCCGGCGACTGGACTCGATCGTCAAGAGCATGCTGCTGCCCAGCGACAACGACTACGCCGAGGCACTGCACCGGCTGGTCGCGCTGAAGATGGGCTACGCCGCGACCTGGTCGGGTGCGGCATCGGCCCAGCGCAAGGTGCTCCTGGGGCTGGGCATCGACCTCGGCACCTCCCGGCTCTACGACGGAAGCGGGCTGTCCCGCGCCGACCGGCTGACCGCCCGGCAGCTCGTCTCGGTGCTGTCCCTGCCGCTGGACGGCAACCACCCCAAGCTCGTGTCGCTGCTGAGCTCGCTGCCGGTCGCGGGTCGCAGCGGGACCCTCGCACCGAGGTACCTGCGCTACACCACCTGGCCGACCAGGTGCGCGGTCGGACTCGTCGAGGGCAAGACCGGCTCGCTGCGGGGAGTCATCACGCTGGCGGGCTACGCCCGCGGCGCAGACGGGCGGACCAAGGCCTTTGCCTTCCTCGCGAACGGCGTCCCGTCCACGCTGACCACCCGCCGGGCGGTCGACAAGCTGGCGACGACGGTCACCGGCTGCTGGTAGAACGGAAGAATGCTGGAACACGTGACCGAGGCCGGGTACGACGTTGACCGAGCGGTCGAGTTCGACGGGCAAGTGGCGACCCTGGTCGACAAGGGCTACCCCGACCTGGCCGGGCAAGCCGTTGCCGACTTCGTGGCCATGCTCAGCCCGCTGCGGGCAGCGGTTGCCGACCTGCCGCCAGCTGGCGAGGACGACCGGATCCCGTTCGTGCTCGTCGTGACCGGCGTTGCCCGCGACCAGGCCTTCGCGCGGGTTGACCTGCGCGGCAAGACCGGCTTCACCACGATGGAGCCCGACGACCTGGTCCGGTTCGTGCCGATCACTGATGCCGAGGTGCCGGCCGCGCAGGCCTACGTGCTGGCCGACATCGACACGGGGCCGGACACCCTCGACGTCCCACCCGACGACGCGCTGCCCAAGATCCTGGCCGCGGGCCGGCTCCCGCTGACGCTGGACGAGGGCATCGCCGTGGTCACCCACAACCCCGACCTGCTCACCAGCGGCAACCGGTTCTCGATGCTCGGCTCGCGCTGCGGAGACCGGCGGGTCACCGCGATCTGGGTCAGCCAACGCCGGCCGCGGCTCGGCTGGTGCTGGGCCGGCGCCCCGCACACCTGGCTCGGCTCGGCCTCCTGCGGGAGCAGAGTGGGCTGAGCGGCCCGATCCTCAGCCGACCGGAGTGCCGCTACGCGCAGTCAGCTCGGCATACGCGGCACGCAGGCGCTCGGTCACCGGGCCGCGACGACCCTCGCCGATCGAGCGTCCGTCGACCATCACAACCGGTGAAAGACCGCCCATCGTGCCGGTGACGAAGACCTCGTCCGCCGTGTACACGTCGGCAAGGGACCAGTCGCCCTCTGCGCAGGTGATCCCCTGCGCTGCGCACAGCTCGAGCACCGTCGCGCGGGTGATGCCTTCCGGGCAGGCACGGGTGGTCGGTGTGCGCACGCCGCCGTCGGTCACCAGGAAGACGTTGGTCGCATTGGTCTCCGCGACGAAGCCGCGGTCATCGAGCATGAGGGCGTCATCGGCTCCGGCGACGTTGGCCTCGATCTTCGCGAGGATCGACGTGAGCAGGTTGTTGTGGTGGATCTTCGGGTCCAGCGAGTCCGGCCGGGCGCGGCGGACGCTCGAGGTGACCAGGGTGATCCCTGCCTCGTCGTACACGGGCGCCTTGTGCTCCGCCACGACGATCAGGGTCGGACCGGACTGGTTGAGGCGGGGGTCCATCCCACTGGTGATCTTGACACCACGGGTGAGCGTCAGCCGGACGTGTACGCCGTCGGTCATCCCGTTCGCCGCCAGCGTGCGCTGGACCTGGGCAGTGATCTCCTCGGCCGACGGGATCTCGGCGAAACCCAGCGCCACCGCCGAGCGCCGCAGCCGGGCCAGGTGCTCGGCCAGCTTGAAGATGCGACCGTTGTAGACCCGCAGGCCCTCCCACACCGCGTCCCCGCCCTGGACGACGGAGTCGAACGGGCTCACGCCCGCTTCGTCGCGGTGGACGAGTCGGCCACCGACGTTGACGACCAGGTCGCTGTTGCGCGGGTCGAAGCTCTGCAGCACGTCGTCTCCTCTGCGCGACCGGTCAGGCGGTCAGCCGGTGCGCCGCCATCGTGTCGTAGTAGGGACGGCAGCGGTCCAGCAAGGGCTGCAGCCGGGCGGGAACACTCTCCTGCGGTTCCCGGTAGGCAGCGAATCCGGTCGAGCGCCACACCCCGTCGTACCAGTGCGGTCCCCATACCCCGTCGGTCTGCCGCGGGCCCGGCTCCCAGTGCAGCATCCCCTCGGCGTACTCGACCTCGAGGGCGGCGCACAGCGCGCGCAGCATCGACTCCGGCCGCTCGAGCACGTCGCGCGCGTCGACGACCGGCCCGGGGAACCGTTCATGCAGAGCTACCTGCTGAGGCAGGCCCAGGTCCTCGAGCGTCGGCTCGCCGCGAACCTTGGTGTAGGAAGCCAGGACCTCGGCCGGGTCGCGGATGAGGAAGGCGTGCCTCAGGCCACTGAGTGAGGACCGGTCGATCTCGGGGAGGAGGTGGTGCGTCATGTGCTTCTGGTAGAGCAGCGTCGCGCCGTCCGGCAGCGGACCGCGCGTCAGCGCTTCGACCACCTCGCGCCAGTCGGTCGGCTGGCTGCGCAGGATGGCGTCACGTCCCGGGTGGTCGAGACCGGTGCGGTCCAGGTAGAACGCGTAGAAGGGCTCGTCCACCACGTGGGTATCCGGACGGCTGCCCCAGGCCCGCATCATCGCCGTGGAGATGTTGCGCGGGCCCGACCACATCGCGATCCGCACCAGCCGGAACCCTACGCGCCTCCACCCGTGGAAGATCCGGCCGAGTGGGCCGCAGTCTTCGCACGCACTCGCGGAGCAGCCACAGCGCCGGCCAGCGCGATCGCGGCCATCAGCAGGTAGATCAGCAGGAAGACGCCGGTGTTGTCCCCGCCGCGCTCGTGCAGGCCGGCGAAGATCGCCCCGCTGACACCGATGAACAGGATCGAGCCCAGGGCGTCGCTCACCTGCAGCGCCGCGGAGTTGAAGCCCTGGTCGGACTCCGGCGACAGGGCGAGCAGCACCACGTTGACGCTGGACATCGCCAGGCCCATCCCGAGTCCTGCCACCATCCAGCCGAGGCCACCCGCCAGGGGAGGCAGCGTCGGCCACAGGGACAGTGACATCGCCGCGACGCCGAGCCCGACCAATCCGGTGCCCCACTGGATCAGGCGGAACCGCGGCACGTTGGTGCCGGGGCGGCCCTGGATCCAGGAGCCGATCGACCAGCTGACTGCGCCACCGGTCAGCGTCAGACCGGCGACCGCCGTCGCCACGCCGCGCTCCTCGATCAGCATCAGCGGCACGAACGTCTCGGCACCGAAGAACGACCCGGCCAGGACGCCGCGCATCAGGATCGCGGTCGGGATGCCCCGTCTGGCGCGCAGCGTGCCGCGGGGCAGCAGCTTCGGCACGCCGACGGCGAGCAGGGCGGCGCCGGCGACGAACAGCGGCAGTGCGACCAGGTCGAGGCGCTGACTGGCGTACTGGAGCAACGCCACGCCGACACCGGCCAGGACGGCCGGAGACGGTCCGGCGCCGCGGCGTGCCCGCGAGGGCGGCTCCCCCGAGGGTCTGCAGCCTCGGCAGCATCAGCAGGACGGCCGGCACGATCAGCGGCGGCACCGCCAGGAACACCCAGCGCCACGACAGCGCGTCGGCGACCACGCCGGCGATGGACGGGCCGATGATCGCCGGCAGCACCCAGGCGCTGGCCATCGCGGAGAACAGCCGTGGCCGCAGGGCGTCGGGATAGACCCGGGCGATCACGACGTACAGGGCGACGATGATCAGCCCGGCACCGAAGCCCTGGATGGCGCGCCCGAGCACGAACAGCCACATGCTGGTCGCCAGCCCGGCCATCACCAGCCCGATCCCGAAGGTGACCACGGCGACCACGAACGGCAGCACCGGGCCGCGCCGGTCGGAGACATCTCCGGCGACCACCATGCCGACCAGGCTGGTGGTGAGGAACGCCGAGAACGCGAGCGCGTAGAAGCGCAGGCCACCCAGGTCGCGCACGGCGACCGGCATCGCGGTCGCGACCGCCATCGCCTCGAAGGCGATCAGCGAGACGACGGCGAGCAGCCCGATCGTGAGCGCGCGGTAGTCGGGCCCGAGCACGCTCTGCATCTCCCGCGGACCGCAGGGTGCGGCGTCGGTGGGGATCTCGTCGGCGGTCGCGGTCACGGCGGGGACAACATACAAGTCCGACCCGGTGTTGATTCCACCGACGGCACCCGCTAGACCGTCTCCATGGCAACGGTCGAGAACGACGTCGGCACCCGTGACCTGACCGAGGCGAGCCTTCCGTCGCGGGTCGCCGCGGACGGCGAGGGCATCGGGCCGGACGAGCTCGGGCTGGCAGCACGCAACCACGGCATGCCGCTGGAGGCGCTGCGCTACGACGTCACCCCGCTCGGCCTGCACTACCTGCTCACCCACTACGACATCCCCGACGTCGACCCGGCGACCTACCGGTTGTCGATCGGCGGCCTGGTCGAGAGCCCGCTGACCCTGTCGCTCGACGAGCTGCGCTCACGGCCGCGGGTGACGCGCGGCGGTGACGCTGGAGTGCGCCGGCAACGGCCGGGCCCGGCTGCTGCCGCGCCCGGTGAGCCAGCCGTGGCTGCACGAGGCGGTCGGCACGATGCGGTGGACCGGGACGCCGCTCGCGCCGCTGCTGCGCGAGGCGGGACTGTCCGACCGCGCGGTGGACGTGGTGTTCACCGGTGTCGACCACGGGGTCGAGCGCGGCGAGGAGCAGGACTACGCAGCGCGGGCTGCCCCTTGGCCGAGGCGCTGCGCGACGAGGTGCTGCTCGCCTACGAGTGCAACGACGTTCCGCTGCCTGCCGCAGCACGGCTTCCCGCTGCGACTGGTCGTGCCCGGGTGGTACGGCATGGCGCACGTGAAGTGGCTGCGCTCGATCGAGGTCGTGGACACGCCGTTCGACGGCTACCAGCAACGCGCCTACTCGTTGCGTCAGGAGGCCGGCGAGCCCGGCACCCAGCTGACCCGCATCGACCCGCGCGCCCTGGTGGCGCCGCCAGGGTTTCCCGACTTCATGTCGCGCACCCGCTTCCTCGGCGTCGGGGAGCACGTGCTGCACGGCCGGGCCTGGTCCGGCTGGGGGCCGGTGGACCGGGTCGAGGTCAGCACCGACGACGGCGCGACCTGGGCGCCGGCCGAGCTCGAGCCGCCGGTCGGACGCGTGGGCCTGGCGACGGTGGACCTTCACCTGGCGCGCGGAGACCCCGGGCCGGTACGTCGTGTCGGCCCGGGCGGGCGACGCCACCGGGCGCACCCAGCCGAGCGAACAGCCGTGGAACCGCGGTGGCTTCAGCAACACCTCGCCGCAGCGGGTCGACGTCGTCGTCGACCTGACTCCTGCCCACGCTCAGTCCTGGTCGACCCTGCCAGTGGGCCGCGCACCGAGGTCGCACACTTCGTATGATCACTCAGGCGGCGGCGCGGCGAGCGAGATGTCCTGCGGGCGGATCGGGATGCGCGGCAGCTCCAGGCCGGTCGCGTGCCCGGACGGCCGCGGCGACGGCGGCCGACGACGAGATCGTCGGGGTCTCCCCCACGCCCTTGGCGCCGAACGGCGCTCCCGGCTCCGGCTCCTCGATCAGCGCCGCGATCTGGATCTCCGGCATGTCCAGCGCGGTCGGGATCAGGTAGTCGGTGAACGACGCGTTGCGGACCACCCCGCGGTCCAGCACGATCTCCTCCATCACGGCCAGCCCGACACCCTGCGCGATGCCGCCCTCGATCTGGCCGATGACCTGCACCGGGTTGAGCACCCGCCCGACGTCCTGCGACGTCGCGATCTCGACCACGCGGACGAGTCCGAGGTCGAGGTCGACGTCGACGACGGCGCGGTGCGCGGCGAAGATGTAGGACACGTGCGCGTCGCCCTGCCCGTCTGCGTCCAGCGGCGACGTCGGCGGGTGGTGGTGCTCGTAGGTCTCCTCGATCGGCTCCTGCTCGCCCGCGTCCAGACGGGCGCGTACGGCGAGGGCCGCCCGCTCGACGGCACCGCCGGACATCCAGGTCTGCCGGCTGGCCGACGTGGACCCGGCCGAGCCGATGCTCGCCGTCTCGGCCGGGGCGAGCACGACCTCGTCGACCTCGAGCACCTCGCGGACGATCTGCTGGGCGAGGGTCACGAAGCCCTGGCCCACCTCGGCGGCCGCGCAGGTCACCGTCGCCACGCCGTTCTCCAGGCGCACCCGGGCCGTGGAGTAGTCGTCGAAACCGGCGGAGTACATCAGGTTCTTGAAGCCGAGCGCGAAGCCGACGCCACGCCTGCACCCGGCTCGCGGTCGGCCGTCCGGCCCGGCGCCACCGGGCAGCGCCATCGGGTCGGGGTCGGGGTCCTCGGCCGGCAGCGGTGCGGCCGCGCAGGTGTCGATCAGCGCGGCGACCGGCGCGGTGCCCGCGATCAGCTGGCCGGTGATCAGGCGGTCGCCGGTCTTCATCGCGTTGCGCCGCCGCAGCTCGACCGGGTCGATCTCCAGCGCCGCGGCCAGCTTGTCCATCTGCGCCTCGTGCGCGAAGCAGACCTGCACGGCACCGAAGCCGCGCATCGCGCCGCACGACGGGTTGTTGGTGCGCACCGCCCAGCCCTCGACGAGGGCGTTGGGCACGTCGTACGGGCCGGCCGCGAAGCACGCCGCGTTGACGAGCACCGGCCGGCTGGTCGACGCGTAGGCACCGCCGTCGAGCACGATCCGGGCCTCGACCTTGACCAGCTTGCCGTCGCGGGACGCGTGGTGGCGGTAGTGCATGCGCGCGGGGTGCCGGTGCACGTGCCCGAGGAAGGACTCCTCGCGGGTGAACACCATCTTCACCGGCCGGCTGGTGTGCAGCGCCAGCAGGCACAGGTGCACCTGCATGCTGACGTCCTCGCGGGCGCCGAACGCGCCACCGACGCCGGCGAGGGTCATCCGCACCTTGTCGTGGCTGAGGCCGAGGCAGTTGGCGACCTGGTCGCGGTCGACGTGCAGCCACTGCGTGGACATGTGCAGGTCGACGCCGCCCTCGCCGTCGGGCACCGCCAGCCCGGACTCGGGACCCATGAACGCCTGGTCCTGCATGCCGACCTCGTAGGTGCCTTCGACGACGACCTCGCCCACCGCCGTCGGGTCGCCGTGCCGGATCACCAGCTCGGCGAAGACGTTGCCGTCGGGGTGGATCGGCTCGGCCGTGATCGCGGCCTCGGCGTCGACGAGCGGCTCGAGCTCCTCGTAGTCGACGACGATGGCGCCGCGCCGCGCGCCGCGCCGTGTCCGGGTGGTCGGCGGCGACCGCGGCGATCGGCCTCGCCGATGTGCATCGACCACGTCGTGGGCGAACACCGGCTGGTCGGCGTGCTCGAGGCCGTAGGTCTTGTCGCCGGGCACGTCGTCGGCGGTCAGGACCGCGTGCACACCGGGTACGGCGAGTGCCGGGCCGATGTCGATCGAGCGGATCCGCGCATGCGGGTGCGGCGAGCGCAGGATGTGCCCCCACACCATGCCGTCGGCCTGCAGGTCGGAGGAGAAGGCGAAGCTGCCCTGCACCTTGGGGATGCCGTCCGGGCGCTTCGCGCTGCGCCCGAGACCCTCGCGCAGCCGTTCCTGCGCGGTCAGTGGTGACGGTCATGCCGGCGCCTCCCGCTGGGAGCGGCCCGAGCCGGACCGCTCGGCGACGACCGCCTGGGCAGCGGCCAGGATGCGGCCGTATCCGGTGCAGCGGCACAGGTTGCCGGAGATCGCCTCGCGCAGCTCGAGGTCCGACGGTGCGGCGTTGCGCTCGAGCAGGTCGTGCACGGTGACGATCAGTCCCGGGGTGCAGAAGCCGCACTGCACGGCCCCCTCGTCGAGGAACGCCTGCTGCACGTCGGTGAGGTCGCCGTCGCCGTTCGGCAGCCCCTCGACCGTGACCACCTCGCGCTCGGCGCGCGCTCGCGCCGAGCACCAGGCAGGCGCAGACCAGCGTGCCGTCCAGCAGCACCGAGCACGAGCCGCACTCGCCCTGCTCGCACGCGTTCTTCGCGCCGGGCAGGCCGAGCCGCTCGCGCAGGACGTAGAGCAGGCTCTCGCCGACCCAGGCGCCCTCGACGACCCGTTCGGTGCCGTTGACGCGGAGGCGGAACGTCGCGGTCTCGCTCACCTGGAAGTGCCCTTTCGACGGCGCGGCGCGCGCACACGGAGACGGCGTGCCGCCGGTAGGCGGCGGTGGAACGGTGGTCGTCGATCGGCGCGGTCGCGGTCGCGGCCAGCTCGCCGAAGCGCGCGAAGGCGCTCGCGTCGGCGACCCGGGCACCGCCGGCGCCGTCCCAGTCGACCTGCCCCTCGAGGAAGGCCTCGGCCTCCCGGGCGCGCACCGGCACCGGAGCGACCGAGCCCAGCCCGAGCCGCACGGTGCGCCCGTCGAGGTCGACGACGAGGGCGGCCATCACCACGCTGATGACCATGGCGTTGCGGGTGCCGACCTTGAGGAACTCCTGCGGGCCGCGCAGCACCGGCAGCCGCACTGCCGTCACCAGCTCGCCGGGCTCCAGCACCGTCTTCTTCACGCCCGTGACGAACTCCAGCACCGGGACGCGACCGGGTGCCGGCCGGTCCGCGGATCTCGATGACGGCGTCGAGCGCGGCCAGCACCGGCAGCGTGTCGCCCGGCCGGCGACGCGGTGCCGAGGTTGCCGCCGAGCGTCGCGGCGTTGCGGATCTGCGGCGAGCCGACCGTGCGGGCGGCCTGGCACAGCGCCGGGACCAGCGCCGCCAGCTCGCCGTGCTCCATCTCGGTGTAGGTCACGCAGGCGCCGACGACCACGCTCGTCGCCGTCGCGGCGCCAGTCGCGCAGCTCGGTCACCTGCGCCAGCGACACGACCGACTCCGGCCGGTGCGTGCCCGCGTTGACCGCCACCATCAGGTCGGTGCCGCCCGCGAGGATCGTGGCCTCCGGTGCCTCCTGCAGAGCCGCGAGGGTCTCCTCGATCGACTGCGGCAGCGACGACCGGCCCGTTCATCCCGTCGACAGTCAACCGCTCGACCCGGGTCCTGCACGGGTCAGATCAGGTCAGAGGAGGCGGGCCGCGCGGGCGGCCAGGTCACGACGTACGGCGGGCAGGTCCACCCCGACCAGGGTGCCGTCGCGGACCACCGCCTCGCCCCCGACGAGCAGGTGGCGGACCAGCCGGTCCGGTCCGAGCACGAGCGCGTCGATCGGGTCGGCGATGTCGGCGAGGTCGTCCCCCGGCCAGACCGCCAGGTCGGCCCGGGCACCCGGCCTCCAGGCGACCGATGTCGTCGCGGCCGAGGCAGCGAGCGCCGCCCGACGGTGGCGAGGCGCAGCGCGTCCTGCGGCATGAACACGTCGGCCCGTGGCCCCCGCAGCCGGGCGGCGTACAGCGACTGGCGCAGCTCGGGGAACAGCCGGCCCACCTCGTTGGACGCGACCCCGTCGACGCCGAGCCCGACCGGCGCCCCGGCCGCCTCGAGGTCGGTGACCCGGGCGCGTGCCCGCCGCGAGCCGGGCGTTCGACGACGGGCAGTGCGCGACACCCGCGCCGGCCGCGCCGATCCGGCGGACCTCGTCGTCGGCGAAGTGCACGCCATGGGCGAACCACACGTCGTCGGCGAGCCAGCCCCACTCCTCCATCAGGTCGAGCGGGCGCACGGCCGAGGTGCTCGAGGCAGTAGGCGTTCTCCTCGACCGTCTCGGCCAGGTGGGTGTGCAGGCGCAGGCCGTGCCGCCGGGCCAGCGCGGCCGACTCGCGCATCAGCTCGGGCGTCACCGAGAACGGGCTGCACGGCGCGACGACGACGCTGACGCGTCTCGCCGTCGTGATGTCGCGCACGATGCGCTCGGTCGACGCCAGGATCGCGTCGATCTCCTCGACGACGTGGTCGGGCGGCAGGCCGCCGTGCGACTCGCCCAGGTCCATCGACCCGCGGGACACGTGCAGGCGCACGCCGACCGAGCCGGGCCGCGTCCACCGCGACGTCGAAGACGCGGTCGTCGCCACGAGGGACGAGGTAGTGGTGGTCGAAGGCCGTCGTGCACCCCGACAGCGCGAGCTCGCCCAGCCCGACCACCGCCGCCGCGGCCACGTCGTCGACCTCGATCCGGCCCCAGACCGGGTAGAGCTCGGTGAGCCAGCCGAACAGGTCGCAGCCGACCGCCTGGCCGCGGGTCAGCCACTGGTAGAGGTGGTGGTGGGTGTTGACCAGCCCGGCCGTGACGATGTCGCCGTCGACCCGCAGGACCCGGTCGCCGGGCTGGGCCGGAACGTCGCCGACAGCGGTGATCCAGCCGTCCTCGACCGCGATGTCGCCCGGCCAGCGCGCCCCTCGGATCACCAGGCGTTCCGGCACCCTCGGGAGCGTAGCGCCAGCGAGTCGGCAGCCCGGCCGCCGATCACTGGCATCATCGGGGCCATGGCGATCGACTTCACGACGCTGCCGGTGCTCTCCGACGAGCGGCTCGGCGCGGCGGTCGTGGGCCGCAACGACGAGTTCTTCGCGCTTGCCGACAACCTGCTCAAGGCCGAGCCGCCGATCTTCGTGGCCGACCGCTTCACCAAGCGCGGCAAGTGGATGGACGGCTGGGAGACCCGGCGGCGGCGGACCCCCGGGGTCGACTGGTGCATCATCCGGCTCGGCGCCGTCGGGGCTGGTTCGCGGCATCGTGGTGGACACCGCCCACTTCACCGGCAACTTCCCGAAGGAGTGCTGGCTCGAGGGCTGCTCGGTGGAGGGCTACCCGTCGGCCGAGGAGCTCGCCGACGCCGCAGTGGATGCCGCTGGGGCCAAAGACGGCGCTCACCGGTGACAGCAAGCACCTGGTCAACGTGTCGCTGCCGGCTCGCATCACCCACGTCCGCCTGACCATCTCGCCGGACGGCGGGGTCGCCCGGCTGCGCGTGCACGGCGAGCCGGTGCCCGACCCGCGCGACGTGTGGGGCATGCCGCTCGACCTCGCCGCGCTCGAGCACGGCGGTGTCGTCACCGACTGCAGCGACATGTACTTCTCGCACCGCCACAACCTGAACCTGCCGACCTCGCCCACCTCGATGGCCGACGGCTGGGAGACCCGGCGGCGTCGCGGACCCGGGCAACGACTGGGTCGTCGTACGCCTTGTGCAGGAAGGAGTTCTGCGCATCGCCGAGGTCGACACCCGCTACTTCAAGGGCAACGCGCCGGGCTCGTTCTCGCTCGAGGGCCGCAACGACGACGCGGCTGGCACGTGCTGATGGGTGACACCGGCCTGCAGGCGCACATGCGGCACCGGTTCCGGGTGCCGCCGCACGCGCCGGTCACCCACGTCCGGCTCAACATCTTCCCCGACGGCGGCATCGCCCGGCTCCGGCTCTGGGGCGCCCTGTCCGAGCACGGCGCCGAGTCGCTGGGCCTGCGCTGGCTCGACGCCCTCCCCCTGCAGCTGCGCCGAGCAGGAGCTGCTGTCGGTGTGCGGATCCACCCGCTGGGCCCGAGAGGTGGCCGCGGCCCGCTCCTACCCGTCGCTGGCCGCCCTGCGAGGAGGCGGCGGCGTCGGTGTGGCGCGGCCTTGACCGCGACGACTGGCTCGAGGCCTTCGCCGCGCACCCGCGGCTCGGCGAGCGGAGCGCGCCGGTTCGTGGCGGCGCCGGAGCGTGGGCGCGGCAGGAGCAGGCGGGTACGGCGGGTGCTGACGCCGACGTGCTCGCGGCCCTGGAGGACGGCAACCGCGCCTACGAGGCGAAGTTCGGCCACGTCTTCCTCCTGTGCGCGACCGGGCTCGGCGCGGACGAGATGCTCGCCGAGCTGCGCACCCGGCGCGAGCAACGACCCGGAGACCGAGCTGACGGTCGCGGCCGGGGAGCAGGAGAAGATCACCGCCCTGCGGCTGCGGAAGCTGCTCACGCCGTGACCGGCATCACCACCCACGTGCTGGACACGTCGACGGGCCGGCCGGCGGCGGGCATCGAAGCGCAGCTGCTCCGTGCCGGCACGCTGCTCGCCCTCGGCCTCACCGACGCGGACGGCCGCTGGACGGCCCTGTCCAGCCCGGCCGAGCCGGGCAGCTACCAGCTCGTGTTCGCGACCGGCGCGTACTTCCGCGGGAAGGCGTTCCACCCCCAGGTGTCGGTGGACTTCACCGTGCGCGACGCGGCCGAGCACCACCACGTCCCGTTGCTGCTCGTCGCCGTTCGGCTACACCACCTACCGCGGCAGCTGACGCGGAGAAGCGAGACGCCGATGACCGCGTCGATGGGGCCCAACCGCTACGGCAAGGACGGCATCCGGCTCGTACTGGTCCGTCGCGGGCGTTCGGGTGACGAGCTGGACGAGCTGCGCGACCTGACCGTCGACGTGCGTCTGGAGGGTGACTTCGACGCGGTGCACACCGAGGGCGACAACGCCCCGGTCCTGGCGACCGACACGATGCGCTCGACGGTCTATGCACTCGCCCAGGAGCACCTCACCGGCTCGATCGAGGACTTCGGCGCCGCGCTGGCCCGGCGCTACCTGCACGCCGCGCCGGCCGCCGAGGTGGCCGAGGTGACCCTGCGCGAGCACGCCTGGGCGCGCACCGAGGTCGGCGGCACACCGCACCCGCACGCGTTCGCCGCCGGACCGCCCGCCGCAGCGACGGCGGTCGTGACAGCACACCGCGACGGCGCGCTCGGCGTGCGGAGCGGGATCGCCGGGCTCACCGTGCTGAAGACGACCGACTCGGCGTTCTCCGGGTTCCTGCGCGACGAGTTCACCGTGCTGGCCGAGACCGAGGACCGCATCCTGGCGACCGAGGTCACCGCCGATTGGACCTACCTCGACGCCGGCGCCCCGTCGTACGACGACATCCGCGCGACTGCCCGTCAGACGTTGCTCGAGTCGTTCGCGACCCACGACTCGAAGTCGGTGCAGCACACGCTCTACGCCATGGGCGAGGCGCTGCTCGCCGCCTGCACCGACGTGCGCGAGGTGTCGATGCGGATGCCGAACAAGCACCACATCGCCGTCGACCTCGTCGCCGTTCGGGATCGAGAACGACCGCGCGGTGTTCGTGGCCACCGACCGGCCGTTCGGGGTCATCGAGGGAACTGTCACCCGCGGCTGACACGATCGGACCGTGGCGACGACGATCGAGAGCGTCCGCGAGCTGGCATTGAGCCTGCCGCGCAGCTACGAAGCGCTGGTTCGCGACCGGGTGAAGTTCCGGGTCGGCCAGATCGTCTACCTCGCGTTCTCCCGCGACGAGCAGATGATGGGCTTCGCGTTCCCCAAGGAGGAGCGGGAGGCGCTCATCGAGGCCGAGCCGGACAAGTTCCTGCTGCCCAAGCCCAAAGACCTGCGCTACAACTGGGTCGTCGTCCGCCTCGCTGCGATCGACGACGACGAGATGCGCGAGCTCGTTCTCGATGCCTGGCGGATGGTCGTCCCCAAGCGCGTCGCCGCCGCCCACCTCGACCCCTGATCCGCTGCTATCGGGAACCACCTGGGCCGCGTCGGTGTAGACACGACGAGGGACGGGAGAAACGGAGACCAGATCAGCGTCGCCGGTGAGGACGCCGAGATCCTGGCCCGGGTGCGCGGAGGCGATCCCGACGCGTACGCCGAGCTCGTGCACCGTCATGCCCAGGTGGCGGTGCGCACGGCCTCACTGCTGGGAGCGGGCTCGGACGCGGAAGACGTCGTGCAGGAGGCGTTCGTCAAGGCCTACGGCGGCCTGAGCCGGTTCCGCGACGGCGCCGCCTTCCGGCCGTGGCTGCTGCGCATCGTGGCCAACGAGACGATGAACCTCCACCGGACCGCGTCGCGAAGGTCAGCGCGTGAGCAGTCGGCGTGGCAACGGACCGAGCCGCTTCTCAGCGCCGACACCGACGACCCGGCGGCAGCGGTGCTGTCGGTCGAGCGACGGGCCGAGCTCGTCCACGGCCTCGCCCAGCTCTCCGAGGCACACCGGCGCGTAGTGACCTGCCGCTACCTGCTCGAGCTCGACGAGGCCGAGACCGCCACGGTCCTGGGCTGGGCCAGGGGCACCGTGAAGTCGCGGCTGCACCGGGCCTTGCGGCAGCTGGCCAAGGCCCTCCCGCCTGCCGGCACGGGCCAGGAGCACGACGACCGCACGACGGAGGTGGACCATGGCCGTTGACACGGAGCACGACGCTCTCGCCGCCGAGCTGGTGGCGCTCGGCCGCCTGCTGCCGCAGCCGGAGCCGGCGGCACGCCTGGTCCGCGGGGTGACGGCCCGGCTCGCCGACGCGGGCCCGCCGCCGGCCAGCACCCCCCTGGACCGGCTGCGTGCGCGGGCCGCGGACACGTTCGTACGTCGTCGCCGGCAGGCCGTCGTCCTCGTCACCGCGGTGCTGCTCGCCCTGCTTGCCGCGCCACCAGTCCGGGCTGCCGTGGCTGACTGGTTCGGCTTCGCGGGGGTCATCGTGCGCGACGACCCGAGCCCCAGCGGCTCGACCGCGTCGCCACCCCCCAGCGTGGCTGCGACGACCACGCTAGGCGGGGCGAAGGCGCTCGTGGCGTTCGACCCCGTCGTTCCTGCTGCGCTCGGGCCGCCCGACGGTGTCGAGGTGTCCGCCGACCGCCGGGTGCTGTCGATGAGCTGGGGCGGTGGGGACGACGGTCCCGTCCGCGTGGACCAGTTCGACGCCCGCCTCGACTACTCCGTCGCCAAGACGACGCCCGACGTGCGTTTCACCGAGGTGGACGGGTTATCGGCGCTCTGGTTCGAGGAGCCACACGAGGTCGTCCTCCTGAACGCCGACGGGACGCGCCGCTTCGAGACGGCACGGCTCGCCGGGCACACCCTGATCTGGGAGCGCGGGGGCACGACGGTCCGCCTCGAGGCGGACGTCAGCCTTGCCCGGGCCATCGAGATCGCCAGGTCGGTCACGCCGGTCCCCTGAGGTGGGAACCGGGCGGCTCCGGGCGGTGTACCGGGGGCAGACCTGAAGGAGGCCGCCATGCGCCGAGTCCGCGCAGCACTCACCGCCCTGACCGTCGTGCTGATGTCCGTGCTCGTGGCCGGACCCGCCTCGGCGGGCGGGCCGACGAGCGTGCTGCTGGCCGAGTCGGCCACCGGCACAGCGGCGTCGTTCTACTACACCGACGCCGACTACGAGGCTCTGTCCGACCTGGTCGGGGTCAACACGCCGGTGGAGACGGCGACGGCGGACAAGGCGGGCGGCATGCGCGACGTCGGCGGGGGTGTGACCATGACTTGGCTCATCCACGACGTCGCGGTCTGGCGCGTGGACCGGGTCTACGTCGGCGACAAGGGTGGGCCATGGATCGCCACCCAGTCGGACATGAACGCCTCGGGCAATGTCTACGACAGCCCGGTGACCTGGCACCGGGCCACCAACGGCCCGGCACTGGTCGCCTTCCTCGACCGGCACGGCTTCGGAGGTGCCCCGACGGCCGCCGCTGGAGCCGCCGGCGCGCCGGTCCCGGACATCGCCCCCGTGACGCCCGAACCGGCGCAGGCGACGAGCCAGCCCGCCAGCCCGACGCCGACCTGGGGTGGGTGGGCGTGGGGGCTGGCCGGGCTGGCGCTCGGGCTCGCACTCGCGCTTGCCGCGCCGCGCGTGCTCTCCCGCGCGCGACGCGGGTCGGCGGCCAGGTCGGACACCGAGCCACCCGACGACGGACCGACGCCGGTTCGCGAGACGCCGCCCGATCCCGACGACGGGTTGGCGTGGACACCCGCCGACGAGCTGTCGTGGTCGGGGAGCCGGCAGGGCTGATCGGCTACTGAAGGAGGCCGCCATGCGTCGATGCCGCGCCGCACTCACCGCCCTGACCGTCGTGCTGATGTCCGTTCTCGTCGCCGGACCAGCCTCGGCCGGTGGGCCGACCAGCGTGCTCATCGTGGAGCCCGACACCCGCGTAGCAACGTCGCGCCTTTACACCGACGCCGAATACGGCGCGCTGGCGAGTCTCGTGGGAGTCAATGACGAGAGTGGCCTTGTCGGCGAGGTGGACAAGACGGGCCGGGAGCACCAGATGGGATCGATGGTGACGCTGACCTGGCTCATTCACGACGTCACGGTCTGGCGAGCGGACCGGATCTTCCTGGAAGCGGCAGGCGGACCCTGGATCTCGACGCAGCTGGTCCGAAACGACGTAGGCCACGTCTCTAACAGCCCGGTCACCTGGCACACGGCGGCCGACGGCCCGGAGCTGACCGCGCTGCTCGGACGGATGGGTTTCGGACCCGAGGCCGAGGCCGCCGCCGGCAGCGCGCCCAGGGACTCCTCTCTGACCTGCACCACGGGCGGTGCAGGTCAAAGGGGCGGTTGCGACCCGGGCGGCGACGGCACCGCGGCGGCCACCGGCAAGGCCGTCGCGCCAGCGCCCCAGCCGGCGCAGGAGACGAGCCGGCCCGCCAGCGCAGCGCCGACCTGGGGTGGGTGGGCATGGGGGCTGGCCGGGCTGGCGCTCGGGCTTGCACACGCGCTTGCCGCGCCGCGCGTGCTCTCCCGCGCGCGGCCGTCGGCCCCCGACGACGGGCTGCCGTGGACACCCGCCGACGAGCTGTCGTGGTCGGGGAGCCGGCGGGGCTGATCGGCTACGCGCTCAGCGAACCGCGTTGTGCGCCGACGGCAGGGTGCGGTCTGGTGAGCGGGTGCGCATCCTCGTCCTCGGCGGCACGGTCTGGCTCGGCCGCTGCATCGCCACCACCGCCATCGACCGCGGCCACCAGGTCACCTGTCTGGCCCGCGGCGGCTCCGCCGCCCCGCCCGACGGCGCCGAGTTCGTCCGGGCCGACCGCGACCAGCCCGGTGCCTACGACGAGGTCATCCGAGCGGAGTGGGACGCCGTCGTCGACGTGTCCCGCCAGCCCGGCCAGGTCCGCCGCGCGGCCGAGGCGCTCGCAGACCGCGCGGGCCACTTCGTCTTCGCGTCCTCCGGAAGCGTCTACGCCGACCACGGCACGCCAGGCGACGACGAGAGTGCCGCCCTCCTTCCGCCCCTCGAGGGCGACGTCATGGAGACCATGGCGACCTACGGCGAGGCCAAGGTCGCCTGCGAGCAGCACGTGCGCGCCGCCTTCGGTCCGGACCGCTCGCTGGTCATCCGGATCGGTCTGATCGGAGGGCCGGGCGACATCTTCGGCCGCTCCGGCTACTGGCCGCTGCGCTTCGCTCGTCCGGCCGCGGACGACGGGAGCGTGCTGGTGCCCGACGCACCTGCGCTGCCGACGCAGGTGATCGACGTACGCGACCTGGCCGCCTGGATCGTCGACGCCGGCACCGCCGGGCTCAGTGGCACCTTCAACGCCACGGGCGAGACCATCCCGCTGCCCGACCACCTGGACGTGGCTCGCTCCGTCGCGGGCCACACCGGTCCGGTCGTCCCTGTCGACCAGGCGTGGCTCCTCGCTCACGACGTCGAGCCCTGGATGGGCGAGCGGTCGTTGCCGCTGTGGCTTCCGTTGCCCGACTACGCCGGCTTCAGCGCCCGCGACAGCTCCGCCGCCCGGGCCGCCGGGCTCGTCACCAGGCCGCTAGCCGACACGCTGACCGACACCCTCGCGTGGGAGCTGGCGTCCGGTCCGGACCGTCCGCGGCTTGCCGGACTCACTGCCGACGAGGAACGCAGTCTCCTCGCCGCCGCGCAGGCGCCGTCCGCGACCACCGTCGATGGCTGACGCCGACGACGTCCGCCGCATCGCACTCGCCCTTCCCGGGGTGGTCGAGATCGACAGCGAGGGCTTCGACTTCCGGGTGGCCAACAAGGGGTTCGTCTGGTCCTATCCCGATCGCGCACCTGGCCGGAAGCGAGTCATCAGGACCGACATCGCGGTGCTGTTCGTCGGCGACGAGGCCGAGAAGCAGGCGCTCGTCCTCGGTGAGCCCGACCTCTTCTTCACCACACCGGCCTACGACGGCTGGCCGCTGGTGATGCTGCGGCTCGAGCAGGTGGGTGCCCGGCGCCTGCGCGAGCTCATCACCGACGCGTGGACCATGCGCGCCGGCGATGACTTCCGGTGAGCCACCGGGTCTACGGTTCTGACAACGTCGCCGAGCCGTCAGGAGCCGTGCCATGGGCAAGATCGTGTCGAACTTCTTCATCTCGCTCGACGGCGTCGTCGAGTCGCCCGACAAGTGGCACTTCCCCTACTTCGACGACGCGATGGGTGAGATCGTCGGCGCGGGCATGGGGTCGACCTCCGCGTTCCTGATGGGCCGCAAGCTGTACGACGAGTGGTCGGAGTTCTGGCCCGACCAGGGTCCCGAGGTCCCCTTCTCCGAGTTCATCAACGCGATCCCGAAGTACGTCCTCTCCACGACCGTGAAGGAACCGAAGTGGCAGAACACGACTGCCCTCTCCGGGGACGTGGCTGGCGTGCAGGCACTCAAGGACAGCGTCGACGGTGACATCTCGATGTCCGGCAGTGCGACCACGGTGCGCTGGCTGCTCGCCAACGGGCTGCTCGACGAGCTGGCTCTGCTCGTGCACCCGATCGCGGTCGGGTCGGGTCAGCGACTCTTCGAGGACCCGACCACCTACCCGTTGAAGCTGGTCCACTCCTCGACGCTGCCCAGCGGTGTGCTGCACCTGCGCTACACACCCGCTTCCTGAGCGACCACCGTCAGGACAGTGCGAGCAGACCCGTCCGGTCCAGACCGCTGACCGCCACGACCTCCGACTCGTCCAGCGCACCGCAGTCGATCCCGCGGAGCAGGTAGCCGGTCAGGGCGCGTGCGGTCGCGGGTTCGTCGAGGACGCCACCGGAGACTCGGTCGGCGTAGGCCCGCACCCGGTCGGCGGCAGCCTCGAGACCTTCGCGGTAGAACGTGAACACGGCGGCGTACCGGCTGACCAGCTGCGCCGGGTGCAGGTCCCAACCCTGGTAGAGGCCGCGCACCATCGATCGGTGCACCAGGCGGCGGTGCAGGTCCCACGCCGCGTGCACCGCCGAGCGGTCCCCCACCGGCAGGACGTTCGACGACCCGTCGACGACCGGGATGCCCACCGTCGCGGCCGCCACCTGCATCACGGACTTGGCGTAGTCGGCCGCCGGATGGTCGAGCGACTGGTGCGCGGCCGCAATCCCGAGCGACGCGCTGTAGTCGTAGGTGCCGTAGTGCAGCCCGGCGCACTCGGGTCCGGCAGCGGCGACGATCTCGGCCATCCGGGCAACCGCGCGCGGTGTCTCGACCTGCAGCTCGAACCGCAGCGGTGCCCCGCCGAGTGCCGTGCCCGCCACGTCACAGATCTCGCGCATCGCGACGACCTGCTCGGGCGCGCTCACCTTGGGCAGGGTCACGACGAACCTGTCGGGCACGCGGCCGCAGGCGCCGAGCAGCTGGTCCAGTGTCCGCAGCGCACGTTCGCGGGTCGCCGCCTCCAGGCTCTTGACCCGGATGCCGCAGCCGGCCGTCGCCGGCTCGCGCAGCGCCTCGCCCGCACGTACTGCGTGCTCGTCCTCCTCGTCGTCGGGCCGCCCGCCGTAGCCGTCCTCGAAGTCGACCCGGAGGTCCTCCACCGGCTCGCGCTCGAGCTTTGCCACCACCCGGCGGTAGACGTCGCCATCGACGCCGAGACTCCCGGCGTCGGGTGCGTGCTCGCGGAGCGCGGCCAGCGCCTCAGCGCCCCACTCCGACACGGTCGCCGGTGTGAACCGGTCGGCCGGCACGTAGGCCGTGTGCACCGGCTGCCGCTGCCGAGCCGGGCCCGTCCTCGGAGCCAGGTCGGCGTCGACACCAGCCAGCCGGGCAGCAACTTCGGCCGCCAGCCCGGGCGGCAGCACGCGTGGTTCGGGCATGCCCGGCACCGTAGCCGGTCAGCTCGGGGAGTCGTCCCCGTCACCCTCGCCGCCACCACCGGGGATCTGGCCGTAGATCTCGCGGCAGGTGGGACAGACGGGGAACCGCTGCGGGTCGCGACCAGGCACCCACACCTTGCCGCACAAGGCGATGACCGGGTCACCCGACAGCGCAGACTCGAGGATCTTCTCCTTGCGCACGTAGTGGGCGAACCGGTCGTGGTCGCCGTCACCGTGGGACGTGCGGGGGGTCGCCTCGACCTCCTGCTCGAGCAGGGTGCCGGTGCCGCCGCCGAGCCCTGGCTCGTCGAGGCCGGGCTGATCAGTGCTGCTCGCCGTGGCGTAGGGAGGATGGCTGGTCACGGGACCAATCCTAGGCAAGGCTTGCCGATCATGGCCGACGACTCCGAAATCCTGCGCTACGCCGCGTTCAGCCGCGACCCGGCTGCCGGCAACCCGGCCGGTGTGGTGCCCGACGCCAGCGGCCTGGACGCGCCGCAGATGCAGCGGATCGCCGCCGAGGTCGGCTTCTCGGAGACGGCGTTCCTCGTCCCCGACGCCGCCGACCCGCGGCAGCTGACGGTCCGCTACTTCAGCGCGCTCGCCGAGGTGCCCTTCTGCGGACACGCCACCATCGCGTCCGCGGTTGCGCTCGCCGAGCGCAACGGGCCGGGTCGCCTCAGCCTCCACACCATGGCCGGCGAGGTGGTGGTCTCCAGCCGGTACGACGAGGACGGTGCCCTCGTCGCCGCCCTCACCTCCGTCTCCCCCGCGTCGAGCCCCTGCCTGCCGCCGACTTCGACGAGATCCTCGCGGCGCTGCGGTGGGACGCCGGTGACCTGGATCCCCAGCTGCCCCCACGACTGGCGTTCGCCGGCGCCTGGCACCCGGTGATCGCGGCGGCGAGCCGGGCCCGGCTGGCTGACCTGACCTACGACTTCGACCGGCTCGGCCGGCTGATGGCCGAGCGCGACTGGACCACGGTCGCGCTGGTCTGGCGCGAGAGTGCCGAGGTGTTCCACGCGCGAAACCCGTTCCCGCCGGGCGGCGTGGTCGAGGACCCCGCGACCGGCGCCGCCGCCGCGGCGTTCGGGGCCTACCTCCGCGAGCTCGGGCTGATCGACGTCCCGGCCACCGTGACCGTGCACCAGGGCGAGGACCTCGGCCGGCCGAGCCGGCTGACCGTCGACATCCCGGCCGGCGACGGCCCGATCACCGTGTCGGGGCACGCCGTCGCGATGCCCTAGTTCATCGTCGGGTCCTCGGGGCAGGTCGACAGGAACGCGAGGTCCCCGCCCTGCCGGCGCAGGACCGAGCGCCACAATCCCTCCGGCTCCGGGGAGAAGGCGTCCGTCGCCTCGGCCGGCACGACGTACCACGCGTCCTCCGCCAGCTCGGCCTCGAGCTGGCCCGCGCCCCACCCCGCGTATCCGGCGAAGATCCGCAGGTCGGCCATCTCGGCCGCGAGGATCTCCGGAGGGATGTCCAGGTCGACCAGTCCGAGGGCACCCGACAGGCGCCGCCAGCCGAGCGGCTCCTCGTCGCCGTCGGCGGGCACGGCGGCGAGTCCGAGCGCGGAGTCCAGCGCGACCGGACCGCCCTGGAAGAGCACTCCCGGCGCGGTCGCGAACGGCTGCCAGTCGGGCAGAACGGCGTCGACGCCCACGGGGGTCGGCCGGTTGATGATCACCCCGAGCGCCCCGTCCTCGTCGTGGTCGAGGAGGAGCACGACGGCGCGGGCGAAGCTCGGGTCACCCAGCGCCGGGCTCGCGACGAGGAGCAGGCCCGTCATGCCGGGCCCTCCCTCGATCCCGTCCGGGTCCTCGTCCATGTGGCCATGATGCTGCGCCCAGGGCCAGAGCGACACCGGCGACCCCCGCGAGATCGACCAGCACGTCCGCGGGGTCTCCGCTGCGACCGGGCAGGACCGCGTGCTGGATCAGCTCACTGGCGATCGCGTGCACGGCCAGCACCGCGGCGAGGAGCCGGATCGGGAGCCCGGCACGGGCACCTGTCCAGGTGACGAACGCGAAGGACACGAGGTGCACGGCCTTGTCGAGATGGGGGATACCGCCGGTCCCGGGCGCGCGCGGCCAGTAGAGGAGCAGCAGGTTCGTGATGACCGCCACGGCGAACAGCCACCAGGCCGCGCGGCCGGCGGGTCTCACCCAGCGACCTGCCCCGTCTCGCGCACCGCCGCACTCACTGCGGCGGAGACCGCGGCGGTCACGTCGGGGTTGAAGACGCTGGGCACGATGTAGCTCGCGTTGAGCTCGTCGTCGGCGACAACGGCCGCCAGGGCGCGGGCCGCCGCGATCAGGGTGTCGACGGTGACCGTGCGGCTGTGGGCGTCGATGAGGCCACGGAACACCCCGGGGAACGCCAGCACGTTGTTGATCTGGTTGGGGAAGTCGCTGCGCCCGCTCGCGACCACCGCCGCGTGCTCCGAGGCGGCCAACGGGTCGACCTCGGGCACCGGGTTGGCCAGGGCGAAGACGATGCTGTCGGGCGCCATCGTGGCGATGTCGTCTCCGGTGAGGAGGTTGGGAGCCGAGACCCCGATGAACACCTCGGAGTCGCGCAGGGCCTCGCGCAGGGTGCCGGTGAGCCCGGCCTCGTTGGTGTTCGTGGCGATCCACTCCAGCTCCGGGCCCAGGCCAGGGCGGGCCGGGTGCACGACGCCGTCCTTGTCGGACACCACGACGTGCCGGGCGCCGGCTGCGAGCAGGACGGTCAGGATCGCCATGCCGGCGGCCCCGGCGCCGGACATCACGATGCGCACGTCCTCGAGGCGCTTGCCCACGACCTTCAGCGCGTTGATGAGAGCGGCGAGTACGACGATCGCCGTGCCGTGCTGGTCGTCGTGGAAGACCGGGATGTCGAGCTTCTCGCGCAGACGGCGCTCGATCTCGAAGCAGCGGGGGGCCGAGATGTCCTCGAGGTTGATGCCCGCGAAGACCGGCGCGATGAGCTCCACGGTGCGCACGATCTCGTCGACGTCCTGGGTGTCCAGGCAGATCGGGAAGGCGTCGATCCCGGCGAACCTCTTGAACAGGGCCGCCTTGCCCTCCATGACCGGGAGCGCAGCCATCGCACCGAGGTTTCCCAGCCCGAGGACGGCTGAGCCGTCGGTCACCACCGCGACGGTGTTGCGCTTGATGGTGAGGCGGCGGGCATCGGAGGGGTTCTCGGCAATGGCCAGGCAGATGCGGGCCACCCCCGGCGTGTAGATCATGGACAGGTCGTCCCGGTTGCGGATCGGGACCTTGGGCTGGATCTCGATCTTGCCGCCCAGGTGCATCAGGAAGGTGCGATCGGAGACCTTCCCGATGGTCACCCCGTCGATTGCGGCCAGCGCGGAGGTGATCTGCTCGGCGTGGGCGGTGTCGCTCGCCGCGCAGGTCACGTCGATGGTGAGCCGCTCGCGGCCCGAGGCCGTCACGTCCAGAGCCGTGACGACGCCACCCACGTGTTCGACCGCGGCGGTCAGCTGGCTGACGGCGTTGCCGCTGGCGGGAGCCTCCAGCCGAACGGTGATCGAGTAGGAGATGCTCGGGAGGCTCGCCATGGCGGTGATCGTCGCAGATTGGCGTGAGCCGAGTCACGGCGCCCGCGTGGCGTGGTCAAGTCGGACGTCGTCTATACCGATACTCGGGGCAGAGAGGTTTCGTCGCGGCGCCAACGGCAATCTAGGCGACGGAAGGTGAGTCCCAGATGATGTTCGCGATCTTGTTCATGCCGGTGGTTCTGCTCGGCGTGCTCCTCGGCATGGACCGCCTCGAGCGCTGGACGGTCGACGAGCCTGAGGACACCAACACCCCCTCCTGACCCTCGAGGTCAGCGCGTCGGCAGCCGCACCACCGTGACGAAGAACTCGTCGATCTGGCGCACCACCTGGATGAACCTCTCGAAGTCCACCGGCTTGGTCACATAGGCGTTCGCGTGCAGCGAATAGCTGCGCAGCACGTCCTCCTCGGCCTCCGAGGTCGTCAGGATCACGACCGGGATGCTCGCCAGCTCAGGGTCGGACTTGATCGCCTGGAGAACCTCCCTTCCGTCCATCCGCGGCAGGTTCAGGTCGAGCAGCACGAGGTCGGGTCGCGGCGCATCGGTGTGCTCACCCTGGCGCCGGAGGAAGTCCATCGCCTCGGCGCCGTCGGTGACCACATGCAGCATGTTGCTGAGCTTGTAGTCCTCGAACGCCTCCTTGGTCATCAAGACGTCACCCGGGTCGTCCTCCACCAACAGCACGTCGATCTGGCGGCCGGGCAGCGACTGCGTCATCTCGGACTCTCCCTCTTTCGTTGACGGGCAGCGTCCAGCGGAACGTTGCCCCCTCGGTCACGGTCGTGTCGAGCCACATGCGGCCCCCGTGGTACTCCACGATCTTCTTGCACATCGCCAGGCCGATGCCGGTGCCACCGTAGACGTCGCGTCCGTGCAGTCGTTGGAAGATCACAAAGATCTTGTCCTCGTACTGCGGCTCGATCCCGATGCCGTTGTCAGCGCAGCAGAACTCCCACACGTCGCCATCGCGGCGGACGCCGACATGGATGCGGGGTGTGCTCCCGCCACTGAACTTGATGCCGTTGCCGATGAGGTTCTGGAACAGCTGCACGAGCAGGGTGTTCTCGCCCTGCACGGTCGGCAGTGGGTCGCTGGTGACCTGTGCGCCGGCCTCGGACACCACGACGTCGAGCTGGGTGAGCGCCTGCGCAAGGGCGGCCGACAGGTCGACGTCGACGAAGTCGGACGTGAGCCGCCCCACCCGCGAGAACGCCAGCAGGTCGTTGATGAGCTGCTGCATCCGCTTGGCGCCGTCGACCGCGAACTCGATGTACTGCTCGCCCCGCTCGTCGAGCTGGCCCTTGTAGCGGCGCTCCAGCAGCTGGCAGAAGCTCGCGACCTTGCGCAACGGCTCCTGGAGGTCATGGGAGGCGACGTAGGCGAACTGCTCCAGCTCGGCGTTGGAGCGCCGGAGGTCCTCGGCCTGCTCCTCCACCATCTGCTGCGCCTCTTCGGCGGCGTTCTGCGCCGTCACCGCCCCGGCGTACTCCTCCAGGATGCGCAGGCGCATCCGGTCGATCTGCTCGGCCAGGATCCGGATCTCTTCCGGAGCCTCGCCCATGTCGATCTCGTGGGAGAGGTCCCCACCTTCGACCAGGTCCACCTCCCGGCCCAGGCTCTTGAGCGGCGATGGTCACCCATCGCCGCAGCGCCAGCCAAGCCAGGCGCGGCCGTCGCGATGAGCACCAGGACACCGAGGCCGATGACGCCGAACAGCACGATGTTGTTGCGCTGGAGCTCGTCGACGCTGTCAACGCGGTGCTGCAGGATCGCGGCGCGGTAGTCGTCGACCTCCGCCCGGATGTCGTCGAACTGATCCTTGCCGTCGAGCAGCGTGGCCTCGTCGATGGTCTGCCCGGCGCGGATGGCGGCGATCCCCGGTTCGACCACGGTCGTGCGCCATTGCGACACGAGCTCCTGCACGGCGACCCGCTGCCTGCGCAGGTCAGGGAAGTCCTGCTCGATGGTGTCGAGCCGCGCGTTGACCTCGTCGGCCCGCTGCAGGCCGGTGACATAGGGCTCGAGGAAGGACTCGTCCTTGGTGAGGGCGTAGCCGCGGAACCCGGTCTCCTGGTCGACGACGGCCTGGTTGAGGTCGCCCGCGAGCGAGTAGGCCTGGAACAACCTGTCGGTGAC
Source organism: uncultured Actinomycetota bacterium (assembly GCA_963751035.1). Classification (GTDB taxonomy): domain Bacteria; phylum Actinomycetota; class Actinomycetes; order JACCUZ01; family JACCUZ01; genus JBDUAP01. Next base: position 1,954,400 of record CAVVSW010000005.1, read on the forward strand.
CTGGTTCTGCGCCTCGTAGAGCCGAACCGCTGCCACGATGGCGATCGTCAGTCCGACCGCGATGACCACTGCCAGGGCGACGAAGGCTGTGACGAGCCGACGTCGCAACGTCGAACGCTTCACTCCCGGTCGGTCCAGGCGAGGAGGAGGACAGCCACGTCGTCGGTCAGCTCGCCTCCATTGATCTGCTGCACCTCGGCGAGCAGAGCGTCGACCAGCGGGCCCGACTGCAGGCCGCTCGCCAGCAGGCTGCCCAGCAGGCGCTGCATGCCGTCCTCGCCGAGCCGGTGTCCCCCGCCCGCGTCGCGCGCCTCCGGGTTCTCGTAGCCCTCGATCAGGCCGTCGGTGATAGAGCATCAGGGTGCTGCGATCGTGCAGCGGGATGTCGATGCCCGGCCAGGTGGCACCGTCGACGATGCCGAGTGCGGTGCCGGCCGCCTCGTCGGGCACCGGCATCGCGCTGCCGTCGAGGATCACCGGCAACGGGTGCCCGGCGAGCCAGAACCGCGCTGTCTGCCGGGACGGGTCTACCCGGACCATCGACACCGTCGCGAAGACCTCGTCGGAGTCTCGCTCGCTGATCAGCACCGCGTCCATGCTGGACAGGATGGATTCCGGGTCGGCGCCCGCGAGCACGAGCGTGCGCCACGCGATCCGCAGGCAGACGCCGAGCGCCGCCTCGTCGGGGCCATGGCCGGCGACGTCGCCGATCAGGCCGAAGAGGGAGCCGTCCTCGCACTCGACGACGTCGTAGAAGTCGCCACCGAGCAGCGACTGGTGCCGGCCAGGGCGGTAGCGCGCGACGACGTCGACCCCATGGCTGCTGATCAGCGGCTGCGGCAGCAGGCCGCGCTCGAGCCGGGAGTTCTCGGCCGCGCGGGCCTCCGACTCGTAGAGGCGGCGGATCGACTCGTCGGCGCGCTTGCGCTCCACGGCGTAGCGGATCGCGCGGGTCAGCAGCTGACCGTCGATGGTGCCCTTGACCAGGTAGTCCTGGGCACCCGCGGCCACGGCCTCGGTGCCGCGGTGCTCGTCCGACAGGCCGGTGAGCACGAGCACCGCGATCGTCGGTGCACCCTCCAGCACGGTGCGCAGCGCCTGCATGCCCTGCGCGTCCGGCAGCCCCAGGTCGAGCAGCACGCACTGGAACTCGCCCGGCAGCTCCGCCCCTGCCTCTGCAAGCGTCCGGACCCGATGCAGCTCGATGTCCGCCCCCGCGTCGAGCAGCAGCTCGCGCACCAGGAAGGCGTCGCCCTCGTCGTCCTCGACGAGAAGCACCCGGGTCGGGCTCGCGACCACGCTGGCCGCCGGCCCGGCACGTCGAACTGAGCGGGTGTCTGTCACGTGCGAGGAGCTCCAGTCGGGGCGGGGGACCGGTCCCCCATCAGAGCGGGAACCTCAGCGCGCGGGACATTCTCGCAGACCCCCTCCGGGCGCCCCGCCGGGAGCAGATCAGAAGTCACCCGGCACCACCTCGCCCAGCCAGTCGTCGGCGGTCATCTCCCACGCCGACTCGGACGACTCCCCGACCTCGAACCACACGACCTTGCCGCCGGCCGGCTCCGGCCGCACGCCCCACCGGACCGCCAGGCTCTCGAGCAGGCGCAGGCCGCGACCGGTCGCCGCGGTCGGCGAGAAGGCGTGCACCCGGGGCGGCAGTTGCGAGCCGTCGCGGACCTCGATGCGTACGACGTCCGCGCCGATCTCGACACGGAGCGTCATCGGCGCCATCGCGTGCAGGATCGCGTTGGTCACGATCTCGGTGACGAGCAGGCTGGCGGTGTCGACATCGGCGACCGTGTCGCTGTCGATCATCTGGTCACGGACGAACCGGCGAGCCGCCGGGACACTCTCCGTGGTCGGCGACAGCTCGAGCACGGTCACGCTCGCAGGCTAGCGGCAGAGATCGGGTTTGCCGCGGATCACGGACTGTCGCGGCGTTCGCGTCGCTCCGCCCGACGCAGCCGCTCCTCCTCATCGAGCTTGGCCGCCACCTCCGGAGTCGGCGCGGAGCCGCCCAGCCGCGCGGGCAGCCACCACCGGTCGTCCTCGCCACTCGGCTGGTCGGGGTAGGTGCGCTGCGCCTCGTGCAGCAGCGCTTCCATCCGGCGCCGGACCTCCGTCGTCGCCGCCTCGGCGTCCGCACCGCGCGGCGCCTCCACCGGCTCTCCCACCGAGATCGTGATCGCCACCTTGGTGCGTCCGAGGCGCTTGGGGTGGTCCTTGGTCCAGATCCGCTGCGAGCCCCACAGCACAGTGGGGAGAAGCGGCACCTTCGCCGCCGACGCCATCCGGGTGGCACCGGCTTTGAACTCCTTCAGCTCGAATGACCGGCTGATGGTGGCCTCGGGGAAGACGCCGACGATCTCGCCGTCTCGCAGTGCCGCGACGGCGGCCCGGAACGAGTTGGCGCCGGACTCGCGGTCGACCGGGATGTGCCGCATGCCCCGCATCAGCGGGCCGGAGATCCGGTGGTCGAAGACCTCCTGCTTGGCCATGAACCGGATCATGCGGCCGGCCGGACGCGCGGCCAGACCCGCGTAGGCGAAGTCGAGGTAACTGATGTGGTTGATGACCATGACGGCTCCGCCGGTCCGGGGCACGTGCTCGCTGCCCGTGACGGAGAAGCGCAGCCCCTCGGCCGCGAACAGCACCCGCGCCAGGCCGATGACGGGGCGGTAGACGGGCTCGGCCACGCGCCAGAACCTACCGCGTGGGGGGGCCTTCGCCGGCCCGCGGCTCGTACTCGGCGATGAGCAGGGCCAGGTCATCAGCCAGATCGGAGCCGACGGCGTCCTGCAACGCTTCGTGGATGCGGTCCAGCACCGTGTCGAGCGGGCCGTGGGCCAGCTCCTCGGTGACCTTCTCCAGCTCGATGAACCGGCCTTGGGGGTCGCGCGCCTCCAGGATGCCGTCGGTGTAGAGCAGGAGCCGGTCGCCGGGTGTCAGCTGGCTCGTGACGGCGGCCGGGTCGGCACCGAGGCCCAGCGGCAGGCTGTCGGCAGCACCGAGGAAACGTCGCTCACCGCCCGCGAAGACCATGGCCGGGGGGTGTCCGCAGCACACGACACTCGCCAGCCCGTCGTTGTCGATCTCGGCGATCAGTGCCGTCACGAAGTCCTCGTCGCCGAGGTAGGGCCGCATCCGGGCGTCCATCTGCCGCGCGAGTGCGGAGATGTCGTCGCGTTCGACCGCGGCAGCTCGGAACTCGCCGAGGACGACCGTCGCGAGGCGCACCGCGTCGAGACCCTTGCCGCGCACGTCGCCGATGATCAGCCGCACCGCGCCCGGGACCGCGACGATCTCGTAGAGGTCACCACCGATGAGTGCCTCGCGCGCGGCACTGACGTACGACGTGCAGAGGTTGAGGTTGCCGGCGCGCAGCGGCACCGGCGGCAGGATGGCGTGCTGCACCACCTCGGCGATCCGGGTGATCTCGGCGAGGCGGCCCTTCTGCCGACGGAACTCCTCGGCGTTCGCCACCGCGACCGCGGCCCGGCGGGCGAGGTCCTCCGCGAACGGCAAGGTCGTCGGGGCCGAAGTGCGCTCCGGACTCGGCCGAGACCAACGAGATGGTGCCGAACGTCGTCCCGCCGGTGGTCAGCGGGACGATGAGCAAGCTGGTGAGCCCGAGCTCGCGGATGATCCGCAGGTGGTCCTCGTCGCGGGTCGAGGCCGCGCACCATCTCGTCGGTGATCTCGGGATAGAGCTCCGACTTCCCGGTGCGCAAGACGTTCGGCACGCCGGTCGGGGCATCGAGGTCGACCGGGTAGCGCTCGTTGATCTCCCGGGCGAACGCCACCTTGGCGGGGTCGGTGTGCGTGACGGCCACCGTGCGCAGGACACCCTCGTCCATGACCTGCACCGAGCACCAGTCAGCGAGGCGTGGGACGACGAGCCGGGCGAGGTTGCGTCAGCGTGGTGCGGTAGTCGAGGCTGCGGGAGAGCTCGGCGGAGGCCTCGGCGAGGAAAGACCAGCTTGTCGCCGGCAGTCCTCGCATCGAGCAGCGCCTGCGCGCGTTCGATCGCCTGCGAGCAGGTTTCGGCGAGCGTGGTCAGGAACTGCAGCTGGGCCGGGTTGTCGACGTCGGTCTCGATCGGGAAGCTCAAGCGTGATCACCCCGAGTCGCCGGTCGCCGATCGACAAGGGGATGCACACCAGGGTGCGGTCGGCAGGCGCCTGGCCCGCCAGCAGGGGATAGCGCGTCTCGAGCTCTTCGACCGACCGGATCACAAGGATGCTGTTGGTGCGGACCGCCTCGCTGCCCGGGAGGTCGGCTGAGACGGGGAAGGTCGCCCACCGCTGCCGGGTCGACTCACTGGCGCCGTGCAGGCGGATCACCCGCAGGGTGTCGTCATCGACGAGCATGGACATCGATGCCAGCGGGGAGCCGAGCGCGTTGGCGGCATGGCTGACCACGATGTCGGCGATCTCCTCGACGTCGCGGGCACCGGTCAGCTCTGCCGTCACCTGCTGCAGCCGGGCCAGCCGGTCGGCCAGCTCCTCTGCGGCGCTGCGGGCCGCGCGCTGCGCGTCGTAGAGCGCACCGCGTTCCATGGCCTGTGCGGTCTGTGCGGCGAGCGCGGCGACGAACCCCCGCTCGTCGTCGTCGAAGAGCCGCGGGACGTCGAAGCTGAATCGCAGGGCGCCCATGACGCCGGTCGGCGGCGATGAGGGGAACCGCGCACATCGAGACCGTGCGCGGCTCCAGCCCGACGAGTTCGGGGAAGAGCTCGTCGCGCTCGTGCCGCGACTCCAGCCAGACCGACTGCCGGCGGCGCATCGCCCACGCGGCCGGTAGATGGGCGTCGCGTCGCTCGTCGCGGAGACGGTCGATCAGCACGTCGCCGTATCCGACCGACCCGGCCACGTCCAGGTGCCCGTCCTTGTCCGGCACGATCAGGCTGCCACCCGAGGCGCCGAGCGCCGCGACCCCTTCGGAGACCACCACCTTGGCGACCTCGGCCGCACGTCGCCGCACCTGCGAGGGCAGCCGTGACCGACTGGAGCCGAGCAGCCCGGTCCGACACCCGCTGCGCGGTGACGACGACGCCGAGCTCGTTGAGCAGCCGGTGCTCGAGCGTCTCGGGCGGCGATGGGTGGCTCACCGTCGATCGCCCGGCGCAGCTGCTCGACGAGGGACTCGACGTACCAGCTGGCGGAACAACCGGTGCTGAGGCGGGGTCTCGAGCGTAAGCAGGCGGGCCGCCCGGGCGTAGTTGTCGGCCTCGTCCAGGGCGATGAGGTACTCATGGCCGGCTTCGGCCGCCTCTGCCGACAGCTCCAGGGTCAGCCGGGTCCGCTCCTCCCCTCGCGGCTGCCGCGGACAGGGCCTGGCGCTTGATCGCCTGACGGGCTTCGGAGAACCGGTTGACGACGGTCTCGATCAGCGCGGACAGATGGGCGGGGACCACCGCCGTGGTGCCGGACACCGCTCCGCTGGTGGCCAGCGTGAACTCGCGGACGAGGTTGTCCACGTGAGCCTTTGCCGCGAGCAGCAGGTCGGTCGGCACGTCGCCCAGGTGCACGGTGTAGCGCTTCTCGCCGGGCAGCTCGTCGGACCAGGCAGCCAGCAGCGCGTCCACGTCCTCGACCCCTGAGGCGTAGTCGTCCCCTCCAGTGGCGCTGGCGTGCGTGATCTCGCACCAGACCACCTTGCCGCCTCCCGGCACCCGGTCGACGCCCCAGCGCGGTGCCAGCGCGTCGACGAGCGCCAGTCCGCGGCCGGTCATCGCTTCGGAGCTGACCTGAGCCCGCACGGGCGCGACCGGGCTGCTGTCCTGCACCTCGACGCGCACGCCGTCGAGGATCGGGACCAGGCGGAGCATGACCGGCGCCCCGGCGTGGAGCAACGCGTTGGTCACGAGCTCGGTGACGGTGAGCTCGACGTCGGACACCAGGTCGGTCGCGGACGGCGAGATCCGCGGGACTGCCTCGGCGACGAAGGCGCGCGCCCGCGGCACGGCATCGGGCTCGGCGCCCAGCCGCAGCTCCTCGCTGTCCCCTGCCATCTGTCCCCTCATCGGCACGGTAGAACCGGTTCAGCCTGCCACGTCACATGATCGCTGCGCGCCGGATCAGATGGGCATGTCCAGGAAAGGTGAGCGGTAGAGGTCGTCGCCCGCGAGCGTCGACTCAGCCTCGGTCACGGGTGCCCGGTCCCGCTCGGCCTCGAGGATGAACCGGAGGAGGCGCACGTCTCCCGCCGTGGCCAGGCCGGTCACCTCCTCGTGGGCGAGCACCCAGGACACCGCCGCCCGGATCCGCTCCCTGTCGGTGAACGGCTCGTACCAGGTGGCGTAGTCGGAGCGGTCGGGGTCGGGCCAGTTGCGTCGGGCGGCCGACTTGATGGTCATCAGCCCGACGTCCTGGCGGGCGACCTCCTCGACCAGGGCGGCGTAGTCGTCGCGGAACCGCGGCTCCCGCCACAGCACCGGGTTCAGCGGCGTCAGCACGGTCGCGAACGGGTGCCGCCGCAGGGCCTCGAGATGGGTCGCGGCCGCGTCCGGCCCGTGCCCGGTGATGCCCACCGCGCCGACCAGCCCCTCGTCTTGCGCGCGTACGGCGGCATGCAGGGCGCCGTCGGGACCGGTGGCCCGGTCGAGCTCATCCCGGTCGCCGATCGAGTGCAGCTGCAACAGGTCGACGTGGTCGGTCTGCAGCCGCTCCAGCGACGCGTTGATCTGGGCCCAGGCGGCTTCTCCCCCGCGCTCGCCGGTCTTGGTCGCCAGGAAGATGCGGTCCCTGATCTCGGGCATCCAGGGTCCGAGCCGCAGCTCGGCCTCGCCATAGCTGGCCGCGACGTCGACGTGGTTGATCCCGCCGTCGAGTGCTTCCTGGATGGAGGCATCGGCGACGTCCTGGCTGACCTCGCCCAGCGCGGCCGCGCCATAGATCAGCACGGAGCTCTGGTGGCCGAGCCGGCCGAGTCGACGCTTTTCCATGGGGATCTCCCCCTTCCAGGGGGAAATGGTCCCATGAACGCCCGGTTTGCATCCCTTGTTGCCCCTTCTCGGCAGATGCATAGTGGGCGTTACAGGGGCCGGGCGGTGACCCTCGGGAACGGGCGCTGCGGCCGCGGGGACGGGGCTAGGCGTGCGGTTCACAGTCCGGCTTTTCTGCTGCCTCCTGGCGGGTGTCTTCGTCCTCGGCCAACCGCCGACCCCGGCCAACTCGGCTGTCTCGTCCCGAGCAGCGCCCCCGCCCCGCACCACCAGCACCCTCGTGCGAGGTCACCCGACAGTGGTTCAGTTCGTGCGGCCGCGTCCGCTGCTCCCCGACCGCACGATCGTCAACGAGGCCCTCAGGCTGATCTCGTCGGTCCCGCGCGGCGGTCAGATCCGGCTGACCATGTTCACCCTCACCCGCCACAACGTCTCCAAGGCGCTCATCGCCGCATCGCGTCGTGGCGTGTCGGTGAAGGTCACCCTTGACGGCCATTCGCGGAAATATTCCGCCGCGCGTGCGCTGAAGCGAGCCCTGGGGCGCAACCTGGTCTTCTGCGGCACCCGGACCGGTGGCGGCTGCATCACCGGCAGCACGCTCGGTCTCGCGCACAGCAAGTTCATGACGTTGAGCTCCGCCAAGACGCCGCGCGGCGCCAGGCGTGGCTACGTCGTCTGGGTGACGTCCGCGAACTTCAGTGGGCCCTCGGAGTTCAGGCACGAGAACGCCGTGACGACGTACGGCGACAAGCGGGCGTTCGCGGCACTCAACCGGGTCTTCGTCCTGGCCTTCCGCCAAGTGCATTTCGCCCGCAACGACTTCTACAACGGCCAGCCGCCCGCCTACTGGCTCGGCTCCTCCGGACTGCGCGGATATCACTCGCCGGAACAACGCGCCGACCTCTGGTACAGCCGGTTGCAGCCGGTGGCCGCCGGCCGTGGATGCAGGATCCGGGTGCAGAACTCGACGTGGACAACGCATCGCCTCGCCGTCGCGCAGCTCCTCGTGCAGAAGGCCCGAGCCGGATGCACGGTCCGTGTCGGCGTCTCCCGGATCGAGCGGAAGGTGCTGCTGACTCTTCGAGCAGGCGGCATCCCGGTCCGGCGAACACGCGGTGCCCACGACAAATTCGTGGTGGCGCACGCGCGCTACCGGGGCTCCGCCGACTACCGCAACCTGGTCTGGACGGGCTCGCACAACCTGACGTACGGCGGCAACTACCGTCAGGACGAGATCATCGTTCTGATCTCGTCCCGAGCGGTCGCTGTGGCGTACGCCCGCGAGTTCGACCTGCTCGCGTCGCGGGCCACGCGGATATGAGTGTCAGCTCTTGAGCTCTGCCGCCTTCTCCCGGGTCGCCTCGACGACGGCCGGCTTGACGCCGCGGGTCTCCAGCGTGTCCGCCAGGTCGCTGGCGATGTCGCCAGCGGCCTCGGCGTCCCCTGACTCCTTCACGGTCTCGGCGTACTGCATCACCTGTTGCGTCACGTCGATGTGGCCGAACGTGTCAGCGGCGACGTCGAGGTCGGCGTAGGCGGACGCGAGCTTGTCCAGGGCCTCGGGAACGTCGGCCTTCTGCACCTTGATCTCCTTCTCGCCCGACGCCTTCTCCTCGAGCACCTTGCCGGGCTTGGCGGCCACCGCCCCGAGAGCGGCCTGCGCGTGGACGGCGATCCGCCGGTCGGGGAACCGCTCGGCGGCCTCGGCCAGGGCGTCGTTCGCACCCTCGAGGACGCGGCTGCCCCCGAAGGCGAGCGTGCGGCCGACGCCGTCGGTGAAGACGTCCGGCGCGATGCGCTCCTCCTCCCGGCTGGCGGGTGGCATGACGCGCAGGGTCAGGGGCGCGGCCAGTACGTCGACCTCGTCCAGGTCGAGGAGGGCGTACACGGCGTACTCGCCCGGCTCGTCGATCACGGACCCGTAGACGTCGGACGAGACGAACATCGACGCGTAGAGCGACTCACCCGCCATCAGGGCGCGGTCCTCCGGTTCGAAGCACCGTCGTGCGTAGGGCCGGATCGCCCGCGGCTCGCCACCCTTCTTGGTGATGACCAGCGAGATCTGGTCGCCCTCGAGGATGCGCTTGTCCACGATCAACGGGGAGTCGGTCACGTTCTTGAGCTTCAGCTCGATCGTCACCGGCTCCATGAACTCGAAGCGCGGCTCGCGGTGCAGCCGGGCCACCAGCTCGAGGGGCGTCACAGTCGTGGCGCGGGTCTCCTCGAAGGCGTGGTGGTCGAACCACAGCGCGTTGCCCTGCTGCACGAACCGCTCCGGGGCGTGCCGCATGAACAGCAGCTCCTTCTCGCTGAAGCGGAACTCGAAGTTCGAGAAGAACCGCTGCTCCGGCGTCATGCCAGGCGCCGCGGCGACCCGGTAGGGGTAGTTCATGTAGCTGCGCGCCTCGACCTCGTCGACCAGGGGCACCCAACCGGTCCCGAGCGACTTCTGCCACGAGTGGGCGAGGTTGAACGCATGGCCGATCTCGTGCATGGCGGTCCAGAACAGCATCCGGCGGACCCAGGCTGCTGGCGCCGGGTCGCCCGCGGGCGCGTTGGCGACGAAGGACTCGTTGAAGATGGCGGTGCCCTGCCGCTGCGCTGTGCCGATGTCGTCGAACATGATGCCGCCGAGGCTGGGACCTGTCTCGTGCTGGCGGGCGAAGAGGACCCACAGGGCCCACTGCGGGGTGTTGGCCCACTTCGACCAGTTCACCTGCATGGCGTCGTGCATCTCGACGTCCGACCACCGCGTGTTCGCGCCGGCTGCCGAGATGGGAACGATCGAGTCGCCGGATCGCGTCACCTTGATGCCCATGTGCCCGTAGCCGCTCTCGATGGTGAGCGTCTCGGCGGGCAGGCTGGCCGGCCGGTTCGGATGCGAGGCGGTGTTGTAGGAGGTGACGGAGATGGCATCCGAGACAGTGTCGAACTCGAAGTTCGCCTGCCGGAAGTGGCTGTGCGCGAACCCGTAGTGACGGGTCACTCGTCGGGGCCGTTCCGCCCGAGAACTTCGCGGTGGCCATCAGCGGCGCGACAGGCAGCGTCGGGCTCAGAGCCACCTCGACCTGGGTCTGGGGCAACAACGAGGAGGTCCCGTCGCGATACGAGATCTTGCCGACGTAGGTGCCGGTCGCCGTGCGCTTCACCCGGGCGATCCACGTGAGGCGCCTGACGAACAAGCCACCCGGGATGACACCGCTGACCGTCATGGTGGGAGCGCGACCGTCGACGTCGACGCGCAGCTCTTCCGTGCCGTATCGGTAGCGTGGGAGGACCGGGATCGTCGGCAGGGGTACCGGCGTCGCCATCGGGCTGCCGGCGCCGTTCAGCTCCCCGCCCTCGGTGGACGCCAGGTCCGCGTCGTCGTCCTCCTCAATGCCGGCAGTGGAGAAGGGAAACTTCTCGAGGATCGGGATCCGACGGCGTCGCGTGTAGACGCCGCTGCGACGGCGAAGGAGCGGGAGCGGCAGGGCGAGTTCTTCGGTCCCCAGCAGCTCCTCCCCCGCCGTCTGGACGTCGGAGTCGGTGCGCATCTGTGGCACGACTCCCTGCTCGGTGGAAACCGATAGCTGGTCGGCTTCGGTACCGGTTGTCTTGGACGTCATGGGATCCCCTCCGAGTTGTGCCGGTGTCCGGCGTGGTGGTCAGTCAGGCGTAGTACGGGGCCTGGTCCGTGGCGGAGACGGCGACGTCGCCGTCCACGATCGAGACTCGGACGTACGGCGTGCTGCTGCCGTCGATGTCGATCGCTGCGGACAGGCCGCGGTCGGGAAGCTCGACCTCGAGGTTGCTGGTGTCGGATGCCTCGACCTGCACGGCCGCGGCGAGCCCCGTCTGCATGCGCGTGGTGACGTCAGTGCTGTCGAACGCGGTCGTCCCGTCGACGCGGATCAGCACGTGGTCCTGCGCGAACCCCTCTTCGAGTGACACGGTCACTTGGGTCATCGCGCTCCTCAGGCCTGTTACCAGGCGTACTCCTGCGCATCCGGAGCGTCAAGGAAAGATTGCGCCTGGCGGGCAGGGGCCATAACCACGCGATCCGTGTCGAACGGGGAGCCATCCATGCCTGCCGTGGCGATCGGCTCAGACGTCGACGGCCAGCCGCACGGTGACCGTGTCGCCCACATCGATCTGCTCGGCGTCGCGGACCATGTCCTTCAGGGGCACGACGTACCCCCCGTTCTTCGGGAACAGCGAGGTCGTCCACCGGGTCGACCCGATCCGGGCCTCGACCGGGATCATGCCCCAGCCGTAGGTCACCTCGGCCGACGTCGCCTGCAGCTCGGCGCTCTCGTCCTCGGGCACGGTGACGAAGTGGAAGGGTGACGGACCCCGCCAGAACCACACCTCGCCGCTGAAGGTCAGCTCCACCCGGTCAGCCAATCATGCAGGGCCGAGCACCCGAGCGGCGGCGGCCGTCGTACCGTCGTCCCATGCGAGCAACACTCATGTACGGCGCTGGCGACGTCCGCGTCGAGAACGTTCCCGACGCCGCCATGAAAGAGCCCAGCGACGCGCTCGTGCGCGTGCTGGCGTCCTGCGTCTGCGGCAGCGACCTGTGGCCCTACGCGTCCATGCCGAAGTCCGAAGACGGCCGCCGGATGGGCCACGAGTTCCTCGGCGTGGTCGAGGACACCGGCTCCGAGGTGTCCGGTCTCAGCCGTGGTGACGTCGTCGTGGCGCCCTTCCTCTGGGCCGACAACACGTGCGACTTCTGCAAGGAGGGGCTGCACAGCTCGTGCCGGCACGGTGGGGGCTGGGGATCCCCGGACGTGGATGGCGGCCAGGGCGAGGCGGTTCGCGTGCCGCAGGCCATGGGCACGCTGGTCACGCTGCCCGTGGCCGAGGACTCAGCGCTCCTGCCGTCCCTGCTCACCCTGTCCGACGTGTTCTGCACTGGTCACCACGCAGCGGTCACGGCCGGCGTCAGCCCGCGCACGACCGTGACCGTCATCGGCGACGGTGCCGTCGGCCTCTCGGCCGTGCTGGCCGCGAAACGGCTCGGCGCCGAGCGCATCCTGCTCATGGGCCGGCACAAGGACCGCACCGACCTCGGCCGCGAGTTCGGCGCCACCGAGGTCATCGCCGAACGCGGCGAGGAGGGCGTCGCGAAGGTGCGAGAGCTCACCGGCGAAGACGGCACCCATGCCGTGCTCGAGTGCGTCGGCACCCGTGAGGCCATCGAGATGGCCATCGGCGCTGTCCGTGACGGCGGCCGCATCGGCCGGGTCGGCGTCGCGCAGTACGACGAGGTGCCGCTCGGCATGGACACGATCATGCGCAACATCACCGTCTCCGGCGGCGTAGCCCCGGCCCGCGCCTACATCGAGGAACTCCTGCCCGACGTGCTGAACGGCACCGTCGAGCCCGGCCGCGTCTTCGACCGCACGGTCGCCCTCGACGACGTGCCGGACGGGTACCGAGCGATGGCCGACCGTGAGGCACTGAAGGTCCTCATCCGCCCCTGACGGTCTGCGCCGGGGAGTGGCCCGTCGCTGTCGTTGCGAGTCGAACCAGACAAGCGCGCCCCCGGCCGGTGGGTCGGCCGGGGGCGCTTCTGTCTATTGGTGGATCAGCCCTTGCTGCGGACAGGTACCAGTCGTCATCGAGATGCCCGTGATCTGTCATCGAGTTCGCGGGGGCTGAGGCATCCGGCCGGAGGGTGCGGTCATCCGCGAGCCGTGCCACGCTGGACAGGTGAAAGAGCCGGTTCGGCTGTTCCTTGCGTCGCCTGCGCTCGCGATCCGCCGTGCGCTGGCGCGAGCCTTGGACGCCGAGGCCGGCATCGAGGTGGTCGGTGAGGCGCGATCTTCGACGCAGGCCTTGGCTCGCGTTCCCGCGGTGCGACCCGACGTGGTGGTGGCGGGCGCCCACCTGCGCGAACCGGACTCGCCCGAGATGTGCCTGCGGTTGCTGGCGGGGATGCCGGACCTGAGCGTCCTCTTCATCGGGGTCAACGCCGCCCCGGAACTCGTGGCGGCCCTCATCAGGGCGGGGGCTGCCGGCGTCGTACCGCACACGATCGACGAGGATGAGCTGGTCGAGGCCATCCGGACGGCTGCGGCCGGGCGAATGGTGATGTCGAAGGACACCTTGACGGACGTCCTCCGGGCGGAGCGGGCTGCTACGGCCGCTGATCCGCTGACGAACCTGACATCGCTCGAGCAGGAGTTGTTCGCCTTCGTCGGGGAGGGGCTGACCAACAAGGAGATCGCCGAGCGAATGCATCTGTCCCCCGGGACGGTCCGCAACTACGTCTCCCGACTCCTTCGCAAGCTCCACGTAGAACGGCGGGCCCAGGTGGTCGCACTGGCTGCGCGCCGCGACGTTGACCCGGCGTCCCCGTCGATGGATCGGGCGCTCCCCTGACGCGTCGTCCGGCTATCGGGCGAAGGTCACTGTTCTGGGATCAAGGTCACGACGACGTTGCTCGCGTAGTGGCCGGTTGCTCGGTCGTAGTCCTCGCATGTCACCAGCACGAGCTTCGGGCTTCCTGTCTGGGCGAACAGGGCCGGGGCACGCCGGCCGAGCTGGCTCTTGGAGATCACCTTGACGGACGTGACCTTGTAGGTGAGGCCGTTGAGGTGGGCAAGCGCACCTACGGGGGTGTCTTCGAGGTTGTCGAACGTTCCGCCGCCGTCGTGCACCGTGTGACCTGTCAGCAACGTGGTGCCATGCCGGGAGCCTGCCCGCTTGCCCCACCAGCCGAGAACGCGGGGGTCGTCCGGCGGCGTCAGGGCTGAGTCGGTCAGCTCGATCGGCACGACCGGCGCACTGATGCGGCCGACACGAAACCGCGTGGGGACTATTCGCGAATCTGTTTGCGGAGTCTCCGTCTGATGGGGCACCGCAGTTGGCATCGGCGACTGAACACCGGAGCCCAGCGGCTCCTGGTGCGCCGTCACGTCCGCACAACCCGCCAGGGCCACGAGGACGGTCAGGCACAGCAGGAGCCGCTTCAGCTCAGAGCCCCGCGTCGATGGCGAGGGGCACGTTCGCCTGCGTCGACTGCTTCGGTGCTGGCGCCGCGACCTTCACGCCCTTCACACCCGTGTCGGTCGGCACGGTCGGCTCGTCAGTCGGCACGGTCGGCTCGTCGGTCGGCACGGTCGGCTCGTCGGTCGGCACGGTCGGCTCGTCGGTCGGCTGGCCCGCTGTGTTGGTGCGCTCGTAGACCGACCAGTAGTACTCGACGTGGCCCGGGGTGGTGACCAGGCGCTGGTAGCTGAACTCCTGGTGGGCCACTGCCGGGTGGTGCACAACGTGGGTCTTCTCCGGGTGCTCGACCGTGTGGGTCTTGGCCGCCACCCGCTGGAGGTAGAACCATTCACCGTTGCCGCTGCCGCCGTTGCTGCGGTAGTACGCGCCCTCGGCGCCGACACCATGGGGGTCGCTCTCGGTGTTCGGCTGCCAGTCGTCCGACGGGAACGCGGGGGGATCGTCGCCGTCGTGCGGACCGCCGGTCCACGAGTAGCGCTGCCAGTGCGACGCCTCGTCAACGACGGTCTCGGTCCACGCATCCTCGTCCACGACGGTCTCGTCGAACGCCGCTTCGTCCTGGACCCACTTCTCGCCGTCCGCGCCGGGCAGGCGCACCCAGCCTTCCCCCTCGGGCGCCTCGCGCACCCAGCCGGACAGCTGGGTGGACTCGGCCGCCGGAGCCTGCCTCTGGTAGAGCTCGCCGATCTGTGTGACGTTTGCGAGGTTGTCCTCGCCGGCCTGACCGTCCGGGTCGGCGGGCGGGTTCGGGTCCGTCTGCGGGTCGGTGAAGCGGGACCACGCCCACGTGCCGAACTCGGCGTCGGTGCCGCCCGACGCCTGTGCCGCTGGCTGCCCAGCAGCAAGGCACGCCAGGACCGTGGCCGTGACCCCGATCGGCGCGATGACGCCCTTCAATCTGAAACGGTGTACTGGGCGGGCAATGCTCACTCTGTGTTCGCTCCTGAGGTAGTGGTCCTGCGCAGGGCGAATCCGTCCCCCGGCAATGACTCCACGATCTACGGGCGGGGACAGCGGAGGAGATAACAGATGTCATCGGGGAGCGCACGATGTGTCATCAGTCCGCGGGACGAAGGTCCCTGAGTGGAGGAGGAGCGTGCAGGGGGCAGGACACCAGGCTCGGGCCGCCCTGCGCCTCCGGCCTTCTCGTCCGGGGAACAAGGGCTGCCGGGGCGCGGACGAACACGAACGCCAGTGAGCTCCCGGCGACCAGCAGTCCGGCGCACACCCACATGGCGGTGCGGTACGCCGGGGCGAGGGCGCTCGGGTCGCTGTAAGCCTGACCACCAAGGCCGACGATCACCGGCAGGGCGGCAACGGCGAGGAGGCCAGCCGCTCGCGCCAGGGCGTTGTTGATGCCGCTGGCCACCCCGACATGCCGGTCAGGAGCGGCGGCTAGCACCGTGGCGGTCAACGGCGCGACGGTCACGGCGAGCCCCAGCCCGAACAGCAGCACCGGCACCAACACGTCTTCCCGATAGGTCGAGTCGGCACCGACGCGAGTCAGCGCCGCGACACCGGCCGCGCACAACAACGGGCCGAGCGTCATCGGGATCCGCGGCCCTACCTTCTGACCCCAGGCCCCGGCTCTCGAGGAGAGCAGAAGCAGCAGCAATGTCATCGGGAGCAGCGACAACCCGGCCTGCACCGGGCTGAAGCCGACGACGACCTGCAGGTTCAGCACGAGCCAGAAGAAGACCCCACCGAGGGCTGCGTACACAGCAAAGGTCACCGCATTCGTTGCGGAGAAGACCCGTGAGCGGAACAGCTCGAGCGGCATCAGGGGTGCGGCCGCCTGCCGTTCGCGAAGCAGGAACGCTGCGAGCAGCGCGACACCGGCCGCCAGCGGGATCCAGACGACCGGCGCGGTCAGCATGTTGCCGGCCCACGCGGTGAGACCGAAGGTGACTCCGCCCAAGCCCATCGCGCCGAGGGCGACACCCAGCAGGTCCAGGTGCTGGGGCGCGTCAGCGTCGCGCGTCTCGGGGACGTGAGTGGCCGCGACGAGCACGAACGCGGCGACCGGGGCGTTGATGAGGAAGATCAACCGCCAGGACCCGGCCCCCACCAGCCAGCCGCCCAGAAGGGGTGCGCTCGCGGCGGCCACCCCGCCGAGGCCTGACCAGGCGCCGATGGCTCGCGCCCGGTCCTGGGGGCGGAAGCTCGCCTGGATGATCGCCAGGCTGCCCGGGGTGAGCAAGGCGGCCCCGACACCTTGCAGCGCCCGGGCTGCGATCAGCAGCTCGGTGCTCGGGGCGGCGGCGCACAGCAGCGAGGCGACGGTGAACCAGACGACGCCGATGATGAAAACCCGGCGGCGGCCGTACCTGTCACCGAGCGATCCCCCCAGGAGGATCAGCGAGGCCAAGGTCAAGGTGTACGCGTTCACCACCCACGTCAGACCGCCGATGCCGGCCCCAAGGTCGCGGCCGATCGTCGGCAGGGCGACGTTCACCACCATGCCGTCGATCATCGCCAGGCCCGACCCGAGAACGGTCGCGGCCAGAACCCACCGGCCCCGGCGCTCGCCGTAGCCCACCAGGACAGGAGCGGGCGGGCTCGCGTCCGGGACGGGTTGGAGCGGTGCCACTCGTTGGCCTCCTTCCGGACAGGCGCGGTAGCTGGAGCCGCCCGGCTGGCCAGACGCTGGTCGGCTCAGTCGTCGAGTCGGAATCCGACCTTCATGCCGACCTGGAACTGCTCGACCTCGCCGTCGTTGACGCGGCCGCGGATCTCGGTCACCTCGAACCACTCGACCAGCCGTAGCGTCCGCGAGGCGCGCTCCACACCGTTGCGAATGGCCTGCTGGACGGACTCGGATGATGATCCGACAACTTCCGTGATGCGATAGACGTGGTCGCTCATCGCGGACCCCTCTTCTCGTGGGGGACATGGAATCCCTGGGACGCTACTCGTGGACGGGATGCCGCTGCAGGGGCGATCCGATGAGGACACGATGAGCGAAACGGGGCGGCGCGAGAGCAGTGGAGGTGGCGGGAATCGAACCCGCGTCCTTCGGTGCTAAGTCAGGGCTTCTCCGGGCGCAGTCTGCAGTCGCTTTTCTCGGCCCCGGCAGTCACGCAGACAAGTCCGCCGACAGGCCCAGTCACTGTGAGATTTCCCGACCTGGTCCCGTGACCGGACCAGGCAGTTGAGCCTTCTAGCTGATGCCAGACACCGGGCCGAAGGCACTCCCGGGCTGACAGACTTCGGCCTCTTACTTAGGCAGCAAGAGCGAAGTCAGCGCGATTGGAATCGGCGCTTATTGGTTTGCTGGGCATGGTTTCCGAGATCATCCCAGCGATCCTCGGCCCGCTTCCCCTGGCTCGACATCCAAAGTCGAAACCGTTCACCCCCATATGCAGTTGTCGGGCCATTCTACGGCACCGAAGTCCGCCCAGCGGGGGTGAGAGAACCGGCCACCCGGGGTAGGAGGCAGCCGCTATGACGCCTCCCCACGCACAGACCCGGCTCATCGGCGACCGCTACCGCCTCGATGAGGCGATCGGACGCGGCGGCATGGGCACGGTCTGGCGGGGCCACGACGAGCTCCTCGGCCGGCCGGTCGCGATCAAGGAGGTCCGCTTCCCGCCCGAGCTGGGCGAGCAGGAGCAGGCCGACCTCCGCCAGCGCACCCTCCGCGAGGCCCGGGCCACCGCCAGCCTCAGCCACCCCAACGTGGTCACCACCTACGACGTCGTCGAGGAGGACGGCCTCCCCTACATCGTGATGGAGCTGCTCGACGCCCGCAGCCTCAGCGACATCCTGCGCGACGACGGCCCCCTGCCGCCCCACCGCGTCGCCCAGATCGGCCTGGAGATGCTCGGTGCCCTCGAGCTGTCCCACAGCAAGGGCGTCGTCCACCGCGACGTCAAGCCCGGCAACGTGCTGATGACCACCGACGGCCGGGCCATCCTCACCGACTTCGGCATCGCGACGATGGCCGGCGATCCCGCGCTCACCTCGACCGGGGTCGTCCTCGGCTCCCCCGCCTACATGTCGCCGGAGCGGGCGCGCGGCACGAAGCCCGGCCCCGAGGCCGACCTGTGGTCGCTCGGCGCCACGCTCTACGCCGCGGCCGAGGGCCGACCCCCGTACGACGGGGACAACGCGCTCGGCACGCTGACCTCGGTCATCTCCGACCCGGTCGAGCCGCCGCGGGTCGGCGGGCCACTGGCTGAGGCGATTCTCGGGCTGCTCGCGAAGGAGCCGGCCGAGCGGATGAGCATCCCGCAGACCCGGTCGCTGCTCGAGAGGGCCGCTGCCGACCGCTCGGTCACTGCCCCTGCCACGACCGTGGCCGCGGCGGCCGACCTCGACCGGGCCAGCCGCACCGAGGCGCTCCCCGTCGCAGCCACCGCGCCGCCGCCCCCGGCCCGCGACACGGCGCCCCCTCCACCGCCGCTGTGGCGCGACGTCGACGACCCGCCGCCCGGCAGCAAGCCGCGAAGCTCCGCCTGGGTCGTGATAGCCCTGCTCGCCGTGCTCGCCATCCTGGCCGGGCTCGGCTGGGCAGCCATGCGCGACGACACGACCAACACTCCCGCCGCCTCCGACCCCACGACGTCGCAGTCGACGAAGCAGACACCGAGCACCAGTGCACCCGAGACCACCGCCCAGGACACCCAGCCAGCGGGCGTCCCCGACGGCTACACCCTCTACGAGGACCCGAGCGGCTTCACAGTGGCGGTCCCTGACGGCTGGGAGCCGGTGCGCGACGGCTCGCGCGTCGACTTCCGTGAGCCGGGCGGCTCCAGGTTCCTCCGGGTCGACCAGACCGACGACCCCAAGGACGACGCGGAGAAGGACTGGATGCAGCAGGAGAAGTCGGTGTCCAAGCGGTTGCCTGACTACGAGCGGATCAACATCGACTCGGTCGACTACCGCGACTACGAGGCAGCCGACTGGGAGTTCACCTTCGGCGACGCCCCGACCCACGTCCTCAACCGCGGCATGAACACCGGTGAGATGGGCTACGCGCTTTACTTCTCGTCCCCCGACGACCAATGGGACGAGAGCGAGTCGATCCGCGAGACGATCTTCGACACGTTCCAGCCGGCCGGCTGAACGTCAGTCGCGGGCATCCTTGCCGCTGGTCCGGCGCGAGAGCGCCCGCTGGGTCTCCCGGTTGGCCTGTTTCTCGGCGAGAGCGACCCGCTTGTCGAATGTCTTCTTGCCGCGGCCGAGCGCGATCTCGACCTTCGCCTTGCCGTCCTTGAAGTAGAGGGCGAGCGGGATCATCGTGACCCCGCCCTCCTTGGTCTTGCCGATCAGGCGCACGATCTCCTGCTTGTGCAGCAGCAGCTTGCGTTCGCGTCGCGGCTCGTGGTTGGTCCAGGTGCCCTCGGTGTATTCCGGGATGTGCACGCCGGCCAGCCACACCTCACCGTCACGCACGTGCGCGAAGCCGTCGACGAGCGACGCCTGTCCGGCGCGCAGCGACTTCACCTCGGTGCCGACCAGCACCAGCCCGGCCTCGAAGACGTCGTCGATGTGGTAGTCGTGGCGCGCTTTGCGGTTCTGCGCGACGACCTTGCGCCCCTGTTCCTTCGCCACGGTCAGCCCCGACCGGTTCCGTCGAGAGCAGCGACCAGGCCGGTGAGCACGTCGATGGCCCGTCGCTCGGCCACCGCCGCGGGCTCGGTGGCCGGCACCGCCACGTCCGGCTCCAGCCCGACGCCCTCGATGGTGCGCCCGCTGGGCGTGAGGTAGCGGCCGACGGTCAGCTCGAGCCCCGACCCGTCGGAGAGCCGGGACGGCTCCTGGACCGTGCCCTTGCCGAACGTGCGCGACCCGACCACGACGGCCCGGTTGCGGTCCTGCAGCGCAGCCGCGACCACCTCGGCCGCGCTGGCGGTGGTGCCGTCGACGAGCACCACCAGCGGTGTCGTGACGTCGCCCCCGCTGAACGCGTGGAGCGTCCGGGCAGGCTTGCCGCGCCGCTCGTAGGAGACCACCGGCCCGCCATCGAGGAACGACGGACGCCACCTCGACCGCCTCGTCGAGCAGCCCACCGGGGTTGCCGCGCAGGTCGAGCACGATCCCCGCGGAGCGCTGTGCGCCGTTGGCCGCCATCGCCGTGCGCACCTCGCGACCCACCCCCCGGGTGAAGGCGCTGATCTGCACGTGCACGATGCCCCCGCGCAGGCGGTCGACGCTGACGTCGTGGGTGCTGAACGTCTCGCGCGTGACGGACACCTCGCGACGGGCACCTGCACGGCGTACGACGAGGCGCACCGTCGTGCTCTCCTCGCCGCGCAGCAGCCCGGCCACCGTCGCGACATCGGCCTTCGCCACATCGCGTCGGGCCGACGGTGAGCACCGCGTCGCCGGCGAGCATGCCGGC
Source organism: uncultured Actinomycetota bacterium (assembly GCA_963751035.1). Lineage (GTDB taxonomy): Bacteria > Actinomycetota > Actinomycetes > JACCUZ01 > JACCUZ01 > JBDUAP01. The sequence goes on from CAVVSW010000005.1 coordinate 1,974,694, forward strand.
GCGCCCGGCCGGTGAGCCGCGCTGCACGCTGCCCACCTCGACACCGCCGCCGGCGATCGGGCGCAGCCAGAGTCCGACTCCGGAGTAGCGCCCGTCCAGCGCGTCCTGGAACGAGGCGAACTCGCTCGGCCCGTAGTAGGTCGACCAGCGGTCGCCCAGCGTGCCGAGCATGCCCTCGACGGCAGCGCGTTCGAGCTCCTTGCGGTCGACGGGCTCGGCGGCGTCGGCGGCGATCCGGTCAGCCGCCTCGTCGATGACTCCGCGCTGGCCGCTGCCGTCAGACGACCCGCCGCCCACGACACCGGTGACGACGCCGCCGACATAGGCGACGGCGACCGCGGTCACCAAGGCGGCGACCCGCAGGGCCGGACGCGCAGAACGCAGCGTGGGCATCGGAAAAGTCTAGTGCCGCAAGAGCGAGTGACGGCTCGGCCGTTTGGTCACAGCCAACCCATCGGATTGGTCACGCCACCGTTGACGTAGACCATGAAGTGCAGGTGGCAGCCGGTGGAGTAGCCCGCGCCGTACATGCCCTCGCCGCCGCCGCTGTAGCCGATCAGCTCGCCGCGGCTGACGTGCTCGCCGGCATGCGCGGTGAACCGCATCAGGTGGCTGTAGCTCGTGGCGACACCTGCGCCGCGCATGACGCCGTGGTCGATGACGAGCTGGTTGCCGTAGCCGCCGACCAGCGTTGCCTGGATGACCCGGCCAGAGGCGGCCGCGCGCACCGGCGCACCGCAGCCGGTGCCGAAGTCGGTGCCGTCGTGCAGCTTGTAGACGCCGGTGACCGGGTGGACGCGCATGCCGTAGGGCGAGGTGATGCCGCCGCCGGCCGGGAACGACAGCACGCCGCCGCCACCGCCACCGCCGCCACCACCGCGGTGGCTTCTGGCGGCGCGGGCCGCAGCGAGCCGGGCCGCCCGGGCCCGCGCGGCGAGGACCCGCTGGAGGCGCCGGGACTCGGCCTGCATCGCCTGGTAGCGGCGCTCCTCGGCTGCCTTCTCCCTCTCGATCGTCGCGACCGCGGAGGATCGGGCCGCGATCAGGCGCTCGACCTCCTTCTGCGCGGCGACGGCCTTCGCCTCGAGACCCTTGATCTTGACGATCAGGGCCTCCTGCTCGCGCTTCATCTCGGCGAGCTGCTCTTCCTTGGCGTCCAGCGTCGCTTTCTCGGCGGCCAGGTCGGCGCGGTCCTCGGCGAGGTCACCGAGGACGGCGCCCTGCGAGCGCATCGCGTTCTGCACGAGGACCAGGCGGGTGGCGAAGTCGTCGGGGGTGTCGGACTGGAGCACGACCGCGAGCTCGGCGTAGCTGCCCTGGCGGTAGGACGAGCTGGCGATCCGCCCGATCAGCGCCTGGGCCGCCTCGATCCTCGCCTCGGTGGCGCGGATGGCCCGCTTCGCCTTCAGCACCTCGGCGCGGGCGACCTCGAGCTTGCCGGCCAGCATCCGGTCGCGGGCCTGGGCGGCGGCGAGCTGGCCGCGAACCTTGGCGACCGCTGCCTGGGCGCCGGGCAGCTCGGCCTCGGCCCGCTTCAGGGACACGATCGCGGCGGAGAGCTCCTGCGAGGTCTCCGACAGCTCGTGCCGGAGCTTGTCGATCATCCGATCGACGTGGTTCTTCTTCTGCTTCTCACCCGCAGCGTTGGCGGGGCCGAGGCTGCCGGCGGCGAGCGCGAGCAGCATCAGGACGATGAGTGCGGAGCGGAGACGCATGCGGCGGGGACTTCTTCCAAATCGACAGTCGTGCCTGGGGAACCTGCCTTTTCCCTTTCCTATCGGCACGACCGAAGAAATCCGTGTAGCGAAACGGGCTTTTTGCCGCTTTCTTTGCCCACCGCCGGGCGGTCTCCCGGATCGTCGCCGGCTGATAGTTCTAGACCCGCAGGTACTTGCGCAGGGTCAGGAAACTCGCGAGGGCGGCCAGCGCCACACCGACCGGGACGATGTAGCGCACGGTGTACCAGAAGTCGGCCCAGCCGACGAAGTCGGTGAACGGGAACGCGGGGCGCGGCGACGCGCTCGACCACCTGGCTCTGGAAGAGCGCGATCGCGCCGCTGGCCATCAGCGCCCCGATCAGCCCGGCGATGGCGCCCTCGAGCAGGAACGGCAGCTGGATGGAGAAGCTCGACGCGCCGACGAGCTTCATGATGCCGGTCTCCCGGCGACGGCTGAACGCGGCGACCCGGATGGTGTTGGAGATGAGCAGGACCGCCACGACGATCATGATCAGCGCGAGACCCCAGGCGCCTGCCTTGAGGTAGTTGAGCACCCGGAAGAACTTCTCGAGCAGCGCCTTCTGGTCCTGCACCTGTTCGACGCCGTCACGACCGGCGAACGCGGTGGCGACGATGGGGAACTTCTCGGGGTCCTTGAGCTTGACCCGGAACGACTCCGGCATCTGGTCGGCCGTGACGTTGTCGGCGATCGCCGACTCCTTGAACTGCTCCTTGAAGCGCGTGTAGGCCTGCTGCTTGGACTCGTAGAAGACGTTGTCCACCTCGGGCATGGCCTGCAGGTCGCCCTGGATCTGGTCGCGCTGGGCCTGCGAGACCTCGCCGGCCGCGCAGCTGGGGGCGTCGCTGTCCTGCCCGCAGAGGAACACCGACACCTCGACCTTGTCGTACCAGAAGTCCTTCATCTCCTCGACCTGCCGGTTGAACAGCAGGCCGAAGCCGAAGAAGGCCAACGAGACCGCGGTGGTCACGATGACGGCGACCGTCATCGTGAGGTTGCGGCGCAGGCCGATCCCGATCTCGGAGAGGATGAACGAGGCGCGCATGTCGTCCTAGCAGTCGGGGATGGTTGGTTGCTCGTACGTCGTCGTGTGCTGGTTGGTCATCAGTGGGAGTAGCCGTAGACGCCGCGCGACTGGTCGCGCACCACCTTGCCGCCCTCGAGCTCGATGACCCGCTTGCGCATCTGGTCGACGATGTCGTCGTCGTGGGTGGCCATGACCACCGTCGTGCCGGTGCGGTTGATGCGGTCGAGAAGCTTCATGATGCCGACGCTCGTGGTGGGGTCGAGGTTGCCGGTCGGCTCGTCGGCGATCAGGATCATCGGCCGGTTGACGAACGCGCGGGCGATGGCCACCCGCTGCTGCTCGCCGCCGGAGAGCTCGTCGGGCCGGCGCTGCTCCTTGCCCTTGAGGCCGACCAGGTCGAGCACCTCGGGGACCACCTTGGCGATGTGGTGGCGCGGCCGCCCGATCACCTCGAGCGCGAACGCGACGTTCTCCTGCACGGTCTTGTTGGGCAGCAGCCGGAAGTCCTGGAAGACCGTCCCCATCTGGCGGCGCAGGCCGGGCACCTTCCACTGCGACAGCCGCGCGAGGTCCTTGCCCGCCACGTGCACCTGGCCGCTGGTGGCGCGCTCCTCCTTGAGCACCAGCCGGAGGAACGTCGACTTGCCCGAGCCCGACTGGCCGACCAGGAAGACGAACTCGCCCTTGCCGATCTCGACCGTCACGTCGCTGAGGGCGGGACGGGTCTGCGTCGGGTAGAGCTTGGTGACGTTCTGGAGGCGGATCACGGGGGGTTCCTGCCGGCCGGTCGGAGGGTGGGGACGGGTAGTTCTTCGACGGACCCCAACGAGGCTTGAGCCGCCGAGCCGAGTCTACGTCCGTCCTGCCGGATGGCCCGGCTTCCCCGTCCCTGGCATGTCACGCGGCGGCTCCCCCGGGAGAACTTCCCCGGGGGAGCCGTCGCGTCCGATCTCAGCCTCTGCGGTGCCTCCGCCCACGCCTGCGCGTGGCCGCGAGGAGCAGCAGCCCGAGTCCGACCATGAGGACCGCGAGGCCGGCGAGCTGGGCCGGCGGCACCAGCACACCGGTCCTCGGCAGTGGCGCGACCGGTGTGTTGGGGATCTTCACGCCGAGCACCTCGGTCACCGGGGTGACCACCTCGTTGGACGGGGTGTACGGCGTGCGAGCCGACTCGACGGCCCCCGCGTTGAGGACGTCGACGGCCGGGATCGCACCATCGGGCAGGGCCGCCGGGCGGTCGATGGTGACCTTGAAGGTCACCTGCCTCGACGTACCGGCCGCCATGTCACCCAGCTCCCAGGTGATGAGCCCATCGGCGCCGGGCTCGGTCACCGTGCAGTCACCCGCGCCGACGCAGGCGGCCGAGCCGGCGACGTAGGTGGTCTTGCCTGAGCTCGGACGCAGCGGGTCGTAGCCAGGGACGTAGTCCGTCACCACGACGTCGGGCTGGTCGAGGTCGCCGCTCGCCACGGCGTTGAGGGTGTAGGTGAGCGTGTCACCGAAGTGCACCACCACGCCGTTCCCGGCGACCGGGCTGACCTCCTTGACGATCGTCAGATCGCCGGTGGGCACCACATGGGTCGTGGTGTCCTCGAGGCTGAACAGGACCGCTCGGTTGACCAGCACTGCACCCTCGGGCGCGTCCTCGTCGACGGTCACCTCGTAGGTCAGCTCGACGGTGTCACCCTCGTCACCCGCCGCAGCCAGGTCGACCGACCAGGTGATCGTGCCGGCGGAGACGCTCGTGTCGGAGCCGGCAACGAAGACGCCGCCGTCGGAGATGCTGGTCTCGTCCACGGTCACGAACGGCGGCAGGGTGTCGGTCACCCTTGCGTCGGTGATCGCGATGTCGCCGGTGTTGCCGACTGTCACGGTGTACTCGATCGAGCCGTCCGGCTGGACGACCCCGCCCGAGGCCGGGTCCGCGGTCTTCTCGAGGGTCGGCTGGAACTGCACCGTCTCCGCGGGCAGTCCGCAGGCGTGGTCGGCGGCCTCGTTGTTGGCGTCACCGGAGTACGACGCCAACCAGGTGTAGAAGCCGAACTCCGTGACGGTCACCGGGTCGGACTCATAGGGCCCGTTGCCGTCGACGCTGACCGGCTCACCGACCGTGGTGCCCTCGCCCTCACACGACACGTCCTCGAGCGAGTCGAACGGGCCGTAGAGGGTGAAGGTGATGTCGCCACCCGCGTTCTCGGTGGCACCGCTGAGCGTCGCCGTGTCGGTCAGCACCACACCGGTGCCGTCCTGCGTGGCGGGAGCCTCGTCGGCGGCGTCGGTGGTGATTGTCGTGTCGGCCTTGATGACCGTGGACGTCTCGCCCTCGTCGCCGCAGTCACCCTCGGAGGCCAGGTTGTTGGCGTCGCCCGAGTAGGAGGCGATCCAGTAGTAGTCGCCTACCGCCGTCGGTGTGAAGTTTGCCGACGTCGCCGAGGCGACCCCGCCGGTCACGGCGCCCAGCGGCTTGGTGTCGCTGAAGACCGTGTCGCCGGAGCACTCGTTGTTGTCGTACAGGTCGAACGTCACGGTGCCGGTCGCGTCGGCGGTCAGCCCGCTGACGGTCGCGACGTCGTGGATCGTGCCGGCCGGCAGCTGGGCGTTGGTCGCGGACGTGGAGATTGCCGTTGTCGCCTTGGTGACGGTGGACGTCTCGCCCGCGTCGCCGCAGTGCCCGGCAACGGTCACGTTGTTGTCGTCACCGGAGTAGGACGCGATCCAGTAGTAGTTGCCCGCCGCCGTCGGGGTGTAGTTCGCCGACGTCACGATGGCCACCCCGGCCGTCACGGTGCCCAGCGGCTTCGTGTCGCTGAAGACCGTGCCACCGTCGAACAGTTCGCGTTGTTCCACAGCTGGAACGTCACGGTGCCGGTCGCGTTCGCGGTCAGCCCGCTCACGGTCGCGACGTCGTGGATCGTGCCCGCGGGAAGCTGGGCGTTGGTCGCGGCCGTCGAGATGCTCGGGGTGGCCGGGTTGACCGTCGAGGTCTCGCCCTGCGTCACCACAGGCACCGGTCACGCCGTTGTTGTTGGCGTCACCGGAGTAGGACGCGATCCAGTTGTAGTTCCCCGCGTTGACGACCGTGAAGCTGGCCGACGTCGCGGACGCCTGGTGGCAGGTCACCGTGCCCAGCGGCTTGGTGTCGGTGAAGACCGGCGCACCCGTGCAGGTCGGCGTTGTTCCACAGGCTGAACGCCACCGTGCCGGTCGCGTCAGACGTCAGGCCCTTCACCGTCGCGACGTCGTGAATGCTCGCACCCGGCAGCGTGCCGTTCGTCGCGCTCGTCGAGATCGTCGGCGACGCCTTGTCGACCACGGAGGTCTCGCCCTGGTCGCCGCAGACGCCGCTGACGGCCTCGTTGTTGGCGTCGCCGTTGTAGGTGGCGATCCAGAAGTAGGTGCCTGCCTTGGTCGGCATGAACTCATCGGATTCTGCCGTCGCCGTGCCGTCGCCGTTGTTCACGATCGGGACGAGCGCGTGGGTGAACGCCAGGGTGCCCACGTCACAGGTCGGGACGATCGGCGTGGTGTCCGGGCCGTAGAGCCGGAAGGTCACCGTGCCGGTCGCGTTCGTGGTGAGCCCAGAGAGCGAGGCGGTGTCGAAGAGCGTCCCACCGGGGAGCGTCGCGCCGACGTCGGCCACCGTGGCGATCTGGGCGAAGCCTTGGTGACCGTCGAGGTCTCTCCCGCGTCGCCGCAGGTGCCCTGCTTCGCCAGGTTGCCGGCGTCGCCGGAGTAGAAGGCGATCCAGTAGTAGCTACCCGCCGCAGTCGGCGTGAAGTTGGCCGACGTCGCTGAGGCCGTGCCACCTGACACGGCGCCCAGCGGCTGCGTGTTGGTGAAGATCGGCGCACCCGTGCAGGTCGCGTTGGCCCACAGGTCGAACCGCACGGTGCCGCCCGCAGTGGCGGTCAGCCCGCCGACGGTCGCGACGTCGTGGATCGTGCCCGCAGGGAGCTGGGCGTTGGTGGCCGTGGTGACGATCGTCGTGACGGCCCTGTTGACCACGGAGGTCTCGTTGGCGTCGCCACAGGCACCGCTGACATCAGCGTTGTTGGCATCGCCGCTGTAGGACGCGATCCAGAAGTACGTCCCGGCCAGGGTCGGCGTGAAGTCAGGGGACTCCGCCGTCGCCGTGCCGTTGCCGTTGTTCACGATCGGGATGAGCGGCGAGGAGAACGCCAGGCTGCCCACGTCGCAGGTCGGGGCGCCGGGCGTGGCGTCCGGCCCGTAGAGCCGGAAGATAACGGTCCCGGTCGCGTTGGAGGTCAGCCCGGAGAGGCTCGCGGTGTCCGAGAGCGTCCCGGCGGGCAGCGTCGCGCTGGCGTCAGCCAGCGTGGTGATCCGAGGCGCGGTCTTGGTGACCGTGGAGGTCTCGCCCGCGTCGCCGCAGTGCCCCGCCACGGTCACGTTGTTGGCGTCACCGGAGTAGGACGCGATCCAGTAGTAGCTGCCCGCAGCCGTCGGCGTGTAGTTCGCCGACGTCACGATGGCCACCCCGGCCGTCACGGTGCCCAGCGGCTTCGTGTCGCTGAAGACCGTGCCACCTGAACAGTTCGCGTTGTTCCACAGCTGGAACGTCACGGTGCCGGTCGCGTTCGCGGTCAGCCCGCTCACGGTCGCGACGTCGTGGATCGTGCCAGCCGGAAGCTGGGCGTTAGTCGCGGCCGTCGAGATGCTCGGGGTGGCCGGGTTGACCGTCGAGGTCTCACCCTCGTCACCACAGGCACCGGTCGCGCTGTCGTTGTTGGCGTCACCGGAGTAGGACGCGACCCAGTTGTAGTCCCCCGCGTTGACGACCGTGAAGCTGGCCGATGTCACGGACGCCTGGTGGGAGGCCACCGCTCCCAGCGGCTTGGTGTCGGTGAAGACCGGCACACCCGTGCAGGTGGCGTTGGCCCACAGGCTGAACGCCACCGTGCCGGTCGCGTCATCGGTGAGGCCCTTCACCGTCGCGACGTCATGAATGCTCGCACCCGGCAGCGTGCCGTCCGTCGCACTCGTCGAGATCGTCGGCGACGCCTTGCCCACGTCCGACTTCTCGGTCGGGTCGCCGCAGACGCCGCTCACGCTGAGGTTGTTGGTGTCACCGGTGTAGGTGGCGACCCAGAAGTAGACCCCCGCCTTGTCGACCTCGACGCTGACCGGGCCATAGGTGTCCGGCCCGTCGACCGGGAACGCGCCAGCGGTCGAGGTGAAGACCAGGTTGCCGCCGTCACCCTCGGTGCAGGTCGGCGTCAACGGCGTGGTGTCCGGGCCGTACAGCTTGAAGATGATCTCGCCGCCGGCGTTGGCGGTCACTCCGCTCAGCGTCGCGGTGTCGGTGATGATCGCGTCCGGGAGCTTGGCCGTGTCCTGCGCGTCGGTGGTGATCGTGGCCGGGGCCTTGTTCACCACGGTGGACTCGTTCGGGTCGTTGCACTGCCCGGAGACGGACTCGTTCTTGGCGTCACCGGAGTAGGCGGCAATCCACCGGTAGGTGCCGGCTGTGGTCACGACGTGGCTGTCCGAGGTGACCGTGGAGGAGTTCGAGGTCACGGTGCCCAGGGGCTTCTGGTTGGACCAGATCGAGTTCGCGCAGGTCGTGTCGCCGGGCGCGTACAGGTTGAACGTGACGGTGCCGGTCGCGTCACTCGTCAGGTTCGTCACGGTCGCCGTGTCGCTGATCGAGGCGTTCGGCAGGGTTGCCGAGTCCAGCGAGTCGGTGCTGATCGCCGGCTGCCTCTTGTTGACCACCGACGACTCGTTGGCGTCGTTGCAGGCTCCGGCAACCGGGTCGAACTTCGTCGGGTCCGTCGGGATGAAGCTGGCGATCCAGCGGTAGGTGCCCACGGCGGTCGGCGTGAACGCTGCCGAGGTCGCGATCCCACTGGTCACTGGCCGGTTGTTCGACGTGAACACCGGGGCGCCCGAGCAGGTGGCGTTGTTGGGCCCGAAGACGGAGAAGTTGACGGTGCCGACAGCGTTGGCCGGTGTGACGGTCGCGGTGTCGATGATGCTCGTGCCGATCGTCACCGCCGCGGTCGCGTTGGTGACGATCGCCGTCTCCGACGGCGGCTCGATGGCGCCAGACATCAGCTGGTTGTCGCGGTTGCCGATCGCGTTGTCGTTCACGTCGGTGATGCGGATGTGGTAGGAACCGCCGGGCACGCCGGCGGCGCCGAGGTTGGTGCCGTTCGCCTTCTCGCCCCAGCCGCGCGGGCCGAAGGTCGCCGCGATGTGACCACCGAAGAGAAGCATCACCTTGCTGTCCGCCACAGCGGTCAGCGTCACCCGCAGGGTCTGGTAGTCCGGCCCGTAGAAGCCCATGCCGCGGTAGGCTGGCGCCGGTGAACTCGCCCCCGTACATCGTGAGGACCTGACCGGTCAGCTGGTGGTTGGACACGATCGGGCTCTCGCCGACGCCGGCGTCGTGGTGCACGGTGCCGTCAAGCGGGATCGGCCACGTGCTGGGTGCCGGGTCCGCGACACAGAAGGCGGCAATGGCGTCCTGACAGCGATCGGCGCCGGTCTTCGTGTGGTTCCACGTGGCCAACGAGTCGTACGCGTGCACGCCTTGGTCGAAGGTCAGGTAGGAGATGTCGATCGTGTGCGTGCCGGTCTGGTCGAAGTCCAACACCAGGCGCTGGGGCGTGACCTCGTCCTCGTTGTAGTCGCTGTTCGAGTCGTTGAGGATGCCGTGCGTCCAACCCTCGCACGCCTGGCCACCGACGGGCGGGTCGCCCGTGAAGCACTGGTCGAAGAAGGCGATGTCCGCATCGCCCGCCGCACTCGCAGGGAGCGCGCCCAGCGGCACGAAGTACAGCGCCAGGAGCAGGCTGACCACCAAAGCCACCGGCTTCGGAAGCGAACGGATGGCGAGGGATCGGAGCATCGAAGGCACCTCTCGTAAATGCATGAACGACGGGTGCCGAGGCCGGTCTCACCAGTGGCTCCCCACGACCGTCCCGCGTCGGCATGCCGTCGCGCGAGGTGACCGAGTAACCCGGTCGTGGCTCAATGCCCCCCAGCTGAGATCCGCTGTTCCCAGCGGACCGCTGCGCCAGCCTGGAGTGATCACGGTGTGTGTGCAACCGCTTTCGGAAAACCGCCAACGCGTTTGACCGACATGTCCTGTTCGCCGGGCAAGAAATACCCGAACAGCCGATCAAGTCCGACGTCCGGCGAACCGAGAGGCCGACGGCCCCGGTTGCCCGGAGCCGTCGGCCTCTTGGTCCTTCAGTGTTGCGTCAGCTCATCGCTGCACAGCGTCTTCGTCAGTGCCGGCGCTTGCGCTCCACTGCCATCCGGCTCGGGATTGCCATCAGCGATCCACCAGCGAGGAGCAGCGCGAGGGACAGCCCGAAGGCTGCGCCGATTGGCAGGTCCAGGCCGGTCTCAGCCAACGAGCCGACCTTGGTGCCCAGGACGCTGGTCTCACCGGTGCTGGCCGTGCTGGGCAGGACTGACGAACCCGGGCTCGTCGGCGGAGTGGTGGCCGGCGTCGTCGGCGGAGTCGTCGGCGGAGTCGTCGGCGGAGTCGTCGGCGGCGTGGTCACTGGGGTCGACCCCGGACCGCTGAATTGCGTGGTCGGCGGAATCGTCGGCGGAGTCGTCGGCGGCGTCGTCGGCGGCGTCGTCGGCGGAGTCGTCGGCGGAGTCGTCGGCGGAGTCGTCGGCGGCGTCGTCACCGGAGTCGACGGTGGAGTCGACGTTCCGCAGACGTACCAGTGGCTGATCTGCGGGATGTTCTGGTTCTCGTTGCCGACCATCGGTCCGTGCAGATTTGTCCACGGCGGAGCCGCAGGGAGGCCCAGCACACCGGGGATGTACTTGTTGTAGTTGTTGCCGGCCTTGACCACGATTCCGGTCACGGTGAAGCCGGCGTCGACACCCGTGATGGTGACGAACTGATCCTGGTTGACCTGGCCACCGGTGAAGTCGACGTGGTCCGTGATGATGCTGCCGGCCAGGCCTGCGTCATCGCAGTCCACCGCGTTGCCGCTGTGCGCGGTAGCGCGGGTGTCGCCGGAGACCGGCGGATCGTCATCAGCCGTGGCCAGCGACACGCCAAGCCATGGCCCGACCGCTAGCACGACGAGCACGGCGCCAAGAAGCTGCATCAACTTCGCTCGCGTGGACATGCGAGACTTGGCTTCAGTGGACATGGGCGACCCTCCTCATACCTATGGGTCGGTCTCACCACTCGCTCCCCACGACTACTCCGCCCCCGCGGAGGGTGACCGTAAACGGTCGTGGATCACAGCTTCCCGTACAACCTGTCGGCACCGACGGTCGTCAGAGCCCCCTTGCTGACGCTCAGTGTTGCACCGTTCTTTGCCATGTCAATACGGAAAGTCACCATGCCCCGGTTTGTACAAGTTCGCCGTGACGGAGCGTCATTTTACTCTCACTTCGCGTGCATCGATGCATGTCAGATAGGGATGATGGACGGACCCGAGCCGGTTGCGGGGCCCGGTCACAAGGGCGGATTTCACGTCGTCAATCGGTCCAAACGGCCAGCCGGACGACGGCGATGGCCACCCTCAGTGACGGCGTTCCCGGACGGCCATCCGGCTCGGGGCCAGGAGTAGCGCTCCACCCGCCAGGAGCAGCAGGAAGGACAGCCCCAGCGCCACACCGAGCGGCAGGTCCAGGCCGGTATGCGGAAGCACTCCGGTGCTGCCGCCGAGAACGCCGGTGTCGTCGGTGCCGATCTTGGTGGGCAGGACGCTGGTGCCCGGCGTCGACGTCGTACCGGACGGACTGACCGAGGCGGTGTCCGACGGGCTGACCGAGGTGGTGCCGAACTGCGTCGGCGTGGGCCGGCTGACCGCGCACCCGGCGTCGAAGATGGCCCGCCCCGCCGGCCAGTTCCTCCCGCCGTACGACGCGGTGTCGCCGGTCTTGGTGGTGTAGGTGAAGCTCGGGATGACGTCGCCCCACTTCTGGTGCGCCGCCTTCATCCCGGCCGCGTAGACCTGGCTGTTGTGACCGTCGTGCCCCGAGCTCTTGATCACGCTGTTGATGCTGACGGTGATCCGCACGTACGGGTTGTGGTCGGAGTTGGTGCGGTGGCACAGCGTCACCTTCTGCGAGGTGCCGCCGTCGCCGCCGCTCGGCGTCGCGGTCACGGTGATGGTCGTTGGCGGCGTCGAGTGACCGCCACCCGGCTCCGCCGCGCAGCCGGAGCCGAAGATCGCCGCACCCGCGGCCCAGTTCTGGCCGGGGTAGCTGCCGCCGTCGTAGCTGAACGCCGGGATGATGTCGCCCCACTTCTGGTGCGCGGCCTTCATGCCGGCGGCGTAGACCGGGCCGTTGTGCCCGTCATGCCCCGAGCTCTTGATCACACTGTTGATGCTGACGGTGATCCGCACGTAGGGGTTGTGGTCGGAGTTGGTGCGGTGGCAGAGGGTCACCTTCTGGTTGCTGCTGCTCGAGTTCTTAGCCGCGCCCTGGTCTGCCTTGACGTCGGCCTTGTCGGCAGCTTTCACGTCCGACTTCGTGTCGCCAGCTTTCCCGTCCGACTTCTTGTCGGCCTTGCTGTCGACCTTGGCCTCGACCTTGGCATCAGCCTTGGCCTCGGTTGCAGCAGCGGGCGAGATGCCCAGCCACGGCACCAGTGCGAGCATGACCAGGACGGCGCCGAGCAGGCGCGCAACCTTGATCTGAACGGACATGGCAGACCCTCCTCACACCTCGTGGGTAGGTCTCACCACTCGCTCCCCACGACCACTCCGCCCCCGCGGAGGGTGACCGCATCCGGTCGTGGATCTCAGCGTCCCCTTGGCCCCCCGGCACCACGTACGCGGCGCCGTCGCTCTCAGTGTGCGGAGAGATGCGGAGGGCTGTCAATCACTCATTGTGACCAACCGTGCGCTTCGTTCGGCGCAATCCGTCACCCTGTGTGATCGAGTCGGCGCTCAGACAGCAAGAAGGACCCCCGGCGAGTGCCGGGGGTCCTTCTCGTCAGCGTCGGACTAGTGCCGGCGGTTGCGCTCGACGGCGAGCCTGCTCGGCAGGACCATCAGGGCCCCACCGGCCAGCAACAGAGCGAAGGACAGGCCGAGGGCAGCACCCATCGGCAGGTCCAGCCCGGTCTCTGCCAGCACGCCGGTCTTGGTGCCCAGGACCTCGGTGTCACCGGTGTTGCCGATCTTGGTCGGCAGAACTCCGACGCCACCGCTCGTTGTCGTTGCAGTCGTGCCGCCACCCGTGGGCGACGTCCCGCCACCCGTGGGCGACGTCCCGCCACCCGTGGGCGACGTCCCGCCACCGGTCGGCGTCGTCCCGAATTGCGTGGGCGACGTGCCACCACCGGAGGGCGTCGTCGGCGGCGTCGTCGGCGGAGTCGTCGGCGGAGTCGTCGGCGGAGTCGTCGGCGGCGGGGTCGTCGGCGGGGTCGTCGGCGGCGTGGTCGGCGGAGTCGTCGGCGGCGTGGTCGGCGGGGTCGTCGGCGGAGTCGTCGGCGGAGTCGTCGGCGGCGTGGTCGGCGGAGTCGTCGGCGGAGTCGTCGGCGGAGTCGTCGGCGGAGTCGTCGGCGGAGTCGTCGGCGGAGTCGTCGGCGGCGTGGTCGGCGGAGTCGTCGGCGGAGTCGTCGGCGGCGTGCTCGGCGGTGAGCTCGGGGTGGTCGTTCCGCCGCCACCCTCTTCGCACTCGACCCAGAAGACCTTGTGCTTCATGCCGCCTGGCGCCTCGGGAACGGTCTGGTCGACGTACAGCTTGTAGTGCCCGTCGGGCAGCACCATCACCTCGGTGCGCCAGTCACCATCGGTGTTGGCGATCCAGGTGCCGGATTTGACCGTCGCGCGACCCGTGGGCGGGTGCTGGTCGATGCGGTAGGTCCCGCTCGAGGCAGCATCGAAGTTGAAGCCGTGCACGTGGAAGTCACAGACATGGGGCTGGTTCTTGCGGACCGGGCTGGGCTCAGGCTCGTCGTCGTGGATCTTGACGGTGCCGTTGAAGCCGGGCGGGTCAGACTTCGGTTCGGCGCCTGCCGGCGAGACGCCGAGCCATGGCACGACAGCAAGCGTGACCATGGCTGCCCCCAGCAGGCGCAGCACCTTCTCTTTGGTGGACAAGACCAACCCCTCCTTGGAGTGTTCTGCGGGTAGGTCTCACCACTCGTTCGACGGTCTCTCCGCCCCGACGGGAGGTGGACCGAAAACGGCCGTGGATCAAAGCTGCCCGTGCTCTTTACACTTTTTTGGCGCGATGCCAAGCGCCCTGTGCCCGGGCGATTTGACCGTAAACATGCGTTCTGGGGGTCACTCCGCGTGACATCACGCTGGTAATCGGCCATTCGTGGCACAACGGTGCGTGATGGTGATCAAGGTGTCACGGAGGGTAGATAACGATCGGATTACGGACGAACCGGCGCTTACTGGGCCTGCCGCCGCCAGCGGATCCCGGCCTCGATGAAGTCGTCGATCTCGCCGTCGAGGACGGCGCTGGTGTTGCCGGTCTCGTGCTCGGTCCGCAGGTCCTTCACCATCTGGTACGGGTGCAGCACGTAGGACCGCATCTGGTTGCCCCACGACCCGGCGGTGTCGCCCTTGAGGGCGTCCATCTCGGCCTTGTCCTTCTCCTTCTGCACCAGCAGCAGCCGCGACTGCAGCACCCGCAGGGCAGCGGCCCGGTTCTGGATCTGCGACTTCTCGTTCTGGCACGACACGACGATGCCGGTCGGGATGTGGGTGATCCGCACCGCCGAGTCGGTGGTGTTCACGCTCTGCCCACCCGGCCCGCTGGACCGGAAGACGTCGATGCGGATGTCGTTCTCGGGGATCTCGATGTGGTCGGTCTGCTCGGTCACCGGCAGCACCTCGACGCCGGCGAACGACGTCTGGCGCCGCCCCTGGTTGTCGAACGGCGAGATGCGCACCAGCCGGTGCGTCCCCTGCTCGACCGAGAGGGTGCCGTAGGCGTAGGGCACCTTCACCGCGAATGTCGCCGACTTGATGCCGGCCTCCTCGGCGTACGACGTGTCGTAGACCTCGGTCGGGTAGCCGTGGCGCTCGGCCCAGCGCAGGTACATCCGCATCAGCATCTCGGCCCAGTCGGCCGCATCCACGCCGCCGGCCTCGGACCGGATCGTCACCAGGGCCTCGCGCGAGTCGTACTCCCCCGCCAGCAGGGTGAGCACCTCGAGCTCGCCGATGGCCTTGCGCATCGCCTTCAGCTCGCTCTCCGCCTCGGCCAGGGTCGCCGCGTCGTCCTCGGACTCGGCCAGCTCGAGCAGGATCGAGATGTCGTCGAGGCGCCGGCGCAGGGTCTCGACCCGGGTGATCTGGCCCTGCACGTGGGAGAGCCGGCTGGTCACCTGCTGGGCGCGCTCCTGGTCGTCCCACAGGTCGGGCGCGGCGGCCTGCTCGTTGAGGTCGGCCAGCTCGCGGCGCAGCGCGGGAAGGTCGAGCACGGTCTCGATGCTGTGCAGGGTCGCGTCGAGCTCCTTGAGCTCTTCGGTGTAGTCGTCGGCAGCCACGGGAGTCGAGTGTATGGCGGTCTTCCTAGGCAGCAGACACTCAGCGAGCGGTCGGCCCCGTGACGTAGATGAGCCGGTCACCGGCCTGCAGCGTCGCCGCCTCCGGGTCGTCGTAGGGCAGCTTCCGTTTCCCTCGTACGACGGCGAGCACCGGTGTGCCGGTGGCCTGCGATGCCGACCCGACTTCGTCCGGACGCACCTCGCGCTCCACCAGGTCGAGCCCGCGCCCGTAGGCGATCAGGTCCTCGACCACCTCGACGGTCGCCGGGCTGTGCGTCGCCATGCCGAGCAGGCGGCCAGCCGCGTCGGACGACGTGATGACCGATGAGGCGCCGCTCTGGTGCAGCAGGTCGGCGTTCTCCGCCTCCCGCACCGCGGCGACGAGGGTGACGCTGGGCGCGAGCTGGCGGACGGTCAGCGTGGTGAGCACGGCCGTGTCGTCGCGGTTGACGGCGATGATCACGGCGCTGGCCTGCTGGATGTCCGCCTCCCTGAGCACGGCGTCGCTCGTGGAGGAGCCGTGCACGGTGGCGATCCCGGCGGCCTGGGCCTCCTCGATCGCCTCGTGGTCGGTCTCGATCACGACGATCTTGTCGCGTTCGAGCCCGCGCTGGACGAGCGAGCGCACGGCGCTGCGGCCCTTCGTGCCGTAGCCGCAGACGATGACGTGGTCGTTCACTCGGGACCTCCAGCGGGCGACCCTGAACTGGTCGCGGGAGCGTTCGGTGAGGACCTGGATGGTGGTGCCGACCAGGACCAGGACGAAGAGGAACCGCATCGGGGTGACCAGCAGGGCGTTGGTCAGCCGGGCACTGGTCGTGACCGGGGTGATGTCGCCGTAGCCGGTCGTCGAGAGCGTGACGGTCGTGTAGTAGAGCGCGTCCACGAGGGACAGCTCCCCGTCGGCGTCGTCGGTGTAGCCGTCGCGCTCGAAGACCACCAGTCCCCAGTTGAGCAGCACGATGGCGACGGCGATGGCGACCCGCTTCAGGATTGCGATCACCGGCCCCGCGGATGGCCCCCGCGGCAGCGTCAGCTTCTGCGAGGTCTCGTCCACGGGCTCATTCAACCCCGGCGCCTGCTGCGGACAGCGCAGGACACCCGGTCAGCCCTTGAGGATGTCGGCGAGCACCTTCGGGTAGTTGGTGATGATGCCGTCGACCTGCCACTCGATCGCGCGGTACATGTCCTGGCCGCCGTTGACGGTCCACACGTTGGTGGTCATGCCCAGCTCGTGGATGCGATCGACGATCGCTTTGTCGATGTTGCCGAGCGCCGGGTTGACCTCGTCGAGCCAGGTGCTCGCGGCGACGAGCTCCGCGTCGGTCGGGCGCGTGTAGTAGAGCAGCGCGATCGGCACGTCGGGGGCGAGGTCGTGGTAGGCGCGCAGCCACGGCTCGTCACCCGCCTGCATGGTCACCCGTCCGGCTCGCAGGGCCTGGGTGAACTCCGGCATCGACCGCAGCTCCTTGTCGATGTCGCGCTCGATGCCCGGGGAAGTCCGGGGGTCCTTGGCCTCGAGCAGCATCCGCGCCTACCCCACCGCGAGCACCCACTCGCGCAGGGTGCGGACGCGCTCGCCGGCGAACTGCGGCCTGAACCACGACGACGGCGTCGAGCCGCTTGATCTCGGCGAGGGTGAAGTGCTGACGTTCCAGGGGCACCGGTGGGGAACACCGGCTCGACGTTGGTCGTGCGCGCGAGGCTGACGTCGTGCATGATCACGAGCTGGTCGTCGCTGGTGCGCATGATGTCGTTCTCGATGACGTCGGCGCCCTGGTCTTCAGAGCCAGCCGCACCGCGGCGAGGGTGTTCTCGGGCGCCACGCCGGAGGCGCCGCGGTGGGCCACGATGTCACACGTCAGCCGCGGCGCCGCGGCGGCGGGTTGGGCGACGAAGACGGTCGCGATGACGAGGAGCAGAGCGGCGAGCGGCGCCGGAGGACGCGGGGCAGCCGGATTCATGTCGGACTCCTAGCGTGCGGGAATGCCGTCCACCTTCCCACGGGCGCCCGGTGGATCGCTTGCGTCGTTGGGTGGGCGCCGATGCGGGGGATCGCGGACTTAGGGCAATCAGGGCTCGACGAACGGCGAGCGGGCGATCGCGGTGGCCTCGACCGGGTAGCCGTCGCGGTAGCGCGACGAGATGAGGTTGAGGAACGGCATCCGCACCTCCGCCCGCATGGTCACCGTGACCGTCTGGCCGTCGGTGCTCACCGCCACCACCTCGAACCCGTCGAAGCGCTGACCCAGCTGGGCGTCGTCGGCGTACTGCTCGACCGACCGCCCGGGTCGGCGCGAGCGGCAGCACCGTCCCGCTTCCCCCGGCGTAGACCCGCGGCAGGTCCGGCACGTTGGCGGCCGCGATGGCGGCACCGTCGGCGGCGGCCACCAGCGAGCGGCGGTAGAGGTAGGCCTTCGACAGGTTGACCACGACGGTGATGAGCAGCGCGGCGATCACCGTGTAACAGAGCACCAGGATGAGCAGCTGACCGTCGTCCTCGCGGCGCATCCGGGTCCAGATCGATGGCTCGCATCATGCCCGGCCGCCTGGAACCGGTCGACGACCTCGAGGTGGTGGCTGGTCACCTGCACCGACGCCGGCGCACGCCGTTCAGGAAATCCGGCAGCAGCGGCAGCCCCACGTCGTACTCGATGACGAGGGCACCGTCGAGCCCGGCTCGAGGCAGCCTCGCAGTCGATCTGCAGCTGCGACCGGCGAGAGCTCGAGACCGCTGTCGGCCATCACGATCGACGCGGCCGCGAAGGCCCGCTCGTAGGCGTCGTCGGGCGACTCCGACGTCGCGTAGACCCGGCCGGCCTCCCGGGCGGCGCTGGACACGGCGTACGCCGCGCCCTGGACGCGGAAGACGGTGAGCAGCACGTAGACCAGCGGCACCATCAGCAGGATCGCGAGGTAGACGAACTCGATGATCGCGTTGCCGTCGTCGTCGCGCGCAGCCGCGCGCGCAGCGCGGCGAATCACCGGGACTCCTCGAGAGCATGGCCGCGTACGACGATGCCGCGCGGCGGTCCGAGCAGGCCGAACACGGGCAGCCGGGCGCGCGACCTGGACGTAGACGGTCGGGACACCGTCGACGGTCTCCAGCCCGCTGGTCACGTCGCCGGCGAAGGAGTCGGCGAGCGAGTCGCGGATGAGCTGGCGGGTGACAGCCGCACCCTCGTGCGGGGTCGCGGTCGGCGTTGGCGGCGTAGCGGGCGCCTTCGGCCGCCGACGCGGTCAGGGTGTTGCGCACGTGCAGCGCGAGGCCGAGCTGCAGCAGGGCGAGGAAGAGCACCGTCAGCAGGACGCCGACGAGGGTGAACTCGACGACGGCTGACCCACGGTCGTCGCGGAGCCGGGCGTGCGCGTCAGCCGGTCAGGGCGCGTTGCCGACGACCCCGTCGAGCGCGTCGTTGAACAGCTCGCTTGAGCTTGTCGTCGGCGACCAGCCAGAGGGCGGTGACCAGGCCCGCCGTCATGATGGTGACGAGCACCCAGCCGGGCACGTCACCGCGGTCGCGGCCACGGACGACGAGGCGCGCGTAGAGCGACAGGCTGGCGTCGGACAGCGTCCGAGCAGCTGGACTGGCATCTGCTGCATCTCCTTGGTCGTCAGGCGGCTCAGCCGGAGAAGCTGAACCCGAAGAAACCGGGGAACAACGCGAACAGAACGGTAACCGGAAGGACAAGGAACACGACCGGCACCATCATCGCGATCTCCTTGCGACCGCCGGCTTCGAGCAGCGCTCTCTTGCCCGCTTCGCGCACGTCCACCGCCTGCGCGCGCAGCACCTCGGCCAGCGGGGTGCCCCGCTCGACGGCGATGGCGACGCCGTCGACGAACCGGGCGAGCGGGGGAAGGCTGGTGCGGGTCGCGATGCCCTGCAGCGCCTGGACCAGGGAGGCCCCGGAGCGGGCGTCGGCCAGGGCCCGGGCGAGCTCGCGGGACAGCTCGCCGCGGCTGATGCGGGTGACCCGCTCGAGTGCCCCGATCGCCCCCTCGCCGGCCGCGACCGCGAGCGCCAGCAGCTCGGCGATGGTGGGGAACTCGGCCATCATGCGTTCCTCGCGCTTGGCCACCTCGCGGCTGAGCCACCGGTCGCGGGCCAGGACGCCGGCCACCGCGCAGATGAGGCACAGCACGAGCAGCGGGACCGGCCGGAAGCTGCCGTTGGCGCTGAACAGGAGACTGGCGCGCGATGCCCGACGAGCAGGCCGCCGCCGCCCCAGAGCACCTGCTCGGCGCGGAACTCGTCGAGGGTCATGCCGCGGCCGGCCTGCTCGAGCCGGTGCCGGATCGAGGCGGTGCCGCCGAGGACGCGTTCGAGCAGCGTGGCGGCGTCGGCGACGAACGGGCCGAGGATGCGTTCGAGAGTGGGGAACGGCGTCAGCGACCGTCCGCTCGCGAGCAACCGCGACGGCCGCGGCCGCGTCGCGCAGGTAGGGCGCGAGCCGGTCGTCCAGGCGTCGGCGCAGGCGGGACGCAGTGACGGCAGCCCAGGCGCGACGACCACCCAGCCCGCCCCGCAGCGCGTCACGGGGCCGCCGCGGGATCGCGAGCGAAGCGAGCGATTTCGTGGGGCTCATCGCAGCACCCGTTCCTCGTGCGGCAGCCGGCCGATGCGCACCATGACGCGGTAGGCGATCAGGCACGACGCGCCGCCGACGGCGAGCACGACGAGCCCTCGGGGCTGTTGTAGGCGTCGACCGCCTCGGGCCGCAGCGAGAGCAGGGCCAGGATGATCCACGGCGCGGCGACGGCGAGCCGGGCGGCGTTGACGGTCCAGCCCTGCCGGGTCTCGAGCTCGGCGCGGGTGCGAGCGTCCTCGCGCAGGAACGCCGAGAGGGTCCGCAGCAGGCGGCCGAGGTCGCTGCCGCCGACGTCGCGGGCCATCCGCAGCGACTCCACGATCCGGTCACCGACCGGGTCGGCGAGGGCGGCCTTGAGCCGGTCGAGGGACTCGTAGAACCGGCCGGTCGCGCGGTAGTCCTCGCCGAAGCGCACGAACGGCCGGCGCAGCTCCACGGGGCCGCGCACGCCGACCTGGGTGAGCGCCTCGGGCAGGGACAGCCCGGCCCGCACGCCGGACGCCAGGTTGTCGACGACCTCGGGCCACAGGTCGCGCAGCTCGGCGCGGCGCTGTCGCTGCGGTAGCGGACCAGGCCGAACGGCGCGGACGACGCGATCAGGCCGAATGCCAACGCGATCGCGGGTGACCGCGACACGGCCAGCATCGCGACCAGGACGAACGCCGCCGACGCCGATGCACGAGGCGAACAGCGCGCCCGGAGTGACCGACTCGATGCCGGCCTGGGCGAGCATCTCGGCGACCCGGTCGCGCCGCGTCTCCTGTGCGGCTCGGCGCGGCGCGGGCGGCCCGAAGGACCGCCAGATGAGGAAGAGCCCCAGCCCGAAGAGCAGGCCGACGAGGGCGCCCATCAGCCGTCGTACCCGTCAAAGGGCGAGAGGAGCCCGGCCAGGTCGTAGCCCGGCACGCTCGAAGCGCTCGGGGTGCGGCGGCCAGCCGTCGGCGCGGACGAGCCGCTCGCCGCTGGTCGACGAACACGTCGGCGGTCTCGACGACATCGCCCTCGACCCGGCCGGGGATCGCGACGATCTCGCGTACGACGCGTCGGCCGTCGCGCTCGGAGGCGATGTGCACGACCAGGTCGATGCAGCCGGCGACCGTCGGGACGACGAACTTGTGGCCGACGTTCTCGCCGGCGAGCAGCGGCAGCGTGCACATCTTGGTGACGGCCTCGCGCGCGGAGTTGGCGTGGATCGTGCACATGCCGGGGAGGCCGGAGTTCAGCGCGATCAGCAGGTCGAGGCTCTCCTCCTGGCGGACCTCGCCGACGATGATGCGCGACGGGCGCATCCGCAGGGCTTCCTTGACCAGCCGGCGCAGCTTGATCTCGCCGGTGCCCTCGAGGCTGGGCTGGCGGCACTGCATGCGACCACGTCGGGCAGCGGGATCTTGAGCTCGAAGACCTCCTCGCAGGTCACGACCCGCTCGCGGGTCGGGATCGCGGCGGCCAGGCAGTTGAGCAGCGTGGTCTTGCCGGCCTGGGTGCCGCCGGCGACGAGAACGTTGAGCCCGCTGGCGACGGCCGCCTCGAGGAAGCGGGCCGCCTGCGCGGTGAGCGTGCCGAGCTGCACGAGGTCTTCCAGGTGCGTCGCCCGCACGACGAACTTGCGGATGTTGACCGACCAGTGCTGGCGGGTGATGTCGGGGATGTGACGTGCAGCCGGCTGCCGTCCGGGAGCATCGCGTCGACGAACGGGCGTCGAGAGGTCGACGCGGCGGCCCGAGGACTTCAGCATCTTCTCGACCAGGTCGCGGACCTCGTCGGCGGTCAGGATCGTGGTGGTCAGCTCGTGGACCCGTGGCGGGCGATGAAGACCTTGGTCGGCTCGTTGACCCAGATCTCCTCGACGGTCGGGTCGTCGAGGTACTTCTGCAACGGGCCGAAGCCGGCGACCGCGTCGAACACCTGCGCGGGCGGCCAGCCGCGGGTCGACCAGCTGCGGGAGGCTGCCGGTCAGGCTGCGGTCGTCGTACTCCGCGATCACCTCGTCGACCAGCCGGCGGACGGCGGCCGGGTCGGCGACCGGGTCCAGGCCGCGGCGGCGGACCAGCTCGCGCACCTCGTCCTCGACGACGGCGATCGCGTTCACGGGCCTAACCTCTCATCGCCCCGGCCTGTGGACAACGGCCCCTGTGGATAACCCTGAACCCGTTCCTCTGGGCAGGCCGTGAGCCAGTCGAGCATGCCCGCAGTCGTGGACTGCCCTCCGAGCCCAGCGCGGCGATGCCGAGGACGGGTTGAGAAACGCACGTAGCGCTGCGTCGTACGCCGTCGGATCGTCGTTCATGCCTCGACGTGACCAGCGTCCTGGGCGACCGCAGCTGACGAGTTTCGGGTGTGTCGAAGCGGCCAGGGAGGCGCTCGTCGATTGGGGGACGCGGGTGTCCCTCGCTCCCGTGGAAGACGAGAGTGGAAGTGAGCCAGCGGGAGACTTGGACGTAGTCGGTGGCGGCCCAGTCACGTCGTACCGGACCGCAGCGATCCTTTCGCGGTCATCAACGAGGAAGGCACGTGACCAGGAGGAAGATCACTTGGGGGCCGTAGTCGATCGCTCAATCGAGCATCGGCGCGACCAGCACCAACGAGAGACGTGAGGTGCGAGGCAGACTTCTAAATGATGCCGGTGACGGTGCATGAGCTGGCCACGACGACGTCGCTCGCGCCGTGGTCGAGGGCGTACCGCACCGCGCTTCAAGGTCGCGCCACTCGGTGAGTCATACCTACGGCACGCGGGGTCCTCCTCGTCGTTGCGGTAGGAGATCGCGAGGGACGGCATAACGCGTGGGTCGCCGCATACCCGATCTCGGTCCTACCACGCTGGGTCAATCAGGTGTCGTCTTCGCCGGGCACGAACATGCCGAGACCCGGTATCCTGAGCTCCGATGTTGCGGATCGGGGATTCCGAGCGGGCGACGTCCATCGTCGATGCGGAAAGGCGTCTCGTTAAGGCCGGCCATGTCGCCGCTGCGCGGCGGCCTGGTGAGGCGGCGGGTCAGCCTTCTCGGCCATCAAGCGGGTCGGAGAGGTACCGGTCAGCTGCCCGTAGCCGCCTTCCCAGGCGCAGCCCATAGGTCAGGTCACGGTGTCGGAGAGCTGCGCCAGCACATCGTCGCCAGACATCGCCCAACGTCACGGTGTCACCCGAGGTGTCAAGCACGACGCAGGGAGCGGTCAGGTACCGGGTGCCGGACAGTCAGCGCGCCCGTGTTGATCAGTGGCCAGGAGAAGTACGACACCCACCACCGAGATAGAACAGCGCGACGAGAAGTACGGCGATGCCGGTGAGCCAAGCGACGACACGTCTCATGAGGCCGGTAGATGTCGAGCCGACACGTCTGCACGCGCGCTCGTTCGCCATCCACGCCGCCCGTCGCATCGGGAACCGTACAACGCGGCTGACGCCGGGGAGCCGCCTCACTACGATTCGCAGATGGAGCTCTGGGAGCGCGCCGACGCGCTCGACCTGCTCGACCAGTTGCTGCAGCAGAGCACGACGACCGGCCGGGTGGCGCTGGTCGCCGGTGAGGCGGGGATCGGGAAGTCCTCGCTGGTGACCGAGTTCAGCGGCCGCTCGCGCGACCGTGCCCGCATCCTGTGGGGCGCCTGCGACCGCCTGGTCACGCCCCGCGCTCTCGGCCCGGTCCACGACATCGGCTGGCAGACCGGGGGCGCCCTCGCCGCGCGGCTCGCCGAAGGTGCCGGCCAGGAGCAGATCTTCGCCGCTTCCCTCGACGAGCTGTCGGCGCCGGGACAGGCCCACCCGGTCGTGGTGGTGGAGGACGCGCACTGGGCCGACGAGGCGACGCTGGACTGGCTGGCGTTCCTCGGTCGGCGCATCGGTCGGTTGGCCGCGCTGCTCGTCATCACCTACCGCGACGACGAGGTCGGCCCCGAGCACCGGCTGCGCCGGGTCCTGGCCGCGCTGCCGAGCGACGTCGCGCACCCGGTGCCGATCCGGCCGCTGACCCACGACTGCGTCCTGCAGCAGGGCCGCCTGGCGGGCCAGGACGGTGAGCTCGTCTACCGGCTGGCGGGCGGAAACCCGCTGCTCGTCACCGAGGTGCTCAAAGGGGGCGAGTCCACCGCGACCGGCGTCGTGCAGAACCTCGTCCTCGAGCGGATGCGTCACCTTCCGGACGACGCGCGCGCCGTCGCCCAGCTCGTGGCCGTGGTGCCGACGCGGGCCGATGCCCGCCTCATCGGCACGTCCGACGCGGTCGACGCGTGCATCGAGGCCGGCGTGCTGGTCCCGGCCGGCGACGGTGTCTCGTTCCGGCACGAGCTGCTCCGCAGCGCGGTGGAGGACTCCCTGTCGCCCGCCCGCCGGGCCGCCCTGCACCGGCAGGTGCTCGAGATCCTCGCGGACGACCCGAACGTCGACCCCGGCCGACTGGTCCACCACGCCCGGCTCGCCGGCGACACCGACGCCGTGCTGCGCTTCGGCCGGATCGCCGGCGACAGTGCGCGTCGCCAGGGCGCCAACAGAGAGGCCGCCGACCACTTCGCCGCGGCCGCGGCGTACGCCGATCGTCTGGACGATCCCGATCGCGCCGAGCTCCTCGAGAGCTACGGCCACGCCGCCTACCTGGCCGGCCGGTACGACGAGGCCATGACCGCCCGCAAGGACGCCTTGGCCATCCGCGAGCGTCTCGGCCAGCCCGAGCGCATCGGTGAGAACCTGCGCTGGATCTCGCGCGTCTACTGGTGGGCGGGCAGCCGCGAGGACGCGCAGGCAGCAGCCACGCGGGCGGTCGAGGTCCTGGAGGCGGCACCGCCCAGCCAGCAGCTCGCGATGGCTTACAGCAACCAGGCCCAGCTGCACACGACCGCGCACCAATCGGAGGAGGCGCTCGTGTGGGCCGACCGTGCCGGCAGTCTCGCCCGTCGACTGGGTGACCGGGAGACGGAACTGCACGCCGCCGTGACTGCCGGCGTTGGCGCGCTGATGCGGCTCGACGGCAGCGGCTTCGAAGAACTGGCACACGTGTACGACGCCTGCATGGCGGAGGGCTACATCGAGCACGCGGCGCGAGCCATCTGCAACGTCGCCCTGACGCTGCCCGACGAGTTCGCCGAGTACGACGTCAACGCGCTGGCCCGGCTGACGGCGGCCCTGCAGTTCACCGACGAGCACGACATGGACGGCTACCACTCTCTGGTCCTCGGCGCCCGCGCACGGCTGTGGTTGGAGCGCGGGGAGTGGGCGAAGGCGACCGCCGACGTCGACACTCTGCTGGCCATCCCGGGAATCCTTGGCATGAACATGGTCCTGCCCCTCGTCGTCCGCGGTCGCATCCAGTCCGCGCGCGGCGACACCGCCGCCGCGGACACCCTCGCGGCCGCGACGCACCACTCGTCTTCTACCGCGGATGTGACGATGACGATCGCGGTCGCCGAGGCCCGCTCCGAGCTGCTGTTGCTGTCCGGGCAGCTCGACGAGGCCCAGCAGGTGGCGCGCCGTGCGCTCGCCGAGGCCCTGGACGTGAGCGGCAACGCCTTCCTGGCCGGGCGGCTGGCCTACCGGCTCTGGCGCGCCGGCGGCGAGGACCCGGTGCCCGACGCCGTCGCCGAGCCCTTCCGGCAGATGATGACGGGCGAGTGGGACAAGGCGGCGGAGGAGTGGGGGCGCCGAGGCGCTGTCTACCTGCGGGCCGAGGCGCTGGCGGCCGGAGACGAGATCGCGGCCGGAGAGGCGCTGCGGATCCTGGACCGTCTCGAAGCGACCCGGGCGGCGGAGTTCGTCCGAGTGGAGCTGCGCGCGCGCGGCGTCGCGCGGGTTCCGCGGGGCCCGCGCCGTACGACGAGTGCGAACGTGGCCGGGTTGACGCCGCGGCAGCTCGACGTGCTCAAGCTGCTGGTCGAGGGACTGTCCAACGCTGAGATCGGTGACCGGCTGACCGTGTCCAGGAAGACCGTCGACCACCATGTGTCCGCCGTGCTGCTCAAGCTCGGGGTCGCCAACCGCAGCCAGGCCGCCGTGGCTGCGCACCGGCTCGACCTGGTCGACTAACCTCTCACGGCCCCGCCCGGTGGACAACGGGCCTTGTGGATAACGCCCACCGGCGGTTCCCAACAGCCCGCCACAAGGTGCCGGTCCACCGTTTCCGGCGGACCGGCACCCCCGCCGCTTGGTCGGCCCGTCAGGTCAGCGGCCGTCGCCCAATGGCTGCCATCCCGGGACCGCCTGGAGAAGGCCAGGTGTCGGAGCGACGACATGCCTGCCGGTTCCGTCCGGACGTACTACCTGGACGTAGCGCTGTCCTGCCGGCACATCGACGCCGCCACCGGTGAAGGCAATCCAGCCTCCGCCTGGCGACCACGCCGCGCCGAACTCCGAGGCGGAAGAACTGGTCAGGTTGACCCGGTCGGAGCCGTCGGCGTCGATCATGTAGACGTCGTCGTCGGCGCCATAGGCGATGCGCGAGCCGTCCGGGCTCCAGTCGGGCACCTGGTCCTTTACCGTCGCGTCGAAGGTCAGCTGGGTGGAGACGCCGGACGTCAGGTCGTAGGTCCAGAGCTGGCCTTCGACCGGGAACGGGAACCCCTCCGATGGGTCGAACTCCAGTCGTTGCCGGACGAAGAGGACTGTCGACGCATCCGGCGAGTAGACCGGGTACGCATCGACCCACGTGCCGGGAGCGGACGCGGCCGGCACCAGCCGGTGCGCCGCGCCGGTCGCCGCGTCCGCCACCCAGATGCCCGTGAGATCAGGGGCCGAGGCTGTGCCGAAGGTGAACGCGACTTCCTCACCCGAGGGGGCAAAGTCAGGAAAGATCGCATACCCACCGAGAGAGGTCAGCTGCCTGAGCGACTTGGCGTTCTTCTCCATCGTCCAGATTTCGTAGTTGCCCGTGCGGTCACTGCACAGCGCGACCCGCTTTCCATCTGCCGAGACGGTGGGGCAGATGTCGCGTTTGAGTCCGGCCTCGGTCAGCTGCTTGAGGTCGTCGCCACTCGCGTGCGTGGAGTAGAGGTCGGCGCTGCGCCCGTGCGCGGGGTCGAACGCCCCGAAGTAGAGCCGGCCCTCGCTACCCTCGTAGGTCGCCGATGCACGGTCAGCAGCGAGCATCGGCGTCACAAGGACGGCGGCGGCGAGGGCAGCGACCGCTGTGGATGCCCGGGTCCGGGTGATGAGCATGAGGTCTCCTTGGGTCAAGTCGGTCGGTCTGGGTCGTGTTCACGCTGCGCCTGGCCGGTCACACTGCGGTCGCACCCGGGTCGCGGGCCTCGGCTGTAGGTGCGACCCAAACGCGACCGGCTCGCCACCGGCGGCATCCAGGCTGATGAGGTGGACCACAGGGACTCCATTCATCCGGGTCAGGGAGTAACCACGCACAGGGCCGACGACTGGGCCTACGGTGTCGACGTGCGCTTCCAGGTCCTCGGGCCGGTGCAGGCGACGGTGGGGGACTCGGTCGTCGAGTTCGCCGGCGCCAAGGAGCGCGCGCTCCTGGCCAGGCTGGTCCTCAGCGCCGGGACCACGGTGTCGGCGGCGGAGCTGGTCGACTGCGTCTGGGGCGAGAGCCCGCCGCGGACGGCATCGAAGTCTCTGCAGACGTATGTCCTCAGGTTGCGAAACACCCTCGAGCCGGGGCGTAACGGCTCCTCGGGAGTCCTGACCACCGAGGGCACGGGCTACCGAATCGTCACGGGGCCGGACTCGGTCGATGCCGAGGTCTTCGCGCGGCTGGCCCGCGCCGGTCACTCCGCGCTCGCTGCGACTCGGCCGGCCGAGGCGGCGGCGACCTTGCGGGAGGCGCTGGCGCTGTGGCGCGGCCCGGCGTACGTCGGTGTCGATTCCCCGGTCGTGCTGGCCGCAGCCCGCCGGCTCGAGGAGCTGCGGATCTCCGCGCTGGAGGACCGGCTCGCGGCGGACCTCGAGCTGGGTCACGTCGCCGTCGTGGCTGCCGAGCTGGAACAGGTTGTCGGGGAACATCCCTACCGCGAACGGGCCTGGGCCCTGCTGGTCACCGCGCTCTACCGGAGCGGGCGGCAGGGCGACGCCCTCGCGGCATACGCCCGCTGCCGGCAGGTCCTGGTCGACGAGGTGGGTGTCGAGCCCGGGCCGGAGCTCAAGGCGCTCCAGGCACAGGTGCTGTCTCAGGACCCGCGGCTGCTCGGCCCCCGGACCCGTCCGCCGGTGGTGCCCGCCGCCCTAGCGCTGCCGGGTGGACGGTTGGTCGGCCGGGACACGGAAGTTGCGGCGCTGCGACGCTTCTGGGAGGGCTCGGACGAGCCGCGGCTGCTCGTGATCCGCGGCCCGGCCGGGGCGGGCGCCACCCGGCTCGCGGCCGAGCTGGCCGACCACGTGGTGTCATGCGGCGGCGAGGTGACACTCGACGTAGCGGCCCCAGACGGCGGGCTCGCGGTCTACGACCGGCCGGCATCGCTGCCGTCACAGGGAACCGGTGGACGGACCCTGGTGTTGGCCCGTCCCGATCAGGTGGTACCGCGTGGCGCCGACATCGTCGACCTGACACCGCTGCCGCCGAACGCGGTGAGGGAGCTGGTCTCGACGTACGTCGGTCCGGAGGACCTCGATGTGGCGGCGGCGCGTGCCTTGCGCGCGTCGGGTGGCTGGCCGGGCGCGGTGCACACCGAGGCGCTGGGCTGGGCTCGGCGGGCGGCATCCGCGCTCGTGCAGTCGGCCGCGCTACGCACCGGGTCGTCGAGTGCCGAGCTGGTTGCAGCACGTGACGCGCTGAGTGACGGTGTCCTCGCTCTGCAGGACGCCGAGGCGCAGGCGGCGGTCATCACGCCCTCGGTGTGCCCCTGGCCCGGCCTCGCGGCGTACGACAGCTCTGATGCCGCGTACTTCGCCGGGCGCGAGCGGCTGGTCGCCGAGATGGTGGCGCGCGCCGCGGCGTCCTCCCTAGTCGCGATGGTTGGCAGCTCGGGCAGCGGCAAGTCTTCCGTGGTGCGCGCCGGACTGCTGCCTGCGCTGGCCGACGGGGTGCTTCCCGGAAGCGCGACCTGGCGGCAACTGGTCATGCGCCCGGGTCTGCACCCGATGGGCGAGCTGGCGCGGGTCGCGCTCGGCGGCAGCGACCACCAGTCGGAGGCGCCGGACGACCTCGGCACCTTGCTCGAGCGTGGGCTTCGCGGCGAGGCGGTGCACGAGCAGGTCGTGCTCGTCATCGACCAGTTCGAGGAAGTGTGGACGGCGTGCAGCGACGTCGGAGAGCGTCGTCAGTTCCTCGACACCGTCGCAGACCTTGCTGTCCGCCGCCGAGTGCTGGCGGTGCCGGTCATCAGGTCGGACTTTCTCGGCGACCTGGCCGACCACCCGGCCCTTGCCGCACTCGTCGGTGACTGCACGGTCCTGGTCGGGGCGCCGCGGGAGGCCGAGGTCCGGCGGGCCGTTACCCTGCCCGCCCAACGCTGCGGGCTGGTGCTGGAGACCGGACTGGTCGACGCCGTGGTCGACGACGCGGGTCGCGAGCCAGGTGTTCTTCCGCTGTTGTCGACGGCGATGGCGCGGCTGTGGGAGCGCCGCGAGGGACGCACGCTGACCTTGCAGTCCTACGTCGCCGACGGCGGTCTCTCGGGAGCGATCGCGAGGCTGGCCGAACACCTGTACTCCTCGCTGTCGCCCGATGAACAGTCCGCCGCCCGGGTGGTGCTGCTGCGACTCACCGGACCTGGTGAGGGGGAAGGCGTGGTCCGGCGTCGCACCCCGTTGTCGGAGCTCGTGGGGCTTCCGATGGCTGGCGTGACCGACGCGGTCGAGAAACTGGCCGCCGCGCGGCTCGTCACGGTCTCAGAGGGGCACGCAGAGGTCGCGCACGAGGCGCTCTTCCGCGAATGGCCGCGGCTTCGCGAATGGCTCGATGACGACACCACGGCGCGCGACCTGCTGCGACGCCTGACCGTCGATGCCGCCGAGTGGGACGCACTCGACCGCGACGACGCGTCGCTGTGGCGTGGAGCCCGTCTGCTCGCCGGCGCCGAGGTGGCACTGGCACGCAGCGACGAGGTCACCGCGCGGGAGCGGGAGTTCCTCGCCGCGGCACAGTCGCGGGCGGAGGCCCAGCAGCGGGCCGCGGAGCAGCGGGCCGCCACGGCCGCATCGCAGAACCGGCGGCTGCGTCGGCTGCTCGGTGGTCTCGCCGTGTTGCTGGTGCTCGCACTACTCGCCGGGCTGACCGCCTGGCGTGCCCAGCAGGATGCAGCCGCCGCACGTGCCTCGTCTGAGGCGAAGCGACTTGCCGCTACGTCCTTGACCGAGGACTACCTCGACCTCGCGCTGCTGTCAGCGGTGGAGGCGGTGCGCTCCGAGCGCAGCCCGGAGACGACCGGTGCACTGCTGACATTGCTCGGGCGGCTGCCCGACGTTCTGACCCAGGTGCGCAGCCGGGACCGCTTCCTCGGCGGCTCCATGTCGCCGGACCGGCGGACGATGCTGCTCTGGGAGAACGAGCCAGTGCTGCAGGCCGTCGATGCGCGCAGTGGCAAGGTGCGATGGAAGGCTGACCTGGCGGGGCAGGTGACGACCGCGTCCGTATCGCCTGACGGTGCGGTGGTTGCGGCTGCAGTCTTCGCGCCGGAGTCGCCGGCGGTCGTGCTGCTCGATGCAGCCGACGGTGCCGAATTGTCGCGACTCTCGGCTAACGACATCGACGGGTTACTGCCGCAAGTCGCCTGGCTGGGAGACGGCCAGCTGGCCGTGCTTGCACTGTCCGGCGTGGTGGTCGTCGACCGAGCAGACCTGCGGACGTACGACCCGATCTCGTGGCAGAGGCAGCCGGTGCCTGAGGACGCGACCATGCACCTGCTCGGGCCGGACGAGCTGGTCGTGTCCGGCTTGCGCCTCCCGGTGGCCGTCGTCGATGTCGACCGCAGGCAGGCCCGGACGGTAGGGGTGACTGGTGAAGTCCTCGCCGCCTCACCGGACGGGACGGTGGCAGCGATCACCACGCTTCCGTCGCCGAACAATGCCGAGGTTGGACCGACCCTGATCCTCGTCGACACGGCCACCTGGAAGCCGCTCGCCACGACTGCGGAGCTGCCTGACATTGACAGGGCCGTGGCGTTCGATGCCGACGGCAGCATGATCGCAGTCGGCACCGGCGAGGCCGTGCAGTTGCGCGACGGCCGCACCGGTGAGCTGCGACGTGAACTGACCGGGCACAACGGCACGGTGATGGGGCTGGGCTTCACCGGCGGGACCAACGACCTGCTCTGGTCTGTCGGTCGGGACGGATCGGCGTTTCAGTGGGACTTGTCAAGGCAGCGCGGTGTCGTGCGCAGCACCGGGTCAGAAGTCGTAACC
This sequence comes from uncultured Actinomycetota bacterium, assembly GCA_963751035.1. Classification (GTDB taxonomy): domain Bacteria; phylum Actinomycetota; class Actinomycetes; order JACCUZ01; family JACCUZ01; genus JBDUAP01. The sequence continues at coordinate 2,005,783 of CAVVSW010000005.1, forward strand.
CATCTCGCCGACGAGTCGCGCGACGGGCGGGTTGGAGTCGCGTTGACGGCGCACGAGGCAACGCCGAATGAGGCGTTCCTCTTCGACCCGCAGACGGGGCAACGCATCCTGGATGCGCCGCTGCCGATGCCGTGCTCCTGTCAGCCCTGGCCGGTGGCGATGACGCCGGACGGCACGATCGCCGTCGGCGGTCTCGATGAGCCGTCAGATCCAGAGGACTGGGGAGGTCCGCACACCGGTCGGCTGGCCCTCTGGGATGTGCCGAGCGGGACTCTGCACTCCGAGGTCACGCTGCCGTGGACGCCGACCGGGCTGGATATGTCCCAGGACGGACGTCGCGCCGTGGTGAACGGTACGGACGGCTGGGCCGTGGTCGATCTCGCGACGTCCCAGGTTTTGAACCTCGTGCGCGACGACCCGATGGATGTGCTCGAGGTCCCGGACTCGGTGGCGATCAGCCCCGACGGTCAGACGGCCGCGCTCGGCCGGGCTCGCGACGTCGTAGTGGTGTCCACCAGCTCGGGTCGTGAGCTACGACGGAGGACGCTGCCCTCGGGCGACGGGATGCTCACCGGGACATGGGCAGACGCCGACACTCTGGTCGTCGGCGGCTGGCGCGGGACGCTGCACGTGCTGCGCGCCTCCGACCTGTCGCAGGTTGCCCCGCCGAGGTTGGTGGCGCCGGGCTGGATCACGGACCTCGTGACGAGTCCGGACGGGCGCCTGGTGGCCAGCGCAGACACGGCCGGGCAGCTGCGGCTCTACGACGCTGCTTCCTGGCGGCCGCTGGGCAAGACGGTGCTGCAACGGCAGGGGTGGGGCTGGCTGTCGTTCGCGCCGGACGGCCGAACCCTGCGAGGCGTCTTCGACGACGGCGGCCGAGTCGAGATGACGATGCAGCCCGCCGACTGGATCCGGCAAGCCTGCCGTCTCGCTGCCCGCGAGCTCACCAGGGATGAATGGTCCGACGTCCACCCGGGCCAGCCCTGGCGCCCGACCTGCGCCACTTAGCCCACGCCCACCCGGTTTGCGTCCGCCGTGCGGCCTCTTCGGCCTTCAAACGGCCTGAGAGTCGTTGCCCGCGGTGGGGCGCCACGAGGGGGACGAAAGGCCGCACGGAGGTTGCAGGGTGGCGGGCATCGTGCCCGCCACCCTTAGTCATCGACTCGCTGTCCGCCGTCGGCTCAGCACGGCGACCGTCGCGACCGTGGCTGCGGCGGTCATTGCCGCGAGAACCACCGCGTGCCCGCCGACGCCACCCGACAGGGCACCGGCCCAGGGGGTCACCCGGGCATCACCCCCGTCCAGTCCGAGCGACCGGGCGACCGCCTCGAACGCCCACCGGTTGCTCATGGCACTACTGATCGCGTCGCCGGTGCCGGTCATCGTGGCCACCGGCACCATCGCGCCCGAGAAGAGGACCTGAGGGAAGCACAGCATCGGCAGTGCCAGGGTGGCCTGCGCCGCCGTGGACACCGAGGCCGACGCGAGCAGCCCGAGAGCGAGGCCGGCCGTCGCGTCGAGCAGGAAGATGCCCCCCAGGCGGGTCCACGTCCCCACATCCGTGGCCGGCAGCCGATCGAGTAGCCGGAGCACGGTGAACAGCGCGACGTCGACGGCGAGCAGCAGCGGCATCAGCACGACGATCTTCGAGGCCACGTACGCCGTCAGGGACAACCCCCAGGACTGTTCACGTCGCAGGACGGCCGTCTCGGTCACGATCTGGAGCAGACCGTAGGTGAGGCCGAAGAAGAAGCCGGCGAACGCGATCCAGTAGGCCAGCTGCACTCCTGCCATCGGGTCGGCAGTCACGGTCCCGGGTCGGAACAGCGTCGCCAGCATGGCGATCACCAGGACCGGGGATCCGACGAGGATGGCCGCGGTCAAGCGGTTGCGCGCCATCAGGTCGGCGGCTCGGCGGACCAGCGTCAGGTGTTGCCGCGCCCAGCTCGGTCCGGCCGGCAGCGGCGGGCGGTTCCGCACCGACGCTGGCTTTCTCGGAGCGGGGACCGGCGCCACGTCGGTCGCCGGCTCGATGACGGCCACACCGGTCTCCCCGGCTGCGACCGCGGAGTAGACGGCACCGAGATCGTTCACGCCGAACCACTCAGGCGCCATCTCGGGCGGCCCGTCGAACGCCACCCGTCCGCCGGGGGCGAGCACCACCACGCGGTCGCAGCGCAGTACGTCGTCGGGTGCGTGCGTCGTCAGCAGCACGGTCGTGCCGGCGTCCGCGAGGCGTCGCAGTACGGCGAGGACCTCCCGAGACGTGGCCGGGTCGAGACCACTAGTGGGCTCGTCGAGGGCGAGTACGGCGGGCCGGGTCAGCAGCTCGACAGCGATGCTCGCGCGCTTGCGCTGCCCGCCGGAGAGGTTGCGGACCACCACGTCAGCCCGGTCGGCCAGCTCTAGGTCGGTCAGCACGCGGTCGACGATCCCGTCCATCTCGCTGGCGGTCACCGTCCCGGGCAGCCGCAGCCGCGCGGCGTACCGGAGCGTGGTCCGCAACGGCAGGTCGACGTGGATGATGTCGTCCTGCGGCACCAGGCCGACATCGACCTCGCGCCGGTCCTGTGCCACGTCCACGCCGTCGACGAGGACCGACCCGGACGTAGGTGCGTGCATGCCGACGAGTGTCTCGAGCAGCGATGTCTTCCCCGCCCCGCTGCCTCCGATCAACGCGACCATCTCGCCCGCCTCGACGGCCAGCGACACATGGTCGACCAGCGTTCGGCCGCGGACGGTCCGGGAGACGTCGTCCGCCCACACGCGAGGAGGTCTCGCGGTCGTCGGCTCGCTCATGAGTCGGGTCATGTCAGTTCCTTCTTCTGCGTGGTTTGCGTGCCTGGGTGGTGTGGGCGGCGGCCGGGGTGTCCGGCCGCCGCCTTCACCGTGGGCGCGCGGTGGCGATCAGCCCCGGGCGACCTGGACCGTGACGTTGGTGCCGTGGGTGAGCACGTCGAAGACCGCGGACCGGGCCTGCGACTGGCGCACCAGCGACTCCAGCTTCTCGGCGTCGGCGTCGCCGTCGACCGCGAAGGTGACCCTGATGTCGTCGAACCCGTTGCGCACATTCGAGTCGATCCCGAGGATGCCGCGCAGGTCGATGTCGCCCTCGACCTTGCACCGGACACCGTTCAGCTCGACGCCGCGGGCGGAGGCGATGTTGCCCAGCCCTGCCATCAGGCAGGCGGCCAACGCGTTGAGCAGGAGCTCGGCCGGTGTCGGGCCTTGGTCGGTGCCCACGAGGACGGCCGGGTGGTCGGCGTCGATGACGGTGTTGCCGGCGTGGACGTGCTCCTGGCCGGCTCCGAAGAAGCCGGGGAAGCGGCCCTGGGAGTGGACGCCGGAGACCCATTCGCTGGTCGTGCGGAACTGGAACTTCGCCGCCTCGGGCTGCTGGCGCACCGCGTCGATGGTCGCGAACAGCGTGGCGGTGTCGACACCGTTGAGGGGCTGTTGGGCTGTGATGGTCATGGTCGTGCCTTTCGTGTTGGTGGTGTGGATGAGATGTGGTGCTCCTGAGACCGGCGGTCAGCTGCCGGTCGACTTCCAGAAGTAGTAGTCGGCGGTGTAGGGAACCTCGGACCTGCTGCCGGCCGTCAGGTCGGTGCAGTCGGCGGCCGCGGGGGCGAGCCCGCCGGTGGTCGCAATCCGCTGGATGTAGGTGGTGGCGGTGAGACGGTCGCCGTCCGCGCCGACGGTGGTCGAGGCCCTTGCCAGCCGCAGCCACGGGATCGAACCGGGCACCGGTGCGCGCCGGTCGACAGTCCCGACGACCGTGCTGCCGTCCCTCGCCTGCCATGACGGGCCCGCGAAGTGGGTCGCCACGAGCTTGCCGTTGTCGTCGTACAGGTTCGCCCTCGGAGCGACGAGGACCCATCCGGTCGCCGGGTCGCAGGAGTAGATCTGGACGCCGACGGCGTGCCCGGCCAGGAAGACCTTGTTGCCGGCGGGCACCTCGATCGCCGTCGGCACGTCGGGTTCGGACGTGCCGGCGTGCGCGACCTGCACCTGCGGTAGTGCCGCCAGCGCAGTGAGGGCCGCCGCCAGGAAGAAGCGGGTGTGGATGGTGCGGAACATGGTCGTGCCTTTCGTTGGTAGTGGGGCGAGCAGTCGGCGACCGGCGGTCAGCAGACGGGTACGGCGGTGAGGGTGAGCCGGGTGGCGAGCTGTCTCGCCTCGACGTCGAGTGCGCGGCTGAGCTCGCTCTGCAGCTCGGCGAACCGTTCGGGTGCGGGGAACCTGGCCAGCTCGCGGGTGATCCGGAACGTGTCGCGGATCGCGTCGTCGCGCTGCTGCTCGTAGGCGCGCATCGCGACCGGCTCGTCGGCTGCGCCGCGCAGCACCGCGTCGGCTGCCTCCGCGAGCAGCTCGGCGTCGCGGAAGGCATCGGTGAGGCCGTGCCCGGTGATCGGGTCCCGGTGGTAGCCGGCGTCCCCCACCAGCGCCCACCCCGGTCCGGCCGCTCGGCGCAGGTGGTTGGGCAGACCGACCGATCCCCGCACGGGTGCGGTGACGGTGCCGCCGTCGACCCGCTCGGCCAGCTCAGGCGCGCAGGCCCGCAGTGCGTGCAGGAACGCCTCGGGCCGGTCTGCACCGGCCGTCAGCACGGGTTCGAGCAGCGGCGTGGGGCGGATCAGCCAGACGGCGGCCTCACCGTGGTGGGTGGGGAACACGCCCGCGAAGGCCTGATGGCCGAGGTGGAACTCGAAACCGTCCCAGGGCACGCCGCCGACGTACGTGTAGAGGCAGGTTCCGCTGGGCTCGTGCGACTCCCGCACCGGCGCACCGAACAGCTCTGCCATCCGGGAGCGGACTCCGTCGGCGCCGATCACGAGTCGCGCCGTCAGACGCCTGCTGGTTCCGTCCGGCCCGTGTGCCAGGACACCGCCCACCCGGCCGTCATCGCCGCGGATGACCGCGCCCACCGTCGTCCCGGTCAGCAACCGTGGCGCCGGCTCGGACCGCAGCATCGGCGAGGATCGCGTCCAGGATGTAGCGCCGTGGCGCGAGCATCATGTCGACGCCCGCCTTGTCCTTGACCGTGCAGGCGCAGCGGCTGGGTCGCGGCCGTCGCCGTACTGCTGGAACAGGACGGTGCGGACGGGAGGCGCGCCGCTGTCCAGCACCTCGTCCAGCAGCCCCCATCGGGACAGCTGCACGACGCCACCCCGGACCAGCGAGTGGGTCGACGTGGTGTCACTCGGCAGCTGCGCACGATCCACGACGAGTACGTCGTGGCCGGCTCGGGCCAGGAGCATCGCCGTCGCCGCGCCGGCGGCCCGGGCCCCGACGACGATCACGTCGTGGTCGGTGGGCGATGGCCGGTCAGTGGCGGAAGGCGTCGAGGAGTCGGCATGACCTGAAGGTAGGGACGCCGGGTAGGGCCGGACATCGGTGCAGGCGCCCATCTTGGAGCGCTGCGAGCGCCGTCAGTACGTAGGACTACGTAGGTATCGCGCTCAGCGGGCGGCGAGCAGCTGGGACACGGCCGCGGTGCGCGCGGAGCGCCCGCTGACGCCCAGCTTGGCGTAGATGTTGTGGAAGTGGCGCTCCACGGTGCGCACGCTGAGGTGCAGGGCAGCCGCGATCTCGTCGTTGCCCTGGCCGCTCGCGGCCAGCGACAGGACCTCCCGCTCGCGCGGCGACAGCGTGTCGGCCGAACCGGTCGGCGACCCGCGCCGTGCGGTCCGGGGCGAGGAAGGCCTCGACCTCGCGGACGAAGACCGGCCACGCGGCCTCGTCACCCAGCACGATGTGGTTGTTGCTCTCCAGGGTCACCAACCGCGCGCCGGGGATGGTGGCCGCGAGGTACCGGCCCTTCTTGAAGGCGGTCCCCTGGTCCCCGCGGCTGTGCAGGACCAGCGTGGGCAGGTCGAGGGTGGCGAGCAGGTGACGGGTGTCCGCCATGGCCCGTCCCAGCCGGGCGGCGTAGGCGTTCTCGGCGCGAGGTCGCGACCCGCTGCAGGTCGTCGAGCCAGCGCATCTGCTCCTCGGTGGCGCCGGGGATCATCAGCGAGGTGAACACCCGACGGAACACCGAGTCCTCGCGGCCGTAGCCGACCAGCACCATCTGGTCGAACACGTCGAACAGCTCTCGCTCCTGCGGCGTCGCGTCGTGCAGGAGGGCCGCCGAGCTGCCGTAGAACAGCAACCGGGTGAGCCGCTCCGGGTGCCGCGCGGCGTACTCGATCGCAGGGGGGCCACCCTGCGACATCGCCATCAGCGCGAAGCGGTCGAACCCAGCGTCGTCCGCGACCGCCTCGAGGTCGCCGATCCGAGCCTCCAACGAGTGGTCGTCGACCTCCCAGTCGGAGAGACCGTGGCCCCGCTCGTCGTACCGGATGACGGTGGCGAAGCGGCCGAGGTCGCGCAGGAAATGCCGCCAAACCGGGCTCTCCCAGTCGAACTGCAGCTGGCTGAGCCAGCAGGTGGAGACGAGCAACGGGGGCCCGGAGCCGTGCACCGCGTAGGCGATCCGCACGCCGTCCGGCGCGCGGCAGAACCGGATGCTCTGGGGCGGCGGCTGCGCACCGGACATGCCCACGATCGTAGGCGCCGGACGTCGGTGGGTAGCGCGTCGCGGAGAGAAGCCCGTCCTATTGCGAACGGGGCGCCGGCAGGCGTACGGCGTGGGCAGCTGCTTCGGCCCGGTTGCGCACACCGAGCTTGGCGAGGATGCGGCTCACGTGGTGGCCCGCGGTCTTCTCGCTGATCGAGAGAGTCATGCCGATGCGCGCGTTGGACATCCCGAGAGCGATGAGCTCGAGCACCTCGAGCTCACGCGCGGTGAGCTCGCCGGCGGCGCTCCGCCCGGCGCCGGCCCCCGCCGAGGTCGCGCAGAAGTCTCGCCGCGGCGTCCATCGCCCGGGTGGCGCCGAGCTCCCGGAACGCGGTGTGCGCCGTGCGGGCCTCGTCCGCGCGAGCCCGGGGGCCTCGTCGACCAGCGCACGCGCGAGCTCGAGCCGCGCCTGGCCCGCGCCGAACGGCATCGCGAGCGGCTGAAGGCGGTCAGCGCGCGGCGGGCCGACGTCTCGGCGGCGTCGGCGGCCGGCCGGCGGCCAGCGCCACTCGCGCCGCGGCCAGATCGCATACGCCTCGATGAGGCGGATGCCGGCTGGCTGCGCATCTCGGACAGCTCGGCGGCCGCCGCCGCCGGCGCCCTCGAGTCGCCGCACTCGAGGCGGGCGTCGACCAGCGGCGCGAGGAGCGCAGCGGCGCGGACGGGGTTGTCCGTCCGTGCCGAGCAGGCCGCGCTGCAGCAGTGCGGCCGCCTCCGGGCCGTCCTTCCGCGAGGCGAAGCAGCGCGAGAGCGCGCAGCGAGGCGGGCTCCTCCTCGCGCCCTCGGAGCAGGCGTTCGGCGTCGAGGAGCCGTCCCCGCAGGACGCGCAGCTCGGCCAGGGCCGCGACGGCCGGCGCGCTCATCTGCGGGACGTTGCGGGCGTGGATGGCGAGCGCACCTTCCAGCGCGTCCTCGGCCTGGGGCCACTGACCCGTCGCCAGCAGCACATTGGCGTGAACAGTCCGGCACGCACCGAAGAGCGGCTCGGTCTTGTGCGTGAGGGCGAACTCGCTGACGAGCTCGCACCACTCGTCCCGCGTTCCCACTCTCCGGCGCTCGCGCAGCCCTCGATGAGGTTGCAGTAGGCCTCGGCGAGGGTGTGCACGTTGTGCGCCCGCCCCGACGACGCGGCCGCCATCGCCTCCTCGAGCAGTCGCAGCCCGTCTTCCCGACTCCCGGCGTTCACGACTGCCCGCCCGAGCAGGCTCAGTGCGAACACCTCGAGGTCGCCGTCGCCGTGCGCGCGCGATCTCGACCGCCCGCTGCGCCTGCGCGATCTGCTCCTGCACGCTCTGCGGCGTGCCGCGCCCGCTCCACGGCGACCCACCCCCGGCCCAGGGCCGACGGTCGCTGCGCCTCGACAGCTCGCTCCGCCCGGGCCAACCAGCCGCGGGCCGCGGACGTGCGGCCACCGAGAAGGTGCTGGTGGGACACCCACACCGCGACGCGTGCTGCGTCGTCGCAGCGGCCGGCGCCGACGTAGCCGTCGTACGCGCGCTCGCGCTCCGCGATGCCTTCGGGGATGCGCCCGAGCATCCACAGAGCAAGCCCGAGGCCCTCGTGGGCCTCGGGCGGCGTCCGCCGTGTCCAGCGCGGACTCGAACGCAGTGCGTGCTGCGTCCCAGTCCGCCCGTTCCAGGGCCTGGGCCCCGGCACGTACGCCGTCGCCGCCGTGCAAGACCGTCACGGTTGCGAGTATCACCGGGGGTGCCCCGGGTCACAAGGCTCGCGGCGAGGTCGACCTCGTCAGCGCCTCGTGCCGATGGTGACCAGGTACTCCTTCTCGAACCTGCCCTGGTCGGGCGTGCCGAGGTTCCACTTGTCGCAGAACTGGTCGAGCGCCGCGTCGAACTCGGCCTCCCTGCCGTCATTCGTGGCGTTGGCCCGGGCCGCGATCGTGGGCCCGTAGTAGGCCTTGAAGTGCTCGCCGTAGTCGCGCGGCTGGGTGAACGCGGTGATCTCCAGGGTGTCGCGCTGCACGGTGTGGAAGTCCACCCGGTTGCCGAAGAGCCCCGCCAGGTGCTCCTCGCTGCCCCACAGCGGCGGCGGCTGCGCGCCGGGCGGGGGCGGCGGCGCGAACGGCTTCATCGTGCGGAACAGGTCGCCGAGCATGCCCTCCGGCGTCCAGCTCAGCAGCGCGATCGTCCCGCCGGGCCGGCACACCCGCACCAGCTCGTCCGCCGCGATCTGGTGGTGCGGCGCGAACATCACGCCGATCGCCGACATGACCACGTCGAAGGACTCGTCCTCGAACGGCAGGTTCTCCGCGTCGGCCTCGACCCACTCGATGTCGAGCCGTCAGCCTCGGGGCGCTGCGCCCGCTGCCAGCAGCTCTGGCGTCAGGTCGCTGGCCGTCACGCGTGCGCCGCGCTGGGCGGCCGGGATGGACGCATTGCCCGTGCCCGCCGCCACGTCGAGCACGCGTACGCCGGGGGTGATCCCCGCGGCGGCCACGAGCCGCTGCCCGATGGGCAACAGGAAGGTGTCGACCATCAGCGGGTAGTCGCCCTTCCCCCACATCGCCCGGTGCTTCGCCTTGAGCTCGGTGTCCGCGACATCGAGTGTCATCGCTCGTTCCTCCCAAAGAGATTGCCGGTTGCTTGCGCGCCAGCCTCTCCGGCGCAGCCCGCCAACACATCGGGCGAACTCCCTATCTTCTGGTTGCCTACATCAGTGAACTGTTCACGGGTCGTGGCTGGGAGCAGCAGCAGGCGGCTTCGGTCCCGTGGAACGCAGGCTCGCGAACTTGGACAGGAGGTCGAACGAGAACCTCGCTCCCGGGAGTACCGCGAGGATCATCAGGGCGTAGCCGAGCGAGCAGGAGGAGGAAGCGGCCTGACGTCGTCGCCCGCACCGCCTATCGGGATCGGTCAAGCCGAACCTTTCGAGTGGGCTGCAGCCGGTACCACCGGCGCACGCGGGCACGGTGATCCAGCCGATCGGGAGACCCGTGTCCCGGGCCTTCTCTATCTCGCCGCGAACCTGCGCGATGCATTCTGCGGGAGTCTGATCGCCGCAGTCGGCGGCCTCGAACGCCTGCGTAACAACCGATTCCCGAAGGGCTTCGTCGCCGTACAAGGCACTTACGATGTGCACGGCGTTGACGTTGAACAGCACGACGAGGGCGGCCGCAATCCCGAACGTGATCCACCGGACATGTCGCTTGTACCAGCCCGACACCCGGGCCATGTGGTCGTCGTACCACTCCTCGAGCGACAGTCGGAACTGCTTGACACTCCCGTCGGCACTCTTCACGAGCGTGGTCAGGCGGTCCTTCAACGGACCATCCGGCATGTCTTTGAATCGATGCTGCGACCTCGCTGATCGTCGTCTTTCCGGTGGCGTCAGGGACAGCCAAGTCGAAGACGGCTCGCGAGAATGACCGGGCCAAGATGTAGGAGGGCAGGGCGCGGCGCTCTTTGCGCTTGAGACGTGCGTTTCCCGCACCGCCCGGCATCACGGCCTTGTTGGCCGAACTTGTGACAACCGGATTCTCAAGCACATTCGTGACGTTCACATCCGGGTCGATCTTTCGTGGTTGCTTGGGCTTCCTCCCTACCAGGGCGGCGAGGTCTTTGAAGTCGGGGAGGGCGAACTTCCCGCCGCCGTCCACGAGCGAGCGAACCCCCCGAAGCAGATACTCACCGCGAAGTCCGAGGAATCGGGCGACTGCCTCGGTCAGCGTCGACGCAAGCAGGGAGAAGGTCGCGAAGACGAAAACCATGCCGATGGCGACCTCGAAGATCAGGCTGTCCATGCCCTCAACCCCCCTGCCCGAGCACCCGTCAATCGCACGGCGTCCGTTGCCGACGGCAGCACATTAAATGGGCGCTCACCGCATGACCCTGTCAAGATCACCGTGAGATCCTGGATTTGCACCTTTGGCGCGCAAGCCAAGATCGGGGAGGTCGGATGGGAATCGTTGATGACAAGGACGTCATTGGTCCGAACGACCTGACGATCATGACCCCGGATGGCACGGTTGCCGAGCCCGAGCGTTGGCTACCACTGGTACACCGGGTACTGCGAGAGCCCGATGGGTTCCTCATCGTCGACAGCGGCCAGCCGAACATGTATGCCCAAGCGATGAACCACAAGGGCTCGATATTGCTCGAGTACCGGGACGGCTCCCCGGAACGGCACTTCCAGGTACGCGACGTAGGCCTGGATGACGTCGCCGAAGCCTTGGCTCAGTGGACGCGCGGCGAACGCGCCTTCATCGACAAGCAGAAGAACTGGCAGCAGCTGTCGCTCTGATCACTGGACGCTCGGTGCGCTGCTCAACGGCCGTTCACGCTGAAGTGCTGGTAGTCCTTCAGGCTCGACCAGGCGCCGCCCCACCCCCAGCCGATCGACGCGAAGGCGCGCCGTGCTGGCCCGTCGGGCGTGATCATGCCGGGACGGATCCAGCCGCGGTCCAGGTACGCCGACGCCAGCTCGGGGAGGACCACGTCGCCCCGGTGGTAGGGGTTCTGGAACGGGTTGAGATCCACCGCGAGGCCGTAGGCGTGCTGGGAGTATGCCGTCCCGCCTCGAATCGGGCGGCAGGCGAACGACCCGGTGACGTTGCCGTCGCCCGTCGGTGGGGCGTCGAGGTCCTCGAGTTTCGCGATCCCCATCGACTCGATCGGGAACTTCGACCGATAGAGCTGCCGGAACACATCGACCAGGTCACCGGCCACTGATCCATTGACCAGCATCTCGCCGGAGTGGCGGGCGTTGTCGAAGCCCCAGTAGGTCATCCGGATCCAGGCCAGGTCGTCCTTGCCGACCGGGCAACCAGGCTGCCACGTGGAGCGGGCGATCACCTGCCTCGGCGCCGGATCGAGCCACCATCGCCTGTGAACCCGGCGCCTGGGAGCATCGGGATCGAGTCGGGGAGGTTCCAGCGCCTGACCCGCATGACCCGAGGTGTGGGCCGGACCTCGCCGTATCCCGCCACCGTCTCCGGCAGCACCCGCGTCCCCAGCCACGGTGGCGGCACGGTGCCCGGCGTCGGCCGTGGGGAGGCCGCCGAGGTGCTGGAGAGCGACGGGCTGCGCGAGGGCGCCGCAGAGACGGGTCGGGCTCCGCGCTCGTGGTGGTCGCGGGTGTGGACGAGGTCAGTGGCGCGGGTGGGCCCCCCGCGTCCTGCTCGGGCCCACAACCCGTCAGCCCGGTCGCCAGGAGGACCCCCACCAGCGCCAACCGGACTCGACGTCCCACACCGTCCACGCTAACAATCCACCGCGATCGCCATCGCTGGAAACCGCCCTGGACCGTGCGTCGCGAAAGGGACCACCGACGGCTAGCTGCTGGGCAGTGGTACGGGCCGCGTCTTGGGGTAGCCGACGGGCAGTACGTAGGTCCCGCGTGCGTGGCGGTAGAACACCTGCCAGTTCCAGTACGCGTGATACGCAGAGCTCGATCGCTGCATCGTGCGGGCATACTCGCTCACCGCACGCACGTACTTCTCGGACTGGTTGTAGTGCCACAGCGCGTCGGCCATGTCGCCAGGCGCTCCCTTGGCCTTCAGCAGTCTGGCGGCGGCAAGGATCGCGTCCCGCGGGTCGGTGATGTCGCCGCCGGCGCCGTACAGGTCCCAGGTGGACGGGAGGAACTGCATGGGCCCTCGCGCCCCGGCCGTGCTCACGCCACGGATGCGGCCCATGCGCGTCTCGACCAGATGGATGGCCGCCAGGTAGGTCCACGACACCCCGGTGCGTCGTTGCGCCTCCCGGTAGTAGCCGAGCAGCTCCGTCGCCGGGGGCGGCGCGACGATGCGCCACTTCGGCAGCCGCCGCGGCGGTGCCGCGCTCATCGACGCGAGAGACCTGGCTGCCCTGACCATGCTCCGGACGACCAGCGCCGCGTCGGGATGCAGACGGCTCGTCACATCCCGACGAAACCCGGCGGACTCGGTCGCCAGGGCACGCACCGCGAGCTGCTGGAACTCTGCGGCTCGTCGGACGTCCGCGGCCGCTGCATCCCGCTCCCAGATTGTCGCCGTCGCACGGTCGAGCTGGCGGGCAAGTGCGGCCGCGCTGTCCGTCGCTGGCAGCGGCGGCAGCTCCCCGAGGTTCTCGTCGGGGGTGGACTGGGAAGGCGAAGCAGGACGGGTCTCACGGTCCGCGGTTCCCGGGATGCTGCAGGAGGCGAGCAGACTGGCCAACAGCGTGAGCGCCACCGCCCATCGAGCGCCCTGACTCGATCGGCGGACTACTGGAGTGCCGTCGACCACCAGCCTCCACACTCCTGCCTGACCCTTCGCCGCAACATCTGGCGTCCATGCCGCCGGTGCATCGACTGTAAGCGGCTGGCCGCGCTCGCTACGCTGCCCCGCCGAGCGGAAAGGCGGTGGGCGCGATGACGGGGGCGGCCCGGCTCGGCCCCGAACAGCGCCAGGCCGCACTTGCTGCCGCCGCAGTGGACGAGCTCGACGTCGTCGTCATCGGAGGTGGCGTCGTCGGCGCAGGCGTCGCACTGGACGCCGTGACCCGCGGGCTGAGTGTCGCGCTGTTCGAGGGCCGGGACTGGGCGGCCGGGACGTCGAGCCGGTCCAGCAAGCTGATCCACGGCGGGCTGCGGTACCTCGAGATGCTCGACTTCCGACTGGTCCGGGAGGCGCTGCGGGAGCGCGGACTGCTGGCCCAGCGGCTGGCCCCGCACCTCGTCCGGCCGGTGCCGTTCCTCTACCCGCTCACGCACCGCGGCTGGGAGCGGCTGTACGCCGGCGCCGGCCTCGCGCTCTACGACACGATGGGATCTCGTCGGGCAACGCCCGCGGTCTGCCGCACCACCGGCACCTCACCCGCAGGCCGCCCTGCGCCGTGGCCGTCGCTGCGCAGGGACGCGCTGGTCGGCGCGATCCAGTACTACGACGCGCAGGTCGACGACGCCCGGCACACCGTGGCGGTAGTGCGGACGGCCGCGGCCCACGGCGCGCTGGTCGCCAACCGGGCGCGCGTGATCGGCTTCCTGCGCGAGGGCGAGCGGGTCACCGGGGTGCGGGTGCGGGACTTCGAGTCCGACACCGAGATCGAGGTCCGGGCCCGACAGGTCGTCAACGCCACCGGCGTCTGGACCGACATGACGCAGGCGATGGCCGGCGAGCACGGGCAGTTCCACGTGCGCGCGTCCAAGGGCGTCCACCTCGTCGTGCCGCGGGACCGGATCCAGTCGACGACCGGGCTGATCCTGCGGACCGAGACCAGCGTGCTGTTCGTCATCCCCTGGGGACGGCACTGGATCATCGGCACCACCGACACCGACTGGCACCTGGGCAAGGCCCACCCCGCCGCGTCGCGCACGGACATCGACTACCTGCTCGAGCACGTCAACCGGTGCTCGTCACGCCTTTGACCCGCGATGACGTCCAGGGCGTGTACGCCGGGTTGCGCCCGCTCCTGTCCGGCGAGTCCGAGCCCACGTCGAAGCTGTCCCGGGAGCACATGGTCGCCCAGCCGGTGCCGGGGCTCGTGGTCGTGGCGGGCGGCAAGTACACGACGTACCGCGTGATGGCCAAGGACGCCGTCGACGCCGTGAGCGCGGCCTGGAGCGAGACGTCCCGCCAGCTGCACCGACCGGGTGCCGCTCGTGGGCGCCGACGGGTTCGCCGCCCTGTGGAACGCCCGGCACCGGCTGGCCGAGAAGCACGGGCTGCACGTCGAGCAGATCGAGCACCTGCTGGGCCGCCACGGATCGCTCGTGCACCAGGTGCTTGCCCTGGTCGACGACGATCCCGTCGCTGGGTGCGCCGTTGGAGGGCTGCGACGACTACCTCCGCGCCGAGGTCGTCTACGCGGCCAGCCAGAAGGGGCCCGCCACCTGGACGACGTGCTGACCCGGCGTACCCGCATCTCGATCGAGACGTTCGATCGCGGCGTCGCTTCCGCGCCGGTCGTTGCGTCGCTGATGGCCGGGGTGCTCGGATGGAGCGCGACCCAGGTCACGAAGGAGATCGAGCACTATCGGCGCGGGTGCGGCCGAGCGACTGTCGCAGGAGCAGCCCGACGACCAGACGGCCGACACCGCCCGGCTCGGAGCCCCCGAGATCGTGCCGCTGACCTGAGCGGGCGGCGCGTCCGTCGGCCGCCTGTGGACAACTCGATCTAGCCGCAGGCGCGTTCGGCCCACGAAGGACACGATGCAGCTGCGTCTCACCGTGATCGACCCGACCTGCTCGGGCGCGGCGGTCGACTGTGTCGTGGACGCGCCGTCGGGCGGACTCTGCGCGATCCGCCCCGACCTGCTCGGCGCGTGGGGCGCGGCGACGGCCTGCTCTTCTGCGCAGCCGAGCCGCTCGGCGACGACGTCCGGTCGGGACTCCCCCACTGGTGGACGGCGCCGTGGTGACGGTGGAGCGGGCGACCGGGCCGACCGGCACGCACGCCGCTCGAGCTGCACGTCACCGCCGGTCCCGACGCCGGCGCCATCCATCCGGTCGGCCCGGCGAGCACTCCATCGGGCGCGCGGTCGAGGCCAACTGCGCATCGAGGACCCCGACGTGTCGCGCCTTCACGCGCTTCTGAGGGTCGGTCCCGGCGGCGCCGGCGTCGCCGATCTCGACTCGACCAACGGGACCACCGTCGGCGGGGCACCCACCGGCCGCAGCGGGTGCCGCTCGGGTCGGGGAGGTGATTCAGGTGGGGGCCTCCCGGCTGGAGCTGGTGCGCCGCCCACCCGCGCGCGGCCGCGTGCCACGCCGATGGTGAGGGCCGCTGCAGCTCAACCGTCCGCCCCGGTTGCTGCCGCCCGACCGGTGTCGCCGTCGGTGACGTTCCCGGCGGCGCCGGCGCCACGGGAGAAGCCCGCCTGCCCGTCATCGCCCTCGTCGTACCGCTCGTCGCCGGTGTCGGCCTGGTGGCGTTCACCGGCAACCCGACCTACCTGGCGTTCGTCCTGCTCTCGCCGCTGATGGTGCTCGGCACGTTCCTGAGCGATCGTTTCGGCGGCCGGCGCAGCGCGACGGGCGGAGCAAGCACGCGTACGACGAGGCGCTGGCCGCTGCGCGCGAGGCCGTCGCCGCCGCCGTCAGGGCCGAGGAGGCGGCGCGGCACCTCGCCCACCCGGGCCCGCCGACGCTGCTGCAGGCCGCGACCGGGCCGGCGCCGCGGCTGTGGGAGCGGCGGCGGCAGGACCCCGACTTCCTGTCTGCGGGTCGGCCTCGCCGACCTGCCGCGCAGCCGTGGAGGTGCAGGCGCCGGGCGACCAAGCCGCCGAGCCCCCGTCGCGCGGTCGGTGCCGGTGACGGTGCCCTCGCTGACGTCGGCGCCGTGGGCTTCGCGGGCGCCGCGACGCGGCGTGCTGGCCGCGGCGCGCTTCGCGCTGGCCCAGCTCGCCGCGTGGCACAGCCCGCGCCACCTCGGTCTCGTCCTGCTGGCCGCCGACGAGGCCGCGAGCGACGACTGGGCACTGGACGCGATGGCTGCCGCACCTGCGCCCGGCGACGGCGAGGACGCGGAGCTGCTGGTCGGGCTCGACGCCGAGCAGGTCGCGCCGCGGCGTCGCCGAGCTGATCGCGGCTGCTCGACGCGCGGGCCGAGCAGGCGGCTGGTCGCAGCGCGGCGGTGGGACGGCCGGTCCGTCGTCGTGGTGCTGGACGGGGCGCGGGAGCTGCGCCGGCTGCCCGGCGTCGCGCGGCTGCTGGCCGAAGGGCCCGACCTCGGCGTCCGCGTGATCTGCCTGGACGAGCAGGCGGTGGCGCTGCCGGTCGAGTGCGGCGCGACGGTCGAGGTCGTCGGCGAGACCGACACCGCGCTGCGCGTCGACGGTCCGCGACAGCGCTGCTCTCGACGGCGTCGTCGATGGACGGCGTCTCGAGCCCTGGGCGCGCGGTTCGCCCGGGCGCTCGCGCCGCTCGAGGACGCGACACCCGACGACGCGGTGGCCGAGCTGCCGAGCGAGGTCGCGCTGCTCGACCTTCTGCCCTTCGACGCGACCGACGCTGCCGCTCTCGAGACGGCCTGGCTGGTCTCGCCGCGCTCGACCCCGGTCCGCTCGGTGTCGGCGTCGAGCGGACAGCCGTTCACCGTCGACCTGCGCCAGGACGGGCCGCATGCGCTGGTGGCCGGCACCACCGGTGCGGGCAAGTCCGAGCTGTTGCAGGCGCTGGTCGCCGGCCTCGCGGTCGGCGAACCGGCCGGACGAGCTCGCCTTCGTGCTGATCGACTACAAGGGCGGCGCGGCCTTCAAGGACTGCGCCCGGCTGCCGCACACCGTCGGCACCGTCACCGACCTCGACGGGCACCTGACCGAGCGCGCGCTGTCCTCACTCGGCGCCGAGCTGCGCCGCCGCGAGACGGTGCTGCGCGACGGCCGGATGCAAGGACATCGACGACTACCTCGCGCAGCCGGTCGCACGGTGACCGCTCGCTGCCCCGGCTGGTCCTCGTCGTCGACGAGTTCGCCACGTTGGCCGAGGAGCTGCCCGACTTCGTCGGCGGTCTCGTCGGGATCGCGCAGCGCGGTCGCTCGCTCGGCGTACACCTCGTGCTGGCCACCCAGCGGCCGAGCGGTGTCGTGAGCGCCGACATCCGCGCGAACACAACCCTGCGCATCGCGTTGCGGGTCACCGACGCGGGCGAGTCGGCCGACGTCGTCGACGTCAAGGACGCGGCCACCATCAGCCGGGCCACGCCGGGCCGCGCCGTCGCCCGGATCGGCGCCGGTGCGGTGACGCCGTTCCAGTCGGCGCGCGTCGGTCGCAGCGCGACGGTGGCGACGCCCGGTCCGCGCGTCCGCCGTGCGATGTGGGCCGATGCCGGCAGCGCGCGACCGCGCTCGGCAGCGGGCCCGACGTCCGGACCGACCGACCTCTCGCGACTCGTGGACGCCGCGTGCGCGGCGGCCGCGGCTCTGGACATCACGCCGGTCCCGAGCCCCTGGCTGCCACCGCTCGGCGACGTGCTGTCGCTGGCCGCGGTCCCCGCCACGCGGCCGTCGGCGGTGCCCTTCGGCCTGCTCGACCTGCCTGCCGAGCAGCGCCGGGCGCCTCTGGTGCTCGACCTCGAGCACGGCGGTCATCTGCTCGTCGCCGGCGGCCCCCGCAGCGGCCGCACCACCGTGCTGCGGACGATCGCCGGTTCGCTCGCGATGCGGACCGCTGCGGACGAGGCCCACCTCTACGTCATCGACGGGGGCAGCGGCGGCCTCGCTGCACTGGCGGGTCTCCCCCACTGCGGCGCCGTCGTCGGCCGTGACCAGGTCGCCCGCGGCGACCGGCTGCTCGCCCGGCTCGCGCAGGAGGTCGAGCGCCGGCAGTCGGTGCTGGCAGCCGGCGGCTTCGCCTCGGTGGCCGAGCAGCGGGCCGCGGCCGAGCCAGGTGACCGGTTGCCGTGGCTGGTGCTGATGGTCGACGGGTGGGAGGGCGTGCAGGCGGCGTACGACGAGGTCGACCACGGCCGTCCGCTCGACGTCCTGCAGCGACTGATCCGCGAAGGTGGTTCGGCCGGCCTGCGCGTCGTGCTCACCGGTGACCGGGGCGTGCTGACCAGCCGGGTGGGCGCCTCGATCAGCGACCGGCTGCTGCTGCGGCTGGCCGACCCGGGCGACTACGGACTCGCGGGGGTCGCGGCACGGCAGGTCCCGGTCGCGATGCCGGCTGGCCGCGGGCTGCTCGCCGACGGTGCGGTGGAGGTGCAGGTCGCCCTGCTCGGCGACGACCCGGCCGGACCGGCCCAGCAGGCAGCGCTGTCGGCTGTCGCCGCGGCCGCCGAGCGGAGGCAGACCGAGCTGACACCCGCGCACCAGCGACCGATGCGCGTGGAGCCGCTGCCGGCCCGGGTCTGCGTCGACGCGGTGCGGGTTGCCGCCAAGGCGGCGTCGACGGGACCGTTGTGGACGCTGGTCGGTGTCGGTGGTGACGAGCTCGACCCGCTCGGTGTCGACCTCGAGAGCGACGGCCCGGCCTTCGTCATCTGCGGGGCGGCGGGCAGCGGGAAGTCCAGCGCACTGACGACCATCACCCGGTGGCTGGGACACGAGGGCATCGCGACCGTGGTCGTCGCTCCCGCCCGCTCGCCGTTGTCAGCGTTGTCCGGCGAGCCGGGAGTCCTTGATGTCCTGCGCGCAGACCAGAGTGACGCGCTGACGGAGCTGCTGGCGCGACACCGGTCCCCGCTGGTGGTGATCGCCGACGACGCCGAGATGTTGCACGACAGCCCGATGGAGCGACCGTTGTGTGAGCTCCTGCGCCCGCACGCCAACCCGGGCACTGCTCTCGTCCTGGCCGCGTCGGCTCCGGAGATGGCCGGCTTCTTCCGCGGCGTCACGGTCGAGGCGAGACGCAACCGGTGCGGCCTTTTGCTCGGACCTGCCGGTCCGGTCGACGGTGACCTGCTCGGGGTCCGGGTGGCGCGCGGTGGTGAGACCCGACCGGGCCGCGGCTTGCTGGTCGTCCGCGGACGGGCACAACCGGTGCAGGTCGCCACTTAGCATCGCCCCATGACGACCGACCAGGCGGCCAGCTCCGAGGTCGTCGTCCGCCCGGCCACCCCCGATGACGTCGGACTCATCCTCAGCCTGATCCGCGAGCTAGCCGAGTTCGAGCGCGCGCTGCACGAGGTGCACGCCACCGAGGAGTCGCTGCGCTCGACGCTGTTCGCCGAGCGCCCCGCCGCGTTCTGCCACATCGCGGAGTACGACGGGCAGGCGGCCGGTTTCGCGCTGTGGTTCCTCAACTACTCGACCTGGCTCGGCGGGCACGGTCTCTACCTCGAGGACCTCTACGTCCGTGAGCAGGCCCGCGGGCAAGGCATCGGGATCGCGCTGCTGGCCGAGCTCGCCCGTATCTGCGTGGACCGCGGCTATCCGCGGCTCGAGTGGTGGGTGCTCGACTGGAACCCGGCGCGCGGCTTCTACGAGTCGATCGGGGCGAGCGCCTTGACCGAGTGGATCCCCTACCGGCTGACCGGCGAGGCGCTGGAGCAGATGGCGTCCCGCTAGACGGGCGTCACGACCACGGAGTCCGACTCGGTCGTCGGGTCGCTCGTGCGATCGGTCATCTGCATGCCGTCGTCGTACACGACGTACGAGCCCTTGGCGTCGCTCTTCGCGGCGTACATGGCGACATCCGCACAGTGCAGCAGGCGGTCCGAGACCACACCGGGAGGTCCGTCCGCGGCGACGGTCGCGACGCCCAGGCTCGCGCTGACCTGGACACGGTTGGTCCCGAGCTGGAACTCGACCTCCATCGCGTCGACGATCCGCGCGGGCAGCTGGTCCTGCAGCCCGGAGTCGTCCTCGAGCAGGACCGCGAACTCGTCGCCACCGAGCCGGGCGACCGTGTCGCCCTGACGGAGGCAGGCGCGGAGGCGCTCCGCAACACCCACCAGCAACGCATCGCCAGCGGCGTGCCCGAGCTTGTCGTTCACGAGCTTGAAGTCGTCCAGGTCGAGGAACAGCACGGTGAGCAGGGAACCATCGCGCTGTCGAAGCGCGGCGGCGTGCTCGAGTCGGTCGCGGAACAGGAGGCGGTTGGCGAGCCCGGTGAGCGGGTCGTGGAACGCCTGGTGGCGCAGCTGCTCCTCACGGTGCTGCACCGTTGCGACCAGCCGGGTGTTCTCGGTCAGCA
This sequence comes from uncultured Actinomycetota bacterium, assembly GCA_963751035.1. Classification (GTDB taxonomy): domain Bacteria; phylum Actinomycetota; class Actinomycetes; order JACCUZ01; family JACCUZ01; genus JBDUAP01. Next base: position 2,025,900 of record CAVVSW010000005.1, read on the forward strand.
CCAGCATCTGACGGGCCACGACGAGGCTCATCAGCAGCCCACCGGTCAGGACCAAGGTGTGGTCGAGGTGGCTCTGCCATGCCTCGATGACGACCACGCCCATGCCGACTGACAGCGGCACCAGCGGAAGGTACAAGCCCAACCTCGAGACCTTCGACTGCGAGCCGGAAGCCTCCTCGCCGGAGAAGTCGGAGACCGCCGCGACCGCGCAGAGCAGGAAGGCGGAGACCCACCCGACGTCGATGACGCTGCCGGTCTGGTAGGTGCCGGCGGTGGACAGGTAGGTGAAGCCCCCGTCCGCGAGGCCCATCGCGATCAGCCCGAACGAGAGCAAGGCCATCGGCAGCCGGTCGGTCACGAGACGCGAGATCAGCAGCAGCGCGAGCGCGCCGACGACGATGTCGCTGACGGGGTAGGCCAGCGAGATGGCGAACGCGAAGCGGTTGTCGCCCCCGGCCTGGTACACGTCCTTGAGGACGACGACCCAGCTGATGATGAACAGCGACGTGGAGACGATCAGCCCGTCCGTCGCCGCCCTGGCCCGCGACCAGTTGGCGGACGAGCCGGCCTGGAACAGCAGGACGGCGGCAGCGGCAGCCACCGGGAAGATCAGGAAGCCCAGGTCCGCGAACGAGGGGAAGGGGGTCTCCCGCCGCGCGACGATCTCGCTCCAGCTCCAGTAGGTCTGCCCGAGCCCCCAGCCGACCAGCGCGACCGCCATGGCGAGCCAGCCCGCGCGGCGGCGCGGGGAGCCGCGCCAGGCCACGATCGCGCAGACGACGCCGGCGCCGATCGCGCTCAGCAGCTGGACCACGTTGTTGACGACCAGCCTGAGCCGGTCGTCCGCCGGCACGAGCGTCAGGAACAGCACAAACGCCAGCAGCACGCCGCCCGCGCAGGCGGCAGCGATCGCGGTGCGGCGGCTGGTCGCCATATGCGGGTCCCCCCAGGGCCATTTCTCAGAACTTCGGCACGAGCCGGGCCTGGCTCAAGCCGCTGAATGGGCTGATCGGGCGCGTCCCCGGGAGCGGATCGGCTGTCCGGGGCGGCGGGATGTACGGTTCCTTACTGGCTGCGACGGCGGCCTCGGGAGATAACGGGGTGGGACGAAAGGTGAGCGAAGGCGTCGTGATGAGTGACCCAGCAGGCGGCAACGCCGGCGCGGCCATCGAGGATGCCGTCGAGATCCGGCTTCCCGCCGACTCGGCCTACCTCTCGGTCCTCCGTACGGCGACCGCCGGGCTCGCCGCCCGGCTCGACTTCACGCTGGACGAGATCGAGGACCTGCGGATCGCCGTCGACGAAGCGTGCGCGATGCTCCTGCCGCAGGCGCTGGAGTCCGCGCAGCTCATCTGCCGCTTCACCCTGACGAGCGAGACCATCGAGGTGACGGTGACGATCCCCACCGCCGACGGTGAGCTGCCGGCGACGAACACGTTCTCCTGGACCGTGCTCGCGGCGCTGGCCGGCGACGTCGACGCGGGCAGCGACGACGAGCGCCAGGTCTGGATCCGGTTGCGCAAGCGGCGTGGCGCGGTGGGCAGCAGCTCATGAGGCCAGCCGACGCGAAGACCGGGGAGCAGGCGACCGTGCCCGAGCAGGGCGAGCACGGTGACCGCACCCCGGCGCCTCCCGAGGCAGCAGCAACCGAGACTCCGGTCGCCGACACCGACGAGACAGTCGCCGCGCCGAGCTCGCGCCTCTCGGTCGACCGCGAGCGCACCCGCGAGCTCTTCATCGAGCTGCAGGGTGCCCCCGAGGGCGACCCGCGCAGGCAGCGGGCCCGCGACTCCCTCGTCGAGCAGCACCTCCCGCTGGTCGAGCACCTGGCCCGCCGGTTCCGCAACCGCGGCGAGCCCTACGACGACCTCGTCCAGGTCGCGACGATCGGGCTGATCAAGTCGGTCGACCGTTTCGACCTCGGTCGCGGGGTGGAGTTCTCGACGTACGCGACTCCCACCATCGTCGGGGAGATCAAGCGGCACTTCCGGGACAAGGGCTGGGCCGTGCGCGTGCCGCGCCGGCTGCAGGAGCTGCGGCTGTCGCTGGCGTCAGCGACCAGTGAGCTGTCCCAGAAGCAGGGTCGCTCCCCCACCGTCTCCGAGCTCGCGGCGCACATGAAGATCACCGACGAGGAGGTCCTCGAGGGCCTCGAGTCGGCCAACGCCTACAGCACGCTCTCGTTGGACGCCGGGGACTCCGGTTCCGGCGACGAGCCGATGCCGGTGGCCGACACCCTGGGCTCCGAGGACGAGGGCCTCGAGGGCGTGGAATACCGCGAGTCGCTCAAACCGATGCTCGAGCAGCTGCCGCCGCGGGAGAAGAAGATCCTGATGCTGCGCTTCTTCAAGAACATGACGCAGTCAGAGATCGCCGAGGAGATCGGCATCTCCCAGATGCACGTGTCGCGGCTGCTCGCCCGCACCCTGGCCCAGCTGCGCGAGGGCCTGCTCGTCGAGGAGTGACCGCCCGGGCGCTCACTCCTCGAGGGCCTCGCCGACGGCGGGAGTGAAGAGCAGGACGAGTACGCCGAGCGCCCACAGGATCAGCGGCACCCCGACGTACCACCTCCCGCCCTGGACCAGCCCCCAAGCCACCGGCAGCGCCAGGAGCTCGGTGACCAGGGCAGGGGCCCGGGCCCAGCGCCGGGCGCGCCGCAGCCCCCGGGCGACGGCGAGCAGGCCGAGCCCGGCCAGCAGCGTGAGCAGCGCGGCCATGACCGCCCGAGCGGTGCTCGTCGGGCTCGCGACGCTCAGCTCGACGAGGAAGAACACGGCGAGGCCGACCAGGCCGACGCCCTGGCCCGCCACCAGGGCGACGAGCACGACCAGGGCGGACGGCCGCACGGTGGCCGGCGGAGGGTCCTGCATGGTGCCGGACCCTACCCACGAGGGCACCGACGCTCCGGCCCAGGTCAAATGGAGTGATTTGTGGCACTTGGAGTATCAGACTTTGTGACCAAGGCGACACCAGGCTATGGAAAAAGGACGTTCTAAGCCTTGTGAGAGCCGACTTCGTTTGCAAGTGTTGAAGACAGGCGTTCAAGAGTGGGTGCAGCAGGGTAGGCAGCGCTCGACTTACCAGCTAGTCGTCGACCAAGAGCACGTTCTGTCGCCTGGCTGACCCGCTCGTGAACACATTCACAAGCTGCTCTCCCCAGCGGCGACCGAGACCAAGGAGTGAACGCGCATGGATTGGCGCCACCGCGCTGCCTGCCGCGACGAAGACCCCGAGCTGTTCTTCCCGATCGGCAACACCGGCCCGGCTCTCCTGCAGATCGAGGAGGCCAAGGTCGTCTGTCGGCGTTGCCCGGTCACCGAGACCTGCCTGCAGTGGGCGCTGGAGTCCGGCCAGGACGCCGGCGTCTGGGGTGCCATGAGCGAGGACGAGCGTCGCGCGCTCAAGCGCCGGACCGCCCGGAACCGGGCCCGTACGGCCTAGACCCGAACGTCCACGAAGCCCCGGCCGCCGCGGCCGGGGCTTCGTGATGTTCAGGCCGGCTCGGCGGGCACCGGGACGACCACGGTGGCGTCGCAGCCCCGGCCGGACGAGCCCGGCTGCAGCGCCAGTCGCCCGCCGAGCTCGGACTCGACCAGGGTCCGCACGATCTGCAGCCCCAGGCCGCCGGCGTCGTCGGGGTCGAAGTCGGGCGGCAGGCCACGGCCCTCGTCGGCAACCGTGACCGTGAGGCCCGCTCCGTTGCGGGAGACGCGCAGGTCGACGGCGCCGCCTTCGTCCGCCAGCCCGTGCTCTACGGCGTTCTGGAGCAGCTCGACGAGCACCAGCGACATCGGGGTGGCCACCTCGGGTGGGACGGGCCCGAAGCTGCCGGTGCGGGTCACGGTGACCGGCCGCTCGGCGTCGTCGGCGCCGACCATCTCGGCGATCCGGTCGGCGACCTCGTCGAAGTCGACCGAGTCGTGCATGGTCTGCGACAGCGTCTCGTGCACCAGCGCGATCGAGCCGACCCGGCGCTGGGCCTCCTCGAGGGCCGCGCGGGCCGGCCCGTCCTCGAGCCGGCGTGACTGGAGGCGGAGCAGCGCGGCCACGGTCTGCAGGTTGTTCTTCACGCGGTGGTGGATCTCGCGGATCGTGACGTCCTTGCCGACCAGCTCCCGCTCCCGGTGGCGCACCTCGGTGACGTCACGACAGAGCACCAGCGCCGCCGCGTGGGAGCCGTCGGGGGTCAGCGGGATCACGCGCAGCCGCACGATGGCCCCGGCGGCCTCCACCTCCGTCTGGCGGGCGGCGCGGCCGCTCAGCATCGACTCGAGCGCCTCGTCGACCGGGACGGAGGTCTGCAGGGCCGTCGTCGCGTCGCCGAGACGCAGACCAACGAGGTCGGCGCCCACGCCGAGCCGGCGGAAGGCCGAGAGCGCGTTCGGGCTGGCGAAGGTGACGGTGCCCTGCTCGTCGAGGCGGATCAGGCCGTCCCCCACGCGGGGGGAGCCGAGCACCCGGTCGCCGGAGTGGGCGACCGGGAACGCGCCGTCGGCGAGCATCCGCGCCAGGTCGTCGGCACTTCGCAGGTAGGTCAGCTCGAGCCGGCTCGGGGTGCGGGCCGCGGCCAGGTTGGTGTGCCGGCTGACGACGGCGATGACCGTGCCCGCGCGGCGGACCGGGATGGTCTCCTCACGTACCGGCACGTCGAACGGCCAGTCGGGGTCGCTCTCGCGACAGATGCGCCCCTCGTCGTACGCCGTGTCGATCTGCACGCGCCGGCCGCGGGCGACCTCGATGCCGACCACGTCGTCGTGGTAGACCGTCGGCCCCGTGGTCGGGCGCATCTGCCCGCCGGCGACGAAGCCGCCTCGGCCACGCAGCGGCAGCCAGAGCACGAGGTCGGCGAACGAGAGGTCGGCGAGCAGCTGCCAGTCAGCCAGCAGCAGGTGCAGCCAGTCCAGATCGGCGTAGGACAGGTCGGTCCGCTCCCGCGCGATCTCGTTGAGCGACGGCACGAGCAGAGCCTAGACGCGGCTGCTCTAGCCTCGGGCCGTGGCGACGGACCGTACGGCGGACCTGGTGGCGCGCGACCTGCGCAGCCTGTGGCACCCGTTCACCCAGCACTCGGTCTGGCCGGCCGACGACCCGATCGTGATCGAGCGTGCCGAGGGCATGTACCTCTACGACACCGACGGCAGGTCCTACCTCGACGGTGTCTCGTCGCTGTGGCTGACCGTGCACGGGCACGGCGTACCCGAGATCGACGACGCGATCCGCGAGCAGCTGGCCCGCCTCGACCACGCAACGTTCCTCGGCATGACCCACGAGCCCGGCATCGAGCTCGCCGAGCTGCTGCTCGCCACCGCCCCGCCGGAGCTGACGCGGGTCTTCTACGCGGGCGACGGCTCGTCGGCGGTCGAGGCGGCGATCAAGATGGCGTTCCAGGCGCGGGCCCAGCGCGGCCAGCAGCGCCCGCTGTTCGTGCACGTCGCCGAGGGCTACCACGGGGACACGCTCGGCGCCGTGAGCGTCGGCGGCATCGACCTGTTCCACTCGACGTACCGGCCGATCCTGCTCGAGACCCGCATGGTCTCCTCCCCCGGCGTCCTCGCGCCCGGCCAGAATCGCGGCGACCGCGCGAGCGAGGTGCTCGACGAGCTGCGCGCTCTCCTCGAGCGCGACGGCGACCAGGTGTGTGCCGTCGTCATCGAGCCGCTCGTGCAGGCCGCCGGCGGGATGCTCACCCACGACGTCTCGTTCGTCATCGGCGTGCGGGCCCTGTGCGACGAGTTCGGCGCGCTGATGGTGATCGACGAGGTGGCCACCGGCATCGGACGCACCGGGCGCATGTGGGCGGTCGAGCACGCCGGTGTCGCACCCGACCTGATGACATGCGGCAAGGGTCTGACCGGCGGCTACCTTCCGCTGTCGGCGGTGCTCGCGCGCGAGGAGGTCTACGCGGCTTTCCTCGGCGCGCCGGCCGAGGCACGCACGTTCTTCCACGGCCACTCCTACACCGCGAACCCGCTCTGCTGCGCGGCTGCCATCGCGAACCTGCGACTGATGGCCGACCGCGAGACGGTCTCGCACGCGGCGCGCGTCGGCGAGCGCATCGGCGAGCTCACCAAGAGCCTCGGCCTGTACGACGGGGTGCGCGAGATCCGTCGCGTCGGCACGATGACGGGCATCGAGGTGTCACCGGTCGGTGAGCGCACGGGTTTCGCTGTGTGCCAGGAGGCACGCCGCCGCGGTGTGTGGGTGCGTCCGCTCGGCGACGTCGTGGTGCTGATGCCGCCACTCGTGATCGGTGACGACGACATCGCCCTGCTCTGCTCGGTTGTCGACGAGAGCATCCGTGCGGTCGTGCGATGAGTCAGAGCACGCCGTACCCGCAGTGGCTCGCTCACCTGGGCGACCTGGGCGACGCGCGGAAGGACGCGGGTCTGCGGCGGGCTCTCGCGCCTCGCGCGGCTGCTACCGACGTGCTGGACCTCGCCTCGAACGACTACCTCGGTCTCGCCCGCGACAAAAAGGTCGTCGATGCGGCCGTCGAGGCCACCCAGCTGTGGGGAGCCGGCTCGACCGGGTCCCGGCTGGTCACCGGCACCACCGAGCTGCACGTCGCCCTAGAACGGGACCTGGCCGACTTCACCGGCGCCGCGGCGGCGCTGGTCTTCTCGTCCGGCTACCTCGCGAACCTCGGCGCGATCACCGCACTCACTGACGCCGACTGCACGGTCGTCTCCGATGCCGGCAACCATGCCTCGATCGTGGATGCCTGCCGGCTGAGCCGGGCCACCGTCGTGGTCGCGCCGCACCGCGACGTCGCCGCCGTCGACGAGGCGTTGTCACGTCGGACGACGGACCGAGCCCTCGTCGTCACCGACGCGGTGTTCTCGGTCGACGGGGAGGCGGCGCCGCTGGCCGAGCTGCACGCGGTCACCCGCCGCCACGACGCCCTGCTGCTCGTCGACGAGGCACACTCGCTCGGTGTCGTCGGCGCCGAGGGCCGGGGTGGCGCGCACGCGGCCGGCCTGGCGGGGCAGCCCGACGTGGTGCTGACCGTGACGCTGTCCAAGGCGCTCGGCGCCCAGGGCGGCGCCGTCCTCGGCCATCCCGACGTGGTGGAGCACCTGGTGAACACGGCCCGGAGCTTCATCTTCGACACGGCGCTGGCCCCGTCGAGCGCCGGCGCGGCGCTCGGGGCGCTTCGGGTGCTGCGGGCGGAGCCCGGGCTCCCCGCGACCGTGCGGCGCCGGGCGGTCGAGCTGGCCGGCGCAGCCGCCGTCACCGGACACGCGGTGTCCCGGCCCGACGCGGCTGTGGTCTCAGTGCTCATCGGCGATGCAGCCGCGGCCGTCACGGCCGCGAGCGCCTGCCTCGAGCGCGGGGTCAGGGTGGGCTGCTTCCGGCCGCCGTCGGTGCCGGACGGGCAGTCCCGGCTGCGGTTGACCGCCCGGGCCGACCTGTCCGACGCCGACCTCGACCGCGCCCGCGTCGCGTTCGCCGTGTTCACCGCGTCCTCGCCCCGGCACGAAGATCATTCGCTGCGTTGAGCGGGTGACACGCCGGCGGGTCGCAGCAGAACGCAGCGAATGATCTTGGGGATGGCCAGGAGGGCGACTAGGAACGGAGCAGGGTGCGGATCGTCCGCAGGGCGACCGACATGGTGGCCAGGTCGAACTTGTCGCTGGAAACGATCTCGTCGAGGGTGCCGCGGGCTCGCGAGAGGCCTTCGGCGTTCTGCGACTCCCACTCCGCGATGCGCTCGGCGGGGTCGTCGGCCGGCCCGCTGGCCGCGAGGACGTTGGAGGTCAGGCCGGACAGCGCGGCGTACAGGTCGTAGCGCAGCGACGACCGTGCCAGCGCCGACCAGCGGTCACCACGCGGCAGGGCCGTGATCCGGCTCAGCAGCTTGTCCACCTCGAAGTGCTCGGACAGCGCGAAGTAGACGCTGGCAACCTCGATGGACGGGCACTTCTCCGCCGACGCGATCTCCACGACATCGAGCAGCGAGAACGCATCGAGCAGTCCGGCCGCCTGCAGCGCGAGCTGGGCGGGGATCCCGGTCGCTTCGAGCTCGGCAGCGCGCCAGGCCAGGCGCTCCTGCTCGGCGCCCACCAGGAGTCTCGGGATCCGCGGCACGAGCTCGGAGATCTCGGACCGGAAGTGCTCGATCTCGCCCGCGACGTCGAGCATCGAACGGCGGCTCTGCAGGAGCCACCGGATGCTCCGGTCGATCAGCCGTCGCCCTTCGAGGTAGAGGGCGGTCTGCGCGTCGGTGGAGACGACGTTGTCCAGCGCCTCGATCTGGGCCCAGAAGTCCTCGAACGCGAAGACCTCACGCGCCACCGTGTAGGCGCGGGTGATCTCGACCGGCCCGGCTCCGGTCTCTTCCGCCGCCCGGAACACCAGCGTCACGCCGCCCCGGTTGACCAGGTCGTTGCTGACGCACGTCGTGATGATCTGGCGTCGCAGCGGGTGGTCGGCCAGCCGGGCGTCGAACCGCTCGATGATCTGGTGCGGGAAGTAGCCGCGCAGGGCGCGCTGGAACCACTCCTCGTCGGGCAGCTCGGAGTGCACGATCTGCTCGGTCAGCGTGATCTTGGAGTAGGCAACGAGCACCGCGAGCTCGCTCGACGTCAGCCCGCGGCGATCGGCCATCCGCTGGTTGATCTCCGTGTCGCTCGGAAGGTACTCCAGCTCACGGTCGATCTCGCCGCGCTTCTCCAGCGCCCGGATGAACCGCTGGTGCACGGAGATCATCTCGTGTGCCTGTTGCCGCGCGTTGCCGAGCAGGACGTTCTGCTGGTAGTTGTCGGTCAGCACCAGCGCCGCGACCTCATCGGTCATCTCGACGAGAAGCGAGTTGCGGTCGGCAGCAGGCAGCTCGCCGTCGAGGACGAGCCGGTCGAGCAGGATCTTGATGTTGACCTCGTGGTCGGAGGTGTCCACGCCGGCCGAGTTGTCGATCGCATCGGTGTTGATGCGCCCACCCTCGCCCCGCGCGCCGGCCAGGGCGTACTCGATGCGGCCCAGCTGGGTGCAGCCCAGGTTGCCGCCCTCGCCGATGACGCGGGCCCGCACGTCGCGGCCGTCGACCCGAAGCGCGTCGTTGGCCTTGTCGCCCACGTCGGCATGCGACTCGATGCTGGCCTTGACGTAGGTGCCGATGCCGCCGTTCCACAGCAGGTCGACCGGCGCGGCCAGGATCGCGTGCAGCAGCTCCGGGGGCGACAGCTTCGTCACGTCGTCGGCGAGGCCGAGCACCTCGCGGACCTCCGGCGTGATCGGGATGGACTTCGCCGTACGGGCGTGCACGCCCCCGCCCTTGGAGATGAGCCCCGCGTCGTAGTCGGCCCACGACGAGCGCGGCAGGTCGAACAGGCGACGACGTTCGGTGTAGGACGCTGCCGCCCCAGGCGTTGGGTCGAGGAAGATGTGGCGGTGGTCGAAGGCGGCCACCAGCTTGATGTGCTCGGAGAGCAGCATCCCGTTGCCGAACACGTCGCCGGACATGTCGCCGACACCGACGACCGTGAAGTCCTCGCTCTGGGTGTCGACACCCATCTCGCGGAAGTGCCGCTTGACCGACTCCCAGGCGCCGCGGGCCGTGATGCCCATCGCCTTGTGGTCGTAGCCCACTGACCCGCCCGACGCGAACGCGTCACCGAGCCAGAAGCCGTAGTCAGCAGCGACGCCGTTGGCGATGTCGGAGAACGTCGCGGTCCCCTTGTCGGCTGCCACGACGAGGTAGGTGTCGTCGCCGTCGTGGCGGACCACGTCGGGCGGCGGCTGCACCTTGCCTCCCACCAGGTTGTCGGTGATGTCGAGCAGGCCGCTGATGAGACCGCGGTAGCAGGCGATGCCCTCGGCCATCAGCGCCTCACGGTCAGCAGCCGCGTCCCCGGTCGGTGTGGGCGGCCGCTTGAGGACGAAGCCGCCCTTCGCGCCGACCGGGACGATGACGGCGTTCTTGACCATCTGCGCCTTCACCAGGCCGAGCACCTCGGTGCGGAAGTCCTCGCGGCGGTCGGACCACCGAAGCCCACCGCGGGCGACGGCGCCGAAGCGCAGGTGCACGCCCTCGAAGCGCGGGCTGTAGACCCAGATCTCGTACTTCGGCCGCGGGCGGGGCAGGTCGGGAACCCGCTGCGAGTCCATCTTGAGCGAGAGGAACGGCTTGGGCTTGCCGTCGGCACCGGTCTGGAAGTAGTTGGTGCGCAGCGTCGCCTCGATCACGCCGAGCAGCGATCGCAGGATGCGGTCCTGGTCGAGGCTCTCGACCGCGTCGAGGGCGGCGGTGATCTCCTCGCGCAGGCCGTCGGCGACGTCGGCCGAGTCCTGCACGTGCTTGGGGTCGAAGCGCGCCTCGAACAGCCGCACCAGCAGCCGGGCGATCTCGCGGTTGGTGCTCAGGCACTCCTCGATGTAGGTCTGGCTGAACGTCGAACCACCCTGGCGCAGGTACTTGGCATAGGCCCGCAGCACCATCGCCTGCCGCCAGGTGATCCCGGCGCGCAGCACCAGCGCGTTGAAGCCGTCGCCCTCGGTCGCTCCGGACCACACAGCGGCGAACGCGTCCTGGAACAACCCGCGGGAGGCGCCCGTGGGCATCTCACCCGACGGCGTGTAGCGCAGCCCGAAGTCGTAGACCCACGCCGGCGGGAGGCCGGGGCGGTGCACCTCGTAGGGCCGCTCGTCGACGACCTCGACGCCCATCTCCTGCAGGCGCGGGAGCACCAGCGACAGGGACACGGGCTGTCCGACGTGGAACAGCTTGAAGCGCGCTTCCCCCGGCCCGGCGTCCGGCGCCGAATAGAGGCTGAGCGAGATGTCACCGTCGCTGTGCAGCCCCTCGAGCCGGAGCAGGTCGTGCACCGCAGCAGAGGCGGGCAGATCTTCCTTGTAGCCCTCGGGGAACGCCTGGCCGTAGAGCGCGGCCAACTTGGTCGCCGTCTCCTCGTCGCACTTCTCGCGAAGCGCGTCGGCAAAGTCGTCGTCCCACGAGCGGGTCGCCGCCACGAGCTGCTGCTCGAGGTCGGTCTCGTCGACATCGGGGATGCCGTGATCACGGTCGACGCGTACGACGAAGTGCAGCCGGGCCAGCACGGAGTCGGAGACCAGGGCGGTGTAGTCGATGCTCTGGCCGTCGTAGGCCTTGAGGAGGATCCGTTCCATCTCCTGGCGCACCTGCGTGGTGTAGCGGTCGCGCGGGAGGTAGACCATGCAGGACATGAAGCGGCCGTAGTCGTCCTTGCGCAGGAACAGCCGCAGCTGCCGGCGCTCCTGCATGTGCAGGACGCTCAGCACGGTCTGCTGCAGGTCCTCGATGCTGATCTGGAACAGCTCGTCTCGGGGGTAGGTCTCCAGGATCTGCAGGAGGTCCTTGCCGGAGTGGCTGGTCTTGGTGAAGCCGCTGCGCGAGAGCACCTCGGCCGCCTTGCGCCGGAGCACCGGGATGCGCTGGATGCTCTCGTTGTAGGCCGCCGAGGTGAACAGGCCGAGGAACCGCCGCTCCCCCACGACCGCACCCTGCTCGTCGAAGACCTTGACGCCGACGTAGTCGAGGTAGGCCGGCCGGTGGATGGTCGACCGGCTGTTGCCCTTGGTCAGCACGAGCACCTGAGGCGCACGAGCCCGCTCCCGCTGCTGGCGCGGCAGCCGGCCGAAGCTCACCGACCGGGCCTGGTCGCCACGCATGATGCCGAGCCCGGTGCCGGGCTTGCCGCGAAGGTGGCCGTCGCCCTGGCCGGTGTCGGGGTCCAGGACGTACTCGCGGTAGCCCATGAACGTGAAGTGATCGCTGGCCAGCCACCGCAGCAGCTCGGTCGCCTCGGTGACCTCCTGCTCGGAGATTCCGACCGGTGGGTGCTCGGCCAGCTGGTCGGCAATGCGCACAGCCGTGTCGCGCATCTTGGGCCAGTCCTCCACCGCCTCGCGCACGTCGCGCAGCACGCGTTGCAGGTCGGCGGTGAGCTCCTCGTGCGCCAGCTTGCCGGGTTGCCGGTCGATCTCGATGTGCATCCACGACTCGAGCTGGGCCTCGCCGGCCATCTCCTGCGGCAAAGTCGCATCACAGACCTCGTGCAGGTCACCGACGACGTCCCGGCGTACGACGACCTGCGGGTGCACGACGAGGTAGATGTCGTGTCCGTGCCGAGTGATCTCGGCCGTCACCGAGTCGACCAGGAACGGCATGTCGTTGACGACCACCTCGACGACGGTGTGGCCGCTCGCGGACCAGCCGTCCTCCTTGGTCGAGGGGGTGAAGACCCGCACCTTCGCCGTGCCCTGGGGCATCCGGCGGGCCAGCCGCCGGTGGGACAGGGCGGCACCCGAGACGTCGACCGGGTCGCGGCCCACCAGGTCGTCTGGCGCCACGTGGCGGTAATAGCGCCGCAGGAAGGCCTGCAGATGCTCGGGCTTTTCCTGCTCCCCGTCGTCGCCGGCCGATGCCGCCGCTACCTCGGCCGCGCGGTCGAGAAGGTCGGCCTTCTCGTGTTCCTGCGTGTCGTCCCGCATGACGTGCCGACGCCTCCTCCGTTGCCCGTCCGACCCTACCGCCGTGAGCGCGTTGCCACGACGCTGGCGCCTCCGTCCTTCATGGCCGACGCTGCAAGTCCTGTTGCCGGTCCTCGGCGAGAACCCGGCCGAGCTCCGTCAGCGGGACAACGGGGCGAAGAAGCGAGCAGTCGATGTTCAAGCCGTACGCCGCGGCCCGCTGGATCAGAAGGGTCCGCAAGCCGGGAGGCGCCAGGGCCATGGCCCGGTGAGCTGTACCCGCCTTGACCAGCGAGTCAGCCCAGGCCGCGATCGTGTCGTCGGCTGCTGCCCAGTCCTCGGCCTGGACCACCACCTCCATGGCTTCCAGGAACGAACGAGTGACGGCGAGGTCATCGGCAGTCGAGAACCGTTCCAGGGCTGGGCTCAGAAAGTGATCAGAGAGCTCGGCGAGCATGATCCCCGGTGTGGGCAACAAGTCCTCGAGAGATTCCCTGCCCTCCTCCAAGGCCGTGCGCCTCTCGTACTCCGACCACTTCTGGTGAGACTTCTTGATGAAGTCCAGTGCTCCGGCACCTGCCGAGCGAGAGTCTTCTCGATCAGTCCTCGTTCTGTCATGTGCCCCCTCTCAGCAGACAGCCGCATCGCGTGCGAGTCACAGGTGAGAGCGCAGCTCCCACAGCAGCGGGTAGTAGTGCAGGCCGAGTCGGCTCCGCAGGTAGGGCGCGCCGGTCGACCCGCCCGTTCCCGACTTGACGCCGATCTGGCGCTCGACCATGGTCACGTGCCGCGACCGCCACAGGGCAGCGTTCTGGTCGTGGTCGAGGAGCCGTTCGGCCAGCTCCCACACCTCTCCGTGCGTGGCCCGGTCGGCGGCGACCGTCAGCAGCGACTGGGTCAGCTCGTCGTCGTCGTCGGCGGGCAACCCCTGACGTCGTACGACGTCGACGAACGCGTCCCACAGGGTCGGTTCGGCAAGCCGCCGTTCGAGGCGCGCCCGCTCCGCGTCGGTCAGGCCGCGGAAGCGGTCGAGGAACTTGGGGTCCTTGGCGCCGGACAGGAACTCCAGCTCGCGGAACTGGACGCTCTGGAAGCCGCTGGCGGGGGCGAGCTGCTCGCGGAAGACCAGGAAGTCCTGTGGCGTCATCGTCTCCAGCACCGGGATCTGCGAGATGAGGACGCCCTCGATCGACACCACCCGGGCCAGCAGGTGCCGCGCCCTCCACAGGTTGCCGGCGAACATCTCGTCGCGGACGGCCACGAGCTCGTGCAGCAGCTGCTGAAACCACAGCTCGTAGACCTGGTGGACGGTGATGAACAGCAGCTCGTCGTGCGCCGGCGGGTCGGACTCGAGGTGCTGCTGGTCGAGCAGGTTGTCGATGCGCAGGTAGGACCCGTAGGTGAGCCGGGCCCCCTCCTCGCCGAAGTGGCGATCGGGACCGGCGCCGTGCTCGACCCTGTCGGCGACCAGGTCCTCCGCGTCGCTGTCGGTCACCCGGCGAGCGTAGTGCCCTCACTAACCTCTCGCAGATGAGCCTCTACGACGTGCTGACCGACGCGGTCCGCGGCAGGCCGCCCGAGGCCGACGGCACCGTCGAGGTGCTGCCGCAGGCTGGGCCGGCCGCGGCCGTGGTCGCCTTCTCGGCGCACTTCTACGTCTGCGCCGACGTCGACGCCGGATGGGTTGCCGATGCCCTGCCGGCCGGCGACTTCTCGGCCCCACACGGCGCCCGGTTCCTCACGACGCTCGCAGACCGGCTGCAGTCGGGCATCGGCGCGCTCGACGTCGTCCTGGCGCAAGAGTCGGGACCGCAGGCGACGGACAGCGGACTTGCCCTCGAGGAGATCTCGGTGCGAGACCACCCGAGAGTCCAACGGGCGCTGCGCTACCGCGAGGACGTCCGGGTCTGGCAGACCCGCGACGGGTCGGGCCACGTCCTCATCGGAAGAGGGCTCGCCGGGAGGTGGGAGGTGGCCTTCGAGGTCGAGCCGGCCGCACGCGGCCACGGCCTGGGACGCCGGCTCGCCGCGGCCGTCAGCTCGCTGGCACCTCCGGGCGAGCCGCTGTTCGCCCAGGTGTCTCCCGGCAACGCGGCGTCGCTCAAGGCCGTTCTCAACGCGGGTTACCGCCCGGTCTGTGCCGAGGTCCTGCTGCCCCTGCGCTGATCGAGCCTCAGCCCATGTGCGGATAGCGGTAGTCGGTCGGCGGGACGAAGGTCTCCTTGATCGACCGCGTGCTGGTCCAGCGCATGAGGTTCTGCGCCGCCCCTGCCTTGTCGTTGGTGCCGCTCGCGCGGGCGCCGCCGAACGGCTGCTGACCGACAACGGCGCCGGTCGGCTTGTCGTTGACGTAGAAGTTGCCGGCGGCGAAGCGCAGCGACTCGCTGGCGGCGGCGATCGCCGCGCGGTCCTGGGCGATGACCGCACCCGTGAGCGCGTACGACGCGACCGACTCCATCTGGGTCAGCATCGCGTCGTAGTCGGCGTCGTCGTAGACGTGCACACCGAGGATCGGCCCGAAGTACTCGGTCGTGAAGATCTCGTTCGTCGGGTCGGTGGACTCCAGCACCGTCGGGCGCACGAACCAGCCCTGCGCGTCGTCGTAGGTCCCGCCGGCGATCACGGTGATGCTGCTGTCGTCACGAGCCCGGTCGAGCGCCTTCTTGTGCTTGGCGAACGCGCGCTCGTCGATGACCGCACCCATGAAGTTGGACAGGTCGGTCACGTCACCCATCGGGATCGCGTCGGTCTCGGCCGCGATCTGGTCGCGGAGCTTGGTCCAGATGCTGCGCGGCACGTAGGTCCGTGACGCAGCCGAGCACTTCTGGCCCTGGTACTCGAACGCGCCGCGGATCATCGCCGTACGCAGGACATCGATGTCGGCAGACGGGTGCGCGACGATGAAGTCCTTGCCGCCGGTCTCCCCCACGATGCGCGGATAGGACTTGTACGACGCGATGTTCTGCCCGACCTGCGACCACAGGCCCTGAAAGACCGGTGTCGAGCCGGTGAAGTGGATGCCGGCCAGGTCGGGGTCGGCCATCACGACGTCGGAGACGTCCTTGCCGTGTCCGGTCACCATGTTGATGACGCCGGGCGGCAGTCCGGCCTCCTCGAGGATCCGCATCAGCAGGTCGGCGGCGAACTGCTGGCTGACGGCCGGCTTCCAGACGACGACGTTGCCCATCAGCGCCGGAGCGGTCGGCAGGTTGCCCGCGATCGCGGTGAAGTTGAACGGGGTGACCGCGTAGACGAAGCCCTCGAGCGGTCGGTGGTCGGTGCGGTTCCACACGCCGGGGCTGGAGATGGGCTGCTCGGCGTAGATCTGGCTCGCGAAGGACACGTTGAACCGCCAGAAGTCGATCAGCTCGCAGGCGGAGTCGATCTCGGCCTGGATCGCGGTCTTCGACTGACCGAGCATGGTCGCGCCGTTCAGCCGGGCCCGCCACGGTCCGGACAGCAGGTCGGCGGCCTTGAGGATGATGGCCGCGCGGTCGTCGAACGTCATGGCGCGCCACGCGGGCGCAGCAGCCATCGCCGCGTCCACGGCCGCTCGGGCGTCCTCGTGCGTCGCACCGCGCAGGCTGCCGAGGACGTGATGGCGGTTGTGCGGCTGGACCACGTCCATCGACTCGCCGGCACCGAAGCGCTTCTCGCCGCCGATGGTCATCAGCAGGTCGCGCGGCTCGCTCGCCAGCCGCTTGAGCGTGCTCTCCAGCTCGGCCCGCTCGGGGCTGCCCGGGGCGTAGCCCTTGATCGGCTCGTTGACGGGGACCGGGACCTTGGTGACGGCATCCATGGCGCCATGGTGACATGCGCCGCCAAGCGCAGAAAATGCCGGCCGCCAAGCGCGGGGAACCTAGCCCTCGAGCTCGACCAGGGGCCCGATCTCCTGGGCGGCGAACCACCCGAGCTCATGGTCCTCGACGCCGTCCACGAGGAACTGCGCGTCCTCGTCGCCGGCGTCGGCTGCAGGCGAGCGCGGCGACGCGCCCGTCGTACGTCGTCCGCGGCGTCCGCGTCGTCGACATGGGCCGAGACCACGTCGCGGAGGGCAATCGGCCCGGCCAGCCGCACGGCTGCCCGTTCGAGGTCCGGCGCCGGCCGAGCCGCCTGCGTCGGCAACATCGGCCGCAAGCACAACGCGCCGCGGGGGCGCGGCCGGGTCAGCAGCGAGCTGGTGGAGGGAGGCCCGCGCAGCGTTGGTGAGCGCGGCGTACTCCAGCTCCTCGGCGTCGCCCTCGACGTACCACTCGCGCAGCGCCGGCGTCACGGCGTGGGCGACCGGCGCCTCGACGGACCCGTCGGCGAGCAGGTTCGCGAGACCGGTCAGGGTGGTCGCCAGGTAGACCCGCATCGGTTAGAGCGCGGAGCCGACGTCGTCGGGCCGGGGATGGCGCAGCGCCTCGGTACTTGTCCGCAGCGATGTCTCGAGCACCGCCAGCCGCTTCGCCGGGTCCATCATGTTGGCGCCCATGACGGCAAGGTCCTCGGGCCCCGGCGTCAGAACCGTGAGCGTGGCCCCGGCGCCGACCGACCTTGGCGGCCTCGCGCAGCAGCCGCCGGGTGACCCGCCGCCGGATCCGCCGCTCGAGGCGTGAGGCGATCCGCCGCGGGTGGTCGACGACGAAGGACGCCATCGGCGCCACGACGTAGACCTCGTCCAGGCCCTCGCGTCCGAGCAGGTCGACGTTGGTCGTCGACCAGGCCCCGCCGTCGACGTAGCGCCGTCCGCCGATGGTCACCGGGGCGTACCACCCCGGGATCGCGCACGACGCCATCACCGCCTCGTCCAGTGCGGCCGGCGGCGAGCCCTCGCGGCCGAACGCCACCCGACGCCCGCTGTCGTAGTCCATCGCCACGACCCACACGCCGTCGCGCGGCACCCATCCGCTCTCCGCTGCGACCGACCCCACGATGCGCCCGATCTCGGTCAGGCTGCCCTGGCCGGGCGGGGTGAGCGCGGCGAGTACGGCGAGCGGCGGCACCCGTCGGGGTTGCCTCGCGGTGCGGCGCAGCAGGGCCGGCGAGCCGATGCCCAGCCGCGGGCGGGTGGGCGTCGAACCACCGGTCGAGCGGTCGTAGTTCCAGTCCCGACCCATCTCGTGCGGCAGCGGCAGCCCACGCTGGTGGTCGCGCAGCTCCGACGCGGTCACCCCAGCGCCCAGCAGCGCCGCCAGAACGGATCCTGCCGACGTACCGACGATGATGTCCGCCTCGTGCGGCTGGATCCCGTCGACCTCTTCGAGCGCGCTCAGGGCTCCGATCGACCAGGCGGCGCCGAGCACCCCACCCGCCCCAAGCACCAGCCCGCGCCGTGGGTCCCGTCATCGCACCGACTCCACCAGCTCGGCCACCGCATCGACGATGCACTGCGCGAGCACCTCGATGTCGGGCATCGCGTCGCGGTCGGCGTTGATCCCGTAGAAGACCTGGCCGTCGTAGGACGTGAGGCCGATGCTGACCGCCTGGGTCTTGGCCAGCGGTACGACGGGGTAGGACGCCAGCATCCGGGCGCCGCCGACATAGAGCGGCTGCTGCGGGCCGGGCACGTTGGTGACGACCAGGTTGAACCAGCGCTTGGACATGCCCGACGCGGCCCGCGCGCCCAACGCGTGCAGCGTGGGTGGGGCGAAGCCGGCCAGGCCGACCAGCGACTCGGCGCCGACAGCCTGCCCGGTCTCCTTGTGGGCCTTCATCCGGTAGGACACCTGGTGCAGCCGCATCACCGGGCTGGGCTCGCCGACCGGCAGGTCGACGAGGTAGGACGAGACGCGGTTGCCGGCGCGGCCGCTCTCGTCGTCGTCCTGCACGCTGACCGGCACCATCGCGCGCACGATCGTCGCGGTGCTGACCGACTCGGCGCGCGTCAGCAGCCAGGCGCGCAGGGCACCGGCGACCGCCGCCAGCACCACGTCGTTGACCGTGCCGCCGTGGGCCTTGCGGATCCGGCGGTAGTCGTCGAGGTCGGTCGCGACCGAGGCGAACCGGCGCTGCCCGCTGACCACGGCGTTGAGCGGGCTGGTCGGTGCGGGTCTCGCGGCCGTGAGCCCGGCGGCGAGCAGCCCCCCGCGCCCCCGAGCAGGCGACCGGCGGTCGAGCGGATCTCGGACAAGCCGCCGCGCACGCGTGTCGACCGCCGCCGGTCGGCCGGCGCACCGTCTCGGTCACCGCACCGGCGATCAGCTCGGCCCACGACGGCTCTGCCTCGGGTTGCCAGCCATCGAGGACGGCGCCCTTGCGGGCGGTGGGGCGCGCCGGGGTCGGGCTCGTGTCGAGGATGACCTGGCCGATGTCGACCGCGCCGATGCCGTCGACCATCGCGTGGTGGGTCTTCGTGATGACCGCGAACCGGTGGTCCGAGAGGCCCTCGACGAGGTACATCTCCCACAGCGGCCGGGCCCGGTCGAGCAGGCGGCTCTGCACCCGGGCCACCAGCTCGAACAGCTGCTCGTCGTTGCCCGGTCGCGGCAGTGCCGAGCGCCGGACGTGGTAGCCGATGTCGAAGTTCTCGTCGTCGACCCACACCGGGTTGGCGAGGTGACCCGGCACGTCGCGCACGCGCTGGCGGTAGCGCGGCACGAACGCGATGCGCTCGCTGATCAGGTCGACGAGGCGGTCGTGGTCGAAGCCGTCCTTGGGCTCCTGGAAGACCGCCACGCTCCCGACGTGCATCGGAGTGGTCGGCTCCTCGACGTACAGGAAGCTGGCGTCCAGCGGGCTGAGCCGGTCGGCCACGGCGCGCACTCCCTCCATCGGTCCAACGGCCCATCGTGGCACGACCCGACTCGCGGCCTCGTTAGAGTTCCGGAGGAACCGCCCCGGAGAGGACCTTTGCCGCTGTGATTCGCCACGCCATCCCCGCGCTGATCCTGGCTGCGACCCTGCTGGTCGCGGGCTGCGGCGGCGACGACCCGGCGACGACGACTCCCTCGGTCAACGCCGCCCCCCTCGACGACCAGCGCTCGCCGCGACCACACCGAGCGAGACCGCGTTCGCGGGCACCGAGATCGAGGTGGCTGTCAAGGGCGGCAAGGTCGAGCCGCCCACGCACCGGGTCAAGGTGGCCAAGGGCACCGAGGTGCGGCTGCTGGTCACGAGCGACAAGGCCGACGAGCTGCACGTCCACGGCTACGAGATCGAGGAGGAGCTGCCGGCCGGCGAGCAGGTGACGGTTGACTTCACCGCTGACCAGGCCGGGGTGTTCGAGATCGAGACCCACGAGACCGAGCTCCAGCTGGCGCAGCTCGAGGTGCGTTGACCGGCGAGACGCTGCTCGCCCACGGCGTAGCCAGCCGGGAAGACCTGCCGATCCCGTTCGCCTACGCCGTGACCGGTGCGGCGATCGCGCTGCTGGTGTCGTTCCTCGCGCTGGCGTTCCTCTGGCGCGAGCCGCGGCTCGACCCGGAGCGTGCCGGCCGGCCGTTGCCGAGCGCGGTGGCGCGAGCAATGGACTCGTCGATCACCCGCTGGCTGCTTCGCGCGTTCGGGCTGGTCGCCACGGCGTACGTCGTGATGGCCGCCGTGTTCGGCAAGGACGATGCGCTGAACCCCACCGCCGGCTCGGTCTACGTGCTGTTCTGGATCGGCGTGCCGCTGCTGTCGCTGGTGCTCGGACCGGTGTGGAAGCTGCTGAACCCGATCCGCACCGTGCACGAGCTGCTCTCCCGTGCCCTGGGAACGCGTCCGCAGGACGGCCTGGCCCGGCTGCCGCGCGTCTCTCGGCTACTGGCCCGCTGCCGCGACCCTGATGGCGTTCGTCTGGATGGAGCTGATCGCGCCGTCGAACACATCGCTGGCCGTGCTGCGGACGTTCTTCGCGGCCTACTTCGCGGTCAACCTGCTGGCTGCGACGTTCTTCGGGTCGCGCTGGTTCGACAAGGGCGACGGCTTCGAGGTGTTCTCGTCACTGGCGGGCCGGCTCTCGCCGCTAGGCCGCCGGGGCGACGGCCGGCTCGTGCTCCGCAACCCGCTTGCGGGTGTGGCGGGTACGCCGACCGCGCCAGGGCTGTTCGCGGTCGTCGGCGTGCTGCTCGGGTCCACGGCGTACGACTCGCTGTCCAACGCGCCCTGGTGGATCAGCAAGGTGCAAGGCGGCGCACTGCCGACGCGTTGGGCCGAGACGCTCGGGCTGTTCGCCGTCGTAGCCCTGGTCACCGGGGCGTTCTTCGTGGCGTCTGCGTTGAGCGGACGAGGTTCCGGCATCGCGCCGGTCGTGCTCGCCCGCGAGTACGCCCACACGATCATCCCGATCGTGATGGGTTACGTCGTCGCGCACTACTGGTCGCTGCTCGTGCTCGTCGGACAGGTCACGGTGATCCGGCTCTCCGACCCGCTCGGCACCGGCGCCGACTGGCTGGGCACTGCCGACCGCGGCATCAACCCGACACTCGCGGACACGACCCTGGTGGCTGTCATCCAGGTCACGGCGGTGGTCCTCGGTCACGTGCTCGGCGTGATCCTGGCGCACGACCGCGCCGTGCGCCTGCTCCCGCGGGGGCGCGCGGTCGTCGGGCAGATCCCCCTGCTCGCGCTGATGGTCGCCTACACCGTCGGCGGGCTGTCGCTGCTGTTCGGCTCCTGAGGCGAAGATCGTTCGCGACGCTTGACCGGCGACTCGCCGCCGTGTCGCAGCGAAACGTCGCAAACGATCTTGAATGGACCGTCTCTAGCTGCGCAGCGGGATGCCGAAGATGGCTTCCAACTCGGCGGCCGTCTCGTCGTACGACGTGTGGTGCACGCCGACCAGGCCGAACTCCACGGCGGCGCGCACGTTGGCGGGCAGGTCGTCGACGAACACCGCCTCCCCCGCCTCGACTCCGAGCAGGTCCAGCGTGTGCTCGAAGATCTCGCGGTCGGGCTTGCGCATGCCCACCTCGCCGGAGATGACGATGGTGTGGAACATCTCGTCCCAACCCTCACGCGGATAGGTGTTGCCCCACGAGTTCGACAGGAGCCCGGTGAGCAGTCCGGCGCGACGGGCCCGCAGCACCAACGCGGCCATCGCCGGCTCCCCCGCGAACTGGTCGAACATCCGTTGGAGCAGACCAGCGGCGGGCACGTGATGGCCCGACCGGGTGGAGAGCCGCTCGGCGAGCTGTTCCTCGAAATGCGGCACCTCGATCTCGCCTCGCTCCAACGCCGCGATCGGGTTGGTTGTCGCCAGGTCGCCCTGGTGGTCGCCGAGCCAGCTCGCCATCACGTCGCGGTAGGCGTCGAGGTCGATGCCGTCAAGCTCTGCCCACGCACGCAGCGACGGCTCGAGCGGCTCGGTCAGCACGCCGCCCCAGTCGACGACGAGCGCGCGCGGTGGCGCCATCAGCGCCGACCCAGCAGCTTGCGCCGCTCGCGCGGAGCGGGCCGGCCGACCAGCCCGGCGGCGATCCGGGCGAGCGCGTGTCGCGCCGGCGAGTCCGCAGCCACCTCGGCGAGCGCCCGACCCTCGAGCACTGCCAGGTCGAGGGCGTCGCGGTCGTAGGGGATGAAGTCCACGACGGTGATGCCGGCGTAGCGCGACAGTGCCTCGGTGAGCTGGGCGTGCGGCTCGCCGCCAACCGTGCTGCGACGCACCTGGTTGAGCACCACTCGCGGCACCGCGCTGGGCACCGCCTCCCTCAGCTCGGCGAGGCCGCGGACGAGTCGCTGCATGCCGACCGGGTCGGCGGCGCCGACTGCCAGCACGACATCGGCCTGCTCCAGCGTGACGAGTGTGGCGCCGTTGCGACGCGGGGCCGCGGTGTCGAACGAGAGCTCCTCGTCCTGCTCGAGCCCGAAGCCGCAGTCGACGACCGTGACCGCGGCCAGGCTGCGCGCGAGCGACCAGACCTGCTCGAGGGCGGCCGGCCGCAGCTCGGGCCAGCGCGCTGCTCGCGAGATGCCGGTCAGCACCCGAAGCTCCGGGGCCGCGACCGGCGCGACCTTGGCCAGCGCAGCGAGGTCGAGCTGACCGTTGTTGGCCAGTCGGACGGCCGCCGCGAGGCCGGGTGCCTCGTCGAGGAAGCCGAGCACCTGGGCGACGACGCCGCCGTAGACGTCGGCATCGGCGAGCAGGGTGTGGACTCCGGAGCGCGCCAGCTCGGTCGCGACCCCGACGGCGACGGTGGTGCGTCCGGGCGCCCCGGTCGGCCCCCACACCGCGACCAGCTGGCCGGTGCCGGCCTCGATCGGTGCCTCGAACGCCGCCGCAACGTGACGGCCGGCCGCCGACGGCTCGAGGTCGAGATCGGGCAACGCCGACAGCGGAGACGAGTAAGCGCCCGGATCAGCGTGCTCCTGCAGGGCCTCGGTGACCGCCGCCGCGATGTCAGCAGCAGGTGCGTCGGCCGGCAGCACGTGCTCGAGCCCGAGCTGGCGCAACCGGTGTTCGGCCGCATCGTCACCGGGTGCGACGAGACCAACGACGGCGACTCGAGCCGCCGCCAGGCGGGACAGCGCGTCGCGGTCGAGACGCCGCAGCTCGGCGGAGAGCAGGACTGCCCGGGCTGTGCCGGCTGCGGCGGCGGACAGCAGGTCGGGGAGGTCGACGCACCGGCGTACGACGGTGATGCCGGCCGGGGAGCGTTCGAGGTTGGCGACGAACGCCGCCTCCCAGCTCGCGCCGGTCACGGCAGTGAGGACGGGGACGCTCACGAGCCCGCCGTCGTCCGGTCGCCGTCGCCCTCGGGGACCTGCACGACGAAGACCGTGCCGTGGGCGACGGCGTCGATCACCTTGGCGACGTCCGAGCCATCGACCACCAGTGTCACGCCGGCCTTGGACCCGCTGCCGCCGAACGCGCTGCCGCCGGAGTTGACGTCCTCGGCGACCGTGACCCCGGCGAGCACGAGCTCGGGCTTGGCCGGCTCGGCGTTGCTGGCACTCTCGCGCACGGAGTAGACGTCGACGACGCGACCCTTGTCGAGCCCGGCAGCGGTGAACCGGTCGACCTCGATGACGATCCGCCGCTGATCGACCGCCCCCGGGTCGCCGAGCGCGGCCACCGGGAGCAGCTCGTCCTTGCCCACCGCGCGGCGCAGGACCAGCCCGTCGAGCGACTGGTCGGCCGACACGTAGCGACCTGCTGCTCGGTCCAGACGCACCGACCGAGCCACCAGGTCGCCGGAGGTCAGCGTCGTGTCGGCGCCGAGGTCGCGGGTCACCGCCCACACGGCCACCCGCTCGTCGGCCTCGGCGAACACCTTGGCGCCGACCACCACGGACACCAGGACGAGCAACAGGCCGATCAGCAGGCGCGCAT
Organism: uncultured Actinomycetota bacterium; assembly: GCA_963751035.1. Classification (GTDB taxonomy): domain Bacteria; phylum Actinomycetota; class Actinomycetes; order JACCUZ01; family JACCUZ01; genus JBDUAP01. Next base: position 2,049,583 of record CAVVSW010000005.1, read on the forward strand.
CGAGCCAGCGGGCCCGAGGGAGACGCGCGACGCCCGGGGTCGGCAGGTCGGACACGGATCCCCCTGATCCTGAAGACGAACAGCGCAGACAGAGTCGTACGACGTGCAGGCCCGCTCATCCTGCCCCACGCCGTCACCCGGGGGGAGGAGGGCTGTCCACAGGCACCGATCGGGAGCGACGCGCTGTGGATGGAGCCGCGGGGCCCGACCGCTGCGCTGGCACACTGGCTCGCGTGGCTCCTCCCCGCTTCCTGCAGCTCGCTGACGTCGCCGAGGTGCTCAACATCTCGGCCGCGCAGGCCTACGCCCTCGTGCGCAACGGCGACCTGCCGGCCATCAAGGTCGGCGGCCGCGGTCAGTGGCGGGTCGAGACCAACGAGCTCGAGGGCTACATCGCGCGCATGTACGAGGAGACGCGAGACTTCGTGAGCACCCATCCGCTCGGCCGGACCGAGGACGAGCAAGAGGCCGAGGACGGGGCGGAGCGCAAGGACACGGGCAAGGACACGGTCGAGGAGGAGCCGGTCTCGACCGACCGCGAGGCCGACTAGCCGCTGCGCACGACCGCGATCGCGGCGAACGCCACCGCGCGCATCCCGCTGACCTCGCGCTGCCGCCGCGGTTCGCCGGGGCCGTGCTCGGCCACCTCGACGAAGTCGGCGCCCACCCGGTCCACCGTCCCGGTGACCGCGCCGCCGTCGACCAGCCCGACGACGACCTGCACCCGGTCGCGCGCGATCGCGCGCAGTGCGGAGCCCAGCCCGAGGCGGGCGAACACCCGACTCTCCTGACCCGGCGCCCGTGACAGCGCTCCCAGCCCGCCCGCGGACAGGACGGCCGCGACCGGCACCAGGGCCTGGCGACCGGCCACCTCGGAGACGAGCAGCCACTCCGCACCGACGCGGTCCAGGCGCCCGGTGACCTGTCCGGCGCCGCGCAGGTGCAGCCGCACGTCATGCCCCTCCGCGGGCACGAGCCGGTCGATCAGCCAGAGCTGGGCTGCCTCGTGCCGGGTGCGGTCGGCCACCTCGGCCGCGAGCTCGGCCCCCTCGGCCGCCTCCAGCTGACCCTCGAGGTCGGCGAACAGCTCGTCCCACCGCATGCCGGCCGCCCTTCTTGCGCATCGCCGCGCCGCGCCGTGCCCTTCCTACCGCACGGGCGTCCCCGACGTTCTCACCAGGGTTGACCAGAAGTAAAGAGAGGTATACAAAGGCAAACATAAGTAAATGGAGGTATGTGAATGCAATCGCTACCCCGAGTGGCCGCCGCGATCGGCGTGCCGACCGTCGTGATCACCAGCGCAGCCGCCCTCGGGTGGGGCACATCCGGCGCCGTCGCTGCGGTCACCGCATCCGGGCCGGCCGCGTTCGACGACCTCCTCGCCCTTGTCGCCGCCGGTGTCGCGTGGGCTGTGCTGGCCTGGCTGGTCGCAGGGCTCCTGCTCTGCCTGGCTGCCGAGGCCCGGCGTACGGACGGCCGCCTGAACCGGGTCGCAGTCGCCGTGACACCGCTGGCCGTCCGCCGGCTGGCCGCCCTGCTGCTCGGCCTCGGCCTGGTCGGGGCGCCGCTCGCCCTGGCCATGCCGGCGCAGGCCGACCGCACCGTCGCTGCCGTGGCGCTGCAGTCCGACCCGACCGAGCCCGTCGACGTGCCGGCGCTGGAGCGGTGGACCCCGGACCGTCCGGTCGCCCCGGCGGCGACGTCGGGGCAACCCGCCGAGCCGCTCGCCGTGCTGGTCACCCGGCCACACCGGGGCCGCGTGGTCAGCGACCACGTCGTCGTACGGCGGGGCGACACCCTCTGGGACATCGCCGCCCGCGCCCTCGGCCCGGACGCCTCGGTCGCCGACGTCGCGGCGAGCTGGCCCGGCTGGTACGCCGCCAACCGATCGACCATCGGCCCCGACCCCGACCTGATCCTGCCCGGCCAGCGCCTCCGGCCGCCCGCCACCTGAGCACCTGAGGAGTTGCCATGACCCCCGCGACCGCCACCGCCGTGCGCCGGCTCCCGCTGCCCTCCTGGGAGCCGCCGTACGACGACGAAGTCGGCCACCCCGCCACAGTGCGCATCGGACCGAACGGATCCAGCATCGAATCGAGCGCCGTCGTGCAGGGCACCCTCGCGCTTGCGTTCCTGCTGCCGAACGGTGTCCCTGCGGTTCCCGAGGCGCCGCTCGAGCTCGTTGCCCCGCCCGACCTTCATCTGGTCGCCGACGCCGACGCGGTGCTCGACGAGGTCGAGTTCGGGCCGCAGCCGACGTCGAGAGCCGCCTTGCCGGAGCCGCGGACCTGGGCCGGGCGTTTCGTGCAGGCCGTCATCGAGGTGCTGGCGGGCGATCGGCCGGCCAGCCAGCTGGTGCGCTGGACGACGACCGAGGTCTACGACGACGTGGCCTGCCGCATCACGTCCGGGGCCCGACCCGGGTCCCCCACACCGGCGCGCGCCGTCGTGCGCTCGGTGCACGTGGCTGAGCCGGCCGACGGGGTGGCGGAGGTGTCGGCCCTGGTGCGGCGCGGCGTCCGGTGCACCGCCGTCGCGTTGCGGCTGGAGGGCCTGGACGGTCGCTGGCAGTGCACCGCCCTCGAGCTCGGCTGAGGTCTCAGCACCGCCCGCCGACGGTTAGCCCGACCCCGGCTAGCGTGCCCGGACATGAGCGCGTCCGACGACCAGCCGGTGGTGGTGATCGCGGCCGAGGACCCCACTAGCCCGGACGCGCAGCGCTGCCTGGAGGCCTACTTCGACGAGCTCGACCGTCGGTTCGACGGCGGCTTCGACGCCGGTCGGAGCATCCCCGCGACCGTCGACGACCTGATCGAGCCCGCCGGGCTGCTGCTGCTGGCCCGGGTCGGTGGAGAGACGGTCGGCGTCGGCGCGGTGAAGTTCCACGGTCGCGGGCCCGCCGAGCTGAAGCGGATGTGGGTCTCCTCGGACGCTCGCGGGCTCGGCATCGGCCGGCGCCTCCTGGTCGAGCTGGAGGCCCGGGCCAGGGAGCACGGCGCCATCTCCGCCCGGTTGGAGACCAACCGGAGCCTCACCGAGGCGGTCCGGCTCTATCGGTCGGCCGGCTACGTCGAGGTCCCACCGTTCAACGACGAGCCCTACGCGCACTACTGGTTCGAGAAGGACCTGACCGGGCCTGGGCTCAGCTGGACCGGTTCCTCGGGTCACCGTGGCAGCGCTTGAACTTCTTGCCCGAACCGCAGGGGCACGGGGCGTTGCGCGGCACGTCGCCGTACTCGCTCTCCTCCACGTCCACCGCGGTGGCCACTCCCCCCGAGTCGCCGGTGTCGCCGTCGATGGTCGGCGCGGAGTACTGCAGCCGGGTCGGACGCTTCGGCGCCTCCAGACCCTTGGCGACCACGTCGGGGTGTCGATCGCCGGTGGCCTCGTCGGCGTCAGCGGTCGCTGACCCCTCTGCGTCGGCATCGACCTCTACCTCCAGGTTGAAGACGAAGCCGACCGACTCCTCCTTGATCGCGTCCATCATGTTCGCGAACATGTCGAAGCCCTCGCGCTGGTACTCGACCAGCGGGTCGCGGTTGGCCATGGCCCGCAGGCCGATGCCCTCCTGCAGGTAGTCCATCTCGTAGAGGTGCTCGCGCCACTTGCGGTCGAGCACGGACAGCACGACGCGCCGCTCGAGCTCGCGCATCACCTCGGCGCCGAGCTGCTCCTCGCGCTTGTCGTAGGCATGCTGCGCGTCGGCCTTGAGCTCCTCCGCCAGGAACTCCGTCGTCAGCGACGAGCGGTCACCGCCCGAGGCCTCTTCGAGCTCCTCGATGGTGAGGGACACCGGGAACAGCGTCTTCAGCGCGGTCCAGAGTTGGTCGAGGTCCCACTGCTCGGGGTAGCCCTCGCTGGTCGCGGCGACGACGTAGCCCTCGACGACGTCGTTGGCCATGTGACGCAGCTGCTCGTGGAGGTCCTCGCCCTCCAGCACGCGGCGCCGCTCGTTGTAGATGACGACCCGCTGACGGTTGAGGACCTCGTCGTACTTGAGGACGTTCTTGCGGATCTCGAAGTTCTGCGCCTCGACCTGTGTCTGTGCCGAGCGGATGGCGTTGGACACCATCTTGGACTCGATCGGCACGTCCTCGGGGATGTTGAAGCGGGTGAGGAAGTTCTCGACCATCGCGGCGTTGAACAGCCGCATCAGGTCGTCGCCCAGGGAGAGGTAGAACCGTGACTCACCAGGGTCGCCCTGCCGGCCGGACCGGCCACGAAGCTGGTTGTCGATGCGACGAGACTCGTGTCGCTCCGTGCCGAGGACGTAGAGGCCGCCGGTCTCGGTGACCTCGTCGTGCTCGGCCGCCACGCGCTGCTGGACCTGCTCGACCGCCTCACTCCAGGCCTTCTCGTAGTCCTCTCGCGTCTCGACCGGGTCGAGACCGCGCGAGCGCAGCTCATGGTCAGCGAGGAACTCGATGTTGCCGCCGAGCATGATGTCGGTGCCGCGGCCGGCCATGTTGGTAGCCACCGTCACGGCGCCCTTGCGACCGGCCTGGGCCACGATCGCGGCCTCCCGGTCGTGCTGCTTGGCGTTGAGGACCTCGTGCTTGATGCCGCGCTTCTTCAGCAGGGTCGAGAGGTGCTCTGACTTCTCCACGCTGACGGTGCCGACGAGGATCGGCTGGCCCTTCTTGTTGCGCTCCTCGATGTCGTCGACCACCGCGTTGTACTTCGCCGCCTCGGTCTTGTATACGAGGTCGGCCTGGTCCTTGCGGATCATGTCCTTGTTGGTCGGGATCGGCACGACGCCCAGCTTGTAGATCTGGGAGAACTCCGCCGCCTCGGTCATGGCCGTACCGGTCATCCCGGAAAGCTTGCTGTAGAGGCGGAAGAAGTTCTGCAGGGTGATGGTCGCCAGGGTCTGGTTCTCCTGCTTGATCTCCACCCCCTCCTTGGCCTCGATGGCCTGGTGCATGCCCTCGTTGTAGCGGCGGCCGGACAGCATGCGGCCGGTGTGCTCGTCGACGATGAGGACCTCGCCGTTCATCACGACGTAGTCCTTGTCGCGCTTGAACAGCTCCTTGGCGCGGATGGCGTTGTTGAGGTAGCCGACGAGCGGTGTGTTCACCGACTCGTAGAGGTTCTCGATGCCGAGGAAGTCCTCGACCCGCTCGACGCCCCGCTCGAGCACGCCGACGGTGCGCTTCTTCTCGTCCACCTCGTAGTCGGCGTCCAGCGCGAGCTTCTGCACGATCCCGGCGAAGTCGGCGTACCACTTGGTCGCCTGGTCGGCCGGCCCGCTGATGATCAGCGGTGTGCGTGCCTCGTCGATGAGGATGGAGTCGACCTCGTCGACGATCGCGAAGTTGTGGCCACGCTGCACCAGCTCGCGCTCGTCCCAGGCCATGTTGTCGCGCAGGTAGTCGAAGCCGAACTCGTTGTTGGTGCCGTAGGTGATGTCGGCGGCGTACTGCTCGCGGCGTTCCGCTGGGCGCATCGCCGAGAGGATCACGCCCACCTCGAGCCCGAGGAAGCGGTGCACGCGGCCCATCAGCTCGGACTGGTACTCGGCGAGGTAGTCGTTGACGGTCACGACGTGGACGCCCTCACCCGACAGGGCGTTGAGATAGGCCGGCAGCGTGGCGACCAGGGTCTTTCCCTCACCGGTCTTCATCTCGGCGATGTTGCCGAGGTGCAGGGCTGCACCGCCCATGATCTGGACGTCGAAGTGACGCTGGCCCAGCGTGCGCTTGGCTGCCTCGCGGACCGTGGCGAACGCCTCCGGGAGCAGGTCGTCGAGGGTCTCGGCCTTGCCGTCCTCGCCGGCGAGGCGCTTGCGGAACTCGTCGGTCATCGCCTGCAGCTCGGCGTCTGTCATCGCCGCGAACTCGTCCTCGATGGCGTTGACCTGGGTCGAGATGGCGCTCAGCCTGCGGAGGATCCTGCCCTCGCCGGCGCGGAGCATCTTGTCGAAAAAGGCGGGCACGCGGTCACTCCTGGCCATGTCTGGGGGTACGACGTCCGTTCATCGTAGGCGCAGCGCTGCGCCCACCCCGCATAACGGCTCGACCGGTCGGGCGGGTGCCCGGTTGGATGGCGGGCGTGAAACCCGTCGATCTCAGCGATGAGCAGGTCCGGCTCCGGCAGGCGCGACCGGAGGACGTCGAGGCCATCACCGCCGCCTGCCAGGACCCGGAGACGCAACGCTGGATCCCGGTGCCCGTCCCCTACGAGGCCAAGCACGCACAGGAGTGGATCGCCGCTCGGGCGGGCGACTGGGCCGAGGACCAGGAGCTGAACTGGATCGTGGTCGATCCCGACGACCGGCTGCTGGGGACCGTGGGCCTGCACGCGCGCGACGAAACGATGCGCGAGATCGGGTTCTGGACCGCTCCGTGGGCGCGCGGCCGCGGGGTGACCACGGCCGCCACCCGGCTGGTCTGTCAGTGGGCCTTCGACGAGCTGCACCTGGAGCGGGTCGAGTGGTGGGCAGCCGTCGGCAACGACGGCTCCCGCAAGGTTGCCGAGAAGCTGGGCTTCACCATCGAGGGCACCTGCCGGCGCCGGCTGCTGCATCGCGGCGAGCGACAGGACGCCTGGGTCGGGGGCCTGCTGCGCGGAGAGTTGCGATGACAGGTGCGGTGGGCATCGAGCACGTCGAGCTGAAGGTGGACGGCTGGCTGCTCCGGCCGCCGCGACCGGAGGACACGGCAGATGCCCTGGCGATGCTGACCGACCCGGAGGTGCGGCAGTGGAACCCGGTGACCTCCGTCGTCGATGCCGCCTCCGCCGAGGAGTGGCTGGCTCGCGGGGCCGACTGGAGCGACGGCGACCACGCGACGTTCTCCGTCATCGACGCCACGACGGGCCAGCTCGCTGGCAACGTGTCGCTGCACCGCATCGACCGCCGGCAGGCCAACGCGTCGATCGGCTACCGGGTCGCAGCCTGGGCGCGCGGGCGGGGTGCCGCCACGGCCACGGTCGCCGCGGCCACCGACTGGTCGTTCACGTCCCTCGGGATCGAACGGGTCGAGCTGTGTCACGCCGTGGCCAACCCGGCCTCCTGCCGGGTGGCCGTCAAGGCGGGGTACGCGATCGAGGGCACCCTGCGCGCGTCGTGGGCACACGACGACGGGAACCGCTACGACGAGCACATCCACGGGCGCCTGGCGGGCGACCCGAAGCCCTGACCCGCCGACCCGCTAGCGCAGCTCGGCGCGCAGGGCGGGTGCCAGGTCGCCGCGCTCCTCCACGACGACGTCACCGAGTCCGAGCCAGGCCGCGAGGTCGCGCAGCTCGGCGGCCAGCTCCGCCGCGGTCTCCTCCGGTGCTGACGCCTCGGCCCACGCCGACCGGACCAGGAGGGCACCCGCACCGCGGTCTGACTTGAGGTCGACGCGGGCGACCAACCGGTCGTCGAGCAGGAAGGGCAGCACGTAGTAGCCGTGCACCCGCTTGGCCGCCGGCACGTAGATCTCGATGCGGTAGCGGAAGCCGAACAGCGCCTCCACCCGCGCGCGCTCCCAGACGAGCGGGTCGAACGGCGACAGCAGGGCGCGTGCGCGCACGGCCCGGGGGCTGCGGGCGTCGCGATGCAGGTAGGCCGGCCGCTTCCAGCCCTCGACCCGGACAGGCAGCAGGGTGCCCTCGTCGAGCAGCCGACCGATCGCGACCCGCCCGTCATCGGGGCCCAGCCGGAAGTAGTCGCGCAGGCACTGCTCGGACCCGACGCCGTGCGCTCGGGCCCCGATGCGCGTCAGCTCGGTGAACGCCTCCTCGTTGGACAGGTCAGGGGCGTCGAGAACGGCCGGTGGCAGCACCCGCTCGGGGACCGCGTAGCGGCGCTCGAACTGTGCCGTCCGCCCGGCCGACATGACCTCACCGGACCAGAACAGGTGCTCGATCGCCTGCTTGACCAGCGACCAGTTCCAGCCCCAGTTGGCCTTGCTGCGCGGCACGTCATGGGCAAGGGCGATCTCGACGTTGGCGGCGGTGATCGGCCCGCGGTCGCGCACCTCGGCGAGCACGGCGGCGACGAGCTGGGGGTGGTCGACGGCGATCCGCCGCATGCTCCCCCACGCCTCCTCCTGCCACCGGCTCATCCGCCACCGCAGCAGCCGGTGGGTCATCGGCGGCACCAGGCTCGCCTCGTGGGCCCAGTACTCCACCAGGCGGCGCGGCGCCCGGCCCGCGGCGCGGTCGAGCAGCCCCATGTCGTAGGGACCCAGGCGGCTGAACAGCGGCACGTAGTGGCTGCGCACGAGCACGCTGACGCTGTCCATCTGCAGCAGCCCGATACGGTCGACCACCGCCGTCAGCTGGCGCATGCCGGGGACGGCCGGGCGCGGCGTGGCCAGGCCCTGCGCGGCCACCGCGATGCGGCGGGCCTGGGCGGCGGAGAGCTGCGGGACGCCGGCACTGCTCACCGCGCTCACGGCCGATGATGCTGCCATGCCGGTCCGACACGATCCCCGGACGCCTACAGACGGGCGATCGCACGACCGATCTTTGAAGGAGACTGCAGTAGGTTGCCGCACGGAGGGAGGCCGCTTTGTCCGGAGTGCGTAGTGCCGCGGCGACCGCCGTCCTTACCGTGGGCGTCCTCGTCGCCGGCACGGCCGTCGCAGTTCCCGCGGCGAGCGCGATCCGCACCGAGACGATTCGCATCGGTACGTCCGTGCAGGGCCGCCCCCTCGTGGTGATCCACCGGTGGACCCCGGGTGCGACCAAGCGGGTCCTGGTCATCGGCAACATGCACGGCGACGAGAAGGCCGGCATCAAGGTCATCGAGCGGCTCAAGACGCGCACCGTGCCGGCCAATGTCGGCCTCTGGCTGATCCCGTCGATCAACCCCGACGGGACCCGCATCAGCACGCGGACCAATGCGCACAAGGTCGACCTCAACCGCAACTTCCCTCGCTACTGGGTCTACAGCGGCAAGGGCACGTCGAAGTACTCCGGTCCGTCTCCTGCCAGCGAGCCGGAGACGCGGGCCTTGATCGCGTTCGTGAAGAAGTACCAGCCCCGCACCACGATCGTCTTCCACCAGCCGCTGTACGGCGTGGACTCCTACCAGGCGAAGTCGATGACGCTGGTCCGGGCGCTGGCCCGCGAGACAGCGATGCCGATCAAGTCCTTCTCCTGCTCGGGCACGTGCCACGGGACGTTCACCGGCTGGCACAACCGGTGGACCCCTGGCCGCGCGGTAACCGTGGAGTTCAGCTCGTCGCCGACGGCCTGGCGGCTGGACAAGGTGACCCGCGCGGTGCTCACCGTCGGCTCGGCCTACTAGCCGAACCTTCGGTGGGCGGAACTAGGTGATCTCGAGCAGCTTCTCTCGAACCGCGTAGACCACGGCTTCCATCCGCGAGTGCAGCTGGAGCTTCTCCAGGATGTTGCGGATGTGGTTCTTCACGGTGTTCTCGGAGATGAACAGCTCCTTCGCGATGTCGCGGTTGTTCAGCCCGCGCGCGACCAGCTTGAGGACCTCGAGCTCGCGATCGGTGAGCCGCGGCGCAGGCAGCTGCTTCTCGTCGCCCTTCTTGATCATCGTGGCGAACTCGGTCAGCAACTTGGACGCCATCGACGGGCTGATCAGGGACTGCCCGCCGGCGACCGACCGGATGGCTGCGGCGACCTCGTCGATCGAGATCTCCTTGAGCAGGTAGCCGCTCGCGCCCGCCTTGATCGCGTCGTACAGGTCGACCTCGTCGTCGGAGATCGTCAGCATCACGATCTTGGCGCTCGGGACGACGTCCTTGATGGCGGTGCACGCCTCGATGCCGCTGCGTCGCGGCATCCGCACGTCCATCAGCACGATGTCGGGCAGCAGGGCCGACGCGAGGTCGACCGCCTCCGCACCGTCGCTGGCCTCCCCGACGACCTCGATGTCGGTCTCCTGACCGAGCACCATCTCGAGCCCGCGGCGGAACAGGGCGTGGTCATCGACCACGAGGACGCGGATGGCCTCGCCGGGTCCGGTCGGCCCGGGAACAGCAACAGCTGCGCCGGGGACCTGCTCCGTCACCTTGGGCTCCTTCACGGGCACTCGTCCTGGATCATCGTTCGGACGCGCCATGATGGCACGGAAGGGCCAGCCACCGGACCCGAAACCAGCCGACCGGGCTAGACCCCGCGCTACCCCTCGAGGCGGATGAGGCCGTAGTCATAGGCATGGCGGCGATAGACGACGCAGGGCAGCGAGCTGTCGGCCTCGATGAACAGGTAGAAGTCGTGGCCCACGAGCTCCATCTCGTAGAGGGCCTGGTCGATGCTGATCGGCTTCGCGTCGTGGGTCTTCTCGCGGATCACCATCGGCCCCGTGCCGTCGCCGTTGCCGACACCGTCAGCCAGCAGCGGCTCCTGGCTGTCGCGGCCGGCGAGCTTGTCGCGCGCCGCGGCGTCCAGGCCGGCCGTGGCCATCGCCACCGAGACCGGGGTCTTGTTGCCGTGATGCACCCGGCGCCGGTCGTGCGAGCGGCGCAGTCGCGCCTCGAGCTTCTGGTAGGCCGCGTCCAGGGCGGCGTAGCCGTCCTGGGCGGATGCCTCGGCGCGTACGACGGGGCCCCGCGAGTAGACCGTCAGCTCGACCCGCTCACACAGGTCGGACTGCCGTGGGTTGCGCTCCCTGGACAACTCGACATCGACGCTGATCACCTTCGGGTCGAGCTTCTCGATCTTCGCGAGCTTCTCCGCGACCTGCTGGCGGAACCGCTCGGGGATCTCGGCATGCCGACCCTTGACGACGATGTCCACGTAGGGACCCTTCCTGTTGGCTTACGGAATGCACACACGCGTTGCTGGTTACCCGTCGACGACCGGAGGCACCCGTCCGGCCGACCTGGTCTTCGACCCCACATCCGCCTGCTGAGGGTCTCGCAGCGGTAGCCGCCACTACTCCCCTTCTCCCGGATCGGAAGCCGTCTGGACCTCCGGCGGGGCAGGACTCACCTCTAAGCCGCACCGTGATCGGTCGACGAGAAGTCGCCTTACGTGGGCCGTTTTGCCTGCGGCTGGCATCGGCTTGCCCGATCCGCACTCCGCGAGGGAGCTTGGATCGGACGCAACCACGGACCCGGACGGGTGCCATAACGTGACGCTAGCCTCATGCGCGTCAAAGGCATAGGCCGGGAGGCCGCCTTCGCCTGGTTGCCGCGACGACGGCGGCGCACCGCACGTCCGCGCCAGCGGCACGCAGAGCGCGTGCCGTCTCGTCGATGCTCGCCCCTGTCGTGATCACATCGTCGACCACGACCACCGCGCGACCGCGGACATGACGGGTGAGCCGGTCCGGAACGGCCAGCGCTCCGTGCAGATTCGCCGCGCGTTCACACGCATCGAGCCCGGCCTGGTCGGCCATGCCGCGGACGACGCGCACGACGGGAAGTACCTCGACGTCCTGGCCCGCCCGGCGAACGGCGGTGGCGGCCCGGCGGGTGAGTCGCAGCGTCGCGTCCTGACCACGCCCGCGCACCGCCGTACGACGGGACGGGACCGGCACCAGGGCAACGTCAGAGGCCCGGTCAGTCGTGGCCGTCAGCCCGGCCAGCACCGACCGGGCAAGGGCGTCTCCGAGCGGAGCGACCAACGCATACCTGCCGTCCTCCTTGTGCGCGAGGATCGCGCCGCGCGCGGCGCCGTCGTAGTCGGCGATCGCCCACGGTGGCGGCAGCCCGGCCGGCACGGGACTCGGCCAGGCCGGGCGGGCCGGGCCGGCCAGCTCGCGACGGCAGCCCGGGCACAGCAACGTCGCGCTCTCGCCCGCGTCGCTCGCGCAGCCGGCGCACTCACCGGACAACACCAGGTCGACGAGGGCCGCGCCTGCCAGCCGCAGTCGTCCAACCATCGTGGCGAGCGTGGCGGCCAGAAACGCCCCCCGACGGATCGCGGATCTGGTTGTGCACCGTCCGGGGTGTGGACGGCCGGGTCAGCCGGGGTAGGCCGGATCCGCGCCGGGTCCGAGGTCGACCCAGCCCCGGCCCGAGGTGTACTGCGCGATGCGACCGCCCGCCGTCCCCGCGAGCAGGGGGCGCTGCCGAGGAGCGGCGGCCACCGAGACGAGCCCGGTCTCGGGCTCGACCGGCGCCACGTCGTAGCCGTCGGTGTCGGTGAGGAACGGCGTCACCTGCCCGCCGCTCTGGGCGCCGAGCACGGCCAGCGTGGTGGCGTCTGCCCACGCCACGCTGCGGACGGAGCGCAGCTCCGGGAGGATCTCGGTGAGGTGCTCGACCGCCGCCGTCGGAGCGCCGGCGCGACCCCGCACGATGCTGCCGACGTACAGCCGGGCCTGTGCCCCGGTCCCGGCGACCACCGCGACCCGCGCACCGTCGCGCCCGACCCGGATCCCGGTGACCCGGCCGGCCGGCACCCTCGGGACCTTGACCGCGACCGGGTCTCGCGTGCCGTCGGGGATCATCCAGACCCGGCCAACCGGCGCGTCGACGACCCACAGGTTGCCGCCGGCGTCCCACGATGGGGTGGACAGCGCTGACCCACGAAGCCGCTCGCCGAAGATCTCGTTCTCGGCCAGCCGGCCGGTCACCAGCCCTCGGCCGCCGTCGACGACCCCCGCCGCCTGGGCACCGTCGAGCGAGATGGCGGGCTGCCGCAGGGCCGGCCGCCCGCTGCCGGCCGGCCCGGGCACAAGGGTGAATCGCCCCGACACGATGCGTCCGAGCCGGCCGCCGCGGACGGCCACCGCGTCGACACCGTCCTCCACCCCCGCCGGGTCAAGGCCGCTCCACTCATCGCGGGACTGCACCTGACCCTGGCCGGGAACGGACAGGTCATCGCCCTCCACGGACAGCTGCAGCTCCTGGAACTCGGGCAGCTGCTTGAGGGTCCACACCAGCTGTGCCGACATCAGCGCCCGCGCCGCGCCGTCAGCCTTGAGGACAGAGGTATCGAGGTTGACCCGCGCGATCCCGTCACGCACCGGCACCGACGAGACCGCGAGCGAGGTGCCACGAGGGAAGGCGGTCGTGGTCGCGGCCGCGAGCTCCTCGGTCGGCCCCCCGAGCAGCCGGGTGACCAGCGCCGTGGACAGGCCGGGCGCGGCCGGCAGGAACACCGTGTCCGGCACCAGCACCCGCCGCGACGGCGCCAGGAAGTAGAGGTTGAGCTGGCGGAAGGTCTCCTGCACGTCGCTCTGCGTCAGCACCAGCCCGTTGGGCAATGACGCGATCCGCCACTCCCCCTCGACCCGCGTCATCGTGAAGGACCGCTTCAGCTGGGCGCCCGCCGGCGTGCGCCGGTAGTGGCCCTGCCCGTCGATGCGCGCGACCTCCGTGGCGATCAGCTCGACCTTGCCCTCCCCGGTCGGCTCCACCGAGAACGGCGCCTCCGAGCGGTCGTAGACGGCGGTGCCGGTGCTGGGCTTCCACTGCTCCCGTGCCGCCGGTGCCAGGTAGAGCCGCGCGACGGCGTGGTCGTTGACGAAGTCGGCCCCGGCTTGGAGGAAGCCGCGCACGATGTCCTGCGGTCGCGAACCCGGAACCGGTGGCTGGCCGATGACCCGCACGCCCACGTCGTCGCGGTCGGCCTGCAGGTCGCGACCGGCGCGGACCGGGCCGCTGGTGGGCAGCGAGCTGCAGCCGGTGAGCAGGGTGACGGCGATCGCGACGGCCGCCGCGGCGCGACGCCGGTCAGACATCGTCGACCTCCGAGGGGACCGTGCGGCGGTAGGGCTGACCCGCCGCCACCGGCTGCGGCCGGGTGAAGTCCACCGGCTCGAGCGGGATCGGCGAGCGCTCCAGCTCGACCCCCTGGAGGCGGGGCAGCGTGACACGGAACTGCGACCCGGTGCCCGGCTCACCCCACGCCTGCAGCCAGCCGCCGTGCAGGTGGACGTCCTCGAGGGCGATCGACAGACCGAGGCCGGAGCCTCCGGTGGTGCGCGCCCGGGCCGGGTCGGCGCGCCAGAACCGGTTGAAGACCAGGGCTCCCTCGCCCGGACGCAGGCCCACCCCGCGGTCGCGCACCGCGACCGCGACGGACTGGTCGTCGGCAGCGAGGCGTACGTCGATGGGCCGGCCCTCGCCGTGCTCGATGGCGTTGACCACCAGGTTGCGCAGGACCCGCTCGATGCGGCGGCTGTCGACAGCGGCGACGTACGGGCCCTCCGGGGCGATCAGCTCGACCCGGCTGCCGCGGCGCTCGGCCAGCGGCTCGGCCGCCTCGATCACCCGCGCGGCGATGCGGCGCACGTCGGTGGGCTCGACCTCGAGCAGAGCGGCGCCCGCGTCGTAGCGGCTGATCTCGAGCAGGTCGGCGAGCAGCGCCTCGAACCGGTCCAGCTGGTTCTGCAGGATCTCGGCGCTGCGCTGGACCGACGGGTCGAAGTGCGTGCGTGCCTCGTGCAGCACGTCGGCAGCCATCCGCACGGTCGTCAGCGGCGTGCGCAGCTCGTGAGAGACGTCGGAGACGAAGCGGCGCTGCACCCGGGAGAGATCCTCCAGCTGGCGGATCTGCCGCTGCAGGCTGGTCGCCATCCGGTTGAAGGACGCGGCGAGCCGGGCCAGGTCGTCCTCGCCCCTGACCCGCATCCGCTCCTCGAGCCGCCCGGCGGCGAGCCGTTCCGCGATCCGTGCGGCCATTCGCACCGGGGTCACGACCTGGCGGGTGACCAGCCAGGCGATGCCGCCGACCAACAGCACCAGACCGAGAGCGGCGAGCGCGAGGGTGCGGCGAACGAGGTCGAGCGTCTCCTGCTCCTTGTCCAGCGGGAACACGAAGTACAGCTCGTAGGGACCGGACACGGTCGGGATCACGACCGGGGAGCCGATCGTGACGACCGGCACCTCACCCCCCCCGGTCCGGCTGATCGCGCCGTAGGTCCACACCTGGTCGCCGGTGGTCTGCACACTGCGCCGGAGCCGGTCCGGGACGGTGTCCGCCCGCAGCTCGAAGGAGGAGGCACCGAGGGGGGCGTCGGCCGACGCCGTCTCCGGACCTCGCAGCAGGGCGACGTCGTTGGCGCCGGCCGGGCCGCCGGCGGAGGCGAGCCGGTCGACCAGGTCGCGCAGGACGGTCTCGTAGACCGTCGGGTCGGTCCGGTCGGCCGAGTCGAACGCGTCCTGGGCGGTGCTGCTTCCGGTCGCGGCCTCGGCCAGCGCCGCCTGGACCTTGGCGTCGAGCAGGCCGGACTCCACCCGGTTGAGCAGCAGGGTGCCGAGGACGAGGATCACGAGCAACGACAGCACGACCGTGGTCGTGACGACCCGGAGTTGGATGGAGCGACGCCACTGGGCGATGCCGCGACGCCAGAACCTCCGTGGGATGCGTCGGGCGCGGGACGCGAGCGAGGTGGTCAGTGACGGTCCCTGCTCATGCCGGGCCCGCCTTGTAGCCGACCCCGCGGACTGTCACGACGACGTCGGGGTTCTCGGGGTCGCGCTCGACCTTGGACCGCAGCCGCTGCACGTGGACGTTCACCAGCCGGGTGTCGGCTGCGTGGCGGTAGCCCCAGACCTGCTCGAGCAGCACCTCGCGGGTGAACACCTGCCACGGCTTGCGGGCGAGCGCGACGAGCAGGTCGAACTCGAGCGGGGTCAGCTGGATCGGGTGGCCGTCGCGCTTGACCGAGTGACCGGCGACGTCGATGACCAGGTCGCCGATCTCGAGCATCTCCTGGGTCGGCTCCTCGGTGCGGCGCAGCCGGGCCCGGATGCGCGCGACGAGCTCCTTGGGCTTGAACGGCTTGACGACGTAGTCGTCGGCCCCGGACTCCAGTCCGACCACCACGTCGATGGTGTCCGTCTTGGCGGTGAGCATCACGATCGGTACGCCGGACTCGGCCCGGATCTGGCGGCAGACGTCGATGCCGTCGATGCCCGGGAGCATCAGGTCGAGCAGCACCAGGTCGGGCTTGTGCTCCCGAAAGGCGGCCAGCGCGCCGTCACCGTCGGAGCAGAGGAACGGTTCGTAGCCCTCGCTGCGCAGCACGATGCCGAGCATCTCGGCCAGTGCGGTGTCGTCGTCGACGATGAGCACGCGTCCCCTCATGTCTTCCATCGTGACACTCCGGGGGCGGCCGTGCCGCCATGACACCCGATCGTCACCCCCGTGCGGGCGCCCGGGGTGGACATGTCAGGCATGACACGATGACGCCATGTCCGACCAGCCGGGCCTGCCGGGCGAGCCGCCGCAGGTACCACCCGCGTCGCCCGGGCCGCCCGTCCCGCCGGTTCCGCCCGGCTGGGCCCCCGTGCAGCCCCCCGCCGCACCGGGATGGGGGCCGGCACCGGGCGCGGGCCAGGCACCCGGTTGGGGCCAGGCACCGGGTGGGGGCCAGGCACCCGGTTGGGGCCAGGCACCAGGTTGGGGCCAGGCACCGCCCGGATGGGCGCAGCCGCCCAAGCCGGGAGTCATCCCGCTCCGGCCGCTCGGCGTCGGCGAGATCCTCGACGGCGCGATCTCCTCGATCCGCCGCGACCCCAAGCTGATGCTCGGCGTCTCGGCTCTCGTGGTCATCGTGTCGACGCTGCTCCAGTCGGTGATCACCTGGCTGCTGCTGAAGGACTCGAGCGCGACCCTGACCCAGCCCACCGGCACGCTCACCGACGACCAGGCCTTCGACCTGATCGGCGGCACGGTCGTCACCTTCCTGATCTCGAGCACCATCAGCGTGCTCGCGCAGGTGCTGCTCACCGGCATCCTGACGTTCTCGGTGAGCAAGGCCGTGCTGGGTGAGCGCCCGCGCGCGGCCGAGGCGTGGGAGGCGACCCGTCGGCGGCTGCCGGCGCTGCTCGGCCTGACCCTGCTCGTGCTCCTGATGGTCGGCGCCGCGGTGGCCCTGCCCGTCGTACCCGGGATCCTCGCCCTGGTCGCGGGCTCCAACGTCGCGGGTGCGCTCCTGCTGATCGTGGGCGTGCCGGCAGCGCTCGTGCTCGCGCTGGCGACCGCCGTGCTCACGTGGTTCGCGGCTCCCATCGTGATGCTCGAGCGGCAGCCGGTGGTCGCCGCGCTGCGCCGGTCGGCACGGCTGGTCCGCGCCAACTTCTGGCGCGTCCTCGGTCTGTGGCTGCTGCTGCAGCTGATCGCGGGCGTGCTCGGTGGCATCCTCAGCGGCCCGCTCGCCGTGGTGGCGAGCGAGGCCTTCGACAACCCGTTCGGCTGGCAGTCGCTGTCGCTGCAGGCGGTGGGAACGATCCTGGCGAGCACCGTGACCCTGCCATTCGCGGCTGCAGTAGCGGTTCTCGTCTACGTCGACCAGCGGATGCGCCGCGAGGCACTCGACATTGAGCTCTCCCGGGCCGCGGGATACGGGACGTCCGGGCAGTCGGCGACCCCGGGCACGTGAGCCTTCCTCTGTCGGTGCCGGTGGAGCTGGGCCGGGAAGCGGCCCGCGACGCAGCCCGCGAGGAGCTCTCCCGGCAGGTCTACCAGCAGGCGAAGCCGGGTCTGGCCCAGCGCGCACTGCAGTGGCTCTGGGACCACCTCGTTGCCCTGCTGGACAACGTCGGCAGCGCATCGCCGGGCGGCTACGCCGGCGTCATCGCGATCGTGCTGCTCATCGTGGCCGCGATCGTTGCGGTGCGGCTCAAGGTCGGTCCCTTCGGCAAGGCCCGGCGCACCGAGGACGCGCTGTTCGTGGGCGGCCCTCGCTCGGCTGCCGAGCACCGGCGGGCAGCCGACGCCCACGCGGCGGCGGGCGAGTGGGCCGAGGCCGTGCGCGAACGGCTCCGCGCGGTCATCCGCTCGCTGGAGGAACGCGCGCTGCTCGACCCACGTCCGGGACGGACTGCCGACGAGGCCGCGGTCGAGGCCGGCGCGGCACTGCCCGAGTGCGCGGCGGCGTTGCGCGCTGCGGCACGCGTCTTCGACGAGATCTGGTACGGCGGTCGCGCAGCGTCAGCGGCGTCCGACCAGGTCGTGCGCGATCTCGACGAGCAGGTCCGCACCAGCCGCTCGGTGCTCTCGGCCGGCCCCCGGTGACCGCCACGGTGGCTGCCCCCACGGCGGCACCCCGCAGCCTCGACCCCACCGGCCGTGAGGTCTGGCATGCGGTCCGGGGGCCGGGGCTCATCGTGCTCGGCGTGCTGCTCGCGGCGGTTGCCGTCGCGGCCCTGGGGGGCGGGTCACAAGCCGGCTTGCTCGACCCGCGCGCCGTGGACCCGTCCGGCAGCCGTGCGGTCGCCGAGGTGCTGCGCGACCAAGGCGTGCAGGTCCAGCTCGTGCAGACGAACCGCGGGTTGCGGGACATCGCGCTGCCGAGCGACACCGTCCTGGTCGCGTTCCCCGACCTGCTCCGTCCCGAGCAGGCGGCGACCGTCCGGGACATCGGCGCCGATCTCGTCGTGATCGGTTCGCACATCCCGGAGCAGTTCGTAGCCGGCGTCGACCTGAGCGGGGAGTCCGCACTGGAGGCCAGGCAGCCGGTCTGCGCCCTCCCCGCGGCCGAGCGTGCGGGCATCGCGGACACCGGTGGCGTGTCCTACGACCCGGCTCCCGACGCCGGCGACGACACCGTCGGCTGCTATGCCCGCGAGGGGCTGCCGTCGCTGGTGCAGGTGAGCACCGCCGGGCGCACCGTGACGCTGCTCGGCAGCCCGCAGGCGCTGACCAACGACCGGATCGACGAGCTCGGCAACGCTGCCCTCACACTCAGCCTGCTGGGGCAGAACGGCCGGCTGCTCTGGTACCTGCCGTCGTTGGGCGACGTGTCCGCCGGGGAGCAGCGCTCGTTCTACGAGCTCGTCCCCGACGGCTTCTGGTGGGGGCTCACGCAGGCAGTCCTCGCCGTCCTCGTGCTGATGTTCTGGCGGGCTCGCCGGCTGGGTCCGGTGGTGCCTGAGCCGCTGCCCGTCGTGGTGCGTGCCGCCGAGACGGTCGAGGGACGCGCCCGGCTCTACCGACGCGCCGGCGCCCGCGACAAGGCAGCAGCCGCCCTGCGCGCCGGCGCGCTCCGCCGGCTGATCCCGCTGATGGGCCTCCCCCGCAGTGCCGAGCCGCCAGCAGTGGTCGACGCCGTCGCGGCGCGCACCCGTCGTACCGCACCTGACCTCGCTGCCCTGTTGTACGGTGCCGCACCGGCCGACGACGCCGCACTGGTGCGGCTCGCGGGGGACCTCGATGCACTCGAGAGAGAGATACGCCGACCGTGACCGACTCGCCTTACAGCCCGCCAGCCGCGCAACCTTCCGACAACAGTGACGCCGCGCGCGAGTCGCTGCGCCTGCTGCGCGCCGAGGTGGCCAAGGCGGTCGTCGGGCAGGACGCGGCGGTCACCGGCCTGGTCATCGCGCTGTTGTGCCGCGGCCATGTGTTGCTCGAGGGCGTGCCCGGAGTGGCCAAGACGCTGTTGGTGCGCACGCTGTCGGCGGCCCTGTCGCTGGACACCAAGCGGGTGCAGTTCACGCCCGACCTGATGCCGGGTGACGTCACGGGCTCGCTCGTCTACGACGCCCGGTCGGGGCAGTTCTCGTTCCGGTCCGGGCCGGTCTTCACCAACCTGCTGCTCGCCGACGAGATCAACCGGACGCCGCCCAAGACGCAGGCCGCCCTGCTGGAGTCGATGGAGGAGCGACAGGTGTCGGTGGAGGGCGAGCCGCGCCCGCTGCCCGACCCGTTCATCGTCATCGCCACCCAGAACCCGGTGGAGTACGAAGGCACCTACCCGCTTCCCGAGGCACAGCTGGACCGGTTCCTGCTCAAGCTGACCATGCCGCTGCCGGCGCGCGACGACGAGATCGGCATCCTCACCCGGCACGCCGACGGGTTCGACCCGCGCGACCTTGCGGGCGCGGGTGTGCGGCCGGTTGCCGGGAAGCAGGACCTGCAGGCCGGACGCGACGCCGTACGACGGGTGACGATCGCACCCGAGGTGGTCGGCTACGTGGTGGACCTCGCGCGGGCGACCCGCCAGTCCCCGTCCTTGCAGCTGGGCGTCTCGCCGCGCGGCGCGACCGCCTTGATGGCCGCGGCTCGTGCCTGGGCCTGGATGTCCGGACGCGACTACGTCACGCCTGACGACGTGAAGGCGCTGGCCAGGCCGGCGCTGCGTCACCGCGTCGGGCTGCGACCGGAGGCCGAGCTCGAGGGTGTGACGACCGACGCCGTGCTCGACGGCGTGCTGGGCTCGGTCCCCGTCCCACGCTGATGGCGCTCACCGGTCGGGCCGGGCTGCTCGCCCTGCTCGGTGCACTCGTTGTCGGGCTGCTCGCACCGGCCTGGTGGGGACTGCTGCTGGTGACCGGACTGCTGGTGGTGCTCGTCGCCGTGGACGTGGCCCTGGCCGGCTCGGTGCGCGCCCTGCACCTGGACCGGTCGGGAGACGTCGCCGTCCGACTCGGCGAGCCCGCTGCGGTGTCGTTGCGCGTCGGAAATGTCTCGGCGCGTCGGCTGCGCGGTCGGGTCCGCGATGCCTGGCCGCCCAGCGCGGGGGCCACCCGGCAACGCCATGACCTCGACGTACCGCCCGGAGAGAGCCGGCAGGTCGTGACGTCGATGCGCCCGACCCGGCGCGGCGACCGGTTCGCGCACCGCGTGACCATCCGCGCGCTCGGGCCGCTGGGCATCGCCGCGCGGCAGGGGTCGCACGAGGTGCCCTGGCGGGTGCGCGTGCTGCCGCCGTTCACGTCGCGCAAGCACCTGCCGTCGAAGCTGGCCCGGCTGCGGCAGCTCGACGGGCGCGCGTCCGTGATGATCCGCGGCCAGGGCACCGAGTTCGACTCGCTTCGGGAGTACGTCGTGGGCGACGACGTCCGGTCCATCGACTGGCGGGCGTCTGCCCGCGCTGACGACGTGATGGTGCGGACCTGGCGACCGGAGCGCGACCGCCGGATCCTGCTGGTCCTGGACACCGGGCGCACGTCGGCCGGGCGGGTGGGCGACGCGCCGCGGCTGGACGCGGCCATGGACGCCGCGCTGCTGCTGGCCGCGCTGGCGTCGCGCGCCGGTGACCGGGTGGACCTGCTCGCCTACGACCGTCGCGTGCGGGCCCGCGTCGAGGGCGTCACCGGCAGCGAGCTGCTGCCGGCGCTGGTGGAGGCGATGGCGCCGCTCGAGCCGACACTCGTCGAACCCGACTACGCGGGGCTGGTGTCGACCGTGCTCGCGCGGATGTCGAGGCAGTCGCTGGTCGTGCTCCTCACCGGGCTGGACGCAACGCCGGTGCGCGAAGGCTTGCTGCCGTCCCTGTCGATGCTCGTGCGGCGGCACCGGGTGATCGTCGCGTCCGTCGGCGACCCGCGCGTCGACGCGATGGCTGCGAGTCGTGGTGACACCGAGGGCGTGTACGACGCGGCCGCCGCCGAGCGCGCGAAAGCCGACCGTGACCAGGTCGGCGAGCTGCTGTCGCGGCGGGGCGTCGAGGTCGTCGACGGCTCGCCCGACCAGCTGCCGCCGATGCTCGCCGACCGCTACCTCGCGTTGAAGGCCGCGGGTCGGCTCTGACCGTGTGGATGGCATGCTGCCCGCCATGACTCTGGACCCCACCCGCACCGCTGTGCTGGCCCTGCACTGGCAGGTCAACGTGATCGAGCCGCACGGCTTCTTCGGTGGACTGCTCGCCGAGCCCGTGGCGGCGTCCGGTGTGGTCGCCCGCGCGAGCGAGTTCCACGACGCCGTGCGCCGTCTCGGGGTGGGCGTGTTCTTCACCCGCTTCACCATCCCGGAGGGCGAGGGTCAGCTGGTTCGCAACACCGGCTTCATGACCGCCGTCGGTGATGCGCAGGAGTCGTTCCGGCCGGATGCTCCCGGTGCAGCGCTGATCGACGCGATGACCGTTGGTGAGCGCGATCTCGTCGTCGACAACCAGCGACTGTCGGGCCTCGCGGCCAGCCCGCTGCCGGCCAAACTCGCCGAGCGGGGCATCGACACGTTGCTCATCACGGGAGTGGCCACGAACCTCACGGTCGAGCAGACGGCCCGGCACGGGACCGACCTCGGCTTCACCGTGCACGTCGTCACCGACTGCGTCGCCGCGGCCGACGACGCGACCCATCAGGCATCGCTCGCCAACCTGGAGCTGGCGACCGCCGGCGGCGTGACCGCTGAGGAAGCACTGGCTCAGCTGAATGATTGACGACGAGTGGTGACTTTGCGCCCCAGGTGCACTATCGCTCCATGACTGATGAGGAAGAGCAGGTCGTACGCCTGGTCCGATGGATCGGACCATGGGCGGACGACGATCCCGACGCGAACCTGAAGGCAGATGTGGCGTTGTATTCGCGCCTGGATCCGCTCGCGACGTTGGAGGGCCTGGGCAGGAACGTCGGACTACCGGTTGGGGCGCTGGCTCGCTACGTTCTCGCCCGATATGCCACCAGTGGGAGCGGCGGTTTGCTGGAGATCGGCCCCAGCATGGTTCACCGACTGTGGGAACCCATCGAAGAGGCGGAGCGCGAGGGAACCGAGACCGCTCGCCTCGCCGCCTATGACCAGCTGCGGCAGATGGTCGAGTGGCTCCGCTTCCCGCTCGAGCACCCGGAGGTGTACCAGCAACTTGAGTGATGCCCACGTAGCATCACCGGCTGACCCTGCCGCGAGTTAGCCCCGGTCGGCGTGCTCGTGCCAGGGGCGGGGATCGGTGCGGAGCAACGAGTACATCTGGACGTCCTGATTGCGCCCCTCGTTGAAGAAGGCACCCCGAAGGGTCCCCTCGTCGACGAAGCCGCACTTCTCGGCAATTCGTCGGGACGCGGCATTCTCCGGGACGATTACGAGGTGGATGCGGTGCTTCTTCTTCGCCCCGAGAAGGTAGTCGACGACCAGCTGGACCGCGGTCGTGGTGTAGCCCCGTCCACTGAACTGCTCGTCGTACAGCTGGTAGGACAGCTCGAAGGCATCCCAGTAGTTCACCGGGGTGAAGAACTCGATGTGCCCGGCCATCTCGCCGTCGCGCGTCCAGATCACAAAGGTGCCTTCGTCGGGTTTCCAGAAGCCGCTCTCCGCGAAGTCCCGCTTGAAGGTGGACTCGGACACGATGCCCAGCGGGAAGAAGCGCCCGCGGTTGGAGATGTGCGTGTGCGCCTCGTACAGCGCGTCGAGGTCGGCCTCCCGGACCGGCCGCAGTCGAATGTCCTGTCCTTCGAGCACGGTGCCTCCCACAGGTCTGGCGCTGCCTGCATCTTTCGCGACTGTCGGTGGTCTGGGCAAGGATGGGCTCGCCGTCGGCACCCACCTGGCGGCAGTGACGGAGGCAATCATGGACTGCAAGATCGAGCTCATCTTCGTGCCGGTCAGCGACGTCGACCGGGCCATCGAGTTCTACGTCGAGAAGGTCGGCTTCAACCTGGACATGCAGGCACGCGTCGACGAGAACACCCGCTTCGTGCAGGTCACGCCGCCCACGTCCGCCTGCTCGATCGCCTTCGGGGAGGGCATCAGCGAGATGCCCGTGGGCACGCAGAACGGCATCCAGGCGGTCGTGCCCGACGCGGAGGCGGCCCGTCGGCAGCTGGTCGACAACGGCGTCGATGCGAGTCCGGTCCAGAAGCTGGCCTGGGGGTCGTTCACCTCGTTCGCCGATCCCGACGGCAACACCTGGACGTTGCAGGAACTGCCTCCGCCGGGTTCCTACAGCACGCCGGACGCCTGAAGCCTGCTAGCCGGCGGTCGGCGCCACGTCGGTGGCGCCGGCGCCGCTGATCGCCCCCAGGTCTCCGGCCTCTGCGGCCCGCCGGCCGAGCACGAAGATGTAGGCCAGGAATGCGCCCCACGCAACCAGCCCGAGCCCGATCCGGGCCCAGGTCGGCAGGCCCGATGGCGTCACGAAGGCCTCGATGACGCCCGACAGCAGCAGCGTGCACGCGAGCCCCATCGCAAGCGCGCCCGCTGCCTGGCCCTCCTCCATCAACGCCTGCGACCGGGACCGGGGGCCGGGGTCGATCCACGACCAGCCCAGCCGGAGGCCGGCGCCGGCGGCGACGAACACGCAGGTGAGCTCCAGCATCCCGTGCGGGAGGATCAGCCCGAAGAACTGGTCGAGGCGACCGTTCGCGGCCATCAGCCCGCCGGTGATGCCGACGTTGAGCGCGTTCTGCCACAGGATCCACACCACCGGCACGAGAAAAACCCCGAGGACGAGGCACAGCGCGGACACCCACGCGTTGTTGGTCGCGACCTGCAATGCGAACGACTGCGCCGGCGCCGACGAGTAGTAGTTCTCGAAGTCGTGCTCGACGAGCTGGCGGATCTCCTCGGAGGTCGCGATCGAGGCCTGCACGGTGGGGTTGCCGGCCACCCAGACGCCGACGCCCAGGCCGACCAGGCAGAAGGCGACGCCCACCGACACCCACCACCGGGCCGACCGGTAGAGCGCGGCCGGGAACGACATCGTGAAGAAGCGCGCGACGTCCTTCCACGCCGGCGCGTGCGACCCGGTGACCGCCGAGCGGGCCCGGGCAACGAGCGTCGAGAGCCGGCCGACGAGCGCAGGGTCGGGCGAGGCCGAGCGGACGACCGACAGGTGCGTCGCCGCGCGCTGGTAGAGACTGACCAGCTCGTCGACCTCGTCGCCGGAGAGCCGGCCGCGCCGTCCGACCAGCGCCTCGAGCCGCTGCCACTCCCGGCCGTGCGCCGCGACGTACGCGTCGACATCCACGCCGCGCAGACTAACCTCCCTGCACGGACGTACCGGTCGTTAACGGCCGGGCGGAGGAGGTGTGGCGTGAGCGAGCTCGTGGTCGGCGAGGCCGTCGTGCTCGAGATGCGGCTGGCCAAGCTGGCGAGCCGCTCGCTGGCTCTCGCGCTGGACCTTGCCGTGCAGTTCATCCTGCTGATCGTCGGGACGTTCATCGTCCTCGGTGTGGCCCTGCAGGTCGACGACGCGCTCGGTGCCGCTCTGTCGCTGATGTTCTTCGTCGCCGTGATCGTCGGCTATCCCGTGTCGTTCGAGACGCTCACCCGAGGGCGGTCGCTCGGCAAGATGGCACTCGGCCTCCGGGTGGTGCGCGAGGACGGCGGCCCCATCCGGTTCCGGCACGCCCTGGTCCGCGGCCTGACCGGCATCGTGGAGTTCTGGCTGACCGGAGGCGCGGTCGCGCTGATCACCTCACTCGCGTCGTCCAAGGGCAAGCGCGTCGGTGACTTCCTCGCCGGCACCGTGGTGGTGCGGGAGCGGATGCCGACCCAGGCGGCACCGATCGCGATGATGCCGCCGCAGCTGGCCGGCTGGGCGAGCACGCTCGACCTGGCCCGGGTGCCCGACGACCTGGCCCTGGCCGCCCGGCAGTTCCTGGGCCGCTTCCAGGACCTGTCGCCCGAGGTGCGGGAGTCGATGGGGAGCCGCCTGGCCACTGCGATGGCCGGGGTCACGGCTCCCCCACCGCCACCCGGCGTACCGGCCTGGGCGTTCCTCTCGGCCGTGCTCGCGGAGCGACGTCGCCGCGAGATGGCGCGGATGCTGCCGCCCGCCGGCTATCAGCCGATGTCGCCGTACGGCGGCCACCACCCGGTCGCGCCGCAACCGCCACCTGCCCCGCCGTACGGCTGGCAGCATCCGGTCGCGCCGCAGCAGTTCGCGCCGCAGCAGTTCGCGCCGCAGCAGTTCGCGCCGCAGCCAACCGCGGCCCGGCCGGCGGAGGAGGCGCCGGAGGACGGCAACCCCTTCACGCCACCGGGCTAGCGGACCTACTGGCTGAAGGCCACTCGCGGAGACAACTCAGTAGCGGTAGTGGTCGGGCTTGTAGGGGCCGGCCACGTCCACGCCGATGTACTCGGCCTGGTCCTTGGACAGCGTCGTCAGCTTCACACCCAGAGCGGCGAGGTGGGCCCGCGCGACCTTCTCGTCCAGGTGCTTGGGCAGGACGTAGACCTGGGTCTCGTACTGGTCGGTCTTGGTGAAGAGCTCGATCTGCGCGATCACCTGGTTGGAGAACGAGTTCGACATGACGAAGCTCGGGTGGCCGGTCGCGTTGCCGAGGTTCAGCAGGCGGCCCTCCGACAGCAGGATGATCGAGTGGCCGTCGGGGAACACCCACTCGTCGACCTGCGGCTTGATGCGGTTGCGCACCACACCGGGCACCTTGGCCAGCCCGGCGATGTCGATCTCGTTGTCGAAGTGGCCGATGTTGCCGACGATCGCCTGGTGCTTCATCTTGGCCATGTCAGCGGCCGCGATGATGTCCTTGTTGCCGGTGGCGGTGATGAAGATGTCCGCCGTGGCGACGACCTCGTCGAGCGTGGTGACCTGGTAGCCGTCCATCGCCGCCTGCAGCGCGCAGATGGGGTCGACCTCGGTGACGATGACGCGGGCACCCTGGCCGCGCAGCGACTCGGCGCAGCCCTTGCCGACGTCGCCGTAGCCGAACACCACGGCGACCTTGCCGCCGATGAGGACGTCGGTCGCGCGGTTGATGCCGTCGATCAGCGAGTGCCGCGTGCCGTACTTGTTGTCGAACTTGCTCTTGGTCACCGAGTCGTTGACGTTGATGGCCGGGAAGAGCAGCGTGCCCGCCTGCGCGAACTCGTAGAGCCGGTGTACACCGGTCGTGGTCTCCTCGGTGACGCCCTTGATGCCCTGGCCCATGGCAGTGAACTTGCCCGGGTGCTGGTCGAGGGAGCGACGGAGCAGGTCGAGGATGACCTTGTACTCGTCGGCGTCGCCCTCCTCAGCGGCCGGAACGACACCGGCGGCCTCGAACTGCGTGCCCTTGTGGATCAGCAGCGTGGCGTCGCCGCCGTCGTCGAGCAGCATGTTCGCGCCCGAGCCGTCCGGCCAGGTCAGCATCTGCTCGGTGCACCACCAGTACTCCTCGAGCGTCTCGCCCTTCCAGGCGAAGACCGGCACACCCGCAGGCTGCTCGGGGGTCCCGTTGGGGCCGACCACGACGGCGGCCGCGGCGTGGTCCTGGGTGGAGAAGATGTTGCAGCTGACCCAGCGGACGTCGGCACCGAGGGCGACCAGCGTCTCGATCAGGACAGCGGTCTGGGTCGTCATGTGCAGCGAGCCGGCGATCCGCGCACCGCGCAGGGGCTGGGTCGGGCCGAACTCCTCGCGCAGGGCCATCAGGCCGGGCATCTCGTGCTCGGCCAGCTGGATCTCCTTGCGGCCGAAGGCCGCCAGCGAGATGTCGGCGACCTTGAAGTCGATGGTGTCGCGGGTCGTGCTCGGGGTGTCGGTCTGGGCGCTCATGTCTCTCCTGGGGACGAGTGCGGGCGGTGCGGTGGACGGGTGGGCGGGCAGCGCGCGCGAATCGGCGACCGTGGTCGCACGCATGCGGTGGGGAACTGCCCGGCGCGGCCCCTCCGGGCCAACCCATCAGTGACGCCGATGCCTCGTTGCGGAGTTTACCCCGAACTGGCCGCGGCAGGCGACTCGGTGGACGCCTCGGGGTGGCTCGCGTCGATGTCGGGCTCGAGGTAGATCACACGGGCCACCGGCTCGGCCTCACGGACCCGTCGCTCCGCGGCGTTGATCGCCGCAGCCACGTCTTCGGCCGACGTACCCGGCGGCACGGCGATCTTCGCGGCCACCAGCAGCTCCTCGGGCCCCAGGTGCAGGGTCCGCATGTGGATGACCCGCACGATCAGGTCGTCGTCCTCGAGGGCGGCCCGGATGCGCTCCACGGCCTCCGGGTTGGCTCCCTCTCCGAGCAGCAGGCTCTTGGTCTCGATGCCCAGCAGGACAGCGACCGTGACCAGCAGCAGGCCGATGGCGACAGTGCCCAGGCCGTCCCACGTCCCGTCGTCAGTGATCAGCGTCAGGCTCACGCCGATCAGGGCGAAGAACAGGCCGACGAGTGCGGCGAAGTCTTCGAGCAGGACGACCGGCAGCTCCGGTGCCTTCGAGTGACGGACGAAGGCCACCCAGCCGGTCTTCCCTCGGGCGTGGTTGGACTCCACGATCGCGGTCCGGAACGAGAAGCTCTCAAGACCGATGGCGACCACGAGGACGACGATGGGCACCCACTTCCAGGAATCGATCGGATGCGGGTCCTGCAACTTGTGCCACGCCTCATACAGCGCGAACAGACCACCGACACTGAACAGCACGATCGCGACGATGAACGCGTAGATGTAGCGCTCGCGCCCGTAGCCGAACGGGTGCTCCGGCGTCGCCGCGCGGCGGGCTCTCTTGCCACCGAGCAGCAGCAGTGCCTGGTTGCTCGAGTCGGCGACCGAGTGAATTGCCTCGGCGAGCATCGAGGACGACCCCGTCAGCACGTAGGCGACGAACTTCGTCAGCGCGATACCGATGTTCGCGAACAGGGCCGCCAGGATCGCCCGGGTGCCCCCACTGGTGCTCATGAGCTGATGCGCTCCTTCACGAAGATGATGGGGTCGATCGGCGTGGGATCGATGCCCTGAGCCAGCGCGAGGTAGACGCTCGCGAAGTCGGTGGGCGCCACCAGGCTTGCCATCCGGGCGAGGGGGTGCTCGCCGGTGGCCGCGAGCTCCTGTACGCCGACGCCGTACTCCTCGGCGAGGGCGAGGGTCGCCTCCCGCCGGCGGGCGAGCTCGGGCTGCTCCTCGCTGTCCCGGAGCAGCAGGAGGCGCAGCGCCGGCCAGCCACGCTCGTCCTCGACCCGGTCGCGGAACAGGTCGTCGGGGTCTGCCTCCCCCGAGCCGAAGGCGCCGGCGAGCGCGACGACCTGGTTGTGGTGCACCTCGGGCAGCACGCCGGAGACCGAGGGGTACTTCGCGTTCTCCGCGAGCTGGCAGGCCAGGCGATAGGCGGCGACACCCGCGACCTCGCTGCTCCCCCAGACATAGGGCAACGTGCCGGCCAGGTCGAGGGCCAGCCGCTTCGCCGGGTTGGCATAGGCCTCGACCGCCGGGCCGCACGCGGCGCTGGTGGCGTCGAGTGCGTCGGCGACCTCGTCGAGCACGGCGGGGGGCACGGTGAGCAGGCCGAGCGCGTCGCCGACCAGGAGGACGGGCACCGAGAGCGCCCAGATGTTGCTGCGCGGCATCCGCCCGGCCGGGTCGACCGGCAGGTGCAGCGCCCGCCCGCCGGCCGACCGCTCCGCCAGCGGCGAGCCGGGCGCTCCGACGGTGATGACCCGGCAGCCCCGGCGCAGTGCCTCGTCGGTGACGGCGAGCGTCTCCTCGGTGCGGCCGGAGCAGGACACCGACACCACCAGGTCCATCGGCCCCACCCAGCCGGGCAGCCGGTAGCCGCGATGCGCGACCAGCGGAACGGGACACGCCAGCCCGGCGACCGCGACGAGCACGTCGCCACTGATGCCCGACCCGCCCATGCCGGCCACGAGCACCGCGCGCGGCCGGCCATCGGCGACCACACCGCTCAGGTCGACCTCGCCGATGCGCAGCGCCGCCTCGCGCACCTGGGCGCCGGCGGTCGCGACGGCGCGCAGCATGCCACCCGGGTCGCCGGCGGCGAGCTTGCCCGGGTCGTCGAGGACGGTCTCGTCGATCGCCGTCGCCATCAGTGCTCGCTCATCGCGTCGGCTTGCGCGCCTCGTCGATGAGCAACACGGGGATGTCGTCGCGCACGGGGTAGGCGAGACCGCACGTGTCCGACGTGCACACCAGCTCCTGCGCCGACTCGTCCACGCGCAGGGCCGCATGGCACTGCGGGCACGCGAGGATCTCCAGCAACTGCGGGTCGAGCTGCATCATTCGTTCAACTCTCCTTCCGGACCAGCGCGAGGACCTCGTCGCGTAGGGCAGCCATGGTGGCATGCGTGGTTGCCTCGACGTTGAGCCGGAGCAGCGGCTCGGTGTTGGAGGCGCGCAGGTTGAACCACCAGTCCCCACTCGAGAGGGTTAGCCCGTCGAGCTCGTCGACCTCGACTCCCGGGCGGTCGGCGAACGACTCCCGGACTGCCTCGGTGCGGCCGGCCTGGTCGTGAACCTCGCTGTTGATCTCACCGGACGCGACGTAGCGCTCGAACTGAGCGGCGAACTGCGAGAGCGGCAGCTGCTGCTCGGCGAGCGCGGCGAGGACGTGCAGGGCGGCCAGCATGCCGGTGTCGGCCCGCCAGAAGTCGCGGAAGTAGTAGTGCGCCGAGTGCTCACCGCCGAAGACGGCGTCGGTCCTCGCCATCTCCTCCTTGATGAACGAGTGACCCACCCGGGTCCGCACCGGGATCCCGCCGTGCTCGCGGATGATCTCCGGCACGGCGCGGGACGTGATCAGGTTGTGGATCACCGTCCCCCCGGGATGCTTCGCCAGCTCGCGCACCGCCACCAGCGCCGTGACCGCCGACGGTGAGACGGGGGCGCCGCGCTCGTCGACCACGAAGCAGCGGTCCGCGTCGCCGTCGAAGGCCAGGCCGATGTCGGCGCCCTCCTCCTGCACGCGGGCCTGCAGGTCGACGAGGTTGGCCGGGTCGAGCGGGTTGGCGTCGTGGTTGGGGAACGTGCCGTCCAGCTCGAAGTACATCGGCACCAGCGTGACGGGCAGGCCGGCCAGCACCGCGGGCACCGTGTGCCCGGCCATCCCGTTGGCGGCGTCAACCACGACCGTCAGCGGCCGCGCGGCGCGCAGGTCCACGAGCGAGCGCAGATACTCGCCGTACGACGGGAGGACGTCGCGCGTCGTGACGGTCCCCTTGGCCCCGGAGAAGCCGGGGACGCCCTCTTCGGCCAGCCGGCGCACCTCGGCGAGGCCCGAGTCCCGCCCGACCGGCGTCGCGCCCGCGCGGCACAGCTTGATGCCGTTGTAGCGCGCCGGGTTGTGGCTGGCGGTGAACATCGCGCCCGGCAGGTCGAGGTGACCGCTGGCGTAGTAGAGCTGGTCGGTGGAGGCCAGCCCGATGTCGATGACGTCGGTCCCCTGGGAGCAGGCACCTTCGGCGAACGCAGCCACCAGGGCCTTCGACGACGGCCGCATGTCCTGGCCCACCACGAGCCCCGAGCCGGCCGCGCCGGTGACCCGGGCGAACGCGGCGCCGATGTCGCGCGCGACGTTCTCGTCGAGCTCGTCGGGGACCACGCCACGGATGTCGTAAGCCTTGACGATCGTGGACAGGTCGGGCACGGCGGGGAGCCTATCGGCCGGTCAGCGACCGGCTGGGCGCCTAGATCTTGCGGGTCTTGTCCAGGACGCGGTCGACCGGCAGCACGCCACCGTCGGAGCCCTGCTCCTCCCAGGTGCGGTGCTCGCAGCGGTGGCAGGACGTGAACTGCACCGGCGACCCGTCGGTGAGGCTCATCGCGATGCGGGTGACCCGCTCGCTGCCACAGGCGCGGCAGCCGGCGCCGGTGCGGGCACCGCGCTGAGTGAGGGATCCGAGGGGGACGTGGGTGCGGGCAGCAGTACTTGAGCGAGGCATGACGGTCTCCAGCAGCGGATGAGAAGCGCGATAAGAGGACAGAGAAAGTGGATGAAGAGCCGAGCAGACAACGGGGTTGCATCGGCAGCCCCCCGGTGCGGGCTTGAATTACGGGAGGTTCGCGACAAATCGCGCGGCTGAGCCCGCTGCGGGCGGGCGAGCGGTCAGGATTCGGTCAGGAATCGGTGTCGCGCAGGACCCGCAGGTGTCCGCGCCGGCCGGCGCCGACCGGCATCTGCTCGGGTGCGCCGTCCGGGGCACGCGAGACGTTGGCCGCCTCGCGGACCGCGTCGGCGAGCGCCTCGAGGTCGTCGATGCTCGGACCGAGCAGGTCGGGGTCGGGGGCGAGCCGGAGCACCTCCCAGCCGCGCGGCGCGGTGAGCCGCTCCGAGTGGGGGACGCAGAGGTCGTAGCAGTGCGGCTCGGCGTAGGTGGCGAGCGGGCCGAGCACCGCCGTCGAGTCGGCGTAGACATAGGTGAGCGTGGCAACGGCGGGCCGGCCGCAGGCGGAGCGCGAGCAGCGGCGGAGCGGACTCACGAGCCAGACGTTATCGACCGCCACCGACCGCGCCGGGGATCTGCCGCGGCGCGTCGCCGTGGGTCTGGCGCCCGGGGACGCTCGACTAGCCTCGGCCGGGTGAGACACGGGCACCGCGACCGCCGCGGCCGGGGCCTGCGGGGACCCCTCGCCCCACCGGGCAGCCCCCTGTGGGTCACCCCGGCCGAGCGCTTCGACGAGCTCGTCCTGGACGCGGTCGAGGCGCTCGAGGAGTCCTGGGCCGAGTCGCTGCGGGCGGTCGAGTTCGTCGTCGAGGAGGTGCCACCGGAGCCGGTCGACGGCGCGGGAGCAGCCGAGGCACCGGTTCCCCTCGGTCGCACCTTTCCTGCACGCGAGGGCCGGCCCGCGCGCGTGGTCGTCTACCGGCGCCCGGTCGAGGGCCGCACCCCGGCGTCGCGGCTCCGCGACGCGTTCGTGCACGACGTCGTGGTCGAGCTGGTCGCCGAGCTGCTCGGGCTGGAGCCGGAGACGGTCGACCCCGACTACCCGCACCACGACGGCTGGAGCTGAGCACGGAGGCGCGCAGCCAGCGGCCGCGATGAGCCGTCAGGGCCCGCTGCGCAGGCCCGGTGGACAGGTCGGCCGAGACCTGGGGCACCGCGACGAGGTAGCGGCCCGGGAGCAGCGTCGACAGCGTCAGCATCGGGCCCCGGCTGTCGGTCTCGGACAACGATCGCGTGGCGAACACCGGCGCCGAGCCGGACAGCGGGATGACCGTGACGGCAAACGCCGGCGCTGCACTGATGTCGCGCAGGTTGACGGCGATCTGGGTGCCCTCGGGCACGCTCACCGTCTGGGGCGTGCCCGTCGCGGGCGGCATCGGCGCCACCTGCACGGTCGCCGTGCCGCGCGACGCGGCAAGCAGGAGCTGTGCGTCCGCATCCCCGCCGACCGCCGCGAGCGCGAGCACTCCCGGCTGGGCCTGCGTCAGCGGGCTGTTCGCTGCCGCGTAGGCGAGCTCCGGCTGCTCGCGTCCCGTTCCGACCCGCGCCAGCAGGCCGGCAGTGATCGGCGCGTCGGCGGTGAGCTCCACCGCGACCGCCTCGCCCCGGGCATGCGTCGCGAGGTCGACGTCGCGCGACCGTGCCGGCGGGGATCTCGACGACGTCGAGCCCGGCGGGGACGAACGCGCCGTCGGCTGCGAGCAGCCGGACCCGCACGATCGCGTCGGCGGTCCCCGGCGCGAGCACCTGCAGGTGACGTTCGCCGGACCCGGCCGGTACGCCGGCGAGAACGACGCGTCGCGACGGTGCCGCGGCGGGTGGAACCCAGTCGACGCCCAGCGGGTCGAGGCCGCGGATCTGCTGGTCACGCAGGGCCGCGGCGATGCGGCCCTGGCGCACCTGGACGTGCACACCGAACCGTGGGATGGCCGGAGCCAGCGCGTCGAGCAGGATCACCTCCTGACCACGCGCCGCAACGGACACGCCCCGCCCCGACGGTGCGTCGATCTCACCCGCGGGGCCGTAGAGCGTCACGTCCACCTGCGCGGGAGCGGACTCGGGGTTGGTGAGGTAGAGCCGGCCGCGCTGCCCGACCTCGGCACCGCTGCCGACGAACCAGAAGTCGGTGCCGGCAGCGACACAGGACGTCCCGGACAGCCCGCGCAGGTCGCCACTCGGCGTACGGGTGGTCTCCATCGCCGCGAACCCCGGTGCCAGCTCGTCGGTCGCTTCGCCGACCAGCGCGGGGCTGCGTGCGGGCGCCGCGGCCGCAGCCTGCTGGTCGGGCGGGGCCAGCGAGACGACCGGTGCTCCCTTGCGCGAGAGGCGCAGCAGCTGCGCCTGGCCGGTGCTCGGCGGTGCGCCGTCCAGCCCCGGCGCGGCCATGCCCACCTGGGTCTGGGCGCCCGCGGCCTGGAACGGCTCCGGGCACACGGCCACCCCCCGGACGACCGGCACGGGGGCGCGGCCGGGGGCCTGCGCCACGACGGCCGACGGCGGTCCGACCAGGGTGGAGATGCCGGCCCCCAGGGCCAGCAGTGCGGTGACGGCGAGGAAGGACCGGGTGGGCGCGGTTGGCCTCATCGCGCCGCCGCCACAGGGTCGCCGGGGTCGACCGGGACGGGCTGCGGCCGGTGGTGGCGGCTCCGCGACCGCGTGCTCGTCGGCCTCGTCGATCGCCCGGACCGACGGCAGGGCCAGCACGAGAGCCACGATCACGGCCGCGAGCTGAAGCCACAGCAGGAGCTGGCGGTTCCCGTCGTCGTAGCGCACCACGAGCAGCCCGCCGTCGGTCGGCAGCGCGAACGCCTGCGCCCACCCGTCGTACTCCTGCGGCTCCAGGCGCTGCTCGTCCAGGATGGCCTGCCAACGGTCGTGGTGCTGGTCGGCAATGGTGAGCAGGCGGGGCGCGCTCGCCGCCGGGATGTCGGTCCGGACCCCGACCGCGCCGGAGGGCAGCACCGTGCCGGTGGTGTCGGCCGGTCCGCTGACGACCCGGACCCGACCGGACGGGTAGCGCACCTTCCACAGCGCCGAGCGGTCCGGCGCGCTGACCCGCACCAGCCCCGGCACCGCGTCGATGGCATCGGCCAGTGCCGGGTCGACGGGGCGGCCGAGCAGCACGAACCGCACGCCGTAGGGCAGCAGGTCGGTGGCCGCGTCACCGCCCCGGCCGGAGGCGAGATCGGCCACCGTCTCGTCCAGCCCGGTGTCGACGTCGGCGCCCGCGACGGTGTCCGCGTCGCCGAGCCGCGGCCCGTCGGCGCGGAGCAGGGCATAGGACAGCCGGCCCTCCTCGAGCTGACGCAGGACCAGGGTGCGGGGCCGGTCGCCCTGCTCTCCCTCGGCGGCGACGAACGCCGGCAGGAGCACGGGGTCGCGGCGCTCGAGCGGGCCGCCCGCGCCCTGCGAACGCCCACCACGACCCCGCCAGCGACCGGTACGGCGAGCGCGCTGACGGTGACCACCACCGCCGCGACCTGCCGCCAGCCGAAGCTGCTCCGGGCGATCCGCTCGCGGGCGCCGTCGGCGCCGACCACGGCGGCGAGCACGAGTCCGGCACCGGCCATCAGCGTCGCCGGCCCGGGCCACGCGGCCACCGAGCCGTCCAGACCCGGCGCATCGAGCCGGGTGTGGCTCAGCGCGATGCCACCGGCGATGCCGGCGAGGGCGGTGGCCCAGCCGGCCGCGACCAGCCGCCGGCGGTCGGGACGCAGCAGCGCCGCCAGCGCGGCCAGCACCAGGCCGACGGAGAACGCGAGCGGGTACATGCCCGGCCCGCCGGGATGCAGGAGGAAGCACGGCGAGCGGATGCAGCGCCGGGTCGACCAGGTCCGGCCGGACCAGGCCGCCCTCGAGCAGGAGCAGCTGCGGGTGGCGGACCAGCTCGGGCAGCCACGGCAGCAGGAGCACGGGTGGCATGACGAGCAGCACGAGCAGCCGGATCAGGGCGGGGCGGTGCAGCCGCCGCGAGGCGACCGCGCCCAGCGCGAGCACGAGGGCGACGAGATAGACCACGGGCGCGAAGGCCGACATCACCGCGAGCAGCGAGCCACGCGATCCAGGCCGCGCGCAGACGCCCGCCGCCTCCGCCGCGGACGCGCGCGCAACGCGGCCACCGCAGCCAGCGGCAGCAGGACCGCGAGGGTGGCGGTGCCGATCCGTCCCGACGCGACCGCTCCGGGCACCGCGGGGAGCAAGGCGTAGGTCGTGGCACCCCAGATGCGCAGCACCGGCGAGGAGGTCACCCGGCGCAGGGCGAGGTAGGCGGTCAGACCGGCCAGCGGGACCGCAGCCAGCAGCAGCACGGACACCGCCGCGCTGGCGTTGCCGAACAGCACGGTGCCGAGCGCCGCGATCACCGCGAGGTAGGGCGGCGCGGCCGTGTCGCTGCCCACCCCGACCGGGTGCCACCCCTCGGTGTAGGTGCGCCACAGGTCACTCGCGGTGTCCGGTGCGGGGAGCAGCGCGCCGCCCATCAGCCGGCCGGCGCCGAGCAGGTCGCGGCTGGCGACCACCGTCAGCACGAGCAGCGCGAGCGC
Source organism: uncultured Actinomycetota bacterium (assembly GCA_963751035.1). GTDB lineage: Bacteria > Actinomycetota > Actinomycetes > JACCUZ01 > JACCUZ01 > JBDUAP01. The sequence goes on from CAVVSW010000005.1 coordinate 2,085,260, forward strand.
GAGCACCACCGCGGGCTTGCGGAGGATGCGGCGGGCGAGCCCGGTCCCCCAGGACGGCAGGTCCTCGGCGTCCTCGGAGGCAGGGCCGGTCTCGACCGCGCGGTGCCGGCCGGCCGCAAAGCTGGCAGCAGCGCCGACCCCGACGAGCGCGGTGACGGTCTCCATGCCGCGCCGCAGACTCGACGACGGCGAGGCGAGAAGCGGGCGTACGGCGCGGTAGGGCACCACTCGCGTCCGCCGCCGTCGCCAGCGGGCTCGGGCCAACCGGTCGGGTCGGGCAAGGACCGAGCCGAGCGCCAGCACCTCGCCCATCGCGTTGGCCGGCAGCTTGCCGACGAGCAGGCCGAGGGCCCGCAGCGCGGTGCCGAAGATCAGCCGCAGCGCCCGCGAGGGGCACGAGCAGCAGCGGCAGGTTCGCGAGGAGCACGTAGTTGGCGTGCTGCCGGTCGGAGCGCAGGTAGCCGCTCGGCAAACGCCCCCAGCTTCCGCCGGCCGTGCGAGGCGGCCTCGGCGTGGTGCACCACCGCATCGGTGACGCACACGACGCGGTGCCCGGCGCTGTTGACCCGCCAGCCGAAGTCGACGTCGTCGCGGTAGAGCGACAGCACCGGGTCGAGGCCGCCGAGCGCGTGCCAGACGTCACGTCGTACGAGCATGCCGGCCGTCGACACCGCGAGCACGTCGTGGACGCCGTCGTGCTGGCCCTGGTCCTGCTCGCGCCGCTCCAGCCCCGTCTCGCGGCGACCGCTGCGGGCGATCGTCACCCCGACCTCGAGCAGCGTCCGCCGGTTGCTCCAGCCGCGCAGCTTGGGCCCGGCGACGGCCACGGTCGGGCTCGAGTCGACGTGGCGGAGCAGGTGCTCGAGTGCGTTCGGCTCCGGCTCGGCGTCGTCGTGGAGCAGCCACAGCCACTGCACGGGCTGATCGCCGTCGGGCTCGTCGTCGTGCCGGGCGGCGGGTAGGCCTCGCCGGACCTCTCGTCGGTGGCGGCCACGCCCAGGTCGACCGCGGCGCCGAACCCGGTGCCGAGCGGCGCGGCGACGACCCGGTCGGCCCCGAGCAGCTGGCCGAGGATGTCGGCGGACCCGTCGGTGCTCCCGGTGTCGACCGCGACGAAACGCTGCGGCGGCCGGGTCTGGGCCCGCAGCCCGGCGGCGGACTGCGGCAGCCAGCGGGCACCGTTGTGCGCGACCAGCACGGCAGTCACGACATGGCGCCCGAAAGCGGGCGTAATGGGGGCGGTCGACATCTGCGTCGCCACCCTACGGGAGTGCGGTCAGGTCAGACGGCGCTCTTCTTCAGGCGCCGGCGCTCGCGCTCGGACAGGCCGCCCCAGATGCCGAAGCGCTCGTCGTTGGCCAACGCGTAGTCGAGGCACTCACCCCGGACGTCGCAGGACAGGCAGACCTTCTTGGCCTCCCGCGTCGAGCCGCCCTTCTCGGGGAAGAACGCCTCCGGATCGGTCTGCGCGCACAGGGCGCGCTCCTGCCAGCCGAACTCCTCGAGCGGCTCATCATCGAAGAACTCTTCGATCATCAGCGGAACCACTTCACCCATGGCGCGCCTCCTCGACCCGGATCGCTGCCCCTGGTAAGGCAACGAAAGACACGCTTGGAATTACACGCGTGTTGTTACCCCTTCGTCAAGTGATCCGGTGATATTTAGCCAAACGGACGAGAAACTTCCGCCGAACCGCCGGTTTCTTGCCGCCGATGACACACTTCCGGCATGCAGATCACGCGGATCACCGCTCTCGCCGGCGGAATCGGCGCCGCGCGGTTCCTGCGGGGCCTGCGCGCGGCCGCCCCGGACGCGGAGATCACCGTCATCGGCAACACCGGCGACGACATCACCCTGTTCGGGCTGCGGGTCTGCCCCGACCTGGACACCGTCATGTACACCCTCGGCGGCGGCATCGACGAGGCGCAGGGCTGGGGCCGGGCCGAGGAGACGTTCACGGTCCGGGAGGAGCTGGACCGGTACGGCGTGGGGCCGGCGTGGTTCGGGCTGGGCGACCGCGACCTGGCCACGCACGTCGTCCGGACCCAGATGCTCGGTGCCGGGCTACCCGCTCAGCGCCGTCACCGCCGCCCTGTGCGAGCGCTGGGGGCTCGGGGCCAACGGCGTCGCGCTGCTGCCGATGAGCGATGACCGGGTGGAGACCCACGTCGTGATCGACGACGAGGAGAGCCCGGGCGACGAGGCCCGACGCCGGGCGGTGCACTTCCAGGAGTACTGGGTGCGGCTGCGCGCGAAGCCGGTCGCCCACGCCGTCGTCGCGGTCGGCGTCGAGGACGCCAAGCCCGGTCCCGGGCGTGCTCGAGGCGATCGCGACCGCCGACGTGGTGCTGCTCCCGCCGTCCAACCCGGTCGTGAGCATCGGCACGATCCTCGCGGTGCCCGGCATCGAGGCGGCCGTGCGCGAGACGGCGGCCCCCGTCGTCGGGCTGTCGCCGATCGTCGGGGGCGCGCCGGTCCGCGGCATGGCCGACAAGGTGCTCGCCGCGATCGGCGTGGAGGCGAGCGCGGAGGCGGTGGCGCGCGCACTACGGGCCCGACCTGCTCGACGGCTGGCTGGTCGACGAGCGCGACGCGGCTGCGGTGCCCGGGGTCGAGGCCGCCGGGATCCCCTGCCGCGCCGTCCCGTTGATGATGTCCGACGTGTCGGCGACCACAGCGATGGCGCGCGCCGCGCTCGACCTGGCGGCCGACCGGGCGGCGCGGTGACGGCGGACGCGGGCGGCCTGCAGGTCTGGGCGCTCGACGACATCCCCGAGGTGTCCGCCGGCGACGACCTGGCCGCGCTCATCGCGCAGTCGGTGCAACGGTCCGGGCCGGCGCTGCAGGACGGCGACGTGCTGGTGGTCACGTCGAAGGTGGTCGCCAAGGCCGAGGGCCGGGTGCTGGCGATGGACCGCGAGGAGGCGATCGCGTCCGAGACGGAACGGGTGGTCGCGAGCCGCGGGCGCACCACGATCGCGCAGACCCGGCACGGCTTCGTGCTCGCGTCCGCCGGGGTCGACACCAGCAACACCGCCGCCGGGACCGTCGTCCTGCTGCCCGTCGACCCGGACGCATCGGCGCGCGCGCTGCGCTCGCAGCTGCTCGACACCCTCGGCGTCGACGTCGCGGTCGTGGTGAGCGACACCTTCGGCCGGCCGTGGCGGATGGGTCTGGTCGACCAGGCGGTCGGCGTCGCCGGGCTCGAGCCGCTGCACGACCTGCGCGGCCGGACCGACGCGCACGGCAACGTCCTGGACCAGACGGTGACAGCGGTCGCCGACGAGATCGCCTCGGCCGCCGACCTCGCGAAGGGCAAGCTGGCCGGCCAGCCGGTCGCCGTGGTGCGCGGACTGGCCGACCGGGTCACCTCGGGCGCCGGGCCCGGCGCGGCGGCGCTGGTCCGGCCGATCGCGGAGGACATGTTCCGGCTGGGGTCGCACGACGTGGTGCCGGCTCGGCGTACGGTCCGCGCCTTCACCGACGCGGCCGTCGACCGCGACGCCGTACGCCGTGCCGTGGCCGCTGCGCTGACGGCGCCGGCGCCGCACCACACGACGCCGTGGCGGTTCGTCCTCGTCGAGAGCGCCGGCGTCAAGGAGCAGCTGCTCGACGCGATGCTCGCCGCCTGGGTCGCACGACCTGCGCGCCGACGGGTTCACCGACGAGCAGGTGGCGAAGCGGACGCAGTCGCGGCGAGGTGCTGCGCCGCGCGCCGTACCTCGTCGTGCCGTGCCTGGTCAGCGACCGGGCGCACGACTACCCCGACGCGCGGCGGTCCGCGGCGGAGCGGGAGATGTTCCTCGTCGCGATGGGCGCCGGCGTCGAGAACCTGTTGGTCGCGCTGGCCGTCGAGGGGCTGGGCTCGGCGTGGGTGTCGAGCACGATGTTCTGTCGCGACGTCGTGCGGCGCGAGCTCGACCTGCCGGACGACTGGGAGCCGATGGGTGCCGTCGCGGTGGGGCATCCCGCCGGCCGCGCGGCCGAACGGCCGCCGCGCGACCCCGACGACTTCACCGTGGTGCGCTGACCCGGCAACGTGTCAGAACCTCATGGCCTGCCCGGGCCACGAGAGTCTGACAGTCGCTACATCGCGCGGTAGTCGCGGCCGGCGAAGCGTGGCCCGCGACGCGGCGGCAGCGCGACTCCCGAGAGCTCGATCATCCGCACCGCGCGGTAGCGGTGACCGCGGTAGGGCTCGAGCAGCTCGAGCATCCCGTCGTCGTCGACCTTCTCCCCGACCAGGGCCCAGCCGACCATGCCGGCCAGGTGGAAGTCCCCGACCGACACCGCGTCGGGGTCGCCGAGCGCGCGTTGGGCGACCTCCGCAGCGGTCCAGACCCCGATCCCCGGCACGGTCCGGAGCAGGGCGGCGGCCTCGGCGTGCGCCAGGCCGGTGATCTGCTCGAGGCGGCCGGCGCGCGGAGGCCGCCCGGATCACGGTCCGCGACCGCGACTGGTCGACGCCGGCGCGGTGCCACTCCCACGACGGCACCCGCGCCCACACGTCCGGGGCCGGCGGGACACGCAGGCCCAGCCCGCGGACCTCGTCCGGCCCGGGTGCCGGCTCGCCGTACTTGCGCACGAGCAGCCGCCACCCGCGCCAGGCCTCACGGCCGGTGACCTTCTGCTCGAGGACGGCCGGGGCGAGCGCCTCCAGCACGAGACCGGTGCGTGGCACCCGCCAGCCGGCGTGCCGGCGCCACGCGTCACGGATCACCGGATGGTGCGGCACGAAGCCGGCCGGGTCGTCGCCGTCGCCGAGCAGCGCAGGCACGGAGTCCAGGGCCCACTCCGCGCCCGGCCCCCAGGCGGCCGCGTCGACCGCGCCGTCGGCCGGCGCCAGCCCGAGCCGCATCGTCGCCGCCCCGGCCGGCGTCCGGATGGCGCGCCAGACGACGCCGCCGTCGAACCGGAAGCACGGGTCACCCGCGCCGCGGCGCATCGGTCCGAGCGCGGCCGAGAGGCTCACTGCCCGACCGGGCCGCCAGCGCCGGGTCAGTTCGGTCACGCGCATAGGCAGCGCCCAGTGTGCAGGGTCGGCGCTCGTGGCACATGGTCATGCGCGAGCGTGCTCGATGACGGGCTCGATCACGATCTCGGCGTTGACCGTGTTGGCGATGTAGCAGGCGCTGTGCGCGCGGCCGACCAGCTTGCGGGCCTTGTCCAGGTCGGCCCCGGCCGCAACAACGATGCGCGGCCGCAGGGTGATGCGGGTGATCCGCACCGGCCGCTCGTCGTCGGGCATCACCGCGTCGGCCTCGTCGTCGTAGGACAGCACGTCGATCCGCGACCGGGCGGCCATGGCCAGGAACGACAGCAGCTGGCACGAGCTGGCCGCCGCGAGCAGCAGCTGCTCGGGGTTCATCAGCGTCGCGTTTCCCCGGAACGCCGGGTCGCTGGTCAGCACCAGGTCGTCGTGCGCGGGCGGCGTGGTGACGCGGTGGGTCCGGTCGTAGCCGTCGTAGCCGACGCCGGTGGAGCCCTGCCACGACAGGCGCGACGTGTACGTGTGCAGGTGGCTCATCGACCGCTCATCTCCCTTCGTCCCGGCTCAGCCTACGAACGGCACACCGACGCGTTGCGTAGACTTCGCGTCCAGTCCCGCCGAGCAGTCCAGGCTGCCGACCGACCTGCGAGAGAGAACCGTGGCCAACAAGCCCAAACCGCAAAAGGCGCAAGAGCGTGACCGTCGAGCCAAGGTCGAGGCCATGCGTCGGGAGCAGCAGGCCCGCGAGCGGCGCAAGAGCCTCCTGTTCATCGTGCTCGCGGTCCTGGTCGGACTGGGCCTCGTGGCCGCGGCAGCGGTCCCGACGTACCTGAACAGCCGCAACGACCCCGCGAAGAAGGCGCTGTCGTCGTTCGGTCCGCCGGCGACCGAGGCCGACTGCAGCGACGTGGAGACCAAGGACGGCACCAACACCGAGGCGCTGCGGGCCCACGTCGAGGACGGCAAGGTCGAGAAGTACGCGACGATCCCGCCGTCCTACGGCCCGCACTGGGGCAGTCCCGTCTTCCCGGCCCGCACCTTCTACACCGAGCGGGACCGGCCGGAGATCGAGCAGCTCGTGCACAACCTCGAGCACGGCTACACGATCCTCTGGTACGACGACACGATCAAAGGCGAACAGCTGAAGACTCTGGAGGACCTGGCGGAGAGCGCGTCGAACAGCGAGATGGCCGGGCCGGGCAACAAGTTCATCGTCTCCGCATGGGACGACTCCTACGGCACGTTCCCCAGCGGCAAGCACCTGGGCATGTCGCACTGGGGAGCACAGAACAGCTGCCATTCAGCTGTGCGGCAAGGTCAGCGGAGATGCCGTGGAGGCCTTCATGAAGAAGTTCCCCGCAACCGACGCGCCGGAGCCGAACGCCCAGTGAGCTAGCGCGCCGGCTGGTCGGGTCAGTCGGCGCGCAGCGTCGCTGTCGCTCGGCGGGCGATGACGACACCGGCGATGGCGCCGCCCAGGCAGCCGAGCACCTCGTCGAACAGCGTGTCTTCGTACGCCGTGTCCAGCTCGGTGCCGTGCCGGATGAACGTGTACCACTCGCCGAGCTCCCAGATCACGGCGAGCAACGCGCCGATCCCCGCCACGAGCAGGCCGAGCGCCCACGGCGGGCGGATCGGCGCGCGCATGAGCAGCAGCCCGATGCCCGGCGCAGAGCAGGAACCAGTTGACGAAGTGGTTGGCGTCGTCCCACCAGCTCAGCGGGTCGTAAAGGTCCAACGTGTTGCCGGTCACGTCGATAAGGAACGGCGCCATGATCAGCCCGAAGGCGGCCCATGGCAGCGCCGCGTCGGCGCCGGGTCGCCCCCGGTGGTGCTGGTAACGCTGGTAGCCGATCCAGCCGGCCGGGACGAGCAGCATCATCACCGGGTAGGCGACCAGCCGGGCGCCGAAGCCCTTGCCCTCGAACTGCGGCAGCCCGTCGACGAAGGTGGCCACCGCCAGCTGCGCGACCGTCAGGACGAACACCGCCACGGTCAGCCGGCGCGGCCACGGCGACTGCTCGGAACCCGCCACTCAGGCAGGCGATCGGTCGGACGAGAACCGGATCGCGTCCGGCGGGATGCGGACGTCGTTCCAGACCCGCGCCCCGGCCGCGAGCTCGTTGCCGGCCGCAACAACTGCATGATCACCGACGACGGTGGCGGTGAGGGAGCAGCCCGCGCCGACCTCGGCGCCCAGACCGACGACGGAGTCACGCACCACCGCGCCCTCCCCCACGACGGCGCCGTCCATCAGCACGCTGCCGTGCACCTCGGCCCCGGCGGCGACGACCGAGCGCGCACCCACCGTCGTACCGCCGTCGACCACCGCCGTCGCGTGGACCTCGGCCCCGGGCAGCAGCAGCGACGTCCCCGCCTCCCCCGGCAGCGCGGGCGATCGCAGCCGCCCGAGCACGAGGTCGCACGACCCGCGCACGTAGGCCTCGGGGGTGCCGAGATCGAGCCAGTACGACGGGTCGAGGTGCCCGAGCAGGAAGGCACCGTCGCGCAGCAGGCCCGGGAACGTCTCGCGCTCCACCGACACCGGCCGGCCGGCCGGGATGGCGTCGATGACGCGGCGGCGGAAGACGTAGCAACCGGCGTTCACCTGGTTGGTCACCGGGTTCGGTGACTTCTCCAGGAAGTCGGTGATGCGTCCGCCGGCATCCGTCGGGCACGAGCCGAAGGCCCGCGGGTCGGTCACCTCGGTCAGGTGCAGGGTGACGTCGGCGCCGGCGTCCTGGTGCGCCGCGACCTGCTTGGCGATGTCATGGCCGGACAGGATGTCGCCGTTGAGGATGACCACCGGGTCGTCCGGCCCGCTGCTCAGCAGCCCGGCGACGTTGCGCACCCCCCCGCCGGTGCCCAGCGGCTCGGTCTCGGTGACGTAGTCGATGACCAGCCCGAGTCGCGACCCGTCGCCGAAGTGGTCGGAGAAGACCTCGGGCCGGTACGACGTGGCCAGCACGACGTGGTCGACGCCGGCCTCGCGCGCGCGGGCCAGGACGTGGGTGAGGAACGGGACGCCGGCCGTCGGCAGCATCGGCTTGGGTGTGGTGGCGGTCAGCGGCCGGAGCCGGGTGCCCATGCCCCCCACCAGGAGGACCGCTTCGCTCACCGCGCGGCCCCGACCACCCCGGACACGGCTCGCTCGTAGGTCGCGCGATGAGCGGCCGCGGACGCCTCCCACGTGAACTCGCGGGCGCGGCGCGGACCGGACTCGGACAGCTGCCGCCGGCGGTCCTCGTCCTCGATCAGCCGGCGCAGGGCTGTGGCGATGCTCTCGCTGTCGGGCTCGGTGTACTCCACCGCGTCGCCACCCACCTCGGGGAGCGAGAGCCGCGGGAGCCGTGAGGACCGCGGCACCGCACGCCATCGCCTCGAGCACCGGCAGGCCGAAGCCCTCCGCCTTGCTGGGGAACGCGACGACGAGGGCGCCGCCGAGCAGACCGGGCAGGTCGGACGGGCGCATGAAACCGGGCCGCACCACCTTCAGCGACGACGGCACGTCGGCGATCGCCTGGTCGACCTCGTCGTCCCAGCCGCTGCTTCCGGCGAGGACCAGTGCGGGTGGCTCGGGGAGCCCGGAGACCGCCTGCACCCACCCGCGCACCAGGTCGGGGACGTTCTTGCGGCGCTCGAGCACACCGAGGAACGCGATGTAGGGCCGCCCGTGCAGCCCCAGCCGGTCGGACACGCGCTGCGTCTCGGTGTCGGTCGGCGGGTGGAACGTCGCGAGGTCGACGCCGTGGCGGGCCACGTCGATCGTCTCGGGGTTGCCGTCGACGAGCCGGACGAGCTCGTCCTTGGTCGCCTGCGACGGCACGATCACCCGCGCCGCGCGACGCACCGCCGTGCGGGTCGCGGAGCGGTAGAAGCCGGCCCGGACGGCGCTGTGCAGCTCGGGCTGCGAGATGAACGTGACGTCGTGCACGGTCACCACCACCGGCACCGACGCGTGCAGCGGCATCGTGTAGTAGGGCGAGTGGATCAGGGAGGCGTTGGTCTGCTGCGCGATGAGGGGCAGTCCGGTCTGCTCCCAGGCCAGCCGGGCCGGCCGGTGCGAGATGGCCGACGGTCCGGCGATCACCTCGGTGCCGGGAGATAGCCGGCTGAACCGCTCGGCGTCGGCGCGCTGACACACGACCACGAGGTCCTCGCCGGACTGTCCGAGGCTGTGGATCAGCCCGTCGACGTAGCGCCCGACGCCACCACGGTCCCCCGGCACGGCGGTCGCGTCGATGAGCACGCGAGGCGCCACGAAGCGATCCCTCCCACCGGTGTCCTGCGAGTCGTTGCGCCGCACAGCCTACGCCGCCGACCCGGCCGGGGCAGCCGAAGCCTCGCCCAACATTTAGGCTCTCGGCCATGGCGACCGAGCGCAAACCTCAGCTGGCCTACTCCGAGCTGATGGACAAGATGCTCGACGAGGACGCCCGACGGGTGAAGGCGCGCAAGCTCATCTCGGTGCTGACGCACTTCCTCGGCCGAGACGACCTGTCAGGGCTGACGGCCCTGGACGTCGGCTGCTCCGCCGGGTTCATCGCCGACGAGCTGGCGATCTCGGGCGCGCGCACGATCGGTGTCGACATCGACGTACCCGGTGTCTCCAAGGCACGCGCCCGGTTCGGCAACAGCGCCACGTTCCTCTGTGCGGATGGAAGCCGGCTACCGCTCGCGGACGGGTCGGTCGACGTCTGCGTCTTCAACCACATCTACGAGCACGTGGTGGATCCGGACGCCGTCATGGCCGAGCTCTCCCGGGTGCTGGCCGACGACGGGGCGGTCTACCTCGGGGTGGCCAACCGCTTCGGGGTCATGGAGCCGCACTACCGGCTGCCGTTCCTGTCCTACCTCCCGCGCCGGCTGGCCGACCGCTACATGCAGGTGACGAGGAAGGGCGACCACTACTACGAGCGGCTGAAGTCCCGGCCCGGCCTGCGTCGGATGGCCGCCGACTTCACCGTGTGGGAGTACACCCTGCCGGTCATCCTGGACCCCGGCACGTTCCACAGCCACGACGTGGTCCCGCCGGCACTGCTCCGCATCCCGGAAGCGGGCCTGCGGGCCGCGCTCCCCCTCGCTCCGACCTATGTCTGGGTCGCGACGAAGTCCGACGCACCGCCAAAAGGCCCGCCGGTGCGGGGCGGTCCGACCCGCCTCTAACCGGGCAGCTGTTCCGGCTCGGGTCTCGCGTGTCGATGCCACTTCTCCGCGGCGATCCCGCTCACGGCGACGACCAGGTCACCGACCACGCTGAGCACGCGCGACACCACCGCGACAGCCAGGGCCTCGGGACGCTCCAGCACGGGCGTGAGCAGGACGACAAGCGTCAGCTCACGCGCGCCCGCTCCGGCAGGAGCGAAGAACACGAGGAAGCCGGCGACCCAGGCGAGCGCGTATGCCCCGACCGAACGGACGAATGCGTCGGACCCTCCGAGCGCCGCCACGAGCACATAGACGTGGATGCCGAAGCAGAGCCACATGACCGCCGACCAGCCAGCCGAGACGAGCACACCCCGGGGACCGATCTGCAGGTCGGGTGCCGGCCTGCGCACGAGGCGGAGGAAGAGCGTGACGGTGCGTTGTCCGACGGCTGGTCGCAGCAGGACCAGGAGGAGCGGCAGAGGGATCAGCAGCCACCAGTAGTCACCCGGGGAACCGTTGACGGCGACCAGGGACAGGACGCCGATGACGATCCCCGTGGCGATCCCGACCAGCAGGTTGAGTGCCGCCGCAACGCCGCTCTGCGCCGCGGGAACGCCCTCCTCCCTGCCGAGCTCCATCTGCGCCACGACCGGCCAGACCGAGCCCGGCAGGTACTTGCCGATCTGCGTCAGGAAGTACAGCCGGGCTGACGTCAACACCGGCAGCCGGTGCCCGACCGCGATCAGCAGAGCCCGCCACCCCATCATGCTGGCCATCAAGCCGAGGAGGACGAAGACTCCGGACAGCAGCACGGGCCCGATGTCGAGCCGAGCGAGTGCGTCTGCGAGCTCGTGACGTTGCTGCCACAGGACGCCCAGCAGAAGGGTGACGGCCAGCAGACCCAGCGCCCAGCGCAGGACGCGACGGAGTGGGGAACTCGGCGGCCGGGCGGCCGGCCGATCAGCCACGTGTCGACGAGGGGACACGTGCCTTCGCGAGGGCGAAGACGAACTGATACTGCATGCGAGGGACGAACCCGAGCAGTTTCGCCCCGCCTCGGAAGAGGATGCGAGCCGGGCGTCGATCGCGGAAGACGGGGGGTCCGAAGTCGGCGCGTACAGCTTCCACGCGCAGACCCGCATCATTGATCAACCGGGTCCACCGACCTTGGGTCAGCCGCAGCTCGCGGGGCTGCTCCGTCCGCACATAGAAGTTGGGTACGACGATGACGGCTCGGCCATCGTGGGCCAGCACACGGGCGATCTCGCGAAGACCCTGACTCACGTCCGGGAAGTGTTCTATCGAGCCGAAGCTGAGAAGCCTGTCAATGGAACCGGATCGGATCGGCAGCTGGCACCCGTCTGCCTGCACGCGGGAGACCTCCGGGATGCCCTGCTGGCCGAGGAGCAGCGCGCGGATGGCGAAGTCGAGGCCGAGCGTGGCGCCGGCGCCACGGCGGAGGGCGAACCGCGCCGCCCATCCCACACCGGACCCGAGATCGACGAACGTCTTGGCTTTCAACGGTTCGAGCAGGTCGAGCGCGCGAGCCATCCGCCGCTCATCGACCTGGATCACGTCGTCGTCGAAGTGATAGGCCGTCTCGTAGAAGTCGCGGTCGGAAACCATCAAGTCGCCTTCTTCGCCTAGTCGAACGCTCTCGCGCTTCGGCGACGGCGTCTCACGGCCAACGGGCGGGAGTCTATCGGCTGAGCCCCGACGCCTGAGGGTCGGGATGAGCACCGTGCGGCATCGCTTAGTGTCCTGCCCATGCCGGATCGGCCTGTCTTCGTAACGCGCAAGTTCCCCCCGTCCCGGGGTGGCATGGAGACCCTCGCCGCAGGTGTGTGGCGGACGATGGTGGCTGCTCGGCCGGATGCCGTGCTCATCGCCCACGGCGGCAGCAACCGCCTGTTGCCGGTCTGGCTGCCGGGAGCAGTGATCCGGACCAGCTGGCTGGTCGCGACCCGCCGCGTCGGGTTCGTGCTGACCGGCGATGCACTCATGTACGCCGTCCTGGCGCCGTTCCTGCGCCTGTTCAGGGCACGCCACGCCACGATGGTCATGGGTCTCGATCTGACCTTTGAGAACCGGCTCTACCGCGCCGTCGTCCATCGATTGCTTCGTGGGTCTCCCCGCGTGATTGCGATCAGCGCGGCCACCGCCGAGGCCGCTCGCGGATTCGGTGTCCCGGCCGAACACGTTCACGTCGTACGACTCGGAGTATCAGCGCCAGACGTGTCGCTCGCGCAACGACAGGTGTGTCGGCAGGAGCTCAAGCGGAGGTTCGGCGGCTCCGACGAGACCGTGTTCCTGCTGACTCTGGGCCGCCTCGTCCGGCGCAAGGGTGCGCGGTGGTTCGTCGACCAGGTCCTGCCGCAGCTGCCGGCCAATGTGCACTACGTCGTTGCCGGGGACGGTCCCGAAACGGTGCCGCTGCGCGCCGCTGTGGAAGCCGGTGAGCTGACGCCGCGGGTTCACCTAATCGGCTCGGTCGACGACGAGACCCGTGAGCTCGTCATGCAGGGTGCCGACCTCTTCGTGCAGCCGAACATCCGGGTCCCCGGGGACATGGAGGGGTTCGGCCTCGTCACGATCGAGGCCGCGCTCCGGGGCACCCCCGTCGCTGCCGCCGATCTCGAGGGCATCAAGGACGCCGTCGTCGACGGCGAGACCGGCATCCTGCTGCCCGCGGAGGACGCCGGAGCCTGGGCGGCGCGCCTCAACGAGCTGGTGATCGATCGAGGGGCGCTCGAACGCCTCGGGCAACGCTTTCGCGAGTCGGCCGGCGACAGGTTCGGCGAGGAGTCGATGGGCGAAGAGCTCTTCGGGCTGCTGTCGGACCCCTAGTGGTCCCCGCGTGAGCGGACAATCAGGTCCGCGAGCAGCGCGACACATCCGATCAGCATGGCGGTGACGAACAGCAGGACGGTGTTGGTTGCGAAGCGGACCGGATGTGCCACGAGGTCGTAGATGCCCTTGGCCAGCGCGAGGAGCAGCAGCCACAGCGCAAGCGGCATCAGCACCTTGAGCGGGTTGAAGTACATCACCATCCGCAGCACCTGCAGGATGTAGCGGTAGGCGTCGCGCATGAACTTGAACTTGGACGTCCCGGCGCGCTTGGCATAGGTGATCGGCTCATAGCGGATGTCGTGCTGGTTCGACAGGAACGCCAGCGTGATGGTGGTGACGCAGGAGAAGCCGGGCGGCAGGAGCCGCAGGTAAGGGAGGGCAACCGACCGCCGGAACGCGCGCAGGCCGGAGTTCAGGTCCGGGATCTTGGAGTTCGACAGGGTCTCGGCGATCTTGCGGATGAGCCACTTGGCCGGCACCCGGAGGATCTTGTGTGTGCCCTCCTCGCTCGTCCGGGCGCCAACCACCTGATCGATGGTGGGATCGCTCCGAAGCATCTCGACGAATTCCGGGATCCGCTCATTCGGATAGGTCATGTCGGCGTCGGTCCACACGACGATCTCTCCGCGGGCCTCGTACGTTCCGATGCGCCGCGCAGTGCCGGAGCCCCCGTTGCGGCGGAAGGGCATCAGCCGGAGGTGCGGAAAGCGGGGGGCGGCCTCCCGAAGCACCTCGAGCGTGTTGTCGGTGGACGCGTCATCGATCACGAGCAGCTCGTAGGCGTAGCCGGCCGCATCCATCGTGTCGCAGATCCGCTGCACCTCGAGGAGGACGTGGTCCTGCTCGTTGAAGCACGGCAGCACGATCGTGACGAGCGGTCTCTCAGCTGCGGCGTCCCGCGGCGGGTAGGAAGCGTGCTCGACGTACGGGAGGTGGGATACGGGGGTCTCCTCGGGGGGCACGCTGATCGTCATTGGGCAGCAGGCTCCGGGGATCGGGGCCGAATGGCTCGCAAGAGCTCAGGGACGTGGTGAGGATAACCGACGTCTCGGAACTGCTGTCAGTCGACCATGACGGGCGTCGCGGTCCCATTGCCGTCCCAGTCACCGGCGAGCGGCACCTGCCCCGAGACCAGCCCGGCGAAGTAGCGATAGGACGCACTGCCCGCTGTGTTGCTGTTGCGGAGGATCCAGCTCCAGCGCTCGCCCGACTTGCGAGTGACTCCGACCGTCGTCGACCCGTTGCCGTCCCAGTCACCGACGACCCCCCGGTCCGCGTTCGCCCCGTAGGTGAACTGCGCCGAGGGAGCGCCCGCCGAGAGGCTGTCGCGCAGCTGCCACAACAACCCGCCGGTCGAGCTGGTGCGCACCAGACCCGCAGATGCCTGGCCGTCGCCGTTCCAATCCCCGACCACGGGGGTGGCAGTGGCCGGGCCGTAGCGGAACTCGTGTGCCGGGGCGCCGGGGCCATTGACGTTCGAGAGCTGCCAGAGGAACTGGCCGGCGGACGGGCAGGCCAAGCCGGGTGTCTCGTCGCCGTCCCCGTCCCAGTCACCGGCGACGGGCCGACACGAGGAGGCGCCGTAGGTGAAGACCGTGCTCGGAGACCCCACGGTGTTCGAGTTCCGTAGCCGCCAGCGCCAGGAGCCGTCGACGACATCCAGGACCGCCGGCGTCTGGTCACCGTCCCCGTCCCAGTCGCCGAGCAGCGGCGTTGCGCCTTGCGGGCCGTAGGTCTGCGTGTTCTGGGTCGCGTTCGTGGAGTGCGAAGCGGACTTGACCCAGCGGAGAGCCGCGGAGTCGCCGACCGTGAACAGCGTCGACCGGATCGTGCTGGCCCCCATGGCCGTCCGGAAGGCCGCCCCGGTGACGGAGTTCTGAACCGGGCTCCCGGCGTTCGTGCCGCGGATGTCGATGGCCGTCACGCGGCCACCCCAGTCGCCGACACCATCCCGGGAGACGACGTGGACGCTGCTCAGTGTGGAACCGGCGGGGAGGAACTTCTGGGCCAGCTGGGACGCGCTGAAGGACGCCTGCCAGTGGTGGTAGGGGTCCCAGCTGCCGTCGGTCCAGTCGTCGCGCCCGGCAGGGGAGTGGCCGGTTCCACCGGTTTCCGTCCAGCCGCCGTTCGTCGAGGCGAACTCTGCCCGGATCGCATTGCCGGAGACCGTCCGCGCCTTTCCGGCGGTCGCCGTCACCGCCGCGTCCGTACGTGCGTTCTCGCTCGATGTGCCGGAGTAGACCTGGCAGTTCTGGTTGTCGCAGATCTCGTAGACGGCGGCGTCCTTGGGGTGCTGGGAGTACCACGACGAGTAGGACCGGGCGGCGATCGCCTGCGCCTGCAGAGCGGCCGAGGGCCAGGACGCCGGACTCTCACTGGGAACGACGGACCTGAGGTAGGACTCGAGATTGACGACGTTGACCGCGACGATGTCGCTGCTGTTCACGCGATGAATACGGAAGTTGCCGCGGTAGGAGCGAGACGCGGACTCGTCCTCGTCCTGGATCCGCAGGGAGCTGACGGAGTTCGAGAAGATGCGCACCGTGCCCGGAAAGGCCGTCCGCGAGCCGATCTGCAGCGACACCCAGCCGCCCGTGCTGGATTCTCCCTGCACCCGCAGGCCGGCCGCGTCGGTGACGACCCGCCAACGGCTCACGCCGGGGAAGGCCGCCGGGTCGATCCGGGTGTCCGGTCCTCCTCCGGCGGACTCGTCCCGGGCGGTGAGCCCGGCGACGGACGGAAAGTAGACGAGCCGGTCAGTGACGCTGCGCTCGAGGCGCACGCGCAGCTGCGAGTTCGAGACGGTGCCGGCCGTGCTTTCCGAGTAGTAGCGGTCGGTGATCTGCCTGGCCGAGTGACCGATGGACGCCGCGTGGAACGCGCCGTACTGCGACATCCCGCGGCCGTGGCCGTAACCCCGTCCGACGAACGTGTACGTGTGGTCCGCCTGCACGGTGTAGTCCTCGACCGCCTCAGCCGGTGCCGCCCAGAGCGGCAGCATCAGCAGCGCGGCGATGACGGCCGCAGCGGCTTTCCGGTTAGACCACACGATGTTCACCGACCTCAGGGGACAACAGGAGAGCGCACGCCGACACGACTGGCGCCGGAGCCGTTCCAGTCGCCGTCCATAACCCGATCAGCGCCACCCCCCCAGTAGAACATCAGGTCGGGAGAACCGTCGGTGTTGGCGTTCTTGAGCTGCCAGAGGAGCTGGGACGAGGACCCCCGGGCCACGCCGATCGACGCCTTGCCGTCACCGTCCCAGTCGCCGGCCACCGCAGCGCCGCATCCGCAGCCGTAGTGGGCCCGGGTGCTGGGACTGCCCGCAGAGAGGGCGTTCCGCAGTGCCCAGGAGAAGCTGCCGTCAGTGTTGGTGCTGACCACGGCCGCTGTGTCCGTGCCGTTGCCGTCCCAGTCCCCCACCAGTCCCAGGTCCGTCTGCACGCCGTAGAAGAACTCGTATTGGGGACTGCTCACCGCGTTGGCATTGGACAACCGCCAGCGCAGCCGCCCGTTCTGGTTGCAGATCAGTCCGGGCGTCGTGGTGCCGTCACCGTTCCAGTCCCCCGTGGTCGGCGCGCAGCTGGTCGCCAGACCGTAGGTGAACGAGTAGTCAGGGGTTCCGGTGCTGTTGTCGTCCTTGAGACGCCAGCGCCATGCACCGCCGACGATGTCCACGACCCCC
Source organism: uncultured Actinomycetota bacterium (assembly GCA_963751035.1). Classification (GTDB taxonomy): domain Bacteria; phylum Actinomycetota; class Actinomycetes; order JACCUZ01; family JACCUZ01; genus JBDUAP01. The sequence goes on from CAVVSW010000005.1 coordinate 2,101,933, forward strand.
GGTGTCGAGTCGCCGTCGCCGTCCCAGTCCCCCACGACTCCGACCGCTCTCGTCGTTCCGTAGGCGAACGTCGTCGGGGTGCCGTTGGTGCCGTTGTCCGCGGCCTGTGACCACTGCAGCGCAGTCACACTCTTCTGGACCTTCACACCCGTCGGCGCGGTGACGGTAACCACGCCCTGGTAGGGAAACGACCGCTCCGACCCGTACCAGGCCTCGACCACGACGTCGTACACGCCGGGCCGGGCGAGCTGCCCGGTCACGTTGTGCCCGTCCCAGACCGCGTTGACCGAACCGAACCCAACGATGCGACGGACCGGGATGCCGGTGAGCCGGTCAGTGATCTGGACCGACCATCGCGTTGCGCTCGGGTACTTGTACTGCCTGGCAGTGATGCTGACCGGGGTTCCCTTTCCGTACCCGACCGCAGCTGGCGCCACCGACGGGTTGATCAGAGAGACTCCGATCCCGGCCGCCACCGTGCTCCTGATGGTCGACACCTTCGCGTAGAGGTTCTTTCCGGGGCAGCTGGTGTAGCCCATGTTGCGGTGCGCTGAGATGACACCGATCGTGACCTTCGTGCCCGCGGCATAGCGCGATGTCCCGCCTCCGCTGGACGTCAGGGTGGTGGTGCCGTTGGGATCGCGGTAGTGCAGGGACAGCTTCCAGCGCCATCACCTTGGCGATCGCGGTTGTCATCGCCGCCGGGGCGGCCACCTTGTCGTAGTTGCCGATCGCGGAGACGGCGAAGGTGTCGGTGTTGAAGCCGCCGGTATGGGCACCCATCACCGGCTTGCTGATGCCGCCGTAACGGCCCTCCCAGAGCCGGCCGAAGCGGTCGACGAGGAAGTTGTATCCGATGTCCGACCAGCCGTTGCTCTTCGTGTGGTACGCGTAGATGCCGCGCAGGATCTTGGGCACCTCGGCGGCGGAGTAGCCGTTGGCGCTCGCTGTGTGGTGGACGAAGCCCGCCTTGATCGTGGCGGAGTAGCTCGGCGAACCGTCGCGCAGCGACTCGTCCGCGCCCCACTGGGCGCGGGTGAAGATCGTGCGGCTGAGCGGTTGCCGCCGCGGCCGAGGACATCGGGGCACCGGCGCCGACCGTGGCGTCCGCGCGGGACTCTCCGGGGTCGACCAGGTCCACACGCACATCGGCCGGCAGCGTGCCGCTGCGCACGTCGATGCGCACCTGGTAGCCGTCGGAGGGGCCGGCGTACAGCGGCTCGGTCCCGGCCCGCACGTCGTCCCCCTCGGACTTGTCGGGGGTGGGCGCCGGCTCCAGCGCGGTCCACGCGGTCCAGCCGGTCTCGCCGTGGGTGCGCACGAGCACGGTCAGGTCGGCGGCCGTCCCGGCCCGCCAGGTGACACCGAGCAGCTCGAAGTCGGCGCTCCCGCGGGCCTTGGTGAACACGGCCGGCCGGCTGGGCGCCTTGCCGCGCTGGTGCGGCGCGAGCACGTCGGCCCGGGCCTCGGCGGAGACATCCTCGCTGGCGGCGCCGGCGCTGCTGCGCAGCGCCGGGTCATCGACCCCGGCGAGGGCGACGGCACGGACCTCGGGGGCCACCGGCTGCGGCTTGGCGACCGGGGGGCTGAGCACGGGCAGGGCGGAGAGGGCGGGCACCGCCACGCTGAGCAACAGGAACGAGGGAGCCTTGCGCATGAAAGAGACCTTCGGCAGGGGGCGTCGGCAGGCGTCCCCGAGAGGGCCGCGCACCGCGTGTCGAGCGGTGTTCTGTGACCGTTGTTGCCAGTGAGTCCCGTGGTGCTGGTGGGATCACCAACCGGCAGTCTGTCCTGAATCGGCCGTTGGTCAAGGGGCCTTGACCAAACCGGCGCAGATGGACCGCAAATTTTGCGACAACGGTGACAACCGGACGGCGACCCCGCGCGTCTCTGTGGGCTGGGTGCGCTGCTGCGCCGGTCCTAGGCTGACTCCCGATGACCCCGGACCGGCTGCTCACCCAGGCGGTGGCCGACGACCCGGCCCGGCCGCTGATCACGTTCTACGACGACAGCGCTGGCGAGCGGGTGGAGCTGTCCGTCGTCACGTTCGCCAACTGGGTCGCCAAGACCGCGAACCTGCTGGTGGACGGGCTGGCGCGCGCAGCCCGGGCAGCGGGTGTCCCTGGACCTGCCGGCGCACTGGCAGGGAGCGGTCTGGCACGCGGCCTGCTGGGCGGCCGGGCTGGTGACCGTGCCCGGGGCCACCGCGGGGACGGCAGGGGGCGTCCCCATCGACATCGCGGTGCTGGCCGTCGCGGCGCGCGGCGCAGGCGGCGGGCGCGCGGTCCCGGCGGCCGAGGAGGTCGTCGGACTCGGCCTGGGGCCGATGGGGCTGCCCCGGCGCGGGATCGACCTCCCGGCGTACGTCACGCTCGACTACGACCGCGAGATCCATGGGTACGGCGACCTCTTCCGGCCGCCGGCCGGGACTCGCCCCGAGCGGCCGGCGCTGCTGGCCGACGGCACCCTGCACAGCGCGGCCGAGCTCGGCGCCGCCACGACGGCGCAGCCTCGAGCGCTGGGCGCTGCCCCCCGGCGCGCGCATCCTGTCGGTGCTGCCCTTCGACAGCCTGCCGGCGATCGTCTGCCGGCCTGCTCGGGCCGCTCGCGAACGACGGCGGGACCGTGCTCTGCCGCCGGGCCGACTCCGGCCTGCTGGCGGCCCGGGTCGAGGCCGAGCAGGTGAGCGCCGTCGCCGGGCTGCCCGAGGGCGCGGCCCCGGCCTGCCCAGGTTGACCTAGACTGGCAGGTCTGCCCCCGCGTGCTCACGACGCCGCATGCCCGGCCGAAGGACACTGTTCTTGTCAGCCTTGCCGACCCACCGACGGACGCACGCGCGCCATGTCGCGCGGCGTCGGCCGCTGCGACGGCTGCTCACGGCCCTGATGGTGACCTTCGCGGTGCTGCTGGTTACCGGGTCGGCCGGCGCGTTCGTCGCCTACTACAAGATCAACAACAACATCACGAGCCAGGACCTCACGGGGCTGCTCGGCGACCGGCCCGAGGTGATCGCGGAGGGCGAGGAGGAGACCCGCGCTCAACATCCTGCTGATCGGCTCGGACAAGCGGTCCGGCGCGGCTGCGCGCAACATCGGCGGTGCCCGCTCGGACACGACGATCCTGCTCCACCTCGCAGCGGACCGGAGAGTCGCGGTGCTGGTCAGCATCCCGCGCGACTCGATCGTCGACATCCCCGCGTGCAAGCGCCCTGACGGCAGCCGCACTGTCGCGCAGACCGCGCGGTTCAACGCGGCCTACTCCCTGGCCGGCGCGGCGTGCACGATCCGGACCGTTGAGCAGATCACCGACATCCGGATCGACCATCACGTCGTGATCGACTTCCGCGGCTTCAAGCAGATGGTCGACGCCCTCGACGGCGTGGAGATCTGCCTGCCGGAGCGCGTGGACGACGACACGTCGAAGCTGCACCTCGACGCCGGGCGGCAGACCGTCGACGGCGCGGACGCGCTGGCCTACGTCCGGACCCGCAAGCAGCTCGGCAACGGCAGCGACCTCAGCCGGATCGACCGCCAGCAGGCGTTCCTCTCCTCCATGGTCGACAAGGTCTCCAACCGCGGCCTGCTGCTGCGACCCGACCGGCTGCTCTCCTTCCTCGACGCGGCGACGAAGTCGCATCACCACCGACCCCGGCCTGGCGAGTCTCAACGACCTGCGCAAGCTGGCCCAGAGCGTCAAGAAGCATGGACACCGATGCCGTCACGTTCGTGACGGTGCCCAACGAGGCCAACCCGGCCGACCAGGGCAACACCGTGATCTTCCGGGAAGCCGACTCGGACGCGCTGTGGACGTCGCTGCGCTTCGACCGGCCGCTGCCCGGCCAGGAGAAGAAGAAGCCCGGGACGGCTGCTCCGCAGACAGGTCCCCCACTGCGCACCCCGCCGGAGAACATCCGGGTCGAGGTGCTCAACGGATCCGGCGTTCCGGGCGCCGCCACCCGGCTGGCCGAGCGCCTGCAGGCCGGCGGGTTCGTCGTGACCGGGGTGGGCACCGCCGACCGTGACGACTACACGACGACGACGGTGCGCCACGACCCGGCGTACGACGAGTCCGGTCGCACGTTGAACGCGGCCCTCTCCGGCTCCACCATCGCCGAGGATGCCTCGCTCGGGCGCACCCTCGTCGTCGTGGTCGGGTCTGACCACCCCGAGGTCGTGCCCGTGACGATCGCCGGCTCGACGGCCTCGCCGCAGCCGGAGCCCAGCATCACCACCCGAAGCGCCAGCCAGGACATCTGCACCTGAGCGCGCGTCGCTAGCGTCCGCCCGAATCCCCCACGACGAGAGACTCTCCCGCATGGACAAGGTCGTCCCCTCCGCCGCTGACGCCGTCGCGGACATCCCCGACGGCGCCTCGATGGCCGTCGGCGGGTTCGGGCTCTGCGGCGTCCCGACCGAGCTGATCAAGGCACTCCACGACGCGGGGACCAGCGAGCTGCGGGTCGTGTCGAACAACTGCGGCGTGGACGAGTGGGGCCTCGGCATCCTGTTGAGCGACAAGCGGATCGCGCGGATGACCTCGTCGTACGTCGGTGAGAACAAGGAGTTCGCGCGGCAGTTCCTGTCCGGCGAGCTCGAGGTCGAGCTGACGCCGCAGGGCACCCTGGCCGAGCGGCTGCGCGCCGGCGGTTCCGGCATCCCCGCCTTCTACACCGCCACCGGCGTGGGCACCCAGGTCGCCGAGGGAGGCCTGCCCTGGCGCTACGGGGCAGACGGGTCGGTCGTCCTCGCGTCGCCGGCGAAGGAGACGCGCGAGTTCCAGGCCGACGGGGACACGCGCACCTACGTGCTCGAGGAGGCGATCGTCACCGACTTCGCCCTGGTGCACGCATGGAAGGGCGACCGGCACGGCAACCTCGTGTTCCGCGAGAGCGCTCGCAACTTCAACCCGCTGTGCGCCGGCGCCGGTCGCGTGACCATCGCGCAGGTCGAGCATCTGGTGGACGTCGGCGAGATCAAGCCCGAGGACGTGCACACGCCGGGCATCTTCGTCCAGCGCGTGGTCGAGGTGCCCGACATCGAGAAGCGCATCGAGCGGCGCACGGTCCGCTCGCGCCAGAGCGACGGGCAGGGGGCCTGACATGGCACTGACCCGCGAGGAGATGGCGGCCCGCGCAGCCCGCGAGCTGGCGGACGGCGAGTACGTCAACCTCGGCATCGGCCTGCCGACCCTCGTGCCCAACTACATCCCCGACGACGTGACCGTCGTGCTGCAGAGCGAGAACGGCATCCTCGGGGTCGGGCCCTACCCGTTCGACGGTGACGAGGACCCCGACCTCATCAACGCCGGCAAGGAGACGGTCACCCTGCTGCCCGGCGCATCGTTCTTCGACTCGGCGTCCTCGTTCGGCATGATCCGCGGCGGTCACATCGACGCCGCGATCCTCGGCGCGATGCAGGTGTCGCGCACGGGCGACCTGGCCAACTGGATGATCCCGGGAAAGATGGTCAAGGGCATGGGCGGTGCCATGGACCTCGTGCACGGCGCGAAGCGGGTCATCGTCGTGATGGAGCATGTCGCCCGCGACGGCACCCACAAGATCGTCGACGAGTGCACACTGCCCTACACCGGGCGCGGTGTCGTCGACCGCATCATCACCGACCTCGCCGTCATCGACGTGACACCGGAGGGACTCGTGCTGCGCGAGCTGGCGCCGGGTGTCTCGGTCGACGAGCTGCGGGAGCAGACGGGTGCCGAGCTCGCGGTCCCCGCTCCCCCCGCCGTGCTGGCACCATGACGACGGCGACCCGATCACCGGCCGAGAGCACAGACCCCGCCGTTCCACCGCGGACCAGCCGCCCACCGCTGTGGACCCTGGGCCTCGGGCTGGTCGCCGTCCACCTCGTGGTGACGCTGCTCGTTCGCCCCTACCCGCGCTGGAACGACGGGATCTTCGTCCTCAACGACGCGCGGTCGTTCCCCGACGTGCCGCTCGACCACCACGCGCTTCGCATCGGAAACCTGCTGCCGACGCGGCTGTTCCTCGACCTGTTCGGCTACGGCCAGGTCGCCTACTACGCCTGGCCGTTCCTCACCGGCATCCTGCTCATCATCGCGACCTTCGCCCTGGGCAACGTGCTGTTCGGGCGCTGGGTCGGAGCCTCCGCGGCCCTGCTCATGGTGTTCCACCCGGTGCTCGTCGACACCGAGATCCGACCCGGGATCGAGCGCATGACCAGCTGGCAGCTACTGCCGGACATCCCGTCGGCGGCATTCATCACAGTCGGGTTCGCGCTCATGATCGGGGCCGCGCAACGACGCTCCGCCGATGGCGACAGCGACGGCGGTCCGACGTGGTGGTACGTCGCGGCGGGCCTGTGCTTCGGTTGGTCCTACCTGGTGCGCGAGCTCTCGGTGTTCGTCTTCCCGGTCATCGTCGGGGTCCTTCTCGCGTGGCGGCTGCCCCTGCGCCGATGGGTGCAGGTCGCGCTGCCGATGCTCGCCTGCCTGGCCCTGGAGCTGGTCCTGGCCTTCGCCGTCCACGGCGACGCGCTGGCCCGCCTGCACGTCGGCATCGAGCACGGCGGGGTGCCGCGGACCGAGCTGACGCGGACGGACGCCCTGCTGCGGCTGCCACGCGTGATCGTGGCCTACCCGCAGACCACCGTCGTACTGGCCAGCATCGTGCTCACCATCCTCGGCGCCCTGCTCGTGCGACGGCGGGGCAACGTGCTGATGCTGGGTTGGTTCGTCTCGGTGTGGCTCCCGTTGACGCTGGTGTCAGGGCTCCTCCACCCCGACTACATCAAGATCAACGCCACGCTGATGCGCTACTGGATCCCGGTCCTGCCCGCCCTGTGCATCGGCGCGGCGGCGGCGGTCGCCGCGGCCCTGGACGCCGTACGACGTCGGGCGCCCGTCAGCGCGCAGCGGCGGGTCGCTCTCGGCTGCGCCCTGGTCGCCCTCGCCGCCCTTGCGGTGTGGATCGTCCCGCTCGGCGACGACATCGCCGACAACCCGCGGGACGCCACCTGGAACTCGATGCGCGCCGAGCTGAAGAACATCGACGAGCAGGTGGACACGGTGATCGCCGACGACCGGACGGCGCTCATCCTGGGCATCTACCAGCGCGAGCCGATCGGTGGTGACTTCGCCTGGCAGGCGGACATCGACGCGGTGCCGCACAGCCAGGCCGAGCCACCCCCACCGGACGGCGCCGGCACGTTCCTGCTCTGGACGCCACAGCTCTCTCGGCGCCCACCAGGCCCGGACTCGGGCTGGACCCTGGTCTCCAGCCAGCCGGGCCTGCGGCTCTACGCGCCGAGCAGCGGGCAGTAGGCGAGCGCCCGGTCAGCGCTCGACCAGGGCGAAGACGTCCTCCCACTCGGCAGCGATCGCGTCGGGCGTGAACCGGCGCACGCTGTGCCGGGCAGCGGCACCGAGCCGGTGCCGCAGGTCGTCGTCGTCCATCAGGGTCCGCAACGCGGCCGCGAAGGCGGCCACGTTGCGTGGCTGCACCACGATGCCGTCCTGGCCGTCGGTGATGATCTCGCGCACCCCGGCTGCGCAGTCGAACGCGACGCAGGGCACCCCGCACGCCATCGCCTCGGCCAACGCCATCGGCAGCCCCTCATGGATAGAGGACAGGGCGAAGATCGAGCCGGCCCTGAGCTCGGCCTCGATGTCCTCCGCCAGGCCTGGCAGCTGCACCTGCGCCTCGAGCCCGAGCCGGCGCACCTGGTCCTGCAGCTCGGCGTGCAAGGGCCCGTGGCCGAAGATCCGCAGCGACCAGTCGGCGTGGTCGGGCGCCACGGCGGCGAACGCGTCGATGAGCCGGTCGTAGCCCTTCTCCGGCGCGTAGCGACCGGCAGCGACGATCACCTTGCCGTCGAGGTCACTGGTCTGCTCGGGATAGAAGCTGAGCGGGTTGTGCATGACCCCCACGTTGTTGAACCCCTCCCGCTCGAAGCAGTCGGCGTCGTGGCGGGTGAGCAGCAGGAGCAGGTCGACGTCGCGGTAGTGCGTGCGGATCCGCGCGTAGCGGTGCGAGGCGACCGCCGCGTCGAAGGACTCGTGGCTCATGCCGATCACCCTCAGGTGGGCGTGCTCCGCCGGTGCGACCCACTGCATCGAGAAGACCTGCAGCACGATCACGACGCCGTCGTCGGCGGTCGCGAACTCCGCGCTGAGCCGGTCGACGGCGGCCTTCCGGGCCCGCTTGTGACGCCACAGGTCGCGCCTGACGCGCGGGTCGACCCGGCCGCGGACGCCGCGTACCCGCGGTGCCGGTGGCGGGAGCTCGTCGTTGAGTACGACGTAGCGGTAGGGCCGGTCGCCGTAGTCGTGCGGCGTTGCTGCGTGCTGGACACCGACGACGGTCACCCGGTGGCCGCGGTCGACGAACATCGTCGCCAGGCTGTGCGCGACTCGCTGCACCCCGCCGAGCTCCTCGACGTTGTTGGCCACCAGGAAGATGTCTCGGGCCCGGCGCTCGCTCATGCGGGGCGACCGGACAGCAGCTCGGCCACGACGGTCTCGGCGGCCCGGCCCGTCTCGTAGGCGCAGAACCGCTCCCGGAACGCGGCATAGCGCTCCCGGTAGACGGGCTCGTCCCGCTCGACGTTGCGCAGCGCCGCGATGAGTGCCTCGGTGTCGCTCACGAGCGGCCCGGGCGCGACCTCCTCGAGATCGAGGTAGGTCCCGCGCTCGTCGCGGATGTAGTCCTCGTAGTCGTAGGTGTAGAAGACCATCGGGCGACCGAGGTTGGCGTAGTCGAACATCACCGACGAGTAGTCGGTCACCAGCACGTCCGCGACAAGCAGCAGCTCGGTGACGTCGGGGTGCTTCGACACGTCACCGACGAACCGCTGGTGCCGGCGCGGGAGCGACAGCTTGTCCAGGTAGTGCGGGCGCACCAGGAAGTAGTGCTGCTCGCCGAGCTCGGCGAGCAGCGCGTCGAGATCCAGCTGGAGCTCGAACGGCTTGCCCAGCCGCAGGTCCCGGTCGCGGAACGTCGGCGCGTACAGGACGACCTTGCGGCCGGGCGGGATCTCGAGCCTGTCGCGCACCGCCTGCACGTCGATCGACGCCTGCACCAGCGGGTCGTTGCGGGGCGAGCCGGACCGCAGCACCGGGCCGCGGTAGCGGTAGGACCGGGCGAAGGTGTCCACGAAGTACTCGCTGGGCGCGAGCAGGCAGTCCCACCGATCGATCATGGCCTGGTGCGCGGCCCGCTCCCGGGCGCCCGCCGCCTCCAGCGCCGGCGAGTCGAAGCCCATCCGCTTCAGGGCCGTCCCGTGCCAGGTCTGCACGTACGTCGTCCCCGCCGGCTTGCGGAACTGCCGAGGGAAGCCCTGGTCGTCCACCCAGTACTGCGCGCGGGCGAGATGCCAGTGGAAGGCCCAGCTCCCGCGCTGGACCAGCTTCACGCCCTTCGGGAACCCTGCGGTCGAGCCGGCATGGACCCAGACCACGTCACCGAGGACTCCGGCATCGCGGGCCGCCTCGTAGACGTACTTCGGGTTGCCGGTGTAGTGCTGGCCGAGCTGGCTCTGGAACACCGCACGACCAGGGATCGGAGGCAACCGGCTGAACAGCCGGAAGGCCCGACTCTTCATCGCCGTGTTGTGGGCGGGCCCGAACGACCGGCGTCGGAGCGAGCCGACCGCGCGGGCGGAGAAGCCGTGCACCCTGCCGACGGCGCGCATCGCCGGCAGCCGGTCCGGAACCTGCTCGAACGCGAGGTTGCCGTTGGTCGTCACGTAGGGCTCGACCCGGCCGGGCAGCAGGCGGTGGAACCGCCCGCGGACCTGGAACGAGCGTCCGGCAACGAGATCCGGCGCGATCGAGAACGCGCTGCGGTTGACATGACCGTCCCACGAGATCTCCAGCACGATGTCCCACACCGGGATCTGCCGGTCCAGCCGGCCGAGCGCGCGGGCCAGGGCGATCTCGGCGGACCAGGCGACCCGGGCTCCCTCGTGGCGGACATCGCGCACCGGGAACCGCTTGCGGTCCTTGCCGGCCCGGCTCTTCACCTCGATGGCGAGCCGGAGCCGGTCCTCGGGTGCGATCTGCCGGAACTGGTTGAGGAAGTGCGCCGTGACCGAGAGCTTGCCTCCGGCGACGTCGAACGCGGTGACCTCGTTGTAGACGCTCTGCCGGCTGAACGGCAGCTCGTGCAGCCGCAGCGAGGTGACGTCGAGCAGCTCACGCATGCCGGGGTCGTCGAGGTAGCGGTCGGTCCAGTAGATGCGTCCGTCGCGCTCGACGAGCTCGGTCGACAGCTTGAAGCCGTGCTTGAGCCAGTCGACCGTCTTGAGCGTCTCCTCGACATCGCCCTTGCGGATCATGGCGACGCAGATGCGGTGCACCTGGTCGACGCGCTCCAACGTCTGGTCGGACACCGTCGTGAGGTAGTCGCGGGCGAGCTCCATGAACTGCCGCTGGTACTCGACGTCGCGGTGCGGAAGGTCGTTGAGATAGAGGCGCAGGTCGTGCCTGACGAACTTCACGTCCTTGTCGACCTTGAGGTCGGGCGCGCCGTGCGCGATCAGGAACTCGTCGATCAGCCGGTGCACCTTGATGCGGTCGCGGAAGTTCTCGAACTCGAAGCGGCGCTGGGAGATGGAGTGCTGGTCGCCGTGGCGGACGACCATCCACCGGTAGACCAGCGTCGGGATCAAGGCGATCGTGCGTGCCTGGCAGTAGACCTGGGCGGTGAAGAGCTGGTCCTCGTAGTGCAGACCCTCCGGGAAGCGGATGCCGTGCTCGTCGAGGAAGGCGCGGCGGTAGATCTTGTTGGTCGAGATCGCGTCGAGAAACAGCTCAGGCATGTCGCGGATCCCGGCGAGCACGACCCGCTGCCGCGACGCGTAGACCTGCGACGCCCACAGCCGTTCCTTCCCGGACCTCACGTCGATGCGGACACAGGGTCCGCCGGCCACGTCCGCACCGGTCCGCTCGGCCGCCACCAGCAGGTTCTTGCAGGCATGCCGGGTGTAGGTGTCGTCGCTGTCGAGGAACATGACGTACGGCGCGCGCGCGTGCTCCATGCCGACGTTCCGCGGGCGGCTGCAGCCACCGCTGTTCTCCGGCAGGTGCACCGCTCGCACCCTCGGGTCGAGGCGCGCGAAGTCGTCAGCGACATCGCCCGTGCCGTCGGTCGAGGCGTCGTCGACGATGATCAGCTCGAGGTTGGCCAGCGTCTGGTCGAGGACCGAGCGGACTGCCTGCGGGAGCCGCTTCGCGTCGTTGAAGGCGATGATCACCACCGACACGTCCGGAGTTCCGGGCGCCGGGTGCACGGTCAACGGACGGGTCCTCTCGGCTGCGATCGGTCGGTTGCTGCGCCGGCGGCGGCACAGGCAAGTCTACTGAGCGCTACCGGCGTCACACGACGGGAGGACGGCCCGCCAGAGTCATCCGTACGACGGTGCGCCAGCGCATCGGGCGGCGCTCGCCGTAGCCACCGGCGAGGCCCTCGCGGAATCCGGCGAACCAGGCCCTCAGGCCTGCGGGTGACCTGACCCGCAGCAGGGTCAGGGCAACCCAGGCCACCAGGTAGACCGGCACCAGCGGCCAGGGCAGGTTGCGCATGGCCACCCAGACCCGGTTGCGGGCGTTCATCCGGTAGAACACGGCGTGCCTCGTGGGGTTGGTCGCCGGGTGGTTGACCACGACGTCGGCGGCGTAGAAGGCGGTGTAGCCGCGGTCCCAGATGCGCCAGACCAGGTCGATGCCCTCGTGACCGTAGAAGAAGTGCCCCGGCCATCCGCCGGCCGCCTCGAATGCCGACCGCCGGACCAGGAACACGCCCTCCCACACGATCGTGACGATGCTGCTGCGGCTCGGGTCACCGGTGCGCAGGCGCGGCACCCAGCGGCGCGGCGAGGGCAGCCCGGTCGGGTCGACCGCCCGGGGCTGGGCGATCGCGATTGCGCGGGTCCCGGTCGAGGGCGTCAACGAGACGAGCCAGGACGTCGTCGGTGGGCAGGACGGCGTCGTCGTCGAAGAAGAACAGCAGGTCACCGCGGACCTCGCGGGCGCCGATGTTGCGGCCCTCCGGGATGCCGACGTTCTCCGGCAGAGCGAGCGTGCGCACGCCGTCGGGGATGCCCGTCGGCTCCCACCCGTTGCCCACCACCAGGACCTCGAGGTCGACGTCGCGTTGCCGCAGCAGCGACGCCAGCGCCCGCGGGAACTCCTCTGGCCGGTTGCCCATCGAGAGCACGACCGCACCGATCGAGGGCAGACGCTCGCTCACCTCAACCTGCTCGACGTCAGGATCGCGAGGAGATGGCCGGCGACCGTGACTCCGGCAACGGGCAGCAGGACCGCGACCAGTGCCCGGGTCCCGGCCAGATCACCACCGACGGCATCGACGACCGCGGCCAGCAGGGCGAGCAACGTGAGCTCGACCGAGTGGAAGACCCGGTTGAACGGCAGGAACCGCACCATCGACCGCAGCCGGCGGATCCCGGCCACGGACGGCGCGGCCGCCTCGGCCTTGTCCTCGAGCCTGGGCAGCCCGGCGGCCGCGCGGGCCACATGGACGGCATCGTTGAGCGCCTTGTTGAAGAGCACGAGGACGGACAGCAGCGCGCCGAGCGTGGTCCACCCGCCGATCGAGTCGAGCCCGCCGTCGGCGCGCACGCCGAGCGCGATCGGGATCAGGCCCTCGGCGGTGTAGTGGCCGACCTTGTCGAGGAAGATGCCGACGGCTGACGAGGTCCCCCGCCAGCGGGCCACCTCGCCGTCGGAGCAGTCGAGGAGCATCTGCAGCTGACCGAGGAAGGCGGCCAGCACGGCCCCGGCGAGACCGGGCACGAGCAGCGCGGCCCCGGCCGCGGCCCCGGTCAGGATCATCAGGCAGGTCACCGCGTTCGCGGTCAGCGCCGTGCCGACCAGCACGCGGGTCAGGTAGGGCGAGAGCCGGCGCTGGTAGAGGTCGGCGGTCCAGTGCTCGGAGTTGCGCCTGCCTCGGACCTCGGGTGGCTGGGTACGAGCGCGCAGCTCGGCGATCGTCGGCCGGTCAGGCACGGACTGCCTCCTTTCGCGGCGCCCCGTCGGGTCCCGGCCGCAGCGCGCGCAGGCCACCCATCGTGCCGACCACGACGAAGACGACGGCCAGGGCGACCGCCATCACGACCAGGCCGCGGGAGAGAGCGTCCTCGCCAGCAGCAGCCAGCGCCAAGATGACGATCAGCCGGCCCTCGACGCCCAGGCCGGCGGCGTGCACGGCGCCGGCGGGGGGCAAGCCGTTCAGCACGCGGTAGAGCGCGTCGTAGTGGTGGTAGGCAACCGCGAAGAGCAACCCGAACGCGGCCGGGATGGCGTCGGGCGCGACCGCGCGTACGACGAGCAGCACCACGGCGTACTCGAACAACCGCAACAACGGAGGCACCGTCCATGCATACCTGCCTACGGGAAGCCGCCACGGGATGACCCGCGCGATGAGCGCGGCCAGCGGTCCGCGGTCGAGCTGCGCACGAATGACGTCACGTTCCAGCTCGCCACCCACCAGGTCGGCCCAGGTGCGGGCGCGCAGCACCCGGACCGTCGTGGTGTAGGCCAGCGCAACCAGGCCCAGCGCAAGCAGGACCTGGAACACCAGGCGCGGCGTCCCGACCGCGGCCACGACTGAGATGACCAGCCAGCGCTCGCCGATCGGCAGGTGGATGGCCTTCTTGGTCCAGTTGACCCAGGGCCGCGCGTTGCTGCGCTGCGAGGCGCGCACGGCGCGTTCCACGGCCGACGCCGGCGCGGTTGCGTCCCCGGTGCCGTCGTCGGCGCGGTCGAGGTCCACGGACTGCAGCGAGCTCTCGCGCAGGTTCTTGACGAGTGCGAACGTGTAGTCGCTGGTGTGCCGCGTGGTCTGCAGGGTCAGCATCACCGCAGCCAGGAGCCACACCTCGCCGCCGCCGGCGCCGTAGGCCAGCCCCGCGTAGCAGGCGTACTCCTTCACCCGGTCGGTCGAGGCGTCGAGCCAGGCACCCAGCGGGGAGAAGGCACGGGTGTAGCGGGCCACCTCGCCGTCGACGCAGTCCACGACGAGCGAGAGCTGCAGCAGGAGCGCACCCGCCACCAGGCCGACCCGCCCGCCTGTTGCGAACGCGCTGGCGGCTGCCAGCCCGATGACCAGCGAGGCGATGGTGATCGGGTTGGGTCGCAGCCCCCAGCGGAGTGCGAGCGGTGTGAGCCGCCGGGAGATCCGCCGTACGACGAAGGTGGAGTAGAAGCCGTCGTCGGGCCGCAGGGCCCGGGCCAGCCGGACGGTCTCCGTGTCCGTTCCGCCCATGACCTCGTTCGCCCGGTCGACCTCGGCAGCGGCTGTGACCCGCCACCACGGCCAGGGGTCGATGTCGACCGCTGCGACGGGCACCTGCCGGCGTACCAGCGCGACCAGCACGTGTTCGGGCACGTCGCCCGACCAACGGTGTTCACGAGCCACGTCGGCCATCGCGCGCACGGCGTCCGCCGCACCGGGAAGGTCCTTGCGCGCGATCAGCACCGCGCCGACGAAGACCGCGTCGGGGTCGCCCACGTGGTGGTTCGCGGACTCTGCGCTGACCACCTGGCCGCTGCGCCGCCGGATGTCGGCTCCGGAACCGGCCGCCGCCGAGACCATCGCACTGGTGCGCCGGCGTGGGTCGAGCAGCAGCTCCGCGACCGCCTCGTCGGGCAGCAGCAGGTCGGCCGCCACGATCGCCACGTCGGTGTCGGCGTCAGTGAGGGTGTCCGCGACGGAGCGAAGTGCCGTGGCCAGGTCGGGTGCCGCGACCACCGCGGCCCGGCCGGCGACGGCGGCGCGCACCTCGTCGACCCCGTCGAGGGCGATCACCGACGTCACCGGAGCGCCCAGCCGGGCCAGCCGCTGCAGGGCGGCGTCGAGGACGGTGGCCGGACCGAGCGGGAGCAGCGCTGCTGGAGTGGCCGACGGGTCGGAGCGCACCGCCAGCAGCGAGATCACGGCTTGCCTCGGTCGAGCTCCTCGTTGTACTGCCGGAGCGTGTCGTCGATGGGCCCGTCGGCGACCAGCTGGCCACGGTTGAGGTACAGGCCCCTGGTGCAGAACCGGCGCAGATCCGGCTCGCTGTGAGAGACGAGAAACAGGGTCCGGCCGCCCGAGAGCATGTCCTCCATCCGCCGGTAGCACTTCTCGCGGAATGCGCGGTCACCGACGGCCAGCACCTCGTCGACGAGGACGATCGGCTCTCGAAGGCTCGTGACGACGGCGAAGCCGAGGCGCACCTTCATGCCGCTGGAGAAGTGCCGGAACGGCAGGTCGAGGAACTCCTCCACCTCGGCGAAGTCCACGATCTCGTCGAACTTCTCGTCGATCTCGCGGCGGGACAGCCCGTGCAGTCCCGCGGTGAGATAGATGTTGTCGCGTGCTGTCAGATTTCCGACGAACCCGCCGGTGACCTCGATGAGCGGGGCGACTCCCCCGTCGACCCGCACGTCGCCCTCGTCCGGCGATGAGCACCCCGGCGATCAGTTTGAGCAGTGTGCTCTTGCCGCCACCGTTGGCGCCGACCAACCCGACGGCCTCACCCTCACCGACCGAGAAAGACACGTCGCGCAGGGCCCAGAACCGCCCCTTGGGCGTGGGAATGTTCTTCCGGAGAAGGATGTCGCGGATCGACTTCCGACGCCGTCGGTTTGCGTCGAACCAGATGCCGAGATTGTTGGCTTCGATGACGGACCGCATCAGAGTTCCTTCAATGCTCGGCCCTCGAGCCGGGTGAAGGCCACCGTGCCAAGGATCAGGAACAGGCAGGCAACGACCGCTCCGACAAGGACCTCGAGCCAGCCCGAGAAGAACTCAGGAAAGAACGCTGCGCGGTAGAGATCGAAGACGCCCGCCAATGGGTTGAGGATGTAGATCTTGGCCACCCATTCCGGGGCGCGATCCTGCACGTCGCGCACCCCGTAGATGATCGGTGACAGGTAGAACAGCACGCGCAGCACGACGCGGAGCAGTCGCCGAACGTCGGTGTAGAGCACCGCGAGCGGCGCCAGCATCAGCCCGATGCCCACGAGGAACACGGTCTGGATCAGCACGGCCAGTGGCCAGGCCAGGATGTACCACGACGGGGCCTGCATATAGATCACAGCGAAGAGCACCAGCACCGGGAGACTGAACAGGAACTCCATGAACTTGGAGCCCACGACCCGCAGGATCCAGACCTCCCGGCTGAGGTTGGACGAGCGCACCAGTTTGGCGTCGGCCGTCAGAGCGCGCGCGGAGTCACGGATCACTCCGTTGGCCCAGTTCCAGGGCAGCATGCCGCACAACAGGAAGAGCAGGTAGGGCTCGCGGCCCACGCCGCGCGTGAAGATCTGGGTGAAGACGAACCAGTAAACGCCGGACATGAGGAGCGGGTCGAGCACCGACCACAGGTAGCCGAGCTTGGAGTCGGCGTACTTGATCTTGAGATCTCGAGCGATGAGCAGCCGCAAGATGTCGCGGCGCGCGACAATCGCGCGGATCCGCCGCACCATCTCTCGGTACTCCCTCCACCGCCCGCGAACGACCTCGGCGGCCTGCGTGGACGGAGTCCGGTGGCGGCCGGCCACGCCCGCGGAACGCTACCATTCCCCCTTTGGCCGACGACCGCGCGCATCAGTAGGGAGATCATGGGCGACCCCTTGCGGACCGGAGCATCGCTGGGTGCCCGGGCCCGCAGC
Organism: uncultured Actinomycetota bacterium; assembly: GCA_963751035.1. Lineage (GTDB taxonomy): Bacteria > Actinomycetota > Actinomycetes > JACCUZ01 > JACCUZ01 > JBDUAP01. The sequence continues at coordinate 2,118,583 of CAVVSW010000005.1, forward strand.
CGTTACCTCGAGGCGAGGCGGGCTGTGGGCATCAAGATTCGCGACCGGTTGAGCATGGACGACAACGACAGCGTTCTGGCGCGCGTCCCCCTCGACTTCGATGTGATGGTCTATTTCACCGATCCACCGGTCAACCTCTACCAGGTGCGTCAGTGGCTCTATCCCCTGGAGCAGCTCAACAAGACGCACCCGGTCTTCATCCTGACCCGAGACACCAAGACGTTCCAGGCACTTGGTTCCGAGACCCAGCTCCCGATCGTGAGCGCTCGCCGGATCGGCACCGTCGACAGTGTGTGTCAGGCCAGCGACTTCAAGCTGGCGATGTACGTCAACCAGACCTACCTCAACTTCCACGCGATGCGTTACCCGGACATGCTCCATGTCTTCCTCTCCCACGGGGAGAGCGAGAAGAAGACGTACATGGCCTCCAACCAGGCGAAGGCCTACGACTTCGTGTTCGTGGCCGGCGAGGCCGCGGTGGAGCGCTACCGCCGGAACCTCGTCAACTACGACGTGGATGCCCACCTGCGCACGGTGGGGCGACCCCAGCTGGACATCCCGCACGACACGGGGCGCAAGGCGAAGGCCGACCGCACGACAGTGCTCTACGCGCCGACGTGGGAAGGCGACCGGCCGAGCATGTCCTACGGCTCGGTGGAGTCACACGGGTCGCGCATCATCGAGGCGTTCCTCGCCAGCCCCACACACCAGCTGATCTACCGCCCCCACCCGCGGACCGGCTGGACCCGACCAGCCGCCGGCATCGCCGACAAGAAGCTGCGCGAGCTCGTCCGCGAGGGAGCGCGCCGCCATCCCGAGGCCGGACACCGGGTGGACCTGGACCCGCACTTCGGCCCGCAGATGGACGAGGCCGACGTGATGATCTGTGACGTCTCGGCCGTCGCGATGGACTTCCTGCCGACAGGCAAGCCGTTGGTCGTCACCGAGCCGGCGCGACCGGAGGCGACCGTCGACCGGTCCGGCGTCCTCGGGGCGGTCTACAACCTGCCGGTCTCCCAGCTCGACCGGGTCGACCGACCTGGTCGACGGCTGGGTCACCGATGACGCCGCTCGGGAGGACCGGGCCCGCTGGGTCGAGCACTACTTCGGCGACGTCACGCCAGGCGCCTCGATGCGGCGGTTCCTGGACGCCTGCGAGGAGGCCATCGAGCTGCGGGACAAGCTGGTGGCCGCCAAGCGCGACCGGCTGGACGCCGACTCGTGATCGAGCTGCAGGTGTCGATCCTGGCCGCTGGCATGGGCACCCGCCTCGGCCGACCCTTCCCTAAGCCGCTCACCGTGCTCGCCAGCGGAAAGAGCATCATGGCGCAGCAGATCGACAACCTGCGCAGCGTCTTCGGCGGCGACCTGCGCATCACCGTGGTCGTCGGATACAAGCACGACATGATCATGGAGCAGTTCCCCGACGTGCTCTTCGCCTACAACGAGGCCTACGACCAGACCAACACGTCGAAGAGTCTGCTCCGCGCGCTCGGCGTCTCCCACGAGGGCGGCGTGCTGTGGCTGAACGGCGATGTCGTCTTCGACGCCCGCATCCTCGACATGCTGCGCCCGTTGATCGAGGCCGAGCAGAGCTTCGTCTGCGTGAACACCGACGCGGTGGGCGAGGAAGAGGTGAAGTACACCGTCGACGACGGCGGGTTCATCCGCGAGCTGTCCAAGACCGTCGCGAACGCCCTCGGCGAGGCGGTCGGCATCAACTTCGTCGCAAGCGCCGACAAGGCGCTGCTGATGGAGCACCTCGACCAGTGTGCCGACCAGGACTACTTCGAGCGCGGCATCGAGACCGCCATCGCGACGGCCGGGCTGCAGGTGCGACCTGTCGACATCTCCGAGTTCTATGCCGTCGAGGTCGACTTCGAGGACGACCTGGAACGAGCGAACACGGTCATCTGAGATGGTCTTCGCCGGGGGTCGCCCCGTCGTCATCGGGCACCGTGGCCTCGGCTCCGGAGAGGTCGACGGTCATCGCGAGAACACCCTTGGCTCCTTTCTGGCCGCGGTCGAGGCGGGTGCCGACTGGGTCGAGGTCGACGTACGCCGGACCGGCGACGACCGGCTCGTCGTCGCCCACGACCCGGCGTACGACGACGGACTGTTTCTCGTCGATGCCGACGCGGCCACGGCCTCCGCGCGCGGCACCCTCCTGCTCGACGACCTGCTCGACGCACTGCCCGCGCACGTCGGCGTCGACTTCGACCTCAAGACGTCGATGGAGGACGCGGCCCGCGGCGCCGGCTCGACCACCGCCGCCCTGCTCGCGCCGGTCGCCGCGCGCGAGGCGCACCGGCGCCCCCTTGCCGTGACGTCGTTCGACCCATCCGCGCTGCTCGCCGTGCGCTCGCTCGCACCGGACGTGGGGCTCGGACTGCTGACCTGGCTGGAGTTCCCGGTCGGGCTCGCGGTCGCGGCGGCTGCGCATCTCGACGTCGAGTTCCTCGCGGTGCACATGGGGTCGCTGCGGCCCAACCGGATCGAGCCCGAGCCGCAGCAGCGGCCGCTGGACTACGTCGTGTCCCTGCTCCACGAGGCGGACCGCGAGGTGCTCGCGTGGTGTCCGACTCCCGAGGAGCTTCCCCGCGTGGTGGCAGCTGGCGTCGACGCGGTCTGCGTCAACGACGTCACCGCGGCACTCGCAGTGCGCGCGGGCTGAGCAGGAAGCCCACTCCCCACGACCCGTGCATGGTGGCGAAGACCACCGGCAGCCAGAGCCGGGACTTCACCGGTAGCCCGCGTCCCTCGACCACACTGCCCGCGAGCACCCCGGTGGCATAGCCCACCGGCGCCAGGAACCCGACGGTGAGTCCGGCGACCCCGGCGACCGTGCCGGCGGCCACCGCGATCACGGCCACCGGCGGGGCGAGGTAGCGCAGGTTCACCGTCCCTCGGTGTCGCTTCATGACGACGCGGCGCCACCGGCCGTAGTTGCGGTACTGCCGGGCAAGCGCCCGCACCGTGGACCGCGGGCGGTAGGAGACGTGCAGGTCTGGGGTGAACCACACGGTCCCCCCGGTGTTGCGGATCCGGTGGTTGAGCTCCCAGTCCTGCGCGCGCAGGAACGTCTCGTCGTAGCCACCGACCCGCTCCAGCGCCGCGCGCCGGAAGACCCCGAGGTAGACGGTGTCCACCGGACCCTCGTGCCCGCCGACGTGGAACCGGGCCTGCCCGACCCCGAGCCGGCTGGTCATCGCCCGCGCGACGGCCTGCTGGAAGTCGGTCACGCCCTCGGCGGCCATCACGCCCCCGACGTTGTCGGCGCCGGTCCGCGACAGGGTCTCCACCGCGACCTGCACGTAGTCGCTCGGCAGCATCGCGTGCCCGTCGACCCGGACGATGACGTCGTACGACGCCGCGGTCACTCCCAGGTTGAGCCCGGCGCCGGTCGCGCCGGTGGGGTTGTCGACGCACCGGACCCGACCGTCACTGCGCACGATCTCGGCGGCCACCTCATCGGTGCGGTCGGTGGACGGCCCCATCGCCATCAGCAGCTCGAGCGGTCCGGGGTAGTCCTGGGCGAGGACGTGTGCCACGGCGCTGCGCAGATGACGCTCCTCGTTGAGGACGGGCATCACGATCGAGACGCCGGGCCACGCACCTGCCGGAACCAGCTGCGGTCGAGGGGACTCGGAGGGGGCGGCCATGGCGGTGACCACGGTAGCGAAGCAGGCCGCACGCCTCGCTCGGCGTGCCTGCGCTGCCACGGTCGCAACGGCACCTAGCATCCGCGCAGAGAGACGTTGCCCGTCGGCCCGGAGGTCGCCATGCCTGCGCCGCCTGCCGGCGAGCCCCCGCGGCTGCCCGCGCACCTGAACCCGCGCGGTGCTCCCCGACGGGGCCGTCGGGTCGCGCGGGTCGGGTCGATCCTGGTCGCCGCTGCCGCCGCGGCCATGGTTCTCGTCGTGAGCGGCAGCGGTTACGGCCTGCTCGTCTGGTCCGACGCCGGGATCGACCGGGTGGACGCGTTCGCGGCCACGGCCGACCGGCCGGCCGCCAGCCCCGACGGGTCGACGACGTTCCTCATGGTCGGCTCCGACGCCCGCACCGGCATGTCGAAGGCCGACCGGCGGCGGCTGCACGTCGGCAACAACCCCGGCACGGTGGGACGTCGCGCCGACACGATGCTGCTCGTGCACGTGTCGTCGCGGCACGACGCCGTCACAGCCGTGAGCCTGCCGCGCGACTCCTACGTCACGATCCCGGCGCACGTCGGCACCGACGGCAGCAACGTGCCGGAGCGGCGCAACAAGCTCAACGCGGCGTACGCCGTGGGCGGACCGCCGCTGGCCGTCGCCACCGTCGAGCGCAGCACCGGTGTCCGCATCGACCACTACGTCGAGGTCGACTTCCTGGGCTTCGAGGAGCTCGTCAACGCAGTCGGCGGCGTCGATGTCTGCACGTCCAAGCCGTTGCGCGACTTCAAGGCGGGCCTGCGACTGCCGGCGGGAACGACGCGGGTCGACGGCGAGACCGGGCTCGCCTACGTCCGCGCCCGCAACCTCGACGCCCGCGCCGACCTGGGCCGGATCGAGCGCCAGCAGCGCTTTCTGGGCGCCATGGTCTCCCGGGTCACCAGCAAGGACGTCCTGCTGGACCCGCGCGCACTGGTGCGCTTCCTCGACGCGGCACTCGGCTCGGTGCGGGTCGACAACGACCTGACCCGTAGCGAGATGGTCGCGCTGGCGACGCAGATCCGACACGTCTCCAGCAAGGACGTGCGGTTCCACACGGTCCCGGTCAGCGACCCGTCGTACCGGCCCGGTCAAATCGGCGCGGTCGCGCTCTGGGACGAGCAGGCCGCCGGCGAGATGTTCGCGGCGATGCGCCTGGACTCCGCGCCCGAGCCCGCGGCGACGAAGGCGGGCAAGGCCGCAGTCACCGTGGCGCCGGCCGACATCCGGGTCCGCGTCTTCAACGGCGCCGGGACCGCCGGGCTCGGAGCCCGGGCCGCCGCCGACCTCGTGGCGCGTGGCTTCGAGGTGGCAGGTCCTGCGCAGAACTGGCGCCGCAGCGGGCTGGCACGCACGGTGGTGCGCTACGACGCGCGCTACACCGAGAGCGTCAAGACCCTCGCGGCGTCGTTGCCGGGCGCCCGGCTGGAGAAGGTCACCGGGCTCGGGCGCACGCAGGAGATCGTCGTCGGCTCGTCGTACGACGGGGTGCGGACAGTCCGGGTGAAGGCCCAGCGGACGTCGGCCGGCGGGCGGACGGCAGCCGACGACCCGTGCGGGTGAGCTAGTCCGGGCGCTGGCGCGACTGCAGGATCGCCTCGCGCCTGGCCAGCCGGTGAGTGCGCCGGATCTCGGCCTCGCCGAACCGGCGGTGGTCCTCCTCCGTCTCCGGCAGGACCGGCGGGACCACCCGCGGGTTGCCGTCGGCGTCGACGGCGACGAACACGAGGTAGGCAGTCGCCACCCGGACCGGTGGCACTCCCGCCTCGTTCCACGGCTCGGCCAGCACCCGGACGCCGACCTCCATCGACGTCGTGCCGGACCAGTTCACTTGCCCCTCGGCGTGCACGAGGTCGCCGACCCGGACCGGCTCGAGGAACGCCATCTCGTCCATCGATGCGGTGACTGCAGCACCGCCGGAGTGCCGCTGGGCGACCACGCCGGCGACGTCGTCGACCAGCTTCATCACCACCCCGCCGTGGACCGTGCCGAGCAGGTTGGTGTCGAGGACGGTCATGATCCGGCTCAGCGTGCTGCGCGCGGCGCTGGTCGGCTTGCCCAGTGGTGGGGCAGGCACGGAGTCGGGGGTCATGACGGGCAAGGGTACTTTTGGCCGGTGATCGCCGATGAGTGAGTGGCCCGAGGGCTGGTCGCGAGGCTCCGGGCCGCCACCCGCCTCGCGACCGACGCCGCCCACCTCGCAGCCGGCCCCGCCACATTCACGACCTGCCCCGCCCACCGCTCGGCCCACGCCTGCGTCCGACTCGACCCGCGTGCTGCCCCCCGAGCTGGACCCCCGGCCGGTGCGCGGCGCCCACCAGCCGCCGCCGTTCGGCTCTCCCCGTCGCAGGCGGCGCGGCGGCGGACGGATCGGGCGGCGGATCCTGCTCGCCTTGCTGCTCGTCGTCGCGATCCTCGTGGTGCTGCTGCTGTTCTTCTACTCGCGCATCGAGAAGGTCGACGCCCTGCAGGACTACGAAGGGCGGCCGGCCGAGACGTCGGGCCAGACCTGGCTGCTCGTCGGATCGGACTCTCGCGAGGGGCTCAGCGCCGAGGAGCGCAAGCGACTGCACGCCGGCAATGCGGGCGGACAGCGAACCGACACGATCATCCTGCTGCACAAGCCGTCCGGCGGCGGCCCGACGACCATGGTGAGCCTTCCCCGCGACTCCTATGTCCCGATCCCGGGGCACGGGCGGAACAAGCTCAACGCGGCGTACGCGTTCGGCGGCGCGCCATTGCTCGCGCAGACGGTCGAGCGGGTCACGGGCATCCGGCTCGATCACTACACCGAGATCGGGTTCGGCGGCTTCGCGGCCGTGGTCGACTCGATCGGCGGGGTCGAGCTGTGTCCGCCCAAGGCCATCAAGGACAAGAAGAGCGGTCTCAATGTCAAGGCGGGCTGCCAGGAGATGGAGGGGGCGACAGCACTGGGCTACGTGCGCGCCCGCTACTTCGACCCCAAGGGAGACCTGGGCCGGGTCGAGCGGCAGCAGGAGTTCCTCAGCGCGATCGTCAAGGAGTCGAGCAGCCCGGGTGTTCTGCTCAACCCGTTCCGGTTCATCCCGCTCGGCAACTCGGCCACGAAGGCCCTCACGATCGACGAGAGGGACGGACCCATCGACCTGGTCCGGTTCGCCCTGGTGATGCGCTCGGTGTCCGGCGGTGACGCGAAGAAGACGACCGTCCCGGTCGCCAACCCGAACTTCTCCACCTCGGCCGGATCGTCGGTGCTGTGGGACCGCGACAAGGCGCGGGCGCTGTTCAACTCGCTGCGCTGAGGTCACCCCAACAGCTGGCGGGTCGGTTGGTCGTCCTGGTGCATAAGCGTCATCTACCGGGACCGACATCCCGCACCGCGGGAACCTGCTGTGCAGACCATGCTCTGATGCCGGCGGATCAGCGCCTGCGGTTCGGACCGATGAGGAATTCGAGCGCTGCGGTTCCACGCCGGAAGTCGTCGTGGGTAAAGGGCGCCCATCCCGCGTGCGAACGATCGCGTAGCGGCGTCAAGCGGGTCAGGCGCCTGCGGTCTCCGCGGGTGCACTCTGTTGCCATGGTGACCGGATCGGGGACCAGACTCAGCAGAAGGGCCGCGTCCTGCCAGTCTCGCTGAGGGTTTAGCCGGACCGGTATTTCAGTTGCGGCGGCTGCCTTCGTCACCAACGCACCGAGCAGGTTGGGGCGCCGGACCCGACCTTCCCATCGCTCACCGCTAACAAGACCAGTCACAGCGACCTCGACCAACTGGCTGCGGTCAAACGCTTGGGTGGCCCCAGGCGCCTGCACCGTTCGCAGCGGCGGCAGGGTGAGCGCCAGTGTCCGCGGACCTAGACCTTCCGGCGCAAGGACGTCGAAAACGACCCGTCCAGGTCCGGGGTCAGCGGCTCGAACGAACCGGTGGGCAACGCCGTCCGGAGTCGCGCCCGCCGGCTCGAAGTCTCGGTCCATTAGCCAGCGCGCTAGCCATTCCGTGCCCCGCGGCCGGGATCGGACGTTGACCACGACGTCGACATCGTCCGTCGGCCGAGGAAGTTGGGCACCGAGTTCGGCGGCAAGCACGAACATCATCTGGCCGCCCAAGAGCATCCAGTCCTCCCCCGCCTCCTCGGCGAGTTCGAACAGGACTCGCCACCCTTGTTCTGCGGCGGGCGTCAACCCCGTGAGTTCTATCAACCCTCGCCGCCGAGGGTTAGAGGAGCGAGTGCCAGTTCCGCGATGTGCCGTTCCCTCGCATCTGGGGAATCCAGCAGGTCTACCAGTGCGACAGCTAACGGCACCGGGCCGCCGATTGCGAGACGTAGATGCTCGGGCACCTCGGCGGGGACGACCATCAAATCGATTGGCCCCTCGGGGTCGTCTTGTAGGCGGTAGTCAGCGAGCACAGCGTCAGCGTCGTCGCTGTCCAGGTAGAACCGACGCGCTGGCCCCGCCGAAATGCCAGCACCGTGAACCGCTGCTGCGAAGCCGCCCCCCGGTCGCAGGCGCCGGTCTGCAGCGAACCTTTCGAGGACGCCAGGGTGTAGCCAGACTCGTCGCCGATCTGCCCGCCGGGCGAGCAAATGCTCCCAGCGCTGTGGCTCCAGAGGGCTGGACATCAGGCGCCGAAGCCGGTGACGCGCGCTCCGGTCGCCGAGCGCTTCGAGCCAGCCAACAACGTTCTGTTCTGATCCGGGCGGGCGGGAGGCTTCGTCAAGTAGGTGCTGCGCGACATTCAGTATCGCCCATGCCATTACCGCCGAAACTGGGCGACCCGCTGGCGGCGCGAGTTGTGCCCGTGCGCGTACATCCGCGTCGGACAGCAGCCAACCTGAACTGAGTCTCCGGGCAGGCAGGGCGCCGGCTCCGACCAGATTGCGCACTTGTCTTGCGCTCACCCCGAGCTGGCGGGCGGCCTGTGCGACGTTGATCAACTCTGACATGGTGTTCCTTAATGGTTCCGGTTACGGAACTATTATGCGACGCTGTACTTAAACTGTCAAGTAATGGTTCCGTATCCGGAACTATTATGCGACGCCTTCCGTTATCGTCCCGGAAGTAGAGCTGCGCTGGCAACAAAACTGCGAGGGCGTTGCTGCGCCTGCCGCTGCCACTCGATGAGGCGAGTGCCCCTACGAACGATGCCGAGCTCTGTGCTCCTAGCCGTCGTCGTAGCCGTGGTCCTGGCCGTCGTCATAGTCGTCGTCCTGGCCGTCGTCGTAGCCGTGGTCCTGGCCGTCGTCATAGCCGTCGTCCTGGCCGTCGTCCTGGCCGTCGTCATCATCATCATCATCGTCAGGCTGCTGCCGGTCGTCCTGCTGCCGGTCGTCCTGCTGCCGGTCGTCCTGCTGCCGGTCGTCCTGCTGCCGGTCGTCCTGCTGCCGGTCGTCCTGCTGCCGGTCGTCCTGCTGCCGGTCGTCCTGCTGCCGGTCGTCCTGCTGCCGGTCGTCCTGCTGCCGGTGCCTTGTAGGCGGCGAGCAGACGCCCCGCGTCGACCACCCACCTTCCCCATATTCGCCGCTAGTAGAGCGCGGCCCTCATGCCGGCGGAGCGTCTGCGCTCGAAGAGAGGTGCGCGCGACTACTTCAGCAGCTGGCGGGCCATCACGAGTCGCTGGATCTGGTTGGTGCCCTCGTAGATCTGGGTGATCTTGGCGTCGCGCATCATCCGCTCGACGGGGTAGTCCTTCACGTAGCCGTAGCCGCCGAGCACCTGCACCGCGTCGGTCGTGATCTCCATCGCCGCGTCCGACGCGAAGCACTTGGCGGCCGCGCCGAAGAACGTCAGGTCGGGGTCGCCGCGCTCGGACTTCGCCGCCGCCGCGTAGGTGAGCTGGCGGGCGGCCGCCAGCTTCATCGCCATGTCGGCGAGCAGGAACTGGATCCCCTGGAAGTCGGCGATCGCCTTGCCGAACTGCTTGCGCTCCTTGGCGTAGCTGGTGGCATGGTCGAGTGCGCCCTGCGCGATGCCGATCGCCTGCGCCGCGATGGTGACCCGCGTGTGGTCCAGCGTGCGCAGCGCGGTCTTGAAGCCGCTGCCCTCGGCGCCGATGAGCCGGTCGGCCGGGATGCGGCAGGCGTCGAAGTAGAGCTCCCGCGTAGGCGAGCCCTTGATGCCGAGCTTCTTCTCCGGGGCGCCGAAGGAGAACCCCTCGTCCCCCTTCTCCACGACGAACGCCGAGATGCCGTTGGCGCCGGCGTCGGGGTCGGTGACAGCCATCACGGTGTAGAACTCCGAAACCCCCGCGTTGGTGATCCACCGCTTCGCGCCGTTGAGCACGTAGGTGTCCCCGTCACGGACCGCCCGGGTCCGCATCGACACGGCGTCGCTGCCGGCTTCGGCCTCGGACAGCGCGTAGGAGAACATCGCCTCCCCGCTGGCCACGGACGGCAGGTAGCGCTTGCGCAGGTCCTCCGACGCGGACAGCAGCAGCGGCGTCGTGCCGAGCTTGTTGACCGCCGGGATCAGCGACGTGGACGCGCAGACCCGCGCCACCTCCTCGATGACCAGGCAGGTCGACAGCGCGTCGGCTCCCGCGCCGCCGTACTCCTCCGGCACGTGCACGGCGTGGAAGTCGGCCTGGCGCAGCGCGTCGTACGAGGCCTGGGGGAACTCCCCCAGCTGGTCCACCTCCGCGGCGAGCGGTGCGATCTTGTCCTCGCACACCGCTCGCACCGCCGCACGAAGCATGTCGTGCTCGTCGGAAAGCTTGAAAAGGTCGAAATCACTCACGGTCGGCAGGGTACGTCGCGGGGTCAGGCGACCCGTGGGGGCCCTATTACGATGACCACCCATGACCCTCCGCATCAGCGTGCTCGGCACCGGCTACCTCGGCGCCACGCACGCCGCGTGCATGGCCGAGCTCGGCTTCGAGGTCCTCGGCATGGACGTCCTCGAGGACAAGGTCGCTGCCCTGTCGGAGGGCCGGGTCCCGTTCTTCGAGCCCGACCTCGAGCCGTTGCTCCGCAAGCACGTGGAGTCCGGCCGGCTGCGGTTCACCACGTCGTACGCCGAGGTCGCGGCGTTCGGCGACGTGCACTTCCTGTGCGTGGGCACGCCGCAGAAGAAGGGCGAGTACGCCGCCGACCTGGCCTACGTCGACGCGGTCGTCGACGGGCTCGCTCCCCATCTGGACCGGCCCACTCTCGTCGTCGGCAAGTCGACCGTCCCCGTCGGCACGGCCGCCCGGCTCGCGGACCGGCTGCATGCTGTCGCGCCCGCCGGCGCGGACGTCGAGCTCGCCTGGAACCCCGAGTTCCTCCGCGAGGGCTACGCCGTCGAGGACACCATGCGACCCGACCGGCTGGTCTTCGGGGTGCGGTCCGAGGCCGCCGAGCAGCGGCTGCGCGAGGTCTACGCCACGGCACTGGACGCCGGCACTCCGGTGATCGTGACCGACTTCCCCACAGCCGAGCTGGTCAAGTCAGCGGCCAACGCCTTCCTGGCGACCAAGATCTCGTTCATCAACGCGATGGCGGAGCTGTGCGAGGCGACCGGCGCCGACGTCAAGATGCTCGCCGACGCGATCGGACATGACGACCGCATCGGGCGCAAGTTCCTCAACGCCGGCCTCGGCTTCGGCGGAGGCTGCCTCCCCAAGGACATCCGCGCGTTCATGGCGCGGGCCGGCGAGCTCGGCGTCGACCAGGCGCTGAGCTTCCTCCGCGAGGTCGACAACATCAACATGCGACGCCGCGTGCATGTCGTCGACCGGGCCCGCGAGGACCTCGGCGGCAGCTTCCTCGGAATGCGGGTGGGTGTCCTCGGGGCGGCGTTCAAGCCCAACTCCGACGACGTCCGCGACTCCCCCGCGCTCAACGTCGCCGGGCAGATCCAGCTGCACGGCGCCCAGGTCACGGTCTACGACCCGCGCGCCGTCGACAACGCCCGTCGCCTTTTCCCGACCCTGGGCTACGCCGACTCCGCCGTGGAGGCGTGCCGCGGTGCCCACCTGGTCCTGCACGTCACCGAGTGGCAGGAGTTCCGCGAGATGGACCCGTCGGTCCTCAGCGCTGTCGTTGACGAGCGGCGCATCATCGACGCCCGCAACGCGCTGGACCCCGGCCGGTGGCGCGAGGCCGGGTGGTCCTACCGCTCCCTCGGCCGCCCGTGACCGCCGACACGGAGGACGACGTCGTCCGCCGGCTGCTCGGGGCGACGACCACATGGGCCGTCGTCGGCCTGCGTGACAACCCGGTGCGCGCGGCTCATGGCGTCGCCCGGTTCCTCCAGCAGCGCGGCAAGCGGATCGTTCCGGTGCACCACCACCCACAAGATGTGTACGGCGAGACCGCCTACGCCACGCTCGCGGACATCCCCTTCCCGGTCGATGTGGTCGACGTCTTCGTCAACTCGTCGCTCGCCGGCGACATCGCCGACCAGGCGATCGCGATCGGGGCCAAGGCGGTCTGGTTCCAGCTCGGCGTGATCGATGAGGCCGCGTCCGAGCGGGTCACCGCCGCGGGCCTGGACATGGTCGTGGACCGCTGTCCCGTCATCGAGTGGCCCCGGCTCGGCCCGGCAGGCTGACCGGCCCTCAGGCGCCGAAGCCCATTCCGCCACCGCGCTTACGGCGCAGCGTCTCGCCCTTGGCCCGGGCCTGGTCGGCGAGATCGGCCTGGAATGCCTTCATCCGGCCTTGCAGGCTCTCGTCAGAAGCAGCAAGGATCCGTACGGCGAGCAGGCCGGCGTTGCGCGCGCCGCCGACGGCAACCGTCGCGACCGGCACCCCGGCCGGCATCTGCACCATCGACAGCAGCGAGTCCATGCCGTCGAGGTAGGCCAGCGGCACCGGAACCCCGATGACCGGCAACGGCGTCACCGACGCGAGCATCCCCGGCAGGTGGGCCGCTCCCCCGGCGCCGGCCACCAGCACCCGCAGCCCTCGACCGGCAGCCTGCTCGCCGTACGCGAGCATGTCGTGCGGCATGCGGTGCGCGGACACGACGTCGACCTCGAACGCGACGTCGAACTCCTCGAGGGCGGTGGCGGCAGCCTCCATCACCGGCCAGTCGGAGTCACTGCCCATGACGATGCCGACAACAGGACCATCAACGGACTCACTCAGCGCTGCCATCACTGTCTCCTCGCAGGAATGCCGCGGCGTGCCGGGCCCGCGCCCGGACGTCCTCAGCATCCTCGCCCAACGTGGTGACGTGACCCACCTTTCGCCCAGGGCGGACGACTTTGCCGTACATGTGCAGGTGCGCCCCGGGGTCGTGCGCCATGCAGTGCAGGTAGCCGTCGTACATGTCAGCGATCTCGCCGCCGAGCACGTTGGACATCGCCACGTGCGGCGCGGTCATCGAGGTCTCTCCGAGCGGGAGGTCGAGAACGGCGCGCAGATGCTGCTCGAACTGACTGGTCCGCGCGCCCTCGATCGTCCAGTGCCCGCTGTTGTGTGGGCGCATCGCGAGCTCGTTGACGACCACGCCGCCGTCGGTGTCGAACATCTCCACCGCGAAGACTCCGGTGACGCCCAGGCCCTCGGCGATGCGCAGGGCGACCGACTGCGCCGACAGCGCGTGCTCCTCGCTGATCGCGGCCGGTGCGAGCACCTCGCGGCAGACCCCGTCGACCTGCACGGTCTCGACCACGGGGTAGACCGCCGCCTGCCCGTGCGCGCTACGGGCGACCAGGACGGCCAGCTCGCGGTCGAACGCCACCCGCTCCTCGGCGAGCAGGGCCGCGCCCGCGCCCAGGGACTCCAGCCAGTCGGCTGCGTCGTCCGCGGCGCCCACAAGCCGGACGCCCTTGCCGTCATAGCCGCCGCGCGGCGTCTTCAGCACGACCGGCCAGCCGACGTCGTCGCCGAACGCGCGGATCTCATCGAGGCTGCTCACCACCGCCCAGCGTGGGCACGGGACGCCGAGCTCGGTCAGCCGGGCCCGCATCACGGCCTTGTCCTGCGCGTGCACGAGTGCATCGGGACCGGGGCGTACGACAACGCCCTCCCGCTCGAGCAGCCGCAGGTGCTCGGTCGGCACGTGCTCGTGGTCGAAGGTGAGGACGTCGCAGCCCTTCGCGAAGCGGCGCAGCGCCTCCAGGTCGCGCTCGTCGCCCACCTCGACATCCGGCACGACCTGCGCGGCACTGTCGGTGGCCTCGCGGGCCAGAACGCGCAGTCGCACACCGAGCCCGATCGCTGCCGGAGCCATCATCCGAGCCAGCTGGCCGCCTCCGACGACGCCGACGACGGGGAAGCTCACGTGATCAAGCCTATCCAGCCCCCGACTCGCCGCTGGTCCGAACAAGCGTGCGGGTACTTCTGCGGGTCAGTTCGGACACAATGGGATGCGATGAGCCAGGAAGCGCTGGAGACGGCACCGCCTCCACAGGCGACGACGACGAACCTCGCCCTCGGGATCCTGCGGGCCTGCCGTCCCCGCCAGTGGGTCAAGAACGTCCTGGTGATCGCCGCCCCCGGGGCCGCCGGGATGCTCACCTCGGCGGGCGCGATCAGGGACACGGCGATCGCGTTCATCGCGTTCTGCCTCGCTGCCAGCGGCACCTACCTGCTCAACGACGCGCGCGACGTCGAGGAAGACCGGCTGCACCCGCGCAAGCGGTTCCGGCCGATCGCCGCGGGTGTCGTGCCGGTCGGGGTCGCGGTCGGTCTCGGCCTCCTGCTGATCGCCGCGGCGATCGCGATCTCGTTCCTCACCGACACCTGGCTGCCGGTGGTCATCGCGGGATACGTCGCGATGACCACGGCCTACTCCCTCTGGCTCAAGCACGTGCCGGTGGTCGACCTGGTGGTGGTTGCTTCGGGGTTCGTGCTGAGGGCACTCGCCGGCGCGGCTGCCGTCGACGTACCGGTGTCGAGCTGGTTCTTCATCGTCGCCTCGCTGGGCTCGCTGTTCATGGTCGCGGGCAAGCGTGAGTCCGAGCTTCGCAACGCAGCGGCCGTCGGCACCCGCTCGACCCTCGAGGTCTACTCGCACAGCTACCTCTCCTACGTGCGGGCGATGTCCTCGGGCGCGGTGGTGGTGGCCTACTGCCTGTGGGCGCTGGAGGCCGAAGGCGCGACGCGCGTGCTGTTCACGCTGAGCATCGTGCCGTTCGCGATGGGGATCCTGCGCTACGCCCTGCTCGTGGATGCCGGCTCCGGCGAGTCGCCCGAGGAGCTGGTGCTGCACGACCGCAGCCTGCAGGTCTTCGGCGCCCTGCTGGCGCTGCTGATCGGGCTCGGCATCTATGCCACCTGAGCGCCCGACGACGCGACTGCTGACCGGCTGGGGCCGCACCGCCCCGACCGCGGCCACCGTGCACCGGCCGCAGACGGTCGACGACGTGCGGGCCCTGCTCGCCGGCGCGAGTGGCCGAGGCGTGATCGCGCGCGGGCTCGGACGCTCGTACGGCGACGCCGCCCAGGTGGCGGGTGGTGACGTCCTCGATATCACCGCTCTCGCGGGCAACCGGGTCATCGACCCCGACACGGGTCTGGTCACGGCGTCGGCCGGGCTGAGCCTCGAGACGCTGATGCGCGACCTGCTCCCGCTTGGCTGGTTCGTGCCCGTGACGCCCGGGACGCGCCACGTGACCGTCGGCGGCGCGATCGCCGCAGACATCCACGGCAAGAACCATCACGTCGACGGGTCGTTCGGGGCGCACCTGCAGTCGATGACGCTGGTGACGCCGGACGGCTCGGTGCGCACGCTGGCGCCCGACGGCGGCGACCCCGACGACACGGCGCTGTTCTGGGCGACGGTCGGCGGCATGGGACTGACCGGGGTGATCGTCGAGGCGACGTTCCAGGCCACCCCCGTCGAGACCGCCATGATGCGGGTGGACACCGAGCGGGCCAGCAACCTCGACGCCGCCCTGGCGACGATGGCCGCTACCGACGACAGCTACCGCTACACGGTCGCGTGGATCGACCTGCTCGCGACGGGCGACTCGATGGGCCGCAGCGTGCTGACCCGCGGGCATCACGCGACACTCGCGGATCTGCCCGAGCGCAAGCGGTCCCGCGCCCGACGGTTCGACCCCGCCGTACGTCTGCAGGCTCCGCCGTGGGCCCCGTCGCGGCTGCTTAACAGGCTCACCGTGCGCGCGTTCAACGAGGTGTGGTTCCACAAGGCGCCGATGGAGCGCCGCGACGAGATCCAGCCGATCACCGCGTTCTTCCATCCGCTGGACTTCGTCGGCGGCTGGAACCGCCTCTACGGACCAGCGGGCATGGTGCAGTACCAGTTCGTCGTGCCGTTCGGGGCCGAGGACACCCTGCGGCGGATCGTGGAGCGCCTCTCGAGCAGCGGCATCGCGTCGTTCCTCGCGGTGCTCAAGAGATTCGGGCCGGCCAACCCGGGGCTGCTGTCCTTCCCGCAGCCGGGGTGGACGCTGGCCCTCGACATCCCGGCCGGTGTGCCCGGGCTCGCGGGGCTGCTCGCCGAGCTCGACGTCGCCGTGGCCGACGCCGGTGGCCGGGTCTACCTGGCCAAGGACGCAGTACTCAGCCGCGACCTGCTGCCGAAGATGTACCCCCGGCTGGCGGAGTGGCAGTCGGTGCGGGCGCGGGTCGACCCCGACGCCACGATGTGCTCGGACCTGGGCCGGCGGCTCGGCCTGTGACAACCAGCCGCAAACCGCTGTCGAGACGAGAGGTGACCTGGTGGTGAAGGACGCGTTAGGACGGGTGGAGTCGGTGCTGCTGCTCGGCGGTCGCAGCGAGATCGGCCTCGCCATCACGCGCCGGCTGGTCACCGACGGCGCGCGCCGAGTGGTGCTGACGGCGCGCGAGGGAGCCGCGACCGACGAGAGCGAGGTCGAGTCACTCCGGGCCGCGGGCGCCTCGTCGGTCGAGAGCGTCGTCCTCGACATCGGCGACATCGCCGGGCACCCGGCCGCGATCGAGGACGCATTCACGCGGCTCGGTGACGTCGACGTGGTCATCGACGCGATCGGGGTGCTCGGCTCGCAGGACGCCTACTCGGCCGACCCGGCGCTGGCTGCGGCGAGCATCACGACCAACCTGTCGGGGCATGTCTCGGTCGGCCTCGACGTCGCCGCCCGGCTGCGCACGCAGGGCCACGGCACGCTGGTCGTGCTGTCGTCGATCGCGGGCGCGCGGGTGCGCAAGGCCAACTTCGTGTACGGCGCGGCCAAGGCGGGTCTGGACGGCTTCGCCCAGGGGCTGGGCGACTCGCTCGTCGGCAGCGGAGCCCGCGTCATGGTGGTGCGGCCCGGCTTCGTGCGCACCAAGATGACCGCCGGAATGGACGAGGCGCCGATGTCGGTCAATGCGGGCGACGTCGCCGAGGCGGTCGCGAACGGTCTGCGCCGAGGGAGCGAGACGGTGTGGGTGCCGGCCAAGCTGGCGGTGATCGCGTTCGTGTTCCGCCTGCTGCCCCGGCCGCTGTGGCGCCGCCTGCCGCGGTGAGCCGCGAACCGGCGGCGCTGCGGGGGTCGCTGTTCGGCGAGCTGGCCCGGTTCGGCGTGGTCGGTCTGGTGGCCCTCGCGGTCGACGTGATCGGGTTCAACCTGCTGCGGTTCGCCGGAGGCGAGGGGCCGCTCTATGACCGGCCGTTGACCGCCAAAGTGGTCTCGGTCACCGCGTCGACCACCGTCGCCTACCTGGGCAACCGGCTGTGGACGTTCCGGCACCAGCGGACGTCGGGGACCGCTGTGCACCGCGAGTTCGCGCTCTTCGTGTTGTTCAGCGCGATCGGCCTCGCGATCGCGGTGGCCTGCCTGGCCATCTCGCACTACGCCCTCGGCTTCACCGGCCCGCTGGCCGACAACATCGCCGCCAACGTGGTCGGGCTCGGACTCGCCACGGCGTTCCGCTTCTGGTCCTACCGCCGATGGGTCTTCACCTAGGCGATCACGAATCGAGAAGCGCCGGTCACCGGGCCGCGGCTAGCGTGACGGCATGAAGAAGACCGCGCAGGCCCCGTTTCCCCCCGCCGACAGCCACGACCTGATCCGCGTGCAGGGCGCACGTGTGAACAACCTCAAGGACATCAGCGTCGAGCTCCCGAAGCGCCGGTTGACGGTGTTCACCGGCATCTCCGGGTCAGGCAAGAGCTCCCTGGTGTTCAGCACCATCGCCGCCGAGTCGCAGCGGCTGATCAACGAGACCTACAGCTCCTTCGTGCAGGGCTTCATGCCGTCGTTGTCGCGCCCGGAGGTCGATCTCCTGGAGGGCCTGACCACGGCGATCATCGTCGACCAGGAGCGGATGGGCGCGAACACACGGTCCACCGTGGGCACCGCCACCGACGCCAACGCGATGCTGCGCATCCTGTTCAGCCGGCTCGGGAAGCCGCACATCGGGTCGCCGACGGCGTTCTCGTTCAACGTCCCGACGCGGACGGCAAGCGGTGTGATGAGCACCGAGAAGTCCGGCGGCCGGATCGAGAAGAACGTCGTGCGAAACGTCGTCTACCAGGGCGGCATGTGCCCGCGCTGCGAGGGGATGGGCTCGGTCTCCGACTTCGACCTCACCGCGCTGTACGACGACACCAAGTCGCTGAGCGAGGGCGCGCTGAAGGTGCCCGGTTACAGCATGGACGGCTGGTACGGCCGCATCTTCAGCGGAGCCGGCCTGCCCATGGACAAGCCGATCGGGAAGTTCACCAAGAAGGAGCTCGAGAGGCTCCTCTACGAGGAGCCGACCAAGATCAACGTCGAGGGGATCAACCTCACCTATGAGGGCCTCATCCCGAAGATCCAGAAGTCGATGCTGTCGAAGGACGTCGACACGCTGCAGCCGCACGTCCGGGCCTTCGTCGAGCGGACGATCACCTTCACGAGCTGCCCCGAGTGCGACGGAACCCGGCTGAGCAAGGCGGCCCTTTCGTCGAAGATCAAGGGCAAGAACATCGCCGAGCTCTGCACGATGCAGATCAGCGACCTGGCCGAGTGGCTCAGGGCGGTCAACGACCGGTCGGTGGCGCCGCTGCTCGCCGGGCTGCAGCACCTCCTCGACTCGTTCGCCGAGATCGGGCTCGGCTACCTCTCGCTCGACCGGCCGGCGGGCACACTGTCCGGCGGCGAGGCGCAGCGCACCAAGATGATCCGCCACCTCGGATCGTCCCTCACCGATGTCACCTACGTCTTCGACGAGCCGTCGATCGGCCTGCACCCGCACGACATCGAGCGCATGAACCAGCTGCTGCTGCAGCTGCGCAACAAGGGCAACACCGTGCTCGTCGTGGAGCACAAGCCCGAGATGATCGCGATGGCAGACCACGTCGTCGACCTCGGGCCCGGTGCCGGCACGGAGGGCGGCACCGTCTGCTTCGAGGGCACGGTCGAGGGGCTGCGCAAGAGCGACACCATCACCGGAAAGCACCTCGACGACCGCGCGTCGATCAAGAAGTCGACGCGCACGTCGTCCGGGGCGCTGGAGGTCCGTGGCGCGTCGACTCACAACCTCCAGAAGGTGGACGTCGACATCCCGCTCGGCCTGCTCTGCGTCCTCACCGGTGTCGCGGGCTCCGGCAAGAGCTCGTTGATCCAGGGCTCCGTCGCCGGTCGCGACGGGGTGGTGGTCGTCGACCAGGGCGCGATCCGGGGGTCACGACGGAGCAACCCCGCGACCTACAGCGGGTTGCTCGAGCCGGTGCGCAAGGCCTTCGCGAAGGCCAACGACGTGAAGCCGGCGCTGTTCAGCTCCAACTCCGAGGGCGCCTGCCCGGCCTGCAACGGGGCCGGCGTCATCTACACCGACCTCGGCGTGATGGCCACCGTGGCGACCACCTGCGAGGAGTGCGAGGGGAAGCGGTTCCAGGCGTCGGTGCTGGACTACAAGCTCGGCGGCCGGAACATCGCCGAGGTGCTGGCGATGTCGGTGTCCGAGGCGCGGGTCTTCTTCGGCCACGGCGAGGCGGCGACGCCGGCCGCCCACAAGGTTCTCGACCGGCTGGCTGACGTCGGGCTCGGCTACCTCACCTTGGGCCAGCCGCTCACCACGCTGTCCGGCGGTGAGCGTCAGCGGCTCAAGCTGGCCGCCCAGATGGCGGAGAAGGGCGACGTCTACGTGCTCGACGAGCCGACCACCGGCCTGCACCTGGCCGATGTCGAGAACCTGCTCGCGATGCTCGACCGGCTGGTGGACTCGGGCAAGTCGGTGGTCGTCATCGAGCACCACCAGGCGGTGATGGCGCACGCCGACTGGATCATCGACCTCGGGCCCGGGGCCGGCCACGACGGCGGCCGGATCGTCTTCGAGGGAACGCCCGCGGACCTGGTCGCCGCCAAGAAGAAGACCCTCACCGGTCAGCACCTCGCGGCGTACGTCGGGTCCTGACCCGGGACGGCGCTATGCCTCGGGCGCTCCGAGGTCGCGGGCGATCAGCATGCGCTGCACCTCGGAGGTGCCCTCGCCGATCTCGAGCACCTTCGAGTCCCGCCACATGCGGGCAACCGGGAACTCGTTCATGAAGCCGTAGCCACCGTGGATCTGGGTCGCCTCCCGGGCGTTGGTCACCGCAACCTCGGAGCTGTAGAGCTTGGCGATGGCGGCCTGCCGCTTGAACGGCTCACCGCGCACCATCCTTGCGGCCGCGTCGTAGTAGGCGAGCCGTGCCGTGTGGGCGCGGACCTCCATGTCGGCGAGCTTGAACTGCACCACCTGGTTGGCACCGATCGGCTTGCCGAACGCCTCCCGCTCGTGCGCGTAGCGCAGCGACTCGTCCAGGCAGCCCTGCGCCAGCCCGACGCCGAGGGCGGCGATCGCGATGCGGCCCTCGTCCAGGATCGAGAGGAACTGCGCGTAGCCCCGGCCCAGCTCCCCGAGCAGGTTCTCGGCGGGGACCCGGCAGTCGGTGAAGGACAGCTCACGGGTGTCGGAGGCGTTCCAGCCCACCTTGGAGTACTTCTTCGACGCGGTGAGCCCCGGCGTACCGGCCGGAACGATGATCGTGGAGATCTCCTTGCGGCCGCCTTGGTCCTCGCCCGTCAACGCGGTGACCGTCACCAATGAGGTGATGTCGGTGCCGGAGTTGGTGATGAACGACTTGGTGCCGTTGATGACCCAGTCGTCGCCGTCACGGCGTGCGGTCGTGCGGGTGGCGCCGGCGTCTGAACCGCCGCCGGGCTCGGTCAGCCCGAAGGCCCCGACAGCCGCGCCGGAGCACAGCTGCGGGAGCCACTGCTGCTTCTGTTCCTCGGTGCCGAACCGGTAGATCGGCATCGCGCCGAGGGAGACCGCTGCCTCCAGGGTGATCGCGACCGAGGAGTCGACCCGGGCGAGCTCCTCGAGGGCGACGCAGAGCGCGAAGTAGTCGCCGCCCATCCCGCCGTACTCCTCGGGGAAGGGCAGCCCGAACAGGCCCATCTCCCCCATCTGGCGAACGATGTCGTAGGGAAACTCCTCGCGCTCGTAGAGGTCGCCGATGACGGGAGCCACCACCTCGTGGGCGAACTCCTCAACGGTCTTGCGCAGCGCCTCGAGCTCGTCGTCGAGCCGGAAGTCGGGCATGGCTGTCTCCTCCGCCCCTTCTCCCCCTGGTCGGTAGGGCCCCATCGTCGCATGACCGGCAGGTACGCTTCGCCGGTGCGCAGGCCGGTCCCTACCCTCGGCGCGAGCGGCCCGTGAAAGCGCTGCTCGCGGTCTACTACCGGCTGAGCAACCTCGTCCGTGAGCTGCTGAAGTTCGGAGTCGTGGGTGGGCTCGCGTTCATCGTCGACGTGGGTCTGTTCAATGTCATCCTGCACGCGACCGACAAGCCGCTGACGTCCAAGACGGTGTCGACGGTGGTGGCCACGACGGTGGCCTATCTCGGCAACCGCTACTGGACGTTCCGCAAGCGGGGCAGGTCCGGCGTACGACGTGAGTACCTGCTGTTCTTCTTCCTCAACGCGGTGGGCCTGGCGATCGCCCTGACCTGCCTGTTCATCTCGCACTACGCGCTGGGGTTCACCGGCCGGCTCGCTGACAACATCGCGGCGAATGTCGTGGGCCTGGCCCTGGGCACGATGTTCCGGTTCTGGTCCTACCGCCGGTGGGTGTTCCCCGAGCTGCTCCCCGAGGCCGCCGCACCAATGACCGAACGCTGATTCGACCTGGGAGGTTGCCGTCATGGCCACGTCGATAGCCGTGGGACAGGTTGTGCTGGACTGCACGGACGCCCGCGCCCTCGCCGAGTTCTACCGCGAGCTGCTGGGCCTGAAGTACCGGCCGGGCGACGAGCCGCCGGCGTCGGGGGTCGACGAGAGGGGGCAGGACTGGTTGGTGCTGCGGAACCCGGGCGGCGTCCAGCTCGCGTTCCAGCAAATTGCGGACCTGCCCGAGGCGACCTGGCCGGACGGGCCGCACCCGCAGATGCTGCACCTGGACATCACCGTCGACTCCGTGACGGACTTCGAGGCCGAGCACGAGCACGCCTCCGCCCTCGGTGCGCGGTTGCTTCTCGACCGCTCGGACGATCCCGACGAGGCGCTCCGGGTCTATGCCGATCTCGCCGGGCACCCGTTCTGCATCTTCGTGGATGAGTCACCGAGCAGCTGAGCCGGCCGTAGGTCGAGGGCCGTCAGAGCGTCCCTACCTCGCCGATGGCGGGCTGGCCGGGGATGGGCTCCTGCGCCGTCTCAGCCAGGTCCTCGACGCCTGTGTCGCCGGTGATGAACCGGTAGCCCAGGCCGGCGATCGCGGCACCAGCCAGCGGCGCCAGCCAGAACAGCCACAGCTGGCCAACCGCCCACCCCTCACCCACGAGCAGCGCCGGACCGGTCGAGCGGGCCGGGTTCACCGAGGTGTTCGTCACCGGGATCGAGGCGAGATGGATCAAGGTCAGCGACAGGCCGATCGCCAGCGGCCCGAACCCTTTCGGGGCCCGCCGGTCGGTCGCACCGAGGATCACCAGCAGGAAGAACGCGGTCAGGACGACCTCGATCACCAGGCACGCGAGGAGGCTGTATTGACCCGGCGAGTGAGATCCATATCCGTTCACCGCCAGCCCGTCCACCGCCCGGCTGTAGTCCGGCCGGCCATTGGCGATCACCAGCAGCACCGCTGCCGCCGCGATGGCCGCAACCACCTGAGTCACGACGTACGGAAGGACGGCGCGGGTCTCCACCCGCTTGCACAACCAGGCGCCGAGGGTGACCGCCGGGTTGAAGTGGCCGCCGGAGATGTGGCCGAACGCGTAGGCCATGGTCAGCACGGTGAGCCCGAACGCGATCGACACGCCGACCAGCCCGACCCCACCGGAGGGGAAGTTCGCCGAGATGACCGCCGTGCCGCACCCGCCGAGCACCAGGAAGAACGTGCCGAGGAACTCTGCCGTCAACCGCCGTTGCATCGACCGCTCCCTCGCTGAGCGGGCGCGAACTGACACGCCCGACCAACTGCAGCCTCCGCTCTTCAGCGGCCAAGGTCAACAACGAGTGTTCGGCTGACGATCAGCGAGGACCTGTCTCCGCGGAGCTCAGGAAGAGGGCAAAAACCGGCGGCCGCTGCTGCACCAGCTCCAGCCGGCCACCGTCGGTCTCGGCCAGCTCCCGAGCCACGGCAAGCCCGAGTCCGGTCCCCCGCCGACCACTGACCGAACGCTCGAAGATGCGCGCGCCCAGGTCCGGCGGCACGCCGGGACCTTCGTCGGTCACCTCGATCACCAGCGAGATGCCGGTGGACCGGGTCGACACCGTCACCGTCCCGCCGCCGTGCAGGAGGCTGTTCTCGAGCAGCGTCGCCAGCACGTTGGACAGTCCGCTCGGCGTGGCGAGCGCGATCAGACCCCGCGTGCCGGTGGCGATGATCTTTCGCTCGGCCGCGCCGAACGCCGGCTCCCACTCGACCACCTGCTGCAGCACGACGGTGTCGAGCTCCACCGGCCCGGCCCGCATGTTGGTGTCCCGGACGTTGTCCAGCAGATGCTCGACGACAGTGGCAAGCCGCTCCACCTGAGCCAAGGCGCTTCGCGCCTCCTCCCGGACCGTCCGCGGGTCGTCGGCCGCGATGATCTCCTCCAACCGCATCGACAGCGCGGTCAACGGCGTACGCAGTTGATGTGACGCGTCACTGGCGAACTGACGCTCGGCCGCGATCAGCCGGTCGACCCGGACGGCGCTCTGCTCGAGCATCTCGGCGACCCGGTCGATCTCCTCGATTCCGGAGGGCTCCATCCGCTCCCGCGAGCCCCGCGACCCGAGATGTTCGGCCCGCGCCGCCAACTGCGCCAACGGGATCATCAGACGGCGGCCCTGAATCATGCCAACCGCCACTCCAGCCACCATCGCGACAACGGCGACAAGCAGCAGGGCGAGGACGAGACGACCCATGTCGACCTCGTCGACCGACGCGGCCAGGACTCCGAGCGGCACCGCAACCAGCAGTACCGCCACTGCGGCAACTGCCAGACTCGACTCGATCAGGCGACGCCGCACGGATCACTCACGCTCGAAGCGGAATCCCACACCCCGGACCGTGGTGATGTAGCGCGGGTTGGCGGCATCGTCACCGAGCTTCTTGCGCAGCCATGACACGTGCATGTCCAACGTCTTCGTCGACCCCCACCATGCGGTGTCCCAGACCTCGCGCATCAGCTGCTCACGCGTCACGACCTTGCCGGCGTCGCGCAGCAGCACCCGCAGCAGGTCGAACTCCTTGGCGGTCAGCGTCAGCTCGCGGTCATCCATCCAGACCCGGTGCGAGTCGACGTCGATGCGCACCCCGTGGACGTCGTCGAGCGGCTCGACCGTCCCGCGGCGCAGCAGGGCACGCACCCGCGCCAGCAGCTCGGCCAGCCGGAACGGCTTGGTCACGTAGTCGTCGGCACCGGCATCGAGCCCGACGACCGTGTCCACCTCGTCGGTGCGCGCGGTCAGTACCAGCACCGGCACCCCGCTGCCCTCGTTGCGCAGGCGGCGGCACACCTCCAACCCGTCCATGCCGGGCAGGCCGAGGTCGAGCACCACCAGGTCGCAGGGCGTCCCGGTCGCCGACTCCAGCGCTCCCGGGCCGTCCTCGCAGACCTCCACGTCGTAGCCCTCGCGACGCAACGCGCGGGCCAGCGGTTCGGAGATCGCCTGGTCGTCCTCGGCAAGCAGAACGCGAGTCATGTGGGCATCGTAGGTGGTTGTGCGGCCACTCTGCGTGATCCGCGCCGGGTGGTCTGTCACCCGAACGCCGAGATTCGCTCGTGGAGCACCCGGACCTCACGCACCCGGCGCTCGTATGTCGCACCGAGCACGAGCAGCAATAACCCGCTCGCCCCGATCCAGGTCCAGCGCGGCACGGCGTCGTACAGATCGGCCAGGTACGGCGAGAGCTGCACCAGCGCGTCGACGGCCAGCACCATCCCGCCGATCACCAGCGGAGCCTGCAGGCGGCGCAACACGCCGACGACCAGCACCGCCAGCGCAGTGAGCCCGAGGAGCAGCGGACGCCACAGACCCGGGTCGTCGACGGCGCGCAGCAGGCTCGGCACGAGCACGAGAGCCAGGCCCGGCGCATAGGCCGGCCAGGACCGGTACGACGGGTCACGCCGCCGCCTCAGGTAGCCCACCACGAGCAGCGCGATGCCTGCCGGAGCCGTGTACGGCTCGGGCGCGTCG
This sequence comes from uncultured Actinomycetota bacterium, assembly GCA_963751035.1. GTDB lineage: Bacteria > Actinomycetota > Actinomycetes > JACCUZ01 > JACCUZ01 > JBDUAP01. The sequence continues at coordinate 2,143,755 of CAVVSW010000005.1, forward strand.
ACATCGGAGAGCGCCAGCCGCACCCACGTGCTGGCCGCGAGCAGCGCGCCGGCGACCCAGCCGAGCTTGTTGCGCTCGACCCCGCGAAGGGCAGCCATTCCGGCCGCCACGCCTGCAGCCAGCAGCGCCAGCCACAGGCGGTCCGCGTCGAAACCGCTGAGCAGCACGCCGACCGCCGTGGCGATCGCACCCATCTGACCCACCACGACGCTCACCCGCCGAGGGCCCGGCCAGGTCACCACGGTCTGACAGGTCGCGACCACGACCAACGCTCCGGTGACCGCGACGGCCAACCCGGCGTCGGCTGTCGAGCCACCAGCCCAGATCGTGACGGCCAGGGCATCGGCGGCCAGGATGGCCGTGGCAACACCGGCGAGGACCAGCTGCCGGTCGCCGCGGAACACCAGTGCGCCGCCCAGGGCCACACCGAGCGCGAGCGAGAGGGCGAGAGTCCACACCGCCGGCCAGCCCGCCCCGCCGTACCGCGCGACCGCCGCCGCCTCACCGATCAGCAGCAGGACCGAGCCGGTCGCGAAAGCAGTCGGAACCGTCCCGGCACCGGGCATTCCCCGTGCCCGCCAGGTGCCGACAGCGAGCACGGCGGCGGCAACCGGTAGCACGACCAGAGTCGTGCCCGCCGCGGCGAACGACCAGGCAACGCCCAGCCCCAGCACGACGACACCCGACCCGAGCACCCCCCAGCCAAACGCAGACTGCCCGCGACGCACGTGCTCCGGTCCGCCGACCAGCAGCAGCAACGCAACCGCGACGTCGATCGACAGCCCTGCCCAGAACGGAAGGCCGAACGCAGCCGGCACCGTCAGCACCGCGAGAGCGAGCACCGGTACGACGAGTGCATCCGCCGTCCGCAGGAACGGCACAGCGCGACCGGCCACCAGCAGCGCGACCGCGACCGACAGCAGCAACAGCGGCGTCGACACGTGGCCCGGCCAGTCCACGCCCACGCCGACGACATCGCGCGCTGACGACGACCAGTCCTCGTCCCACGCGTCGCCGAGCCAGCTCAGCCGGCCCGCGATGGCGACCGCGACCGCCTCGGCGGCGGCGAAGCCGGGAGTCGACCGCCGCGAGCAGGAAGGCGCCGGCCGGAACGGCCCGCCGAGACACCGGCACGAGCAGCATTGCCGCGAGCAGCACCGCAGCGATCGCGGACAGCGTCACGGGCACCCAGTCGGGGTCCGCGAGCTCGGTGACCGGCGCCCACACGGCGGCCACGACAGCCAACGCGGCAACGCCCAGCAGGACATCAGGCAGGCCCAGCGCGGTCGACGTCCCTCGGTCGGAGTCGACCGCGATGGCCGTCCCGACGGCGGCTCCGGCAAGCACCAGCAGCAGGGCCGAGCCGAGCACGAGCGAGCCGTCCTCGCCGTACGCCGCGCCCACGGCCGCGACCGCGGCCACGGTCCACGCGACACCTGCGCCGACGACAACGGCCCATCGCGCGTCCGCCGCCCGCGACGGCGAGGGCCAGGCGAGCACCAGTGCGATCCCGATCACCGCCTGGATCGTCAGCACGGTCGCCACGACCGCCGCTGGGTGGAGCGCGTCGTCGGACCAGTGCGCGGCCAGCAACCAGCCGGGCAGCTGCCCCAGCACGGCCGCGGAGAGCCGGAGGGACCGCAGCGGCAGCAGCACTGCCCAGGCCCCCGCAGCCAGCGCGATGAGGGCCAGCGCGCCGGCCCAGTAGGCCGGGGCGGCCGTCGCGTCCAGGTTGGCCAGCCCGGCGCTGCGTGCGCCGTAGGCATCGAGCAGGCCCAGCCCGACGGTGAGCGTGGCCACCGCCTCGCCGGTCGCGCTCAGCCCGCGGCGGGCGGCGATGGTGGCCCCCGCGGCGGCGATCGCCGTGAACGCCGTCATGACTGCAGCGCGGCCGCCGACACCGAGCACGCCCCAGGAGACGACCAGGAAGATGACCGCGGCCACGGCGAGCAGCAGCACCCCGAGGGCGAGCAGCAGGTTCTGCACCCGGCGACGGCTCCACTCGGGCGCCGGGACCGGCGCCGGAGCAGGTGGCTGGCGCGGCGGCGGCAGGCCCGGGGCGGCCGGTGGGGGGTCGTACGCCGACCCGCCGACGTAAGCGGCCGGCGGATACGCGGTAGCCGCGGTCGGAACCGGGACCTGTGCCTCGGCCTTCAGGCGCTCGATCAACGCCCGGCGGCGCTCGAGCGCCGCTGCGCTCTCCACGGACGCCTGCCACACCTGCTGAGCCGTCTCGCTGCGCAGCGACACCCCGCAGGAGGGACACCGCTCGGCCGGCGTCACCGGTTGGCCACAGGCCGGACACCGGGACGGGTCGGTCAGCCCACGCTCGTCGATCATGGAGATGTCATCGACCGGGCATGAGGCGGGCTGAACGCACCGCAGCCACACCCGTTATGTCCGAAGTGGCCCGCGGAGGTACCCGCACGGTTGTTCGGACACAAGGGCGGGGGGTGATGGAGGTGATCTCTCACACCGGCGTCACGCCGTGCCGGCGGCGGGAGAAGTGACGGTCCTTGGTGCGCGCCAGCCGCAGCCGTCGTACCAGCTCGTTGCGCAGCGCCTCCGGCGCCACGATGTCGTCGACCACAAGCTCGCTGGCGAGCCGTACGACGTCGATGTCCGTGTCGTACTCGGCCCGCTTGGTGGCGACGAAGTCGGCGCGCTCCTGCTCGTCCTCGATCATGGCGATCTTGTTGGCGTAGACCGCGTTGACCGCGGCTTCCGCGCCCATCACGGCGATCTTCGCGGTCGGCAGTGCGAGCGTCGCGTCCGGCTCGAATCCCGGGCCGGCCATCGCGTAGAGACCGGCACCGTAGGCCTTGCGCACGATGACGCAGAACTTCGGCACGGTGGCCTCGGCGACCGCACTGATCATCTTGGCGCCGTGGCGGATGATGCCCATCTTCTCGACGGCGGCGCCGACCATGAAGCCGGGCACGTCGGACAGGAACACCAGCGGAACGTTGAACGCGTCGCACAGCTGCACGAAACGCGTCGCCTTGTCGGCCGAGTCGACGAAGAGCACGCCGCCCTTGAACATCGAGTTGTTGCCGACGATGCCGACGACCTCGCCGTCGAGTCGACCGAAGCCCACCACGACCTCGCGCGCCCACAGCGCGTGGATCTCGAAGAACGAGTCCTCGTCGAGCAGACCCTTGGCGTAGCGGCGCATGTCGAAGGCCTGCCGGTCGCTCTCCGGGACCAGCGTCGCAAGGTCGATGGAGGCGGGCGCCGGCCGGGACTCCGCGATGGGCGGGATGCCCGTCCAGTTCGACGGCAGGTAGGAGAGGTAGTCCTTGACGGTGTCCAGCGCCTCGTCCTCGGTCTTCACCAGGAAGTGGCCGACACCGGACTGCGAGCAGTGCACTCGCGCGCCGCCCATCTCCTCCAGCGTCGTCTGCTCGCCCGTCACCATCTCGACCATCCGGTCGGACGCGAGGTACATCGACGCGTTGCCCTCGACCATGACCACGACGTCGCAGAACGCCGGGATGTAGGCGCCCCCGGCGGCGGACGGCCCGAACAGCGCGCACACCTGCGGGATGGAGCCGCTGGCCCGGACCTGGTTCCAGAAGATCTTCCCGGCCCCGCGTCGGCCGGGGAACAGGTCGACCTGGTCGGTGATCCGCGCACCGGCCGAGTCGACGAGGTAGACCATCGGCACGCTGTCGCGGTAGGCCGTCTCGATGATGCGGATGATCTTCTCGACCGTCCGGGCCCCCCATGAGCCGGCCTTCACCGTCGAGTCGTTGGCCATCACGCACACCGGCCGGCCGGCCACGGTCGCCGACCCGGTCACGACCCCGTCGGCCGGCAGATCGCCGGCCGAGACATTCGCGAAGACGCCGTCCTCGACGAACGAGCCCTCGTCAACGAGGCGCTGCACGCGCTCCCGGGCGAACAGCTTGCCCTTCGCGGCATTGGCCTCGTGGTACTTGACCGGGCCACCCTCCTGCACCTCGGAACGCAGTTCGGGCACGGGCGGATGTCCGGGCGGCGGCGTCGACACGCTCAGGACTCTAACGGCGCGGCTAGCCCTTTCGCGTGACTGACTTGCTCGGTTGCGTGGGCATCGGCTGCGTCGCGACCGGTGGCGGTTGCTCGACGGCGCCGGTCACCGCCAGCGCGAGCAGCGCGCGCAGCACCGGCTCGAAAGCCAGGCGAGGGAAGGCTGATCGAGTCGGTGTAGACCTCGACGAGCCAGCCCCCGGACGCACCCGTCACGCCAGCGGCGAGAAGGCCGCTGTAGCCGGCGCTGACCAGCACCGACTCCTCGGCCGGGTCGTTGCCCTGGGCACCGAGCTCGACCCGGAACGACCCGGCCTGGCGGATCGCCGCGGCGCTGGCCGGGAAGTCGTCGAGATCGAAGGTCGCACCGGGCAGACCCTGCGCGATCCCGTGCTCGTCGATGTCCTCACCGAACCGCTGCACCGAGCTGCTCACACCGACGAGCAGGTCGCTGCCGGGCGCGACGTAGGAGACCCACCAGGCGGCGCCGTCGACGAGGAGCAGCAGGTGGTCGGCAACCGCCTCGACCCGCGCCTGCGGTCCGCTCGAGCCCAGCACATCGAGCATCTCCAGTCCCGACTCGAGCACCGCGGACCCGTCGACCGCCAGCCGACCGCGCCGGGCCCGGCGGTCGGGCAGGGCGCCGTCCAGGGGCTCCGGCGACGCCTGGCCGGCGACGACCGGTGTGCGTGAGCCTGCCCGCTTGGCGCGGTACTGCGCGGCGTCGGCGAGACGGAACAGCCGCGCCGGGACATCGATTCGACCCGGCAGCAGGTCGGTGGAGGCAACCCCGCAGGAGACCCCGGTGCTCATCGGCTGGCTGTCGACCACCTTGCACAGCTCGTTGGCGACGGCGACCGCGACCTCCCCGGGCGCCCCGCTCACGACGATGCAGAACTCGTCGCCACCGATGCGCGCCGCGAGGCTGTCGGGTGCGAGCCCGCTGGCGCGGCTGACCGCGTCGGCGACGGCGACGATCAGCCGGTCGCCGGCGTCGTGACCGAACGAGTCGTTGACCTGCTTCAGCCGGTTGATGTCGGCGAGGACGAGGGACACCGGTGCGCCGTCGCCGACGTGCGCGGCCATCGCCTCCTCCAGCCGCTCGTCGACGGCGCGCCGGTTGGCCAGGCCCGTCAGCGGGTCCTGGAACGCCAGCCGTTCGATGCGCGCGAAGTGGTCGGCCTGCACGACGCCTGCGGCGACCTGGGTCGCCACCGCGTTCGCGAAGTCGAGGTCGGACCGACCGAACCGCCGCTGCCCCGTCGTACGGGTCGCGAACAGCTCGCCCCATACCCGCGCCTCGACGACGATCGGCGTGGCGACGAAGGAGTCCTTGCCGAGCCCCGCGATCCGCTCGGCATCCTCGCCCTCGTCGTCCGCGGTGCCGACGTGGCCCTCCCGGTCCTCGACCAGGCGCTGGGCGGTCGGCCACGCCGAGACGGGATAGACCTCGTCGGTGGGGAACCGGCTCTCGTGCGGGCCGAGCAGGCCGACGTTGACCAGCGTCCGCAGCGTGCCCGACTCCCGGTCCCAGCGCGAGATCGACAGCGAAGCCGCATCCAAGCGCGCGGCGGGCCTCCTCGGCGGTGAGCTCGACGAGGTCCTCGAACCGGCGCGTCGCGCCGACGACCTTGGCGATCTCGAGGAGCGAGCGCAGCCGCGCGGCATCGCCGGTCGCGGGTTCCCCCGCGCCGGAATGCCCAGCGTCCTCTGCCACCCGACCTCCCTCAACGGTCAGCCTGACGCAGATCCCGCCTCGATGGGGCGGTTTTGCCGTCAGTTGGGGATGCGCGGTCCGGCGCGGAGCACCTGCGAGGGCAGGGTCCGCCCGACGATGCGCTCAGCCTCGCCCGCCGCGGCAATCATCGCCTCGAGGTTCACCCCGGTGGCGACGCCCATGTCCTCGACCATGTGGACGAGCTCCTCGGTCGCGATGTTGCCGGTCGCGCCGGGCGCGTAGGGGCAGCCGCCGAGGCCACCGACGGACGCGTCGAAGTCGCTGACGCCGAGCTCGAGCGCGGCGAGGACGTTGGCCAGGCCGGCGCCGCGGGTGTTGTGGAAGTGCAGGTTCAGCGGTACGTCGGGCAGGGCTGTGCGCGTCTCGCCGACCAGCCGGGTGACCCGGGTCGGCGTCGCCATCCCGGTCGTGTCGCCGTACGACAGCGCGTCGGCCCCGTCGCGCACCGTGCGGGCGGCGACCGAGAGCACCCGCTCGACCGGCACCTCGCCCTCATAGGGGCAGCCCCAAGCGGTGGACACGATCGCCTGCACCGTGGCGCCGCGGGCGTGCACCAGGTCGATGATCCGAGCGATGTCGTCGAGTGACTCGTCGGTCGAGCGGTTGACGTTCTTGCGGTTGTGCGTGTCCGAGGCCGAGACGACGACCTCGATCTCGGTGAAGCCCGCGTCCAGCGCGCGCTGTGCGCCGACCAGGTTCGGCACCAGCGCGGAGTAGCGCACGTCCGGGTTGCGCACGATCCCCGACCACACCTCGGCGGCGTCGGCCATCTGCGGGATCGCCTTCGGGTGCACGAACGAGACAGCCTCGATGCGCGACACCCCCGTCCGGGACAGCGCGTCGATGAGCGCGACCTTGGCCTCGGTCGGCACCGGGTCCTCGTTCTGCAGACCGTCGCGAGGACCGACCTCGCGCAGGGACAGCCGCTCCGGTAGGTCGCTCATGCCGCCATCACTTCCCCGGCCAGACGGGTGTGCGCTTCTCGTTGAACGCCGAGACGCCCTCGCGCCGGTCGCCGGACACTGCGGTCGCCCGCCAGCACGCGTCCTCGATCTCGAGGCCCGCCGCCAGGTCCAGGCCCCAGCCCGCCCGCAGCGCCCGCTTGGCGTTGCGCACCCCCACCGGCGAGTTGGCTGCGATGGTGTTCGCCAGCTGGAGCGCCGCCGTCCGGTGCTTGCCCGGCGCAACCCGCCGGTCGACGAGGCCCATCGCCAGCGCCTCGTCGGCTGCCACCCGCCGGCCGGTGAACACGAGATCGGCGGCATGTGCCGAGCCCACCCGCCGGGTGAGCAGCTGGGTCCCACCTCCACCGGGAATGACCCCGACCGTCACCTCGGGAAGGCCGAGCACGGCCGTCTCGTCGCACACGATCAGGTCGCAGGAGAGCGCGAACTCGAACCCGCCACCGAGTGCGAACCCGTGCACGGCCGCGATCGCCGGCATGGGCAGGTCCAGCACGCCACCGAACGCCGCCCGGAAGACCGGCCGCTGCGCTGCCAGGTCGTGGTCGGTGAAGGAGTTGCGCTCCTTGAGGTCCGCGCCGACGCAGAACGCCTTCTCCGACGACGACGTCACGACGACCACCCGCACGTCGTGGTCCTGGGCCAGGTCCGCAGTCGCGTCAGCGATCTCCTGCGCCATCGCCGTCGACAGCGCGTTGTGCGCCTCGGGCCGGTCGAGCACGAGCTCGGTGACCCAGCCGTCGGGGCGCACGGTGATGTGCCGGTAGTCGTTCACCCCGCAGAGGCTAACGCGACCGCCGTCGCACCACCCCGGGCCGCACCAGACCCATCCCGCGCACGGCCCGGGTGCGCTCGACGTCGAGGTCGAACTCGCCGCTGCGCTCGACCGCGTCGGCAGTACGGCGGTCGACGAGCACCGTGCCAGGCTGCGCCAGGGCCGTCAGCCGGCTGGCCAGGTTGACGGTCCGGCCGAAGACGTCGCCCATCCGGGTCAGCACCGCCCCCGTCGCGATGCCCACCCGCACGTCGGGCAGGTCCGGGTCGGCAGCCATCGCCTCGGCGAGCTCCAGCCCGATCAGTGCCGCGCTCTGCGGTCGGTCGGCGACGAAGAGGACCTCGTCGCCGACGGTCTTGACCAGCCGCCCGCCCGCACCCGCGATCACGTCGGCCGACAGTGCGTCGAACCTGTCCACGAGCGCCGCCAGCTCGCGCTCCTCCAGCCGCTGCGACAGGCGCGTGTAGGACACGAGATCAGCGAAGCCGACGGACAGCACGCCGCTGTCCGATCCCTCGGCCGAGCCGAGGGCCCGACCCGCGACGGCCGCGAGCTGGCGACGCCACACGAACACCAGCAGGGCCTGCAGGTCGTCGAGGTGCTCCGTCGACGTCTCGACCGCCGCGCGGTTGGCCTCGTCGGCGGTCATTCCCCGCGTGCGCTCGAGGTGCTCGACGAGCGCGTCGACCTGCCACTCGACGAGCCGGGCGGCGTAGTGCCCCATCGCGCGGGTGAGGCTGACCGCGAGCTCCTCGTCGATGACGCCGTCGCGCACGAGCGACATCAGCCGCGACAGCGCCGCCAGGTCGACGTCGGTGAACGCCTTGGCCTCGTCCCCCACGTTGGCGAAGCCCATCGCCCGCCAGAGCCGGCGGGCGTACTCAACGCTCACACCGGCGGACGCGGCCGCCTCGTCGCGGGTGTGCGTCCGCGGACCGCCGAGCAGCAGCTCGTCCAGCTCGTGTCCGTCAGCGGTCATCGACGTGGCTCGACCGGCGCCGATCCTCGTCCTGCTCGGCCAGCCGGTAGACGTCGCGCTGCACCTCTTCGACATGGGGCACATCGCGCAGGACGAGCTGGCCCCGCTCGCCGGCCGACTCCACGACCAGGGTGCCGCAGCCGAGCATGCGCTCGAGCAGGCTCTCGTGGGCGAACGTCACGTCGTTGACGCGCGAGAGCGGCATGTCCCGGCCGCTGCGGGCGATCACGCCGACCCGGGTGATCAGCCGGCGGTCGGTCACGATGTACGACGTGGTGATCCACTTCAGGAACGGCCACACGGTCCACCGCAGCAGGACCAGCACCGCCAGCACCGCCACCGTCAGCCGCAGCCACCCCTGTGCGGAGCCGTCGGGGATCAACGCGGCGAGATAGGTGGCCGCGGGTGACACGACCAGCAGCAGCAGCGCGGGGAAGATCAGCTCCTTGACGTGCGGGCGCATCGCCATCTCGACGTTCTCGTCCTCGCCGAGCAGCCTGCGCGGGATCCCGGTCACCCGCGCATTCTGCCCGTCCCCGACCGTGCAGCCGCGCTGATAGCGAGAAATCGGGTGGGAAGGTGTGGCCATGAGCCAACCGCCGGCCAGACCGCCGAGAGTCCCACCGCCGTGGTTCGTGCACACGGCGTGGCGCGTTCATCGCGCGCTCTACCGACTCAGTGGCGGCCGATTCCTGTGGACCACCGCGAGCAAGCGCGGCTGGGGTGCACTGCGCCTCACGACCATCGGGCGGAAGTCCCGACAGGAGCGGAGCGTCATCATCGGCTACCTGGAAGACGGCCCCAACCTCGTCGCACTCGCGATGAACGGCTGGGACGAGGGTCATCCGGCGTGGTGGCTCAATCTGGAGGCGCACCCTGACGCCGTGGTGCAACTGGCGCGCCAGCAGCCGCGTCCGGTGCGTGCACGTCGCTCGGTCGGGACGGAGCGTGATCAGCTGTGGCGGCGCTGGGTCGCCGTCGATCCGAACCTCGACGCGCTTGCCGGCCGGCGGTCGACCGAGACACCGGTGATCGTCCTCGAACCGCACGTCATTGCGACTGGCCCACCGTGATCACGACGCTTCCCACCTTCTGCCCGCTCTCCACGAACCGGTAGGCCTCGACGATCTGCTCGAGCGGATACGCACGGTCGATGACTGGGCGGAACTGACCGGTCTCCATCAGGGTCTTGAAGTCGTTGATCATCGCCTGGTCGTGTCGGGGGTAGGCGAACAAGACCGACTTGCCGGGCAGTGCCGGTGTCACGAGCGCGAGAAACGGGTTCTGGCCACCAGGGCCGAGTTCGGTGGACAGGTAGACCCCGCGGGGCTCCAACAGCCGTCGGCATGGACCGAATGAGCTCTTGCCCACCGCGTCGAGCACCACGTCGTACGTGTGGTCGTCCTTCGTGAAGTCCTGCAGGGTGCGGTCGATGATGCGGTCGGCGCCCAGCTTCTGCACGAGCTGGACGTGTGCGGTGTCGCAGACCGCGGTCACGTGCGCTTGCCGGGTTGCCAGCAGCTGGACGGCCGCGGAGCCGATGGCCCCGGTGGCGCCGTTGACGAGGACGCGCTGACCGGATCGGACCTTCGCCTTCGTGATGGCCGCAAGCGCGTAGTGGGAGCCCTCTGTTGCCGGCGCGGCCTCCTCGTAGCTCAGGTTCGCCGGGATGAGCGCAAGAGATGCGTCCTCGCGGACGGTCAGGTACTCCGCGTGGGCGCCGAGCCTGGTGTCGTCGTACCCGAAGACCCGGTCACCGACCGCGAAGGTTGTGACGCCGGGGCCGACAGCCGCTACCTGTCCTGCGAACTCGTTTCCCAGGATCGTCACCCGGGGCCTGATCAGCCCGGAGAAGGCACGGATGAAGAACGGCTTGGCGCCCCGGAAGCCGCAGTCGGTGCGGTTCACCGTCGTCGCGTGCACCCTGACGAGAACCTCGTGACTCTTGGGTGCCGGGGTAGGCACTTCCGCCACACGCACGACGTCCGGCGGGCCGTACCTGGTGTGCACAGCGGCCTTCATGCGTGCACGGTAGCGGGAAGATTTCAGGGGCTGCCGACGTGGACCACGTCGCCGGCGCCGATCGGCTCGGGGCCGTCTGGCGTCTCCAGGATCAGCCGCCCGGACCCGTCGATGTCCGATCCGGTGCCGGTGACGACGCGCCCACCCGGCAGTTCCGCCCGGACCGCGACTCCCAGGGTCGCGCAGAGCCCGCGGTAGGACGACCGCAGGCCGCTCGCGTCGGCGTCACCCGACGCGTCCACGAACTCGCCGTACAAGCGACCCATCGAACGCAGCACGGCGAGCAGCACCGGCATCCGGTCGACGACCGCGGAGCCCTGGAGGTGCAGCGACGTCGCGGTCGGCACGGGCAGCTCGTCGGCGCGCAGCGAGACGTTGATGCCGACCCCGAGCACCAGCGCGTCCTCCACCCGCTCGGCCAGGATGCCTGCCAGCTTGCGGTCACCGACCAGCACATCGTTCGGCCACTTGAGGCGTACGTCGAGCTCGGCCAACGGGCCGAGGGCGCCCGCCACGGCCACCCCGGCAAGCAAGGGGAACCATCCCCACGAGCCGGCGGCCACCTCGCTCGGACGCAGCAGGACCGAGAAGGTCAGCCCGGAGCGCGCCGGCGCGGTCCAGCTCCGGTCCAGCCGACCCCGGCCGGCAGTCTGCGCCTCCGCGACGAGCACGGTCCCGGACTCCGCGCCGGACCGCGCCGACGCAGCGACCTCGGCGTTGGTCGACCTGACCGAGTCGAGGACGCGGACCGACGTCCAGTGGCCAGGGGCACGAAGCAGGGCGCGCTGCAGATCGCGTTCACGCAGGGGCGGTCGGTCCAGATCGGAGAAGCCGCCGGTCACCAGCACTACGCTACGTGGACATGACCAGCTCCGCGCGCGTGCCGGGAACCGACGTCCCCAAGGGCGTCGACATGCACACCACAGCAGGTCGCCTCGCCGACCTGCACCGCCGCAACGACGAGGCCGTGCACGCCGGCTCCGCGCGGGCCGTGGACAAGCAGCACGCCAAGGGCAAGATGACCGCCCGGGAGCGCATCAACGCGCTGGTCGACGAGGGCTCGTTCATCGAGATGGACGAGCTCGCGCGGCACCGGTCCACCGCCTTCGGCCTCGAGGACGAGCGTCCGTACGGCGACGGCGTCGTGACCGGCTACGGGACGATCGACGACCGCCCGGTCTGCGTGTTCGCCCAGGACTTCACCGTCTTCGGCGGGTCGCTCGGCGAGGTGTTCGGCGAGAAGATCGTCAAGGTCATGGATCTGGCGCTCAAGACCGGCCGGCCGGTCATCGGCATCAACGACTCGGGTGGGGCCCGCATCCAGGAGGGTGTGGTCTCGCTCGGCCTCTACGGCGACATCTTCTACCGCAACGTGATGGCGTCCGGCGTCGTGCCGCAGGTCTCCCTGATCATGGGCCCGTGCGCCGGCGGCGCCGTCTACTCCCCCGCGATCACCGACTTCACGGTGATGGTCGACGGCACCTCCCACATGTTCATCACCGGCCCCGACGTCATCAAGACGGTGACCGGCGAGGACGTCGCGATGGAAGACCTCGGCGGCGGCCGCACGCACAACACGAAGTCCGGCGTCGCCCACTACCTCGGCCACGACGAGACCGACGCCATCGACTACGTCAAGGCACTGCTGTCCTACCTGCCGAGCAACAACCTCGAGGACCCGCCCGACTACGGCAGCGACGCCGGCGCCGGGCCGATCGAGATCACCGACGAGGACCGCGAGCTCGACACGTTCATCCCCGACTCGGCCAACCAGCCCTACGACATGCACACGGTGATCGAGCACGTCATCGATGACGGGGAGTTCCTCGAGGTGCAGGCGCTGTTCGCGCCGAACATCATCTGCGGCTTCGGCCGGGTCGAAGGGCGCTCGGTCGGGGTGGTCGCCAACCAGCCGATGCAGTTCGCCGGCACGCTCGACATCGACGCGTCCGAGAAGGCCGCGCGGTTCGTGCGCACCTGTGATGCCTTCAACGTGCCGGTGCTCACCTTCGTCGACGTACCCGGCTTCCTGCCCGGCACCAGCCAGGAGTGGGACGGCATCATCCGCCGCGGCGCCAAGCTCATCTACGCCTACGCCGAGGCCACCGTGCCCAAGGTCACCGTGATCACCCGCAAGGCCTACGGCGGTGCGTACGACGTGATGGGCTCCAAGCACCTCGGCGCCGACATGAACCTGGCCTGGCCAACAGCCCAGATCGCCGTCATGGGGGCACAGGGCGCGGTGAACATCCTCTACCGCAAGGAGCTCAAGGACGCCGACGAGCCGGAGATCCTCCGCAGGTCGTACATCGCCGACTACGAGGACACGCTGGCCAACCCCTACATCGCGGCCGAGCGGGGCTACGTGGACTCGGTCATCCCGCCGTCCTACACGCGGTCCTACGTCGCGCGCGCCCTGCGCACTCTTCGGACCAAGCGGCAGACCCTGCCACCCAAGAAGCACGGGAACATTCCCCTGTGAGCGACGCGACGAGCGCCAGCGAGGAGCGCGAGGGAACGATGAGCCTGTGACGGCCACCGAGGATCTGCGGGCAGTCGTCGCCGAGCTGCACGCGCGGCTCGACTCGTGGCAGGCGGTCGTCGAGGGCGTCGCGGCCGAGTCGGACGACGACCCGACGGAGGCGCTGGCCGACCCGCGGCTGGAGGCGGCCCAAGACGCGTTCTACGTGGCACTCAGCAGTTTCGAGGCGGCGACCCTGCCGGTTCTCGGGATGATCGTGCTCGACGACGCCACCGACGACGACTCGGGCGAGGTGCTCGAGGACGACTTCTTCGTCCACTACGTCGTGGCGGTCAACGAGGGCGACTCCCCCGACCGCCTCGGTGAGGCGTTCGTGACGGTGAACAACGCGAACCTCAAGGTGTCCGACCAGCTGATGTCCGAAGGGTTCCTGGTCCGCAGCTTCACCGCGTCGCGCGGTGAGCTGGAGTTCGACGACATCGACGAGGACGAGTGAGCGACGAGCAGCCGTTGCTGCGGGTCGTGCGCGGCGAGCCGACGGCTGAGGAGCTCGCGGCCCTGGTTGCCGTCGTCACCGCCCGCGCGGCGGCCGCCCCGCCGGCGACCACGCCCGACAGCGCCTGGACCGACCGCACCCGCCTGGTGCGCCGCTGTCCCGCCCCGGGCCCGAGCGCCTGGCGCGCGAGCGGCTGGCGCGCCTAGCCCTTCACGTAGGACAGCTTCTCCGCGATCCGTCCGTCGTGCACCCT
>CAVVSW010000006.1:0-165806 GCA_963751035.1 uncultured Actinomycetota bacterium
ACCGCCATCGAGGCCGCCGACTATGCGCTGGCGGCGGCACGGCAGGCGTTCTCCCAGGCGGCATGGGACAACATCCTTGCGTTTGTGAAGCGTGGCCTCGGCGTGCTGGCGACGGAGCCGGAGCACCTGGAGCGCCGGTTCGACCTCCTCCTTCTGGAGATCGAGACGTTGTTCGTGTTGGTCAGGATCCCGCTGGCCATCGAAACGATGCTCCAGGCCGCTGAGACTGCCATGGCGCTCGGTTCGCCCCGCCTGGCTCGGGCGGTGACGCTCTACCTCCTTTCCGAAGGGCGCACCACCCGCGAGCCGTGGACCTGGCCGAGGAGGCCTTGCGCGGGCTGAAGCCCTCCGAGCGTCCGTTTCGCGTGCGGCGTCCTGGCCGGCTTGGCCGTGAGCGGTGGCCGCATCAGGTGGCCGGGCGCTCCGACGACGGGACGGAGGCTGCGCTCGTCCTGGCGCCCGCGAGTCGGGTGACACCGACGCCCTCCATGCCGCGCTCGTCGGCCGGCGGGCGTTCCTGTGTGACACGCCCGCGCGCAGGAGTGGCTGGCCGTCGAGGAGGAGCTGGCGGCCATCGGCCCACCTTGGGGCCAGCACGAATATCGATGGCTCCACGGCGTCGGGCGCGGGCACGCCATCGCCCGACTCGCGCTGGGTGACCGGACGGGGTTCGATGCCGACGCCCGTGCCGTGGGCCGCTGGTTCGACGAGCTTCGCAACGTCGGCCTCGGCACGCAGTGCGCGATCTGGCGAGGTAACGCGGCCCTCCTGGACGGGCGGTTCGTCGATGCCGAGGCCCACGCGGCCGATGTCGCCAGCCTCGCCCCTACCCGTACCGAGGTGTGCAGCATCTTCGAGGGGCAGGGCGGCGCTCGACGGGGGCCGGGCCGGCGAGGCCAGAGCGATCCTCCTCCAGGAACTGGTCAGGTGGCCGGGCCACAACCTCCTGTCGGCGATGGCCGCATTCGCCCATACGGAGCTCGGCGAGGCGGAGGAAGCCCGTCGGATCGTTGATGCACTGGCCGCCGACGACTTCGAAAGGCTGCGCCTGGCCAGGACGGCGACCGCCTACGCCTATGTGGCCGAGGTGGTAGGTGCCCTGGCCGACTCGTCGCGAGCCGAACGGATCTACGAGCTGTATGCGCCCTACGCGGGATTGTTCGCCGTTTCGGGCCTGGGCGTGCACAGCCCCGGTGCCGTCGATCGTTTCCTGGGCCAGCTGGGGTGGATGCTCCGGCGGTGGGACGACGCGCAGCGGCACTACGAGGCGGCACTGGTCGTGGAGGAGGGCCTGAGGGCGCCCCCGCTGCTGGCGCGGACGCGCTACTGGTACGGCCGGATGCTGGTCGAACGGGGCGGTCCCGGCGATGCGACGCGGGCGGACGAGCTGCTCGATGCAGCGGCGGCCACCGCCGAGCAGTTGGGGATGGCGCGGCTGCTCGAGCAGGTCGCCATCCTGCGTTGACGGCTCAGTCGCACGTGGTGCGGCAGAACCACTCCGGAAGCGTCCACAGTTGCGGCACAGTTCCGCCGATCTTCTTGTTGTTGTACACGAGGACGTCGATGATGCTCGACAGGGGCAGGGCGGGGAGCTCGTCGGCCAGCGCCTCCTGGCCTCTTCGCACGAGCTCCTGGCGCCGCGCCATGTCGAGCTCGGTGTCCACCCGTCCCCAGATGTCGTCGAGGACCGGGCTGGAGATCCGTGAGACGTTGCCACCGACGAACCGCGTCGCCTCGGTCGGGATGTTCCTCGAACAGAACCGCGCACACTGCCCAGGGTCGGAAACGGACGCTCCGGCCCCCGTGAAGACCGCCTGATAGTTGCCTTTCGGAAGCAAATCGACGTTGATCGTCGCCACCGCCGCCCGCTTGACGGTCACCTCGAACCCGGCCTCCTTCCACTGGCTCTCGACGATCTGGGAGAAGAGCGTGTGGAAGTTGAGGTTGGCGTCGACGAGCAGCTCGATGCGAGCGCGGGTCTCCCCCCTGACCCAGACACCGTCACCGCCCTTCGACCAACCGTCGGCCCGCATGAGCTCCCCGACCTTGGTCAGGTCGCGGCGGTAGCGGGCGAAGGGCTCGCTGTACCAGTCGGGGTTGGCGAGGGACACCAGTGACTGGCTCGGACGGGCGCCCGGCCGCAGAGGGCCTTGGAGCTGGGTGACGATCGCATCGCGGTCGGTGGCGTAGGCCAGGGCGAGACGGACAGCTCTCCGGTCGAGGGGTGCGCTCTGCGTGTTGAAACTGATGAAGCTGTAGTTGAGCGCTGAGACCTCTTCGAACCCGGTGTCGGGCAGGCCCCGCATCTCCACGATGTTGGGCTCGGCGCCGGCCTGCACGAACATGTCGATCTGGTTCGACTTGTACGCCTGCCGGGCGGCCGCAGGATCGGGGACCGCCCGCAGGACCACTCCGTCGAGGTTGGTCGGGCTTCCCCAGTAGGCCGCGTTGCGGACCAGCTTCAGCTCCTGGCCCCGGGTCCAGCGGTCGATCATCCATGGGCCACCCGAGAACCCGTACCCGTCCTTCATCTCGGCGTTGCGGTCCTTGCCGTCGAGCAGGTGCTTCGGCAGGATGGGACGAAAGCGGTCCCGCCACGTGGCGTTCGGCTCCTTCCAGGTCACGATTGCGGTCCGTGGGTCGGTGTCGTCGACCGCGGTGATGTCGGCCATGCCCCGTACGTTCGTCGGCCGGCCCTGCTCCCACGTGTACCGGAAATCGGAGGAGGTCATCGGCGTGCCGTCCGACCACACGGCCGCCGGGTTGATGCGGTACGTGACCCGCTGGGGCGGTCCGGGGTCGACATTCGGCTCGCCGGCGAGAAGCGGCGTGGTCGAGTACTTCCCGGCGAGGAACAGGAGGGGCGACGGGAGCGTCTGTAGCGCCACGATCCCGAAGTTCGCGGTGCCGCACGGCCCGTACCAGTCGGCACAGAGCGGCTCCCCAACCGCGAGGACGAGCGTGCCGCCTCGGCGAGGCTGCTCGGCGGCCGGTGAGCCGGCGCTCCCAACGTCATCACCTGAGCTGCGGCACGACGTCGCCAGGCACGCGCCGACCACCAGTGCCACGACCCACCGAACCCGACCGCGATACCCGCCCATCTCCGGCCCCCCCGCTTCCTGGCACGGAGTGTAGGTCGATGGCTGCCGCAGAGTTCGCCTGTTCACGCGTGGCCGTTTTCGGAGTGGGGGCGCACAGGCCTTTCCGATGCGCCCCGGGCGAGGGCGAGAATGAACTCGGCCGGGAGCTCCATGTCGTGCACCCGCCGGGCATGGTCCTGAGCCCGTTCGACAAGGTCGCCCTCGCCATCCTCGAACGCCTCGAATCCGCAGTCACATCCGATGACTCTCACTGCGCCAGTGTCCGGGACGAGCTGTAGAAATCCGGTAGACCGCCCGTTGTCGGACCCACGTAACGGACGAGTGTTCGTACTGCAGAAGAGAGTTGGGCGGGTGTTGGGCTGAACGACTGCCGGCGTTGGGATACGGCCAGGACATTTGCGAAGTGAAGAATCGCTTTCGCTCTGGTCCCCGGCGTTCACCCGAGCGGGGCGATCCGAGGACGCGCCCATGGAGGCAGCAGGCGGGGCGGAGTCTCATAGCTCTCGGGTTGCTCAGCACAGCCTTTGGCCTCACCGTCTCATCCGCAGGAGCCAGCGGTGAGGTAGCCACCGCAGTTCTCACCTCGCCTTTGACAGGGTCCAGCGCGACGTTCACCTGGGCGTACGACTTCCAGTCGAACGGCGGCAACGAGCTCGACGATCTGGCGATGTCGCTCTGCCCCGACGTTCTCTCGCACTTCGTGTCGGCGACCCCTTCGGGACAGGCGTTCGTCAACAACGTTCCCCAGGGCCACCCTGGGTTCGGGCCGGGAATCCGGTTCCAGACAAGCGCCGCCAGCGGCACGCTGACCGTCGTCTTCGATCAGGCCTTCCCGCCTGACGGCTCCATTCGACTGCAGTCGCACTCCGGTGACGGCAACGACGGTGATGCGATCACGACCGCCGCAGGCCCGGGCACGTGTGCCCCGACCACCACGACCACGCTCGCCCCGACCACCACGACCACGCTCGCCCCGACCACCACGACCACGCTCGCCCCGACCACCACGACCACGCTCGCCCCGACCACCACGACGACGCTCGCCCCGACCACCACGACCACGGTCGCCCCGACCACGACGAGCACCACACTGGTTTCGGTGACCACGACGTCGGTGGGGCAGACCACCACCTCGAAACCTCCGGCCACCACGACGACGGGCCGACAAGGCATCGCCGCAACCGGCGGCCAGGCGACCACGACGACGCTCGCGCCGGCGACGACCACGACGGTGGCTCCCGTGTCGGCCGACACGACGACCAGCGTCGCAGTTCTGGCGAGCAGGCAGGGCACCGCGACCCCGTCGCCCAGGCTCGCAAAGACCGGGGTCAACGGCGCCCCACTCGTCGCCTTCGGCCTGATTGCCGTGGCTCTCGGCGGTGCCCTACTGGCGGGCGGGATGTTGGAGCGGGACCGGGACTAAAGGTTCTGGACTACCCCTTCAACGCTGTCTCATCGGCGCCGGCGAAGTGGCAGGCCACGGGATGACCCTGTCCCCGGTCGACAAGGGCGGGCACGGCTTCGGCGCACACGTCCTGGGCCTTCCAGCAGCGCGTCCGGAAGCGGCAGCCCGAGGGCGGCGACGTGGCGCTGGGCAGCTCGCCGCCGAGGACGATGCGCCGGCGGGACGTCTCCCGGTCGGGATCGGGCACGGGCACGGCCGACAGGAGGGCCTGGGTGTAGGGATGGGACGGTCGCCCGAATACGTCGTCCCGGCTGCCGGTCTCCACGATCCTGCCGAGGTACATCACGGCGACGCGGTCGGCGATGTGCCCGACGACGGCGAGGTCGTGAGCGATGAACAGGTAGGCGAGCCCGAGCCGTTCCTGGAGGTCCTGGAGGAGGTCGACGATCCCCGCCCGCACCGAGACGTCGAGGGCCGACACCGGCTCGTCGAGGACGACGAGCTCCGGTTCGAGGGCCAGAGCACGGGCGATGCCGATCCGCTGGCGCTGCCCGCCCGAGAACTCGTGGGGAAACCGGCTGGCATGGTTCGCTTCGAGGCCGGTCAGCGCGAGGAGTTCGGCCACCCGATCTGCACCCGACCGTCCGTACAGGCCGTGGACGCGGAGGGGCGCGGCGATGATGCTGCCGACGGAGCGTCGGGGGTTGAGCGACGCGTAGGGGTCCTGGAACACGACCTGCATGTGCCGGCGCAGGTCCCGCATGGCCCGCCCCCGGGCGCTCAGGACGTCGTGCCCCGCATAGGAGACGGAGCCGGCCGTGGCCGGCAGAAGGTTGAGGATCAGGCGGGCGGTCGTGGTCTTGCCGCATCCGGACTCGCCGACGAGCCCCAGGGTCTCACCGGCCCGTACGTCGAAGGAGACCCCGCACACCGCGTGCACCTCGGCACCCCGCCGAGCGGGGAAATGCTTGACGAGCTCCTCACCTCGAGGACGACGTCGCCCGGCGAGCGCTCCGGTCGCGTGTCCGAGGGCGAGGACGCGCGTGCGGAGGAAGCTCCTCGGCGAGGTGGACGCCGTGTCACCGCCTCCAGGCAGGCCACGGAGGTCGGGCACGACCGTCGCGCAGGGGTCGGGGAGCCGGGCGTATGCGCACCGGGGATGAAAGGCGCAGCCAGACGGGAGCGCGGTGAGCGACGGTGGGTTGCCGGCGATGCCGGTGAGGCGTCCCCCGGCGTGGGATCGGTCGACGCGAGGCAGCGATGCGAGCAGCCCACGCGTATAGGGGTGCGACGGCGCCGCGAACACCTGCCGTACGCCGGCCGTCTCGACCAGCCGGCCCGCGTACATGACCGCGACCCGATCGGCCAAGCCCGCAACGATGCCGAGGTCGTGGGTGACGAGCACGATGGCCGTGCGGGTGCGCTGCTGGACGCCGCGCAGCACCTCCAGCACCTGGGCCTGCACGGTGACGTCGAGCGCCGTGGTGGGCTCGTCGGCGATGAGGACGTCCGGGTCGTTGGCCATGGCCATGGCGATCACGACCCGCTGCTTCATCCCACCCGACAGCTCGTGCGGATAGCTCCGGGCCCGGGCGCCGGCGTCGGCGATGCCGACCAGGTCCAGCAGCTCCGCCGTGCGGTCCCGGACCCGGGCACGAGGCAGCCGGGGATCGTGGGTGGTGATCGACTCGGCGATCTGGTCGCCCACCCGCTGGACCGGGTTCAATGCGGCCAGTGCCTCCTGGAACACGATGGCCAGCCGCCGGCCGCGGAGCCGGTTGAGCTCGCGCTCGGGTAGGCCGAGGAGGTTGCGCCCGTCGAAGACGATGGAACCCGACACCGTGGCCGTCGGGGGCAGCAGGCCCATGGCGGCCAGCATGGTGACGGTCTTGCCCGATCCGGATTCGCCGACGACGGCCAGCACCTCGTTCGCGGTACCTCGAATGACACGCCGTCGACAGCCTCCAGCACACCGTTGTCGGTCGGGAACCGGACCCGCAGATCCCCTCACCGAGAGGACGGCCGTGCCGTCGGCCTCGGTCAGCAGGTGCCGCCCCGGCAGAACCAGTCCGTGGTCCGGAGCCAGGGCCCGTTCGGGCCGGAGTCGTTGCGCACGCCCCGCAGGTTTGACGTGGTGTGGACGAGCACGGAGAGGCCGGGTGCGGTGGGAAGGATGGGAAGGAGGTCGCTGGTGATCTGGTAGGCGGCCTTCAGCGCCTCCAGCCGCTTGGCCTCGTCGACCTCGCTGTTGACGAGGTCCCACGCCGCGTCATGGGCAGGATCGGCCACCCGGGCGAGGTTGGCCCCGCTTAAGCCGTTGGCGTCGGAGGGGATGTTGCGAGAGCACAGAAGGGCGCACCGGCTGGGGTCGTCGCTGGGAAAAAGGTCCGCGTAGAGGCCGACGTGGAAGTTCCCCCGGCGCAGGGTGTCGTTGGTGTTGGCCACGTTGTTGACCTTGGGCTCGAATCCGGCGTCCTTCCATTGGCTCAGAAGGATTCTGCTCCTGGAGCTCGACGTTCTTGTTCCCGGCCGTACCGACGATCTCGATCTCGGCGCGCCGCCCACCCTTGGCCCAGATACCGTCGGCCCCTCGGGCCCACCCTGCGCCGCGGATGAGCTGATCGACGCGGGCGACGTCGCGCCGGTACTTGGCGAACGGCTCCATGTACCAGCGGCCGGCCACCGGGGTCATGAGGGCGTGGATGGGCTTGATGTCGGGCTTCAGGATGCCGAACGCCTGCCGGACGAGCACGTCGCGGTCGGTGGCATAGGCGAGGGCCTGGCGGACCGCCACGGCGTCGAGCGGTGCTCGCTGGGTGTTGAACAGCAGCCCGTTGACCCCGGTGTTGACGGTGACGTCGACGGCGGTGTCGGGCAGCGCCTGCACCTCGCCGAGACTGGTCTCCGGTGGCACGCCCTGGATCAGCGACACCTCGCCGCTCTTGTAGGCGGCGAACGTGGCCCCCGCGTCGGGGATGACCCTGAGGACCAGGGCGTCGAGGTGCGGCTGGTCGCCCCAGTAGGCGGTGTTCGGCACGAAGCGGACCGACTGCCCCTTGACCCACTTGTCGAGCTTCCACGGGCCGCCCGACCACGTCACCCCGTCCTTCATCTCGCTCAGCCGGTCCTTGCCGCCGAGCAAATGTTTCGGCAGGACGAACCCGAGGGCGCCGAAGGGGTTCGTCCACGCCGCATACGGCTGCGCGAAGGTGACGACCGCCGTTCGCGGGTCGGAGTCGTCGACACTCGCGATCTGCTCCCACCCGGTTCGGTTGCCGACGTTGGGCCCCGCGGCGCCCTGCTCCCAGGTGTACCGGAGGTCCGCAGAGGTGATCGGTGTCCCGTCGGACCACACGGCCCTGGGGTTGAGCCGGTAGGTGAGTCGTTGCGGGGGGCCCTTCTCGAGCAGCGGCTCCGAGGCCAGGAGCGGCGTGGCCATGATCTTGCCGCCGGCGAACACCACGGTCTGCGGCAGGGTCAGGACTCGGATGATGGCCCGAGGTCCGGTCCCGCACGGGGCGAACGGATCCCAGCAGCCGGGGTCGGCGGTGACACGGACGGTGACCGTGCCTCCGTTGACCACCGGCTCCGAGACCTCCGTCGTCGATGGCTGGGCGGTGTCGCTCGAGGTCGACGACGCGCACGCCGACATGAGCAGGGTCACGAGCACAACGGCGACCTGGCGCCTTCTCACCTTCGAGGTCATGGCCGGACCATACGGAAGGACGTGTAGACGTCGCGTAGAGGTCACGTGCGCTCGAGGATTCGCCGGGCGTGGCGCGCCACCGTGGCCATGCCCAGGCGTTCCGCAGTATCGAGCGACGCAGTGAGGAGATCGGAGGCTCGCCGCTCGTCGGCGGGATCTCCCCGGTCGACCAGCATGCGCCCGTACCAGTACCGGCTACGGGCGACGAGGGGCGGCGAGCGCAGGCCCGTGTCCACCCGCAGGGCCACTCGGAGGTGCTCCTCGGCGCGGCCCCAGTCGGCGCAGCTGATCGCCAGCTGCCCGAGGTACCGGTCGACCGACCCCGGACAGTGCGCGGCCTGGCCGGCCGCGATGGCCAGACCGGTGTACGGGCGGAGCCGGTCATAGAGGAGCGTGGCGAGCTCGGCATCGCCGACGGCAGAGGCGACTTCGGCCAGGTAGGCGTATGTCGCCGACGGAAAACGAACGGAGTCAATGGTGAGGTTGAGCTCCCGGAGCGCCCCTTCGGTGTCGCCGATGTCCATCCGGCCGCACGCCAGCATGGCTCGGAGTATGGAGTGGCCTGGCATCCGGGCCAGCACGGCCAGTGCCGCGTCGACCGCCGCTTCGGGCCGGCCCTGTTCGAGGCCCAGCTTGGCCATCTGGATGGCGTAGAGCTCGGACACGGGTGCAGTGGCACCCGGCGCATGCTTCCTGTCCCCCGGCGAATTGGCGGCCGCCGCCAGCCGCTCGACCTCTGCGAATCGGCCGTCGAGCAAGGCGAGGGTCGCCTGCCACAGGAGCCCGATCCGCTGGTAATACCAGAATCGCCGCTCGGTCCCCAGCCGGGCGTTGGCCGAGGCGTCCCCCTCGAAGCCCTCCCGGTCGCCGACGACGAGACGGGCGATGGCCCGCTGCTCATGACCTCCCCGCCACCCGTCCCAGCCGCCAGGAGGTAGGGCCTCGACGAGCTCGTCGGCGAGCGCCAGCCGCTCCCGGGCCGCCGGGGTCTCCCCCAGCGCCTTGCACCTGAAGGACAGCGCCACCCCGAGGGCCTCGCCGTCGCCCGACTTCCGAGCCAGAGCGAGCGCCTCGCCACTCACCGCCTGGGGGTTCTGGACGTACGGGGTCATCCGGGCGAGGATCAGGGCCCGCAGCGCGGGGGCGCCGTCCCCGAGCTGGGACAGCGCCTCGTGGGCCAGCTTCGCGCTCCCGGCATGGTCCGAGCCCAGCTCCGACGTGAGGTACCACCGGACGGCCTGGCCGAACGCTCCGGGTCGCCGAGCTTCCTGGCGACTTCGACGGCCTCGCCCGCCGCCTGCCGCATCCGGGGGACGTCCCAGAAGCGGCACCATGTCTCCGCAAGGGTGAGGAGCAGGTCGCAGCGGCGCCGGAGGTCGTCGCCTTCGAGGACGGAGAGCGCGTCCAGCCCTCGTTGAAGGAAGGTGGTCGCGTCCTCCCAGGCCGACTGGGCGAGGGCCTTCTCGGCGGCCACGATGGCGTAGTCGGCCGCCTTGACTGCGCCACCGGCGCCCGCCGCCTCGGAGAAATGGTGGACGAGCGCAGGGAGCCGGTGGACGTCGTCGCCCGGGAGCGCCTCGAGCGCCTCGCCCACTGCCCGGTGCCGGCGGGCCCGCCGGGTGCCCGTCATCCCGGCGTGGAGGGTGTCGCGGACGAGGGCGTGGGCGAAGCCGTACCGCCCCGGCGCTTCCTCGACCAGGAGGTGGGATCCTACGGCGGCCTCGACGGAGTCGAGCAGCGCCTCACCCTGGTCGGCGCCAGTGACGACCTGGAAGGAGCTCCAGGTCGAACTCGGCGCCGACGATGGACGCCCACTGGAGCGCGTCCCGGGACGCTTCGGGCAGGCGGTGCACGCGGCGGGCGACGACCTCGCGAACGCCTTCGGGCATCCCGAGTTCCTCGGGATCGGCGTAGTAGCTCCAGGTGCCGTGCCGGCCGTAGGTGGCTCCCGACTCCTGAAGGTGCCGTAGCAGCTCGCCCACGAAGAAGGGGTTGCCGGACGTGTGGGCGTGGAGGGCACGGGCCAGGGCCGCGTCCTCCTCGGCAGGACCGGTCTGTGCGTCCCGGACGAAGGCGGCGACGTCGTCCTGGTCGAGACCGCGGAGTGCGACCCGGTCGACGGCAGGTTCCCGGCGTAGATCGGCCAGGACCTGGGCGAGAGGATCATCCGGCCCGACATCGGTGTGGCGGTACGTGCCGACCACCAGGACCTCGGACCGGGCGACGGACCGGAGGACATGACGGAGCAACGACAGGGTCGGGGGCGGGGCCCAGTGAAGGTCGTCGACGACGAGAACGACCGGGGCAGCCTCGGCCGCACCGGCCACCAGGGAATCCGACGGCTTCGAACAGCCGGTGCCTGGCGAGCCCGGATCGGTCAACGTGGGCGGCGGCGTGGCACAGGACAATGCGCTCGGTGCCGCTGCTGCTGCCCGACGGCTTCGAGGGCCACCCGCTGCGCAAGGACTTCGTGCTTGCAGCCCGGGTCGCGAAGCCCTGGCCGGGCGCGAAGGATCCGGGGGAGTCCGACTCCGACGTCAGCGCGGCCCCGTCGCGGCGCAAGACCCGGCCCCCCGGCGTCCCCGACCCGGCGGAGTGGGGCCCCCACCCCGCGCCGGCGAGGAGCCCGACCCGTGAGCCTCATCGACGTCCTCGAGGTGGTGCTCCGCATCGTGCTGGTGGTCGCCGCGTTCCTGACGCTGCCGCTGCTCGTCGGGCAGACCGAGCACAAGGCGATGGCGCACATGCAGTCCCGCCTCGGTCCGATGTACGCCGGTGGGTTCCACGGCTGGGCCCAGCTCGTCGCCGACGGCGTGAAGTTCGCGCAGAAGGAGGACATCGTCCCCGCGGCCGCCGACCGCGCCGTGTTCAAGCTGGCCCCGGCGGTCGCCCTCATCCCCTACCTGGTGGTCCTGGTTGCCATCCCGCTCGGGCCCGACCTGGTTGCCGTGAATCTGGACGCGGGCCTCTTCTTCGTCCTCGCGGTGATGGCGATCGGCGTGCTCGGCGCCCTGATGGCGGGCTGGGCCAGCGCCAACAAGTTCTCGCTGCTCGGCGGCCTGCGCACCGCGGCCCAGCTGATGGCCTACGAGCTGCCGTTCATCCTGGCAGCGGCCTCGGTCGCGATGGCCGCCGGAACCCTCTCGCTGCCCGGCATCGTCGAGGCGTGGGAGCCGTGGTGGCTGCTGTGGCAGCTGCCGGGTGCGGTCGTGTTCTTCATCGCCGGCCTCGCCGAGCTGCAACGTCCCCCCTTCGACATGCCGGTTGCCGACTCCGAGATCATCTTCGGCGCCTTCACGGAGTACTCCGGCCTGCGCTTCGCTCTCTTCCTGCTCGCGGAGTACGCCGGCATCGTCGTGCTCTGCGCGCTCACCACCGTGCTGTTCCTGGGCGGATGGCACGGCCCGTTCGAAGACTGGCTGGGCTGGCTGTGGACGCTGCTCAAGACGATGGTGCTGGCGTTCGTCGTGATCTGGCTGCGGGTGTCCTACCCGCGCATGCGTGAGGACCAGCTGCAGCGGCTGGCCTGGCAGGGCCTGGTGCCGGTCGCCCTGGCCCAGCTCGCCCTGACCGGCGTCGTGGCGGTGGTCGTGTGAAGCTCCCGGGTGCCGGCCTCGCCAAGGGCCTCGCCGTGACCATGCGCACGATGTCCAAGCGGTCGGTCACCGACCAGTACCCCGACGTCAAGCCTGAGCTGCCGCCGCGCAGCCGCGGTGTCATCGCCCTGGTCGAGGAGAACTGCACGGTCTGCATGCTCTGCGCGCGCGAGTGCCCCGACTGGTGCATCTACATCGACTCTCACAAGGAGACGATCCCCGCACCCGAAGGAGGCCGCGAGCGTCAGCGCAACGTCCTCGACCGCTTCGCCATCGACTTCTCGCTGTGCATGTACTGCGGCATCTGCATCGAGGTCTGCCCCTTCGACGCGCTCTTCTGGTCACCGGAGTTCGAGTACGCCGAGTTCGACATCCGCAACATGACCCACGAGAAGGACCGGCTGCGCGACTGGATGGCCACCGTGCCGCCACCGCCCGCCGACGACCCGCACGCGGCGCGGCCCAAGGAGCTCGACGCGGCGATCAAGGCTGCCAGCGCGCAAGCACCCGACGAGACGGACCGACGGGCGGCGCAGGACGGGGCCTCGTGACGGCGGTCGAGGTGCTGTTCTGCCTGCTCGGCGTCGTCGCTGTGGGCTCCGCGGTGCTCGTCGTGACCACCCGCCAGCTCGTGCACGCCGCGCTCTGGCTCGTCGTCACGCTCGGTTCCATCGCCGGGCTCTACCTGCTCCTCTCGGCGGAGTTCGTCGCCTGGGTGCAGGTGCTCATCTACGTCGGGGCCGTTGTCGTGCTGCTGCTGTTCGGGCTCATGTTGACCCGGGCCCCGATCGGCCTGTCGATCGACCTGGACGCGTCGGTCGGCCAGCGCGTCGCAGCCGCTGTCACGGCAGGAGCGACGGCGGGCGTGCTGATCGTCTCGCTGGTCGACGCGTTCGGGTCTGCGCGGATCGAGCTGGGCGACGACCCGCGCGGCGGATCGGCCGGTGCGGCCGGCGAGGCGCTCTTCCGCAGCTGGGTGCTGCCGTTCGAGGTGCTCTCGGTGCTGCTCCTCGCCGCGCTGGTCGGCGCGATCGTGCTCTCGCGCCGAGAGGTCGGCGAGCCCTGATGCCGCTGCTGATGCCGCTCATCGTTGCCGCGCTGCTGTTCTCGATCGGGATCTACGGCGTGCTCGCCCGGCGCAACGCGATCCTCGTGCTGATGTCCGTCGAGCTGATGCTCAACGCGGTCAACCTCAACCTGGTCGCGTTCGACGTCTGGCTGCGCGACGAGCTGCTCTCCGGCCAGGTGTTCACGCTGTTCATCATCACGATCGCCGCCGCCGAGGTAGGTCTCGGGCTGGCCATCGTGCTGCTGGTCTTCCGCAACCGCGCCACCTCCCAGCTCGACGAGCTGCTGGAGCTGCGCGAGGAGCTGGAGCCCCGCCAGGAGCTGGAGCCGCGATGACGCCGGTCGTCGTGGCGATCCTGGCGCCGGCGTTGGCCGCGGCGGTCGGCTTCCTCATCGGACGGCGGTGGTCCTGGTCCGCGGTGCCGGTCGCCGTTGCTGGATCGGGCCTCGCGCTCGCCGCCAGCGTGGTGCTGTGTGCCCGGGCAATCCTAGACGCACCGCTCCACGACGCGCTCCGAGGCCCCCGGGTGCCCACCGGAACCATCGAGTTCGGTCTCGACCTGCGGCTGGACGGGCTGGCCGCGGTGGTGTCGGTCGCGGTTGCCGCGGTCGCCTTCGCGGTCCAGATCTACTCGTCCGCCTATCTCAAGGGTGACCCGCGCTACTCGTCGTACGCCGCCTTCGTCTCGCTGTTCACCGCGGCGATGCTCACGGTCGTCTTCGCCGACGACCTGCTCGTCCTGCTGGTCGGCTGGGAGGTGATGGGTGTCTGCTCCTACTTCCTCATCGGTCACCACTGGGAGCAGGAGGACGCCCGGGCGGGAGCCGTGAAGGCCTTCGTCGTCACGCGTCTCGGCGACATCGGCTTCCTGTTCGGCATCTTCGCGCTCGCCTTCGCGGTCGGCACGTTCAACATCGGCGGCGTCACCGCGGCTGCGCTCGACGGCGGCATTCCCGAGTCGACGGCGACAGTCGCGACGCTGCTGCTGCTGTGCGGGGTGGTCGGCAAGTCGGCGCAGTTCCCGCTGCACACCTGGCTGCCCGACGCGATGGCCGGTCCGACGCCGGTCAGCGCGCTGATCCATGCGGCCACGATGGTCGCCGCGGGCATCTACCTCGTCGCCCGCCTGTACGACGTGTTCCTGCTCGCGCCGACGACACTCGTGGTGATGGCCGTCATCGCGGCCATCACGATGCTCGGTTCCGCGCTTGCGGCGCTGGCCCAGGACGACATCAAACGGGTGCTCGCCTACTCCACGGTGAGCCAGCTCGCCTACATGCTGACCGGGCTGGCGGTCGGCTCGGCCACCGCGGCGACGTTCCACCTGCTCACCCACGCAGCGTTCAAGGCGTTGCTCTTCCTCGCCGCGGGATCGGTGATCCATGCCGTCGGGACCAACCTGATGCCCGACATGGGTGGTCTGCGGCGGGCCATGCCGGTGACGTTCGTGACGATGACGCTGGGCCTGGCCGCCCTCGTCGGGCTGGCGCCGTTGGCCGGGTTCTTCTCCAAGGAGGCGGTGCTCGGCGCCGCCGAGGAGACGGCCCTGCACGACGGACCGGTCCCCGCGTGGGCCGGCTGGCTGGTGCTCGTCGTCGGCCTGCTCACCGTCGCGGTCACGGCCGCTTACGCAACCCGGTTGTGGCTGATGACGTTCTTCGACCAGCCGCGGGGCCTGGTCGCGGCGCACGAGTCGTCACCAGCGATGCGCTGGCCGCTCATCGTCCTCGCGGTGCCGACGGTCGTGCTCGGGTTCTGCGGGCTCCGAGCCGAGTGGCTGCCGGCCTGGCTCGGCGTTGACGAGCAGCTGCAGCTCGGCGCAGTCACGAGCGTGCTGTCGACGGCGCTCGTCATCGCGGGTGCCGGTGCCGTTGTCCTGCTGTGGCGGAGGTCGCCTGCGACCGATCCGAGTGCCCGGCTGGCCGGCGTACGACCGGCCTTCACGTCCGCCTTCTACGTCGACCAGTTCTACGACCGAGCCATCGTCGGACCCGTCCGGGCCGCGACGAGAGCGGTCGGCTGGACCGACGTCCGCGTCGTCGACGCCGGCGCAACGGGTTCCGGCCGCGCAGCGATCCGCGCCGCCAACTGGCTGCGGCGGTCGCAGGCCGGCAACGTGCAGACCTACCTCACCGGGCTGCTCGCGGGCATCGTGATCGTCGCGGTCGGGGTGGTGACGCTGACGTGAGCGAGCTGCTCCTGCCGCTGCTGCTCGCCCTGCCCCTGGTGGGCTGCGTCGCGCTGCTCCTGCTCCCGGCCCGGCCCGCCGACCGTTTCGCGGTCTGGATCGGCGTCGCGGTGTCGGCCCTCACCGCCGTGGTCGCGGTGTGGGCTGCGATGTCCGCGGAGGAGGTCGACTGGGAGTGGGTGCCCAGCCTCGGCCTGCGCTTCCACCTCGGCATGGACGGCATCTCCGCACCCCTCGTCCTGCTGACCGCGGGGCTGACGTTCCTGTGCCTCGTCTACTCGCTGCGGATCCTTCCCGAGGCCGGCCGGCCGCGGGCGCTGGTCGGGCTGGTGCTGCTCCTCGAGGTCGGCATGCTCGGCACCTTCGTGTCGCTGGACCTGCTGCTGTTCTTCGTGTTCTTCGAGGTCGTGCTCGTGCCGATGTGGTTCGTCATTGCGCTGTGGGGCGACGACCGTGTCCCCGGCGAACGTGTCGCGGCGGCCAACAAGTTCATCCTGTTCACGTTGCTCGGCAGCGCGGTGATGCTGCTCGGCATCCTGCTGGTGCGTGCGAAGACCGGCACGTTCGACATGGTCGCCCTGGCCGAGTCCGGGGGAGCGGGGATGTCGCGCACCGTCCAGATCCTCGCGTTCCTCGCGCTGGCTCTCGGCTTCGCCGTCAAGACGCCGATGTGGCCGCTGCACTCCTGGCTGCCGGACGCGCACACCGCCGCCCCGACGATCGGCTCGGTGCTGCTCGCCGGCGTCCTGCTGAAGATGGGCACCTACGGCTTCGTGCGGATCGCCGTCCCGATCGCGCCTGAAGGCGCCGAGGTGCTGGCGCCGTTCCTTGGCGCGTTCGCGGTGATCGGCATCGTCTACGGATCGCTGGCCTGCCTGGCGCAACGCGACCTCAAGCGGCTGATCGCGTTCTCCAGCGTCGGCCACATGGGCTTCGTCCTGCTCGGCATCTCCACCCTCACCCCGGTGGGCATCACCGGCGCGCTCTACGCCAACATCGCGCACGGGCTGATCACCGGGCTGCTGTTCTTCCTCGTCGGTGCCATCAAGGACCGTCACCACACGGCCGCGCTGGACGAGCTCGGCGGCGGCCTCTACGAACGCACCCCGCGGCTGGGCGGGCTGCTCGCGTTCGCCGCCGTCGCGAGCCTGGGGCTGCCCGGCCTGGCCGGCTTCTGGGGCGAGATGCTCACGCTGCTCGGTGCGTTCGACCCCGCTCCTGAGCTGAACCGCGGCTACTACCTCGTGCTGATGGCCGTCGCCGGGGTCGGACTGATCCTGACCACGGTCTACTTCGCCGGGCTGGTCCGCCGGGTCGCCCAGGGGCAGAGCGCCACCCGGTGGCGGGAGGCGGTGCTGCTGGGTGACGCGACCCCGGCGGAGCTCGTCGTCTGGGCGCCGATCGTCGTGTTCGTCATCGTGCTCGGCCTGTGGCCCGCGTGGCTGCTCGACGCCACCGAGCCGGCAGTCCGCCAGGTCCTGGGCGGCTGACGGTGATCCAGTCCATCGACTACGCCGCCATCGCGCCGGCGCTCGTCGTCGCCCTCACCGCCATCGGCGTACTGGTCCTCGACCTGTTCGTCCCGGCCGGCCGCAAGGACCTCGTCGGCTGGATCGGCATAGCCGGGCTGGTCGCTGCGCTCGGCACGCTGTTCCCGCTTGCGGGTGACGAGCGCGAAACGTTCTGCGTCCGCGGCCGGGGCCTGGTCCTCCCCGCCTGCTCCTACGTCGTCGACGATCTCACACTGGTGTTCCAGGCGCTGGTGCTCGCCGGCGCGGTGGTGGTGCTGCTGCTTTCGCTGGACACCGTGCGCGACAGCCGGATCCCGGCGGGGGAGTACTCCTTCCTTCTCCTCGCCTCGGTCTCGGGGGCGGTGACGCTCGCGGCCAGCCGCGACATCCTGACGATGGTCGTCGCGCTCGAGGTGGTGTCGCTGCCGGCATTCGCCCTCGTCGCGCTGCGCCGGTTCGACAGCAGATCGAGCGAGGCCGCTCTCAAACTGTTCCTCGTCTCGGTCGTGTCGACGGCGGTCATGCTGTTCGGGCTCAGCCTGGTCTACGGGCTGACCGGCGCGGTGCACCTCGACCGGATCGCGACCGCGCTGGCCGACCCCGGCGTGCGCAGCCCGGCGACCGCGCTGGCGGTGACCCTGGCCATCGCGGGCTTCGGGTTCAAGGTCGCCGCGGTGCCGTTCCACTTCTGGGCACCCGACACCTACGTGGGCGCGCCGGTGCCCGTCGCCGCCTACCTCTCCGTGGTCTCCAAGGCGGCCGGCTTCGTCGGGCTCGCGCTGCTGCTGACCGTGGGCTTCGAGCCGTACGCCGATGTGTGGGCGCCTGCCGTCGCGGTGATGGCCGCCGTCACGATGACCGTCGGGAACCTCGTGGCGCTGCGGCAACGGCACGCCGTGCGGCTGCTGGCGTGGTCGTCGATCGCCCAGTCCGGCTACATGCTCGTGCCGCTCGGGGCAGCCGGAGCCGGCGGCGACGCGATCGACGAGGTGCTCCCGGCAACGGTCGCCTACGTGCTTGCCTACGCCGTGATGAACCTCGGCGCGTTCGCCGTCGTGACGCTGGTCGGGCGGCACCGGCCGGCCAACCTGATCGAGGACTACCGGGGGCTCGGCCGGACCGAGCCGCTGACCGCGTTCGCGCTCGCGTTCTCGCTGGCCTGCCTGGCCGGCCTGCCGCCGGGGCTGCTGGGTCTGTTCGCCAAGGTCGTCGTGTTCCAGGCACCGGTCGAGCAGGGCGTCGGCTGGCTCGCCGTCGTGATGGCGGTCAACGTGGTGATCGGCCTCTTCTACTACCTGGCCTGGGCCGCCACGCTCTACGCCCGCTCCCCCGACCCCGCGGCGAGCGCGGCCCGCCCCCCGTCGTACCGCATCTCGGTTTCGGACGGCCTGGCGATTGGCATCACCCTGGGAGCGGCGATGTGGCTCTCGGTGCTGCCCCGGATGGTGCTCGAGGCGCTCGGGTGAGACACCCGCCGGGAACGCCACCGCCCTCCTGATCCGTTGGCCCGGGGGAGCGCCGAGAAGAATCGTCGGGAGGGAAGCCGTGCACGGGCACACAAACGCCGTCAAGACAGCAGTGCTGATCGCCGCCATGTCGGGGCTGATCCTGCTGGTCGGGCTGTGGATCGGCGGCACCACCGGGCTCACCGCTGCCCTGCTCCTCGCCCTCGTGGTCAACGGCGTCGCCTACTTCCACAGCGAAAAGCTCGCGCTGCGCTCGATGCGGGCGCGCCCCGTGAGCGAGGCCGAGCAGCCCGAGATCTACCGGATCGTGCGCGAGCTCTCCACCGCCGCGCGCCAGCCGATGCCGCGGCTGTACGTCTCCCCGACGCAGGCGCCGAACGCGTTCGCGACCGGCCGCAGCCCGCGGCACGCGGCGGTCTGCTGCACCGAGGGGATCCTGGCCATCCTCGACGAGCGCGAGCTGCGCGGCGTGCTCGGCCACGAGCTGTCCCACGTCTACAACCGCGACATCCTGATCTCCTCGGTCGCGGCCGGGCTGGCCAGCGTGATGATGTACCTCACCTACCTGGCGTGGTTCCTGCCGGGCGGGGGCGAGGACGACGACGGTCCCGGTCCGCTCGGGCTCCTGCTGCTGGTCGTCGTCGGGCCGGTGGCAGCCGGCGTCATCCGGATGGCGATCAGCCGCTCACGGGAGTTCCAGGCCGACGCGTCCGGCGCCGCGGTCACCGGCGACCCGCTCGCGCTGGCCAGCGCACTGCGCAAGCTGGAGCTGGGCACCCGCGCCCTGCCGCTGCCGCCCGAGCCGCGCCTGCAGACGACCAGCTCGATGATGATCGCGAACCCGTTCCGGCACGAGGGCGTCGCGAACTGGTTCTCCACGCACCCGCCGATGGCCGAGCGGATCGCCCGCCTCGAGCAGCTCGCCGGCTACCGGCGCTAGCCCGATCGGCTGCTTGCTCAGCGGTAGTTGGTGAACTGGACCGCGAAGTCGAGGTCCTTGCCCTTGAGCAGCGCCTGCACGGCCTGCAGGTCGTCGCGGCTCTTGGAGCTCACCCGCAGCTCGTCGCCCTGGATCTGGGCCTTGACCGACTTCGGTCCCTCCTCGCGGATGATCTTGGAGACCTTCTTCGCGTTCTCCTGCGAGAGGCCCTCCTGCATCTCCGCCGCGATGTGGTAGTCCTTGCCGGACAGTGCCGGGTCGCCCGCCTTCACGGCCTTGAGCGAGATGCCGCGCTTGACCAGCTTCTGCTGGAAGACGTCGAGCACCGCCTTGACCCGGTCCTCGGAGTTCGCCTTCAGCTCGATCTTGTCGCCCGACCACGCGATCGAGGCACCGACGTTCTTGAAGTCGAAGCGTTGCGCGATCTCCTTGGCGGTCTGGTTCAGCGCGTTGTCGACCTCCTGCCGGTCGACCTTGCTCACGATGTCCATCGACGAGTCAGCCATGACGGCGAACTTATCCGATCGGGGTCAGACCAGGCGGCGGTCGGTGGCCCAACGGGTGAGCTCGTGCCGGTTGGACAGCTGCAGCTTGCGGAGCACCGCCGACACGTGGGTCTCCACCGTCTTCACCGAGATGAACAGCTGCTTGGCCACCTCCTTGTAGGTGTAGCCGCGCGCGATCAGCCGCAGCACCTCACGTTCGCGGCCGGTGAGCCGGTCGAGGTCCTCGTCGACGGCGGCCACGTCGGTGGTGGCGGCGAACGCGTCCAGCACGAACCCCGCGAGCCGCGGCGAGAAGACGACGTCGCCGCCGGCCACCCGCACGACCGCGTCGGCCAGCTCGGGGCCGGTGATCGACTTGGTGACGTAGCCCCGCGCGCCGGAGCGGATCACGCCGATCACGTCCTCCGGCGCGTCGGAGACCGACAGCGCGAGGAAGCGCACGTCGGGCAGCAGCGGCACCAGCGCTTGCAGCACGGCGCGGCCGCCACCCCCAGGCAGGTGTACGTCGAGCAGCACCACGTCGGGTGCGGTGGCCGTGATCACGGCGACCGCACCGTCGACGTCCTCGGCCTCCCCGACCACGTCGACCGCGCCACCGAGCTCGGCCCGCACCCCGCTGCGGAACATCCGGTGGTCGTCGACCAGCACAACCCGGATGGGAGCGGCGGGTGTCTCGGCGGGCGCCGGGACGTCGGGCACGGTCACTGGTCGCTCCTCGGCATCTCGAGCTGGATCTCGGTCCCCTCACCGGCGACGCTGCGGACGGCGGCGGTGCCGCCGTGGCGCTCCATCCGCCCGATGACCGACTGTCGCAGACCGAGCCGGTCCTCGGGGACGTCCTCCAGATCGAAGCCCGGTCCCCGGTCCCGGACGAACACCGTGACCTGAGCGGGCTCCACCTCGGCGTACAGCGAGATCGGCGCGTCCCCGGCGTACTTCGCCGCATTGACCATGGCCTCGCGCGAGGCCAGCAGCAGTGCGCGCAGGCCGTCGTCCACGGGGCAGTCGCCGACGACGACGACGTCGACCGCGACCCCGTGGGCGTCCTCGACCTCGGCGGCGGCCGCGGCCAGCGCCGACTCGATCCGCGCGTCGGGGTCGGTGACCGGCCGGTAGAGCCAGGACCGCAGGTCGCGCTCCTGTGCGCGGGCCAGCTTGGCGACCTCCCGCGGGTCGTCGACGTTTCGCTGGATCAGGGTCAGCGTGTGCAGCACCGAGTCGTGCACGTGCGCCGCGACCTCGGCGCGCTCCTGCTCGCGGATGCGCGCATAGCGCTCCGACGCGAGGTCCCGAGCCATCCGCAGCCACCAGGGTGCGCTCACCAGGGCCAGGCCGGCGACCACGACGAGCGCCGCCACCAGCCCGCCGGCCGTCCCACCCAGGTTCGCCGGACCGGCCAGCAGTGCGCCCAGTCCCACCAGGAGCAGCACGACGCCGGCGGCGACGCGGAGCGCGCCGGAGAGCCGCGACGTCCCTGCGGCCTCCCGCCAGCGCTTGCGGGCGTCGTCGTCGGCCTGTCGCCACAGGATGGCCACGCCGACACACACCAACAGGAGCGGCACCGCCACATGCGGGTTGAAGCCGATGCCGATCGCGGAGAGCGCCAGCAGCACCCCCGCGGGGAGGAAGACGAGCGCCAGCAGCATGGGGACATCGCGGTCCCGGCTACCGGCCTGGTCGCCCTCGAAGGGGTTCTGCGGCGCGAACACCCAGAAGAGCCCGTAGGCGACGACGCCGGCACCGCTCGCCGCCGTGAGCACGATGAACGCGATCCGGACGAACAGCACGTCGACACCGAGGTGGTCGGCGAGGCCGCGCGCGACGCCGGCCAGCACCCGGCCGTCGCTGGTGCGGTACAGCCGCGGCGGCGGTGGGGCCGTCTCCGGGGCATGCGGGAGCGCCGCCGCCGTGGGTGCTCCGGTGGTGTTCACCCCCTGATCCTCCCCTCTGAGCGGGTTGCCCGCATCAGGCACGACGCCCCAGACCGACTCAGGGTCGGCTCAGGGAGGTTCCAGGGATGACACCTGATGTGCATGCGGCCGGGTGCAGCGACGATGACGGCATGAGCGAACAGAGC
Organism: uncultured Actinomycetota bacterium; assembly: GCA_963751035.1. Lineage (GTDB taxonomy): Bacteria > Actinomycetota > Actinomycetes > JACCUZ01 > JACCUZ01 > JBDUAP01. The sequence goes on from CAVVSW010000006.1 coordinate 21,566, forward strand.
ACGACGACCGGCCAGACGATCCCGCCCCCGCCGGGGCCGCCGCACAGCACCTACCCGCCGCTGCACACGCTGCGCCGCAGCCGGACCGACCGCAAGCTGTTCGGTGTCGCGGGTGGCCTCGGCCGCTACGCAGGCATCGACCCGCTGATCTTCCGGATCCTGTTCGTCGTCCTGGCGATCTTCGGCGGGTCGGGCATCCTGCTCTACGCCCTCGCCTGGCTGCTCGTGCCCGAGGATGGCGAGGACCTGTCCGAGGCCCAGCGCCTCTTCGGCGGTCGCACGAGCGGGTCGAAGCTGGGCACCGTCGTCGCCGGCGTGGTCGTGCTCATCCTCGGCCTGGTCCTGATGGGCAGCCTGCTCGACACCGGACCGGGCCTCGGCGGCCTCGGGGCCGCCATCATCGTCGCCGTGATCGTCCTGCTCGTCGCACGGGCCGGACCCCGGACCGAGGTCGGCCAGGCACCACAACAGCCGTACGGCCCGGTGCCACCACCCGAGCCGGGTGCCTACGGGCAGACGCCGGGCACGGCCTACGCCGTGGGCCCGCCGGTCACCACGACCGCCCCGCTGCCGCCGCCCTACCTGCCGCCGCCACCGCCGCCGTACCCCCCGCCGCCCGTCGCCTACGTCCCGCCGCCGCCGAAGCCGCCCAAGGAGCGTTCGATCCTCGGCCGGGCCACCGTGTCGGTCGCGTTGATCGTCGTGGGAGCTGCTGATCGCCTGGAACGCGGCCAGTGACGACGACGTCAAGGCAGTGGCCATCCTGGCCAGCGCGCTCGCCGTGGTCGCGGCCGGGCTGCTGGTCGGCGCCTTCCGCGGCCGGGCCAGGGGGCTGATCGTGCTCGGCATCCTGCTGTCCATCGCCACCTCGGCGATCGCGATCGCCGACGACCATCTCGTCGGCGGCGTCGGCGAGCGCGACTGGGCGCCTCGGACCGTGGCGCAGGCGGAAGCACGTGACTACCGCCTGGGCATCGGGGAGGGCCAGCTGGACCTGAGCCGCCTTCCTGCCGGCAGCACGGCCGACGTGGTCGCGAAGGTCGGGATAGGCGAGCTCCGGGTCATCGTCCCCAGCGATGCCCGGGTGGTGGTCGACGGCCACGTCGCTGCCGGTGTCATGCGCGTCGCCGGGTCACCGACCCTCGAGGACGACGACATCGACCAGGTGATCACGATCGACCCCGTGGCCGGCTCGGCCGCGACCGGGACCGAGATCATGATCGAGGCCGAGGTCGGCTTCGGAGAGCTGGAGGTGCGCCGTGCGTCGTCATGACCTGGATCTCGTGTCCCTGATCACCGGCGCGGTGTTCGCACTCGTCGCGGTCGCCCACCTCGTGGGCGCGGCCACCGGCGACTCGCTCGACCCGCTGTGGCTCGCGCCGGCGTTGCTCATCGGTCTCGGCGTCGCCGGCCTGGCCGGTGCGCTGCGCTCCGGCGGCCCAACCGACGACCACCGAACCGACGACCGGGCCGAGGACCGAAGCGAGGACCGAAGCGAGGACTCAGCATCGGTGGAGGACGCCACCACGAGCGGGTGACCCCCGCCGGTCGGATATCCTTCCGCGGTGCAAAGGCAGGTTGCCCGAGTGGCCAAAGGGAGCGGACTGTAAATCCGCCGGCTCAGCCTACGTTGGTTCGAACCCAACACCTGCCACGGCGTTCGAGGGCGCGCTCCGAGCTCGGAGTGCGCCCTTGAACTGAATCGCTGCCCCTGGCCGCAGGCGTGTATCCTCGGCCTGCGCTTCGCCCCCTTAGCTCAGTCGGCAGAGCGTCTCCATGGTAAGGAGAAGGTCTACGGTTCGATTCCGTAAGGGGGCTCTGGGTCGACCGGCACCGCCAGCCGGGAGACCTGGCTGGAAAACGCAGACCGACCCGGCGGAGTAGCTCAGCCTGGTAGAGCAAGCGGCTCATAATCGCTGTGTCGCCGGTTCAAGTCCGGCCTCCGCTACACGTACGCGCACCACTCGACAGGAAACGGACCGACCGGTCCGCCCGACAAGGCAAGGAGCTCGCCACGTGGCCAAGCAGACGGATGTTCGCCCGAAGATCACCCTGGCGTGCGTCGAGTGCAAGGAGCGCAACTACATCACGCGGAAGAACCGCCGCAACGACCCCGACCGGCTCGAGCTGAAGAAGTTCTGCCCCCGGGACCGCAAGCACACCCTGCACCGCGAGACCCGCTGACCGGGCGGCAGACCGGGGTCCTGCGCCAGGGCCCGGTCCCCGCGCTGGTGCACGGCTTGATCGAGTACGCCGTCGGGGTGCTGTTCATCGTTGCCCCCTTCCTGTTTGGGTTCGATGCGACCGCCGCGATTGCGGCCTCGATCGTGGTCGGCCTGGTGCTGCTCGCCTTCACAGCGGTGTCCGACCTGCCGACCGGGCTGGTCCGGTCGATCTCGGTCGGCGTCCACGTCACCGCCGACATCTTTCTCGCGGTGCTACTGGTGGCCCTGCCGTTCGTCCTCGACTTCCGCGACGAGACCGCCCCGACGGCTCTGTTCATCACCGTCGGCGTCCTGCACCTGCTCGTCACCATCGCCACGCGGTTCCGCACGGACGACGACGACAGCGAGGACGAGCTCGACGAGGCCCAGGCCTGACCCACTCCGCCTGGTGCGTTAGCGTCCCGAGCATGCCGATCGACCCTGCGTACGCCGGGCGCACCTACCCGCCGACCGAGCCCTACGCCGTCGGTGTCGAGAAGATCCGCGAGTTCGCGACCGCCATCGGCGACCCCAACCCGGCGTACCGGGACCCGGCCGCCGCGAAGGCGCTCGGGCATCCGGACGTCATCGCCCCACCCACGTTCCCGTTCGTGCTGACGTTCACCGCGTCCCGGCAGGTCATCGAGGACCCCGAGCTCGGCATCGACTACTCCCGCGTGGTGCACGGCGAGCAGCGTTTCGTGGCCACTCGACCGGTCCGGGCCGGCGACCTGCTGACGACCATCGTGTCCATCGACACCATCCGCTCGGCCGGCGGGCACGACATGATCACCACCCGCGCGGAGGTGAGCACCACGGGCGGCGAGCACGTGGTCACCGCGCTGTCGACGCTGGTCGTGCGCGGGCCCGACGGGGACGGGTGACGACGATGGCGACCCAGATCTCCTACGACGACGTCGAGGTCGGCACCGAGCTGCCGGGACAGAGCCTTCCCGTCCGCCGCGCCGACCTGGTTCGCTACGCCGGCGCGTCCGGCGACTTCAACGTCATCCACTGGAACGAGCGCATCGCGCGCTCCGTCGGTCTCCCCGACGTGATCGCCCACGGCATGTTCACGATGGCGCTGGCCGCGCGCGCGGTCACCGACTGGGTGGGCGACCCGGGTGCGGTCCTCGAATACGGCACCCGTTTCACCCGGCCCGTTCCCGTGCCCGACGACGACACCGGTGCGCTGGTCGATGTCGCGGGCACGGTCGCCGCGAAGCTCGAGGACCGCAGGGTCCGGGTGGACCTCACCGTCACCTCGGCCGGGCAGAAGGTCCTCGGCCGCGCCCAGGCCGTCGTCCAGCTCGCATGACGTGAGCGCCACCGAGCTGACCGCCACCCCGCTGGCGCAGCGCACCACGCTGCGGCTGGGCGGCCCCGCTCGCCGGCTGGTGGTCGTGGACAACGAGGCAGACCTCGTGGACGCCGTCCGCACCGCCGACGCCGCGGGTGAGCCGGTGCTCGTCCTCGGCGGCGGCAGCAACGTCGTGATCGCGGACGAGGGCTTCGACGGGCTGGTCGTGCAGGTCGCGACGCGTGGCGTCGAGCGCTCGGGCGGCGAGCTGACCGTCGCCGCCGGCGAGGACTGGGACGCCCTCGTCGCTGGTGCGGTCGCCGATGGGCTGGCGGGCATCGAGGCCCTGTCCGGCATCCCCGGCCTGGTCGGCGCCACCCCGATCCAGAACGTCGGCGCCTACGGCCAGGAGGTCGCGCAGACCATCACCGCGGTGCGCGTGCTCGAGCGGTCCACTGGCGAGGTCGTCAGCATGCGACCGGAGGACTGCCGGTTCTCCTACCGGCACAGCAGGTTCAAGGGCAACGACGAGTACGTCGTGCTGAGTGTGGCGTTCGGGCTCGAACCCGCACCGACGTCCCGACCGGTCCGCTATGCCGAGCTGGCCGCGCGACTCGGCGTCGACGTCGGGGCCAGCGCACCCCTGACCGACGTACGGGGGGCCGTCCTGGAGCTGCGCCGCGCCAAGGGCATGGTGCTCGACCCCGGCGACCACGACACCTGGAGCGCGGGGTCGTTCTTCACCAACCCGGTCATGACCCGCGACGACGTCGACCAGCTGCTCCCGGCAGAGGTGCCGCACTGGGACGAGCCGGACGGGCGGGTGAAGGTCTCGGCAGCCTGGCTGATCGAGCGGTCGGGCTTCGGCAAGGGATACGGCGCCGGCGCGGCGCCGACCGTGCAGGTGTCGAGCAAGCACACCCTGGCGCTGACCAACCGGGGCTCCGCGCGCACCGCCGACCTGCTGGCGCTGGCGCGCGAGATCCGCGCCGGGGTCCGGGACCGGTTCGGCGTCGAGCTCGCGGCCGAGCCGGTGTTCGTCGGCTGCTCGCTCTAGCCGGGCGCAGCCAGCCACGCGTCGATGCCCGACAGCAGTCGCGCCCGGACGTCGTCGGGTGCCCGGGAGCCGCGGACCGAGCCCCTGGCCAGCTCGGCCACCTCGGCATCGGTCATCGCGTGGTCGTGGCGCGCCACGTCGTACTGGTCCACCAGACGCGAGCCGAAGAGCAACGGGTCGTCGGCACCGAGGGCGACCGGTACACCCGCGTCGCGCAGCGTCCGCAGCGGCACGTCCGCGGGTTCGGCGTAGACGCCGAGCCGCACGTTGGATGTCGGGCAGACCTCCAGCGTGGTCTGTGCGTCGGCCAGGCGGCGGACCAGGCCGGGCTCCTCGACCGCCCGCACTCCGTGGCCGATCCGGTCGGCACCGAGCTGGTCAAGGCAGGCCGCAACGCTCTCCGCGCCGGCGAGCTCGCCGCCGTGCGGCACCGACACGAGCCCGGCCCGCGCCGCGATCCGGAACGCCGGCGCGAAGTCCTCGGCCGACCCGCGACGCTCGTCGTTGGACAGGCCGAACCCGACGACGCCGGTGCCGGCGTAGCGCGCGGCCAGCCGGGCCAGCGTGCGCGCGTCCAGCGGATGGCGGGTCCGGTTGGCAGCGATCACCACCCCTATGCCGACGCCGGTCGCCGCGTCGGCTTCGCGGGCGGCGTCCAGGATGAGCTCGGTCGCCGCGGTCAACCCGCCGAGCCAGGTCGCGTAAGTCGTCGGGTCGACCTGGATCTCCAACCAGCCCGAGCCCTCGGCGCGGTCGTCCTCGGCCGCCTCCAGCACGAGGCGCCGGATGTCGGCCTCGGTCTGCACGACGGAGCGCGCCGTGTCGTAGAGCCGCTGGAAGCGGAACCAGCCCCGCTCGTCGGTCGCGGTCAGCTCCAGCGGCTCGCCGCCGCGCAGGGCGTCAGGCAGCCGTACGTCGTGGGAGGCGGCCAGCTCGCGCATGGTCGCGGGGCGCAGCGATCCGGTGAAGTGCAGGTGCAGATGGGCCTTGGGCAGCGTGCGCAGGTCGCGCGGGCAGGGACCTGTCACTCGCTCCCCGCCGCGGGATGAGCCTCCGCGAACAGCTTGTGCAGGCGGCCGATGCCCTCGGCGAGATCGTCGTCACCGAGGGCGTAGGACAGCCGGACGTAGCCCGGCGTGCCGAACGCCTCGCCGGGCACCATCGCGACCTCGGCCTCCTCGAGCGCCAGGTCGCAGAGCTCGGCACTGCTCTCCGGGCGGCGGCCGCGGATCTCGCGGCCGAGCAGCCCCTTGACAGACGGGTAGACGTAGAAGGCCCCCATCGGCTCGGGACAGGTGACGCCGGGGATGTCGCGCAGGAGCCGCACGATGGTCTGGCGGCGGCGGTCGAACGCCATGCGCATCGCGGCCACCGCGGACAGGTCGCCGCGCAGCGCGGCCACCGCCGCCATCTGGCTGACGTTGGCCACGTTGGACGTGGCGTGGGACTGCAGGTTGGTCGCCGCGTCGACCACGTCCCGGGGACCCAGCAACCAGCCGACCCGCCAGCCCGTCATGGCGTAGGTCTTGGCGACGCCGTTGACGACGACGCAGCGGTCGGCCAGCTCGGGCACGGCGACCGGCATCGAGGTGAACCGCGCGTCGCCGTAGACGAGGTGCTCGTAGATCTCGTCGGTCACCACCCAGAGGCCCCGGTCGAGCGCCCACTGGCCGATCGCGGCGACCTGCTCGGGGGGATAGACCGCCCCGGTGGGGTTGGAGGGGGAGACGAACACGAGCAGCTTCGTGCGCGGGGTCAGTGCGGCATCGAGCTGCTCGACGGTGGCGAGGTAGCCGCTGTGCTCGTCGGTGGCCACCTCGACCGGGACGCCGCCCGCGAGCCGGATCGACTCCGGGTAGGTCGTCCAGTAGGGCGCGGGCAGCAGGACTTCGTCGCCCGGGTCCAGCAGGGCGGCGAAGGCCTCGTAGAGCGCCTGCTTGCCGCCGTTGGTCACGAGCACCTGGGCGGGGGTGACCTGCAGGCCGGAGTCCCTGGCGGTCTTGGCGGCGATCGCCTCGCGCAGCTCGGGCAGCCCGCCGGTGGGGGAGTACTTGTGGTGGCGGGGTTCGCGGCAGGCCGCCTCGGCCGCGGCGACGATGTAGTCGGGGGTGGGGAAGTCGGGCTCGCCCGCTCCGAACCCGATCACCGGCCGGCCCGCCGCCTTGAGCGCCTTCGCCTTGGCGTCGACGGCCAGCGTGGCGGACTCGGTGATCCCGGCGACCCGGCGGGAGACGCGTTCCCTCATGGCTCCTATCGTTGCAGAGCGCGGGTCGTTGCTGAGCGGCGCTGCCACGGTTTCGCCGGTTCGACCTCCGCGGCGGCTGTGCGTAGACTCTGCTGCTTGGTGGCCTTTCGCCTCTGCGCCAGCGCGCCCGGAACCCGCTCGTCTCGCGGTCGTCTGCGGTCCTCTGCGGGCGTGCACGAGCCGGTGGGACACCTGAAGGGTCGTAGCTCAATTGGTAGAGTCCCGGTCTCCAAAACCGGTGGTTGGGGGTTCGAGTCCCTCCGGCCCTGCGAGGCGCAACCAGACCGACCGGATAGGTGAGGACGAGTGACCGACACACGTGGCGCCACCACGACTCCCGACCGTGGGCGCGCCCCGAAGAAGCCGCTTCCCGCGCGGATGTCGCTGTTCTACCGGCAGGTCCTGGCGGAGCTGCGCAAGGTCATCTGGCCCACCCGCAAGGAGTTGATCACCTACACCACGGTGGTGATCTTCTTCGTGCTCGTGGTCATCGCCTACGTCACCTCGCTGGACTACGTGTTCGGCAAGGGGATCCTGTACATCTTCGGCTGACCCAGCCGACCACGAGTCCATCGAACCCATCGAAGCCCTGAGGAAGTAGCCGTCACCGTGTCCGAGACCCCGAGCTCCGCCGTACAGCAGGCCGAGCAGGTCGAGCCGCCCGTCGTCGACGAGAGCGCCGCCCCCGAGAGCGCTGCCCCCGAGACGGCCGAGACCGCCCCCGAGGCTGCGCCCGCCGAGGAGACCGCTGCGGCAGCGCCCGCCGAGGAGGCAGCCGAGACGACGCCGGTCGAAGAGACCGTCGAGGATGCGCCGGTCGACGAGGCCGCCGCGGCTGCCCCGGTCGAGGAGACCGCTGAGGCTGCGCCGGTCGAGGAGGCCGCCGAGGTCGACCCGACCGAGGAGCTGCGGGCGGCGCTGCGGCGCGCACCGGGCGACTGGTACGTCGTGCACTCCTACGCGGGCTACGAGAACCGCGTGAAGACCAACCTCGAGACGCGCACCGGCTCGCTGAACATGGAGGACTTCATCTTCCAGGTGGAGGTGCCGCAGCGCGAGGAGATGGTGATCAAGAACGGCCAGCGCAAGCAGGTGAAGCAGAACCTCCTGCCGGGTTACGTGCTGGTCCGGATGGAACTCACCGACGAGTCATGGTCAGCGGTGCGCAACACCCCCGGGGTGACCGGCTTCGTCGGGCACACCCACCGCCCGTCGCCGCTGTCCATCGACGAGGTCATGCAGTTCCTCGCGCCCGAGGAGGAGAAGCGCCCGCAGGTCGTCGAGACCAAGGCCGCCGACTTCGAGGTGGGCGAGTCCGTCACCGTCATGGACGGGCCGTTCGCGACCCTGCCGGCCTCGATCAACGAGATCCACGCCGACTCCCAGAAGCTCAAGGTGCTGGTGTCGATCTTCGGCCGGGAGACCCCGGTCGAGCTCTCCTTCAGCCAGGTCCAGAAGATCTGACGCTCACCCGACTGCAACGACGAAACGACACAGGAAAGTACGCACATGCCCCCCAAAGCAAAGAAGCTCGCAGCGATCATCAAGCTGCAGATCCAGGCCGGCGCCGCCACCCCGGCACCCCCGGTCGGCCCGGCGCTGGGTCAGCACGGCGTGAACATCATGGAGTTCTGCAAGGCCTACAACGCGGCGACCGAGTCGCAGCGCGGCCAGGTCGTGCCGGTGGAGATCTCGGTCTTCGAGGACCGCAGCTTCACGTTCATCACCAAGACGCCGCCGGCCGCCAAGCTGATCCTCGCCGCCGCCGGCATCGAGAAGGGCTCCGGCGAGCCGCACAAGACCAAGGTCGCCAAGCTCAGCCGTAGCCAGGTCCGCGCGATCGCCGAGCAGAAGATGCCCGACCTCAACGCCAACGACCTGGACGCCGCCGAGAAGATCATCGCCGGGACCGCCCGCCAGATGGGCATCACAGTCGAGTAGCAGAGCAACACGAGAGCACGACGTGGGAGGGCCGCGCTGGCCCGTCGTACCACGACTCCACCCGGGCACCAGCCCGCACCACCGAGGAGCAGAGCATGAAGCGCAGCAAGGCCTACCGCGCCGCCGCGGAGAAGATCGACCAGGACAAGGTCTACACCCCGATCCAGGCCGTGCGTCTCGCCAAAGAGACGATGACCACCACGAAGTACGACCCGACCGTCGAGGTCGCCATGCGCCTGGGCGTCGACCCCCGCAAGGCCGACCAGATGGTCCGCGGCACCGTCAACCTCCCGCACGGCACCGGCAAGACCGCTCGGGTGCTCGTCTTCGCCACCGGTGAGCGCGCCGAGCAGGCGACCGCGGCCGGCGCCGACATCGTCGGTGACGACGCGCTGATCGAGGAGGTCACCAAGGGCCGCCTCGACTTCGACGCCGTGGTGGCGACGCCCGACCTGATGGGCAAGGTCGGCCGGCTCGGCCGCGTGCTCGGCCCGCGCGGGCTGATGCCCAACCCCAAGACCGGCACCGTGACCAACGACGTGGCGAAGGCCGTGTCCGAGATCAAGGGCGGCAAGATCGAGTTCCGCGTCGACCGCAACGCCAACCTGCACTTCATCATCGGCAAGGCGTCGTTCACCGAGCAGCAGCTGGTCGAGAACTACGCGGCCGCCCTCGACGAGGTGCAGCGGCTCAAGCCGTCCGCGGCCAAGGGCCGCTACATCCGCAAGGCGACCATGGCCACCACGATGGGCCCCGGCATCCAGCTCGACACGAGCAAGACCCGCGGCCTTCTCGAGGACGCCGACGCCAGCTAGCAGTACGTGGGTTGCCTCGTACGCCGGGCGCACGGGCCGATCAACTGATTTGCCCTGCTCACGGCGTACGACGTAGCCTGACCGCAGCCACAGACCGCCGGTCGTTGCCCGTCAGGGCAGCTGAAGGTCCCGTGAGAGCGGGCGGCCCGCGTAGGTGAACGGATCAGCTCGGTTGCCCCAGTCCCGATCGGGACGGAGCGCATCCCCGCCCCGCGCGCCTGCGCCGGGGCGTTTCTCTTTCTCGGAGCCCTCGCCGGCACGACCAGAAAGGGGCGCGCATGGCGAGGCCCGACAAGGCGAGTGCCGTCGCCGAGCTCACCGAGGAGTTCCGCACCTCGAGCGCCGCTGTGCTCACGGAGTACCGCGGGCTCACGGTCGCCGAGCTCAAGGAGCTGCGGCGGTCACTCGGCCACGACACGTCCTACTCCGTGGTCAAGAACACGCTGACCAAGATCGCAGCGCAGGAGGCCGGCGTCTCGGCGTTCGACACGCTGCTGCAAGGGCCGTCCGCGATCGCGTTCGTCAAGGGCGACCCGGTCGAGGCGGCCAAGGGGCTGCGCGACTTCGCCAAGGCCCACCCGTTCCTCGTGATCAAGGGCGGCGTTCTCGACGGCAAGACGATGTCGCCGGACGAGATCCGCAAGCTCGCCGACCTCGAGTCGCGTGAGGTGCTGCTCGGCAAGCTCGCCGGTGCGATGCAGGCCTCGTTGCAGAACGCGGTCTACCTGTTCGCCGCTCCGTTGAGCCAGGCGGCACGGGTCATGGACGCGCTGCGAGCGAAGGCCGAGGCCGACCCGAGCGTGCTGCGCGGAGGAGCCGGCACGCCGGCGCCCGAAGCGGCGGCTGAGCCCGAGGCAGCGGCTGAGCCCGAGGCAGCGGCTGAGCCTGAGGCTGCAGTCGAGCCCGAGGCCGGTACCGACGAGACCAGCACCGACCAGACGAGCACCGACCAGACCAGCACCGACCAGAGCACCGACCAGACCAGCACCGACCAGACCAGCACCGACGCAGCCAGCGCCGAGGCGAGCACCGACCACACCAGTACCGAGACCAGCACCGAGACCAGCACCGACCAGGGCTGACGCCCGTCTGACCTGCCCAGCCCCATACCTCCGTACGGAAGGACCGCCACCATGGCGAAGCTCAGCCCCGACGACCTGCTCGAGTCGTTCAAGGAAATGACCCTGATCGAGCTGTCCGAGTTCGTGAAGCAGTTCGAGGACACCTTCGGCGTCACCGCGGCCGCTCCGGTCGCCGCGGCTGCCGCCCCGGCCGCCGGTGGCGGCGGGGGAGACGCCGCAGCCGCCGAGGAGCAGGACGAGTTCGACGTCATCCTCGAGGCCGCGGGCGACAAGAAGATCCAGGTCATCAAGGAGGTCCGCTCGCTCACCAGCCTCGGCCTCAAGGAGGCCAAGGACCTCGTCGACGGCACCCCGAAGCCGGTCCTGGAGAAGGTCAACAAGGAGGCCGCAGACAAGGCCAAGGCCGCCCTCGAGGGCGCCGGGGCCACCGTCACGGTCAAGTAACACCCGATTACACAGCGGTAACCCTCAGCGAGGGGCGATCTCCGGACATTCCGGACGACCGCCCCTCGCTGCGCTTTCTGGGCAGGTCCCCGCCCTGCCAGCAGGTTTCGCGGAGGTGCCCGGCGCGCACACTCACGATGCGTCGACCGGTCCAGCGCCCCGGACCGACCCCTGCCGGCGCCGGGCTCGCCGCGTGACCAATCGGCCGCGCGGTCGTTACCCGTGGGTAACCGACCAGCGAGGTGCCGCGTGGGCGTCGAGATCCAGGTCGAGGGACTGACCAAGTCCTTCGGCCGACAGGTGATCTGGCAGGACGTCTCGCTGACGCTGCCGGCCGGGGAGATCTCGGTGATGCTCGGCCCGTCCGGGACCGGCAAGTCTGTGCTGCTCAAGACCCTCGTCGGGCTGCTCAAGCCAGACCGCGGCTCCATCATGATCGACGGTCGCGACCTCACCCAGCTCAAGGAGCACGACCTCTACGAGGTCCGCAAGCTCTTCGGCGTCCTGTTTCAGGACGGCGCGCTGTTCGGCTCGATGAGCCTCTACGACAACATCGCCTTCCCGCTGCGCGAGCACACCAAGAAGAGCGAGAAGGAAGTCAAGGACATCGTCCTGGAGAAGATGGACATGGTCGGCCTGATCGGGTCGGAGTCCAAGCTTCCCGGCGAGATCTCCGGCGGCATGCGCAAGCGGGCCGGCCTCGCGCGCGCCCTGGTGCTCGACCCCGAGATCATCCTGTTCGACGAGCCCGACTCCGGCCTCGACCCGGTCCGCTCGGCCTACCTCAACCAGCTGATCATCGACCTCAACGACGCGATCCAGGCGACGTTCCTGATCGTCACCCACGACGTGAACACCGCGCGCAGCGTGCCCGACAACATCGGGCTGCTCTACCACCGCCACCTCGCGATGTTCGGGCCGCGCGAGATGTTGCTGTCCAGCGAGGAGCCCGTCGTACGCCAGTTCCTCAACGCGCAGCGACAGGGCCCGATCGGGATGGCCGAGGAGAAGGACGCCGACGAGCTGGCGCAGGAGGAGGCCGAGGGATACGAGATGCCGCCGCTGCCCCCGATCCCGCTGCAGCTACTCACCAGCGAGGGCACGTCCCGCCCGACCCAGCGCGAGCCGGGGGCCTGGTGCCGGGAGAACAACGTGACGCCGCCGCCCGGGTCGTTCGAGTCGACCGGAACCGCGGTCGCGACGTCACCAGGCGAGGACGGCGAGACGAAGCAGGTGGGGTCCCCGAACGGCCATGGGTCCAACGGCCAGGCGCCCGACGGCCGGCGGATCGAGGTCCCGCAGGGCGGCCCGGCCCCGACCCGCGAGGGTCCGACGTGAGCAACCCCGCGGTCGGCGCCCTGCGGCAGAGCGGCAACCTGTTCGCCCTCGGGCTCGACGTCATGCGTGCGCTGCCGAAGCGCCCGTTCCAGACCAAGGAGTTCATCCAGCAGGCCTGGTTCATCGCCAGTGTCACCATCCTGCCGACCGCGCTGGTCAGCATCCCGTTCGGTGCGGTCATCGCCCTCCAGCTCGGCAACCTCACGCGCCAGCTCGGCGCCCAGTCGTTCACCGGTGCAGCGAGCGTGCTCGCCGTCGTGCGCGAGGCCAGCCCGATCGTCACCGCCCTGCTCATCGCCGGCGCCGGTGGGTCGGCGATCTGCGCCGACCTCGGCGCGCGCAAGATCCGCGAGGAGATCGACGCGATGGAGGTGCTGGGCATCTCCCCGATCCAGCGTCTCGTCGTGCCCCGGGTACTCGCGATGATGCTGGTCGCCCTGCTGCTCAACGGCCTCGTGTCGGTCGTGGGTGTGATGGGCGGCTACTTCTTCAACGTCGTCCTGCAGGGCGGCACGCCCGGTGCCTACCTGGCCTCGTTCACCGCACTCGCCCAGCTGCCCGACCTCTACGTCGGCGAGCTCAAGGCGGTGGTCTTCGGGGCGCTGGCGGCGATCGTCGCCTCCTACAAGGGCCTGACCGCCGGTGGTGGCCCGAAGGGCGTCGGCGACGCGGTCAACCAGTCGGTCGTCATCACCTTCATGCTCCTGTTCGTCGCCAACTTCGTGATGACCGCCATCTACTTCCAGGTCGTCCCGCAGAAGGGCATGTGATGGCCGTTCTGGAGGTGGCACGCAAGCCGCTCGATGGCCTGGACGGCCTCGGCGGGCAGCTGCGCTTCTACGGCCGCAGCCTGGCCTGGACCCCGCGCACGCTGCGCCGCTACAAGAAGGAGATCCTGCGCCTGCTCGGCGAGGTGGCGCTGGGCACCGGCGCGCTCACCGTCATCGGCGGCACGGTCGGAGTCATCGCGTTCCTCGCCTTCTTCACCGGCACCGAGGTCGGCCTCCAGGGCTACGCCGCCCTCAACCAGCTCGGCTCGTCGGCGTTCACCGGCTTCGTGTCTGCCTACTTCAACACCCGCGAGATCGCGCCGCTGGTCGCCGGCCTGGCGCTGGCCGCGACGGTGGGATGCGGCTTCACCGCCCAGCTCGGCGCGATGCGGATCAGCGAGGAGGTGGACGCGCTCGAGGTGATGGGCGTGCCGTCGCTGCCGTACCTGGTGACGACGCGGATGATCGCCGGCTTCATCGCCGTCATCCCGCTCTACGTGATCGGGCTGCTCTCGTCGTACGCCGCGACCCGGCTCATCGCCACCGGCTACTACGGCCAGTCCAAGGGCACCTACGACCACTACTTCCACCTGTTCCTGCCGCCGGGCGACGTGCTCTGGTCGTTCGGCAAGGTGATGGTCTTCGCGGTCGTGATCATCCTGATCCACTGCTACTACGGCTACACCGCAAGCGGCGGCCCGGCAGGCGTGGGTGTCGCCGTCGGCAAGGCCGTGCGCACCTCGATCGTCGCGATCAACGTCGTCGACTTCTTCCTCAGCCTGGCCATCTGGGGCGCCACCACCACCGTCCGGATCGCGGGGTGAAGCCGCATGCTGATGAAGGCACCCAAGCGCACCGGCGTGGGCCAGAAGGTGATGCTGCGGGTCTACGGCGTGGTGTTCCTCCTGGTGATGGCTCTGCTCATCGGGCTGAGCATCGCGACCTACCAGAAGGCGTTCGTGGACGTGGTCCACGTGACCCTGCAGACCGACAAGGTCGGCAACCAGCTCGCCCCGCCGTCCGACGTCAAGCTGCGCGGCCTGATCGTCGGAGAGGTCCGCAAGGTCACCTCCGACGGCTCGACCGCGACGGTCGACCTGGCGCTGGACCCCGACTCGGTGGGGCTCATCCCCAGCAACGTCAGCGCCCGGCTGCTGCCCAAGACGTTGTTCGGTGAGAAGTACGTCGACCTGGTGATGCCCACCGAGCCCGCCGCCCGGCCGATCCGTGAGAACGACGTGATCCCGCAGGACCGCACGACCGTGGCGATCGAGCTCGAGCGGGTGCTGGCCGACCTGCTCCCGCTGCTGCGCACCATCCAGCCGGCCAAGCTCAACGCCACCTTGAACGCTCTGGCCACCGCGCTGGAAGGCCGCGGTGACCAGCTCGGCGACAACCTGCAGCTGGTCAACCGCTACTTCACCGAGCTCAACCCGAGCATGGAGACCATCCAGGCCGACATCTCCGGGCTGGCGGACTTCTTCTCCATCTACGCCGACGCCGCGCCCGACCTCCTGCAGCTGCTTCGCAACCAGTCGGTCACCATGACGACGTTCGCCCAGAAGGAGAACGTCTACACCGGCTTTCTGCTCGGCACGACCGCCTTCGCCAACACGACGCGCACCGCCGTCGCCGAGAACGAGAACCGCATCATCCAGCTCGGCCAGGTGAGCCGGCCCACGCTGCGCGTCCTCGCCAAGTACAGCCCGGAGTACCCCTGCCTGCTCAAGAGCATCCGGGAGGCCAACAGCAACGACCCCAACAGGCCGGGCGCGATCGGCGGAGCGTTCGTCAAGGGCTACCTCAACATCACCCTGGAGGTCGTGCCGCAGCGCGGCGAGTACAAGCAGGGCGAGGAGCCGCGGTGGGGCGAGAAGAGCGGGCCCAACTGCCGCGGCCTCCCGTCGCCCCCCCACAGCCAGGAGAACCCCGACCCGAGCGTGCACCTCAGCGACGGCAGCACCGGGCCGAACGGCGGGTCCGCCGCCCACCGCGGGCCGGGCCCTGCCCAGCATCCTGGTCGACCCCACCAGCGGGCATGCCGGCTCGGCCGAGGAGCAGCAGGTGGTCAACGCCCTGCTTGCCCAGAGCATGGGAGTCCAGCCCGGCGAGGTGCCCGACATCGCCACGCTGCTCTACGGCCCGATGGCCCGTGGAACGGTGGTGATGCAGCCGTGAAGACCACGTCCGCACTCATCAAGCTGATCATCTTCACTGTCGTCACCGTGGTCGTCACCGGTCTGCTCGCCACCACGATCGGCAACTTCCGGTTCGGGGGCACGACCGAGTACCGCGCGATCTTCACCGACGTCACCGGGCTGCTGAAGGGCGACGACATCCGCATCGCCGGCGTCCGGGTGGGGTCCGTCGAGAAGGTCGAGGTCCACGACCGGACGCTCGCGCAGGTGACGATCAGCGTCGACAAGGAGCGCCGGCTCTCCCAGAGCACGCAAGGCCGCCGTGCGCTACCGCAACCTCGTCGGCCAGCGCTACATCGCGCTGGTCGAGGGCGCCGGCTCCGACACCCCGCTCAAGGCCGGGGCCACCATCCCGCTCGACCAGACGACACCAGCGCTGGACCTGACTGTGCTGTTCAACGGGTTCAAGCCCCTGTTCACGGCGTTGAGCCCGACGGACATCAACGAGTTCTCGTTCGAGATCATCCAGACCCTGCAGGGCGAGGGCAGCAGCATCAACAGCCTGCTCGCCCACACCGCCTCGCTGACCTCCACGCTGGCCGACCGCGACGCCGTCATCGGCCGGACGCTGGACAACCTCAACGCGGTGCTCGGCACCGTCGACCAGCGCGACCAGAAGCTCTCCGAGCTGATCCTGCAGCTGCAGCGCTTCATCAGTGGCCTGTCCGAGGACCGGGAGGCCATGGGCGCCTCGCTGACGAACATCTCCGGTCTCGCCGACGCGACTGCAGGACTGGTCGAGGACGCCCGTCCCGGGCTCAAGACCGACATCCGTGAGCTGGGCGAGGTGGCCGGCAACCTCGACGACAACAAGAAGGTCGTCAACGAGTTCCTGGACCGGTTCCCCGGGAAGCTGAACACGATCACCCGCACCGCGACGTACGGCTCGTGGTTCAACTTCTATCTCTGTGAGTTCTCCGTCAAGGGCTCCGGTGCACCTCCGGAGAAGCAGCCGGGCGCGGCCGGGAGGTGTCCCTGATGGCACCGTTCCGTGAGCGCAACCCCGTCGTCGTCGGCGCCGTCGGCCTGGCCGTGATCGCCGCACTGCTGCTGTTCGCGTTCAACATCGACAAGATCCCCTTCCTCAACGGCACGAAGTACACCGCGGCCATCAGCGAGGCCGGCGGTCTCAAGCCCAACGACGAGGTCCGCATCGCCGGGGTCAAGGTCGGCAAGGTCACCGGCGTCGACCTGGACGGCGACCACGTGCGCGTCACGTTCCGGGTCGACCGCGGCACCGAGTTCGGCAACGAGACCAGCGCGTCCGTGCGCATCAAGACCGTTCTCGGCCAGAAGTTCCTGATGCTCGAGCCCAAGGGCTCCGGCCAGCTCGCGTCCGGCAGCGAGATCCCGATCTCGCGCACGGTCGCGGCCTACGACGTCGTCGAGGCGTTCAGCGACCTGGCAACCACCGCGGAGAACATCGACACCGAGCAGTACGCCGAGGCCCTGGACACGATCGCCACGACTTTCCAGGACTCACCCGACGAGGTCCGGGGCGCCGTTGACGGCCTCGGCCGGCTCTCGCGCACCATCGCCTCCCGCGACGCCCAGCTGCGCGAGCTGCTCGACCACACCGCCGGTGTCTCCGAGGTGCTCGCCGACCGCAACGAGGAGTTCATCTCGCTGCTTGCCGACGGTGACCTGCTGCTCGAGGAGCTCCAGAAGCGCCGCCAGGACATCCACGTCCTGCTGGTCAGTACGTCCAAGCTGTCCACCCAGCTCACGGCACTGGTGCGCGAGAACCGCAAGGAGATCGGGCCCGCCCTGCAGAACCTGGCCAATGTCGTCGCGGTGCTGCGGGCCAACCAGGACAACCTCGACAAGAGCATCGAGCTGATGGCTCCGTTCGTGCGCGTCTTCGCCAACACCCTCGGCAACGGGCGCTGGTTCGACACCTACGTCGAGAACCTCGTCCCGGTCGAGGCCGTCGAGGAGGCAAAGCCATGAGCGGCCTGCGACTGCCGGGGCAGGCTCGGCGCGGCACCCGCCGGGCCGGAGCCGGCTCGATGCCGGACTGGTTCCCGTTCGGCTCTGCGACGTCCCCCAACGGTGACAAGGCTCCCGCTCCCGCGGCTGCCTCCCCTGCCGGCGCCGCTCCGGTTGCCGAGCGGTCCGGGATCCCGGCGACGCGGCTGATCGCCGGCGGGCTCGCCTTCGTGCTCCTCGCGCTTGCCATCATCTGGTTCTGGCCTGGGGCCGGCACGGTGCAGGCGACCGCACACTTCCCGCGGGCGGTGGGCCTTTTCGTCGGCTCGGACGTGCGCATCCTCGGCGTCAAGGTCGGTGAGGTCAGGGAGGTCGTGCCCGAGGGCACCTCGGTGCGGGTCGAGTTCGAGTACGACGACAAGTACAAGGTCCCGAGCGACGCCAAGGCAGCCGTCGTCGCGCCGTCGGTGGTGAGCGACCGCTACGTCCAGCTGACGCCGGTCTACAAGGGCGGCCCGACCCTGGCCGACGGCGCCGACATCCCGCTGGAGCAGACCGCGACGCCGGTGGAGCTGGACCGGATCTTCTCCAGCCTCAACGACCTCAACGTGGCCCTCGGCCCCGAGGGCGCCAACAAGGACGGCGCTCTCAGCCGGTTGCTGAAGGTCGGGGCCGACAACCTCGACGGCCAGGGCGAGGACATCAACGCCACCTTCCACGACTTCTCCACGGCCGTCAGCACCCTCTCCGACGGCAAGGACGACCTGTTCGGCACCGTGCGCAACCTGCAGGTCTTCACCACGGCACTGGCCCAGAACGACCAGCAGGTCCGGTCGTTCAACCAGAACCTCGCGAGCGTCGCCGACCAGCTGGCGGGGGAGCGGCAGGAGCTCTCCGCCGCGCTGAGCAACCTGGCCGTGGCCCTGAGCGAGGTCGCCGGCTTCGTGCGCGACAACCGCAAGAACCTCTCGGCCAACATCCAGGGGCTCGCCGAGGTGACCGACGTGTTGGTGACCCAGCGCGACGCGCTCGCCGAGACCCTCGAGGCCGGTCCGGTCGCGCTGTCGAACCTCCAGCTCGCCTACAACCCCCGCTCCGGGACGCTCGACACCCGCAACAACGCGCAGGCCCCGGACTTCGGACAGGTGCTCTGCTCCGTCCTGACCGCGATCGGCAAGGCCGACAAGTGCGCCGAGCTCGAGGACAGCCTCGCGGCGCTGGAGAAGGGTGAGAAGCCCGCGCTCGTTGGCGGCGACTCGGCGTCGCGGGCGCCCGACCTCACCCTCGGCGGCATCCTCGGGGACGCGCCATGAGCGCCCACGCCGGCCGCGCGGCCCGGATGACCGCGACCGCCGCTGCCGCCGCCATCCTGCTCACCGGGTGTCAGGGCCTGTACGACGTGCAGCTGCCCGGTGGCGCCGCGACCGGTGACGACGTCTACCGGGTCGTCGTCGAGTTCCGCGACGTGCTCGACCTCGTGCCGCAGTCGGCCGTCAAGGTCAACGACGTCACGGTCGGTGCGGTCGAGGACATCTGGCTGGACGGCTGGACCGCCCGCGTCCGGCTGCGCCTCGAGGACAAGGTGAAGCTGCCGGACAACGCGGTCGCCGAGCTGCGCCAGACCAGCCTGCTCGGCGAGAAGTTCGTGTCCCTCGAGGTGCCGACCGACGCGGCGCCGACGGGTCGCCTCGGCGACAAGGACGTGATCCCGCTCGCTCGCTCCGGGCGCAACCCCGAGGTCGAAGAGGTCTTCAGCGCGCTGTCGCTGCTGCTCAACGGCGGCGGCGTGGCCCAGCTGCGGACCATCAACCACGAGCTCAGCCAGGTGATGCAGGGCCGTGAGGGCGACATCAAGAGCGTGATCGACCAGCTGGACACGTTCATCGGCGGGCTGGACGACCACAAGTCGGAGATCGTGCGGGCGCTCGACGGGTTGGACCGGCTCAGCGCCAACCTGGAGGCCCAGAAGAAGGACCTCGCGGTCGCGCTCGACGACATGCCCCAGGGCCTCAAGGTGCTCGCCGACCAGCGCGAGCTGCTCACCCAGATGCTGACGGCGCTGTCCGACCTCGGGGTGGTCGGCACCCGGGTGATCAAGGCGTCCAAGGACGACTTCGTGGCAAACCTCGAGTCGCTGGCCCCGATCCTGACCAAGCTGGCGCAGGCCGGCTCCGACCTGCCCTACGCACTCGAGATGATGTTCACCTATCCCTTCCCGCGGTCCTCCCTGGGAGCGATCCGCGGCGACTACACCAACCTGCGCGCCGACGTCGATCCGGCCTCCGTGGAGCAGTTCATCGCCTCGCTCCCGAAGGCACCGGCGGGCTCGTCGAAACCGAAGCCGCTGATCCCGCTCGACCAGCTGCCCGCGTTCCCGAAGTGGCCGCTGCCCGACGTGTGCTCCGCCGCCGACAACCCGGCCGCCGGCCAGGTGCTGCCCGAGTGCGTCCTGCCGGGCGGCGACATCGCCAACCCCGACCTGCTCGAGCTGATGCTGGGGGGGTTGGTCCCATGATCACGCGCGCGACGAAGATCCAGCTCGCGGTGTTCGTGCTCATCAGCCTGCTCGGTGTCAGCTACGTCAGCGCCAGGTACGTCGGGCTGACCGACAAGGTGACCGGAAGCACCTATCTGGTCAGTGCCGACTTCGCCGAGTCCGGCGGCATCTTCACCAACGCCGAGGTGACCTACCGCGGAGTCACCGTGGGCCGGGTCGACCGGCTGGCGTTGCAGCGCGACGGGGTCAAGGTCCACCTCCGGCTCGAGGACGGCACCAAGATCCCCTCGGACACGATGGCGGTCGTCGCCAACCGCTCAGCGGTCGGTGAGCAGTACGTCGACCTGCAGCCCAAGAGGTCCGGCGCGCCCTACCTCGCCGCGGGCGGTGTGATCCCGCGGCGCAACACTGAGACCCCGCTGCCCGTGCAGACCCTCCTGGTCAACCTCGACCGGCTGGTCAACTCGGTGCCGCGCGACGACCTGGTGACGGTCATCGACGAGCTCGGCGCCGCCTTCAACGGCACCGGCGCGGATCTGCAACGGCTCATCGACAAGGGCAACGCCCTCACCAAGGAAGCGACCACGGCACTGCCCGAGACGGTCCGCCTCATCGACGACGGGCAGACCGTGCTGGACACCCAGCGCGTCTCCGGACCCGCCATCAAGAGCTTCGCCGAGGACCTCGCCCTGCTCAGCGCCACCCTGCGCGACCGCGACGCCGACCTGCGGGCGATCCTCGACAACGGGACCGTCGCGGCGCAGCAGCTGGAGCGGCTGCTGCGCGAGAACCGGCCGGCCATCGCCACGCTGCTCGGCAACCTGCTCAGCGGCGCCCAGGTGACCGTGGCCCGCATCGATGGGCTGGAGCAGATCCTGGCGACCTACCCCGCGGTTGTCACCGGCGGCTACACGGTGGTCCCCGGCGACGGCACCGCGCACTTCGGCCTGGTCGAGCAGATGGAGCCGAAGTCCTGCCAGTACGACAATCCCCGGCGCAGCCCGAACGAGACGTCCAACACCCCGGCCAACACCCGCAACGCCCGCTGCACGAACCCGCCGCCCGGCTCGCAGGTCCGCGGGTCGGCGAACGCCCCTGGTCCACGGTCGGGATCCGCCGGCCAGGCACCGTCGTATCTTGGGGGCTACGACGCAGCCACTGGCACGGTCCTCGGCACCGACGGCAGGCCGGTGCTGATCGGCTCGCTCGGCGGCCAGCAGGGCCTGCTCGGAAAGGACTCGTGGCAGTGGCTGTTGCTCGGACCGCTCGGGGAGTGACCCGACGCCAGACACTGCTGCTCGGCCTGCTCGCCCTGGCGGCCGTGGTTGCCGTCGTCGCGGCCGTGTTCCTTGCCAACCGGCTCGGTGATGTCGCGGACGAGGAGGCCCGGCGACAGGAGATCCTGCAGACCGCGCGTCAGCAGGGCGTGAACATCACGACGCTGGACTACCAGACGGTCGACCAGGACCTCCAGCGCGTCCTCGAGCTGTCCACCGGCACCTTCCGCAAGGAGTTCCGCGCGGGCACCAAGGACCTCACCGACCTGGTCGTGAAGAACAAGGCCGTCTCCACCGGTGAGGTGCTGGAGGCCGGCATCGTGACCGCCGACAGCGACTCGGCCCGCGTCCTGGTGGTGGCCGACTCCACCGTGAGCAACGGGGCGAGCGCGCAGCCCCAGGTCCGCCACTACCGGATGCAGCTGGACATGGTCCGTCGCGGCGACCGCTGGCTCACCTCGACCCTGACGTTCGTGAGCTGAGCCGGATGAGCGACAGCAGACCCCCGCGGCGTCGCGTCGCCGGCGAGCGATCCCGGCTGCGGCGGGCCGATCCCGCCGATGAGCAGGCAGCCGCCACCGCGCCGCCGACGCCGACGACGACGCCGACGACGACGACCGAGGACGCCCCCCGCGCCCGGCCCGAGCGGTCGGCCGTCGAGCCGCCGGCGCCGCCGCCGCCCCCGATCGGCCAGGAGACGTCGCGGCCGCGGTGGTTCTCCGTCGTGGCCGGCGGGCTGGCCGTGATCGCGCTCGTGGCGGCGGTCATCGCCGGCGTACTCGCCGTCCGGCTGGCGCAGGCTGACCCGAACGACCCGCCCGACTCCGTCTCGAAGACCCGCAGCGACGCCCTCGCGGCGGCCCGCTCGCACGCCCAGGAGGTCCTGTCCTACGACCACCGGACCCTGGACGCCGACTTCGCCAAGGCCGAGGCGGCCCTGACCGGGAAGTTCAAGAAGGACTACACCCGTACGACGAGCACGGTGGTCCGGCCCAGCGCCGAGCAGTACAAGGTGGTCGTGAAGGCCGAGGTGACGGCCGCCTCGGTGGTCCGGGCCACTGACCGTGAGGTGGTGGCGCTGCTGTTCGTGGACCAGACGACCACCTCCACCCGGCTCGAGGGCCCCAAGGTGGACCTCAACCGGGTGCGGATGACCTTGGTCGAGCAGGACGGAAAGTGGCTGGTCAGCGAGCTGGACGCGCTCTGAGAGCCGTTCGGCCCTTGACGGGGACGGCGTTCGGGTCCATTCTGCTGGCGCTGTGACAACCGCAGAGGTGGCTGACCACCCGAAGCGCTCCGCGAGGGGCCGCTTTACGTTCGCCTGCCCGCGGGGTATGCTCGCCCTTTGCGCAGCCTCCTGACGCCCTCCGCGGATTCGCCGCGGGGTGTCCGGCATGCGCGGAAGTAACCGCGAGCCCTCGGAAGGACCCCCTCTTGGCCGCCTCGCGCACCGCGAACAAGCCCACCGCCACCAGCCAGAAGAACAAGCAGCACCCCAAGAACAGCACCGCACCTCGCCGCATCTCCTTCGCCAAGATCCGTGAACCGCTGGAGGTCCCCAACCTCCTCGCGTTGCAGACCGACAGCTTCGACTGGCTGCTCGGCAACGACGCGTGGCGCGCCCGGGTCGAGCAGGCCCGCAGCGACGGACGCGGCGACGTGCCCGGCAAGTCCGGCCTCGAGGAGATCTTCGAGGAGATCAGCCCGATCGAGGACTTCCAGGGCACCATGTCGCTGTCGTTCCGCGACCATCGGTTCGAGCCGCCCAAGTACTCGATCGAGGACTGCAAGGAACGCGACATCACCTACTCGGCCCCGCTCTTCGTGACGGCCGAGTTCATGAACAACACCACCGGTGAGATCAAGAGCCAGACGGTGTTCATGGGCGACTTCCCGCTCATGACCGACAAGGGCACCTTCATCATCAACGGCACCGAGCGTGTCGTGGTGTCCCAGCTGGTCCGCTCGCCCGGCGTCTACTTCGACAAGTCCGTCGACAAGACCTCGGACAAGGACCTCTTCGGCTCCAAGATCATCCCGTCCCGTGGTGCCTGGCTCGAGTTCGAGATCGACAAGCGCGACCAGGTCGGCGTGCGCGTCGACCGCAAGCGCAAGCAGTCGGTCACCGTGCTCCTCAAGGCCCTCGGCTGGGACGACGCCAAGATCCTCGAGGAGTTCGGGCAGTACGAGTCGATCCGCGCCACCCTGGAGAAGGACCACACCACCGGCCAGGACGACGCGCTGCTCGACATCTACCGCAAGCTGCGCCCGGGCGAGCCCCCCACGCGGGAGGCGGCCCAGACGCTGCTGGACAACCTCTACTTCAACCCCAAGCGCTACGACCTCGCCAAGGTCGGCCGCTACAAGATCAACAAGAAGCTGGGCGTCGGGCTGCCGCTGGACTCCAGCGTCCTGACGATCGACGACATCGTCGAGACCATCCGGTTCATCGTCAAGCTGCACGCCGGCGAGACGACGCTGGACGGCAAGAACGGCCAGGTCCGCGTCGAGGTCGACGACATCGACCACTTCGGCAACCGGCGCCTGCGCACCGTCGGCGAGCTGATCCAGAACCAGGTCCGCACCGGCCTGTCCCGGATGGAGCGCGTCGTCCGCGAGCGGATGACCACTCAGGACGTCGAGGCCATCACGCCGCAGACCCTGATCAACATCCGGCCCGTCGTCGCCTCCATCAAGGAGTTCTTCGGCACCAGCCAGCTGTCCCAGTTCATGGACCAGACCAACCCGCTGGCCGGCCTGACCCACAAGCGCCGCCTGTCGGCGCTCGGCCCCGGTGGCCTGTCCCGTGAGCGGGCCGGCTTCGAGGTGCGCGACGTGCACACCAGCCACTACGGCCGGATGTGCCCGATCGAGACGCCGGAAGGCCCGAACATCGGCCTGATCGGCTCGCTCGCGACCTACGGGCGCATCAACGCCTTCGGGTTCGTCGAGACGCCCTACCGCCGCGTCATCAAGGGCAAGGTGTCCGACCAGGTCGACTACCTCACCGCTGACGAGGAGGACGAGCACGTCATCGCTCAGGCCAACGCGCCGCTGACCGATGACAACACGTTCGCCGAGGCCCGGGTGCTGGTGCGCCGCAAGGGCGGCGAGGTCGAGTTCATCCCGGCCGACGAGGTCGACTACATGGACGTCTCGCCGCGCCAGATGGTGTCGGTGGGCACCGCGATGATCCCGTTCCTCGAGCACGACGACGCCAACCGCGCGCTGATGGGCGCCAACATGCAGCGCCAGTCGGTGCCGCTGCTGCGCTCGGAGGCACCGTTCGTCGGCACGGGCATGGAATACCGCGCCGCCAAGGACGCCGGTGACGTGATCATCGCCACCAAGCCCGGTGTCGTGCAGGAGGTCTCGGCCGACCTGATCACGGTCATGAACGACGACTCCACCTACAACACCTACCGGGTGGCCAAGTTCCGTCGCTCCAACCAGGGCACGTCCTTCAACCAGAAGCCCATCGTCGACGAGGGCGAGCGGGTCGAGGAGGGCCAGGTCCTGGCCGACGGTCCGTGCACGCAGAACGGCGAGATGGCCCTCGGTCGCAACCTCCTCGTGGCGTTCATGTCCTGGGAGGGACACAACTACGAGGACGCGATCATCCTGTCGCAGCGCCTCGTGCAGGACGACGTCCTGTCCTCGATCCACATCGAGGAGCACGAGGTCGACGCCCGCGACACCAAGCTAGGCCCCGAGGAGATCACCCGGGACATCCCGAACGTCTCCGAGGAGGTCCTCGCCGACCTCGACGACCGCGGCATCATCCGGATCGGCGCCGACGTCGTCCCCGGCGACATCCTGGTCGGCAAGGTCACGCCCAAGGGCGAGACCGAGCTCACCCCTGAGGAGCGCCTGCTCCGCGCGATCTTCGGCGAGAAGGCGCGCGAGGTGCGCGACACCTCGCTGAAGGTGCCCCACGGCGAGTCCGGCAAGGTCATCGGCGTCAAGGTCTTCGACCGCGACGAGGGCTACGAGCTGCCGCCCGGCGTCAACCAGCTGGTCCGCGTCTACGTCGCCCAGAAGCGCAAGATCACCGACGGCGACAAGCTGGCCGGCCGCCACGGCAACAAGGGCGTCATCTCCAAGATCCTCCCGGTCGAGGACATGCCGTTCCTCGAGGACGGCACGCCGGTCGACATCGTCCTCAACCCGCTCGGCGTCCCCGGCCGCATGAACGTCGGCCAGGTCCTGGAGACCCACCTCGGGTGGGTGGCCAAGACCGGCTGGCAGATCGAGGGCGACGACAAGGGCGACGCGACCTGGAAGCAGAGCCTGCGCTCCATCGGGGCCGACGTGGGGGAGCCCGGCACCAACGTGGCCACCCCGGTCTTCGACGGTGCGCGCGAGGCCGAGATCACCGGTCTGCTGGGGTCGACGCTGCCCAACCGCGACGGCGTCCAGCTGATCGGCGAGTCGGGCAAGGCCGACCTCTACGACGGCCGCAGTGGCGAGCCGTTCACGGCTCCCGTCTCGGTCGGCTACATCTACATCCTGAAGCTGCTCCACCTGGTCGACGACAAGATCCACGCCCGGTCGACCGGCCCCTACTCGATGATCACCCAGCAGCCGCTGGGCGGTAAGGCCCAGTTCGGCGGACAGCGCTTCGGCGAGATGGAGGTGTGGGCCCTCGAGGCCTACGGCGCCTCCTACGCGCTGCAGGAGCTGCTGACGATCAAGTCCGACGACGTGCTCGGTCGCGTGAAGGTCTACGAGGCCATCGTCAAGGGCGAGAACATCCCCGAGCCCGGCATCCCCGAGTCCTTCAAGGTGCTCATCAAGGAGATGCAGTCGCTGTGCCTCAACGTGGAGGTGCTGTCCAGCGACGGCATGTCCATCGAGATGCGCGAGACCGACGAGGACGTCTTCCGTGCGGCTGAGGAGCTCGGCATCGACCTGTCCCGGCGCGAGCCGAGCAGCGTCGAAGAGGTCTAGGGCGATGCGGTACGACGGGTCGCCCGCCAGGCACGGCACGTCGTACCGCATCCGCCGACCAAGCATTGATCACTAACGACAGAGAGAAGCAAACGTGCTCGACGTCAACTTCTTCGACGAGCTGCGCATCGGCCTGGCCACTGCTGACGACATCCGTCAGTGGTCCCACGGCGAGGTCAAGAAGCCGGAGACCATCAACTACCGCACCCTGAAGCCGGAGAAGGACGGGCTCTTCTGCGAGAAGATCTTCGGTCCGACCCGCGACTGGGAGTGCTACTGCGGCAAGTACAAGCGGGTCCGCTTCAAGGGCATCATCTGCGAGCGCTGCGGCGTCGAGGTCACGCGCGCCAAGGTGCGCCGTGAGCGGATGGGCCACATCGAGCTGGCCGCCCCGGTGACGCACATCTGGTACTTCAAGGGCGTGCCCAGCCGGCTGGGCTACCTGCTCGACCTGGCGCCGAAGGACCTCGAGAAGGTCATCTACTTCGCGGCATACATGATCACCTCGGTCGACGAGGACGAGCGCCACCGCGACCTGCCGTCGCTGGAGGCCAAGATCGGCGTCGAGCGCAAGCAGATCGAGTCCCGCCGCGACTCCGACGTCGAGGCCCGCCAGAAGCGCCTCGAGCAGGACCTGGCCGAGCTGGAGGCCGAGGGCGCCAAGTCCGACGCCAAGCGCAAGGTCCGCGAGTCCGCCGAGCGGGAGATGAACCAGATCCGCAAGCGGGCCGACGCCGAGATCGAGCGTCTCGACGCGGTCTGGGACCGGTTCCGCAACCTCAAGGTCCAGGACCTCGAGGGCGACGAGATCCTCTACCGCGAGATGCGCGACCGCTTCGGCATGTACTTCCAGGGCGGCATGGGCGCCGCGGCGCTGCAGAAGCGTCTCGAGTCCTTCGACCTCGAGGCCGAGGCGGAGTCGCTGCGCGAGATCATCCGCACCGGCAAGGGCCAGAAGAAGACACGGGCCCTCAAGCGGCTCAAGGTCGTGTCCGCGTTCCTCAACACCCGCAACTCGCCGATGGGCATGGTCCTGGACTGCGTCCCGGTCATCCCGCCGGACCTGCGCCCGATGGTGCAGCTCGACGGTGGCCGCTTCGCGACCTCTGACCTCAACGACCTCTACCGCCGGGTGATCAACCGCAACAACCGGCTCAAGCGCCTGCTCGACCTGGGCGCGCCCGAGATCATCGTCAACAACGAGAAGCGGATGCTCCAGGAGGCCGTCGACGCACTGTTCGACAACGGTCGCCGTGGTCGTCCGGTGACCGGTCCTGGCAACCGCCCGCTCAAGTCGCTCTCCGACATGCTCAAGGGCAAGCAGGGCCGGTTCCGCCAGAACCTCCTGGGCAAGCGCGTCGACTACTCCGGCCGTTCGGTCATCGTGGTCGGCCCGCAGCTCAAGCTGCACCAGTGCGGTCTGCCCAAGCAGATGGCGCTCGAGCTGTTCAAGCCGTTCGTCATGAAGCGCCTCGTCGACCTCAACCACGCGCAGAACATCAAGAGCGCCAAGCGCATGGTGGAGCGGGCCCGTCCCGTCGTGTGGGACGTCCTCGAGGAGGTCATCGCCGAGCACCCGGTCATGCTGAACCGCGCGCCGACGCTGCACCGACTGGGCATCCAGGCCTTCGAGCCGCAGCTGGTCGAGGGCAAGGCCATCCAGATCCACCCGCTGGTCTGCACCGCGTTCAACGCCGACTTCGACGGCGACCAGATGGCGGTGCACCTGCCGCTGTCGGCGGAGGCCCAGGCCGAGGCCCGCATCCTGATGCTGTCCTCGAACAACATCCTGTCGCCGGCCCACGGCCGTCCGATCACGTCGCCGACCCAGGACATGGTGCTCGGCATCTACCACCTGACGGCCACCCGCGAGGACAAGGTCGGCGAGGGCCGGGTCTTCTCCTCGGTGGCCGAGGCGATCATGGCCCACGACCAGCACCAGCTCGACCTGCAGGCGCCGATCACGTTGCGGCTCGCCGACGCGGTGCCGCCGTCGGGCTGGGACGCCCCGGACGGCTACCAGCCGGGCGCGCCGATCACCTTGACGACGACGCTGGGCCGAGCCCTGTTCAACGAGGCGCTGCCGACGGACTACCCCTTCGTCGACAAGCCGATCGACAAGAAGGAGCTCTCGGCCATCGTCAACGACCTGGCCGAGCGCTACCCGAAGGTCCAGGTCGCCGCGACGCTGGACGCCCTGAAGGCTGCCGGCTTCCACTGGGCCACCCGGTCCGGGGTGACGATCTCCATCGAGGACGTCGTCACACCGCAGGCGAAGCAGGACATCCTCGAGCGGCACGAGGCGCGCGCGGAGAAGGTGCAGAGCCAGTACGAGCGTGGGCTCATCACCGACGACGAGCGTCGCCAGGAGCTGATCAACATCTGGACCGAGGCGACGAACGAGGTCGCCAAGTCCATGGAGGACGCGTTCCCGCGGGCCAACCCGGTGTTCATGATGGTGCACTCGGGCGCGCGCGGTAACTGGATGCAGGTGCGCCAGATCGCCGGCATGCGTGGCCTGGTGGCCAACCCCAAGGGCGAGATCATCCCGCGTCCGATCAAGGCCAACTTCCGTGAGGGCCTGTCGGTGCTCGAGTACTTCATCTCGACCCACGGCGCCCGCAAGGGCCTCGCCGACACGGCGCTGCGCACGGCCGACTCGGGTTACCTGACCCGGCGCCTGGTCGACGTGTCGCAGGACGTGATCATCCGCGAGGAGGACTGCGGCACCGACCGTGGCCTGGTCATGCCGATCGCTCGACACAACGCCGAGAAGAAGCTGGTCCGGCTCGACAACATCGACACCAGCGTCTACTCCCGCAACCTGGCCGAGGACGTCGTCGTCAACGGCGAGACCGTGGGCGTGGCGGGCAGCGACATCGGTGACGTTCTCATCGACGCACTGATCGCGGGCGGTGTCAGCGAGGCGCGCGTGCGCAGCGTGCTGACGTGCGAGAGCACGGTCGGCACGTGTGCGACCTGCTACGGCCGCTCGCTGGCGACCGGCAAGGTCGTCGACGTGGGCGAGGCGGTCGGCATCATCGCCGCCCAGTCCATCGGCGAGCCCGGCACCCAGCTGACGATGCGCACGTTCCACACCGGTGGCGTCGCGGGTGACGACATCACCCACGGCCTCCCGCGTGTGGTCGAGCTGTTCGAGGCCCGCCAGCCCAAGGGCGTCGCTCCGATCTCGGAGGCGGCCGGGAAGGTGCGCATCGACGACAGCGACAAGAAGCGCGAGATCGTCGTCATCCCCGACGACGGCTCCGAAGAGGTTGCCTACCCGGTGTCCAAGCGGTCCCGGCTGCGGGTGCAGGACGGCCAGCACGTCGAGGTCGGCGAGCAGCTGGTGGTCGGTGCCATCGACCCCAAGCAGGTGCTGCGCATCCTCGGTCCGCGCCAGGTCCAGATGCACCTCGTCGGCGAGGTCCAGGAGGTCTACCGCTCGCAGGGCGTGTCGATCCACGACAAGCACATCGAGGTGATCGTGCGCCAGATGCTCAAGCGGGTCACGATCATCGAGTCCGGCGACGCCGAGCTGCTGCCCGGCGAGCTGGTCGAGCGAGGACGCTTCGAGGCCGAGAACCGGCGGGTCGTGGCCGAGGGCGGCACACCGGCCTCGGGCCGGCCCGAGCTGATGGGCATCACCAAGGCCTCGCTGGCGACTGAGTCGTGGCTGTCGGCGGCGTCCTTCCAGGAGACCACCCGGGTGCTCACGGACGCGGCGATCCACGCCAAGTCCGACCCGCTGCTCGGTCTCAAGGAGAACGTCATCATCGGCAAGCTCATCCCGGCCGGCACGGGTCTCCCGCGCTACCGCAACATCCGGGTCGAGCCGACCGAGGAGGCCAAGGCGGCGATGTACAGCATGGCCGGCTACGACGGGGACGCCGGCGCGTTCGACTACGCGCCGTTCGGCTCCGGCTCCGGCCAGGCGGTCCCGCTGGAGGACTTCGACTACGGGCCCTTCCGCGGCTGACCGGCCGCGACACGCACGACCGGGACGCCGGCCAGCGCAGGATCTCCTGCGCGGGCCGGCGTTCCTGCATGATGGGCCCCTGTCATAGCGGCAGCCGACCAGATGGGGCGTTGGAATGAGCGATCCGTGGGGGACACCCGCCGAGGGCGAGAAGCGGGAGGGCGAGCCGGCAAAGCCGCCCCCGCCGCCCGAGCCACCGACCCCGCCGGACGCGCCGGCATCCGGCCAGCCGGATCAGGGCCAGCCGGATCAGGGCCAGCCGCCGTACGGTCAGCCCGGCCAGCAGCCGGCGTACGGTCAGCCCGGCGAGCAGCAGCCGCCGTATGGTCAGCCCGGCCAGCAGCAGCCGCCGTACGGTCAGCCGGGCCAGCAGCCCTACGGCCAGCCCCCGGGTTACGGCCCGCCTCCGGGTTACGGCCAGCAGCCCTACGGTCAGCAGCCCTACGGCCAGCCCTACGCCCCGGGCGCTCCCTACGGCTATGGCCAGGCGCCCTACCAGCGGCAGACGTCGAGCAAGGCGACCAACGTGATGGTGCTCGGCATCGTCTCGCTGGTGCTCGTGTGGGCCTGCGGGATCGGCTTCATCCCGGCGATCATCGCGCTGGTGATGGCCGGTGGTGCCGAGCGGGAGATCGCGCAGTCCGGTGGAGCCTTGCAGGGGGAGGGCCAGATCAAGGCCGGCCGCATCATGAGCTGGATCACCCTCGGACTGGCGGCCCTGGGCTGGTGCTGGTCATCGCCGCCGTGGCCCTCGGGGACGGCTCCTACAGCAGCTACTGACCGGCCGGTCCCCGTCGTACCGTCCCTTTTTGACCTGCGCGTGCGCGCTGGTAGGCTCTCCCTTCGTGCCTGGGGTGCCCCGGGCTCTCGCGCGTGCGCGAGCAGCAGGACAATCCGTGCGGCTGGCCTTCGGGCCTGTCGCGCAACCGGTCAGGCGTGACACGCCCGACCGCGGGGGTCGAGAAGGCACCCGGCTGACCATCTCGAAACAGCACCATCAACTCGAACAGCACGAAACGGAGACTGAAGGCGGCTCATGCCCACCATCCAGCAGCTGGTCCGCAAGGGCCGCCAGGACAAGGTCGAGAAGACCAAGACGCCTGCCCTCAAGGGCAGTCCTCAGCGACGGGGCGTCTGCACCCGCGTCTACACGACCACGCCCAAGAAGCCGAACTCCGCGCTGCGCAAGGTGGCCCGCGTGCGGCTCACCAGCGGCATCGAGGTCACGGCCTACATCCCGGGCGTCGGGCACAACCTCCAGGAGCACTCCATCGTGCTGGTCCGCGGCGGCCGGGTGAAGGACCTGCCCGGTGTCCGCTACAAGATCATTCGTGGCTCGCTGGACACCCAGGGTGTCCGCAACCGCAAGCAGGCTCGCAGCCGCTACGGCGCGAAGAAGGAGAAGAGCTAATGCCGCGCAAGGGCCCGCCCCCGAAGCGCCCGGTCATCATCGACCCGGTCTACAACTCCCCGCTCGTGACCTCGCTGGTCAACAAGGTCCTCGTGGCCGGCAAGCGCTCGGTCGCCGAGGCCATCGTCTACGGCGCGCTCGAGGGCTGCCGCGAGAAGTCCGGCAACGACCCGGTGATCACGCTCAAGCGGGCGCTGGACAACGTCAAGCCGGCGCTCGAGGTCAAGAGCCGCCGCGTCGGTGGTGCCACCTACCAGGTGCCGGTCGAGGTGCGGGTGCCCCGGCAGACCACGCTGGCACTGCGCTGGCTGGTCAGCTACTCCCGCCAGCGGCGCGAGAAGACCATGACCGAGCGGCTCATGAACGAGCTGCTGGACGCCAGCAACGGCCTGGGTGCGAGCGTGAAGCGTCGCGAGGACACCCACAAGATGGCCGAGTCCAACAAGGCGTTCGCGCACTACCGCTGGTAAGCGCGACCCTTCCCCCAACGAGTTAGCGAGAGAAGACACCTAGCAGTGGCACTGGACACCGCCGTAATCGACCTCGCCAAGGTCCGCAACATCGGGATCATGGCGCACATCGACGCGGGCAAGACCACGACGACCGAGCGGATCCTCTACTACACCGGCATCAACTACAAGATCGGTGAGGTCCACGAGGGCGCCGCGACGATGGACTGGATGGAGCAGGAGCAGGAGCGGGGCATCACCATCACCTCCGCCGCAACGACCTGCGAGTGGGACGACCACACCATCAACATCATCGACACGCCCGGTCACGTCGACTTCACCGTCGAGGTGGAGCGGTCGCTGCGCGTGCTCGACGGCGCGGTCGCGGTGTTCGACGGGGTCGCCGGGGTCGAGCCCCAGTCCGAGACGGTCTGGCGGCAGGCCGACCGCTACCACGTGCCCCGCATCTGCTTCATCAACAAGCTCGACCGCACCGGCGCCGAGTTCCACCGCTGCGTCGAGATGATCGTCACCCGGCTGCACGCCATCCCCCTGGTGCTGCAGATCCCGGTCGGCACCGAGGCCGACTTCCGCGGCGTCATCGACCTGGTCGCCATGAAGGCGCTCCTGTGGGACGACTCCGACAAGGGCGAGACGTTCGAGACCGTCGACATCCCCGCCTCCCACGCCGAGGCCGCCCGCGAGTGGCGCGAGCGCCTCGTCGAGACCGCGGCCGAGAACGACGACGCGCTGATGGAGCTCTACCTCGACGGCACCGCGCCGACCGAGGAGCAGCTGATCGCCGGCATCCGGCGGGCCACCATCGCCAGCAAGGTCACCCCGGTCGTGACGGGCTCCGCGTTCAAGAACAAGGGTGTCCAGCCCATGCTCGACGCGATCACCCGCTACCTGCCCTCCCCGCTCGACGTGGGCGCCATCGAGGGCCACGCGGTCGGCAACGAGGACGAGATCATCACGCGCGAGCCCGACAAGGACGCGCCGCTCGCCACCCTGGCCTTCAAGATCGCCAGCGACCCGCACCTCGGCAAGCTGACCTACATCCGCATCTACTCCGGCACGATGACCGCGGGTTCCCCGGTGCTCAACAGCATCAAGGGCAACAAGGAGCGCATCGGCAAGATCTACCGGATGCACGCCAACAAGCGCGAGGAGATCGAGAAGGCCACGGCCGGGCAGATCGTCGCGGTGATGGGGCTGAAGAACACCACCACCGGCGACACCCTGTGCGGCCCTGAGGCTCCGGTCATCCTCGAGTCGATGAACTTCCCGGCCCCGGTGATCTCCGTCGCCATCGAGCCCAAGTCGAAGGCCGACCAGGAGCGTCTCGGCACGGCCATCCAGCGCCTCGCCGAGGAGGACCCGACCTTTCAGGTCCGCACCGACGAGGAGACCGGCCAGACGATCATCGCCGGCATGGGCGAGCTGCACCTCGAGGTCCTGGTCGACCGGATGAAGCGCGAGTTCCGCGTCGAGGCCAACATCGGCAAGCCGCAGGTGGCCTACCGCGAGACGATCCGCAAGAAGGTCGAGCGCCACGACTACACCCACAA
Organism: uncultured Actinomycetota bacterium; assembly: GCA_963751035.1. Lineage (GTDB taxonomy): Bacteria > Actinomycetota > Actinomycetes > JACCUZ01 > JACCUZ01 > JBDUAP01. The sequence continues at coordinate 55,023 of CAVVSW010000006.1, forward strand.
GAAGCAGACGGGTGGCTCGGGCCAGTACGCCAAGGTGCAGATCGCGATCGAGCCGACCGGCGCGGGTGACGGCGGCTACGAGTTCGAGAACAAGGTCACCGGTGGCCGCATCCCGCGCGAATACATCCCGTCGGTCGACGCCGGCGCCCAGGAGGCCATGGAGTTCGGCGTCCTGGCCGGATACCCGCTCGTGGACATCAAGGTCACCCTGCTCGACGGTGGCTACCACGAGGTCGACTCGTCCGAGCTCGCCTTCAAGATCGCCGGATCGATGGCGTTCAAGGAGGCGGCCCGCAAGGCCGACCCCGTCCTCCTCGAGCCGATGATGGCCGTCGAGGTGACCACGCCCGAGGACTACATGGGTGAGGTCATCGGCGACCTGAACTCCCGCCGGGGCCAGATCCAGGCCATGGAGGAGCGGTCCGGCGCCCGGATCGTCACCGCCCTGGTCCCCTTGTCGGAGATGTTCGGCTACGTCGGCGATCTCCGCAGCAAGACCCAGGGCCGGGCCAACTACAGCATGCAGTTCGACTCTTACGCCGAGGTCCCACGCAACGTGGCGGAAGAGATCATCAAGAAGGCACGAGGCGAGTAGGCCCCGGCCTACCGGCGACCCACCAGCACACGACCTAACCAGCCAGAACCTGTTCCGAGGAGGACCCCAAAGTGGGCAAGGCGAAGTTCGAGCGGACTAAGCCGCACGTCAACATCGGCACCATCGGTCACATCGACCACGGCAAGACGACGCTGACGGCGGCCATCACCAAGGTGCTGCACGACAAGTACCCGACCCTCAATGAGGCCTCTGCGTTCGACCAGATCGACAAGGCACCTGAGGAGCGGCAGCGCGGCATCACCATCTCCATCGCGCACGTCGAGTACCAGACCGAGGCGCGTCACTACGCGCACGTCGACTGCCCCGGGCACGCCGACTACATCAAGAACATGATCACCGGCGCGGCCCAGATGGACGGCGCGATCCTCGTGGTCGCCGCCACCGACGGCCCGATGCCGCAGACCAAGGAGCACGTGCTCCTGGCCCGCCAGGTCGGTGTTCCCTACATCGTCGTCGCGCTGAACAAGTCCGACATGGTCGACGACGAGGAGATCCTCGAGCTGGTCGAGCTCGAGGTCCGCGAGCTGCTCTCCGAGTACGAGTTCCCCGGCGACGACCTGCCGGTCGTGCGCGTCTCGGCGCTGAAGGCGCTCGAGGGCGACGCCGACTGGAGCGCCAAGCTCATGGAGCTCATGGACGCGGTCGACACCGCCATCCCGCAGCCCGAGCGCGAGGTGGACAAGCCGTTCCTCATGCCCGTCGAGGACGTCTTCACGATCACCGGCCGCGGCACCGTGGTCACCGGCCGCATCGAGCGTGGTGTGGTCAAGGTCAACGAGACCGTCGACCTGATCGGCATCCGCGAGGAGAAGCAGACCACCACGGTCACCGGCGTCGAGATGTTCCGCAAGCTGCTCGACGAGGGCCGTGCGGGCGAGAACGTCGGGCTGCTCCTCCGTGGCACCAAGCGCGAGGACGTCGAGCGCGGCATGGTCGTGATCAAGCCCGGTACGACGACCCCGCACACCGAGTTCGAGGCCAACGTCTACATCCTGTCCAAGGACGAGGGCGGGCGGCACACGCCGTTCTTCAACAACTACCGCCCCCAGTTCTACTTCCGCACCACCGACGTCACCGGCGTCGTCACGCTGCCCGAGGGCACCGAGATGGTCATGCCGGGCGACAACACCGAGATGAAGGTCGACCTCATCCAGCCGATCGCCATGGAGGAGGGCCTGCGCTTCGCCATCCGCGAGGGCGGCCGCACCGTGGGCGCCGGCCGGGTGACCAAGATCATCAAGTAGTCAGGTTCCCCGCGGCGCCGCGCCAGGCGCGCGACGCCGCGGGGAGCAGCTGGGCGGATTCGCCAAGCCGCGGGCACCTGCGGCATACTTCACGGCGAGTTGCTCGGCTGGGCAGCCTTCGCGTGAGCCTTCGTGCCCGCGTGCAGATCGGTCGCCCACGCCGCGCGCCCGGGCCAAGCTGTTTCGGCCCGGGTCGCAGAAGGACCCCCGTCGCGCGCCGGTTCACATTCCCGGCCGCATGTCGGGACCGCGACACACCCGACCGCGGGGGTCGGCCGAGCACCCAACAGGAACGAACGAGAAGGACGGACGGCGCAATGGCGGGACAGAAGATCCGCATCAGGCTCAAGGCCTACGACCACGAGGTCATCGACAGCTCGGCGCGCAAGATCGTCGACACGGTGACCCGCACGGGCGCGACGGTCGCGGGCCCGGTGCCGCTGCCGACCGAGAAGAACGTCTACTGCGTTATCCGCTCGCCGCACAAGTACAAGGACTCCCGCGAGCACTTCGAGATGCGCACGCACAAGCGGCTCATCGACATCATCGACCCCACGCCGAAGACCGTCGACTCGCTGATGCGGCTCGACCTGCCGGCCGGCGTGGACATCGAGATCAAGCTCTAACCGGATCCGAGATCGAGGGACGCAACCAGTCATGGGTAAGCAGATGAAGGGCCTGCTGGGCGAGAAGCTCGGCATGACCCAGGTGTTCGACGAGAACAACCGGATCGTCCCGGTGACCGTCGTACAGGCTGGGCCGTGCGTCGTCACTCAGGTCCGCGCGGCCGACCTCGACGGCTATGCCGCCGTCCAGATCGCCTACGGCGCGATCGACCCCCGCAAGGTCACCAAGCCGCGCGGCGGGCACTTCGCCAAGGCCGGGGTCACCCCGCGTCGCCACCTGGTGGAGCTGCGCACGGACGACGCCGGCGACTACACGCTCGGCCAGGAGATCACCGCCGAGCTGTTCGAGTCGGGGCAGATCGTCGACGTCGTCGCCACCAGCAAGGGCAAGGGCACGGCCGGCGTGATGAAGCGGCACGGCTTCCACGGCGTCAGCGCCTCCCACGGCTCGCACCGCAACCACCGCAAGCCGGGCTCCATCGGCGGGGCGTCCACCCCGGGCCGGGTGTTCAAGGGCATCAAGATGGCCGGCCGGATGGGCGCGGCCCGCACGACCACCCAGAACCTCACCGTCCACGCGGTCGACACCGACCGCGGGCTGCTGCTCATCAAGGGCGCCATCCCCGGCCCCAAGGGCGGCATCGTCCTGGTCCGCACCGCCGCGAAGGGAGCCGCGCTGTGAGCACCGACACCGCTGACGTGACCACCGAGCCGGCTGCCCGCGAGATCGACGTGATCGCCGCCGACGGCTCGACCGACGGCACGGTCTCGCTGCCCGGCGAGATCTTCGACGTGCAGGTCAACATCCCGCTGATCCACCAGGTCGTCGTCGCCCAGCTCGCCGCGGCCCGCCAGGGCACCGCATCCACCAAGACCCGCGCCGACGTCCGCGGTGGTGGCCGCAAGCCCTACCGCCAGAAGGGCACCGGCCGGGCCCGACAGGGCTCCACCCGCGCACCGCAGTTCGCCGGCGGTGGGGTCGTCCACGGGCCGACGCCGCGCAGCTATGCCCAGCGGACGCCCAAGAAGATGAAGGCAGCCGCCCTGCGTGGCGCGCTGTCCGACCGGGCCCGCAACGGCCGGGTGCACGTCGTCAGCGCTCTGGTCGACGGCGACGTGCCCTCGACCAGCTCCGCGGTGGCCATCCTCGCCAACCTCTCCGAGCGCCGCCACGTCCTCGTCGTCGTGCCGCGCGCGGACGAGCTGACCTGGAAGAGCCTGCGCAACGCCGAGACCGTGCACCTGCTCGCGCCCGACCAGCTCAACACCTACGACGTGCTGGTCTCCGACGACGTCGTCTTCACGCAGCGCCGCCCTCGAGGACTTCCTGGCCGGGCCGACCCGGGGCAGGTCGGCCTCCGCGACGGCGCTGGAGAGCGAGCGTCGAGGCTCCAGTCGCAGAAGGCGACCACCAAGAAGTCCGCCGCGAAGAAGCCGGCCCGCACGCAAGAAGACGGCGAAGAAGGCAGCTGCCACCGAGGCGGCAGCCACCGGCGACGACACGGTCGTCACCCCGGCCGAGGCGGCGGTCGACGAGGCCGCCGGCAGCGAGGAGGGCGACAAGTGAGCGACGTCTACAAGGACCACCGCGACGTGCTGCTGGCACCCGTGGTCTCCGAGAAGAGCTACGGGCTGCTCGACGAGAACAAGTACACCTTCCTGGTGCACCCCGACGCCAACAAGACCGAGATCAAGATCGCGGTCGAGAAGGTCTTCGGCGTCAAGGTCACGGGGTCAACACGATCAACCGCGCGGGCAAGCGCAAGCGCACCCGCACCGGCTTCGGCCAGCGCAACGCGACCAAGCGCGCGATCGTGACCGTGGCCGAGGGCGACCGGATCGACATCTTTGGAGGGCCGGTCAGCTAATGGGCATCCGCAAGTACAAGCCGACCACACCGGCGCGCCGCGGCTCGAGCGTCGCCGACTTCGTCGAGGTCACCCGGTCCGAGCCCGAGAAGTCCCTGGTGCGTCCCCTGCACGAGCAAGGGCGGGCGCAACAACACCGGGCGCATCACCACCCGGCACCAGGGCGGCGGGCACAAGCGCGCGTTCCGGGTCATCGACTTCCGTCGTCACGACAAGGACGGGGTGCCGGCCAAGGTCGCGCACATCGAGTACGACCCCAACCGCACCGCCCGCATCGCGCTGCTGCACTACGCGGACGGCGAGAAGCGCTACATCATCGCGCCGAACCGCCTGCGGCAGGGGGACCGCATCGAGAACGGCCCGAGCGCCGACATCAAGCCCGGCAACAGCCTGCCGATGCGCAACATCCCGGTCGGAACGGTGATCCACGCGATCGAGCTGCGTCCCGGCGGCGGCGCCAAGATCGCCCGGTCCGCGGGCTCCAGCGTCCAGCTGGTGGCCAAGGACGGGCCGTTCGCCCAGCTGCGGATGCCCTCGGGCGAGATCCGCAACGTCGACGTGCGCTGCCGGGCCACCATCGGCGAGGTCGGCAACGCCGAGCAGTCCAACATCAACTGGGGCAAGGCCGGCCGGATGCGCTGGAAGGGCAAGCGCCCGACGGTGCGCGGTGTGGCCATGAACCCGGTCGACCACCCGCACGGTGGTGGTGAGGGCAAGACGTCCGGCGGTCGCCACCCGGTGAACCCCAACGGCAAGCCGGAGGGCCGCACCCGCCGGGCCAACAAGTCCAGCGACAAGCTCATCGTCCGCCGCCGCAAGACCGGCAAGAAGCGCTGATCGGAGACTGGAGCCATGCCACGTAGCCTGAAGAAGGGCCCCTTCGTGGACGACCACCTGATCAAGAAGGTGGACGCCCAGAACGACAAGGGCACCAAGAACGTCATCAAGACCTGGTCGCGCCGCTCGATGATCGTGCCGGCGATGCTCGGCCACACGATCGCGGTGCACGACGGGCGCAAGCACGTCCCGGTGTTCGTCACCGAGGCGATGGTCGGCCACAAGCTCGGCGAGTTCGCGCCGACGCGCACGTTCCGCGGGCACGTCAAGGACGACCGGAGGGCTCGCCGTGGCTGACGCCTCCGCGCCGGCCAAGGCTCAGGCGCGCTTCGTGCGGGTCACGCCGATGAAGGCCCGCCGCGTGGTCGACCTCATCCGCGGCCTGCAGGCCGACGAGGCGCTCGCCGTGCTGCGGTTCGCCCCGCAGGCCGCCAGCGAGCCGGTCGGCAAGGTGCTCGCCAGCGCCATCGCCAACGCGCGCTACCGGGCGAGCAGGAGACCGCGTCTCGACGTCGAGGACCTGGTCTGCAGCCGCGTACGTCGACGAGGGTCCGACGCTGAAGCGGTTCCGCCCGCGCGCCCAGGGCCGTGCCTTCCGCGATCCGCAAGCGCACGAGCCACATCACGATCGTCGTGCGCCGAGGTCCGAGCTGGACGAGCCGACGCCGAAGAAGGCCACGCCAAGAAGTCGAGGCGAAGGGCGACGGCCAAGAAGGCGAGGGCCAAGAAGGCGCGGCGAAGAAGCGACTGCCGCGAAGAGCCCGGCCGAAGAAGAAGGCCGCAGACACCAAGCGGCCAAGAAGACGACCAAGAAGACCACGGCGAAGAAGGCTGCAACAAAGAAGGCAGCAGCGAAGGAGGCCGCGACCGAGAGCACCGCGTCGAAGAGGAGGACCCGCTAGTGGGCCAGAAGGTCAACCCCCACGGGTTCCGGCTCGGCATCACCACCGACTTCAAGAGCCGTTGGTACGCCGACAAGATGTACAAGGACTACGTCAAGGAAGACGTCGCCATCCGACGCATGATGAGCAAGGGCATGGAGCGCGCCGGCATCTCCAAGGTGGAGATCGAGCGCACCCGTGACCGGGTCCGCGTGGACATCCACACGGCCCGTCCCGGCATCGTCATCGGCCGCCGTGGCGCCGAGGCCGACCGCATCCGCGGCGACCTCGAGAAGCTCACCGGCAAGCAGGTGCAGCTGAACATCCTCGAGGTCAAGAACCCCGAGGTGGACGCCCAGCTCGTGGCCCAGGGCGTCGCCGAGCAGCTGTCCAGCCGGGTGTCGTTCCGCCGCGCCATGCGCAAGTCGATGCAGACGACGATGAAGGCCGGCGCCAAGGGCATCCGGGTGCAGTGCTCCGGTCGCCTCGGCGGCGCGGAGATGTCGCGCTCGGAGTTCTACCGCGAGGGCCGCGTCCCGCTGCACACGCTGCGCGCGAACATCGACTACGGCTTCTACGAGGCCCGGACGACGTTCGGCCGCATCGGCGTCAAGGTCTGGATCTACAAGGGCGACGTCTCGGCCAACCGCGCCGAGCGCGAGGCCCAGGCGGCCGCGGACGCGCCTCGGTCAGCGCAGCCGGCCCGCCCGGCGCCACGCGCCGTCCGGCCGGCGCCGAGCGTCCGGCCGGTGGCCCTGCCGAGCAGCCCGCCGGACCGCAGCGCCGAGGCGGCACCGGTCGCCGACGCCGCACCGGTCGCCGACCGCCGGCCCCCGCGGCTCGCGGCTCCCGAGACCGACCACCGGAACGGAGGCCTGACCATGCTGATCCCCCGCAGGGTCAAGCACCGCAAGCAGCACCACCCCGACCGCACGGCGCGGCCAAGGGCGGCACGCAGGATCGCGTTCGGCGACTACGGCATCCAGGCGCTGAGCCGGCCTACGTGACCAACCGGCAGATCGAGTCGGCCCGTATCGCGATGACCCGCCACATCCAGCGTGGCGGCAAGGTCTGGATCAACATCTACCCGGACCGTCCGCTGACCAAGAAGCCGGCCGAGACCCGGATGGGCTCCGGCAAGGGCTCGCCGGAGTGGTGGATCGCCAACGTCAAGCCCGGCCGCGTGATGTTCGAGCTGTCCGGCGTGCCGGAGCCGATCGCCCGTGAGGCGATGCGGCGCGCCATGCACAAGCTCCCGATGAAGTGCCGGTTCGTCCGGCGCGAGGGTGGTGACGTCTGATGGCAGCCGGCGAACAAGCGGTGCGCGCTGCGCGCGCTCGAGGACGACGAGCTGGTGGCCAAGCTGCGCGAGGCCAAGGAAGAGCTGTTCAACCTGCGCTTCCAGGCGGCCACCGGTCAGCTCGAGAACCACGGCCGGCTGCAGGCCGTCCGCAAGGACATCGCCCGCATCTACACCGTGATGCGCGAGCGCGAGCTCGGCATCAGCACCGTCCAGAGCGGCGCCGTCGAGACCGATGGCGAGGCGCCGGCATGACGCAGAAGGCGAACGACGACGGACAGAACCCCGAAGGCAGACATGAACGCACCCGAGGCTACCGCAAGACCCGTGAGGGGCTGGTCGTCAGCGACAAGATGGACAAGACCGTCGTCGTCGCTGTCGAGGACCGGGTCAAGCACGCGCTGTACGGCAAGGTCATCCGCCGCACCAGCAAGCTCAAGGCGCACGACGAGCAGAACTCCTGCGGCGTCGGCGACCGCGTGCTGCTCATGGAGACCCGGCCGCTGTCGGCGACAAGCGCTGGCGCGTCGTCGAGATCCTCGAGAAGGCGAAGAAGTGATCCAGCAGGAGTCGCGACTGCGCGTCGCCGACAACACCGGTGCCAAGGAGCTCTGTGCATCCGGGTCCTCGGTGGCTCCGGTCGGCGCTACGCCGGCATCGGTGACGTCATCGTGGCCACCGTCAAGGACGCCATCCCCGGCGGCAACGTCAAGAAGGGTGAGGTCGTCAAGGCGGTCATCGTGCGCACCGCCAAGGAGCGCCGCCGTCCGGACGGCTCCTACATCCGCTTCGACGAGAACGCCGCGGTCCTGATCAAGACGGTGGCGACCCGCGCGGCACGCGCATCTTCGGCCCGGTCGGCCGTGAGCTGCGCGAGAAGCGGTTCATGCGCATCATCTCGCTCGCGCCGGAGGTGCTCTGACATGGCGATGCAGATCAAGAAGGGCGACCGCGTCATGGTCATCGCCGGCAAGGACAAGGGCGTGACCGGCAAGGTCATCGAGGCCTACCCCGACACCGAGCGCGTCCTGGTCGAGGGCGTCAACCGGGTCAAGAAGCACACGAAGGTCGGCCAGACCAAGCGTGGCGCCAAGACCGGCGGCATCGTCACCCAGGAGGCCCCGATCCACATCAGCAACGTGATGCTGGTCGTGGAGGTGGACGGCAAGAAGGTCGGCACCCGCGTCGGCTTCCGGGTCGAGACGCGAGCCGACGGCCGCAGAAGACGACGGTCCGCGATGCCAAGCGGACCGGTGAGGACATCTGATGAGCACCACACCACCGAGACAGACCCCAGAGCGGCGCCGCACCGCGGCTCAAGCCGCGCTACCGCGCGGAGATCGTCGCCGGCGCTGCGCGAGGAGTTCGGCTACGCGAACGTCATGCAGGTGCCCGGCGCTCGTCAAGATCGTGGTCAACATGGGCGTGGGCGACGCCGCCCGCGACTCCAAGCTGATCGAGGGCGCGATCCGCGACCTCGCACCGATCACCGGCCAGAAGCCGCGGTCACCAAGGCCCGCAAGTCGATCGCGCAGTTCAAGCTGCGTGAGGGCAGCCGATCGGCGCGCACGTCACGCTGCGCGGCGACCGCATGTGGGAGTTCCTGGACCGGCTGCTGTCGCTCGCGCTGCCCCGTATCCGTGACTTCCGCGGGCTGTCGCCGCGGCAGTTCGACGGCAGCGGCAACTACACGTTCGGTCTCAACGAGCAGTCGATGTTCCACGAGATCGACCAGGACAAGATCGACCGCGTCCGCGGCATGGACATCACGGTGGTCACGACCGCCAAGACCGACGACGAGGGTCGCGCGCTGCTGCGGCCCTCGGCTTCCCGTTCAAGGAGTCTGAGCAGTGGCGAAGAAGGCCTGATCGACAAGGCCGCGCGCAAGCCGAAGTTCGAGGTGCGCGGCTACACCCGCTGCCAGCGCTGCGGCCGTCCGCACTCGGTGTACCGCAAGTTCGGCCTGTGCCGCGATCTGCCTTCGCGAGATGGCACACCGCGGCGAGCTGCCGGGCGTGACCAAGAGCAGCTGGTAACCCCATTCCTGACCGACCACATCGACAACACCGACAAGCACGCCGCAGGTCTCCGGAAACCACGGCGAGAAAGCGGCTCACACGCCATGACCGACCATGACGATGACCGACCCGATCGCAGACATGCTCACGCGTCTGCGCAACGGGAACACCGCGTACCACGAGACGGTGCGCGATGCCGCACTCGAAGATCAAGGTGCACATCGCGGAGATCCTCCAGCAGGAGGGCTACATCACCGGCTGGCACGTCGAGGAGCCCGCGACGCCGAGGTCGGCAAGAGCCTCGTGCTCGAGCTGAAGTACGGCCCGAACCGGGAGCGCTCGATCGCCGGCCTCCGGCGCATCTCCAAGCCCGGTCTGCGCGTCTACGCGAAGTCCACCAACCTGCCGCGCGTGCTCGGCGGCCTGGGCGTCGCGATCATCTCCACGTCCGCCGGGCTGCTGACCGACCAGCAGGCCGCCAAGAAGGGCGTAGGCGGGGAAGTCCTCGCCTACGTCTGGTAAGGGGAGGGAGCAGCCATGTCGCGCATCGGCCGGCTGCCGATCCCGGTTCCCGCGGGTGTCGACGTCACCATCGACGGCCGCACGGTCACGGTGAAGGGCCCGAAGGGCACGCTGACGCACACCGTCGCCGCGCCGATCGAGGTCGAGCAAGGGCGAGGACGGCACGCTGCAGGTCACGCGCCCGAACGACGAGCGTCAGAACCGGGCCCTGCACGGCCTGTCCCGCACGCTGGTGGCCAACATGGTCACCGGCGTGACCCAGGGCTACACCAAGACGCTCGAGATCGTCGGTGTCGGTTACCGCGTGCAGGCCAAGGGCAGCGACCTGGAGTTCGCCCTGGGCTTCAGCCACCCGATCCTGGTCGAGGCCCCCGAGGGCATCACCTTCACGGTCGAGGCCCCGACCCGGTTCGCGGTGTCAGGGCATCGACAAGCAGAAGGTCGGCGAGGTCGCCGCGAACATCCGCAAGCTGCGCAAGCCCGACCCGTACAAGGCCAAGGGCGTGCGGTACGCAGGGCGAGGTCATCCGCCGCAAGGTCGGAAAGGCTGGTAAGTAGCCATGGCAGTCGGCGTCAAGATCGCAAGCCGGCGACGCCGCAAGGGCGTCGGCCGCACGCGCCGCCACCTGCGCGTCCGCAAGAAGGTCTCCGGTACGCCGGTCGCGTCCGCGCCTCGTCGTGACCCGCTCCAACCGGCACATGGTCGTCCAGGTCGTCGACGACATCGCGGGCCACACGCTGGCCTCGGCGTCGACCCTGGAGACCGACCTGCGCGGCGGCGAGGGCGACAAGACGCGCCAAGGCCAAGCAGGTCGGCGAGCTGGTCGCCGAGCGCGCCAAGGCCGCCGGCGTCGAGGCGGTCGTGTTCGACCGTGGTGGCAACCAGTACCCCGGGCGGGTCGCCGCTCTGGCGGACGCCGCCCGCGAGGCCGGGCTGGAGTTCTAGATGCAACCGCGAGCTACGCAGCACGACATGCAGCAGGCAACGAGAGAGGTAAATCCAATGGCTGGACCCCAGCGCCGCGGTGGCGGTGCCGGCGGCGGACGAGCGGCGGGCGCCGTGAAGCGCGGCCGTGACGCCGGCGCGCGGCGCAGCCGAGAAGACCGCGTTACGTCGAGCGCGTCGTCGCGATCAACCGCGTCGCCAAGGTCGTGAAGGGTGGTCGTCGCTTCAGCTTCACCGCGCTGGTCGTCGTGGGCGACGGCGACGGCACCGTCGGCGTCGGCTACGGCAAGGCCAAGGAGGTGCCCGCGGCGATCGCCAAGGGTGTCGAGGAGGCCAAGAAGCACTTCTTCAAGGTCCCGCGCATCCAGGGCACCATCCCGCACCCCGATCCAGGGTGAGACGGCGGCCGGCGTCGTGCTGCTCAAGCCGGCGTCGCCCGGTACCGGCGTCATCGCCGGTGGCCCGGTGCGCGCCGTGCTCGAGTGCGCCGGCATCCACGACGTGCTGAGCAAGTCGCTCGGCTCGTCGAACGCCGATCAACATCGTGCACGCGACGGTGGCGGCGCTCAAGGGCCTGGAGCGTCCCGAGGAGGTCGCGGCCCGCCGTGGTCTGCCGCTCGAGGACGTCGCCCCCGCGGCTCTGCTCCGTGCGCGTGCGCGGGGTGGGGTCGTGATGGCTCGGCTCAAGATCACCCAGATGCGGTCGGAGCATCGGCAGCAAGCAGAACCAGCGCGACACGCTGCGCTCGCTCGGGCTCAAGCGCATCGGCGACGTCGTCGTCAAGGAGGACCGTCCCGAGATCCGCGGGCATGGTCCACACCGTGCCGCACCTCGTGACCGTCGAGGAGGTCGACTGACATGGCAGGACGAACAGACCCGCTCAAGGTCCATCACACCTGCGTCCCGCCCCGGGCGCCAAGACCGCCAAGACCCGCGTGGGTCGTGGTGAGGGCTCCAAGGGCAAGACCGCCGGTCGTGGCACCAAGGGCACGAAGGCCCGCTACCAGGTGCCGGCGCGCTTCGAGGGTGGGCAGATGCCCCTCCACATGCGGCTGCCGAAGCTCAAGGGCTTCAAGAACCCGTTCCGCACCGAGTACCAGGTCGTCAACCTGGACAAGCTGGCGCGCTGTACCCCGAGGGTGGCGAGGTCACGGTCGACCGACCTGGTCGCCAAGGGCGCGGTGCGCAAGGGCCAGCTCGTCAAGGTCCTGGGCCCGGGCGAGATCTCCGTGGCGCTGCAGGTGACGGTCGACGCGGTCTCCGGCTCCGCCAAGGAGAAGATCGCCGCTGCCGGCGGCTCGTCACCGAGCTCGTCAGAGCAACGTCGCGGCACAGCCGGATGCCCTGAACGGCGGCACGCCCGTGTTGTCGTCCTGGGCGGCACGCCGTCGGTACGTCGTGCGCTGGCACGTTCGCCGGTACGCGTCGCCGGCGTCCTGGCTGATGTAGTCGTCGATCCCTCAAGACCGTCACCGTCTGACGCACGGTCGCTCGCGGCGGCGCAGGAGGAACCGTGCTCACCGCGTTCGCCCGGGCGTTCAGGACGCCCGACCTGCGCAAGAAGCTGCTCTTCACGCTGGCATCATCGTGCTGTTCCGGCTCGGGTCGCATCGTCCCGACCCCGGGCGTCGACTACGAGCGCCGTCCAGACGTGCATCGACCGGGCATCGAGGACAGCGGCGGCTCTACGGCCTGGTCAACCTGTTCAGCGGCGGCGCGCTGCTCCAGCTGTCGATCTTCGCGCTGGGGATCATGCCGTACATCACGGCGAGCATCATCCTGCAGCTGCTGACCGTGGTGATCCCGCGGCTGGAGGCCCTGAAGAAGGAGGGCCAGGCCGGCACGGCGAAGATCACGCAGTACACCCGTTACCTGACGGTCGGCGCTGGCGATCCTGCAGGCCACCGGCCTGCGTCGCCACTCGCGCGCAGCCCGGGCCGCTGTTCCAGGGCTGCCCGCGGCCGACATCGTCCCGGACCGACTCGCTCTTCAGCATCGTCATCATGGTCATCACCATGACCGCCGGCACCGCGCGTCATCATGTGGCTCGGTGAGCTGATCACCGACCGCGGCATCGGCAACGGCATGTCGCTCCTGATCTTCATCTCGATCGCCGCCGGCTTCCCCAGCTGCCTCTGGCAGCATCAAGGCCGCAGCGCGGCTGGGACGCTGTTCCTGGTCGTCATCGTGGTCGGCCTCGTCGATGGTCGCCGCTGGTCGTCTTCGTCGAGCAGGCGCAGCGCCGCATCCCGGTGCAGTACGCGAAGCGCATGGTCGGCCGGCGGCATGTACGGCGGCACGTCCACGTACATCCCGATGAAGGTGAACCAGGCCGGCGTCATCCCGGTCATCTTCGCCTCGTCGCTGCTCTACATCCGGCGCTGATCGTCCAGTTCGCCGACCGCAACGACCGCCGGGCTGGGCGACCTGGATCGCAGCAGAACCTCGTCCAGCGGCGACCACCCGCTCTACATGCACGCTGTACTTCGTGCTGATCGTCTTCTTCACGTTCTTCTACGTCGCGATCACCTTCAACCCGAAGGAAGTCGCCGACAACATGAAGAAGTACGGTGGCTTCATCCCGGGCATCCGGGCCGGCCGTCCGACCGCGGAGTACCTCGACTACGTGCTCACCCGGATCACGCTGCCGGGCTCGCTGTATCTGGCGTCTGATCGCGCTCATCCCGATCGATGGCGCTCGGGCTGTTCAGCGCCGAACCAGAACTTCCCGTTCGGCGGCACCAGCATCCTGATCATGGTGGGTGTCGGTCTGGAGACGGTGAAGCAGATCGAGAGCCAGCTGCAGCAGCGCAACTACGAAGGGTTCCTCCGCTAGTGCGAATCGTCCTCGTCGGGCCGCCCGGTGCGGGCAAGGGCACGCAGGCCGCGTTCCTCGCCGAGAACCTGGCGATCCCGCACATCTCCACGGGCGACATCTTCCGCGCCAACATCAGCCAGGGCACGCCGCTCGGCGCTGAGGCCAAGCGAGTACATGGACGCCGGTGAGCTGGTCCCGGACGAGGTCACCATCGCCATGGTCGAGGACCGGATGGGCCAGCCCGACGCCGCAGAGCGGCTTCCTGCTCGACGGCTTCCCGCGCAACGTCCGCCAGGCCGAGGTGCTCGACGAGATGCTCGAGCCGACGGCCGCCGCTGGACGCGGTGCTCGAGCTGGAGGTCCCCGAGGACGAGGTCGTCAAGCCGGCTCGCCGGCCGGCGCACCTGCCGCAACCACTGCGGGCACGTCTTCCACGTCGACTACAACCCGCCCGAAGACCGAGGGCGTCTGCGACGCTGCGGCGGCGAGCTGTACCAGCGCGACGACGACAGCGAGGAGACCGTCCGCCAGCGCCTGGAGGTCTACGCCGACGCAGACCGAGCCGATCATCGACTACTACGGCGACCAGCGGCCTGCTGGTGCGATCGACGCGCACGGGCACGGTCGACGACGTCACCGAGCGCGCGATGGACGCGCTCTGCGCGCGACTCGACGACGCTGAGCCGTACGCAGGGTCGACCACCGTGTTCCGGACGCGGACGACCGCATGATGCAGATCAAGACCGCCGAGCAGATCGCGAAGATGCGCGAGGCGGGGCTGGTCGTCGCCGCGACCCTGCGCGACGATCCGCGGCCGCCGTCGCGCCGGGCGCCACCACCAAGGACCTGGACGCGCTCGCCGAGAAGGTGATCCGCCGACCACGGCGCCGTCCCATCTTCCTCGGCTACCGCGGCTTCCCCGCGACCATCTGCACCTCGGTGAACGACGAGGTCGTCCACGGCATCCCGGCCGCGAGATCCTGCACGACGGCGACATCGTCTCCATCGACTGCGGCGCGATCATCGACGGCTGGCACGGCGACGCCGCCTTCACCGTCTTCGGTCGGCGAGGGCCACGCGCCGAGCTGCTCGAGCTGCTCGCGGGTCTGCCGAGGAGTCGATGTGGGCCGGCATCGCCGCGGCCGCCGTCGGCAGCCGGCTCATCGACATCTCCCACGCCATCGAGACCTACGATCGCGCCGCCGGCGGCGCGCTACGGGATCGTCGAGGACTACGGCGGCCACGGCATCGGCACCGAGATGCACATGGACCCGCACCTGCTGAACTATCGGCCGCGGCCGGGCAAGGGCCCGAAGCTGGTCGCCGGGCCTGCCTGGCGATCGAGCCGATGGTCAACCTCGGCACCGGCACACCCGGGTCCTCGACGACGACTGGACCGTCATGACCACCGACGGCAGCCGGTCCGCGCACTGGGAGCACACGGTCGCGCTGACCGAGGAGGGCCCGCTGGTGCTGACCGCCCTGGACGGCGGCGAGGCGAAGCCTGGCTCGCGCGCCGGCGTGGAGCGCCGCGCCCGACCTAGCTGGCCTGACGCGGTCGCCCGGCGCGATTTCGCGTTGCGGCGCAGACGTGACGTAGACTATCCGCGGCTGGCTGCACGATCAGCTTCGTCTCTGCATGCCCCGCGGCTGGGCTGGCGTGCGAGACCACCGGTCACGCAGTGCGGCCTGCTCCGCATGCATCGAGCCGATCAAGGTAGCCGATCGACGGAATGCGAAGGACATGGCCAAGAAGCAAGGTGCCATCGAGATCGAGGGCACCGTCGTCGAGTCTCTCCCGAACGCCATGTTCAGGGTGGAGCTCGAGAACGGTCACAAGGTCCTCGCGCACATCAGCGGCAAGATGCGCATGCACTACATCCGGATCCTCCCCGACGACCGGGTCGTGGTGGAGCTCGCCCCGTACGACCTGACCCGCGGCCGGATCGTCTACCGCTACAAGTGATCACGTTCACCCAGCGTCTGACCCGGACGGATGCGCAGGCGCACATCCCGGAGAACACCATGAAGGTCAAGCCGAGCGTCAAGAAGATCTGCGACAAGTGCAAGGTGATCCGCCGTCACGGTCGGGTCATGGTGATCTGCGAGAACCTGCGCCACAAGCAGCGCCAGGGCTGACCCACGCCACGTCGACCTGCACCTCGCAGCGATTCGCACGACGCAAGCTGTACCCGCACCCGCTCGCCGCGAGCACCGCGAGCGGACGACACCCCCGGCGGAGGCCGGGGACCGCGTGCCCACCGGGCCGGGAGCGGACCGGTGCTGCGTGAAGACCTCCGGACGAACCAGCAGGAGCACTGGATGGCACGCCTCGTCGGCGTCGACCTCCCGCGCGAAAAGCGCGTGGAGGTCGCCCTCACCTACATCTTCGGCATCGGCCGCACCCGCTCGCAGGAGACCCTCGCCGCGACCGGCATCAACCCGGACATCCGCGTCCAGGACCTCGCCGACGAGCGAGCTGGTCCGCTCCGCGAGTACGATCGAGGCCAACTACAAGACCGAGGGTGACCTCCGCCGCGAGGTTGCCGGCCGACATCCGCCGCAAGGTCGAGATCGGCTGCTACCAGGGCATGCGCCACCGCCGCGGCCTGCCCGTCCACGGTCAGCGCACCCACACCAACGCCCGTACCCGCAAGGGCCCGCGCAAGCGCGTCGCCGGCAAGAAGAAGCCGGGCAAGAAGTAGTCCGTCACCGGACGCTCCACGCGGTCCGTCGCTCGTACGGACCGACCACCTCCAGCAGGAGATATAGCATGCCTCCCAAGACCGCCAGGCGCGGCGCCAAGAAGGTGCGCCGCAAGGAAAAGAAGAACGTCGCTCACGGCCACGCTCACATCAAGAGCACGTTCAACAACACGATCGTCTCGATCACGCGACCCCTCGGGCAACGTGATCTCCTGGGCCTCCGCCGGCCACGTCGGCTTCAAGGGCTCGCGCAAGTCGACGCCGTTCGCCGCGCAGATGGCCGCCGAGTCGGCCGCCCGCCGCGCGCAGGAGCACGGCATGCGCAAGGTCGACGTGTTCGTCAAGGGTCCGGGCTCCGGCCGTGAGACCGCGATCCGCTCGCTGCAGGCCACCGGCCTCGAGGTCGGCTCGATCCAGGACGTCACCCCGATCCCGCACAACGGCTGCCGCCCGCCCAAGCGCCGCCGCGTCTGACCGCGCCGAAGTAGGAGCTGACGAATCATGGCGCGTTACACCGGCGCCGACTGCAAGCGTGCCGTCGCGAGAAGATGAAGCTCTTCCTCAAGGGCACCAAGTGCGAGCGCCGAAGTGCCCGATCGAGATCCGTCCCTACCCGCCGGGCGAGCACGGCCGCGGGCGCACCAAGGACAGCGAGTACCTGCTGCAGATGCGTGAGAAGCAGAAGGCGCGCGCATCTACGGCGTCCTCGAGAAGCAGTTCCGCGGCTACTACGAGGAGGCGAACCAGCAAGCAGGGCAAGACCGGCGAGAACCTGCTCCGCATCCTCGAGATCGCGGCTGGACAACGTCGTCTACCGCGCGGGCTTCGCCAAGTCGCCGGGACATGGCCCGCCAGCTGGTCCGCCACGGCCACATCGTCGTCAACGGCCACAAGGTCGACATCCCGTCGCTTCCGGGTCAGCGAGAACGACATCATCGAGGTTCGGCAGAACTCGCTCGAGCTGACGCCGTTCGTCGTCGCCGCGCCGAGGCCGGCGAGCGGACCGTCCCGGCGTGGCTCGAGGTCATCCCGCGACCAGATGCGCATCCTCGTGCACGCGCTGCCCGGCCCGGCAGGTCATCGACACGCCGGTCCAGGAGCAGCTGATCGTCGAGCTCTACTCGAAGTAACGTCGAGCACGACGCCGCAGGGCGGCACGGCAGCCGTCCGGCACGCTACCGCCCGTACGCATCGCAGGCGCTCGGCGTCAAATAGCGGGCGCCGCGAACGGAAGGAAACCACCATGCTGATCGCTCAGCGTCCGTCCCTGACCGAAGAGGTCGTCGACGAGTACCGCTCCCGGTTCGTCATCGAGCCGCTGGAGCCGGGCTTCGGCTACACCCTCGGCAACTCCCTGCGCCGCACGCTGCTCTCCTCGATCCCCGGCGCGGCGGTCACCAGCATCCGCATCGACGGCGTCCTGCACGAGTTCACGACCGTGCCGGGCGTCAAGGAGGACGTCACCGACCTCATCCTCAACATCAAGGAGCTGGTCGTCTCCTCCGAGCACGACGAGCCGGTCGTGATGTACCTGCGCAAGCAGGGCCCCGGTGTGGTCACCGCCGCCGACATCGCGCCGCCGGCCGGTGTCGAGGTGCACAACCCCGACCTGCACCTCGCCACGCTCAACGGCAAGGGCAAGCTCGAGATGGAGCTGACCGTCGAGCGCGGTCGCGGCTACGTCTCCGCCGTGCAGAACAAGCAGGCCGGCCAGGAGATCGGCCGGATCCCGGTCGACTCGATCTACTCGCCGGTGCTCAAGGTCACCTACAAGGTCGAGGCGACCCGCGTCGAGCAGCGCACCGACTTCGACAAGCTCGATCGTCGACGTCGAGACCAAGCCGTCCATGCGCCCGCGCGACGCCATGGCGTCGCGCCGGCAAGACGCTGGTCGAGCTGTTCGGTCTGGCCCGCGAGCTCAACGTCGACGCCGAGGGCATCGACATGGGCCCGTCGCCGACGGACGCCGCGCTCGCCGCCGACCTGGCGCTGCCGATCGAGGAGCTCGAGCTCACCGTCCGGTCGTACAACTGCCTCAAGCGCGAGGGCATCCACACCGTGGGTGAGCTCGTCGCCCGCTGCGAGGCCGACCTGCTCGACATCCGCAACTTCGGTGCCAAGTCGATCGACGAGGTCAAGGCCAAGCTGGCCGGCATGGGCCTGGCGCTCAAGGACAGCCCGCCCGGGTTCGACCCGAGCGCCGCCGTCGACGACTTCGGCGCCGACGACGACGCGGGGCTTCGCCGAGGCCGAGCAGTACTGACCTCGACGAGCCACGCCGCGTCGCACCGACGACCTGACCTAGGAGAGCACACATGCCCACGCCCACCAAGGGCCCCCGTCTGGGCGGCAGCCCCGCGCACGAGCGGCTGATGCTGGCGAACCTCGCCACCGCGCTGTTCGAGCACGGCCGGATCACCACCACCGAGGCCAAGGCCAAGCGGCTGCGTCCGCTCGCCGAGCGGCTGATCACCATCGCCAAGCGGGGCGACCTGCACGCCCGCCGTCAGGTGCTGACGGTCATCCGCGACAAGAGCGTCGTGCACACGCTGTTCACCGAGATCGGTCCGCGCTACGAGAACCGGCCCGGCGGCTACACCCGCATCACCAAGATCGGCCCGCGCAAGGGCGACAACGCCCCGATGGCGGTCATCGAGCTGGTCGAGGCGCTGACAGCCAGAGGCCGAGGTCGGCGAGGCCGAGGGCGCGACCAGGCGCACCGGCGCAAGGGCGCGAAGAAGGAGGCCGGCACGAGAGCGGCAGCGAACCGGCAACGACAGTCGCAGCCGCAGCGGACGCCGCCGAGTCGGCCGCCGAGGAGGCTGCCGACGACGCGGCCGAGGGTGACGCGAAGGCGCCGCGAGGCCGCAGCCGAGGCGCGTGCCGCCGCGGACGATGCAGCGGTCGCCGACAGTCCGACGACGCCGAGGTCGCCGCGACGGCCGGCGAGGCCGAGGCGTTCGCCGAATCGCCGAGGACGCCGCCGACGACGCCACGAAGGCCGAGTAAGGGCCGGTCCTGCGACCTGAGCACCGGATCACGTGACCGAGCCCGCCGACCCCGACCCCGGGGGCGGCGGGCTCGTCCGCGTCCGCGCTGGACCTCGCCTACGACGGCACCGACTTCGCCGGCTGGGCGATCCAGCCCGGGCAGCGCACGGTGCAGGGCGAGCTCGAGGACGCGCTGGCCACCGTGCTGCGCTGGACGAGCCGTCCGGCGTGACGTGCGCCGGCCGGACCGATGCCGGCGTACACGCCCGCGGCCAGGTCGCCCACGCCGACGTCGCCGCTGGCCGCATTCGAGCGGCGACGCCGTACGCGCTGGCGGCGGCTCGCCGGCGTCCTGCCGCCCGACGTCGGCGTCCGGGCGTCGCGCTCGCCCCACCCGGGTTCGACGCCCGCTTCTCGCCGCTCTGGCGGCGCTACGCCTACCGGGTCGCGGACCACCCGTTCGGGCCGAGCCGCTGCGCCGCCACGACGTCTCGCGCACGGTCGCCCGCTCGACGTGGCCGCGATGAAGGCCGCGTCCCGGCGCTGGTGGGGGAGCACGACTTCGCGGCCTACTGCCGGCGGCGCGAGGGCGCGACGACGGTGCGCACCCTGCTCGAGCTGCAGTGGTCGCGCGAGCCGGGCGACTGATGGTCGCGACCTTCCTCGCAGACGCGTTCTGCCACTCGATGGTGCGCTCCCTGGTCGGGGCCTGCCTCGCGGTCGGCGAGGGGCGTCGCGCACCCGACTGGCCGGCCCAGGTGCTGGCCGGCCGGGTGCGCCGCGCGGACGTCACCGTGGCGCCTGCTCTCGGGCTCACGCTGGAAGAGGTCCACTACCCGCCCGACGACGAGGTGGCCGCCCGAGCGCTCGCCGCCCGCCGTCGGCGGGAGGCACCGAGATGACGACGATCACCCGCGAGCAGCTCGTCGTACTGGTCGCCGCCCGCATCCTCGCCCTGGACGAGACGGCGCCCCGTGCCGTGGCCATCACCGGCATGTCCTGCGCCGGCAAGACCACGCTCGCGGCCGAGGTGCTCGCGGTCGTGACAGGCGCCGGCCGATCCGTCGTGCCGGTCGCGTACGACGACTTCCACCACCCGCGCGAGCGCCGCTATCGCCTCGGCCGGATGTCGGCAGAGGGCTACCTCGACGACGCGTTCGACCCCGCCGCGCTGCGCCGGCTCGTGCTCGACCCGCTGGCCGCGGGGGAGCCCGCGGTGGTTCCGGCCGCTTACGACCTTGCCGGCGACAAGCCGGTCGAGGCGGACCCCGCGCCGGTCGCTGCCGGGTCGGTCGTGCTGGTCGACGGGTCGTTCCTGCTGGTGCCCGAGCTGGCCGACGCCTGGGACCTCGCGGTGCTCGTGGTCGCCGACCCGCAGCGGGTGCTGGAGCGCGGGGTGCTCCGCGACGCCGACCTGGGCCCGCCGGAGCAGGTCCGCGAGATGTACCTGCGCCGCTACCTCGCCGCCGAGTCGCTGCACCAGGAGCGCGACGACCCCTGGTCGCGGGCCGACGTCGTGGTCGATCTGTCCGATCCGCTCGCGCCGGACCTGCTCTCCGGCGGCTGAGAGCCGAAAACCGGCAGCGCTCGCGGTCGGCAGCGGCCAGACTCGTTGCTCGTGGGCCACGTCGATCTCAACGCAGTCAGCTTCTTCCTGCCGGACGGGCGGGTGCTGCTTCGCGACGTCACGTTCCGGGTGGGGGACGGCGCGAAGGTGGCCCTGGTGGGTGCGAACGGCGCGGGGAAGACCACGCTGCTGAGGATCGTGTCCGGCGACATCGACGCCTCCGACGGTGCGGTGACGCGCTCCGGCGGCCTCGGGGTGATGCGCCAGTTCGTCGGCTCGGTCCGCGACGAGTCGACGATCCGAGACCTGCTGGTCTCCGTCGCGCCACCGGCCGTCCGCACGGCCGCCGTCGCGCTCGACCGCGCCGAGCACGCCATGATGGAGCAGGACGACGAGCCGACCCAGCTGCGCTACGCGCAGGCCTTGGCCGACTGGGCCGACGCCGGCGGCTACGACGCCGAGGTGCTGTGGGACACGTGCACGGTCGCTGCCTTGGGCGTGCCGTACGAGCGGGCCCAGTGGCGCGACGTGCGGACCCTCTCCGGTGGTGAGCAGAAGCGGCTGGTCCTGGAGGCACTGCTCCGGGGTCCCGACCAGGTGCTGCTGCTCGACGAGCCGGACAACTACCTCGACGTGCTCACCAAGCGGTGGCTGGAGGAGGAGCTGCGGGAGTCACCCAAGACCGTGCTCTTCGTGTCGCACGACCGCGAGCTGCTCTCGCGTACGGCGACGAGGGTGGTCACCGTCGAGCTCGGAGCCGCCGGCAACACCGTCTGGACGCACGGCGGCGGTTTCGCGACCTACCACCAGGCCCGCCGCGACCGGTTCTCCCGGCTCGAGGAGCTGCTGCGGCGCTGGGACGAGGAGCACCAGAAGCTGCGCGAGCTGATGCTGATGTACAAGCAGAAGGCTGCCTACAACTCCAAGATGGCCGGGCGCTACCAGGCAGCGGTGACCCGACTGCGCATGTTCGAGGAGGCCGGCCCGCCCGAGGCGGTGCCGATCGAGCAGGACGTCACCATGCGACTGCGCGGGGCGCGCACCGGCAAGCGGGCCGTCGTCTGCGAGCACCTCGAGCTGACCGGGCTGATGAAGCCGTTCGACCTCGAGGTCTGGTTCGGCGACCGGGTCGCGGTGCTCGGCTCCAACGGCTCCGGCAAGTCGCACTTCCTGCGGCTGCTCGCGGCCGGGGGCAGCGACCCCGACGTCGAGCACCGGCCGGTTGACGACGTGCCCATCGCGCCGGTGAGCCACAGCGGGACCGCCCGTCTCGGGGCCCGGGTGCGGCCCGGCTGGTTCGCGCAGACCCACGAGCACCCGGAGCTGGTCGGGAGGACCCTGCTCGACATCCTCTGGCGGGGCGACGCCCACCGCGCCGGGATGGGTCGCGAGGAGGCGTCCCGCGCGCTGGACCGCTACGAGCTGGCGCACGCGGCCGAGCAGCGGTTCGAGACGCTCTCGGGCGGCCAGCAGGCCCGGCTGCAGATCCTGCTGCTGGAGCTCTCCGGTGCCACCCTGCTGCTCCTGGACGAGCCCACCGACAACCTGGACCTGGTGTCCGCTGAGGCGCTCGAGGAGGGCCTCGAGGCGTTCGCCGGCACGGTGCTGGCCGTCACCCACGACCGGTGGTTCGCCCGCGGCTTCGACCGGTTCCTCGTCTTCGGCGCTGACGGGCGGGTCTACGAGTCCGACGAGCCCATCTGGGACGAGGGCCGGGTCGAGCGCGTCCGCTGAGCGGCCGCCCTTTTCATCCGGTCTGCGGAGGGCTACGTTCCGGGCCGAGGCCTGTTGTTCGATGGCTCGCTGCTGCCCCGGGAGATCGCCGTGCGCCGAACCCTGCTCGCTGCCCTGACCTCCGCACTGCTCGTCGTACCCCTCGGGTTCGTCGCTCTGACTCCGGCAACCGCCGACCACACGCCCTTGCCCTCACGGGTCACCCTGATGGGCTCCCTGATGTCCGAGCTCGGCTGTGCCGCCGACTGGGACGAGGCCTGCTTTGCCACCGACCTGGAGCGCGTGGACGGGACCACCTGGTTCACGGACGTGTTCACGGTCCCCGCCGGCACCTACGCAGTACAAGGTGCGGCTGAACGGCTCGTGGGACGAGAACTACGGCGAAGCGACGGGGAAGCAGGAGGGCCGACATCCCGCTCGTCCTGGATAACCGCGCGTCGGTGCGGTTCAGCTACGACCACGAGACGCACCGGGTGTCCATGACGCCCGGTACGCCGCGCCCGGGCTCGCTCGGCTCCGACCCGCTCTGGCGCGACGAGCCTGCGCGAGCCCTGACCCGGGAGCGGTTCTACTTCGTGATGGCCGACCGCTTCGCCAACGGGTCCACCGCCAACGACACGGCCGGCATCACCGGCGGCCGGCTCGCCACGGGTTCGACCCCACGCACAAGGGCTTCTACCACGGCGGTGACCTCGCCGGCATGACGCAGAAGCTGGACTACATCGAGGACCTCGGCACGACCGCGATCTGGATGACGCCCGTCGTTCAAGAACAGGCCGGTCCAGGGGCCCGGCGCGGACGAGTCGCCGGCTACCACGGCTACTGGATCACCGACTTCACCCAGATCGACCCGCACCTCGGCACCAACGCCGAGCTCAAGTAGCTGGTCGACGGCGCACACGCGCGGGCATCAAGGTGTTCTTCGACATCATCACCAACCACACGGCCGACGTGCTCGACTACCGGGGACGAACGCCGTACACGGAACCAGTCCCTCCAAGGCCGACGAGCCGTACCGCGATGCGAGCGGCAACGCCCTTCGACGACCGCGACTACGTCAACGGTGACACGCTTCCCCCCGGTCGACGCCGAGACGTCGTTCCCCTACATGCCGACCTTCCGCAGCGACGCCGACAAGACGGTGAAGGTCCCGGCCTGGCTGAACGACCCGACGATGTACCACAACCGCGGCACGTCGACGTTCATCGGCGAGAACAGCGAGTACGGCGACTTCCCGGCGGCCGGCGGCGCTCGACGACCTGTGGACCGAGCGGCCCGAGGTCGTCAACGGGATGACCGACATCTACAAGACCTGGGTCCGGACGCCGGCGTCGACGGGTTCCGCATCGACACCGTCAAGCACGTCAACATGGAGTTCTGGCAGCGGTTCGGGCCGGCGCTCCAGGGCTACGCCGCGTCCCTCGGCAACGACGACTTCTTCATGTTCGGCGAGGTCTTCGACGCCAACCCGGAGTTCATGTCGCAGCTACACGACGAGGCCGGCTGCAGGCGACGGTCGACTTCGGCTTCCAGGCCAACGGCGCGGGCTTCGCAAGGGAGCAAACCGCACCGACCGAGCCTGCGCGACTTCTTCGCCGCTGACGACTACTACACCGACGCCGACTCGAACGCCTACTCGCTGCCGACGTTCCTCGGCAACCACGACATGGGGCGCATCGGGAAGTTCCTGCGCCGACAACCCGGCGCGACCGGCGCCGAGCTGCTCGAGCGCGACGAGCTCGCTCACTCGCTGATGTACCTCACCCGCGGCCAGCCGGTCGTCTACTACGGCGACGAGCAGGGCTTCGTCGGGACGACGGCGGCGACCAGGACGCGCGCCAGGACATGTTCGCGTCAGCCAGGTCGCGTCCTACAACGACGACGACCTGATCGGCACGGACGCGACGCACGCGCGGCAGCAACTTCGACTACGAAGCCATCCGCTCTACCGCACATCGCCACGCTCTCCGCGCTGCGGGACGAAGCACCCGACGCTGCCGACGGAGCGCAGATCCACGCGCTACGCACCGATGGCCCTGGCGTCTTCGCCTTCAGCCGCATCACGCGAAGCGAGAAGGTCGAGTACGTCGTGGCGGCAACAGCGCGGACACGGCCAAGACGGCGACGCTTCCCGACGTTCTCGCCGGGAGCACCTTCGCCGGGCTGTGGCCGCGCCGCGGCACGGCGCGACGCTGAAGTCGGACAGCGACAGGCAGGTGACGGTGCACGGTGCCGGCGCGCTCGGTCGCAGGTCTGCAAGGCGACGCAAGGCGCTGCGGCCCGGACCGAGGCACCCGAGCCCGAGTTCGCGGCACCGCAGCCGGGGCATCGTGTCACGACCGGGCCGAGATCAGGCGTCGAGGCCGCGAGAACGACGTTCAGCCAGGTGACCGTCGCCTGGCGCCCGGTCGGCATCGAAGCAATGGACCGGCTCGGCACGGACGACAACGCGCCGTACCGCGTCTTCCACGACGTTCGCGGCTTGCCGAAGGGCTCGCTGCTGGAGTACCGCGTCGTGGTCCGCGACCACGACGGCGACCTCGGGGTCGCCTCGACGTAGGCCGGTCGGCAACACCTCCGAGGTCGGTCGGTGGACGCGCGTCCGCAGCCCCCGCCGCCTCGATCCGGGGCCGGCAGCCCGGCGCCGTGTCGGGTGCCCGGGCAGCTTCAACTCCGAGATCGGCTGATCCCGGCGACTGGGCACCCGGAGTGCCCGAACGCCGACCGCAGCTGAGTGGAGCGACGCGGCATCTGGACGCTGACGTTCGCGATCGCCGGCCGGCGGCTACGCCTACAAGGCGGCCATCAACCAGCCTGGGACGAGAACTACGGCGCCGGGGCGGTGCGGGCGGAGCGGACATCGGCTCGACGTGCCACGGGCGGCAGCGCGTGACCTTCTACTACGACCACCGCACGCACTGGGTCGCCGACACGATCAACTCACGAGATCGTCACAGTGCCGGGGACGTTCCAGAGCGAGATGGGCTGCTCGGCCGACTGGGACCCGGCCTGCCTGCGCGCCTGGCTGCAGGACCCGGACGGGGACGGCGTCTACGTCTTCACGACCACCGGAATCCCCGCTGGCGTCTACGAGGGCAAGGTGGCCGCACAACCGGTCCTGGGTGCTCAACGACGGCTCAGAGGCACCCAGGACGGGGCCAACTACTCGTTCACGGTGCCGGAGGCGTCGCGGGTGACGTTCTCCTACGACACCGACCAGCCACGTGCTCTCGATCAGCACCGAGCCTGCCTGAGGGTGGCCGCACGGCGCCGGCCCTAGCCCGGGCCTGGCGGGGCGTTGACAGCGCCGCGACCGGATGGTCGGATGCCCGGATCGGAAGATCCAGATGAGGGTGGTCGCCATGCGAGTCCGTCGTCCCGTCGTCGCCACGGTCGCTGTCCTGCTGGCGCTGCCCGTCGCGGTGGCGACCGGCGGAGGCGACGGGAGCAGCCGCCGCCGACTGCCACCCGTTCACGACCAAGGCGACCTACGACCCGTCGGTGCCGACGGCGAAGTCCGTGCTCGGCTTCGACCTGGGGCAGCGCGAGGTGACCACCGCTGAGTCGGACCGCTACCTGCGCGCCGTCGACGCCGCCAGCCCACTGGTCGCCGGATCGCGTGCTCGGAACATCCCACCAGGGCCGGGCGCTGTCCTACGCCGTCGTCGGCACGCCGGCCCGGGTGGCCGAGGCGAAGGCTGCCGCGACCACGCTGCGCGACCCGGCCACCAGCCCCGCCCAGGCGCAGGCCACCGCCGCCTCCGCGCCGGCGATCCTCTGGGTCGCGGGCAACGTGCACGGCGGGGAGGAGAGCGGAACCGACGCCTCCCTGCGGGTGCTCTACGACCTGGCGGCCCGCACCGACTGCGCCGCTGCCCAGATCCGTGACAACGCAGTTGTCGCGATCCTGCCGACCCAGAACCCGGACGGGCGCGAGCTCGACACCCGGCGCAACGCCTACGGGTTCGACATGAACCGCGACTGGTTCGCGCGCACCCAGCCGGAGACCGACGGCAAGCTCGAGGCGCTGCGGCAGTACCCGCCGGTGCTGTTCATCGACGCCCACGAGATGGGCAGCAAAGACTACTTCTTCCCGCCGAACGCCGACCCGATCTACCACGAGATCACCGACGAGTCGGTGTCGTGGATCAACGACACCTACGGCGCGGCCATGCAGCAGGAGTTCGACCGGCAGAAGATCCCCTACTTCAACTACGCCGTCTACGACATGTTCTACATGGGCTACGGCGACACGGTGCCCACCACCGGCTTCCTCGGCGCGGGCATGACGTTCGAGAAGAGCAGCTACGACGGCATCGGCAAGCGGCTCTACGAGCAGTACGTCGCCATCTGGACCTCGCTGTCGGCGGCCGCGACGAGCAAGGCCAGCATCCTCGAGGGCTGGGCCGCCTCGTTCCGCGAGGCGCTGCGCCAGGGAACAGCCGGGCGAGCTCGAGGAGAACGAGGTCGTCCAGCCGGAGAACAAGGTCCAGAACGAGGTGCCCGACCTCACGATCCGGCACTACTTCCTTCGGGCCGACGACCCTGCCAAGTCGGCGCGAGGTGCAGGCGCTGGTCCGCCGGCTGCAGCGGATGGACGTCCAGGTGCGGCGGCTGACAGCACCGCTCGTGGTGCCCGACTACACGCCGTACGCCGGCTCGCCCGCGTCGACCACGCTGCCGGCCGGCACCTACTGGGTGCCGATGGCCCAGGCGCAGAAGCACTGGGTGCAGGCGATGCTCCACGAGGACACCTACACGCCGTTCCCGTACTTCTACGACGTGACGGCGTGGAGCCAGCCGCTGCTCTTCAACGTGGCAGGCGGGCGGTCCGGTGCAGAGCTGGCGCCGAGCTCCGAGGTCGTGCCGGCGATCCCGGCGCCGACCGAGCCCGCGCCGCTCTCCGACCCGCCCGACGGTGGCGGTCTGGCAGATGTCGACCGGCACCGGAGCCATCGAGTCCAGCGGCTGGCTGCGCTGGCTGCTGGACAAGAAGTGGCAGCTGCCGCACGACGACGTCACCGCGGCCGACATCGCCACCGGCGCGCTGGCCGGCACAGACGTCCTTGTGGTCCCCGACGGTGACGCCGCCGCGGGAGAGAAGGCGCTGGGCAAGAAGGGCGTCCAGGTGCTGCGCGACTGGGTCGCCGCCGGCGGCCGGCTGGTCGGGCTCAGCGAGGGCGCTGTCCTGGCCGGGCGGCTCGGCGTCACCGGCGCAACCTTCGCCGCGCCGACCTCGGACATCCCGGGCTCGTTGGTGCGCGCCTCGGTCGGGTCCGGGCCGCTGGCCGCCGGGGTGGGCGGCACCGTGTGGAACTTCGTCGAGTACGACCCGGTGCTGCAGCGCCGACCCGGCCAGCGTGGCCGTCTCCTACCAGCCGGCCACGTTCGCGGTGTCCGGGTTCGCCGAGGGTGAGGACGAGCTGGTGGGCACGGCCGCGGTCACCGACGAGGCGATACGGCGCCGGCCGGGTCGTGCTGTTCGCCTCGGACCCCAACTTCCGGGCCTTCACCGACGGGACCCAGAAGGTCCTCTGGAACGCCGTGGTCGGGTCCTGACCCGGCCGGCCTGGCGGCGGGCACCGCCGCTGCCCGGGCGGCCGCGGTGAGCGCGGCGGCCGGCGGTCCCCGACCTCGGCGGCGACCTGCTGGTCACGGTTCGGCCCGGTTCGGCCGGCCACGCCCGTCGGCTGCTCACCAGCAACGGCCTGAGCGCCTCGACGACCAGCGTGGGCGGGAACGTGCGGCTGCGGGTGGCCGGCTTCGGCAGCGCCGACGAGAACCCGGTGTCGCGCGCCCTGGTCCGCGAGCTGACCCGCCTCGGGGACGGGGTGGTGGCGGTCCGGCTGCCGTGACGTCCGCTTTTGACCCCCCACGGGCCGCCAGGTAGTCTGAGCGGTCGTTGTGCCCGTGTGACCCGGCCCCCGGCCGGAGTCGCTCCTCGCAGGCACGCGTCGTCCAGACCCGATAGCGATAAGGCCTTACCGTGCGCACGTACAGCCCCAAGCCCGGCGACGTCACGCGTCAGTGGCATGTCATCGACGCGACCGACGTCGTGCTCGGCCGGCTCGCCACCCAGGCGGCCACGCTGCTGCGGGGCAAGCACAAGCCGATCTACGCCCCGCACCTGGACACCGGCGACTTCGTCGTCGTGATCAACGCGGAGAAGATCGCGCTGACCGGCAACAAGCGCGAGAAGAAGATCGCCTACCGGCACTCCGGCTACCCGGGCGGCCTGACGGCCACCCCCTACTCCGAGCTGCTCGAGAAGCACCCGGAGAAGGCGGTCGAGAAGGCCATCAAGGGGATGCTGCCGCACAACACGCTGGGCCGCGCGATGCTGCGCAAGCTCAAGGTGTACGCCGGCCCGGAGCACCCCCACCAGGCCCAGTCCCCAGCCCCCTTCGAGATCACCCAGGTCGCGCAGTAGCCCTGAGCGCGCGCCCGAGCCCCCTGAGCGAGAGAGATACCGTGGCTGAGACCACTGCTGAGACACCGGACACCAGCCCCGACGCCGAGGCGACCGAGGTCACCGAGCCGACCTCGAGCCTGCCCGTGACCGAGGACGCCCCGGAGACCGGCCTCGACGGGGACGCCGGCCTCGACGCCGACGACGGCGACTACTCGACCGAGTCCGGCGAGGCGCCGACCCCCTCGGTCCCGCGCGAGATCGTCTCCGCACCGGGTGCGGCCACCGGTCGCCGCAAGCAGGCCATCGCGCGGGTCCGGCTCACCCCGGGCACCGGCCAGTGGACGGTCAACGGCCGCAAGCTCGACGAGTACTTCCCGAACAAGGTCCACCAGCAGCTGGTCAACGACCCGTTCGTCACCCTCGAGATCGACAAGCGCTTCGACGTCATCGCGCGCATCCACGGCGGCGGCGTCTCCGGCCAGGCCGGCGCGCTGCGCCTCGCCATCGCCCGCGCCCTCAACCTCATCGACGAGGACGGCAACCGCCCGGCCCTCAAGCGCGCCGGCTTCCTGACCCGTGACCCGCGGGCCAAGGAGCGCAAGAAGTACGGACTGAAGAAGGCTCGCAAGGCGCCGCAGTACAGCAAGCGCTGACCACGGGCTGCCCGGTGGGACGCATCTTCGGCACCGACGGCGTCCGCGGGGTCGCCAACCGCGACCTCACCGCGGAGCTGGCGCTGGACCTGTCCGTCGCCGCCGCGCACGTGCTCGGTGACGCCGGTGCGTTCGCGGGCCACCGTCCCACTGCTGTCGTCGGTCGCGACCCCCGCGCGTCCGGTGAGTTCCTCTCCGCCGCCGTGATGGCCGGTCTGGCCAGCGCCGGGGTGGACGTCATCGACGCGAGCGTGCTGCCCACGCCGGGCGTCGCGTTCCTCACCGAGATCCTCGATGTCGACCTCGGCGTGATGATCTCGGCCAGCCACAACCCGATGCCCGACAACGGCATCAAGTTCTTCGCCCGCGGTGGACACAAGCTCGCGGACGACGTCGAGGACGCCATCGAGCAGCGGATGCGCGAGGCGTGGGACCGGCCCACCGGCACCGCCGTCGGCCGGATCCGCCGCGAGTCCGCCCCGCGCAAGCGCTACGTCCAGCACCTCGTCGACTCGGTGCCGAACCGGCTCGACGGGCTGAAGGTCGTCGTGGACTGCTCGCACGGGGCGGCCTACCTCGTGGCGCCCGAGGCACTGCGGGCAGCCGGCGCCGAGGTCATCGCGATCGGTGCCGAGCCCGACGGCGTGAACATCAACGACGGCTACGGTTCCGGCAACCTCGGCCGGCTCCAGCTCGCTGTGCAGGAGCACGGCGCCGACGCCGGCATCGCGCACGACGGCGACGCCGACCGCTGCCTCGCGGTGGACGCCAACGGAGAGCCGGTCGACGGCGACCAGATCCTGGCCATCCTGGCCCTGAGCATGCGCGAGGCCGGCACGCTTCGATCCGACACGGTGGTCGCCACCGTCATGGCCAACCTCGGCTTCAAGCTGGCGATGGAGCGCGAAGGGGTGGCCGTCGTCGAGACCGCGGTCGGCGACCGCTACGTCCTGGAGGCGATGAAGGCCGGCGGCTTCTCGCTCGGTGGCGAGCAGTCGGGGCACGTCGTGATGCTCGACCAGGCCACCACGGGCGACGGAGTCCTCACGGCGCTCCACCTGCTGGCCCGGGTCGCCGCCTGCGGCAAGCCGCTCGCCGAGCTAGCGGCCGTCATGGACCGGCTGCCTCAGGTCCTCGTCAACGTGCCCGGCGTCGACAAGACGCGGGTCGACTCGTGCGCGCCCCTGACTGCAGCGGTGGCCGAGGAGCAGGCGCGGCTCGGCGCAACCGGCCGGGTGCTGCTGCGCCCCAGCGGCACGGAGCCCCTCGTCCGGGTGATGGTCGAGGCGCCCACCCAGGACGACGCCAGGGCGGCAGCCGAACGGCTGGCCGACGTCGTACGCGCCGAGCTCTCCTCGCGCCCTAGGCGTCAGGAAGCTGGGGGACGCGAGCTGGCACAGGCGACGACCAGGGCGGCCGTGACCGGCAGGACGAAGATGCCGACCGACAGCATGGCGAGCAGGTTGAGGGCAGCGAGCAGCCCCGTGAGGGCCCAGGCGAACGGCAGCGACCAGCGCGAGCGCAACGCCAGGGCACACCCGACGGCGACGGTCACGAGAAGCGGGACAGCGAGGACGAGGGCCACACCCATCCCGTTGACGCCCACGAGAGTGTCGGACGCCTGACTCGTCTCACCCGACGAGGACGAGCTGGTCGAGTCGTAGACCGGGAGAGTGAACGCCGCGACGACCAGGGCTACGCCGTAGGCAGCGGCGACCAGCAACGCCACTGCCGGAACACGACCCAACCGCGTCTCGGCGGCGTTCCCCGGAGTCTGCTCCAATGTCGGCACGTCCTGAGTGTGCCTGTCGGTGGCGGCGTTTGGCCACTGGGCGGCCATGGCCCTCCCTAGAGCTTGCGCAACCGGATGCGGCGTACGGCGTGGTCCTCGCCCTTCTGCAGCACGAGTGTTGCCCGCCCCCGGGTCGGGACGATGTTCTCGACCAGGTTCGGCAGGTTGACCTCGCGCCAGATCGAGGTGGCGGTAGCGCGTGCGTCGTCGTCGGAGAGCGCCGCGAACCGGTGGAAGTAGGAGGCTGGGTCGGCAAATGCCGTCTTTCGCAAGGCGAGGAAGCGGTCGACGTACCAGCGTTCGATGTGCTGCACGTCGGCGTCGACGTAGACCGAGAAGTCGAAGAAGTCGGACACCGCCAACGTCGGGCGTCCGTCTGCGTGCGTGCGACCGGGCTGCAGGACGTTGAGGCCCTCGACGATCAGGACGTCCGGCAGGCGCAGCACGACCGTCTCGTCGGGCACGACGTCGTAGGTCAGGTGCGAGTAGACGGGTGCGGCGACCTCGTCGACGCCGGACTTCACGGCCGTGAGGAACCGCAGCAGGCCGCGTTGGTCGTAGGACTCCGGGAAGCCCTTGCGGTCGAGGATCCCGCGCCGCATCAGCTCGGCGTTGGGCAGCAGGAAGCCGTCGGTCGTGACGAGCTCGACCCGAGGGTGATCGGGCCACCGGGCGAGCAGCTCGCGGAGCACCCGCGCAGTCGTGCTCTTGCCGACGGCGACGCTGCCGGCGATCCCGATGACGAACGGGACGCGTGGTCCGTCCGCGGCGACCTCACCGAGGAAGGTTGCTGTCGCGGAGTGCAGCCCGTGTGCGGCCGCGACATGCAGGTTCAGCAGGCGCGAGAGCGGGAGGTAGACCTGCTCGACCTCGGCCAGGTCGAGACGCTCCCCGAGCCCCTGCAGCGTCGTGAGCTCCTCGTCGCGCAGCGGCAGCGGGGTGGCGGCACGCAGCGCTTCCCACGCGGCGCGGTCGAACTCGACGTACGGCGTCGCGTCGCCAGGCCCGTTCTCCACGGCGGATACCCTGTCACCATGTGCGGAATCGTGGGGTACGTCGGTGCCCAGTCGGCTCTCGATGTCGTCATCGAGGGCCTGCGCCGGCTGGAGTACCGCGGCTACGACTCCGCCGGGGTGGCCCTGATCGCCGATGGCAAGCTCGAGACCGAGAAGCGCGCCGGCAAGCTGGCCAACCTCGAGGGCGCGCTGTCCGAGCACCCGATGCCCGCGGCGACCACCGGCATCGGGCACACGCGGTGGGCGACCCACGGCGCGCCCACCGACCGCAACGCACACCCGCACGTCGACTGCACCGGCTCGGTGGCCGTCATCCACAACGGCATCATCGAGAACTTCGCGCTGCTGCGCCGCGAGCTCGAGGAGCGCGGGCACGAGCTGGTGTCCGAGACCGACACCGAGGTGGTTGCCCACCTGATGGAGGAGGAGACCAGGGCGGCGGACGACGGCAGCGCCGTCGACCTCGCCGAGGCACTCCGCCGGGTCTGCCGCCGGCTCGAAGGTGCGTTCACTCTCGTCGTCACCCACGTCGACCGCCCCGACGTGGTGGTGGGCGCGCGCCGCAACTCACCGCTCGTCGTCGGCCGGGGCGAGGGCGAGAACTTCCTGGCGTCCGACGTGTCGGCGTTCATCGCGCACACCCGCGACGCGGTGGAGCTCGGGCAGGACCAGGTTGTCGAGATCAGCCGCGACGGCATCACCATCACCGACTTCGACGGGGCGCCCGTCGAGGGCCACGCCTTCCACGTCGACTGGGACGCATCGGCCGCCGAGAAGGGCGGCTACGAATGGTTCATGCTCAAGGAGATCGAGGAGCAGCCGCAGGCGGTTGCTGACACGCTGCTCGGTCGCATCGACATCGCCGGGCGCCTGTCGCTGGACGAGATGCGGCTCTCCGACGAGGACCTGCGCGACATCGACAAGATCATCGTCATCGCGTGCGGCACGGCGTTCCATGCCGGGCTGATCGCGAAGTACGCCATCGAGCACTGGACCCGGATCCCGTGCGAGGTCGAGCTCGCATCGGAGTTCCGCTACCGCGACCCGATCCTGGACCGCCAGACGCTGGTCATCGCGATCTCCCAGTCGGGGGAGACGATGGACCTGCTGATGGCGCTCCGGCACGCGCGTGAGCAGGGCTCCCGGGTGCTCGCGATCTGCAACACCAACGGCTCCACGATTCCGCGCGAGTCCGACGCTGTCCTCTACACCCACGCCGGTCCCGAGGTCGCGGTCGCGTCAACCAAGGGGTTCCTCACCCAGCTCGTCGCCTGCTACCTGGTCGCGCTCTATCTCGGACAGGTCCGCGGGACCAAGTGGGGAGACGAGGTCACCTCCGTCGTCGACGACCTGCGCGGGATGCCGGAGAAGATCGCGACGCTGCTCACCGAGATGGAGCCCGTCCGCGAGCTGGCTCGCTCGCTGCGGGACGCGACGTCGGTGCTCTTCCTCGGCCGGCACGTCGGATACCCCGTGGCGCTCGAGGGCGCGCTCAAGCTCAAGGAGCTCGCCTACATGCACGCCGAGGGCTTCGCCGCCGGTGAGCTCAAGCACGGCCCGATCGCGCTGATCGAAGACGGCGTGCCGGTGCTCGCGATCGTCCCGTCACCAAAGGGCCGCGGCGTGCTGCACGACAAGATCGTGTCGAACATCCAGGAGATCCGGGCCCGCGGTGCGCGCACGATCGTCATCGCCGAGGAGGGCGACGAGACCGTCGTCCCCTACGCCGATCACCTGATCCTCATCCCGGCCGCGCCGACCCTTTTGCAGCCGTTGCTGGCGACCGTCCCGCTGCAGGTCTTCGCCTGCGAGATGGCCTCGGCGCGGGGTCACGACGTCGACCAGCCGCGCAACCTGGCCAAGTCCGTAACCGTCGAGTGAGCGGACAGTAACCACTCGCCCACAGTTGCCTGACCGGCTTGGCCCGATCCCTGGTCACACGTGGGACGCGGGGTTATCGTGCCGGGGTCACGAGCCTTGACCCAAAGCCGAAACTCGGAGCCCTTGATGACCGAACTTGACCGTCGTTCCTTCTTGAAGACCAGCGCTGCGGTCGCGGGGGGCGCTGCGCTGGCCGGCCCCTTCCAGGGACTGCTTGCCTCACCCGCGTTCGCCAACCACACCGTCCTGGTGCCTGCCCCCGACATGCGGGACGCAAAGGTCCGCCTGCACGTGCCGCCCGGCTTCAGCTACCGCTCGTTCCACGACACCGAGTTCCCGGAGCAGTCCACGCTCTCTGACGGCGGTCAGATTCCCGGCCGCCACGATGGCATGGCAGCGTTCGACGGCCCCGGTGACGACGTCATCCTGGTGCGCAACCACGAAGTGGCCGGTCCTGGCACCGCGTTCAAGGTGAACAGCTCGACCTACGACGGTCGCGCCCGGGGCGGCACGACCACCGTCGTGGTCAGCAAGCAAGGTGTCCCGTCCAGCGCGATCGCGAGCCAGACCGGGACGTTGAACAACTGCTCGGGTGGCCCGATGCCGTGGGGGGCCTGGATCACCTGCGAGGAGACGGTCAACGGCCCGGACGTCGGTGACGACTTCACCCGCACCCCTGTTGGCGGCACCGACCCTGGTCCCTACACCAACACCCAGAACCGGCAGTTCGAGGAGCGGCACGGCTACGTCTTCGAGGTGCCCACCAGCGGCTACGCCGACGGCCAGCCGATCACCGGAGCGGGCCGGTTCTCGCACGAGGCTGTCGCCTACGACCCCAAGCACGGCGACCTCTATCTCACCGAGGACGACTTCGGATACCCGTCCGGCTTCTACCGCTACCGCCCGCTGCGTCAGGTCGACAAGCTGGGTCGAATGGACCCCCGCGGCCGGCTGCAGATGCTCGCGGTCAAGGGCATGCCCAACGCCCACCTCGAGGAACACCAGATCGCAGGGACGACCTACGAGGTCGACTGGATCGACATCGACCAGCCCGACTTCGACGCCGGCACCCCTGCCGCGGGCCAGCCCCCGACCATGACCAACGACGAGGCCATCAGGTTCGTCGCGAGCCAGGGCTGGGCTGACCACAAGGGTGCTGCGTTCTTCTCCCGCCTCGAGGGCGCGATCTACGACAACGGGACCGTCTACTTCACCTCGACCCAAGGCGGCGGGCCTCGTGAGGCCGATCCCACCGGGGTGACTGACCCGACCGGGTTCGGACAGGGGTTCGGACAGGTGTGGGGCTACGACATCCAGGCCAAGCGGCTGCGCGTCGTCTACCAGTCGCCCGGCCAGCCAACCCTCGATCTCCCCGACAACATCACCGTCAGCCCCCGCGGGACGTTGGTGCTCTGCGAGGACAACACCGCACCCAACTACGTGCGTGGCCTGGCCCAGCCCGGCCACCTGTTCGACATCGCGCTGAACCAGCTCACCTCGAGGACGAACGTGCCCCGCTTCGGCGACGAGTTCGCCGGGTCCACGTTCAGCCGGGACGGCGAGACGCTGTTCGTCAACATCCAGGCCAGCCAGGGCATGTCCATCGCGATCTGGGGGCCGTGGGCGGCGATCGGCGTCTAGCAGCGCGTACGACGAGTCACCGCCCGGCACGGGACCTCCCGTGCCGGGCGTTGCCGTGTCAGGCTGTCGGGGTGATCATCGGGGTCGGCATCGACGTGGTGGACGTCGCGCGCTTCGCGCAGTCGCTCGCGCGAACTCCTGCGTTGACGACCCGGCTGTTCACCGACGACGAGCAGCGGCTGCCTCCCGCGTCGCTTGCGGCACGGTTCGCCGCGAAGGAGGCACTCGCCAAGGCACTGGGCGCACCGGTCGGCCTGCGCTGGCTCGACGCGGAGGTGCACCGAGGTGACGACGGCCGCCCCCACCTGCGCATGAGCGGCACCGTGGCAGCCCGTGCCGACGAGCTCGGTGCACGTCGTACCCACCTGTCCCTCAGCCACGACGCAGGCATCGCCTCGGCTGTCGTCGTGCTCGAGGACTGAGCGCGATGAGATCCGCGTACGCCGTGCAGGACGTCCGGGCCGCGGAGCAGTCGGTGCTGGCCGCGCTGCCCGAGGGCGTCCTGATGCAGCGGGCCGCGGCCGGGCTGGCTCGGGTGTGCGTGCTCCTTCTCGGCAAGGTCTACGGCTCGCGGGTCCTGCTGCTCGTCGGCAGTGGCGACAACGGTGGTGACGCGCTGTTCGCCGGCGCCCGCCTCGCCGACCGCGGCGCGCGGGTCGACGCCGTGCTGCTGGGGGACCGCGTGCACGAGGCCGGGCTGGCCGCGCTGACGCGCGCCGGTGGCCGCGTGGTCGCTGATGTGCCGTCGCCGCGCCTTTCGTCTGCTCTGCAGGCAGACCTTGTCGTTGACGGCATCGTGGGCATCGGCGGCAAGGGCGCGCTGCGGGGGAAGGCGGCAGATGTCGTTGCCGGGCTGGATGGCGGGCCGATGGTGGTTGCTGTTGACGTCCCCAGCGGTGTCGACGCCGACACGGGCGAGGTCGCCGGCGCGGCGGTGCACGCCGACGTCACGGTGACCTTCGGGGCGCTCAAGCCGGGCCTGCTGGTCGACCCGGGCGCCGGGCACGCGGGCGCCGTGGACCTGGTCGACATCGGTCTCGGCCCGCACCTGCCCGACGAGCCGGCGATCGAGGTGCTGCAGGCCGCCGACGTGCACGCGCTGCTGCCCAGTGCGGGCGCCGGCCGGGAGTCGGACAAGTACCGCCGCGGCGTGGTCGGGGTGTCGGCCGGCTCGGAGCACTACACCGGCGCGGCCGTCCTCTGCGTGGGCGGCGCCGTCCGGGGCGGCGCCGGGATGGTGCGCTACGTGGGCGACGACGCCCCGGCCGGCCTGGTGCGCCGCCGGTGGCCCGAGGTGGTCGTCGGGGAGGGACGCGTGCAGGCCTGGACGGTCGGGTCGGGTGGTGGCGAGGGCGCCGCCGAGAGACTCGCCGCCGCGCTGAAGGACGACGTCCCGCTGCTCGTCGACGCCGACGCGCTGTCCGCGTTCGCCGACCAGTCACGCCAGGGCGCCACCGCCCTGCTCACCCCGCATGCCGGCGAGCTGGCCCGGCTGCTCGGCGTCGAGCGCGACGCGGTCGAGGCGCGCCGGCTCGAGCACGCCCGCCGGGCCGCGGTCGAGCTCGACGCGGTCGTCCTGCTCAAGGGCTCCACCACGGTCGTGGCGACCCCCGACGGCCGGGTGCGGGTCAACCCGACCGGCACCGCCGCGCTCGCCACAGCAGGCACCGGTGACGTGCTGGCCGGGCTGTGCGGCGCGCTGCTCGCCGGCGGGCTCGACCCGCTCGATGCCGGCTCGGTCGGTGCCTGGCTGCACGGGCTCGCCGGACGGCTCGCTGCCGACGGCGGTGCGCCCATCTCGGCGTACGACGTGGTGGACGCCCTGCCGGCCGCCTTCCGGGCTCTGGGAAACTGACCGGGTGACCATCAGCAGGGACGCGCAGGTGCAGGTCGACCTCGGGGCGATCCGCGCGAACGTCGAGGCGCTGCGCGGCCGGACCAGCGCCGAGGTGATGGCCGTGGTCAAGGCCGACGGCTACGGCCACGGACTGGTGCCCTCGGCGAAGGCCGCGGTGGCCGGCGGCGCGACCTGGCTCGGCACCGCCCTGCTCGAGGAGGCGCTCGCGCTGCGCGCTGCGGGCGTGACCGCGCCGCGGGTGCTGTCGTGGCTCTCCGGGCGCGACGAGCGGTGGGTCGAGGGGATCCGCGCCGACATCGACCTCTCGGCGAGCGCGGTGTGGGCGGTCGAGGCGATCGCGGCGGCCGCGCGCGAGGCGGGTACGACGGCACGGGTGCACCTGAAGGTCGACACCGGCCTCAGCCGTGGTGGTGCGGTGATGGCCGACTGGGCCGACGTGGTCGACGCCGCGCGCAAGGCCGAGGCCGACGACACGGTTCGGGTGGTGGGCGTCTGGTCGCACTTCGCCTACGCGGACGCGCCGGGGCACTCGACGATCCTGGGCCAGGCCGCGGCGTTCGCCGACGCGTTGGCGATCACCGAGCGGGCCGGTATCCGGCCCGAGGTGCGCCACCTGGCCAACTCGGCCGCGACGCTGACGGCCCCCGAGCAGCACTTCGACCTGGTCCGCCCCGGGATCGCGGTCTACGGGCTCTCGCCGGTGCCCGACGTGGCCGGCCCCTCGGCGTACGGCCTGCGACCCGCAATGACGCTGTCCGGCCGGTTCGTGCTCGTCAAGCGGCTGCCCGCGGGCAGCGGGGTCTCCTACGGGCACACCTACACGGTCGAGCGCGACTCGACGGTCGGGCTGGTGCCGCTGGGCTACGCCGACGGCGTCCCGCGTGCGGGCAGCGACGTGGGGCCGGTCCTTGCGGCCGGTCGCCGGCGCACGGTGGCGGGGCGGGTCTGCATGGACCAGTTCGTCGTCGACCTCGGCGACGACGCGGCGGAGGTGGGCGACGAGGTGGTGCTGTTCGGGCCCGGCGACCAGGGCGAGCCGACGGCGCAGGACTGGGCCGAGGCCACCGGCACGATCTCCTACGAGATCGTCACGCGCGTTGGGCCACGCGTGCCCAAGGTCTACGTGGGGGGAGCGGCGTGAGCAAGCTGCCGACCTGGGGGAAGCGCGGAGCCGTTGTCGGGGGCGCGGCGGCCGTGGTGGCGATCGGCGCCGTGGTGGGCCTGGCCGCCGAGCGGTACGCCGTGGGGCGCTCGTTCCGTGGCGAGGACCCGGAGGCCGACGAGCCGCTGGGCGAGCTGCGCGGCAAGGTCGTGGAGGTTGGAGCCGACGACGGTGTCAAGCTGCACGTCGAGGTCGAGAAGGCGGCCGACGCTGCCCCAGTCACCGTCGTGTTCAGCCACGGGCTCGCACTCGACCAGGGCAGCTGGCACTACCAGCGGCGCGACCTCGCCGGCATCGGCACGCTGGTCTTCTGGGACCAGCGCGGGCACGGCCGGTCCGGTCGGGGCGCGCCCGAACGCGCCACCATCGACCAGCTCGGCGCCGACCTGCTCGCGGTGCTCGACGCGACGGCGCCCACCGGGCCGGTCGTCCTCGTCGGCCACTCGATGGGCGGCATGACGATCATGGCGCTGGCCGATGCGCACCCCGAGCTGTTCGGCGACCGCGTGGTCGGGGT
This sequence comes from uncultured Actinomycetota bacterium, assembly GCA_963751035.1. GTDB lineage: Bacteria > Actinomycetota > Actinomycetes > JACCUZ01 > JACCUZ01 > JBDUAP01. The sequence continues at coordinate 94,628 of CAVVSW010000006.1, forward strand.
GGCGCTGATCTCCACGTCGCCGGGCAAGCTGGCCGAGGTCAGCCTGGGCGTGCCAGCAGCCGCTGGTCGCGCGCTGCGCAAGATGGCACCGAAGGCGCTCGAGGCGCTGAACCGTCGGCCCGGACTGGTGGCCGGTGGCCGCAGGCTGGGCAGCGACCTGGAGTTCGTGCTGACCAAGCGCTACTCGTTCGGGACCGACGTGCCGCCGTCGCTGGTCCGGTTCGTGACCCGCATGCACGACCAGACCGGGCTCGACGTCATCGCGGAGCTGTTCCCGGCTTTCGACTCGCACGACAAGCTCTCGGCGCTCGACGTCCTCAACGGCGTCGAGACGCTGATCCTGGCCGGTGAGCAGGACGTGATGACGCCCGCCGATCACAGCCGCGACATGGTCGAGGAGGTGCCCAGCGCGGAGCTGGTGATCGTGCCTGACGCGGGCCACATGATCATGCTCGAGCACCATGCTCTGGTGAGCGAGCACATCCGTGACCTGGTGGAGCGGGCGCTGCGGCACTCGTCGTCGCCCCGCCCGGCGTGACCACGGTCGACGACCCTGTCGCGGCGGCCGCTGCGTGCACGTCGTGGCCCGAGCTGGCCGCGTCGGTCCGGACCTGCATTGCCTGCCCCGAGCTGGTGGAGGGGCGCACCCAGGTGGTGCCCGGGTTGGCACCGCACGGGAGCCGACCTGCTCCTTGTCGGCGAGGCACCCGGCGCGCAGGAGGACGCCATGGGCGTGCCGTTCGTCGGCCGCGCCGGTCAGTTGCTGGACTCGCTGCTGGCGGAGGTCGGGCTGGCCCGCGACCGGGTCGCCGTCGCCAACGTGCTGAAGTGCCGCCCGCCGGCCAACCGCAAGCCCCGTCGCGCCGAGGTGGCGCGGTGCCGGCCTTGGCTGGAGCGTCAGATCGAGCTGCTCGACCCGTCGCTCATCCTGGCGCTCGGCAGCACGGCTGCGGAGTGGTTCGTCGGTCCGTCGGCGCGGATCGCCTCGCTGCGCGGCCAGTCCTTGTCGTACGGCGGGCGGCCGCTGCGCGTGACCTACCACCCGTCGGCAGCGATCCGGTTCGGTCCGTCGGGGCTACCGCTTGCCGCGTTGCGTGAGGACCTCGGCGAGGTCGCGCGCCGGATCGCCGGGCCGCCGGCGGGCGCATGACCGCCGGCGAGCGCATGACCGGCGCCACCGTCGCGACCGTCGCCGACATGCGGGCGCTCGGAGAACGGCTGGGCCACGTCGTACGCGCCGGTGACCTGCTCGTTCTCTCCGGCGACCTGGGGGCGGGCAAGACCGCGCTCACCCAGGGGATCGGCGCCGGCCTCGGCGTCCGTGGGCCGGTCACGTCACCGACGTTCGTGATCGCGCGGGTGCACCCGTCGCTGGTCGGTGGGCCGCCGCTCGTGCATGTCGACGCCTACCGGCTCGGCAGCCTCGCGGAGGTCGACGACCTCGACCTCGACGCGTCCCTGGAAGACTCGGTGACCGTGGTCGAGTGGGGTGGCGGGCTGGTCGAGGGGCTGTCCGACGAGCGCCTCGACATCGTCATCCGGCGTTCTGTCGGAGCCGACGACGAGACTCGATCCGTGACAATGCAGGGCATGGGATCACGCTGGTCGGGAGTTGACCTGTGAGCCGCCGGGGGTGGGTGCTCTTCGTCGCGATGGGCGTGATCTGGGGCGTGCCCTACCTGCTGATCAAGGTGGCCGTCGAAGAGCTCGAGCCGTCGGTCCTGGTCCTCGGGCGCACCTTGCTGGCCGGCCTGCTCCTGCTGCCCGTCGCGATCGCGCGTGGCCATCTGCGTGGCCTGCGGTCGGCCTGGCTGCCGATCCTCGTGTTCGCCCTCGTCGAGATCGCCGGACCCTGGCTGCTGCTCGGTGTGGCCGAGCAACAGCTGTCCAGCTCGCTCACCGGCCTTCTGCTCGCGTCGGTTCCGCTCGTCGCGGCGCTGCTCGCCTGGCTTGGGGCCGGCCGGTGGTCACCGGCAGACGACCGTCCCGATGCGCGTCGCGTGATCGGGCTGCTCGTCGGCGTCGCCGGGGTCGCCGCCCTGGTCGGGTTCGAGGTCGGCGCGGGAGACGGGTGGTCGGTCGTTGCCGTGGCGGGTGTCTCGGTCTGCTACGCGGTCGGGCCGGTGATCCTCTCGCGCTGGCTCTCCGACCTGCCCGGGCTGGGCGTCATCACGGTCTCGCTGCTGGTGACCGCGCTGATCTACCTCCCGATCGGGGTCGCGCAGCTTCCCGACCAGATGCCGTCGGCAAAGGTCGTGTGGTCGGTCGTGGGTCTGGCGGTGATCTGCACGGCGGTCGCGTTCGTCGTGTTCTTCGAGCTGATCGCCGAGGTCGGGCCGAGCCGCGCGACGGTCATCACCTATCTCAACCCCGCGGTGGCACTCCTCCTGGGCGTGTTGATCCTCGACGAGTCGTTCACGGTCGCCACCGCGGTTGGCTTCGCGCTGATCCTGGCCGGATCTGTCCTGGCGACCCGCTCGCGCGGTCCTCGTGCCCCCCAGCTGCCCAGGTCGCGCAAGTCCGTCGACAGCGACTGCGAAGAGGTTGCCAGCCCGGTCGCCGAGCCGTGACCCCACGTTTCGCGGAAACGTTCCCTCGGGGACATGATCGCCGGGAGATCGGAGAGACAACCGACGTGCCGATTCACCTGACGCATCGCTCCCTGGCCGAGCTGACCGACGAGGGGGTCACCTATCCCGAGGTGGGTGCAACCGCAGCCGACCTGCCGGTTGGCTATCGCCACGTCGTACGCCGTGCTGCCTTGGGCCAGGGACGTGTCACGTTCGACCGGTGTGCGACCGCGCTGATGACGTGGGGAGTGCATCGCGCATCGGGCATCGATGTCCGGGCCAGCCACTCGCCGGCTCAGGTCGGGGCCGTCGTGAGCCAGCTGGTCGGCGTCCGGGGCGTTGGCGTGGTGGCACCGTGCAAGGTCGTCTACGTCGTCGACGAGGCGGATCGGCGCGGGTTCGCCTACGGCACGCTGCCCGGGCACCCCGAGTCGGGCGAGGAGTCGTTCGCCGTCTCGATCCTGGACGACGAGTCGGTGGCGCTGGACATCCGCTCGTTCTCCCGGCCGGGCAACGTGATCAGCCGCATCGGGCAGCCCGTCTCGCACTGGGTGCAGGACAAGATGACCGACCGGTACGTCGCGGCTGCGCAGCGCATCGCAAGGAGCTCAGCTCCCTAGCGTCAGGCGGCTGCGGCTGGTCGTGCGCGCGGTTGTGCGTCCGGGGGACGTGGATGTCGGCCGGGTGGGGGTGGGGGTCGGCTGGTGTAGGTGTGCCCGGTGGGCGTGGTGACTTCAACAGTTGTCCCGGCGCCGCGGTGGCCGGGTCGGGCTCGCCAGCCGGGTGCTTGTTTGGTGTGGTTGCACGCCTCGCACAGGCCTTGACCGTTGCCGGCGCTGGTCGGCCCGCCCGCCTCGGCCGGGACGACGTGGTCGGCGTGGCGGATGGGTGCCCCGCACCAGGGGGTGCGGCAGGTCTGGTCGCGCAGCACCAGGAACCGGCGCAGCCGGTCGGGGAACAGCCGCCGCCGGGACTCCATCGCGACCAGGGCGCCTTCGTCGGGGCGGGTGAACACCCGCCGCAGCCACACGTCGGCGTCGGTGTCGCGGGCCAGGTCGCGGGCGATCGGCGCGGGGATGGGGCCCAGCCCGACCAGGTGGGCGGGTTCGTCGGCGCCGGCGAGCAGCGTGGTGTCGGTGATGACCAGGTCCACCTCGACCGGGACGGCGTCCGCGGCGGCCTGGCCGGTGAGGCGTTCGACCAGGGTGTCGGCCATGATCTGGCCCCGGCTGCGCTCATCCCCGGCTGACTTCAGCGCGTCAGCCTGCCGGGTCAGCGCGGCGTAGGCGGCGACGCCCTGGGCGACCGGCAGGAACCCGGACAGCCGGCTCATCGTGTCCGGGGCCGGGCGCAACGTGACCCGCCGGTCCCGCACGGCGCCCTTGGACCGGGCGGTGAAGGCGTGCGGGTCCAGCCGGTAGGCGACCGCGCGGGCCGCGGACTCGCACTCGCCGTCTCCGAGGTCGGCGAGGTGCCCGGCCAGCTCGGTGTCGGCGACCATGCGGTCCTCCCGGGTCAGGCAGGCGGTCTCGCGGGCCACGATGGTGGCCCGCCACTCGCTGATCTGACCGGCTTGCAGCGCGGCCATCGTGGCCGGCATCTCGTGCACCAGCGCCTGCGCCAGCCCGACCAGCCGTGAGCCCCGATGCGGGGATTCCCGCCGGGCCAGCGCGACCTGCGCGCCGACTCCCGTGCCGAGGTCCGCCTCGGGCAACCCAGCGGCGCGCTGCTCTGCGCGCTGGGAGGCCACGAAGTCTGCGGTCAGCACCGCCTGCGCCGCCGCCGCCGCGGACTTCAGCTCCTCCAGCAGCCGAATCTGCTCGATCCGCTCGGCGTCACCCAGGGTCCGATCGACGCGGGCAAGCTGGTCTACCCAGCCGGCCAGCGTCGCGGTGTCGAGCACCCCGGAGCCTGGCCGCGGCGACAGCATCGCCGCGGCACCCGGGGAGGATTCGAACATGTGTTCGATTCTAGGGCATGCGACCGACAGCCGACAAGCCCTCGCGCCGGGTGGGGAAACCTTTCGCTGCGGGCGAACGGGAGGTCTGCTCCTAGCCCAGCTCGTCCCACTCGGCGGGCTCACGCGGCTGGTCAGGCGGGTCTCGCAACGGCAGCCACCACCAGCCGACGTCCCGCCAGGCGCTGAGCTTGAAGCCGACCCTGGGGTAGACACCGACGGGCCGGAAACCGAGGCCTTCGTGCAGGGCGACGCTCGCATCGTTGGGGAGCACGACGCCCGCGAACATCGTCACGTAGCCGAGGTCGCGCACGACATCGAAGAGCTCGCCGTACAGGGCCGACGCCAGGCCGCGGCGCTGTGCCGACTCATGCAGATAGACGGAGCAGGTCAGCGACCACCGGTAGGCGCTGCGCTCATGATGCGGACTGGCGTAGGCGAAGCCCACGACGGCGTCAGCGGCGTCCGCCGCCACCAGCCACGGCAGCCGCGGTCGCGACTCCATCCGGCTCAGCATCTCGGTGGTCGTGAGCGGCTGCTCCTCGAACGTCGAGGCCGAGGTCTCGACGAACCCGGCGTAGATCTCGGCGATGCGCCCCGCATCGCCGCGACGGGCGGCCCGGATGGTGTGGTCAGCGGTCGTCTCCACGCCTCGATGGTCGCAGCCGAGCCACCGGGTTAGCCTCACGGCGTGCTGCTGCTGGGCCTGGACACCGCCACCCCCGCCGTCACTGTCGCCGTCTGCGACGGGGACCGGGTGCTGGCCGAGTCGACCGCGCCCGACGACCGCCGCCACGGCGAGCTGCTCGCGCCGGCCATCGAGTCGGTCCTCCGCGAGGCCGGTGTCACGGTCGGCGACCTCGCGGGCATCGCGGTGGGTGTCGGCCCGGGGCCGTTCACCGGACTGCGGGTGGGACTGGTCACCGCGCGGATGCTCGGTGCGGTCCTCGGCGTACCGGTGCGCGGTGTCTGCACCCTGGATGCGCTCGCGCTCGACGCCGGGATCGACGGGCTGTTCCGGGTCGCGACCGACGCGCGCCGCAAGGAGGTCTACTGGGCGGCGTACGACGGGTCGAGTGCGCTGACCCGGGTGGACGGGCCCCACGTCGACCGGCCGACCGAGGTGGCCTGGGACGGTCCTGTCGTCGGGCCAGGACCGCAGCTCTATCCCGACGCGTTCCCCGACGGGCGGGAGCCGGTGCGGCCGTCGGCTGCCGCGCTGTGTCGTTGGGTGTCCGACGGCCACCCGACCCTCGACCCGGCGCCGCTCTACCTGCGCCGCCCCGATGCCACCGAGCCGGCCCCGCGCAAGACGCTGCTCGGCGGGTGACCGTGCTCCGGCCGATGCGGTGGTGGGACATCGACGCGGCCCTGGTCATCGAGCAGGCGCTGTTCCCCGATGCCTGGACGGTCGAGACGTTCTGGGCCGAGCTCGCCCGGGTGCCCGAGACGCGGCACTACCTGGTCGCCGACGACGACGGTGCCGTGGTCGGCTACGCCGGGCTGATGACCGTCGGACGGCAGGCCGACGTCCAGACCGTCGCGGTCGCCTCCGATCAGCAGGGCCACGGCTGCGGCGCCACCCTGCTGCGCGCGATCCTCGACGAGGCCACTGCGCGCGGGTGCACCGAGGTGCTGCTCGAGGTTCGGGTGGACAACGAGCCGGCCATGCAGCTGTACGAGAAGGCCGGGTTCGAGCGCATCTCGGTCCGCCGCGGCTACTACCCCGGCGGAGTCGACGGGCTGGTCATGCGGCTGCGCATCTAGGCTTCCGGGGTGCCCAGCCGTATCGCTCTCGCCACCTGCGCCGAGTTCCCCGACCTCGATGTCGAGGGGCCGCTGCTGATAGCGGCCCTGTCCGGGCTCGGCTTGCACGCCGAGCCGGTGGTGTGGACCGACCCGGACGCCGCGTGGTCGTCGTACGCCGCCGTCGTGGTGCGCTCGACGTGGGACTACCACCAACGCCACGACGAGTTCCTCGAGTGGGCCGACCGCGTCGCCACAGTCACTCGCCTCGCCAACCCGGCCGACGTGCTGCGCTGGAACACCGACAAGACCTATCTGCGCGAGCTGTCGGAGGCCGGGCTGCCCGTGGTGGAGACGACCTGGCTCTACCCCGGTGACACCTTCACCGCTCCCGCGACGGGGGAGTACGTCGTGAAGCCGGCGGTCTCGGCAGGCTCCAAGGACACCAACCGCTACGTCGCCGGAGAGCACGATGAGCTGGCGACCGAACACGCGACCCGGCTGCTCGACGCCGGACGTGTCGTCATGGTGCAGCCCTACCTCGACCAGGTGGACACCGCTGGTGAGACCGCCATGCTCTTCTTCGCCGGCGAGTTCAGCCACGCCATCCGCAAGGCCGCGCTACTGGAGCCGGCGATGGAGTTTGCGACCGGCGCGTTCAAGCAAGAGGAGACCGCAACACGCGAGCCGTCGGCCGCGGAGCGCGAGGCGGCCGAGCGGGTGCTCGACACCGTGGCCGAGCTGCGACGGTGGCCACGGCGGTCGCTCACCTACGCCCGGGTCGACCTCATCCCCGGCGCCGACTCGGCCCCGACCCTGCTCGAGCTCGAGCTCACCGAGCCGTCGATGTTCGTGGACCTCGACCCGAAGTCGCCCGGCCGGTTCGCGCTCGCCATCGCCGACCTGGTGCCCGCGGGCACATGAGCGACGCGCCGCTGGTGCTCGGCATCGAGACGTCGTGCGACGAGACCGGCGTCGGGATCGTCCGCGGCCACGACCTGCTCGCCGACGCCGTCGCGTCCAGCGTCGAGGAGCACGCGCGGTTCGGCGGTGTCGTGCCCGAAGTGGCCAGCCGGGCGCACCTCGAGGCGATGGTCCCGACTGTCGAGCGGGCGTGTGCGGACGCCGGCGTGCGGCTCGGCGACCTCGACGCGATCGCGGTGACCAGCGGCCCCGGCCTCAGCGGCGCGCTGCTCGTGGGTGTCGCGGCGGCGAAGGCGCTCTCGATCGCGCTGGGCAAGCCGCTGTACGGCGTCAACCACCTGGCGGCGCACGTCGCGGTTGACCAGCTGGAGCACGGGTCGCTGCCGGAGCCCTGCCTTGCGTTGCTGGTCTCCGGTGGGCACTCGTCGCTACTGCTCGTCGAGGACGTCACCGGCGCGGTGCGACCACTGGGCGCCACCATCGACGACGCCGCGGGCGAGGCGTTCGACAAGGTCGCGCGCGTGCTCGGGCTGCCGTTCCCGGGCGGTCCGCACATCGACCGCGTCGCGAAGGAGGGGCACACGGCGTACGTCGACTTCCCTCGTGGTCTCACCGGCGCGCGTGACCTGCGCGAGCACCGCTACGACTTCTCGTTCTCCGGGTTGAAGACCGCCGTCGCGCGCTGGGTGGAGACGCGCGAGCGCGACGGCGAGCCGGTGCCCGTCGCTGACGTGGCCGCATCGTTCCAGGAGGCCGTCGTCGACGTCCTCACCCGCAAGGCGGTGCTGGCGTGCACGGAGAACGGCATCGACCATCTGCTGATCGGTGGGGGAGTGGCCGCCAACTCACGGCTGCGCGTGGTGGCCCAGGCGCGTTGTGACGAGGCGGGCATCACCCTGCGCGTCCCGAGGCCGGGGCTGTGCACCGACAACGGCGCGATGGTCGCGGCGCTCGGCGCGGAGGTGGTGGCCCGCGGCTTGCCCGCGTCGTCGATGGACCTGCCGGCCGACTCGTCGCTGCCGGTGACCGAGGTGGTCGCGCGGTGATCGCAGTCCTCCTGCTCGTCGTCGCTGCCGCACTGCTCGTCAGCGGCGCCGAGCTGTTCGTCGAGAACGCGGCCGGGGCGGCCCGGCGGCTGGGCGTGACCGTCATCGCGGTGGGGGTGCTGCTCGCGGGTGCTGAGCCGGAGGAGCTGTTGACGGCGGTGATCGCCGCCGTACAGGACCGACCGGGTCTGGCAGCCGGTGATGCGATCGGAGCCAATGTCACCATGCTCACCGTGACCATCGGGTTGGCTGCCCTTTTCCGGCCGCTGCCGATGGGGCACCGGGTGCGCCAGTACGCGCTGCTCTCGGCGGTCGCCGGTGGGCTCGCCGTGCTTGCCCTGGTCGGTGGTTACGTGTCGCGCGTGGAGGGCGGGTTGCTTCTCGCGGCCTACGTCGGTCTGGTGGCGCTGGTGTGGTGGCGGGAGAAGGAGCCGCCGGTGCTCGGTGAGATGGCGGAGATGGACGACGACGACGAGGAGGCGGCCGCCAGGCGTCCCGGCGTTGCGCTCGGCCTGGCGGTCGTTGGCATCGCGCTGATGCTCGTCGGCGGTGACCTCGCGGTGCGGGGAGCGGTGCGGGTCGTGGATGCGATCGGTCGCAGCGACTCGGCGGTCGGGCTCACCATCCTGGCGCTGGCGACCACCGCCGAGCTGTTCGCGTTGGTGGCGACAGCGGCACGCCACGACGTACCGGAGATCGCTGTCGCCGGCATCGTCGGGTCGGCGGCCTACAACGCCACGGCGACGCTCGGCGCGGCCGCTCTCGCGAGACCGTTGGCCGTCGAAGGAGTGATCTGGGCTGCGGTGCTGGCCGCCGTGCTGCCGCTGGTCATCCTGCTGTTCGCCCGCCGCGGGCAGCTCGGTCGGGCCGCAGGTGGCGCGCTGTGCGCCGGCTACGCGGCGTACGCCGTGGTGGTGCTCAGGTGAGCGCGGACCGCGCCGCGGCCAACCCGATCCCGGTGATCCTCGACGTCGACACCGGCATCGACGACGCTCTCGCGTTGCTGCTGGCGGCGAAGTCGCCGGCACTCGACCTGCTGGCCGTGTCATGCGTGTCCGGCAACGCCGGCGTGGACCAGGTCGTGCGCAACACCCTCAAGGCCCTCGATGCAGCGGGCGCCACCGACGTGCCGGTCGCGCGCGGTGCTGACCGGCCGCTGCTGGAGCCGCCCCGGGACGCGCGGCACGTGCACGGCGTCGACGGCATGGGCGACATCGGGTGGCCCGACTCTGCGCGCTCCCCGGTCGACATGCACGCGATCGAGCTGATGCGTACGACGTTGGAGTCCGCGACCCGACCAGTCACCCTCGTGCCGCTCGCGCCGATGACCAACGTGGCGCTGCTGCTGCGGGCCTATCCGCATGTGGCCGAGCACATCGAGCGGATCGTGTTCATGGGCGGGGCTGCGGCAATCGGCAACGCGACCGCGGCGGCCGAGTTCAACGTGTGGCATGACCCGGAGGCAGCAGGGATCGTGCTCACCAGCGGGCTGCCGGTGACGATGTACGGGCTCGACGTCTTCTACGACGTGACGATCGACGAGGCCGGTGCCGCAAGACTGATCGCGTCACCCGACCCGGCGGCGCAGCTTGCCGGTCGGCTCCTGCAGCGCCAGCACGGGCAGCAGATCGCGACGATCGGGGACGCCGGTGCGGTCGCTGCGGTCATCGAGCCAGCGGGGCTCACGACGTCGCGGCACCCGGTCCGGATCGAGCTGGCGGGCACGTGGACGCGCGGCCAGACCCTCGTCGACCGCCGATCCTGGTCCGGTGACCTCGAGCACGACCCGCACGGCCTGCCGGCCGCCCTGGTTGACGTGGCGCTCGGCGTGGACGCTGATCGCTACCGGGCGCTGTTCCTGGAAACGCTCAATCCCTCCCAGTGATCATGCAGTTTCGGTGCGACCGTTCGCCGAGGCGCGCGACGGCTGGATGTTCTGGTTGAGGTGGAAGACGTTCTGCGGGTCGTAGGTGTCCTTCACGGCAGTGAGCCGGGCGAGCTTCTCGGGTTTGTACGCCCGACGTACGCCAGCAGCGCCTTCGTCACCGAGGACGTTGACATAGACGCCGGAGGCGAACGGCTCGAGCGTGGCGGCGTACGCCCGCGCCGTGTCGATGCGCACCGCGTCCTCGGCGGGATCGGTCCACCCCGTGCTCGCGCCGAGCTCGAACGCGGTCTCGCGTTGGCTGAACGCGGTGTCGCCGTCGGGTACGTCAGCGATCGCGCCACCGTCGCCTGCAGCCCGACTCCTGGCGCGTACGGGCCGGCCTCGGTCACCGCCATCATCGCGTCGATGACCTGTCGGTGAGCTCGCGGAAGGAGTGACCCTTCGTGTAGCGCCGCATTGCATGCCCGTCCACCACATCGTCGCGGGACTGCAGCTCGACGTACGTCATGGGCACGACGCGCTCCGCCGACGGGCGACCCACCGCACGTACGTCGGGGACGAGCGCCTCGCCCCGTTTCGGGTCTCCCACCCAGACGTAGCCGAGCGTCACGACACCGCCGCCGATCCCCGCGGTGAAGGTCGCCTCGCGAGGCGCAGTGTACTGAGATCACGCCACCCGCGCAGCGCGGTGACCGCTTGTTCGACCGGGAAGTCGACCTCGACGGACAGCGCCTCGGTGCCGGTGTCGTGCAGGCGGAACTCGAACTCGGTGACGACGCCGAAGTTGCCTCCGCCGCCACGCAGTGCCCAGTAGAGGTCGGGGTGGTCGCTCTCGCTCGCCCGGATCAGGTCGCCGTCGGCGGTGACGACCTCGAACGACACGACGTTGTCGCACGCCAGGCCGATCTGCCGGGCCAGCCAGCCCAATCCTCCGCCGAGGGTGAGGCCGCCGACTCCGGTGTGCGAGACGTTGCCGGCCGTGACGGCGAGCCCGTACTGCTGGGTTGCCCGGTCCATGGCCCCGAGGAGTGCGCCGCCCTGCACGGCTGCCCGGCGCCGACTCGGGTCGACCCGGACCGCGCGGAGGGGTGACAGGTCGATCATCAGCCCGCCGTCGGGGACGGCGTGGCCGGCCGCGCTGTGGCCGCCGCACCGGATGCCGATCTCGAGGTCGTGCTCGCGGGCCGTCCGGACCGCGGTGACCACGTCCCGAACGCTCGCGCACCGGACGATCACGCGAGGACGTCGGTCGACGATTGCGTTCCAGATCGTCCTGGTTTCGTCGTACTCCGGGTCGCCGGGCAGCAGCACCGTCCCGTCCAGCGAGTCGGAGAGCTTCGTCCGTGTGGCAGCGTCCATGCCACACCAGACCACAATCCGGCCGGGAACTCATCGGTCCGGGCACTTGTGCGCTGTTGTCTCGCCCCGCCAGGGTGTGCGGTACGCCGAGGAGGTTTCGCTTGTCCCTGGATGCCCCGAGCCGTAACACCATCTTCCGCCGACTGCCCGTGCAGATGGCGCTCGCTCCGCGCGAGGTCGGGCGGCACCGTCTGCGCGTCGTGTTCGGACGCTCAGACCTGGTGGTGCTCGGGCTCGGCGTGACGATCGGCGCGGGGATCTTCTCTCTCGCCGGGCAGCAGGCCGCAACGAACGCCGGACCTGCCGTCCTGCTCGCGTTCTGCATCGCCGCGTTCGCGTGCCTGGTGGCTGGGCTTTGCTACGCGGAGCTCGCCTCCGTCTTGCCGGTATCGGGCAGCGCTTACACATTCACCTACGTCATCTTCGGTGAGGTCTGGGGTTGGCTGATCGGCTGGGCCCTGCTGCTCGAGCTTCTGCTGGCCGTCGCGGTGGTGGCCCGGGTCTGGTCCCAGTACGCGGTCGCGACCCTCGACGACTTCGGCGTCGTCCTGCCATCCGGCTGGGAGAACTACGCCGGGTTCGAGGCAGACCGCGACCTCATCGCGGCCGGGATCATCGTGCTCCTGGTGATCGTGGTCGTCCTCAGCACCCGCATGTCGCTCGGCGTGCTGTGGGTTGCCGTGATCGCCAAGCTGGTGGTCATCGCAATCGTGGTGGTCATCGGTGCCCTCCATGTGAAGGCCGCCAACTACACGCCCTTCCTGCCGGAATCGCGCCCGGCTGAGCCCGGTGCCGACGCCAGCGTGCTGCAGTCATTGGCCGGGGAGACGCCCAACGTCTTCGGAGTCATCGGCGTGTTCACCGCGTCATCGGTGATCTTCTTCGCCTTTCTCGGGTTCGACATCATCGCGACCGCGGCCGAGGAGACGAAGTCCCCTCAGCGCGATGTTCCGCGCGGCATCATCGCGACTCTGGTGTTGGCCACGGTCCTCTACCTCAGCGTGGCGGCAGTGCTTGTGGGCATGCGCCCGTACGACGAGCTCGGTGGCTCGGCTCCGGTCTCAGAGGCATTCCGAGCGGTCGGCGCGGACCTGTCGGCTCGCCTGATCAACATCGGTGCCCTCCTCGGCCTGACCACGGTCATCATCGTCGTGCTGATCGGGCAAAGCCGGGTGGTCTACGCGATGGCTCGCGACGGGATGCTTCCGCATGGCCTGTCAGTGGTGACGCGGCTCGGCACTCCGGCCCGAGCGACTCTGCTCGTCGGCACCTGCGCCGTCGTACTCGCGTTGACTGCTCCCGTCCTCTTGCTGGCGGAGATGGTCAACATCGGCACGCTCTTCGCGTTCCTGTTCGTGGCCATCGGCGTCCTCGTGCTCAGGCGGACAAGACCAGATCTCGAGCGCGGCTTCCGGATCTCGTGGTCCCCCCTGGTCCCGACGCTGGCGATCTTGGCGACCTCGTGGATGATGATCAATCTTCGCGTCGTCACCTGGGGCTACTTCTCGCTCTGGGTGGCCGGCGGCCTACTGCTGTATCTCGCCTACGGCCGACGCAACAGTCGGCTGGGCCGCGAGCTCAGCAGCCACCAGCGGCCTCACGGCGCCCATCGCGCGCGCAAGAGCCCTCGCGCCAAGGCAAGAGGTGAGGCCGCCTGTTAGATAGCCCGATGGAACCGATCAAGCGCTTCAGTCCGGAGCAGTATGAGCAGGCGGTGTCATCGTGGTCGTGGCTCGACCTCGCCGGCAAGACGCCTCGGTTCGCCTCGCTGTTCGGCGACCTCTTCCTTGAGTCGCCCGAGGGCTGGTGGTACCTGGACACGATCGAAGGTGACCTCAAGCAGGTCTGGCAGACAAGCGCTGAGGTGCAGGCGGCTCTCAACACACCGGAAGGCCAGGACCAGTACCTGCTGCTCGGCCTCGCGACGGAGGCCGAACGACGGGGTGTGAGTCTCGCCGAGAACGAGGTCTACTCACTCACTCCGCCACCAGTGCTGGGCGGCAATTTGGACGCAGCCAACGTCAGCGCCCTCGACTTCGTCGTCGCAGTCGACCTGGCCGGTCAGATCCACGACCAGGTGCGCAACCTGCCGCCGGGAACGCCGATCACGGGAATCAACATCAGCTAGGTGGCCAGCGATGGCACCCGGAACTAGAACTCATCCGCGGCCACGTAGACGACGCCACGCAGATCTCACGGCCGCTCTGTTCTGACGAGTGATCTCAGGCTTGTCCTGAGCAATCCACCGAAGCCAGTACCCGACAACGAGCGGAAGCGCCAAGAGGAACCAGAACCCGTTATCCGTTCGATCTGACATGACTGCGCCGAGGACGGTCAACCCGACCGCAGCGAGGAAGAGGCCAACGTCCCACCACGGAAGGGAGTCAAACCAGCGGGGTTCGCGTGGAGGATCGCCTAGGCGAGGCTCAGTCACCCGTACATCCTGCCGGGTACCGATTACCGGGGGTCGAAGGTTGCCCGAAGTCATCCCCGTGTGAACGGAGCCTTGGTTCGACCGATCTAGGCTGCCGCGCATGGGCGACGTGAGGGTCATCGACGGAGACACGTCCCTGCCGCCCGGTTTCAGCCACCCACACTCATCTGAGTTGGCCCGACGCGTTGCAGAGCGGGGAATGATCCTGCGCACCCAAGTGGGATCCGGTGTCCATGGCACCGCGGTGACTGGCCAGGACGATCGCGACGAGATGGGGATCTGCCTGGAGCCACCGCAGTTCGTTACTGGGCTGGCGCGGGTCCCCAGCGGAATCGACAGGGACCATCCGTCCGTGCCGTTCGAGCAGTACGAGCGGCACACCGTGTGGGACAAGCCGGGAGGGCTGGCCAATCGCTCGTCCGCCGGTGACCTCGACGTCGTCATCTACTCGGCGCGCAAGTGGGCCAGGTTGGCTCTCGGCGGGAACCCAACGGTTCTGTTGGTGCTGTTCACTCCGGACGACGAGACGATGCATCGCAACGCAACCGGCGCCGAACTCGTGGAGAACGCTCATCGGTTCGTGTCTCGGCAGGCAGCGGACCGCTTCTTGGGGTACCTGCGCGCCCAGAAGGCTGCGATGACGGGCGAAGTCGGGGCGCATACCAACCGTCCGGAGCTGGTTGCCGTTCACGGCTATGACACGAAGTACGCGATGCACGCGCTGCGCCTTGGTCTTCTGGGTGTCGAACTCCTGACAACTGGCGCCATCAGTCTTCCCATCCCGCAGCCCTCCCGCGACTATCTGCGCGCCGTACGACGAGGCGAGGTGGCCCTTCATGACGTGGTGGGTGCCGTCGCGGACGCCGAGACTGAGCTCGAGCGACTGCGCGACGCCTCAGCACTTGCCGCCGAGCCGGACCGCAGGTGGGTCGATGACTGGCTGCACCGGCTCCACCGGGCCTACTGGAGCCGCCTCGACCCCGATGAGTTCACGCAGTAGGCAGGCTCGTCTGGGCTATGCCGCGGTAGCGGCACTCATGCGCCGGCCATGACCCGCCGAACCGCCGATCGCAGCGCGTCAACATCGACAGCCTCGACGTCGTGGTCGATGGAGATCGTCTGCGGCGCGCCCAGAGCTGTCGCGCACTTCTCGGTGAGCTGCACCGTTGTGCGATCGCGCTCGACCTGGATGTCAGTCACGCCGCCGTACGCGGTCGCCGCGCCCCAGACAACGGAGTACGGCGCCTCGCCGGGGCTCGGGTCGTCATTGCGCATCAGGATCAGGGCATGCTCTGGATCGGTTGCATCGTCACCCCATGCCACATGGCTGGACACATCATCGAGCGGACCCTCGGTGATCACCCTGGCGATGAAGGTGGCGTCGGACTCCATCCGCGCATGATGCCAGTTGGTGCGCGATGGTGCCCGTTGCCGACCCAGTTCAGGACTTGGCTGCGACGTAGTCCGCGATGTGCTGGTGAAACAGCTCGGTCGTCGTGGCTTCCGGCCCTGTGTCCCCTTCAAACATTGCCGGGGCGTCCTTGGGGTAGTGCTTCGTCACCCAGGCCTGGAACGGCTCCATCATCTGAATGTTGAAACCGTTGTTCATGTAGTCGAAGTGGATATTCGATTCGATGATCTTGCCGCCATCCACGGTCACGAGGAACCGGTTGTTCGAGTAGGGGCCGAGGCCTAGCCGATCGGAACCGAGCGCGTGGACGTCGAACGCGCACGACACCTGGGTTCCGACGCTCAAGTGGTTCAGCTCGGTGCAGGAGTCGAGAAGCACCCGGACCTCGATCGCCTCGTCACCCCGGTTGCTCTCGTCCAGGGCCGACCAGTTGACCAGCGCGTCGCCTGCCAGAAGGGACTTCAACCGTGGCCGGTCGTAGTTCCCGTAGGCGTTGACGAACGCGGTGGCAACTTGCTCAGGTTGGAGTGGTTGTGCCGGAAGTGGCGAGCTGGAATCGGGCTTGCCGGAGGACGGACCCATCGCCCAGACGATGACGCCAACAACGGCCGCGGCGGCCGCGACCGCGCCGGCGATCCACGCGCGGCGGCTCTTTCGTCCTCCTTCAGCGTCGGTCAGCAGGCGTTCCAGCTTGGCCTGGTCGATCTTGGTTTCGCTCATCGCAGCCTCCGCGTGTTGTTTCAGGGCGACGGCCACACGACGCTCCAGCTCCGACGTGGTCACGGTGCAGCCTCCAGACAGCGAGCGAGCGCAGCCAGACCGCGGCTCGCGTGCTTCTTCACCGAGCCGCGCGACACCCGGAGGATGTCGGCGATCTCGGCCTCGTTCTGATCGAGGTAGTAGCGCAGGACGAGCACCTGCCGCTGGCGATGCGGGAGCTCGGAGATGGCCCGCCACAGCCGGTCGGCCTCGTCGTGCGCAACCGCCTGTTGCTCGGCGGAAGGGAGCTCCTCCGAGCGCGGAACGAGCGCGAGCCGGCCTGCGGCTGCCCGGCGACGGTGGCGGAGGTGATCACGACCGGCGTTGACGACTGCCCGATTCAGGTACGCGATCGCCGCATCGGGGTTACGCAGCTGGCGCCAGCGGCTGTACAGGCCGGCGAACGCCTCCTGCACCACGTCCTCGGCCGTCTGCTGGTCGTCGACGAGCAGCGTCGCCAGCCCCACAAGGCGGCGGTAGTCCGTGTAGAAGAGCGTCGAAACCGCATCGGCCCCTCCCGACCAACGCGACTTCTCCACCATCGCAACCTCGCGCAACAGGGGCTGTCCGTCCACGAGGGATCAGACGACTCAGCCCCGGAAAGGTTGACCGCCACTGTCGTTTCGTCACGGGCTGGGTGCGTGGGCGCTGCCCAAGGGCCCCCACTTGTCCCAGATTCGCTTGATGACGCCCAGCACACCGATCAGCACCCACAGCCGAAGCATCACGATGGTCGCTCCGACGACCACTGCGTCCGAGCGTGCAGGGCGCGGCCACTCGAACGCGTCGGTGAGATTCAGGGCCGGCACGGCGTTCGCCGACTGCCAAGCCAGCATCGCAAGAACCTCTTGAGGCGAGGCCGGTCCTCCGCAAACTTCCTCACCTGCGCGAGTGGTGCACTCCTGGATATCGACGCCCCAACGGCGCGCGAAGAAGAGCGTCATCGCGGCCAGGCCGAGCATGCACAGGAACAGGACGAGGCTTCGCGAGAGCGTGCGCGCAACGCCGGCCTGCTCCCACTCCCGGATCGTGAACACCAACCCCATCACCCCGACCACCAGGACTACCGCAACGAACCACACAAAAATTCCGAGATCGTCCGTGTCCGGCGGGGCGCTGCGCGTGTGGTCGAAAGCGGTGACGGAGATGAGGCCGATCGCCAGAACCCAATACGTGACGTGGCGCGTCCAGACAGAACGCTGGCCCCACCAGCTCACACCGGACGTCGTGTGCGTGGTGCGCAGGAGCGAGCTCACGGAGTCATCTGGCGCTTCGGCCATGGCGATCACCTGGATCACTGCGCTGGCTCTCGTCAGCGCGAGAGCCGATCAATGAACACTAGCCAGTCAGCAACACGGTGGCCAGCAACATCTCGGCGGCGGAATACCGCGCGACAGGGGATGGAGAACTCCCGGTTAGATCCGTTCCACGATGAGGACGGTCGCTGCCCCGGCTACCCGGGTCAGGACGATCGTCGCCTCCTCCGGGCCCGACAGCCGGAGCTGCTGGCGCAGCGACTCCGGCGTGATCGCGGAGCCCCGCTTCTTCACCGTCAGCCGGCCGACGCCGCGGGATCGCAGCAGAGCCCGCAGCCGCTTCAGTCCGAACGGCAGCACGTCTGTGATCTCGTACGCCGTCAGAAACGGCGTCGCCCGTAGCGCGTCGGCGGTGACGTAGGCGATGGTCGGGTCCACCAGGTTGCCGTCGACGAGTGTCGCAGCCTCGGCCACCAGCCCGGCCCGGATCACGGCGCCGTCGGGCTCGTAGAGGTACCGCCGTACCGGTCCCACCTCGCCCGGAGTGAACCCGTCGGCGGTCAACGTGGCCCCCGACGGCAGCAGCGTCGCCCGCCGCCGCACGCCACTCGCGAGCGGACCGAACCACACCGCGCACTCGACCACGTCGCCGCCGTCGGAGACCCACTCCGCCTCCGCGTCCGCAGGCAGCACCTCGTGCGGGATCCCCGGCGCCAGCTTCGCCCCCGTCGCCGGCACCTGAGTGGCGAGCCCGAGCACCACGTCGTACGGCGGGGAGTACCCGCTCGGGTCGAACGTCCGCCGACCGCCCGACCGCCGCCGGGACGGGTCGATGAACACGCCGTCCCACCCGGCCAGGTCGACCGTCGTCACGTCGTCGCAGCGGATCTCGACTCGAGCCGCCACGCCGAACGCGTCGACGTTGGCCTGGGCGACCGCCGCCGTCACCGGGTCACGATCGACGCCGAGCACCCGGTCGACCGCACCCGCCAGCTGGTGGAGGTCACCGCCGATCCCGCAGCAGAGGTCGGCGACCGACGAGACCCCCGCCCCGGCGAACCGGGCCGCGTGCCGCGCCGCCACAGCCGGCCGGGTCGCCTGCTCCAGCCCCTCGGGGGTGAAGAGCATCCGGTCGGCGTCCGGGCCGAACTTCACCCGGCCCAGAGCCCGCAACCGGGCCTGCGACAGGGCGGCCGCCACCAGCCCGTCGTCGAAGCCGTCCCGACGCAGGCGGGCACCCACCGAGAGCGCCGTGCTCTCGTCGTACGGCGGGATCAGGCCGAGCAGCCGAGCCCCCTCGGGGGTCCGCAGCGAGGCGATCGTGGCGACGTCCACAGACCGATCCTCGCAAGCGACTGAAGGTGGAGCCCGCTCCTGCCGATCCGGAACGGGACGAAGTGTGCTCAAGGGAGGAATCGCGATGACCGCAACCGCACTCGACGAGTCCGCGAACACGGCGGATGGCTCGCCGGCGAGCGTGGACCCCGAACGGCTCGAGGCGCTGCGCCGCTACGACGTTCGCGAAGACCTCATCCACCCCGACCTGGACGGCGTCGTGCGCCTGGCTGCCCACGTCGCCGGGACCGCCAGCGGGGCCCTCTTCCTGCCCGAGCGGGACGGCAGCTCCGTCCCCGGCCGGATCGTCGCCACCCATGGCTGCGCCCGCCAGGGTCTCTCCCGGGCCTTCACCGAGCAGCAGACCACCCACGCCTGCACCGACGTGGTCACGGCAGACGGCCACCTCGTCGGCGCCCTCGTCGTCTTCGGTGACGCCCCCGCGGCACTCACCGACGTCCAGAAGGAGCGCCTGGGTGACCTGGCCGACCAGGTGATGGCCCTGCTCGAGCTCCGCCGGATGGCACACACGCTCGCCCGGATGACCCCGCGCGACCCCCTGACCGGCCTGGCGAACCGCCGGAGCCTGGAGAAGGCCATCGCCGCCGCGATCGGCCGGGCCGAGCGCGGTCTGGGCACCCCGTCCGTGGTCGCCCTGGACCTCAACGGCTTCGCTTCCGTCAACGAGACCCTCGGTCGCGAGTCCGGTGACGCCCTCCTGCGCGATGTCGCCGACCGGCTCACCCGCACCGCCCGCGGCGTCGACACCGTCTCCCGGCTCGCCGGCGACGACTTCGCCGTCCTGCTCGAGCACACCGGCGGCACCGGCGCCACGGCAGCCCTCGGGCGCCTGCGCGCCTGCGTGGCCAACCTCGAGGCCGGGGCAGGAGACATGGCCGTGTCGGTCGCGCTGGGCGTGGCCACCTACCGGCCCGGGGACAGCGTCGCGAGCCTGCTCTCGCGCGCCGACGCGGAGATGTACGCCGAGAAGACCCGCAGCTGAGCGCTGCGCTCCCTCCTCGCTGGCACTCGGGTTGACCGAGTGCTAAGGACGGCCTAGATTCGGTCCTGGCACTCTCGACGTGAAAGTGCCAAGGCAAGGACAGGGCAGTCCGGCCCCGCGACGGCGGACCGCCAGGTCACTTCGCCCCGCAGCTCGTGAAAACCATGCGAGAGGGAGTCAGAACGTGACGACGGCCACCAAGGTTGCCATCAAGCCACTCGAGGACCGGATCGTGGTCCAGCCGTCCGACGCCGAGGAGACCACAGCGTCGGGCCTGGTCATCCCGGACACCGCCAAGGAGAAGCCCCAGGAGGGCAAGGTCCTGGCTGTCGGTCCGGGTCGATTCGAGGACGGCGCGCGCGTGCCGCTCGACGTCGCCATCGGTGACATCGTGATCTACAGCAAGTACGGCGGCACCGAGGTCAAGCACAACGGCGAGGACCTCCTCGTCCTCTCGGCCCGCGACGTGCTCGCGGTCATCGAGAAGTAAGACCACTCAGCAACACTGCCGCTCTTCGAGGCAGACACCGCCCCGGGCGGCCCGACAGTGATTCGTCCGGCCTCCTGGGGCGTTGTCGTCCTCCCGCCTCTCGACCCCCGCGTGACGTACGCCCCCCAGACGAAGGACATCTCCCACCATGGCTAAGACCCTGCAGTTCGATGACACCGCCAGGCGCGCACTCGAGCGTGGCGTCAACAAGCTCGCCGACGCCGTCAAGGTGACCCTCGGGCCGCTCGGGCGCAACGTCGTGATCGACAAGAAGTACGGCGCTCCGACGATCACCAACGACGGTGTGACCATCGCGCGCGAGATCGAGCTCGAGGACTCGTTCGAGAACCTCGGCGCCCAGCTCGCCAAGGAGGTCGCCACCAAGACCAACGACGTGGCCGGAGACGGTACGACGACCGCCACCGTGCTGGCCCAGGCCATGGTCCGTGAGGGCATGCGCAACGTCGCCGCCGGCGCCTCGCCGTCCAGCCTCAAGCGCGGCATGGACGCGGCCGTCGCCGCCGTCACCGAGCGCCTCCTCGAGGGTGCCCGCGACGTGGAGACGAAGGAGGAGATCGCCAACGTCGCCACCATCTCCGCCCAGGACCGGGCGATCGGCGAGCTGATCGCCGAGGCGATGGACAAGGTCGGCAAGGACGGCGTCATCACCGTCGAGGAGGCCAGCACGATGGGCCTCGAGCTGGACTTCACCGAGGGGATGCAGTTCGACAAGGGCTACATCTCGCCGTACATGGTGACCGACCAGGAGCGCATGGAGGCCGTCCTCGAGGACGCCTACATCCTGGTCCACCAGGCCAAGATCAGCTCGGTC
Source organism: uncultured Actinomycetota bacterium (assembly GCA_963751035.1). Classification (GTDB taxonomy): domain Bacteria; phylum Actinomycetota; class Actinomycetes; order JACCUZ01; family JACCUZ01; genus JBDUAP01. The sequence continues at coordinate 115,638 of CAVVSW010000006.1, forward strand.
GCCGACCTGCTCCCGCTGCTGGAGAAGGTCGTGCAGTCGGGCAAGTCGCTGCTCATCGTGGCCGAGGACGTCGAGGGCGAGGCGCTCTCCACCCTGGTCGTGAACAAGATCCGCGGCCTGTTCACCGGTGTGGCCGTCAAGGCCCCCGGCTTCGGCGACCGCCGCAAGGCGATGCTGCAGGACCTCGCGGTGCTCACCGGCGCCCAGGTCGTCAGCCCCGAGGTCGGCCTCAAGCTCGACCAGGTCGGCCTCGAGGTGCTCGGCACCGCCCGCCGCGTCGTCGTCACCAAGGACGACACGACGATCGTCGACGGCGGTGGCGACAAGTCCGCGGTCGAGGACCGGATCCGCCAGATCCGCAACGAGATCGAGAACACCGACTCGGACTGGGACAAGGAGAAGCTGCAGGAGCGGCTGGCCAAGCTGGCCGGCGGCGTCTGCGTGATCAAGGTCGGCGCGGCCACCGAGGTCGAGCTCAAGGAGAAGAAGCACCGGCTCGAGGACGCGATCTCGGCGACCCGCGCCGCGATCGAGGAGGGCATCGTCGCCGGCGGCGGCTCCGCCCTCGTGCACGCCGTCTCGGTGCTCGACGACAACCTCGGTCTCACCGGGCGACGAGGCGACCGGCGTCACGATCGTGCGCAAGGCCGCCGACGAGCCGCTGCGCTGGATCGCCGAGAACGCCGGCCAGGAGGGCTACGTCGTGGTCTCGCACGTGCGCGACAACGGCGCCGGCGAGAACCTCACCGCCGGCTTCAACGCGGCGACCCTGGAGTACGGCGACCTGGTGGCCCAGGGCGTCCTCGACCCGGTCAAGGTGACCCGCTCGGCGCTGCAGAACGCCGCCTCCATCGCGAGCATGGTGCTCAGCACCGACACGCTGGTGGTGGAGAAGAAGGAAGAGGCGCCCGAGGGTGCCGACGGTCACGGGCACGGCCACGGCCACTCCCACTGACCCGTCGGAACCGACCGGCGACCAGCTCGACGGCGACGAGTTCAGGGCGTCCGACCCTGACCTCGACGTCGGGCTCGGCGTCGCCTCGGTAGCCCGTCGCCTCGGCATCGCACCGGGAACGCTGCGCACGTGGGACCGCCGCTACGGCGTCGGTCCCACGTCGCACGTCTCGGGGTCGCACCGCCGCTACACGGCGGCCGACCTGGCCCGGCTGACGCTGATGCGCCGGCTGATGCTCGAGGGCGTGTCGCCGGCCCAGGCCGCCGAGGCTGCGCTCGGCACCGATGTCCAGGCCCTGGCCGGGATGACGCCGTTGCCACTGGACCTGGAGCTGGGCCTGCCCCGCGCCTCGAAGTGGTCCCGCAGCGGCGGCGGACGCGTCGTACCGCTCGGCGCTGCCACGCCCGCCGCCCGCGGCCTGGCCCGGGCCGCGATGGCGCTGGACAGCGCGGCCTGCGCGGGCGTCATCTCGTCCAGCCTCGCGCGCCGCGGGGTGCTGTCGACCTGGGAGGACATCCTCGTCCCGGTGCTGCACGGGGTGGGGGAGCGGTGGCGCACCACCGGATCCGGCGTGGAGGTGGAGCACCTGCTCTCCGAGTGCATCGAGGACGGGCTGCGCGCAGTGACCCGCAAGCTCACCCGGCCCCGCAACGCCCGCCCGGTGCTGCTCGCCGCGCTGGAGCCCGAGCAGCACCGCCTCCCGCTGCACGCGCTCGCCGCCGCCCTGGCCGAGCGGCACGTCTCGGTGCGCATGCTCGGGCCGCGCCTGCCGGTGACCGCGCTGAGCACGGCCGTCGCCCGCACCGGCGCGGCAGTGGTCTTCCTGTGGGCCCAGGGCACCGACCGGCCCGCGCGCGGCGCGACGGTCGCGACCCTGCCGGCCATGCGCCCCGGCCACGCGCTGCTCCTCGGCGGGCCGGGCTGGCTGGGCCACCCGCGGCTGCCGGCCGATGCGCAGATCCTCAAGGACCTCCCGAGCGCCGTCGATGCGGTCACCGCAGCGCTCGGCGTGGACGGAACATCTCCGCGCTGAGCGCACGAGCGCGATAGCGTCGCCGTGCCGCGGATCGGCGCCGTCGACCGGAGAGGGGGTGCGCATGTCCGACGACCTCGCCGGCCTGCTCGCCTCCGGTGAGCGGGCCGCTTTCCACGGCCGGCCCGAGGCCGGCATCGAGCCGCTGCGCCAAGCCGTCGAGCTGGCCTTCGAACACGGGCTCGCCGCCGAGGCAGCCGGGGCGGGCTGGCTGCTCGGGGTGTGCCTGTCCTCGGCCGGCCGCTACGGCAGCGCCCTGCAGGTCCTCGACCCGATCGCCACGCCCGAAGGGGACGTCGAGCCCGAGCTCCAGATCTTCGCCGCGCTCGCCTCGGCCACGATGGCCAGCGTGCACCGCCAGCTCGGGCGCCACGCCGCCGCACGCTCGTACGACGAGCAGGGCCTGGCCCGCACCGACGGCACCGGGGAAGCCGCGTTCGACTGCCTGCTCGGCCTGGCCGCTGACGCGGTCGGGCTCGGCGACAAGGCCGCCGCTCAGGAGCACCTCGCGGCCGCCCAGGCGCTGGTCGAGGGCCGCGCCGACTGGTGGCGGCAGCGGGTCCGGCTCGGCTGGCTGGACGCCGAGGTCGGCCTGATGGCCGGGGACGGCGAGACCGCCGCCACCGCTGCCGAGCAGGCCGTGGAGCTGGCCGAGCGCTCCGGCGCGCCGCGCCACGTCGCCAAGGGCCTGCTGTTCCTGGGCGTGGCCCAGGTCGAGGTGGGCCGGCTCGACGAGGCGGCGACCGCTCTCAAGCGGGGCGGGCTGCTGGCGGAGAGCCTCGGCACGCTGCCGCTGCTCTGGCCCAGCCGGGCCGTTCTCGGCGCCCTGCTGGCCGAGAGCGAGCCCGAGCAGAGCGCCCGGTTCCTGGCCTCGGCCCGGGCCACCGTGGAGACCATCGCCGAGGACGTTCCGGCCGACCTGCGCGACGAGTGGCTGGCCCGGCCCGACGTCGGCGCCGTCCTGGGCGGCTGAGCGCGCCCGCTTTCCCCCGTTGTGTCCGAACAGGCGTGCGGGTACCCCCGCGGGCCACTTCGGACCTAGCGCGGAGGACCTCGGGAGCCCCTAACCGAGCCGCGTCAAACGCTCACGATGGGCTGGGCTCGTGCCGATGACTTTCCATAACGCCGGGAGGGCCCCGGCCGGGAGGTGACGTGCGCGCGATGCTCGAACACGTTCTCGTCTCTGGCGACTCTTCGCTGTGACCACCGTTCTGGTCTGTGACGACTCACCGCTGGCGCGGGAGGCACTTCGCCGCGCCGTGGCGACGATCCCTGGCGTCGACCGGGTGTCCGTCGCCGGCTCCGGTGAGGAAGGGCTGGTCCGCTGGGGGGCCGAGCAGCCCGACCTCGTGCTGCTCGACGTACGGATGCCCGGCATCGGCGGGGTCGAGACAGCTCGCCGAATTCTCACCGCATCACCCCAGGCAGGCGTCATCATGATGACCATGGCCGAGGACGTCGAGGGTGTGGCCCGCGCAGTGAACGCCGGCGCCCGTGGCTACCTGGTCAAGGACGCCTCCCGCGAGGAGCTCAGCGCGATGGTGACCCAGGCCCTGGCCGACAGCTCGTCCCGCCGCTCCGCGCCCCGGTCCCGCCCGGACTCACCCGGGGGCATGCCGGTGCTGACGGAGCGCGAGCTGCAGGTCCTGCGCGGCATGGGCCGCGGCCGGAGCAACTCCGAGATCGGCAAGGAGCTGTACCTCTCCGAGGACACCGTCAAGACCCATGCCCGCCGACTGTTCCGCAAGCTGGGGGCCGCGGACCGCGCTCAGGCGGTCGCGATGGGGTTCCGCTGGGGACTGGTGCGGTGACCCCGGTGGTCCACCCACTGGCGCCCCGCGACGTAACACCGGAGAGCCGCGCCGCGATGTCCACGTACGCGGAGGCGGGCGAGGACATGGGGGAGCTTGCGGCTCGTGCGGCCCAGGGGGACGCGCGTGCCACCGATGGGCTTCTCGCCCGCGTCCGACAAATGGTTCACCGCTACTGCCGCGCCCGGTTGGGCCGGCTCCCCGGAAGCGAGCACGCCGCAGACGACGTCGCCCAGGAGGTGTGCATCGCCGTGCTGAAGGCCCTGCCGCGCTATCGCGACGAGGGACGCCCGTTCGAGGCGTTCGTCTTCGGCATCGCGGCGCACAAGATCGCCGACGTGCAGCGCGCGGCGATGCGGCTGGCCGTGCCCACGGAGGATGTGCCCGACGGACCGGACGAGCGGCTCGGGCCCGAGGACGAGGTCCTCCGGCAGAGCGACGCCGCCCGGGCCCGCGAGCTGTTGAACCTGCTGCCCGCCCAGCAGCGCGAGCTGCTCATCCTGCGGGTGGCCGTCGGCCTCTCCGCCGAGGAGACCGGCAACACGCTCGGCATGACGGCTGGAGCCGTCCGGGTCGCCCAGCACCGGGCCCTCACCCGGCTGCGCATGCCTCGCGGGCGAGGAGCTGACCGCATGAGCGTCTACGGGCCACGCAGCGAGCTCGACCTGTTGGCCGTCCAGCGCGACGACGAGGCGCTCGACGAGCTGGCGCGGCGGCAGCCCCGCGCCCCCATGGACGAGGACGTGATGTTCCTCCTGGCTGCTCTCACCACCGACGTGGACGAGGGGCTGAAGGAGCTGCTCGCGGCACCGATGCGGATGCCCCTGCGTTCTGCCGTCACAGGCGAGATCCCGAGCCTCGCCGACGCCTGCGCGCCGGCGGACCGCCCGCACCGTGACCGGTGCCCTGATCGTCGCCGGGCTGGTGTCGGTCAGCGGTGTCTCCGCCGCCGTCACGGGCGACCCCTTCACGCCGTACCGCAGCGTCATCTCCGTCCGTCACCGGCGACGACAAGCGCGCGCCGGCGAGCACCGGCGCCGAGGACGAGGTCTTGAGGAAGGAGTTCGTGTCGATCGACGCCGCCATCGAGTCCGGCCAGCTTCGACCGCGCGACGGTCCAGATCCAGCGGCTGCGCAACACCGCTGGACCAGACGGCCCGGCGGGGCGTGGCGCGCCGCGATCGTGCAGCTCGAAGCCATGGAAGCGAAGCTCGCCCGGGCGCTGGCCCTGGACGCCAAGAAGGCGGACGACACGCGCCGCCCGACCTGCCAGAGGTCACCGGCGGGGCCAATGGCGACGGGTTCGTGCCGCCCGGGGACGACAAGAAGCCGGTGGAGAAGCCCAAGCCCGACGGCGAAGCCGGAGGAAGCGAAGCCGCAGGATGGCTCGCTCGAGTCCTCCGTTCCCACGACGGCCCCGAGGCAGAAGGACATTCACAAGCCGTCCGATGCCAAGACCCCCGCTGGCTCCGCCGCGGCGGCCAAGGATCAGAGCAAGGCGATCCGGGACTGACGCACGCCGCCGGTAGCATGGCCTTGTGGACGACCTGGAGGACGCGGCCAACGCGGGGGACATCGCTCCGCTCGCCCTGACTTTCGACGACGTCCTGCTGCTCCCGCAGGAGACCGACGTCATCCCGTCCGAGGTGGACACCACCTCGCGCCTGACCCGTGAGATCTCCGTCCGCGTCCCCCTGCTGTCGGCCGCGATGGACACCGTCACCGAGGCTCGGATGGCGGTCGCGATGGCCCGCGAGGGCGGCATCGGCGTGCTCCACCGCAACCTCTCGATCGAGGAGCAGGCCCACCAGGTCGACCTGGTCAAGCGCTCCGAGTCGGGCATGGTCTCCGACCCGGTCACCATCAGCCCCGACGCGACCCTCGCCGAGCTCGATGCCCTCTGCGGGCAATACCGCGTCTCCGGCCTGCCGGTGGTCACCGCCGACCGCACGCTGCTGGGCATCATCACCAACCGCGACCTGCTCTTCGTGCCGGCCGAGGAGTTCGCGACCCGCACGGTCCGCGAGCTGATGACGCCGATGCCGCTGATCACGGCGCCGATGGGCATCTCCAGCCCCGACGCCGCGGCGCTGCTCGCCAAGCACAAGATCGAGAAGCTGCCGCTGGTCGACGGCGCCGGGCGCCTGGCCGGGCTGATCACGGTCAAGGACTTCGTCAAGACCGAGAAGCACCCCCACGCCACCAAGGACGCCGAGGGCCGGCTACGGGTGGCCGCGGCGGTCGGGTTCTTCGGAGACGCCTGGGAGCGCGCAACTGCTCTGGTCGAAGCCGGCGTGGACGTGCTGGTGCCCGACACCGCCCACGGCCACGCGCGGCTGATGCTCGACATGGTCCGCCGCCTCAAGTCCGACCCGGCGACGCGCCACGTGCAGGTGATCGGCGGCAACGTCGCGACCCGCGCCGGTGCGCAGGCGCTCGTCGACGCCGGTGTCGACGGAGTGAAGGCTGGTGTCGGACCCGGGAGCATTTGTACGACGCGGGTGGTTGCCGGCGTCGGCGTGCCCCAGATCACCGCGATCAACGAGGTCGCCAAGGCGTGTAAGGCGGCCGGCGTACCGGTCATCGGCGACGGCGGCCTGCAGTACTCCGGCGACATCGCCAAGGCCATCGTCGCCGGCGCCGACACGGTCATGCTCGGCTCGCTGCTCGCCGGCTGCGACGAGAGCCCGGGCGAGCTGGTGTTCGTCAACGGCAAGCAGTTCAAGCGCTACCGCGGCATGGGGTCGCTGGGCGCGATGGCCTCCCGCGGCAAGGTGTCCTACTCCAAGGACCGCTACTTCCAGGCCGACGTGGGCACCGACGACAAGATCGTGCCCGAGGGCATCGAGGGGCAGGTGCCCTACCGCGGCCCGCTCTCTGCCGTCGCCGGCCAGCTGATCGGCGGGCTGCGCCAGTCGATGTTCTACGTCGGGGCGCCGACGATCCCCGAGCTGCAGGAGCGCGGCCGCTTCGTGCGCATCACCGCCGCCGGCCTCACCGAGAGCCACCCGCACGACATCCAGATGACCGTCGAGGCTCCCAACTACCACTCCCGCTGAGGAGCGTCGTCACACGATGACCGAGGTCGAGATCGGCAAGGGCAAGCGCGGCCGTACGGCCTTCTCCTTCGACGACATCGCGATCGTGCCGAGCCGGCGCACCCGCGACCCCGAAGAGGTCTCGGTCGCCTGGCAGATCGACGCCTACCGCTTCGACATCCCGGTGCTGGCGGCGCCGATGGACTCGGTGGTGTCGCCGGAGTCGGCCATCGCGATCGGGCGCTGCGGCGGCGTCGGCGTGCTCAACCTGGAAGGGCTGTGGACCCGGTACGACGACCCGGGGCCGCTGCTCGACGAGGTCGCGAACCTCGACGACGACGCCGCGACCCGACGGATGCAGGAGATCTACTCCGAGCCGATCCGGCCCGAGCTGGTGGCGGCGCTGATCGAGAAGGTGCGCGCTGCTGGTGTGACGGTCGCGGCGGCGCTGTCACCGCAGCGCACCGCCAAGCTCTGGAAGACCGTCGTCGACGCCGGCGTCGACCTGTTCGTCATCCGCGGCACGACGGTGTCTGCCGAGCACGTCTCCGGCCGGGCCGAGCCGCTGAACCTCAAGCAGTTCATCTACGAGCTCGACGTGCCGGTCATCGTCGGTGGCTGCGCGACCTACCAGGCAGCGCTGCACCTGATGCGCACCGGAGCGGCCGGCGTGCTCGTCGGCTTCGGCGGCGGCTCGTCGCACACGACCCGCACCGTGCTCGGCGTCGAGGTGCCGATGGCGTCGGCCGTCGCCGACGTACACGCTGCTCGCCGTGACTACCTCGACGAGTCCGGGGGCCGCTACGTGCACGTCATCGCCGACGGCGGCGTCACGCGGTCGGGCGACGTGTCCAAGGCGATCGCCTGCGGCGCCGACGCGGTCATGATCGGGTCACCGCTGGCGCGGGCGACCGACGCGCCGGGCCGCGGCTACCACTGGGGCTCGGAGGCCCACCACGGCGAGCTGCCGCGGGGCGAGCGGATGAAGGTCGGCACCATCGGCACGCTCGAGGAGATCCTGCTCGGCCCGTCGCGCGTGTCCGACGGCTCGATGAACTTCGTCGGCGCGCTCCGCCGCGCGATGGCGACGACCGGCTACTCCGACCTCAAGGAGTTCCAGCGGGTCGAGGTCACGGTCAGCGCATAGCGATGGCGACGACCGTGGGTGCGCAGCGGCCCGAGGAGGCCGCGCTCGACGCTGCGCTCGTTGCGCGTCTGGTTCGTTCGGTCTCCGCCGGTCCGCGCCCCGAGCTGCACACCACCTCGGCTCCGTGGACCGGTCAGCCACTCGCTGACCTGCCGATGTCCACGCCTGACGACGTCGCCACGGCGTACGACGTCGCGCGCAGCGCACAGCAGCACTGGGCGAAGCGGTCGCTGGCCGACCGGGCTCGCGTGTTGCTTCGTTTTCACGACCTGGTGCTGGCGCGACAGTCGGAGGTGCTCGACCTGATCCAGCTCGAGACCGGCAAGGCGCGCAAGCACGCGTTCGAGGAGGTCGGCGACGTCGCGATCGTGTCGCGCCATTACGGCGTGAGCGCGCAGCGCTACCTGCGCCCGCGCCGACGGGCGGGGTTGATCCCGATTGCCACCCGGGTCGACGAGCTGCACCATCCGCGTGGCGTCGTCGGCATCATCTCGCCGTGGAACTACCCCCTCACGCTGGCGGTCAGTGACGCCCTGCCTGCGTTCCTGGCCGGCAACGGGGTGGTGCTGAAGCCGGACACGCAGACCGCGCTGACGGCTCTGTGGGCGCACCAGCTGCTCGTCGAGGCGGGCCTGCCGGAGGGTCTGTGGCAGATCGTGCTCGGTGACGGTCCGGTGCTCGGGCCGGCGGTGGTCGATGGCGCCGACTACGTCAGCTTCACCGGGTCGACCCGGGTCGGGCGGGAGATCGCCAAGCGGGCGGGCGAGCGCCTCATCGGCTGCTCGCTCGAGCTCGGCGGCAAGAACCCGTTTCTCGTCCTCGACGACGCGCCGCTGGAGCGGGCAGCAGAGGCGGCGGTACGGGCCAGCTTCAGCACCGCGGGGCAGCTGTGCGTCTCGATGGAGCGTCTGCTGGTGGCCGAGCAGATCTACGAGCCGTTCATGGAGCGCTTCCTGCGCCGCGTCCGCGCGCTGCGGCTCGGCGCCGGTCTCGACTTCTCCGCCGACATGGGCTCGATGGTGTCGGCCCACCAGCTCGACGTCGTCAGCCGCCACGTGGAGGACGCCCGCGCGAAGGGCGCCCAGGTGCTCGCCGGCGGGCGGGCTCGTCCCGACGTGGGGCCGCTGTTCTACGAGCCGACCGTGCTCACCGGCACGACGCCGGAGATGGAGGTCTGTGCCGACGAGACCTTCGGGCCGTGTGTGTCGGTCTACCCCGTCTGCGACGACGACGAGGCGGTGGCGCGGGCCAACGACTCGATTACGGGCTCAACGCCGCGGTGTGGTCAGGCGATCTCGCTCGCGGCCGCCGCGTCGCGGCGCGCATCGAGGCGGGCACCGTCAACGTCAACGAGGCCTACGGCGCCGCGTGGGGGAGCGTCGCCGCACCGATGGGCGGCATGAAGGACAGCGGGCTCGGCCGACGGCACGGTGCCGAGGGGATCCTGAAGTACACCGAGGTCCAGGCCATCGCCACCCAGCGGTTCCTCGGGCTCTCTGCGCCGCCGCGCGTGTCCGACGAGCAGTGGACGCGGGTGTTCACCGCGGGGCTGCGGGCGATGAAGGCCGTGCGCCGCCCGTGACCGAGGCGTCCGAGGCGACCGCGAAGCACGACTACGACGTGCTGGTGGTCGGCTCGGGCTTCGGCGGCTCGGTCTCGGCGCTGCGGCTGACCGAGAAGGGCTACCGCGTCGGCGTGCTCGAAGCCGGCCGCCGGTTCGCCGATGACGAGTTCGCGAAGACGTCGTGGGACGTGCGGCGGTTTCTCTGGGCGCCGAAGCTCGGCTGCTTCGGCATCCAGCGCATCGTCCGCCTCAAGGACGTCGTCGTCCTGGCCGGTGCGGGGGTGGGCGGTGGCTCGCTGAACTACGCGAACACCCTCTACGAGCCACCGGACGCGTTCTACGACGACCCGCAGTGGCGCGACATCACCGACTGGCGCAGCGAGCTGGCACCGCACTACGCCACCGCCACTCGCATGCTCGGCGTCGTCACCAACCCGACGATGACGCCGAGCGACGTCGCCATGAAAGCGGTTGCCGACGAGATGGGCGTCGGGGACACCTTCCGCCTCACCCCGGTCGGCGTGTTCTTCGGCGCGCCGGCGGGCGAGACCGTGCCCGACCCCTACTTCGGCGGTGCCGGCCCGGCGCGTACCGGCTGCCTGGAGTGCGGTGCGTGCATGACGGGATGCCGGTACGGCGCGAAGAACACGCTCACCAAGAACTACCTGTGGCTGGCCGAGGGAGCCGGGGCGACCGTGCATCCGTTGACGACCGTCACTGCGCTGCGACCGCTCGACGACGGCTGGGCGGTCGACACGGTCCGCACCGGCGCGTGGCGAGCGGGGCGCACTCGCCGTACCGTCACTGCTTCGCACGTCGTGCTCGCCGCCGGCGCGCTGGGCACCCAGCGGCTGCTGCACCGCATGCACGACGACGGCGTCCTCGACCGGCTGTCGCCCGCGCTGGGCCGGCTGACCCGGACCAATTCCGAGGCGTTGCTCGGCGCGCAGGCGGTCGACCGCCGGGTCGACTACTCGCGCGGCGTCGCGATCTCGTCGTCGTTCCACCCCGAGCCGGACACCCACCTCGAGCCGGTGCGCTACGCCGCTGGCTCCAACCTGATGGGACTGCTGTCGACGGTGCTCACCGATGGCGGTGGCCGATGGCCGCGGTGGGTCAAGTGGGTCGGCACAGCTGTGCGGCAGCCGACCGTCTTCGCGCGGTCGCTGTCGAACTGGCACTGGTCGGAGCGCACGATCATCGGGCTGGTGATGCAGCCGTTGGACAACTCGCTGGTGGTGTCGGGGCGCCGAGGCCTGTTCGGACGGTGGCACCTGACGACGCGGCAAGGTCACGGCGAGCCCAACCCGTCGTGGATCCCGGCCGGCAATGACGCGATCCGCCGGCTGGCGAAGCAGATCGGCGGGCACCCGGGCGGCAGCGTCGGCGACCTGGTGGGAGCGCCGATGACGGCGCACTTCCTCGGCGGCGCCACCATCGGCGCCGACGCCGAGCAAGGCGTCGTGGACGCGTGGCACCGGGTCTACGGCTACGACGGCCTGCACGTCGTCGACGGCGCAGCGGTGTCGGCCAACCTCGGCGTCAACCCGTCGCTGACCATCACGGCGCAGGCGGAGCGGGCCATGTCGTTCTGGCCCAACGCCGGCGAGCCCGACCCGCGGCCGGCGATCGGCACCCGCTACGCGCCCGTCCCGCCCGTTCCGGCCCGCTCGTCGGTGGGACACGTAGGCTCCACCGGGTGACCGGCTGGACCGCAAAGGACATCCCTGACCAGACCGGTCGGCGAGCGATCGTCACCGGCGCCAACTCCGGACTCGGCTTCCACACCGCGCTCGAGCTGGCGCGGCACGGCGCGAGCGTCGTGATGACGGCGCGCGACAAGGAGAAGGGCGACGAGGCGGTACGACGGGTGCTGGCCGAGGTGCCCGACGCAACGGTTGAGCTCGGTCAGCTGGATCTCGCCGACCTGGCATCTGTGCGGGAGTTCGCTACGGCGTACGGGAGCGAACCGATCGACATCCTCGTCAACAACGCCGGGGTGATGGCGATCCCGAAGATGGAGACGGTCGACGGCTTCGAGATGCAGTTCGGCACCAACCACCTCGGCCCGTTCGCGCTGACAGGGCAGCTGATGCCGGCGCTGCTGCAGCGGCCGGGCGCGCGGGTGGTGACGGTGAGCAGCTTCATGCACTGGTTCGGAAGGATCGACTTCGCCGACCTGATGGCGGAGAAGCGCTACCAGGAGTGGACGGCGTACGGGCAGTCGAAGCTCGCCAACCTGCTGTTCATGCGCGGGCTGAACCGGCGCGCGCAGGGCTCAGGGCTGGTCAGTGCCGCCGCCCACCCCGGGCTGTCATACACCAACCTGCAGAAGGTCGCGCCGCAGATGAAGGGCAGCCACGGGGGTGGCTGGTTGCCGTCGGTGACCCGTCTGGTCGGCCAGAGCCCGGCCATGGGTGCGCTGCCGCAGCTGCGTGCGGCGACGGACCCAGGTGTGCGCGGGGGCGACTACTTCGGGCCGCGCGGTCCGGCCGAGCAGCGCGGCAAGCCGAAGCGGGTGCGGATGAGCAAGAACGCGCGCAGCGACGAGGCCGCCGACGCACTGTGGCAGCGCTCAGAGGAGCTCACCGGCGTCACCTACGACGCCATCACCGCCTGACAGGCCTTCGCCGATGACTCAGCTCCCTCCGCCGATCGTCCGCCCGGCCGGCGGTTGGCCTGTGGTTGCCTGCTACGCGGCCGTGGCCGGCGCTTCCCAGCTCTTGTGGCTCACCTACGCGCCGGTGACGACGGCGTCTGCCGACTACTACGGCGTCTCCGAAACCACGGTGGGCTGGCTCGCGAACGTGTTCCCGCTGCTCTACGTCGTCCTCGCGGTGCCCGCCGGACTCGCGCTGGACCGCAGCCCCCGCGCCGCGCTGACGCTGGGTGTCGTCCTCACCGCCGTCGGCGGGCTGGTGCGACTCGGCGGCTCTGGCTTCGGCTGGGCGCTGGCCGGGCAGCTGCTCGTCGCGGTCGCCCAGCCCTTCGTGATCAACGCGATCACCGGCGTGGTGGTCCGAGGCGCTCCCGGCGCGGTCGGTGGCGACCGGCCTGGCCGTCGGCTCCGGCGGGCTCTTCCTCGGCATGGTGGTGGCGCTCGGTCTGGGTGCTGCGTTCGGCGGCGACCACCTGGTGGCGCTGATGGTGGTCGAGGCGGTCGTGGCTGTCGTGGCCGCAGCCGCGTTCCTTGTCGTCGAGCGCCGGTCGGCTGGTCCGGCGCCGGTCGCGTCGGTCGAGACTGGCGCTCTGCGCCGCACCTGGACCGATCCCGTCCTGCGCCGCATCGCCTGGCTGGCGTTTCTCGGCTTCGGCGTCTTCATCGCGCTGATCACCTGGCTGCAGGCGCTGCTCGAGCCTCGCGGGGTGTCCGAGTCGTCCGCCGCGACGATCATCACCGTCGCGGTCGCCGTCGGCGCGGTGGGCTCGGCGCTGGTGGCCGCGGCGCTGGAGGGTCGCGCGGTGGAGGTGACACTGCTGCGAGCCGCGCTCGTGGGAGCCGCCGTCGGCTGCCTCTTGCTGGCACTCGATGTCGGCACTGGCATCGCGGCGGTTGGCACGGTGCTGGCCGTCTTCGCGATGCTCACGGCGCTGCCGTGGCTGCTCGCCCTGAGCGAGCGACGTGCTCAGGGTTCGGTCGCCAGCGCCACTGCGCTGCTCTGGATGGCCGGCAACCTCGGCGGCCTCCTTGCGGCGGTCGTCGTCGGCTTCCTGGTCGACCGACCCACCGTCGCCTTCCTGCTGCTCGCCGCTGTTGCGCTCGTCGGCCTCCCGCTCGTCCGCGGGCGCGCCCTCGGCCTGAGCGAGCCGGAGCCCGGGCGCGACGCGCTGGAAGCGACTGACGCATGACCGGCACCTGGGTCGACTGGTCGGGGCTGCAGCAATGCACGCCGGCCCGGCGGGAGAGTCCCGCCGACGAGAGCGAGCTCGTCGACGTCGTACGCCGAGCTGCCACCGACGGCCTCGTCGCTCCGTCCCGTCGGCTCGGGCCACTCGTTCGGAGCGCTCTGCGTCACCGACGGCGTGCAGGTGGACCTGTCGCGCCTGGACCGGCTCCTCTCGGTCGACCCGGCCACCGGAGTTGCCCGGGCGCAGGCCGGCATCACGCTGCACGACCTGTCGCACGCCTTGCACCTGCAGGGCAGGGCTCTGGAGAACCTCGGCGACATCGACAAGCAGACGCTGGCCGGCGCGCTCGCCACCGCCACGCACGGCACCGGCGCTGCGTTCGGCAACATCTCGACCCAAATGGTCGGCGGTCGCCTGGTCACCGCGGACGGCTCGGTCCGCGAGCTGGCCGACGACCCCGAGCTGCTGCGGGCAGCGAGGGTCTCGCTCGGGGCGCTCGGCGTGCTCTCCGAGGTGTCGCTGCAGACGGTGCCGGCATTCCGGCTGCACAAGCGTGAGCAGCCCGCCAAGCTGCGCGACGTCCTCGACGGCCTGGACGATCTGGTGGCCGCGAACGACCACGTCGAGTTCTACGCCGTGCCCTGGTCGAGCCGGGCGCTGGTGATGACGTCCCGCCGGACCGACGAGCCGGCCGACCCGCCGGCTCGGCTGCGCCTCTGGCTCACCGACGACCTGCTCGCCAACCGTGCCCTCGAGCTGCTGCAGCGCACCGGCCGCCGGCTGCCGCGCGCGCACCCGCTCGTCGGGCGCGTGACCGGCGCCGCGATGAGCGGCAGCAACCGGCTCGACGACAGCCATCGGGTCTTCGCCAGCGAGCGCCGGGTCCGCTTCACCGAGTCGGAGTGGGCACTGCCGCGAGCCGCAGCGCGGGAGGCGCTCGAGGCGGTGATCGCGCTGGTCCAGCGCCGCCGGCTGCCGGTGTCCTTCCCGGTCGAGGTGCGCTTCGCCGCCGCCGACGACGCGATGCTCTCGACGGCGCACGGCCGCGACACGGCGTACGTCGCGGTGCACCAGTACGTCGGCTCGGACTGGGCGCCGTACTTCCGTGCGGTCGAGGAGGTCATGCTCGACCTCGACGGCAGACCGCACTGGGGCAAGCGGCACGAGGCGCCCGCGGAGGTGCTCGCGTCGCGCTATCCCGACTGGGAGCGGTTCGCCGACGTACGGGCCGGCCTCGACCCCGAGGGGCTGTTCGTCAACGACCACCTCGCCCGCACGCTCGGTCTCGCGACGACCGGCCGCCGGAGGTCGCCGGCATGAGCGACGACCTGCTGGCGACCTACGAGAACGCGTTCGCCGGGCGCGATGCCCCGTTCGCCTTCGTCGACCTCGACGCGCTGCGGGCGAACGCCGACCACCTGCTCGCCCAGGCGGGGTCGCTGCCCGTGCGCGTCGCGTCGAAGTCGCTGCGCTGCGTCGACGTGCTGCTCCGCGTGCTCGCGCACGAGTCGTCGGGCGGGCCCGGCTTCCGCGGGATCCTGGCGTTCACTCCGGCGGAGGCGCTGCACCTCGCGGACCACGGCATCACCGACCTGCTGGTCGCCTATCCGAGCGTCGACCGCGAGGCTCTGCTGCCGGGTCGCCGAACGCGTCGCCGAGAACCGTCCGGAACGGGTCGTGCTGATGGTCGACTCGGTCGAGGGTGCCGAGGTGGTGGCGCGGGCCGGGCGCGACGTCGGTGTGCGGCTGCCCGTCGCGATCGACATCGACGCGGGATGGCACCCGGTGCGCCGCCTGACCGTCGGCCCCCGGCGCTCGCCCATCTGCACTCCGGAGGAGGCGGCCACGCTTGCCCGCGCACTGATGGCCGACCCGAACCTGCAGCTCGTCGGCCTGATGGCCTACGAGGGTCAGGTCGCCGGTGTGGGCGACAAGGTGCCCGGCCGGCCGCTGCGCAGCGCAGCGGTGCGCGGCATGCAGGCCGCCTCGATGCGCGAGCTGCGCAACCGGTTGCCGAAGGTCGTCGCCGCCGTCGGCGCCGAACTCGCCCGCGACGGGCAGCAGCTCGAGCTGGTCAACGGGGGCGGCACCGGCAGCCTGGCCAGGACGGCGGCAGCCGGCGCGGTGACCGAGCTCGCGGCCGGCTCCGGTCTCTTTGCGCCGACGCTGTTCGACACCTATCGCTCGCTGTCGTTGCGGCCGGCGGCGATGTTCGCGCTTCCCGTCGTACGCCGACCCGGGCCCGGCGTCGTCACGCTGCTCGGCGGGGGCTACATCGCCTCGGGCCCGCACGGTGCCGACCGCGTGCCGCAGCCAGTGCTCCCCCGAGGGCTGCGGCTCACCGCGGCCGAGGGTGCGGGGGAGGTGCAGACCCCGGTGCGCGGCCGCGCCGCCGACGGGCTGGCCATCGGCGACCGCGTCTACCTCCGGCATGCCAAGGCCGGTGAGCTGTGCGAACGGTTCACCACGCTGCTGCTCGTCGAGGGTGGCCGGGTCGTCGACGAGGTGCCGACGTACCGCGGTGAAGGCCACGCCTTCGCCTGACCCACGTCCGCGGAACAGCGCGTGACCTATCCGCGGCTGACCTCGCTGTGAACGATCCGCGCCAGCCAGGCGTGGGGTGACGGGAACGGGAAGCCCGCCTTCACCTCTATCCGGGCAGGTTCGATCCGTTCGACCTCCCAGCGATCAGCAAAAGTCGCGCGAATCTCGTCCTCCGTGACCCGGCGCGGTCCTTCGTGGCCGGGCGTGCCCTCGGAGAAGCAGAGGAGGTGAAGCACGCCGTTCGGCTTGAGCACCGAGGCCAGGCCGGTCGCGTAGCGCGTGCGTTGATCGTCATCAAGGACGTGGAAGAAGCACGAGTCGATGACGGTGGCGAACCTGCGTCCGAGCTGGTCCAGAGCCAGCACGTCTCCGACCACGAACTCCGCACTCAGTTTGCGCTCGCGAGCCTTGTTCCGTGCGCGGCCGATGGCCGTGGGTGCCACGTCGACGCCAAGCACGTCATGGCCGCGCTCCGCCAGCATCAGAGCGACCTCCCCGCTCCCGCACCCGCTGTCCAGGACCGGGGAGGCGATCTCGCCGTCGTCGGCAAGTCGCACCCAGACCGGCTGCGGCCGGCCGATGTCCCACGGTGCGCTGTCGTGACGTACGGCGCGTCCCAGTCGTCGTACAGCGTCATGTGTGCTGCGGCTCGGGGCGGCCGGAGGCGGCGGTCAGCGCGCCGAGGGCGATGAACACGAAGCCGCTCACCAGCCGCTCGCCGCGCAGAGCCCGCGTGGACCGGCGCAGCGTCGAGCCGACGGTGCCGGCGGCCAGCGCCCACACCGTGTCGGTGACCAGCCCGAGCAGCACGAACGTGGCGCCGAGCACCGCGATCTGCAGCGGCACGTGGCCGGCGTTGACGTCGACGAACTGCGGCAGGAACGCGAGGAAGAACAACGCGGTCTTGGGGTTGAGCACGTTGACGATCACGCCCTGACGGAACAGCTGCCGGTTCGGCCGCAGGTCGACGACGACGGCCGCCTCGGGGGCACGGTCGCGGGTGAGGATGCGGCGCAGGCCCAGCGCGATGAGGTACGCCGCCCCGGCGTACTTCACGACCGTGTAGGCCGTCGCCGACGAGACACGAGCAGCTGCGAGAGCCCGACCGTCGCGGCGAGGACGTGCACCATCGAGCCGACGTGGATGCCGAGCACCGACACGACCCCGGCCCGGCGGCCCTGGTGCAGGGACTGCGCCACGATGTAGACCACGGCCGGCCCCGGCACCAGGAGCAGGACCAACGCCGCGACGGCGAAGACCGCGAATCGCGACGGGTCGATCACGGCGCCACCGCCGTCGAGCCCTCGCGCCACGACGTCCACAGCGCGGCGTAGGCCCCGCCGGAGGCCATCAGCTCGTCGTGCGAGCCGAACTCCGCGACCCGCCCGTCCTCGACGACGGCAACCTTGTCCGCGTCGTGCGCGGTGTGCAGCCGGTGCGCGATCGCGATGACGGTGCGCCCGTGCAGCACGGCGGCGAGGGACCGCTCGAGGTGCCGCGCTGCACGCGGGTCGAGCAGCGAGGTCGCCTCGTCGAGCACCAGCGTGTGCGGGTCGGCGAGCACGATGCGCGCCAGCGCGACCTGCTGGGCCTGCGCAGGCGCCAGCGCGTAACCGCCCGACCCGACGACCGTGTCCAGCCCGGCCGGCAGCGCATCGGCCCACACCAGCGCGTCGACCGCGTCGAGCGCACCGCGGACAGCGTCGATGCCCGCACCGGGGCGGGCCAGCACGACGTTGTCGTGCAGCGTGCCGACGAAGACGTGGTGCTCCTGGGTGACCAGGGCGACCTGCTCGCGCAGCGCTGCCGGCTCCAGCGCCGACACGTCGACGCCGCCGACCGTGACCCGACCGGTGCGCGGCGGGTGCACGCCGGCGAGCAGCCGGCCCAGCGTGCTCTTGCCGGCACCGCTCGGCCCGACCACCGCGATCCGCGAGCCGGGCAGCGACAGCGAAGTCGATCCCGTGCAGGACGTCGTGCCCGTCGCGGTAGGAGAACCGCACGTCGTCGGCGACCAGCTCGGTCGACAGCGGCACCTCGTCGGTGTGCGCCGGTCCGGCCGGCACGTAGCCCACCCCGAGCAGCCGGGCCATCGACGCCTTGCCGATCTGCAGCTCGTCCAGCCAGGAGATGACGATGTCGATCGGCTCGATCAGCATCTGCACGTAGAGCGCGACCGCGGTGACCTCGCCGAGGCTCACCATGCCCTTGGAGTAGAGGATGCCGCCGGCGAGCACGACGCCGACGATCGGCAGCACGTAGCCGATCTCGGCGCTCGGGAACCACACCGACCGCAGGAACAGCGTGTAGCGCTCGGCCTTGATCCAGCTGCGGATGTCGTCGTCGGACCGGGCGATCCGCCGCTCCTGCAGCCCGAGTGCCTCGACCGTGCGCGCGGCCGCGGCCGACTCGCCGATGGACGTGTTGACCTCGCCGAACGTCGCCATCTCGGCGCGGTAGCCGGCGTCGGCGCGATGGCGGTACCACACGGTGCCGAGCACGATCGGGGGCGCGCCGACGAGGCAGGCGGCCGCGAGCAGCGGTGAGGTGACGACGGCCGCTGCGCCGATCAGCAGCACCGACAGCAGCGCCACGGTGATCTCCGGCGCGGCCTGGCGCACGGCGTACGACAGCCGCTCGATGTCGGTCGTCGACCGCGTCACGAGGTCGCCGGTGCCGGCGCGCTCGACCGTGCCGAGCGGGAGGTGCGCGGAGTTCTCCAGGAAGTCCTCGCGCAGCTCGGCGAGCACGGTCTCGCCGAGCGCCGCCGACTTGTAGCGCGCCCACCGGGTGAGCAACGCCTGTACGACGAGCGCGGCGGCGAAGGTGAGCGCCAACCGGTCAACCGTGCCGGTGGTCATGCCGGAGCCGATGCCCTCGACGATGTCGCCGAGGACCCGCGGGCCGACCAGGCTCGCCAGCACCGCGCCGGCGTGCAGGGCGAGCGTGAGCAGCAGGATGCGCCGGTGCCGGCGCACCAGGATCACGACCTCGTCGCGCACCTGGGCAGAGGTGGCGACGGGCAGCTTGGTGCTCACAGCGCCTCCCCTCGGGTCACGAGGTCGCGGTAGACGGGGCTCTCGGTCATCAGCTCGCGGTGGGTTCCTTGCGCCTGCACGCGGGCGTCGTCGACGAGTACGACGGTGTCGGCCCGGTCGAGCAGCAGCGGGCTGGTGGTGAAGACCACGGTGGCCCGGCCGTCGCGCAGGCCGCGCAGCCGCTCGGCGATGTGCACCTCGGTGTGCGCGTCCACGGCGCTGGTCGGCTCGTCTAGGACGAGGATCTCGGGGTCGGCGAGCAGCGCCCGCACGAGGGCAAGCCGCTGGCGCTGGCCGCCGGAGAGCGACCGCCCGCGCTCGGTGAGGAGGCCCTCGATGCCGCCCTCGAGCCCGTCGATCGCGTCGTCGGCGCTGGCCGCGTCGAGCACGGTGTCGAGGTCGAGCCGGCGGCCCAGGCGGGGCGGGTCGAGCGCCTCACGCAGCGGGCCACTGATCAGGACCGGGTCCTTGTCGGACACGAGCACGCGACGGCGTACCTCGTGCAACGGCAGGCGCTGCAGCGGGACGTCGCCGAGGCGCACGTCGCCATCGTCGGTGTAGCGGCCGAGCCGGTCGGCCAGTGCGCTGCCCAGGACCGGGTCGGTGCAGGCGACGGCGGTCAGCGTCGCGGGCCGCACGACCAGGCCGGATGCCACGTCGGTCAGCAGCGAGCCGGTCTTGGGGAACGGCGCCGGGTTGCTGGGCTCGGTGATCGTGCGGTCGTGGCTCAGCAGCGAGACGACCCGTGCCGACGAGACCGTGGCGGCGGCCCACTTGCGCGCGAACTCGGTGAAGGTCTTGAGCGGGATCACGAGGAAGGCGCTGTAGGCGTAGAACGCGACCAGCTCGCCGGGCGTGATCTTGCCCTCGAGCGCGAAGCGGGCGCCGAGCCAGGTCACGGCGACGACGAACGCGCCGGGAAGGAGCACCTGCAGCGCGTCAAGGACCGACTGCAGGGCAGCCGTCTTGATGGCGGCTTCGCGGACCTCGCCGGACGCGCGGCGGAACCGGCGTACGAACGTGTCCTCGCCGCCGAACCCGCGCAGGACGCGCAGGCCGGAGACGGTGTCGGCCGCCATCGCGGAGGCATTGCCGAGCATCTCGCGCTGGGCCCGCTCGCGGCGCTCGAGGGGGCGCACGAGCGGCCCGATGGTGAGCACGAGCACGGGTACGCCGATGACGACGACCGCGCCGAGCACGGGGGAGGCCACGAGCAGCAGCACGCCGACGGTGATGAAGGCGACGATGGCGCCGACGAAGCGGGCCATCATGTCGAGGACGCGGCAGATCCGCTGCATGTCGGTGCCGGTGGCGGTGGCGACGTCGCCCGCGCTGACGGCAGCGGGCAGCTCGGCGCCGAGGTGGATGACCTGGCGCGAGATGAGCTGCTGGATGCGGGAGCCGGCGATGAGGAAGTTCGCGACGGCGTAGCGGTGGCGCATCAGCCCGGAGCCCGCCTGGACCAGACCGATGACGAGCAGGATGCCGGCCCAGAACCACAGCTTGCTGCGGTCCTCGCCGGCGATGCCCTCGTCCAGGGCGCGGCCGAGGGCGAAGGGGAGCACCGCCTGGGCGCCCATCCAGGCGACGCCGAAGACGGTGGCGATGGCGAGCGGCGCGGCCTGGTTGCGCGCGATCCACGCCAGGAACCGGCGTCCCGAGCGCAGGTCGGGGACGCCTGGATCGGCCAGGGGGAGTGAGCGCATGATCTTCCACGGTATGTGTTGCGGTCGCTGCGGAGCCACGCAATTGACGGGCCCTAGACTTCGAGCGTGGGCAGCCCTGGCGAGGACAGCACTGGCCCCGTGCTGGTTGTCGACTTCGGGGCGCAGTACGCGCAGCTGATCGCGCGGCGGGTCCGCGAGGCGCGCGTCTACAGCGAGATCGTGCCGCACACGATGCCGGTGGCCGAGATGCTGGCGAAGCGCCCGGCGGCGATCATCCTGTCCGGCGGGCCGGCGTCGGTGTACGCCGAGGGCGCGCCGTCGGTGGACCCGTCCCTGTTTGCCGGCGGGGTGCCGACCTTCGGGATCTGCTACGGCTTCCAGGCGATGGCGCTGGGGCTGGGCGGTGAGGTGGCGCGCACGGGTCTGGCCGAGTTCGGCGGCACCGTGTTGACGGTGGTGGACGAGGGCGTGCTGTTCCGCGGCCTGCCGGCCGAGCAGTCGGTGTGGATGAGCCACGGCGACTCGGTGTCTGTGGCGCCCGAGGGGTTCGTCGTCACCGCGGTCAGCGATGGCGCGCCGATCGCGGCGTTCGAGGACCTCTCCCGGCGGTTCGCCGGCGTGCAGTTCCACCCCGAGGTGCTGCACACCGCGCACGGGCAGAAGGTGCTCGAGCACTTCCTGTACGACGTGGCAGGTGCCCAGCCGACGTGGACCATGACCAACGTCATCGATGAGCAGGTGTCGGCTGTCCAGGCGCAGGTCGGGGACCGTCGGGTGATCTGTGGTCTGTCCGGCGGGGTGGACTCGGCGGTCGCCGCTGCGTTGGTGCACCGGGCGGTGGGGGACCAGCTGACGTGTGTGTTCGTCGACCACGGTCTGCTGCGCAAGGGCGAGGCCGAGCAGGTCGAGAACGACTACGTCGCGGCCACCGGCGTGCGACTGAGGGTCGTCGATGCGCAGAAGCGGTTCCTGGAGGCGCTGGCCGGCGTCGTCGACCCCGAGGAGAAGCGCAAGATCATCGGCCGTGAGTTCATCCGGGTCTTCGAGGAAGCTGCTTTGGAAGTGGTGGCTGAGGCGGGCGCGCACGGGGAGTCGGTGGACTTCCTGGTGCAGGGGACCTTGTATCCCGACGTCGTCGAGTCCGGCGGCGGCAGCGGCGCGGCGAACATCAAGTCACACCACAACGTGGGCGGCCTGCCGGAGGACCTGCAGTTCGCGCTGGTCGAGCCGCTGCGGACGTTGTTCAAGGACGAGGTACGCCGGGTCGGGCTGGAGCTCGGCCTGCCGGAGGGGATCGTCTGGCGGCAGCCGTTCCCGGGGCCGGGGCTGGGCATCCGCATCATCGGCGAAGTGACCCAGGATCGGCTGGACGTCCTGCGTGAGGCCGACTTCATCGCCCGCGAGGAGCTCAGCCGGGCCGGCCTGGACCGCGACATCTGGCAGTGCCCGGTCGTGCTGCTGGCCGACGTGCGTTCGGTGGGCGTGCAGGGCGACGGTAGGACGTACGGTCACCCGGTCGTGCTGCGGCCGGTGTCGTCGGAGGACGCGATGACCGCCGACTGGACCCGTGTCCCGTACGACGTGCTGGCCCGGATCTCGACCCGCATCACGAATGAAGTCCGCGAGGTGAACCGGGTTGTGCTGGACGTGACGTCCAAGCCCCCCGGCACCATCGAGTGGGAGTGATCGTGCGTGAGTCGAAGAGCGACTTGAGTCTTCCCGCCGTGACAATCACGTTACCGAGGTGGAGTCTGACGCGGTGCAGTGGCCGAAGAATGTAGGCGCGAGAGATCACGTGCAAGCACTGTTGGCCGAGTCCGGAGTCCTGCTTGAGGCACGTGTCGCAAGGGTCTGCCAAAGACTTGTCACCGTCTACGACGGTCATCAGGGCATGATCCTTCGGACAGAGCAGCTCGTGTACGGCAGCACTTTCAGCGATCAACCGTTGCGCGAAATCGACCAACTCGTGACGATGTACCAAGAGTTCGAGCTGAGTAATGCTGTCGGCATCCAGCTCTTGTTGAACGTCCCTATCGAGGCGAAACATCGTCGCGGTGCGCAGGTCTTTGGAGTGGAGGTCGACGGTTCCAGGCCAAGCAGCGGCGCACTGCCTGTGGCCGGTGGTTTGGCGAGAAGCACTCTCGTGCGGGAGTTCGTCGCCACTCAGCTTCCCGACTTCATGATGCATGATGCACTCCGCAGATTCGCGGTCTTGCTATTCAAGGACGACGGAGCGCCCTGGAAGCACTCCGATGAGTCTTTGATCTACAAGGCAGCGGCGAGCTTGTACGACTTCATCCGGGCATCCGCCAGCGAGCATGAGAGTCCCAACGCGACGCTACGCGCGACCGAAGCTGGCCTGATCGATGAGTTTGACGAATTTCTTCAGGCTACGCATTACCCCTCGTGGGTCGCGCGACGATGGGCCCGAGATCTTCCGCTCGAAAGAGCAAAGGCATACTCGGAGTCAGTGATAGGCACTGGCCCGCTCTATCACATGATTGACATCTATTGCCCGCTGGTCTGCATGGACGCCCCTGCCTACGCAGTCGAATTGGATGGGGTCGGTGAGGCAACTGCGTTTGATGAACGGGCTGCGCTCTTAACGTCAGTTCGAGTTGCCGGCTGGCCATTCCCTCCAGGGGCGTCGTTAGCGCGGCAAGGGCCGGAAGCCATTACGACTATCGTGACGTTCGATGGCCTTGAGCCTGCACTTAAGGATCTTGTTGATCTATTCGGGCGCATCAAGAGTTCCTTGGCGGGCGCCAACGAGGACGACGTCGCACGAGCCGTGTTGGAACAGGACTTTCTCACTGCAGTTGACGAACGATATGTCGAGCCGGGCCTGTATCGCTCGGATCTCCAACTCGACGATCCGTAGAGAGAGGCCGGCTGCGGCGCGGGCGCTCTCTTTCGCTGGATGCCCGGATTCTCTGGGCGTGGACGTAGTTGGCTCGTCCCGCGTCGAGAACGCTCGCGAGGCGGTGTCTGCGGTCTCTGTTTGGATGGTTCGAAAACTGGGCTGAACCTTCTACGTGGAGTGCACCTTGTCGGGAGCTGCGAGCACGACACTGACCGACCGAGAAGGAGTCAGCCTCGTCGAGGGATCGTCTCACGAAGAAGAGATCTGCCCAGTCCACCTGTAGGAAGGTGCCAGATGGACCGCACGTCTGTCTTGGCGTGACGACTTGAAGCGACGGCAGCCCTCGGCCGTGAAGCGCTGGAGCCGGATCTCAAGGGATGTTCCCGACGTTGGGAGCCGGTACGACCGAAACTACTGCGGCTCCAACAATTTCCGATCCTCTACGCTGTGCTCCCCGAGTTGCGTCAGGACGTACGTGTCGGCCTTGAGGTGGACGAGATCCTTGGCGTCAAGGTGGTTCAGTGTGCGCTTTAGGTTTGCTCTCATCGCGGGTCGCGCCCATGTCGACAAGTCCTCGAACGTCGCGCCCTCGGTCCCGCGCCAGTAGAGTAGGACCAATACGTGGTCCGATGCCTTCAACTGTTTGAGGACGCGAGGAAAGCCGTCAAAGACCTGAATGAGCGGCACCTCTTTCGACACCAGCTCCGCAATGATGCCGTGAGCCATCTTGGGCGCGACGTTATGGAACAGCCGGACTAGTTCCGCCAGCACCCACTCCATTGTCCTGATGACAAGGGTCGCGTCCTGCTGGTTCGGATCGATCCCGTCTGCTAGATGCGCGACGTCTCGCTTGTTTCGAACGTCATAGATCAGGCGCAGGGTCCGCGGGATATGCAGCCTTACGCTATCCACTCCCTGCGCCTTCTCCAAGGTTCCGATCAGCGTCGGCACGCTCGGTAGCGTCTTGCCGAGCGGTGTGTAGTTCTGCGTTGTGGTCCACTGCAGGATGCGAAAAACGGCTTCCGAGAACCGGCCACCTTCGATGGCCGATGGTCGCATGTCGTCTCGGTAGAACCGACGCTTTGCTTCCGTGAACGCGTCCATGACTTCGCTGACCAGTTCGGTCGGCAAGCCGGCGGCGATAAAGCCCTGCCGTACACGAAGGTCAAGCGACTTCACGACTCTCCGAGTACTCGGTCGATCAATGTGGGGAAGGCCGCGATACCGCCGTTCCGCGCTTCGAGACGTCGACCATGGCCCGCGCCTTTAGTCCCGAATCCCTCGATTCTTGGCAGGTGCTGACTTGCGAAGTTTTTGGAGTCATAGAAGTGCAGCCGCTCGCATTCGGCCCGAATCACGTCGTATGAGGTGTCCGGCTGGCCCATGCCTACCTTCCTCACGACAGTGAGGATCTGAGCGGTCGCACGGGTCTTCTCGGCGGCGCTGTTGCCGAGCCTGTTGCCGGCAAGCAGCAGCTTTGGTGAACCGTCATCGAGGTGAAACACCCGCTCCAGCCTCTCGACCGGCACACCCGTGTGCTCGGCAACGGCAGCAATGACTTCGTCTTCTGTTAGCTGTTGCCCCTCATTATTCGGGTCAGTGCTGGAGTCACCGGGAATGTTCGGCGCCGCTCCACTACCCGGCTCTGTCACCGCCAACCGAGGCTTTGCGGGACCGGTGCCCCATATCGAACGGAACGCCTCACGGAAGGCCGTGTCCTGGACATGCTCCGGCACACCGGCAGCCTCAACTGCCGCCCATGCCCGCTTGACTGCTTCTGCGACGTCCAACTGACACCCCCGTGTTCGAATCCCTGACTCAAAGGAGCATAGAGGTTCGAAAGGACGGGTGGTGGCTTAGCGCATCCAACGCTGACGAGGTACCCAGCTCTCCCCGACTCTTTTGACGGGCACGCCAGCAGCAACTCAGCATCTCCCAACCCTGCGAGGCAAGAGGGCCGCGCCTCCGGCCGCGGCGCGGAGTTGGCCTACTTGCTCGGTTCGTCGGAAGGCGGTTCAAAGTACTTCTCGAGGAGGCGGTCCTTTCTCAAGTCCATCCACGTGTTTTGCGTGGAATATGCCCCTCGAAGGCGACGCTCATGACCTCGCGCGCAAATCAACAACAGCCCGATGAGTCCGCTCAAGGACCAGGCGATCAAAGATTCGTCCGTCGTTGTCGGTGAGTCCTTGGCGGTCAGCGAGGAGGAAACCAAGCAGAGTAGGTATGTGGCTCCAGCCAGGAGCAGGGCATGTGGCGCCGCAATCGGACGGCGCTTCCGCTGACCATCGGCGGGCGGGTACCCACGGAAATATCGCGTTGCCCAGGTGAGGCCGGTGACAAGGGGCAAGACGAGGATGTCGTGGGCGGAAAGGTGATCTCCGGCAAGGAGATAGAAGGTGAGCAGGAAAGCGGCGATTGCGAGAATGGTCATGTCGACGCCGTTCCAATTGATTGTTGGTACATCCGACGCGCGCGGTGCCTTCGCGTTCTCGCGACCGTGCCGCACCACCGCGAACAGCCAGACACCGACTGCCGCAGCCCCCATCACATAGACCCACGGGTTGACTTCGTCGTGCCGCAGATCCCCATGCCACTTCGTCCAGGACGGGCTCGTCATTAGGATGCAGCCAGAAACAAAGAACAGATAGACAGCCTCGAAACCGATCCGGTACATGCTGCCCATGTAGAGAGTTCGGGAGCGGATCGATGCCGGGACATCGTCGTCGAGCATCACGAAGTAGGTGTTCAGTACGCCGCCGCTCAAAGGCTTTCGCTCCCAAGCCCATAACGTGTCCGTCGGCAAGAGCGGGAAGTACACGGCTGCCTTCGCTGGAGCGTCAACAAAATAGAACACGAGCCCGAGGATCAAGGCGCCAACAATGCCCGCGACGGCGCTTTCAACGAGGCTTGAGTCAAAGAACCCGAACGTCCGGTTGGCGCCCTCTGCCAGCGTCAGCGCCAAGGCACCTGGCACGAAGATTCGGATGCCCTCGTAGAAGTCAAAGGAGCCCGCGTCGACGCCTTCAGCCATTTCCCCCGAATCTCCCGTCTAGAGGATCGACTCGACCGTGGGTGCGGGGGCTGGGGCTCCCCTAAGGGCGAGTGCCGTCGCTGGAACCTTCGCCGCCAACGCTGGCGGGAGAGTGTCACCGAGATCAGAAAGTGCGCCCAGTGCAGCTCTCGGATCTGCGACTCGACGATTGACTTCCGTTCGGACGAGCTGGGCGTGGCCGTGAAGGGAGAGATAACGCAGGAGCCCGCCCCACAATGCTGGGGATTCGGTTCCTCTCAGGGCCTCCGCCGCTCGGTCGGTCGCCGGCGACGACAATCCAGTTCTAACAGCGAGCGGCAGGATGCGGACAGCCAACCACTCCATACCAGGCGATAGGGAAGGAACCAGCGCTCGCTCTACCCCGGCCTTTACGTCGTCGTACTCAGCGAAGTGACTGAGGTAGGCGATCATCCGGGGCGCTTCCCACGGGAGACGAGGGAGCATCTGGAGTGTCCAGGGGACGGCCACGTCGTCTCGTTCCGCAGCGAGCCGGGGAAGACTGAAGCGGATAAGCCTCCGCTTAGCGATCGGATCTTCAGTCGCGTCAAGGAAGACATCACGGAGTGCAGATCGCACCTGAGCGGGATGCTCGTTGTCGGGGTGGTAGACGCTCTCCAGAGTCTTGCGCAACTGCTCTGGGGCCGCTTTAGATTGCGTGATCCGAGTCTTGATGGCGTTCAACTCAAAACCGACGGCTGCGAGACCGTCGCTGAGTTGTCGGATTGAGTCCTCAACACCGTGGTCCGGGCCAACGAAGAGTCTGTAGTCGTCGACCCACCGTGTAAACGTCACTCCCAAGCCCACGTCCACACGATGCAAGACGAGGTTGGCAAGAAATCGGGCATCTGCGTATCCGGCAGGCAGGCAGTGCAATCCGGCGCGCTGCGCTTCTGTCGCGAAGGCCCGGAGGCCCTTGTCAGGGCTCCTAGACGAGTAGTGTTCAACTGCTTGGAATACCGAGTCCCATTCCGTAGTTCGAAAGAACGCCTTCACGTCGGCAGTGACCACGTGACAGGAATTCTCTGTCTCCGCGAGGGTCATTTCAATGAATCTGCGATGTTCTGTGCTGTACGCACGTCCAGGTTCCGAACCTCTGCGATAGCCACAGACCCCTGGCAGCAACATGTCGGCCACGAGATCCTTGAGGGAATCAACAGCTTGGTGGAGTGAAACACTTGCAGCCATGCCGAGCACTGGCGCCAGCATGTACGAACCGTCCGGCTTCGGGACCTTGAGCGTCTCGACATCAGGCAGGTTCAGGGGCCAAACGAGGGCATCTTGGGCAACTTCCTCGTCGTCGACGCTGGCCAGGACGTCTGGCACCCACCTTGTCAGGCGATCCTCTTCGAGTGCGGCTAGCACCTGTGTCGCCTCTATTGTCCCCACGCCAAGAGCCTAGGCGAAGGGTCGGACATGACCCTGCATTTCCGGCCGGGGAGGGACTCAGACTCGCTCCTGAATTGGTCTGAATGTCCGCAGCCACGCGGATGTGGCGGTGCATTCGCAAGTGAACGACGCACAGGGCAGCTCTCGGCGTACCTCGTCCCAGTCGTCGATGTTCTTCTCGAAGGTGACCTCGCGGCTCTGGCCGCGCGGGATGCACGCCCGCCGGTGATGGTCCGGCTGCCGTGGTCCTGGCCCAGGCTGACCAGCCACGGTCCGGTAGATGGGCATAGGTCAGCCGGAAGACACCCGCCGGCTTGCCGAACTGGGTCACCTGCTGAGTCCAGGCCCTGGGCGCGGCAGCGGAACTCCTTCGAACGTGCCAGGGTGTTCGAGCCTGCGGAGGCAGGGACCGTGCGGCGATAGACGAACTGGGGGTCTTGCCCCATGGCGACACTCTGCGCTAGGAATGCCTTAGGTCCCGATTAGCGGCATATGTCCGCCTCCGCAGGGACTGTGCGAGCGGGCGCTGCAGTCGGTTCCGTCAGCCAACTGCAGGAGGACCGATGCGCACAACTCTCGTCGCCGTCACCGCCGCCAGCCTTCTCCTCGCCGGTCTCGGCACCGCACATGTCGCCGTCGCCGACCCGCCGCACAACCCGGGCGGCCCGTGTCTCCAAGACGACCAGAACGTCAGCTTGTCGAGCGTCGCGGGATACGCCGACGTCGTACAGGCTCTCGACCGCATCGAGCAGACCAGCAACGGACTGGTCGACGTCGCGGCCGCCGGCACGTCGGGGGAAGGCCGTGAGCTGCTCTACGCGACCGTGGGCACCGGCCCGACAGTCTTCTGGCTGCACGCGCGCATCCACGGCAACGAGCTGCACAGCACCGAAGCGGCGCTGCAGATCCTCAGCCTGCTCGCCTCCGGCAACCCGGCTGCAAAGCTTATCCGCGACAAGCTCACCGTCATCGTGATCCCGATGTACAACCCGGACGGCGCCGAGGCGAACATCCGCCAGAGCACGACCCCGAACCGGATCGACCTCAACCGCGACTGGGAGAACTTCGCCCAACCCGAGTCAGTCGCCTTCTGGAAGCTGTGGCGAGCGGTCGCCCCTGACCTGGCGCTGGACCTGCACCACATGGGCGAGGCACCGGTCGTCAACGGCACCGACGACCTGAACCAGTTCCAGATCGGCGCGCGGTCCATCGACCCGTCCCGGATGACCGCGCAGCAGTGGCTGACCAACCGGCAGATGGCGATGGTCAGCGTCGACGCCCTCGAGCAGTACGGCCTTGCCAACATCGCGCACTACCCGATCATCGACATCACCAACGCCGCACTGAGCCGGATGCTCATGAGCGGCACGGCGCCCGCGGGCGAGACGCCGGTGGCACAGACCCCGACCGACGGAGCCATCTTCTACGAGGTGCGCTCGGTGGGCCAGAAGAGCAACGGCCAACTCGAGAACATGTTCCGCATCCCGACGATGGCGGTGCTCACCGCCGCGGCAGACGGCTCGCTCTTCTCGTACGACGTGTCCGGCTACCCGAGCCTGCCCTTCGCTACCCAGGGCCCGTGTGGAGAGTGAGCCGTAGGGAAGGACACTGATCTACGGGTCTGCCCAGGATCAGGTTTCCGGTTCCTGCCGCAGCTCGGGGATGACTTCATGCCGGTGGACATATGCCCCTGCTGAGGACTGGATGATGGCGACCATCGGCAAAGCAAGCACTGCGCCGACGGCACCGAGGATCGCTGTCCCAGCTAGCACCGCACCGAACCCCACCGCGGGATGGACCTTGAGGGCGTGCCGGCCAAGCCGTGGCGAGATCACGTAGTTCTCAATCTGCTGGTAAACGACGATGAAGGCCAGCACCGCTACCGTCGAGCGGAGGTCCTGCGTCGACGCGACGAGGATCGGCAGCAATGCCGCAATGAAGGTGCCTATCGTCGGGATGAACTGCGAGATCACCCCGACCCACAGCCCGAGGGCTACCGCGCTGGGCAGACCCACGGACTGGAAGAACAGCGAGTGCACGATGGTCGACAGCATCGCCAGCACGATGCGGTAGTTGAAGTATGCCGAGGTCCGGTCGATCGCGATGTCAGAAAGGCGCACGAGCTCCCGTTGCCGATCCGCGGGCATGAAAGTGGAGAGCCAGCGCCGCAGCCTCGGACCGTCGACGGTGAGGTAGTACGTGAACAGGGCGACGGCAAGGGTCTGAAACAGCAAGCCAAGTACCGACGTGCTCACGCCGACGACATTGCCGGCGAACTGTCCTCCGAAGCGCGCAATGAGACTGTCCTGGCCGGTCAGTTGGGCCGTCACGTCCTCGTACGACAGATGCGTGTGGAACCTCTCGTCGACGAGGTTGGCAGCGTCGCGGGAGTACGCCGGCAGCTGGTCGATCAGCGAGGTCACCTGCCGGACGACGAGTTGCCCCATGAGCCAGACGAAGGCGGCCACTGTCACGAGCGCCGCGGCGAAGACCGCCGCGGTCGCCCTGGAGCGCCGCCAACCGCGACGTACCAGGCGGCCCACCGGTGCCTCCAGCGCGCAGCTGAGGAAGAAGCTGATCAGAACGAGGATGAACAACCCCTGCAGCCTGCTCAGCAGGTGCACGAGCAGCAGGAGGCCGATAACGATGAGCGTCGAGGTGAACACCGCTCTGGCCAGCCAGGGCGGCTGCCGGCGCAGAGCGGCCCACGGGCGTGTTCTCGGTCCAGCCGCGCTGGGGCGGGGTTGACCTGCGACCCTGCTGGCGGGGGCAGACATCTGGCTCTCCCTTACATCGAATTGAAGATATCGTCACTCATGATGGTATCGTCGTCAAGGGATAGATGAGGAAATCCTCAGTTGCCTTGCTTTACTGAGATCGTCGTCAGTTCTGAATGAACCGCATTTGGAGGAGTTGCCATGAGCGCCGTCGGAGCCGTTGCCCCGTCCCGTCTTGAGCGTCGGAAGGCACGCACTCGTGCGGCGTTGATCAAGGCTGCACAGTCGTTCATCGCGGCGGGACGGGTCAGCGCCCCGATACTCGAGATCACTCAGGCCGCGGACGTGGGGATGGGGTCGTTCTACAACCACTTCGAGACGAAGGAGGAGCTGTTCGCCGCGGCGGTCGAGGACGCCCTGGACCAGCACGGCGCGCTCCTGGACCAGCTGACCGAGGGGATAGACGACCCGGCGGTGGTCTTCGCTCAGAGCTTCCGGCTGACGGGCCGGCTCCACCGACGTGAGCCCGAGCTGAGCAATGTGCTGCTCCAGCACGGCCTGCAGCTGATCAGTGCGGACGCTGGACTCGGGCCTCGCGCCCGCCGCGATATTGCGGCCGCACTCCGCGCCGGCCGCTTCAAGGTCGAGGACGTCGACCTCGCCCTGGTCATAGCCGCCGGTAGTGCCCTCGCTCTCGGCCAGCTGCTGCACGAACAGCCGGAGCGCGACGACGACGACGCAACCGACCGAGTGACCGAGGCTGTCCTGCGCACCCTTGGCCTCACGCCCCGGGACGCTCGCCGGATCTGCTCGCTGCCCTTGCCCGAATGGCCGGCGAACTGACGTCTCACCGGTCGCGAACGTTGGGCGGCGTCCTCTGGCCGCGCGCGCCGAGCCGCGTGCAAAGACGCCAAAGTCCAGGCCAGCCATGGCTGACCTGGACCTTGGCGAGTGGGGATCAGGCGACCAGCCGCTCTGCCTGCCTGCCGACCTGTCGCAGGGTGAAGGCGGCGAAGATCTCGTTGACGCCGCGGCAGATGGCCCACACTCCGACCAGGGTTACCAGTGTCACCAGCGAGTTCTCCCATGAACGCGCCGCCCACACGCCCAGGACCAGCTCGGCGATGCCCAGCAGCAGCCCGGTCCACCACCACGGCAGCTTGGGGCCGGCCAACGCGGTGACCACGTGGATGACGCCGAGGGCGATCAGGTACCCGGCCACCAGGATGGAAACCACGTACAGAGTGATGCCCGGCCAGGCGAGTGTGACGATGCCGGCGGCGATCCCGAGGACTCCGCCGAGGATGGACAGCCAGCGCATCGTGGGTACCCGGCCGGCGACCACGAGCTGGGTGATGCCGCCGCCCAGGAACGCGACGCTCACGAACGCGGCCACCGCGGCCAGGCTTTCCACCCGGTAGGACAGCACGAACCCGCCGAACCAGATCCACAGGGCACCCAGGGCCAGGAACCACCACGAGACCGCCGACGCGTCCCGGGCGCCGGCCCGGACGGTGTCGGCGACGGGGTCAAGGGTCTTCACATCAGTATTCATTGCAAAACTCCTTTCGGTGATGCCGCGGCGGGCAAGGTGTCAACCGTTCGTGCCCGCCGCGGCTTGAATGCGGAATGGGGAGACCGGGGCGCTAGGGACCCCGGTCTGCTCACGCTTAGGCTGCCGCCTTGGCGAGCTTGTCGGCGTAGTCGCGGGCGTGGACCGCGTCGAGCATGACGAGCTGGGCGTTCTCAACCGCCCAGTCGGCGAAGTCCAAGGCCCCGGCCGCCTCGTCCTCAGCGAAGTCAGCGTCGGTGGCGGCGACCTTGGCGTCCATCTGGTGGGTGCGCATCGCGACGTTTGCCTTGGCGTCGCTCAGCTTGGTCGCGGCGTCAGCCTTCACCTGCGCCCACTTGGTGTGTGCGCTGTCTTTGGCCTGGTACACCTCTTGCCGGGCGTTCCGCACTGACTGGTCCAGCTCGGCCTGCGCCTCGTCGATCCGCTCCCTCAGCTGTGCATCCGACTCGGCCGCGGCGGCCTGCACCGCCGACTTGGCCGCAGCGACGCGCTGCTGCAGAACGTCGAGCCGGTCGTAGAAGTCCGTGTGCTGCGTCATGTCCATTACCTCCATGAGTTGCCTGCAAGACTCTGTTGTCTTGCAGTACTGACGATATCGTCACTCATGACTTGAAAGTTGTCAAGTGGTCTGCCGAGGCAGATATGACGAAAACCTCAGCAGTTTCACGCGGCGTCAAACCGACGTCACCATCGCCCTCGATGAGCGAGGCGCGGCGATACCCTCCGTAGCGTGAGCCGGATCTTCACCACCAGCTTCGCCTCCGTCTATCCCCACTACGTGGCGAAGGTGGAGAAGAAGGGCCGCACGAAAGCGGAATTGGACCAGGTGATCCGCTGGCTCACCGGGTTCGACGAACAGGCGTTGGGCCAGCACCTCACCGACGGCACGACGTTCGAGGACTTCTTCGCCGACGCGCATCTCAATCCCAATGCGAAGTTGATCACCGGAGTCGTCTGTGGGGTGCGCGTCGAGGACATCGACGATCCCCTGATGCAGAAGATCCGCTACCTCGACAAGTTGGTCGACGAGCTCGCCAAGGGAAAGCCGATGGGCAAGATCCTGCGGGCGTGATCGCCAGGCCGTTTGTCCCGCGCCGGCGCGCAGGGCTGATCAACGAGCAGCGCGCTATCGATCGATGTGGGCTTTGACGTGGGCAGCAAGCTTGTCGAGTGCCATCGCCCAACCGACAGCACCGGGGGAGTCGCCGGGAACGCCGACATGGGTCATCAGCATCCTTGTCCGGCCACCGACGTCCTCGAGCTCGACGCGGACCTCGGTTGTCACCGGGTGCCCCTGGGGCAGGCCCTGGTCCGATGATGGCGACACGTTCCCGTTCTCGTCGGACATGGACTCGGTGTAGAGGAGCCGCTCGTTCTCGATGACCTCGCGGTACTCGCCGCTGAACCACATCCGCATCGGGCCGTCCGGTGTCTGCATCTCCATGCAGACCAGGCGTGTGCCACCGACACGCACATCCATCTTTGCGACGGGGATGGTGGCGCCGGTCGGGCCGTACCAGGCCTTGAAATGCTCCGGGTCCGTCCACATCCGCCAGACGAGATCCACCGGCGCATCGAAGCTCCGTTCGATGACTACCGCGTCTTGAGAACCACCGTTGTCAGTCATTGGTGTTCGTCTCCCTTTCGTCGCGGCCCGAGTTGCGCGAGGTAGTCGTCCATCCGGTCGAACCGGGCTTCCCACACGGGCCGGTACCGCTCGGCCCAGGTCGAGATCTCCTCCAGTGGCGCGGCGTCGAGGGCGCACGGTCGGTACTGGGCTCGGTGACTCCGCATGACCAACCCGGCCCGCTCGAGCACCTTGATGTGCTTCGAGATGGCGGGAAGCGTCATCTCGAATGGGTGGGCGAGCTCGTTGACGGTCGCCTCGCCTTCGGCGAGACGGGCGAGGATCGCCCGCCGGGTCGAGTTGGCGAGGGCCGCGAAGGTCTCACTGAGCCGGTCCTGGGCGATGGCTGTAGGCAAGAATACTTTCCTAACTGGTTAATTAACTGATCCGGACAGTAAGCGGTCTCCGAGTTGGTGTCAACACTGCGGCGTACATCGAGTGGGAGAGGATGCCCGGGTGGCTGGCTGCTGTGACCCCCGTGGGTGCGAAGACATGTTCGGGCCCCGCTTCGCCGCCCACCAGGCGCGCCGCTACCGGCGTCGTGGTCTGGACGCCACCGAGCAGCACATCGTCGACTTCCTTGACGGCGCCGGCATCGAAGGCGCGACCATCCTGGAGATTGGCGGCGGTGCCGGTCAGATTCAGCTCGAACTGCTCCGCCGCGGCGCGGCCTCCGCGACCAACCTCGAGCTCGTCGACACGTACGACACCCAGGCCGTGCAGCTTGCCACGCAAGCAGGAATGAGCGATCGCATCCACCGCCGCATCGTGGACATCGCTGCCACCCCGGACGACGTGCAACCCGCGGACATTGTCGTACTGCACCGCGTCGTCTGCTGCTATCCCGATTACGACCGGCTCCTAGCCGCAGCCGCCGACCACGCGAAGTCCCTGCTCGTGTTCAGCTACCCGCCCCGCAACCCGGTCAGCCGCGCCCTGGTGGCCACCCAAAACGCATTCTTCACGTTGAGGGGCAAGTCGTTCCGCACGTTCGCACATCCGCCTGACCGGATGCTCGATGTGCTCCACCAGCGCGGCCTGCACACGGCGTACACCCACCGTGGGCGGCTGTGGCACGTGGCCGGTACGCGCCGCCAAGACGCCTGAGGCAGGATGCCGGCATCAGGACGACAGGCAGGACTCGAGGGTTCGGCGCGTCCACAGCTCGACCATCGCGCGCTTGTAGTCGGCGGATCCCCGCTGGTCGTCAGACGGGCTCGATTCAGCGGCTGCGGCAGCAGCGACTGCCGCGATCAGCTCCGTATCCGGAGTCCGCCCCTCCAGCCTCCGCGCAGCGTCGTGGGCGAGCATCGCCGTCGATGCCACTCCGCCGAGGGCGATGCGCGCGCGGGCGACTGCTGCGTCGGGCGCGAGCGTCACCGCGACTGCGACACCAACGGTCGGGTAGTCATCGTCGGACCCCGGGGTGAACCTGGAGTAGATCGCCCTTCTCATCGGGTCAGGGGGGACCAGGATCTCCACCACCAGCTCATCCTCGTCGAGTGCGACCTCCATGAACCCGAGGAAGAACTCGGACACCGGGATCTCGCGCCCGCCACGAGGGCCGACCACACCGACCCGCGCCTCGAGGGCCAGCAGGACCGGCGGAAGGTCCTGACGGGGGTCTCCGTGCACGACGGCGCCGCCGACCGTGGCCACCGCCCGCACGCGCGGATTACCGATCTGCTCAGCCGCGTATGCCAGGACTGGCAACTCGGCTCTGATGACCGACGACCGTGACACGTCATGCAAGGTGGTGGTTGCACCGATGCGGATCGCGCCATCGGCTCGCGTCGTGACTCCCGACAGCTCGGGTATCCGGCCGAGGTAGACCAGCCGCTCGGCGTCGATGAGCCCGTTCTTGAGCAGGATCGCAACTGAGGTGCCGCCACCGAGCGCCATCGAGCCCTCGTCGGCCAGGTCCGCGACCGCAGCCTCGATCGTCGTCGGCGCCGAGAAGGACAGCTCATTTGTGGTCAAGGTATGCACCCACCGAATCGGTGATCGACACGTATCCGGTGCAACGGCAGAGGTTGCCGGCCATGAAGGCGCGGACCTCTTGCTCGTCTGCATCAGGAAGGTCCAGCCGCAGCGCGCAAGCAGACACGACCTGGCCCGGCGTGCAGATGCCGCACTGCATGCCTTCGTGCTCGACGAACGCGGCGGCGAGGGCAGCGTCTCGAGTCGTCAGCCCCTCGACGGTCCAGACGTCCGCACCGTCGGCACATGCGGCGAGGTAGATGCACGACGACACGGGCAGGTCATCGACGAGGACCGTGCACGCACCACAGACGCCGACGCCGCACGCTTCCTTGGTCCCCGTGAGGCCGAGGCCGCGGATGAGGTCGACGAGCAGCGCGTCGGTCGCGATCTCGGCCTCGACCGGCGTTCCGTTCAAGTCGAAGCGCAGAATCATCAATGCCCTCCGAGTGCGCGGTAGATACGTTCGGCCGTTATCGGCAGTTCTCGCAAGCGGCAGCCGGTGGCCGCGAACACCGCGTTGGCGATGGCAGCCGGGACCGGCGGCGTCGTCGATTCCCCGATGTTCTTCACGCCGGCCGTCCCCACGCCGATGCCGCCCGGGACCCTGACGGTCTTCAACGGCGGCATGTCACGGGCCGACGGCATCTTGAACTCGCCGAGGTTCGCCGCCCACAACTGGCCCTCGGACTCGGCCAGGTCCTCGAGGCAGGCGAACCCGAAGCCCATTGCGACACCTCCGTCGATCTGCATTTGGTGGGCGGCCGGATTGATCACTGCTGCGACATCGACCGCCGTGAGGATCTCGAGGACCCGCAGCTTTCCGCTGTCGGGGTCGACGGCCACCTGGGCGATCTGCACCATGTACGAACCAACCGCAGGGCCGATGGGTTCGTCGACCTCGACGAGGAGCGGCTCCTGACCCACCCGGTTCCGCCACGCCTTGGCCGCGGCATCGACGGCAGCTGCGAAACCGGCCGTCACCCGGCTTCCACCCGCCCCGTGGTCGAAGGGCAGCTCGTTGGTGGACACCCCGACGACCTCGACGACGTCAGGGGAGAAGCCGAGCTGCTCGGCGACGAGCTGACGCAAAACGGTGTGGCTTCCCGTCCCAGTCTCGATGAGTGGCGTCTCGACGCGAACCCCGCCCAGGTCGGTAGCGGTGAGCCGCAGGCTGGTGTTCACCTTCGTCGTCGTACCGCGGCTGTAGACGGCGATCCCCTGGCCATGGAGCCAGCCAGCCGGTGGCTCGACGGGCTTGACTGCGGCGAGTGCCGCGTCGAGAACCTCGACCCCGCGATGCTCGATCCAATCCTGCCCGCCGGCCGACGTCTCGCCAGTGCGCAACAGGTTGCGTCGGCGTAGTTCGGCCGGGTCCAGGCTGGCCTCGGCCGCGAGCTCGTCCATCGCCGACTCGAAGGCGAAGATCCCTTGTGGGGCGCCGGGGGCGCGCATGTTTCCGCGTGGAACGGTGTTGGTGTAGACCCGCGTCATCTCCGAGAAGAAGACCGGGAGTCGGTAGGAGGAGACCTCCACCGCACCGTGCGGACCCTTGCCGTTCGGCGTGAATCCGCCATATGCACCCGCATTGAGCACCGCCTGGATGGACGCCGCCAGGATGCTCCCGTCCGGGTCGCAACCGATCCTGACCCGGACCTCCGCGGGATGGCGCGGGTTCGTCGTCGTCAGGTCCTCGCTGTAGCGAAGCACGGACTTGACCGGGCGGTCGGTCAGCCGGGAGAGCTCGACGCAGAGCGGCGCATTCTGCGCGGAACCCTTGCCACCGAAGTCACCGCCCAGGGTCATGGCCTGTACATCGATCGCCTCGGGGGCGATGTCGAGGCAGCGGGCGATCATCTCGCGGACCCGGTACGGCGCCTTGTTCGTGAGCCACAGCCGGACGGCGTCGGCGGACTCGTAGTGTGCGATGCACGCCTGAGGCTCGAGGTAGCCCTGGTGGACGCTGTGCGTTCGGTAGGTCCGGTCCACCGTGTGGGCGGCCTGCGCAAGGGCCGCCTCCAGATCCGCCAACGACCCGTGGACACCGTGGTAGATGACGTTGGCTCCCTCGCCCTCGCTCACGACTGCCCCTGCGTACTCCCACGGTCTGTCGTGCACCAGCGGCGCGCCCGGCGCGAGTGCCTCGGCGGGAGTGAGCACGTCCGGCAGCGGCTCGTAGTCGATCTCGACCAGAGCTGCCGCCGCCTCGGCTTGCTGGCGAGTCTCCGCCACGACGGCGACGACCCGCTCTCCGACGAAGCGAACCTTGTCGCGGGCGAGGAGAGGTGAGTCGGCGAGCGAGCGACCGTACGGACGGGGGCTCACATCCGCCGCCGTGAAGACGCCGATCACGCCGTCATTGGCCTTGGCGGCGCTGGTGTCGATTCCCGTTATCTGCGCATGGGGCATCGCGCTCCGGGCGACCGCCACGTGTGCCATGCCGGGCACGGAGATGTCGGCGACGTACGTCGAGCCGCCTGAGGCCTTCGACAACGCGTCGTGCCGGCCCTCCTTGCCCATGCTGCCTCCCGCCTCTGGCCCGGTCTGCTTATCGAAAGGTCAGGAGCGTCGTAGCAGCCTCCTGAGCAACCACAGCGCCAGCAGGCCGCCGATGATGGGTGGGCCGAAGCGACGGGCCAGCACGGGAAGCGCCGTTGCGCGCAGATCGAGCGCGGGTACAGCGGGTGCGAGGAGTCGTGGGGCGTCAGGCGACGCGCTCGAGGAGGCGTCCGCCAGGGAGCCTGCCCGGCTGCCGGCCTCGTCGGCGCTCCCTCCGAGCTTGCTCTCCAGGCAGGAGGCGAACTGGCCGAGCAGCTTGTCGCTGACGTCCTGCATCACACCGCGACCGAACTGCGCCGGCTTCCCGGTGACGTTGAGGTCGGTCAGCACCACGACACCGGTGGAGGAGTCCCCTGCTCGCTCGAGCGTGGCGGTGATGGTGGCGGCGGCGGTGCCGTTTCCGCGCTTGTCCCGTCCCGATGCCTCGATGACCGCTCGGTGTGCGGCTTCGTCGCGCTTCGCGAAGCGGCCTTTCCCGCCGTACTGAAGCGTGATGGGGCCGAGCTTGACCTTGACCAGTCCTTCGAAAGCCTCGCCGTCGTAGGACGTCAGCTCGGCACCAGGAAAGCACGGCGCTATCGACTCCAGGTCGTTGAACGCTGCCCAGGCCTCGTCGATGGGTGCGGGGACGGTGAATCGGTGCGTCAGCTCCACCAGACGGGCTCCTCTCGGCATGGTTCGCCGCTCGGCCACAAGTCCTTGATCGATGCGGCGGCTAGCCTACCGACTGCGGCGAAACGCCCTCACGCACGACCGCCATGGGGTAGGCCCGCGGGACTCGTCTCGTGCGGTCTTGTCGTGGGCTGGTGCGACGCTTCGCAGTCGGTAGCTAGGGAAGGATTCGCGGCATGTGCCATGACGACGACAGCCGGCCCCCCGCTCCGCCGATCCAGGGCGAGGTTGCCTCCCGCTCGGACCTGAGGCTCACCGCCCCCGACGGCAACAGCCTGCTCGCCCACGCTGCGCGGGCCGGCTCACCGACCGGGATCGGGGTGGTGATCATGCCGGACGTCCGCGGCCTGCACGCCTACTACGGCGAGCTCGCGGCCCGCTTCGCCGAGGCAGGGATCGACGCCGTGGCGATCGACTACTTCGGCCGAACCGCCGACACCGACGACCGCAGCGAGGCGTTCGAGTACCGCCCGCACGTCGACAAGACCACTCCCGAGGGCATCGCGGCGGACGTCGCTGCGGCCGTTGCCTACCTGCGCACCGACGAGGGCGGTGCCGTTGACCGGGTCTTCACCGTCGGCTTCTGCTTCGGCGGCGCGCACTCCTGGGGACAGTCGGCCGACACCCCCGGACTCGACGGATGCGTCGGCTTCTACGGCAAGCCGGAACGCGTAGAGGGCAAGGTCGACCGGATGACGACGCCGATCCTCATGCTGATGGGCGGCGCGGACAAGAACATTCCGCCGGCCATGGCAGAAGCCTTCGCCGACAGAGTCCGAGAGCAAGGCGTCCCGGTGGAGCTGCACGTGTACGACGGGGCGCCGCACTCGTTCTTCGACCGCAAGTTCGGCGATCACCGCGACGCCTGTGACGACGCCTGGCGCAAGGTCCTCGACTTCGTCGGCCGCCCGGTCTAGTCGAGGCCGGCCTCACTGGCGGTCGGGGAGCCTGTCGAGTCGGTCGACTCCTGGTGCAGGGGACTCTGGATCCCGACGTCGTCGAGTCCGGCGGTGACAGCGGCGCGGCGAACATCAGTTGCACCACAACGTGGGGGGCTGCCCGAGGACCTGCAGTTCGCGCTGGTGGAGCCGCTGCGGACCTTGTTCAAGGACGAGGTGGCCGGGGATGAGCGGACCCAGCCCATTCATTGTTTGCTCCGACCGCGCGCGTAACCGCGTCTGCAACACCGTCGCCCTAGGACTCGTCGCCGCCAGACATGTGACCGGGCGTGTGGGAATCAGTGACAAGCGCCTTGACTCATTCCGACTCTCGGAGTATGCAAAAGCGAAGTACCCATGGTCGGCACCGGATCAGGCGCTTGACCGCACGGGGACCCGATAAGGCGCGTGCTCGCTGACGTCGCCTCGGGCATTGGGGGGGCAGTGGGAGTGACGAACAAGCCGCGGAAGCGTATCTGGGTCCAACAGGTGGCCGTCGAAGCAGACGCCTACGAGACGCGGGTGAAGGTAGCTCGCGCAAAGGGTCTCGCTAGCGCGGACGAGCCGATCGCCGAGGGCGTCATTGAACATGTCCGCCGGGCGAGGGACGCGGCACTCCGTGAGGATCCCATCCCCGGTCGTTGGGGCAACTGGATCCACGGCACCTTGGTGGAGGTTGCGTATCGGCGATTGCATGCTGCTCGTGCGCAACTCATTGAGCTATACGATGTGAATGAGCTGTACAGCGAAATTCCGGCCGCGGTGGCGCGAGCACAGTTCACGTTGCACCGCGATGATCCGCGACAGATCTCCGTTGCCGACCTCAGCGCCGAACCGGTCGAACGATTGAGACCTCGCTTGCGTCGGTTGCTTGATGACAGCTACGAGTCGCTCGATCGCCAGTTTGCGCAATTGCGGAGCTTCCGCAACATCGTTCTCTCCGCCGCCCTGGTGATTGGCGCCCTGACCACCATCACCATCATTGTCGTTGCGCTCCACCCAAGCGTGATGCCGCTCTGCTTTCCCAAGGAAGTCATCACGGGCACAAGCCCGATCGTCACTGAAGCCCAGGGACAGAACTGCCCCACTTCGTCGGGAACCCGGGGACCGAGCGGAGGCGACATTCTGGTCGTTGCGCTCCTGGGACTACTCGGCGGCGCCCTAACCGCGTCAGTGTCAATACGAAGACTACGGGG
This sequence comes from uncultured Actinomycetota bacterium, assembly GCA_963751035.1. GTDB lineage: Bacteria > Actinomycetota > Actinomycetes > JACCUZ01 > JACCUZ01 > JBDUAP01. Next base: position 156,847 of record CAVVSW010000006.1, read on the forward strand.
GACGTCCACTCCCTACGACGTTCCCGTCGCGTTGGCGATGCTGAAGGTCCCACTGGGCGCTTTTACGGCCATCTTGGCACTCGTCGCGATCCAGGGAGATTTCGTGCCTGGCCTGACGGTCTTGGACTCCCAAGAGCAGATCCTCGCCTACGCCCTGATCTTTGGATTCGCGCAGCAAGTCTTCACCCGGTTGCTGGACAACAAGGCCCAGGACCTCTTGGAAGGCTTGCCGAACAAGGATGCCTCGACTCCACCGCCACGGCCACTCGATACCCACGTACAGCCTGCCGGTGAGCGCCCAAGCAACCGCGGAGACACTAGCGACGAGGCGCTCGGAATCCCGCCCGACACAAGCACTCTTGACACGCCCGTTGAGCCTCACTATCTGCCCAACCCTGAGGGCGATGATGAGGCGCAAACTCATGATGATGAGACATCTCCCCTTCCGGATCCGCCGGAGAGGGACGACCGCTGATGCGCAGCTTCGAGATGGCCAAGTCATTCGCCATTCAGGAGAGTCACCAGGCTCGCCGCGGCGGCTGGTTCAATCTCTGTCAGAAGTTCTCCCGCCAATGTGTTGGCGCAGGCCCCTTTGGCACGACAGCCCGCTTGGCATTCAATGGCACACCGGCTGGTCATCGGTTTACGACAAGTCCACCACCCGCCGGTTCCATCGCGTACTACGGTCGCCCGGACCAGGGGGCAGGTCATGCCGTGTTCGCGGTTGAAGGGGGGCGGGTCTGGTCCAACGACATCCTTCGCAAAGGGCAGATCGATCGGGTTGCCTGGGACGTCTTTCGAAGGCGTTGGGGTCTGGCCTATCGCGGTTGGATCGACTGGTGTCCATCTGGACCCCTGTCTATCCAGAAGCCTGATGCAGGATCCCCGGCAGGTTTCCGGCAAGCGCGACGGGTTTACCAAAGCAAGATGCGGTTCAACCAAGATGATTCGAACAGTGTCTGGAACCTTCAGACTGCGCTGATGATCGCTGGGTTCAAGTTCATCGACGGACCAACAGGCAACTATGGCCACCACACCCGGAAGGCCTGCCGCCAGTTTCAACTTGCACAGGGTTGGTCAGGGCGCGATGCAGACGGAATCGCAGGGCCACAAACCGTCAGGAGACTTGGCCTCATCTGGGCCGAGGATTAGTTGTTGAGGACGCCGTGCTCCCACTCACATGGCCCACCAAGCTCATTGCCTGGATTAGAGGCCGACGCCCTCTGCGACCGGATCCTCGTCATCGACCACGGCCGGATCGTCGCCGCCGGACACCCCCGACGCCCTCAAGCGCCAGGTGGCCGGCGACCTGGTCGAGCTCGACCCCTCGCTCGACGCCGTCTCGCGTCCCCGACGCGGTCGCGGTGCTGTCCGGGGTCGACGGGGCGGCCGAGGTGTCCGCCACCGGGCGCCGCGTCTCCACCCGGCTGCCCGACGCCGGCAGCGCCCTGCCGCGCCTGCTGCGCGAGATCGACGCCCGGGGCATCGCCCTGGACGCCGTCGAGGTCCGACGTCCGACCCTGGACGACGTGTTCCTCACCATGACCGGCCGTTCGCTGCGCGAGGAGTCCTGATGTTCGACCTGTCGGACCAGCCGTCCACCACCGGCCGGGGTCCCCGCCATCCGCCGTCGCGCCGCCGTGGGCCGGGGCGGCGCCGTCCCGGGGCCGGGGCCGGGGAGTTCGTCCGCTCAGACCGGCATCGTCTGGCGCCGGCAGATGCGGATGAACCTCCGCAACCCGGCCTGGGTGATCATCGGCCTCGCCCAGCCGGTGCTCTACCTGCTGTTCTTCGGCCCGCTGCTGGAGCCGATAGCCGGGCAGATCGGCGCGGAGAACGCCTACACCTTCTTCGTGCCGGGGCTGCTCGTCCAGCTCGGGCTGTTCGGGGCGCTGTTCGCCGGGTTCGGGCTCATCGCCGAGTGGCGCGAGGGCGTGGTCGAGGCCGAGCGGGTCACCCCGCCAGCCGCACCGCGCTCCTGCTCGGGCGGGTGCTGCGCGACGTGGTGCTGCTCGCCGTGCAGGGCATCGTGCTGGCGTCGCTGTCGTTCGCCTTCGGCCTGCGGGCCTCGGTCGGCGGCATGCTGCTCGGCCTGGTGCTGGTGATGATCGTCGGCGCGGCCTGCTCGGCCGCGTCCAACGTCGCTCGCGCTCACCACCAAGAGCGAGGACGTCCATGGCGCCGGTGCTCAACAGCATCGTCCTGCCCGGTGCTGCTGCTGCCGGGTATCCTGCTGCCCATCTCGACCGCCACCGGGGCACCGCAGTGGCTGGTCAGCGTGAGCAGCGTCATCCCCACCCGCTACGTGGTCGACGCCGTGCGCGCGGTGTTCGCCGACGACTGGTCGTTGACCGTGGTGTGGGGCGTGCTGTGGGCGCTGGGTCCTGTTCGCCGCTCGGCGCGTACGTGGGGACGCGGACGTTCCGCAAGGAGAACGCCTGACGCGCTGACCCTCCTGACCCGGCGACCCGCGGTCCTCTCTGTCGCTGCGCGGCCGGCCGGTCAGCCCTGCGCAGGGGCACCTGGCGGGCTGCGGCGCGGGGCGACGCGCCGCAGCCGGACCAGCGCGACCACGCCGATCGGCCACCCACACCGCGTTGAGCGCCGCGGAGGGCCAGGCGCCGTGGTGCGCGCCGTTGACCAGCAGCCCGGCGGCGCCGCCGAGGTTGAGCAGCTGGAAGCCGGCGCTCCCGCCCGGACAGCCGCCCGGCCGAGACCAGGCCGTAGGCCAGCAGCAGCGCCGCGGCGCCGAGCCAGCCCGCCCCGTCGACGAGCAGCGTCGTCACGCGTCGTCGGCCACGAGCGCGTAGGCCCGGACCGGCCAGGTGCCGACGCCGTGCCAGGCCAGCGGCACCGCGTGCAGCCGGGCGCCGCGGGCGGGGACGGGCGGCCAGGCCGGTCAGGTGCTCGAGGACGAGGACGCCGTCCCCGAGCAGGCGGGTGTGGACCGGGCGGACGGTGTCGTCCAGGTCGTCGATGTTCACCGAGTCGATGCCGACCAGGGTGGGTCGGCGCTCGGCGAGCCAGTCCGCCGCCCCGCCGGTGAGGAACGGCGCCTCGGCCGCGTAGTCCTCGGAGCCCCACCGGCGTCTCCGTCGGTGCGGACGAGGACGGCTGCGCCCGCCAGGTCCTCGTCACCGAGGGCGGCGGCGAGCAGGTCGGCCGTCACCGCCCGGTCGCTGCGGGCGTCGACGAGGACGAGCGGGACATCGGCCACCGCGGTGAGCGCGACCCCGGCAAGGTCCGTGCCGTCGGCGTAGCGGTGGAACGGGCTGTCGAGGTACGTGCCGGTGTTGCCGACCATGCAGACCCGGTCCACCTGGAACGTCGTCCCGGTGCTCTGCTGGTACTGCTCGCGGGTGCGGAACGGCTCGTGCTCCGGGCCGGGCAGGCCGGGGTGGGTGTACATGCCGGGCGTGATGTCGTGCGAGAGGTCGAGGATCCGCGTCATGGCAGGAGCGTGCCCGGGCTCCGGCTGCCGGGGACAGGGCCGTCGGCTCGGGCGAAGATTCAGTGCGGCGCATGCCCGGGCGGCGTCACGGCCCGGCCGGTTCGGTGGCCTGGCGGCGCAGGGCGGCGAGGACGACCTCGGCGGCGGCGCTCGGCTCGTGGCGGCCTCGCGGTGGGCCACCGTGAGGACCCGGGCGCCCGCGTCCAGCCCGCCTCGGCGCCCGCCCGCCGCCGCGCGCGGGTCGTGCGTGCGGACGTCCGGGTGGCGCAGCTGGTCCAGCGCGAGGTCGGGGACCAGGGCGGCGCCGAGACCGGCACCGACCAGGGCGAGCACAGCCGGGAACTCCAGGCACACGTGGGCCACGTCGGGGCCTCGCCCGCCGACGAGACGGTCCAGGGCGGCGCGGGCGGTGCTGCCGGCCGGCCCCGCGACCCAGGGGCCCGCCATCACCTCGGCGGTGGTGCGGGCCGGCCAGGACACCGGGACGACGACTCGGTACGGGTCGCGCAGCAGGGGCCGGACGACGACCCCCGGCGTGCTGCCCTCCGGGGCGTCGCCGTCGCGCTCGAGGACGGCGACGTCCAGCCGGCCGGCGGCCAGGTCGTGGGTGGCGGCGGGGTCGCTCGCCTCGACCACCCGCGGCCGCACCGCGGGGTGCGTGGCCTGCAGCCGGCCACCGCGGGCGCGACGAGACGGCGGACGGCGGTGGGGAAGGCGCCCACCACGACCGGGCCGGCGGCCGCGCCGCGCAGGTCCGACACCGTCTGCTCGGCCGCGGCGAGCGCCGACGCCAGGTCGTCGGCGTGGGCGCTGACCGCCTCCCCGACCGCGGTGAGGGCCAGGCTCCGCCCCCCGCCGAGCCGTGACCGGTCGACGAGGGCGAGCCCCGTCTCGGCCTCGAGCCGGGCCAGGTGCTGGCTGACGGCGGAAGGGGTGAGGCCCAGCCGCTCGGCCGCGGCCAGGACGCCGCCGTGGCGGTGGACCGCGCGCAGGACCAGCAGCCGGCGGGGGTCGAGGGTCATGGCGGCATCCTGGCGGGCGCGGGCGCCGATCGTGCTGGGTGCCTCGTCGTGGTCAGCCGCCCGGCGCGACGAAGCCGGTCCGGAACGCGAGCACCACGGCCTGCGTGCGGTCGCGGACCTCGAGCTTGCCCAGCACGTTGCCCACATGGGTACGGGCGGTCTCCACCCCGAGGCCGAGCCGGTCCGCGATCTCCGCGTTCGTGCGCCCCGTCGACATCTCGCGCAGCACGTCCTGCTCGCGCGCGGTCAGCCGGGCCAGCCGGGCGTGGCTGTCGTCGCCGTCGGGGGTGGAGGGGGCGTGCCGGGCGAGCAGCCGGCGGGTCGAGGCGGGCAGGACCAGCGCCTCGCCGGCGGCCACCACCCGCACGGCGCTCGCCAGGTCGCTCGCGGCGTCGCTCTTGACCCACGAAGCCGGACGCCCCGGCCGCGAACGCGCGGTAGACGGCCTGCTCGTCGCCGAACGTGGTGAGCACGAGCACGCGGGGCCTCGGCTCCCGGCCCGCCGCGATGCGCCGCGTGGCCGCGACACCGTCCATCACCGGCATCCGGACGTCCAAGAGCACGACCCGCGGCCGGGTGGCCGCGCACACGCGCAGCGCCTCCTGCCCGTCCCCGGCCTCGCCCACCACCCGGAGATCGGGCTCGGCGTCGACGAGCGTCCGCAGGGCGCCGGACGAGCGCGTCGTCGTCGACGCACACGACGTCGATCACGGGACGCCCCCCAGCGGCACGCGGAGAACGACCGCGAAGCCGCCGTCCCGCGGCCCGGCCTGCAGGTGCCCGCCGAGGGCGGCGGCGTCGGTGCGCAGGCCGGCCAGCCCGGACCCCCCGGTGGCTGGGCAGGACGGGGCGACCGTCCCGTCACGGGCGCCGTCGTCGTGCACGGCGAGCACGAGCCTCGAGGCGGCGTGCGGGTCCGCCCCAGGTCGACGACGACGCGGGCGCCCGGCGCGTGGGTGGCTGCGTTGGTCAGCGCCTCGCGCAGGCACCGGACGACGAGCGCCTCCACCGCGGCGGGCACCTGCCCGGGCAGGTCCCGCACCACCCGGTGCACGTCGAGCCCGGCCGCGCTGGAGGCCTGGAGGGCGTCGTGTCGCCGGCCCACGGTCGTGCGTCGTCGTCCGCGGTGCGGTCGGGCACCGAGGGGTCGAGCAGGCCGAGGACGCGGTGCAGGTCCGCCATGACCGCACGTCCCGAGCGCTCGACCGCGGCCAGCGCCTCCCGGCCGTCGTCGCCCGGTGTCGCCCGGGCGGCGCCGGCCTGCAGCACCATGAGCGTGACGCCGTGCCCGACGGAGTCGTGGAGCTCGCGGGCGAGCCGGGCCCGGTCCTCGAGGCGGCGCGAGCGCTCTTGCTCCGCGGCGAGCCGGGCGGCGGCGACGTCACCAGCAGCGGCAGCGCGGCGCGGGCCTGGAGCCACGCGAGCCCGCGGCCGGCGTGCACGGCGACCAGCAGGGCGAGCGGGACCAGCAGCAGCGACCCCTGCCGCGAGCCCGCCGTGCCGCGTGCGGGTTCCGTCGCTTCCGCGAGCAGGCTGACGACGACCACCCAGTAGCCGATGACGAGCGTGGCGACCACGACGCGGACGAGCAGCCACAGCAGCTCCCGCCACGTCGCCTCCTCCAGGGCCGCCCGGCGCCAGCGGCGACCGGCCGGCCCCACGGGGCGCACGGCGAGCAGCGGTCCGGCGAGGCGTCGTTCGACCACGGCGAGGACACGCGCGAGCGCGAGGCCGGGCACGAGCAGGAGCAGCCCGACGAGCAGGATCGGCAGCGTGGTGCCGGCGGTGACCGAGCGGTCGAGCATCCACAGCAGGAGCGCGTACGGGAGCATGAGCACCGGGACCAGGGCGCCGAGCGCGAGGACGCCGACGGGGACGGCCAGCGCGGCGTGCGCGGCGGCCGCCCAGGTCCGCCGGCGGACGACGGGGCACCCAGCACGGCACGCACCGCCACCAACACCGGCGGAACGACGGCACGACCGGGGGAACCGCCCGCGTCCGCCCCGGCCGCGGCCTCCCGCACCGTGGTCGCCACCGGCCCATGCTGGCGCACCGGGGCGGCCACGGGGTCCTCCCCCTGGCGGGGGAGGTGCCCGCCCCGACCGGGTGTGCCGGGAGACGGCGCCCGCGAGCAGGGTCGCGCCATGACCGATCTGCTGCCCCGGTTCGTCGAGATGCTCGCCCAGGCCCCCGTCGAGGTGGTGATCCTCGTCGCCGCCGTCCTCGCCGGCGCCGAGTCGGTGCTCGGGGTCGGCTACGTGGTCCCGGGCGAGGTGTCGGTGGTCGTGGCGGCCGGGCTGCTCTCCGACCGGGACGCCTGGGCGCTGCTGTGGGCCGTGGTGACCGTGTCGGCGGCGGCCGGCGACAGCCTGGGCTGGGTGCTCGGGCGACGGGTCGGCCCGCCGCTGCGGCGGGGGCGGGCCGTCCGGCGGATGGGTGCCGAGGGGTGGGACCGGGCGAGCGAGCTGGTCCGGCGGCACGGGGCGTGGGCGGTGGTGGTCGCGCGGTTCCTGCCGGTGGTGCGGGCGATGGTGCCGCCCGTTGCCGGGGCGTCCCGGATGCCGTACCGGGTGTTCGCGCCGGCCAGCCTGGCCGGCGCCGCGGTGCAGTCGGCGGTGCTCGTGACCGCGGGCACGCTCGCCGGCGAGGCCGTCGTCACGGCCTGGCCGCAGGTGCAGGACCGGCTCGGCACCGGGGCCGTCGTCGTGCTCGGGGCGGTGGTGATCGGGGTGGGGCTGGTGCTGCCGCGGGACGGCTGGCGGCGGGGCGGCGAGGAGGGACCGGCGGTCGGATCCCAGGCTGGTCCCGGCACCCGCCCGGCCGAAGCCGCCGGGGTCGGCCCTGCGGCCGGTCCGGAGGTCGTGGCGACCACCGCGCAGGAGGCCGTCGCCGCACCGGTCGAGCCCGCGCGATCCGGTGCCCCGCTGGGTCGTCCTGGCCGCTGGTCGTGACGCAGCGGGGCGTGGTCGAGGGCTGACGCGGCCGCGGGGTCACGTCGTCGCTGCCTCGGCGTCCCGAGTCTGGCGCCCGACGTCTCGGACGCCTCGACGCCGCAGCTCAGAGGCGCTCGCGCAGCCCGGTGGCCCGGGCGGCCGGGCGGTCGACGGCCGCGGCGAACGCCTCTGCGGACCCCACGACCCGGACGTGCCGCACCGCCCGGGTGATCGCCGTGTACAGCGTCTCGCGGGTGGCGAGCGGGGAGTCGGCGGTCGGCAGCACCACGTCACCCGGTCGAACTGCGAGCCCTGGCTGCGGTGGACGGTCATGGCGTGGACCGGCCGCACGTCGCCGAGGCGGACCAGGGGGACGGCCGTCGGCGCCCCGCCCCGCGCGAACCAGGCCCGCATCCCGCCGCCCGGATCGGCCACGACCACTCCCGCGTCTCCGTTGAACAGGTTGATCTCGTAGTCGTTCGTCGTGACGAGCAGCGGCTCGCCGGGGCGGTGCCCGTCGGCCCGCGGCAGCGGCGGCGCCGGGTCGCGGCACGGTCCTCGGCCAGCCACCGGGTGGCCAGCCACTCCCAGTGCCGCACCCCTCGGGGTCCGCGGCGGTGCGCGCAGAGCAGGCGGTGCGTGTCCAGCGCCTCCGAGCGCCGCGGGGGCGTTCCCGGCCAGGGCCGTGGCGGCGGAGCGCCCCCCCCCATGCCCGCACGTCGGCCTCGACGGGGCCGAGCAGGTCTGCGGTGAGCGGGGTCGTCGTCCCCGACCTCGAGCAGGCTCCACGCCCTCCCCGCCCGAGCGCAGGAGTCCGACGGCGCCCTCGACGTCGCCCGCCCGGACGGCCTCCGCCAGCGCTCCGATCGCGGAGCCGGCGGCGAAGCGGTGGTTGACGGTGAGCGCCGCGATGCCGTCCCGCACCCGGGCGGCCGCGGTCGGCGGGGCGGCGACCGACCCGTGGGCCGGGGGCCACCCGGTCCAGCGCCGGCGGTCATGCCCGGGGTCCGGGCGCCGAGGGGAGGTGCGGTCGACGAGGTCACCGAGCACCGCGCCGGCCTCGACGGAGGCCAGCTGGTCGGGGTCGCCGACGAGCACGAGCCGGGTGCCCTCGCGCAGGGCCTCGAGCAGCCGCGCCATCAAAGTCAGCGGGACCATGGACGCCTCGTCCACGACGACGACCTCGACGGGCAGCCGGTTGCCGGCGTCGTGCCGGAACCGGCTGCGGGAGCCGGGTCGCCACCCGAGCAGGCGGTGCAGGGTGACGCCGGCCAGGTGCTCGACGTGGCGCCGGTCGTCGTCGGAGGCGAAGCCGGCGGCGGAGGACCGCACGGCCTCCTCCAGCCGGGCCGCCGCCTTCCCCGTCGGCGCCGCCAGGGCCACGCGCCACGTGGGGTGCTGCTCGGTGAGCAGGGCGAGCACCCGGGACACCGTGGTGGTCTTCCCGGTGCCCGGGCCGCCGGCCAGCACGGAGACACGGGACAGGGCGCACACCGCCGCCGCCAGGCGCTGGTCGGCGTCCGCGGCGCGGGGGAAGAGCCGGTCGAGGCCGTC
>CAVVSW010000007.1:0-99782 GCA_963751035.1 uncultured Actinomycetota bacterium
GTCGGGCGCTTCTCGTCTGGACACGCACCTGGTATGCGCCCTGCGACGACCTCGGCGAGTGGCGGTCGATTCAGGTACCCCAGAACACAAACGACCGTCTGCAGATTGTGCCGGCACCCGCTGGTAGGTCGGGCAACGCGATGCGAGTCGAAGTACGTGACGGTGACTGGGCCTGGAATCCAGCGGCCAAGGGTGGGCAGGGAGACATCATCGCTGGCGGCTGGCGGGCCGAGGGTGTGGGACCAGTTGAGTTCGCCTCGAACGAACGCGTTCGGTATCGCTGGTCAACTCTGTTCGACAGCAGCTATCCCCTGAAGCCGGTCTCCACGCAGGCGGGCGATCCCCAGGTTGGGAAAGAGGTTTGGCAGGTCGTCGCGCAATGGCATCAGGGCGAGACCGACCGTGGCGGGTCGCCGCCGGTCGCGTTCACGGTCGCGAACGACGAACTCCGCCTCTTTATCAGCAGGCATGACCCTGCCGACCCCGGAAATTCGGTCGACGTCGCTCAGTGGAGGATCGCTGCCCTAGACCGTGGTCACTGGCACGACCTCGTCATGGAGGTTGTGTGGGACTTGACTGCCGGTCAGATCAAGGTCTGGCACAACGGCGGACCAGTCCTGTTCGGCGACAGCGACACGCTCGCCAACCTGGAGACGCTGTTTCCGCCCAAGGCGGGCTCAACTGGAGCTCCGAGCGTCTATTTCAAGCTGGGGCTCTACCGAAAGCCGGTCTCTTCAACGGCCCCTGGTCCCTTCGTTCTGTTTCATGACGAGGTGTCGCGCGAAGGGCAATCCTTCTTGCGATGGCCCTTTCCTATTCCCTTCCCATGGCCGCTTCCCTGGCCGCCGCGCTGGTGGCCGCCACGAAGGCCTTTCCCATGGCCGTTCCCATGGCCGTTCCCCTGGCCGCCCCCTGGTCCACATCGGCGTGAAATCTCAGTTGAGAACTTGGGTGGTAGCCGTGCCCGGGACCGGGGCTGGCATCCGCACGCCGCGAAGGCACGATCTTCGTGCCTTCGAGGGATCATCCCTGGGACAGTTCGGCGCGGACGCCGAGGAGGCGCACGGGTCGCCGGTCGGTGAACTTCTCCAGCGCCGCGAGGGCCGCCTCGGTGACGGCATCGGGGTCGGCGCTGGGCTGATCGAGCTTCTGGCCGTGGGTGCTGGTGAAGAACGGCGCGAAGCGCACTTTGACCGTGACCCGAACCGCTTCGCGTCCCTCAGCTGCGACGTCGGCGGCAACCCTCCTCGCCACGACTGCCAGCTCTCGCCGTACCTCGTCCCAGTCTTCGATGTTCTGCTGGAAGGTGACCTCCCGGCTCTTGCCGCGCGCAACGTACGGCGTGCCGGTGATGGTCCGGCTGCCGTGGCCCTGACCCAGACTCACCAGCCACGGCCCGGTCGACGGGCCGAACGGGCCCTTGAGGGTCTCCGGGTCGGCGGCGGCGAGCTCCTTGACCGTGGTGATCCCGACGTCGGCGAGGCGCTGCGAGAGCCGGCGGCCGATGCCCCACAGGGCGTCCGTCGGCTTGTCGCCGAGCACCTCGAACCAGGTGTCGTAGGTCAGCCGGAAGACACCCGCCGGCTTGCCGAACTCGGTCGCCAGCTTGGCCTGCTGGGTGTTCTGGCCGATCCCGACGCTGCACTCCAGCGCGGTCGCCGCGCGCACCCGGTCCTGGATCTCGCGGGCGAGGGCCTCCGGGTCGTCGGTCTCGACGCCGAGGAACGCCTCGTCCCAGCCGAGCACGTCGACCGGGAAGCCGAACGACCGCAGCGCCGCCATCACCTCCGTCGACGCGGCGTCGTACGCCTCCTTGTCGATCGGCAGGAAGACCGCGTCCGGCAACCGCTTCGCGGCCGTCCGCAGCGGGACACCGGAGTGCACGCCGAGAGCGCGAGCCTCGTACGACGCGGTGCTGACCACGCCGCGCTTCGTGGGGTCGCCGTCGCCTCCGACGACGACCGGGAGGCCACGCAGCTCCGGCCGGCGCAGGATCTCGACGGCGGCGAGGAACTGGTCGAGGTCGACGTGCAGGACCCAGGCGCCTGGCGTCACACCTCGGCGCGCTCGGTCGCCGGCACGGATGGCATCGGCGCTGTTTCGCGTTGCGAGCCCTCGTTGCCCATGAGGAGCCGGCAGTCCTCGATGACCTTGGCAAGCATGAGGCGGAGCAACGCGTCCGGGTTCCAGACGCAGGCGTCCGCGATGGCGCGGACCGCCAGGCGCACCGTGCTCGGAGCGGAGTGCCGGTGGAATCCCTTGGTGCTGATCCCGGCACGTCGTACGAGCTCATCGGCCCACTTCGCCGAGCCCGGCGCCGACTCGAGGGCCAACCGACTGCCCGGGCTGAGCTCGCCGACCGGCCGGCCGTCCATCTCGGCCAACGCGCGGTCTGCCGCGAGGACCGCGACGGCGAGTGCGTTCTGCCGTTCGGCCGAGCCACCGGCAGCGCGGTGATGGCGCACCGCAGCGCGATCCACGCATCCATCCGGGGGTCGTCGTTCCGGAGGCCCACGACGTCCGGGATCAGCTCAGCCAGCTCGTGCCGGTTGTCGTCGGACGTGCAGTCGTTGACATAGCGGGCCAGCTCGGCGAGCAGGGGCTGGGTGCACTTGGGATGGTCGCTCCAGCGCTCACCAGCGAGCATCGAGGCCATCTCCATGAAGCAGGCACCCTTGCGCATGTTGCGGTGCTTGCCGCGGGAAAGGATCGGCATCATCTCGGGCGAGGAAACGGAACCGGGCATGGGCACCCCCACGTGGCGATCAGGCTCAACCCCAGTCTGCGCCACAACCGGCCGCCGCAACAGGGGTAGGGCGCGGACGGGGCAGAATCCTCCCGTGGCTCGCCGGTTCTGCGTCGTCGGGAACAGCGGCTCCGGCAAGACGCACCTGGCCCGGCGGCTGTCGGCGCGGCTCGGGCTGCCGCTGCTCGAGCTCGACGCCCTCAACCACCGGCCGGGATGGCAGGAGGCGCCGGTCGAGGAGTTCCGGGCCGAGGTACGCCGGGTGCTGGACGGCTACGACCGGTCACACGGCGGGTGGGTCGTCGACGGCAACTACCGCAACCGGGTCGCCGACATCCTCGGCGCCGACACCTTCGTCTGGCTCGACTACCCGCGGCGGGTCGTTGCGCCACGCATCGTGGGGCGGACGCTGGGGCGGCTGCTGCTGCGGCGCGAGCTCTGGAACGGCAACCGCGAGCGGTGGCGTGCTCTGGTGAACCGGGACCCGGGCGAGAACATCGTGCTCTGGTCGTTCACGAAGCACGGGCAGTACCGCCGGGCGTACGAGGCCGAGAGCGCGGCTGCCGGCCACGCGACATGGATCAGGCTGCACTCGCCGCGTGAAGCTGACCGCTGGATAGCCAACGTCGGCACCGACGAGACCGGACCGTGAGCGATCTGGCCTCAGATCAGGTCAGGCGCGGTCAGGACTTCCAGACCGGGGCCACGTTCTTGCGGTAGCCGCGGCCGAAGATCCCGCCGATGATCTTGAGCACCGGACCGGGCACCTCCTTCTCGACGGCCTCCCGCTCGGCCGGCGAGGCGCCGTCGAGCACCCAGGTGAAGAAGCGTCCGCCTCGAGCCGGCCCTGCCTTCGCGAACTGCTTGCCCATCGCCTGGATCTCCGGCGTGTCTCGCTTGGCCAGGTAGACCTCTTCGAGCTCGGCCTCCTCGTGGTCCAGGTGCTTGACGGTGACCTCGCGCAGCGTCTGCATGGCGGCGAGCGCGGTCCGGGCCTCGTCGGCGCCGGCTGTCTGCGTCAGTGCCTCCATCGCGGTCCGTGCTGCCCCGAGCGCCGTGGCCATTGCCTCGTGCTCGGCGTCCATCGTCGACAGGAGCTCCCTGCTCACCCCGACCGCCTCGAGCGCGGGCCACGCGGTCGTGTGCTCGCCCTCGTGGTGGTAGGTGAGCTGGTCGTCGAAGTTCGCCCACGCCGCGCTGAGCTGCTGTGCCCGCGCCGAGTCACCCGGCGGGAACGCGCTCAGCGCGGCGATGAACCTCTCCAGGTCCCGGCGCACCGCGGCATGGATCACCTTGTTCATGCTCATCTCGGCCATGGCACGACCTTAGAGGCGCGGGACCACCGCCGCGGTGCTTCCGGACGCAACACTCAGCGGAGCTGGAACTCGGCGATCTTGTTCGCCGACATCATCGTGAACCAGGGGTCGCCCTGGGCGTCGACGGTGATGCCGAACGGCTCGCTGCCCTTGACCGCCTTGGACTCGGTGATGACGCCGGCGTTGGTGATGCGCGCGACGCTGCCCTTGGTCGTCAGCGTGAACCAGACCGAGCCGTCGGGGGACGCAGCGATGCCCTCGGGCCCACCACTGGCGATCGGGAACACGGTGATCTCGTTCGTGGCCGGGTTCAGCCGCGAGACGGACTGCGGGGTGAACCGCGCCGTGTACCAGACCTGGCCGTCCGTCGCGACCGTGATCTCGCGGGGGAAGCCCGACGTCGGGATCTCGGTGATGACGCCGGTCGCGGGGTTGAGCCGGCCGATCTGGCTAGGCCCACCCTCGGTGAACCACACGATCCCCGCGGCGTCCACCGCCACGTCGAGCGGCGTGGAACCCGGCGTCGGTGGGACGAACTGCGTGAACTGCCCGGTCGGGATGTCGTAGCGCCAGATGACGTGGTTGTTGAAGTCGGTGATCCAGACGTCGTCGCCGTGCACGGCGAGGCTGCCGGCCAGGGCGTTGGTGTTGGGCATCTGGATCGCCGGGAGCGACGTGCCCGCGGTGGTGATCCGGCCGAGCTCGTCCTCGTTGGACGTGTAGTAGAGGACATCGCCCGGGCCCTGAATGATGTCGGTGAGGATGCAGAAGTTGCACTCGACCGGGAACTCCGTGACGTCGCCAGCAGGCGTCATGCGGCCGATCTGGGCGGGCAGGTTCTCCGAGCTCTCGGTGAACCAGAGGTTCCCGTCAGAGCCGAGAGCGATCGCCCTCGGGTGGCTGTCGGCCGTCGGGATTCGGTACTGCTTCAGCGAGCCGACAGGCGCGGCCTGCGCGGCGGGCGCGATGAGCAAGGACAGTAGGGCGGTGAGCAGGATGACGCGTAGGACCCTCATGTGGTCTCTCCCCGATCGGTTGGTGCGGTCAACGCGATCGTCGTTCCCCAGCGGGGAGCGTGCGCTAAGACCCGGTTAACGGCGAACTAAGAGCCACCGTGCGTGACGTCGCTCTTGTACTCCGTGTACGTGTACGGGTTGTCGAGAACCTGCGTCTCCGGCACGTCAGGGTTCATGCCCTTGTCCCACTCCTCGGGCCCCAGCTGGGCACGCAGGTAGTCGACGGTGGAGTCGACAAGGGATCGTGCGCGGTCCAGGTCGATGTCGACCAGACGGTGATCGCGCTTCACGACGCGACCATTGACGATCACGGTGTGTACGTCGGCCCGTTGCGCTTGAAGCACGACCTGCCCATAGGGATTGAGCAACGGGAACATCGCCGGCGAGCTGTCGTTCTTGATCAGGACGACGTCGGCCTTCTTCCCCACCTCGATGCTCCCGACGACGCCGTCGAGTCCGAGCGCTCTCGCGCCGCCACGGGTTGCCCACTCCACGACCTGCTCGGCACGCAGGTGGTGGTTGGTGATCGTGTCACCCTTCGCGTGAGCCTCGAGGTGCTCGCGTGACCGGTCGGCACCGAGCGTCGAGCGCATCACCGAGAACAGGTCGCCACTCATCCAGACACTCGTGTCCATCGACAGGGAGACCGGGATGTCGTGCGTGCGCAGCACCCAGCTGGGTGGGTAGCCCTGGCCGCAGCTCTGCTCACTCTCGGTCGCGACGGACACCGTGCCGCCCGTGGCGGCGATGCGCTGGTAGGAGTCGCTGCCCAGCGACGTCGCGTGCACGTAGATGGTGCCGGGTGTCGCGAACCCGTTCTCGTGCATGAGCCGTACGCCGTCGTCGCTGGTCGCCCCCCACACGCCGGCGTGAGTCGTGACCGGCGCGCCGAGCTCGCGCGCCACCTCGAACGCCGCGCGCTCCGGAAACTCCGGGTCCCCGGTCACGTCGAAGGCCATCTGGAAACCGAGCATGTCGTCGCCGCTGGTGATGCGGCGGGAGACGAAGTCCCTGAACTCCGGCTTCGTGGACCACTCCCACGGTCCCGCCTGGATGTTTCCGTACGCGAGCACGAAGCGGCCGGGCACGGCCTCGAGCGCATCGACAGCCGCCTCGGCATGGTCGACCGTCTGCAGCCCGTGTGACCAGTCGACGGTCGTCGTGACGCCGGCGTCGAGCGACTCGATCGCCGAGAGGAGGTTTCCGGCGTAGATGTCCTCGGGCCGGAACACCTTGCCCCAGGACAGGTAGTACCAGACGAAGTACTGGGTGAGCGTCCAGTCGGCGCCGTAGCCGCGCATCGCCGTCTGCCACATGTGGCGGTGGGTGTCGATCATCCCCGGCATGATGATCCCGCGCGATGCGTCGATCTCGATGGCATCAGGCGGTACGTCGACAGACGTGCCCACCGCGGCGATCTGCTGGTCGACCACGAGGACATCGGCGTCGCGCAGAACGCTCTTCTGGTCATCCATCGTGAGCACGGTGCCGCCGCGAAGAACGACGGGACGATCCTGCGTGTTCTGGCCGGCGCTGGGGGTGGTGGTGGTCATGATCGCCATGATTTGGTGGCCGCATGGGTGTGTCAAGGGGCGAGTCGCTGATGCAAGCGGCCGTCATCGACACGCCTGGACGACCGCCGCGGCTGGTCGACCGGGAGCCTCCCGAGGCGGGGCCGGGCGAGCTCACGGTCGATGTCACGGCGGCACCCATCACCCCCCTCGACGTCCTGTGTGGCTCCGGCACGTCGTACTTCGGTGTTCCCCGGACTCCCTACGTGCCAGGCGTGCAGGGCGTGGGTGTGGTGCGGTCAGGGAGCTTGATCCCCGCGGGCACACCCGTGTGGTTCGCCTCGAGCGCGGGGATGCAGCCCGGCGACGGGAGCATGCGCTCGGTCGCAACCGTCGCCGAGCGAGACATCGTGCCGCTTCCGGCCGGGACGGACCCCGTGCTCGCCGGAGCGCTGGGGCTGTCCGCGGTTGCTGCCTGGTTGGGCCTGACGTGGCGCGGCGAGCTTGCTCCCGGGGAACAGGTGCTCGTGCTCGGCGCCGGTGGTGTGGTCGGCCAGGCGGCGGTGCAGCTCGCTCGAACCGCGGGAGCCCGCCGAGTCATCGCCGCCGCGCGTTCGGAGGCTGCTCGCAAGCGTGCGCTCGCCGCGCGCCCTGATGCACT
The DNA here is from genome assembly GCA_963751035.1 of uncultured Actinomycetota bacterium. Classification (GTDB taxonomy): domain Bacteria; phylum Actinomycetota; class Actinomycetes; order JACCUZ01; family JACCUZ01; genus JBDUAP01. The sequence continues at coordinate 7,251 of CAVVSW010000007.1, forward strand.
CGTGATCCTCGACGACGCCGACACCGTCGACGGCCTGGCCGACGCCATTCGGTCGGCGTGTGACGGGCCGCTCGACCTGGTGCTCGACCCACTGTTCGGGGTGGCTGCGGTCGCGGCGATGCGCGTGCTTCGGCCACAGGGGCGGCTGGTCAACCTCGGCGGCTCCGCCGCAGCGACCGCGCCCATGGAGTCGGCGACGCTGCGCAGCTCGTCGCTCCGGGTGCTCGGTTACACGAACAACGAGTTGTCGCCCCAGCTGCGCAGCGAGGCGCTGACCCACGTCGTGCAGGAGGCCGCAGCCGGCCGGTTGACCGTCGACCATGAGCGGGTGCCACTCGCCGACGTGGCGGCAGCGTGGGTCCGGTACGCCGCCGGCCAGGCTGGCGGCCGGATCGTCCTCATCCCGGAGCCTGTGCTTCTCGACACTCAGGAGACAAGATGACCGAACTACCGCTGCTGCCCACCTCCTTGGTCGGCAGCTATGCGCAGCCCGACTGGCTGATCGACCGCGCCAAGCTGGCCGGCCGGTTCCCGCCGCGTGTCCGCGCGAAGGAGCTCTGGCGGGTGGAGCCCGACCTGCTCGCGCAGGCGCAGGACGACGCGACCGAGCTCGCGATTCGCGCGCAGGAACGCGCCGGCTTGGACCTGCTGACCGACGGTGAGATCCGGCGGGAGAGCTACTCCAACCACTTCGCGACGGCACTCGACGGCATCGACATCGACAACCCAGGCACGGCCCTGGATCGCAGCGGGCATCCCAACCCCGTGCCGCGCATCGCGGGCCCGATCCACCGCCCCCACCCGATCCAGGTGCGTGACCTCGAGTTCCTGCGCGCACACACCGACCGGCCGGTGAAGATCACGGTGCCCGGACCGTTCACCATGAGCCAGCAGGCGCAGAACGATCACTACGAAGATGCCGAAGCGGCAGCGATGGGCTATGCCGCGGCGGTGAATGCCGAAGTCCGCGACCTGTTCGCGGCCGGTGCCGACGTCGTGCAGCTCGATGAGCCCTACATGCAGGCACGTCCTGAGCCGGCTCGGGCGTACGGGCTCGCCGCGCTCAACGCGGCGCTCGACGGGGTGACGGGGACCACCGCGGTGCACATCTGCTTCGGCTACGCCGCGATCATCCACGAGCGGCCGGAGGGTTACTCGTTCCTGCCCGAGCTTGCCGCCTGCTCGACCAAGCAGATCTCCATCGAGACCGCCCAGTCGGGGCTGGACCTCGGCGTGCTGGCCGACCTCTCGGACAAGACCATCATCCTGGGCGTGATCGACCTCTCGACACCCGGGGTCGAGACGGTTGACCTCGTCGCGGATCGGGTCCGCCGGGCATTCGAGTACCTGCCGCCGGAGCAGATCGTGATCGCGACGGACTGCGGCATGAAGTATCTGCCGCGCGAGAGCGCAGAGGGCAAGATGCGCGCGATGGCCGGCGCCGCGGCACGTCTGCGCACCGAGCTCGGCTGACCGCTCTTACCGAAGGAGGCTCGACACCACATGCAGCTCGTGACCGAGGAGAACATCACCGACCTCGCGGTGGATCGATGGGGTACCGCGCGCGATCCACGGTTGGCCGAGATCATGACGGCCCTCGTGCGCCATCTCCACGACTTTGCACGCGAGGTCCAGCTCACCGAAGAAGAGTGGCTGGCCGCGATGCTCTGGCTGACGAAGACCGGTCAGATCAGCGACGAGAAGCGGCTCGAGTTCATCCTCGCCTCGGACGTATTCGGGCTGTCCATGCTCGTCGTACAGATGAATCACCGCTTCGACGAGCGGGCGACTCCGGCGACGGTCCTCGGGCCCTTCCACATCGAGGGGTCACCAGAGCTGGCCTTCGGACGTGACATGTCCGAGGGCGTGCCAGGTCGACCGCTGTACATCCACGGAGTCGTACGAGACCTGGACGGCAAGCCACTCACCGGGGCAGTGCTGGACGTGTGGCAGGCAGACACCGACGGGGCGTACGAGGCCCAGCTCGACGTCGACGAGGCGCGGCTGCGCGGGAAGTACACGACCCGCGAGGACGGGAGCTACTGCGTGCGCACGATTGCCCCGAAGGGCTACACCATCCCGATGGACGGACCGGTGGGCGACCTCATCAGCCGGACGGACATCAGCCACTTCCGTCCGGCACACGTGCACTTCCTCGTGACTGCCACCGATCACCAGCCGTTGATCACGCACCTGTTCGAGGAGGGCGCCGAATACCTCGACACCGACGTGGTCTTCGGGACCAAGGCCGAGCTCGTGGTTCCGCTGACCCCTCGTGACCCCGGGCCAACACCGGACGGCAACACGTCGAGCGAGGCCTGGCTGGAGGCACGCTACGACTTCATCCTTCAGCCGACGTAGTCGGGCCGACGGCCGGGGCACGCAGTCCGCCCACCGAGACGGGACGATCGATCCCGCCGCCGCCCTCATCCGTGGTGAGCGATGCCCGGCGCCGCCGGCGAACCTAGCCTCGACCCCATGCTGATCCTCTTGATCCTTGTCATCGGTCTGGCGGCGGGTTGGATCGCCGACGTCGTGGTCAACCAGCGAATGCGCCCGGACGACTGGACCAGCGTCCTGGGCCTGGGCCTGGTCGGGTCCTTGGTCGGCGGGCTGCTGGCGAGCCTGCTGGCCGGCGACGGGCTCGATATCCGGCCCAGCGGCTTGATCGGCTCGACCGTCGGTGCCCTGCTGATCGCCGGAGTGGCGGCGCGCAACCGCTCGTCGCGGTGACCTGGGCGGCACCACGTGACTGAACCTGTAGCCACCGATCGGCAAGCCGGCGCGTTGCGCAGCGTGCTGGTGCCACTGGCCCTTGCCCAGTTCATCTGCAGCTTCGCGGGCTCGAACATGAACGTGATGATCAACGACATCAGCGAGGACCTGGACACGAGCGTCGAGGGCGTTCAGACCGCGATCACGATCTTCCTGCTGGTCATGGCTGCCTTCATGATCCCCGGTGGCAAGCTGACCGACCGCTATGGCCGCAAGCGCTGCTTCATGGTCGGACTCGCGTTGTACGGCGTGGGCGCGCTGATGAGCGCAGCGGCACCCGGCCTTGGGGTGCTCATCCTCGGCAACTCCATCCTCGAAGGCATCGGCACCGCCCTGTTGATCCCGCCGGTCTACATCCTGACGACAATGCTGTTCCACGACACCACGTCACGGGCCAAGGCATTCGGGGTCATCAGTGGGATGGGCGGTGTCGGTGCAGCCGCCGGGCCCCTGCTCGGCGGGTTCATCACCACGGCGATCAGCTGGCGGGCAGCGTTCGTCTTCCAGGCGCTGATCATCGCGATCATCATCTTCATGAGCCGCAAGCTCGAGGACCCGGTCGCACCCGACCCGACCCGGCAGTTCGACACCCTGGGAGCGGTCCTCTCGGCGGCCGGGCTGGTCGCCCTGGTCACCGGAATCCTCCAGGCGGACAACAACCTCGCGCTGATGGCCGGTCCTCATGGTCGTCGGGGCCCTGTTGCTGCTCTGGTTCTTCGTCCACGTCCGCGCCATGGAGCGCAAAGGCGAGGAGCCACTGCTGTCGACCAGCCTCTTCAAGAACCGGACTTCGAACCTCGGGATGATCACCCAGAACATCCAGTGGCTGATCCTGATCGGAACCTCGTTCGTCGTGGCGACCTTCCTCCAGGTCGTTCGCGGCTACAACGCGATCCAGACGGGCGTGATCTTCACCGCCGCCACCCTGGGCATCCTCGTCTCGTCGCTTGCTGCGGAGCGACTGGCGAAGAAGCGCCCCCAGCGCACGCCTGATCGTTGCCGGCTTCATCGCCACGCTGTGCGGGATCTTCGTGTTGATCGCGATGGTGAAGGGGTCGCCCAGCCCGTGGGCGTTCGCCCCCGGTCTCCTGCTCATCGGCCTGGGAGTCGGTGTGATGCTGACCCCATCGGTGAACGTGGTGCAGTCGAGCTTCCCGGACGCGCAGCAGGGTGAGATCTCCGGCCTGTCGCGCAGCGTGTCCAACCTGGGCTCATCACTCGGCACGGCAGTAGCCGGCACGATCCTCGTCGCCGGGCTCGTCGACTCGTCGTACGCCCTGGCGATGACTGCGCTGGCCGTTGCCGGGGGCATCGGACTGGTAGCCGCGCTGCTCCTCCCCAGGGACCCCGCCCCGGCCGCTGCTGTTCCCGGCAGCCCACCGACGTGACTCAGCGCGAACCCGACGCGCCGACGACGTTGGAGTGGCCGGCACATCCGGTCGTCTACGAGGTCAACACGGCGGTGTGGCTGGGCGAGGTGGCGGCCCTGCTCGGAACTGACGTGACCTTGGAGGCCGTTCCCGCCCCGGAGTGGGATCGCGTGGTTCCCGAGGGGATATCTGTCGTCTGGCTCATGGGTGTCTGGGCCCGCAGCCTCTCGGGACGCCAGATCGCGCTGTTGAACCCGGATCTGCGGGCCGGCTGGTCGTCGGCGCTGCCGGACTGGACCAGCACCGACGTCGTCGGATCGCCCTACTGCATCACCGACTACGTGCCGGCGGCGGAGTTCGGTGGCTGGGCGGGCCTGGACCGCGCCCGCGCGGAGCTCCGGGCCCGGGGTGCGCTGCTGATGGTGGACTGGGTGCCCAACCATGTCGGCCCGGACTCGCCTTGGTTGCGGACCGCTCCTGAGGCGTTCGTGCGCGGCACGGTCGAGGAGCTCGCGCGTCAGCCGGAGGCGTTCGTCGGAGTCGACGGCACGGTGTTCGCCAAGGGCAAGGATCCCTACTTCCCACCCTGGCCTGACGTGGTGCAGGTGGACGCCTTCGCACCCAGCCTGCGGAGCCTGGCGGTTCAGGCGCTGAGCCGGATCGCCGAGCACGCGGACGCGGTGCGCTGCGACATGGCCATGCTGATGCTCGACGACGTGGTGACGGCGACGTGGGGCGAGCGGGTCGGCCCTCCAGCCGCGGTGGACTACTGGACCGAGGTGATCGGCGCCGTACGCCGGGTGAACCCGGCGTTCCAGTTCGTCGCGGAGGCGTACTGGGATCGGGAGTGGGACCTTCAGTCGCTGGGCTTCGACTACTGCTACGACAAGCGGCTCTACGACCGGTTGGAGCAGGGTGACGTCGCGAACGTGCGCGGGCACCTCGACGCCGACCCGGCGTACCAGGGTCGTCTCGTCCGCTTCCTGGAGAACCACGACGAGCCGCGGGCCGCTCGGACGTTCGGCCCGCCGGAGCGCGTCAAGGCCGCCGCGATCACGATCGCGACGCTTCCCGGCATAACGCTCTGGCACGACGGTCAGGCCGAGGGCCGGGAGGTCTTCGTCCCGGTGTTCCTCGGACGCCGGCCCGAGGAACCGCCCGACGACGCCCTGGCCACGTGGCACCGCGACCTGTGGGCGGCGGTCGGGCCCGTTCGTGACGGCGTCTGGACCCGTCGCGAGGTGACGGGCTGGCCGGACAACGCCACGGCCGAGGGGATGCTGGCCTGGACCTGGACCGCGGATGACGCCCTGAGCCTCGTGGTCGTGAACCTGACCGGGCAGGAAGCGGACGGCGTCGTGCACGTCGGGCATGCCTCGTCGGCTGGAAGCCGATGGCTGCTGAAGGACCTGCTCGGCGAGGCCTCGTTCGTGCGCAGCGGTGACGACCTGGCCGACGGCGGGCTCTACGTGGACCTGCCCGCCTGGGGCGCGCATGTCTTCGTGGCCACCCCGGTTCCGGAGGGCGCGGATCTTCACGACGCTGCAACAGGAGGCGGGACATGACCTCGACGGCCGAAGGGGAGCGGCTCAGCAACGCGCGGGCGGGAGGCTGGCGTCAGTGGGGTCCCTATCTCAGCGAACGACAGTGGGGGACGGTCCGGGAGGACTACAGCGACAACGGCGACGCGTGGAACTACTTCACCCACGATCAGGCCCGTTCTCGCGCCTACCGCTGGGGCGAGGACGGCCTGGCCGGCATCTGCGACGACAAGGGCCTGATGTGCCTGGCACTCGCGCTGTGGAACGGTCAACGACCCGATCCTCAAGGAGCGCCTGTTCGGTCTGACCAACTCCGAGGGCAACCACGGCGAGGACGTGAAGGAGTACTACTTCTACGTCGACAACGTGCCGACCCACTCGTGGATGCGTTGGCGTTACAAGTATCCGCACGCGTCCTTCCCGTACAACGACCTGGCGGCGACCAACCGGGACCGCGGGTTCGGTGACCCGGAGTACGAGCTGCTGGACACCGGGATCTTCGACGACGGCCGCTACTTCGACGTCCAGGTCGACTACGCCAAGGCCGGCCCCACCGACCTGCTGGCCCGCATCACGGTGCGGAATCGCGGCGTCGATGCGGCGCCGATCCACCTGCTGCCCACGCTATGGTTCCGCAACACCTGGTCGTGGGGTGCCGCGTCAGGGAAACCATCGGTGCGAGCGGTGGACGGGGCGAGGCCATGCGCGCAGGCGCATCATGACCAGGTCGGTGACTACTGGCTGCACGTTCGCGACGCCGCCGACCTGCTCTTCTGCGAGAACGAGACGAACACCGAACGGCTGTGGGGACAGCCCAACGCGTCGGCGTACGTCAAGGACGGGGTCGACCGGGCGGTCGTGCACGGTGACGCCGACGCGGTGAACTCGGTGAGCGGCACCAAGGTCGCCGCCCACTGGCAGGCGCTCGTGCCCGGCGGGGGAGAGGTCGTGCTCGACGTGCGCCTCACCGCGACGGAGCCCGGGAGCGTCGACGCGTTCGCGGACTTCGACGACGTGCTGGCAACGCGGCAGGCGGAGGCCGACGAGTTCTACGCATCGGTCACACCGGCGTCACTGGACGCAGACCGGGCGATGGTCATGCGTCAGGCCCTGGCGGGGATGCTGTGGACCAAGCAGCACTACACCTTCGACCTCGACGTGTGGCTCCGCGAGCACTCCGCGCACCCGCTGCGCTCACCTTCGAGGTTCGACGTCCGCAACCAGCAGTGGTCGCACATGGTCAACGACGACGTCATCTCGATGCCGGACAAGTGGGAGTACCCGTGGTACGCGGCGTGGGACCTGGCGTTCCACGCAGTGCCGCTCGCGATGGTCGACCCGGAGTTCGCCAGGGAGCAGCTGGCGCTGATGCTTTCCAGCACCTACCTGCACCCGTCCGGTCAGATCCCGGCGTACGAGTGGAACTTCGGTGACGTGAACCCCCCGGTCCACGCCGGCGCCTTGGCGCTCGTCTACGGGCTCGGGATCGGTGGGGCCGTCGAGTCGGAGACGCCGTCGGACCCCGAGCAGCGGGCGAGCGAGCACGCGTTCCTGGCTGAGGCCTTCAACATGCTGCTGGTGAACTTCACCTGGTGGGTCAACCGCAAGGACCCCAGCGGGAAGAACCTGTTCCAGGGTGGCTTCCTCGGCCTGGACAACATCGGGGTCTTCGACCGCAGCGCCCAGCTCCCGGGCGGGGGCACCCTCGAGCAGTCCGACGGCACCGCGTGGATGGCGTTCTTCAGCCAGAGCATGCTCGAGATTGCCCTGGCGCTGGCCGAGCACGACCCGGCGTACGAAGGCTTTGTCGTCAAGTTCGTCCAGCACTGGTTCCAGATCGCCTCGGCCATGGACCCGCTCGGCGACAACAGCGACGAGATGTGGGACGAGGAGGACGGCTTCTTCTACGACGTCCTGCGCATGCCCGACGGATCCGGCCGCCGGATCAAGGTGCGATCGCTGGTCGGACTGCTGCCGTTGTGCGCGACCGCGGTCATGCCCGAGGGGGTGCTGCGGCGGTTCCCCCGCGTGACCGAGCAGCTCCGCGACTACTTCGCCCGCAACGGCGACCTGCTCGGAGGGACCGCCGACCCCACGGTCCCCGGGGTGGAGGGACGCCGCCTGCTCGCGCTCGTCGACGAGCACAAGCTGCGCCGGATCCTGGAGCGGATGCTCGACGAGGACCGGTTCCTGGGCCCGCACGGCATCCGGTCTGTGTCCAAGTGGCACGAGGAACAGCCGTACACGATCGAGGTCGAAGGTCAGCCCTACACGGTCGCGTACGAACCCGCCGAGTCGCGCAACGGCATGTTCGGCGGGAACTCCAACTGGCGCGGTCCGGTCTGGTTCCCGATCAACCTGCTGCTGATCCGGGCACTGCTGCAGTTCTACCGGTACTACGGCGATGATCTGCGAGTCGAGTGCCCGACCGGCTCTGGCCAGGAGATGAACCTGTACGAGGTTGCCGAGGAGCTGGGGCGACGGCTGGCAGCGACGTTCACTCGCGGGGAGGACGGACGACGTCCCGTCTTCGGCGGTGCGGACCTGTTCCAGGACGACCCGAGCTGGGGCGACAACCTGCTGTTCTACGAGTACTTCCACGGCGACAACGGCGCCGGGATCGGCGCCTCGCACCAGACCGGCTGGACCGGCGCGGTGGCCCAGATCATCCAGTTCTTCGCGAGCAACGACGCCAAGATCGTGCTGTACGGGAAGTGAGTACGCTCCGGATAGGTCATCGGCGGAGGCAGCGATGGCGGAGAAGACCACTCAGTCGCCGGGCGACGAAGCCCGCCGGACCGCGCTCGTCGTCGCGGTCTCGACGTACGCCGACGATGCCTGGCTGGCGCGCCATTCGGCGACGCACTAAGGGTTGAGATTCACCGACTGCGCTCTCCGGAGGATGCTCTCCGCGACGATCGGCGACTGCTGACCGTCAACCCGCCATTGGCCTTTGGCGTCGATCAGACCCATCAACGAAGTGAGTGCCGCATCGATGTCTTGCAGGCGATGGACCTCCCCGAGGGGGTCATCAAGAAGGCTCTCAACGCGACCGCACATGGTGTGCATCCAACGAGGTTGGTCGTCCTGCTCCATGCGGTCGAGGAAGTCAGACAGTGACATGAACGTGGAGCTCTCGGGATCGACGACGGTGTGCATGCGCTCGCCGATCTCCCGTTGCTCGAGCCGGAAGAACTGAAACCCGGGGCCGCCGTCGGAGAAGGCGGAGGTCAAGTCCTCGAGCTTCTTGTAAAGCTCCGCGTAGTCGAACATCGCCATCCGCTCGCGAAGCACGTGCTGAGCGGCAAACACCCGGGCAATCAGGAAGGAGGTGCTGTTGGGGTAGTAGTCCGTCGCGCCGATCGACTCGGTGTAGCGGGCGTTGGCAGCGCGCGTATGAGCAATAGCGCGAAGGCGACCTTGCAGGTCGGCCAACGCCGCATAGGCGGGACCTCGAATGTTGGACAGCTGGTGCTCGCGCTCGACCCGCTGCGAGCGACGCCAGGTGAGCCAGTCGGGCAACCACCGCTCCCACAGGAACTTGCTGAACCCGCCGAAGAACGTGCCCAAGACACCGCCGATGAGGGCAGCCGAGAACACCTCGTCCATGGGACCCCTTCCCCAAAGGCCTACCCCTCGCCTCCATCTTGCGACCGGCAAACCATCCTGAACAGGACTTGAGGCGACGAACGGACATCCCGAGAGCCGCCAGTCGTATCGCCGGGCCGGCTAACGCCGATCAACACGTTTGCGTACGCAAACAAACCTTGCCAGCGAGTGACCGCACGTCTAGGTTGCCGTCAATCTCGCGGCGAGAAGATCCTTGCTGCCAACCTGGAGGTCTTCGTGACTCGGCAATCCAACGGTAGGCGGTGGGCCGTAAAGGCGCTCGCGCTGACCAGCGGCATCGCACTGGCAACCACGGCGCTCACATCGCCGGCGTCGGCCAACAACGGCACCAACAACACGTCGAAGAAGCTCCGGGCAGCCGTGAGCGCGGCGGGCATGAGCGAGCACCTGGCAGCGCTCCAGGCCATCGCCAACGCGAACGGCGGCAACCGATTCTCCGGGCTGCCCGGCCATGACAAGTCGGTGGAATACGCGGTCGGCGTGTTCGAGGACGCGGGCTACCAGACGACGGTGCAGCCGTTCGACTACCTGGCGTCCGCCGTCCTCGGGCCCGGAACGCTGGCGCAGACTGCCCCGACGCCGACAACGTACGTGCAGGACGTCGACTGGGGCTACCTGGCCCAGAGCGACCCCGGTGAGGTCACTGCGGCGGTCACGCCCGTGGACATCCAGCTCGGGATCGGCAACACGAACACCAGCGGCTGCGACGCCGCCGACTGGGTCGGCTTCCCCGCGGGCAACATCGCCCTGTTGCAGCGCGGCTTCTGCACGTTCGAGATAAAGATCGAGAACGCGGCTGCTGCCGGCGCTACAGCGGTGGTCTTCTTCAACGCGGGCGACGCGGCGACAGCCGACCGCAACGGCATCCCCGCGGTCACGCTTGGTGCGGGTAACACCTCCGGCATTCCGGGTGTCGGGGCGACGTACGCTCGCGGCGTCGAATGGGTCAATACGCCCGGCTTGCGCATGCACGTTGACGTCAATGTCGTGCGTGAGCTCAAGACCACCTACAACGTGCTTGCGGAGTCACCAGGCGGCGACGCGGAGAATGTCGTCATGGCCGGCGCTCACCTCGACTCCGTGGGTGCGGGTCCGGGCATCAACGACAACGGTTCGGGTTCTGCCGCGATTCTCGAGATCGCCGAGCAGATGCAGAAGGTGAATCCCACGAACAAGGTGCGTTTCGGCCTGTGGGGCGCCGAGGAGTCCGGACTGGTCGGGTCGACCTACTACGTGGACCATCTCGCCGCGGCGGATCGGGCCAAGATCGCGCTCTACCTGAACTTCGACATGATCGGCTCGCCGAACTACGTCCGGTTCGTCTACGACGGCGACAACTCGAAGTTCCCGGTGGGGCCGAACGCGGCTGCGGGCCCGCCCGGATCGGGCGACATCGAGGCGCTGTTCCACAGCTACTTCGCCGGTGAGAATCTCGCGTCGTCGGAGACCGCGTTCAGCGGCCGCAGCGACTACGGCCGGTTCATCTTCTACGGCATCCCCTCCGGCGGGTTGTTCACCGGTGCTGAGGGCACGAAGACCGCCGCGGAGGCGGCGATCTACGGTGGCCAGGCAGGGGTCGCGTACGACCACTGCTACCACCAGGCCTGTGACACGTTCGCCAACGTCAACCAGCAGGGCCTGGAGGAAATGGGCGACGCGGTGGCACACGCCGTGATCACCTACGCCTTCGACACCCGCTCAGTGAACGGGGAAGGCACGGGTCACCCGGTCGGCCCGCCAGGGCAGTACACGGCCGGCACGCCGGTCGGCGCCGCCGCAGCAACCACCGGCGGCCTGCACGACGACCACGCGGTGAGGTAAACCACCACGCCGACGAGGACCCCCCGGTTTACCGGGGGGTCCTCGTCGTTCTGGGCGCAAGGACTGAGGTCTGGCCTTTGACCTGCTCCTCCCGCGGTGCAGGTCAAAGGGCGCCCATGAGGGGTCGGGCCACGCGCGTCGGGCCATGGGGTCGGGGCACGGCCTCCTTCCGCCTTCGACCTGCTTCCGCCAGGGGTGCAGGTCAAGGGGCCGATGCGGGTGAAGGTCCAAGGGGGGCCAGCGGGGTCAGGTCATGGGGAAGAGCGAGGCGCACCCGGACCACCCTCCCTGCCGTACAGGCGAAGTTGATCCACAGGCGAGGCTGCGTTCACACGCGAGGCCGCGTCCACAGGCGTGCCCAGCCCATCGATCGATGCCGTCACGGACCCACACGATGAGGCGATGGACGTGTCAATGGTGCCGCTGATCCTGCGCGCGGCTCGCCGCGACGCGGACGTGAGCCAACGCGAGTTAGCTGCGCTCGGCGGCGTCCCGGCGTCGACGATCGCAGCTGCGGAGACGGGCCGACATGCGCGTCGCGGTTTTAGATCGGCTCCTCGCACTGTGCGGGTGGGACCTGTACGTCGTCGACGGTTGCGGTCACCGGGTGGAAGCGCTCGCAGAGAGCGGTCTTCGTGACCGTTCGGGCCGACGTTATCCCGCTCACCTCGACGTCCGGCCCGTCGCAGAACCGGGCGACTGGTGGGGAGACAGCTTCATCGGATCCTGGGGGTTGCCACCGCGGCCGCTGCACACCTACAACCTGTCGCGGGACTTCCGCGACTTTCGCCGGAGAAGTCGGCCGACCAGCTAGAAGCTGGTCTGGATCACCTTGAACCCCTCGGCCAGCCGTCCGTCGGGAAGACCACCCACCAACGCGTTGGCCGTGAACCAGCCCCGCATCCGCTCCTCGAGGTCCTCCATGTGCCCGGTCTGGCTCGCATGTGCGCGCAGCGCCGCGAGCTTGCGGTCGAACACGTCGGTGATGTCGACGAAGTGGTCGTTCTCCGCATGTGCCATCAGCCACGTCTCGGTGACCGTCCACTCCTCGAGTCCCTCGTCGCGCAGCAGCTCGGGGTGCGCGAACGGGTTGCGCGCGTCCGGGTAGATCGCGGCGATCGCCGCCGCACCGGCCGCGAGGTGGTCGGGATGGCTCGCCGGCAACCGCTGCCAGTTTCGGTCTGGGCTCGGGATCATCATCCGCTGCGGCCGCACCTCGCGGATCACCCGGCTGATGTCGCGACGCAGGTCCTGCGTTACCTCGAGCCGGCCGTCCTGGTAGCCCAGGAACCGGATGTCCGAGACACCGACCTCCTTGCCCGCGGCCTCCTGCTCCGCGCGTCGGATCGCCGGGATGTCGGCCCGGTCGACTGTGCGGGTCGAATCCGCCGGCGTCACCGTCGGTGCAGATGCAGTAGGACACCTCGACACCGGCCGCGGTCCACGTCGCCACCGTCCCGGCCGCGCCGAAGTCGATGTCATCGGGATGCGCTGCCACCAGCAGCGCCCGCTGGACCTTGCTGTCGTCGAGCACCGGTTCTCCCATCGCCGCGGCAATCCTATGGATCGAGCACAAACCGGTACGCCGAGCAGGGTGGGCCGATAGGTGGATCACACCCGCCCCGGCTCAAGGGCCCCTTTCCCGGCGACGAAGCCATAAAGAAGCCGCAAAGAGCCCACCCGGCTCGGTCCCTAGCCCGAGAAGATGCCCCTTATGCCTCGTTCGTCCGTACTGCGCTCCGTGGGAGTCGGCCTGCTCGCAGCAGTCCTGACCTCCACCGGCCTGCTGACTGCGGGGCCCGCCAACGCCGTCAAGGTGCCCTACGCCCCGGCGTTCCACCCGGGCGTCGACCCCTACTCGTCGTACGAGCCGGAGAGCTCCTGCAGCCCCACGCCGAAGCCTGGCGTGACCGCCTACCGCGATCTCCTGCTGCGCACCTACGGCTCTCGATGGAACAACATCTCGCGCGCCTGCAGCGCCAGCATCAGCGGCCACGAAGAAGGCCGAGCGCTCGACTACGGCAACCTGGCGACCAACGCGACGCAGAAGGCCGAGGCCAACGCCCTGTTCGGCTGGCTGTTCGCAACCGACGCGAACGGCAACAAGCACGCCATGGCTCGCCGGCTCGGCATCCAGTACATCCAGTACAACAACATGATGTGGCGCGCGTACGACGCCAACGCCGGCTGGAAACCGCAGATGATGGGCGGCAAGGCGTGCTCGACGCTCGGCGCGTCCTACAAGACGGCGTGCCACCGCGACCACATCCACACCAGCTTCAGCTGGAACGGCGCCAACAAGAAGACGTCCTTCTTCACCGGCAACGTCCCGTGCCCGATGCCAGCGGCCCAGCCCGCCTTCACCGCGGCGATGCCGATCAACCTGACCGCCGTGCCCGTGACGCCTACCAGGGTGTTCTCGACTCTGACCGGCCCCGGTGCCTGCCGACTTCAGCCGAAGGGCGTGCTTGACGTCAAGGTGACCGGACTCGGTGGCGTTCCTTCGACAGGTGTGGGCGCGGTGGCGCTCAACCTGACAGCGGTCCGGGCGACCGCAGCGACGTATCTCAGCGCCTACCCGACCGGCACGGCATTTCCCAGCAACTCCTCGGTGAACGTTGCGGCCGGCGGCACGTCGGCAGGAATGGTCATCGTCCCGGTCGGCAGCAACGGACGAGTCAGCATCCGCAGCAGCCACGCGCCCGTTGACGTGAACGTCGATGTCGTCGGGTACTTCACGACGGCGGCCACGGGGTCTACCTACTCGGTTTCCGCGAAGCAGAAGGTCGTGGACACGCGGGACACGACGGTCATGGCCGCGAAGGAGCGCCGCAAGATCCTCGTTGCCGGCCAGTTCGGTGTGCCCGCCGATGCGACCGGCGTGCTCGTCAACGTGACCGGCGCCAGCACCGGCACCGCCGGCAACGTGGGGCTCTCGCCTGCTTACGGCACGGTGGTCGGAACGTCGACCGTCTACTTCGGAACGGGCCAGTCGGTCGCGAACCGCGCCCTCGTCGCCCTCGCCCCCGACGGAACCATCGAGGTCTACGCCTCGTCGCAGTCGCATGTCCGCATCGACCTGGTGGGCTGGTTCGGCACCGGCGGGCAGAACCTTCGCTACAACCCGGTCCTGCCCGGGCAGGCTCGTCGACACACGCAACGGGACCGGTGGCGTCGCGACCCTGGCCGCGGGTACCCCGGCTGCGGTGGCCGTCGAGGGGCACCGCGGCATCCCTGCGGACGCGCACGCGGTCGTCGGGACCCTGACCGTGATCCGCCCCACCGTCGACACCAAGACGACGATCTGGCCGACGGGAAGCGGACAGCCGGCGACGGCGGACTTTGCTCTGCCGGGTGGCGCCGTCCGTGAGGGTCTCGTGTCGCCGGTGCTCTCGAGCGACGGCAAGGTGGCGCTGACGGTGGCGTCGGGGGCCGCCGACGCCACGCTGGACGTGCTCGGCTACTTCCGCTGACCGAGGCCGCCGACGCCGGCAGGGCTGTCGCCTCGCCCGCCTAGACTTGGCGGGAGATGAGCACTCTCTTCGACGACCTGGTCCCGCGCGCCTCCGACGCCGCTGGGAGCACTGACCGCCCCTCAGCAGCACGCTCCCATGACCCGAGCGCGCTGCTCGAAGGGCTCAACCCCCAACAGCGGGCCGCCGTCGTACACGAAGGCTCTCCGCTCCTCATCGTCGCGGGCGCTGGATCGGGCAAGACGCGGGTCCTGACCCACCGGATCGCCTACCTCCTGGGTGCCCGCAACGTGCAGCCCGGCCAGATCCTCGCGATCACCTTCACGAACAAGGCGGCGGGGGAGATGAAGGAGCGGGTGGCCGCCCTCGTCGGCCCGCGGGCCAAGGCGATGTGGGTGAGCACGTTCCACTCCGCGTGCGTGCGCATCCTGCGCCGGGAGGCCAAGCACGCCGGGCTCAGCTCGACCTTCTCGATCTACGACCAGGCCGACTCGCAGCGGCTGATGACCCTCGTCTGCCGCGACCTCGACCTCGACCCCAAGCGCTACAACCCGCGGTCCTTCTCGGCGCAGGTGAGCAACCTGAAGAACGACCTGGTCGACGAGGAGACCTACACAGCGCAGGCCCAGACCCACATCGAGAAGACGATGGCCGAGGCCTACACGCTCTACCAGCGGCGGCTGCGCGAGGCCAACGCCGCCGACTTCGACGACCTGATCATGACGACCGTCCACCTGCTGCAGGCCTTCCCCGAGGTCGCCGAGCACTACCGGCGCCGGTTCCGGCACGTCCTCGTCGACGAGTACCAGGACACCAACCACGCGCAGTACATGCTCATCCGCGAGCTGACCGGCGCGGCTGCCGAGGACGACCCCCTGCCGCCGGCCGAGCTGTGCGTCGTCGGTGACGCCGACCAGTCGATCTACGCGTTCCGCGGCGCGACGATCCGCAACATCCTCGCGTTCGAGGAGGACTACCCCGACGCGCGCACGATCCTGCTCGAGCAGAACTACCGCTCGACTCAGCGCATCCTGTCCGCGGCCAACGCCGTCATCGCCCGCAACACCGGCCGCAAGCCCAAGAACCTGTGGTCGGAGGCCGGTGACGGCGCCGATGTCGTCGGCTACGTCGCCGACAACGAGCACGACGAGGCGTCGTTCGTCGCCGCCGAGGTCGACCGGCTGACCGACGAAGACGATGTGCTGCCCATGCACGTGGCGGTGTTCTACCGCACCAACGCGCAGTCCCGTGTGTTCGAGGAGGTGTTCATCCGGGTCGGCCTGCCCTACAAGGTCGTCGGTGGCGTGCGGTTCTACGAGCGCCGCGAGGTCCGTGACGCGCTGGCCTACCTCCGGGTGCTGGCCAACCCCGAGGACACGGTCTCGCTGCGGCGCATCATCAACGTCCCCAAGCGCGGCATCGGCGACCGTGCCGAGGCGTGCCTCGAGGCGCTGGCGCAGCGCGAGCGGGTGACGTTCGCCGATGCGCTGCGCCGCTGCGAGGACGCCTACGGCCTGGCCACCCGGTCGCTCGCCGCGGTGCAGGGCTTCCGCCAGCTGATGGACGACCTGCGGGTGCTGGTCGAGGCCGGCACCGGCCCGGCCACCGTGCTGGAGGCGGTGCTCGAGCGCAGCGGCTACCTCGCCGAGCTCAGCCGGTCGGCCGACCCGCAGGACGAGACCCGGCTGGAGAACCTCCAGGAGCTGGTGGCCGTGGCCCGCGAGTTCGAGGAGGCCAGCGAGGGCGGCTCGCTCACCGACTTCCTCGAGCAGGTCGCGCTGGTCGCCGACGCCGACCAGATCCCCGACCCCGACAGCGAGTCCGGCGGGGTCGTCACGCTGATGACGCTGCACACCGCCAAGGGCCTGGAGTTCCCGGTCGTGTTCCTGACCGGCCTCGAGGACGGCATCTTCCCGCACATGCGATCGCTCGGCGACGCCGCGGAGCTGGAGGAGGAGCGCCGGCTGGCCTACGTCGGCATCACCCGGGCCCAGGAGCGGCTCTACCTCAGCCGCGCCGCGGTCCGCAGCGCATGGGGCGCACCGCAGTTCAACCCGCCGTCGCGGTTCCTCGAGGAGGTGCCGGGGGAGCTGGTCGACTGGCGCCGGGCGGAGTCCAGCGTCACCAGCATCCCGGCGATGGCCGGCCTGGCGGCTCGGTCCGACGTGCGCTCACCCGGCAACCGGGTCGTGGTGCATCTCGAGCCCGGCGACCGGGTCACCCACGACACGTTCGGCATGGGCACGGTCGTGTCGGTCGAGGGAGTCGGCGAGAAGGCCGTGGCGTCGGTCGACTTCCGCAGCGAGGGTGTGAAGAGGCTGCTGCTGCGCTACGCGCCGGTGGAGAAGCTGTAGAAACTGGTCAGGCGGTCAGTCGCCCGAGCAGCTCACATACGTACGCCGTGAGCGCGCAGCCAGCACATCGGCTCCACGGGGCTGCCGCCACCGGGCCGGGCCTCGAAGTGCAGGTGGTTGCCGGTCGAGTTGCCGGTGCTGCCCACGCGGCCGATCACGTCGCCGGCCTTGACCGTGCCGCCGGTGCGCACGAACGAGGACATGTGGGCGTACCAGGTCTCGGTGCCGTCGGGGTGCAGCACGACGATCTTCTGCCCGTAGGAGCCGTCCCAGCCCGCCGAGATGATCCTGCCGTCGCCGACCGCGCGGATCGGTGTACCGGCGGGTGCGGAGAAGTCCTGCCCGGTGTGATAGCTGCTCCACAGGTGACTGGACTCGCCGTAGCCCGCGGACATCCGGTAGTTGAGCATCGGCTTGACCCACTTGGGCCGGGCCCTCTCGGCGGCTTCCCGGGCGCGCTTCTCGCGCAGCTGCCTTGGCCGCAGCGGCCAGGCGGTCGGCCTCGGCCTTGGCGGCGCGCAGCCGGGTGGCGCGGGCGGTCTGCTGGAGCGCGACGCGGGTGCGCAGCTCGGACGCCGACAGCCCGCGCTTGCCGTCGGTCGTGGCGGAAACCGGCTCGACGTTGGGGCTGCGCGAGGCGCCGATGGCGCCGGGGACGTTGAGCCCGCCGACAGCGAAGGCGGCGAGCGTGGCGGCCGTCAGGTAGGCAGGCGCGCCAGAGCTCTTGGGTCGGCGGTGACGTCCGGCGGACTCGGCGGATGGGCGGCGAGGGGGCACGGAGGTAAAGGCCTCGTCGTCGGGGGCAGGGGGACTGCGTGACCATAACGAACCGATCACGCGCGGGACCAATTGCGTAATTGTTCAAACCTTGTTCAACCACGCAGCGCGGCCCACCGTAACGCCCCGGTGCCCCGTTTCGTCGGGGTTCAGGTACCCGCCGCGGGCCGTCGTACACCTGCAGAGCGGGGCGATTCCGGCGTTTCCACGCTGCGGTCGCTCCCGATCGAGGTGACCCCGGCGGTGAGCGTCTCGCCGGTCGGGTCCAGGTGGGCCAGCGTCGCGCTGATCTCGTGGACGGCGCGCCGGTTGATGGGCAGCGACATGTGCCCCACGCCACGGACCAGGACGTTTCGGGCCAGCAGGTCGGGGTGCTCGAGGCGGGCTGCGCGCCGCGGCACGATCATCTGGTCCAGGTCGCTCCAGACGGCGAGGAACCGGGTCCGGCAGCCGGCCGCCGGGCCCTTCAGCTCGGCCACGACATCGCTGTCCGGGCGGAGCTGGCGGGCCAGCCGGTGCGGCACCAGGTGTGCGGCGAGCGTGCCGGTGTGCGGGCTGCCGAGGGTGACCAGCGTGTGCACGCGCTCGTCGCCGCCGAGGCGCTGCACGTAGTAGCGCGCGATCATCCCGCCCATGCTGTGACCGATGACGTGGATGCGCTCGAAGCCGGTCTCGGCGCACAGCAGCTCGACCCGGGCGGCAAGGCCCTCGGCCGCGGTGCGAACGTCGTTGGTCAGCGGGCTGTAGTTCAGCGTCAGCACGCGACCGAAGCCGCGCCGGCGCAGACCGCGGCGCAGCAACGTGAAGATCGAGCGGTTGTCGACCATGCCGTGCACCAGCAGGATCGGCGTGCCGGCCGCCTCGACGTCGCCGATCAGCAGACCGCGCTGGACCGGTGAGAGCTCGGCCAGGCCGCGAGGGGGGTCGATCCGAGCCCGCTCCGCCAGCACTCCCAACGGATAGAGCGCGGCGTGCGCCGCAACCCAGGCCACTTCCACTGCGGCACCGCGCAGACCGGTCGGGGACAGCAGCGCGCCTGCGCTGCGGCGCACGCTCGCTCCTGCCCTGCTGACGCGGTTGCTCACCAGTGTCCCTTCGCCGTGACGTTCGCAGCCTGGAAACGTGGTTCCGGGCGCACCGTAACCCGGGGCTTACCCCGCCCGGGCCAACGGCACGCGACCCGATCGGGTTCCGTTACGCTTCGGCCGTTTCCCCAGCGAACACGAGGAGCCGGACGGAGGAGGCTGAGCGCGACATGGCATCCGCACCGATCCGCGTCGTCGTGGCCAAGCCCGGGCTCGACGGCCATGACCGCGGCGCCAAGGTCGTCGCCCGCGCCCTGCGTGACGCCGGCGTCGAGGTCATCTACACCGGGCTGCACCAGACACCGGAGCAGATCGTCGAGACGGCCATCCAGGAGGACGCCGACGCGGTCGGCCTCTCGGTCCTGTCCGGCGCGCACATGACGTTGTTCGCGAAGGTGATCGAGCTGCTGAAGGAACGCGGCTCGGAGGACATCAAGGTCTTCGGCGGCGGCATCATCCCCGAGGCAGACATGCCCGAGCTCGAGCGGCTCGGCGTCGCGAAGATCTTCACCCCGGGCGCGACCACCACCGACATCATCGACTGGGTGCGCACCAACCTCGGCGAGCCCGCACCCGCCTGACGACGTCGGTCAGGTCTTCGGTGGCTTGGTGCCCACCGGCCCGGGTCCGGACAGCACCGGCAGGGTCAGCACACCGGGGTCGGCCGGGTTGGCGGCAATGGTGACCGGCAGCACGGCTGTGTTGCCGTTGTAGGCGGTGTCGCTGGCGGCGAGGACGAGCTGGATGCGGTGACCCTTGTCCCAGCGCTGAACCACGCCGGGCAGCTCGATCTCGACCTTCTTCGTGACGTCGGCGATGCGCACCGGTGAGATCAACCTGTTGTGCAGCGTCTTGGTGCCGTCCGGCGCCACGTCGTACAGCTTGGCGAAGACGACCAGCTGCCCGTCGGGACCGGCTGCCTGCGACGCCGCGGCAACAGGTGAGTCGAGCTTGACCGTGAGCTTGGGCATGCCGACCGTCACGGTCGCGGCGCTCAACGGCTCCGACGTCCACGTCGCGAACGTGCCGGGCGAGTCGGTCGGCGGCAGCGGGTCGGTGGAGCTGCCTCCCTGCGATGACGTCTCGGAGTAGCTCGTCCCGACGCCGCCCGGGGCGTTCGCGTAGGACTGCGAGCCGGGCCTGACGGCGGACTTCTTGGTGACGAGCGTGTTGCCGGACAGGTAGAGCGCGAGGGGAGTGCCGACGGGGTAGGCGGTGGACGTGCCGTAGGCGGGCGTTGCGATGCCGGAGTAACCGACCCAGTCGCGGAAGTAGCTGAACTCCGGGCCGGTCGTGACAGCCGCATCGTCCTTGACGTAGCGGTTGAACCAGTCGAGGAAGCGGCCACCGAGGTAGGTGCTCCGCAGGTCGGACGTGCCGTCGAGGTCGAGCTCGCCCGGGGCGGGACTGCCGCCGAGGCTGTGCCCCCACGACTGCCAGATCATCTTGACCTCGGTGCCCTGCGCCTGCATCGCGCGGTAGGTCGCCGCCGCCTCCTGCAGGTTGAACAGCGTGTCCTTCTGCCCCTGCACCAGCAGCGTCGGTGCGGTGACGTCCTGCGACGTACGACGTGACGCTGGCGTGCCGCGAGAAGTCCAGCGTCGCCTGGTCGGGCCAACCGCGTGCGTCGAGCTGGGCCTTGGACAGGCAGGCCTGGTCGGCGAAGTTCGGGCAGCCGACGTTGCGGGTCGGGTCGACCGCAGAGCCCTGGATGCCGTCGGCGATGCCGGCGCCGAAGAACAGCGACGTCCACTGCCTCTTGTGAACGCCAGGCGTCGCGTATGTGACGCCGTGGTCGAAGCTCGTGTTGTTCGGCGCGAGTGAGTAGGACAGGTCGTTCCACGTGATGATCGGGATGAGTGCGTCGATGCGGTGGTCGAGACCGGCCGCCGCGAACTGCACCTGACCGCCGTACGAGCCGCCGATCATGCCGACCTTCGGGTCGCCCGGCGCGTCCTGCGCGACGCGGCGTAGAAGTCGACCGTGTGCCCGGCCGTGTCCGTCTTGGTGCCGCCGAGGAAGTCGACCAGCTGCTTCGCGGCCTTGCCGTCGTAGTCGGGGTCGTCGAGCGTGATCTTGCAGCCGCTGTCCGGGAAGCCCAGACCGGTGTAGGAGAGCGTGACGTAGCCCTCGCGGCCGAGCGCCTGCCCGGCGCCGTCCTGGTCGTCCTTGGAGCCACCGAAGCCGTTCGTCGTCAGGACGACAGGCGCGGGAGCCGCGGCGGTCGCCGTGGACGGCACGTGGATGTCGGCGTCGACGAGGCAGGTCGTGTCGTTGTTCGGGCCGACGGTGACCTCGAACTGCAGCTCGGTCGACGTGATGGTCGGGTCGGCGGCGGACGCGCCGGGGGCGGCCAGCAGCCCGGTGACACTCAGGACGGTGGCCGTGAGGACGGCGGGCAGGGCACGGTGCACGGAGGCCTCCTAGCGCGACCTGGGGGTACCCCGGGTAAACGCGCACAAACCGGGAAGGTCACGCTTGCAGCGCGTTGGCTACAGTCGCGCCAGCCCCTAGTCACACCCAGCCGCTGCCTGAACGGAGAGTCCGTGGACCTGTTCGAGTACCAGGCGAGGGACGTGTTCGCCGCTCACGGCGTTCCGGTCCTGGACGGCGCGGTTGCCGAGTCGCCGGAGGAGGCCAGGGCCGCCGCCGAGCGGTTCGGCGGTGGCCGGGTTGTCGTCAAGGCACAGGTCAAGACCGGCGGCCGCGGCAAGTCGGGCGGCGTGAAGCTCGCCGACGACCCTGCAGACGCGGAGGCCAAGGCAGCGCAGATCCTCGGTATGGACATCAAGGGCCACACGGTCCACCGGGTGATGCTGGCGCCGGCGGCCGACATCGCGGAGGAGTACTACTTCTCGATCCTGCTCGACCGGGCCAACCGCACGTTCCTGGCGATGGCGTCGCGGGAGGGCGGCGTCGAGATCGAGACGCTCGCCGTGGAGAAGCCCGAGGCGCTGGCGCGGGTGCCCATCGACGCCCTGACTGGCATCGACGACGCCAAGGCCCGCGAGATCGCCGAGAAGGGCGGCTTCCCCGACGAGATCGCCGACCAGGTGGCCGCTGTCGCGCTCAAGCTCTGGGACGTGTTCGTCAAGGAGGACGCGACCCTCGTCGAGGTGAACCCGCTGGTGAAGACCGGCGACGGACGCGTCATCGCCCTCGACGGCAAGGTGACGCTGGACGAGAACGCCGACTTCCGTCACAAGGAGCACGCCGCGCTACACGACGAGCGTGCCGACGACCCGCTGGAGGCCAAGGCCAAGGCGAAGGGCCTCAACTACGTCAAGCTCGACGGCCAGGTCGGCATCATCGGCAACGGAGCGGGGCTCGTCATGAGCACGCTCGACGTCGTGGCCTACGCCGGCGAGGAGTTCGGTGGCGTCAAGCCGGCCAACTTCCTCGACATCGGCGGCGGCGCCTCGGCGGAGGTGATGGCCGACGGGCTGGACATCATCCTCAACGACCCGGACGTGCGCGCGGTGTTCGTCAACGTCTTCGGTGGCATCACGGCCTGCGACGCGGTGGCCAACGGAATCGTGCAGGCCATCGAGCTGATCAAGTCCAAGGGCGGTGTCGTGAGCAAGCCACTCGTCGTGCGCCTCGATGGGAACAACGCCGAGGAAGGCCGACGGATCCTCAGCGAGGGCGAGCGCGACATCGTCGAGCTCGTCGACACGATGGACGGTGCGGCCCGCCGCGCCGCCGAGCTCGCGGCTGCGGGGGTCTGACATGGCGATCTGGCTGACCGAGAACTCGAAGATCCTGGTGCAGGGCATCACCGGCGGCGAGGGCACCAAGCACACCCGGCGCATGGTCGCGTCCGGCGCGCAGGTCGTCGCGGGCGTCAACCCGCGCAAGGCGGGCAGCGACGTCGACGGCATCCCGGTCTACGCGACGGTGTCGGAGGCGATGAAAGAGACCGGCGCCGATGTGTCGGTCGTGTTCGTGCCGCCGGCGTTCGCGAAGGACGCGGTGGTCGAGGCGATCGACGCACAGATCCCGCTCGCCGTCGTCATCACCGAGGGCATCCCCGTGCACGACACGGCGTCGTTCTTCCAGTACGCCGTGAACGCCGGCGCGACGCGCCTCATCGGGCCGAACTGCCCGGGGCTGATCAGCCCCGGCAAGTCCAACGCGGGCATCATCCCGGCCGACATCACGCAGAGCGGCCGGATCGGTCTGGTCAGCAAGTCGGGGACGCTGACCTACCAGATGATGTACGAGCTGCGCGACATCGGCTTCTCCACCGCGGTGGGCATCGGCGGCGACCCGGTCGTCGGCACGACGCACATCGACTGCCTCGAGGCGTTCGAGGCCGACGACGAGACCGACGCGATCGTGATGATCGGCGAGATCGGCGGCGACGCCGAGGAGCGGGCGGCGGCCTACATCAAGGACAACGTCACCAAGCCGGTCGTCGGCTACGTCGCCGGCTTCACCGCGCCCGAGGGCAAGACGATGGGCCACGCGGGCGCGATCGTCTCGGGCTCGTCCGGCACCGCGGCCGCGAAGAAGGAGGCCCTCGAGGCTGTCGGCGTCAAGGTCGGCAAGACGCCGTCCGAGACCGCCCGCCTGATGCGCGAGCTGATGACTTCGCGCTGACGGCGCGACCGTCAGCGGTTGGCGACACGGTCGGCCGCCGACACGGTGGCCGCCTCGAGGTCGTCAACCGAGAACTCGCTCTCGCGCATCATGGCGCTCACACTGAGCACGACGACGGTGTCGCCCCTGACCGCGATCCCGGTCACCTGGCCGTGGAACTCCGTGTCGGAACTGAACTGGCTGGCGCGGACGGTGTCCGGCGTGGTGGCGGACCCGAGGGCCTTCGTCTGGACCCCGGGAGCGGCGGTGCACGTCGCGACCAGATCGTTGAAGACCGTCTGTGCCGTGCTGTCGCTCTCGTACTGCGCGATCCACTGCCAGGCGGTCGCGTCCAGGTCGCTGTGGAAGGTGCGCAGGTAAGAGATCTCCGGTTGCGCCGGGACGCCGGGGTTCAGCATGACTCCGCAGATGTTCGCCGCCTTCTCCTCGGCCTGGGCCGCAGTCGGGGACGTCAGCGTCTCTCCCTCGATGAACGTCTGGTTTATCGGCGCCGGGATCATGTTGGGTTCCACCAGCAACGCGGGGTCGATGGGGCCAGGCTCCTCGACGGTCGGGGAAGTCGTCGTGGTCGGAGCCGGCGGCGCGGGAAGGTTGTCGGCGTTGTTCGTGCCGGTCAGGGCTCCGCTGATGCCGACGGCTCCGGCGACCAGCGCGACAACCGCCAGCGACGTGCCGACCGCCTGACGGCGGGTCCGCTGTGTGCCCCGTGCACGCACGGCCGAGGAGTCGGCCAGCGGCATGGAGTCCACATCGGTGCGCAGCGTGCTGAGCGTGTCGTGGAGTCGGTCAGACATGGGAGCCCTCCGGAGAGGCGAGGGTGGAGTCGGAAAGAAGCTGGGCGAGTGCGGCCCGGCCGCGGGCCAGGCGGGCCTTGACGGTGCCTTCGGGCGAGTGGGTCTCGTGCGCGACCTCGGCAACGGACAGCCCGGACAGGTGGTGGAGCACGATCGCCCGCCGCTGCGCCTCCGGGATCTGCTTCAACGCGGCGACGAGTGCCACGTTGTCGATGCTCGGCTCCGGGGTGTCCTCCGGGGCGCCGTGGCGGACCATGGCGGCCATCGCGGTCTTGGCCCGTCGCCACTTGCTGGCGGCCAGCCGCCAGGCCACGGTCCGGACCCAGGCCTGCGGGTCGTCGTACGTGGAGACCGTCGACCAGCGCTGCCAGGCGCGGGCGTAGGCCTCCTGGACCAGCTCCTGGGCATCGGCCAGGTTGCCGGTCATGGCATACATCTGGTGCAGCAGCCGGCGGTTGGTCCCGGCATAGAAGGCGTCGAAGCTCTCGGCGTCCTTCACCTCGTGCCCTCCGTCCGTTGCCGCCTTGGTGTCACAGCTGCGGTGTCACAGAGGATGACCCGTGAGCCGGCCGGCCGGTTGCACCTCAGGCATATCTTTTTTCGGTCACCTGGACGACGTAGCCGAGCTTGTCGTAGCGCAGCTCGAGCGGGATGGTGCTGCCCTTGCTGTCCAGCGCGTCGAGGAGGGTCTGCAGCGGCACCGCTTCCGGGTCGCTGCTCGCCGCCAGCTGCACCCCGCCGAGGATCTTCACGTCCGGTGCGAGGACCAGGTCGCGGGTGCGCGGGTTCTCGTTGACGATCAGCCCGCTGCGGGCCGCGTCGGAGTCCCCGCCGTGCTCCTCGGCGTACTTCTCGGCGGCGTCCCCGCGCAGCAGCTGCACCCGGTCGAACGTCACGTGGGTCAGCCCGTTGGGGTCCCGGCTGGCGCCCAGGAAGTAGCCGAGGTCCTTCGTCAGCCCCTTCTCGATCTCGGACCCCGACGCCTTGGTCGGCCGCGGTGGGGTCACGCTGGCCGACGGGGACGACACGGACGAGCCGGACGACGTCGTACGAGGGGCTGCCGTTCCGTCGATGCCGCTGTCGGCGCGGCTCAGCAGGAACCCGATCAGCA
Source organism: uncultured Actinomycetota bacterium (assembly GCA_963751035.1). Lineage (GTDB taxonomy): Bacteria > Actinomycetota > Actinomycetes > JACCUZ01 > JACCUZ01 > JBDUAP01. The sequence continues at coordinate 32,584 of CAVVSW010000007.1, forward strand.
GCCCGACGAGGGCCGCCGCCACCAGCAACAGCGCGGCGAGGATGAGGTTGCGCCCTTGCGACACCCCGGAGCCGGGCGGGTCCCCATAGTCACGAGCCACGACCGCCACGATAGGAGACGATGGCCATCCTCCTGCCGAGCAAGGTTGCGAACCGCACCCGCAGCGGCGACCCCCGCTCCGCCGACGAGCCGCCCCGGCCGCTGCTCGTCGCGGGCCTGAGCGCGGCCGCGCACGCTGCCGCCCTGGGACTGCTCACGGTCACCGTGATCGTGCTGGTCGGGTGGGCGACGGCCGCCGACAGCGGCGCGAGCGCGGGCGAGGCGGTGCGCTCGGCGGTGCAGGTGTGGCTCGTCGGCCACGGTGGCGCACTCGCGATCCCCGGGGGCCGGTTCTCGCTGACCCCGCTGGGGCTGATGGCGCTCCCTGCCCTGCTGCTCTACCTGGCGGCGGCCCGGGCGGCCCGGTCGGCCGCTGTGACCACGCTGCGCGCGGCGGTGTCACTGACCGCGGTGCTGGCCGGGTCGTACGCCGTGCTGAGCGCCCTGCTCGCGCTGGTCGCGCGCACCGACGACGTGCGGCCCCTGCCCGTGAGCGCGTTCCTCGCAACCGCAGCCCTCGCGCTGGCCGCAGGCGGGGCTGGTGCCGTCCGGGCGAGCGGCACCTGGCCGGAGCTGCGGCGGCGTGCTCCGGCGCCGCTCGAGCTGGCCGTGTCCGGGGGCGTGACCGGGCTGGCCGTGCTGCTGACGGGCGGCGCGCTGCTCGCGGCGACCTCGCTGGCGGCCCACCATGACGCAGCGGTGGCGATCACCCGCGGGCTCGACGCCGGAGCGCTCGGCGGGCTGCTGCTGTTCTGCGCCGGTCTGCTCTACGTGCCGACCGCCGTCGTGTGGGCGGCGTCCTTCGCTGCCGGGCCCGGCTTCGCGCTCGGCGCGGGCACTTCGGCCACCCCGTGGGACACCCACCTCGCGGCGGCGCCGGGGTTCCCGCTGCTCGCGGCGCTGCCTGGCGGCGGCTCCGGAGCCAGCTATCTCGTGCTGGTCGTGCCGGCGGTGGCCGGTGTTCTCGCCGGGCTGGTTGCCGGTCGGTCCGCGCGCGGGCTGCGCGCCGGCGAGCTGCGCACCTGGCGCCGGGCCGGTGCCGTCGGTCTGGGCACGGGGGCGGTCGCGGGGCTGGGATTCGCGATCCTGACCTGGGCGGCGGCCGGCGCCGCCGGGCCGGGGCGGCTCGGGCACGCAGGCCCGCCGTGGTGGTCCGGGTTGGCCGTTGCCGTCGAGATCGGCGCAGTCGCCGCGGCGACCCTGATTGTGCGGCGCGGTCTCGTTACGGAGTGATCCCCAGCCGCTCGCGCACCGAGCGGTCGAACTGCTCGCGGCAGTCGTGGTTCGCGCTCGAGGTGATGGCGCGGTCGAGGCAGGTCCGGTAGGTGTGCCACTCGTCGTAGAAGAACCCGACGAACGCCAGGGCCACCACGAAGAAGGCCAACGCGATCCCGGCAGCCACCACCGCTGCGTGAGCTCCCGGGGCGGTCCGGCCCGCGGCCTTCGCCCGCCGCAGCGTGCGGACGGCGATCACGATCGCGGCGACCTCCAGGGCCAGCCCGAGCACCCCCCACGGCAGCAGTGCCGACGAGAGCACGATGCCCGCGACGGCCAGCACCAGGGCGCGCCCGCCGCCGGGCTCCGTCTGCCCGCGCTGCCGTTGTTCCTGCTGGCTCACTGAGGTCCTTGCTCCAAGGGGTTGGGAATCGCGGGATATCGTCTCGGAACGTGGCCGCCGCACCAAAACCGCCCTGCCGTGTCGTGGTGCTCGTGTCCGGCGACGGCTCCACCCTGCAGGCCCTGCTCGACGCGAGCAGCGACCCGTCGTACGGCGTGACGATCTCCGCCGTCGGGTCCGACCGCGGCGGCGTGCGGGGGCTCGCGCGGGCGGAGGAGGCCGGGGTGCCCACGTTCGTGATCGCTCCCGGCGACTACGCGCGCCGCGGCGACTGGGACGAGGCGCTGGCCAAGGCGTGCGCCGAGCACAGCCCGCGGTTCGTCGTGTCGGCCGGCTTCATGCGACTGCTCGGCCCGGCGGTGCTCGACGCGTTCGCGGTGGTCAACACCCACCCCGCGCTGCTGCCCGCCTTCCCCGGGGCACACGCGGTGCGCGACGCGCTCGCGTACGGCGTGCAGGTGACCGGGTGCACCGTCCACCTGGTCGATGCCGGCATCGACACTGGCCCGGTCATCGCCCAGCGCGCCGTCGACGTTCGCGAGGGTGACGACGAGGCGACCCTGCACGAGCGCATCAAGGCGGTGGAGCGCCCGCTGCTGGTCGACGTGGTCGGGCGGATGGCCCGCGACGGCTGGTCGGTGTCCGGGCGGACGGTGACGGTGCCGTGAGCCAGCGACCCGTGCGCCGGGCCCTGGTCAGCGTCTACGACAAGACCGGGCTCGAGGACCTCGCCCGCGGGCTGCACGCCGCCGGCGTCGCGATCGTCTCGACCGGGTCAACCGCCGCGCGGATCGCCGAGGCCGGCGTGCCGGTGACCGCTGTCGAGGAGCTGACCGGATTCCCGGAGTGCCTCGACGGGCGGGTCAAGACACTGCACCCCGCAGTGCACGCCGGCATCCTCGCCGACCTGCGGCTGGACTCGCACCGGACCGAGCTCTACCAGCTCGGGATCGCGCCGTTCGACCTGGTCGTGGTCAACCTCTATCCGTTCACCGAGACGGTGATGAGCGGTGCGTCGCCGGACGAGTGCGTCGAGCAGATCGACATCGGCGGTCCGACCATGGTGCGGGCTGCGGCGAAGAACCACCCGTCGGTCGCGGTGGTCGTCGACCCGGCGCGCTATCCCGACGTGCTGACCGCGGTGGCCGTCGGCGGCTTCACCCTCGAGCAGCGGCAGCGGCTGGCGGCCGAGGCGTTCGCGCACACCGCGACGTACGACGTGCATGTCGCGTCCTGGATGGGCAACGTGCTCGCGCCGACCGACGAGGGCACCGGATGGCCGGCCTGGGTCGGGGCGACGTGGGAGCGCGCCGAGGTGCTGCGCTACGGCGAGAACCCGCACCAGCGCGCAGCCCTCTACCGCAACGGCTTCGTCATCGCTCCCGGCATCGCCCAGGCCGAGCAGCTGCACGGTAAGGCGATGTCCTACAACAACTACGTCGACGGCGACGCCGCCCGTCGCGCCGCCTACGACCACGACGCCCCGTGCGTCGCGATCATCAAGCACGCCAACCCGTGCGGCATCGCCGTCGGGGCCGACGTGGCCGAGGCACACCGCAAGGCGCACGCGTGCGACCCGGTGTCGGCCTTCGGCGGCGTCATCGCGACCAACCGGCCGGTGACGCTCGCGATGGCCGAGCAGGTGGCCGAGGTCTTCACCGAGGTGGTCATCGCCCCGGCGTACGACGACGACGCGCTGGACGTGCTGGTGCGCAAGAAGAACGTCCGCCTGCTGCAGTGTCCGGACCTGCGGCACCGCGGCGCTGAGACGCGACCCGTCAGCGGTGGCCTGTTGATGCAGGACGTCGACGGGGTGAACGCGGACGGCGACGACCCGACGGCGTGGCAGCTGGTGTGCGGCGAGCCTGCCGACGAGACGACGCTCGCTGACCTGGTGTTCGCCTGGCGGGCCGGCCGCGCCGTGAAGTCCAACGCGGTCCTGCTCGCGGCCGACGGCGCCACCGTCGGCGTCGGCATGGGTCAGGTCAACCGCGTCGACTCGGCCCGGCTGGCCGTCGCGCGGGCGGGGGAGCGCGCTGCCGGCTCGGTCGCGGCCTCGGACGCGTTCTTCCCGTTCGCGGACGGGCTGCAGGTGCTCCTGGACGCGGGGGTTCGCGCGGTCGTGCAGCCGGGCGGATCGGTGCGTGACGACGAGGTGGTGGCCGCGGCCCGGGCCGCCGGCGCCACCATGTACCTCACCGGCACGCGGCACTTCTTCCACTGAAGGCCTCGGCCTCCGCGGCGCCGCCAAGCCGCTGCTCCGCAGGCGTGCCAGACTGCCCGACCGTGAGCGCGACGATCCTCGACGGCAAGGCCACCGCTGCGGCGATCCGCTCGGAGCTGAAGGTCCGGGTGGCCGCCCTGCGCGACCAGGGCGTGGTCCCCGGACTCGGCACGGTGCTGGTGGGTGACGACCCGGGCAGCCGGTCCTACGTCGCCGGCAAGCACCGCGACTGCGCCGAGGTGGGCCTGAACTCCCTGCAGCGCGAGCTGCCGGGCACCGCCACCCAGGCCGACGTCGAGGCCGTCGTCGACGAGCTCAACGCCGACCCGTCCTGCACCGGCTACATCGTGCAGCTGCCGTTGCCCGCCGGGCTCGACCCGGGCTCGATCCTCGAGCGGATGGACCCGGCCAAGGACGCCGACGGCCTGCACCCCACCAACCTGGGGCGACTGGTGCTCGGCCGGGAGGGCCCGCTGCCGTGCACCCCGCGCGGCATCGTCGAGCTGCTCCGGCGGTACGACGTGGCGCTGGCCGGCGCGGAGGTCGTCGTCGTGGGCCGCGGTGTCACCGTCGGCCGCCCGCTCGGCCTGCTGCTGACGCGCCGAGCCGAGAACGCGACGGTCACGCTTTGCCACACCGGCACCCGTGACGTGCAGGGCCACCTCCGCCGCGCCGACATCATCGTGGCGGCGGCGGGGGTTCCCGGCCTGGTCACCCCGGACAGCGTGCGGCCGGGGGCGGCCGTCCTCGACGTCGGCATCACCCGCACCGACGCGGGCATGGTCGGTGACGTCGACCCGGCCGTCCGCGAGGTGGCCGGCTGGCTGGCGCCGATGCCGGGCGGCGTCGGGCCGATGACCCGCGCCATGCTGCTGCAGAACGTCGTGGAGGCCGCCGAGCGGGGGCTCGCGCCGGCATGACGACCGAGCGGGAACCCGTCGCCGCGAAACCACCGCGGCGGGGAGCGCTCGGCGTCGTCCTGCGGCAGTGGCCGCTGCTGATCGTCCTCGGTGGTGGGCTCACCGCGCTGCTCGTCGTCGCCTCCGACGGCTTCCGGCTCGGCTGCACACTGCTCGGGGCATCGGTCGGCTTTGCCGCCGTCGCACGCGCGGTGCTGCCTGCCCGGCGGGTCGGCCTCCTGGTCGTGCGCAGCCGGCTGTTCGACGTCGTCGTGCTCGCCGTGATGGGTGCGGCGCTCGTCGTACTCGCTGTCGTCGTCCCGGGTCCGCCGGACTGAGCCGTCCCGCTTCGGGTAGGCCGTCGGCGCTGGGATAACCTCGGACGCCGCATCTGTCTTGACGGCGAGAGACCGGCCGAACGGGAGGAATGTCGATGGCGCGCAACGGCAAGGTGACCGTCGTCGGGGCCGGCTTCTACGGCTCGACGACAGCGCAGCGACTCGCGGAGTACGACATCCTCGACGAGGTCGTGCTCACCGACATCGTCGAGGGCAAGCCCGAGGGCCTCGCCCTCGACATGAACCAGTCGCGACCGATCGAGGGCTTCGAGACCAGGCTGGTCGGGCAGACGACGGGTCAGGACGGCTCGGGCTACGAGGCGATCTCGGGCTCGGACGTCGTCGTGATCACGGCCGGCCTGCCGCGCAAGCCCGGCATGAGCCGGATGGACCTCATCGAGACCAACGCGAAGATCGTGCGGTCGGTGGCCGAGAACGTCGCCCAGCACGCGCCCGACGCGGTCGTCATCGTGGTGTCCAACCCGCTCGACGAGATGACCGCGCTGACGCAGCTCGCGACGGGCTTCCCCAAGAACCGGGTCCTCGGCCAGGCCGGGATGCTCGACACCGCCCGCTTCACCCACTTCGTCGCCGAGACGCTGGCCGTTCCGGTCGGCTCGGTGAAGACGCTGACCCTCGGCTCGCACGGCGACACGATGGTGCCGGTGCCGTCGCACTGCACGGTCGACGGCAAGCCGCTGACGGACCTGCTGCCCGCCGACAAGGTCGAGGAGCTCGTCGTACGCACGCGCAACGGCGGCGCCGAGGTCGTGGCGCTGCTCAAGACCGGTTCGGCCTACTACGCGCCGTCGGCCGCCGCCGCGCGGATGGCGCGGGCCGTCGTCGAGGACTCCGGCGCCGTGATGCCGGTCTGCGCATGGGTGGACGGCGAGTACGGCATCTCGGGTGTCTACCTCGGCGTCGAGGCCGAGATCGGGAAGGAAGGCGTGAAGAAGGTCGTCGAGACCGACCTCACCGACGACGAGCTCGCCGCGCTCAAGGAGGCCGCCGAGGCGGTCCGGGCCAAGCAGGCCGACGTCCAGACCCTCTAGCGCTGAAAGGCGACCCCATGGCGAAGATCAAGGTTGTCAACCCGGTCGTCGAGCTCGACGGCGACGAGATGACGCGGATCATCTGGACGTTCATCAAGGAGCGCCTGATCCACCCCTACCTCGACATCGACCTGCAGTACTTCGACCTGGGCATCGAGCACCGTGACGCCACGGACGACCAGGTCACGATCGACGCCGCCAACGCCATCAAGAAGCACGGCGTCGGCGTGAAGTGCGCGACGATCACGCCGGACGAGGCCCGGGTCAAGGAGTTCGGCCTGAAGAAGATGTGGCAGTCGCCGAACGGGACGATCCGCAACATCCTCGGCGGCGTCATCTTCCGCGAGCCGATCATCATGTCCAACATCCCGCGGCTCGTGCCGGGGTGGACCAAGCCGATCGTCATCGGCCGGCACGCGTTCGGCGACCAGTACCGCGCCACCGACACGCTGATCCCCGGCGAGGGCCGGCTGACCCTCACGTTCACACCCAAGGACGGTTCGGAGCCGATGGAGCTCGACGTCTACGACTTCCCGGGCGGCGGCGTCGCGATGGCGATGTACAACCTCGACGACTCGATCCGCGACTTCGCCCGCGCGTCCTTCCGCTACGGGCTCGCCCGCGACTACCCGGTCTACCTGTCGACGAAGAACACGATCCTCAAGGCGTACGACGGGCGGTTCAAGGACCTGTTCGAGGAGGTCTTCGAGGCGGAGTTCAAGGCCGACTTCGAGGCCAAGTCGCTCACCTACGAGCACCGGCTCATCGACGACATGGTCGCGGCCGCGCTGAAGTGGGAGGGCGGCTACGTCTGGGCGTGCAAGAACTACGACGGTGACGTGCAGTCCGACATCGTGGCGCAGGGCTTCGGCTCGCTCGGGCTGATGACGTCGGTGCTGATGACGCCGGACGGCAAGACCGTCGAGGCCGAGGCGGCGCACGGCACCGTGACCCGGCACTTCCGCCAGCACCAGCAGGGCAAGCCCACGTCGACCAACCCGATCGCCTCGATCTTCGCGTGGACCCGCGGGCTGGCCCACCGCGGCAAGCTCGACGGCACCCCCGACGTCATCGACTTCGCCGAGAAGCTCGAGCAGGTCTGCATCGAGACCGTCGAGAGCGGCCAGATGACCAAGGACCTCGCACTGCTCATCTCGAACGACCAGCCCTACCTCAACACCGAGGACTTCCTCGCCGCGATCGACGAGAACCTCAAGAAGAAGATGGCCGGCTGAACCCTCGCCAGGCGACGCGGGTGGCGCCGGGGCCAGGCTCGGCGGCGAAGACGGCGGGCGGCCCGAAGTCGTGCGAGCCAAAGGCGTCTCTCACCGCGGCTTCGATGTCGTCGGCGGACCCGGCGGGCACCAGGGCGATCGCCGATCCCCCGAAGCCGGCGCCGGTCATCCGGGCGCCGAGCGCACCCGCGCCGAGCGCTGCGTCGACGGCAACGTCGAGCTCGACGGAGCTCACCTCGTAGTCGTCGCGCAACGAGACGTGCGAGGCTGTCATCAGATCGCCGAGCCGCTGCCACTGGCCGGCCCGTAGGGCGTCGGCCGCGGCCGCGACCCGGGCGATCTCGGTCACCACGTGCCGCACCCGGGGCACGGAGTCCGCCGGGAGCTTGCTCAGCACGTCGTCCAGCTCGGCCGGTGAGATGTCCCGCAACGACGGCACGCCGAGGTTTTTCGCGGCCTCTTCGCAGGTGCTCCGGCGGTCGGCGTAGGCGCCGTCGCCCACCGAGTGCTTCACGAACGTGTCGACGACGAGCAGCGCCAGGCCGGACTCCTGCGGCGCGAACGGCACCTGCTCGGCCTGCTCGGACCGAACGTCGTAGAGCAGCGCGTGACCCGCTTCGCAGGCCATCGAGGCCATCTGGTCCATCGGCCCGCACGGCACGCCGACGAAGTCGTTCTCCGCCCGCTGCGCCACCTTCGCCAGCGCGGCCCAATCGAGGCGCAGCCCGGACAGCTCGGCGGCCGCGACGGCCACGGCGCACTCCAGCGCTGCCGACGACGACAACCCGGCGCCGACGGGCACCTGACCGTCGAGCAGGACATCCATCCCGCGCACGTCGTGGCCGTCCTCGCGAAGCACCCACAGCACCCCGGCGACGTAGGCGGGCCATTCCGTGGGCTGTCCCGGCGCCAGCCGCGCGACCGGCTCGGACAGCGACCCGTCGGCGTGCAGCATGCGGGCCGCGATCACGCCGTCGTCGCGCGGGGCAGCGGCCGCGTAGGTGCGCTGTGTCAACGCGAACGGCAGGACGAGGCCGTCGTTGTAGTCGACGTGCTCGCCGATCAGGTTGACCCGCCCCGGAGCGGCCCAGATGCCGGCCGGGGCCCGGCCGAAGGTGGACGCGAAACGGTCGGCGAGCCCGTCGTACGACGTGGTCATCGCCCGCCGGCCTCGCGCAGGCTTGCTGCGATCTGCTCCGGGGTGACGTCGTTGATGAAGGCGCCCATCGCCGACTCGGAGCCGGCGAGGTACTTCAGCTTGGTCGGTGCGCGGCGGATCGAGAAGAGCTGCAGGTGGAGGTAGGACAGGTCGCGGCCGGTGCGGACCGGAGCCTGGTGCCAGCCCGAGATGTAGGGCATCCGGAGGTCGTAGAGCGCGTCCAGGCGGCGGAGCAGGTCGAGGTAGACCACAACCAGCTCGTCCCGCTCGGCGTCATCGAGCGAGGCCAGGTCGGGGACCTGGGTGTTGGGATAGAGGTGCACCTCGACCGGCCATCGGGCGGCCGACGGCACGAAGGCAGTCCAGTGCTCGCCGCGGGTCACGATGCGCTCCTCGGCCTGCTGCTCGGCCGTGAGCATGGCCGCGAACAGGTTGTCGCCGGTCGCGTCGCGGTAGCGCTGCGCCGACTCGAGCATCCGCCGGGTGCGCGGGGTGACGAAGGGATAGCCGTAGATCTGGCCGTGTGGGTGCGCCAGCGTGACCCCGATCTCCTCGCCGCGGTTCTCGAAGCAGAAGACCTGCTCCACACCGGGCAGCTCGCCGAGAGCGACGCTGCGGTCGATCCAGGCCTCGATCACCGTGCGCACCCGAGCGGGTGCCAGCGACGAGAACGCCGCGTCGTGGTCGGACGTGAAGCACACGACCTCGCACCGGCCGTGGCCCGGGCTCGTCGCGAACAGCGTGTCCGGAGTCGGCTGGCCGGCCGGGTTGCCGGCGCCGGCCAGCGACGGGAAACGGTTCTCGAACACGACCACGTCGTAGTCGTCGCTCGGGATCTCGGTCTGGCGCCCGTCGCGGGACGGGCACAGCGGGCACTCGTCGGCCGGCGGGAGGTGGGTCCGGCCCTGCCGGTGCGACGCGACGGTCACCCACTCGTCGAGCATCGCGTCGTAGCGAACCTCGGACAGGGTCGTCGCGGCAGGGAGGTCACGGGGGTCGTCGAGACGTCGTTGTGCACCGGGCGTGTCGTCGAAATAGATCAGCTCGCGGCCGTCAGCCAGTCGCATGGTTGTCCGTTGCACAGCGTCTACCCTGCCCGATCGAGGGGTTCGTCTACCCTTTGCGCATGGACGGCTGCTCTAGACCGGCGTACCGCCCGAGCCCGGGAGGTGCGCCGTGAGTGGGACGCTGAGCGTCCTGGCACTCGTCTTCCTCTTCATCGCCATCGGGGCCTTCTTCGCGGCCGCCGAGATCGCGCTGGTGTCGCTGCGCGAGGGACAGGTGCGCAGCCTCGGCCAGCGTGGCCAGCGCGGCCGCCGGGTCGCCAAGCTGCACGAGGACCCCAACCGGTTCCTGGCCGCAGTCCAGGTCTGCGTCACGCTGGCCGGCTTCCTCGCTGCCGCGTTCGGCGCGTCCAGCCTCGCCGGGCGACATGGCACCGAAGCTCGTGGACGCCGGGGTGCCCGAAGGGCTTGCCGAGCCGCTCGCCCTGGTGGGCATCACCTTGGTCATCACCTACCTGTCGATCGTGTTCAGCGAGCTCGTGCCCAAGCGACTGGCGCTGCAGAACGCCGAGCGGACGTCGCTGCTGGTCGCGCCGGTCCTCGACCGGGTCGCGTCCGTGTTCCGGCCGCTCATCTGGCTCCTGTCGATATCGACCAACGCCGTGGTGCGGCTGTTCGGCGGCGATCCCAACGCGCAGCGGGAGTCGATCTCGGAGGAGGAGCTGCGCGACATCGTCGCCGGCCACGAGCAGCTCGGTCGCGAGGAGCGCCAGCTGATCGAGGACGTCTTCGAGGCCGGCGAGCGCCAGCTGCACGAGGTGATGGTGCCCCGGACCGAGGTCGACTTCCTCGACGCGTCGACGCCGGTGTTCAAGGCCCTGCGCAACGTGTCCACGCGCCCGCACTCGCGCTACCCGGTCATCCGCGGCACGCCCGACGACGTCATCGGCTTCATCCACGTGCGTGACCTGTTCGCGCCGGAGATCTCCGGGCAGTCCGTCCGGGTGGGCGAGATCGCCCGTCCGGTCAAGCAGATGCCCGGCACCAAGCGGGTGCTCTCGGCCCTGTCGGAGCTGCGCCGCGAGGGTCACCACCTCGCGATCGTCGTCGACGAGTACGGCGGCACCGACGGCATCGTGACGATGGAGGACCTGATGGAGGAGGTGATCGGCGAGATCCACGACGAGTACGACGTAGCGGAGGAGCAGACCCGGTCACTTCGGGGTGGGGACATCGAGGTAGACGGGCTGCTCAGCGTCGAGGACTTCGAGGACAAGACCGGGCTGGAGCTGCCGGACGGTCCCTACGAGACCGTGGCCGGGTTCGTCATCCACCAGCTCGGCCGGCTTCCCGAGGTGGACGAGAGCATCGAGGCGCTCGGGCACCGGTTCACGGTCACCGAGCTCGACGGCCGACGGGTCGCCAAGGTCCGGCTCAGCGCGCTGCCGGCGACGGAACCCGCTGCGGAGACCGCGCCCGAGGGCTGACCGGAACGCAGCAGGGAGGGCGGGTCCGGTCCGGACCCGCCCTCCCTGTGTCTCGCGATGGGTCAGAACTCGCAGGAGACCTCGATCTCAGCCGCGCAACCGTCGAGCCCCAGCGGAGCCGTTGGCAAGGTCGTTGCCGACTCCACCGCTCAGCAGGTCGTTGCCGGAGGATCCCAGCACCGAGTCGTTGCCGGCGAGCCCCCAGATGCGGTCGTTCCCGAGGTTGCCGTTGAGCACGTTCGGCACCGCGTTGCCGACGATCTGGTCGTTGAACCTCGACCCGACAACCCGCTCGACGGTGCCCAGGGAGAGAGACGTCCGCGCCCTCGCCGAACGAGGTGCCCGCCGGCGAGGTTGACGTTGACCGGCGCACGGTGACCCCGCGAACGACGCGGTGTCGGCCGCACCGAGCGCCGCCGTTGTACAGGTCGTTGCCGGCGGCGCCCACCAGCAGGTCATTGGCCGACAGCCCGAACATGCGGTCGACGCCGGTCAGGCCACTGATCGTGTTGCTGGCCGCGTTCCCGACGAGCAGGTCGTTGAACCGGGTGCCGACGAGGTTCTCGACGGTCCCGCGCACCAGGACGTCGGCAGCCCTCACCGAATGCCGTTCCGGCGGCGAGGTTCGCGCTGACCGCTGCCGGTGACGCGGCGAAGGACGCCGTGTCGACGCCCGTGCCACCGTCGTAGCGGTCGCCCTGCAGAGCCGCCGAGCAGCAGGTCGCGCCCGCCGAGCCCCCACATCCGGTCGCTGCCCGCCCGGCCCTGGATCACGTTGTTCGCCGCGTTGCCGACCAGCGTGTCCGGCCGGTTGGAGCCGATCAGGTTCTCCGTGGTCGCGATGGTGTCCGCACCATGACCGACGGCGGTGCCCGCGGCGAGGTTCGCCGTCACCGGCCAGAGGATCGGGGTGAAGTCCAGCGTGTCGGTGCCGGCGTCGCCGCGGTACCGGTCGTTGCCCGAGCTGCTGCGCATGAGGTCGTTGCCGTTGCCGCCGCAGATCAAGTCGTTGCCCCCGAGACCGTTGATGACGTCGTTGCCTCCGCGGGCCTGGATGACGTCGTTGCCGGGAGTGCCGTTGATGACCTCACTGGCGTCGGTGCCGACGATCGTCGCCAGGCTGGCCCCGCAGACGAAGAAGATCGGAACCGGCAGGGTGGGAACGATGGGCGCGGCGGCAGCCGCGCCGCTCGCCGACGAAGAGAAGGGCGGCCGTCGCGACGGCAGCTCCTGCGATCTGAAACCTACGCATGACCCCTCCAAGGGCGCTTTGTGTCGAGGAGGGCTGTCCTCCTCGCCGGGGCAGAGGGGCAGGTAGGGCAGTTGATACCGAACGGATATCCGATGAGTTGCGTATCACCGCAGGGTCTTATTGCTCGGAACGAATGACGCACCAGCATCAGAAAGGAGCAGGACCCATGTGCACTCATCAGCCGAGCTGCCCACCGGCGTCCGCACCCGACCGGGACGCGGCGCGCGTCGTACGAGCCCGTCCGGAGCAGGGCTGGAGCCTGCTCTGCAACGGGGTGATCGCCTTCGACGACGGTGGAGACCTGCTGCCTGACGGACTCGCGCTCCGTCCGGCCCATGCTGCCTAGCGAGGAGCAGTCCGTCGGATCGACGACGGCTGTCCTCGTCGGCTCGACGGGAGCAGACTGGGGCGGATCTCCGGGCGAGCGAGGTGAGCCGATGCCCGACGGGTCCGTGACCGATCTGGTCGACCGCGCGCGCAACGGGGACCAATCTGCGTGGAACGAGCTGGTCGAGCGCTACAGCCGCCTGCTGTGGTCGGTGGCCAGGGCGCATCGGCTGCCCCGGGCCGAGGCGGCCGACGTCGTGCAGATGACCTGGCTGCTGCTGGTCGAGAACCTCGACCACATCCGTGACCCCGAGCGGCTGCCCGGCTGGCTCGCCACGACGGCCCGCCGTGAGTGTCTGCGAACGCTCCGGCTGAGCAACCGGGAGCGGCCCTCCGAGCCGGACGACAGCTACTGGGACGCGCCGGACGAGGACGCCGAGCCGCTGGACGCCCGGCTGCTCGTGGAGGAACGTGACGCCGTCCTCTGGGGGTGCTTCAAGCGGCTGCCTGGTCGCTGCCAAGCACTGCTGCGGGTCCTGATGGCAACCGCTCCGCCGAGCTACGCCGAGGTGTCCGCCGCCATGGACCTGCCGATCGGCAGCATCGGCCCGACCCGGGGTCGCTGTCTCGGCCGCCTGCGCGAGCTCGTCGCTGAAGCCGGTCTGGTCGTCGTGGGAACCGATGCCGAGTTCCAGGAGAGGGGCCTGACATGAACAGCACGCGCAGCCCAGGATCCCGCGGACGCCGCACTGCTCGCCCTTCTGCAGCGGGTCGCCGAGCAGGTCGACCCGGTCCCCGAGCTCTCCTACGACCTGGCCCGGGCGACGTTCGGTCTGCGCGACCTGGACTCCCAGCTGGCCGCGCTCATGCACGACTCGGCGCTGGAGGCGGGCGACCTGGTCCGGCGCGGGGGCGACGCTGATGTCCGGCTGCTGTCCTACGAGGCGGGAGACCTGATGGTCGAGCTGCAGGTGAGCGCCAGCGGCGCGAACCGCACCATCCTCGGTGAGGTCGTCGGTGGCCGGGTCGAGCGGATCGCCGTGCAGACCGATGGCCCCGGCGTGGAGGTGCAGCCCGACGAGCTGGGCCGCTTCCGACTGGCGGACCTGCCGGCCGGGCCCTTCCGGCTCCGGCTCCTGATGGCGGACGGGCGCTCCATCACGACGAGCTGGGTCCGCGCGTAGCCGAGAGCCAGGAGCAACCGTGGGTGTCACCGTGCTCGAGTCGTCGCACGCGGCGGACGCCGCCGCCGCGGCCCTCGCGATGGTCGGCGCGAGCCCGCGAGACGCGCAGGACGCCGCGCTCGAGGCACGCCGGGTCAGCAGGAGGCAGCACGACCGGGCCGCCGAGTCGGTCGCCGGCCGGGCCCTCGGGCTGGCTCGCAAGGAGCTCGGCGACCTCGTCGGCGCCCGCGCGGCGCTGCGCGACGCGGTGCGGGTCGCCGACGGAGCCGGCCTCGACCGGGTGGCGGCGGAGGCGCGGATGAGCCTCGCCTTCGTCCTGCTGGACAGCGGCCGCGTCACGGGCGCCCTGGCTCAGGCAGACCGTGCTGTGTCAGCGCTCCGAGGGACTGCCGCCGCTCGGCTGCGGGCCCAGCGTGGTCTGATCCTGCAGCGCTGTGGCCGGCTGACCGAGGCGCAGGCTGCCTATCAGCTCGCACTGCCGGTGCTGGCCCGCGCCGGGGACCGGGTGTGGGAGGCCCGGCTGCGCAACAACCGGGGGCTGCTGCGTGCCTTCCAGGGATCGCTCACGGCGGCCGAGGCCGACCTGCGCCGGGCAGCCGAGCTGCACACCGGTCTGGGCAACCAGCTGCTCGCCGCCGACTGCACGTGGAACCTGGGTTTCGTCGCGGCCCGCCGGGGCGACGCCCCGGCGGCGCTGGCCTGCTACGACGCGACCGAGGCGACCTACCGCGAGGCGGGCGTTCCCGCGCCCGAGCTGCTGCTGGACCGCGCCGAGGTGCTGCTCTCCGTCGGGCTGAACGGGGAGGCGGCGACGGCAGCGGCCGAGGCTGCGGGCGTGATGGCCCGGCTGGGTCTGCTGACCCACCTGGCCGAGGCATGGCTCGTCCAGGCACAAGCCGCGCTGGCCGGCGGCGACCCGGACGACGGCCGGCTCGTACGCCGACCAGGCCGCGGCTGCGTTCCGGCGCCAGCAACGACCGGGTTGGGCACTGGTCGCCCGGCACGTCGCCGTCTGCGCGGCCTCCGCAAGCGGATCGACGGACCGGGCCACGCTGGAGAAGTCCCGGCGTACGGCCGATGCCCTCAGCGATGCCGGCTGGGCCGCGCTCGCACTGGACGCGCGGATCATCACCGCCGAGACGGCGCTCGCGCTGGGTCGCGTCAACGAGGCGGAGGACCAGCTGCGCCGAGCAGCGGCAGCCCGGCGGCACGGCAGCGTCGCCGTGCGCGTCGCGGCCTGGCACGCCGAGGTCCTGTTGCGCGTGGCGACCGGTCGGCGCGGCTCCGTCGGCCCGCCCTGCGGGCCGGCCTGCGCGTTCTCGACGAGCACCGCGCCGCTCTCGGCGCGACCGAGCTGCGCGTGCACGCGGCGACGCACGGGGCCCGGCTCGCTGCTCTCGGTCTGCGGCTCGCCACTCGAGGATGCCGACGCGGTCCGGGTGCTGACCTGGGCGGAGCAGTGGCGCGCGGCCACCTTGAGGCTGCGCCCGGTGCGACCCCCGGATGACGCGACGCTGACCACGGCACTGATCGACCTACGGCGGGTCAGCGCCGACCTCGAGGCGGCCTTGCTCGAGGGTCGTCCGGTCACCCGGCTCAGGCATCAGCAGGCAGCGATCGAGGCGGGGATCAGGGCCGCCAGCAGGCGCAGCCGTGGACATCGGTCGGAGCCGAGCGTGTCGGCGACTGGCCTTCGACGAGCTCGGTGAGCGCCTCGGCGACCGCGCCCTGGTTGCGCTGGTCGACGTCGACGCCACCCTCTGGGCGGTGGTCGTGGCCGACGGCCGGGCCCGGTTGCACGACGGTCGGCTCCAGCGGGCGGGCCGCGGACGAGCTGGAGTCGGTGCACTTCGCGCTGCGCCGGTTGGCGTCCCGACACGGCTCTGCCGCGTCGTTGCGCAGCGCCGACCGGTCGGCACGGGACGCAGCCGCGCGGCTGGATGCGCAGCTGCTGGCGCCGCTGCAGGCCCGAGCTGCAGGACCGTGAGGTCGTCCTGGTGCCTCCGGCCGTGCTGCAGGGAATGCCCCTCTCGCTGTTGCCGACGCTGCGGGGCCGACCCACCGCGGTCGGCCCCGTCGGCGACCGTCTGGGCGCGCGCGGCCGCGACCGCAGCCGCGGACATGGCCGGGCGGGCGGTCCTCGCTGCCGGGCCGCGGTTGGCCGCCGCCGACGAGGAGGTGGCAGATCTCGCCGCCCGCCATCCGCACGCCACCCGACTCACCGGACCTGACGCGACCGTCGCTGCCGTGGCTGCGGCCGCCGACGGTGCCGCAGTGGGTGCACCTGGCCGCGCACGGCCGGCTGCGCACGGACAACCCGCTGTTCTCCTCGCTGGAGCTCGCCGACGGGCCCGCTGACCGTCTACGACCTGGAGCGCCTGGAGCGAGCGCCGCGGTTGGTGGTGCTGCCCGCGTGCCACTCCGGCGTCGGCTCGGTGCACGCCGGCGAGGAGACGCTCGGGCTGACATCGGCCCTGCTCGCGCTGGGCTCGCGCACCGTGGTCGCCAGCATCATGCCCGTGCCCGACGACGCCAGCAGGTGGCTGATGCTCGCGTTGCACGACGCGATGGCGCAGGGTTCCGCACCGGCCGCTGCCCTGGCAGCGGTGCAAGCAGCGACCGACGACGACCCGACCGCGGTGGCCGCTGCGGCCGGCTTCGTCTGCCTCGGCGCCGGCTAGGGCGGTGCGCCGCCCGGCCGGTAGACCAGATCGGTGGGCGGCTCGAAGAGCAGGCCATGGTCGGGGTGCCCGGGAAAAGGCCCCAGCGAGGCGAGGAGCTCGGCAGCCACCTGCCTGGCCGGCCGTCCTGACTCGGCGGCCCCAGCGGCGACGGTCGCCGCGACGACGAGGGGCCGCGAACGACGTACCGCTCCAGGCGGCCCAGCCGGCGAAGGTCATCGCCTCCTGCGCCGGGTCGAGCTGCCACACGCCGCTGACGTAGGCGCTGTGCAGGTCGACCCCCGGCGCGCACACGTCCACCCACCAGCCGTAGTTGCTGAAGTCGGCGGGGCGATGCGGCGTGACGGTCGTGTCGAGCGCGGCCACCGCGATCACCCGCTTGAAGGCGGCCGGCCAGAACGGCCGGTCGGAGTTGTTGTTGCCGGCGGCCGCGACCACCACCACGTCCCGACCGAGGCTGCGCAGCGCCGCCTGCAGGGCGAGTGGCGCCCGGTCGCCCTCGGTGTAGCCGCCGAACGAGCAGTTGAGGACGGGCGAGCGCTGCTGGGCCATCCCGAGCGCGACGCTGAGGTCGTCGCCCCAGCCGCGCGGGTCCAGCACCCGCTCCGGGTCGATCCGCAGCTGCGGCGCCAGCCGGTGGGCGAGGCCGCTGATGAAGGTTCCGTGAGCCGGCCTCGAAGTCCAGGATGTGATCGCCTTCGGTGTCCAGCACGTCGACGTCGTCGGGGTCGGGGCGCAGGCGGGCGGCCAGCGAGGCGTGCAAGGTCCGCACGGACGCGGCGTACCCGGTGTCGAGCACCGAGAGCTCGGTCGCTCGTCCCCCCGAGGCCGCTGGCGGCGGGTGTGGTCGAGGGGAGGGGTCGGGCCGGTCGCGGGCTGCCGCCGGGTCCGCCCTGGTAGCGCGGCTCGCCGGCCAGCACGGTGTTCGCGGCGACCGACGGTGCCCAGTCGTCGTCCCCGAGGGCCCGCAGCTGGACGAGCAGCCGCGGGATGTCCACCGTGGCCGGCATGATCCACCGGGTCACCCCGAGCCTCAGCTGTTGCAGGCGGCTGTTCGTCGCCGCGTCCGGCACCCCGCCGACCCGGCGCAGGTGCGGGCGCAGCCGGCTGAGGTCCCGGTCGGAGATCAGGCACTGCCGCGGCCGGTACAGGAAGTCGGGGCCCTCGCGGATCCCGGCCTTCGCCAGGTCGCGTTGGCGGCGCTGACGCCACGGCGATGTCGTGGGCATGGTCCACACCTCCGGGTCGGTGGTGCCTTCTTTGTACGCCCGGACGTGCACTCTGTGAAGCGCAGAGAGCACGCTCCGCAGCGTCGCGCAGGCCAGGGCAGCGTGGGGTGGCAGAATGTCCGCCGTGCCGAACCCAGCGGAGCGCGGGCCGAGCTCGCGACCGCGGGTCCTGTCCGGCATGCAGCCGACCGCCGACTCGCTGCACCTCGGCAACTACCTCGGCGCGCTGCGCCAGTGGGTCGCCCTGCAAGAAGACCACGACGCGTTCTACTGCGTGGTGGACCTGCACGCGATCACCATGGGACACGATCCCGAGAAGCTGAGGCAGCGCACGCGGGTGACCGCGGCGCAGTACCTCGCCGGCGGCGTCGATCCCGAGGTCAGCACGCTGTTCCTGCAGTCACACGTGCCGGCGCACACGCAGCTGGCCTGGGTCCTCGGCTGCATCACCGGCTTCGGTGAGGCCAGCCGGATGACCCAGTTCAAGGAGAAGTCCGGCCGCCAGGGCGGCGACCACGGTCAGCGTCGGGCTGTTCACCTACCCGATCCTGCAGGCGGCCGACATCCTGCTCTACCAGGCCGACCGGGTGCCGGTCGGCGAGGACCAGCGCCAGCACATCGAGCTCACCCGCGACCTGGCCGCGCGGTTCAACTCGCGCTTCGGTACGACGTTCACGGTGCCCGAGCCCTACATCCTCAAGGAGACCGCCAAGATCTACGACCTGCAGCAGGTCGAGAAGCAGATGAGCAAGAGCATCGGTGGATCGGGCGTGCATCTGGCTGCTCGACGAGCCGAACGTCATCGAGAAGAAGATCCGCAGCGCGGTCACCGACACCGGGCGCGAGATCGTCGCCGACCCGGTCGGCAAGCCGGGTGTCACCAACCTGCTGGGCATCCAGAGCGCCCTCACCGGCGAAGACGTCCGGTCGATCGAGGAGCGGATGGCGGGGCAGGGTTACGGCGAACTGAAGAAGGAGGTCGCCGCTGCGGTGCTCGACTTCACCGTCCCGTTCGCCGCCCGGGTTCGCGGCTACCTCGACGACCCGGCCGAGCTGGACGCCCTGCTCGCCCGCGGCGCCGCCAAGGCCAACGAGGTCGCCGTGTCGCACGCTCGAGGCGGCCTACGACCATGTCGGGTTCCTGCCGTGACCCCGGTGACGTCATGACGACGTTGCGCACGATCGGTGTGGCCATTGCGATCCCGGAGCCCCACGGCGGTGACCTCCAGCGATACCGCGAGTCCTACGGTGACCCGCTGGCCGCGGCGATCCCCACCCACGTCACGTTGCTGCCGCCCGACGCCCTTCCACGCGAGCGACTTCTCCGAGGTCGAGGAGCACCTGCGCAAGGTGGCGCTCGCCGAGCAGCCGTTCGAGCTGCACCTGCGCGGCACCGGGACGTTCCGGCCGGTGTCGCCGGTCGTGTTCGTGCAGCTCGCGCAGGGCATCGGCGACTGCGAGCGGATCGAGGCGCAGGTGCGGTCGGGGCCGCTGTCGCGCAGCCTGAACTTCCACTACCACCCGCACGTCACGGTCGCCCACGACCTGCCCGAGGACGTGCTCACGAAGGCCTACACCGACCTGGGGACCTACGAGGCGCGGTTCCCGGTCTGGGGGTTCAGCCTGTTCGAGCACGGGACCGACGGGGTATGGCGGCCCCAGCGCGACTTCCCGTTCGGCCGGTCCCTGCCCGGCCCCAGCCCAGACGGGGGACCGCCCGTCGGAAGGTGAGCCATGGTCGACCGCATCAAGGCGCGGATCCGCTCGTGGCGTGCAACCCGACCCTGGCTGGACCACGCCATCCGGGCCTACGACCGCCACAGCGAGGTGCTGGGGACGCAGCTCGCCGGGGCGATCACCTACTTCGGATTCCTGTCGTTCTTCCCGTTGCTGGCGCTGGGTTTCTCGGTGGTCGGCTACATCAGCTACATCTATCCCGAGCGCGCAGGCCGATGTGACTCAGGCGCTGGAGGACGCCTTCCCGAGCCTGATCGGCGAGGGCGAGGGGCAGATCAACATCCAGGACATCATCGACTCCCGGGCGAGCGCCGGGATCATCGCGCTGCTCGGCCTGGCGTACGCAGGCATGGGCTTCCTCGATGCCCTGCGCGACGGCCTGCGGCGGGTGTTCGCCACCTCCGACGTGAAGCTCTCCTTCGTCAAGAAGAAGCTCACCGACGTCGTGGTGCTCGTGCTGCTCGGCCTCGCCCTGCTCGGTTCCCTCGTCGTGACCAGCATGGCCACCGCTGCGACCACCTTCGCGCTGGACCAGGTCGGGCTCGACCAGACGCCCGTCGCCGTCGGGCTGCTCAAGGTGATCTCGGTCGCCGTCGCCCTGGCGGCCGACACGGTGCTGTTCGCGATCGTGTTCTCCCGGCTCCCCGGGGCCAATCTGACCTGGCGACAGGTCCGTTCCGGCGCTCTGCTCGCTGCGGTCGGCTTCGAGCTGTTGAAGCTGGCTCGGCACGTTCCTGATCGGTCGCGTCACCCAGAACCCGCTCTACGCGACGTTCGGCGTCGTGGTGGGTCTGCTGGTGTGGATGAACTTCGTGGCCAGGCTCACGATCTTCGCGGCCGCGTGGACGGCCACCCAGCCCTACTCGCTGGAGCCGGCCGACCTCGGTGAGGCGGGCGCCGGGCGCAGCACGGGGCTGGCCGTTGCCACCGAGCCCGTTCTCCCCGTCGCACCGGGTGACTTCGAGCCGGTGCCCGTGGGCGCACCCGGGACCCGGGCGTCGGCCGAGCAGCGGAGGCGGGTCGGTTGGCGCCGGGCAGCCCTCGGCGCGACGGCGGGGGCGGGTGTGGCGGCCTGGCTGATGCGCTCGCGCCGCAGTGACTGACTGGCGGGAGGCTCAGCGGGCGGGCTGGCGCAAGAGCGCGCGGACCGGAGCACGGCGCCGGCGCAGCAACAGCACCCGTGCCCGCAGCAGGCCCAACGCGCCGGCGAGGGCCAGGGCGACCCACGAGTACCACGGCAGCGCGGCGGTGCTTCCGACGACCGCGGCGGTGTCCTGACTCGCCGCGACGACGCGCTGCGGCAGGGACTCGGGCTCCGCAGCGGGTTGCGCCGGCGGGTTCAGCGAGCCGACGGCGGTGACCGCGTCAGCGTGCGCGAAGCCCCAGTCCAGCAGCTTGGCCGACTCCTCCCACCCGGGGCCCTTGGTGTGCATGACCACGGCGATCAGCCTCCGGTCGCCGCGCTCCGCGGCGCCGACGAACGTCCCCTTCGCCTTGGTCGTCCAGCCGGTCTTGACGCCGATCGCGCCGCGGTAGTTGAGGACCAGCTTGTTCTGCGTGTAGATCTCGAAGACCCGGCGCTTCTTGCCCTTCTTGGTCATCTTGCCGGGGAACTTCGACTTGACCGTCGTTGCGTAGGACTGGAAGTCGGGCCGCTTCAGCGCGGCGCGCGCGATCAGGGCGAGGTCGTACGACGTGGTGAACTGGTGCGGAGCGTCCAGCCCGCTCGGGTTGACGGCGGTCGTGTCGCGCGCACCGAGCTCTCGGGCGGTCGCGTTCATGGCTGCCACGGTCTCGGGCACTCCGCCGGCCGCGTTGGCCAGGGCGTTCGCCGCGTCGTTGCCGGACATGAGGAACAGGCCCTCGAACAGGCTGTGCACCGTGTAGGTCGCCTCGGGGACCACGCCCACCTTGCTGCCGTCGACGTTCGCGTCCTCCCAGACCGCGGTGTAGACGGCGTTCGGGGTCGAGCTCCGGAAGCAGCGTCAGCGCGGTGAGCACCTTCAGCGTGCTGGCGGGACGCAGGCGGCGGTGCGGGCTGCGGGCGGCGAGCACCTCGCCGGTGTCCAGGTCGGCGAGGAGGTAGGAGCCGGCCGAGAGCCGCGGGAGCGGCTTGACCACGGGAGTGGCTGCAGCGTGCCGCTGCGGCGGGCAGGGCCGGAGCCCCGACCAGGACGGTCAGAATGGCCGCCGTCAGAGCGGCGCGAAAGCGGAAAGTCATGGCAGCTGGAGGCTATCCGTCGAGGGGGCGAGACTGGGACAGGTGACTCGTCCTTGTGATCGGAGTGTTCGCCCCCGGACCTGAGCGAAGCTCGCCGGTCAATGGCCTCGCCGGTCATTGGCCTCGTAGGTGAGCGGCCCGGTCGGCACTGGCTAGCATCGCGGGCATGAGGGAGTCCGAGTCGGGCCGGCCGATCGAGCCCGTCTACGGGCCCGAGGCGCTGCGGGGCTTCGACCCGGCCGAGCGGCTGGGCGCCCCCGGCGAGTTCCCGTTCACCCGGGGCGTCTACCCCTCGATGTACACCGGCCGGCCCTGGACGATGCGTCAGTACGCCGGGTTCGGCACCGCCAAGGAGTCCAACGAGCGCTACCACCGGCTGGTCGAAGCCGGCACCGGCGGGCTCTCGGTGGCCTTCGACCTGCCGACGCAGATGGGCTACGACTCCGACGACCCGGTCGCGGCCGGCGAGGTCGGCAAGGTCGGCGTGGCGATCGACTCGATCGAGGACATGCGCACGCTCTTCGACGGCATCCCGCTCGACGAGGTCTCCACCTCGATGACGATCAACGCTCCGGCCGCCCTGCTCCTGCTGCTCTACCAGCTGGTGGCGGAGGACCAGGGCGTCGACCCGGCCAAGCTCACGGGCACCGTGCAGAACGACGTGCTCAAGGAGTACATCGCGCGCGGCACCTACATCTACCCGCCCAAGGAGTCGCTACGGCTGATCAGCGACATCTTCGGCTACTGCTTCCGCGAGATGCCCCGCTGGAACACCATCTCCATCTCCGGCTACCACATGGCCGAGGCCGGGGCGACGCCCGTGCAAGAGGTGGCGTTCACCCTCGCCAACGCCAAGGAGTACGTCCGCGCCGCCCTCGCGGCCGGGCTCGGCATCGACGACGTGGGTCCGCGCCTGTCGTTCTTCTTCGTCGCCCGCACGACGCTGCTCGAGGAGGTCGCGAAGTTCCGCGCGGCCCGGCGGGTGTGGTCGCGGGTGATGCGCGACGAGTTCGGTGCCAAGGACCCGCGCTCGCTGATGCTGCGGTTCCACACGCAGACGGCAGGCGTGCAGCTCACCGCGCAGCAGCCCGAGGTCAACATGGTGCGGGTCGCGATCCAGGCCCTCGCCGCCGTGCTCGGCGGCACCCAGTCGCTGCACACCAACTCCTACGACGAGGCGATCGCGCTGCCCACGGAGAGCGCCGCCCGCCTGGCTCTGCGGACCCAGCAGGTGATCGCGCACGAGACCGACCTGACCGCGACGGTCGACCCGTTCGCCGGCTCCTACGCGGTCGAGTCGATGACCGACGACGTGGAGTCGGGGGTGCTGGAGCTGATGGACATGGTGGAGGAGATGGGCGGCGCGGTCGCCGCCATCGAGCAGGGCTTCCAGAAGCGCGAGATCGAGAAGACCGCGTACGACGTGGCGCGGGGAATCGAGTCCGGCGAGCGGGTCGTGGTGGGCGTCAACCGCTACGTGCGGCCCGAGGACTCGGCGTACCAGCCGTTGCGGGTCGATCCCACGATCGAGGCGCAGCAGGAGGAGCGGCTGCGGGTGCTCCGGGCGTCGCGTGACGACGCGGCGGTGCAGACCCATCTCGCCGCTCTGCGCAAGGCGGCCGAGGGCACCGACAACGTGCTCTACCCGATGCACGACGCGCTGCGGGCCAAGGCCACCATCGGCGAGGTGTGCAACACCCTGCGCGAGGTCTGGGGCGTCTACGTCCCGCCCGACGCTTCGTGAGCCGGCCGGATAGGGTCGGCCGGTGAGCCTGCGCCCGCTGCCCGCAGATCTGGCCGCGCTGGTCAAGGGCTGCACCGACGATCTCGTGGCCGTGCGGCGCGACCTGCACGCCCACCCCGAGCTGTCCTGGGCCGAGGTCCGCACGACCCGGGTCCTGCACCAGCGACTGGTCGCGGCCGGGCTCGAACCGACGGTCCTGCCCGACGGGACCGGCCTGGTGTGCGACGTCGGCGAGGGGCCGCGGATCGTGGCCCTGCGCGCCGACATCGACGCGTTGCCGGTCGTCGACGGCAAGGACGTGCCCTACGCGTCCACTGTGCCGGGGGTCTGCCACGCCTGCGGGCACGACGTGCACACCGTCGTCGTCCTCGGCGCGGCGATCGTGCTGGCCGACCTGGCCCAGCAGGGTCAGCTGCCCGGGCGCGTACGGCTGATCTTCCAGCCGGCCGAGGAGTCCGCCCGCAGCGGCGCCCGGGCCGTCATCGACGCGGGCGCGACGCGCGAGGTCGAGCGCATCTTCGCGCTGCACTGCGACCCGCGCACCACCGTCGGCCAGGTCGGGCTGCGCTCGGGGCCGATCACCGCCTCGGCCGACCAGGTCTTCGTGCGCCTGACCGGCCGCGGCGGTCACACCGCGCGACCGCACCTCACCGAGGACGTCGTGCACGCTCTCGGCGCGGTCATCACCGGGCTGCCGGGCGCCCTTTCCCGGCGGGTCGATCCGCGGGCCTCCCTTTCGGTGGTCTGGGGCCGGGTCTCCGCCGGGCGGGCCGCCAACGCCATCCCCGAGATCGGCGAGCTGGAAGGCACGCTGCGCTGCCTGGACCCCGCCGCCTGGCTGGCTGCGCCGGAGCTGGTGGAGGAGCTGGTGCGGGCACTGGCCGCGCCTTACGGCGTGCAGGTCGAGGTGTCCCACACCCGCAATGTGCCGCCCGTCGACAACGAGGCCAGCAGCGTCGCCCTCCTGGCGGCGGCGACCGAGGCGACCGAGGGCCCCGAGGCGCTCGTCACCACTGAGCAGAGCCTGGGGGGCGAGGACTTCGCGTGGTACCTCGCGGACGGGGTCCCCGGGGCGCTGGCCCGCCTGGGCGTGCGCAAACCGGGGCAGACCGAGGCCAGTGACCTGCACCAAGGACGATTCGACGCCGACGAGCGGGCGATCCCGATCGGGGTCCGCGTGCTGGTCGCGGCGGCTCTGCTCTCTTTCTCATAACGGCTGCTGCACATTTGGCTCTTCGGGCGCGGAACCCCGTCCGGACCGGGCTAGAGTGCCCACGGCCGGCACCGCTCGGCACCGGTCGACGTTGTGCCCGACCGGCCGCATTGAAGGGAGACACCCCTTGTTCCGGGTGACCAGACTTGCAACGGCGATCCTCGCCGGAGCCCTCGTCCTGACCGCTTGTGGTGGCGATGACGACACCACCGAGCCCAAGGCGTCAGGGTCAGAATCCGCACCGACGAGCGACCTGAAGGTCGGTCTCGCCTATGACATCGGCGGGCGCGGTGACCAGTCGTTCAACGACGCCGCCGCCGCTGGCCTGGAGAAGGCCAAGAGCGAGCTCGGCATCGAGGCCAACGAGGCCGAGGCGGCCGCGGGCGAGCCCGAGTCGGCCAAGGAGGAGCGGCTGCGCCTGCTGGCGCAGAACGGCTTCAACCCGATCATCGCGGTCGGTTTCGCCTACTCCGCTGCGACGGGCAAGGTGGCCAAGGAGTTCCCGGACACCCAGTTCGCGATCATCGACGACGCGGGTGCGGTCGGGCCGAACATCGCCAACCTGACCTTCGCCGAGCACGAGGGGTCCTTCCTCGTCGGTGCGGCTGCCGCGCTGAAGTCCAAGACGGGCAGCATCGGCTTCGTCGGTGGTGTTGACGTCCCGCTGATCCACAAGTTCGAGGCGGGCTACACCGCGGGCGCGAAGGCCGTCAAGCCGGACATCAAGGTTGCGACCAAGTACCTCACCCAGCCCCCGGACTTCACTGGCTTCAATGACCCGGCCAAGGGCAAGACCGCGGCCGAGGGCATGTACCAGGGTGGCGCCGACGTGGTCTACCAGGCCGCCGGTGGCTCCGGTGGTGGCGTGTTCGAGGCCGCCAAGGCCGCGAACGCGATGGCCATCGGGGTCGACTCCGACCAGGCCAAGACCGCCGCTGAAGGTGTTCGCGACGTCATCATCACCTCGATGCTGAAGAAGGTCGACGTGGCCGTCTTCGACTTCATCAAGAGCGTGAACGAGGACGCCTTCAAGGCGGGCGAGATCGTCTACGACCTGAAGAAGGACGGCGTCGGCTACTCCACGACCGGTGGGCAGATCGACGACATCAAGGCCCAGCTCGAGGACTACAAGGCAAAGATCGTCAGCGGCGAGATCACGGTGCCGGACAAGTAGGCGATTCGAACACCCGATCGCTTCACCGGGCCCGGACAGACGCGATAGCGTCTGCCCGGGCCCGGCTGCTTTGTGAGGAGCGTGCGCGATCTCAGCGACAACGACACCCGAATCGGTGCAGCGGGCTGACGCCTCGGCTGACATCGCGGTCGAGCTCAGGGGCATCACCAAGCGGTTCCCCGGGGTCGTCGCCAACAGCGACGTCAACATCACCGTCACCCGCGGCCACGTGCACGCCATCGTCGGCGAGAACGGCGCCGGCAAGTCGACACTGATGAAGATCCTCTACGGCATGCAGCGGCCCGACGAAGGCACCATCGCCGTGAACGGCCAGACGGTCAGCTTCTCCACACCGGGTGACGCGATCGACGCCGGCGTCGGCATGGTGCACCAGCACTTCATGCTCGCCGACAACCTCACCGTGCTCGAGAACATCGTCCTCGGCAGCGAGCCCCGCAAGGGCGTGTGGCTCGACCACTCCGAGGCGCGGCGGCGGATCGAGGAGATCGCCGCCAGCTACGGCCTCGATGTCGAGTCGGACACGTTGGTCGAGGAGCTCGGCGTCGGCGACCGCCAGCGGATCGAGATCCTCAAGGTTCTCTACCGCGGCGCCAAGATCCTGATCCTCGACGAGCCGACCGCGGTGCTGGTGCCTCAGGAGGTCGACGAGCTCTTCGACAACCTGCGCGAGCTGAAGGCCGAAGGCCTGACGGTCATCTTCATCTCGCACAAGCTCGACGAGGTGCTCAAGGTGGCCGACGAGATCACCGTGATCCGCCGGGGCACCACGGTGGCCACCGTCAACCCCGCCGAGACCAACGCCCGGGCGCTGGCCGAGCTGATGGTCGGCAGCGAGCTGCCGTCACCGGAGACCCGCGAGTCCACGGTCACCGATCAGCCGATGCTCACCGTCACGGGGCTGACACTGCGGACGCCGGACGGGCGCCCGCTCCTCGAGGACATCGACTTCACCATTCACAAGGGCGAGGTCCTGGGCATCGCCGGGGTCGAGGGCAACGGCCAGAGCGAGCTCGTCGAGACCATCATGGGCATGCGTCACGGGGAGTCCGGCACGGTCAACCTCGGCACCGAGAACGTGTCGGGCTGGCACACCCGACGTCTCCGCGAGGCGGGCATCGGCTACATCCCGGAGGACCGGCACCGGCACGGCCTGCTGCTCGAGGCGCCGCTGTGGGAGAACCGCATCCTCGGGCACCAGACCCAGTCGCCCAACGTCAAGGGGCCGTGGGTCGACCGGAAGGGAGCACGCAAGGACACCGAGCGCATCGTCGAGGAGTACGACGTGCGCACGCCCGGCATCGACGTCTTCGCGTCCGCACTCTCCGGAGGGAACCAGCAGAAGCTCATCGTGGGCCGGGAGATGAGCGGCCAGCCGGTCGTCCTGATCGCGGCGCACCCGACCCGGGGCGTTGACGTCGGTGCCCAGGCCGCGATCTGGGACTACATCCGCACGGCCCGCCGGGAAGGCCTGGCGGTCTTGCTGATCTCAGCCGACCTCGACGAGCTGATCGGGCTGTCCGACCGGGTCAAGGTGATCCTGCGCGGCCGCTTCGTCGCCGATGTCGACCCGGCGCACGTCACGCCCGAGGAGCTCGGCTCGGCCATGACCGGTGCGGGGGCGGAGGCATGAGCACTCGCTTCGACCCACGCCGGATCCTCCTCACGTTGGCGGCTCCGGTGATCGCCGTCGCGTTCTCCATCTTCATCACCAGCCTGGTCCTGCTCGCGGCCGGTGACCCG
This sequence comes from uncultured Actinomycetota bacterium, assembly GCA_963751035.1. Classification (GTDB taxonomy): domain Bacteria; phylum Actinomycetota; class Actinomycetes; order JACCUZ01; family JACCUZ01; genus JBDUAP01. The sequence goes on from CAVVSW010000007.1 coordinate 60,222, forward strand.
GTCGTCGAGACCTGGAAGACGATCCTGGAGGTCGGCAAGCAGCCCCGGTCCATCTCGCTGATCATCAACTCCGCGACGGTGTTCTACCTGTCCGCCCTGGCCGTCGCGATCGGCTTCCGGATGAACCTGTTCAACATCGGCGTCGACGGCCAGTACCGCCTGGGCGTGTTCACCGCGGCCTGGGTCGGCAGCCTGGTCTCGTTGCCCAAGCCGTTGCACATCCTGACCATCGTCCTCGTTGCGATGGTGGTGTCGTCGCTCTGGGCCGGCATCGCGGGAATCCTCAAGGTCACGCGAGGGGTCAGCGAGGTCATCTCGACGATCATGCTCAACTTCATCGCCACCGGGATGATCGCCTACTTCCTCCGGGAGGTTGCTGTTCCCGTGGCGGGCAGCAACAACATCGGCACGGAGCTGCTGCCCAACTCCGGTCGGCTCGGGGGCCTGAGCCTGATCCCTGACAGCCCGCAGAAGGTCTACGGCTTCATCGTCGTAGCCGTGCTCGCCGGGATCGCCTACTCGGTGGTGCTCAACCGCACCCGGTTCGGCTTCGACCTGCGCGCCACCGGGCGCTCGGAGAGCGCCGCCGTCGCCAGTGGGGTGAACGTCAAGCGCATGGTCGTGATCTCGATGCTCCTCTCCGGCGCGGTGGCCGGGCTGGTGGGGATGCCGGTGCTGCTCGGCGAGGCCTACTCCTACAGCCTGGCGTTCCCGGCCGGGCTCGGGTTCACCGGAATCGCGATCGCCCTGCTGGGACGCAACCATCCCGTGGGGATCGCGATCGGTGCCCTGCTCTGGGCCTATCTCGAGGTCTCCGCTAACCCGCTGCAGATCCTCGTCGGGGTCTCCAGCGAGATCGTGACGATCATGCAGGGCGTGATCGTGCTGTCCGTCGTGGTGGCCTACGAGCTGGTCCGGCGCTTCAGCATCGCCCAGGAGCAGCGCCGGGTGGCCCGCGAGCTGGCCGCGGCGGAGCCGCCACCCCGCGAGCCGCAGGAGGTGGTGTCCGCATGAGCACCCCACGAAATCGCTCGCTGCGCTCCCGATTCCACGGGGACCCCGCATGACCGCCGGGCTCGAGACGGGCACGGTCCGCGAGCCGAGCACCGCCCCTCGGCGCAAGACGACCCTGCCGCTGGTGCTGCTCTACATCTCCGGCGCCTTGTTCGTGCTGGCGTTGGTCAGTCAGATCACCGGCGCTGACGACATCGCGTCGAGCGGGACCCTGAGTGCTGCCCTCGTTCTGGCCGTGCCGATCGGGATGGCCGGGCTCGGGGGTCTGTGGGCAGAACGGGCTGGGATCGTGAACATCGGCCTCGAGGGAATGATGATCCTCGGCACGTGGGGCGCAGGCTTCGCCGGCTACCAGTGGGGGCCGTGGGCCGGCGTCGCCTTCGGCATCTTCTGCGGTGCCCTCGGCGGCCTTCTGCACGCGGTGGCGACGGTGACCTTCGGTGTCGACCACATCATCTCCGGTGTAGCCATCAACATCCTGGGCCTGGGCACCGCGCAGTACCTCGCCGCGGTCGCCTTCGTGGGCAAGCCGGGCGGGGGAACGACGCAGTCGCCGCAGATCTCCGAGCTCCCGGAGCTGTCCGTTCCGGGCGCCTCGAAGTTCCTGGGCGACATCGAGAACAACGACTGGTTCTTCGTGTCCGAGGTGGCGGCGGCCCTGCGCGCGGTCACGGTCGGTGTCTCGGCCCTGACGGTGATCGCGGTCGCGCTGCTCGTGGCGACCTTCTACATCCTGTGGCGCACCGCGTTCGGCCTGCGCCTCCGGTCGTGCGGCGAGAACCCGGTGGCGGCCGAGTCGCTCGGCGTGAACGTCTACAAGTACAAGTACTACGCGGTCATGGCGTCCGGGGCGTTCGCCGGTCTCGGTGGCGCCTTCCTCGCCATCGTCGCTGCGAGCGCCTACCGGGACGGGCAGACCGGCGGCCGCGGGTTCATCGGCCTGGCCGCGATGATCTTCGGCAACTGGCGACCGGGGGGCCTCGCCGCCGGAGCGGCCCTGTTCGGCTACACCGACGCGCTGCAGCTGCGGCGGGGCGCCGAGTCGGTGCACGCGCTGCTCCTCGTGGTTGCGATCGGGCTGGTCGCGGTGGCCCTGCTGCAGCTGGTGCGACGGCGGCTCGGATCCGCGGCCATCACCGGCGTCTTCGCGGTGCTGGTGCTGGCCTGGTACCTCACCACCGACGAGGTGCCCAGCAGCTTCACCGGGTTCACCCCCCACGTCACCACGCTGGTCGTGCTCGCCTTTGCATCCCAACGATTGCGCATGCCCGCTGCCGACGGGATGGTCTACCGACGAGGTCAAGGGGCGTGACCGCGACGGGCCGTGAGATCGACTGGGACGCCCTGCGCTCTGTGGCGACCGAGGCGATGCGGCATGCCTACGCGCCGTACAGCAACTTCCCGGTCGGTGCGGCCGGCCTCGTCGACGACGGACGCACGGTCTCGGGGTGCAACGTCGAGAACGCGGCGTACGGCGTGGGCCTGTGCGCGGAGTGCGGCATGGTCTCGGAGCTGGTCGCGAGCGGTGGCGGGCGGCTGGTGGCGGTCACTTGCGTGGACGGCCACGGCAACGTGCTGATGGCCTGCGGGCGCTGTCGCCAGCTCCTGTGGGAGCACGGTGGGGCTGACCTGCAGGTGGAGACGGTGAGCGGCATCAAGCCGATGAGCGAAGTTCTCCCCGACGCGTTCGGCCCGGACGACCTGGAGACGCGGGCGTGAGCGCCTCCTCGGGTCGCGAGTTCGACGCGGTCGACGTCATCATGACCAAGCGCGACAAGAAGGCGCTCAGCGACGAGCAGATCGACTGGGTGATCGCCGCCTACACCCGTGGCGACGTCGCCCACGAGCAGATGTCGGCGCTGGCGATGGCGATCCTGCTCAACGGCATGGACCGCCGGGAGATCGCGCGGTGGACCGCGGCGATGATCGCGTCCGGCGAGCGGATGAGCTTCGAGGGCCTGGACCGGCCGACGACCGACAAGCACTCCACCGGTGGTGTGGGCGACAAGATCACGCTGCCGCTCGCGCCGCTGGTCGCCGCTTGCGGCGCTGCGGTGCCTCAGCTGTCCGGCCGGGGGCTCGGCCACACCGGCGGGACGCTGGACAAGCTCGAGTCGATCCCGGGGTGGCGGGCAACGTTGTCCGGTCAGGAGTTCCTCGACCAGCTGCGCGACGTGGGCGCCGTCATCTGCGCTGCGAGCGAGAACCTGGCGCCGGCCGACAAGCTGCTCTACGGCCTGCGCGACGTGACGGGCACGGTCGAGTCGATCCCGCTCATCGCGTCCTCGATCATGAGCAAGAAGATCGCCGAGGGCACCGGAGCCCTGGTGCTCGACGTCAAGGTCGGGTCGGGTGCGTTCATGAAGGACGTCGACTCGGCGCGCGAGCTGGCCGAGACCATGGTGGCCCTGGGCACCGACTCCGGGGTGCGCACGGTCGCCCTGCTGACGAACATGCAGACCCCGCTGGGGCTGACCGCAGGCAATGCGCTCGAGGTGCAGGAGTCGGTCGACGTGCTCGCCGGCGGCGGACCCGACGACGTGGTCGAGCTGACCCTCGTGCTGGCCCGGGAGATGCTGGCGGGAGCGGGCATCGACGACGTCGACCCGGCCGACCGGCTCAAGGACGGCGCCGCGATGGACGTGTGGAAGCAGATGATCCGGGCCCAGGGGGGCGACCCCGAGGCGGCCTTGCCGACGGCGCGGGAGACACACGTCGTACCTGCTCCTGCTGACGGGGTGCTCACCCGGCTGGACGCGCTCGCCGTCGGGGTGGCCGCGTGGCGGCTCGGCGCCGGCCGGGCCCGCAAGGAGGATGCGGTGCAGGCCGGGGCGGGCGTGCAGATGCACGCCAAGCCGGGCGCCCGGGTGCGCGGCGGGGAGCCGCTGTTCACCCTTCACTCCGACACCCCCGAGCGCTTCGAGCGCGCCATCGAGGCGCTCGCCGACGCCACCACCATCGCGCCGGACGACGCCCGGCCGGACCTGCTGCCCCTGGTCATCGACCGGGTCAGCGCCTGACCGAGGAGCACCCATGCCGCAGCTGATCGACGCGCCCAGCCGGATCCCCGTGCCCGGGGGCAAGGTCATCGACGAGTACGTCGGCCGGGCCAGCTCAGCCACTCCGGAGGTATCGGTGGCGCACATGAAAGCGCCGGCCGGGTGGGAGGAGCCGGCCCAGACCCCGGAGTTCGACGAGGTGACCCTGGTGCTGGCCGGGTCGGTGCGGGTCGACCACGACGGCGGGACGCTGGAGGTCGGGGCGGGGCAGGCGGTGCTCACTCGTGCCGGCGAGCGGGTGCGCTACAGCGTGGGGGGGTCCGGGGCGGAGTACGTCGCCGTGTGCCTGCCCGCCTTCGCGCCGGATCTGGCACACCGCGACGACTAGCGACGGCTAGGGGCTGCCGGGACGGTCTCTGTCCCTGAAGGGGTCGAACTCGGGCGGGCTGGCCAGCTCGGCCCGCGGGCAGGTGGCGATGGTCAGGCCGGCCCAGATCAGCGCGTCGTCGCAGAGGCTCTCGACGGACCAGCCCTGGGCGAGCCCGTGGGGGCTCACGCTGACCTTGTAGACCGTGATCTCGTGGCGGTGCGGGCTGTCGTACATGACCGCGATCGAGCCCAGCAGGGCGGCGTCCCCGCGGGTGCCGCCCACGCCGTCCCAGGGGGCGTCGTAGCGCTGCCAGAGCGACGAGGTGGCGTTCCAGACCCCGCCGGCGGACACGTCGAGGCGCCGCAGCTGCTGAAGCACCTGCGAGGCGGCCCGCTCGTCAAGGATCGCCGCGGGTCGGATGATCCGGACTTCCTCGCGTGCTCCCACGGTCATGCCTCTTTCATCGTGATCGACAAGGCTCGGGTTGAGCGTCTCACAGACGGTAACGTGCAGGCGTGACCAACTCTTTGACTACTGACACCCTGATTCGCGCCCCCAAGGTGCTCCTGCATGACCACTTGGACGGCGGGGTGCGCCCGGCGACGGTGGTGGAGCTGGCCGCGGAGACTGGTTACGAGGGCCTCCCGACCACCGATGTGGGCGAGTTGTCCCAGTGGTTCTACGAGGCGGCGAACTCTGGGTCGCTCGAGCGCTACCTGGAGACCTTCGCCCACACCGTGGGTGTCATGCAGACCCCGGAGGCCCTGCGCAGGATCGCCGCCGAGTGCGCCGAGGACCTGGCCCGGGACGGGGTCGTCTACGCCGAGGTGCGCTACGCGCCCGAGCTGCACGTGGAAAAGGGGATGGAGCTGGCCGAGGTCGTTGAAGCCGTCAACGAGGGCTTCCGGGAAGGCGAGCGCCGGGCGGCCGCGGCCGGCCACGCGATCCGGGTCGGGGCCCTGCTGACCGCGATGCGCCACGCGGCCCGGTCCATGGAGATCGCCGAGCTCGTCGTGCGCTACCGCGACGAGGGGGTCGCGGGGTTCGACATCGCGGGCGCGGAGGCCGGCCATCCGCCGACCCGTCACCTGGACGCGTTCGAGTACCTCCAGCGGGAGAACGCCCACTTCACCATCCATGCCGGGGAGGGGTTCGGCCTGCCGTCGATCTGGCAGGCAATCCAGTGGTGCGGGGCAGACCGGCTGGGCCACGGCGTACGGATCATCGACGACATCCAGGTGGATGGCGAGGACGTGCGGCTCGGGCGGCTGGCGGCGTACGTCCGGGACAAGCGCATCCCGCTGGAGATGGCGCCGACGTCCAACGTGATGACGGGAGCGGCGAAGTCGATCGCCGACCACCCGATCGGCCTGCTGCGCAAGCTCTACTTCCGGGTCACGATCAACACCGACAACCGGCTGATGAGCGGTACGACGATGACCGCCGAGTTCGAGAAGCTGGCCGAGGCGTTCGACTACGACCTGCGCGACTTCCAGTGGTTCACGGTCAACGCGATGAAGTCGGCGTTCATCCCGTTCGACCAGCGCCTGGCGCTGATCGACGACGTGATCAAGCCGGGGTACGCCGCCCTGAACGGCTGACCGGGCGCGGCGTCAGGCGGCGACTGGGGAGGCGCTGACCGTGGGCCGCGGGTGCAGGGCGTTGACGGCCTCGCAGCGCGTGCAGCGGTAGACGAGGTCGACCCCGTCGGCCGTGTTGACGAGCAGCTCGATGGAGCGGGCGCCGCGCAGCTCGCGCAGGCCGCACGCCTGGCAGTCGGTGATGAACATGGATTCATCATCGGCTCGGCGCTACCATCAGTACAATCGAGGTTCCGGGGAGACACCATTAGCAAAACTGATGTTCTCGCTGACCTGCCGGTGCCGCCCGGGTGGGACACCAGGCAGCTGGTGGCGCTGCTCGCTGTGGTGGACACCGGGACCTTCAGCGCCGCGGCCCTTCATCTCGGCTACACGCAGTCGGCGGTCAGCCAGCAGGTGGCCAGCCTTGAGCGCTCGGTCGGCGCACCGCTGCTGGAGCGTCCGGGCGGCCCGCGGCGGGTCCGGCTGACCCCGATCGGGGAGTCGCTGGTGGTGCACGCCCGGGCGGTCGTGGCCCGGCTGCTGGCCGCCCAGGCCGACATCGCCGCTATCCGGGCCGGCGACAGCGGCACCCTGCGGGTGGGAACCATGCAGAGCATCGGCACCAAGGTGCTGCCCCGGCTGCTCAGCCGATTCCGGGACGAGCGGCCCGGCATAACGTTGGTGCCGCTCGAGACCTTCGACCTCGCCGAGCTCGCCCAGGCGGTGGAGGCCGGCCGGTTCGACCTGTCGTTCGCGCCGCTGCCGCTGCCGGACGGCCCTTTCGCGGTACGGCGGATCCTGGACGACCCGTTCGTGCTTCTCTCACCCTCCGACTCCCCGCTCGCCGGAAGTGACTCCGTCACGCTGCGCCAGGTGGCCAGGCTGCCGCTGATCGGGTTCGCCGACCCCGACCTGCACGGAGAGCTCTTGTGGCACCTGCAGCGCACCGGGCACGAGCCGGACTTCGTCTTCCGCTCCAACGACAACCCGACCGTTCAGGGCTTCGTGGCCGCCGGGCTCGGTTACGCCCTCATGCCGCGCCTCACCGTGGACGAGGACGACCCCGAGGTATCGGTGGTCCCGGTCGTGACCGGTCTGCCAGCCAGGAACCTGGCCGTGATTTGGCACGTCGACCGGCAGCTTGCGCCGTCGGTGCAGCGCTTCGTCGAGCTTGCCGTCGAGGTCTGCGCCGACCTCACCGCTGAGTGGGAGCAGGTGGCCGGATGACCGCTCGCTCTGAGCCTTGTCAGCGACCCTTCGGTGCTCCGGCCAGGCGGTAGGACTCGTCCAGCAGCTCGGACAGCTCGTCTACGTTGACGTTATCGAGGCGAACGAGCACCAGACTCGGTGAGCGGTCGTGGTGCGGCGTCCAGAAGTAGGTCTGCGGGTCGGTGCCCGCCAATGCCTCGCGCTCCCGAGTCTTGACGGTGACGACGCCGGGCTCCCAGATGCGGGCCATGAGGGTCCGCGCGAACCAGGCCGGCTGGTCCCAGCTCGGTCGCTCGGTGACGCCGGGCAGGGCGAGGCAGATGCGTCGTACGTCGTCCTCGGTGGCCATGCCCGGCATCCTCCCAGTGCACGCGGTGGGGCGGGGCAAGGAGCCTCGCCCTTGACCGGTTTGCGGCATCAGCTCGGACGGACTCCGACGAGCACCCCAAGCTTGTCGATCCGGTGCTCGGGGTTGCCCAGTGCATCGGACCAGTAGTTGCCCGCGGCGTAGTCCTCGGGCGTCGAGCAGGTGGACAGCGTGATCATCGGCCTTGTCGCCACGACTCCAGGACGGCCAGGCACCGGCAGCGACTGCAGGGCGCGGCCCCGCTTCGACCGGAACGAGATGGTCAGGGTGCGGGTGATCCGATAGTCGAAGACGTATCCGCCGGACTCGACGAAGACGTGTTCGCCGACACGCAGCTTGGGAAGTTTGCCGAACGGTTTCCCAGCCGTGGTCCGGTGAGCAGTGACGATCATGTTGCCGACCTCACCGGGTCCGACACCCCCTCCCGGCCCGTACGGAGTTGCGGCATGTCCCCGGTTCTGGATGCGGGTGCCGGGTCGATCGTCGGCGGTGCCCCGGTACGGAACGACGCGAAGTCGCTTCAGCGCTAGACCCGGGACGCTCAGCCAGGCTGTCGCCGGTCTCGCCTGTGTGGTGGCGTTGTGTCCTTGGACGTCGGCGGCATCCAAGCGCCGTTTCTCAGCTGGAGGCTTCGCTTCTCGTGACGGCACGAGGGTCGATTCGGCAGCGGGTGCGTTCGCGGGCGACGACGGGCTCGACGGCGAGGCTCGCGGCGAAGGCGCCTCAGCACACCCTGCGAGCGCGGCTACCAGTGCGATCGCCCAAGCGACAGCCCGGTGGGTGCGTGCCCTGGTCATCACACCACGATAACCACGAAAATCACCTGCCGCGCAAGGCGCTCAGCGTCTGGCGCCGGTCGCACGGGCGGCAGCCGAGAGCGACCTGTCGGGCGACCACCGAGGGCTCGGCGCGGAACAGGGCGACCCCACGGCGTACCAGCGTCAGCGGCGGCTTGCGGTGCTCGGTCAGGTCGCGCCGCAGCCGACGGAGGAAGTTCTTCCACCGCGCCCGCCGTACGACGACCGCGTCGGCCAGCACGCCACGTTCTGTGCATGCAGCCACGATCTCCGCAGCGAAGATCCCGGTCCCGACGAACCTCGACTGCGTGCCGACATCGAAACGACGGGAGCCGACCCGACCGTCCTGCGCAATGTCGTAGATGGGCACCTGGGCAGAGCCCGTGCGGCAGATGGCCTCGATCGCCTCGACCGCACCCGTGGCATCCCAGGCGCGCGGGTCGTCCCAGTCGACGATGCCCAGGTCGGGGTCGCGCGGCAGGTCAGGATCGTCGCCGCTGCGGTAGAAGTCGTCCAGCTCGAGCACGGGCAGCCCGGACTGCGCCGCCAGGTGGGTCTTGCCGGAGCCGGAGGGACCGGCAAGCAGCACGATCTGCGCACGCACGTCAGTCGACCCAGTGCACGCGGCTCGCGAGGTCGGACACACACGCCTGCCAGCTCGCCACGATCGGCTCGAAGTTGAGCTCGCGCAGCCGGCCAGCCGCCCGTGACGAACCCGTCACGAGGTCGAGCAGGTCGCGCACGAAGAAGCGGCCGAGTGGCTGGTCCTCGTCGAATGCGGTGGTGACATCGTCGAGTCCGAGCCAGATCGCCAGCTCCTGCATCAGCTGTCGCGCGCCGAGAAGCGCCTCCGCGCCCTCGCGTTCGAGCTCCGGACCCAGTGACCGACCGAGCTCGTCGAGGTCGACGACGTTGTCCTCGTAGGGCTCGAAGTCGACGTCGTCGCGACCGCGAAGCGGCTGCCACGGCTCGCTGTCCAGCAGCGGGTCCTGCCCGTGGCTGACGAAGGCCAACAGCCCGGCGGCCGACCCGGCAGCGACGACGCTCCCCGGCTCACCGAGGAACACCCATCCCGCTTCGTCGTTGCGCACCACCAGCGTGTGCGCGCCTGCGTTGTCGAGCCCGACCCACAGCGACTCGACGCCGCTCGCGACCTCCTCGACCGGTGTCGCCATCACGAGTGCGGGGACCTCTGTGGACGGCGGGGGGCCAACGCGAGCGATGACCTCGCTGACCGCCCAGTCCCACAGGGTGGTCCCACCCTCCGGCAGCCGGTAGTCGGAACCGGTGTACACGGGAACATGCGGCTGGCTGCGGCAACGCCCTTGCGAGCGGGTGCATGCTCCAGTCGTCGTCCTCGGGGACCTCCATCCGCAGGTAGACGAGCAGCTCGGCGAGCATGTCCTGTCCGCGCTCGGTCGGTCTCGTCAGGTCGTAGTGTTCTCCGCCGAGGTGTGAAGTCGTCGCGGAAGCGCCGCTTGACTGACGGCCACAGCGGGCTCGAGCCGAGGTGATGGTCGTCGTTCTCACCGGCGTACGACGAGAGCTCTGCCGCGCTCGGGAACGCATAGACGGCGTCATCCCCACCGAGAAAGGCGAGCGAGTCGTCGTCGGCGTCGTCCCAGTCGCGTTGGTGGAGCGTCACCCAAGTGCCGGACGGCAGCGTGAGCTCGACCGGCACGATCTCCGGCACGCGCGCTCAGACGCCGACCGGGTGCCAGACCGTCTTGGTCTCGAGGAAGGCCAGCATCCGGCTCAGGTCGGGCTCGCGGTCCAGTTGACCGGCGTCGGGCGGAGCACGCGCTTGAGGTTGTCGGCGGCGGCGACCTCGAGCTCGACCAGGGTCGTCGCGTCGGCGCCGACGAGGTCGATCGCGTTGACGTCCATGTGCGAGGCGAGCCACGGCGCGACCTCGGCCGCCCGGCCGGTCAGCACGTTGACGACACCGCCCGGCACGTCGGAGGTGGCGAGCACCTCGGACAGCGTCACCGCCGGCAGCGGTGCCTTCTCGCTCGCCAGCACGACGCAGGTGTTGCCCGACACGATGACCGGCGCGACCACCGACACCAGCCCGAGCAGGCTGGAGTCCTGCGGTGCGAGGACCGCGACGACGCCGGTCGGCTCGGGGATGGAGAAGTCGAAGTAGGGCCCGGCGACCGGGTTGGCCGAGCCCTGCACCTGCGCGATCTTGTCCGACCACCCGGCGTACCAGACCCACCGGTCGATGGCCTCGTCGACCGCGGCCTCGGCCTTGCGCGCGGACAGCCCTCGCCGCGCCGAGACCTCCTCGACGAACTGGTCGCGCCGGCCCTCGAGCAGCTCGGCGACCCGGTAGAGGACCTGCCCGCGGTTGTAGGCGGTCGCGGCCGACCAGCCGACGAACGCCTTGCGGGCCGCCTGACACGGCGTCGCGGGCGTCCTTGCGCGACGCCAGCGCCGCGTTGGCGAGGAAGCGGCCCTTGGGTCGGTCACCTCGTAGGACCGGCCGCTCTCCGAGCGCGGGAACTTGCCGCCGATGTAGAGCTTGTAGGTCTTGCGGACCGACAGCCGCGGGTCAGACATCACGCCCCTGTTGTGCGTCCGAGGTAGGCCTCCAGGCCGTGCCGGCCGCCCTCGCGGCCGTAGCCGGACTCCTTGTAGCCGCCGAACGGCGACGTCGGGTCGAAGCGGTTGAACGTGTTGGCCCACACGACGCCGGCGCGCAGCTGGTTGGCCATCCAGAGGATGCGCGAGCCCTTGTCGGTCCAGACGCCGGCCGACAGACCGTACGGCGTGTTGTTGGCCTTCTCGACCGCCTCGGCCGGGGTGCGGAACGTCAGCACCGACAGCACCGGGCCGAAGATCTCCTCGCGCGCGATGCGGTGTGCCTGGGTGACGCCGGTGAAGATGGTCGGCGCGAACCAGAAGCCGCGGTCGGGCAGCTCGCACGGCGGCGACCAGCGCTCGGCGCCCTCCTCCTCGCCGACGTCGGACAGCTCGCGGATGCGGGCCAGCTGCTCGGCGGAGTTGATGGCGCCGACGTCGGTGTTCTTGTCGAGCGGGTCGCCGACGCGCAGCGTGCCCAGCCGGCGCTTGAGCCTCGCGATGACCTCGTCGTACACGCTCTCCTGCACGAGCAGCCGCGAGCCGGCGCAGCAGACGTGGCCCTGGTTGAAGAAGATGCCGTTGACGATGCCCTCGACGGCCTGGTCGATCGGGGCGTCGTCGAAGACGATGTTGGCGGCCTTGCCGCCGAGCTCGAGCGTGACCTTCTTCTTCGACCCGGCCGTCGAGCGGGCGATCATCTTGCCGACCTCGGTGGAGCCGGTGAACGCGACCTTGTCGATGCCCGGGGTGCTCGACCAGCGCGCGGCCGGTTTCGCCGGCGCCGGTGACGATGTTGACGACGCCCGGCGGGAGGTCGGCCTGCTGGCAGATCTCGGCGAACAGCAGCGCCGTCAGCGGCGTGGTCTCGGCCGGCTTGAGCACGACGGTGTTGCCGCAGGCGAGTGCCGGCGCGATCTTCCACGCCAGCATGAGCAGCGGGAAGTTCCACGGGATGATCTGCCCGGCGACGCCGAGCGGCTGCGGGTCGGGTCCGAAACCGGCGTGCTCGAGCTTGTCGGCCCAGCCCGCGTAGTAGAAGAAGTGCGCGGCGACCGAGCGGGATGTCGACGTCGCGCGACTCGCGGATCGGCTTGCCGTTGTCGATCGACTCGAGCACGGCGAGCTCGCGGGCGCGCTCCTGCATGATGCGGGCGATGCGGTAGAGGTATTTGCCGCGCTCGCGCGCGGGCATCGTCGACCAGGCTTGTCGTAGGCTCGGCGCGCGGCCTGCACGGCGCGGTCGACGTCGGCCTGGCCGGCCTCGGCGACCTCGGCGAGCACCTCCTCGGTCGCGGGGCTGACGGTCTTGAAGTCCGCCCGTCGACCGGGTCGACGAACTCGCCGCCGATGAACAGCCCGTACGACGGGCTTGAGGTCGAGGATCGCGCGCGACTCGGGGGCGGGGGCGTACGCGAACTTCTGCCGGCCATCTCGAATCACCTAGTCCAGCGTGAAGTAGTCGGGGCCGGAGTAGCGGCCGGTGGCGATCTTGGTGCGCTGCATCAGCAGGTCGTTGAGCAGGCTGGACGCGCCGAAGCGGAACCAGTCGGGGTCGAGCCAGTCGTCGCCGGCGGTCTCGTTGACGACCACGAGGTACTTGATGGCGTCCTTGGCGGTGCGGATGCCGCCGGCCGGCTTGACCCCGACCTGGCGGCCGGTCACGTCGCGGAAGTCGCGCACCGCCTCCAGCATCACCAGCGTGACCGGCAGCGTCGCGGCGGGCGGGACCTTGCCGGTGGAGGTCTTGATGAAGTCGCCGCCGGCCAGCATGCGCCAGCCACGACGCGCGGCGGACGTTGTCGTAGGTCGCCAGCTCGCCGGTCTCCAGGATCACCTTGAGGTGGGCGTCGCCGCACGCCTCCTTGACGGCGACGATCTCGTCGTACACCTCGAGGTAGCGGCCGGACAGGAACGCGCCCCGGTCGATGACCATGTCGATCTCGTCGGCGCCGGCCGCGACGGCGTCCTCGTGTTCGGCGAGCTTGACCGGCATGCTCGCCCGGCCGCTGGGGAACGCGGTGGCGACGCTGGCGACCTTGACACCGGAGCCGCGCAGCTCCTCGACGGCGACCGGGACCAGGTCGGGGTAGACGCAGACGGCGGCGACACGGGGCACCTCGGGTCGGCGGGGTCGGGTCGCTTGGCCTTGGCGCACAGCGCCCGCACCTTGCCGGGCGTGTCCTGGCCCTCGAACGTGGTCAGGTCGATCATCGTGATCGCGAGGTCGATGGCCCACGGCTTGGCGGTGGTCTTGATCGAGCGGGTCGACAGGGTCGCGGCCCGGGCCTCGGCGCCGACCTGGTCGACGCCGGGCAGGCCGTGGAGGAAGCGGCGCAAGCAGGCGTCCGACGAGGTGATCTCGTCGTACTCGATCGTGCGCTCGACGCGCGGGGGGGCGGTCGTGGTCACCACCTGAGACTAGCCCCTGGCGACGGCCGCTCCGAGGGCGCAGATCGGGCCTCCGGCACGATGCGGGCATGGACGGGCCGGCGAGGTGGCGCAGTCGAGACCTTCCGTTCCCTCCTCCACCGATGATGGCCGGCGCCTGGTACATCCTCGCGGGGTTCGGCGCCTGGAGACCTGATCCGGCGAGGTGACGGCCGCGCGGTGCCCATCGGCCTTGCCTGCCTGGCGCTGGTCACGGTCGTGGTCTACGATCGCCCAGCGCCCTGCGGTCGTCGCCGGCCCAGCGGCGTGGTGCTGCGCACCGTCGTCCGCGACATCTGGCTGCCCTCGCACGAGATCAAGAGCATCGGGTCGAAGTGGTCCCTGTCGCTCGTGACCGCGGATCCGCCGTACGGCAGCTGGGCGGTGACGGGCGTCGAACACGGAGCCGGTATGCGTCGACATCGGACGATCGAGCCGTCCCCAATGCCTACCACACCCGCCGGTGCACGAGGTCAGCTGGACCGTCCCGGACCGCCTCGAGCAGCTGCGCCACCACGGCCAGCACGGAGAGCGCACCGGCACGGTCGAGGTACGGCCGGCCTGGCCCGTGATCGGTGCCTTCGGCGGAGCCGTCGTGGCCCTGGGACGCCTGCTGGCCGTCCCGGTGGGCTGATGGTCGTCCCGTTGCGCCCGGTGACCGCCCAGGACCTCCCGTTGCTCGACCGGTGGCGAGGAGACCCCCAGGCCGAGGGAGTCTTCAACGACTTCGGCCTGGCCCACCGGCCGACCGTCGAGGGCAACCATCTCGTCGTCGAGGCCGACGGCGAACCGATCGGAACCGTGCGCTGGCAGGAGGTCCGCTACGGCCCGACGACGGGTCGCGCGCCGTCAACATCGGCATCGCCCTCATCCCGGCGGCGCGGGGACACGGTCACGGGGCCGTGGCCCCGCGCATGCTCGCCAGCTACCTGTTCGCGACCGCGCCGGTCAACCGGGTCGAGACCTCGACAGACGTCGACAACATCGCCGAGCCGAAGGCGCTGGAGCGCGCCGGCTTCACCCGCGCGGGCGTCCTCCGCGGCGCGCAGTTCCGCGCTGGTCGGTGGCACGACATGGTCGGCTACGCCTGCCTCCGCGACGAGGCCTAAGCCCTCATGCGTGTCAGACTCTCCTGGCCCACTCCCGGCACGAGGTTCTGACAAGCCTGCCGATCAGTGCACCTGTCAGAACCTGGTGCCTGAAGATCGAGAACGAGATTCTGACAACTAGGCAGGAAGCCCAGCGCGCAGCGATGTCGCGCTTGATGGCGTCGAGCTCGTCGGCGGCCGTACGCCGGGCGGCGCCGACGTCGCCGTCGTCCACCGGCACGACCACCTCGACGTAGCACTTGATCTTGGGCTCGGTGCCGGACGGCCGCAGATGACCCGCCCGTCGTCGCCAAGCCGGTAGCGGATGCCGTCGGTGGGCGGCAGGCCGCGGAACCCTGCGTCAGGTCCTCCGCCGACGTCGACCCGCCCGCCCAGCGGGTCGGCGGCTGAATTCCGCAGCCGGTCCATCGCCGCCTCGATGACCAGGTCGTCGACGCGCACCGACAGCTGGCCGGTGGCGTGCAGTCCGTGCTCCCGGGCGAGGTCGTCGAGCCGGTCGAGCAGCGCGCGGCCCTCGGCCTTGAGGGCCGCGCCATCTCGGCGACGATGATCGTCGCCGAGACCCCGTCCTTGTCACGACCGTGTCGGGCGCGACGCAGTAGCCGAGCGCCTCCTCGTAGCCGAACCGCAGCTCCTCGACTCGCCGATCCACTTGAAGCCGGTGAGCGTCTCCTCTAGCCAAGGCCGTGCGCCGCCGCGACTGGCCCAGCAAGGACGACGACACGATCGACGCCGCGAACGTGCCGGTGGTGTCGGGTCGCGCCGGATCAGGTGCTGCGGCGAGCAGTGCCCCGACCTCGTCGCCGGTCAGCATCCGCCAGCGACTCCCCGTCGGCGTCGCGCACCGCGACCGCGCACCGGTCGGCGTCGGGGTCGTTGGCCAGCACGATGTCGGCGTGCTCGGCCTGCGCGGCCGCGAGCGCCAGGTCGATGGCGCCCGGCTCCTCGGGGTTGGGGAACGCGACGGTCGGGAAGTCCGGGTCCGGGTCGCCCTGCTCGGGCACGACGTACGGCGCGGGGAACCCGGCGCGCTCGAACGCTGCGAGCAGGACGTCGCGACCGACACCGTGCAGCGGCGTGTAGACGGTGCGCAGATCTCGCGGCGAGCCGGTGTCGACCAGGCCGGCGACCCGGTCGAGGTAGGCCTCGAGCACCTCCTCGCCGAGGGTCTCCCAGTCCGTCGCCGCGCGGCATCGCGTCGCAGCGGCCCGACGGCGTCGATCTCCGCGGAGATCTCGGCGTCGGCCGGCGGCACGATCTGCGACCGTCGCCGAGGTAGACCTTGTAGCCGTTGTCCTGCGGCGGGTTGTGCGACGCGGTGACCATCACGCCCGCGTCTGCGCCGAGGTGGCGGATCGCGAACGCGAGCACCGGCGTCGGGCAGCGGGCGCGGCAGCACCGATGCGCGTCGCAGCCCGGCGCCCTCCATCACCTCGGCCGTGTCGCGCGCGAAGACGTCGGACTTGTGCCGCGCGTCGTAGCCGATGACGACCGCCGTGCCGCCGCGCGCGCGGAGGTAGGCCGCGAGTCCCGCGGCGGCCCGGATGACGACGACGCGGTTCATCCGGTTGGGGCCGGCGCCGAGTGCGCCGCGCAGCCCGGCGGTGCCGAACTCCAGCCGGCCGCGCGAAGCGGTCGGCGATGCCCGGCGGCTGTCGCCGGCGTCGAGCAGCGCCTGCAGCTCGGCGCGGGTGTCCGGGTCGGGGTCCTCGGCCAGCCAGGCGCGGGCCGACCTCGAGCCGTCGACGGTCTCGTCGCTGTGGCGGTGCTCGTGGTGGGTGCTCAGATGCGGCTCAGGACCTGTCGGCGAGCAGCGACGCCCATGCGGGTGGCCGCGGCGCTTGCCGGCCTCGAGGACCTCCTCGTGGTTCAGCGGCTCGCCGGTCATGCCGGCCGCGAGGTTCGTGACCAGGGAGATGCCGAGCACCTCCGCGCCCGCCTCGCGGGCCGCGATGGCCTCGAGCACCGTCGACATGCCGACCAGGTCGCCGCCGATGGTGCGCACCATGCCGATCTCGGCCGGCGTCTCGTAGTGCGGCCCGGGGAACTGCACGTAGACGCCTTCCTCGAGCGACGGGTCGACCTCGCGGCAGAGCGCGCGCAGCCGCGGGGAGTAGAGGTCGGTGAGGTCGACGAAGCGCGCACCCACGAGCGGCGACGGTCGCGGTCAGGTTGATGTGGTCGCTGATGAGCACCGGCTGGCCGGGGAGTAGTCGGGCGCAGTCCGCCGCAGCCGTTGGTCAGCACCACGACCTCGGCGCCCGCCGCGACCGCGGTGCGTACGCCGTGGACGACCGACGCGACGCCGCGGCCCTCGTAGAGGTGGGTGCGGCCGAGGAAGACCAGGCGCGTGCTGGTCGCCGACCGCGACCGAGCGGAGGTGCCGGCATGCCCCTCGACCGCCGGCGGCGGGAAGCCGGGCAGCTCGGTGACGGCGAGCTCGGTGTGCGTCTCGCCGAGCTGCTCGGCAGCGGGGACCCAGCCCGAGCCCATGACGAGCGCGACGTCGTGGCTGTCGACGCCGGTCAGCTCCCGCAGCCGCTGCGCGGCCCGGTCGGCGTCGGCGTACGGGTCTGAGGTCGTCGGCGTCTCCACGGCGCGACGATAGCGCCACCGCGGGCGTGTCTAGACGGTGTCGGTGGTCCGCCCGCCGCTCATGTCGTCCATAGGTCCGGAACCGAGTCCACGATGTGCGTGGGCAGGTAGGCGAACCGCCGGCGGAGGCCCGGTCGGCGATACCGGTGAGGACGAGCACGGTCTCCAGGCCGGCTTCCAGCCCGGCGACGATGTCGGTGTCCATCCGGTCGCCGATCATGACGGTGGACTCCGAGTGGGCCGCGATGCTGCGCAGGGCTGACCGCATCATGAGCGGGTTCGGCTTGCCGACGAAGTAGGGGCTGACGCCGGTCGCCGCGGAGATCAGCGCAGCCACCGCCCCGGTCGCCGGAAGGGAGCCCTCGGGCGAGGGGCCGGTCGGGTCGGGATTCGTCGCGATGAAGCGCGCGCCGGCCTCGATCAGCGCGATGGCGCGCGCGATGCGCTCGAAGCTGTAGGTGCGGGTCTCGCCGAGAACCACGTAGTCAGGGTCGACGCTCGCCTGCGTGTAGCCGACCTCATGCAGGGCGGTCGTGAGGCCCGGACTCACCGATGACGAAGGCGGTGCCGCCGGGTCGCTGCTCGGCGAGGAACTGCGCGGTGGCAAGAGCCGAGGTCCAGAGCGCCTCCGCAGGCACGGGCAGCCCGATCCGGGCCAGCCGGGCGGCGAGATCGCGCGGTGTGTATATCGAGTTGTTGGTCAGCACGAGGAACCGGTGGCCGGTCTCTTGCAGCCGCTGGACGAACAGGTCCGCGCCGGGGATCAGGCTGCTCCTCATGGACGAGGACGCCGTCCATGTCCATCAGGTAGCTGTGCCGGGCACGGGTGACGAGGTGATGTGTTCACCCAGCCAATTCTCCCTGCCCCTGTTTCGTCGATGTCGCCCCGGCATCGGTCGGCTGCGGTGCGCCGCGCACACCCATCTCGCTCAGCGCCTGCTGGTAGGCCATGGCAGCGTCCTGAAGCAGGCCCAGCCGGGAGAAGGCATCCGCGAGCTCACGCCAGGCGCCGGCCGCCAGCCGCGCCTGGTCGAGGGAGCCCAGGATGCTCGAGGCCCGCCGGTACTCGGCGACGGCCTCGTCCTGCTGCTCCAGCGCAAGCAGGGCGGCGCCGCGCACCAGGTGGACGAAGGCGCTCTCGAGTCGGGCCTCGTTGCTGAGCTGGGCTTGCGCCAGGCCCGCGTGGTCGAGCGCGCCCTGCGGGTCGCCGAGCAGCAGCGCGGCGCGGGCCAGCTCGGTCTCGCAGGCGGAGATGTCGGTTGCGGTTCCGACATCGGCCAGCGATGCGTGTGCAGTGCGAAGCATGTCGCGAGCCTTCTCGGGCTGCGGCGGTGATGTGCGCAGGAGCAACCATCCGTAGGCCACCCGTAGCCGCGCCATCGAGCGCTCGTCGTCGCCGTCGGCGTAGAGGGCGAGGGAGCGCTCGGCGAGCAGGACGGCAGTGGAGATGTCGTCGGCCGCCTCCGCGACCAGGCTCGCGTTCCAGTAGACGGCCGCGCGAGCCCGGGGCGTGCCGCGGTCATCGACGGCGCGCAGGGCGGACTCCGCAAGCCGGCCAGCGGTGATGAGGTCTCCGCGCACGTAGTAGACGCCGATCACGGTGGAGACCAGCTCGGCGTGCACGTCGGTGCCGGTCAGACCCAGGGCGCCGACCGTGTCGAGGGCAGCGGTTCCGAGGTCGAGCGCGCGCGCGATGTCGCCCGCCTCCCGGTAGCAGCGCACCAGGTCGATGGTGAGGCCGAGGTGTTCCTCGGCGCGCTCGTCGGCTCGGGCATCGTCGTCGAGCTTCTCGAGCACGTCGATGGTGTCGGCGAACCGGCCGGCCGACTCCAACGCGCGGGCACGGGCCCGTCTGGCCGCGCGCACCAGCTCGTCGGGAACGTGTGCGACGCCGTCGAGAAGAGTGTCGAGTGTGGTCAGCGCGTCGGCCGCCTCGCCGTTGCGGATGGCGAGCTCGGCGTAGCGGACGCCGAGCTGGAACTTCTCCCGCAGCTTCGGGTCGTGCCCGTGCATCAGGAACTCGGGGGTGCAGTCGAGCGCGGCGGCGAGGGCCGTGACGACATCGGGAGTCGGTCGGCGCTTGCCCGACTCGAGCAACGACAGATAGCTGGCAGACAGCCGCGTGCCGGCGAGCTCGGTCTGCGACCTGCCCAGCTGGCGCCGGCGCTCGCGCACCCGCTGACCGAAGTCGGTGCCTGCAGCTGGGTGCTCCGAGGGCATCAGAGCCACCTCCTCAAACGGTCTGTCGGGCCGGTGCGTCAAGTCTGTCACGAGGAGAGGTCATGCTCCGCTTGACTACTGGTATTGAGCAAGCCTTGACTCCGAAGGTCACATCACCTGACTGCAGGAGTCACTTATGACCCGTTCGCGCCTATTCTCCCTCGCTGTCACCACGATGGTCGCGCTGGCAGGGCTCGGTGTCGGCACCGCCGCCGCGTCCGTTGCCGGCGCAGCGGGGTCCAGCGCGGTGCACGGCAGCCCGCCGGTCTGCTGCTGAGCGCGCCGCCCGAGCGGGCCGGCCCGACCGCATCCCCCGATGGCGGCCGGGCCGGCCCCCGGAGTCCTTGTTACGGGCGTTTCCCACCTCTGTCAAGTCCACCATGACATGATCTGACGATGGTTGTGACGCCTCCGCCCACTCCCGCGGACGTCCGGGCGGCGCTGATCACCGGCTCCGGCGTGCGCACCGTGCTGCAGCCGATCGTCGACCTGCGGGTGGCCGAGATCGTGGGCTACGAGGCCCTTACCCGGTTCGTCGGCTCGTCGGCACCGCCGGACCAGTGGTTCGCCGTCGCACACGCCTCGGGTCAGGGGGCCGAGCTGGAGGCGCTGGCGTTGCGATGCGCCTTCTCCCGTCGCGCCGACCTGCCGGCCGGAGTCTTCCTCGCGGCGAACGTCAGCCCGCACCTGCTGGACACGCAGCCGCTCCAGGAGGCGTTCGACGAGGCGGCACCACTGAACGATGTGGTCGTCGAGCTCACCGAGCACGTCGATCCCGGCGAACGCGAGCCGCTGCTGCGTGCCCTGCTCGGTCTGCGGGCTCGCGGAGCGCGGATCGCTCTGGACGACATGGGGACCGGCTACTCGGGACTGCGTGAGATCGCGACGCTGCAGCCCGACGTCGTGAAGCTCGACCGCGCCTTCACCGACCACTGCGACTCCGACTCGGTGAAGGCCGCCGTCGTCGAGTCGTTGTGCCGGATCTCCGACCGCCTGCAGGCGACCCTCGTCGCGGAAGGCGTGGAGCGTCCCGAGGAGCTGGACTGGCTGCAGCGGGCCGGCGTCCCGCTCGCCCAGGGGTGGCTGCTGGGCCGGCCGGACGACGTCCCCCAGCCGCTGGCCGCGGGAACGGCAGCCCGGTTGCGGTCCCGTGCGGAGCTCGCGACGCCGGCCAACCGGGCCACCGCGGGCGCGATCATGCGCTGGGCCCCCGGTGTCGCCGGAGCGGAGATGTCCGCGCACATCACCCGGTGGTCCCGGGCACCGGACAGTGTCGCGGCGGCCCAGGTGCACGTCGTACTGGACGACTTGCACCGCCCGCGCGGCCTGGTGCTGTGGGGGGACCGCGGTCCGGCCGGTGACGAGTTCCCGATCACGCTGTGCACGTCTCTGGACACCCCGCTCACGCACCTGGCGCGGCAGATCTCGGCGCGTCCGGCGACGCAGCGCTTCGACCCGGTGGTCTGCACCGGCACGGACGGGACCTACCTGGGCGTGGTCGACGTGGACCAGCTGCTGCGGGTGCTCGCCGACCAGGTGGACAACCTGGGCCGGGTGCACGTGCCCACGAGCTAGCTGCCGACCGATCGGCAGGGCCGCACCCGCAGCTCGGCGACGTAGTCGTCCGGGGCGCCGGCCGCCTCGGCGGCCTCGGCCAGGATGCCGAGGTAGCGGCACGACGGCAGCCCGCCCTCGTAGGCGTCCAAGGTGTAGAGCCACGCGAGCACCGGGCCGGTGAGGGTCTCGATCCGCAGTCGGACCTTGCGGTAGAGCCCGATGTCGGCACCCTCCCACTGGTCGAGGTGGTGCTCGTCGGGACCGGTGAGGTCGTAGAGCATCACGAACACCTGCGCGACCGGGTCGTCGTCCTCTACGAGCGTCGCCAGGGCGCCCTCCCAGCCCTTGTCCTCGCCACCGAACGTCAGCCGCCAGCCCATCAGCCAACCGGTGCCGCGCTGGGGGGAGTGGGGCGCGCGGGCCAACATCTGGCGCGGGTCCATGTTGCTGCCGTACGCGGCATAGAGCGCCATGGCCGGAAGCGTATGGGTGGGTGGGCAAGAATGGCGCCCGTGACGCGCATAGCAATAGTCGGGGGCGGGCCGGGCGGCTACGAGGCAGCACTGGTCGCGGCCCAGCTCGGTGCCGAGGTCGTGGTGGTCGACCGGGACGGGCTGGGCGGGTCGGCGGTGCTCACCGACTGCGTGCCGTCCAAGACGCTGATCGCCACGGCCGAGGTGATGACGATCGCGGCCGAGTCCCGCGAGCTCGGCGTGGTCCTCGGTGACGGGTCAGCCCATGACGGTCTGGTGGGCGTCGACCTGGCCAAGGTGAACGCTCGGGTGAAGAAGCTCGCGAAGGCGCAGTCGGCCGACATCGGGCAGCGCCTCCACCGCGAGGGCGTGTCCGTGATCACGGGCGCCGGCCGGCTGGACGGTCCGCAGCGGGTGGTGGCCGACCGGCCCGACGGCGGCACCGAGACGATCGAGGCCGACGCGGTGCTCGTCTCCACCGGCGCCCACCCGCGGGTGCTGCCCGGGTCGGAGCCCGACGGCGAGCGGATCCTCACGTGGACCCAGCTCTATGAGCTGGACAGCCTGCCCGAGCGACTGGTTGTGGTCGGGTCGGGCGTCACCGGCGCGGAGTTCGCGTCGGCGTACGACGCGCTCGGTGCCGACGTCGTGCTGGTCTCCTCCCGCGATCGCGTGCTGCCGGGTGAGGACGCCGACGCCGCCGCGGTGCTGGAGGGGGTGTTCACCCGGCGGGGGATGACGGTGCTCGGGCAGTCGCGGGCCTCCTCGGTGAAGCGGGTCGGCGACGGCGTCGTGGTGGCGCTCGAGGACGGCCGCACGGTCGAGGGGAGCCACTGCCTGGTTGCGGTCGGCTCGGTGCCCAACACCGACGGGCTCGGTCTCGAGGAGGCCGGCGTCACCCTGGGCAAGGGCGGGTTCATCACCGTCGACAAGGTGTCCAGGACGACGGCCCGCGGCGTCTATGCCGCCGGTGACTGCACCGGCGTGCTGATGCTCGCGTCGGTCGCGGCGATGCAGGGGCGGATCGCGATGTGGCACGCGCTCGGCGACGCCGTGGCACCGCTGGACCTGCTGACGGTGTCGTCGAACGTGTTCACCGAGCCCGAGATCGCGACCGTTGGCTCCTCCCAGGCGGCGGTCGAGTCCGGCCGCATCGACGCGCGCACCATCAAGCTCCCGTTGGCGACGAACGCCCGCGCCAAGATGCAGGGGATGAAGGACGGTTTCGTCAAGCTGTTCTGCCGTCCGGGCACCGGGATCGTGGTCGGTGGCGTGGTGGTCGCGCCGCGGGCCAGCGAGCTGATCTTCCCGGTGACGATCGCGGTCCAGGAGTCGCTCACCGTCGACCAGCTGGCGCACACCTTCACCATCTATCCGTCGCTCACGGGGAGCATCGCCGAGGCCGCGCGCCAGCTGCACCTGCGGGACTAGGCCGATCGGAGTAACCAGCCCATCGCTTTACCTGCTCGTTAAAGTCGGGTCTCGCGGATCTCCGATGACAACGGGGTGGAACACAACGGGTGGAATGTCCGTGCCGCACTGAGGACATTGCTCATCGCGGCCATCGCGGTGTGCGTGTCTGCCATCGCACCCGCGGCGGCGCAGGCCGACGTCACCCCGCTGTGGGCGAACGAGACCGCCATGGTGAATGACTCCGTCGCGGCGAACCGGGCGACCATGATCCTGGACCCGGGCCGCGGAAGTCGGCTCACCCGCGCGCACGTGCTGGCACGCTCCTTCCGCTACGAGGCTGCGGGCTTCGACAAGAACTTCCTCTGGTACGCCCCGCAACGGGTGATGACCGTCGGCAGCGCCACCGCGTGGTCGACATGTCTCGGCGGGCGGGCCAGTGACGGCTGGTGCACCACGGTCGTGACGACCCAGACGATCGGCGGCAGCTTCGCGGCCGACCCCGCCCTCACCGTGCTGGAGCACGACGGGACCTTCATCGGGCTGGCCGGGGGCAACTGGAGCACCGGCGTCCCGTTGACGGTCCCGATCCCCCTGATCACCGGCTCCAAGTTCCACGACATGGACTCCGACGGGCAGCGCGACGCCGACGAGCCCGGCCTCTCTGGGTGGACCATGCAGCTGGTCCGGCAGTCGTCCACGGTCGGGCAGGCCGTCGGCTCCGTTCGCACCACGGTCACCGACGGTGCGGGCAACTACCAGTTCGAACTCTACGGACTCGGCCCGGGCGTCTACTACGTCCAGGACGTCGACCGGCCCGGCTGGGAGCGCACGACGGCTTCTCGTCAGAACGTCACGGTCGGTCAGGGCATCGGTGCGGCCGTCCTCCCCACACCCGGCTTCGGCGCCGTGGAGTCCAACGCGGACCTGGTCGCCGCCGACGTCTCGCTCGTCGACCCGCCGACCCGGCTCGAGTCGAACGAGGCGGCAACGTTCACGGTCAGGTCGGTGCTGGAGAACCACGGCCCCGCCAGCGCCGTCGACGTGTCGAACGTCGTCGACGTGACGGTGCCGGACGACTGCTTCGCCAACCCGGTCGAGGCCAGCCGGGCGACCTTGAGCCAGCTCTTCGCCGTCACCGTGACCGTCGACGTCGAGGTCACGTGCTCCGAGCCGGGCCTGCACCCGATGACGTTCACCAACCGGCTGTCACTGGCGACGCCGACTCTCGCCGACCCCGACCAGTCGAACAACTCCGCGTCCGTCGACTACGTCGGCGAGGTTCACGCCCGTACGGACGTGTCCGTCACCGCGGCCGGCGTCGACTGCGCGGCCCGTCAGGACGTCGGCTCGTCGTTCGCCTGCGTCGTCAGCGGCGCGGTGAGCAGCAGCGGCCCGCGCGCACCGACGACGGCGACCACGACAACGGTGCTTGCGGTGCCGGCCGACTGCGTGGCAGTTCCCGCGGCCCCGCAGGTCAGCAAGCGCGTCGCCCTTCCCTACTCGGGCGCAGCACCCGTGGCGACGACCTACGCGGTCACCTGCAGTGAGCGTGGCTCCCATGACGTCTCCGCATCGGTCAGTGCCGCTGTCGACGAGGAGTACGTCGAGGAGGTCGCGCCAGGTGACGAGCAGCGCTCGGCCACCGATGCCGTGGATGTGTTCCAGGCAGCTAACCTCGCCGTCGGTGACCTGTCCCTCGTCTGCTCGCAGCGGGAAGGCACGCGTGCCGACTTCCTGTGCACCGCGCAGATGACGGTGACCAACCTCGGCCCTGCCGGGAACGTCGTGGCCGCCGTACGCCTGGCTGCAGCCACGCCGAGCGGATGCACCGTCGACCCGTCGGGTGCCGCGCCTACCCTGGTCACCCTGGGGAACGGTCAGTCGACCGCGGTAACCAGGACCTGGCGCTTCGTCTGCGCGGCGGGCAAGGTCGGGCACTCGGTGCTGGTGAACGGCGACGCCGCCGTCGCACCGGGTGATGCGTACGCCGAGGACCGGGCGACCGGCAACGACGCGAGCCGGCTGCTGTGGCAGCCCAGCGATGCGAAGCCTCATCCCGGAGCAGCCCCGGTCAAGATCACGAAGGTCAGCGAGCTGCCGTTCGCGGTGCTCTCGACGGCCACCGTGTCCGCTGTGGCCGACGTGGACCCCGCCAGTCTTCGCTTCGGCGTCACCGGAACCGAGCACAGCGTCCTGTCCTGCACCGGACGGACGAAGGACGTCGACGGGGACGGCCGGGCGGACCTCAGCTGTGCCGCCGACCCCGGCCTGACCGGGCTCACCTGTGCGAGCACGACGGCAACCGTCTCCGGCTACCTGCGCGACGGGACCCCGTTCACCAGCCAGGACGACATCATCGTGGCCGGCTGCAAGGCAGGGCCGACCAAGGGGGTCGCCGCCACGACCACGGTGGCTGCGAGCACGACAACGATCGTCGTGACGACCAAGGGCGCCGGCACCAAGGACTCGACGTCGAAGGGCGTCAAGAAGGGCGCGACGAAGAAGAAGACCACGGCGAACGCGAAGGCCAAGGGCTAGGCGTCACCAGCCGCCGCCGAAGTCACCGCCACCACCGAAGTCGCCACCGCCACCGAAGTCACCCCCGCCGCCCCAGTCACCGCTACCACCGAAGTCACCCCCGGCCATGTCCCCGCCGCCGTCCCCGCCGTCGCCTCCATCGCCGTAGTCGCCGCCCGCGTCACCGCCACCGTCGCCACCGTCCCCGCCGTCCCCTCCGTCGCCACCACCGTCTCCGTCGGAGAACACCCCGCCGCCGAACCCGCCGGTCAGCATGGAACCGAGGAACAGCCCGGGCAGCAGGCCGGACATCGCGAACGGCGAGAAGTAGCCCTGCGCGTAGGGGGCGTAGCCGCGTCCGCCCTTCCAGTAGGGCTCGCGTCCGGCCCCGACCGGAACCTTGCGGACGTCCGGCTCGGCACCGGCCCGCACCCGCTCGGCGTCGGCCGGGCAGGCCGGGACGGATCGCGGCACCCCGCCGGGCGGCGCCCAGTCGACGTTCTCGCTGGACGGGCCGTGCTGCGGGTTGAAGAAGCACGGGGGCAGCCGCGCGGGCACCGGCTTGCCGGCCAGGCGGGCCTGGACGCAGGCCATTGCATAGCGGCCGTCCTCGAGGATTCCGGTGATCCCGCGGACGTCGTCGGGCTGCCGGACCCGGTCCAGCGCGCTCTTCGACGAGTCGTAGGCATCGAGGGCGCGGCGGTAGTCCTGCCGGGTGGGCTCGTCGAGCTGACGACCGCTGGTCTCGGTGTCGAGGTAGGTGATGTCCTCGCCGAACCGGGTCACATCCTCCTCGGCGACCCGGCGTACCGCCGCCAGCGACTCGGCGTCGGCGAGCTCCCGCTGGCGCTTCTTCTGGCGGGACTGCATGAGCAGCGCCGCGCCGATGCCCAGCGCCACGAATAGCAGCACGTACTCCACAGCGACCTCCGCCGATGTCGGGTTCTTGTTGCGCCAACGTACGGCGGGGCCTACCCGTGCCGAGCGGCCCTATCCCGCCTGGCGCGGGCGAACGGCTAGCCCCGGCGGTAGAGGCGGGTCGTCAGCGGGGCGAACACCGCGGTCAGGGCCGCCGCCACCCCCAGGACGATGGCGATGTCGGTGCCGTCGGCGTTGCCCTCCATCAGTCCCCGGGAGGCGGTGGCGAGGATCGAGATCGGGTTGACGTTGACGAAGGCCTCGAGCACCGGGGGCAAGGTCGCCGGGTCGACGAACACGTTGGACAGGAAGGTCAGCGGGAAGATGCCCATGAAGCCGGCGTTCATCACCGCGCTCGGCGACCGAAGCAGCAGCCCGAGGGTCGTGAAGACCCAGGACAGGCCGAACGAGAACAGCACCACCAGGCCAAGGGCGGCCACGGCGCCCGCGACACCGGCATCGGGTCGGTAGCCGAGGATCACACCGAGCACGATGATGACCGTCCCGGCGATCACGTAGCGCACCGTGTCACCCAGCAGTGACCCCAGCAACGGGGAGGGGCGCCAGATCGGCAGCGAGCGGAACCGGTCGACGACTCCCTTGGTGAGGTCGGTGTTGAGCGCCACTCCGGAGTAGACGGTGGTGAACAGCACCGACATCACGAGGATCCCCGGCAGGATGTAGTCGAGGTACTCGGCGGTCGACCCGGCGATGGCACCGCCGAACAGGTAGGTGAACATCAGCGTGAACATCACGGGCGTGATCGTCACGTCGAGGAGCTGCTCGGGCACGTGCTTGACCTTGAGCATGCCGCGCCACCCGAACGTGAGCGACGCCGACAGCGGGGTCGCCCGCGGGGGCCGTGCCGTCGAGGAGATCGCCTTGCGGACGGCGGCCAGGTCGGTGGCAGCGGTGGGGTCCAGCTGCGTCGCCGGGTTGATGCTCATGACGCCTGCTCCTTCTCGATGCTGATCTCTCGTTGGGCCGGCACGTCCTGGCCAGCGCCGTCGCCGGCCGGCTCCTCCTCGGCCGGGTGACCCGTCAGGGCCAGGAAGACCTCGTCGAGGCTGGGCTGGCCGAGCGAGAAGTCGGCGATCCGCACACCCGAGCGGGACAGCTCGGCGACGGCCAGCGCGGCGCGGTCGGGGTCGGAGCACGAGACCGAGAGCGCAGCCGGATCAGGTTCGAGGGTGACGCTCCCCACCTCCCGCTCGAGGAGCCGCTCGGCGGTGCCTCGCTGCTCCGGGTCGAGCAGGCGCACGTGGAGCGCCCCGCTGCCGACCGAGGCCTTCAGCTGAGCAGGCGTGCCCTCCGCGATCACCTTGCCGTGGTCGATCACGGCGATGCCGTCGGCGAGCTGGTCGGCCTCCTCGAGGTACTGCGTGCACAGCAGGATCGTGGTCCCGCCGGCGACCAACGCCCGGATGATCTCCCAGACCTGGTTGCGCGAGCGCGGGTCGAGCCCGGTGGTCGGCTCGTCGAGGAACATCAGCTCGGGAGTGACCACGATGCTTGCGGAGATGTCGAGCCTGCGGCGCATGCCGCCCGAGTAGTGCTTGACGAGCTTTCCGGCGGCCTCGGACAGCCCGAAGGCGTCGAGCAGCTCCGAGGCGCGCTCCTTCGCGGCGGCCCGCGGCAGCCCGAGCAGGCGGCCCATCAGGATGAGGTTCTCCCGGCCGGTGAGGTCCTCGTCCACGGAGGCGAGCTGTCCGGTGAGGCTGACCTTGCCGCGGACCGCGTCGCCCTCGGTGACGATGTCGTGCCCGAGGACGCGTGCGCTGCCGGCATCGGGCCGGATCAGCGTCGCAAGCATCCGGATGGTCGTCGTCTTGCCGGCGCCGTTGGGGCCGAGCACGCCGTAGACCGAGCCACGGCGAACGGCCAGGTCGACGCCGTCGACGGCGCGGGTGTCACCGAAGGTCTTGACCAGGCCGGTGGCCTCGATCGCGAGGGAAGAGGATGACATCACAGCTCCTGAGGGGCGTGCGTGCTCGGTGGGTCAGTCACCAGTAAAGACCGGTCGACCGACAAGTTCTCATCGATTTTCGGGCGGCCCGTTCGGGCCCGGGCTACTCCGCCGGGGAGTCCTTGATCTCGCAGATGACCTCACCGCTGGTCACCGTGGCGCCCACCTCGGCGGAGAGCCCGCTGATCACCCCGGCCTTGTGCGCGCCGAGCGGCTGCTCCATCTTCATCGCCTCGAGCACGACGACCGGGTCGCCGGCCTCGACCTGCTGCCCGTCCTCGGCGACCACCTTGACGATGGTCCCCTGCATCGGGCTGGTGAGCGCGTCGCCACTGGCCGCGGCACCGGCCTTGCCCTTGGTCGTGCGTCGGCCGGGGCGCTTGGCGGCCTGGGCGCCGCCACCGGCACCGAAGCCCGCGGGCAGCACTACCTCGAGGCGGCGGCCACCGACCTCGACGACGACCCGCTCCCGCTCACCTGCGTCACCGTCGGTGTCCGCCGGCTCCCCGTCGTACGGGGGGATGGTGTTGTCGAACTCGGTCTCGATCCACCGGGTGTGCACCGAGAACGGATCGGTGGTGAACGCCGGGTCGTCGACCACAGCGCGGTGGAACGGGATCACGGTCGGCATGCCGGTCACGTCGAACTCGGCGAGGGCGCGGCGAGAGCGGTCGAGCGCCTGCGCGCGGGTCGAGCCGGTCACGATCAGCTTGGCGAGGAGTGAGTCGAAGGCGCCACCGATGACGCTGCCCGTCACGACGCCGGAGTCGAGGCGTACGCCGGGTCCGCTGGGCGGGCGCCATCCCGTGACCGCACCCGGTGCGGGCAGGAAGTTGCGGCCCGCGTCCTCACCGTTGATCCGGAACTCGATGGAGTGCCCGCGCACCGGCGGGTCGTCGTAGCCGAGCTCCTCACCGTCGGCGATCCGGAACATCTCGCGGACCAGGTCGATGCCGGTGACCTCCTCGGTGACCGGGTGCTCGACCTGCAGGCGGGTGTTGACCTCGAGGAACGAGATGGTGCCGTCCTGTCCCACGAGGAACTCGCAGGTGCCTGCGCCCACGTAACCGGCCTCGGCGAGGATTGCCTTGGACGCGCGGTAGAGCTCGGCGTTCTGTGCATCGGTGAGGAACGGCGCGGGCGCCTCCTCGACCAGCTTCTGGTGGCGGCGCTGCAGCGAGCAGTCGCGCGTGGACACCACGACGACGTTGCCGTGGGTGTCGGCAAGGCACTGCGTCTCGACGTGACGGGGCTTGTCGAGGTACTTCTCCACGAAGCACTCGCCGCGCCCGAAGGCTCCCACTGCCTCCCGGACCGCGGAGTCGAACAGCTCGGGGATCTCCTCGATGGTGCGCGCAACCTTCAGGCCCCGGCCGCCCCCGCCGTACGCCGCCTTGATCGCGACGGGGACGCCGTGCTCCTTGGCGAAGGCGACCACCTCGTCGGCGTCCTTGACGGGCTCCTTGGTGCCCGCGACGAGTGGTGCTCCGGAGCGCTCGGCGATGTGGCGCGCCTGCACCTTGTCGCCGAGCGCGTCGATAGCGCTGGGTGGCGGGCCGATCCAGGTCAGCCCGGCGTCGATGACGGCCTGGGCGAACCCGGCGTTCTCGGCCAGGAAACCGTAGCCCGGATGCACGGCGTCGGCACCGGACTGCTTGGCGACGGCGAGCAGCTTGTCGACGACCAGGTAGGAGTCGGCCGGTGTGCTGCCACCAAGCGCGAACGCCTCGTCGGCCGCCTGCACGTGCAGGGCGTCGCGGTCGGGGTCGGCGTAGACGGCGACGCTGCTGATGCGGGCGTCCCGGCAGGCCCGGGCGATCCGGACGGCGATCTCGCCCCGGTTGGCGATCAGGACCTTGCGCACACTGCACTCCTCACCTGTGCTGGCCGGGAGTCTAGAGGTGAGCTTTCCTGCGCACTGGGGCGCCGGGGGAACACGCACCGCGTTCGCCTGTTCACCACCGAGTAAACCTCGCCCGACATGTCGGGCGTGACTAGGTCGAACAGATGAGCCAGGGCCCCCCATCCATGTCATGCCCTCTGTTGTCAATGCGACGAACATGCGGAATGGCGTCGGACTTCCCCCGGATCCCGGACGCCTTCCTAGGGGTGCCTCGTGCCAGCCGCCAGAGTCTTGGTCGCCTCGTCGCAGCCCGTGCTGCGCCAAGGCATTCGGGCAGCGCTGACGGACACGCCCTTCAAGGTCTGGTTCGAGGCGGACGACCGGAGTAAGGCGGTCAATGCGGCCACATCCGGCTTTCCTGACGTATGCCTGGTCGATGTGGATTTGCGCGACGGCGGGATCATGGCGGTGCAGGAGATCGTCGCGAAGGTGCCCGCTTCCGGCGTCATCGTCCTGGCCGACGACTGCACACGCTCTCAGCTCCTGGACGCCGTTCGAGGTGGCGCGGTGGGCTTCCTCGGCAAGGACGACGAGGCCCGGACACTGCCCTGTGCCATCGAGGCCGTCCTGGCGGGTGAAGCAGCCATCCCCCGACGGATGGTCGGCGGGCTCCTCGATGCCGTCAAGGCCGGTGGGATGGGTGGGCCCCGGTCGACCGCGCGGTTGGCCGGTCTCACCCATCGCGAGTTCGAGGTCCTGGAGATGGTGTGCCAGGGGCGCTCCACGAAGAACATCGCCTCGCTGCTGTTCATCGCGCCGGTAACGGTCCGCACCCACGTCATGTCCATGATGCGCAAGCTGAATGTCCCTGATCGCGGGGCCCTGGTCCGGTCCGCCGGTGGCCCACTCCTGCCCTGGCAGGTGATCGATTTCTAGTCGAGTTCGACTGAGAAGGGCCGACCCCGAGGGGCCGGCCCTTCTCAGTCCTTCCGTAGGGTCCTACGGGAACAAGGGAGCCCGGTCCGGCAGCTCCACACTCGGGTTGTACTGACCAATGACCAGGTTGCCGTAGTTCGCGCCGTCCAGGCCGCACAGCTCGCCCTGGCTGACACCGTCCGGCAGAGTCGCATCCGACTTCAGCGTCTCCTTGGTCACGTTGTTCGTCCCGGCACCGGGGTCGGTGTCCATGACGACCGTGCTGTCGACCAGCTCTTCGGTGACCTCGTTGCACGTGAGGACGATGAGCTTGAACAGCGCCACGTTGACGAACGGGGTGCTGACCGACCCGTTGGGCGAGGCCAGCGTCAGGTCGACGGTCTCGACGTCCGGGTCCGGCTCGAAGCCGGGCGGGAACGGCGCCACCTCGTCGACCGTGTAGCGACCGAGCCGGAGGTCCTCCAACTTGTACCCACCGACGCTGGGGTCGGTGTCGGGTGCAACGTTGTCAGACACGCTGACGCAGATGGCGGTGATCGCCTCCATCAGGCCCGTCCCGGTGTTGAGGTTGTGCGTCCGGCAGACCTCGAAGTTCGCCGACATCCTGTTGCCCTGGTTGTCCTGCTTGATCCAGGTCAGCGAACCGTCGACGAACACCTTGACGGCGTCGTTCGAGTTGCTGCCAGTGGCATCCGTGCTTCTCGTGATTGACAGACCCGCCACAGTGACCGTCACTGTCGCGTGCCCGGTGACGGTGCCGGACGACGCAGACGTGAAGGTCACGGTGCACCGACCGTTGCTGTCCAGGTCGTCGTCGCCGTCGCCGGCCACGATGTCGCAGGTGTTGGCCGAGACACTGTTCGCAGCGCCATCGCTGTTGGTCAGCGTCACGACCGCGTCGCCCACCGTCGCCGGAGCGAACCCGGTCACTCCGTCGCCGCCCTGGGCGGCCGTGAGGCCGTCGTCCTGGTCGGCATCGACGGTGAACGTGTGCGACTCACCGATGCTGTTCGTGTCGTCCGGGTCGATGGAGACCCGCGCGTCCACGAACCGCTTGACCTTGTCGCTGCCGTTGGCACCAGCGCCGTCCGTCTCCACATGGATCAGGCTGTCGGAGACCTGGACGTCCGCCTCGGCGTGCGCCGTCACCGTGCCAGCCGTGTCCGACGTGAACGTGATGCTGCACGTTCCACCGGAGGTACCCGGGTTGGCGCACGTGTTGGCGGAGACGTCGTTGACCGCGCCGTTCGCGTCGGTCAGGTCCACGTCCACGATGGTTCCGTCCGGAGCAGGCGAGTTGGCCCCGGCGACCGTCTGGTTGACCGTGACGGTGAAGGTGTGGTCGTCGCCGACCTCGTTCACCGCGTCCGGGCTGATGCTGATGTTGGCGCCACACAGCGGGAAGTTGCCGCCGGTGAAGTCCTTCAGCGTCGCGTCGACCGACTGCGAGGAGCGCGTCTCGGCGATGAAGCTGCTGAAGCAGGGAAGCTGCGCGCCGAAGAGGTCGGACACGTTGACGCCGCCCTCGAAGAACGCACCAGGCTTGAAGATGTTGGCCGCGCCTGTCTTCGGTGTGTAGGGCCAGGGAGACGTCTGGTTGGTGCCGTTCACCGTTGCGCACGCCGTGGCGGTTGCGCTAGCGGTGGAGCAGTCCGCGCCGTTGCCCACCAGGTCGAGGGTGCCGTTGGTGTCGCCGCCGCTGCCGACCCACTCGTAGATCTGGATGAAGGGCACCACGCCGCCGTTCGTGAAGGTGCTCAGGATCAGCAGGTCACCGACCGTGTGCGGCGTCCCGGAGAAGGTGCCGTCCGGTGCCGGGGCCACGTCGTTCTGGAAGAACCAGAAGCCGAGGTTGGCGTTGCCGTTCGTCGCGAACCGGTCGGCGCCGAAGTAGAGGATCAGCTCGCCGCCGGTTCCGCTGTAGGCGGCCGCGTAGGCGTTGGTGATCTCGTCCTTGTCCGGGACCGATCCCGTCGAGTGACGCCAGCCGTCGTTGTCCAGGTCGTCCTTGGAGGCGCCGGTCGCGTAGATCGTCTCGCCCTTGGGGTCCACGATCACGCCCGAGTTGGCGATCGACCCGTTGTCGCCGGACGGTGGCAGCAGGACGTTGGCCCAGTCGTCGGGCGCACCGCCGGCATCGACCACGGCGTTGCCGTCGAGCTCGAACAGACTCTTGATGTTGGTTGCTCCCGCACTTGCGCTCATCGTGTTCAGCCCGAGAGCAACGAGTGCGATGACCGTCACGAAGACGGCGTTACGCGTGCGCCTGCGGCGCCTGGAAAGTGTCACTACGCCCACCCTTTCGAAAGTGTCTGGCCCCGAGTCGTCCTGTGGCCGGTCACCCGTGCGTGATCTCCCATCTCCCCTGCACGCCGACGAGCTGGCGAGCGCGCCTGCTCGACGCGCTGCGCCGACCTAGCACAGCGGGGGAGGTGGCAGGTGACCATGACTCGGTGCGTTGAGAAAGCTCAACGCCTGGTCAGCGGATGACTAGGTCGTTTGTGGGCGCCGGCACCGGCCGGGCTGCCAGAACCTGACGGCGTGGCGGGATTCGCGAACATTGTGCGGGATCGCTATCCTTTGCCCCGGATGGTGTGGGCGCCGAGCCTTACCAAGACTTGACCGGATGCCACTCCACCAGCCCTACCGGCCACCGCAGGAACAGGCCGAAAGGGAATACGAGCAGTGCCCACGGGGAAACAGGGGTGCAGACCGTGCCCGCCGTCGAACCGAAGGAAAGCCATGCGCAAGACCGTCGCCCTCATTCTGGCAGCCAGCGTCGTTGCTCTCGCACCCGCCGCGGCGAGCCCTGCCAGTGCAGGCAAGCCAGCGCCGGCCAGTTCGTCGTCGCTGACGATCGATCAGGCTGGCCCCTACGTCGTGGGTGACGTGGTCACGTTCGCGCCATCGACCACCGCAACGACGAAGCCCTGGGAGCAGCTCAAGTGCTACCAAGGCGTCACGCTCGTTCTCAACGAGTCGCACCCCGACTACTGGCCGAACGCCCTGAACGACCCCGGGGCCTTCGCGCTCGGGCCGACAGACATGTGGCAGCAGGGCGGTGCCGACTGCGTGGCGACCCTGCAGATGAACACCAAGCGGGGGATGCAGACCCTTGCGACACTGAGCTTCAGCGTCGCTGCTGGCTGACGCGTCAGCCGACACGGACCCGCCGGGACACACGTTCCGGCGGGTTCGCTGCGTCTCACCCCGTTGGCTCAGTTTTCTACCGGCTGTTGACGCAAAGCGAACGCTTACCAGGTGCAGTTCTGGTCGCAGACGCACCGATGTCAAAGGTGACAGCGCACGGGGGTCGAATGGCCCGGCAGTCAGCCGGCCGTCGAGACCACCGGAGGACATCATGCGCAAGACACTCGGAACCGTGCTCGTCGTGGGCGCCCTCGTGGCCACGTCCGGCGTGGCGAACGCCGCGCGCGGCGAGAGCACGATCACGCTGGACCGGCACAACCCCTACGCGATCGGCGAGGTCGTCACGTTCACCTCGTCGACGACCCTGTCGGACCGCCCGTGGGAGACCGCTCGGTGCTTCCAGAACGGCGCCCTCGTCTACTTCGAGTCGCACCCCGCCTACTGGCCCAACCGCAGCAGTGACCCCGGTGAGTTCACCGTCGGCCCGACGGACCTCTGGGCCGCGGGGGCCGCGAACTGCGTCGCCGACCTGCAGGTGATCGGCAAGAACGGAGCCCTGCGCACAGTGGCCTCGGTCGGCTTCCTGGTTGCTGGCTGATGCCTTGAAGACTGTTTAGGTACGTATGCAGGTGACTACGAAATCTGGGGCGGCTCAGGTCCAGAAGGTGTCGTGCCGGAGGAAGAACGTGGCGCGTTCGTCGTCGCTCATGCCCTTGAGGCGCCCGGCGGCCAGCGTCTCGAAGTAGTCCTCCCGCGGCGCGCCGGGTGTGAACAGGATGAGCATCGATGCCGGTTCGCCGGACTCGTTGCGGAACGCGTGGATTCCGCCCGGTGGCACGTACAGGAAGTCTCCGGGGGACCCGTCGATCCAGCTGCCCCCGTCGTACAGGCGCACCGTGCCGGACAGGACGAAGAACGACTCCGAGATCGATGCATGGAAGTGCGCCTCGGGTCCGCTGGGAGTCGCACCCATGTCCCACCGGTAGAGGCCGAACTCGCCGTCTGTCGACGCGCCGGTCGCGAGGTAGTGAGCCCCGCCGCCGGACGCGTGGCTGAGATCGGGCTCATGGTCCGCGCGCAGCAGGGTCGCGCTGACCTCGCCGGTGTCGCCCCGGTATCGCGGTGCGGGGTACACCGTCGGATGAGTCATCGGTCAGCCTCCGCTGCCGTAAGGGCGCGTGATGATCTCGAGG
The DNA here is from genome assembly GCA_963751035.1 of uncultured Actinomycetota bacterium. GTDB lineage: Bacteria > Actinomycetota > Actinomycetes > JACCUZ01 > JACCUZ01 > JBDUAP01. The sequence goes on from CAVVSW010000007.1 coordinate 95,464, forward strand.
AAGTGACCGCTCGGGTCCTCCCAGTAGACGCCGCGGCCACCGTCGTTGGTGTTGATCTCGCCGGCCCGCCGGCGGCCCGGATCGGCCCAGTGGGTGAGGCCGCGCTCGCGGATGCGGCCGAAGACGGCGTCGAACTCCGGCTCGGTGACCAGGAATGCGTAGTGCTGGGGATGGATCTCCCCGTCCTCGGTGACGGCGTAGTCGAGCGAGACGTCGTTGTCGACCTGGACGACGAGGAAGGGGCCGTACTCAGTCGGCTCGGGCAGGCCGAGCAGCTCGACGAGGAAGCGGGCCGACTCCTCGCGGTCGCGGACCCAGACGATGGTGTGGTTGAGGCGCGCGGGCACGGCTCACTCGCCGGACGACTCGAGGACGGACAGGACGTTGCCGGCCGGGTCGGTGAACCAGGCGATCGGCGGACCGCCGCGGCGGTGGATGCCCTTCTCGTCGGTCTCCAGGTCAGCGGCCTCGTAGCGCTCGAACTGGACGCCCCGCTCGGCCAGCGCGTCGACCGCCGCCTCGATGTCGTCGACCGGGAAGTTCAGCACCGTGAACGAGGCCGGCTCGTGGTTGGGCTTGGGGTAGACGAGAACCGTCGCACCACTGCCGAGGTGGAGGGTCAGCATCCCGTTGGCCTCGCTGACCTCCACGCCGAGGGTGTCGCCGTAGAACGTCTTGGCCTTCGCCACGTCGTCCACCGAGAAGCCGCTGAACGCCTTGCTGTCCTTCAAGAGGTCCTTCACCATGCCGACCAGCTCCTTGCTTCCTCGCGGTGTCGTTTCAGGGCAGACCTGGCGGGCCGCCGCGAAGTCATCGGCCGGTCAGCGCGGTCGCGATGAATTCCGGCCGCGGACCCGGTCTGTACTCGGGTGGATGCCGCAGCGGGGGTGGACGTGGGCGAGGGCGACGTGGGCTCGTACGCCGAGGTGCTGGCGTGTGACGTCAGCGGCCTCGCGCGCGGACCTGGCGACCGTCGACCTGCTGTCGCGGCTGGCCCTGAGCGCTCGCCGCGCCGGCAGCCGCGTGCAACTGCGCCGGGTGAGCCCTGAGCTGGCGGTCCCTGCTGCACCTGGTCGGCCTCGACGAGGTCCTGATGGGACGTGCCCCCTGCGCCCCTAGACCGAGGCAGGCAGCCCGAACAGCGAGAAGAGCTTGGTGTCGAGGAAGGTGGTGATCTCGGCGACCCTCCGGTCTGAGAACCGCAGGACGTGGATGCCCCACGGCTCGTGCCGGCCATCGGGACCGCTGGGACGGTACTGCGCGAAACCCAGCATGCCGCTGACCTCGAGCGGGATCAGGCTCGAACCGCGGCACCCGTTGCCGACGCCGAGCATCCAGGTGCCGATGTCGTCGGCACCCTGCAGCCACATCGCGTAGGGCGGCATCGACTGGATCGCGTCCTCGTGCAGCAGGGCCACGAGCGACTCGATGTCATAGGCCTCGAACGCCTTCACGTAGCGCTCGAGCAGCGCGCGCTGCTCGTCGTCGATCGGGTCGGCCGGCCGGCCCTCGGTGACGTCGGTGCTGGCCAGCGTGGCCCGCGCGCGCTGAAGGGCGCTGTTGACCGAGGCGACGCTGGCGTCGAGCAGTTGCGCGACCTCGTCGGCCTTCCAGCGCAGGACGTCGCGCAGGATGAGGACGGCGCGCTGCTTGGCGGGCAGGTGTTGCAGCGCGGCGATGAACGCAAGCCGGATCGACTCGCGCGACTCGGCGATCTCAGCGGGGTCACTCGTCTCCGGGGCCACCCGGCCGTCGTCGATCGGCTCGACCCAGGAGCCCGCGACGAGCTGCGGGCCCAGGGAGGCGTGCACCGGCGGCGACGCGGTGGGTGACATGTCGACCGGGAAGGCCCGGCGCTTGCTGCTGCCGAGCATGTCGAAGCACACGTTGGTGGCGATCCGGTAGAGCCAGGACCGCAGCGAGGACCGGCCGTCGAAGCGGTCGATGGCCTTCCAGGCGCGCACCATCGTGTCCTGGACGGCGTCCTCGGCGTCGAACGAGGAGCCGAGCATGCGGTAGCAGTAGCCGGTCAGCTCGCGGCGGTGCTGTTCGAGCTGGACCTCGGTGGCCTCGGCGGAAGGCTGGGTCTGGGTCATCGTCTCGATCCTGTCAGCGCGGGGGGTCACGGACAACCGCAAAAGCGGCATCTTTCGATGAGTTCGGTGTCCCCTGACGGTCTACACGACCATGACGACAATCCTCGACCTCGGCCCCGCTGCGGACCAGGTGAAGACGCTGGTCGCTGGGGTGACCGACGACCAGTTGTCCGCCCAGACGCCGTGCGAGGGCACCAGCGTCGCCACCATGCTCGATCATTTCATGGGCCTCACCAGGGCCTTCCACGACGCCGCGACGAAGACACCACCCCCAGAAGGCGCGGTTCAGCCCGGGCCGGGGACGGCGTCCGAGGCCAACCTCGACCCCGAGTGGCGTCAGCGTCTGCCCGAGCAGCTCGATGCGCTTGCCGCCGCGTGGAAGGACCCCGCCGCCTGGGAGGGGATGGCCGAGGCGGGCGGCGTGACGATGCCCGCGGGTGTGATGGGGCTTGTCGCCCTCGACGAGCTGGTTCTGCACGGGTGGGACCTCGCTCGGGGGACCGGTCAGCCCTTTGCCTGCGATGCGGAGAGCACGCAGGCGGTCTTCGACTTCACCTCGCAGGCAGCCGAGCCGGAGCAGGCGGCGTCTCGCGAGGGCCTGTTCGGCCCCATCGTGGACGTCCCCGCGGAGGCGCCGCTGTTCGACCGTGCCCTCGGCCTCAGTGGCCGCGATCCGGCGTGGAGCCCTGCCAGAGATCAGTGAAGCCGTAGCCCAGCCCGGCCAACAGACGGCGCAGCAGCGGCAGCGACAGACCCACCACGGTGTGGTAGTCGCCCTCGATGCGCTCGACGAACGCCCCGCCCAGCCCGTCCACGGTGAACGCGCCCGCGACACGGAGCGGCTCACCCGTCCCGACGTACGCCGTGATCTCGTCGTCCGTCAGGTCGCCGAAATGCACGACCGTCGAGGCCAGCGCCGCGCTCTGCCGCCCCGCGGCGGTGTCGACCAGACAGTGCCCGGTGTGCAGGACTCCGCTCCGGCCACGCATCCGCTGCCAGCGGGCGATCGCCTCGGCAGCGTCGCGGGGCTTGCCGTGGGCCTGCCCGTCCAGCTCGAGGACCGAGTCGCAGCCGAGCACGAGGGAGTCCGGCCAGCTGCCCGCGACGGCTTCGGCCTTGCGCACCGCGAGGGTCAGCGCCACCTCGGCGGGCGAACCGCTGACCTGAGACTCGTCCACGCCGCTGACCGCGACCTCGGCCCGGACACCGGCCGCACGCAGGGTCTGCAGCCGGGCCGGCGAGGCCGACGCCAGGACGAACCGGGGCACGGGGGTCACGGGCGGACAGGCTAACGAGGCAGGGCTGGACGGAGGCGCCGCGGCGGGCGCACGATCGCGGCATGACCCACCACACCGATGTGCTGAGCCTGCACGCCCGCTCGGTCGAGCTGTTCCTGGCACGCGTCCGGGCCGTCCCCGAGGACGCGTGGGATCGGCCCACCCCCTCCGCGCCGTGGACCGTCCGCGACCTGGTCAACCACGTCGTCGGCGAGGACCGGTGGACGGCACCGCTGATGGCCGGGAAGACCATCGCCGACGTCGGTGACAGGCTCGACGGCGATCTCCTCGGCGGGACGCCGGTCCAGGCAGCAGAACAGGCGGGCAAGGAAGCGGTCGCGGCCTACGGCGAACCGGGAGCCGCCGACCGCACGGTGCACCTGTCGTTCGGTGACACGCCGGCGACCGAGTACGCGTGGCAGCTCGTCGCGGACCACGTCATCCACGGCTGGGACCTGGCCGTCGCAACGCGGCGGCGACACCCGGCTGGACGACGACCTGGTGGCCGGTGTCGCGGACTGGTACCGCGACCGTGAGGAGATGTACCGCCAGGCCGGTGCCGTCGCCGACCGCCCCGCCGTCACGGGCACGACACCGCAGGACGACCTGCTGCTGGCCTTCGGCCGTGACCCGTCCTGGACACCGGCGCACGACGTCGTACGCCGGTTCGGCGCGGCCTGGGAGGCCTGGGACCTGGACGCGATCATGGCGCTGATGGCCGACGACGCCGTCTTCGAGTCGACCGGACCGGGGCCGGACGGGCGCCGGGTCGAGGGCCGCGACGCCATTCGCACCGAGTGGGCCGACATGTTCGCCGGCACCCGCGACGCGTCGTTCACGTTCGAGGAGTCCTTCGTCCATGGCGACCGCGCTGCCGCGCGCTGGGTCTACGCCTGGACGAACGACGACGGGTCGCCTGGTCACGTCCGCGGCGTGGACGTCATCA